>NZ_AP028663.1:2595000-4995000 GCF_041154445.1 Variovorax sp. V118 | reverse complement strand
GCCTGCGTGCCGACATGGACGCGCTGCCCATGCGCGAGGACAACGACTTCGGCTGGCGCTCCGCCAACGACGGCCTGATGCACGGCTGCGGCCACGACGGCCACACCGCCATGCTTGTCGGCGCCGCGCGCTACCTGGCCGAGACGCGCGACTTCGACGGCACCGCCGTGCTGATCTTCCAGCCCGGCGAAGAAGGCCTTGCCGGTGCGCGCGTGATGATCGAAGACGGCCTGTTCGACCGCTTCCCGGTGAACGCCGTCTACGCCATGCACAACTGGCCCGCGATGCCGGCCGGCACCGTCGGCATCAACCGCGGTGCGATGATGGCTGCGGCCGATCGCGTGACGATCGAGATCAAGGGCAAGGGCGGCCACGGCGCGCATGCCTACCAGACCATCGACCCCGTCGTGGTGGCTGCGCACATCATCACCGCGGCGCAGACCATCGTGTCGCGCAGCGTGCGCCCCATCGACGCGGCCGTCGTCAGCATCTGCGCCGTGCAGGCCGGCGACCTCGGCGCCATGAGCGTGATCCCGGGCGAGGCCACGCTGGTCGGCACCGTGCGCACCTTCAGCGCGCGCGTGCAGGCGCAGGTCGAGCAGCGCCTGAGCGAGCTGTGCACGGCCATTGCTGCCGGCTTTGGCGCGACTGCGACGATCAAGTACGAACGCATCTACCCGGCCACGATCAACACCGCGCCCGAAGCGATGTTCGCGGCCGACGTGGCGCAGGCGCTGGTCGGCGCGAAGAACGTCGATCGCAACCTGGAGCCCAGCATGGGCGCCGAAGATTTCTCTTTCATGCTGCAGAAGAAGGCCGGTGCCTACCTGCGCATCGGCCAGGACGCCCGCAGCGGCGCCTTCCTGCACAACAGCCGCTACGACTTCAACGACGAGATCCTGCCGCTGGGCGCCGCATTGCATGCGGGCCTGATCGAGCAGGGCATGCCGCTGGCTGCTACCCGCAGCCTGCAGCCAGGGAAAGCCGCCGCCACCGCGGCGCCGTGATGTGTTCGATTTCAACCCGAGGAGTGTTCCCATGAGTTTCAAGAAGCAAGCGGCTGCGGTCGCTGTCCTGTGCGCTCTGAGCGCCGTCAGCATGGTCGCCAGCGCGCAGACCATCCGCATCGCGAACCAGGGCGATGCCCTGTCGCTCGACCCGCACTCGCTCAACGAGTCGCTGCAACTGAGCGTCACCGCCAACGTCTATGAAACTCTCGTGGGCCGCAACAAGGACCTGAGCCTGGCACCGCTGCTGGCCACCAGCTGGAAGCAGACCTCGCCGAACGTGTGGCGCTTCGAGCTGCGCAAGGGCGTGGTGTTCCATGACGGCACGCCGTTCAGCGCCGACGACGTCGTGTTCAGCTTCGCGCGCGCGCAGGGCGACGGCTCCGACATGAAGGCCACGCTCAGCGAGATCAAGGCCGTGCGCAAGGTCGGCGACCTCGCCGTCGAAATCGAAACCAACGGCCCGTTCCCGATCCTGCCCGACGTGATCTCGCTCACCATGATCATGAGCAAGAAGTGGTGCGAGGAAAACCAGGCCACCAAGCCCGTCGACCGCCGCAAGGGCATCGAGAACACCGCTTCGTTCAAGGCCAACGGCACCGGCCCGTTCCGCGTGCGCGAACGCCAGCCCAACGTGCGCACCGTGTTCACGCGCAACGGCACCTACTGGGGCAAGATCGACGGCAACGCGCAGGAGATCGTGTTCACGCCCATCGCCAACCCCGCGACCCGCGTGGCCGCGCTGGTCTCCGGCGAAGTCGACGTGATGGAGCCCGTGCCCGTGCAGGACATCGCGCGCATCAACGCCGCGCCCAACGCCCGCGTCATCACCGGCCCCGAGATGCGCACCATCTTCCTGGGCATGGACCAGAAGCGCGACGAGCTGCAGTACTCGAACGTGAAGGGCAAGAACCCGTTCAAGGACAAGCGCGTGCGCCAGGCCTTCTACCAGGCCATCGACATCGCCGGCATCCAGCGCACCGTGATGCGCGGCGCCTCCAAGCCCACCGCGCTGCTCGTCGGCCCGGGCATCAACGGCTGGACCGCCGACCAGGACAAGCGCTTGCCCTTCGACGTCGATGCCGCCAAGAAGTTGCTGACCGAAGCCGGCTATCCCAACGGCTTCGAAGTCTCGATGAACTGTCCGAACGACCGCTACGTCAACGACGGCCAGATCTGCCAGAGCGTGGCCGCCAACCTGGCCAAGATCGGCGTCAAGATCAACCTCGTGGCCGAGACCAAGGGCACCTACTTCCCGAAGATCCTGCGCCGCGACACCAGCTTCTACATGCTGGGCTGGACCCCGACCACCTACGACTCGCACAACGCGCTGAGCTCGCTCACCTCGTGTCCCGACGACAAGGGCACGGGCCAGTTCAACCTGGGCGCCTACTGCAACCCGAAGCTGGACGAGCTGACCAAGAAGATCCAGTCCGAGTCGGACAAGGCCAAGCGCAACGAGATGATCAAGGAAGCCTTCAAGGTCCACACCGACGACATCGGCCACCTGCCGCTGCATCAGCAGTCGCTGGCCTGGGGCGTGAGCAAGAAGGTCGAGCTGGTGCAACTGGCCGACAACTTCATGTACTTCAAGTGGATGAGCATCAAGTAAGTCGACCGTGGGCCGCTGCCTGAGCGGCCCGACCATGGGCCCGCTTCTTGCGGGCCCATTCTTTTTTGCCTCACGATGAAAAATAACCCCCACGCGGCCCGGCGATGAAAAAAACCCTTGCTCGCTGGCTCGACAGCGATGTCGGCTACAGCTTCCGCACCTCGCCGGTGGCGATCGCCGCCGCCGTCATTGCGCTGGTGTGCGTCTTCTGTTCGGTGTTCGCCGGATGGGTGTCGCCGCACAACCCCTTCGACCTCGCCACCCTCGAACTCGGCGACGCCCGCCTGCCGCCGGCGTGGAGCGCCGAAGGCTCCGCCAAATACATCCTCGGCACCGACGACCAGGGCCGCGACATTCTTTCGGCCGTGATCTACGGCGCGCGCATCTCGCTGATCGTCGGCGTGGTGTCGGTGGTGCTGTCCGTCGTCGTCGGCGTGGTGCTCGGCCTGTTGGCCGGCTTCTTCGGCGGCTGGCTCGACTCCTTCCTCATGCGCGTGTGCGATGTGATGCTGTCGTTCCCGCCCATCCTCGTCGCGCTGCTCATCGCCGGCGTCGGCCGCGCGCTCTTTCCGGGCGCGCACGAATCGCTGGCCTTCGGCGTGCTGATCATTTCGATCTCGCTCACGGGCTGGGTGCAGTACGCGCGCACCGTGCGCGGCTCCACGCTGGTGGAGCGCAACAAGGAGTACGTGCAGGCCGCGCGCGTCACCGGCGTGGCGCCGCTGCGCATCATGCTGCGCCACGTGCTGCCCAACGTGATGGGGCCGGTGATGGTGCTGGCCACCATCCAGGTCGCGACCGCGATCATCACCGAGGCCACGCTCTCGTTCCTGGGCGTCGGCGTGCCGCCGACCTCGCCTTCGCTGGGCACGCTCATCAGCATCGGCAACCAGTACCTGTTCTCAGGTGAATGGTGGATCACGGTGTTCCCGGGCCTGATGCTGGTGCTGATCGCACTCAGCGTGAACCTGCTCGGCGACTGGCTGCGCGACGCGCTCAATCCGCGCTTGCGCTGAACAGAAAAGGAGAACGCCTCATGACGCTGCTCCAGGTCAAAGACCTCGTCGTCGAATTTCCGAACCGCCGCGGCACGCTGCGTGCGCTCGACCGCATTTCCTTCGACATCGCGCCCGGGGAAATCCTCGGCGTGGTGGGCGAATCGGGCGCGGGCAAGTCGCTCACCGGCGCGGCCATCATCGGCCTGCTCGAACCGCCGGGCCGCGTGGCCGGCGGCGAGATCCTGCTCGAAGGCCAGCGCATCGACAACCTCGGTTTCGATGCGATGCGCCCCATCCGCGGCCGCAAGATCGGCGCGATCTTCCAGGACCCGCTGACCTCGCTGAACCCGCTGTACACCGTGGGTCGCCAGCTCATCGAGACCATCCGCACCCACCTGCCCGTGACCGAGTCGGAAGCGCGCAAGCGCGCCATCGGCCTGCTGCAGGACACCGGCATTCCCGCCGCCGAACAGCGCATCGACCACTTCCCGCACCAGTTCTCGGGCGGCATGCGCCAGCGCGTCGTGATTGCCCTGGCGCTCGCGGCCGAACCCAAGCTCATCGTGGCCGACGAGCCGACCACCGCGCTCGACGTGTCGATCCAGGCGCAGATCATCCAACTGCTCAAGCAGGTCTGCAAGGAGCGCGGCGCGGCGGTGATGCTCATCACGCACGACATGGGCGTGATCGCCGAGACCTGCGACCGCGTGGCCGTGATGTATGCGGGCCGCATCGCCGAGATCGGCCCGGTGCACGAGGTGATCCACCAGCCAGCGCACCCCTACACCTCGGGCCTGATGGCGTCGATCCCCGACATGACCAGCGACCGCGAACGGCTCAACCAGATCGACGGCGCCATGCCGCGGCTCAATGCCATCCCCACCGGTTGCGCCTACAACCCGCGCTGCCCGCGCACCTTCGCACGCTGCCTGACCGAACGGCCCGAGCTGATGCACGCGGGCGCCACGCGCGCCTCCTGCTGGCTGCACGACGCCGCCGACCCGCATGCGGGGCAGGCCGAGATCGCCGCGCAGCACCACGACGCCCTGGCGGCCGGCGAGCGCGCCACGCCCGAGGCGGCCGAACCCCTCGCAGAGGTGACCCGATGAGCGCCGTGATCGAACCCCGCAAGGACGCTGCGGCGACAAAGACCGGCGAGCCGCTTGTGGTCGCGCACGACCTCGCGCGCACCTTCGACGTCTCGCCGCCCTGGCTCAACCGCGTGCTCGAACGCAAGCCGCGCGTGCTGCTGCATGCGGTCGACGGCGTGAGCTTTTCCATCGAGCGTGGCAAGACGCTCGCGCTGGTCGGCGAATCGGGCTGCGGCAAGAGCACCGTGGCGCGCCTGCTGGTGGGCCTGTATGCGCCCACGCGCGGCGGCCTGCAGTTCGACGGGCAGGACGCGCACGCCGCGTTCAAGACGCCCGAAGGCCGTCAGCTGCGCCGCCGCATCCAGATGATCTTCCAGGACCCCTACGCGAGCCTCAACCCGCGCTGGATCGTCGAGGACATCATTGGCGAGCCGCTGCGCGAGCACGGCATCCTGAGCGACAAGGACGCGCTGCGCCAGCGCGTGGGCGAGCTGCTGCAGTCGGTCGGCCTCTCGCCGCTGGACATGAGCAAGTACCCGCACCAGTTCTCGGGCGGCCAGCGCCAGCGCATCTCGATCGCGCGCGCGCTCGCCACGCAGCCCGAGTTCCTGGTGTGCGACGAGCCCACCTCGGCGCTCGACGTGAGCGTGCAGGCGCAGGTGCTCAACATCATGAAGGACCTGCAGCGCGAGCAGGGCCTGACGTACTTGTTCATCTCGCACAACCTCGCCGTGGTGCGCCACGTGGCCGACCAGGTCGGCGTGATGTACCTGGGCCGGCTGGTCGAGGTGGCGGACAAGCAGAAGCTCTTCGCCGAGCCGCAGCATCCGTACACCCGCATGCTGCTCGACGCGATCCCGCAGATGAAGCACACCGGCCGTGCGCGCACACCGGTGCAGGGCGAGGTGCCGAACCCGCTGAACCCGCCGACCGGCTGCGCCTTTCATCCGCGCTGCCCGCATGCGAATGCGCGCTGCTCGACCGAGCGGCCGCAGCTGCTGAGCCTGAAGGGCGTGCAGGTGGCCTGCCATGCGGTGGAGGAAGGCCGTTTGTGAGTGAAGGCGGCAGCCCGCAGGGCTGGCCGGCGGACTTTCCGTACCGGCCGCACCTGCGCTTCTGCTCGCTGGGCAACGAGAACGTGCGGGAGGTGATGGAGGGCTTTCGCCTGGCCTGCGAACGCCTCGGCTATACCACAAGCATCGCCCCGGGCCCGGGTGTCGACAACGACGACATCAACCTCTTCTTCTTCGCGATGGGCCTGAGCCTGCCCTCGGACGACGAGCTGCCGCCGAACGCGATCGTCGTCAACTTCGAGCCGGCCCTGCCTGCGTTGCTCGCGGAAATGCCCGGCTACCAACGGCTGCTGCAGCGCGCCCACGTGTGGGAGTACAGCCTCGAGAACATGGTGCACCACCCGGCGCTGGGCATCCATCGGTCGGATTACGTGGGGCCGGGCTTCGAGCCGATGGCCACGCCGCTGCTGCCGGCGTCTGAAGTGCTGGACGACGGGCAGCAGGACATCGACGTCATCTTCTTCGGCGAGACGACGCCCCGGCGGCTGCAGGTGCTGGAGGCATTGACTGCCGCCGGACTGCGGGTGGCCTACCCCTTCGGCACCGCCTGGACGCCGGCGCAGCGCGACGCCTTGCTGCCGCGCGCCAAGGTCGGACTGAACATGCGCAAGGCCGACCACTCCAGCACCGTCGAGCTGCCGCGCCTGTCGATCCTGCTGCGGCATCGCAAGGCCGTGGTGTCGGAGCTGTATCCCCATTCCGAAATTCCGCAGGTGCTGCGCGACGCGGTCGAAGGGTGCACGAAGGACGAACTGGTCGACCGCGTGCGCGCGCTGGTGGCCGATGCGCCGCGGCGGCGTGCGCTGGAAATCGCCGGGCCGCGGGCGCTGCAATCCTTGCCGCCGCAGCATGAGGTGCTGGCGGGTGCGATGCAGCGCTACCTTGCGGCGGCTCGGCAGCGATGGGTGGGGCAGCGGGAACGGCGCATGGATGAGCCTGCCTCGCAGGTGTCCGTCCTGATGGTGACGCGAGACGACGAGGCGAACGTCGCGGAGGCTTTGGCATCGATCGCCGAGCAGAGCCTTGCACCGCACCAGATCATCGTGGTGGACGACGGCTCCACCGATGCCACCGTCGACGTGGTTCGCGCGCGGATGACCGCCGACCCGCGGCTGGCCGGGCTGCTGCTGTTGCAGGCACCCGTCCCGATGGGCTGGGCGGCGGCCGCGCAATGGGGGTTGATGCAGGCGCGCGGCGACGCGCTGGCGCTGTGGGCACCGACCGTGCGCTGTGCGCCCGAGCGCCTGCAGGTGCAGTCCGCGTTCCTGCGCGCGTCGCCGGAGATCGGCGCGGTCGGTGCCTGGTTCGCCCGCGATGGCGACGCGGAACCACCGATGCAGCGCCTGCCGGAGATGCACGACCAGATCCTGGCCGCGTTGCTGGCGCATCTGCCGCACGAACAACCGCTGCTGATGGGCGGCCTGATGCTGTCGCTGCCGCGCATCCAGCAACGCGGGCTCGGCTTCGACGCCACGCTCGGCCGGTTCGCATGGCTCGGCCTGCTGCTGGAACTGGTGCGCGGCGGTGTGCGGCTCGCCAACCTCGGCATGAACCTGAGCCACCTGACGCGCCGCCATGCCGCGGGCCTCACGGAAACCGATGTGACGGCGCTGACCCGTGTGCGAGAGCGTCTGCTGCCCCTGGTCTTCCCCGACGTGCCGTCCGCCGAGGCGCAGCGGCTGGCCCGGCTCTACGGCCAGCAATGGGCGCCCGACGCCGACGATGCCACGGCGCTGCTGCGCGACATGGCGAGCGCCTGCGAGCGGCAGGGCGACGTCCACGCGACCACCGTGCTGCGCGGCGAGAGCCTGCGCGTGCTGGCGGTGTATGCGGAGAACGGGCGACTGGCGCCAGGCTACCTCGACACGCTGATGCGCGAGCCCTTGCTGCGCGATTTCCTGGCGCCGCTGGGCGAGCGCCTGCGTGCATTCGTGCCGTGAAGCATGGACCTTGCGCCGGACGGTGTGCGTAAACGCACTTTCCCAGCCCTCACTCTGTTGCACAGTCCCGGGTTGGCCCCGAATCCACACCCCCTGACACGATGACCTCCACCCCGATGACCCGCCTGCTCGGCCGCCGCGGCTTTCTCATGGGCTCGGCGCTGGGCGCGACCGCCGCGCTCGCGTCGATGACCGAGATCGCGCACGCGGCTGGTGCAGCACCGGCGCGCCGCATGCCCGTCATCTTCATCGGCCACGGGTCGCCGATGAACGCGCTGGCGGACAACGCCTTCACGCGCCGCCTCGCCGCCTGGGGCCGCGAGCTGCCGCGCCCCACGGCGATCCTCAGCGTGTCGGCGCACTGGCTCAGCCAGGGCGCGACCGGGGTCACGGTGCAGACGCGGCCCAAGACGATCCACGACTTCGGTGGCTTTCCGCAGGCGCTGTTCGACATCGAGTACCCCGCACCGGGCCACCCTGCACTCGCGCGCGAAACGATCGGCGCCGTCAAGCAGGCGCCGGTGATCGCCACCGAGCAATGGGGGTTGGACCACGGCACCTGGACCGTGCTGAAGCACCTGTACCCGAAGGCCGACGTGCCGGTCTTCCAGCTCAGCATCGACTACGACAAGCCGGCGGCGTTCCACCATGCGGTGGGGCGCGACCTGGCGGCCTTGCGCGACCAGGGCGTGCTCGTGATGGGCAGCGGCAACGTGGTGCACAACCTGCGCGCCACCGACCGCGGCACGCCCGACGGCCCGAAGGCGAGTCGCCCGTGGGCGCAGTCCTTCGACGAGGCGGTGAAGGCCGCGCTGGCCGGCCGGGACGACCGCGCGCTGATCGGCTACGAGAAGCTCGAAGGGGCGTCGACCGCCGTGGCCACGCCGGACCACTACTTTCCCTTCCTGTATGCCCTGGGCGCTGCGGCGCCGGGCGAGCGTGCGAAGACGGTCTACGAAGGCTTCCAGTCGGGCACGCTCAGCATGCGCTGCCTTCAGTTCGGCTGAAGGCGCGGCGCATTCAGCGACGGCTTTACTGCTCCTCGCCCCAGGCGAAGCCGTCGCGGGCGATCATGGCGCTCGAGGCGCTGGGGCCCCAGGTGCCGGCCGCATAGGGGCGCGGGCCGCCGTCGGACTCCCACGAATCGATGAGCGGCTCGACCCAGCGCCAGGCTTCTTCCTGCTCGTCGCTGCGCACGAACAGGTTGAGGCGCCCGTCGATCACGTCCAGCAGCAGGCGCTCGTAGGCGCCCACGCGCTCGGCGCCGAAGCGCTTGTCGAAGTCCAGGTCGAGCTGCACCGGCGCCAGTTGGGCGGCGCTGGCGTGGCCGTTGCCTCCGCGTTGGCGGTTGTCCTGCGCCTGCGCGAGCATGTGCAGCTCCAGGCCATCCTTGGGCTGCAGGTTGATCACCAGCTTGTTCACGTTGCCCGCCGGCGCGCGATAGATGGCGTGCGGCGTGGGGCGGAAGTTGACCTCGATGCGCGCGTCGCGCGAGGCCAGCCGCTTGCCGGTGCGGATGTAGAAGGGCACGCCGGCCCAGCGCCAGTTGGCGATTTCGGTGCGCAGCGCCACGAAGGTCTCGGTGCGGCTGTCGGGGTTCACGCCCGGCTCGTCGCGGTAGCCCTGCACCCGCTCGCCGTAGGCCGTGCCGGCCGTGTACTGGCCGCGCACCGCGTGCAGGCCCAGGCTCTCGGGCGTCCAGGGCTTGAGCGCGCGCAGCACCTTGAGCTTCTCGTCGCGGATGGCGTCGGCGTGCGCGTTGATGGGCGGTTCCATGGCCACGGCGCACAGCAGCTGCAGCGCGTGGTTTTGCACCATGTCGCGCAGCGCGCCGGTCTGGTCGTAGAAGGCGCCGCGCTTTTCCACGCCCAGGTCCTCGGCCATGGTGATCTGGATGTTGGCGATGTGCTCGCGGCGCCAGATGGGCTCGAACAGGGCATTGCCGAAGCGCATCGCGAACAGGTTCTGCACCGAGGGCTTGCCCAGGTAGTGGTCGATGCGAAAGACCTGCTTCTCTTCGAGCACCTTGCCCACCGCGGCGTTGATGGCGCGGTTGGAGGCCAGGTCGTGGCCCAGCGGCTTCTCGAGCACGACGCGGGTGCGCGGGCCGTTGAGCCCGGCGGCGGCGATCTGCTCGACCACCTGCGTGAAGAGCGCGGGCGCCGTGGCCACGTACATCACGACCGTCTTGGCGTCGCGCTGCTTGAGCAGGTCGGCCAGGCTGGCGTAGTCGGCGGGCTTGGACAGGTCCATGCGCAGGTAGTGCAGCATGGAGGCGAACTTCTTGAACTCCTCGGGGGAGGGGCGCTTGGCGCCTTCGACGGCGCTGAAGCGCGACTGGATCAGCTCGCGGTACTGGTCGTCCGACAGGTCGTCGCGCGCCACGCCGACGATGCGCCCGTCCTGCGGCAGGCTGCCGTGCCTGAAGGCCTGGAACAGCGCGGGCATCAGCTTGCGCCACGCAAGGTCGCCAGTACCGCCGAACAGAACGAGATCGAAGCTCATGAGAAAACTTTCCTTTGTCTGAATGCCGAGCAGGCAACGTGCCAGTCGCGATGGTACTTGTACCGATTCGGCACACCTGTACTAAAGCTACGCTGTCCCATGGCCGCGAGGCCTTTTTTTATTGCCGAGGCAGGGGAATACCAATGAAGAAGCTTTTCACGGCAGCCGCGCTGCTGGGTCTGTCGGCCGCCGCGTCGGCGCAGACCGTCAACGTCATCTGCTCGGTGCAGGCCGAGTGGTGCAACGTGATTTCCACCGTCTACGCCCGCACCACGGGCGTGCGCATCAACATGGCGCTCAAGGGCTCGGGCGAGGCGCTGGCCCAGCTCATCGCCGAGAAGGACAACCCCAAGACCGACGTCTGGTTCGGCGGCACGGGCGACCCGCACCTGCAGGCGGCCGAGCAGGGGCTCACGCTCGAATACAAGTCGCCCACGCTCACGCAGCTGCATCCCTGGGCGCAGCAGCAGGCCAAGCAGTCGGGCTACAAGACCGTGGGCATCTACTCGGGCCCGCTGGGCTTCGGCTACAACCCCGAGCTGCTCGCCAAGAAGAAGCTGCCCGTGCCCAAGACCTGGGCCGACCTGCTCAAGCCCGAGTACAAGGGCGACATCCAGGTGGCCAACCCCGCGTCGAGCGGCACGGCCTACACCATGATCGCCACGCTGGTGCAGCTCATGGGCGAGGACAAGGCCTTCGACTACCTCAAGGCGCTGCACAAGAACGTGGGCCAGTACACCCGCTCGGGCACCGGCCCGATCAAGGCGGTGGCGCGCGGTGAAACCGCGATCTCCATCAGCTTCGTGCACGACGGCCCGGGCGAGAAGATGCAGGGCTTCCCGGTCGAAACCATCACGCCCAGCGACGGCACGGGCGCCGAGATCGGCTCCATGAGCGTCATCAAGGGCGCGCGCAACCTCGATGCGGCCAAGAAGTTCTACGAATGGGCGCTCACGCCCGCCGCGCAGGAACTGGGCGCCGCCAACAAGCAGTTCCAGCTGCCGAGCAACGCGAGCGCCAAGCTCGACCCGCGCATTCCTGATTTCAAGAAGATCAAGTTCATCAACTACGACTACGCCAAGTACGGCGCCAGCGCCGAGCGCCGCCGCCTGATCGCGCGCTGGGAAAAAGACGTCAACTCGCTGCCGCGCTAAGTGCAGGCGCGTTCCAACGAAGGCGCGCCGGCCAACCCGGCGTCCCTGGCCGCCGCCCGGCGCGCGCGGCGATGGATCTGGGCCTGGGTCGCGCTGGGCCTGGCGGCTTATCTCGTGCTGCCCTGGTATGCGATCCAGGATGCGACCTGGTACGAAGCCGTTCCGCAGGTCTTCGGGCAGGCGGAAGGCGCCAACGGCCTGATGCAGGCGGCCACGCAGGGCCGCAGCTGGCTCTTCATCGGGCTGGCCGGGCTGCTGCTGTGCGCCGTCGGCGCGGCCTTGCCGGCCGGCAAGGCGCAGGGGCGCTGGCTGCTGGCGGGCGGCGCGATCGGCGCCATCGGCCTGGCCGTGGCGGGCTTCACCATCGGCGCGCGCGGCTGGAGCGTCGCGGCGCTCAACACCCAGTTCGGCGAACTGGCCGTCAATCAGTTCGGCATCGGCGCGGGCGGCTTCGTGGCGCTCACGGCGCTGGTGCTGCTGGCGGCCTTCGGCATGGCGCGGCTCGGCCTGTTCAAGGGCGACCTGTTCGTGTCTGCCTCGGTGGTCGGCTGCGGCGTGCTGATGGCGCTGTTCATCGCCTACCCGGTGAGCCGGGCGCTGTCGGGCGCCTTCTTCAACGAAGACGGGCAGTGGTCGATCACGGCCTTCGCGGCGCGCGTGTTCACCGAGCGCATCTGGGGCCTGGGTTGCCTGGCGGGCGGCGTGCGCTGCGGCGTGGCGTGGAACACGCTGGTGCTGGCGCTGCTCACCGCGGCCGGCACCACCTTCCTGGGCACGCTGATGGCGCTGATGGCCGAGCGGGGCAGCCGGCGCGGGCAGGGCGCATTGCGGGTGCTGGCGCTGCTGCCGATCATCACGCCGCCGTTCGTGGTCGGCCTCGGCCTGATCCTGCTGTTCGGCCGTGCCGGCATCGTCAACCAGGTGCTCGAAAACGTGTTCGGCATCGAGCCCACGCGCTGGTTCTACGGCATGCCGGGCGTGCTGGTGGCGCAGCTGTTCGCTTTCACGCCCATCGCCTTCATGATCATGCGCGGCGTGGTGCAGGGCATCGCGCCGAGCCTGGAAGAGGCCGCGCAGATGCTGCGCGCCGACCGGCGCCGCGCGTTTTTCACCGTGACGCTGCCGCTGCTCAAGCCCGGGCTGGCCAATGCCTTCCTGGTCGGCTTCATCGAGAGCATTGCCGACTTCGGCAACCCGGTGGTGGTGGGCGGCCAGTTCTCGGTGCTGTCGACCGACATCTTCTTTGCCATCGTCGGCGCGCAGTACGACCAGGGCCGCGCCGCGTCGCTGGCCTGGGTGCTGACGCTGTTCGCGCTCGGCGTGTTCGCGCTGCAGCGCGGGCTGCTCGGCAAGCAGAACTACACGACCGTGAGTGGCAAGGGCGACGCCGGCATCGCGATGGCGCTGCCCGACGGCGTGCGCCGCACCATCCAGTGCATCGCGCTGCCGTGGATCGCCTTCACCGCCGTGGTCTACCTGTTCGCCTTCGCGGGCGGTTTCGTGCAGACCTGGGGGCGCGACTACAGCTTCACGCTCAACCACTTCAAGAGCGCCTTCGCGCTGGAGTGGGGCCAGTTCGGGCTGGTGTGGGCCGGCACGGCGTGGAACTCGCTGATCACCACGCTGAAGCTGGCCGGCATCTCGGCGCCGATCACCGCGGCGCTGGGCCTGCTGATCGCCTGGCTGCTGGCGCGCAACGAGTTCAAGGGGCAGGGCGCCTTCGAATTCGGCGCGCTGCTGGCCTTTGCGATCCCGGGCACGGTGCTCGGCGTGAGCTACATCCTGGCCTTCAACGTGCCGCCGTTCGAGCTCACGGGCACGGGGCTCATCATCGTGCTGTGCTTCATGTTCCGCAATCTTCCGGTGGGCGTGCGGGCCGGCACGGCGGCCTTCAAGCAGCTCGACCGCTCGCTCGACGAAGCCTCGTTGATGCTGCGCGCGTCCACGTCGCAGACGCTGTTCAAGGTGGTGCTGCCGCTGCTCAAGCCGGCGCTGGTGGCTGCGCTGGTCTACAGCTTCGTGCGCGCCATGACGACGGTGAGCGCCGTGATCTTCCTGGTCACGGCCGAGAACGAACTGGCCACCACCTACATCATCGGCCGCGTCGGCAACGGCGACTACGGCATCGCGCTCGCCTACTGCACGGTGCTCATGGTGCTGATGTCGCTGGCCATTGCGCTGGTGCAGTTCGTGGTCGGAGAGCGCAAGTTGGGAAGACGCGGGGCCACGCCCAATCACCAAGGGCATCACAAAATGGAAAGCCTCTCCGTATGAACGGTATCGAATTCCGCAACGTCACCAAGCGCTACGGCACGGACAAGAACGGCCCGATGGCCGTCAAGGGCATCAGCTTCGAGGTGCCCGTGGGCACGCTCACCACCATCCTCGGCCCCTCGGGCTGCGGCAAGACGACCACGCTGCGCATGATCGCGGGGCTCGAATCGCCGACCTCGGGCTCGATCTTCATGGGCGGGCGCGACGTCACCACGCTCGGCCCGGGCGAGCGCAACGTGAGCATGATGTTCCAGAGCTACGCGCTGTTCCCGCACATGAACGTGATCGAGAACGTGGGCTACGGCCTGCGCATGAGCGGCGTGAAGAAGGACGAGGCCACGGCGCGCGCACGCGAGGCGCTCAGGGGCGTGGGCCTGGTCGGTTTCGACGAGCGCCTGCCCAGCGAGCTCTCGGGCGGCCAGCAGCAGCGCGTGGCCCTGGCACGCGCGCTGGTGCTCGAGCCGGCGGTGCTGCTGTTCGACGAGCCGCTGTCCAACCTCGACGCCCGCCTGCGGCGCGAGATGCGCGAGGAAATCCGCTCGCTGCAGCAGCGCCTGAAGCTCACCGTGGCCTACGTGACGCACGACCAGAGCGAGGCCCTGGCCGTGAGCGACCAGATCATCGTCATGGACCACGGCGTGATCGCCCAGCGCGGCACGCCCGAGCAGCTGTACGGCCGGCCCGAGAGCGAGTTCGTCGCCGGCTTCATGGGCGAGGCGATGGTGTTCCCGGCCGTGGCGCAGGCCGACGGCAGCGTCACGCTCGGCCCGCTGCGGCTGCAGCCGCGCTACGCGGTGGCGCCCGGCACGGTGAAGGTGGCGGTGCGGCCCGAGGCCTGGGACATCGGCGCGCTCGACGGCCTGCCCGCCACGCTGCGCAAGTCGGCGTACCTGGGCAGCTTCTACGAGTACGGCTTCGACACCCCGCTGGGGCCGGTCTTCGTGGTCTCGACCGACCTGTCGCGCCCGCTGGCGGCCGGCACGCAGACCACCCTGTCGCTCGGAACCCATGGCGTGAGCGTGGTGCCCGGCGCATGAAACAATGGCGTCATGAACGTGGTTTTCGATCTTGGCGCCGTGCTGTTCGCCTGGGAGCCTGCACGGCTGGTCCAGGCCCATCTCCCCTCACACGCCCCCACTGACGCCGCTGCCGCGGCCCTGGGCCGGGCCCTTTTCCATCATGACGACTGGACCGGCTTCGACTGCGGCACCCGCACGCTCGACGATGCCATCGCCCGCATGTCGGCGCGGCTGGCGCTGCCTGCCGAGTCGCTGCACGCCATGCTCGACGGGCTCGGGGAGCGGCTGGCGCCGATCGACGTCACGGTCGCGATGCTCGAAGAGCTGCTCGTGCAGCGCGACGCCGGCGAGCCGCTGCGGCTGTACTACCTGTCGAACATGCCCGTGCCCTTTGCCCGCGCCCTCGAGCGCCGGCACGCCTTCATGCGGCGCTTCGACGGCGGCGTGTTCTCGGGCGACGTGAAGTTCCTCAAGCCCGAGCGCGAGATCTACGAGCTGCTGGCCATGCGTCACGGCCTCGACCCCGAGCAGACGGTGTTCATCGACGACTCGGCCGCCAATGTCGAGATGGCCCGCGCCTTCGGCTGGCACGCCATCCATTGCACCGCGCCCGACAAGCTGCCGGCGCAACTGCAGCGCTACCTGCCGGTGAGCACCACCCTGTCGGTGTCGAACCCCAGGCTGCGGGCGTAGTCCAGCTCGGCCTGCAGCGCGTCGTCCTCCAGGCGCGGCGCGCGCGACAGCACCCAAAGGTACTCACGGTCGGGCGTGCCGACCAGCGCCACCTGGTAGTCGCGGTCGAGCTTCAAGATCCAGTAGTCGCCCCACACCAGCGGCAGCCACCCCATCCAGGCGGGGGCGAAGCGCACCTGCAGCCGCCCCGCGCCGGGCTGGCCGGCCACGGGCACCACGCGCGCGCTGCCGATCGCCTCGTCGAAGTTGCCGTCGTCGCGCACGCAGCGGTTGCGCACCTGCACGGTGCCGTCGGGCTGCGGCGTGTACTCGGCGCTCACCGGGCCGGCGCACTGTTTCTGGAACCGGTTGGGCAGCCGCGCCTGTTCGTGCCAGACGCCGGCGTAGCGGTGCAGGTCGACCGGCGCGACCACCTGCAGCGGCGCGCGCATCAGCGGGGCGCCGTCGGCCGGGCCGGCGGGCCGGGCACGGGCCGTGCGTGCGGCGCCCAGCGCGTACCAGGTGGCCACGCCGCCCACGACGAAGGCGGTGGCCATGGTGCCGATCGCGTGGCTGGTGCGGCGGTCGTCGAAGGGGCGGCCGGTGGCGGAGGGACGAGGGGTCATCGGAGCTCCTGGAGAAAGTCGTTCGGCGTGGATGCCGCATCCCGTTCAGGGTGCCCCCGGCCGCGGCCGGCTGCCGTCAGCCGGGGACCACAGCCCCTGTAGGGCAGGGCGGCCGACAACCCTTCGCGCTGCAGGCCGATGGAGCTTCGCGAAAACCCGTGCTACGGTTCGCATGAAAACATCGACCGCCGCGCAACTGCGTGCAGGACTTGTCACACCCCTCCCCGGATAATTGATTTCATGAACCAACTCGATGCACTCCGCCAGTGGACCACCGTGGTTGCCGACACCGGTGACTTCAAGCAACTCAGCATTTCCAAGCCGCAGGACGCGACCACCAACCCGTCGTTGATCCTCAAGGCCGTGCAGAAGGCCGAGTACCGGCCGCTGCTCGATGAAACCGTGAAGGCCCATGCCGGCAAGCCGCTCGACGAGGTCATCGACCGCCTGCTGGTGCGCTTCGGCACCGAAATCCTCTCCATCATCCCGGGCCGCGTGTCCACCGAAGTCGACGCACGCCTGTCGTTCGACACCGCCGCCACCGTGGCCCGCGGCGAGCGCATCGTGGCGCTGTACAAGGCCGAAGGCATCGACACCGAGAAGCGCCTGCTGATCAAGGTCGCCTCCACCTGGGAAGGCATCGAGGCCGCGCGCCTGCTCGAGCAGAAGGGCATCCGCACCAACCTCACGCTGCTGTTCTCGTTCGCGCAGGCCGTGGCCTGCGGCGCGGCCGGCGTGCAGCTCATCTCGCCCTTCGTGGGCCGCATCTACGACTGGTACAAGAAGTCGGCCGGTGCGAAGTGGGACGAAGCCGCCAGCGCGGGCGCCAACGACCCCGGCGTGAAGTCGGTGCGCGAAATCTTCAACTACTACAAGCAGCAGGGCATCAAGACCGAGGTCATGGGCGCGAGCTTCCGCAACGTGGGGCAGATCCAGGCGCTCGCCGGTTGCGACCTGCTGACCATCAGCCCCGAGCTGCTGGCCGAGCTGGCCGCGAGCAACGAGCCGCTCACGCACGCGCTCGACGCCAAGGCTGCCGCGAGCGGCAACGCAGAGAAGGTGAGTTACGACGAGGCCGGCTTCCGCTTCGCGCTCAACGAAGACGCCATGGCCACCGAGAAGCTCGCCGAGGGCATCCGCGCCTTCGCGGCCGACGCCGTGAAGCTCGAAAAGCTCATGCAGGAAAGCGGCAAGTAAACATGACCATGACCCTGCGCTGTGACCGCGCGCCGGCCTGGGCGCAACTGCAGTCCAGCTTCGACACGGCCGGTCGCCAGTTCGACCTTCGCCATGCCTTCGTGGACGACGCCGGGCGCTTCGCGCGCTTCAGCCAGGAGGCGCCGCACGTCTTCGCCGACCTGTCGAAAAACCTGATCGACGCGCGCACCGAGGCGCTGCTGTTTGCGCTGGCGCGCGAATGCGGCCTCGAGGCCCACCGCGACGCCATGTTCGCGGGTGCGCACATCAACAACACCGAAGACCGCGCCGTGCTGCACACGCTGCTGCGCGCGCCGGCCGACGCGGCCACCGGCCGCCAGACGGCCCACGAACTGCGCGAGGTGCATGCCACGCTCGACGCCATGCTGGCCTACGCCGAGAAGGTGCGCAGCGACCACACGATCACCGACGTGGTCAACATCGGCATCGGCGGCTCCGACCTCGGCCCGCAGATGGCCGTGCTGGCGCTCGCGGAGTTCGTGGCGCCGGGCAAGCGCTTTCACTTCGTCTCGAACGTCGACGGCCACGAGCTGGCGGGCGTGCTCAAGGGGCTGGCGCCCGAGCACACGCTGTTCCTGGTCGCCTCCAAGACCTTCACCACGGCCGAGACGATGACCAACGCGCTCTCGGCCAAGCGCTGGTACGAACAGTCGGGTGGCACCGACATCGCCGGCCATTTCGCCGCGCTCACCACCAACGTCGAGGCCGCGAAGCAGTTCGGCATCGACACCACCTTCGGCTTCTGGGACTGGGTGGGCGGCCGCTATTCGCTGTGGTCGGCCATCGGCCTGCCGATCGCGCTGGCCATCGGCGCCGACGGCTTTCGCCGGCTGCTGGCGGGCGCGCATGCGATGGACGAGCACTTCCGCAGCGCGCCGCTCGAGCAGAACCTGCCCGTGCGGCTGGGCCTGCTCGATGTCTGGTACCGCAACTTCCACCGCTTCACGAGCCGCAGCATCGCGCCGTACCACAGCGCCTTGAAGCGCGTGCCGGCCTACCTGCAGCAGCTCGAGATGGAGAGCAACGGCAAGCAGGTCGACGCGAGCGGCGCGCCGCTGGCCTTCGGCACCTCGCCCGTGCTCTGGGGCGAGCCCGGCACCAACGGGCAGCACGCCTACTTCCAGATGCTGCACCAGGGCACCGACGTGATCCCGCTCGAGTTCATGGCGGTGCGCGACGCCTCGCACGACCTCGACGGCCACCACCCCAAGCTGCTGGCCAACGCGCTCGCACAGGCGCAGGCGCTGATGGTCGGCAAGCTCGACGAGGGCGGCCACAAGAACTTCCCGGGCAACCGGCCGAGCACCTTCTTCGTGTTCGAGAAGCTCACGCCCGAAGCGCTGGGCGCCTTCCTCGCGATGTACGAGCACCGCGTGTTCACCAGCGGCGCGCTGTGGGGCATCAACAGCTTCGACCAGTGGGGCGTGGAGCTCGGCAAGGTGCTGGCGCGCGACATCGAGCCGCGCCTGGCTTCGGGCGATGTCTCGGGGCTTGATGCCTCGACGGCCGGCCTGCTAAAGCGGCTGAGCGCCTGACGGCACACGTCACCGCAAGGCTTGCGAGCCTTGGCCAAAGGCTCTATCCACTAGGCCTTTAGGCCATTGGTTTGCAGTGTGGTGGCCGGTTTGGCCGAGTTTGTCGTTGCACAGTGCGCCGATATGATGGCCCCGGGGAAATTTCCCTGGGATTCATCAAGAGGAGCGAGTCAATGGACTTTCAAACAGCGGTCAAGACGTGCATCGCCAAGTACACCGATTTCACGGGTCGTGCGTCGCGTTCCGAGTTCTGGTGGTTTTTTCTGGCCCAGTTCGGCGTGCTCGTCGTGACGGGCCTGATCCATGAGTACGTGTACTTCATTGCAGCGCTGGCCCTGCTTCTGCCCGCCCTCGCGGTGGGCGTGCGCCGCCTGCACGACATCGGCAAGAGCGGCTGGTTCTTGCTGCTGTCGATCATCCCGCTGATCAATCTGGTGCTGATCTACTTCTTCGTTCAGCCGTCGCAGCCGGAGAGCAACGCCTACGGCGAACCGCCGAGCGCCTGAGCTTTTTTCCTTCGAAGGGCCGCACACGCGGCCCTTTTTCTTTGGGGCGCCAGGTGGCTCAGGCCACCGCCGCCTCGATGGACGCAGGTGCAGCAGGCGCACCGCTTGCCATCCGCACGCACAGGTCGAAAGCCTGCTGCAGCCCTTCGATCTGCGCCACGCCCTGGCCGGCGATGTCGAAGGCGCTGCCGCTGGCCGAGGTGGCCACGGGAACGGGCAGGCCGCCATGCAAGGTCACGCCCTGCTCGAAGCCCATGAGCTTCATCGCGATCTGGCCCTGGTCGTGGTACATCGACACCACCGCGTCCACGTCGCCGCGCCGCGCGCCGATGAACACGGTATCGGGCGAGAAGGGGCCGCGCGCGTCGTGGCCTTCGGCGCGCAGCTGTTCGATGGCGGGCGCGATGATCTCGATCTCTTCCATGCCGATCGAGCCGCCGTCGCCCGCGTGCGGATTGAGGCCGGTCACGGCGATGCGCGGGTGTGTCACGCCGGCGCGGCGCAGTGCCGACGCGATGATCTTCACGGCGTCGCGCACGCCCTCTACCGTGATGTGCCGGGCCACGTCCTTCAGCGGAATGTGCGAGGTCACGCGCGAGGTCCACAGCGAGCCGGTGAGGTTGAACTCGCAGACGAAGCCCGTGACGGCGAAGCGCTCCTGCATGTAGCGCAGTTCGTCCTCATGCACGAGGCCGCCCAGGCGCAGCGAATGCTTGTTGAGCGGCGCGAAGAGGATCGCGTCGGTCTGGCCGTTTCGCACGGCCTGCGTGGCCAGCTCCAGTGCTTCGAACGAGGCCCGGCCCGAGCGCTCGTTCGACTCGCCGAGCACCGGTTCCTCGCCCGCCATCCAGTCGCGCACGAGGAGGCTCGGGCGGCCGTCCTCGAAGCGCAGGCTGTCGAGGGTGTTCACCTGCAGCGGGGCCAGCTTCGCGCCCGCCACGCGCTCGCCCGCGGCCAGCACGACGGGGTCGGCGATCAGCAGCACGCGCGCGGCGTCGAGGTTGCGCTGGCGCGCGAGCAGCTTCACGGCCATCTCGGGGCCGACGCCGCTGGGGTCGCCCAGCAGCACGGCGATGCGGGGTTTGGCGGAGGTCACGCGCGGGGAGGAGGAGGGGGTGGGCATGGTCGGATGTCTGAGGAAAGAAGAAGGAGGAAGGGCGGCCTCACTCGGCCTTGATGCGCGCGTCGCGCACGAGCCGGCCGTAGTGGTCGAACTCCTGCCGATTCATCGCCGCGAAGGGTTCGCCGGTCAGCGTGCCGGGCTCGCCGCCCAGGGCCTTGATGCGCGACTGCACGTCCGCCAGGCCCATCGTGCGCGTGAGTTCGGCGCTCAGCCGCTCGACCGCCGGGCGCGGCGTGCCGGCCGTCACGTACAGGCCGTACCAGGTGGACACGTCGGCGCCCTTGACGCCCTGCTCGGCCAGCGTCGGCACGTCGGGCAGCTCGGGCGAGCGCTGCGGCGCGCTCACGGCCAGCGCGCGGAACTTGCCGGCGCGGATCTGGCCCATGGCCGAGGAGGTGCTGTCGAACATCATCTCGACCTCGCCCGAGATGATGTCGATGTGCGCCTGCGAGCTGCCCTTGTAGGGCACGTGGATCGAGGTCATGCCCGTGGCCAGGTTGAAGGCTTCGCCGCCCACGTGCTGCGTGCTGCCGATGCCCGACGACGCGTACTTGAAGCCGCCGGGCTTCGCGGCCATCGCGGCCAGAAGGTCCTTCACCGACTTGTAGGGCGAGCTGGCCGACACCACCAGCACGTTGGGCATCACGGCCACGAGGCCGATGGGTTGCAGGTCTTTCAGCGGGTCGTACTTGAGCTTGAGGATGTGCGGCGCCACGGCCTGCGCCGTGTTGGTGGCCAGCAGCAGCGTGGCGCCGTCGGCCGGCGCGCGCGCCGTGAGTTCGCCGGCGATGGTGTTCGATGCGCCGGGGCGGTTCTCCACTGTCACGGGCTGCTTGAGCACGGGTGCGAACTTGTCGGCCAGCACGCGCGCGAGGATGTCGGTGCCGCCGCCGGGCGAGGCGCCGACCAGGATGCGCAGCGGCTTGTCGGGGTAGGCCGGCTGTGCACCCGCGTTCAGGCAGGCGGCCAGCGCCAAGAGCGCCGCCAGGCCGGCACCGCGGGCCAGGGGAAAGAGGGTCATCGCGTCGTCTCCTGCTTGTTGTGGGCCCGAGCCTACGGAGCTTCGGTCGCGCGATCCAATCGAAAAAGGCCGAAGCTCCATATACTTTTGTGCATGAAACCCGGCCTCACCGACGCCTCGCTGATGCTGCATGTGAGGCCGCGCCAGCTGCTCCTGCTGGCCCGGCTCGATGCGCACCGCCACCTCGGCCGCGCGGCCGAGGCCATGAACATCAGCCAGCCCGCGGCCACCAAGCTGCTGCAGCAGCTGGAGGAGTCGCTGGGCGAACAGCTCTTCGAGCGCCTGGCGCGCGGCATGGCCCCCACGCCCTACGGCGAGATCCTGATCCGCTACGCCCACCGCGTGCTCAGCGACTTCGGCACTGCCCGCGAGGAAATGCTCGCGCTGCGTTCCGGCCTGAGCGGCGCGCTGCGCGTGGGCAGCGTGCCGGGCGCGGTGCCAGAGCTGCTTGCGCCGGCGCTGGTCGCCTACCACCTGCGCCATCCGCAGGTCGCCGTGTCGGTGGTCGTCGAGACCAGCGACCTGATGCAGGCGCAGCTGGAGCAGGGCGACGTCGACCTCGTGCTGGGCCGCCTCACCGACGGCCACGACGAGGCCAAGTACGCGAGCGTGCCGCTGCTGGGCGAGTCGCAGGTGGTCGTGGTGCGCGCGGCGCACCCGGTGTTCGAGCGCGCGGCCACGGTCACGCTCGCCGAGATGGCGACCTGGTCGTGGGTGCTGCAGCCGCCGGGCTCGCCGCAGCGCGGGCGCTTCGAGGCGGCGATGCGCGAGGCCGGCATCCAGGCGCGGCTGGACATCATCGAAACGGCATCGCCCATCGCGATCACGGCGCTGCTGGAGAACTCCGACATGGCCGCCGTCATGCCGGCCTCGCAGGCCAACCATTACGGCCGGCTGGGCGTGCTGCGCACCGTGCCGGTCGAGCTGCCGGTGCGCGTGCCGCCGATCTGCCTCATCACCCGCGAAGACCGCCCGCTGTCGCCGGCGGCGGCGCAGTTCCGGCGCCAGCTGCTGGGTGGCGGCGGGCACGCATGAGAACTTCAGACAGACAGTTTTCCATCCTGAATTGCATCAACTAGGGATTTCACTAGCCAACTGGTGCATGAGAGTACTGGTGGTGACTCTCGAAATACCAAAACTGCAAGCGCGTTTCTCCAGAATCCGGGCACGGCGACCACGATACCGAGGCGTCGCTCACCCAAGGAGACACCATGAAGCGCTTTCTGAAAGCGGGCCTCGCCCTCGCACTCATCGGCACGGGCCTTGTGTCCCACGCCGCCACCGAACTCGTGATCGCGACCGTCAACAACGGCCACATGATCGAGATGCAGAAGCTCACGCCCTTCTTCGAGAAGGCGAACCCCGACATCAAGCTCAAGTGGGTCACGCTCGAGGAAGGCACGCTGCGCCAGCGCGTGACCACCGACATCGCCACCAAGGGCGGCCAGTTCGACGTGATGACCATCGGCCTGTACGAAGCGCCGATCTGGTCGAAGAAGGGCTGGCTGCAGCCTATCGCCACCGATGCCGCCTACGACGCCGACGACCTGCTGCCCGCCATCCGCGCTGGCCTGTCGCACGAAGGCAAGCTGTACGCCGCGCCCTTCTACGGCGAGAGCTCGATGCTCATGTACCGCAAGGACCTGGCCGACAAGGTCGGCTTCAAGATGCCCGAGCAGCCCACCTGGGCGCAGGTGAAGGAGCTGGCCGGCAAGATCCATGAGCCCAAGGGCGGCCTGTACGGCATGTGCCTGCGCGGCAAGCCGGGCTGGGGCGACAACATGGCCTTCCTGACCACGCTGGTCAACACCAACGGCGGCCAGTGGTTCGACATGCAGTGGAAGCCGCAGATCGACACCAAGCCCTGGAAGGACGCGATCGGCTTCTACGTCGACCTGATGAAGGCCTACGGCCCGCCGGGCGCCTCGGCCAACAGCTTCAACGAGAACCTGGCGCTCTTCAACGAAGGCAAGTGCGGCATGTGGGTGGACGCGACCATCGCGGCCTCGTTCATCAGCGACCCCAAGCAGTCGAAAGTGGCCGACAAGGTGGCCTTCGCACAGGCACCCGTCGCCGTGACACCCAAGGGCGCCAACTGGCTGTGGACCTGGAACCTGGCCATTCCCGCCAGCTCGACCAAGGGCGCCGCCGCGCAGACCTTCGTGAAGTGGGCGACCTCCAAGGAGTACGTCAACCTCGTCGCCAAGGAGCACGGCTGGGGCACGGTGCCCACCGGCACGCGCAAGTCGACCTACGCGAACCCCGAGTTCCAGAAGGTCGCCAAGTTCGCCGCCGCCGAGAAGAAGGCCATCGACAGCGCCAACCTCAGCGACAGCACCCTGCCCAAGTCGCCGTACGTCGGCGTGCAGTACGCGGCCATTCCCGAGTTTCAGGCCATCGGCGTGGCGGTGGGCCAGCAGATGAGCGCGGCGCTGTCGGGCAAGGTCACGGTCGACCAGGCGCTGAAGACCTCGCAGCTCGCTGCGGAGCGCGAGATGAAGAAAGCGGGCTACTACAAGTAAGCCGCGCTTCTTCCCCTCTCCCCGCGGGGAGAGGGCCGCAGCCTGAGAGGAACAGACCATGAAAAGACTCCTGCCCCGCGCCCTCATGGCGCCCGCCGTGCTCACGCTCTTCCTGTGGATGATCGTGCCGCTGCTGATGACGTTGTACTTCTCGTTCGTGAACTACAACCTCATGCAGCCCGGCGAACGCACGTTCGCGGGCATCGAGAACTTTCACTACTTCGTCACCGACCCCGACTTCTGGCCGGCCACGTGGAACACGCTGCTGCTCATCGGCAGCGTCATCGTCATCACGGTGGTGTTCGGCGTGCTGCTCGCGCTCCTGGTGAACGAGCCCTTCCCGGGCCGCGGCATCGTGCGCGTGCTGCTGATCTCGCCGTTCTTCGTGATGCCCGCAGTGAATGCGCTGCTGTGGAAGCACATGATGATGAACCCCATCTACGGCATCCTGGCCGACGTGTGGCGCTTCTTCGGCGCGCAGCCGGTCGACTGGCTCACCGACGTGCCGCTGTTCTCCGTGATCATCATGGTGGCCTGGCAATGGCTGCCCTTCGCGTGCCTGATCTTCATCACCTCGTTGCAGTCGCTCGACCGCGAGCAGATGGAAGCCGCGCGCATGGACGGCGCGAGTTCGTTCCAGCGCTTCTTCTATCTCACCATTCCGCACCTCGGCCGCCCGATGGCCGTGGTAATCATGATCGAGATGATCTTTCTGCTCAGCGTGTTCGCCGAGATCGCCATCACCACCAATGGCGGCCCCGGCAACGAGAGCACGAACATGACCTACATGATCTTCAAGCAGTCGCTCATGAACTTCGACGTGGGCGTGGCCTCCGCGGGTGCGCTGTTCGCGGTGGTGCTGGCGAACATCGTCGCGGTGTTCCTGATCCGCATCATCGGCAAGAACCTGGACTGAAGAAGGAACGACCATGCAACCCAGCAACTTCCTTCCCCAGCTGCTGCGCACCGTCGGTGCGTGGGCCGTGGCACTGCTCCTGTTCTTCCCGCTCGGCTGGCTGTTCCTCACGGCCTTCAAGACGGAGCTGCAGGCGATCCACGTGCCGCCGCTGTTCATCTTCGAACCCACGCTCGACAACTTCGGCGAAGTGCAGCGTCGCAGCGACTACCTGCTGTACGCGCGCAACTCGCTCATCACCAGCCTGGGCTCGACCATCCTGGGCCTCTTGATCGCCGCACCCGCCGCGTACTCGATGGCGTTCTTTCGCACGAAGAAGACGCGCGACATCCTCATGTGGATGCTCTCCACCAAGATGATGCCGGCCGTCGGTGCGCTGGTGCCGATCTACGTGCTCGCGCAGACCGCCGGCATGCTGGACTCGCTCACCGCGCTCACCATCGTGTTCACGCTGTCGAACCTGCCGATCATGGTGTGGATGCTCTACAGCGCCTACAAGGACATTCCGAACGAGATCCTCGAGGCCGCGCGCATGGACGGCGCGAGCCTGTGGACCGAGTTCCGCCACGTCGTGATGCCACTGTCGGTCGGCGGGCTCGCATCGACCGGCCTGCTGTGCCTGGTGCTGAGCTGGAACGAGGCCTTCTGGGCGCTCAACCTCACCTCTGCCAAGGCCGGCACGCTGGCCACGCTCATCGCCTCGTACTCCAGCCCCGAAGGCCTGTTCTGGGCCAAGTTGTCGGCCGCGTCGCTGATGGCCATCGCGCCCATCGTCGTGTTCGGCTGGTTCAGCCAGAAGCAGCTCGTGCAGGGCCTGACCTTCGGCGCCGTCAAGTAAAGAAAGGGAGACATCTCATGGCCTACCTCGAACTCAAGAACATCAAGAAGAGCTTTGGCGACGTCCACATCATCAAGGGCGTCGACCTCGAAATCCAGAAGGGCGAGTTCATCGTCTTCGTCGGGCCTTCGGGCTGCGGCAAGTCGACGTTGCTGCGCCTGATCGCGGGGCTCGAGCCGATCACCAGCGGCAACCTGCTGCTCGACAGCAAGGACATCACCTGGACGCCGTCGGGCAAGCGCGACCTGGCGATGGTGTTCCAGAGCTACGCGCTGTACCCGCACATGAGCGTGTACGACAACATGTCCTTCGCGCTGAAGCTCGCGGGCGTGGCCAAGGACGAGATCAAGACCAAGGTCGAGTACGCGGCGAAGACGCTGAACCTCACGCAGTACCTGGACCGCACGCCGAAAGACCTGTCGGGCGGCCAGCGCCAGCGCGTGGCCATCGGCCGCGCGATCGTGCGTGCGCCCAAGGTGTTTCTCTTCGACGAGCCGCTGTCGAACCTCGATGCGGCGCTGCGCGGCAACACGCGCGTCGAGATCCACAAGCTGCACCGCGCGCTCGGCGCGACCACCATCTACGTCACGCACGATCAGGTCGAGGCCATGACGCTGGCCGACCGCGTGGTGGTGCTGAAAGACGGGCTCATCGAACAGGTCGGCACGCCGCTCGAACTCTACGACCGCCCGGCCAACCAGTTCGTCGCGCAGTTCATCGGCATGCCGTCGATGAACATGGTGGCGGCGAGCGCCATCCCGAGTTTTTCCGCCGCCACTGGCGGGCGCCTGCCGAGCGACGGCTTCCTGGGCGTGCGCCCCGAAGGCTTGCGCGTGCATCCGAAGCAGGGCGCGGCCGCCGGCGTGCCGGGCCGCGTCGAGCTCATCGAGGCGCTGGGCGCCGACACGCTGATCCACGTGGACGTGGGCGGCGTGCCGCTCATCGCGCGCCAGAACGAACGCACGCCGCTGCAGGCCGGCGACGACGTGGCGGTCGAACTCGACCCGTCCGTGCTGCACCTGTTCAGCCGCGAAGGCCGCGCGGTGGCCGCCTGATCCGACGCCCCTTACTTTCAACGGACCTTCCCCGTGACCCTCGCAGCAGCGGGCCTCGTGCCCACCCCACCGGCGCCTTCGGAATTCACGGTGCTTCACCTCGGCCTCGGCTCGTTCCATCGCGCCCACCAGGCCGTCTACCTGCAGCGGCTGATCGATGCGGGCGACACCCGCTGGTCGCTGTCGGGCGCCAACATCCGGCCCGACATGGCCGAGGTGGTCGCGGCGTTGCAGGCCCAGGGCGGGCGCTACACGCTCGAGACGGTGTCGCCGGCCGGCGAGTACCGCTACGAGCAGATCGAAGCCATCCGCGAGGTGCTGCCGTACGAGCCCTCGCTGGCCCCGGTGATCGCGCGCGGCGCCGCGCCGTCCACGCGCATCGTCTCCTTCACCGTGACCGAGGCCGGCTACTACCTCGACACCAAGGGCAAGCTCGACCTGTCGTTCGCCGACCTCGCGGCCGACATCGAACGCGCACGGCGCGGTGAGGCCGGCGAGACGATCTACGGCGCGGTCTGCGCGATCCTGCGGGCACGGCGTGTCGCGGAGGCGGGCCCCGTGACGCTGCTGAACTGCGACAACCTGCGCCACAACGGCGACCGCTTTCGCGCAGGCCTGCTCGAGTTCATCGCGCTCGTCGGCGACGCACCGCTGCAGGCCTGGGTCGATGCCAACACGCGCTGCCCGAACGCGATGGTCGACCGCATCACGCCGCGTCCGCCGCCCGAGTTGCGCGCGCGCGTGCGCGCCGCCACGGGCCGCGACGACGGCGCGGCGGTCACGGGCGAGAGCTTCATCCAGTGGGTGGTCGAAGACGACTTCATCGCCGGCCGGCCCGACTGGGGGCGCGTGGGCGTCGAGCTGGTCGACTCGGTGCAGCCGTATGAAGAGGCCAAGATCCGCATCCTCAACGCCACGCACAGCTGCATCGCCTGGGCCGGCACGCTGGCCGGGCTGGGCTTCATCCACGAAGGCACGCACGACGCGGCCATCCGCCAGATGGCCTTCGACTACGTGACCGACGACGTCATTTCGTGCCTGAGCCCAAGCCCGATCGACCTCGCGGCCTACCGCGACGTGGTGCTCGACCGCTTCGGCAACCCCGCGATCCGCGACACCAACCAGCGCGTGGCGGCCGACGGCTTCTCGAAGATCCCGGGCTTCATCGCGCCGACCGTGCGCGAGCGGCTGGCGGCCGGGCAGGGCATCGACAGCGTGGCGATGCTGCCCGCGCTGTTCCTCGCGTTCCTGCAGCGCTGGCACCGGGGCGCGCTGCCCTATGCCTACCAGGACCAGAGCATGGACGAGGGCGTGGCTCACGCCATCTGCGACGCGGCCGACCCCGTGGCGGCGCTGTGCGCCGATGCCGGGCTGTGGGGCGGCCTCGCGGGCGATGCGCGGCTGGTCGATGCGGTGCGCCGTGCCGGCGAGCGCGTGGCGCGCTTCATCGGCGACAAGGAAGCCTCATGAGCGGCCGCCTGCAGGAGCGCCATGTGCTGCTGACCGGCGCGGGTGGCGGCATCGGCCTGGCCGTAGCCGAGGCCTGCATCGCCGAGGGCGCACGCTGCAGCGTGATCGACCGCGCGACCGCCGCGCCCGAGGCCGTGCGCGCGCTGCAGCAAGCCCACCCCGACGCGCTCGCCTACATCGCGGCCGACGTGACCGACACGCAGGCCATCGCGCACATGCTGGCCGAGGCGCAGGTCGCCTTCGGTCCCGTCCACACGCTGTTCAACAACGCCGCCGTGTTCGACCTCGCGCCGCTGCTCGACAGCGACGAAGCCTCGTTCGACAAACTCTTCGCCGTCAACGTGAAGGGCATGTTCTTCGTGATGCAGGCCGTGCTGCGCCACATGGTCGAGGCCGGCACGCCGGGCGCGTCGGTCATCAACATGGCCTCGCAGGCCGGGCGCCGCGGCGAGGCGCTGGTGTCGCACTACTGCGCGACCAAGGCGGCCGTCATCAGCTACACGCAGAGCGCCGCGCTGGCCATGGCGCCGCACGGCATCCGCGTCAACGGCATCGCCCCCGGTGTGGTCGACACGCCGATGTGGGACCATGTCGACAGCCTGTTCGCCAAGGCCGAAGGGCTGGCGCCGGGCGAGAAGAAGCGGCGCGTCGGCCTCGCCGTGCCGCTCGGGCGCATGGGCGTGCCGGGTGACATTGCCGGGGCGGCGGTGTTTCTCGCCAGCGACGAGGCGCGCTACATCACGGCGCAGACCCTCAATGTCGACGGCGGCAATGTCATGAGCTGAACCCCACCTTCCTTTCGCATGAACGACGACTTCCACCTGTACCTCGACAGCGCCGACCTGGCCGAGCTGCAGGCCTGCCTGCCGCACCCGGTGGTGCACGGCGTGACGACCAACCCGACGCTGCTGCAGCGCGCCGGCGTCGGGCGCGCCGACGTGCCCGGTCTGCTGAAACGTTGCATCGACTTGGGCGCGCGCCAGGTGCAGGCCCAGGTGTATTCGAGCGAGGTCGACGGCATGCTGGAAGACGCCGCCGTCCTGCTGCCGCAGTTCGACCCCGGCCAGCTCGTCATCAAGATTCCCGCCACGCGCCAGGGCCTGGACGCCGGCGCGCGGCTCATCGCCCAGGGCGTGCCCGTCACCTGGACCGCCGTGTATGCGCCCGAGCAGGCGCACTTCGCCGCGCAGCTGGGCGCGGCCTATGCGGCGCCGTACCTCGGCCGGCTCGAAGACGCCGGCATCGACGGGCTGGCGCTCATCGCGCAGATGCAGTCGCTGGTGGCGCAACGGCCTTCGTCCCGCACGCGGCTGCTGGTGGCGAGCATCCGCTCGCGCGCGGCCTACCTGTCGCTGCTGGGGTTGGGCGTGGGCGCCATCACCATTCCGCCGCGCCTCTTTGCCGAGCTGCTCGACCATCCCGCCACCCTGGCTGCCGAAGCGGGTTTCCTGGCCGACGCCCGCGCCTTGCCCTGACAGAAGAAGAAAATCCAAGCACCATGCGCATTGCACTCACGGGCGAGGCCCTGATCGATTTCACCGCCGGCGAAGGCGCCGCCCTGGCGTTCCTCGGCCACGAAGGCGGCTCGCCGCTGAACACGGCCGTGGCCTGCGCGCGGCTCGGGCAGCCGACCGGCTTTCTCACGCAGCTGTCGACCGACCTGTTCGGCGAGCGGCTGATGGCCTTTCTCGAACGCAACGGCGTCGACACCCGGCTCATTTTGCGCAGCGACGCGCCGTCGACGCTGGCCTTTGTCGAGCGCATGCCGCAGACCAACCGCTACGCCTTCTACACACGCGGCAGCGCCGACGCCACCTGGGCGCCCGAGCCGCTGCCGCAGCTGCCCGCGGAATGCCGCTTCCTGCACTTCGGCTCGATCTCGCTGCTGCAGGAGCCGGCGTCGTCGCGCATCGCCGACCTCGTGGCCGCCCACACGGGGCGCTGCGTGATCGTGTTCGACCCCAACGTGCGGCCCAGCCTGATCCCGGACATGGCCGCCTACCGCGCCCGCGTCAGCGAATGGTTCGCCATGGCCGACCTGGTCAAGCTCAGCGACGAAGACGCCGCGCTGCTCGCTCCCGGGCGGCCGGTCGATGCGCTCGCGGCCGAATGCCTCACGGCCGGCGCGCGCGCCGTGGTCGTCACGCGCGGCGGCGCCGGTGCCACGCTGTGGCGCACCGGCAGCGCGCCGCTCGCCGTGGCCGCGCCGCGCGTCGAGGTGGTCGACACCATCGGTGCGGGCGACACCTTCACCGCCGGGCTGTCCGTGGCGCTGCTGGCGCACGGCGTCGAGCATCCGGCGCAACTGGCCGAGCTCGGCGACGACGCCTGGCGCGCCGTGATGCGCTTTGCCGCCACCGCCGCGGCCCTGAACTGCACCCGCGAGGGCGCCGATCCACCGACGCTGGAAGCCGTTCGCACGGCGCTTTCGCAGGAAGACAACGAGGCCGTCGCTTCCCGGCCCTGATCGATCCGTGCCGCCATGACCACGACCACCCGCAAACGCGCGATCCCTCGCCAACGCCAACCCGAGCTGGAGCGCGACTTCGCGCGCTCCCCGTCGCTGGGCTACGAGGCCCCGGAAGAAACCGGCCTGGTGCGCTGCCTCGCGCACGGCTTTCCGAGCCCGCTGGTGCGATGGCACTTCCATGAAGACTACGAGCTGCACCTGATCACCGAGACCTCGGGCAAGGCCTTCATCGGCGACTGGATCGGCCCGTTCCAGCCCGGCCATCTCGTGCTGTGCGGGCCGCGCCTGCCGCACAACTGGATCTCGCTCGATGTGCCCGAAGAAGGCGCCGCCGGGCGCGACCGCGTGATCCAGTTCCGCCACGAGCCCATCGAGCGCGCGGCGGCCGAGATTCCCGAGCTGCGCGACGTGATGCCGCTGCTCGACCGCGCGCGCCACGGCATCGAGTTCTTCGGCATGTCGGAACAGGCGCTGGCGCACTGGGACGCCATCAAGGCCGCGCGCGGCGTGCGCCGCCTGGGCCTGTTCTGCGAGTTCATGGCCGACCTGGCGCAGTGCACCGACTACCGGCTGCTGTCGAGCGTGCAGATGCAGGGCGTGCAGGGCAGCGACGGCGATGCGCAGGTCGACCAGATCAACGACATCGTGAACCGCATCACCAACAACATGACCGACTCGATCTCGATGTCGGACGTGGCCGCCGAGCTGGGCATGAGCGAGAGCCGCTTCAGCCGCTTCTTCCGCCGCTCGACGGGCAACAGCTTCACCGACTTCGTGAACCGCGTGCGCATCAACAGCGCCTGCCACCTGCTGATGCAGACCGACCACTACGTGACCGACATCTGCTACCAGGTGGGCTTCAACAACGTGGCGAACTTCAACCGGCGCTTTCTCGAAATCAAGGGCATGACGCCGAGCGAGTTCAGACGCCAGGCCGACACGCGCTTCGGCTGACTTCTTTCAAGGCGAACGCGCCCGCTCCGAAGGCGCCATCAGGGAGACCATCTTGTATCTGGGACTCGACCTCGGCACGTCCGAGCTCAAGGCATTGCTGCTCGCGGACGATCACCGCATCGTCGGCGTGGCACGCGCGCCGCTCACGGTCGACCGGCCGCACCCGCTGTGGTCCGAGCAGGCGCCTGCCCAATGGTGGCAGGCGCTCGAGGCGGTCATGGCCGAGCTGCGCACCACGCATGCCGAGGCGCTGGCGCAGGTGCGCGCCATCGGCCTGTCGGGCCAGATGCATGGCGCCACGCTGCTCGATGCGGCGGGCGAAGTGCTGCGCCCGGCCATCCTCTGGAACGACGGCCGCAGCGGTGCGCAGTGCGAGGCGCTCACGCGCGCCGTGCCGCGCCTGGGCGAGATCGCCGGCAACCTCGCGATGCCCGGCTTCACCGCGCCCAAGCTGCTGTGGGTGCGCGAGCACGAGCCCGAGGTCTTCGCCCGCGTGGCGCGCGTGCTGCTGCCCAAGGACTGGCTGCGCTTCATGCTCAGCGGCGAGGCGGTCAGCGAGATGTCCGACGCGGCCGGCACGCTGTGGCTCGACGTGGGCGCGCGAGACTGGTCCGATGAACTGCTGGCCGCCACGGGGCTCACGCGCGATCACATGCCGCGGCTGGTCGAAGGCAGCGAAGTCTCCGCGCTGCTCAAGCCCGAGCTGGCGGCGCGCTGGGGGCTGCGCGACGGCGTGAAGATCGCCGGCGGCGCAGGCGACAACGCCGCCAGCGCGGTCGGCATGGGGCTCGTGGAGCCGGGGCAGGGCTTCGTCTCGCTCGGCACCTCGGGCGTGGTGTTCGTCTCGACCGACCGCTTCCTGCCGAACCCCGCGCAGGCAATGCACGCCTTCTGCCACGCGCTGCCCAGGCGCTGGCACCAGATGTCGGTGATGCTCTCGGCCGCCAGTGCGGTGAGCTGGGCGGCGAAGACCTTCAAGTTCGCGGACGAGGCGGCGTTGCTCGAAGCCGCGGCGTCGGTCGCGCTGGCGGACCGGGCGCGCTGCCCGCTGTTCCTGCCGTACCTGTCGGGCGAGCGCTCGCCACACAACAACCCGAACGCGCAAGGGGTGCTGTTCGGTCTCACGCATGCGCATGGCCCCGCGGAGATTGCCTATGCCGTGGTCGAGGGCGTGAGCTTCGGTTTGCGCGATGGCTTCGACACGCTGCGCCTGCCGGCCGACATGCCGCTGCGCGAAGTCGCGCTCGTGGGTGGGGGGGCGCGCAGTGTGTGGTGGGGGCAGTTGTTGGCTGACATCTTCCAGATGGAGCTCACGCTCTATGCAGGCAGCGAGACGGGCGGGGCGCTCGGCGCGGCGCGCCTGGCATGGCTGGCCGATGGCGGTGCGGTGGCCGAGGTGTGCACGCTGCCGCCGGTGAAGCAGACGCTGAAGCCTTCATCCGAAGGGGCCGATAGACACAAGACGCGTCATGCGCGTTTTCAGGTGCTCTACATGGCGCTGCGCGACCAGTTTCGATAAGCGAGCGCATCTGATCGCCCCATGAAAAAAGCCCCGCCGAAGCGGGGCTTTTTTCTATTTCGCGAAACACCGCGGAACCGGCTTTGCCGGGCCGCAGGTGTTGCCCCCGGTAGGGGGGTGGCGTAGCGGACACGAAGTGCCGCGCAGCCTGGGGGCGAGCGAAATTACATGCCCATGCCGCCCATGCCGCCCATGCCACCCATGTCGGGCATGCCACCGCCGCCGGCGCCGGACTCGTCCTTGGGTGCGTCAGCAACCATGGCTTCGGTCGTCAGCAGCAGCGAGGACACCGAAGCGGCGTTCTGCAGTGCGGTGCGGGTGACCTTGGTCGGGTCCAGGATGCCCAGCTCGAGCATGTCGCCGTACGTGTCGTTCGCAGCGTTGAAGCCGTAGTTGCCCTTGCCGGCCAGCACAGCGTTCACCACCACCGAGGCTTCGCCGCCGGCGTTGTTCACGATTTCGCGCAGGGGCGCTTCGATGGCCTTCAGCACCAGCTTGATGCCGGCTTCTTGATCAGCGTTGTCGCCCTTGACCGACTCGCCCACGGCTTGCTTGGCACGCAGCAGAGCCACGCCGCCACCAGCCACAACGCCTTCTTCCACTGCAGCGCGGGTGGCGTGCAGGGCGTCTTCGACGCGAGCCTTCTTTTCCTTCATTTCGACTTCGGTGGCAGCGCCAACCTTGATCACTGCCACGCCGCCGGCCAGCTTGGCCACGCGCTCTTGCAGCTTTTCACGGTCGTAGTCGCTGGTCGCTTCTTCGATCTGAACGCGAACTTGCTTCACGCGGGCTTCGATGTCACCAGCAGCGCCAGCGCCGTCGATGATGATCGTGTTTTCCTTGCCCACTTCGATGCGCTTGGCTTGACCCAGGTCGGCCAGCGTCACCTTTTCGAGCGTCAGGCCCACTTCTTCAGCGATGACCTTGCCGCCCGTCAGGATGGCGATGTCTTCCAGCATGGCCTTGCGGCGGTCGCCGAAGCCAGGAGCCTTCACAGCCACAACCTTCAGGATGCCGCGGATCGTGTTCACGACCAGCGTCGCCAGGGCTTCGCCTTCGACTTCTTCGGCAATGATCAGCAGCGGACGGCCAGCCTTGGCGACTTGCTCCAGCACCGGCAGCAGGTCACGGATGTTGCTGATCTTCTTGTCGAACAGCAGCACGAAGGGGTTGTCGAGCAGCGCCGATTGCTTCTCGGGGTTGTTGATGAAGTAGGGCGACAGGTAGCCGCGGTCGAACTGCATGCCTTCGACGACGTCGAGTTCGCTGTCCAGCGACTTGCCGTCTTCCACGGTGATCACGCCTTCCTTGCCGACCTTGTCCATCGCGTCAGCGATGAGCTTGCCGATGGTTTCGTCGCTGTTGGCCGAGATGGAGCCGACTTGCGCGATTTCCTTCGACGTGGTGGTGGGCTTCGAAGCCTTCTTCAGCTCGGCGACCAGGGCCGTGACAGCCTTGTCGATGCCGCGCTTCAGGTCCATCGGGTTCATGCCGGCAGCCACCAGCTTGAAACCTTCGCGAACGATGGCTTGTGCCAGGACCGTGGCGGTCGTGGTGCCGTCACCAGCGTTGTCGCTGGTCTTGGAGGCCACTTCCTTCACGAGCTGGGCGCCCATGTTCTGCAGCTTGTCCTTGAGTTCGATTTCCTTGGCCACGGACACACCGTCCTTGGTCACGGTGGGGGCGCCGAACGAACGCTCGAGCACCACGTTGCGGCCCTTGGGGCCCAGGGTTACTTTGACTGCGTTGGCCAGGATGTTGACACCCTCGACCATGCGTGCGCGGGCTTCGCCGCCGAAGACTACGTCTTTTGCTGCCATGATGAATTAACTCCGAATGGATTGAATTTGGATGGGATCGAAAGGGAGGAGAAGAATTACTTCTCGACGACTGCGAACAGGTCGTCTTCCTTCATCACGAGCAGTTCGTCGCCATCGACCTTGACGGTCTGGCCGCTGTACTTGCCGAACAGGACGCGGTCGCCGACCTTGACGGTCAGTGCGGCCAGTTCGCCCTTGTCGTTGCGCTTGCCCGGGCCCACGGCCAGGACTTCACCCTGATCGGGCTTTTCGGCGGCTGCGTCGGGGATGACGATGCCGGAGGCGGTCTTGGTTTCGCTGTCAACACGCTTGACGATCACGCGATCGGCCAAAGGACGAAGTTTCATTGCATCTCCTGGAAGGGTAAGAAACGGGTTTGTTTGTGGTCGGGCGCCGGAGAAACCGGCGACCTGTCGACTGGATGGGAGGGCTGTTAGCACTCGTCAGCAGCGAGTGCTAATCATAAGGGCATTCGATGACCTTTCAAGGGCGGCGCCCTTGCCGCCGTTTGGCAGCGCCGTGCTTTTCCGGGGAAACACCGGGTGGCCGGGTGCCTTCGGTCGGGACGTTTTGAGGTATTTTGCCCGGGCAAAATAAGGCAATGCCCATGTCGCAGACGCACAGAGGTCGCGCGCAGATTGCTTTTTTGTAATCCGGGTGATCGGTGGTGGACTGGCTTGGCTTCCTAGAGTCGCGGCATCCCGGCAACCTCCAAGGACACCATGACACACACCTTCCGCAACACCGTTTTCGCCGCAGGAGCCGCACTGGCCGCTGCCGGCGCCTTTGCCTCGGGCACCCATGCCGGTGGCCACGGCCACGATGCCGAAGCTGCCGTCGGCAAGCCCGGCGTGGCCGCCAAGGTGACGCGCACGGTCCAGGTCGACATGACGGACTCGATGCGCTTCACGCCGGCGGACATCAAGGTCAAGCAGGGCGAGACGGTGCGCTTCGTCGTCAAGAACTCCGGCGTCCTGAAGCATGAGCTCGTGCTCGGGACCGAGAAGGCGCTGCTGGCGCACTACGAGGCCATGAAGAAGAACCCCGAGATGGAGCACGCCGATCCGAACATGGTCACGCTGGCCGCCGGCAAGACCGGCGAGATCGTCTGGCAGTTCACCCAGGCCGGCAAGGTCGACTTCGGCTGCCTGCAGCCGGGCCACTACGACGCCGGAATGAAGGGCGCGGTGCTGGTGGGCAAGGTCGGCAAGGTCGGCAAGTGAGCGTCCTGCGCGCGCGTCTTTCACGCGCCGGCCGCCATGCCGGCGCTTTTTCTTCCAGGGTATCGCGCGACAGGGCTTGACCTTCACATCGTGTCAACCTGGACACTGATCGCTTCCCCCTCAAGGGCTTCCCCCTTTCCTGTCGGAGAACGCGAATGAACGACACGTCCACCAGGCACGCAGGACACCCCCACGGTCATCACGACCACCACGATCACCACGCATCGCACGGGCATGCGCCCGCGGACCCCGCGCAGCCCGCCGCGCAAGGCACGGTCTACACCTGCCCCATGCACCCGGAGGTCCGGCAGGACCACCCCGGCAACTGCCCCAAGTGCGGCATGACGCTGGAGCCCGAGATGCCGACCTTCGACGAGGGCGAAGATCCCGAGCTGAAAGACTTCAAGCGGCGCTTCTTCTGGACGCTGCCGCTCAGCGTTGTCGTCACCGTGCTCGCCATGGCCGGCCACCGCCTGCAGTGGTTCGAGATGGGCACGCAAAGCTGGATCGAGCTCGTGCTCAGCGTGCCCATCGTGCTGTGGGCCGGTTGGCCGTTCTTTGTGCGCGCGGTGCAGTCGGTGGCGAACCGCAGCCCGAACATGTGGACCCTGATCGGCCTGGGCACGGCCGCCGCCTTTGCCTACAGCGTCGTGGCCACGGTGGCGCCCGGCGTGTTCCCCGCGTCGTTCGTGTCGATGGGGCGTGTGTCGGTCTACTTCGAGGCGGCGGCGGTGATCATTTCGCTCACCCTGCTGGGCCAGATCCTCGAGCTCAAGGCGCGCTCGCAAACCTCCGCGGCGATCAAGTCGCTGCTGGGGCTCGCGCCCAAGACGGCACGCCGGATCGGCGCCGACGGCACCGAGGAAGACGTGCCCATCGGCCACGTGCATGTCGGCGACAAGCTGCGCGTGCGCCCCGGCGAGAAGGTGCCGGTGGACGGCGTGGTGATCGAAGGCGGCAGCGCGGTCGACGAATCGATGCTCACCGGTGAACCGCTGCCCGTGACCAAGCGCGTGGGCGACAAGCTCATCGGCGCGACGCTCAACACCAATGGCGCCCTCGTCATGCAGTCGGAAAAGGTCGGCTCGCAGACCGTGCTCGCGAGCATCGTGCAGATGGTCGCGCAGGCCCAGCGCTCGCGCGCGCCGATGCAGCGGATGGCCGACCAGGTCGCCGGCTACTTCGTGATGACGGTGATCGCCATCGCGGTGCTGACCTTCTTCGCCTGGGGCTTCTTCGGGCCGCAGCCCAGTTGGGTCTACGGCCTCATCAACGCCGTGGCGGTGCTCATCATTGCCTGCCCCTGTGCGCTCGGCCTCGCGACGCCGATGTCGATCATGGTGGCCACCGGCAAGGCGGCCACGCAGGGCGTGCTGTTCCGCGATGCCGCGGCGATCGAGAACTTCCGCAAGGTCGATGCGCTCATCGTCGACAAGACCGGCACCCTGACGGAAGGCCGGCCGCAGTTCGAGCGCGCGGTGCCTGCGCCGGGCTTCACCGCGGACGAGGTGCTGCGCCTTGCGGCCAGCCTGGACCAGGGCAGTGAGCACCCGCTGGCCGACGCCATCGTGCGGGCGGCGCGCGAGCGCCAGCTGGCGCTGGACACGCCCGAGGGTTTCGAATCCAGCAGCGGCATCGGCGTGAGCGGCGCCGTGGCCGGCCGGAAGCTGGCGCTGGGCAACACGGCGCTCATGGAACAGCTGCGCGTGCGGGTCGATGCGCTCAAGCCGCAAGCCGAGGCCCTGCGGGCCGAGGGCGCGAGCGTCATGTTCCTGGCGGTGGACGGCCAGGCGGCCGGCCTGCTCGCGGTGTCGGACCCGATCAAGCCCACCACGCTGGAGGCGCTGGCCGCGCTCAAGGCCTCGGGCCTGCGCGTCATCATGGCCACGGGCGACGGGCTGACCACGGCTCGGGCCGTCGCCGCGAAGCTGGGCATCGACGAAGTGCACGGCGAAGTCAAGCCCGCCGACAAGCTCGCGCTGGTCGACAAACTGCAGCGTGAAGGCCGCATCGTCGCGATGGCCGGCGACGGCATCAACGACGCCCCCGCGCTCGCCAAGGCCGACGTCGGCGTGGCGATGGGCACCGGCACCGATGTCGCGATGAACAGCGCCCAGGTGACGCTGGTCAAGGGCGACCTGCGCGGCATCGCGCAGGCGCGCGTGATCTCCGAGCAGACCATCGCCAACATGAAGCAGAACCTGGGCTTCGCCTTCCTCTACAACGCGCTGGGCGTGCCGCTGGCCGCGGGCGTGCTGTTCCCGTTCACGGGCTGGCTGCTGTCGCCGATGATCGCGGCGCTGGCGATGAGCCTGAGCTCGGTGTCGGTGATCACCAATGCCTTGCGCCTGCGCGGCGCTACCTGGCGCGAGGCTTGAGAAGGCCCGCCAGGGCCTTCTGGTCTTCGGCCAGCTGGATGCGCATGAGCTGGAGCACGCGCACCGCCAGGCCGGACAGCGGCTGTCCCGGCGGCAGCACCAGCAGGCCCGCGAAGGACACCTCCAGCGACAGCGGGCGCACGGCCAGGCCGCGCTGCGCGTACTCCAGCGCGGTGACCGGATTGACGACGCCGATGCCCATGCCGCTCAGGGCCATCTCGCACACGCTGGCCGCGTACGGGGTTTCGACCAGCACGCTCAATGCGACGTTGCAGTCCGCCAGGGCCCGCTCCAGGCGGCGCCGGGACGCATCTTCCGGGTTGAGCGCGAGGAAGGGCTCTTCGGCGAGTTGATGCGGCTGGATGGTCCTGGCGCGGGCCAGCCGGTGCTTGGCATGCATCACCACCACGCCCGGAAAGCGCGCGAATTCGGAGTGCTCCAGGCCCGTCGTCGGCATCTCGTCGGCCATCAGCCCGAAGTCGACCTGGCGCCCCAGCACGGCCTCGTGCACCTCCCGCGAACTGAGCACCTGCAGCGAAATCTGCGGGCGGGCGTCGGCGTCGCCGCGCTCGGCCACCAGCCGCGACAGCACCCGCGGAACAAAGCTCAGGCCAAAGGCCGGATACACCGCCATGCGCAGCGTGTTGACGCCGAAGCGCTTGAGACTGCGCATGCGGTGCTCGATGCTGCTCAGGCCCACGAAGACGCGCTCGACCTCGGTCAGCAGCGCCTGCGCTTCGGGCGTGGGGTGCAGGCGGCCGCGCAGCCGGCGGAACAGGGGAAAGCCCGCGGCTTCCTCGAGCCTGCGCAGCGACTGGCTGATGGCCGGCTGCGTCACGCCCAGCAGCGCGGCCGCCTTGCTCGCGGAGCCCACGGACATCACGGAACGAAACACCTCGATCTCTCGGAGCAACATATAACAACCGCTTATGGAGAAAGAACTTCGGGCGCGATCCGGATTATCTCCAGCGTCCTAGAGTTGGTGTCTTCAGCCACTCCCCGAAAGACGCGAGATGAACCTTCGAACAGCGCTTGCAGTGACGGTCCTGGCGTGTGCGGCGCCCGCATGGGCGCACGACTTTTCCAGCGACGTCGCCAGGTTCCAGACCCTTGCGGCCACCCGCAAGCCCGACAGCCCGCAGGCGGTGGCCGCCAAGCTGGCGCTGGAGCGGGCGCAGGGCGAGATGGAGCAGTCGGACGTGAAGATGCTGCTGCGCATCCGTTCGATGACCAACGCCGGCCTGCGTGCCCTCGGCGAGCAGCCGGCCTTGCTCACCAGCGAGTACAAGCGCCTGGAGGCGGCACTGGCCAACCCCAAGACCCAGGACCCGGCCCGGATCGCCACCGCCCGCGAAACCTTCACCCGCCTGGGTGTGGAGATGAAGGTCTACACCGATCTCGAAACCATGGCCGTCGAGCAGATGAAGCACGCGCTGCAGCTCATCGAATCGGCCCCCGCGAACTGACTTCCACCGTGAACCCATCCATTTCCCATCCCGGCGCGTCCCCTGCGGACCCCGCCTTCGCCAGCCTGGCGCCGCCGGTGTGGCGCGCCTCCACGGTCGTCTTCGACTCGCTCGACGATTTCGTGCACCGCCGCACCCGCCTGCCGGACGGCTTCAGCTACGGCACGACGGGCACGCCGACGCAGCGCGCCCTCGAGGCGCGCATCGCCGAGCTGGACGGCGCCGCGCACGGCATCGTCTTTCCCTCCGGACAGGCGGCCATCTGTGGCGTGCTGCTCGCACTGCTCCAGAAAGGCGACCACCTCTTGATGACCGACGCCGCCTACGGCCTGGCCAAGTCCTTCGCCGTCGAGCGGCTGCAGGCGCTGGGCATCGAGGTCGAGTTCTATGCGCCGCGCATCGGCGCGGGCATCGAGCGCCTCGTGCGCCCGAACACGCGGCTCATCTGGCTGGAGTCGCCCGGCACGGTGACGATGGAAGTCGAGGACGTGCCGGCGATCACCGCCGTGGCGCGCGCCCGTGGCGTGCTGACCGCCATCGACAACACCTGGGCCAGCCCGCTGGGCTTCGCCGCGCTGGCGCACGGCGTCGACCTGTGCGTTCACGCATGCACCAAGTACATGGGCGGCCATTCGGACGTGCTGATGGGCAGCGTCACCACCCAGGACGAAGGCCTGTACCGGTCCTTGCGCGGCCTGCAGTCGCTGATGGGGCTGGCCGTGAGCCCGGAGGACTGCTTCCTGGTGGCCCGGGGCCTGGACACGATGCAGGTGCGCATGGAGCGCCAGGCCGCCAGCGCGCGCCTGATCGCCGGGCAACTTGCCGCGCACCGCCTCGTGCGCCGGATGCTCTTTCCGGCGCTGCCCGGCGCGCCGGACCATGCGCTGTGGGCGCGCGATTTCGCGCAGCCCGGCTGCGTGATGTCGCTGCAGCTCGTGGACTGCCCCTACGACGCCTACCGGGCGCTGTTCGCCGGCCTGAAGCGCTTTGCCATCGGCGCCAGCTGGGGCGGCGTGCGCAGCATCGCGGCCTTCTACCCGGCGGAAGAACTCGCCAGGCGCAACTTCTGCGACGTCGAAGGGCCGGTCATCCGCCTGTCGATCGGCCTGGACGACCCCCAGGCCCTGCACGATGAGCTGCTGGGCGCGCTGGACGCCTGCGCCACGCGTTTCGATCTCTGACCCCCGACACCTGGAGCCTGCGATGACTTTCAAGCCGACCCTTCACGCCGCGTTGATCCGTTCCTTCCTCGCCATGGCCGGCCTCGCGCTGTGCGCCGGCGTTGCCGCGCAGACCGCATCGCCGCTGGATGGCACGCTCAAGAAGATCAAGGACACCGGGGCGATCACCGTGGCCACGCGCGGTGCCTCGATCCCGTTCAACTACCTGGACGACCACAACAAGCAGGCCGGCTTCGCCTGGGAAATCTCGCAGCGCGTGGTCGCCCAGGTGAAGAAGGACCTGCAGCTCGCCCGGCTGGAGGTCAAGACCCTGGAAGTCACGCCGCAGACGCGCATTCCGCTGGTGGCCAACCAGACCGTCGACCTGGAGTGCAGCTCGACCACCAACAACGCCGAGCGGCAGAACCAGGTGTCGTTCTCGACGACCTTCTTCGTCGTGGGCGCGCGCCTGCTGGTGCGCAAGAACTCGGGCATCAAGCACTGGGCGGATCTCGTCGGCAAGAACGTCGTGGTCAGCGCGGGTACCACGGCGGAGCGCATGCTGCGGCAGCTCAACGAGAAGAACAAGTGGGGCATCCAGATCATCCTGGCCAAGGACATCAACGAGAACTTCCTGACCGTGGAGACGGGGCGCGCGGTGGCCGCGACGCAGGACGACATCATTCTGTTCAGCAACATCGCCCGCGCCAGGAACCCGGCGGACTGGGAGGTGGTCGGCGTGCCGCAGCAGAAGGAGGCCTATGGCTGCATGCTGCGCAAGGGCGACGCGGCGTTCAAGAAGCTTGTCGACGGCGTGATCACCGGGATGATGCGATCGGGCGAGTTCGCCGCGTTGTACGAGAAGTACTTCCTCAAGCCCATTGCGGTGAAGGGCAGCGTGACGGTCAACTTCCCGATGTCGCCCGACATGCAGGAACTCGTGCGCCATCCGAGCGACCAGCCGCTGTAAGGCGCGGGCGCGGCCACCCCTTCACGAACCGAACCGCCTGCCGGCACCTTTCGCGATGCACTACACCTGGGATTGGTTGATCTTCTTCAAACCCTCGGTCACGGGGGAGGGCCTGTACGGCCTGATGCTGGTGCGCGGGTTGCTGTGGACGGTCGCGCTGTCGCTGCTGGCCTGGACGCTGGCATTGGGCCTGGGCCTGATCGCCGGCGTGGCCCGCACGCTGCCCCACCGGACGGCGCGCACGCTGTCGGCGGTGTACATCCACTGCTTTCGCAACACGCCGCTGCTGGTGCAGCTGTTTCTCTGGTACTTCGTGGTGCCCGAGCTGTTGCCGACCGCCTGGGGCCATGCGATCAAGCAGATGAACCCGACCGCGAACCAGTTCCTCACCGTGCTGGTGGGCCTCACGCTCTACACGGCAGCGAAGGCGGCCGAGCAGGTGCGTGCGGGCATCGAGTCGGTGCCGCGCAGCCAGAAGCAGGCGGCCATGGCGATGGGCCTGGGAACCGTGGCGGCCTACCGCTACGTGATCCTGCCGCAGGCCCTGCGCATCGTCATCCCGCCGCTGACCTCGGACTTCCTGAACGTGTTCAAGAACTCGGCCGTCGCGCTGACGATCGGGCTCATGGAGCTCACCGGGCAGACGCGCCAGCTCAGCGAGTTCAGCGCCCATCCCTTCGAGGCCTTCATCGTGGCGACGCTCATCTACATGGCGATCACCTACGGCGTGATCGTGCTGATGCGCCGCATCGAACATCGGGTGCGCGTGCCCGGGCTGCTGGGCGCCGCGTGATGGGCTACGACTTCGATTGGGTCGCCCTGCAGCGCGCCTGGCCCTACCTGCTGCAGGGCCTGCAGATGACCGCCTTGCTGGTGGCGGCCTCCATGGCCGCGGGCATCGGCCTGGGCACCTTGCTGGCGATCACGCGGATCTTTGCGCCGCGGCCGGTGGCGGCGCTCGTGGCGGGGTACGTGAACCTGTTCCGCTCGATCCCGCTGATCCTCACGATCCTGTGGATCTACTTCCTGATGCCGGTGGTGCTGCGCGCCGTGACCGGCGACCCGAACCTCGGCGTCGGGCCGATCTACGCCGCGCTCGTGGCCTTCGTGCTCGCGGAGTCCGCGTACTACTGCGAGATCATCCGCGCCGGCATCGGCAGCGTGCGCGCCGGCCAGATGCAGGCGGCGCAGTCGCTGGGGATGTCGCCGGGGCAGGCGATGCGGCACGTGATCCTGCCGCAGGCCTTTCGCAACATGACGCCCTCGCTCATCAACCAGACCATCGCGCTGCTCAAGGACACCTCGCTGGTCTACGTGATCAGCCTGAACGACTTTCTCGGCGCCGCCAGCAAGGTGGGACAACGCGACGGGCGCGTGGTCGAGGTCTACATCCTGGTCGCCGTCGTCTACCTGGTGCTGTGCACGGCGGGCGCCTGGTGGGTCACGTGGCTGCAACGGCGCAAGGTGGCGGCGGCGACCTGAGGCCTTCTCAGAACTTCGCGCGCAGCGTCAGCTGCACTTCGCGCCCCGGTCCCGGCAGGATCAGGTTGTCCACGCTGCCGTGGGCCGAGACGTAGTACTTGCGGTTCGCAATGTTCTTCAGGTTCAGCGCGATCTCGTAGCGCTCGGTCTTGTAGTTGGCCGCGAGGTCGGCGGTCAGGTACGAGGGCAGCGTGACGAGGTTGCTCAGCGAGGCATAGCGCGCGCTGACGTAGTTCAGGCCGCCGCCGGCGCTGAAGCCGTGGCCGAGGTCCTTCATGGCCCACACGAAGGCCGAGTGGCGCGGCGTGAGCGCGGCGGTCTTGCCCTGCACCGGGATCGCGGCGCCCACGGGCAGCTGCAGCGAGCTCACGGTGGCGAGCGACTTGGTCATCTTGGCGTCGAGGTACGCATAGCCCGCGCTCACGTCCCAGCGGCCCGGCAGGCGGCCGTTGAGCGCAAGCTCCAGGCCGTTGGTGCGCTGCGTGCCGACGTTGATCTGGCGGCGCGGGTTGTTCGGGTCGGTGTTCTTGATGCCCGAGCGCTCCAGGTTGAACAGCGCGGTCGTGAGATTCAGGCCGCCGTCGAGCAGGTCGAACTTGGCGCCGATTTCCTTGTTGACGGTGATCTCTGGCGCGTTGTCGATGTTGCCGGTGGACAGCGCGAAGTTCTCGCCCGAGGGCTGGAATGAGCGGCTGTACGACACGTAGTACGACTGCACCGTGTCGGGCTGCCACACCACGCCGGCGCGCGGGCTGAACTTGCGGTCGGTGCGTTCCAGCGGCGCGAGCTTGCGCTCGAAACTGGTGTCCTGCTTGAACACGTCGTAGCGTCCGCCGATCAGCGCCTTCCAGTGCGGCGCCAGCGTGATCTGGTCCTGGACGTAGACGGCCGCGGTCTTGAACTCGCTGTTGCTCGGGATCGCGCCGTCGGCGAGGTAGGTGGCCAGTGGGATCGGCAGCGGGTCCGCCACCGGGCTGAACAGGTTCACGCGCTGCGCTCCTGTGGCGGAAGACACACTGAACAGCCGCTTGCGCTGCACGCCGAACTCGGCGCCGACCAGCCACTCCTGCTTGAAGCCGCCCAGGTCGTTGCGCCAGGTCAGGTCGGTCTGGTTGAACCAGCCGCTCTCGTCGCGGTCGACGATGCCGCGCGTGCGGCCCACCGTCAGGCGCACCGGGTCGGTGGTGCCGCTGGGCAGCGTGTTGTTGCGGTCCAGGTGGTAGCTCGAATAGCGCGTGGTGTTGCGCAGGCTCAGCGCGTCGCTGAAGCGATGGTTCAGCGTGGCGGTGAAGGTCTGCACCTTGCTGGTCACGGTGTCGTCGCGCTTGCCGTGCGCGGAACCGTAGTAGGCGCCGATGGGCACGTCGACCGGGCGGCCGTTGAGCGCCGGGATGCCGAAGTCGGTGAGGCGCTGGTCGCGCAGGTTGGTGTACTGCAGCAGCAGGTCGGTCTGCGGGCTGAACTTGATCGCCAGCGAGGGCGCGATGTTGTGGCGGTCGGTGAACTGCTGGTCGCGGTAGCTGTCCGACTGCTCGCCCGCCACGTTCAGGCGGAAGGCCATGTTCTCGCCGATGGGCGTGTTCAGGTCGATCGTGCTGCGCGTGTAGTGGTGGCTGCCCAGGCCCAGCGAGACCTCGCCGAAGCGGCGCTCGAACACTGGCTTCTTGGTCACGCGGTTGATCAGGCCGCCCGAGGAACCGCGGCCGTAGAGCACGGCGGCCGGGCCCTTGAGCACCTCGATGCGCTCGGTGTCCGAGAGGTCGCGAAAGTACAGCGCGTCGTCGCGCACGCCATCGACGAACCAGTCGGAGATGCCGCTGAAGCCGCGGATCACGACCTGGTCGCGCTGGCCGTCGCCGTGGTTGAAGCTCACGCCCGGCACGTTGCGCAGGGCGTCCTGCATCGACACGGCGCCCTGGTCGCGCAGCAGCTGCTCGGGCAGCACGTTGACGGCCTGCGGCACGTCGCGCAGCGGCGCGCTGCCCTTGGTGGCGGTGCTGGCGGCGGCGGGGGCGTAGCCCTTGTCGTCCTCGGCGCTGACGGTGACTTCCTTCAGCGTCGTGGCGGCGGTCTGTGCCAGCGCGACGCCCGACAACGACGCGAGGGCGGCGCCGGCCAGCAGCGAAAGGTGCCACAGCGGGCGCGAGGGGGTGGCGGTGCGGGTGGCTGTGCGGGAGGAGGGCTTCATGTTGTCCGGTTGTGCTTGTTCTTGGAGGGCGGCGCCGCGCAGGCACAGCCGTACGCGACAACGCCCTTCGTCGCGAGAGACGAAGGGCGTTGTCGTGCCCTGCCTTGAACTGGAAATGTCTGGGTGAGGCAATGGCGCAGCGCGGACGGAAGAAGCTCCGTGGCTGTACGCCATGACGGCCGCTGGACGCGGCGGGCTGAATTCTAAAGAGCTAAATGCGAGGCGTTTGCATTTGTGGCGAGGATGCGACGCGGGGCCGCCCGCTCGCCGCTCACAGCTGGTCGGTCGGCACGAACCACGAGAACAGCAGCAGCTGCAGGCGCGTGAGCATGCTGGAGTCGGGCTCGCTGTCGAGCACCTCGTTGTGCACGTCGCCGGTGCCGATCCATTGCACGTTCTGGCCGTCGGGCTTGAGCACGACGCGATACACGCCTTCCATGTCGTCCAGCTGGTAGGCGAAGAGCAGCGCCTGCGTCAGCTCGAAGCTGCGCACGCGCACGCCGAACTCGGTGTTCAGCAGGGCCGAGCGCGGATCGAGGTTCATCGAGCCCAGCAGCACCCACTGGCGGTCGACCAGCGCCAGCTTGGCGTGCAGGCGGCCGCGCGCCTTCTTGAGCAGGCTGCGGAACTGGCCGCTGCGCTTGAGCTGCTGCGTGCTCACCTCGTACAGGTTCACGCCCAGCTTGAGCATGTCGACGCGGTAGCGGTTGTAGTTGATGTTCACCAGCGGCTCGTCGCTGTCGGCCAGCGAGTTGGTGACCACGGTGATGCTCAGGCCGTGGTCGCGGCCCATGCGGATGCGCTCCATGCCCTCGTCGCCAGGAATGAAGTAGGGCGAGATCACGACCACGTTCGACTTCGCGGCGCCCAGCATCTCGTGGAAGCGCTGCGCCAGCGACTCCTGCGGGCGCGCCATCGTGCCCAGGGCCTTGTTCGGGCTGTCGGCGGTGGCGGCGGCCTCGGCGCGGATCCAGCGCGTCTCGCCGATGTTGTCCAGCTGCGCGCCCAGTGGCAGGTCGCCCAGCAGGTCGGTGGCGGCCAGCGGATCGGGCAGGGGCGCGAAGGCGGGCGAGGTCGCGGCGTCGAAGGCGGCCTTGAGCTCGTCGGGCGTGAGCGTCGTGCCGGCCATGCGCTGCAGCGGGTAGACCACGTCGCTGTTCCAGTAGGTGTCGAAGATTCCGGCCGACTGCGGCACCACCGGGCCGGCCAGCAGCAGCTCGAAGTCGATGAAGTTGGCGCTCTCGCTGCGCAGGAAGTACTCGTCCGCGAGGTTGCGTCCGCCGGCGATGGCCATGGCACCGTCGGCGATGAACAGCTTGTTGTGCATGCGGTGGTTGAGCCGCCGGAAATCGCCGAAGAACTCCAGCCAGCGCAGCGACGAGTGATCGCGCGCGTTCACGAAAGGGTTGAACAGCCGCACCTGCGCGTTCGGCTCGGCGGCCAGCCCGAGCAGCAGGCGGTCCATGCCGGCGGTGTAGAAGTCGTCGAGCAGCAGCCGCACGCGCACCCCGCGCCGGGCGGCGTCGCGCAGTTCGCGCAGCAGCAGGCGGCCGGTCTTGTCGTTGCCGAGCTGGTAGGTCTGCACGTCGAGCGAGGCCCGGGCGCGGCGGATGAGCTCCAGCCGCGCATCGAGCGCGAACGAGGCCTCGATCAGCGGCCGCATGCTCGACAGCCCGTCGGGTGGTGAATCGAGGCTGGCGGCGGCATGGCCGAGCGGGGTGGCGGCCGAGGCGGGAATGGCGATCGAGGGCGGCCCATCGGGCAGGCGCGGCGGCAGGCCGGCGCAGCCGGTGAGCACCAGCACGACCAGCACCAGCGCCGGGCCGCGCAGCGCAGGAAACAACGAGGCGAGGAGCTTGAGCATGGGGCCTGTCAGCGCACGCAAGGGCGTGCGGGCGGCATCGTAGCCCGGCTGGCGGCGGCGACCGCGGCGGTTTTGCAACGCTTCGCCCCCGGGTGCTGGAAAACCCGTGGACCGCGACTTTCTTGACAATAGAATGCGAATTGTTATCAATAGTGTTCAATGAGCAATAAAAACATGGCAAAAATGAGGGCGCGGCGCAGGGCCGCTTCGGTGCTGGTGGGCTGCCTGGCGATCTACGCGCAGCAGCACGTTCTGGCGCAAACGGGCGGCACGGGGTCGCTGCCTGAAGTGCGCGTCGATGCAAATGCCGAAGCCGAGACCGCCACCTCGCCAGTGATCGGCTACCGCGCGAAGAACGCCGTCACCGCCACCAAGACCGACACGCCGCTGTCGGAAACCCCGCAGTCCGTCACCGTGATCACGCGCGACCAGATGGTCGACCAGGGCGCCAACAACCTGCAGGACGCCCTCAACTATGCGGCGGGCGTGCGCTCCGACGCCTACGGTGTCGATTCGCGCACCGACTCGATCCGCGTGCGCGGCGCCTACCCCGACATCTACCTCGATGGCCTGCGCCAGGCCTACGGCTACTACACCAGCACCACGCGCACCGAGCCCTACACGCTGGAGCGCCTCGAAGTGCTGCGCGGCCCCTCGGGCATGCTGTTCGGCGCGGGCACCGCGGCGGGCGTGGTCAACATGGTCAGCAAGCGGCCGCTGCAGGAGGCCCAGCGCGAGGTGGGCGTGCAGTTCGGCAGCTTCGGCCGCAAGCAGGTGCAGGCCGACCTGACCGGTCCGCTGAACGCCGATGGCTCGCTGTCGTACCGGTTGATCGCGTTGCAGCGCAAGTCCGATTCGCAAGTGGACCACGTGCCCGACGACCGCAGCGTGATCGCGCCCTCGCTCACCTGGCGGCCCAACGCAGCGACCTCGCTGACGCTGCAGGGCCTGTGGCAGAAGGACAAGAGCGGCAGCAGCTCGCAGTTCCTGCCGTGGGAAGGCACCTTGCTGCCGAACCCGAACGGCCGCGTGCCGGCCAGCCGCTTCATCGGCGAGCCCGGCGACTACTACAACAGCGAGCGCCAGACCTTCGGCTGGCAGTTCGAGCACAAGTTCAACGACAGCTGGACCGTGCGCCAGAACTTCCGCTACGCGAAGAACGAAAACGACAACCGCTACCACTACGGCGGCGCGTTCAGCGGCTTCGACAGCTGGTCGAGCGACCCGATCTTCAAGCGCGTGTTCCCGCGCTACTTCGACAGCCAGCTGACGCGCAACCGCACGCAGACGCTGGACAACCACGTCGAGGGCCACTTCCAGACCGGCGCGCTGCAGCACACGCTGCTCGTGGGCGCGGACTTCGCGCGCCAGCGCGAGAACGTCTGGGGCGGTACCACCGCGGACACCATCGACCTCTATGCGCCGGTGTACGGCCACGTGGACGAGCCCGAGCGTGTGGCGCGTCCGCGCACCCGCCAGCGCCAGACCGGCCTGTACCTGCAGGACCAGATCAAGCTCGACAACTGGATCTTCGTGGCCGGCCTGCGCCATGACCGGGCCGTGTCCAGCGCCGCCGGCAGCGACGAGCAAAAGAGCAGCGCCACCACCAAGCGCCTGGGCGTGATGTACGCCCATCCCTCGGGCTGGTCGCCGTACCTGAGCTACAGCGAGTCGTTCACGCCGCAGTCGCCGCGCGAAGGCCGCATCTTCTCGCCGCTGCGCGGCGAGCAGTGGGAAGCGGGCGTCAAGTACGAGCCGAAGAACCGCGCCATGGCCTTCAGCGCCGCGGTGTACGACCTGCGCGAGAAGAACCAGATCGTCGAAGAGCAGCCGAAGGTGTTCTCGCAGCGCGGCCTGACCAAGACCAAGGGCGTCGAGTTGGAAGCCAAGGGCTCGGTGGGCACCAACCTCGACCTGATCGCCCACTACAACTACACCGACGCCGACGCGCAGATCGAAGGCCTGCCCAAGCACCAGGCCAGCTTCTGGGCCAAGTACAGGTTCTCGGTGGCCGGCATGAGCGGCTTCTCGGCCGGCGCCGGCGTGCGCGTGATGAGTTCGTTCCGCGACACCCAGTTCGGCACCGGCCCGCGCATCCCGGGCGTGGCGCTGGCCGACCTGGTGTTTGCTTACGATACGGCCCAGTGGCGCTATGCGCTCAACATCAACAACGTGACGGACAAGGTGTACTTCAGCACCTGCCTGTCGCGCGGCGACTGCTGGTACGGTGCGCGACGCAACATCGTGGCGAGCGCCACCTACCGCTTCTAGCCTTTTCCCCACCCAACGACGCACGACGACATGGACAGCCGAAAGATCAAGACCTGGGCCTGGGTGCACAAGTGGAGCAGCCTTGTCTGCACGGTGTTCATGCTGCTGCTGTGCATCACCGGCCTGCCGCTGATCTTCCACCACGAGATCGGCCACCTGCTGGGCACCGAGGTCGAGGCGCCGAAGATGCTGGCCAACACGCCGCGCATCAGCCTGGACAAGGTGGTCGAGATCGGCCGCGCCAAGCACCCCGATCGCGTGGTGCAGTTCGTCTCGCAGCCCGAGGACGACGACGGCCTGTGGTTCGTCACGCTCACGCCCACGCCCGAGCCCACCGAAGACTTCAAGTCGGTGGCGGTCGATGCGCGCACCGGCGTCGTGCTGGCGCAGCCGGAGTTCAGCCAGGGCTTCATGTACATCATGTTCAAGCTGCACGTCGACCTGTTCGCCGGGCTGCCGGGCAAGCTGTTCCTGGGCTTCATGGGCCTGCTGCTGCTGGTGGCCATCGTCTCGGGCGTGGTGCTGTATTCGCCGTTCATGCGCAAGCTCGACTTCGGCACCGTGCGGCGCGAGAAGCGCCCGCGCCTGAAGTGGCTCGACCTGCACAACCTGCTGGGCATCGTCACGCTGGTGTGGCTGTTCGTGGTGGGCTCCACCGGCATGATCAACACCTGGGCCGACCTGATCATCAAGTACTGGCAGTACGACCAGCTCAGCACGCTGCTCGCGCCCTACAAGAACGAGCCGGTGGTGCCGGTGGCCGAGCGCGGCTCGCTGCAGCGCTCGATGGAAGGTGCGATGCAGAAGGCGCCGGGCATGAAGCTGTCGTTCATCGCCTTCCCGGGCACCTCGTTCTCGAGCCCGCACCACACGACCTTCTTCCTGCGCGGCAACGAGCCCTTCACCTCGAAGCTGCTGCAGCCGGTGCTGGTCGATGCCAAGACGGCGGAGGTCACGGCGGCGCCGAAGATGCCGTGGTACCTCACGGGCCTGCTGGTGTCGCAGCCGCTGCACTTCGGCGACTACGGCGGCATGCCGATGCAGATCCTGTGGGCGCTGCTCGACATCGCGACCATCATCGTGCTGGGCAGCGGGCTGTACCTGTGGCTCAAGCGCGGCAACACCGTGCCGGCCCGGGCGACCCCGACCACGGCGCCCGCCACGGAGCGTGCGCCGCCCTCGGCTTCGGGCCCGCAGCCCGAGCCGGCACCGGCCATGAAGGTACAGGCATGACGGCGCACCACAAGGCACCGCACCAGTCCTTCTGGCACATGTGGGGCTGGCCGATCGCGCTGGGCGTGATGACCACCGTCGGCCTGATCACCGCGCTGTTCAGCGACGGCGGCCTCGGCGACATGGTGGCCTGGGTGGGCCTGGGCATTCCGGTGCTCGTGTGCGCCTGGTACGGCTGGCGCCGCTCGCCGCGCACGGGTTCCCGCTAGGCAAAAGGGGCAGGGCACCGACGCAGAATCGGTGCCGATGAATGCCGCACTCTCCTACCCGCTTCGCCTGCTGATCCTGGGCGTTCCGCTGGCGGTGCACGGCCAGCAGCCCGCCACGTCGCCGGCCGGCACGCTGCGCGATGTCACCGTTTCCACGCCGCGCGGCACGCTGTCTCCGTTTCTCGTGCCCGGCTCGGTCGACCGCGTCGACGGCGACGAGATGCGCGACAGCCGGATGCAGGTCAACCTGTCCGAGAGCCTGGGCGCCGTGCCCGGCCTGCAGGTGCAGAACCGCATGAACTACGCGCAGGACCTGCAGCTGTCGGTGCGCGGCTTCGGCGCGCGCTCGACCTTCGGCGTGCGCGGCGTGCGCCTGTACGTGGACGGCATTCCGGCCACCTTGCCCGACGGCCAGGGGCAGACCTCGAACATCGACATCGGCTCGGTCGACCGCGTCGAAGTGCTGCGCGGGCCGTTCTCGGCGCTGTACGGCAACTCGTCGGGCGGCGTGGTGCAGGCGTTCACGGCCTCGGGGGAGGGCGCGCCGCGCCTGTCGTACTCGCTGGCCGGCGGCAGCTTCGGCAGCTGGCGCCAGTCGCTGCAGGTGAGCGGTTCGCAGGGCGCGGTCGGCTACCTGCTCGGCGCGAGCCACTTTCGCACCGACGGCTGGCGCGAACAGAGCGCCGCGCGGCGCAACATCGCGAACGGCAAGCTGGGCATCGCGCTCGACAACGGCGACAAGCTGACGCTCGTTTTCAACAGCGTGCGCATCGAGGCGCAAGACCCGCTGGGCCTGACGGCCGAGCAGGTCGCGCAGGCACCGCGCAAGGCGCCGCTCGCGCTGCAGTACGACACGCGCAAGACGGTCGAGCAGACGCAGGTCGGCCTGCGCTACGAGCGGCGCCTCAGCGCCGAGCAGGCGCTGCAGTTCATGGTCTATGGCGGCGAGCGCAAGACCGTGCAGTTCCAGTCGATCCCGCCGTCGGCGCAGCAGAGCCCGCTGCATGCGGGCGGCGTGATCGACCTCACGCGCCAGTACGGCGGCGTCGACCTGCGCTGGACCGCCGCGCTGCAGCTGGCCGACCGGCCCTTCGACCTCGTGGCGGGCCTGGGCTACGACAGCCTGCGCGAGCGCCGCCGCGGCTACGAGAACTACCTGGGCCCGGTGGCCGCGCCCCTGCTGGGCGTGCAGGGGCGCCTGCGCCGCAACGAGCGCAACGAGGTCTGGAACCTCGACCCCTATGCGCAGGCGGCCTGGCGCTTCGCGGAGCGCTGGACGCTCGAGGCCGGCGTGCGACGCAGCCGCGTGCACTTCGATTCGCACGACCTGTACATAGCCGGTGCCAACCGCGACGACAGCGGCAGCGCGAGCTACAGCAAGACCCTGCCCGTGGCCTCGCTGCGCTACCAGGCCACGCCCGATCTCGCGGTGTACGGCTCGGTCGGCCGGGGCTTCGAGACGCCGACGCTCAACGAGCTGTCGTACCGCCCGGGTGGCGCGAGCGGGCTCAACTTCGGGCTGCGGCCTTCGGTGAACGACAGCCTCGAAGTGGGCGCGAAGGCGCGGGTGGCCGGCGGCCTGCTGACGGCGGCACTGTTCCACACCCGCACGCGCGACGAGATCGTCACCGCCACCAACAGCGGCGGCCGCGCCACCTTTCAGAACGCCGGGCGCACGCGGCGCAACGGCTTCGAACTGGGCTGGCAGCACGAAACGACCGACCACTGGCGCACGCAGGTCGCCTACACGTGGCTGGACGCGACCTACCGCGATGCGTTCTGCTCGCCGTCGCCTTGCGCGGGCAGCAATGCGGTGAACGCGGGCAACCGCATCCCGGGCATCGCGCGGCAGTCGCTGTTCGCCTCGCTCGGCTGGGTGCCGCCCGAGGGCTGGCGCGCCGGTGTCGAGATGCGCGCGCTGGGCCGCATCCAGGCCAACGACCTGAACACCGCGAGCGCGCACGGTTACGCCGTGGCGGCGCTGTACGCCGGCTACCTGAAGAAGTGGGCGCGCTGGGACTTCAACGCTTTCGCGCGCGTCGACAACCTGTTCGACCGCCGCTACATGGGCTCGGTCATCGTCAACGAAGGCAATGCGCGCTTCTACGAGCCCGCGCCGGGGCGCAACTGGACGGTGGGCCTGAGCGGCGCGTACCGCTTCTGAAGAACGCGCCATGAAATGAAAAGGCCCGCCGCCCCGAGGGGACGGCGGGCCTTGAGACCCGGTAGTCGCAGTGCTTACTTGAGGCCGGCTGCGGCGCGCAGTGCGGCCGCTTGCGTCGTGGCTTCCCAGGTGAACTCAGGCTCTTCGCGGCCGAAGTGGCCGTAGGCGGCGGTCTTCTGGTAGATCGGGCGCAGCAGGTCGAGCATCTGGATGATGCCCTTCGGACGCAGGTCGAAGTGCTCGCGCACGAGTTCGGCGATCTTCTCGTCGGGGATCACGCCCGTGCCTTCGGTGTAGACCGTGATGTTCATCGGCTGGGCCACGCCGATGGCGTACGCCACCTGGATCTGGCACTGGCGCGCTAGGCCGGCGGCCACGATGTTCTTGGCCACGTAGCGCGCGGCATAGGCGGCCGAGCGGTCGACCTTCGACGGGTCCTTGCCCGAGAACGCACCGCCGCCGTGCGGGCAGGCGCCGCCATAGGTGTCGACGATGATCTTGCGGCCGGTGAGGCCGCAATCGCCCTGCGGGCCGCCGATGACGAAGCGGCCGGTCGGGTTGATCAGGTAGCGCGTGTTCTGCAGCCATTCCTTGGGCAGCACGGGCTTGATGATCTCTTCGATGATGGCTTCGTTGAACGAGGCCTTCATCTTGGTCGGCGTTTCGCTCTGGTCGGGGCTGTGCTGCGTGGAGAGCACCACGGTGTCGATGCTGTGGGGTTTGCCGTCCACGTAGCGCATCGTGACCTGGCTCTTGGCATCAGGGCGCAGGAAGGGCAGGCGGCCGTCCTTGCGCAGTTGGGCCTGGCGCTCCACGAGGCGGTGCGCGTAGTAGATCGGCGCGGGCATCAGCTCGGGCGTCTCGTCGCAGGCGTAGCCGAACATCAGGCCCTGGTCGCCGGCGCCGGTGTTCAGGTGGTCGTCCGAGGCGTGGTCCACGCCCTGGGCGATGTCGTTGGACTGCTTGTCGTAGCAGACCATCACCGCGCAGCCCTTGTAGTCGATGCCGTACTCGGTGTTGTCGTAGCCGATGCGCTTGATGGTGTCGCGCGCGACCTGGATGTAGTCGACGTGCGCGTTGGTCGTGATTTCGCCGGCGAGCACCACGAGGCCGGTGTTGGTCAGCGTTTCGGCGGCGACGCGGCTGCGGGGGTCTTGTTCGAAGATCGCGTCGAGGATCGCGTCCGAGATCTGGTCCGCGACCTTGTCGGGATGGCCTTCGGAAACCGATTCGGAAGTAAAGAGAAAGTCGTTCGCCACTGTGGTCACTCCTTGAAGTTCAATTGGCGCGTTGCCAACTCTGCGGAGCCCTGGCGAACGCTTTAGCAGATGTCGATGAATCGACGGGACACAATCGCATTCGCGCTTGTGGGTGTCGCCCTGCAAGTTGTTCCGTAACTCGGCGACAATTTGCATTCTATTCGAGCCGCGCAATACCATGCGCGCGCGTCCGCCTTTTGACCCTCCCTGACTCTCTCCCCCTCCCCGTTCAATGATCACCCTGTTCCGCCTGCTTGCCCGCGTGCCGATGCCGTTGATGCATCGGCTCGGCGCCTTGCTGGGGTGGCTGGTCTGGTGGTGCGCGCCGGACTACCGCCGCCGCTTCAAGGCCAACGCCGAGAGCGCCGGCTTCTCGCCCGCGCAGTACCGTCCCGCCATCGCCGCCGCCGGCCACATGGCGTCCGAGCTGCCCTGGCTGTGGCTGCGCCCGCAGGGCGAGAGCGTGCTGACGCGCGTGGTGCGCTGGGAAGGCATCGAGGCCTTCGAGGTCGCGATGCGCGCGAAAAAGGGCGTGATCCTCGTGGCGCCGCATCTGGGCAGCTGGGAGATGTGCGGCCAGGCCATCGGCGAGCGCTTTCTCGCGGACTTCGGGCCGATCACCGCGCTGTTCCGTCCGGCGCGCAAGAAATGGATGGCCGACCTGATCGCCGCAGGCTCGCGCGACCGGCCCGGCCTGCAGACCCTGCCGACCAACAACACCGGCGTGCGCGGCCTGATCCGCACGCTGCGCAGCGGCGGCTACACCGGCATCCTGCCCGACCAGGTGCCGCCGCTGGGGCAGGGCGTGTGGGCGCCTTTCCTCGGCCGCCCCGCCTACACCATGACCCTGCTTCCCCGTTTGGCCCAACAGACCGGTGCCGCCTGCTTCCTCAGCGTGTGCGAGCGCCTGCCGCACGGCGCGGGCTACGTGATCCGCTTCGAGCCGATCGTCGGCACGGCGCTCACCGACCCCGAGGCGTCCATCGAAGACGCCGCCGCCGCCATGAACGACGGCATCGGTCGCCTGATCCACAGCCTGCCCGGGCAGTACGTGTGGGACTACGCGCGCTACAAGGAGCCGCGTGGCGAACCCGCCGTGGTGGCCAATGCCGCCGGAGGGGCCGCGCCATGAGCCTGAGCTCCCGACTCGGTATCGGCTTCATGCGGGTGCTGGCACCGCTGCCCCTGCCGCTGGTGCGCGGCTTCAGCAGGGTCCTCGGCCGCCTGCTGCACACCATCGCCGTGCCGCGGCGGCGCGTGGTCGACCGGAACCTGGCCCTGTGCTTCCCCGGGAAATCGGAGGCCGAGCGCCGCGCCATCGCGCGCGAGACCTTCGTCTTCGTCGCGCAGTCGTGGCTGGACCGCAGCTGGCTCTGGCATGCGCCCGAGAAGGTGGTGAAGAGCCGGCTCACGATCGTGGGCGCGGCGCCGGAAATCCGCGAGATCGCCGAGGGCGAGGCGCCGATGATCCTGTTCGCGCCGCACTTCTACGGCCTCGACGCCGCGGCCACCGCGCTCACCATGCACACGGCGCGCCCCTCGGCCACGATCTACACGACGCAGCGCGACCCGATGGTCGACGCCTGGATTCGTGAAGGCCGCACGCGCTTCGGCGACGTGGCGGCGCTCAACCGGGTGGACGGCATCAAGCCCATCCTCGCGGGGCTGCGCAAGGGCGGCCTGCTGTACCTGCTGCCCGACATGGACTTCGGGCGCGACCAGACCATCTTCGTGCCCTTCTACGGCGTGCAGGCGGCCACCGTGCCCTCGCTCTCGCGCTTCGCGCGGCTGGGCAAGGCCAAGGTGGTACCGGTGGTGGCCAAGCTCACGCCGGGCGGCTACGAGATCCAGGTGCTGTCGGCGTGGCAGAACTTCCCGACCGACGACGTCGAGGCCGACACGGCGCTCATGAACGAGCGCCTGCAGGGCTACATCGACACGATGCCGTCCCAGTACTACTGGGTGCACCGCAGGTTCAAGACCCGCCCGGAAGGCGAGCCGCCGATTTACTGATTGCGGGCCAGGAAGCCCTCGATCTCGCGCGCGACCAGCTGCGGCTGCTCGTGCACGATCCAGTGGGTGGCGTTCGGCACCTTCTTGACCTCGAGCTTCGGCACGTACTCTTCCAGCCCTTCTAGCAGGCCCGGCAGCAGCGCGGCGTCGTCGAGTGCCCAGAACACGAAGGTCGGCATGGTCACCGTGAGGCGTTCGCGCGGCAGCACCGGAATGCTGTCGACGGTCTGGCCTGGCAGCGGCGGCTTCATCGGCGTCACGCGGTACAGGTTGCAGGCGCCCGTGAGGCCCGCGCTCCAGACCTCGCGGTACTGTTGCTTCACCTCTTCGGTGAGCCAGCCGAAGCCGTCCGGGCCGGCCTTCATCAGCAGGAAGAAGGGCCACATGCGCTTGAAGTCGTCGGCCGCGAGCAGGGCTTCAGCGTCGGGGCGCGCCAGGAAGTGCATGTAGGCACTGGCCTGCTGCTGCGCCGGGTTGTTGCGCAGCTCGCGCGTGAAGGTGCCCGGGTGCGGCGAATTGATGATGACCAGCTTGCCGACCTGCTGCGGGAAGGCGTTGGCGTAGCCCCAGGCGAAGGCGCCGCCCCAGTCGTGGGCCACCAGCGCGGCCATGGTGCCGTCGGCGCTCTCGGTGGCCACGAGCTGCTGGATGTCCTGGATCAGCAGGTGGGCCTTGTAGTCGGCCACTTCCGTGGGCGCGCTGGACTTCTCGAAGCCGCGCAGGTTGGGCGCCACGCAGCGGTAGCCGCCGTGGGCCGGGTCCGAGAAGTAGGCGAGCAGCTCGTCCCAGATGAACGCGGCCTCGGGAAAGCCGTGCAGGAACACCATCAGCGGCTGGCCCGGCTTGCCGGCCGCGCGGCAGCTCAGGGTGGTGCCGTTGGGCAGGCTGCGTTGGAAGGTCTCGATCATGCTTCGTGTCTCCTTGGGTTGACTGTCGCTATTGTTTTGATAGTGAACTTCGCAGGCGAGGCGCTCGATGCAGCCGGTTCCTCTAGCGCATCAGGCGTCGTCGGCCGGTGGTGGCGCGGGCGTTGGCGCGGCGTCGTCGGGGTGCACCCAGCGCCACAGCAGCTCGGCCGCCTCGCCGACCCCTTGCTTCTTCAGGGCCGAGAACAGTTTGACCTCGCCGCCGCCGGCGTTCAGTCGCGTAATCGACAGCACCTTGGCGGCTTCGGTGCGGGTGAGCTTGTCGGACTTGGTCAGCAGCACCAGGAATTTAAGGCCTTGCTCGACGCGCGGACGGATCACGTCGAGCAGGATCTCGTCGAGCTCGGTCATGCCGTGGCGCGGATCGCACATCAGGACAACCCCGCGCAGACTTTCGCGCGTCATGAGGTAGTTGCCCATCACGCGCTGCCAGCGCAGCTTGGCTTCCTTCGGCACGGCCGCGTAGCCGTAGCCGGGCAGGTCGGCCAGCACGGCGTCGTCGACCTTCTGCTTGCCGATGCCGAACAGGTTGATGTGCTGCGTGCGGCCGGGCGTCTTCGAGGCAAAAGCCAGGCGCGTCTGCTGCGTCAGGGTGTTGATGGCGGTCGATTTGCCGGCGTTCGAACGGCCGACGAAGGCGATCTCGGGCAGGTCGACCGGGGGCAGGTGCTCGAGTTGCGGAGCGCTGGTCAGGAAGTGGGCGGTGTGCAGCCAACCGAGGGCCACGCGCTCGCGTTCAGCGACCTGCGGGTCCACGGCAGGGGCCGCGCGGGGAGGATAAGCGGCGGACTTGGCGCGCGGGGAGGTCATCAATGGGCTTTCGGAACGGGGCGCCATTGTAGAATCGCGGGGTTTTGCGCCATAAATTCGAAGCCCCCGATATGAAGTTGTTTGCCAATATTCTGCTTGCAGCCCTCATGGGCGTCGCAGCCAGCGCGAGTTTTGCAGCCGATGAGCATGCAGCTGCCCCCGCAGCGGCAGCCGCCAAGCCGGCCAAGCCCGATCCCGCCAAGGGCGACACGCTGTTCAATGCGACGCCGGCCAACAGCCAAAGCTGTGCTTCGTGCCACAACGCGGACGGTAACTCGGCCATCGCAGCCAACCCCAAGCTGGCGCAACAACACCCCGAATACATCCTCAAGCAGCTGCAGGACTTCAAGTCCGGCAAGCGCAAGAGCGCCATCATGAAGCCGCTGGCGTCGGCGCTGTCTGAAGAAGACATGCGCAACATCGCTTGGTTCGTCGGCTCCAAGAAGATCAAGCCGGGCTTCTCGAAGGAGAAGGACACGGTCGCCCTCGGCGAGAAGATCTACCGCGGCGGCATCGGCGATCGCCAGATCCCCGCCTGCGCCGGCTGCCACAGCCCGAACGGCGCCGGCCTCCCGGCCCAGTACCCGCGCCTGGGCGGCCAGCACGCCGACTACACCGTGGCCCAGCTCGTGGCCTTCCGCGACAACGTCCGCCTGAACAGCTCGCCCATGAACGGCGTGGCCGCCAAGCTCAACGACCGCGAAATCAAGGCCGTGGCCGACTACATCGCCGGCCTGCGCTGATTTCCGCCGTCGCGCTGTCCAGCGTGAACTAACCGCCGATAAAAATCCCAAACAAAGGGCGGGCCGATCCAGGAGGATGGCCCGCCCTTTTGTTTTTTTCCTCTTTCCTGGTTCCCTCCCGATGACCGTTTCCACCCATGGCCTTCGCGTGCATCGCGGCCCGCAGCTGCTTCGCGCCGCAGTGGAACTGCTGTCGTCGATGCGCTTCGCGATCGCGCTGCTCACGGTCATCTGCATCGCCTCGATCATCGGCACCGTGCTCAAGCAGCATGAGCCGATCAACAACTACATCAACCAGTTCGGGCCTTTCTGGGCCGAGCTGTTCCGCACGGCGCGGCTCGACTCGGTCTACAGCGCCTGGTGGTTCCTGCTGATCCTGCTGTTCCTGGTGATCAGCACGTCGCTGTGCGTCGCGCGCAACACGCCGCGCATCCTGATCGACCTGCGCACCTTCAAGGAAGACATCCGCGCCCAGAGCCTCAAGGCCTTCGGCCAGCGCGCCGAGAACCGCCTGGCGGAAACGCCCGACATGGCGGCCAACCGCATCGGCCAGCTGCTCGTGAGCGGCGGCTGGAAGGTCAAGCTGCAGCAGCGCAACGCCAGTGCCGATGGCAAGGCCGCGGCGGGCTGGATGGTCGCGGCGCGCGCCGGCGGCGCCCACAAGCTGGGCTACATCGCGGCCCACAGCGCCATCGTGCTGGTGTGCATCGGCGGCCTGCTCGACGGCGACCTGGTGGTGCGCGCCCAGACCTGGTTCAACGGCAAGAGCGTGTTCACGGGCGGCGGCATGATCGCCGACGTGGCGCCCGAGCACCGCCTGTCGACCGCCAACCCGACCTTCCGCGGCAACATCCTCGTGCCCGAGGGCGGGCGGGGCAACGTGGCGATCCTGAACCAGGCCGACGGCGTGCTGCTGCAGGAGCTGCCGTTCACCATCGAGCTGAAGAAGTTCATCGTCGACTACTACTCGACCGGCATGCCCAAGCTGTTCGCCAGCGAGGTGGTGCTGCACGACCGCGAGAGCGGCGAGCAGGTGCCCGCGCGCATCGAGGTGAACCACCCGGCCAGCTACAAGGGCGTGGAGATCTACCAGTCGAGCTTCGACGACGGCGGCTCCACGGTGAAGCTCAAGGCGGTGCCGATGGCGGCCGCGGCCAAGCCCTTCGAGGTCGAGGGCATCATCGGCGGCCCGAGCACCGAGATCACCAACGGCAAGGACAAGCTCACGCTCGAGTACGCCGCGCTGCGGGTGATCAACGTCGAGAACTTCGCCGATGGCGGCGCCATGGGCAGCGGCGCCGACGTGCGCAAGGTCGACCTGCGCCACGGCATCGAGTCGCGCCTGGGCGCGGCTAACAAGACCAACAAGCCCAAGGTGCTGCGCAACATCGGCCCCAGCATCGGCTACAAGCTGCGTGACGCGGCCGGCCAGGCACGGGAATACCAGAACTACATGGTGCCGGTCGACGCCGGCGACGGCCAGCCGGTGTTCCTGCTGGGCATGCGCGAGAAGCCCGAGGAGCCGTTCCGCTACCTGCGCGTGCCGGCCGACGAGCAGGGTTCGATGGACGGCTTCGTGCGCATGCGCACCGCGCTGGGCGACCCCGCCACGCGCGAGCGCGCCATTCAGCGCTACATCGCCAAGGCGACCGACCCCAAGCGCCCCGAAATGGCCGAGCAGCTGCGCGTGTCGGCCGCCCGCGCGCTGGCGCTGTTCTCGGGCGCCGAGCGGGCCAAGGCCGACGCCGCGTCGCAGGGCGGCTGGCAGGCGATTGCCGAATTCATGGAGGCCAACGTGCCCGAGGCCGAGCGCGAGCGCGCCGGCACGGTGCTGGTGCGCATCCTCAACGACGTGCTGTTCGAGGTGCTCAACCTGAGCCGCGAAGGCGCCGGCCTGGCCGCGCTGCCGAACGACGAGAAATCGCAGGGCTACCTGACGCAGGCCGTGCTGGCGCTGAGCGACGCGCACTTCTACCCGGCGCCGGTCGCGATGATGATGACCGACTTCACCCAGGTGCAGGCCAGCGTGTTCCAGGTGGCGCGCGCCCCTGGCAAGAACATCGTCTATCTGGGGTGTCTGTTGCTGATCGTCGGTATTTTTGCCATGCTGTACGTGCGCGAGCGCCGCCTGTGGGTGTGGCTGACACCCGGCGGCGGCGCCTCTGGAGACAACGACGGCCGCGAAACGGTCGCCACGATGGCGTTCTCGGTCAACCGCAAGACCCTGGACAGCGATCGCGAATTCGAGCACCTGAAGCACAGGTTGCTCGCCCTGAAGAAAGAAGAACCGGCGTCACCATGAACACCACGACCCTCACGCTCCACGAAAGCTGGCTCTCCCGCCGCAACCTGTTCGACTGGGTGTTCGCGGCGCTGGTGCTGGCCGGCGGCGCGTTCGCCTTCATGCGCCACGCCGGCTCGATGGACAGCTACGAAAAGCCGATCCTGGTGGCCGCGCTGATTTCGGTTATCGGCATCTGCTGGTTCTGGCGCCCGCTGCGGGTGCTGACGCTGGTGGTGGCCGCGGCCTCGCTGCTGGCCATCAGTTCCTACCAGGGCGACCTGGCGCGCGCCGACTCGGTGTTCTGGCTCAAGTACTTCCTGTCGAGCCAGTCGGCCATCCTCTGGATGAGCGTGCTGTTCTTCATGAGCACGCTGTTCTACTGGATCGGCTTCGCCGCCGGCAAGCAGCAGGCCGACACCTTCGACCTGATCGGATCCCGGCTGGCCTGGGCGGCCGTGACCATGGCGCTGATCGGCACCATGGTGCGCTGGTACGAAAGCCACCAGCTCGGCCCGGACATCGGCCACATCCCGGTGAGCAACCTCTACGAAGTGTTCGTGCTGTTCTGCTGGCTGACGGCGGCGTTCTACCTGTACTTCGAAGAGCGCTACAACACGCGTGCGCTGGGCGCCTTCGTGATGCTGGTGGTCAGCGCAGCGGTGGGCTTTTTGCTCTGGTACACGATCGTGCGCGAGGCGCATGAGATCCAGCCACTGGTGCCTGCGCTGCAGAGCTGGTGGATGAAGCTGCACGTGCCCGCCAACTTCATCGGCTACGGCACCTTCGCGCTCGCGGCCATGGTGGCCTTCGCCTACCTCATCAAGGAACAGGCGAGCGAAACCCGCTGGTACAAGCTCACGCCGATCTGGCTCTTGGGCGTGGCGCTGTGCTTCGTGCCCGTGGCCTTCCGCCAGCGCGTGCAGGAAGCCGGCGGCAGCTACTGGGTGATCTACGCGGGCATCTCGGCGCTGATCGCCGCGGGCATCCTGCTGGGGCGCAAACGCATCGCGGCGCGCCTGCCGGCCAACGAGGTGCTCGACGACGTCATGTACAAGTCGATCACCGTCGGCTTCGCCTTCTTCACCATCGCGACCGTGCTCGGCGCCCTGTGGGCGGCCGATGCCTGGGGCGGCTACTGGAGCTGGGACCCGAAGGAAACCTGGGCGCTGATCGTCTGGCTCAACTACGCGGCCTGGCTGCACATGCGCCTCGTGAAGGGTCTGCGCGGCACCGTGGCGGCCTGGTGGGCGCTGGCCGGCCTGGCCGTGACCACCTTCGCCTTCCTTGGCGTGAACATGTTCTTGAGCGGGCTGCACAGCTACGGCACGCTGTAAGCGCAGGCCTGGCGCCTTTTGCGAAGAATTGAAACCACGCGCCGCCATGGCGCGTAACCAAACCGGGGCATGTCACGAACTACCCTGAGCACAACGATTCACGCGAAAGGCCTGTCATGTCGTTCCCTTCCCGTTCGCACCGTCGCGACACCCGCGGTTTCAACCATCCGCTGTCGAGCGAGATCACGCCGCGCGCCGCCTACGAAGGCCGGCGCGACCTGCTCAAGCTGATGGCCGGCGGTGCCGCGGGTGCGGCGCTCGCCACCTTTGCCGGGCGCGAGGCCTTCGCCCAGGCGACCGGCCCGCACAAGCTGGCCCTGCTGCCGGGCGCCAAATCGGCCGTGCCGGGCGCGCAGACGATGGAAAAGCTCACCGACTACAAGGACGCGAGCAGTTACAACAACTACTACGAGTTCGGCGTCGACAAGGGTGATCCGGTGAAGAACGCCGGCACGCTCAAGACGCGGCCGTGGACCGTGGAGGTCGAAGGCTTGGTCAAGAAGCCGGGCAAGTACGGCATCGAGGACCTGCTCAAGCTCAGCGCGCAGGAAGAGCGCATCTACCGCCTGCGCTGCGTCGAGGGCTGGTCGATGGTGATCCCGTGGGTGGGCTACTCGCTGGCCGAGCTCATCAAGAAGGTCGAGCCGCAGGGCAATGCCAAGTTCGTCGAGTTCGTGACGCTGGCCGATCCGAAGACCATGCCCTTCGTCGGCTCGCGCGTGCTCGACTGGCCCTACACCGAGGGCCTGCGCATGGATGAGGCGATGCACCCGCTCACGCTGCTGGCCTTCGGCATGTACGGCGAGGTGCTGCCCAACCAGAACGGTGCGCCGGTGCGGCTCGTGGTGCCATGGAAGTACGGATTCAAGTCGGCCAAGTCGATCGTCAAGATCCGCTTCGTCGAGAAGGAGCCGAGCACGGCCTGGAACAAGGCGGCGGCGCAGGAGTACGGCTTCTATTCGAACGTGAACCCGAACGTCGACCACCCGCGCTGGAGCCAGGCGACCGAGCGCCGTATCGGCGACGGCGGTGGCCTGTTCGCGAAGCGGCGCAAGACCGAGATGTTCAACGGCTACGAGGCGCAGGTCGGCCAGCTCTACGCCGGCATGGACCTGAAGAAGAACTACTGAGCGGGCGCGCCCGCCCGGTCGTTGCGCCATGCTGAACAAGCTGCTCATGCACCCGGCGACCAAGCCGGTCGTCTTCCTGCTGTGCCTGCTGCCGTTCGCGCGGCTGGCCTTCGGCGCCTTCACCGACGGGTTGGGCGCGAACCCCGCCGAGTTCCTGATCCGCGCGACGGGCGACTGGACCTTGCGCTTCCTGTGCATCGTGCTGGCGGTGACGCCGCTGCGCGTGATCGCCAAGCTCAATGCGCTGGCGCGGCTGCGCCGCATGCTGGGCCTGTTCGCGTACTTCTACGTGGTGCTGCACCTGCTGTGCTACAGCTGGTTCGACATGGGCTTCGAGTGGGGCGAGATCGCCAAGGACATCGCCAAGCGGCCGTTCATCCTGGTGGGGTTCTCGGCCTTCGTGCTGCTGACGCCGCTGGCGGCCACCTCGTTCAACCGCGCGATCAAGGCGATGGGCGCCAAGCGCTGGCAGCTGCTGCACAAGCTGGTCTACGGGATCGCGGGGCTCGGGCTGCTGCACTTCTTCTGGATGCGCGCGGGCAAGAACAACTTCGCCGAAGTGTTCGTCTACGCCGCGATCATCGGGGTGCTGCTGGCGTGGCGCGTCTGGAGTCGCTTAATGCCCCGAAAGCCCGTGGGCGGCAGCAATGGGCGAAAGGTCTCATCTGCGGCTGCGGGGCTGTCCAGCTATCGAGGCGATGGTATGTCCGATCTCCCCAAATAAAGTTGTGTAGACCCTCCGGGACGCGCCGCGTCACAGCAATGGGCTATCTATTCAAATGCGGTTGCGATGACCTTTCGAGGTCACATCAAGATGGACCTCGCACTGTTCAGTAAAGTGCTGGCGGAGTGAGCAGGTCCGACGCTGCTGGCGCGAAAAAGCCGCCCGAAGGCGGCTTTTGCATTTAGATGATCAGTCGATCACACGCCTGGGCACTCCTTAGGGGCCAATTTGTTGGCAACGGAAGTGGCGCAGCTCCAAACTCCCGAAACGCCCGTCGTGTCATTGTCAGCCGTACGGGACCAAGTGACTGTCTTTGCGTTGACTTGAGCATTGCCGATCAAAGTGCAAACAATAGTACCTTCGCCCTTGTCCGTCGCACCAAACTTTGTGGTGGTAATCGTGCACCGCTTAGTAGCTGCCGCAGACAGGCCGAGATCTGCAGGACCACCAACCGCTGTGCCGCTAGCGATCTTGTCTTCTGCATTCGTCTTGCCGGGAGTGATTTCGGCGAGACCGCCTGCGACTTGCGACTTCGCTACATAGTCTTGATAAGCTGGCAGAGCCACGGCAGCCAAAATGCCGATGATCGCCACAACGATCATCAGTTCGATGAGGGTGAAGCCGGCTTGAGCGCGGCGTGCGAGAGTGCGGTGGTTCATGAAAATCCTCGGTTGGGTTGATTCGCCGGGAGACTTCCTCCCGGAGCGTCTACCTATCCGCAGGAGGTGTGCCAGACGCAACTCGCTTAAAAATGAGCGCTAAAGCATTGGTTATTTAAGAGGAAACCCGTAAACCGGAGGCTGTCGCGCCAATTAATTGAGACAAATTGTGTTTTTGGTGAACAAATTTGTCAGATCACGCGAGCCTTGTGACGCATCATGTCAGCACTTGATCGCCGATTTTGAAGCACAGGTACGCCCGCATGCCGGCCTCGAGCATAGTTCGCCCCCACGCTGCCCTCGGGCTCTCTGCGCAACGGGCTATCCAGCCGGGCTGCTGCTTCACTTCGCCATCGAATCTGGATCCTGTTGGCGCGGGGCACAAGTGCATGCCCATGCTTTCCATGATAGCGTTGGCATGCGAAGGGTCGGTGCTGTAACCGGGAATTGGTTGCTGCCCTTCGCCTGGCACATATATGACTGGCCCGTCTTCCAGCATCTCGGCTGGCAGGCCTCGCGTGCGGGCCACCCAATAATCGAGTTGTCGTCCCGACAGGTCGCGAACCCGAGGGAGTTCACCTGTAGATTCTGGCGGCAGCAGGTCGCCGACCAGTTGGTCGATGCTCACACCAAAGAAGCGAGCGATCAGCAGCAGTTCGGACGCTCCTGGCTCGCCTTGCCCGGCCTCCCATCGCATTAGGGTTCGCGAGGAAATGCCGATAGCTTCGCCGAGTTGGATCTGGGACAGCAGCCGGTCAGTGCGTAGCTTTTTCAGGTTGGGTAAGGCCATCGGCGAAGGATAACGGCGCGCGGCCTATCAAATTCAGTTCCCGGGCCTTGCTTGGTATGGCTCCTAGTTCCGTTTCACCGGCAACTAAGCCTGCTTACTGGATCTGTTGTGCTGCGACGCAACACCGCGCATGCGCTCAGATCTCGGTGTACTACAGCTCATTGCGTAGCTGGTCTTCTATCGTCTCGCGGCGCCGGATCAGCTTCGCTGCTGCGCCGCTCACCAGAACCTCTGCTGCACGGCCGCGCGTGTTGTAGTTGCTGGCCATGCTCACGCAGTACGCACCCGCCGACAGCACGGCCAGCAGGTCGCCGGCCACCACGTTGAGCGCGCGGTCGCGGCCGATCCAGTCGCCGCTTTCGCAGACCGGGCCCACCACGTCGTAGGTCGGCGCGTCGCCGGCGCGCTCGCGCAGCGGCACGATCTTCTGGAAGGCCTGGTACATCGCGGGGCGCGGCAGGTCGTTCATGGCCGCATCGACGATGCAAAAGTTCTTGTCTTCGCCGGGCTTGGTGTAGAGCACCTCGGTCACGCACACGCCGGCATTGCCGACCAGCGAGCGGCCGGGTTCGATCACCAGCTTGCGTTGGCCGAAGCCGCGCGCGTCGAGCTTGGCGAGCAGCTGCTGCCACAGCGCATCGGCCTTGGGCGGCACTTCGCCGTTGTAGTCGATGCCCAGGCCGCCGCCGAAGTCCAGGTGATGGATCGGCACGCCGGCCGCCTCGATGGCTTCCACCAGGTCGAGCACGCGGTCGCAGGCGTCCAGGTAGGGCGAGGCTTCGGTGATCTGCGAGCCGATGTGGCAGTCGATGCCGACCACCTCAAGGCCCGGCAGCCGGGCGGCGTGCTGATAGGCCTGCACCGCACGGTCGTGCGCGATGCCGAACTTGTTGCCCTTCAGGCCGGTGGAAATGTAGGGGTGCGTCTTCGGGTCGACGTTCGGATTGATGCGGATGCTGATCGGCGCGCGCACCTTCTCGGCCAGCGCCACCTCGTTGAGCACGTCGAGCTCGGCTTCGCTCTCGACGTTGAAGCAGGCGATGCCGGCCGCCAGGGCCTGGCGCATCTCGGCGCGCGTCTTGCCGACGCCCGAGAAGATGATCTTCTTCGGATCGGCGCCCACGGCCAACACACGCGACAGCTCGCCGCCCGAGACGATGTCGAAACCGCAGCCGGCTTCGGCGAACACGCGCAGCACGCCCAGCGACGAGTTGGCCTTCATCGCGTAGCAGATCAGCGCCTCGCGGCCCTCGAAGCCGCGCTGGTAGGCGGCCAGGGCGTCGAGCATCCACTGCTTCGAATAGACGAACAGCGGCGTGCCATGCGTGTGCGCCAGCGCGTCGAGCGCGACGCCCTCGACGTGCAGGGCGCCGTCGCGGTGGGCGATGTGGGGGTGGCCGGGCAGGGGGGTGTTCGTCGTCATTTCTGGGGAGAGGTGGGGGCGCTGCTCGCTGCGGCGGGCTTGGGGGCCGCTTCGTTGTCGGAGGCCTTGGAGCCGCCGGGGGTGAGCAATTGGGGCAAGGTGGCGCGCTGGGCGGCCGCCGGATCGGTCGGCAGATAGAGCGCGCCGCGCTGTCCGCACGCCGCAAGGCCGGCCGCGCTGGCGGCAAGGCAGACCATGAGCGCGGTGCGGGCGCGAGCGCTCACTAGAATTTGGCGAACATTCAACATGCTGAAATTGTAATGACCGACACCGAGTACATGGACCGCGCCGAGGCGGCGCTTGCTGCCATCGAGCAGGGCTGCGACCGCATCAACGACGCGACCGACGCCGACATCGACAACCAGCGGGTCGGCGGGATGATCACGATGTCGTTTCGCAACGGCAGCCAGCTGATCGTGAACCTGCAGAAGCCGCTGCAGGAAATCTGGCTGGCGGCGCGCTCCGGCGGCTACCACTACCGGCACGACGGCCGGGTGTGGGTGGACACCAAGACCGGGGAAGAATTCTTCGGCAACCTGTCGCGCGAGGCGACCCTGCAGGCAGGGCAGCCGCTGGTGTTCGCGGCGGCCTGAGCCGCCGCTTTCCCGCTTTCTCGATCAGTTCCTGAACAGGTCGAGGATGCGGTTGCGCTCCTCGGGCGGCGCAGGCGCGCTGATCGCCGGGCCGCTCAGGGCTTCGGCCGGGGCCACCGGCGCGGAGGATTCCACGCCCAGGCTCGACACGCCGCGGCCCGGCGCGTAGTCGTCGTAGTACCACTCGCCGCCGACGCTCACGATGCCCGAAGGCGGCGTGGTCGACAGGTCGGTCACGGGCACGCCCTTGAGGGCGGTTTCCATGTAGTTGATCCAGATCGGCAGGCTCAGGCCACCGCCGGTTTCGCGATCGCCCAGGTTGCGCGGCGTGTCGTAGCCGATCCACGAGATTGCCGTCATGGTGGGCTGGAAGCCCGCGAACCAGGCGTCGAGCGAGTCGTTGGTGGTGCCTGTCTTGCCGTAGAGGTCGGGGCGCTTGAGCATCGCCTGCGCCTTCGCGGCCGTGCCGGCGCGCGTGATGGACTGCAGCAGCGTGTCCATGATGAAGGCGTTGCGCTGCGGGATGGCGCGCGAGGCTTCATTCAGCAGCGGCGGCTGGACGTCGACCAGCACGCGGTCCTTGTGGTCGGTGACGCGGGTCACGAGGTACGGATTCACGCGGTAGCCGCCGTTGGCGAACACCGAATAGCCCACCGCCATCTGCATCGGCGTGACGGCGCCGGCACCGAGCGCCATCGGCAGGTAGGCGGGGTGCTTGTCCTTGTCGAAGCCGAAATTGGTGATCCAGTCCTGCGCGTAGCGCGTGCCGATGGATTGCAGGATGCGGATCGACACGAGGTTGCGCGACTTCATCAGCGCCGTGCGCATCGACATCGGACCGTCGAAGCCGCCGCCGTAGTTCTTGGGCTCCCAGGGCTGGCCGCCGGTGGTGCCAGCATCGAAGAACAGCGGGCCGTCGTTGATGACCGTGGCGGGGGTGAAGCCCTTTTCGAGCGCGGCCGAGTAGATGAAGGGCTTGAAGCTCGAGCCCGGCTGGCGCCAGGCCTGCGTGACGTGGTTGAACTTGTTCTTGCCGAAGTCGAAGCCGCCGACCAGCGCCTTGATGGCGCCGTCGCGCGGGTCCATGGCCACGAACGCGCCTTCCACCTCGGGCAGTTGGGTGATTTCCCAGGTGTTCTTGGGCGTCTTCGCGACGCGGATCACGGCGCCGCGGCGGATCTTGATGTTGGGGGGGGCCTTGTCCGACAGGCCGGACTGCGCGGGCTTGAGGCCGTCGCCCGTGATCTGCACGGCGTCGCCATTGGCCCGGATGGCCTGGATTTCCTTGGGCGTGGCCTTGAGCACCACGGCCGCCATCACGTCGCCGTTGTCGGGGTGGTCGTTCAGCACGTCGTCCACCGCCTCGTCGAGTTCCTTCGGGTCGTTCGGCAGGTCGATGAACTTCTCGGGGCCGCGGTACACCTGACGGCGCTCGTAATCCATGATGCCCTTGCGCAGCGCCTTGTAGGCTGCGGCCTGGTCGGCCGCGACCAGCGAGGTGTAGACCTTGAGGCCGCGCGTGTAGGTGCTGTCGCCGTACTGGGCGTACATCAGCTGGCGCACGGTTTCGGCCACGTACTCGGCGTGCAGGCGGTTCGGGTCTGCGGCGTCGCGCAGGTGCAGCTCTTCCTTCTTGGCCTCGGCCGCCTGCTCGGCGGTGATGAAGCCGGCCTCCTGCATGCGGTCGATCACGTAGAACTGGCGCCCGCGTGCGCGCTGCGGGTTGTTGACCGGGTTGTTCGCGCCGGGCGCCTTCGGCAGGCCGGCGAGCATGGCGGCCTGGGCGATCGTCATCTCGGACAGCGGCTTGCCGAAATAGGCTTCGGAAGCGGCCGCGAAACCGTAGGCGCGGTTGCCCAGGTAGATCTGGTTCAGGTAGATCTCGAAGATCTGGTCCTTCGTGAGCATGTGCTCCAGCTTGAAGGTCAGCAGCACCTCGTAGATCTTGCGGGTCAGCGTCTTCTCGGAGCTCAGGTAGACGTTGCGGGCCACCTGCATCGTGATGGTGGAGGCGCCCTGGCTCTTCACGCGGTTCAGGTTGGCGAGGCCGGCGCGCACCAGCCCCTTGTAGTCGACGCCGCCATGGTCATAGAAGCGGGCGTCTTCGGCGGCCAGGACGGCGTCCTTCACGACCTTGGGGATTGCGGCAATGGGAGTGAGGTTGCGTCGCTCTTCCCCGAATTCGCCGATCTGCGTGCCTTCGGCGGAGAACACGCGCAGCGGCAGCTTGGGTCGGTAGTCGGAGAGTTCCGAGATATCCGGCAGGTTGGGATAGGCCACTGCCAGGGCCACGGCCACCACGCACAGGATGGAAAGCAGGCCCGCCGCAGCGATGCCCGCCCCCCAGAACACGAAACGCAACAGCCATTTCAGCCAGAAGGGGCGTTCGGGTGGAGGAGTCTTGGCGCGCCCTTTCGGGCTGGAAGTTTCTTGCATGGGGGCCCGGAGAGTCACCGGACATTATAAAAAGCCGCCCCCTCGGCGCCTCCGGATCTTTGTTACCTCGCGCATTCCCTCTCCAGGGGCTAAGCAGAAAGTTACAGAATGCGGCTTTGACGTCACGTTTTGACAACGGTTGTCGGTTCCGGGCTTTCTGCACGCTTGGTGGGCGCTGTGCCTGCTGCTAGCATGCAACCGAACGCATATTTTTCCATTGGTTACAAATAACAGGGGGAGAGGGACCTAACTTGGCTGCTCTTGGATCATTGTTTCGTCGTCAGAACGCCCCCCTGCTGGGACTGGACGTCAGTTCGTCCAGCGTGAAGCTGGTGGAGCTCGGCCGTGAGGCCAGCGGCAAGCTGGTCCTGGAGCGCTGCGCCATCGAACCGCTCGAACGCGGCTGGATCACCGACGGCAACGTCGAGAAATTCGACGAAGTCGCCGAAGCCGTGCGCCGCGTCGTGCGCAAGAGCGGCACCAAGACCCGCAACGTGGCGCTGGCGCTGCCGCCCTCGGCGGTCATCACCAAGAAGATCATTCTCCCGGGCGGCATGAGCGAGCAGGAACTCGAGATCCAGGTCGAATCCGAAGCCAACCAGTACATCCCGTTCTCGCTCGATGAAGTGAGCCTCGACTTCTGCGTGACGGGACCGAGCACGACCTCCGTTGGCGACGTGGAAGTGCTGATCGCCGCCTCCCGCAAGGAGAAGGTGCAGGACCGCGAAGGCCTGGCGGAAGCCGCGGGCCTGAAGGCCATGATTCTCGATGTCGAGTCGTATGCCTCGCGCCTCGCAACCGCGCGCCTGATCGAGCAACTCCCGGGCAAGGGCGTGGACGCCATCGTGGCGCTGTTCGAAGTCGGCGCCTTCACGACCAGCATGCAGGTGCTGCGCAACCAGGAGGTGCTGTACGACCGCGATCAGGCCTTTGGCGGAGCCCAACTGAGCCAGATGATCGTGCGCCAGTACGGTTTTTCCGCCGAGGAAGCTGAAGCCAAGAAGCGCAGCGGCGACCTGCCCGACGACTACGGTTCGGGCGTGCTCAAGCCCTTCGTCGAAAGCATCGCGCAGGAAATCGCGCGGGCGTTGCAGTTCTTCTTCACCAGTACGCCGCACAACCGCGTCGACTACGTGCTGCTGGCGGGCGGCTCGTCGTCGCTGCCGGGGCTGACCAATGCCGTGACCCGCCAGACCTCTTTTGCCTGCTCGCTCGTGAATCCGTTCGACGGCATGGACTTCGGCCCCAGCATTCGCGAGAAGAAGGTCCGCCGCGAAGCGCCTTCCTATCTGACCTCCTGCGGCTTGGCTATGCGGAGATTCCTGCAGTGATCCTGATCAATCTGCTTCCGCACCGCGAAGCCGCGCGCAAGCGCCGCCGCGAGGCTTTCTACGGCACCCTGGGTGGTGCCGCGCTGTTGGGCGCCCTGATCGCCGGCCTCGGTTACCTGTGGTTCGAGGCCCAGATTTCGGCCCAGCAATCGAAGAACGGTTTCCTTCAGGCCGAGATCAAGAAGCTCGAAGTCGAGATCAAGGAAATCTCGACACTGCAGGAAGAAATCGCAGCCTTGCGCGCGCGCCAGTTGGCCGTGGAAGACCTGCAAGGCGACCGCAATCTGCCCGTGCACCTGCTCAACGAACTCGTCCGGCAACTGCCCGACGGCGTCTACCTCTCCAGCATGAAACAGGAGAACCAGACCGTGACCCTGCAAGGCATGGCGCAGTCGAACGAGCGCGTGTCGGAACTGCTGCGCAACCTCGGCAACAACAGCCCCTGGCTGGTGAAGCCCGAGCTGGTCGAAATCACCTCGGCCAACGTGAACCTGAGCCAGCGCGACCAGCGCCGCGTGGCGAACTTCACGATGCGCATCGGCCTCAAGCGGCCCACGGATGCCCAGAAGGCGGAGGCCGAGAAGGCCCTGGCTGTCAAGGCGCAGGCGAAGGGGTAATCGATAATGGCCATCAGCAACCGATCCCTCCCCAAAGTCGACCTCGCCACCGCACTGCGGAACTTCGGCGACCAGTTCCGCGGACTGAATCCGAACGATCCTTCCATGTGGCCGGCGGTGCCGCGCTACGCGCTGTGCCTGACCGTGTCTGCGCTGGTGCTGGCAGGCCTGTGGTTTGTCTGGCTCACGAACTCCAACGACGAGCTCGAAGCCGAGCGCGCCAAGGAGGTCTCGCTCCGGACCGACTACCAGAAGAAAGTGGCGCAAGCCGCCAACCTCGACCTGCTGAAGAAGCAGCGCGAGCAAGTGCAGCAGTACGTGATCCTGCTCGAGAAGCAACTGCCCAGCAAGGCGGAAATGGACGCGCTGCTCTCGGACATCAACCAGGCCGGCCTCGGCCGCAGCCTCCAGTTCGAACTGTTCCGTCCTGGCCAGGTGTCGGTCAAGGATTACTACGCAGAGCTGCCGATCGCCGTGCGCGTCACGGGCCGCTACCACGACATGGGCGCCTTCGCGGCCGACGTGGCCAGCCTGTCGCGCATCGTGACGCTCAACAACGTGACCGTCACACCGCAGAAGGACAAGGACGTGCTGACGATGGACGCCACCGCGCGCACCTACCGCTACCTCGACGAAGACGAGCGGGCCGCCCAGAAACGCGCCACGGCGCCGAAGGCGAAGAAATGAAGCCGGTCGCCAAAGTCCTGTGGCTGGCACTGGCCACGCTGGGCCTGAGCGCCTGCGGCGATTCCGACCAGGAAGACCTGCAGCGCTGGATGGTCGAGCAGCGCGCGCAGATCAAGCCCTCGGTGCCGCCGATCTCCGAACCCAAGAAGTTCACGCCGCAGGCCTACACCGAGGCGTCGTCGTTCGAGCCCTTCAACATGCTGAAGCTGACCCAGGCGCTGCGCCGGGAGTCGAACCAGCCGAGCACCTCCGAACTGATCGCGCCGGAGCTGGCGCGCCGCAAGGAAGCCCTCGAAGCGTTCCCGCTCGACACGATGGCGATGGTCGGCAGCATGAACCGCAACGGCCAGCCGGTGGCGCTCGTGCGTGTGGACAAGCTGCTCTACAAGGTGCGCGTCGGCGAATACCTGGGGCTCAACTACGGGCGCATCACCCGTATCAACGAAACCGAAGTCGCCCTGCGAGAGATCGTGCAGGACGCCGCGGGCGAATGGATCGAACGCGTAGCCACGCTGCAGTTGCAAGAGAGTGCGAAATGAACCATAAAAAATCAACGATGGCACAGTGGCTGCGCGCCGCCGGGCTGGGTCTGCTGGCTTTCGGTGCCCTGGCCGTCGCCCATGCGCAAAATGCGATCGAGTCGGTGACGAGCTCGACCCAGTCGGGCGCGGAAGTGATCCGCATCGACCTGGCGCAGCCGCTCACCGCCGTGCCCGCCGGGTTCTCCGTGCAGACGCCGGCGCGCATCGCGCTAGACTTCCCGGGTGTGACGAACGCCATCGGGCGTTCGGCTATCGAGGTGAACCAGGGCAACCTGCGCTCGGTCAACGTGGTACAGGCCGGTGACCGCAGCCGTGTGGTGCTGAACCTGAAGCAGGCCACGGCGTACAAGGCCGAGATCCAGGGCAAGTCGCTGCTGGTCGTGCTCGAGCCTGTGGCCGGGACGGCGCTCGTCGCTTCCGCGGCGACCACTTTCGCCGAGAACCGCAACCGTGACACGCTGCCGCTGCGCGATGTCGATTTCCGCCTCGGCGCTGACAACACAGGCCGCGTGCTGGTCGACCTGCCGAACAACCAGGTCGGCGTCGATGTGAAGCAGCAGGGCAAGAGCCTCGTGGTGGAGTTCACCAAGTCGACGCTGCCGGAAGGCCTGCGCCGCCGCCTCGACGTGGCCGATTTCGGCACGCCGGTTCAGCTGATCACTTCGCAGCAATCGGGCGACCGCGTGCGCATGACGATTGATGCCAAGGGCGATTGGGAGCACAGCGCCTATCAGAGCGAGAACCAGTTCGTGGTGGAAGTCCGCGCGCGCAAGGTCGATCCGAGCAAGCTCACACAAGGCGTCGGCTACAACGGCGAGAAGCTGTCGCTCAATTTCCAGAACATCGAGATCCGCTCGCTGCTGCAGGTGATCGCCGACTTCACGAACTTCAACATCGTGACCTCGGACTCGGTCAGCGGTGCACTGACGCTGCGTCTGAAGGACGTGCCCTGGGACCAGGCGCTCGACATCATCATGCAGGCGAAGAACCTGGGCATGCGCAAGAACGGAAGCGTGCTGTGGATCGCGCCCAAGGATGAGATCAACGCCAAAGAAAAGCTCGAGTTCGAAGCCAAGGCGGCGATCGAAAACCTGGAGCCGCTGCGGACGCAGTCATTTCAGCTGAACTACACAAAGGCAATTGCCATTGCGCAGGGCTTAACTGGGACTGGTGCCTCGGCTGGTGGCGGTGGTGGCGGCAGTGGCAATACCACCTCACGCATCCTGAGTCCCCGCGGCAGCGTGATCGCCGAGTCTCGGACCAACCAGCTGTTCGTATCCGATATTCCCTCGCGCCTTGCCCAAGTCGCCGACCTGATCCAGAAGCTGGACATTCCAGTGCGTCAAGTGCTGATCGAAGCACGGATCGTGGAAGCCTCCGACACCTTCGGCAAGTCGCTCGGCGTGCGGATGGGCGGCGGTATCTCCCGCGAACGCGTCGCGTCGGCCAACGGCAATCCGGCCTACGGCACCTTCGGCGTCATGCCTGCCACTACCAACGCCGGCGGCGTCGGCGGCGCAGCAGCCACCTGGACCAACTCCAACTTCATCAACCTGCCCGCAGGCGATGCAGGCACCGGCGGCAACGCGGCGGGCACTTTTGCGATCTCGCTGTTCAACTCGAGCTTGTCGCGCATGCTGAACCTCGAAATCTCGGCGCTGGAGGCCGACGGCAAGGGCAAGCTGGTGTCCAGCCCCCGCGTCATCACGGCCGACCAGACCAAGGCGCTGATCGAGCAGGGCGAGGAAATCCCCTACCAGCAGGCCACGTCCAGCGGCGCCACCTCGATCTCGTTCCGCAAGGCGGTGTTGAAACTCGAGGTCACGCCGCAGATCACGCCCGAGGGCAACATCATCCTGACCTTGGACGTGAGCAAGGACGCCCGCGGTGTCAACACCTCGGCGGGCCCGGCCATCAACACCAAGCACGTGCAGACCGAGGTGCTGGTCGAGAACGGCGGCACGGTCGTCATCGGTGGTATCTTCGAGCTCACCGAAACCAATGACGAATCGCGCGTGCCGGTACTGGGTGAAATCCCCTACATGGGGGCGTTGTTCCGCAAGCGCGAACGTATTGCCAACAAGACTGAAATGCTCGTCTTTATCACCCCGAAGATGATTACCGACCGCAACGCCGCGCGCTGACGCGCGGGCGTAGCAGCCACCGCGTGGCGGTCGCACTTGTCGGGTTGCCCGGCGCCGGAAAGTCCGCAGTGGGCCGGCGGCTGGGCGCTCGGCTGAACACTCCCTTCATCGACACCGATCACGTGATCGAGCAGCGCATCGGCTGCACGATCCGTGATTTCTTCGATCGCGAGGGCGAAGCCGCCTTTCGCGACATCGAGCAGGCGGTCATCGCCGACCTGGCCGCCCACCCCCACGGCGTGCTGGCGACCGGCGGTGGCGCCGTGCTGCGCGAGGCCAACCGCCAGCAGCTGCGCGACCATTTCCACGTCATCTACCTGCGCTCCTCGCCCGAAGACCTGTTCCGGCGCCTGCGCCACGACGTCAAGCGCCCGCTCCTGCAGGTGGCCGACCCGCTGGGCCGGCTGCGCGAGTTGCACGATGCGCGCGACCCGTTCTACCGGGAAACCGCCCATGACGTGGTCGACACCGGCCGGCCGTCGATCGCGGTGCTGGTCAACCTCATCGTGATGCAGCTCGAACTGGCCGGGGTGGTCGAACCCGGCGCCCATCCGGAAGAGCCCTCGGACTGACCCCGGCAGGCCCGAGCGCCTAAACTCGCGGCCATGTCCCTGTCCGTTTCGCCCGCACTTTCCGCCCCGCCAAAGCCCGAACGCGTCGAGATCCAGCTCGGCGAGCGCAGCTACCCGATCCTGATCGGCGGCGGCCTGCTGGAAGACCCTGCCAGCTTTGGCGTCGTTCCCGCTGCCGCCAGCGCGCTGATCGTCAGCAACACCACCGTGGCGCCGCTCTACGCCCGGGCTCTGCAAACCGTGCTGGCCGGCCGCTTCCGCACGGTCCACCTGCTCGAGTTGCCCGACGGCGAGGCGTACAAGAACCTCGAGACGCTCAACCTGATCTTCGACGCCCTGCTGGGCCACGGCAGCGACCGCAAGACGGTGCTGTTCGCGCTCGGCGGCGGGGTGGTGGGCGACATGACCGGCTTCGCCGCCGCCAGCTACATGCGCGGCGTGCCCTTCGTGCAGGTGCCGACCACGCTGCTGGCGCAGGTCGATTCCTCGGTGGGCGGCAAGACGGCCATCAACCATCCGCTGGGCAAGAACATGATCGGCGCGTTCTACCAGCCGCAGCTCGTACTGTGCGACCTCGACACGCTGCAGACGCTACCCCCGCGCGAGCTCAGCGCCGGCCTGGCCGAAGTCATCAAGTACGGCCCGATCTACGACATGGCTTTCTTCGACTGGATCGAGTCGAACATCGAAGCGCTGGTGGCGCGCGACCCGGCCGCGCTGGCCCATGCCGTGAAGCGCAGCTGCGAGATCAAGGCGCTGGTGGTCGGTCAGGACGAGCGCGAGACCGGCCTGCGCGCCATCCTCAATTTCGGCCACACCTTCGGCCATGCCATCGAGTCGGGCCTGGGCTACGGCGAATGGCTGCACGGCGAGGCGGTCGGCTGCGGCATGGTCATGGCGGCGCAGCTGTCGCAGCGGCTCGGCGGCGTCGACGCGGCCTTCGTCGCGCGGCTCACCCGCCTGATCGAGCGCGCCGGCCTGCCCACCGTGGGACCGGCGCTGGGCGCCGAGCGCTACCTCGAGTTGATGCGCGTCGACAAGAAATCGGAAGCCGGCGAGATTCGCTTTGTGGTGATCGACCGGCCCGGCTCCGCCGTCGTGCGCAGCGCGCCCGACGCGATGGTGCGCGACGTGCTCGCGCAGTGCTGCGCGGCATGAGCCTTGCGGCGTACGCCTGCCACCCCGCGCGCTCGCGCGGACGGCGCCACGCGGAGCCGCCCGCGCCCACGCGCGACGCCTTCCAGCGCGACCGCGACCGCATCGTCCATTCCACCGCCTTCCGCCGGCTGGTCTACAAGACCCAGGTGTTCCTGAACCACGAGGGCGACCTGTTCCGCACGCGGCTCACGCATTCGCTCGAAGTCGCGCAGCTGGGCCGCTCCATCGCGCGTGCGTTGCGCCTCAACGAAGACCTGGTCGAGGCGATCGCGCTGGCCCATGACCTGGGCCACACGCCCTTCGGCCACGCGGGCCAGGACGCGCTCAATGCCTGCATGGCCGAACACGGTGGCTTCGAACACAACCTGCAGAGCCTGCGCGTGGTCGATGCGCTGGAGCACCGTTACCCGCAGTACGACGGCCTGAACCTCAGCTTCGAGACCCGCGAAGGCATCCTCAAGCACTGCTCGCGCGCCAACGCCGAACGCCTCGAGGCGGCCGAGCCGCAGGGCGTGGCCCGCCGTTTTCTCGACCGCACGCAGCCGGGGCTGGAGGCACAGCTGTGCAACCTGGCCGACGCCATCGCCTACAACGCGCACGACATCGACGACGGTGTGCGCTCGGGCCTCATCAGTGTCGAGCAGCTGGCCGACGTCGAACTGTTCGAACGCTACCGCCGCGAGGCGCTGGCCGAGCATCCGCACCTGCAGGGCCAAGGCCGGCGCGTCCTCTATGAAACCATCCGTCGCATGCTCAGCGCGCAGGTCTACGACGTGATCGACACGACGCGCGCGGCCATCGAGGCGCTGGCGCCCGCCGATGCCGACGCCGTGCGCCAAGCGCCGCCGCTGGTGGCCTTCAGCGGCGTCATGCAGGCGCAGTCGGAGGCGCTCAAGCAGTTCCTGTTCCGCAATCTCTACCGCCACCCGCAGGTCACGCAGACCACCGACCAGGCGAGCGAGGTCGTGCGCGGGCTGTTCGACGCCTACCTGGCGCGCGGCACCGAGATGCCCGCCTCGTACGCCGAGCGCCACGACCGGCACCGCGCTGTGGCCGACTACATCGCCGGCATGACCGACCGCTTCGCCATGCGCGAGCACGAACGGTTGACCGGCCGCCGGGGCATCGCATGACGGCGGCCGTGCGCTCGAACAGCGCGTCGGTCCGCGTGCCGGCCGCGGCCTTCGCCGTCGTGCTGGGCGGCGTCAGTGCCGCGCTGCACCTGGGCAAGCTGCCGCCCGCCGTGCCGGCACTGCAGGCGTCGCTGGGCATCGACCTGGTCGAGGCGGGCTTCCTGCTCTCGCTGGTCCAGGTCGCGAGCATGACGCTCGGGCTGCTGGCTGGGCTCGCGGCCGATTCCATCGGCCTGCGGCGCAGCATGCTCGTCGGGCTGGCGGTGCTGACGACGGCCAGCCTGCTCGGAGGCGCCGTCGGCGCCGGCCTGCTGGGCGGGGCGCATGCGGTGCTGTGGCTCTTCGTACTGCGCGCGGCCGAAGGCATCGGCTTCCTGATGGCGGTGATGCCCGGCCCGGGACTCATCCGCGCACTGACACCTACGGGCGCCGATAAGGCCGCGCTGGGCCTGTGGGGCGCCTACATGCCGCTCGGCGTGGCGCTGGCGTTGCTGGTCGGGCCGGCCCTGATCGCTTGGGGTGGCTGGGCCGACTGGTGGTGGACGCTTTCGCTGGTGTCGGCGGGTGCGGCACTCTGGGTGTGGCTGGCGGTGCCGCGCGACCGGCCCCGCGTCGTCGGCGCGAGCCTGCAGCCCGCATCGTCCGGTTGGGCGTCGCGGCTGCGCGAGACGGTCGGCGCGCGCGCGCCGTGGCTGGTCGCGTTGACCTTCGCCGTGTACTCGTCGCAGTGGATGGCTGTGATCGGTTTTCTTCCCGCCATTTATGCCGATGCCAAGGTGCCGGCCGCTTGGAGCGCGGTGCTGACCGCGCTGGCCGCGGCGATGAACATCGTCGGCAACCTCATGGGCGGCCGCTGGCTGCAGCGCGGCGTGGCGCCCGAGCGCCTGCTGCAATGGGGTTTCCTGGCCATGGCGCTGGGCGGCGTCGCCGCCTTCGCGCAGGTGGGGCAGGGCGCCGGCGCCGAGGCGCTGGGCCTGCCGCCCGCGCTGCGCTATGCCGCGATCTGTGCCTTTTCGCTCGGCGGCGGCATGGTGCCGGCCACGCTGTTCCTGCTGGGCGTGCGGCTGGCGCCGGGGCCGAGCACCGTCTCGACCACCGTCGGCCTGATGCAGCAGGCGTCGTCGCTCGGCCAATTCCTGGCGCCGCCGGCGGTGGCCTGGCTGGCGCACCGCGTCGGCGGCTGGCACTGGACCTGGACCGCCACGCTGGCCTGCTCGCTTGCCGGCATGGCGGTCGCTGCGCGCCTCGGGCGCATCCGCCGACTGACGGAGGCCACGGCATGAGCGACCCGACGGTCATCGACGCCGCGCAAGCCGAAGCCGACACCCGGCGCTGGCTCGAGCGCGCCGTGATCGGCCTCAACTTGTGCCCCTTCGCCAAGGCGGTGCATGTGAAGGGGCAGATCCACTACGTTACCTACCTCGACACCCACGAAGGCCGCCTCATCGACGCGCTGCTGGCCGAAGCCCGCGCGCTCGTGGCGTTCGATGCCGAGGTGCGCGACACCACCTTGCTGATCGTCCCCCACGCGCTGGCGGACTTTCTCGACTTCAACGATTTCACCGAGCGCGCCGAGCGCAAGCTGGCCCGCGCGGGCTTCGACGGCGTGCTGCAGCTCGCCAGCTTCCATCCGCATTTCCAGTTCGCCGGCACCGAGGCCGACGACATCACCAACGCCACCAACCGCGCGCCGTACCCCACGCTGCACCTGCTGCGTGAAGACAGCATGGACCGCGCGGTCGAGGCTTTTCCAGAGGCCGAGGCGATCTTCGAGCGCAACATCGAGACGCTCGAAGCCCTGGGTCCTGACGGCTGGACCGCGCTCGATGTCGGCCCGGGAAGCGCCACGCCATGAATAACAAGAACACCATGCCCCGTCTCGCGAAAGCCCATCCCACCAACAAGGCTGCGAAGGCCGAAGCCGAGCTGGCCGAAGTCCTGCGGCCAGGCCAGTCCGTCGAGCTGCTCAAGGAGCTGCACATCCTCACGCGCGAAGGCCGGCTCAACCAGGATTCGCGGCGCAAGCTCAAGCAGGTCTATCACCTGTTCCAGTTCATCGAGCAGCTGCTGCGCGAGTTGCCCGGCGAGGGTGCCGAGGCGACGCTGGCCGACCATGGGGCGGGCAAGTCGTACCTCGGCTTCATCATCTACGACCTGTTCTTCCGCGCGCGGCAGGGCGGGCATGTCTACGGCATCGAGACGCGCAGCGAGCTGGTCGAGCGCTCCCGCGCGCTGGCGCAGCAGCTGGGCTTCGGGCGCATGTCGTTCCTGAACCTCACCGTGGCCGAGTCGGCGCAGGCGAGCGAACTGCCGGCGCAGATCGACGTGGTCACCGCGCTGCACGCCTGCGACACCGCCACCGACGACGCCATCGCCTTCGGCCTGGCCAAGAAAGCGCGCTGCATGGTGCTCGTGCCCTGCTGCCAGGCCGAAGTGGCGGCGTGCCTGCGCGAGACCAAGGCGCTGGCCCTGTCGCGCACGCCGCTGGCCGAGCTGTGGCGTCATCCGCTGCACACGCGCGAAATCGGCAGCCAGCTCACGAACGTGCTGCGCTGCCTGTACCTGGAAGCCAACGGCTACAGCGTGACGGTCACTGAACTGGTCGGCTGGGAGCACAGCATGAAGAACGAGCTGATCCTGGCGCGCTACACCGGCCAGCGCAAGGCGAGCGCGGCGACGCGGCTGCGCGAGCTGCTGGCGCAGTTCGGGCTCGACACGCTGGGCGACACGCGCTTCCGCCTGACGGACTGAGTATTCGGACGGCGTCGTCCACGTCCCCATGGCCCGTCTCCCCCGTCTCACGCTGGCCGGCATGCCGCACCACGTGATCCAGCGCGGCAACAACCGCCAGCCGATCTTCGTGGACCGCGCCGACCACGAGAAGCTGCTCGGCCTGCTGGCCGAGAATGCCGCGCGCTTCGGCATCGCGCTGCACGCCTACGTGCTGATGGACAACCACTTCCACCTGCTGGCCACGCCCGACAGTGCCACGGGCCTGCCGCAGTTCATGCAGTCGGTCGGGCGCAGCTACGTGCGCTACTTCAACGACCGCCACGGCCGCAGCGGCACCTTGTGGGAAGGGCGCTACAGATCGACACTGATCCAGACCGAGCGCTACCTGCTGACCTGCATGGCCTACATCGACCTGAACCCGGTGCGCGCCGGCATGGTCGCAGAGGCGCGCGACTTCCCCTGGTCCAGCCACGGCCACTACGCAGGCCTGCGGCAAGACAGGCTGTTGACCCCGCACCCGCTGTACTGGGAACTCGGCAACACGCCCTTCGCGCGGGAGGCGGCGTATGCCGAACTGGTGCGTGGCGGGGTTCGCGCGGCCGATCAGCAGGCCCTGACTGAGGCCACCTTGCGCGGCTGGGCGGCCGGCGACGACGGTTTTCTGAACAGCTTGCAGAAGTCCACCGAGCGCCGCGTGATCAAGGCCAAGGCCGGCCGGCCGCCTACGCCCGCCAAAGATACGGACTGAAAGCGGCCGAAAGCCGCGCCCTTGTTGGGCATCGTGCTGCTGTTTTTAATATGTCCCCAATTTAATTCTGACAAGAAAACTCAAGATTTAATAGGAATCTGACCCCTATTAAAGTGTTTGGCATTCTTTGTGCATCGCAATATGCTCCCTTTCCCTGCGAAAACTGAAGGAGCGCGCCATGACGACGGCTGCCGAGATTCAACACCTCCAAGAACACGGTCTGTATTCCGGTGCCGATGAGCACGACGCCTGCGGCGTCGGCTTCGTCGCCCACATCAAGGGCGAGAAGAGCCACGCCATCGTGCTGCAGGGCCTGAAGATCCTCGAGAACCTCGACCACCGCGGCGCTGTCGGCGCCGACAAGCTGATGGGCGACGGCGCGGGCATCCTGATCCAGCTGCCCGACCTGCTGTACCGCGAAGAAATGGCCAAGCAGGGCGTCACGCTGCCCCCGCCCGGCGAATATGGCGTCGGCATGATCTTCCTGCCCAAGGAACACGCCTCCCGCGAAGCCTGCGAACAGGAGATGGAACGCGCCATCAAGGCCGAAGGCCAGGTGCTGTTGGGCTGGCGCGACGTGCCGGTCAACCGCGACATGCCCATGTCGCCCACCGTGCGCGAAAAGGAACCGCTGCTGCGCCAGATCTTCATCGGCCGCGGCAACGACGTGATCGTGCAGGACGCGCTGGAGCGCAAGCTGTACGTGATCCGCAAGACCGCCAGCGCCAACATCCAGCGCCTGAAGCTCAAGCACAGCAAGGAATACTACGTTCCGAGCATGTCCAGCCGCACCGTGGTCTACAAGGGCCTGCTGCTGGCTGACCAGGTGGGCACCTACTACCTCGACCTGCAGGACAAGCGTTGCGTCTCGGCCCTGGGCCTGGTGCACCAGCGCTTCTCGACCAACACCTTCCCCGAGTGGCCGCTGGCCCACCCGTACCGTTATGTCGCCCACAACGGCGAAATCAACACGGTCAAGGGCAACTACAACTGGATGAAGGCACGCGAAGGCGTGATGTCGTCGCCCGTGCTCGGCGCCGACCTGCAGAAGCTCTACCCGATCAGCTTCGCCGGCCAGTCCGACACCGCCACCTTCGACAACTGCCTCGAGCTCTTGACGATGGCCGGCTACCCCATCAGCCAGGCCGTGATGATGATGATTCCCGAGCCCTGGGAACAGCACGCCACCATGGACACGCGCCGCCGCGCGTTCTATGAGTACCACGCCGCCATGCTCGAGCCGTGGGACGGCCCGGCCTCGATCGTGTTCACCGACGGCCGCCAGATCGGCGCCACGCTCGACCGCAACGGCCTGCGCCCCTCGCGTTACTGCGTGACAGACGACGACCTGGTCATCATGGCCTCCGAGTCGGGCGTGCTGCCCGTGCCCGAGCAGAAGATCGTGCGCAAGTGGCGCCTGCAGCCCGGCAAGATGTTCCTCATCGACCTGGAGCAGGGCCGCATGATCGACGACGAGGAGGTCAAGGCCACCCTCGCCAACAGCAAGCCCTACAAGCAGTGGATCGAGAACCTGCGCATCAAGCTCGACAGCGTCAAGGCCGAGCCGGCCGCGATCCCCGTGAGCCAGGTTGCGCTGCTCGACCGCCAGCAGGCCTTCGGCTACACCCAGGAAGACATCAAGTTCCTGATGAGCCCGATGGCGCAGGCCGGCGAAGAGGGCATCGGCTCCATGGGCAACGACAGCCCGCTGGCCGTGCTCTCCAGCAAGAACAAGCCGCTGTACAACTACTTCAAGCAGCTGTTCGCGCAGGTGACCAACCCGCCGATCGACCCGATCCGCGAAGCGATCGTGATGTCGCTCGTGTCCTTCATCGGCCCCAAGCCGAACCTGCTGGACATCAACCAGGTCAACCCGCCGATGCGGCTCGAAGTGAGCCAGCCCATTCTCGACTTCGCCGACATGGCGAAGCTGCGCGACATCGGCCGCTACACGCAAGGCAAGTTCAAGAGCTACGTGCTCGACATCACCTACCCGCTGGGCTGGGGCGATGAAGGCGTCGAAGCCAAGCTGGCCTCGCTGTGCGCAGAAGCCGTGGATGCCATCAAGGGCGGCCACAACATCCTGATCGTGAGCGATCGCGGCGTGGGCCCGACGCAAGTCGCGATCCCCGCCGTGCTGGCGCTGTCGGCCGTGCACCAGTACCTCGTGCGCGAGGGCCTGCGCACCACCGCCGGCCTCGTGGTCGAAACCGGTTCGGCGCGCGAAGTGCATCACTTCGGCGTGCTTGCCGGCTACGGCGCCGAAGCCGTGCACCCGTACCTCGCGATGGAAACGCTGGCGGCCATGCACGCCGACCTGCCGGGCGACCTGAGCGCCGACAAGGCGGTCTACAACTACGTCAAGGCCATCGGCAAGGGCCTGTCGAAGATCATGTCGAAGATGGGTGTCAGCACCTACATGAGCTACTGCGGCGCCCAGCTGTTCGAAGCCATCGGCCTGAACACCGAGACGGTGAACAAGTACTTCACCGGCACCGCCAGCCGCGTGGAAGGCATCGGCGTCTTCGAGATCGCCGAAGAAGCCATCCGCATGCACAAGGCCGCCTTCGGCGACGACCCCGTGCTCGCCCACATGCTGGACGCCGGCGGCGAATACGCCTGGCGCACCCGCGGCGAAGAGCACATGTGGACGCCCGACGCCATCGCCAAGCTGCAGCACAGCACGCGCTCCAACAACTGGAACACGTACAAGGAGTACGCGCAGCTCATCAACGACCAGAACCGCCGCCACCTCACGCTGCGCGGCCTGTTCGAGTTCAAGATCGATCCGGCCAAGGCCATCCCGGTCGACGAGGTCGAGGCGGCTGCCGAGATCGTCAAGCGCTTCGCCACCGGCGCGATGTCGCTGGGCTCGATCAGCACCGAGGCGCACGCCACGCTCGCCATTGCCATGAACCGCATCGGCGGCAAGAGCAACACGGGCGAAGGCGGTGAAGACCCGGCGCGCTACCGCAACGAACTGAAGGGCATCCCGATCAAGCAGGGCGACACGCTCAAGAGCGTGATCGGTGCCGCTAACGTCGAGGTCGACCTGCCGCTGAACGACGGCGACTCGCTGCGTTCGCGCATCAAGCAGGTCGCGTCGGGCCGCTTCGGCGTCACCGCCGAGTACCTGCACTCGGCCGACCAGATCCAGATCAAGATGGCGCAAGGTGCCAAGCCGGGCGAGGGCGGTCAGCTGCCCGGCGGCAAGGTCACCGAGTACATCGGCAAGCAGCGTTATGCGGTGCCGGGCGTGGGCCTCATCTCGCCGCCGCCGCACCACGACATCTACTCGATCGAAGACCTGGCTCAGCTGATCCACGACCTGAAGAACACCGCACCGCACGCGAGCATCAGCGTGAAGCTGGTGAGCGAAATCGGCGTCGGCACCATCGCGGCGGGCGTGGCCAAGTGCAAGAGCGACCACGTCGTGATCGCCGGCCATGACGGCGGCACGGGCGCTTCGCCCTGGTCGTCGATCAAGCATGCGGGCAGCCCGTGGGAAATCGGCCTGGCCGAAACGCAGCAGACGCTGGTGCTCAACCGCCTGCGCAGCCGCATCCGCGTGCAGGCCGATGGCCAGATGAAGACCGGCCGCGACGTCGCCATCGGCGCGCTGCTGGGTGCGGACGAATTCGGCTTCGCCACCGCGCCGCTGGTGGTCGAGGGCTGCATCATGATGCGCAAGTGCCACCTGAACACCTGCCCGGTGGGCGTGGCCACGCAGGACCCGGTGTTGCGCAAGAAGTTCTCGGGCAAGCCCGAGCACGTCGTCAACTACTTCTTCTTCGTTGCCGAAGAAGTGCGCCAGATCATGGCCCAGCTGGGCATCCGCAAGTTCGACGACCTGATCGGCCGCGCCGACCTGCTCGACATGCGCAAGGGCATCGAACACTGGAAGGCTTCGGGCCTGGATTTCAGCCGCCTGTTCGCGCTGCCGATCGTGCCGGCCGACGTGCCGCGCTTCCATGTCGAGAACCAGGACCACGGCCTCGAGCGCGCGCTCGACGTGAAGCTCATCGAGAAGTCGCGTCCCGCCATCGACAAGGGCGAGAAGGTGCAGTTCATCGAAGTGGCGCGCAACGTCAACCGCTCGGTGGGCGCGATGCTCTCGGGCGCGCTGACCAAGGTGCATCCGCAGGGCCTGCCCGACGACTCGATCCGCATCCAGCTCGAAGGCACGGGCGGCCAGTCGTTCGGCGCCTTCCTGGCACGCGGCATCACGCTGTACCTGATCGGCGACGCCAACGACTACACCGGCAAGGGCCTCTCGGGCGGCCGCGTGGTGGTGCGCCCCAGCCTCGACTTCCGCGGTGAAGCCGCGCGCAACACCATCGTCGGCAACACCGCGCTGTACGGCGCGACCACCGGCGAGGCCTACCTGTGCGGCGTGGCCGGCGAGCGCTTCGCGGTGCGCCTGTCGGGTGCCACGGCGGTCATCGAAGGCACCGGCGACCACGGTTGCGAATACATGACCGGCGGCACGGTGGCCGTGCTCGGCAAGACGGGCCGCAACTTCGCGGCCGGCATGAGCGGCGGCGTCGCTTTCGTCTATGACGAAGACGGCCAGTTCGCCTCGCGCTGCAACCTCTCGATGGTGTCGCTCGACAAGGTGCTCACCTCGGCCGAGCAGACCGCCAGCGTGCATCGCAAGATCTGGCACGGCGGCGAGACCGACGAAGCGCAGCTCAAGAAGCTGCTCGAAGAGCACCACCGCTGGACCGGCAGCAAGCGCGCGCGCGAGCTGCTCGACAACTGGGCCGAGTCGCGCACCAAGTTCGTCAAGGTGTTCCCGAACGAGTACAAGCGCGCCCTGGCCGAGCTGCACGACCGCCAGGTCGAGCTGGCCAGCAGCGGCAACAACGCCCACGTCGGCCTCGAGCCGCACGCACTGGCCGCGCCCGCCACGGCCGCCGTCTGAGCGCGCCATAGATACGAAGAACAGAGGAAAGCACGATGGGAAAGATCACCGGCTTCATGGAGCATGAGCGCATCGAAGAGGGCTACAAGCCTGTCGAAGAGCGCGTCAAGCACTACAAGGAATTCGTCGTCGGCCTGAACACCGACCAGGCCAAGGTGCAGGGCGCACGTTGCATGGACTGCGGCACGCCGTTCTGCAACAGCGGCTGCCCGGTCAACAACATCATTCCGGACTTCAACGACCTCGTGTACCGCGACGATTGGCAGAACGCCTTCGCGGTGCTCGACTCGACCAATAACTTCCCCGAGTTCACCGGCCGTATCTGCCCCGCGCCCTGCGAGGCCGCCTGCGTGCTCAACGTGAACGACGACGCGGTCGGCATCAAGTCGCTGGAACACGCGATCATCGACCGCGCCTGGGACGAGGGCTGGGTGGCGCCGCGCGTCGCCAAGCACAAGACCGGCAAGAAGGTTGCCGTGGTGGGCTCCGGCCCGGCCGGCATGGCCGCCGCGCAGCAGCTGGCGCGCGTCGGCCACGACGTCACGCTGTTCGAGAAGAACGACCGTGTCGGCGGCCTGCTGCGCTACGGCATTCCCGACTTCAAGATGGAGAAGTCGCACATCGACCGCCGCGTCGAGCAGATGAAGGCCGAGGGCGTGACCTTCCGTACCGGCGTGATGGTCGGTGCCGCGAAAGACCCGCTGGGCAAGGGCTCCAAGGTGACCAACCTCGCCAAGGAAACCGTCACGCCCGAGCAGCTGCAGAAAGACTTCGACGCCGTGGTGCTCACCGGCGGCGCCGAGCAATCGCGCGACCTGCCTGTGCCCGGCCGCGATCTCGACGGCATCCACTTCGCGATGGAGTTCCTGCCGCAGCAGAACCGCGTCAACGCAGGCGACAAGGTCAAGGGCCAGCTGCGCGCCGACGGCAAGCACGTCATCGTGATCGGCGGCGGCGACACCGGCTCCGACTGCGTGGGCACCAGCAACCGCCACGGCGCCGTGAGCGTCACCCAGTTCGAACTGATGCCCCAGCCGCCGGAAGAAGAGAACCGTCCGCTGACCTGGCCCTACTGGCCGATCAAGCTGCGCACCAGCTCCAGCCACGAAGAAGGCTGCGAGCGCGAGTTCGCCATCTCCACCAAGGAGTTCATCGGCGAGAAGGGCAAGGTCACCGGCCTGAAGACCGTGCGCGTCGAGTGGAAGGACGGCAAGATGCAGGAAGTGCCCGGCAGCGAGCAGGTCCTGAAGGCCGACCTGGTGTTGCTCGCCATGGGCTTCATCAGCCCCGTGGCCACCGTGCTCGACGCCTTCGGTGTCGAGAAGGACGCCCGCGGCAACGCGCGCGCCACGGTCGACTTCATCGGCGGCTATGCCACCAATGTGCCCAAGGTGTTCGCCGCAGGTGACATTCGCCGCGGCCAATCGCTGGTGGTGTGGGCAATTCGCGAGGGCCGTCAAGCGGCGCGTTCGGTCGACGAATTTTTGATGGGATTCAGCGACTTACCGCGCTGATTTTTGTTTCATTTGAAGCGGCGCCGTTCGCGGCCCCGTTATCATCCGCGGAAACCGCATGCCGGGATGCCTGAGAAGGCGCCCGGCTTTTTTATTGAGATGGACCCAGCCACACCCACGTCTTCCTCCTTCGTCGAATTCCGCGATGTCACGTTCGGCTACGGCGCGCGCGCGATCCTCGACGGCGTGTCGTTTTCCGTGCCGCGTGGCAAGGTGACGGCGTTGATGGGGGCATCGGGTGGCGGCAAGACCACCGTGCTGCGCCTCATCGGCGGCCAGCAGCGCGCCCAGCGCGGCGAGGTGCTGTTCGACGGCAAGGATGTCGGCCACTTCGATGTCGCGACGCTGTATGCGGCGCGGCGCCGCATGGGCATGCTGTTCCAGTTCGGCGCGCTGTTCACCGACATCAGCGTGTTCGACAACGTGGCCTTTCCGCTGCGTGAGCACACGCAGCTGTCGGAAGCGCTGGTGCGCGACATCGTGCTCATGAAGCTGGACGCCGTCGGCCTGCGCGGCGCGCGCGACCTGATGCCCAGCGAGGTGTCGGGCGGCATGGCGCGGCGCGTGGCGCTGGCCCGCGCGATCGCGCTCGACCCCGACCTCGTGATGTACGACGAGCCCTTTGCGGGGCTCGACCCGATCTCGCTCGGCACGGCCGCGCGGCTGATCCGACAGCTCAATGATGCGCTGGGCCTCACCAGCATCATCGTGTCGCACGACCTCGAGGAAACCTTCCGCATCGCGGACCACGTGATCATCCTGGCCAACGGCGGCATCGCCGCGCAGGGGCGGCCCGACGAGGTGCGCGAGAGCGCCGATCCGCTGGTGCATCAGTTCGTCAATGCGCTGCCTGACGGGCCGGTGCACTTCCACTATCCGGGCGTCAGTATCGAAGACGATTTCGGGAACCGGGAAGGGGGGCGCTCATGACCTGGTGGAAGCCCGCCGACGTCGGCTTTGCCGTGCGCAGCCAGCTGGCCGACATGGGCCATGCGGCCAAGCTGTTCCTGCGCCTGCTCGGCCCGGGCGCGCAGATCATGCGGCGCTTCGGGCTGGTGCGCGACCAGATCCATTTCCTGGGCAACTACTCGCTCGCCATCATCGGCGTGTCGGGTCTGTTCGTGGGCTTCGTGCTCGGGCTGCAGATGTACTACGCGCTGCAGCGCTACGGCTCGTCCGAGGCGCTCGGCCTGCTGGTGGCGCTGAGCCTCGTGCGCGAACTCGGTCCCGTGGTGGCGGCCCTGCTGTTCACCGGCCGGGCCGGCACCTCGCTGACGGCCGAGATCGGCCTCATGAAAGCCAACGAGCAGTTGAGCGCCATGGAAATGATGGCGGTCGATCCGGTGCAGCGCATCCTCGCGCCGCGCTTCTGGGGCGGCGTCATCACCATGCCGCTGTTGGCGGCCGTGTTCAGCGCAGTCGGCATCATGGGCGGCTATGTCGTGGGCGTGCTGATGCTGGGCGTCGACCCGGGCGCGTTCTGGGGCCAGATGCAAGGCGGAGTCGATGTCTGGCGCGACGTCGGCAACGGCGTCATCAAGAGCGTCGTGTTCGGTTTCACCGTGACCTTCGTCGCGCTGCTGCAGGGCTTTGAGGCCCAGCCGACGCCCGAGGGCGTGTCGCGCGCCACCACGCGTACCGTGGTGATGGCGTCGCTGGCGGTCTTGGGGCTCGATTTCCTGCTCACCGCCATGATGTTCAGTATCTAAAGGGCCCCTGGCTCCATCGTTCTAGAGAGTGCAAACCATGCAACGTTCCACCAACGACATCTGGGTCGGCCTGTTCGTGCTGATCGGCGGCGCCGCATTGCTGTTCCTGGCGCTGCAGTCGGCCAACCTGCTGAGCCTGAACTTCCAGAAGACCTACACGGTCACCGCGCGTTTCGACAACATCGGCGGACTCAAGCCCCAGACGGCGGTCAAGAGCGCTGGCGTAGTAGTCGGTCGTGTGGAATCCATCGCGTTCAACGACAAGGCCTTTCAGGCCGATGTGACGCTGGCGCTGCAAAACCGTTACAGTTTTCCCAAGGACAGCTCGCTCAAGATCCTGACCAGTGGCCTGCTCGGCGAGCAGTACATCGGCATCGAGGCGGGCGCCGAGGAAAAGAACCTGCAAGCCGGCGACACCATCACCGCGACCCAGTCGGCCGTGGTGCTGGAGAACCTGATCAGCCAGTTCCTGTACAGCAAGGCAGCCGAGGGGAATACGGCGCCGGGAACAGCCAACAAGAAATGACCACACGACTTTTTTCGTCGACTGCTATTAAAAGTGTAGCTAGCTCCGCCCGTTGGGCTACCGCCACCGTCGGTTTCGCCCTCGTGGCCGGATGCGCCACCGGATCCGGCGCGAGCCCGACCGACCCCCTCGAGCCGTACAACCGCGGCATGACGCGCTTCAACGACACCGTCGACGAGGCCGTGCTGGAACCCGTGGCCACCGCCTACCAGAACGTGGTGCCCTCGCTGGTGCGCCAGGGCGTGACCAACTTCTTCAGCAACCTCGGTGACATCTGGAGCCTGGCTAACAACGTGGCCCAGCTTAAGCTGCAGAACAGCGCCGAGACCTTCATGCGGCTGAACGTCAACACCTTCTTCGGCCTGGGCGGCCTGCTCGACGTCGCTTCCGAGGCGCGCCTGCCGCGCCACGAGGAAGACTTCGGCCAGACGCTGGGCTACTGGGGCGTGGGCGCCGGCCCGTACGTCGTGCTGCCGTTGCTCGGCCCCTCCACGCTGCGCGACACGATTGCCCGGCCGCTCGACATGTACGGCGACGCGCAGGGCCATATCCACGACATCGCCTGGCGCAATTCGCTGGCGGGCCTGCGTGTCGTGGACACCCGCTCGCGCTACCTGGGCGCCACCCGCCTGCTCGACGAAGCCGCGCTCGACAAGTACTCGTTCACGCGCGATGCGTTCCTGCAGCGCCGCCGCAACCAGGTCTACGACGGCAACCCGCCGGACGACGACAACGCCGGCAAGTGACGGCAAAAGAGGGCGGACGGGGTGGTCCTGCTTGCATCCGGTTGCAAGGCTTCACCTCCGCTTCAGGAACCCGGTCGGCCTGGCGCCTGTCGAAACCGTTCCTGTCTCAGCACGGAGCCATTGGCTGCACCGTGCAGGGAAGACAATTCAACCTGAGGGACTCACCATGAACAACAAGATCTTGCTGCAACGACGCGACATGGGCCGCCTGGCATTGGCCGGCGCGCTGCTGTTCGGCGCCGCCACCGCTTTTGTGCACCAGAGCGCATTCGCGGCCGACGAAGCCCCCGACGCGCTCGTCAAGCGCCTGTCGACCGACGTGCTCGAGACCATCAAGGCCGACTCGTCGATCAAGGCCGGTGACATCAACAAGATCATGCTGCTGGTCGACAGCAAGATCATGCCCAACGTCAACTTCCAGCGCATGACCGCCTCGGCCGTCGCCCGGCCTGGCGCCAGGCCACGCCCGAGCAGCAAAAGCGCCTGCAGGACGAGTTCAAGACCCTGCTCGTGCGCACCTACGCCGGCGCGCTCGACCAGGTGAGTGACCAGACCGTCACCATCCGCCCGTTCCGCGGCGCGCCCACCGACACCGACGTGCTCGTGCGCACCGAGGTGAAGGGCCGCGGCGATCCGGTGCAACTGGACTACCGCCTCGAAAAGACGCCGGGGCAGGGCGCCGGCTGGAAGGTCTACAACCTGAATGTGCTGGGCGTGTGGCTGGTCGACACCTACCGCACCCAGTTCGCGCAGGAAATCAACAAGAGCGGTATCGATGGCCTGATTGCCGCGCTGGCCGCGCGCAACAAGGGCAACGGCAAGGGCTGACGGGCGCACGCCATGCTGGTCCTTCCCTCCAGGCTCACCCACGACGAGGCTCCTGCCTGCATGCGCATGCTGCAGCAGGGGCTCAAGGGCCAGACCGATTCGTCGTCCACCGTGGTCGACGCCACGGCACTGGCCCAGTTCGATTCCTCCGCGCTGGCGGTGCTGCTCGAGTGCCGGCGCGAATCCAGCGCGCTGGGCCGGGGGTTCTCAGTCAAGGGCCTGTCGCCGCGCCTGCGCGAGCTGGCCGCGCTGTACGGCATCGCGGGCCTTCTGCCCGCTGCACCCTGACCCCCACACCCTAGCGCGTGCGTGGCACTGCTGCGGTCAGCAGCGCGAGTGCCTTGTTCAGGGTCGAGGTCGCGAATCGTTCTCCCTTGGAGTGGCCGATGCGCACGACGACGAGATCGTGCGACGGAATCACGAGCACGAACTGGCCCCCTGCGCCGAGCATGTAGTAGGCCGTCGTCGGCGCCGCCAGTGCCCCCGTTCCATTGATCCAGAAGAATCCCCCGTAGATGGGGCGCTGGTCTGCGGCCCAGGCTGGTGCGGCTGTGCTAACGAAGTTGACGAACCCCTCGGGAAGAATGCGCTCCCCGTTCCACACCCCGTCCTGCAGGTAGAGGTTGGCCAGCCGGGCCCAATCGCGGGCCGACATGAAGTCGTAGCCTTGCGTGAGGAAGTTGCCGTAGGGATCGGTCTCGATCACCATGGAGCGGATGCCGATCTTGTCGAAGATGGCGCGCTGCGGGAACGAGAGGTACTCTTCGCCGCGCTTCTCGACTCCAAGGCGGACCAGGTAGTTGGCAAGCACCGGATCGGTGTTGCGGTAGCGGCCCACCGTGTTGGGCGGCCATTGCTGCGGTCGGGTCGCGGCATAGTTGAATGCGTTGATCCGGCCCGTGTAGTAGTAGATGTGATCGGGGTAGGTGCCGTTGGGGTCGAAGTCCGGATCGTCAGGGGCCTTGATGCGCAGCCCGCTGGACATGCGCAGGATGTCGGCAATGCGGATCTGCTGGCGGCTATCGCCGGCACCTTGCCATTCGGGAATCGGTGCGGGCTGGTCGAGCTTGTACACGCCCTGCTTGATCAGCACGCCCATCATCGTGGCCACGACGCTCTTGCCCATCGACCATGATTCGAGTGGCGTTGTCGCGCTGATGCCGCTCATGTAGCGCTCGCCGATGAGCCGCCCCTTGTGCGTGACCACGAAGGCCGCGGTGTAGGCCTCCGTCGTTTCGAAGGCGGCGCTGAGGGCCTGGTTCACCTTGGTCATGTCGACGTCGGCGGGCGGCGGGTCGTTCGGCAGCACATCCCCCATGGGCCAGGGCACGGTCGTGGGGTCGGCCAGCGCGCTCTTGACATTGACGGGTGTGAAGAAAACGTCGTCCTTGCCGGGCGGCAGCGTGATGCAACCCTGCGATCCGAAGTGGCGGGCCACCAGCGTCGGACCGCCGTTGGGCATCGTGATGCGGACCTCCTTCTTGGTGCGGTCGACCACCGGCGCACCCACCTTCTTGCGCTGCTCGTACGGCCCCGTGAAGTACCCGATGGTTTCGGCGGCGACTGCAGGATCGAGTCCGGTGATGAAGACCGCCGAGCACATGGCCTTGGCATAGCCGGACGTGTTGTGCTCCAGCACATCGCCGGGTGGTGGCACGTAGGGCGTGTCCAGCTCCAGGCACTTGGCGCGCGCAATGAGTGCATCGCGGGCTGGCAGCTGGGCCGAACCGGCAGATGAAGCGCAAGGTTGGGCGGTGCCGCCCCCTGCGCCAGCGCCTGCGCCGCCGCCGACAAGGGCGATGCCGCCACCTCCGCCGCCACCACCACCTCCGCCCCCGCAAGCGGTCAGCACCATCGCCAGGAGCAGGGCGGCAACGGTTGGGAGGGGGCTGCGGGTCAAACACTTCATTGGCGTTCCTCGCGATGGGCGGTTGCGGTGCGCAGAATCGGCACCGGCGGGATTGTGGGTGAACTTCGGGCCGATGCCTAGCGCGGCCGGCTCCCCGCGTTCACCCCTGAGCAGCGCCGAAAAACCCATCGCCCGTAAAATCGCGGGCTCCCATGCCCGCGATCTCATTCCAGTCGGTCTCCAAGACCTACCCTCCCTCCCGTCAGCAACGCGCCCAAGGCAAGCAGGGGCTGCGTGCGGTCGACGAGGTTTCCTTCCAGATCGAGCCGGGCGAGTTCTTCGGCCTGCTCGGCCCCAACGGCGCGGGCAAGACCACCCTCATCAGCATGCTGGCGGGCCTGTCGCGACCCACGGCGGGCGCGATCAGCGTGCACGGTTTCGACGTGCAGCGCGACTACGCCGAAGCCCGGCGACAGCTCGGCATCGTGCCGCAGGAGCTGGTGTTCGACCCCTTCTTCAACGTGCGCGAGTCGCTGCGCATCCAGTCGGGCTACTTCGGCATCAAGAACAACGAAGCCTGGATCGACGAGCTGCTGCAGAGCCTGGGCCTGGCCGACAAGGCCACGGCCAACATGCGCCAGCTCTCGGGCGGCATGAAGCGCCGCGTGCTGGTGGCACAGGCGCTGGTGCACAAGCCGCCGGTCATCGTGCTCGACGAGCCCACGGCCGGCGTCGACGTCGAGCTGCGCCAGACGCTCTGGCAGTTCGTGGCCAAGCTCAACAAGCAGGGCAGCACCGTGCTGCTGACCACCCATTACCTCGAAGAGGCCGAGGCGCTGTGCAGCCGCATCGCGATGCTCAAGCTTGGCAAGGTGATCGCCCTGGACCGCACCAGCGAGCTGCTGAAGTCGGCCGCAAGCAACGTGCTGCGCTTCAAGACCGATGCCATGCTGCCCTGGGCCATCGCCCAGCACGCGCGCATCACCGGGCGCATCGTGCAGCTGCCGGCGCAGAACGCGCATGAAGTCGAACAACTGCTGGCCGCGATCCGCGAAGCCGGCGTCGCGGTGGAAGACGTGGAAATGCGCAAGGCCGACCTGGAAGACGTGTTCATCGACCTGATGGCGGGCGAGCAGACGCCGCTGGAGGTGTCGCGATGATGGCCGTGACCGGTTGGCGAGCGCTGCTCTACAAGGAAACGCTGCGCTTCTGGAAGGTCGGCTTCCAGACCGTCGGCGCGCCGGTGCTCACCGCGCTGCTGTACCTCATGGTGTTCGGCCATGTGCTCGAAGGCCGCGTGACGGTCTACGGCTCCGTGGGCTACACCGCCTTCCTGATTCCCGGCCTCGTGATGATGAGCGTGCTGCAGAACGCGTTCGCGAACAGCTCGTCCTCGATCATCCAGAGCAAGATCATGGGCAACCTCGTGTTCGTGCTGCTTACGCCGCTGTCGCACTGGGGCTGGTTCTTCGCCTACGTGGGCTCCTCGGTGATCCGCGGGCTGGCGGTGGGCCTGGGCGTGTTCGCCGTGACCGTCTTCTTCGCCGTGCCGAGCTTCGTGGCGCCGGTGTGGATCCTGGTGTTCGCGCTGCTGGGCTCGGCCATGCTGGGCACGCTGGGCCTCATCGCCGGGCTCTGGGCCGAGAAGTTCGACCAGATGGCCGTGTTCCAGAACTTCCTGATCATGCCCATGACTTTCCTGTCGGGCGTGTTCTATTCGATCGGCTCGCTGCCGCCGTTCTGGCAGAGCGTGAGCCACCTGAACCCCTTCTTCTACATGATCGACGGCTTCCGCTACGGCTTCTTCGGGGTGAGCGATGCCTCGCCCTGGCTGAGCTTCGGCATCGTCGGTTCCGCGTGGCTGGTGGTGAGCGCGATTGCCGTCCACCTGCTGCGCATCGGCTACAAAATCCGCGGCTAATCCCGCCTTCCAAGACCCCATGACCGCTGACGAACTCCAGACCATCATCGCTGCCCATCTCCCGTGCGAGCACATCACGCTCGAGGGCGACGGCCGACATTGGTACGCGACCATCGTCTCGGCCGAATTCGAGGGCAAGCGCGCCATCCAGCGCCACCAGCGGGTCTACGCCACCCTCGGTGCGAAAATGCACACTGACGAGGTGCATGCGCTCTCGATGAAGACCTACACGCCGGCTGAATGGGCGGCAGTGGACAAATGACTTTCCGGCCCCTGCGGGCCTCCTGATTTCGCTGGATCCTTCATGGACAAACTTCTGATTCGCGGCGGGCGTGAGCTTCGCGGCGAAGTGCTCATTTCCGGCGCCAAGAACGCCGCGCTGCCCGAGCTGTGCGCAGCGCTGCTGACCGACCAGCCCGTGGTGCTGCACAACGTGCCGCGCCTGCAGGACGTGTCGACCATGCTCAAGCTGGTGCGCAACATGGGCGTGACCGCCGAGGCCGACGACAACGGCACCGTGCGCCTGAACGCCGGCGAGCTCGGCAACCCCGAGGCTCCCTACGAACTGGTGAAGACCATGCGCGCCTCGGTGCTGGCGCTGGGCCCGCTGCTGGCGCGCTTCGGCCACGCCAAGGTGTCGCTGCCGGGCGGCTGCGCCATCGGCTCGCGGCCGGTCGACCAGCACATCAAGGGCCTGCAGGCGATGGGCGCCGAAATCGTGGTCGAGCACGGTTACATGGTCGCGCGCCTGCCCGAGGGCCGCACGCGGCTGAAGGGCGCGCGCATCCTGACCGACATGGTTACCGTCACCGGCACCGAGAACTTCCTCATGGCCGCCGCGCTGGCCGAGGGCGAGACGCTGCTCGAGAACGCAGCGCAGGAGCCCGAGATCGTCGACCTGGCCGAGATGCTGATCCGCATGGGCGCGAAGATCGAAGGCCACGGCACCAGCCACATCCGCATCCAGGGCGTCGAGACGCTGCACGGCTGCGAGCACGCCGTGGTGGCCGACCGCATCGAGGCCGGCACCTTCCTGTGCGCCGTGGCGGCCACCGGCGGCGAGGCCTTCCTGCGCCACGCGCGCGGCGACCACCTCGACGCCGTGATCGACAAGCTGCGCGACGCCGGCTGCACCGTCGTGACCGAGCCCGACGGCATCCGCATCGGCTCGCAGGGCCCCGCGTACGACCACCTGAAGGCCCAGAGCTTCAGCACCACCGAATACCCCGGCTTCCCGACCGACATGCAGGCCCAGTTCATGGCCCTGAACGTGATCGCGCGCGGTGCCTCGATGGTCACCGAGACCATCTTCGAGAACCGCTTCATGCACGTGAACGAGATGGTGCGCCTGGGCGCGCGCATCCACGTCGAGGGCAAGGTCGCGATGGTCGAGGGCGTGCAACAGCTCTCGGGCGCCACCGTGATGGCCACCGACCTGCGCGCTTCCGCCAGCCTCGTCATCGCCGGCCTCGTGGCCGAGGGCGAGACGCTGGTCGACCGCATCTATCACCTCGACCGGGGTTACGACCGCATGGAATCGAAACTGCGCGGCCTCGGTGCCGACATTGAACGCGTGACGGGAGCCGCCGCATGATCACCCTGGCTCTTTCCAAAGGCCGCATCTTCGAAGAGACGATGCCCCTGCTGGCCGCCGCCGGCATCGAGGTCACCGAAGACCCCGAGAAATCGCGCAAGCTGATTCTTGAAACCACCCGCCCCGACGTGCGCGTGGTGCTGGTGCGTGCCTCCGACGTGCCCACCTACGTGCAGTACGGCGGCGCCGACCTGGGCGTGACCGGCCTGGACGTGCTGCTCGAGCACGGCAACCAGGGCCTGTACCAGCCGCTGGACCTGCGCATCGCGGCCTGCCGCCTCAGCGTGGCCGTGCGCGCCGACTACGACTACGCCTCGGCCGTGAAGCAGGGCTCGCGCCTGCGCGTGGCCACCAAGTACGTAGGCCTGGCGCGCGACTTCTTCGCCAGCAAGGGCGTGCACGTCGACCTGATCAAGCTCTACGGCAGCATGGAGCTGGCGCCGCTCACGGGCCTGGCCGACGCCATCGTCGACCTGGTCTCTACCGGCAACACGCTCAAGGCCAACCACCTCGTCGAGGTGGAGCGCATCATGGACATCAGCGCCCGGCTGGTCGTCAACCAGGCCGCGCTCAAGCTCAAGCGCGAACCCATCCGCCGCATCATCGACGCCTTTGCGTCCGCCATTCCCTCCGCCTGAACCTCACGCACATGACTCTGCAAGCAGCCCCCGCCCGACTGTCCACGAACTCAGCCAGCTTCGACGCTGAATTCAAGGCGCGGCTGCATTGGTCCGCGGACGCGGACGCCGCCATCGAGAAGGTGGTGGCCGACATCCTCGCCGACGTGCAAAAGCGCGGCGACGAGGCGGTGCTGGAGTACACGAACCGCTTCGACAAGCTCGACGTCAAGACGCTGCCCGAGCTCGAACTCACGCAGGCCGAACTGAAGGCCGCGTTCGAGGGCCTCCCCGCCGCGCAGCGCGACGCGCTCGAAGCCGCCGCGCGCCGCGTGCGCAGCTACCACGAGGCGCAGAAGAAGGCCTCCGGCGAAAGCTGGAGCTACCGCGACGCCGACGGCACGCTGCTCGGCCAGAAGGTCACGCCGCTGGACCGCGTCGGCATCTACGTGCCGGGCGGCAAGGCCGCGTACCCGTCGAGCGTGCTGATGAACGCCATTCCCGCGCACGTCGCGGGTGTGGGCGAAATCATCATGGTCGTGCCCACGCCGAAGGGCGAGAAGAACCAGCTCGTGCTCGCCGCCGCCTACGTGGCCGGCGTGACGCGCGGCTTCACCGTCGGCGGTGCGCAGGCCGTGGCCGCGCTGGCCTACGGCACGGCCACCATCCCGGCCTGCGACAAGATCACCGGCCCCGGCAACGCCTACGTGGCCGCCGCCAAGCGCCGCGTGTTCGGCACCGTGGGCATCGACATGATCGCGGGCCCGAGCGAAATCCTGGTGCTGGCCGACGGCTCCACGCCGCCCGACTGGGTGGCCATGGACCTGTTCAGCCAGGCCGAGCACGACGAGCTGGCCCAGAGCCTCCTGCTGTGCCCCGACGCCGCCTACATCGACCGCGTGCAGGCCGAGATCGACCGCCTGCTGCCGACCATGCCGCGCGCCGAGATCATCGCCGCCTCCCTCAACGGCCGCGGCGCGCTGATCCAAACGAAGAGCATGGAAGAGGCCTGCGAGATCAGCAACCGCATCGCGCCCGAACACCTCGAGGTGAGCAGCAGCGAACCGCACCGCTGGGAGCCGCTGCTGCGCCACGCCGGCGCGATCTTCCTGGGCAACTTCACCAGCGAGAGCCTGGGCGACTACTGCGCCGGCCCGAACCACGTGCTGCCCACGAGCGGCACGGCGCGCTTCTCGAGCCCGCTGGGCGTCTACGACTTCCAGAAGCGCTCCAGCCTCATCGAGGTGAGCGAGGCCGGCGCGCAGGTGCTGGGCCCGATCGCGGTCACGCTGGCCGAAGGCGAGGGCCTGCAGGCGCACGCCGAAGCCGCGCGCATGCGCCTGCGTAAGATCTGAGGCTCCAACAACCCCGCTTCAGGGAGGAGCACGCCAGATGATTCAACGCCTCTATCGTTCGCGATTTTTCCGCTTCGCCACCGGCCTCGTTGCCGGTGCCGCCTTGCTGGCCGCCTGCACCCAGATGCCGCAGAACCGCGCCGAGACGACGGCGATGGCGGCCACGTCCAGTGCTGCAAAGCCCGCACCGGCGCCGGCCCAGCTCGGCACGCAATGGGGCGAAGGCATCGAGTCGAAGACCCGCACGGTGGCTGCCAAGCGCCTGTCCGACCAGCCCGACGACGTGGCCTCGATCGGCTACAACGACGCGGCCAGCGTGCGCCGCGACGCGGGCAGCAACCCCGAGCGCCGGCTGAACCTGCAGCTGGCCCAGGGCGACATCGAATGGTCGGTGCTCGACGAGAACGACCGCCCGCTGCCGTTGCAGCGCGCGCGCCGCAGCGGCAATGACATGTTCCGCCTCGCCGGCGTCGAAGGCGCGCGCTACACGCTGCGCTTTCGCAACCTCAGCGACCGCAGCTACGAGGTGATCGCCACCGTCGACGGCCTGGACGTGCTCAACGGCAAGCCCGGCAGCCTGCGCAATGGCGGCTACGTGCTGCGCCCGCAGCAGACGCTCAACATCGAGGGCTTCCGCAAGAGCCAGAGCGAAGTGGCCGCCTTCCGTTTCGCCACGCCGGGCCGTGCCTACGCCGCGAACACCGAGGCCGGCGACGTGCGCAACATCGGCGTGATCGGCGCCGCGCTGTTCGAGCTCGAAGAGCCGAACGCCCCGCGCCGCACCCGCCGCGACGCCTCGCCGTCGCAGCCCAGCGCTTTCCCGGCCGACGGCGCGTACGCGCCGCCGCCGCGCTACCGCAAGTAAGCCGGCGAGGCCATGCAACGCGCCGCCGTCCTGCTGTTGCCGCGCCTGCCGGCGCTGCTGCTCGCCCTGACGGCCGGTGCGATCGGCGCCGGCGCGCAGGCCATGAGCATCCGCGAACTGCGCACGCTCGAAGCCAACGAGAAGGACGGCAAGGCCTACGCCAGCTACTACCTCGTCGGCGTGCTCGAAGGCCTGCGCGAGGGCGTCGAGTCGTCGCAGCGCAACGGCCAGGTGCCGCCGTTCTGCATCGAGGGCCGCCGCCTCGAACCCTCGATGGCCCGCTCGCTCTACCAGACCGAGCTGAGCCGCAACGCCGACAGCTACGAAGCCGACATGCCCGTGCAACTGGTCATGGCCGGCGCCCTCCGCAACAGCTACCGCTGCACCCGATGACCGTTTCCGATTCTTCCGCCTCCGACAACCGCCTGCCGCTCGAGCGCATCCGCGCCGACGTGCGCGCCATGCACGCCTACGCGGTGCAGGACGCGCGCGGCTTCCTCAAGCTCGACGCGATGGAGAACCCCTACGGCCTGCCGCCCGCGCTGCAGGCCGAACTGGGCGCGCGCCTGGGCGCGCTGGCGCTCAACCGCTACCCCGGCGACCGCGGCGCCGACCTGCAGCGCGCGCTGGCCGCCCATGCGGGCCTGCCCGAAGGCTTCGGGCTGATGCTGGGCAACGGCTCGGACGAACTGATCTCGCTGCTCGGCATCGCCTGCGACCAGCCCGGCGCCGCCGTGCTGGCGCCCGTGCCCGGCTTCGTCATGTACGCGATGAGCGCCCAGCTGCAAGGCCTGCGCTTCGTCGGCGTGCCGCTCACGGCCGATTTCGAACTCGACGAGGCCGCCATGCTGGCCGCCATCGCGCGCGAGAAGCCGGCCATCGTCTACCTCGCCTACCCGAACAACCCGACCGCCAACCTCTGGGACGACGCCGTCATCGAGAAGATCGTGCAGGCCCAGGGCGCGCAGGGCGGCCTGGTGGTGATCGACGAGGCCTACCAGCCCTTTGCCGCCCGCAGCTACATCGACCGGCTCGCCAAGCACCGCCACGTGCTGCTGATGCGCACCCTGAGCAAGTTCGGCCTGGCCGGCATCCGCCTGGGCTACCTCATGGGCCCGGCCGCGCTGGTCGCCGAGATCGACAAGGTGCGCCCGCCCTACAACATCAGCGTGCTCAACTGCGAGGCAGCGCTGTTCGCGCTGGAGCACGCGGCCGTGTTCGAGGCCCAGGCGCGCCAGATCCGCGAAGGGCGCGACCAGCTCATGGCCGCGCTGGCCCGGCTGCCGGGCGTGAAGACCTGGCCCAGCGATGCCAACATGATCCTGCTGCGCGTGCCCGATGCCACCCGTACCTTCGAGGGCATGAAGGCCCGCGGGGTGCTGGTGAAGAACGTTTCTAAAATGCATGAACTGCTCGCCAACTGCCTGCGCCTCACCGTCGGAACGGCCGACGAGAACGCGCAGATGCTGGCGGCGCTCGAAGCCTCACTATGACCACCCCCACGACCCCGGGCAGCACCGATCGCATCGCGACGGTCACCCGCCACACCGCCGAGACGAAGATCACGGTCAGCGTCAACCTCGACGGCACCGGCAAGGCCAAGCTCTCCACGGGCATCGGCTTTTTCGATCACATGCTCGACCAGATCGCCCGCCACGGGCTGATCGACCTGGACATCGACTGCGAGGGCGACCTGCACATCGACGGCCACCACACGGTGGAAGACGTGGGCATCACGCTCGGCCAGGCCGTGGCCAAGGCCATCGGCGACAAGAAGGGCATCCGCCGCTACGGCCATGCCTACGTGCCGCTGGACGAGGCACTGAGCCGCGTCGTCATCGACTTCTCGGGCCGCCCGGGCCTCGTGATGCACGTGCCCTTCACCAGCGGCATGATCGGCACCTTCGACAGCCAGCTCACCTACGAGTTCTTCCAGGGCTTCGTGAACCACGCTTTCGTCACGCTGCACATCGACAACCTGAAGGGCGTGAACGCGCACCACCAGTGCGAAACGGTGTTCAAGGCCTTCGCGCGCGCCATGCGCGGCGCGCTGGAACTCGATCCGCGCTCCGTCGGCGTCATTCCCTCGACCAAAGGTTCGCTCTGAAACTCCCCGGCGAACAGCTATGAAATCTGTAGCAAAAAACTCCGTCGCGGTCGTCGACTACGGCATGGGCAACCTGCACTCCGTGTCGCAGGCCGTGCGCCATGCGGCCGACCAGGTGGGCGTGGAGGTGTTCGTCACCTCCGACCCGGACGTGGTGCGCCAGGCCACCCGCGTGGTGCTGCCGGGGCAGGGCGCCATGCCCGACTGCATGCGCGAGCTGCGCGACTCGGGCCTGCTCGAATCGGTGCTCGAAGCCGCGGCCAGCAAGCCGCTCTTCGGTGTGTGCGTGGGCATGCAGATGCTGCTGTCGCGCAGCGACGAAGGCCCGACCGACGGCCTTGGGCTCATTCCCGGCGAGGTCGTCAAGTTCGACCTGGCCGGTCGCCTGCAGCCCGACGGCAGCCGTTTCAAGGTGCCGCAGATGGGCTGGAACCAGGTGCGCCAGGCCCAGCCGCACGCGGTGTGGGCAGGCATTCCCGACCAGAGCTACTTCTATTTCGTGCACAGCTTCTACGCGTGTCCGGCGGATGCCCGGCACAGCGTGGGCGAGGCCGATTACGGGGCATGCTTTACCGCGGCCATCGCACGCGATAACATTTTTGCAACCCAGTTCCACCCGGAGAAGAGTGCGGACCATGGGCTGCAGCTGTATCGCAACTTCCTCCACTGGAATCCCTGACCTTATATTCCCGCCCGGGCCGCACCGTCCGCAGCCCGGCTTTCGCACACTCGCGTCACTTCCATGCTCCTCATTCCCGCCATTGATCTCAAAGACGGCCACTGCGTTCGCCTCAAGCAGGGCGACATGGACCAGTCCACCATCTTCAGCGAAGACCCCGCCGCCATGGCCCGCAAATGGGTCGAGGCCGGCGCCCGTCGGCTGCACCTGGTCGATCTGAATGGCGCCTTCGCCGGCAAGCCGCAGAACCACGCGGCGATCAAGGCGATCCTGAAGGAAGTCGGTGACGACATCCCGGTGCAGCTCGGCGGCGGCATCCGCGACCTCGACACCATCGAGCGCTATATCGACGACGGCCTGCGCTACGTGATCATCGGCACCGCCGCGGTCAAGAACCCCGGCTTCCTGAAGGACGCCTGCAGCGCCTTCGGCGGCCACATCATCGTGGGCCTGGACGCCAAGGACGGCAAGGTCGCCACCGACGGCTGGAGCAAGCTCACGGGCCACGAGGTGGCCGACCTGGGCAAGAAGTTCGAGGACTACGGCGTCGAGTCGATCATCTACACCGACATCGGCCGCGACGGCATGCTCTCGGGCATCAACATCGACGCCACCGTCAAGCTCGCGCAGGCGCTGACCATTCCGGTGATCGCCTCGGGCGGCCTGTCGAACATGGCCGACATCGACCAGCTCTGCGCGGTCGAGTCCGAAGGCGTCGAGGGCGTGATCTGCGGCCGCGCCATCTACTCGGGCGACCTCGACTTCGCCGCTGCCCAGGCGCGCGCGGACGAGCTGGCCGGCGCCTGACGCCTTTCCCGTAGCGGCGCGTGCTCTCCGCGCTCGCCATCGCCAACTACCGCTCGCTGCGCCAGCTGACGGTGCCGCTGGGCCGCCTCACGGTGGTCACCGGCGCCAACGGCAGCGGCAAGTCGAGCGTGTACCGCGCGATGCGTCTGCTGGCCGACATCGCCAACGGCGGCGTGATCCGCTCGCTGGTGCGCGAGGGCGGGCTGTCTTCCACGCTGTGGGCCGGGCCCGAGCGCTTTTCGGCGGCGATGCTGCGCGGCGAACAGCCGGTGCAGGGCACCACGCGCAGCGAGCCGGTGGCGCTGAAGCTGGGCTTCGCCGGTGCCGAGGTCGACGATTTCGGCTACGCCATCGACATCGGTCTGCCGCCGCCTGTCCCGTCCTCGGCCTTCTCGCACGACCCGCAGATCAAGCACGAGGCGATCTGGAGCGGCCCGCTGCTGCGCCCTTCCACGCACCTGGTCGACCGCAAGGGCGCCGCGCTGCGCCTGCGCGACGGCAAGGGCTGGCAGGCCGTCGGCCGGCCGATCCCGGCCTTCGCCAGCATGATGACCGAGCACGCCGACCCGCGCGACGCGCCCGAGATGCTCACGCTGCGCGAGCAGATGCGCTCCTGGCGCTTCTACGACCACTTCCGCTCGGACGCCGACGCCCCTGCGCGCCAGCCGCAGCTGGGCACCTACACGCCCGTGCTCGCCAACGACGGTGCCGACCTGGCCGCCGCCCTGCAGACCGTCCGCGAGATCGGCGACGGCGAGGCGCTCGACAGCGCCGTGGACGACGCCTTCCCGGGCGCCCGCATCGAGGTGCAGGCGAACGGCGACCGCTTCGAGACGCTGATGCACCAGCACGGCCTGCTGCGGCCCCTGACGGCCGCCGAGCTGTCGGACGGCACCCTGCGCTACCTGCTGTGGATCGCGGCGCTGCTGACGCCCCGTCCGCCCGCGCTGCTGGTGCTCAACGAGCCCGAGACCAGCCTGCACCCCGACCTGCTGCCCGCGCTCGGCCGCCTCATCGCGCAGGCCGCGCGGTCGTCGCAGGTGATCGTGGTGTCGCATGCGGCGCGCCTGATCGCCGCCCTGGACGACAGCGACGGCCTGCAGCCGGTGGTGCTCGAAAAGCGCTTCGGCGAGACCCGCATCGCGAACCTCGACATGAGCGAAATCCCGCGCTGGGAGTGGCCGACGCGCTAGGGACGAAGGGCAGACGGGCCTACTCGGCCTTCACCGCCATCGTCTGGATGATCGTTTCCAGCTGCGCGCTCATCGGCAGGTTGAGGCTCTCCCCCGAAGGCAGCTTGCGCATGAACCAGCGCTTGTACTGCCGGTGGATCTCGCCGTCTTCCGCAGCACCTGGAAGGTGTCGACCACCACCTTGTTGAGTTGCGGGTCGCCCTTGCGGTACATGACCGCGTACGGGTCGTAGGAGAGAAAGTCGCCCACCACCTCGTACTGCGCCTTGGCGGCGTCGCGGGCGATCAGGCCGTAGAGCAGCACGTCGTCGGTGGCGAAGGCGTCGGCCTGGCCGTCCTTCACGAGCGCGAACGACTCGGCATGGTCGCGCGCCACCTTCAGCTCGATGTTGAGCTTGAACTTCTGCGACAGGTCGCGCAGCGTCTTCTCGTTGGTGGTGCCGGCCGTCACCGCCACCTTCTTGTCGGCCAGGTCGCGGAACGACTGGATCGGCGCGCCCTTCTTCACCAGCACCTTGGTGCCCGAGACGAACATCGTCGGCGAGAAGGCCACGCGCTTCTGGCGCTCGAGGTTGCTGGTGGTGGAGCCGCACTCGAGGTCGACCTGGCCGCTGACGACCGCGTCGATGCGCGAGTCGGAGGTGACGGGCACCCACTTGATCGTGAGACTCTTGTTGACCGTGTCCTCGATGGCCGTGACGAGTGCGCGGCACAGCTCGATGGAATAGCCGATCGGTTCCTTGCGCGCATTGAGGTACGAAAAAGGCACCGAGGCCTCGCGGTGGCCGATGGCGATGGTGCCGCTCTCGCGCACCTTGGCCAGCGTGCCGGTGAGGAGCTCCTGCGCCTGTGCCGGGCCGGCCGGCAAGGCGAGGACCACGCCCGCCAGCAGCCATGCGGCGACGGCGGAGGGCAGCGTGGCGATGCGCGTCATGGCGTGGCGCCTCACGCGTGCGCCGGGTGGGCGAGGGTGGCGGCGGCTTCCTCGTCGAGCACCTTGGCGTTGGCCTCGGCATCGCTCTCGGACAGCAGCTCGCCCTCCCACTTGGCGACCACGGCCGTGGCGATGGAATTGCCCACCGCGTTGGTGGCCGAGCGGCCCATGTCCAGGAAGGTGTCCACGCCCAGGATCAGCAGCAGGCCGGCCTCGGGAATGTCGAAGTGGTTCAGCGTGGCGGCGATCACCACCAGCGAGGCGCGCGGCACGCCGGCCATGCCCTTGGAGGTGAGCATCAGGATCAGCAGCATGGTGATCTGCGTGCTGATCGGCATGTGGATGTCGTAGGCCTGCGCGATGAACAGCACGGCGAAGGTGCAGTACATCATCGAGCCGTCGAGGTTGAACGAGTAGCCCATCGGCATCACGAAGCTGGAGATCTTGCGCTTCACGCCGAAACGGTCGAGCGCCTGCAGGATCTTGGGGTAGGCGGCTTCGGAACTCGCCGTGGCGAACGACAGCAGGAACGCCTCCTTGATGAGCACCAGCAGCTTGAACACGCGCGGCCCGAGGAACAGCAGGCCGGCCATGATGAGCACGCCCCACAGCACGAACAGGCCCAGGTAGAAGTCGCGCATGAACACGGCGAACTTGACGAGAATGCCCAGCCCGTTCACGGCCACGGTGGCGGCCATGGCCGCCAGCACGGCCAGGGGCGCGAGCTTCATGACGTAGCCCGTGATCTTGAGCATGGCGTGCGACAGCTCCTCGATGGCGGCCACCAGCGTCTTGGCCTTGTCGCCGAGCGAGGCCAGGGCCACGCCGAAGAACATCGAGAACACCACGATCTGCAGGATCTCGTTGTTGGCCATCGCCTCCACGAACGACTTGGGCACCGTGTGGCTCACGAAGTCCTTGAAGGTGAACTTGTTGGTCGCCAGGTTGGCCGAGGCGCCGATGTCGGGCAGCGGCAGGCCCAGGTTCTCGCCGGGCTTGAGCAGGTTGGCAATGACCAGGCCGATCACCAGCGAGATCAGCGAGGCCGTGAGGAACCAGCCGATGGCCTTGCCGAACACGCGGCCGACCGACTTGGCGTCGCCCATGTGCGCGATGCCCACCACCAGCGTGGAGAACACCAGCGGGCCGATCAGCATCTTGATCAGGCGCAGGAAGACGTCGGAGACGATGGAGACGTAGTCCGCGATCTCCTTGGCGGCCTTCTTGTCGGGAAAGCTGGTGAAGATCATGTAACCGACGATGATGCCGAGCACCATGGCGATCAGGATCCAGGCGGCCATGGGCAGCTTTTTCTTCATGCGTATCCCCTTTGTCGTGTGAGAGTGGTTCTTTTCGAGTGCACGGGACCGACCCGGCACAGGGTATCCAAGAAAGGCGGATGCACGCAATGGCCCGCTGTCAGGATGCGGCGGCTGCCTACAATTCCTCACATGGATATCCGCTCGATCGAGTTTCGAGGCCAGCCGGCGTTGCACGCCGTGGCGGCCGATGGCAGCACGCTGACGGTGGCGCTGCATGGCGCCCAGGTGCTTTCCTGGGCCCCGGCCCGCGGTGGGGAGCGACTGTATCTGAGTCCGAAGGCCGTTTTTGACGGCCAAACCGCCATCCGCGGCGGCATTCCCCTGTGCTGCCCCCAGTTCAACCAGCGCGGCATGCTCCCCAAGCATGGCTTCATGCGCAATCTGCCTTGGATTCGCGAGGAATCGGGCGCGCCCGACACGCTGCGGCTGGTGCTGCGCGACAACGACACCACCCGCCGGCTCTGGCCGCATGCCTTCGAGGCCCGGATGGACGCCACGCTCGCCGCCGGCCGGCTGCGCACCGCGCTCACCCTGACCAACACCGGCGACGCACCCTGGCCGTTTTCGGCCGCGCTGCACACCTACCTGCGCGTGGACGACATCGCCGCGGTGCGCCTCGAAGGCCTGCAGGGCGCCGCCCGCTGGGACGCGGTGCGCGACGTGCGCCAGACCGAGACCGCTGCCGCGCTGCAGTTCGACGCCGAGTTCGACAGCGTCTACACCGCCCCGGCGCAGCCGCTGCGGCTGGTGCAGCCCGGCGGCACGCTCGAAATCACCCAGAGCGAAACCTGCACCGAAACCGTGGTCTGGAACCCCGGTGCCGTGCTCGGTGCGACACTCGCGGACATGCCCGCAGAGGGCTTCCGCCACATGCTCTGCGTCGAGGCGGCCCGCATCGACGAACCCGTCGTGCTGGCGCCCGGCGCCCAATGGCAGGGCTGGCAACAGCTTTGCGTTCTCTGATTTCTTCCTGGTTCACCACCCCATGCTTGCCAAACGCATCATTCCCTGCCTCGACGTCACCGGCGGCCGCGTCGTCAAGGGCGTCAACTTCCTCGAGCTGCGCGATGCCGGCGACCCGGTCGAGATCGCCGCGCGCTACAACGCGCAGGGCGCCGATGAACTCACCTTTTTGGACATCACGGCCACCAGCGACGGCCGCGACCTGATCCTGCCGATCATCGAGGCGGTGGCCTCGCAGGTCTTCATTCCGCTGACCGTGGGCGGCGGCGTGCGCACCGTGGCCGACGTGCGCCGGCTGCTCAATGCGGGCGCCGACAAGACCAGCTTCAACTCGGCCGCCATCGCCGACCCGCAGGTGATCAGCGACGCGGCCCAGAAGTACGGCTCGCAATGCATCGTGGTCGCCATCGACGCCAAGCGCCGCAGCCCCGAAGACGCCGCCACGCGCGGCGCGGGCTGGGACGTGTACAGCCACGGCGGGCGCAAGAACACCGGCCTGGACGTGGTGCAGTGGGCGACCGAGATGGCGCGCCGCGGCGCGGGCGAGATCCTGCTCACGAGCATGGACCGCGACGGCACCAAGAGCGGCTTCGACCTGGCCCTGACGCGCGCCGTGAGCGACGCGGTCAACGTGCCCGTGATCGCCTCGGGCGGCGTCGGCAACCTCGACGACCTGGCCGACGGCATCCAGAAGGGCGGCGCCGACGCGGTGCTGGCCGCGAGCATCTTCCACTACGGCGAGCACACCGTGGGCGAGGCCAAGGCGCGCATGGCCGAGCGCGGGATCCCCGTGCGCATCGACGCCTGAGCGGGACCGGAAGGGTCTTTTCCTATCCTCGACAATATCCCCATGAATTGGCTCGATGAAGTGAAGTGGGACGCGAACGGGTTGGTGCCCGTGATCGCCCAGGAACAAGGCACGAACGACGTGCTCATGTTCGCGTGGATGAACCGCGAGGCGCTCGAGAAGACCGCCGAGCTGGGCCGCGCGGTGTATTTCAGCCGCTCGCGCAGCAAGCTGTGGTTCAAGGGCGAGGAGTCCGGCCACGTGCAGACCGTGCACGAGATCCGCCTCGACTGCGACAACGACGTGGTGCTGCTCAAGGTGACCCAGCTCGGCCACGAGCCCGGCATTGCCTGCCACACCGGCCGCCACAGCTGCTTCTTCAGTAGGTACGAAAAAGGTCAGTGGACGGTGGTCGAACCCGTCTTGAAGGACCCGGAGTCGATCTACAAGTCAGCTGCCCCGCCCTGATGGGCGGAGCTTGGGTCTGACAGGATCCAAGCCGGGCTGACCAGGGAAAGCGGCACTCTGTGTCCGCTACGTTAGCGATAGGTCGTTCAGACGCACCAGCGAATGCTTCCTCAGTTCGCTGCTCTGTAAGGGCTTGATCATGCTGGACAAAGGTAAAGGTCCGAAGGTCTTGACCGCAGCCCCCAAGGGCTGGAGCCGGTCGCTGACATTCCCGAGGGGAGCGGCCTCGAAAGAGGCCCGTCACTAGGCCCGTAAGGGTTGACAGCTGGAAAGACAGCCTGACATGCAGTTCGAAGACAACAGCTTTAGGACGGGGTTTTCGTGGCGGTTTTTGTGTTGGACAACCAGGGCAAGGCATTGATGCCGTGCACCGAGAAGCGCGCACGGCTGTTGCTGGCTCGCGGTCGGGCGCGCGTGCATCGTCTTGTGCCTATGGTGATTCGACTCGTAGACCGCCTGGCAGACTCCTGTGAATTCCAGCCAGTGCGCCTCAAGTTGGACCCTGGCAGCAAAGGGACGGGGCTGACGTTGGTGCGAGATGCGGAGTTCAACGACTGCCGTACGAATGAGGTTCAGCGTGGGGCGGTGGTATTGAATCTGATGGAGCTAATGCACCGCGGACGTCTGATTTCCGAGGCCTTGACTGCTCGTCGTCAGATGCGGCAACGTCGAAGAGGAAATTTGCGCTACCGCGCACCAAGGTTCCTCAATCGGGGAACTCATCAGGCCGGATGGTTGCCTCCGTCGCTAAAGCATCGGGTCGACACCTGCATGGCCTGGGTTCGTCGCATCCAAAGTTGGGCTCCGGTGCGGGCCATCAGCTGCGAATTGATGCGATTTGACATGCAGGCGTTGCAGTGCCCGGAAATCTCGGGACTGGAATACCAGCAAGGAACCTTGTTTGGTTACGAGTTGCGTGAGTACTTACTCGAAAAATGGGGGCGCCAGTGCGCCTACTGCGACGCCAAGGATGTCCGACTTCAGATTGAACACATCCACCCGAAAGCTCTAGGTGGCAGTGATCGTGCCTCGAACTTGACCCTGGCGTGCCCACGGTGCAATCAGAAGAAGGGTGCGCGCAGCGTCGAAGAATTCCTATCGAAAGATAAGCAGCGTTTGGCTCGAGTCATGGTGCAAGCCAAAAAACCGCTCCGGGACGCTGCCGCTGTTAATGCGACGCGTTGGGCATTGACTGATGCGTTGGCCACTACCGGCCTTCCTGTTGAGCTTGCTTCGGGCGGGCGAACCAAGTTCAACCGCTGCACATTGAGTGTGCCGAAAAGCCATGCGCTCGATGCTGCCTGTGTGGGTCAGGTCGATTTCGTCAAGTCATGGAGCCGGCCGACGCTCACGATAAAGGCCATGGGACGAGGTAGCTATCAGCGAACCCGCTTGAACAAGTTCGGATTTCCGCGGGGGTATCTCATGCGCAGCAAGCGCGTCCATGGGTTTGGAACTGGGGACATGGTGCGCGCCGAGGTACCCACGGGTGTCAATGCGGGCGTCCACACTGGCCGACTGGCCGTCCGTGCCAGTGGTAGCTTCAATATCCAGAGCTACAGAAACGGAATCACCGGCTTGACGCAGGGAATCAGCCATAAAAATTGCCGCATCATTCAAAGAAGTGATGGGCATGGATACTTCTTTAATCGGGCCGTCTACACGAGACGTGAACAGGCAGGTTTCGGAGCGCCGGATGGCTTGGAGCCAACGCTTCCTTTTCAGAGCAAGATTGCCTGAATTCAACGCGCACTTTGATGATGAACATAGCCAATAACACCTCTGACGCTCTTGCACGCTTGGCCGCAGTCATTGAGACTCGCATGCCTGCTCATGGGGGGGATCCGGAAAAGAGCTACGTCGCACGGCTGCTGCACAAGGGCCCGGACGCCTTCCTCAAGAAGATCGGCGAGGAAGCCACCGAGGTCGTGATGGCGGCCAAAGACGCTGATCATGGCGGCGACCGCTCGAAAATAGTGAACGAAGTGGCCGACTTGTGGTTCCACACCATGGTGGCGCTGGCCCACTACGGTTTCTCGCCAGCCGACGTCGTCGCGGAGCTCGAGCGCCGCGAAGGCACCAGCGGCATCGAGGAAAAAGCCCTGCGCAAGGTGCAGGCCCGCGAAGCTTCCAACGACTGAATGATCGATTGAAAGGGCATCGACCATGGCCAATGACATCGTGAACGTGGAACCCGACGACTCCCTCAAGACCTGGGGCTGGGTCAGCTACGTGCTGCATCTGATCGTGGCCATCGGCGCAGTCGTGCCGGGCGCGCAGGCCTCCGTGCTGCTGCTGCTCATCGCCCTGCTGATCGATTTCGTGAAGCGCGACGACGCGGCCGGCACCTGGCAGGCCTCGCACTTCAGCTGGCGCATCCGTTCGGTGCTGTGGGCCGGCCTGCTGTACATCGTCACCTCGTGGCTCTGGCTGCTGCTGTTCGTGCCGGGCTGGATCGCCTGGAGCCTGATTTCGCTGTGGTTCCTCTACCGGATCGTGAAAGGCATGATCCGGATGAACGACGGCCGTCCCATGGAACCCAAAGATGTCATCTGATCCGAACTGCGTCTTCTGCAAAATCATCGAAGGCAAGATCCCCTCGCGCAAGGTCTACGAAGACGACGACCTGTTCGGTTTCCACGACATCGCCCCCTGGGCGCCCGTGCATTTCATGCTGGTGCCCAAGAAGCACATCGCCTCGATGGCACAGCTCACGCCCGAGGATTCGGCGCTCATGGGCAAGATCATGACGCTGGCCCCCCAGCTGGCGCTGGAGCAGGGCTGCAGGCCTTATCCGGACGGCGGCTACCGGGTCGTCGTGAACACCGGCGCCGAGGGCGGGCAGGAGGTTCACCATCTCCATGTGCACGTCATGGGCGGCCCCCGCCCCTGGCTTCGCGGCTGAGCAGGGTTAAGCCAAACTGTCACATTCCCCCCGACTAAAATCGGACACATTCTTAGGAGTTCTCCATGGGTTCTTTTTCCATCTGGCACTGGCTGATCGTGCTGCTCGTCGTGGTCATGATCTTCGGCACCAAGAAGCTGCGGAACATGGGTTCGGATCTCGGTGGCGCCGTCAAGGGCTTCAAGGACGGCATGAAGGACGGCTCGGCCTCCCCCGATGCCTCCACCACGTCGGCCCCCACGCAGCAAGTGACCGGCCAGCCGGCCAACAGCGACAAGTCGACGATCGACGTCGAAGCGCGCCAGAAGTCCTGAGCACCGCAGGCACACATCCGTGATCGACCTCGGCATTGAGAAGCTGGCGCTCATCGGCGTCGTGGCGCTGATCGTGATCGGGCCGGAGAAGCTGCCGCGCGTTGCACGCACGGTGGGCGCCCTGCTCGGCAAGGCACAGCGCTACGTGAACGACGTCAAGGCCGAAGTCAACCGTTCCATGGAGCTCGACGAGCTCCGCAAGATGAAGACCACGGTCGAGGACGCGGCGCGCGACGTGGAGCACAGCATCCACACCGGCGCCAGCGAGTTCGAGAAGCAGTTTTCCGGCGCGTCCGGCGACACCCTGTCGGCACTGGCCGAGCCCGAGCAGGCGGTGCCCGAATACAGGCACCCCCGCAAGAACTGGCGCCTGAAGCAGGGCGCCACGCCGAACTGGTACAAGGCGCGCAACGGCGTGCGTACCAAGGCGCTGTCGGGCGCGGCGCGGGTCGCCCGTTTCCGCCCCCACAAGATCAACTGACGCACGCGCACGCCCCGCGGCGTTCCCGGGCGCCCCGTGCGCCTGTGTCTTCTCCCACGCTTTCTCCTCTCCCATGGCCGATTCCGACAACAAGAACAAAGAAGAAGACGAGCTGGCGGGCACCGAGCAGCCGTTCGTGCAGCATCTGGTCGAGCTTCGGGACCGGCTGCTGTACTGCGTCTACGGCCTCGTGGTCGCCGGCATCCTGCTGGCGATCTGGCCTGGCCCGAGCGGGCTCATGGACATCATCGCCATGCCGATCCGCGCGCACATGCCGCCGGACGCCAAGCTGATCGCCATCGGCGTGTTCTCGCCGTTCTTCGTGCCGCTCAAGGTGCTGATGATGGCGGCCGTGCTGCTGGCGCTGCCCTGGCTCATGTACCAGGCCTGGATGTTCGTCGCGCCGGGCCTGTACAGCCACGAGAAGCGCTTCGCCTTGCCGCTGATCTTCTTCGGCAGCGTGCTGGCCTACGGCGGCATCGCCTTCGTGCAGCTGTTCGTGCTGGACAAGATGTTCGGCTTCATCCAGAAGTTCACGCCCGCGGCGGTGGCGGCCACGCCCGACATCTCGTCGTACGTGGAGGCCATCCTGTCGCTGTACATCGCCTTCGGCGTCGCTTTCCAGGTGCCGATCGTGGTGATGCTGCTGGTGCGCTTCGAGATGGTCACCATCGAGAAGCTGCGCTCGTTCCGCGGCTACTTCATCGTGATCGCCTTCGTGGTGGCCGCGGTGCTCACGCCGCCCGACGTGGTCTCGCAGCTCGCGCTGGCGGTGCCGATGTGCCTGCTGTACGAGGTGGGGATCATCGGGGCGCGCTACTTCGCAGGAACGGGCAAGGCGCCCGAGGGTGAAGAAGAGGGCGCGGGTTCGGGGTCTTCCGGCAGTTCCTGATCCCCGGATCGATCGGCCCCTGCCCCCAAACAAAAGCGGCCCGAGGGCCGCTTTTTTGTTGCTGTCCGATCTGCGGCCGGAGCCGCTGTCGTTTCTTGCCTATTCGTTGTTGGGCAACTGCTGCCTGATCGGGCTCTTCGGCCGCAGCCCCGGCGTCACGTCCAGTTCCATCTTGTCGGTGCCGCGCTGCAGCGCGAAGCGTGCCGTGTCGCCCGGCTTGAGGCCGGCCACGGCGGTCAGCAGGGCCTGCACACTGTCGGTCTTCTTCTCACCCACCGAGGTGATCACGTCGCCCGGGCGGATGCCGGCCTTGGCGGCGGGGCCGTTCTGCAGCACGCCGGTGATGATCACGCCGGCGTCAGCCTTCACGCCGAAGGTCTCGGCCAGTTCGGGCGACAGGTCGCTCGGCTCGACGCCGATCCAGCCGCGGCGCACCTGGCCTTCCTTCACGATGCCCTCGAGCACGATCTTGGCCATCGACACCGGAATGGCGAAGCCGATGCCCATGCTGCCGCCCGAGCGCGAGTAGATGGCGGTGTTGATGCCCTGCAGGTTGCCGTTGACGTCGATCAGCGCGCCGCCCGAGTTGCCGGGGTTGATGGCCGCGTCGGTCTGGATGAAGTTCTCGAACTGGTTGATGCCCAGCTGGTTGCGCCCCAGCGCCGAGACGATGCCGCTGGTCACGGTCTGGCCGACGCCGAAGGGGTTGCCGATGGCCAGCACCTGGTCGCCCACCAGCAGCTCGTCGGAGTTGCCCAGCACGATCACCGGCAGCTTGTCGAGCTCGATCTTGAGCACGGCCAGGTCGGTGTCGGGGTCGGTGCCGATCACCTTGCCGCGCGCGTGGCGGCTGTCGTTCAGGGTGACCTCGATTTCGTCGGCGCCCTCGACCACGTGGTTGTTGGTGAGGATGTAGCCGTCGGTGCTGACGATGACGCCGCTGCCCAGGCCCACCTGCGGCTGGTCGGCCTGGTCGCCGAAGAAGAAGCGGAACCAGGGGTCGTTGCTGCGCGGGTGGCGCTGCGCGGCCTTGCTGGTGTTGATGCTCACGACTGCCGGCGATGCCTTCTTGGCCGCCGCGCTCAGGCTGCCCGCGGCGGGCACGGCCGGCGCGCCGCTGGGCGCTTCCACGATGGACACCACGCCGCCCAGCGAGGTCGAGCGCTTGTGGATCCACTCGGGCTTGAGCGTCGCGACGACGAAGTAGGCCGCCAGCAGGACGGTCACGGCTTGGGCAAAGAGCAGCCAGGTGCGTTTCATGAAAGCTTGAAGAAAGAGCGTTGGAAAAGCGCTGAAAGACGGCGCCGGTTGCAATTGTCCCTCAACCGGCCTGGCGCCATAGACCGCGCGGCAGGGTCGAGATTGCGCGGCCTGCGGGGCGTGAATACGGGTTAACCCTTGGTATCGGCAGGCGATCCGACCCGGATCCAGGCCTCCCGCGCTGCCCACCCGGCGGACGTGGCCATGCGATTCTTTCGTCGGCGCGCCATGCTCTGCCCGATCCTCGACTTTACTAGCCTGCCAGGCGCCTGAAGCTACTTAGCCTTTCCGTGCAATTAAGAGGTTGAGGTATTTAGCGTTTCTAGCTATTCTGGCGTGGATTTTTTGATCGCAGACATTGTTGCGGGTATGTCATTGTTCGGAGATTCTGCCGAACTCGCGGCAGCCGTTCTGCCTTGTCTTCGCCTATTTGAGCTTTCGTCAGCCTGACCAGTTGGTGGTCAGCCGATACGAGGTCGCGACGGAATTTTATTTTTTTGCGGGGTATCTAAAAGATAGAGGCGGCTATCCATCTAGCCACCTCACATGCGACCGAGACTGGCTAAAGAGCATGCGTGTCTCTCGCCGGGACCATTGGCAGAATTCTGGTGGATGGAAAAAGTGGCTAATTCTGATCTCGGTACACCGTGCATGAAGGATGCCCTGTCAAGAAAAGTTAGCGTCGAAGGGGTGGGAAACGTGCGGCGCATCCTAAAAGCCGCAAGACCTTGACTCAAAATTTAACGCGACAGTACATTTGGACGCTTCCTTTATGTCCTGTGCGTGTGAAAATCCTAGCAAATGAGTATAAGGGGTTCGATGCCAAGTCGCGCCGTACCAAGCCCGTATATTGTGATGGCTTATTTGCTTGACTACATTAAACGTGATGTAGGTAAACGACAAACGTTCGCTTATCCCTTAAATTTAGGTTGATGATCCACCGTCTATCGGTTGCTCGTGAGGATCATGTTTGGAGTATTGCCGCGTGCGATGCAATGTTTATTGATTGGATGCAAATTAAATTTTCTTGGTGGTTTTTGGTGAAAGTCCGCGCGCATGATTTTTGGCTTCTCTTTGTCGAGGTGTTAAATGAATTTAAGTAGATTTTTTTATTTTATCGCTTTGGTTTTTGCAATGCCTTTAGCCATTGCGGGGGGGGCACGGGATTCGTTGCAAATTATGGTGTGGGGTGGAAGGCCGGTCCCACAGGTGGAGAAGTTTGTTACAGCAATCCGATATACCTGCCCTGGTGACCCCGAAGAGTGCGTTGCTAAAGCCGCACCGGAAATTCCGTATGTGGCCATAAATTTTGCGACGCCAGTTGAGTTAGATCAAAATATGGAAAAAGCCAAAATCTATTCCAAACTGTCATTGAATTTTCCGCATCTCAAGGAAGTGGGTTTCGATGATTCATGGAGTTTTATGAAAAAATTAAAAACGAAAGAAAAGGAAAGGTATCTTGAAAATCTTATTGACGCGGTAAAGTTGCACAATAAATATCTTCAATTCGGAATCACGATTTACGAAGACGAAATCGCTAATTTAAAATCTGATTCAGTTGGCTTTCCAGCGGCGGCCAGAAGCAAAGTGGATAGGGTTGCATTTTATTTGCATCATAGAGAGAATATAAAAAATTACCGTGAGTATATTTTTGACTTGAAGGTCATGTTTCCAAACGCAAGAATTTTTGGTGGCGTATATCATTATGATCGAATTGACTATATTGGTTGTACCCAGGGCTCGCTGGGGAAATGCTCAAAAGCGGATGAGCTGTCTCTCTTTAAAGAGGCGATGCAGTTGCAAGTTCAAATGGCAAAAAACTCTCAGCTAAGCGGACTGGAGTTTTATCCCGGTTTCGTAGGAAACGAGACTTCCTGGAAACCTTGGTCAAACCCAAAAATATGTAAAGAATCACGACGTCAAGAGTGTATCGTGAATAGTAAAGAAATGACTAAAGACTTGTTGAGGCTAATGAACTAAGTGATCCGTTCAAGAGGAGGTAGCGTTTAAAGATGTTGGATAAAAATCAATTTTGATAAGACTTTGCGTGATGAATCTCCTGGGGGAGGATTCGAAATTGGAGTCCGTCGCTGCACTTCGAGGTTCAGCGATGAGGCGAAGTGCTTTATCTCTAAAGCGTGTATCGTTGCGCCAAATGTAATAATTCCAATAGATCGCGGCGAATTTAAGGCGAAGCGCTGTTGTGCGACGGAATGATCCCGGCGATAGCGCGCCGGCCAATGGGGAGCGCGACAATGTCGCGATGAGCACCACACGCCACGAACTGCTTCACGCATTCGACCTGCTGCTGGCCCCCGGGCGCTTCAAGGATTACGGACCCAACGGCCTGCAGGTCGAAGGGCGCACCGTGGTCCGCAAGATCGTCTCGGGCGTGACCGCCAGCCGCGCGCTGATCGAGGCCGCGATCCACGCCGAGGCCGATGCCATCTTCGTCCACCACGGCTTGTTCTGGCGCGGCCAGGATGGCTGCGTCACCGGCTGGATGAAGCAGCGCCTGGGCCTGCTGCTGGGCGACGACGTCAACCTCTTCGCCTACCACCTGCCGCTCGACGCGCACCCCGAGCTGGGCAACAACGCGCAACTCGGCCTGCAGCTGGGGCTCGTGGCGCATCCGGGATCGGCCGGCCGTTTCGGCGAGCAGGAGCTGGGCTTTCTGGGCGCGCGCGAGAACGGCGAGAACTTCGCCAGCGCCAAGGCCCTGGCGACCCATGTCGAGAAGGTGCTGAAGCGGCCCGTCACGTTGGTCGACACGGCCCACCGCCCGATCAAGAACATCGCGTGGTGCACGGGCGGCGCCCAAGGCTACTTCGAGGCCGCCATTGCGGCCGGCGCCGACGCCTTCATCACCGGCGAGATTTCCGAGCCGCAGGCGCACTACGCCCGCGAGCTGGGCGTGGCCTTCCTGGCCTGCGGGCACCACGCGACCGAGCGCTATGGCGCGCAGGCTGTGGCGGCCCATGTGGCGGCGCAGCTCGGACTGAAGCACGAATTCATCGACATCGACAACCCCGCATGAAGGCGCCGATCGCGATCACGCTCGGCGACCCGGCGGGCATCGGCCCCGAGATCATTGCCAAGGCCTTCCGCGACGCGCCCGACGCCGTGCGCGGGGCATTCGTGGCCGGCGACGTCGGCACGCTGCGCCGCGCGTCGCAGGCGCTCGCGGCGCCGGGGCGACTGGCGTCGCCTGTCGTGGAGATCGCCAGCGTCGCTGAGGCGGCCACCGTGCCGCCGGGGTGTATCCCGGTGCTGCAGGTGATCGCGCCGCCGAAGGGCATCGTGCAGGGCCGCATCAGCGCCGAGGCCGGGCGCGCCGCTGGCGACTGCGTGGTGTGGGCCGCGCGTGCCGCGTTGCGCGGCGAGATCTCGGCCCTTGTCACCGCGCCGCTGCACAAGGAAGCGCTGGCCGCGGCCGGCTTTCCGTACCCCGGCCACACCGAACTGCTGCAGGCCGAGGCCGCCGCCCACCTGGGCCGCACCGTGGCCGACGTGCCCGTGCGCATGATGCTGGCCAACGACGAGCTGCGCACCGTGCTCGTGAGCATCCACATGTCGCTGCGCGACGCCATCGAGGCCGTGCGCTTCGACGGCGTGCTGGACACGCTGCGCATCACCCATCGCGCCTTGACCCACGCACTCGGCCGGCCGCCGCGCATCGGCGTGGCCGGGCTCAACCCGCACGCGGGCGAGGGCGGCCTGTTCGGTTCGGAAGAGCGCACCATCATCGCGCCGGCCATCGAGGCCGCACGCGCCGAGGGCATCGATGCCCAGGGGCCCCATGCGCCCGACACCGTCTTCATGCGCGCGCGCGCCAAGGCCGGCGTGCCGTCCAGCGGCGAGTTCGACGTGGTGATCGCGATGTATCACGACCAGGGCCTGATCCCGGTCAAGTACCTCGGGGTGGAGAAGGGCGTGAACGTGACGCTCGGGCTGCCGCTGGTGCGCACCAGCCCGGATCACGGCACCGCGTTCGACATCGCGGGCCAGGGCGTGGCCGATGCCTCGAGCCTCGTCGAGGCGCTGCGCATGGTGCGAACGCTGGCCGGCGCCTGAGCGCGCGGCCAGAAAGAAAAGCTCAGGGGCGCTTCAGGCTGTCGCGGATCTCGCGCAGCAGCGTGATGTCTTCCGGCGTGGCGGCCGGCGCTGCGGGGGCAGCCTCTTCGGTCTTGCGCAGCTTGTTGATCTGCTTGACCATCATGAAGATGATGAAGGCGAGGATCACGAAGTTGACGGCAATCGTGATGAAGTTGCCGTACGCCAGCACGGGCACGCCGGCCTTCTTCAGCTCCGCCAGCGTGTTCGTCACGCCCGGCGGCACCGTGCCCAGGACCACGTAGAGGTTCGAGAAGTCGAGCTTCCCGAACACCAGGCCCACGAGCGGCATGATGATGTCGGCTACGAGCGAGTCGACGATCTTGCCGAACGCCGCCCCGATGATCACGCCGACGGCGAGGTCGACGACGTTGCCCTTGACGGCAAACTCCTTGAATTCGCTGAGGATGCTCATGATTCAGTAAGGGTGCTGAAGACCTGCAGTTGAAAGGGTTGTCAGTATGCCTGTGGAAGCGGGCCGCCAAGACGGGTGGCGCGCCGGTTGATGCTCGACTGCAACTGAGGAATGGCCGCTGGTGGCTCCTGCTTGGAGCGGGCGGAGGGTACCCAGTTTCCGTGGCCAACTGTTGCTGACTGCGCTTTGGAACGTCTTGTTTCCAATTTCGCGGGATGGGTAGAACCGGCCGGATACGCAGTGGTTTGCTCTCGAAAAGCAGGCTGGAGGGTGCTGGGCAGGTGGCGCGGAAGCATTCTGGAACGCAGGCGCGGCCCCATTGACAGTGCACTGCACTGGTACGATGAGAGGGGAGCAGTGGGGAGCGGCCGCGCGAAATCGACCTTCAAGACTTCTGTCTGTCAGAGCGCGTTCGCCCCGAATGCGCCGAGTTCTTGCGTGATCCAGCGACGAATTCTGCACCTTTGTTGCCTGAACTCACCAGTTTCAGCGCGACTATAGCTGTTCAAATTTTTACATAAATGGTGTCGCGTAGTGGTGGCGATCACAAGTGTTTGAAAAAGAAGCGCGATACAACAGAACGGATGTGCGAGCCTCGCATGCCTCCGGGAATTGTTCTTTCGCCGCTTCGTTGTTGTTGATACGACTGACTGACTTTCAAGGGACCTGAATTGAGAAGAGATGCGAAAGCCCTCGCGTGGGTAGCGCTTGCCGGCGCGGTATTGCTCCAGGGCTGTGCCGTGGTGCCCGGCATGGGTTCGGTGGAGCCTTACGAAGCAGGCGGCGAGTTGCCGTCCCAGTTCCGCTACCTTCCCGACGAAGCGCCTGAAGGCGAAATTACGCCTATCTCGCTGGCGCTGGTGCGCACGTTGGCAGAGGTGTCGCCCAAAGGGGTACCGCCTGATGTTCAGGCGCTGTTTGGCAAGGGTGCTCGCTACACCATCGGGTCGGGCGACGTCGTGGGCGTGATCGTGTATGACCACCCTGAACTGCTGCCCAACGCGGGTGCCGTGATTTCGCAGTCGGCCGATCCGACGGGTGTGCAGGTGGCGCCAGGTTTCATTGTTGATGCTGACGGTGAGATTGCCTTTCCGTACATCGGCCGTGTGCGTGTAGCAGGGTTGAGCGAAGGTGACGCGTCTGACCTGATCGGCAAATTGCTGCGGCCACACGTTCGCGATCCTCAGGTGACGGTGCGTATTCAGTCCTTCAGAAGCCGTCGTGCTTATGTTGAAGGTGAAGTGCGTACCCCAGGATCGCAAATCTTTACTGATGTGCCCATGACGCTGAACGAGGCGATCAACCGCGCCGGAGGCATGACAGCCAATGCCAATCGCGCGGCCGTCACGCTCATTCGCGATGGCCGCTCAGTCCCGATCGACATGACCCGACTGCGTGAGGCCGGCTACGACGGGAACAACATCCCCCTGAAGAACGGCGATACCGTTCGTGTGGCGCACCGGGAAGACTCTAAGGTCTTCGTGATGGGCGAAATCATGGCGCCTGTTGCCTTGTCGATGCGCAGCAACGGCCGTTTGAGCCTGAGCGAGGCTTTGGGCGAGGCGGGCGGGCCGATGACGACCACTTCTAATGCGGGCCAGATCTACGTGATTCGCCAAGGGGCGACCGGCGCACCGGCCATCTTCCATCTGAACGCGAAGAACCCGGCGACATTGGCGCTGGCGAGCCAGTTCCGGTTGCAGTCGCATGACGTTGTGTATGTCGACCCGGTGCCGTTGGTCAAGTGGAACCGCGTGGTCAGTCTGATCCTGCCGTCAGCGCAGGTTGTGAACAACGCCAGCGAGGCTTACGTCAGGCATCGCTGACTCTCCTAGGACGGGCACTGCCTCGTCTTTTTTCATCTGCAACGAAAAAGGCGCATTCGCGCCTCTCCGCCATGCATGCTAAGAAAATTTTGCTCGTATTCGGTACACGGCCCGAAGCCATCAAGATGGCGCCGTTGGTCAAGTACCTTCAAGCCCATCCCGCGTTTGATGCCAAGGTGTGCGTCACCGCGCAACATCGCCAGATGCTGGATCAGGTGCTTAAGTTGTTCGACATTACCCCTGACTTCGACCTCAACCTGATGAAGCCGGGTCAAGACCTGACTGACATCACGAGCGGCGTCTTGCGCGGGTTAAAGGATGTGCTGAGCGACTCACGGCCCGACGTGATGCTGGTGCATGGCGATACCTCCACAACCTTTGCTGCATCGCTCGCAGCTTTTTACCAACGCGTCAGCATAGGCCACGTGGAAGCAGGCCTGCGCACCGGCGACCTCTATTCACCTTGGCCTGAGGAAGCCAACCGAAAACTTACCAGTGTGTTGACGCACTGGCACTTTGCGCCTACCACGACCGCACGGGATAACCTTTTGGCCGAAGGCATATCCAGCAGGCATGTGCATGTAACTGGGAATACCGTTATTGATGCGCTACTGCAGGTTCGCGAGAAGATCAGGGGCGACAGCTCCTTGCAGAATGACTTCGCAAAGACGTTCAGTTTTGTTGACCCCACCAAACGCCTCGTGCTTGTCACCGGCCATCGACGTGAGAACTTTGGCGATGGGTTCGAGCGAATCTGCCAAGCGCTCGCTCGCATCGCTCAAGATCACCAAGATGTTCAGGTGGTCTATCCAGTTCACCTCAATCCTCAAGTGCGGGAGCCTGTAAATCGCCTTTTGAGCAAGGTCGAAAACGTTCACTTGATCGAACCGCTGGATTATTTGCCATTCGTTTACTTGATGGATCAAGCCACCCTCATTCTCACGGACTCGGGCGGTATCCAGGAAGAAGCCCCATCACTTGGAAAACCAGTGCTGGTGATGCGCGACACGACCGAACGACCCGAAGCTGTTACTGCCGGGACGGTCAAACTCGTAGGCACGGATGCAGATCGAATCGTGGAGCGGGCGCACATTCTTCTGACCGACAAAGATGCCTACGACGCTATGGCATTTGCGCACAACCCCTATGGCGATGGCCAAGCGTGCCAACGTATCGCGCAAGCTCTGCTTGCCAATTGAGTTTTCTTCATTCAGATGATCGCATGAACTTCAAAACTGTTTCCGTTATTGGTCTTGGCTACATCGGACTTCCCACTGCTGCCGTATTTGCCTCGCGCAAACTCAATGTCGTCGGCGTGGATGTCAATCAGAATGCTGTGGACACCATTAACCAGGGAAAAATCCACATCATCGAACCGGATCTGGACATGGTGGTGCACGCGGCAGTTACAGAAGGATATTTACGAGCCGTCACCAAGCCCGAGCCTGCGGATGCATTCTTGATTGCAGTGCCGACACCTTTCAAGGATGGGCATCAGCCCGATCTAAGTTACATCGAGTCGGCGAGTAGATCAATTGCGTCGGTTTTGAAAAAGGGTGACTTGGTGATCCTCGAGTCCACGTCGCCCGTGGGTGCGACGGAAAAAATGGCTGCATGGCTTGCCGAGGCTCGGCCGGATCTAACTTTTCCTGAAACGCATGGAGAAGAGTCGGATATCCGGGTAGCTCATTGCCCAGAGCGCGTATTGCCAGGGCATGTATTGCGCGAACTGGTGCAAAACGATCGTGTCATCGGAGGCATTACGCCGAAATGTTCTGCCGCTGCTGCGGCGCTTTATAGCGTCTTTGTGCAAGGAGAGTGCGTCATTACCAACGCCCGTACCGCAGAGATGTGCAAGTTGACCGAGAACAGTTTTCGCGATGTAAATATCGCCTTTGCAAATGAGCTATCGATCATTTGTGATTCTCAGGGAATCGACGTTTGGGATCTTATTAAATTAGCCAACCGTCATCCGCGCGTCAATATTTTACAACCGGGCCCGGGCGTGGGAGGACATTGTATCGCCGTCGATCCGTGGTTCATTGTAAGTGCGGCGCCGGAGCAAGCTCGCTTGATTCGAACAGCCCGAGAAGTAAATGATGAAAAGCCTAAATGGGTGATTGAAAAGGTAAAATTGGCTGTTGCCAACTACTTGGAAGCTAATTCGAAAAAAAGTGCCCGAGATGTAACGATTGCGTGTTTCGGGCTGTCGTTTAAGCCTGACATTGATGACCTGCGCGAAAGCCCTGCGCTTGCGATTGCGTGCGAAATTGCTAGAACACACGCGGGATTGGTTTGGGGGGTTGAGCCTAACATCATGGCGCTTAAGGCGCCGGCGAGCGATTTACTCATTCTTAAGACGCTGGAAGACGCAATTGAAGGCGCAGATGTCATCCTGCTCCTGGTTGATCATCAAGAGTTTAAAAACATTTCTCCTCAAGCAATGTTTCATAAGGGAATTGTGGACACTCGTGGCATCTGGACTTAACTGTTCATTTTCTGCAATGAAAAAAGCAGATTGAGCATGTTGCGAAAGATTTTTAAAAATGCCGCCGTGTTGGCATCAGGCACCATCGGCGGGCAGATCTTCGTGGTCGCGGTGTCTCCCCTGCTGACTAGGCTCTACACGCCGGAGCAATTCGGATTCTTCGGTGCTTATGTTGCAGTTTTATACTTAATTCTCTCTTTTGCAGCATTGCGTTACGAAATCGCAATACCCTTGTTAAAAGATGAAGATGACGCCAACTGCTTGATTGTTGCGTCTATTGCGATCGTTGCGCTTGTTTCCATTGCAACCTTGGTTTTGTTTTCAGTGGTGGCGACTGTCTATCCGCTACAAAAATGGGCTGAGGTCTGGTGGGCGTTGCCTTTAGGGGTGTTTTTGGCTGGGGCGTACAATGTTTTAGTTCACGCATGCCTTCGAGCAAAGAGGCATGTGGAAATAGCGAAAACTCGAGTTCTTCAGTCCGTGGGAAGTGCATTATTTCAATTAATATCTGGCATCTTTAGCGGATCTGTGATCGGCTTGTTGGTAGGGCAAATCATAGGAGTTTCTTCGGGGATTGGAAGGTTGGTGAAGTTCATCGACTGGAAAGACTGTGGAAAAAAAATCAAGTTCTCTCGCGTTGTGAGAATATTGAAAGAGCAGAAAGCTTTTGCAAAATATGACGCGCCTGCGGCACTTATTTTTGTGGCAAATGCCCATGCGCCAACGCTTCTCATTGCAATCTTATTTTCGCCAATGGCTGCGGGTATCTATGCGCTGGTGCAGCGCGTCTTGGTTACGCCGCTTTCTCTTATTTCGAATGCGCTTTCAACCTCATTAATTTCTCATGGGAGAGAGGCGAGTATTGTTGATGATGAAGCGTACGCCAGAAATATCTCCAATTCGTCATTGCTCATCACGCCGATAGCGACCGGGGCGGCGTTGGGTGCTTATTTTTTATTTGAACCTATATTTGGATCGCAGTGGCGACTTGCAGGAGAGGTCGCCGCGTGGATGGCATTATTCGTGGGGCAGAAATTCATTTTTGATTCTCTGTTTTATCTTCTTGCCATGCGAGGTCGCCAGCGAAAAGGTTTTTTCATTCAATTGTTTTTGGCAATTACGCGTCTGGTTGCCTTGCTGATCGTAGCGAATGGTTGCGAGTTTTTGCCGGCCATTGCTATCTTCTCTTTTTTCAGTGCGATTGCATACCTAATTGCTATTTTCTTGGTTGTGAAAATTGAGGGGCCTCGCGTATATATCAAGGTGGCTTTTGGCTTTGTGGATTTGATTTTCCCGTATCTTGTGGTTTTTGCTTTTATATTTTCATTTCTATCGATGAAAAATGCATTTGCCATTTTTTCCTTGTACGGAATGTGGGCTGGGTTTCGAGTTATTCCTGTACTCGCGCCGTTCTTCAAAAAAGCAAAATGGCAATAAAAAATAATTCAGCGCAGGTCCTAAGAGCGAGCGCCGCTGTTGGTCTTGCTGCTGTTGTTTATTTGCTATTCGTTGCGGGGGGTGTGATTCCGTACGCGGAAGGAGACGAGGTAAAAGGGTGGATTAAGGCCTTGCTACTTATGGCGGTGATTTTCCTTTTTCGCACAGGAAGAGTTGATCGCAGTTCAGTTCTTATTGTGGGCGCCTTCTTGGGCGTCGGCTTGGTTCTGGGGGTGTTGGAACTGTTCCGTTCACGTAATTTTGGTTTTGCACTTGAGAAAATTGATGGTGCAATATTGGCTTCGGCATTTATTGCACTATTGATCAATAAGGGGTGTGAAAGAAACGGTCGAAATTCATTTTATTCTGCATTTCTGCTTTGGTCTTTTTTTGTGCTCTTGCTGACGGTTTTTTATAAGCTCTACTTTGGATTTTTTGAGCGTGAGGTTCGATTTTTTCTCAATGGACCTATTGTTTATGGGTGGATTTTGGGATTGTGCGGACTTCTTTCATTTGACCAGTGGCGAATAAAGGGTGGTCTGAAGTATTTGGTGTTTTTTGCTGCATTCTTTGTTGGTCTGTTGTGGACTGAGTCAAAAGGCTCGGTCATAGCTTTTTTGGTCGGATGGGCGTTCTATTTGATCTTCACAGTGCGTCGAAACTTTGGCGTAATTTTGCTCGGATTCGTCCTCTGTGTTGGTTCTTACCTTTTGTTTTCTGAGTTTTTTGATGAAGTGCTTTCAAATTCGCGCTTTGCCGCGCTTGAGCGACTATTCACAAGCAATTTAACTGCTGTCGACGAAGGATCGGTGGGCGCTAGGTCGGTTTTATTGGAGGAAGCTCTCCGTGGGTTTTGGGAGAATCCGTTGTTTGGAATTGGGCTTGGCGGCTTCAGTTATGGGGAGTATGTTTACCCCCATAACCAGCACTTGGAGATTTTGGCGGAATTAGGTATTTTTGTAGCATTGCTGCATTTTGCCTTTGTGCTTTTCTCTTTTATTCGTTCGGATCTCATCTATCGGACGCTTATTATATTTTTTGCAACTGCTGCTAGCTTTAGCGGAGATTCTTCCTATCTTCGTTTCTTGTATGCATTTTGTTTGCTGGGGTTGATTTGGAGGGAGCGGATTGGGCTTGTGCAGCGGTGAGGAGGTTTCTGGCCGTCAAGTAAATGATCGAGAGTCAGGAGCGGAGTGCCCATGGTTGCTTTTGGGGTGTTTTCATTTGCCGGGCAGGAGTGATTTGATGCCCGCTGTATAGATCTGATTTCATGAAAATTATTTATTTTCACCAGCATTTTTCGACTCCCAGTGGCTCACTGGGTATTCGCTCGTATGAGATGGCGCGGCGCCTTGTAGCTCGAAATCATCAAGTCATCATGGTCTGTGGCAGCTATAAGGGCGGCGAAACAGGCTTGGTAGTGCCTTTTATTGGGGGACGTCGACGCGGAATTGTGGATGGCATAGAGATCATTGAATTTGATCTCGCCTACTCAAACTCCGATGGCTTGGTGAGACGCGCCGTCACTTTCTTGAAGTTTGCTTCGCGCAGTATTGGTCTTGCGCTTACCGAGAGGTATGACGTGCTGTTCGCGACAACGACGCCCCTCACGGCAGGTATTCCCGGGATCTTCGCGCGCTGGCTGCGTGGCAAACCTTTCGTATTTGAGGTGCGCGATTTGTGGCCCGAGTTGCCACGCGCGATGGGGGTCATTCGAAATCCCTTGATGCTAGGTGCTATGTCGATCCTCGAGTGGGTTAGTTACCGGTCGGCGCACCGATTGATCGGGCTGTCGCCTGGCATCGTGGACGGGATTACTCACCGAGGTATTCCGCAGCAGCGTGTTGCCCTAGTTCCCAATGGATGCGATCTGGACATCTTTGCGGCCGAAGTGACGCCATGGAGACCTGCTCAGGTGCGATCCACCGACTTGATGGCAGTGTTTGCAGGGACGCACGGCATGGCAAATGGACTTGATGCGGTGCTTGATGCCGCCGCGGAGCTCAAGCGCCGTGGGCGAAGCGATATCAAGTTGCTGCTGATTGGCCAGGGAAAACTGAAGCCGAGCCTGCAAGCGCGTGCCGAACGTGACGGCCTGAGCAACGTAGTTTTTCACGAGCCAGTCAGCAAGGCGCGGCTAGCCGGTTTGATGGCTGCGGCCGACCTGGGCTTGCAAATATTGGCGAACGTGCCCGCGTTTTATTACGGCACCTCACCAAATAAGTTCTTTGACTACATTGCCGCCGGCTTGCCGGTTTTGAACAACTATCCCGGCTGGCTGGCAGAGATGATCGGTGAGCATCGCTGCGGTTTCGCTGTTCCTCCGAACGATCCCGTTGCCTTTGCCGACGCGCTGGAGGCCGCGGCTGGTGACCGGAGTGCACTCAAAGTGATGGGCAGCTACGGAAGGGCACTGGCGGAAAAGGAGTTCAGCCGTAAGCTGTTGGCGGATCGCTGGGTAGACTGGATCGAAGGGGTGCGCAGGTGAAGCGACTGTTCGACTTCGTTCTGGCCGCTTTGGGTTTGCTGGTTCTGGCATTGCCGCTCCTGTTTGTGGTTTGGCAGGTGCGTCGCAAGCTAGGCAGGCCGGTGTTTTTTCGACAGACTCGACCGGGCTTGCATGCTCGATCGTTTCAGATGGTCAAGTTTCGAACCATGACGGACGCGTGTGCGGTTGACGGCCAATTGTTGCCCGACGCGGAGCGATTAACGGCATTCGGTCGGTTCCTGCGTGCCAGCAGTCTCGATGAACTGCCAGAACTATGGAACGTGCTCAAAGGGGATATGAGTCTGGTGGGACCTCGTCCATTGCTAATGGATTACTTGCCGTTGTATTCGCCGGAACAACTCCGCCGGCACGACGTGCGTCCTGGCATCACCGGTTGGGCGCAGATCAATGGACGCAACGCCTTGAGTTGGGAAGAGAAGTTCAAGCTCGATGTCTGGTATGTGGACAACCGCTCGATCTGGCTCGACATCAAGATTCTGTGGCTCACAGTTCGCAAGGTATTGGTACGGGACGGCATCAGCGCGGCGGGCGAGGCCACGATGCCACGCTTCACCGGCTCGCGAATGGAGCATGAGCAATGACTTTGCCGCTGTTTGCCGTATACGGTGCTAGTGGCTGCGGCCGCGGCGTGATGCCGTTGGCCCGCGCACAACTGGCGCTCGAGGGCATTCCGGCAACCCAGTTGGTGTTCGTGGACGATCAGCCCGAGGTCGATGAAGTCAATGGCCATCGCGTGCTGCGTTATGAAGAGTTTGTGCAGGCTGATGCAAGTGCAAGACAGATCGTGATTGCCATCGCAAATAGCGCGGCCCGCCAAAAACTGGCCGACCGCTGTGCGGCCGACGGTGTGAAGGCCTGGACGGTCCAGGCTTCCAATGCAGTGGTCATGGACGATGTTTCGCTGGGTGAGGGTGCTGCGCTCAGTCCTTTCGTTACGCTCACCTCGAACATTCATATCGGGCGGCACTTTCACGCCAACTTGTACAGCTACGTCGAACACGATTGCGTGATCGGCGACTTCGTCACCTTCGCGCCCGGTGTCAAGTGCAACGGCAATGTGCACGTCGAAGACCACGCCTACATCGGCGCCGGCGCTGTCATCAAACAAGGCAGGCCAGGCAAGCCTTTGGTGATCGGCCGTGGCGCCCTGATCGGCATGGGTGCGGTGGTCACGCGCGACGTGCCACCCGGCGTCACCGTGGTCGGCAATCCCGCCAAACCATTTACCCCAAAAGGTTGAACTGTTATGTTGAACACCTCTTTCTCCCCGTGGCCGAGCTTCACTACCGAAGAAGCAGATGCCGTGCAACGCGTACTTCTGTCCAACAAGGTCAATTACTGGACTGGGCAGGAATGCCGCCTGTTCGAAAAGGAATTCGCCGCATGGGCAGGGACCGCTCATGCGCTCGCGCTGGCCAATGGCACGTTGGCCTTGGACGTGATCCTCAAAGGTATGGGCATCGGGCCGGGTGACGAAGTCATCGTCACGCCGCGCACCTTCATCGCCAGCGTGTCGTGCGTGGTGAATGCGGGCGCCACGCCGGTATTCGCGGATGTGGATGCGGAAAGCGGCAACCTGTCGGCAGAGACCATTGCCAAGGTCGTCACGCCACGCACCAAGGCCGTCATCTGCGTGCACCTCGGCGGTTGGCCGTGCGACATGGACCCAATCATGGCGCTTGCGGCCAGGCATGATTTCAAGGTAATCGAAGACTGTGCTCAGGCGCATGGTGCCCGCTACAAGGGGCAATCCGTCGGCTCCATTGGTCATGCTGGCGCTTGGTCGTTCTGCCAAGACAAGATCATGACGACGGGCGGGGAGGGCGGCATGGTCACGACCAACGATGAAGCGTTGTGGCGTTCCATGTGGCAGTACAAGGATCATGGAAAGAGCTACGAAGCCGTCTACGAGCGCGAGCATCCGCCGGGCTTTCGTTGGGTGCATGAGAGCTTCGGCACCAACTGGCGAATGCTGGAGTTGCAGGCGGTCATCGGCCGCATTCAATTGCGTCGCATGACCGACTGGACTGCTGCGCGCAGGCGTCATGCGCAGGCGGTGTGGGGGGCCGCAGGGCCTCATGCTGCGGTTCGAGTTCCTGTTTTTGCGAATCACGAAGCGGCTGGTAGTGTTCATGCACATTACAAGTGCTACGTTTACGTGCAGCCCGAGAAGTTGGCTGCTGGCTGGAGCCGAGACCGTATCGTTGAAGTCATTCAAGCGCAGGGCGTGCCTTGCTATCAAGGCTCGTGTTCCGAGGTGTATTTGGAGAGCGCGTTCGATGACACTGGTTGGCGGCCGGCTGACCGTTTACCTGTCGCGCGCGAGTTGGGAGAGACGAGCTTGATGTTCTTGGTGCACCCCACTCTGACTTCAGTCGAGCTGAACAGGAGTTGCACGGTCATCGCTCAAGTGTTGGAAGAGGCGTCGGCGTGACGGTGTGGGGCCGCGTTGCGGCCCGGGTGACCTTGTGGCGCTGGCTGCTGGCTGTGGCCATGCTGGCGCTGTTGACGCTTAGCTTGATGCCCGCGGCTCTTTCGCCGAGCACAGGCTGGGACAAAGGGAATCACGCTCTGGGCTTTGCGGTGCTGGCGCTTCTTGCGCATTGGGCGTGGCCTACTCATACGCCGAGGACGCTGCTGGCGCTACTCGGCTATGGAGCACTTATCGAAATACTGCAATCGCTTACGCCGGATCGTTTGGCCGAATGGAGCGATCTATGGGCAGATAGCACGGGGCTGTTGATTGGCGTCGTTCTTGCGTCAATGGTGGAACGATTGGTCGCCACCCGTTCGTCTTAGTTGATAGTGGTGTTGGAGCGATTCTTCGAAAATTACCACCAGTCCACCAGTCCAGGGGCTGTCTGAATTTTTGTGTTCGAGGCGGATGTTGATCTGCTCTCGATTGATTTCTCTTATGTCTTCAGGCCCCTGCCAGACCGCCGGAGGCGCCCCCGGTTGAGCCATGTATTCATGGTTCAACCTCCTGCCTTGCTGGCGCCATGAGCCGGCTGCGTGAAGCGATCTTCGTAGAGTATCGCGAACTGGTTCATTGCCTCTTTCCAGTCTTTGGCTGCCCGCCCCCAATCGGCCGTGATGTTGCGCAGCGCCAGCCAGATCAGCTTGGAGGCCGCATCGTCACTGGGGAAGTGCCCGCGCGTCTTGATGATCTTTCGCAGCCGCGCGTTGATGCTCTCGATGGCGTTGGTCGTGTAGATGACCCGGCGGATCGACGGTGGGAACGCGAAGAATGGAATCACCCTGTCCCACGCCCGGCGCCAAGCTGCCACCACCGTGGGGAACTTGGTGCCCCACGGGCCCTGTTCGAAGGCCTCGAGTTCGGCCTGTGCCGCCTCGGCGCTGGTCGCCGTGTAGATCGGCCGGATGGCCGCGGCCAGCAGTTTGCGGTCCTTCCAGCTCGCGTAGTCCAGCGAGTTGCGTATCAGGTGCACGATGCACGTTTGCAGCGTGGTGGCCGGGTACACCGCAGCCAGCGCCTCGGGCATGCCCCTCAAGCCGTCGGTGACGGCAATGAGGATGTCATTGACCCCGCGGGTCTTCAGGTCGTTGAACACCTTCATCCAGAACTTGGCACCCTCGGTGCCCTCGATCCACAGTCCCAGGATGTCGCGCGTGCCGTCGGGCAACACGCCCAGGGCCAGGTAGATGGCCTTGTTGCGCACCACCGCATCCTCCTTGATCTTCACACGCAGGGCATCGAAGAAGACCACCGGGGTACATCGGCTCCAGCGGGCGCGCCTGCCAGGCGGTGACTTCGACCATCACGGCGTCGGTGACCGAGCTGATGAACTCGGGCGACACCTCCACCGCGTAGCTCTCCTGCAGGAAGCCCTGGATCTCGCGCATAGTCATGCCGCGCGCGTACATGGCCACGATCTTGTCGTCAAAACCGGTGAAGCGGCGTTCGTGCTTGGGGATGAGCACCGGCTCGAAGCTGCCGGCACGGTCGCGCGGCACTTCGATGCGCAGCGGCCCGTCGCCTGCCAGAACGGTCTTGGCACTCCTGCCATTGCGCTGGTTGCCGCTGCCGGTCTCGGGCTTGCTGGCGCCGCTGGGGTAGCCCAAGTGGTGCGACATCTCAGCGCCCAGGGCGCGCTCGATGAGCGCCTTTTTGAACGCGGCTGTCGCTTCGTTGACCGCCTCGCCGGTCATGGGCCCGGTGACGAACTGGTCAATCAGCTCCTTCGGAATCGATGGCAAGGCCGCCATCCTGGCGGCGATCGCCGCGTTCTTCATCTTCGTCTTGCTCACTGGCATACATGCTCCTTCTCGTCATGCTATGCCTCGAACACAAAATTCAGGACAGGCTCCCAGTCCACCAGTCCACCAAGATCAAGCAAGAAGAAGAAGCGAAGAAGGCCTCTATAGACCCGTCGAGCCCCGGCCCCGTGACGTTTTTAAGTCGCTTCTTCCTTGTACTTGTACTCGGTGTACCGATAGCCGCCGTACTTGTAACCATAGCTGCCATAGTGTCGGCGCGATAGGTCCATTCCGTTGAAGACCACGCCGTTGACTTGCTGGCCTGCGTGCGCCAGCCTCTTGATACTCTCGTTCAGCTCGCCCAGTTGGGTCAGGTTGTCACGGGCGACCAGCAGCACGGCGCCTGCATGTGCAGCAACCGCGGCAGCATCAGCGGCCACCAACACTGGTGGGCTGTCGATCACCACTAAGTCGTAGTGTTCCGAGAAATCGTTCAGCAGCTCACCCAAGGCGGACGACAGCATCATGTTCGCAGGATTGAACGGGTAGGCACCAGTCGTCAAGACGTCGAGATTCGGGATCACTTGAACATGAATCGCCTGCTCGGGCGTCAAGTCGCCTGCGAGCACCTCGGCTAACCCACCTTTGCGCGGCAGACCGAAGGCCTTCTGAAGGTGGCCCTTGCGCAGGTCGGCATCGATTAGCAGCACACGCTTGCCGGCTTGCGCCATGATGACGGCGAAATTGCCGGAGATGAAGCTCTTTCCCACGCCAGGCGTTGCGCCAGTGATGAGCACGCGGTTGTTGCCGGTTTCCATTAAAGTTAGTTGCAAGGACACCCGCAGATTGCGCAGACTCTCTACGGCAAGGCTCTCGGGAGAAGTCACTGCTAGCAATTGCACGCCCTTTGCACCGCCTGCAATGTGCTCCAGGATCGTTTCCTGCTCGAGGGCCAACGGCACGACGGAATAAACATTGAGGCCGAGACGATCCTCGATTTCTTGAGGGTTCTGAATGCCGCTTGAGAGCTTGCTTCGAACAATGGCAAATGCGATGCCAGCCAGTAACCCGAGCACCAGAGAAAGTGCCACGACCAAGGGCTTTTGCGGCTTGACGGCCTTTTTCGGTTCGACGGCAGTATCGAGCAGTCGCACATTGCCGATCTTGCCTTCTTTCACGAGGCGCAGTTGCAGTGAGCTATTGAGCAGCGACTTGTAGAGTTCGCCATTGACGCGCACATCACGCTCTAGCCGCAGCGCGTCACGTTGGACCGCGGGCATAGCGCTGACGCGGGTTTCGAGGCCCTCAATTTCATGGCGAATGGCCGCGATTTGACCGTCGATCATTTTGACCTTGGGATTGCTCTCGGTGAAGCGCGAGAGCAGTTCGCGTCGGAGCTGTTGGGATTCCAACAGCTTGGTTTGCAACTGCACTGACATGGTCAGAGCAGCCTTGGCCTCTTCATCGAAAGCGACCGTGCCGTTCTGGTTGCGAAAGCGTGCGTATGCGTCTTCCGAGTCTTCGAGCTGTTGCTTGAATTCGGGCAGCTGCCGGTCAAGAAATTCAATGGTTTTCTCGGCCTCGGCGGCTTTACGCTCAACGTTCTGGCGTACGTATTGAGCGCCGATTTCGTTGAGCGTGCTCCGCAGGCGATCACGGTCGCTGTCTTCGAGCGAAGCATTGATCACGTTCGACTGCTTGCCCTGTTCTACCAATTGGAGACGCTTTTGAAGATCTTCGATGGTGGTGAGCAACGATGCACGCGATACTAAGAATTCGGCGCCAGGTTTGCCGTCGAGCAGCGATACCACCAAGGTGATGGCTCCTTCGGGAATCTGCTGGTTGAGCACCTTGCCGACAGTGCCAGTGATGGGTTCGGCAAGATCGGGATGGCTCAGTGTGTATTGATCACCGGTCAGCGCGGTGATCGTGAAAGGCTTCTGATCTTCGAACGTGGAAGGCACATCGAATTTGGCAATGCTGACCGCTTCGGTACCAGAAACGTATCCACCTATGCCAAGAAACCCCGGGTTCGAAAGCCCTTTGGCGCGCCTCGCGAGCCATTCGCCCACGAGTGGCAGATATCGGGGTTGTGCCTCGATGTAAAGTTGTTTTGCCTCAATGGCTCCGCCAATGACCATTCGCGACCGGATGATCTGGATTTCACCTGTGGCCGGCGTCTTTACATCGAAGAGGTTTGCGGTGTCGCCAAGAAAGTTTTTGGCGTCTGGGGCAGAGTCTTCAACCTGAATGAGAAGGTTGGACTGATAGATTGGCGTCGCCAGAAGCGCGTAGGCCGTACCTATGACGAGAGCAACGGTAGTGACGCCTGCAACCAGCCATTTCCGGTCGAGCAGAATATCGAAGTACTCGGACAGGTGAATTGCATCGTTGTCATCGTCGCGCGCGAGTGCTGAGGAAGGAACCGAAGGGGAAGCAGAAGAAGTCATGAGAGTTTGCGAATGCGTTCAGCCCAGGCTTGGGCGCCGTCAGCGATGAGTTGCAGGGCGTGCTCGAAGGCCGGACGGCCCATGCGATACGGATCGGGAATGTCAACGCTTGCGACTTCGCCTAAGCGAAACAGCTTGCCCCGGGTCAATGGATGGCGCTGCCCGATGTGAATTCGCTGGGCTTCGTCCATCGCAAGGATGAGGTCGGCCTGCTGGCACATCTGCGCTGTAAGTTGGCGGGCCCGGTGGGCTTCGATGTCGATGCCGCGTTCGGCCATGAGTTTGCGTGCGATCGGATCTGCTTGGTGCCCAACTAAGGCTCCAGTTCCCGCTGACGTGACTTGAATCTGCGGCAACGCTGCAGCAATCAGTGCTTCTCCCATCGGGCTACGGCAGATGTTGCCAATGCATACCACCAGAACAGATTTCATGAGACTTGGCTCCCTGCGAAGGCTTGTGCCTCTGTTGTCAGACTCAACGTAGTGCGTGCCGTGTGCTTTATTTCCCGCATGAATCACATGTCATACGGAAATGTCCTCGTCATTTGTTCTTCGTTGAGCGATTGGATCGCACCATCTAACTAGAGGGCCGAAGAATCGTCGGGCACGCCCGTGGCATTGTAGTCAGGGCATTGGCGGTCACAGCCTCGCGGATGTGTTCAAACCGTGGGCGTTCTAGGCTCGAATCGGTCATGGTTGCCAACGGGACGGCTGACCCATGGTGCTGATCAGCGCGTCTATGACCAAAGTCATATCGATGCAAAAGATACAAAAAATGACATTGTAAGTGTCGCGAATCCCCTGAATTGGGGGGGAGGGGTGGGTACCCTTCACGGACAATTGTTGCAGCGCGGCGCACTCCAACGCCGCAGGAGTTTTCAGTGTGATCAATCGTCTGGCTGCGCCCTTGCTTGCCTTGCCGCGCCCTATGAAGCGCATGCTGGCTCTAGGGGTCGATGCAATGCTCTGCGTCCTGTGTGTCTGGTTGGCATTCAGCTTTCGTTTCGAGCAATGGGTGACGCCGCGTGGCGTTCAGTGGTCAGCCGTCGCGGTCGCTGTAGCCCTTGCGCTCCCCGTCTTTGTGGTGTTTGGGCTCTACCGAGCCATCTTTCGATATGCAGGCACGGCTGCAGTCATGGCCATCGTGCGCGCGTGCGTATTGTTTGGCCTCGGCTATGCGTTGATCTTCTCGGTGGTCGGCGTGCGAGGAGTGCCGCGCACGGTCGGTTTGCTGGTGCCGTTGCTCTTGTTCTTGGCCATCGCCGGCTCGCGCATGTTTGCGCGGTACTGGCTGGGCGGCCTCTACATGAGCGCGTTGCAGCGCAAGCAACTGCCCCAGGTGGTGATCTACGGTGCAGGTAGCGCGGGTTTGCAACTGGCCGCGGCGTTGGCTCAAAGTCGGGACATGGTCGTCCGCGCTTTCGTTGACGATGACCCGCATCTCCAAGGCAACACGATCAACGGTCTGCGCATTCAGTCCTCGGATTGGCTCAGCAACAACGCCGCCAGTTGGGGCATCACGGACGTGCTCTTGGCCATGCCTTCGGCCAGTCGCGGGCGCCGCGTCGAGATTCTGAACCAATTGTTGCCATTGCATCTGCATGTACGCATGCTCCCGGGGTTGCTCGATCTGGCCAATGGCAAGGTGCAGGTTAATGACCTGGTTGAAGTCGACATCGAGGACTTGCTAGGGCGCGATCCGGTCGAGCCGGTGGCCGACCTGCTGCACAAGCACATCCGGAGCCAAGTGGTGCTGGTGACGGGGGCCGGCGGCTCCATCGGCAGTGAGTTATGCCGGCAGATCGTTCAGCTGTCGCCTTCCACCCTGCTGCTTGTGGAGTTGAGCGAGTACGCGCTCTATGGTGTCCATCAGGAACTGGAGCAGTTGGCGCCAAACGTCCGTGTCGTCCCACTGTTGGCTTCGGTGTGCGACGCGGCACGGCTGCGTGATGTGATGCGTGCCTGGCGCCCTGACACGGTCTATCACGCGGCGGCATACAAGCATGTGCCGCTCGTCGAGCACAACCCGGCGGAGGGTGTGCGAAACAACGCGATCGGCACGCTCACGACGGCGCGAATTGCCATGGAGTGCAAGGTTCCTAACTTTGTCCTGATCAGCACCGACAAGGCCGTGCGGCCGACGAACATCATGGGGGCCAGCAAGCGCGTTGCCGAAATGGCGTTGCAGGGGCTGGCGCAGCAGAGTTCGGGCACCTGCTTCTCGATGGTCCGCTTCGGCAATGTGCTCGGTTCTAGTGGCTCGGTGGTGCCGTTGTTTCGCAAGCAGATCGAGGCTGGTGGCCCGATTACGCTGACGCATGCGGACATCACGCGCTATTTCATGACCATTCCCGAAGCCGCCCAGTTGGTGATTCAGGCGGGCGCGATGGCTCAAGGCGGCGATGTGTTCGTGCTCGACATGGGTGAGCCGGTACGGATCATTGATCTCGCCCGCCGGCTGGTAGAGCTGTCCGGGCGCACGGTTCGTGACGAGGATTCGCCGGATGGCGATATCGAGCTGCAGGTGACCGGCTTGCGGCCCGGCGAGAAGCTCTACGAAGAGCTCCTGATTGGTGACAGTGCGATGCCTACAGCGCATCCTCGTGTCATGAAGGCGCACGAGCCCTGCCTGCCTTGGAATGAGCTCTGGCGCCAGTTCGAGACGCTGAATACGGCACTCGAGAGCAGCGATGTGCCGATGCTGAAGCGGACGCTGACGCAAATGCTTCCCGGTTATCGACCCCACGCGGAGGTGGTGGACTGGGTGCATATGGAGCGTCACCGTGTACGTGACCGTGCTCTGCCGATCGCAGCGGCAGTCGGCGCTGCGCAGGTGGGCGAGGCCAACCAGCCATCCGCACCGAATCAAATTGCCGTGGCAATCTGATTCGATAGACCTGCTTCATTTTCCCTGTCTCGATTCACCGGGGGGGCTGAGTCCAAGAGCCCCAAATCGGGGCTCTTTTGTTTCCAGCCGGCGGCGCTTATTGCGCCCGCTTGAAGTCGAGGATGTTGTCCCCCGCCTTCGGAGCCTTGTCGTCGGGCGGTGAGAAGCTGAAAGCCTTCGGATCCCGTATCGACGTCATCTCGAACAGCGGGTTGATCCGTCCCAGCTTGGCGCCACCATCCCGTATCAGTGGAGCCCAGGCAAAGTTCGCAGTGAACTTGCTCGAGCGCGGCAACAGCGCGTCGAAGGGGATGGAAACGTAGATGCCTTTGTCGAAGCTGCCTTCGCCGAACTGTGCGGCGGACACGTTGGTCTTGGTGGCCCACGCGCCGATCGTCACGCCGTTGTCGAAGCGGCGGCTAATGTCGAGGGTGACGCCACGATCACCCGCCAAGTATTGACCCGCACTGATCCTGGCCTGCACGCCGTTCCAGCCGGTGTCCCAATAGAGCGTGGCGTGGCCGGTGTTGACCTTGTAGTCGCGCAGGCCGAGGTCTTGCGCGAAGTCGCGCTGGCGTACGTGGTTGATGTCGATGCCGAAGGCGAACTTGCTGCGCCACGGGCGGTAGAGCCATTCGGCGCCCACGCCGGCAAACATCGACTCGAGGGCGCCGCCGTAGACGCTGTAGTACTGGTCTTCGTTCAGGCGGCCCACGTGGGTCAGCTGAAACACCGGCATGGTCAGCCGCTTGGTCGTTGCGTACTCGCGCTGGTAGGTTCGCACGCGGGGAAGGTTGCTGGGCGCGGTGTAGGTGAACTTATCGAAGTTGTCGAGCAAGCGCCAGTTCAGCGCGGCGTTCACCCAGGTGCTGGGTGTGAAGCGGTACTCCGCAGTGGCTGAGACGCCGAGTTGGTAGAGAAGGAAGGCATCGGGGCCGCCGAGGATCTGCGAGAAGCTCGGGGTCAGGCCGAAGGTGAGTCTTTCTGTGCGCCGCTCCCAAGGAGTCATGGCCGGCGTGTCGCTGGGCGATGCGGTGGCGGTGGCTGTTGGGTCGGTGGGGGTGCGCTGCGGCGACGCCGGCACATAGAGCCCATCTTCGGTCCGGCCGCGCGGCGGGGCGTAGTCACGCTGGTCCGTGGCGCGCAGTTCTGCGGGCGTCTGCGCCTGGTAGTGCACCGTCACCCACTCGCTGCGATCGACAACCTGCGTGTGCAGTGCCAGTCCACGCTCGTTGTAGTGAAGGATGAAGTGCTTGATCGATGCCGGGGCATCGCGATGCATGACGGCAATGACCTGCTGCACACGGGCCTCGCGGTACACCGTGTGGCTTTCGGTGATCCATACGTGCGCGCTGTCGCCTTGCGCCGCAATGCGCTGCACGGTCCATTCGGTGCGTGCCTGAATCTCCGCAGCGGTGGCGGCCCATCCGGGTGGATTGGCCGGCGCCTCCGGCGTGAAGCGGGGCGGCGGCGGATCTGCGGGCTTGCTGGCCCGCATGCTCGCCATGTTGGTGGACAGGGTCAGGCCCACCATTACTTTGTTGCCGCGCTCCAGGCCCGCGGTGAAGGCCACGCCGGGTGAGTAGCGATATTCCAGACCGATGTTGAAAGGCGAGCGCTGAACCTGGTTGTTCTGCTGAGGCTCGTTCTTGTAGTTGTTGCCTTCGTACTCGAGCTTGACGGTCAGGGGATCCCAGGGGGTGCGCCATTCGACGCCGCCGAACAAGGAGGCTGGACCTCGGAAGAAAGCCTTGAAGTTCGCCTCGCCGCCCGTTGCTGAGCTCACCGTACGCGTTCGGAAGCGATTGCTCAGGGCCAGCAAGGGGTTGCGGATGTTTCCGCTGTTGCCCAGGTATCCCCAGCCGATGCCGAGACTGAAGTCGAGATCGCCGTAGCGCTTGTTGGCGACCAGGTATTCGGCCGAAAAGAGGCCGGTACCGCCAAGGTCGCGAAAGCCCAGCGCAACCTGAGGCACATACGCGGATTCGCGCAGCAGCCGCAGCTTCACGTCGATGCTCTTGTCCTTGTTGCTCTGGCCAGTAGTGCTGGCGGCATACGCGCGGTTGCTGATGGAGGTGTAGCGAAAGCCAGCCTCCATCCAGTCCAGTGGCTGGAACATCACGTTCAATCGCGTATAGGGCGACACGTGGCTGATCGACGTGCGGAAATCACCGGCCTCGCCCATGCGTGCCGTCGGCGTCTGGAGCAGGCCGGTTTCGCCCCAGTCGTTGCTGCTTGTGCGAGGTGCTTTGTATTGCGGGGCCGATGCGTCGGGGCGCACGGAGATGACGCTTTCCGGCTGAACTGACACCGGGATGGACGTATTGATTGCTGCGGCCGGCTTGGCTGCTGCAAGCGCGGCGGAGGTGGCGCCCAGCGCTGCTATCTGCGGCGACGGGCCTTGGGTCGCCAGGAACTTGATGATGCCTTCCGATGCGTCGACCAGTTCGGTCATGCCGCGCGGCGCTGCCCAGATCCATGCACCGGGCGCCGGCTCATCGGAGGAGTGGGCGTTCCAGGGGGCGATGCCTACGCGCGATGTTCGGCCATCGGGTTGTGCAACCCATGCCCAGTCGTGGGTGCTGTTGGGCGCGCAGGCGATGACGTAGTCCCAGGCGGCCCGGCCGGCTTCGTGTGCTACGTGGCACAACTCGCCATTGGGGCGGACAACCGCGATGGTTTTCAATTGCGGGGAGGGCGCAACGAGTTGCTGGCCGGCCGACAGCACGGGATCTTGATCCGGGTGCGCCTGCAACCAGCGAGGGTCCACGATGCCCAGCGCCACGCGGCCGGTGATCGGGAGGTTCTGCAGCCACGTGATGAGCTTCAGCCGATCGAGTTGCTCGGAGCGCGGTGCGCGTCTGCTGGCCCCCTCGAGGCGCACGAGCAGGGTGTTCTTCAAGAACTGCTGAGCCAGTCGCTCCTGCGGCACGCGCCATGCCAGCCCGGGCGTTGCAGTGCCTTCTGGTTGACGCAGCAGCCAGGTGCTCAGTCGTTCGCCGGGTCGCACTTCGGCATCGCTTGCAGGTTCAACGGTCGCCGCGTTCTGCGATGGCTCCGCCGCGGCGCCGAGACTTGCCATCAGCGCGCAGGCAAGGGCCGTTCGACGGGGCCAATGCGGGGGGCTGATGGCTCGCAGGAGGAGGGGGCTCATGTACCAGCGCGCGCCGCGGTGCCGGCTGCTGGTGCGGGGGGTGTCCACTGTTCGAAGCTCATGCAGAGGTCGCGGGAAATACATTGCTCCGAATACACGACCTGAGGGGCACCAGAAGCAAATGAAACGCCGAAACGCGCGGGAGGAATGGAGGCTGCCGCAGGACGGGAGACGCTGCGCTCTTCATACCAACGCAAGGCGCTCGCGGACGCGCCGGCGAGCGCGCTGTCGGTGGGCGGCGCGATCGATGTGCGCGCGATGTCGTCGCGGATGCCGAAGCGATAGCCTGGCATCAGGTCGCGTTCGCGCGAGTAGGCCTGCGGGGTGTTGGCGCCGTGGGCTTGCCAGGCGGGTGGGTTGGCAAGTCGAACGTCGCGCCAGTCGATGGACAGCCCGGTCGTGCCGACCAGTTGACCATTCAGAAGTCGGACGACTTCGCCCGTGCCGCTGTACCAAACCTCGACGGGCCCGTCGGCGCGCTGATCGATATAGCCGAGCACCATATACAGGACGCGCCCATCGACGGTGGCCCGCAGGTACCGATAGCTGGGATTGAAATTGGGCTGGGTTGCTGCAGACTCGCCGCGATACAGCAGGCGAGCTGAATCCAGCATGGCTGAAGTTCCGGAGGAGCAACCGCCAACGCCCAAGAAAAACGTTGCCCAAAGGCAACGTTCTAAGAGTCGCGTGGCGGAAGCAACGCGCGGACTTTTCAGCGAATGCCCTCCTTTCAGGAGGGCAACCAGCATTAACGCGTGCCGGTGGTGCCCGTGCCGGTGGTGCCGGTGCCAGGGACGAAGAAGCCGCCGCCGCCGTTGCCGTTGTTGCTGCTACCGAGGGCCAGCATCAGAGCGCCGGTGCCTCCAACAGCGCCCCATTGAGCGGGGGTCAGGCCACCAAGACCAGCAGCGGTTGCGCTCGGAGCGCCAGCGGGGCCTGGTGCAAATGCGCGAGTGTTGTTGCTTGCGGGCGCAGGGGTAACCTGCGTTTGGGCAAAAGCCGACGAGATTGCCAGGGTGGCAAGGGCGACGGTAGCAACTAGTTTGTTCGTCTTCACAGTGATCCTCTCAAAGGGTTTTATGTTCTTGACTTGAGGTTAGCAGCATCAGAAGTGTGCCGCAACTAATTTGGCCCGGTGGATGAGGCGTTTGCCACGGCATCCTTGTAACTGCGTATTGCCCCGATTCTTGCGGGTGAGTGTGACGGGCACATGTGTATCTCAATGCTACGTAACGTTTCGCCTACGACGACCGTAACGACGGCGACTGGCGCGTACCTCTATCCGCAGGGCTACAGTCGTTGCTTCCGCATTTCTTCAACGAAATCAACGCACTGATCGAGCCGTCGCTGCAATTGGTCACATGACCGACTCCCTGGCATCGTTCCTGCGATACCCCGAAACGAAAGTTGACATTCAAGGTGGGCCGCGGGGCACAACGAGGGGATATGTGTGGTTCGATTGTCTGAAGGTGGGGTGGCGGAGGGTGTGCGAGTGCGCGGGCCCGTGGCCGACGGCGTGATCGGAGGCGTCTGCTCATGATGAATCACCTGTCCGCCAGCAGCGCACACTCGGCGCCGGCACTCACCGGCCGGTACGCTGCCCTGGGCTGCGCATTCTTCGGTGCGTTGATCGTCGAGGGCGACTTGGCCTTGGCCGATCGCATGCGACGCCTTCTTTGCGATCTGGCCCCGGGCCGCCGCGTCGTGATCGCCTCCACGCACGCGGAGGCGATCCGTCTGCTGGCCGCGCTGCCCTACGACCTGGTGCTGGTCGACATGCACTTGACTAATGATGGCGGCGTCGCGCTCCTGTCGCACCTGCGGCGTGCTTACCCGCAGATCGACGCCATCGCCATGTCGAAGGACGACGACCGCCTGCTGGTCGAGGCCGCGATCTCGTCAGGAGCCTCCGGCTATCTGCTGACGAGCACCGACGATGCTGAACTCTCTTTCTTGCTGCGCTCGATCGAGCGCGGCGGTTCGCCGGTGGACGCACGCGTCGCGCGTCGCGTCCTCGGCCTGATTGCGGCGTCCGCGAAACCGGAGGGTGTCGAGTCCGCGCTGCGCGACGGCGACACGGTTTTGCCCCCGATGCCTGCTCCCGGGCTGCTGTCACCTCGGGAGCTCAATGTGCTGCGCCTGATCGCGCAAGGCTGGAGCAATCGGCAGATTGCCGAAGCGATCTGTCTCTCGATCAACACGGTCGAGTTCCACGCCAAGCGGATCTACCGCAAGCTGGCCGTCAAGTCGCGAACCCAGGCCGTCCGGCAGGCGACCCAGTACGGGCTGCTGAGCTGAGCGCCGAGGGCCGTCGCGTGCTGTCGCGCACGTGCTGCGGCGCCGTGCGCACGCGCGGCAATCATTGAAAAACCCTTTTGCGCCCCGCTACAATCTCGGGTTGACCTTGCTGTGGCAAAGGTCAGCCCCTGCTCCAGCGAAGAAGACTTAGAGGATCCCCATGAGTGACATGACCTCCGGCTCGCCCCGGATCGACACAAGCAAGCGGACGTGGTTGATCGCATCCAGCTGTGCCGGCGTAGCGGGCGGCGTGGCCACCGCAATCCCTTTTGTGAGCACATTCCAGCCGTCCGAAAAGGCCAAGGCCGCGGGCGCCGCGGTCGAAGTGGACATCTCGGCCCTCAAGGTCGGCGAAAAGATCACCGTCGAATGGCGCGGCAAGCCGGTCTGGATCCTCAAGCGCAGCCCTGACCAGGTCGCCGAACTCGCCAAACTCGATGGCCAGCTCGCCGATCCGCTCTCCAAGCGTCACCCCGACGAATTCACGCCCAAGTACGCACAGAACGGCCATCGTTCGATCAAGCCCGACGTGCTGGTCGTGGTCGGCATCTGCACCCACCTCGGCTGCTCGCCGGTCGATCGCCTGCAGGCCGGCCCGCAACCCTCGCTGCCGAACGACTGGGAAGGCGGCTTCCTCTGCCCTTGCCATGGTTCCACGTTCGACCTCGCCGGTCGCGTCTTCAAGAACAAGCCCGCTCCTGACAACCTCCCTGTGCCTCCGCACATGTACCTGTCCGACACGCGCCTGCTCATCGGCGACGACAGCAAGAAGGCCTGAGGGAGACCACGAACATGGCTGAATTTCACGAAGTTTCCCCCAACGCCCCCGCCGGCGAGAAGCTGCTCAACTGGGTCGACAACCGCTTCCCGCTGACCAAGCTCTGGAACGACCAGTGGGGCAAGTACTACGCGCCGAAGAATTTCAACTTCTGGTACATCTTCGGCTCGCTCGCGATGCTGGTCCTCGTGATCCAGATCGTGACCGGCATCTTCCTCGTCATGCACTACAAGCCCGACGCGAACCAGGCGTTCGCATCGGTCGAGTACATCATGCGCGACGTGCCCTGGGGCTGGCTCATCCGCTACATCCACTCGACGGGCGCCTCGGCGTTCTTCATCGTGGTGTACCTGCACATGTTCCGCGGCCTCATGTACGGCAGCTACCGCAAGCCGCGCGAGCTGATCTGGGTGTTCGGCTGCGCGATCTTCCTGTGCCTCATGGCCGAAGCCTTCATGGGCTACCTGCTGCCCTGGGGCCAGATGTCCTATTGGGGCGCCCAGGTGATCGTGAACCTGTTCGCCGCCATCCCGTTCATCGGCCCTGACCTGGCCCTGCTGATCCGCGGCGACTACGTCGTGAGCGACGCCACGCTGAACCGCTTCTTCAGCTTCCACGTCATCGCCGTGCCGCTGGTGCTGCTCGGCCTCGTGGTGGCCCACCTGATCGCGCTGCACGAAGTGGGTTCGAACAACCCCGACGGCATCGAGATCAAGGCCAAGCGCGGTCCCGACGGTCATCCGCTCGACGGCATCCCGTCGCACCCGTACTACACGGTGCACGACATCTTCGGCGTGGTGGTGTTCCTCACGATCTTCTCGGCAGTGATCTTCTTCGCGCCCGAAGCCGGTGGGTACTTCCTGGAGTACAACAACTTCATCCCGGCCGACTCGCTGAAGACGCCGAACCACATCGCTCCGGTCTGGTACTTCACGCCGTTCTATTCGATGCTGCGCGCCACCACCGACGACATGGTCAACGTGTTCGCGCTGATCATCGCGGCCGCTGCCGTCTGGAACTTCATCAAGGGCAAGTCGGGCATGGGCCTGAAGGTTGCCGCCGTGGTCGTGGCCGCCGTCGTGATCTTCCTGCTCAAGACCTTCGACGCCAAGTTCTGGGGCGTGGTCATCATGGGCGGCTCGGTCATCATCCTGTTCTTCCTGCCGTGGCTCGACCACAGCGAAGTCAAGTCGATCCGCTACCGTCCGAGCTGGCACAAGTATGTCTACGGCGTGTTCGTGTTCTTCTTCCTGATCCTGGGTTACCTGGGCATCCAGGCACCCGGCGTCTGGGGCAACCTGGTCATCGGCTCGTTCGCCTTGGACATCGCCCAGACCATCTCGCAGATCGGCACGCTCTTCTACTTCGGCTTCTTCCTGCTGATGCCGTGGTGGAGCCGCAAGGGCGAATTCAAGACCGTGCCCGAGCGCGTGGTCTTCGCCGCCCATTGATGCGCGCACAAGTGCAAGAGAGCTTGAGAGAAACACGATGAAGAAAAGAATTTCCGGCTGGCTCGCTGTCATGGGTCTGGCACTGGGCCTGACCTTCTCCGCGGCCGCATCCGCCGAATCGGGCGGTCTGGCGTGGGACAAGTCGCCCAACAAGACCACCGACGTGGCGGCCCTGCAGAACGGCGCCAAGCTGTTCGTCAACTACTGCCTGAACTGCCACTCGGCCGCCTTCATGCGTTACAACCGCCTGCAGGACATCGGCATCAGCGAGCAGCAGATCAAGGACAACCTTCTGTTCACGACCGACAAGGTCGGCGAGACCATGAAGGCCAACATCGACGCGCGCCAGGCCAAGGAATGGTTCGGCACCACGCCGCCCGACCTGACGCTGGTTGCACGTTCGCGCGCCGGCCACGGCGGCACGGGCCCCGACTACCTGTACACCTTCCTGCGCAGCTTCTACCGCGACGACACCAAGGCCACGGGCTGGAACAACCTGCTGTTCCCGAGCGTCGCCATGCCGAACCCGCTGTGGGAACTGCAAGGCGAGCGCCTGCCGGTGCACGCCAAGGTCGAGCAGCACGGTCATGCCACCGACGTGTTCACGGGCAAGTGGGAGCAAGTGACCCCCGGCACGCTGACCCCGGTGCAGTTCGACAGCGCAGTGGGCGACCTCGTCGGCTACCTGCAGTGGATGGCCGAGCCGGCACAGAACACCCGCGTGCGCATCGGCGTCTGGGTGCTGCTGTTCCTGGCCATGTCGGTGGTTTTCGTATGGCGACTGAACGCCTCGTACTGGAAAGACGTCAAGTAATTCCGTTCACGCCGACCGGGCGCCTCGTGCGTCCGGTCCCACAGAGTGGGTTGCCCAGGCGACCCACTCTTTTTGATTTTTAGGAGTCTCTCGCCATGATGGTCTTGTATTCAGGAACGACCTGCCCCTTCTCCCACCGCTGCCGCTTCGTGTTGTTCGAAAAGGGCATGGACTTCGAGATCCGCGACGTCGATCTCTACAACAAGCCCGAAGACATCAGCGTGATGAACCCGTACGGCCAGGTGCCGATCCTGGTCGAGCGCGACCTGATCCTGTACGAGTCGAACATCATCAATGAGTACATCGACGAGCGCTTTCCGCATCCGCAACTGATGCCTGGCGACCCGGTCGACCGCGCCCGCGTGCGCCTGTTCCTGCTCAACTTCGAGAAGGAACTGTTCGTGCACGTCGCCACGCTTGAAAATCGGAACACCAAAGGCAACGATAAGGCGCTCGAAAAGGCCCGTTCGCACATCCGTGACCGCCTCACGCAGCTCGCCCCCGTGTTCCTCAAGAACAAGTACATGCTGGGCGACAACTTCTCGATGCTCGACGTGGCCATCGCACCGCTGCTGTGGCGTCTCGACTACTACGGCATCGACCTGAGCAAGAATGCGGCGCCGCTGCTGAAGTACGCCGAACGCATCTTCTCGCGTCCGGCCTACATCGAAGCACTGACGCCTTCCGAAAAGGTCATGCGAAAGTAAGTAAGCTGCGTGCTTGCTTCCTTCGTTTTTCGCCGCCTTTCATGATCAACGCGCTCGAGTCCTCTTCCACCCGCCCGTACCTCATCCGGGCGCTGTACGAGTGGTGCACCGACAACGGGTTCACGCCCTATGTAGCGGTGCTGGTCGACGACACCGTCCAGGTGCCGCGCGAATACGTGAAGAACGGCGAGATCGTGCTGAACATCAGCTTCGACGCGACCAGCTCGCTGAAGCTGGGCAACGACTTCATCGAGTTCAAGGCCCGCTTCGCAGGCACGGCGCGCGAGATCAGCGTGCCGGTCGGCCGCGTGATCGCGATCTACGCCCGTGAGAACGGCCAGGGCATGGCGTTCCCGGCACCGGTGCCGGCGGCCACCACGTCCGACGATGGCGATGACGTCACCACGGCCGCTTCTTTGCCGAACAGCGTGCCGCGCATGCCGCTGCGCGATGCCTCGCGCGGCACCGAAGGCGACGCCAGCAAGGTGTTCCACCTGGTGACGGGCGAAGAGGGCGACGAGACGGTCGATGCCGGTTCGGCGCCTTCCGACCCGACCGACGAGCCACCGCGCCCGCCGGCCGGTGGCGGCACCCGGCCGTCGCTCAAGCGCATCAAGTGACGACGCTGTCGGCCCCAAAGCCGGCCGCTTAGAATCGTCGCCAGCACTGCTTTCTTTCAGCCGCTTTAGCTCAATTGGTAGAGCACCCGCCTTGTAAGCGGAAGGTCGTCAGTTCGATTCCGACAAGCGGCACCATCACTCTGTCCGGGGAGATCCAAGGACAGCCAAAACCCCTAGGTTTATCAAAGACTTAGGGGTTTTTTCTTGGCTCAGCTGTCCCGGCTTGTCCTTTGTGTTCCGTTGACTGCCGGTATTTTTGGCGGTACTTTTGACGGTATCTGTCATTGATCAACAACGAGATACCGTCAAATGCCTCTCACTGATGTCGAATGCCGCAACGTCAAAGCCGCGGAAAAACCTTTAAAGCTCGCCGATGGGAAAGGGCTCTACCTTTTGGTCAAGCAGGCGGGAAAGTACTGGCGCTGGGACTACCGGTATGCAGGCAAGCGACAGACTGCCGCACTGGGCGTTTATCCAGAAACAGATCTAAAGACTGCAAGGAAGAAACGTGATGACGGGCGCGCGTTGCTCGACACAGGCGCGAATCCGATGCAGGTCAAGGCGGAGCGGAAACTGGCCGCTAAGCAAAGTGCAGCGACCAGCTTCAAGGCAGTAGCACTGGAGTGGCATGCCGGCAAAGCCGAGCCGAAGCCGGGTCTGAAGGGAAAGCCAGACCGCCCTGCGAGTTGGGCGAAGGTGACCGCCGACAAGATCATGACGCATCTCGAGGCAGATGTGTTTCCGGTGATTGGTGCTAGGCCAGTGGCTGAAGTGTCTGCACGTGAAATGACGGCGATGTTGGAAAAGATCCAAGCGCGTGGAGCGACATACACGGCTAGTCGTCTGCGTGAAATTTGCTCGCAAGTGTTTCGTTTCGCGATCGCGACAGAACGAGCGTCGAACAACCCAGCTCATGCATTGGTGCGGACAATCGATGTTCCTGCCGTACGTCACCGACCGGCCATTACCGACCGTCGCGAGTTTGGCGTATTCCTGCGGGCCCTTGCGGGCTATGAAGACGCCGATGAACTGACGTTGCTCGCAATGCGGCTCGCGCTGCTGACCTTCTTGCGCTCTTCGGAGCTTCGCGGTGGCATGTGGTCGGAGGTTGACACTGACGCACGCGAGTGGCGCATCCCGCCGAGTCGGATGAAGATGGGCAAGGGGAGTCATCAGGCGCACGTCGTGCCTTTGTCCTCCGAGGCGCTTGCCGTCATCGAAGACCTGCGGGGGCTCACCGGCGGCGGCGCAGCCATGTTCCCGAGCGCTTACGGGGGCGAGGGGGGCATCATGTCCGAGAACACAATCGGGCGCACTTTGATCCGGATGGGGTATCAAGGTCGCCAAAGCCTGCATGGCTTTCGCGCGTCAGGACGTAGCCTCTTGTCAGAGCGGGGTTGGAGTGTGGCGGCACTTGAGCGCCAACTTGACCACGCCGAGCGCAACGCCGTTGTGGCGGCCTACGCTCGGAGTGAGCATCTTGAGGAGCGTCGCAAGATCATGGATGATTGGGGAGCGCTTGTAACGGCGCTCGAAGGAGGCAGTATTGTGATTCCATTTGCTCAGAAGGCGGGCTGACTGGCGTTGTTGCACAACTCTGATTGAGGCCGAGACGCCTCTCATGTTCTTCCGCTACTCCCGATTTCGCCGGGGTGCGCTTGACGGGCTGGCCGCGCGTTTGTCTTGCGTCTACTGCCAGAATTCTCCACTGAAAGGCAGAATGCGGCTCGCGGTTTGCTGACGTTCAAGCTGTCAGATGGTTTCAAGCGAAGGTTTCTCGCGTATCGATGGGTATTGCATCTCGAAGGTGCAGCTCGAAGGAGTTTGTACTCGCTCTCGATCAAGGTCCGTCTTCCGAAAGTGCGAGTGGAGCTGGCCGAGCCTGCTGAGTCGCACGACCTCACTGCCATCGGAAAAATGCCTCCGCGACTCCTGGTGATCAAGAGCGCTGTTTCCTAGTCTTGGCACTTGTTTGTTGCATAGGCATAAGTGATGGTCGACCCTAACTATCGAAAAAGTGTTCAGTTCGCCACAAGTCCTCTGCTGGCAAGCAGGACGCCAGTCTGGCGGAGCAAGTTCATCGTCGCTAGCATCGCCTTCGGCTTCGTCATGCTGGCGGGGCGGGCCGCGTACGTGCAGGTCTTCAACAACAGCTTCTTCCAGCGCCAGGGCGAAGTGCGCTTTGCGCGCACGCTGGAGCTGCCGGCCAACCGCGGTCGCATCCTCGATCGCAACGGGCTCATCCTCGCCTCCAGCGTGGTGGCGCCCAGCATCTGGGCCATTCCCGAAGACGTGGAGCGCGACGACCCCGAGGTGCGCGCCAAGCTCAAGCAGGTGGCCAAGCTGCTCGGCATGCCGCAGAAGGACTTCGACAAGAAGCTCGAAGACGAAGACAAGACCTTCGTCTGGATCAAGCGCCAGGTCGACGAGCCCATCGCCAAGCAGATCGCCGCGCTCAACCTCAAGGGCATCTACCAGCGCAAGGAATACAAGCGCCAGTACCCCGAGGGCGAGGCCGCGGCGCACGTGGTGGGCTTCACCAACGTGGAAGACAACGGCCAGGAAGGCATCGAGCTGGGGTTCAACAAGGAGCTGGCCGGCAAGGCCGGCTCGCGCCGCGTCATCAAGGACCGGCTGGGCCGTGTGGTCGAGGGCGTGGGCGAGCAGGTGCCGCCGGTCGAAGGCCGCGACATCCAGCTGAGCATCGACAGCAAGGTGCAGTTCTTCGCCTACCAGAAGCTGCGCGACGCCGTCACCGCGCGCCGTGCCAAGGCCGGCAGCGTGGTGGTGCTCGACAGCACCACCGGCGAAGTGCTGGCGCTGGCCAACTACCCGAGCTACGAGCCCGACAAGCGCCAGAACCTCACCGGCGAGCAGCTGCGCAACCGAGCAATCACCGACACCTTCGAGCCTGGTTCGACCATGAAGCCGATCACCGTCGCCATGGCATTGGAGGCCGGCCGGATCACGCCGAAAACCATCATCGATACGACCCCTGGCCGCTACCAGTTGGGTGGCTTCACGATCACCGACACCCATAACAATGGGGCCTTGACGGTAGAGGGCGTGATCCAGAAGTCGAGCAACGTGGGCGCTCTCAAGATCGCCCAGAAGATGACGCCCCACGAGATGTGGGACACCTACACCGCGCTGGGCTACGGCCAGAAGCCGCAGATCCAGTTCCCCGGCGCCGTGACGGGCCGGCTGCGTCCGTGGAAGACCTGGAAGCCGGTCGAGCAGGCCACCATGGCCTACGGCTACGGCCTGTCGGCCTCGCTGTTCCAGATGGCGCATTCGTACACCTCGTTCGCGCACGACGGCTCCATCATTCCGGTCACGATCCTGAAGAACACCGAGCCGCCGGTCGGCGTGCGGGTGTTCTCGCCGTCCAACGCGCTCGCCGTGCGCAAGATGCTGCAGATGGCCGCCGGCCCGGGCGGCACCGGCACGCGCGCGCAAACGGTGGGCTACTCGGTCGGCGGCAAGTCGGGCACGGCCCACAAGCAGGTCGGCAAGGGCTACGCCAGCAACAAGTACCGTGCCTGGTTCACCGGCATGGCGCCCATCGAGAAGCCGCGCATCATCGTCGCGGTGATGATCGACGAGCCGACCGACGGCCAGTATTTCGGCGGCCTCGCCGCGGCGCCGGTGTTCAGCGAAGTCGTGCAGCAGACGCTGCGCATGATGAACGTCCCACCTGATATGGCGGTTAAGAGGGTGTAGACGAAATCAACTGAAGTTGGCGAGTCTGCTGAGAAGGATACGCGCCTCGGCAAGCCAGACCCATGCGGTGGAGATAGAGGTATTGCGGTCGTGGTGCATGACCATGCGGCGCCAGCGTTCGTTCCAGGCGTGAGTGCGTTCAACCACCCATCGCTTGGGCAATACGACGAAGCCAGCCACCGGCTGCGGCCAGAGGGACTGTTGCGGATCGTGCAGCCTCCCGGTCGAGCGATTGCCTGGCCTGCGCACGACTTCGACACGGATGCCGTGGACGTGCTCGATGGCCTGCGCACATTTGCCACCGTAAGCACCGTCCGTGTAGAGCCGCTCGATGGTAGACGCCTTCGCGCAGGCCTGCCCTACCATCTGTGCGGCACCATCGCGGTCTTGCACGTTGGCCGCAGTCACCGTGACGGCCAACAACAATCCGAGTGTGTCCACCACCAAGTGGCGCTTGCGGCCCTTGACCTTCTTGCCCGCATCGAAGCCACTGTCACCGCCCTGCGGCGAGGAGCGTGTTGACTGGGCATCGATGATTGCCGCGGTCGGCTCCGCATTGCGCCCCATGCGCACACGCCACTGCTGGCGCAGCCGGTCTTGCATCCGCTCGAAGGCATCGGCCTGGACCCAACGCACGAAGGCCTTGTAAACCGCCTGCCATGGTGCAAAGCTCACGGGCAGCAGGCGCCAGGCGCAGCCTGTGCGCAGGACATAACAACAGGCATCCACAAGGTGCCGGCGCTCGTAGCGCGGCGGCGCGCCTCGCTCCCCCTGCGGGCGTTCGAAGAGATCGGCGATCAGTGCCCATTCAGCATCGGTCAGGTCGGTGCTGTAGTGCGGACCTGCTTCACGTCGATGGGCTCCGGTGTAGCCGTAGCGTTTCAGTGCCGACGCTTTAGGCGGCGGCCCTTCGAGGGCTTTGCGCTTTGGCATCAAGCGCACGATGCCTTGAGCGCGCAAGGCCCTGCGGATCGTTGCCGCGCACACGCGCACGGCACCTCGATGCTCAAGCTCCGACGCCAATTCGTCCAACGTCGCATGCGGCATCTGCGAGACGATGGTCAGTAGCAAAGCGACCTGCTCGGGAAGCAGTGCTGGTGGCCTCCCTCCACGGTCCACTGCCTTCGATTCATCGCCCAATTGCCTTTGCCTTGCCATCGCAAACTCCTGTTGGATGGCAACATGGCATGCAAGCTTCAGGCCAGTTGATTTCGTCTACACCCTCTAAATGGAAGAAGAATATTCAGATAGGCCAATCAAGCGATATGACAACCATCCGGGAGTGATCTAGATCGCAACGCGTTGGTCTCCAACCCCTGCTGAATTTCGCTTACAAGCACCCGAGCCCAATCCGCATAGGTCCGCGCGCTCGGATGGAACCCATCCATAGCGAGAGAGTCCATGCGCTCCTTCTGGTCCAGATGAAGCACGGTGCATTCAGGAATCGATCGCGCAAGATCCCTCAACGCGTAGTTGAAACGCATGGACCGTTTTCCCAGACACCATCGCAGAGGCTGGGGCAATGCTCTGATCCGATGCATTGAGGGCACAGGCGTCACGAGGACACGGCACGCCCCAAAGCGCCAAACGAGCATCTCAAGCAATTCGCGCTGCCGTTCGATCCATTGCTTCAGCCTCAAGCCCCGCGTGATGTCATTCACCCCGAGCGAAAGAATCACGACATCGAACGGCTTGGCCGGCTCATTCCTCAGCCGTTCGAGCAGGTCACTGGTGGTGAATCCGGACTGGGCGACAAGCGACCATGTCACGTGAAATTCAGCGGCCAACTCTCGCACCAGGCAGCCAGAAAGTGCACTTGCCTGGCTTGCAACTCCAACACCCGCAGCAGCCGAATCGCCTGCGATCAACAGCCTCAACCCGCGGCCCCGGCCGGAGACCCCCTGCCTCGGCCCTACCGGCTCGAGCAGGAGCGGAGTCACTTGCCGTACATAGCGCCCCTGAAATATCAGCAGTGGAGCCAGGGCCAAGAGGACCAGTCGCTGCCCCCAAGCGCTCATGCGTCCGCGCGCAATTGGACCCGCAGAATCTTGCCAACCGGTGACTTCGGTAGCTGAGCGCAAAACACAATCTGCTTGGGCACCTTGTAGGCGGTCAACTGGGTGCGACAGTAGCGCTCAATCTCATCGGCACTGAGCTCTATATCGCGCAGGACCACAAAGGCGCGCACGGCCTCGCCCGTGGCAGCGTCTGGCACCCCAATCACCGCAGCCTCGACGATGTCTGGATGGGCTGCCAGAACATCTTCCACTTCGTTGGGATAGACATTGAACCCCGAGACCAGAATCATGTCCTTCTTGCGATCCACGATACGGACGTATCCGTCCGGCTCAAACTGGGCGATGTCACCCGTATGGAGCCAGCCATCAACGATCGCGCTTGTACTTTCTTGCTCTGCATGCAGGTAGCCAGAAATGACCTGCGGTCCTTTCACCAGCAGTTCGCCGCGCTGGCCCGGCCCAAGATTGTTTCCTCCCGCATCGACGATGCGTACTTCGCAGCCAGGCATAGGCAAGCCCACGGTCCCCAGATGCGGCTCCTGGGTCGGTGGATTGCACGACACGATGCAGGTAGTCTCCGTCATGCCGTACCCCTCCAGAATGGGGCACACCGCAGCCTGCCAGGCGCGAGCAGTCGAAGGACGCAGCGCGGTCCCCCCAGAGAACGCGAATCTCAGCTTCGGAGGATGCTCCTTGAACCAAGGCTCATTGAGCAGCCCCGCATAGAGCGTGTCGACGCCAGACATCCAATCGATCTGGAATTCTTCGAAGGCGCTGCGAAGATTCGAGATCGGACGGGGATTGGGCACCAACAGGTTCCTTGCCCCAACGGAGAAGAACACCAGGAAGTTCACCATGAAGGCGAAGATGTGGTACAGCGGGAGCACCGTCAGAATAGTCTCGGCGCAGCGTGGCCCCTCGTAGGCATTGAGATAGTCCCGCGTCAACTGAACCGTCGCCAGGATGTTCTGGTGGGTGATGACCGCACCCTTGCTGCGGCCCGTGGTTCCGCCCGTGTACTGGTAGAGCGCAACGGGGTGATCGCGGCGAGTGAGCTTCTCCAGCACTGCGCCTTTCTGCAAGGCATCCACCATCCGGGTGGACGGTGTGACAGACGTCGGACTGCCCGCCGCCGTGAGCTTTTCGCGTATCGCTGCAGCGATGGGCTCGTCGAAAAAATCCCACAAGCTAGCAGTCATGAGCTGAATGCGGAGCGCCAGCGCGACCGGTTGCGCTACCTGCAAGAACATGTCGGATGCAAGCAGCACTTGCGCCCCAGAGTCTTCCATTTGCAGGCGCAGTTCGCGTTCCGTGTACATCGGATTGACGTTCGTCACAATCAATCCGGCCTTCCACGCACCGAAAACGGCGATGGGGTAGTGCAAGCAGGTCGGTAGCTGCACGGCAATAACTTGCCCCGGCTTCAGGCCCAGTTCGTGCACCAGATACGCGGCAAAGGCGTCAGACAGCGCGTCGATTTCCTTGAAGCTGCGCGCCGTGTTGGCGCCAGTTGGAAGCACGAAGCCGAACGCGGCACGCGTGTGATGTTGGTCTGCAGCAGCTGACGCCAGCGCGGCGGCATTGGCGGGCAAAGCCGCAAGGTCGACCCGGTAGTCACGCAGACTGGGGGGAAAGGAATCTTTCCAGAGATTCTGTAGCGGGGCAGTCATTTCTTGTCTCCACTTGATTGTTTGTGCTGCAGCTTCTCAGGCCTTGACCTTGAACGCCGGCAGTTTGTCGGCCAGGCGTTTGGCCATCTCCACTCCCAATGCTTGCAGGCCGCTCATCGGGCGCACCATCACCTCGAACTCCACGATCTGCCCCGATTCGTTGAAGCGGATGAAGTCAATTCCCTTGAGCTTCTTGTCGCCGATGTCCGCGCTGAACTCGAGCACAACGCTCTGGCCGTCATCGGTAGCGAGTTGTCGGTGATAGGTGAAGTTCTCGAACACCTGGATCACGGTGGACAGCGCCAGCGCGAGCGCCGGGGCCGGGGTGTAGGCGGTGTGCGCCATGGGCGAACGAAACACCGCGTCCGGGTGAACGATGGTGTGAAGTTCACCAAGATCATTCTTGGCGATCATCTCGTGCCAGAAATTGAGCGACTTGGCGACAGCAGGAAGTGTGTTTTCCGGGGGCTTTGACATGGGGCATCTCCTTAGTGGTAGTAGTAGAAAAATTGCGGTGGCGACCCCGCGCGTTAGAGTCGCGCCGCGAGGCTGGTACCTTGCAAGATGGCTCGCTTTGCATCGAGCTCGGCGGCCACGTCCGCGCCACCGATGAGATGTACAGAACAGCCTGCCGAAGACAGGCCGTCATACAACTCGCGAAGTGGCTCTTGGCCAGCGCAGAGCACGACGTTGTCCACGTCAAGCACTTGAGCTTCGCCGTCCACAGTCAGGTGCAACCCCGCATCGTCGATCCGGTCGTAGGAGGCCCCCGAACTCATCGCGACGCGGCGAGCCTTCAATGACGTACGATGAATCCAGCCAGTGGTCTTACCCAACTGGTCACCCACCTTGGTGGACTTGCGCTGTAGCAGATGTACTCGGCGCGCCGGCGCTTCGACCTGCGCGCGGCCCAGGCCACCGGCCAGTGCATAGGCCGTGTCGACGCCCCACTCCTCGTAGAACTTCGCAGGGGCAACGGCACCGCTTTCACCAACGTGCGTCAGGTACTCGCTCACGTCAAAGCCGATACCGCCGGCGCCGATCACCGCCACGCGCTCGCCCACGGGCTTGTCGTCGCGCAGCACGTCCAGATAGTTCAAGACCTTGGGGTGCTCCACACCGTCGATTGCGGGAATGCGCGGCTGGATGCCCGTGGCGAGGATCACCTCATCAAAGCCAGCGCCGGCGAGCTCATCGGCACTGACGCGCGTATTGAGCTTCACGGTCACGTTCTGCAGTTCGAGCTGGCGCTGGAAGTACCGCAGCGTTTCGTAGAACTCTTCTTTGCCAGGCACCTTCTTGGCAATGTTGAGCTGGCCGCCGATCTCGATGCCCGCGTCAAATAGGGTCACGTCATGGCCACGCTGAGCCGCCGTGATCGAAAAGGCGAGGCCGGCGGGGCCGGCACCGACCACGGCAATACGCTTGCGCGCCTGCGTGGGCTCGATGACAAGTTCGGTTTCGTGGCAGGCGCGTGGATTGACCAGGCAGCTCGTAATCTTGCCGCCGAAGGTGTGATCCAGGCAGGCTTGGTTGCAACCGATGCAGGTGTTGATCTCATCAGCGCGGCCCTGGCGAGCCTTGCGCACGAAATCCGCGTCGGCCAACAGCGGGCGGGCCATGGACACCATATCCGCGTAGCCCTCAGCCAGCAGCCGCTCGGCCACCTCGGGTGTATTGATGCGATTGGAGGTGACGAGCGGAATGCCCACCTTTCCCATGACCCGTTTCGTGACCCAGGCGTAGGCTGCGCGCGGCACCTTGGTCGCAATGGTCGGAATACGTGCCTCGTGCCAGCCGATACCGGTATTGAGGATCGTCGCTCCCGCAGCCTCAATCGCCTGCGCGAGCTCGATCACCTCTTCCAGGGTGGAGCCGCCCTCGACCAGATCGAGCATGGACAGGCGGTAGACAATGATGAAGTTCCGGCCCACTCGCTCGCGCGTGCGTCGCACGATCTCGACCGGGAATCGCATGCGGTTGGCGTAGCTCCCCCCCCAATCGTCGTCACGACGGTTCGTACGAGCCGCAATGAACTCGTTGATCAGGTAGCCCTCGGAACCCATGATCTCCACGCCGTCGTATCCGGCGTATTGAGCCAGCGCGGCACAGCGCACGAAGTCGTCGATGGTCTGTTCGACCTCATCGGCCGTCAGAGCGTGCGGCACGAAGGGATTGATAGGAGCCTGCAGGGGGCTAGGCGCAACCAGCTCGGGTTGGTAGGCATATCGCCCGAAATGCAGGATCTGCATCGCGATCTTGCCGCCCTCGGCATGTACCGCCTTCGTGACGATGCGGTGATGCTCCGCCTCATCCTCATTCGTCAGCATGGCACCGCCTTTCATGGGGCGAGCACGCTCGTTGGGAGCGATACCACCAGTGACGATCAAGCCGACCTCACCTCGAGCCCGCTCCGCATAGAAAGCGGCCATGCGCTCAAAGCCGTTTGGGACCTCCTCCAGCCCGACGTGCATGGACCCCATGAGAACTCGGTTACGCAGCGTGGTAAAGCCTAGATCAAGGGGCTTATTCAGGTGAGGGAAGTGAGTCATGAACGTCTCTTTTCATCGTATTTGTGCAACTGGTTGCATAAATATAGATCATCCAACCAGTTTGTGCAACTGGTTGCATAAACAGCATGCGCGCTGTGTGGATAGCTGGCGAAAAGACGATTAAGGCAAGATGCAGCCTTTTTCCAGCTGCTGCGGCCCACTGCGCGATGTCGTTACCCCATGCTCTTTTGACCGCCTTGATCGAACACCCGTGCTCGGGCTCAGAACTCGCGGAACGGTTCGATCGCTCCATCGGCTATTTCTGGCACGCCACACACCAACAGATCTACCGGGAACTCGCCCGCCTAGAGGAGGCAGGCTGGGTCGAAGCTCTTGCAGCCGAATCTGGTCGCGGGCGCAAACGTCAGTACCAAATCCTTCCGGCGGGCCGAAAGGAACTCAAACGCTGGGTCGTTGAGCAAGAGGAACCGAAACCCCTGCGCGACGAACTGATGGTTCGCCTGCGTGCCGAAGCAGCAATCGGCCCCTGCGGGCTAGAGAGCGAAATCGCAAGGCGATTGGCCCTACACCGCGACAAGCTTGATCTGTACAAGCGGATTGAGCAGCAGGACTTCCTTGATAGGAGTCTCAGTCGCGAGCGACACCTGCAGCACCTCGTCCTGAAGGCAGGCATCATGCAAGAGGAACTTTGGCTGCAGATCTCTCAGGAAGCCCTGGAGATCCTAGGCAAGCCTGTCAAGTCGACATAGTTCCTGCAGCCCACATTTCCACGTAGCCGCGACTGAGATCGTTTTGACCAACGCGCTCAGGAAGGCCTTTTCATCTTACAGATAGTCGGCGTGCTAGCCTGATAAGCCTCGATCCGCTTGACCGGTGCGAACGTGTAGCCGGTGTTCTCGACGCTATACGCGTTCTTCTTGTCGGCCTTCTGCCATCGCGTAATGAAAATTGCCTGTTGCAACTGGTGGTCTGACTTTCGCATCGTGATCTCGCCCGAGTAACTCTTGATGCTTAGCCCCTCGAGTGCGGCGGCCACAGCTACGGGGTTGGTCGACTGCGCGTTCGCCATAGCCTGGCCGAGCAACTTCAATCCGTCGTAGGTTGTGAAGTAGTAATAGTCGTCATTGAACTTCTTCTTGAAGCCGTTCACCGTATCGCCGATGTCTCCGGTCATGTTCGGATGCCCAGTGGTAACAGCAAAGACATCGCTGTTGTCACTGCTGGCCAATGCCGTGGGCGTCCCACTCACCATCGCATCATTGGTGTACATGGCAGTTTTGGCACCCGCTTCGCTTAGCGCCTTAGAGGGTGTAGACGAAATCAACTGAAGTTGGCGAGTCTGCTGAGAAGGATACGCGCCTCGGCAAGCCAGACCCATGCGGTGGAGATAGAGGTATTGCGGTCGTGGTGCATGACCATGCGGCGCCAGCGTTCGTTCCAGGCGTGAGTGCGTTCAACCACCCATCGCTTGGGCAATACGACGAAGCCAGCCACCGGCTGCGGCCAGAGGGACTGTTGCGGATCGTGCAGCCTCCCGGTCGAGCGATTGCCTGGCCTGCGCACGACTTCGACACGGATGCCGTGGACGTGCTCGATGGCCTGCGCACATTTGCCACCGTAAGCACCGTCCGTGTAGAGCCGCTCGATGGTAGACGCCTTCGCGCAGGCCTGCCCTACCATCTGTGCGGCACCATCGCGGTCTTGCACGTTGGCCGCAGTCACCGTGACGGCCAACAACAATCCGAGTGTGTCCACCACCAAGTGGCGCTTGCGGCCCTTGACCTTCTTGCCCGCATCGAAGCCACTGTCACCGCCCTGCGGCGAGGAGCGTGTTGACTGGGCATCGATGATTGCCGCGGTCGGCTCCGCATTGCGCCCCATGCGCACACGCCACTGCTGGCGCAGCCGGTCTTGCATCCGCTCGAAGGCATCGGCCTGGACCCAACGCACGAAGGCCTTGTAAACCGCCTGCCATGGTGCAAAGCTCACGGGCAGCAGGCGCCAGGCGCAGCCTGTGCGCAGGACATAACAACAGGCATCCACAAGGTGCCGGCGCTCGTAGCGCGGCGGCGCGCCTCGCTCCCCCTGCGGGCGTTCGAAGAGATCGGCGATCAGTGCCCATTCAGCATCGGTCAGGTCGGTGCTGTAGTGCGGACCTGCTTCACGTCGATGGGCTCCGGTGTAGCCGTAGCGTTTCAGTGCCGACGCTTTAGGCGGCGGCCCTTCGAGGGCTTTGCGCTTTGGCATCAAGCGCACGATGCCTTGAGCGCGCAAGGCCCTGCGGATCGTTGCCGCGCACACGCGCACGGCACCTCGATGCTCAAGCTCCGACGCCAATTCGTCCAACGTCGCATGCGGCATCTGCGAGACGATGGTCAGTAGCAAAGCGACCTGCTCGGGAAGCAGTGCTGGTGGCCTCCCTCCACGGTCCACTGCCTTCGATTCATCGCCCAATTGCCTTTGCCTTGCCATCGCAAACTCCTGTTGGATGGCAACATGGCATGCAAGCTTCAGGCCAGTTGATTTCGTCTACACCCTCTAAGCCGCTTGTGATGACACAGGGCGCACCCGAGAGCCTTTGATTGCTGCTCTTTGGGATGGCGGCGAAGAATTCGTTCCTTCTGGTCGAGCTCTCGCCACCAAGGCAGAGCGCGCTAGCGTGAGTCGGCAGGAGGCGCTGGTGATGGCGTGTAGCCGAACAGCGCGCCCCATCGGCACGATCATTTTCGCCCGAGCGGCGAATATGTCGCCCACAGCGCTGAGCATTGGCAAGAGCTCGGAGTACCGTATATCGATGACATTGGCTGTCAATGTCGGCCTGATCAGCGCCACGCGGTTGTCCTTAGTGTTGGGGCCGACTGTCTACGAATTCGTGAAGGACGCAAAGCTGTGCTTCACCGCCCATCGTCATAGCGGTGCGCCGGTAGGCGCACGGTGGTTTCCTCGCTGAGCATTACGGTAGACGGCATCCACGTATCAGGATGAAAGTTCAACATCTCGTCGATTCACTCGAGAGCCCGAGCGGGGCGCGATGCCCAAAGGCCATGTCTCTGTGCATTCATGCGATCAATCTATGCGAGATCGCGTCAAGACCACATGAAAACCCGGTCCGACGTCAGCATTCATCTGGAGGATAGGTTTAGGGCTGGACGGAACTGTAAATCGTGTTACCGCTGTTCGCTGCGCCGATGGAGAAATTGCAGAGCACTTTTCCAAGTGGCCGTTTTCCGGAAGATGTTGCTCATCAAAGTCCAGTATCTGTACGTCGACCTGGATTGCGCCGTTGTTCCGGGCCGCATTCAGGCGAACGCCCAGTTCGCGATCAACCACCTTCATGCTTCGGGGCTGGTCTGCATTGCAGGCTACTTCAACCTGACCGACTGTGAGGATTCTTGCCGAGGCTGCGCTCGAATTTTCGAGCGCAAGTAGGACTGGTCCTGAAAGGATTTTTCCGCCTTTGTGAACAGTGACTTCAATCAAGTCAATTGAGGTGGGTTGGGCTAGAGATGCCAGGCTAACGAGACTGAATGTCAAGAAGGAGGCTGCTTTGAAGGTGAGTGTTTTCATTGCTCAAGTTGTTGGTGAGGTGACATCGAGATCATGCCGAGTTTGCACTTCTTTGGCCGCGTCCCATTCCGTGGTGTAGGTCCACAGCCCGGAGAAGGCTGAGGGACGCGGCAATCAGCGAGCCACAGCGGGCAGGCGAGTGGGTGGGCATCACTGAGGTTCTGCAGACCCTCAAGCTACATGTGGCGAAGGTTGTGCGAGCATTCGTCGTTCTGGTTGAGCATCATGGCGTCGATCAGGCGCGTGATCGAGGCGCTATTGGGCCCATCTCCAGCAGCGGCTCGCTGGCGAGCTCTGCAACATCAGTCGGTGCGCCTACTTTAGTGCCGAAATCTCCCGGCTCTTGATGAGGCGCGAGCGCAGCACGTTGCGGCTGATGCCCAGCAGCTTGGCCGCCTGCACCTGGTTGCGGTGGCAGAACTCGAAGGCGGTGCGCATCACGGCCTCCTCGATTTGCTCGAACAACTGTTCATTCGGCTCGTTGAAGAGGTCGCGCAGCACGGTTTCTAGCGCCTGTTGCGGCGTGGCGCTGCCTCGGGGCTCGGGGTCCGGCGAACGGCGCTGGATGTTCAGCGACGACAGGTGCAGGTGCTCGGCGCTCATCACGCTGTGCTGGCAGATCAGCAACGCGTGGTGGATGACGTTCTCCAATTCTCGGATGTTGCCGGGCCAGGCATGCTCGGAGAGCTTGTGTTCGGCGCTCGCATCGAGGCGCACGGCGCCATAGCCCAGCCGCTGGCGGTACTCCTCAATGAAATGCCGCGCCAGCGGAAGAATGTCGCCGGGCCGCTCGCGCAGCGTGGGCAGCGCCAGGTGCACCACGTGCAGCCGGTAGAACAGGTCTTCGCGGAAGTGGCCGGCGGCCACTGCGTCCTGCAGTCGCACGTTGGTCGCGGCCACCACACGCACGTCGATCGGCACGCTCTTGCGCGAGCCCAGGCGCACCACCTCGCGCTCCTGCAGCACGCGCAGCAGCTTCACCTGGATCGACAGCGGAAGGTCGCCGATCTCGTCGAGGAACAGCGTGCCGCCGTTGGCCGCCTCGAACCAGCCTGTCTTGGCCGAGAACGCGCCGGTGAAGGCGCCTTTCTCGTGGCCGAAGAGCTCGCTCTCGACCAGGCTCTCGGAGAAGGCACCGCAGTTCACGGCCACGAAAGGCTTGCCGCTGCGGCGGCTCAGGTCGTGCACATGCCGCGCGATCAGCTCCTTGCCGGTGCCGGTCTCTCCGATGATGAGCACGTTGGCGTCGCTGGGCGCCACCATGCGGATGCGCTCGAGCAGCGCGGCCGAGCGTGGGTCCTGGAACACTTGGGCGGTGGCGCGGATTGAGGTGGTGAGCTTGCGCGGGTTGGGCAGCGTGAGGAGCGTGGGCGGGGGGGGCGCATCCCAGTCTTCGTCCGATCCGGGGGCAGCATTGGCCGGCGGCAGCACAGCGAGAGGGCGGGTGTAGGCGGTCATGAGTAGAAGGTCGGTACGGGGTAGTTCTGCTTGAGGGCCCATTCGCCGAGCTCGCGCAGCTTGTAGGCCACCGGGTCGTGCAAGGTCTGGGTGCGCAGGTTGCGCCAGTGGCGGTCCAGCCGCAGGCCGCCGTGCGTCGCGCGCGCGCCGGCCACATCGAACATGCGCGTACAGATGTCCAGACCCGTGTTCGTGGCCGCGACCTTGGCGGTGGCCACGGCCACGGCGACGTCGCCGCGCTCGCGCTCGGTGAGCGCCGGGCCGCGCCGCCATGCCGCGTCGAGCCGGTCGGCCGCGCGGTCGGCCAGCACCCGCACGCTCTCCAGGCCGACCCAGAAGTCGCCGTAGTGGCCCAACACGTAGGGGTCGTCGTGCATCTGCGCCACTTGGGCCGCATGCCAGGGGCGCGACTCGTGCAGCGTGTAGTACCGCGCGTCGTCGAAGGCCGCCTCTGCAATGCCCAGGTAGATGTTGGCCAGCACGAGCTGCGATACCAGGGGGCGCAAGCACGCGAACGGGGTCGAGAGCGGCCCCGGGTCGGCCAGCACCTCGTGCTGCTCCACGCGCACCTTCTCGAAGGTCACGCTGCCGCTGTCGGTCTGGCGCTGGCCGATGTTGTTCCAGTCGGGCGCCACGAAGATCCCCGAGCGGGCCGTGGGCACCGCCGCGACGATGAAGGCGCCGCTGCCCGCTTCGCGCGCCGAGGCGATGAGCATCTCGGAGTCGAGCGCGCCCGAGCAGAAGCTCTTCTGCCCGGTGAACTCGCGCCAGCCTTCGTGCGCGCTGGCCACCGTGCGGTCGTCCAGCGGGTTCAGAGCATTGCCCCAGAACCAGCGGCGGCGCGCGGTCTGCTCGAACCACGGCTGCCATTGCGCGGGCCGCGCGAACAGCCGCACGGTGGCCAGCATCAAGTGATGGAAGCCGAACACGTGGGCGATCGAGCTGTCGGCCTGCGCGAGCAGGCGCACGACGTCGAGTGTCTCGCGCCAGTCGGCGCCGCCGCCGCCGAACTCGTGCGGAATGCTCAGGGCCAGCAGGCCGCTGTCGCGCAGCGCGTCGCGCTCGGTCTTCGGCGTGCCGCCGCGCTCGTCGCGTTCGACCGCGGTCGCGGCGAAGCCTTTCATGAGTTCGCGTGCGATGTCGCGGTGCGATTCGGAAACCGGAATGGAAAGAACGGAACTCACGCAGCCCTCGGTGGTGTGCAGGCAGCACAGTTGCTGCGTCAGCAGCATGTTCGTGGCGAAGGCGTGCCCGACCAACGATGCGATCCGTCTATCGATCCTCGTTTTGCTTCCATGGCAGCAATGCGCTGAGGCCGATGTGTCGCGCGCAGCAGATGTGGTGCTTGGCTGCTGCTGGAGCAGCAGAAATCGCGCGTTTCGGTATGTTCCCGCAGGCAGGGCGACTGGCACGCTAACTGCTGAACTGATGCATGCAACTTTTCTGGTTCCTCCCCACGCACGGCGACAGCCGCTACCTCGGCACCTCGCGCGGCGCGCGCACCGTGAGCCATCGCTACCTGCGACAAGTGGCGCAGGCCGCCGACGAGCTGGGCTACGAAGGCGTGCTGATTCCCACGGGACGTTCCTGCGAAGACTCGTGGGTGGTCGCCTCGTCGCTCGCGGCGCAGACCGAGCGCCTCAAGTTCCTGGTGGCGATCCGTCCCGGCATCATTTCACCGACGGTCTCGGCGCGGCAGGCCGCGACGCTCGATCGTTTTTCCGATGGCCGGCTGCTCATCAACGTGGTGACTGGCGGCGACCCAGACGAGCAGCACGGCGATGGCAGCTTCCTCACGCATGCCGAGCGCTACGAAGTCACCGACGAGTTCCTGCGCATCTGGCGCGGCGTGGCGGCGGGCGAAACGGTCAACTTCTCGGGCAAGCACCTGCGCGTGGAAAACGCGAAGACGCTCTATCCACCGGTGCAGAAGCCGTATCCGCCGCTGTGGTTCGGCGGCTCGTCGGATGCCGCCATTGCGCTCGCGGGCGAGCAGGTCGACGTGTACCTCACCTGGGGCGAGCCGCCGGCGGACGTGGCCGACAAGATCGCGAAGGCCCGCGCTGCGGCAGCGAAGCATGGCCGCACGCTGCGCTTCGGCATCCGGCTGCATGTGATCGTGCGCGAGACCAGCGAAGCCGCATGGCGCGCCGCCGACGAGCTCATCTCCTATGTGACCGACGACACCATCGCGGCCGCGCAGAAGGCCTTCTCGCGCTTCGACTCGGTGGGCCAGCAGCGCATGGCGGCGTTGCACGGCGGGCGGCGCGACAAGCTGGAGGTGTCGCCCAACCTGTGGGCCGGCGTGGGGCTGGTGCGCGGCGGTGCGGGCACGGCGCTCGTGGGCAGCCCCGAAGAGGTGGCGGCGCGCATCCAGGAGTACGCCGCGCTCGGCGTGGAGACCTTCATCTTCTCGGGCTACCCGCACCTCGAAGAAGCGTACCGCGTGGCCGAGCTGCTGTTCCCGCTGCTGCCGCTCGACCATGTGCGCCCGGCGGGGCAGGCCAACATCACGGGCCCCTTCGGCGAAGTGATCGCCAACGACATCGTGCCGTCGTCGTCGAATGAAGCCGTGCGCGAGAAGGCCGCCGCATGAAGCACTTCTCTGCAGAGGCTGGCGACGAAGTCGTGCCGTGGCACGCGACCGCGGAGCGCATCACGCAGACATTGGCACAGACCGCCGTCGAGCGTGACCAGCGCGGCGGCACGCCCAAGGCCGAGCGCGACCTGCTGCGGGCCAGCGGCCTGCTCATGCTCAGCGTTCCGACCGAACTCGGCGGTCTCGGCGCAAGCTGGCAGCAGACGCTCGACGTGGTGCGCGGCTTTGCGCGCGTCGACAGTTCGGTGGCGCACCTGTTCGCCTTTCATCACCTGCTGCTCGCGACCACGCAGCTCTTCGCGCAACGCGCGCAGTGGCAGCCGTGGATCGAGCAGACCCGCGCGCACCGATGGTTCTGGGGCAATGCGCTGAACCCGCTCGAAAAGTCCACGCGCGCGCAGGCGGTCGATGGCGGCTATGTGTTCTCGGGCCGCAAGAGCTTCTGCTCCGGCGCGAGCGACTCCGACATGCTGCTCGCCTCGGCGTTCGATGCAAACGACCGCCTGCTGATCGGCGTCGTGCCCACACAGCGCGCAGGCATTGCGGTGCAGGGCGACTGGGACAATATGGGCCAGCGCCAGACCGATAGCGGCAGCGTGTTGTTCGACAACGTTCGCGTCGACGCGAACGAACTGCTGCTCGACCCCGGCCCGCTCTCGACGCCGTTCGCCTGCCTGCGCCCGCTGCTGGCGCAGCTGATCCTGGCGAACATCTACCTCGGGCTGGGCGAAGGCGCGCTCGAAGAGGCGAAGTCTTTCACGCTGCAGCAAGGCCGTCCCTGGCTGTTCTCGACAGCCTCGTCCGCGAACGAAGATCCCTACGTGCTCACGCACTACGGCGACTTCTGGCTCGCGCTGCAGGGCGCTCGCCTGCTGCTCGACCAGGCGGCTGCGGCCTTCGACCAGGCCTGGCTGCGTGGCACTTCGCTCGACGAGCGCGAGCGCGGCCAGGTGGCTGTGGCGGTCGGTGCTGCCAAGGTCGCGAGCACACGCGCGAGCCTAGAGGTGGCGCACCGCATGTTCGAAGTGACGGGCGCGCGCGCCACTACCGCGGCGCTGCGCCTCGACCGCTACTGGCGCAACCTGCGCGTTCACACGTTGCACGATCCGGTGGATTACAAGCTGCGCGAGCTCGGCGACTGGGCGCTCAATGCCCGCGTGCCGCAACCCAGTTTCTATTCCTGAACTTTGGCGTCCGATGCAACGGGCCTGCGACCTCGCGTCGCAGGCCCGTTGTGCTTTCAGGCGCCCGCGGCGGCTGCTGCGTGAGAAGCAGGTTTCCCCTCGGGTTGCTGTCCGGCGTTCATTTGGTGTGCGCATACCTATACGCGCCAAACAACTATGGACTGCGCGCTGCTGCCCCGTCAGCAACCCACCCGCAGCCTGCTGCCGATTCAGCATGAGTGCAAGCCACCATTTTTTTCTAACTTGTTGATTCATAAGGGAAAAGAAGGTGGCATGCCATTCGCTTATATCCAGTGCGCTGTGAATTGATCGCAGCTTCCAAACAGAGGTCATATCACCATGAGTCGAAAACTGAAAGTCGTTGCCGTCTCCGGCAGCCTGCAACGTCCCTCGCGCACGCTGGTGCTGGTCGATGAGCTGCTGGCTGCGCTCGGCGATGAAGTCGCCATCGATGCGCGCGTGATCTCGCTCGGCGAGATCGGCCCGCAGTTCGCCGGTGTGCTCTATCGCAACCAGTTGCCCGCTGTGGTCGAAGAAAGCATTGCGGCCATTGAATCGGCTGACCTGTTGCTGGTAGCGAGCCCGGTGTACCGCGGCTCGTACACGGGGCTGTTCAAGCACCTGTTCGATTTCGTTCACCACGAAGCGCTGACCGACAAGCCCGTGCTGCTTGCGGCCACCGGCGGCAGCGACCGGCATGCGCTGGTCATCGACCACCAGCTGCGCCCGCTCTTCAGCTTCTTCCAGGCGCGCACGCTGCCCATCGGCGTCTACGCGGTCGAGAAGGATTTCGAGGGCTACGAGATCGCCAACCCGGCGCTGTGCGAGCGCATCGCGCTGGCCGTCGCGCGTGCCGTGCCGCAACTGCGTGACGCCTCCCCGGCCTCCACGCCTGCACCCGCCCGTCGCAGGGCCGTGGCGCTGCCCGCCTGAAGCCCCTTCGACCTTTACAGAGAAAGAGCCTTGCCATGAGCCAAACGCCTTCCACCCCCGCCCCCGTCAAGTTCGCCTATTGGGTGCCCAACGTCAGCGGCGGCCTCGTGGTCAGCACCATCGAGCAGCGCACCGACTGGAGCCTTGAATACAACCAGCGCCTGGCGCTCGCGGCCGAGACGGCCGGCTTCGAATATGCGCTGAGCCAGATCCGCTTCACCGCGGGCTACGGCGCGGAGTACCAGCACGAGTCGGTGTCGTTCAGCCAGGCGCTGCTGCATGCGACCACCAAGCTCAAGGTGCTGGCCGCGATCCTGCCCGGCCCGTGGAGCCCGGCCGTGGTGGCCAAGCAGATCGCCACCATCGACCACATCTCTAACGGCCGTATCGCCATCAACGTGGTGAGCGGCTGGTTCAAGGGCGAATTCCAGGCCATCGGCGAGCCATGGCTGGAGCACGACGAGCGCTACCGCCGTTCCAACGAATTCATCCGCGCGCTCAAGGGTATCTGGACGCAGGACAACTTCACCTTCAAGGGCGACTTCTATCGCTTCAGCGAATACACGCTGAGCCCGAAGCCGGTGCAAAAGCCGCACCCCGAAATCTTCCAGGGCGGCAGCTCGCGTGCCGCGCGCGACAACGCGGCCAGCGTGTCGGACTGGTACTTCACCAATGGCAACACGCCCGAAGGCCTGAAGGAGCAGATCGACGACATCCAGGCCAAGGCCGCACAGAACGGCCACACGGTGCGCATCGGCGTGAACGCCTTCGTCATCGCCCGCGACACCGAGGAAGAAGCCAAGGCCGTGCTGGCCGATATCATCAAGCACGCCCACGTCGAGGCGGTGCATGCCTTCGGCGACGCGGTCAAGCAGGCAGGCAAGGCCTCGCCCGAGGGCGAGGGCAACTGGGCCAAGTCCACCTTCGAAGACCTCGTGCAATACAACGACGGCTTTCGCACCAACCTAATCGGAACGCCGCAGCAGATTGCCGAGCGCATCGTGGCGCTCAAGGCCATCGGGGTCGACCTGATCCTGACCGGCTTCCTGCACTTCATCGAAGAGGTGGAGTATTTCGGCGAGAAGGTGTTGCCGCTGGTGCGTAAGCTCGAAGCGGAGCTGGCCGCTCGCGGAGAAAAGCCGAGCAAGGCAGCGCTGGAAGCCGTGGCGTGAACCTGGTGATGCCTGATCTTTTCTTCGAGGCGGGGCCGGTCTCGCTCGGTGTCGATCCGGTGGCTTTCGTGCCGGCGGGCCGCACGGCGCCGGCTGGGGAAGATACCGCGACCTCGGCCGTGCTGCGGCTGGAGGGCATCGACCTGTCCTTCGGCGGCGTCACCGCGCTGTCGGGCGTGGACCTCGCGATCGCCAAGGGAGAGATCCGCGCCGTCATCGGGCCCAATGGTGCCGGCAAGAGCTCGCTGGTCAATGTCATCAGCGGGCTGTACCGGCCCGACCGCGGGCGCGTGTGGATCGGTGGGCGCAGCTTCGGCCATATGCCGACGGCGCGGCTGGCCCGGCTGGGCATCGCGCGCACCTTCCAGAACCTTGCGCTCTTCAAGGGCTTGAGCGTGCGCGACAACATCGTGCTCGGCCGCGTCGATGCGGCGCGCTCCACCTTCATCGAACAGCTTATCGGCCTCGGCCGCGCGCGCCGCGAACGCGAAGATGCACGCGCGCGGGCCGACGCGATCGTCGGCTTCCTCGGACTGGGCGCCGTGGGCGAGCGGCTGGCCGGCACGCTGGCCTATGGACTGCAAAAGCGCGTCGAGCTGGCGCGTGCACTGGTCGCTGCGCCGCAACTGCTGCTGCTGGACGAGCCGATGGCCGGCATGACCGTCACTGAGAAAAGCGAGATGGCGCATTTCGTGCGCGGCGCGCGCGACGAGTTCGGCACCACCATCCTCCTGATCGAGCACGACATCGGCGTGGTGCTGGGCCTGTCGGACCGCGTGGCCGTGCTCGACTACGGCCGCAAGATCGCCGACGGCACCCCGGCCGAAGTGCGCAGCGATCCGGCGGTGATCGACGCCTACCTGGGCGTGGCCCACGACGACGACCAAGCGGAGCAGGGCTGATGGATGCCTCCGATCTCAGCTTCTTCGCCGAGGTGCTCATCGGCGGCCTGCTCTCGGGTGTGATGTATTCGCTCGTGGCCATCGGCTTCGTGTTGATCTACAAGACCTCGGGCGTACTCAATTTCGCGCAGGGTGCGCAGCTGCTGTTCGCCGCGCTCACCTTCGTGAGCCTGGTGGAGCGCAACGTGCCTTTTGCGCTCGCCTTGCTGCTGACCTTCGCGCTCATGGTGCTGCTGGGCCTGGTCATTGAGCGCACCGTGTTGCGGCCGCTGGTGAACCAGCCGCCGATCACGCTGTTCATGGCGACGCTGGGCCTCTCATACGTGATCGAGGGCGTGGCGCAGCTGGTGTGGGGCACGCAGGTGCACGCGCTGGAACTGGGTATTGCGGACGAGCCGCTGCAGTTCCTCGGCATCATGGTCTCGACCTTCGACCTGTTCGCAGCCGCAACGGCCGGCGTGATGGTCGCGTTGCTCTCAGCTTTCTTCCGCTACACCCGCGTGGGCCTGGCGTTTCGCGCGGTGGCGGACGACACCTATGCGGCCATTGCAGTGGGCCTGCGCCTGCCGCGCATCTGGGCCACGGTGTGGGCCGCGGCCGGTGTCATCGCGCTGGTGGCCGGCCTGCTCTGGGGCGCGCGGCTGGGCGTGCAGTTCTCGCTGTCGCTGGTGGTGCTGAAGGCGCTACCGGTGCTGGTGCTCGGCGGCTTCGATTCGATCCTGGGCGCGATCGTCGGCGGACTGGTGATCGGCGCGCTCGAGAAGCTGGCCGAGGTGTACATCGGGCCTTTCGTGGGCGGTGGCATCGAGAGCTGGTTCGCGTACGTGGCCGCGCTGGCCTTCCTGCTGAGCCGTCCGAGCGGGTTGTTCGGGCAGAAGCTGGTCGAGCGTGCCTGAGCCATGCGTACCGTTTCCGTGCCTCCATGGACCTTGCCGCTGGTCGTTCTGGTCATCGCTTTCGGCGTCTTGCCGTTCGTCGCGTCCGGCTATGTGTTCGACGCGTTGCTGATTCCGTTCCTCGCGCTGTCGCTCGCGGCGGTGGGGCTCAACCTGCTGACCGGCTACGCGGGCCAGCTGTCGCTGGGTACCGCGGCCTTCATGGCGGTCGGCGCCTTTGCGGCCTACAACTTCAACCTGCGCGTGGAAGGGCTTCCGCTGTTCGTGAGCATCGGCCTCGCGGGGCTGGCCGCCACGGCCGTCGGTCTGGTGTTCGGCCTTCCGAGCCTGCGGCTGCGCGGCTTCTACCTCGCGGTGTCGACACTGGCCGCGCAGTTCTTCGTGCAATGGGCGCTGACCAAGTTCAGCTGGTTCAGCAACGACAACGCCTCTGGCGTGATCGATGCGCCCGCGCTCGAAGTGGCCGGCATCGTGTTCGACACGCCGGTGGGGCGCTACATTTTCGCGCTGGTCGTGGTGACGGTGCTTACCTTGCTGGCATGGCGCCTGGTGCGAACGCAGACGGGCCACCACTTCATTGCCGTGCGCGACAACGAGCTGGCGGCGCGCGTCATCGGCGTGCCGGTGCTGCGCACCAAGCTGCTGGCGTTTGCGGTGTCGTCGTTCATCGTCGGCGTGGCGGGCGTGCTGTGGGGCTTCGTGTACCTGCGCACCGTGGAGCCGGCGGGCTTCAACCTCGACCGCTCGTTCCAGATTCTCTTCATCGTGATCATCGGCGGGCTGGCGACGATCCGCGGGGCCTTCTTCGGCGCGGCGCTGATCGTGGTGTTTCCACTGCTGCTCTCGCGCGTGGGCAGCTTCCTGTTCGGCGGCTGGTTCGATTCGGGCGTGCTCGACATGAGCCAGCGCATCGTGCTGGGCGCGCTGATCATTTTCTTTCTCGCCGCGGAGCCGCAGGGGCTGGTCGCCCTGTGGGACCGCGCACGCAAGCGGCTCGCGCCTGCCTGAGCGCACACCACTTCTGATTCCATTTCCTTCTTCCTTCGCATCCTAAGAGCCTTCATCACCATGTCCTTCCTCAAGCACCTGAAAACCGCGGCCCTGGCCGCCACCCTGTCTGTGGTCGGCCTGCAGTTCGCGCATGCCGACGGTAACGAGCAGTTCTTCCCGCTGCAGAGCTATCGCGTCGGCCCCTACGCGGCCGGCGGCACGGGCTTCTTTGGCGGCTTCATCGACTACCTGAACCTGGTCAACACGCGCGACGGCGGCGTGGGTGGCGTCAAGCTGACCTGGGAAGAGGGCGAGACGCAATATGAAGTGGAGCGCGGCGTGGAGGTGTACGAGCGCCTGAAGCAACGCCCCGGCATCGCGACCTGGAACCCGCTGTCGGTCGGCATCGCCTATGCGCTCATCGACCGCGTGACGGCCGACAAGGTGCCGCTGCTCACCATCAACCACGGCCGCACCGACACCACCGACGGGCGCGTGTTCAAGTACATCTTTCCGCTGCTGCTCAACCCGTACAGCGAAACCTCGGGCATCGTGAACTACATCGCGGGCAAGGAGGGCGGCGCCGACAAGCTCAAGGGCAAGAAGATCGTGGTGCTGTACCACGGCTCGCCCTACGGCAAGGAGACCATCCCGATCTATGAGTTGCTGGCCAAGAAGTACGGCTTCACGCTGCAGCAGATCGAGGTGCCGCACCCGGGCAACGAACAGCAGTCGCAGTGGCTCACCATCCGCCGCGTGAAGCCCGACTACGTGGTGCTGCGCGGTTGGGGCGTGATGAACCCGGTGGCGCTCAAGACGGCGCAGAAGACGGGCTTTCCGGTCGACCACATCGTGGGCAACGTCTGGTCCAACTCCGAGGAAGACGTGATCCCCGCGGGTGATGCGGCCAAGGGCTACGTGGCCATCACCACGGTGGCGGCCGGCGCGCAGTATCCGGTGCTGCAGGACATCACCAAGGTCGTCTACGGTGCGGGCAAGGGCAACCTGCAGGACACCAAGCGCATCGGCAGCGTCTATCACAACCTCGGCGTGCTCAACGGCATCCTGAACGTGGAGGCCATCCGCATCGCGCAGGCGAAGTTCGGCAAGCGCACGCTCACCGGCGACGAAATCCGCTGGGGCCTGGAAAACCTGAAGATCGACGAGGCACGCGCCGCAGCGCTCGGTGCCAAGGGCCTGTTCCATTCGATCAACGTGACCTGGGACAACCACGAAGGCGATGGCCGCGTGGCCTTCCAGCAATGGGACGGCAGCAAGTGGAACGTGGTGTCCGACTGGATCGCGCCCGACTGGAAGCTGCTGCGGCCGATCATCGAGAAGTCTTCGCTGGCCTATGCCAAGGAAAAGAACGTCAAGGTGCGCAAGAGCATCGACGACTGAACCCAACGCACGTCCTCATTCGAAATCACTCGCCATTCCAAAGGCCATCCGATGTCCGCTGTTCTCCAATCCTCCGCATCCGCACCGGCCGCAGCCAACGACGCAGTGCCCGGCCTGCCACTGTCCGACACGCCGGCGCATGTGATCCGCGACGACGCCGAAGCCATCGCCGTGGCGCATGCCCTGGCGGCGAGGCTTATCGTCGGCGCCTCCGAGCGCGACCGCCTGCGTCGCTGGCCCGTCGAGGAGATCGACGCCTATTCACAGAGCGGCCTCTGGGCCATCAACGTGCCCAAGGCCTTCGGCGGTGCGGACGTGTCGTACGCCACGCTGGCCGAGGTGATCGCGATCATCTCGGCGGCCGACCCTTCGCTCGGGCAGATCACGCAGAACCACCTGGGCTTCGTCGCCGCGGTGCGCACGGTGTCCGACGCGGCGCAGCAGACGTTGTTCTTCGCCGACTTCCTGCGCGGCGTACGCTGGGGCAATGCGTTCTCGGAGTCCGGCTCCAAGCGCGCGGCCGATTTCGAGACGCGCTTCACCGACGCGGGCGACCACGTGGTGGTGACCGGCAAGAAGTTCTATTCGACCGGCGCGCTGCTCGCGCACTACGTGCCCATCGTGGCCAACGACGAAGCAGGCAACACCTGGTACGTGGTGGCCGATCGCAATGCACCGGCCTCACGGTGATCGACGACTGGTCGGCCTTCGGCCAGCGCACCACGCTCAGCGGCACGGTGGTCATCGACCATGTGAAGGTGCCCAAGTCGCACTTGATCCCGGCGTTCAAGGGCTACGACACGCCTTCGGCTGATGGCGCGATCTTCCAGATCATCCAGGCGGCGGTCGATGTGGGCATTGCGCGCGGCACTATTGCCGAGACGGTCGATTTCATCCGCACCAAGACGCGTCCGTGGATCGACAGCCAGCGTGAGCATGCATGGGAAGACCCGTATTCGATCCAGGCCGTGGGCGACCTGCAGATCCGCCTGCATGCGAGCGAAGCGCTGCTGGAGCGCGCGGGCCGCGCCATCGACCGCGCGGTGGCCGCACCCGGTGCCGACAGCGTGGCCGCAGCGCAGATCGCGACGGCCGAGGCCAAGGTGCTCTCCACCGAAATCGCGATCCTGGCGACCAACAAGCTCTTCGAACTGGCTGGCACGCGCTCGACGTTGGGCCAGTACAACCTGGACCGCCACTGGCGCAATGCGCGCACGCACACGCTGCACGACCCGGTGCGCTGGAAGTACGCCATCGTGGGCAACTACTTCCTCAATGGCGTGAAGCCACCGTTCCACGCGTGGAGCTGAGGTGACGGCCCCCTTGTTGCGCATCGAGGCGGTAGCGGCTGCGTACCAGCGCTCGATCGTCGCGCTGCACGGCGTGAGCCTGGAGGTGCGCGTCGGTGAGATCCACGCGCTGCTCGGCGCCAACGGGGCGGGCAAGTCGACGACGCTCAAGGCGGTGTCGAACCTGCTGCCGGCCGAGCGCGGTGAGGTCACGGCGGGGCGCATCGTCTTCGACGGACGCGACACCGGTCGCACGAGCCCGGCCGACCTCGTGCGGTTGGGCCTGGTGCAGGTGCTGGAGGGCCGCCACTGCTTTCGCACGCTGACAGTGGAGGAGAACCTGCTGACCGGCGCGCTCGGGCGCAGCGCGCGACGCGCGGAAGCCGCCGAAGACCTTGCGCGGGTCTACGCGATCTTTCCGAAGCTCAAGGACCGGCGAAAGACCCTGGCGGGCCTAAGCTCCGGCGGCGAGCAGCAGATGACGGCCATCGGTCGCGCGCTGATGTCGCGGCCCCGGCTACTGGTGCTCGACGAGCCGTCGATGGGCCTCGCGCCGCTCGTGGTGCGCGACATCTTCGAGCAGCTGCGGCGACTCAACCGCGAGGAGGGCCTGTCGATCCTCGTGGCCGAGCAGAACTCCACCGTGGCGCTGCAGTACGCGGACCGCGCGACCGTGCTCGATGCCGGCGTGGCGGTCTTGAGCGGTGACGCGCAGGCGTTGCGCCAGCGCGCCGACATCCAGTCTTTCTATTTCGGCGAAGGCGATGTAGCCGGCGCTGTTTCCCACGCCGCGGTCTGAAGGCCCGGCACCTTGTCCCATCCGTTTCATCAGGAGCTCGCACCATGAGCCTCACGCTCGAGCAAGCGCTCAAGACCTCGCCCTGGCAAGGCAAGCCGCGTCCGGCCGACGCACCCCAGTGGCTGGCCCGCGCCGCCGAGGTGGCCGCCATCCTCGCGGTCGACCAGGTCGCGCGCGACCGCCAGCAGGCGGTGCCCACGGCCGAAGTGCAGCTGCTCAAGGACGCGGGCCTTACCACGCTGCTCGGCCCGGTACAGCATGGCGGGGCGGGGCAGTCCTGGGACACGGCCTATAAGGTGATCCGCATCGTGGCCTCGGGCGACGGCTCTATCGGCCAGCTGCTGGGCTACCACTACCTCTGGGCCTGGGCGGTGCACCTGGTGGGTACGTCGGAACAGATCGACGCGGTGGAGGCGCTCTACACGGCCAACGACCTGTTCTTCGGCGGCGCGGTGAATCCGCGCGACGGTGATCTGGTGATCACCGAGGTCGACGGACAGCTGGCCTACAACGGCCGCAAGTCGTTCTCGACCGGCTCGAAGGTCTCGGACCTCACCGTGCTCGAAGGCGTGCTGCAAGGCACCGACAAACACATCTTCGCGATCGTGCCGTCGAAGCAGGACGGCATCCGTTACCTCGACGATTGGGACCACCTGGGCCAGCGCCTGTCCGAATCGGGCGGCGTGATCATCGAGGACGTGCGCATCGACTGGGCGAGCGCCGCGGGCTATGTCGACAAGGTCTACCAGAGCCGCACCTACGAGACGCTGAACCTGCCTGCGATCCAGCTCGTGTTCGCGAACTTCTACCTGGGCATTGCCGAGGGCGCGCTGAAGACGGCCGCGGGCTACACGCGCGAGAAGACGCGCGCCTGGCCCTACGGCGGGGACAACAAGGAGGCTGCGAGCGATGAGTGGTACATCCTGGAGGCCTACGGCACGCTGCAATCGCGCCTGTGGGCGGCGGAAGAACTCGCCAACTCAGCCGGCGCGGAAATCTCCGCGCTGCTGCACGCCGAGCGCGATGCCCTGACACCCGAGGCCCGCGGGCGCGTGGCGGTGCGCATTGCGGCGGCCAAGCAGGCGGCGGTCGACATCGGGCTGGAGATCGGCACCAAGGTGTTCGAGGTCACTGGCGCGCGTGCCACCTCGAACGCGGTGGGCCTGGACATCTTCTGGCGCAACATCCGCACGCATTCGCTGCATGACCCCATCGCCTACAAGCGGCGCGAGGTGGGAGCCTATGCGCTGAGAGGGCAGATCCCGGAGCCAAGTTGGTACACCTGAGAAGTAGTCATCGCCAAGGAGAAGGATGTAAGCGCGTTGTGGGCATGCGGGAATTGCGCCAGCTCAACCGGCGATGGCCCGGGATTTCGATTACTGGTGGGCCGACCGACAAACGGCAAGGGGGTATTTTCGTGACTTTGGTTATCGTCGATTGGCCCGCGAAGTCCGGCATTGGCATCGCCCAGAGCTGGTTTCTTGAGGCGTTCGCAATTTGATGCCGTGGTTCCTCGCCGCTCAAACTGTGAGAGAAAACGGGTTGTAGAGCGGCGGGCGAGATATGTCGCGCAAGCAAGCGCGCGGGGGCGTGGCCGAAAAATGACAGATGGCGCATTCATGCTCTCAAACAGGTCATGTCCTTGTTCCGCCTTCGCACGATCCCACCGATAGTGATATGAAACCACGTGCTTTTGGCTTCGGGAACGATTCGCCAGCGTGGTCAGATCCAGTGCTGGTCCGTTCGTGTGGGCCATCGATCCGCTGCTGCCAGCCATTGTGAATTCGTGGGCGCGACTGCGGCCGTCGAGGCGGAGTCTCAACGATGCAGCGGCGGCCGTAGACGCCGATGAGCAGGCGAGGCCCTGGCCAGCGCGTTAGTTGAGCCGCTGCCCGCCTGCTGCGTCGAAAAGATGCGCCTTCGCTGCCACAGGCCACAGCGGCAGCCGCTCGCCGGGGCGGGCGTCGATGCGGTCGCGGAAGGCGGCCATCACCGGATGGCCGCCCAGGCGCAGCGCCACCTGCGTTTCCGAACCGGTCGGCTCGACCACCACCACGTCGGCGGGCAGGCCCTGCCCGGCGTTGAGGGTGAAGTTCTCCGGGCGCGTGCCGTAGAGCACGCGGTCGCCGTGTGTGCCGCTCGATGCGTTGGCCAGCGGCAGCCGCAGGCCGTCGTCCGTCAACACATGCGGTGCGCCGTCGAGCTGCAACCGGCCGGGAATGAAATTCATCGCGGGCGAACCGATGAAGCCGGCCACGAAGGCGTTGCGCGGGCGGTCGTACAGGGCGAGCGGCTCACCGATCTGTTCGACTTTTCCTTCCTTCAGCACCACGATGCGGTCGGCCATGGTCATCGCTTCGACCTGGTCATGGGTGACGTACACCGTGGTCGTGCCCAGCCGCTGGTGCAGCGCCTTGATCTCGGTGCGCATCTGCACGCGCAGCTTGGCGTCGAGGTTCGACAGCGGCTCGTCGAACAGGAAAGCCTGCGGCTGGCGCACGATGGCCCGGCCCATGGCCACGCGCTGGCGCTGGCCGCCCGAGAGCTGGCGCGGGTGCCGATGCAGGAGCTCGCCCAGGCCCAGTGTGTCGGCCGCCTGCTGCACGCGGCGGGCGATCTGGTCTTTCGCGATGCCCTGGATCTTCAGGCCGAAGCCCAGGTTCTGCGCCACGGTCATGTGCGGGTAGAGCGCGTAGTTCTGGAACACCATCGCCACGTCGCGGTCGCACGGCGCGGTGTCGTTGAGGCGGCGGTCGCCCAGCAGGACGTCGCCACCCTCGGCGGTTTCCAGCCCGGCAATCACGCGCAGCAGCGTCGACTTGCCGCAGCCGCTCGGACCGACGAGCGCCACGAACTCGCCGTCGCGAATGTCGATGTCGATGCCGCGGATCACCGGCGTGCTGCCGAACTGCTTGAAGAGCTTGCGGATGATGATGGAGGCCATGAGTTTCTTATGTGGGTTGCTGTTTTCGAAGGCCTGCATCAGTCCTTGACGCCGCCGGCCGTCAGCCCGCGCACGAGGTACTTGCGCACCAGCACCGTGAAGACGATCACCGGCAGCATCACCAGCGTGCCGCTTGCGGCGATCTTGGTCCATTCCCAGCCTTCGTACTGCAGGAAGTTGACGATGGCCACGGGCGCGGTGATGGCGTTGGTGCGCGTGAGGATCAGCGCGTAGAAGAAATCGTTCCACGAGAAGATGAAGCACATCACCGCAGTGGCGGCGAGGCCCGGCGCGGTGAGCGGCAAGGCCACGCGCCAGAACGCCTGCCAGACGCCGCAGCCGTCGATCCATGCGGCCTCTTCGAGCGATGCGGGCACCGCCTCGAAGAAGGTCTGCATGAGCCAGATGACGATCGCGAGGTTGAACGTGAGGTACACGATGGCTAGCCCGATCACCGTGTCCTGCAGCCCGAGGTACTGGTAGGCGAGGAAGAACGGAATGGTGAAGGCGATGGGCGGCGCCATGCGCGTCACCAGAATCCACAGCGCGATGCGGTCGCGACCCTTGAATTTCCAGCGCGTGAGCGCATAGGCCGCGGGCACGCCGATCACCAGCGAGAAACCGGTCGACAGCGTGCTCACCAGCAGGCTGTTGCCGAACGACTTGAGGAAGTTGCCCTGCAAGAGGCTCGCGAAGCCGTCCAGCGTGGGCACGAAGAGCAGGGCGTCGTCGAAGATGTCGGCCACAGGCTTGAAGGCGAGCTGCACCAGCCACAGGAACGGCGACAGCACGAGCAGCACCAGCACGGCGACCGTGAGCGAGCGGCTGTGGGTGTGCCACCACGGCGCGCGGCGACGGCCTGTAGTGCCGATGCCGGCGCCTTCTTCGTGCGTGCCGGCCAGGTCGGCGGCGTCGAGCATACGGCTAATGCTGTTCATGGTCGCTCCATCCGAGTTTGCCGACCAGCCAGCTCAGCACGAACACGCCCACCAGCATCACCGTGGCGATGGCGCTCGCGTAGCCCCAGTACGAGAAGTTGAAGGCCTGGATGAAGCCGTAGTAGTTGGTGACCTCGCTCACGTTGCCCGGCCCGCCGTTGGTCAGCACGTAGATGAGCGGAAAGGCCTTGAAGCTGTCGATGAGCCGGAAGAGGCCGCACACCACCAGCACCGGCCGGATGTAGGGGAACACGATGTAGCGAAACAGTTGCCAGCGGTTGGCGCCTTCGAGCCGTGCGGCCTCCAGCGGATCGTCCGGAATCATCTGCAGCGAGGCCAGCACCATCAGCATGGTGAACGGAAACCATTGCCAGGTGTCGGCCAACGAAATGGCCCAGAGCGCCGTGTCGGGGTTGGCGATGAGCGAGCGCACCGGCAGGCCCAGGTGCTCGAGCACGCGGTGCATGGGGCTCACATCGGGCGTGTACATGATCTTCCAGATCAGCGCGACGACGATCGGCGGCAGCACCATCGGAATGAGGAACAGCGTGCGCGCGCCGTCGAGCACGCGCGACTTCCCGTTGAGCAACAGCGCGAGCCCGAGGCCCACCAGCAACTGCAGTACCACGCTCGATGCCGACAGCTTGAACTGCACCGCGATGGAACCGAGGAAGCGGTTGTCGTGCAGCAGCTGCCGGTAGTTGACCAGCGGATCGTCGAAGCGGAAGGTGGCCGCCGGGTCGGTGAGGCTGAGCGGCGTGAAGCTCGCCACCAGCAGCGCCACGGCCGGCACCAGCGTGATGACGAGCAACACCGTCAGCGACGGCGACAGGCCCAGCAGGAAGGCCCGGCGCCGCTCGGCCTGCCAGCCCGGCGCGGAAAGAGCGAAGGCCATGGCTCAGGGCTTCACAGCTTGATGCCGGCGCGCTTGAGTTCGGCAATCGAGTTCGCTTGCGCCTGCTGAAACGCCTGCTTGGCCGACAGCTGGTTGCTCGCGATCAGTTCGATGGCCTTGTTCAGTTGCTGGTCGATCTGCGGATAGACCGACACCGTGCGGTACTTCATGTGGCCCGTCTTCGAAGCCAATTCGATGGCGTCGAGCGAGAGCTTGGCCAGGTCGCTGCCGTTGATGACCTGCTTCTGGCGGAACTCGGCCGAGTCGATGTCCGAGCGGCGCGCCGGCGAGCCGTAGCCCGCGGCCACCGCCTTGCGCGTGGTCTGCTTGCTCAGCGCCCACTGGATGAAGGCCCACGCCGCTTCCTTGTTCTTCGAGCCGGCCGGAATGCCGAGCCCATGCACGGCGGTGCCCGGAAAGCGACCCGCCGGGCCTTTCGGAACCTGGCCGAACCTGACGGTCTTCAATGTCTTGCTGGTTGCCGCATCGCCCAGTTGGGCCAGGTGCAGTTGTCCGGCGTCGGTGAAGTTGACGCGGCCGAGCTTCAGGGCCTGTGTGACCTGGTCGGGCTGGTAGGTAATGGCACCGTCGGGGCCAAACTCGCGCAGCAGGTTTGCGTAGTACTCGCCGGCGGCAATGGCCTCGGGCGTGTCCAGCGTCGGAAACAGGTCGTCCGGTGCCTTGCGGAACACGTCGCCGCCAAACGCGTGCAAATAAGGCACGAAGGTCCAGCCGTAGTGGTTGTCGGCCACGAAGCCGGCCACCCGGTCTTTCTTGTGGACTGCTCGCAGCACTTTCACAAGATCGTCGGTGGTGTCGGGGAACGCGAAGCCCGCCTTCTCCAGCAGGTCGAAGCGCGACGAGGCCGTGAGCAGCGCTTCGGCGGTCCAGGGAATGCCGTAGAGCTTGCCGTCCTTGCCGGTCTCGGGCGCGCGGGCGCCGGGCAGGAAGTCGTTCAGGTCCCAGTCGGCGCTCGTGAGGTTTGGGTTCCGGATGTAGTCGTCGAGCGGCGTGAGCCAGCCCGAGTTGATCCAGCGGCTCGAGTAGATGAAGGTAACGTTGACCACGTCGTACGCCGAACCCCGTGTCGAAAGCTCCAGGTCGACACGCTGGTTGTAGACCGGAAAGGAGGGCGCGTCGAAGTTCACCTTGGCGCCCGTGAGCGCCTCGAACTCCGGCAGCCACTGCTGCAGCAGCTTGGGATAAGTGGCGCTGAAGGTCGACACGTTCAGTGTGACGCCCGCGAACTTCTTCGCACCACCTTGTGCCGCAGTGAGCCCGGGAAGAAGAAGCGATGCGGCGCCAAGCGCGGCCGATGTCTTGAGCAGGCTACGCCGATGCAGCCCGAAGGGGGAGGGGGATGTCATGGAATGCGGGGGCTTCAGGCAGAGGCGGAAATGACTTCGTCGATGCGCGCGTCGTTCGTGGCCTCGGGCCGGCTGCGCGTTCTGCTGCGCCGGCCGTCGATGGCCACGGCGGCTTCGCCATGCACCGTCACGCGTCGCACCAGGCGCGGCTGGTTGCCGTAGTCGTTGATCGCGAAGTGCTGCGTGGCGCGGTTGTCCCAGATCGCCACGTCGTCCTGTTGCCAGCTCCAGCGCACGGTGTTTTCGAGGCGTGTCACGCGGTTCTGCAGCAGCTCGAAGAGGCGCGCCGACTCGGCACTCGACAGCCCCTCCAGCTTCTTCACGAAATGCCCGAGCAGCAGCGCACGCTCGCCCGACACCGGATGCACATGCACCACCGGATGCTCGGCCTCGTACACGGCCGAGACGAACACGTTGCGGTGGTGGCGCAGGCGATCTTCTTCCACCAGCACGCGGTCGGCGCCGTAGTCGTAGTCGTTGCTGTGCACGGCCCAGAGCTGGTCGGCCAGCTGCTTGAGCTGCGTGGGCAAGCGCTCGTAGGCGACGGCTGTGTTGGCCCACACGGTGTCGCCGCCGTAGGCCGGAATCTTCACGCCGCGCAGGATCGAGATCTTCGGAAACGCATCGACGAAGGTCACGTCGGTGTGCCACGAATCGGCGCGCCCACCGCCCTTGGAGGCGTCGAGCTCGAAGAGCTTCGTGCCCGTGGGCGAGGGCACCGTGGGGTGCGCCACCGTGCGGCCGAAGCGCGCGCCGAAGGCCTGGTGCGCGGCGTCGTCCAGATGGCCCTGGCCGCGGAAGAACAGCACCTTGTGCTTCACGAGGGCGGCCTCGACGTGCGCGATCTCTCCCGCAGAAAGATCGGCGGAGAGCTTCAGGTTCTGCACCTCGCCGCCGATGTGGCCCGCCACGCGCCGAATGCGCAGATCGCCGAAGCTCGTGTCGATGGATGAAGGGGGTGCGCTGTCGCTCATCGGGGACTCCTCTGTTCGTTCATGACGTGGGCAGGCAATGCCGGAAGCCGCAGATTCTGTGGTCGCGCGCCGCAGGAGTGAACAACGGAATCGTTGTTTCGACATGCGTGAATCTTCTTAACAGGCGGCAGAAATACCTGACCATGAAGATTGCCTGCGCGTTGTTCTTGTAGCCCAACAACAGCCCAACCCGATGCGCGGCCCAGACTCATTCACCATGCGACGGCCGGACCATTGCGTTCCCGCCGATCACCCGCTGCGCCGCATCCAGGTGATGGTCAATGAGGCGCCGGCCGAGACGGACGCGTTGTTCTCTCGGATGTACGAGGCCGACGTCAAGGGCGGACGCCCAAACATTGGGCCGGAGAGGCGGCTGCGAGCCATGCTGCCGTAAATCCTGTTCAGCAACGACGTGGCGTAGGTGTCGTCCACCAGGTGCAGCCCGCCGGTGCCGCGCACTGTGTCTTCGAGTCGCAGCGTCACCGGAAAGTGCTGCGTGAACGGGTCAATGCCCTGCCGGTCGAATGAGAAAAAAGAAGTTGGATTGCGCGGTCCGCGTCCATGCGCAGATCTGTGCGTCGGCAAGGTCCAGGCAGGCGAACGCCGGTTGTGATTGCGCGTCTACGCGATCACGCCGCGCCCTTTGGACGAGCCCGCCCCTTCGACCGCCACGCCGCCGGCCGCGCAGAAGGTCGCCCAGTTGTAGAACTGCGATTTCGTGATCGACGAGAACGTTGGGCCGAGCCCGTAGGCGTTCGAGAACTCCATGTCCGAGAGCGGCCATCAGCTGGCCATCACCAGTGAGCACGTTGCTGCCCAGCACGCGCCTCAGGAAAGCGCAGCCGCCGGTGGCGATAACAACCGCGCCGGCCCTCACCCCCCCAGGTGTCGCTGCTCTGGCGGTTCACGCCGGTGGCACCGTAGACGGTGCTGTGCTCGAGGATGTGTGCACCCGATTCCTTCACGCGCTTGCGCATCAGCCGCATGTAGTCGGCACCTTGCAGCGCAGCGCGCTCTGATCGCCGGAGGGAAATGGATAGCCCAAGCCCTTGAGCCGCTCGACATTGGCCCAAGTCAGTTCGAGCCCCCGGTTCATCCAGGCGTGCTCGGCCAGGTGGCCGCCCATCGCGAGGCGGCTGTCCTAGGCCTCTTCGTGTGCCTTGCCGTCGAGCGATACATGCAAGAGACCAGTACCCGAAGACGCAGTGGCCCCGAGGTGCCGCAGAAGCTCTTGTCGGCCAACAGCACGTGCACGCCCTGCTCAGCTGTGCTCACCGCAACTTAGGCGCCAGCCGGGCCGCCGTCGATGACTAGCACGTCCACCTGGTGCTGAACGGAGTCATGGCCCCGGGAGGGAAGCTGCCGCTAGAAAGTTCTTGCGCCCATAGTCGTCCACCTTGCAAGGCAAAGAGAGCGATCGTGTCAACGCGCAGCGCGGCGCACAAAGAAGGAATACGTGGATCAATATGCCGTTGGCGCACCCAGCAAGCCCAGGGGCTGACCATGATGCACCAATTTCCGCATATCGAAGCATGTTTTCGTTATTTAACGAAAAAAGTATCGCTGACTACCATCTGGCCTCATTGAACTGGTCATAACAGGTCAGCCGCATGTCTACCGCCAGGGCGCTCGCGCCCATCGCCTTTTCTCCCGTCCCGCTCTACACCCAGGTGCGCGAGACACTGCGCGAGCGCATCCTCGACGGCACCTACGCACCACATGCGCAACTGCCCTCCGAAAGCGAAATGGTCGCGCTGTTCAAAGTCAGCCGCATCACGGTGCGGCAGGCGCTCAGCGACCTGCAGCGCGAGAACCTGATCTTCAAGATCCCGGGCAAGGGCACCTTCGTCGCCAAACCCAAGGCCTTCCAGCAGCTGGGCCAACTCGAGGGTTTTGCCGAATCAATGGGCCGCATGGGCTACGAGATCCGCAACCAGGTCACCAGCCACAAGACCGTGCCAGCCTCGCCGCGCGTAGCGCAGCGCCTGGGCCTGCCCGAGGGCACGCCGGTCGCGCAGATAAAGCGCGTGCGCCACCTCAACCGCGCCCCGGTGTCCTACGAGGTGACTTACCTGCCCCACGCCATCGGCGAGCGGCTGCGGCAGGCGGACCTCGCGGGCCGCGACATCTTCCTGATCCTTGAGAACGACTACGGCATCGCGCTCGGCCATGCCGACCTGCAGATCGACGCGATGCTCGCCGACGAAGTGCTCTCCCGCGCCCTGAGCGTGCCCGAGGGCACCGCCGTACTGCGCGTGGAGCGACTGACCCACACAGCCGAGGGCGCACCGCTGGATTTCGAAGACCTCTATTTCCGCGGCGATGCCTTCCAGCACCGCCTGCGCATCGCCCGCAGCTATCCCACGAAGACAACCCCATGAACATCCTCACCCGCACCGTCGACGTGCTGGTCATCGGCGGCGGCACGGCCGGTCCGATGGCCGCCGTCAAGGCCAAGGAAGCCAACCCGAAGCTCGAAGTGCTGCTGCTCGAGAAAGCCAACGTCAAGCGTAGCGGCGCCATCTCGATGGGGATGGACGGCCTCAACAACGCCGTGGTGCCGGGCTTCGCCACACCCGAGCAGTACGTCAAGGAAATCACCACCGCCAATGACGGCATCGTCAACCAGAAGACGGTGATGGCCTATGCGCGCAACAGCTATTCGATGATCGAGGAGCTCGACCGCTGGGGCGTCAAGTTCGAGAAGGACGAGACCGGCGACTACGCGATGCGCAAGGTGCACCACATGGGCACCTACGTGCTGCCGATGCCCGAGGGCCACAACATCAAGAACGTGCTCTACCGGCGCCTGAAGCGCACGCGCGTGGAGATGTCGCAGCGCCTCGTGGTCACGCGTCTGCTGACCGCGGCCGACGGCAGCATTGCAGGCGCGATGGCCTTCGACTGCCGCACGGCCGAGTTCCACGTGATCCGCGCCAAGTCGGTGGTGCTTGCCACGGGCGCGGCCGGCCGGCTCGGCCTTCCCGCCTCCGGCTACCTTTTCGGCACCTACGAGAACCCGACCAACGCGGGCGACGGCTACAGCATGGCCTACCACGCGGGTGCGGAGCTCTCGGGCATCGAGTGCTTCCAGATCAATCCGCTCATCAAGGACTACAACGGCCCCGCCTGCGCCTACGTGACCGGCCCCTTCGGCGGTCACACCACCAACAACAAGGGCGAGCGCTTCATCGAGTGCGACTACTGGAGCGGCCAGATGATGATGGAGTTCTACAACGAGCTGCAGGGCGGCAACGGCCCGGTCTTCCTCAAGCTGAGCCACCTAGCCGAGGAGACCATCGCCACCATCGAGCAGATCCTGCACACCAACGAGCGCCCGAGCCGCGGGCGCTTTCATGCCGGTCGCGGCACCGACTACCGCGAGCAGATGGTGGAGATGCACATCTCCGAAATCGGCCTGTGCAGCGGCCATTCGGCCTCTGGCGTTTGGGTGGACGAGCATGCGCGCACGACAGTGCCAGGCCTGCATGCGGCGGGCGATCTGGCCTGCGTGCCGCACAACTACATGCTCGGAGCCTTTGTCTACGGCCGGCTTGCAGGTGAAAGCGCTGCAAGGCATTGCGCAGAAATCGAGCTGCCCGCGCTCGACGAAGAACAGGTCGCACGCGAGCACGCCCGCGTCAGCGCCCCGCTCCTTCGCAGCGGCGGGCTGCCGCCCGCGCAGGTCGAATACAAGCTGCGCCGCATGGTCAACGACTACCTGCAGCCGCCCAAGGTCACGCGCAAGATGGAGATCGGCCTCTCGCGCTTCGAGCAGATCCACGAAGACCTCGAACAGCTCGCCGCCCCCGGCCCGCACGAGCTGATGCGCGCGATGGAAGTGCATGCGATCCGCGACTGCGCCGAGATGGCCGCGCGCGCCTCGCTCTACCGCACCGAGAGCCGCTGGGGCCTCTACCACCACCGCGTGGACTTTCCCGAGCGCAACGACCGCGACTGGTTCTGCCACACGCAGTTGCAAAAGCAAGGCGACGCGATGGTGAGCTTCAAGCGGCCGGTCGATCCCTACATCGTGCCGCTCGATGCGCACGAGATGTCGGCCTACCAGCACCTGCGCGTGTCCGCCGCCGTGCGCGAGCCGGTCGCGGCCTGACACCTTCACAACTGCACCGCGACAAAAAAAGAGAACCCCACATGCCCCTCGCCTTCAACCCCACCAGCGTGCCCGTGCGCGTGGACGACGACAAATGCATCGCCCACAAGGGCTGCACCGTCTGTGTGGACGTCTGCCCGCTCGACGTGCTCGCCATCGACCTTAGCAAGGGCAAGGCCTACATGAAGTTCGACGAGTGCTGGTACTGCATGCCTTGCGAAAAAGACTGCCCCACCGGCGCGGTCACCGTCGACATCCCCTACCTGCTGCGCTGAGCCGCGGCCGCCGCATTTCAACCCGGAGCATCACGATGAAAACCCAGAGAACCCTGACGCTGTGGAGTGCGACTCTTGGCCTGCTGCTGGCCCTGCCTGTCGTTTCGGTCGCACAGGCCGAGACCATCCGCATCGCCATCGGCACGCAGGACACCACGATCAACTGCGCCACCGGCGGCCTCTTGATCCGCGAACTGAAGCTGCTCGAGAAATACCTGCCGCGCACCGGCAAGTACAAGGACGCGCAGTACCAGATCGAGTGGAAGAACTTCACCTCCGGCGCACCGCTCACCAACGAAATGGTCGCGGGCAAGCTCGACCTCGGCTCGATGGCCGACTTTCCGGGCAGCTTCAACGGGGCCGCCTTTCAGAAGGCGGGACGCAAGAGCATCTTCATCACCGTGCTTTCCGGCAGCACCACGGGCAGCGGCAACGGTATCGTTGTGCCCAAGGATTCGAAGGTGCAGTCGCTCGCCGAACTCAAGGGCAAGACCATCTCGGTGCCCTTCGCCTCGACCTCGCACGGCATGCTGCTGCGCGCGATTCAGGCGCAAGGCTGGGACCCGCTGAAGGACGTGAACATCACCACCCAGGCGCCCGAGGTGGCCGGCCCCGCGCTGCAGGCCGGCAAGGTCGAGGCGCATGCGGATTTCGTGCCTTTCGCCGAGCTCTTTCCGTACCGTGGCTTCGCCCGCAAGATCTACGACGGCTCGCAGGCAAACGCGCCCACCTTCCACGGCAGCCTGGTGGACGAGGAGTACGCGAAGAAGTACCCCGAGGTCGTCACCGCCTACCTGCGCGCCGCGCTGGAAGCCGACCGCCTCGTGGCCGCCGAGCCTGAGAAATACAGCGAGCTAATCACCAAGGTCACGGGCATCGAGGCCGAAGTCAATTACCTCTTCCACGGCCCGCTCGGCCTGCAGACGCGCGACCTCAGCTGGAAGCCCGAATACCGCCAGGCGGTGAAGACATCGCTCGACACGCTGCGCCTGTTGAAGCGCACCGACAACGACATCGATGCCAATGCCTTCGTGCAGGACGGCTACATCCGCACCGCCTTCAAGGAGGCGGGCCTGGACTACGACAGGCAACTAAAGAACTACGCCCGTGCCCCGCTGGTCGCGAAGGATGCAGCGACCGGGAAGCCCATCGCCGATGTGAGCCGCGTGGCGCAGGTCTGGGTGGCCGGCGAGCCGCTGGTGCGCCACTACGCCTCGCCCGAGAACGCTTTCGCCGACTTGCAGAAGCTGGAGAAGGCAGGCAAGAAGGCGCGAGTGGTCTATGCGCAAGACCGCCACAGCGGCAACAAGCTGCTGGCGGCCGATGCGTGGTTCGTGCTCGGCGCTAAGGGCGAGGTCGATGTCTTCCTGCTCAAGGATCAGGCCGAGGGCTGGGCCGCAAAAAATGGTGGCAAGGTGGCGGACTTCGCCGGCGTGCGCGCCGCGCTGGCCGGCTGATGTTCCTCGGGCTTCACCATGACCAGCTTGTTCAACAACGGCAACCTGCCGCGCGCCACATGGCGCATTGCCGCGCTGTTCCTGTGCGTGCTCGCATGGCACCTGGCCACGCGCGAGCGTATGAACCTGGGCTTCATCACCTTCCAGAACGTGCCGCGACCGCGCGAGGTGGCCGAATCCGCGTGGTCGCTAGTTCAGTCGCCGCTGGTGCTGCAGCATCTGTCGGCGAGCCTGCGCCGCGTGTTCATCGGCTTCGGCCTCGCGGCAGTGGCGGGCGTTGCGCTCGGTCTTGCGATCGGCCGCGCCAACTGGGCCGAGGACACGCTGCTGCCGCCGCTCGAAGTGCTGCGCCCCATCCCCGCCGTCGCGTGGATTCCGCTGGCCATCCTGATGTTCCCGTCATCCGAAGCTTCGATGGTCTTTATCACCTTCGTCGGGGCGCTTTTTCCTGTGCTGCTCAACACCGTGCACGGCGTGGAGGTGGTGGATGCGCGCCTCGTCGCTTCGGCACGCAGCCTGGGCGCGGGCCGCCTCGCGGTGTTCCGCGAAGTGATCCTGCCAGGCGCGCTGCCGAGCGTGGTCACGGGCCTCGCCATTGGCATGGGCACCGCTTGGTTCTGCCTCGTCACGGCCGAGATGATCTCGGGCCAGTTTGGCATCGGCTACTACACGTGGATGTCGTACATGATCCAGAACTACGCGGACATCGTGGTGGGCATGCTCTTCATCGGCGTGCTCGGTATGGGCAGCAGCGTGCTGGTGCGGTGGGTCGGCCAATCGCTGATGCCATGGCGCGCCGTACAGGAGAAACGCGGATGAAGGCCGACGTGCAAACCGGCCGCATCGCCATCGACGACCTGCGTGTGCGCCTCGGCCAGGGCGCGCAGGCCTTCGATGCGGTGCAGGACATCACGCTGCATGTGGAGCCCGGCGAATTCGTCTGCCTGCTCGGTCCTTCGGGCTGTGGAAAGTCGACGCTGCTCGGCGCACTCGCCGGCCATCTGACGCCTGCGGGCGGTGTGATCCAGGTAGACGGCGAGCCCGTTTGCGGACCGCATCCGGACCGCGGCCTCGTCTTCCAGCATCACACGCTCTTCCCCTGGAAGAAGGTGCTCGACAACGTCGCTTTCGGCCTGAAGATGCAGGGCATCGGCCGCAGCGAGCGCCAAGCGCGCGCGCACGAGATGCTACGGCTTGTCGGCCTGGACGACTTCGCCAACTTCTACCCCTCGCAGCTCTCGGGCGGCATGCAGCAGCGCGCCGAGATCGCTCGGGTGCTCATCAACCGTCCGCGCGTGATGCTGATGGACGAGCCCTTCGGCGCGCTCGATGCGCAGACGCGGCTCATGATGCAGCGCCAGTTGCTCGACGCCTGGGCGCGCGTGCGCACCACCATCGTCTTCATCACGCACGACATCGACGAGGCGCTGTTCCTCGGCGATCGCGTGCTGGTGATGGGGCCGCGGCCGGGGCGCATCGTCGCCGAGTTTGTGCTCGGTTTTCACCGGCCGCGCGATCCGTCGCTGGTCACTTCTTCCGAATTCACTGCGCTCAAGCGGCGCTGCCTGCAGCTGCTGCATCCGCATGCGGACGCCAGCGAACCGCTGGAACGCCTCACGCCGCTCGGCGCCGCCCCCACCGCTGCGCAGCTGCGCTTTGCCATCTAGAAAAAAAAAGAATGACTTCCTCGCTCCTCGACGACCCCGAACTGCAGGCCATTGCCGAACGCCTGGCCTCGCCCGATGCCGAAGTGCGCCGCATCGCCGTGATGGACCTGGGCGACCTGTCCGACGAGACGCACACGCCGCTGCTGGTCGCGGCGCTGCGCGACGACACGCCGGCCGTGCGCGCCGCCGCCGCGCTGGCGCTCGAAACCATGGAGAGCCAATCCGCCGTCGAAGGGCTGGCGGCGGCGCTCGACGATGCCGATGCGCAAGTGCGCGAAGCCGCTGCCCACAGCCTGGCCGAACTGAAGGAGCCCGCATCGGCCGCGTGGCTGCTGCCGCATGCAGGCACCGGCCCTGCGCGGGTGCGCGCCGCCGTGCTGCGTGCGCTGCGCGAACTGCGCGTGCCAGCCAGCGCCGGCCCCGCGCTGGCGGTGCTTCAGGAACTACGCGCCGCGCAGGACTCCGCCGACGCCATCGCCCTGCGCCGCGAAGCCATCGGCGTGCTCGGCTACCTGAAACATGCGCCCGCGCTGCCCGCGCTGGCCGGCCTTGCCGCCTCCGACCCGGTGGACGAAGTGCGCCGCGCCGCCGTGGGCGCGTTGGCCTTCGCGGCGGGCGATGCGGATGCGCGCGTCGCGCTGGAAACCGCACTGCGCGACGCGAGCTGGCAGGTGCGCGAAGAAGCCGCCACCGCGCTCGGCAAGCTGCAGCAGCCCGCCGCGACCGCCGCGCTGCTGGTGGCCCTGGACGATGCCTACTGGCAGGTGCGCCTGCGTGCGGCCCGCAGCCTGGGGCGCCTACGCAGCGCCGAGGGCGTCACGCCGCTGCTCGCGACGCTGGGCCACAGCATCAGCAACCTGCGCAAGGAAGCCGCGCTGGCGCTCGGCGACATCGGTGATGCAGCCGCGCTGCCCGGCCTCGAACAGGCCGCGCACGATCCCGACCCTGAAGTGCGCAAGTCGGTGCGCTTGGCCATCGCGCAGATCGCGTCGCATGGTGCCTGAGTCCATCGTCGATCACCGGGCCAGTGAGGCGTTGGAGTTCCGCTGGTCGGATGGCACGCGGTATCTCGCCACATACAAGCTGCTTCGCTCGAGCTGCCCCTGTGCAGATTGCAAGGCACTGCGCGCAGCCGGCCGACAGGACGAAGTCGGCACCATTCAATTGAAAAACATGCAGCCCGTGGGCGCTTATGGCGTGCAGTTCTTCTTCAGCGACGGGCACTACCGGGGGATCTTCCCGTGGATTTTCCTGAAGGATCTGTTGGAAAAATCTCCCATATAGCGCACCGGACACACCAATGAACCGGTCCACCCGGGCACCTCCGTCGATCTAGCGTCAAGAGGGGTCTTGAGAGGACGCTTACCCAGTTCAGCCCTCAGCCGACTGATCTCCATTTGCTCTGCGCTCACGGCCTTGCTGTCGGCCCCGCTGAGCTTTCCCTCGCGCTTGGCCTTGACCCAGTTGAACAAGGTCTGCTCGACCAACCCCAGCGTGCGCGCCGCCGCCGCAAGGCTCTGCCCGCCTTCGACCAGCCGCACCGCTTCCTGCTTGAATTCGAGCGTGTAGCGCGCTCTTGCCGTCTTCGTCATTTCGACTCTCCTTGCTTGGATTGAAACACTCAGCAAGGGGTGCGTTTTTCGGGGGCAAGGTCAGTTCAGTGCCGCGGTCGTACGGTTCGAAAGCGAAGGTGCCACCGTCAGAAGTCCCGACAAGCATGTCGCTACCGATCCGTCAGCTCGTCTCGAAGCACATGTTTGCGCACTTTGCCTGTCGCCGTGCGCGGCAATTCTCCTGCTTCTCGGATGTAGAAAATCCGAGGAATCTTGTAGCGAGCGAGTCGTGGCGCGAGAAAGGCGCGCAGTGATTCCGCATCCAAACTTGTTTGTGCGCGACCTGCGACGACAGCCACAACTGTTTCCCCCCATTCGACATGCGGGATTCCTAGTACCGCTACTTCGGCGATTTCCGGGTGCTCGCTAAGGGCGTCTTCGACCTCCTTCGAATAGACGTTCTCGCCCCCGGTGACGATCATGTCGCGGGCCCGATCCACGATGAAGAGATAGCCGTCGTCATCTCTACGTGCAAGGTCGCCGGTTCGATAGAAGCCTTGATCATCGAAGGCCTCTTTATACGCTTTGGAGTCGTTGAGATAGCCCTGCATCGAGGCTGGCGAGCGAAGAAGGATTTCACCAACTTCACCTGATGCGCACTCGCGCCCGGAAGCGTGTTGCAGCCGAAGGGAAACCCCAGGCAACCCCGCGTATCCGATTGACCCTGCTTTGCGCAATGCGTCACTTGGAGGCAACAGAGTACCCAGTGGCCCTGTTTCAGTCATCCCATAAACCTGAAAGAACTGGGTCATGCGGTAGCTTCGGATCAGACGCTGCGCTACCTCAGCGCTCAGTGGCCCTCCACCACAGACCCAGGCGCGCACGTGTCCCAGGTCATGGCGGGCGGCCTCGCTGACAACTCCCAGAGGAGAAAGAAAGGCGATTGGGGAACCGAAGACCAAGGTAGTGCGATGCGTGTTGATTGCATGTACGAATCCTTCCGGGCTGTACTCGCGGAGCAGCACCGCGGTGCCGCCCATCATCAGAACGCCGAGAAGCCAGTTGTTCAACGGCGACGCATGCCAGATCGGCATGGCAATCAGGAACTTGTCTGCGTCGGTGATCGACATTCCCGTCGCCGTGCACAACGCTGTCATGAACACGTTGCGGTGGGTGTGTAGGCAGCCTTTGGGTTTGCCAGTTGTCCCGGAGGTATACAGAATTTCCGCCAGTAACTCGCCGGAAGCGCCGGTGCCGAATGGCAGGGGATCGGCCTGCTCAACGAGACGCTCTAGCAACTGGAGATGCTCGGCTTCTGAGTCCGTCACGATCCACAGGCATTTGTGCGAGACCGCGGTGGCGTGATGAGCCAACTGACCATCCACGACGCAGAGTTTCACCTCCGCATGTCCCAGGATGTAGTTCACCTCCGGTGTCTGCAACTTGTGGTTGATGGGAACCACCACCGCCCCCAGGCGCCAAGCAGCGAACAATGCCAGTACGAAGCCCGAGGTGTTCAGGCACATCAGGCCAACACGATCACCTGCGCCCACACCCAGTGCTTGCAACGCACTGGCGGCTTTGCGGGTCTGAACAGAGAACGCGCCGTAGCTCCAACTGATCTTGTCGGAGCGCAGGCATTCCTTCCCGGTCCTGATGCGGGCATGCTCATCGATGAGCGACACGAGATCCATTGCAGCTTCTCCCGGACGAAATTCGAGGAGTGTGCTCATGTCGCGCTGACGGGAAATGGCATCGAATCGGAGTCTTCCTCCAACCGGAACGCATTGCATACCGATGCAACCGTCCGATACCAACCAACGAGAAGCACGAACTCCATAAGCTGCGCGTCACTGTAGCGCTGAGCCAACCAGGCCCAGGTAGAGTCATTCAAGTCGGCGCTTTCAGCCAGTTCGTCCACTGTATCGAAGAAGCGAAGATCATCTTCGCTCCACAGCTCGGGCGTTGCATGTGGACCGTGGACTGTCGACGTCAAATGGGCTTCGCTTAGTTCCGCCGAGGGCCCGAAGGTGCTGGCATGCAATCCCCATTCATGCGCGGCACCAAGTTTTCCCGTCACGCGGTCGATGGCCATTTCCCTGTCACGTAGCGGCAAAAGGTGGTGTGCGAGAAAACCGGCACCTAGAACCCGCGCGCGAGATGCCAATTCGGGATGCACATGAAAGAGGCGAAAGATCAGCGGAGGTCGACGGTCGGAGTTTGGCGGTAGCCACTTTCGCAGTGATGCGGCGATGGCGGGTTGCTCGGCGTCAGGGATTGCGATGCGGGGCATTGGGGCCTTCTGTTGACAGATTCTATTCATGAACGGTTTGCTTTGGCGGCGGGGCGCTTCATGACGCAGGAGGTCGGCAGCACAGCATCTGCTGCATTCACTGTATCTACGGGCATCCATCCAAAGCCCGTCGCGTCTTGGTCGTGCACAACCCGCTTGCCGTCCACCTTTTTCCAGCTCGTTACAAAGACTTGTTGCTGCGCCTGGTGGTCATCACGTCGAAGCTCGACTGGCCCGTTCAAGCCTTCGAATTTCATGCCTTCAAGACGGGCTGCAACTGCAATCGGATCAGTGGACCGTGCCTCGCGGATGGCCTGGGAGAGCGCCACAATAGCATTGTGGCCAGCACCATTGATGAAGTCTTCGTTGAACTTCTCCTTGAACGAATCGATCACCTTCCCTCCTTTGAAACGAGGGTCGTTCGGGCTGAAAGTGGACACAAGCTTGACCCGCCCTTCACCCGCTGCGCCAACGGCAGCCGGAACGCCATAGGTGTTGGCGTTCAGGGTGTACAGGTCGATGTTCAGACCGGCGTCCCGCATGGCCCGTACCAGGAGAGAGAGGTCTTGACCCGCACCTGCCGTCACGACAGCGTCTGCGCCCGATTGGCGAATCTTCGCCGCGTACGGAGCAAAGTCTTTGACTTGGCCTGTGGGAAGGAAGTCTTCGCCGACCACTTGGACTTCGGGCCTCTTGCGGGCCAAAGTCTCCCGCGTAGCCTTTGCAACATCCTGGCCGTATGAGTAGTTGGGGTTGATCTGGTAGATCTTCTTGATGCTGGACTGGCGCGCCAGATACGTCGTCATGGAATCAACTTTCATATCGGAATTCGCATCGAAACGGAAGTGCCAATAGCTGCACTTGGCATTGGTCATGACTGGTGCTTGAGAAGCGTAGTTCAGGTACACAATCTCCTTGCCAGGGTTGCGTGTGTTGTGGCGCTCAATGGCCTCCATCAGCGCCACGCCGACCGCCGAAGAACTCGCACCCTGCACCACGTAGCGAATGTCCTGCCCGATGATGATGTTCAAGATCGTCAGTGCTTCTTGGGGCGAGTACTTGTTGTCGAAGGGAACGATCTGAAGCTTCACACGCCCTGCCCAGCCGTCCTGGTTGGCCAATTGCACCGAATGTTGAAAGCCCTTGAGCACGTTCAGTCCCAGGCCAGCCATGGAGCCGGACATCATGTCGAGCGAGGCGATTTTTACGGTCTGCTCGGGTTCGGATTGAGCCGCGGCCGCAAAGTACACAGCGCTTGCCGCGATGGCAAGAACGATTTTTCTCATAGGTTTTTCTCTCTTGATCTGGATGCCACTTCAGCCGGCCAACGGCTGGCTTCTTTGTGGTCCATAAAGTCTAATATCGCGACCTCTTTGAGGTGTTCAACTTGACTCGCATGGGCGTCAAACATCCTCCGTCTACGAATCCTCCACAGAGGCGGCGACCGCGTCAGACACGCGCGCACCACACTTCATTGGCCTTGCAGCAGGCCTTTGTTCAACTTCTGACGGAGCGCCCTTACGAGGCCATCACGATCCGGGAAATCGTGGCGTTGGCCGGCACGGCCTCGGGGAGCTTCTACGTGTATTTCCGCGACAAGGACGATCTTGCGCGCGTCTGCCTGCACATGAGGACGAAGTCGCTTCGCGAGGTAATGCGCGAGGCCTTGGCTCGCTGGGGTGGCAGGAACCTGCGAGTGATCGTGAGAGAGACGATTGACGCTCTCCTGGACGCCTGCCTCGAGCACCCTGCCGAGTGGGCGCTGCATTTCTTGTTGGAGCGACACCTGTCGCCACTGAGTGCATACAAGAAATCCCATCTGCAGTTCTCCATGGATTGGATGGCGCTTATCAACTCCAGTAGGGATGCACCGCTGTCGGTGCGCACGCCCAACGTGGCTAGTGCATGCCACACTCTTCTCCATGGCCTGATCTCCCACGCGTGCTTGATCAACGCGTCGGATGGCTCAAGCGCCGCATTGTTGAGTCAGCAGGCACATTCAGCCATCTGGTCTTTTCTAAAAGCGAACTGGCTCGTCGAGCCAAGTGCCAAGCCCCCCCAAGCATCAGCTGCAACCAAATCTCGACCAGCACACTGAACTGAATGGAATTGGTTCGATTTGCAACCGATCAGCAAACCTTGGGATAATCGGCAAATGGCAGGTATGAGCGCCCTGCCTCTCTCATGAATGATGAAATCGGGACGACCGTTACGGTCAAGAACATGGCTGAGGCGGACTGGCTGGATCTGGTGTCTCGCCAGGACCTGGCGGAAGACATCTGCCAGTTTGAATTTCGGAGTGAGGCCGGCGCGGAACTTCCGGCCTACACGGCCGGCGCCCATGTCAGTGTGAAGACCGGGGCAGGCGTGACCCGCGCCTACTCGCTGTGCGGTGATCCTGCGAATCGTTCGCGGTACCTGATTGCCGTGCTGAAGGAGAGCGCCGGCAGGGGAGGGTCCATCGCCTTGCACGAGCAAATGGTGATCGGCGCGTCCGTCAGTGTCGCTCAGCCGGACAACTTCTTTCCTCTCAGCGCTGCGGCCGGTCATCATGTGCTGATCGCTGGCGGCATTGGTGTCACGCCGTTGCTCGCGATGGCGCGCGTGCTCGGTCGCAGGCTGCCGGCGAACAGCCAGTTCTGTCGCTTATGTGGAGATCCACATAAAAGAAAGGCATGGATGTTCGTGGGCAGTGAACTCGCTGGCCAGCGCGCGGCCATCGTGATGAGCCTGGTGCAGTCGGCGCGCCTGAACGGCCATGACCCCTGGGCCTACCTGCGCGACGTGTTGCAGCGCCTGCCGACGCAGCGCGCCAGCCAAATCGAGGACTTGCTGCCGCACCGATGGCAGCCAGCGTCCGACGCGCGACCATGACCTTGCTCACGCAGGCCGTGATGGTCCGGGCGAACATCGACGTCGACCGCATGAGCGCGCAACAAAAGGTTGAGCTGGCTGACGAAATCTACGTCCAGCAGCCCAACCTGCTGGCCTCCATCCTCGTGTTGCCGCGCTACGGGGTCGACATGCTGCAGCTTGAGGTGCCGATCCACGTTCTGCTGGTCGCCTTCCAGGCCATGAAGCACTGCGGGCACGCCGTGCCAACGATCTCTGAAGACGTCCAGGAAACCTGCTTGCAGCGGCTGACGGCGACGATGCAGTTCACCGAGGGCGTGCCGCCAGACCTCGTTGCGCAGATGATCACGAACTCCTGCCTCGGCCACCCCGAGCGCTACTTGTTGGCGTTCGTGTACGGCCACCTTGGCCAGCACGACCTGCTGCGCGTGAGAACTGATGCCGAGAAGTTCCTGCTGCTGGCCGCCCTCAACCTCGTGGAGTGCGTTGCTTACGTCGGAGGGCGCTGTTGCATAACCCGAATTCAGGGCGAGCCTCCCCTTACCCCAGACGCAGCTATGCCACGCGCACAGTCTCAGGCGTTCCCAGACTGGTGAACCTGTTGAGGATCGATGCCCGTACCTGTAGCTCGGTCACCTGCCTCTGGAAGTCCCGTGCCATCACGCGCTCGCCCAGTCTCTTGAAGCACCCCATCTTGGTCTCCACCAGGCTGCGGCGGTGATAGCCGCTCCACTTCTTCCAGATTGAACGACCAAGCTTGCGTGTCGCCCTCAGGATTTCGTTTCTTGCCTGCGCCCCAGCTTTGCCATCCGCCCAAGGCTTGGCGTTCTTGCGTGTGGGGATGATCGCCGCGGCCTGCCGGCTGGCAATGGCCTCGTGGCACGCTTTGGTGTCATAAGCACCATCGGCGCTCACCGAATGCAGTTGTTCGTCCGCAGGAATCTGCGCCAGCAACTCCGGCAGCATCGGCGCATCGCCAATGGCGTTGTCCGTGATTTCGATGGCGCGGATCTCCAGCGTCTGCGCATCGATGCCCAGGTGCACCTTGCGCCACTGCCGGCGGTAGTCGGCACCGTGCTTCTTCGTCTTCCATTCGCCTTCGCCCAGCATCTTCACGCCGGTGCTGTCGATCAGCAGGTGTAGGCCCGCGCTGCTGCGGCGCGTGGCAATGGCCACACTCAATGTCTTCTGACGCCGCGACAAGGTGCTGTAGTCGGGCACGGCTCAGTCCAAGTGGGCCAACTTGATCAGGCTCTCGGCCAGGCCCGTCGCCTGGCGCAGGCCCAGCCCGAACATGCACTTCAAGGTCAGGCAGAACTGGATCGCAGCATCGCTGAACACAGCGGGCCGGCCTGAGCGACCACTGGCAGGAGCCAGCCATTGAAGGTTGGCATCGAGCCAAACCATCAAGGATCCCCTGCGCTTGAGCGCCGCGTTGTACTCACTCCAGTTCGTCGTGCGGTACTTCGCCCGCGGTGGCTTGCTCATCTGTCTAGCCTAGCCTAACCACGATCGGGGACCACTCCCGCGGGGTTATGCAACAACGCCCGCGTTGATCATGAAGTCGATGCAGCGCCTCTGGCTTGTGAGGTCGAGTTGGCCCGTTTCGGTGAAGGTTGTCGGCACGACCGGGAAGATGCCCCGATAGCGCGGCCTGGCCGTCATGGCATCACCTGGCCGCCGTTGACTTCAATGATCTGACCGGTGATGTAGCCGCTGGTGGCCTCGTTAGCGAGAAAAAGAAAGGCACCGACGCATTCTTCGGCCGTCCCTAGTCGGCCCATCGGTATTGCGTTCGCGAAGTTCTTCAGCACGTCGGGGCTGGAGTGTCCGTCATGAAATGGTGTCTCGATCACGCCTGGCGCCACGGCATTGACGCGGATATTTTCCTTCACCAGTTCCTTGGCCATGGTGCGCGTGATGGTTGAGACAAACCCCTTGCTGGCAGCGTATAGCCCGGCGCCTGGGCCGCCGCCGGTGCGCGCCGCCTGGGTCGTTACGTTGATGATGGCGCCACCGCCGTTTGCCGCCATCAAGGGGATCACGCGCCGGCTGACCGCGACCACGGATCGGGCGTTGAGGCGAAACACCGCGTCGATGTAGTCGTCGTCAGCATCGACGATGGGCGAGCGCTTAACGAAGCCGCCTGCGTTGTTGATCAACACGTCGATGCGACCGAAAGTCTCGTGGACGGTGCCAACCATCCGATCGACCGCGACGGAATCGCTCACATCGGCTTGGACCACGATGGCTTGGCCGCCGGCGACTTCGACATCGTGCGCGACCGCTTTGGCCTCCTCGAGACTGACGCGATAGTGCACGGCAACACGCGCGCCCTCTTTGCCCAGCGCGCGCGCCACGGCGGCACCAATGCCTGTACTGGCGCCTGTAAGCAGGACTGCCTTGTTCTTCAGATTGCTCATGTCGATTCTCTTGGGGGAAGGGATGGAAGAGACCGCCGCAGCGTGTTCGCTCAGAGTGCGGCGGCAGTGATCTCAAGTTGAGTAAGCCGCCGCGCCATGCGGCCGGCGAAGTTCTGCGTGACAAGTGGCAAGGCGCGTTGTGTTGGCACCAGGATGCCCACCTGCAACTTGGCCAGCGCTGGAAGTTCGAACGGCCGCCAGAGCAGATCCCCGTTTCTGAGTTCCTCGATGAATGCAATCTTCGAGAAGCACGAAATTCCCTTGCCGCCCATGATCAGGCGTTTGAGAAGGGGGGTGGAATTGCAGGTCGCGGCCGGCTCCATGTCGTCCCAGAAGGCGGCGAACTCGGCGGACAGCGAGGCGCTTAGTACTGGGTGCGAGTTCGAGCGCAGGAATGGATACTTGGCGCACTCCCTCAACGAAACACTCGCGTGCTTCGACAGCGGATGTCCCGGCGGCATGACCAAGCCGATCGGCAGGTTGGCAGTGGCGATCGACTCTACGCCGCCGGGCAGTCGGCTTACGAAGGTGAGTCCCACGTCGGCCTGGCCCGACATCACGAGCTGGGGGATCTCCATCGGTTGAGTCGAGGTGATGGTGTATGTGACCGCTGGAAAAATCTGCAAGAACTCCTCGACCGCCGATGGCAGGAGTTCCTCGAAGAACGAGTCCATCGCCGCGACTTTGACGTGGCCCGTCCGTTCGCCCTTGAGTGCATCGATCTCCGTGCGCATCACCTGGAACTGGTGCAGGGTTTCCTGCGCGTGCTTGAGTAGCCGTTCGCCGGCGGCGTTGAGACGCAGGCCATTGGGCAGGCGATCGAATAACTCGACGCCCAATTCGTCCTCGAGTTTGTGGATCTGGCGGTTGACGGCACTCGCAGCGACATAGAGGCGCTCGGAGGCCTTGCGCACCGAACCGGCGCTTGCCACTTCGATGAAGTACTTCAGGACGATGGCGTGCATCAGCCTGCCCTCCGGAAAGCAGCAGCATCATCCCACCATCCGGGTGCTCGGCGCTTCCTGCACGATGTACGGATGGTCGCAGGCCATACGCCTTCCATCGGCACCACCCGGCGATCCCAGTGCGCTGACTTCGATTCCAAAAAACTCGCGGTTGATCGCCGCGTAGTGGCGCAGCCCGAGCGGTAGCCGAAACTCCTCATAGATCGCCTGGGTGGGGCAGGCAGAGACACAAACGCCGCAATCGATGCATTCATCTGGGTGAATGTACAGAGTACGGGTACCCTCGTAGATGCAATCGACTGGACAGCACAGGACGCAGGCACCGTCCTTGCAGTCGATGCAGGCCGTGGTGATGACATGGGCCATGAAAGAAATATTCGTGAAATGGTGTTGCGTTCTAGCGGCCTTGCCACCGAGGCTTCCGCTTCTGCTGGAAGGCCAGCACACCTTCATTTGAATCTTCGGATTGCAGCGCCGTCACCAGCGCCGGCAGTCGCGTGCAGTGAGCCTGCGCAGGCGACATCGTGCTCGTAAGGCGAACCACCTGCTTGAGAGCTTTGAGCGACAGCGGAGCGCATGCCAAGATCTGTTGCACCCAGCGATCGACGGCACCGTCGAGTTCGACGCGTGGAACGACTTCGTTGATCAGGCCCATCTCCAGTGCACGGCTGGCGTTGACCCGTTGTCCTGTGAGCATCATGCCCATGGCTTGGCGGTACGGGATTTGGCGCTGCAGCAGCAACATGCCGCCGTCCAGGGGCAGGCGCCCCACCAGCGGTTCGGGCAATCCGAAGCTGGCTTCCTCACAGGCTACGACGAGGTCGCAGCCCAGCACCATTTCGAAGCCACCTCCCAGCGCGAAACCATTAACTCTTGCGATCACTGGAACGTTGAGTGTTTCGCGCAGCGCGATGCCACCGAAGCCGCCCGATCGCGAGGCCGCCCAGTAGTCGACACCCTTGAGGTTCGATGTGTTCTTCAGGTCCGCGCCGGCGCAAAAGGAACGCTCGCCAGCGCCGGTCAGCACCACGACGCGGATGTCGTTGTTCCGCTCAATTTCGTTCCAGATGCCAACTAGTTCGGCCTCGGTAGCGAGGTCGACTGCATTCAAAACCTCGGGACGATCAATCGTGATCGTGGCCACGTGGTTCGTGACGTCGAAGAGAACGCTCATGCTCCTGCCTCTTCGATTAGAGTCCGCGCTTCGGCCAGCAGCTCTTCCGTGTGCTGACCCAGTTTCGGCGGCTCCCGTCGCAGGCCCGCGCGAGTATCGGACATGCGGATCGGGCTCGCGATGAACCTGAGCGGGCGGTTAGCCGAGTCGTCGCCTTCGAGGATCATCTCGTTGTGCAGAGTCTGTGGATCGACGAGGGCCTCGCGCATATTGTGTACCGGTGCCGAAAGCAGATCCTGTTCCTCAAGGCGCGCCAGCCAGTATTCGCGCGTGCTGCTCGCAAAGCGCTCCCTGAAGATCGCATGCAGTTCGGCTTTGTGCCTGAACTGCGCTGCTAGATCGACGAAGCGCTCATCCTGCGAGAGGTCATCGATCTCCAGCGCTGTGCAGATGTTGCGCAACGGATGTGTCTTGAACGCGCCGACCAGCACCAGCGCACCGTTCTGCGTATCGAAGACGCCAGACAGGGGCATGGCGGCCCAGTTGACTTCCGAATCCTCCATCATGATCATCGCAGCTTCCTGCATCTGCATAGACAGCATCGAGTCGTAGAGCGAGACAGAGATCTTCTGGCCTTCGCCGGTACGTTCGCGCTGCAGTAGCGCGAACAAGATGCCTTGCACCATGTGCATGCCAGCCGTGTAGTCAGCCAACGCGGTTGGGTAGATTGAGATCGGCGCGGAGTCGTCTGCACGGCGCGCCATGACGCCGGTCAGAGCCTGCGCCAACACGTCCTGCCCCCCCTTGTGAGCGTAGGGGCCAGTCTCTCCAAAGCCGGTGCCCACCGCATAGATAATGCGCGGATTTATCTTCTTGCAATCCTGATATCCTAGGCCAAGGCGCTCCATCACACCGGCACGAAAGTTGTTGGTGACTACATCGGCATCGGCGATAAGCGCCTTGACCAAATCTACCTGTGCCGGGTCGCGCAGGTCGATCTCGACACTGCGCTTGTTCCGATTCAGGCTACAGAAGATCGGGTTGTCGTCACCGGCGACCGGTGCAAAAGTTGAGCGGCTCAGGTCTCCAGCACCTTTGCGCTCGATTTTGATCACGTCGGCTCCGTGGTCTGCCAGCATTTGTGTGCAGACTGGCCCCATCATGACCTGCGTGAAGTCGATCACGCGGATGCCGTGCAGAGGAAGCGTGTTCATGCTGCCTCCGCGAACGAGCGGGCGATGGTAGGGATGTCGGCATTGGGACCCTCTTGTTCGCCAGGGTCGGCGCCCTGGGCGCGTAGTGCGCGCTGCAGCTTCCCGATGTCGACGTTGCGCACCGACACGTTGGTGTCCAGCGAGAGCGCAGCGGCTGTACCGGTGGCTTCCCCCATTGCCATGCAGGGCGGGATTTCTCGGGAGACCTTCTGCGCGGCTGAGGTCGAGGAGTAGTGGCGACCGGCTACCAGCAGGTTGTCCACGCTGCGCGGCACCAGGGTGCGGTACGGGTAGTAGTAGTCGCGACCGCGTGCCACGCTGTCCTCGAAGCGCACGCGGTTGGCGACATCGTCCTTGGTCATCACGTACTCGCCTTCGAGAAGGCGCGTCTGGCGGATACCGGTCTGCGGCGCCAGGTCGATCAGATAGCAGTCCTTGAAGCCCGGCAGCTTGGCGCGGATAAATTCGATCACCTTGTGGATGGTGGCGCGCCCTTGCACCTCGGCGCGGGTCAGGTCGGCCACCTTCAGGCCGTCCAGGCCTGCCATGTGCGGGCAGTTGCACCACACCACGCCGGGTAGCGGCGTCTTGAGCCACCACGAATCCCAGGCGCCGCCCAGGATGTGCTTGACCTCGCGGTCGATCGTCGCGAAAGCTTCCGGCTCCTCATGCTCGAAGCACTCGGCTTCGTTGGTATCGACACCGCCGAGGCGAAATACCGTAGTCACGATGTAGGCACCGCTGATGTGCGGCGCGCCGGCGGAAGCTGCCACGTCCAGGTCACCCGTGGCGTCGATCACCACTTTGCCCAGGATGGCTTCGCGCCCGCTCTTGGATTCGACCACTACGCCCTTAACCTGGCCCTCTTCCACAAGCGTGCGCGAGAACCAGGAGTGCAGGCGCAAGTTGATCCCGGCCTGTTGCACCATTTCGAGAGAGGCGCGCTTGAAGGCGTCTGGATCAAAGGCTGCGGCGAAGCAGATCGGGTGCGGCTTTTCCTTGCTGTGGAAGTCGAAGGTGCCCCAGCGCTTCCAGCGACGCACCGACTCGGGCAAGACGCCCCAGTCCTTCTGCTTGGGATATTCGGCCAAGCCACGTTCGGCCATGCGCTCGATTATTTCGAGGCAGATGCCGCGCACCGAAATTTCCCTCTGGTGGTTGTCCCACATGTCGTCCAGCACCAGCACCATGCCGCCCGAGGCGAGACCTCCGAGATGGTTGTAGCGTTCCAGCAAGGTGACGCTCGCACCGTTGCGCGCGGCAGCGAGGGCCGCGGCCTGGCCGGCAGGACCGCCACCGACCACTACGACATCCGATTCGGCTGCGACGCGAATGTCGTGCGCAGGTTCATGCATCCAGTCGCCAATACGGCTCATAGGAATCTCCTAGTGAAGTTTTGAGAGGTGGGGCGTCGCTCGGAGCGAGGCCCCGAGGGTTTCAGTGGTGACCGTCGGGCTGCCAGCGGATGATCCAGCGCTCGGCCAAGGCCACGAGTAAGAAGAACAGGCCCGACAGAGTGGCGCTCATTACGATCGCGGCATAGAGCAGTGGCGAATCAAAGTTGAAGGTGGCCTGCAAGATCATGGCGCCGATGCCCACTGTGGCCCCTACCCACTCGCCCACTACCGCGCCAATCACGCTCATCGAGGCTGCGATGCGAAGGGCCGAGAACAGGTAGGGCAGAGCGTTCAACAGCCGCAGGCGGAAGAAAATCTCCATCTTGCTTGCGGACAGCACGCGCATCAGTTCCATGGCTTGCGGATTCACCGATTCGAGGCCGCGCACCATGTTCACGAGCGTCGGGAAGAAGCACACCAGTGCCGCGATGGTGATCTTCGGCTCCATGCCGTTGCCCATGATCAGCACAAGGACCGGAGCCTTGGCCACCAGCGGGACTGCATTGAACATCAGCACGACAGGGAAGAAGATGTCCTGCAGCGTCTTGTTGTGGACGAACACCGTGGCGACCGCCATGGCCGCCAGGTTGCCGATCAGGAAACCGCCGGCTGCTTCGAGCGCGGTCGGAATCAGGTTGTCCAGCAGAATAGCGCGCTTGGCGTAGAGCGTCTCGACAACCGCCCATGGCGTGGGTGCGATGAAAGGCTTGACATCGAAAAGAACGATGACGGCCCACCACAGCACGATGAGCCCGCCGATACCGAGTGCCGGTAGGATGCGACGGCGCCACAGGCGGCGGCGGCGGGCGGCCGCCCACGCGATGTATTCGGCGTCGGCCGGCGTCACTGCAAGGCCGGGCACCGGCGTATCGATGGAACTGGTAGTCATGTAAGCCTCAGCAGGTTTCCAGCACGCGCCGCAGGTGGGCCGTGAGCCGGACGAACTCGGGTGTTTCACGGATATCCAGGGTGCGGTTTTCCGGCAGATTCACCGGCACGATCTCGCGGACACGGCCGGGGTTGGCTGCGAGCATCAGTACGCGCTGGCCAAGGAAGGCAGCCTCATGGATGCTGTGCGTGACGAACAGGATCGTCACGCCGGTGTCTTTCCAGACGCGGCGGATCTCCTCATTGAGCCGGTCGCGCGTGATTTCGTCGAGCGCGCCGAAGGGCTCGTCCATCAGCAGGATTTTCGGATCGCTGGCTAGCGCGCGTGCGATCGACACGCGCTGGCGCTGCCCACCTGACATCTCGTGAGGCCAGGCGTGCGCCCGGTCCTTGAGGCCGACCAGTTCCAGAAGTTCTTGCGGAGAACGGCGGCCCTTGCGGCTGGCGCCACCGCCTACCTGCAGCGGCAGCTGGACATTCTGCAGCGCCGTGCGCCATGGCAGCAGCGCCGCGTCCTGGAAAACGAAGCCGATGTCGCGGTTCTTGCGCGCGGCCTGCGGTGAAGTGGAGAGCACCTCGATCTTTCCGCGGTTCGGCTCCAGCAGGTCTGCCACCACACGCAGGAAGGTCGACTTTCCGCAGCCCGACGGGCCCAGCAGTGTCAGGAATTCGCCCTGCGCAACGTCTAGGTCCAGGCTTTTGATCGCGGTGACATCGCGGCGCTCGGTGAAGAAGCGCATGCCGATATCGCGGCACGAGATCGCCGCAGCGGCGTTCAGTACGGCAGTCATGGCGTCAGACCTTCATACGGTCGGCGGTGGTCGACTTCAGCCCATCAAGCCAGATGACGTCGTCCACTTTCGGCGTTCGTGCGGTGAACTGGCGCAGTTCCGAATACATCGAGATCTGCGCCTGCCAGATAGCGGGATCCATGGTGCCCCATCCCTGAGTTTGCGCGAGGCCGCCGAAGGCATATTCGAGCATGGTGTCGACCGCGGCACGCTCGTCCTCGCGTTTGAGATTCGGATACTCTTTCACCAGGAGGTCGACCGATTGGTCGCGGTTGGTCTTCGCATGCTGCCAGCCGCGCGAGGTCGCACGCAAGAAGGCTTCGATGAGCTTCGGCTGGGACTCGAGTGTCTTGGTCGAGGCATAGTAGGGCAGCGCATAGAGTTGCACGCCCCCATCCCACAACGTCAGGTCGACACGGTCCGGGCCTAGTGCCTTGAGTGCGGTCGTGCTGGTGAGCCAGCCTGTGACGACGTCGACTTGGCCGGTCAGCAGCGGCACCATGTCGGAGCCGACCGTGATGATGGTGACGTCCTTCTCGGCGATCTTGTTCTTCGCCAGCAGGGCGCGCAGCAGGATGGCCGCGGTTGAGGGGATGCCGACCTTCTTGCCGATCAGGTCGGCGGGTTTGCGCACGGGATTCTTGGCCAGTGAGAAGAAGGTGAACGGATGCTTCTGGGCGCCGACAGCGAAGCACTTGATCGGCAGGCCCTGCGAGACGGCCAACATTACCGAGGGGCTGGACGAAACCTGGCCCACCTCATAGCGGCCAGAAGCCACGATGGCCACGCCATCGATGTTCGGTCCACCGGGCTGGATGGCGAACTCGATGCCTTCCTGCTCGTAGAAGCCCAGCCGCTTGGCCACTACCTCGCCGATCTGGTTGATGCTGGGGATCCAGCCGAGCTGCATGTTGATGCGCGCCTTGCCCTGCGCGAAGGTGTCGAACGACAGCATGCTGCCGAACGAGAGGCCCCCGGCAACGAGCGAGGTCTTGAGAAGGCTTCGGCGACCGGGGTCCCGGAGATTGGCCATGGCGGATTCCCTTGTAGAAGAATTGGGAGCGGAGAGCGTGACCCTGCGTGTTGTCTTCGTCACGTTGAAGGGCCAGCGGGAGCGAATGTTAGGAGCCCACCGCGTTGCTTCCAAGCATCGTTTTTCGCGCCGGGCGCGCTAAAAATTAGGCATCGGGGAAGACCCTGAATCGGCAAGAAGGCGATACAGAATGGGCCTCGCAACACGCAGCTTCGATATGTGCGGCTGCAGCGTGCTCAAGGTCGGTCACCATGCCGACTTGGTGATGCTCGACGCTGGATAGGTCGCCATCCCGAAAAACAAGGATCCAACACGACCAGCCGAAGGGATTCCAGCGCATTCGCCCCTACGGGCTCCGGGTCAACGGCAACCGCAAGGACGGCCTGACATGCTTTCGCGAACTCCGCTGCAACCATCCGCTAGTAATGCGGCCAAGTGCCGGCCGGGTCTTTCCAGTTCAACGCGCTACCGCGTATCGACGGCACGGGCACGGGCACGGGCACGGGCACGGGCACGGCGCAGGTGGCGGGACCGGCGTGCCGCCACCCAGCCTCTCACTCTTTGACAGCAGTTGCCTGTTGGTATTCGGTCGGAACGACTGGAGGGTTGACTGAGCGTGGTGAAACGCAACTACAGCCTGCGTTTCTGTGACTAGGGCCTGTTACTAATTGCGCGCACCGCGTGTTCGAGCGACATTGGTGGCATGGAGATCACACGAGCGCAGTTTGAGCAGATCGAGGACTGCTTGCCGACTCAGCGAGGCAATGTCAGCTTGTCGAACTTGCAGGTACTCAATGCCATCTTGTACGTCGCCGAGCATGGGTGCAAGTGGCGAGGCCTGCCCAAGCGGTTCGGCAACTGGCACACCATCTACACGCGCATGAATCGCTGGGCCAAGTCTGGCGTCCTGGACAGAGCCTTCGCGCGGCTACAGCTCGCGCAAGTGGTGCAGATCAAGATCGAAGCCGTGTCGTTGGACAGCACCAGCGTCAAGGTGCATCCCGATGGCACAGGCGCTCGAAAAAAAACGGTCCGCAAGCTATCGGCAAGTCCCGCGGCGGATGGAACACCAAGATCCACCTTCTCGCCGCGGACGCGCGCACGGCCGTAACGTTCTCGTTGTCGCCGGGTCAAGCGCACGATGCACCCGAAGGTCGCGAGTTGTTGAGGCGCTTGGGCGCGCCGAATCGGCCACTGCATCTGCTCATGGATCGCGCCTATGAAGGCAACGAGACTCGGCAGCTTGCGCTCGACTTGGGCTTTATCCCGGTCGTCCCGCCACTGCGCACCCGCGTCGAGCCGTGGGAATACGACCGCGCCATGTACAAGCGCCGCAACGAAGTCGAGCGCTTGTTCCGTCGGCTCAAGGGCTATCGGCGCATCTTCTCCCGATTCGACAAGCTGGACGTCATGTTCACCGCCTTCATCAGCTTCGCTCTCATCGCTGATGGCTTGCGGTTGTGTTAACAGGCCCTAGTTCGCTCCACACGTTCGCGAGCGCTTCAGCACACGTCATTGCGCTCCCCACGCTGCCTGCTGGAGCACAACGCGGTAGCCATCTAGGTCTGCAAACGTGCGACCGCGGCGTTGCCAATACGGATTAAAGGACGAGACCTCGGTGAAACCGGCGGTGAGCATGGCTTCGGATGAGCGCTGCCATTCTGCAGGGTCCGGCATATAGAAGACGGTGAGGTCCTCCACTGTGGGAGCCGGGATTACCGGGTGGTCGCTGCAATGCGTGAACGCGAAATGGTAGGGCAAGCCAGGAAACCCGACTATTGCAGCAGCAAACCCTTGGTGGTCCAAAAACCTGTCAAGTTCACGCAGGCCAAGGCCATCGCAATACATGGCTAGCGAGCGTTCCACGGAGCGGACTGGGCGAACGATTCGAAGCTGAACGGTCATGTGCAAGAACCTTCCATGGCTGAATTGAATCTGTACCTCAAAATCGTACTGCACAAGAGCGGTCCAACACTGCTGTGCAAGTGCGCCTACCTCGCTACCGCGAGGAAATTGCCCACCGCCTCCTAGCGAACTTCGCTGAGGCGCTGAACGTCGGCTCTTGCCGCCGAAAGCCGAAGTCTAGTCTGCAGGCTAGAGGCCGTCGATTGGTCCAGATGGACTGGAAGGCCATATACAGGGTTCAATTCGAGGAGTCGATCTCGGCGATAAGCGGTCGCGGCAATGGCAATATGTCGATAACTGTGCGTTCACGTTAAATATGCACTTTCGGCACTCAGGACATCGAGGGATGCGGCATGCTGGCACGCGACGACATCGGTATCCCGACCATCTGGGGGATCTTTTGAAAGATGCCCGGCACCTGGTCACCAGGCGCTACCTGCGTCAGCTCTATCCGGATCCGATGACGGGGCAGGCGCTGGTGCCGCTGATTGCACCGCAGGGCGGTATCTGGGGGGTGGCCAGTGCCTCGAAGGAACGCCCCATTCGCGCGGCGCTGCCAAGAGGCGTTGTGACGATTGAGCACCAAGCGAATACCTATTCGGATTGGCGCTTCACCTATCTCGGGGGGCAATGACAAGTGCATGGCTGCCCCATCTCCATAGGCCGGCAGTTTGTGGCGGCGGAGACTAGACTTTCGCTGCTCGCCGAGATCGGACCCTTGCCATGACACCAGAAACCTATCCAATCGTTGGGAAATTCAAGAACGAAACCGTCGCCACGATGACGCTGTATCTTGAAATGGTTCCCGAGGAGGTTGTTCTTGAACCTGGCGACGAGGTTGAGCTTCTTGCGCAACCCACCGATAACCTGCTGCCTCTTGATATCGCTCCCGTAGAAGGCGGTTTCCATATACACGCACACAAAGAATTTGGTCCTGATTGGCACGTCAGATTCAGAGGCCAAGTGCTCAAGGCCGGCAATCCAACGCGCCTTTCAAACTATCGCTGAAGCCAGGTTTTGCAACACCCACTTTACGACAACGACTCGACCGCCTGCGGATATCGCCGTGGCTGGCGCACTCTCGGGTGGAACCAGATGTTCATGGAGCTCTGGGAGTGATCGGACGCTTGATGAAACGCTTTCTTTTGTTGCTGGCAGAAATGGTCCCTTTCGCCGTCCTTGCAAGTCTTCCGTTGCAAATGTCCTTGGCCGAGATGGCTGAAGAAGCTGACCATGTACTTGTCGGCCACGTCGTGGGCGTCGACTTGGTTGACGGCACTGGCCGTCCCGTCGTGGATGATCAGGCGCGCACGGGGCCCGGTTTGAACAATGTCATTCGTCTTCGCATGGCAGTTGACGAGACTCTGATCACGACTGCCGTTCAAGTTCCGAAGGGGTTGTTGCTCCCGCTCGACCCAGTCATGCATTACAGCCTCGGACAGGTCAGGTCCGCTCACAAATCTTAACGACCGTTCTTGACCGCATCTTGTCTCAAGGCACGTCAATGAGCTGCGAAGCATGGATGACGAACTCGCTCAAACCGGCGATGGACTCCACTCCGTCTGGCCTCGTTGTATCGATTCTGACAAACGAACGGTTGGCCGTATCTTTCCATTCGGACTGGACTTCGCAGGCTATTTCGCCAGAGCGCGGATAGCAGCCGTCACCGACAAGCGCTGCGCGCACAACGATTGGGGCCTTCTCCACGAACAAATGCGCGTCCCCCTGTGCATCAATCAAGCGGCACTCGACCCAGTTAGGGAAGCTGCTGTCAACCATACGCAAAATCTCAACGGAGAGTGCCTTCATCTATGCTCCAAGTGCGGTAGTACGCTCGTGCTTTTGAGGTCATCTTCGGACGTCTACTACTGGTTGACTGTAGTCGGATGCGGGGGCTTTTTGATCACTCTTGTATCGCGGGTGTGCCAAGATTTGGTCTGGCGGCCGAATCGAGTGCACCGCAAGCTGACTCATGTCAATAGCGTTTGACGTGAGTCAACCGCAATCTGGCACACACGAAACTCGACTGCCATTCGCCGACGCCAGCGCATGCAGTCTCCCGAAAGCCACTTTCTCCAGTTCCCTTTGAGGCACGCGTTGCGCAGTAGCGGGTATGTCCGCTAAGTAGTGTTTCGGCATCATCGACAAGATTCAGAAAAACGTACGTGGCTAGTTAACTCGACACTTCGCATTCGGCCTGTTATGGTGTGCTATGAGTTTTCAAGATCTGCTCTCCATGCAGAGCCCAGGTGCGACCTTTGCTGTTGATGCGAGCAAGCTCAGTCTTGGCGATGCGGCATTCCATCACCTCGCCCTGGGATGGGAGCGCGATGGAGGAGGCGAGGGGTTCACCCTGAAAAAGGTCCACAGGGAGAGTCAAACCTCAAACGGGTATATCGATCTTGTCATGCTTCGGCGCGACGAAAAATAGGCTCCGCAGCCGCACGCGGCATACCGACTTGCTGTTCGATAGTACCTATCCAGATGGCATTGTAGATTGGCCGAGCTGCGTACGTTGTACGGCACTTGGGCGCGGCCGAAAGGGCATTGGCTGTGAAGAGGGCAGATCTCGGCCAAGTCTTAAAGTGAGTAAACCTCGTGCATCTTGATGCAGACACTCAAGCTCCACGGCTGCAGTACGCGGCGGCGAATCCAAAAAGTTCAAGACTCGTCGTGATCAAGGTTCGGCAGAGCGCATGGGCCGCACGGAGTTTCAAAGCCTCACGAAACCGCTACAGTCCAGCAATACCAACCGATCCACCTCGACGGCGCCTTCCCCGCAACCAAGGCCTGTCTCAAGCACATGTACGCGCAAGGCCGCGGCGGCAGCGTGATCTGCCCGGGTTTCGTACGCACGCCGCTGATCGAGAAGCCGATCCCCGAGCAGGCCAAGACGCTGGGCATCGGCGAGCAGGAAGTCATCAAGAACGTGATGCTCAAGGAAACGGTGGATGGCGAGTTCACGACCACCGAGGACGTGGCACGCGTCGCGCTACTGTTCGCGGGCTTCCCGACCAATGTGCTCACGAGCCAGTCGCTGGTCGTGAGTCACGGCTGGATCATGCAGTAAGAAGGCCGCCGAGTACGCAGGCAGCGATGCGAAAGCCAGCCTGCTGAGCTTGGTGGCGTCCGTCGCCCGGTGGGCCGCGGCATCCCCAATCTCAATGGCGCGTCGTCAAGGACCGGTGCAGCGCACCGAAGGCCTTGCCGACACGGGCGTTGTAATCGAGCATGACTTCCTGCAGGCGCCGGCTGTCGAACTCGACGCCCCGGGTGCGAGAAAAAAGCTGCGCCGCGGCCAGGGCATGCAGGCCGTGCTTGTTCTCCACCTCTCCTGCATGGCCGATCACATAGCCTTTGGCATTGCGCAAGCTCGTTGCATCCTCGAGAAGGTCCGGATTGGAGGAGAGCAGCTTGTCCTCGATGTGCTGCGCGATGAAATTGAACTCACGCCCGTTCCAGGTTTCCGAGGCCACCGAAATCATCATCGCGTGGAGGATCGATTCGTTGTGGCGTGAGGAATTCAATGGGGATTTGTGCTCGGCGACACCCGCGTCGTAGAGAAATTCCGAAAACTCATTGCACTCCGGAACTTCGTACCGGATGTCCACCCAGTCTTCGGCGTCGAGCGCCGCGGTCAGGTAGCCGTACATCCCGTCGTGCCCCTTGTGCCCGAGTCCGAAGTCGTCCTTGGCGACCTCGTGCATGTGCGCCATCGCGCCGTGATATCCGGGTTGCTGTTCGGCGGGGATGGAGATGGCATCCGCCGACAGGCGCATGATGATCTTTGCCGAAACCAGGCTCGTGGTCTTGTGGGTGTTGTACCAGCCGTTGAAAAATTTCAGCAAGCCGGCATCCACGACCTCTTTTTCCAGAAATGCCTTGAACGTGCTTTCGGCATGAATCTCGGCCTGCCGTGTCGTCGGATGGTGCAGCACCTCCTGCATCGCCTCCTGAATCTCGGATATTTCTTCGATGCGGACATTTTTCGGTGGCGCGTTGAAATCGGCCGAGATCTTGCGCCCTGGTATCTGCAAGGCGTCGATGTGCTTCGGCAGCGCATTGATGAACGACTCCCCGAATTCCCGCATCGACTTTTCCTTGGCGGCGGCTTCGATTCGGCGAGGTTGGATCTCCAGACTCATGATTCGTCTTCCGTTGATTGGGATTGAAGAAAGTCAACCATTCAGCCCTCTGAGAAGGTCGGACTTCAGGTCGATGGGGTCCTCCAGGCCGATCGACAGCCGGACCAGGCCTTCGGTGATTCCCGCCAGCGCCCGCTCGTTCGGGGTGATGCGCGAATGGATGGTCGAGGCCGGATGCAGGATGGTCGATTTCACATCGCCGAGATTGGCCGTCCTGGAAAAAAGCCGGGCTCGATCCATGATGCTCCAGGCCGTATTCCGCTGTGCTTCCGGTGTGTGACCCCGGACTTGAAAGGAGACCACGGATCCGCCGGAGCGTTGCTGCTCGCCGGCCAGAAGGTGTTGCGGGTGCGATGGAAGTCCCGGATAGAACACGCGATCGACCTCTGGAATCGTTTCCAGCCATCGGGCGAGTTCCAGCGCGCTTTCGGATTGGCGATTCAATCTGATCTGCAGGGTTTCGAGGCCTTTGAGCAGAACCCAGGCGTTGAATGCCGAAAGCGTCGGACCGGTCAGGCGGACAAAAGGAAATATCGTTTCCTTGATGAATTTGTCCCGGCCCAATATGGCTCCACCCAGCACGCGCCCCTGTCCATCGATCAATTTGGTGGCCGAGTGGATGACAACATCGGCGCCCAGGCGGATCGGGTTTTGAATGGCGGGCGAGCAGAAGGTGTTGTCCACCACGAGCAACACGCCCTTTTCGTGAGCGACGTTCGCAATCGCCTGGATATCGCCGATCTCCATTAATGGATTCGACGGGGTCTCGAGAAACAGGAGCTTCGTGTTGCCTTGGATGGCCTGCTGCCAGGCGGAAACGTCCGTCAGGGGCACGAACGTCGTTTCGACCCCCACTCTCGGAAGAAAAGCGGAGAGCATCTGGATGGTCGAGCCGAACAAGCTCTGGGAGGCGATGACGTGATCGCCTGTCTTGAGCGTCGAGAGCAGCAGGGTCAGGATCGCGCTCATGCCCGATGCGGTCGCAATGCAGGCTTGCGCCCCTTCCAGTGAAGCGAGCCGCTCCTGGAACATCGATACCGTGGGGTTGGAAAACCGCGAGTAGTAGAAGCCCTTTTCCGAGTTTGCAGCCTGCCGCGCGATGCTTTCCGCACTCTCGAAGATGTAGCTCGAAGACAGGAACAGGGACTCCGAATGCTCCTGAAACTCGGAGCGCATCACCCCGTCGCGCAGAGCTCTCGTTGAAAATTGCAAGGATCGATCGTCGGAAGCAGTCATTGAAACCTCGGTCAGTTCGTGTCGACAGATGCTGGAGTCAGCGCCGGAAATATTTTTCCTTTCAACATCGCCATCGAGAGAAAGGAAATTGCACCCAGTGTCAGGAGGAAATAAAGAGACAGCCCCACCTCCAGGGAATTCATGATGAATGCAAAAAATGCGGGAGCCACGGCCCTTGCCAGCATGGTGGCCGACTGGATATAGCCTTGGGCGGCACCGTAGGCCTGAGCCTCGAAGAACTCGGTCGTGATCAGAGCGCGGGAAATCAACCCCGCTCCGAGAGAGAGACCGTTCAGTATGGAAAATATATAAAGAAGCGTTGTGCCCGGAGAAAAGGCGATGCACACCGAAAGAGCGATCAGGGAAATGGCCTGAAATCCCATGGCACACACGCCCAAACCGTAGTAACTGATCTTCTGGCTCAGCCTGCCGACCATCAATACCCGTATCAATATCTGAGCCGGTCCGACCAGGGCCGCCGTGAGGACGGACTCGTGCATCGAATAGTTTCCCCACAGAAGCAGCGGAACAAGCTGGACCGCCAGTACTGCCGATATCGCTGAGTTCGTCCCGAAGGCCGCGAGCATGAGTAAGAGCTGCCTGTTGCGAGCAAGCAAAGGCGACCTGGGGGGACGTGATGATGAGTCGGCAGCAATGAAGTCCGGATGCCTCCGGGGAACATAGGCAAGATGAAGGGCGGCACAAAGCAGGTTGAGTGCGGCCAGCACCCTTAGTGAATCGCGCCATCCGAATTCGGCGATCAGATAAGAGCAAAGCGGCAGGAAGACGGCGCCAGAGGCCGCGGTTCCGAGCGAACAATACAAGATGGCCTTGCGCCCGATCTCCATCCCCATCTGAACGAAGACCGCGTATGCGGTTTGACTCAGAACAGCTGCCATCGCTACACCCAGTCCGATCCAGGCGACAGCAAAGATCATCGGGTTTTCATTTACCGAAAGCGCAAGCAGGAGGACGGAAGACAATGCGGCACCTACCGAGAGCGGAAAAAATCCGCCCCACCGGTCGACCCATTTCCCGATGGGGATGGCGCAAAGCCCGCTGACGCCTAGGGCGATAGAAAAGGACGTCACGATGAACGTCTTTCCCCAGCCGAGTTCACGATGGATTGGATCGATGAAGAGCGTGAAAGAGGAGTAGATCGTCCCCCACAGAATGAACTGGCAGATCGATATTGCGGCAATGGCTATGCCGAGGCGCTTGATTCTCAAGCGGCGCTCCTGCCGATTTTTTTCGATGCTTTGATCGTATCTCTATTAGTCATATCGATCCCTGGAAAGAGGTGCGGCACCGGGGCGGTGCAATGCAATCGTTGCGTAAGCGTAAGGCCGTTGCATTTCTTCGGAAAGAATCCCTTCAATGCTTCTTTCTTGCTAATTGACGCCGCATATCTATATTTGACAAAGTTTCAACTGCGGTGAAGTTCATCAAGCCCGTTTCGGGCAGAAGCTCGCCGCCCTAGTACAACATCCCTCAAATAGATTTTCTATTGTGGGGTGTTGAGGTAAGCTCAGTTCTCGTGAGTCCAGGCCGTCCAGCACAGGTTGTCAAACTGTCGAAGAAGGAGCGCAATGCGCTGCAGGCGCTGGTGCGCCGCGGCACGGCGCCGCAACGGGACGTGGTTCGCGCCCGGATTGCCTTGATGGCTCACGAGGGCCAGACGAATGCGGCCATTGCGAGCACACTCGGACTGTCATTGCCCAGCGTATCGATGTGGCGCGCTCGCGTGGACAGTCAAGGCGCGGAAGGCTTGCGCGAGGCGCAGCGTCCGGGGCGACCGCGACTGATCGGGGATGCGCAGAGGCTGCAACTGCTGGCGTTGGCGTGCGAACCGGCCGAGCGATACGGCCGCTCGACGCCGACGCTGGATGAACTGTGCGAACGGGCAACCGCGCTCGGGGTGGTCGAGCAGATCAGCCGCAGCCACATGCAGCGCATCCTGCAGGCGGCCGAACTGCGCCCCCACCGGGTGCGACAATGGCTGCACAGCGTGGATCCGCAGTTTCGTGAGAAGGTCAACGCGATCTGTGCGCTGTATCGGCGGGCGCCCAAGGACTCGGTGGTCCTGAGCATTGACGAGAAGACGGGCATCCAGGCCATCGAGCGCAAGCACTGGGACAGGCCACCGAGCCTCGCGCGAGTGCGCCGGCAAGAGTTCGAGTACATCCGGCACGGCACCCAGGCGCTGACTGCTGCGCTGGAGGTGCATTCCGGGCGCGTGCTGGCACGCTGCACGGATCGCCGCACACAGGACGACCTGGGGGGCTTCATGGAGCAGGTCGCCCGTGCCTATCCTCGTGGAACCGTGCATGTGATCTGGGACAACCTGAACACCCACCGCGCCTACGGCGTCTGGAAGGACTTCAACGCGCGGCACGGCGGTCGCTTCGTCTTCCACTTCACGCCCTTGCATGCCAGTTGGGTGAACCAGATCGAGCTGCTGTTTGCCATCTACACGCGGCGGATCCTTCGTCACGCCAGCCATCGCTCCACAGAACATCTGCGACAGCGCACGCAGGAGTTTGTCGCCCAGCGCAATCGCTCACCCCAGCCCTTCAAGTGGACGTTTGCCGGCTTTGAGTTGCAAACTGGCCAACCCAAGAGGTTCCCTTCCGATGCCCACACTACTGGCCCAAGCACGCGCCGACGAACTCCAGCGTCAGCTGGCTCGACTCATCGGACATGAGCAGGCGCGGGTGCGCCCCTACGGCAAGCACCTGCTGATCCAAATGCACCGCGACGACGATGTCGACACGGTGGCTCGCCTGACGGAGCTCGCTCGCAATCGATACACCGCTGCGTTCCGTAGTCATACGGGGCGCTGGGAGCCCTTGCCCATCAACGGCGACCTCGAGCAAGCGGCCGATTCGATCGTGACGCTGCTGGCACCGTTCTTGGCTGCTGAATAGACAATATATTTAGGGGATGTCGTACTAGGACGGCTTCTGGCCGATAGTACCCATTCGCGCGAGGCCGCGGGATGTCGGCAATCGCTGCGAAGCGGCTGAACAAGTCGCCAGTCGCCACAAAGCAGTCGTTCACTACGCCACTTTTTCCGCGTGCCGTGCGGCGATCCAGGACAACGCTCCGACGTCGGCACCGCCGGTTTCCACGATCTCGGTGCCTGCCATCATCAGCCCATAGCCGTGCTCGTGCTCCCAAGCGCAACTGAAGTCCAGTCCAATATAAGGCGCGCCAGCGACGGGGTGCAGATTGATGTTGTTGAGCCGGACCAAAGGCAACAGCGTGGCCTCATCCCAGCACTCGGGAAGTCGAAACGCATCGTCAGCCAAGACGGTCGAACCCTCGATGGCGCGCAGGGACGGCAGATCGGCCAGCATGGCCTCCAACACTGCGCCGAAAAAGGCGGCGTCGTTCACGAGCAGCCAACGTGCTGCCTCAATCATCGCCGCGCTGGGCGCAGAGCCGGATCCGTCATCGTTCTCGAAATAGGCGACCACTTCACCGAAATCAGCAATCCGGTCGGACTTAGCGTAGCCCCGCATTGCGGCTCGGGCGGTTGCATCGCGAAACCTTGCCGTATGAGGCAATCGCAAGGCCGTCACCCAGGCACACCAGCTTCCCTTGGGCCCATAAAGCATAGGCAGGCCTGGCACGTTCAGCGGAAGGTAGCTGGGAGGGATATGGGCGATGTTCATGGTGCCAGAGGCGATAGTCGAAGGACCGGTTCAGGCCGCCTACCGAAGCAAGCTTGCAACGTAGCTCAGTGCGCCAGCAATTTCTTCATGGAGGCTAGGTAGAAGCCAGACGCATAGTGGTCGACGCGCGCGTACTCCTTGTAGCCGTGCTTAAGGTAGAACGCCGGCGCCTGCCACTCGAAGGTGTCGAGCTTGGCGTTCGTCGCACCCAACTCGATGGCCTGCCGCTCGGCCTCGGTTAGCAGGCGGCTGCCCAGGCCCGAGCCGCGCACGTCGGCTTCGACAAACAGGACTTCGATGTTGAGCCAGTAGAGAAAAACGAAGCTTCGCAGCCCGCCGAGCAATCGGCCGTTCCCGTCCCTGGCGTTGAGCCGGATGTACTGCTGCTCGGGATACTCACCGACGAAGCCGTGGTTGTAGAGGCGTAGCTTGCGGCCGAGTTCGCCGGAGCGGAGTTCTTCGGGGGTGGCGGCTGTGATGGTGATGTTTTCCATTTGGAAGAAGGGTAACGAGGCCGCGCCTCCGAGGTCGGCTTTTGGCAGACTGTAGCCGGACACTTTGGTCTTCAATAGGCGCCGCACCTGGGCATACAGCCATCCACATCATGCAGCTTACCTTCAGCGACCACGTTTTGCATCTTGCAGACCTCGTTGAAGCTCCAGACCTCAAAGGCATCACCCGGGATCGCATAGTGATTTTTTGAACTCGACCACTCCGAGAGGCGACCGCGTTGAGAGACCGCTTCTCTGATCGAGCCAGTTTTTCAAGTGCAGAGTATCTCGGTATTTGGTTTTGTCGCCGGTAGACCTCGCTTTAACACGGCGGAGGCCAAAGGCTTATTGAAATCAAAACCTAAGTATTAGTCGAGGGAGCCATTGAGATTTGCAGATGCTCTATCCGTGACGTTGTGCTCACGGCTGACATAAGGCACCCCTGCGTATTGACCGCTCGCCCCTGAGAATTGGACTTCGACGTGTTTCGATACAGAACCGTCGCGGTTAGCCAAAAAAAACACAGGGATGTCAGAGCATGAATCGCCAGCTTCACCGCGTCATTTTCAACGCTGCCAGAGGTATGCGGATGGTGGTTCAAGAGACTGCCACGGCCACAGGCAAAGCCTCGAGCAAGGCCACGACGGTAGCAGGCGGTGCACTGGCCGCCGCCGCTGCCCTTGCCCCCATGCTGATCGGTGCCGCATTGGCGGGGATGCTCTCGGCGACGTCGGCCCATGGGCAGATCGTGGGCGCGCCCAACGTTCCTGGCAACCTGCGCCCCACGGTGCTGGTGGCACCCAACGGCGTGCCCTACGTCAACATACAAACGCCCTCGGCCGCAGGCGTTTCCCGCAATGTCTACAACCAATTCAATATTGGAAACAACGGCGCGATCCTGAATAACAGCCGGGTCAATGTGCAGTCCCAGCTCGGGGGCTACATACAGGGCAACCCATTCCTGGCCACAGGACCCGCGCGAATTATTGTCAACGAAGTCAACGGCGGGAATCCAAGCCAGATTCGCGGCTATCTGGAAGTTGCGGGCCAACGGGCCGAGATCATCATCGCGAACCCGGCCGGGATCAACATCGATGGAGGCGGCTTTATCAACGCGTCTCGCGCAACGGTGACCACGGGCACGCCGCAATTCAACGCCATCGGCGGCCTCGACAGCTTTCTCGTGCGAGGAGGAACAGTCACCATCGATGGTGCAGGCCTCGATGCCAGCAAAACAGACTACGCGGCCATCCTCGCTCGCGCCGTGCAGCTCAATGCTGCAATCTACGCCACCGATCTCAAGGTGGTCACAGGCGCAAACCAGATCAGCGCCGACCATACGCAGATCACTCCCACGACGGGCACGGGCGCAGCACCCACCTTCGCTCTCGACGTTGCTGCATTGGGCGGCATGTATTCCGGGAAGATTGTGCTCGTGGGCACAGAGCAAGGGCTCGGAGTGCGCAACGCCGGCAACATCGGCGCGAGCGCCGGAAGCCTGGTAGTCACGGCCTCGGGCCGTCTGGAGAACACTGGCACGCTGGAAGGCCAGAGCGTGCAGCTCGCGAGCACGAGCAGCGACATCGTCAACCAGGGAACGATCCGCCAGACCAGCATGGCCTCGCTGTCGCTCGCGGCGCCGATGGTCTCCAATGCGAATGGGGGCTGGATCGGCGCGGAGCCCGTACCGGCTCCCACAACCGACGGAGGCAGCACCGGCACAACCACTCCAGGCACGGGTTCGACCGGATCGACGGGCACCGCGACACCGACAGACGGCACGACGACCGCTGGCACGCCAACACCGGCTCCCGCCGTAGCGCCAGCTCCCATCGAGCCTGGCCGCATTACTGCAGCAGGCGCGATCAGGAACGACGGCGGCAAGATCTACGCAGGCGGTCCCATCACCTTGCAAACCGCCAACCTCGTGAATAGCGGCGGTACGTTATCCGTGGCGAGCATGGCCCTCAACCAGCCGGGTTTCAGCAACGAGCGCGGAACGCTCAATGTCTCGGGGGCTTTCACGGGCAACCTTGGCACCTTCAGCAATGCGGGTGGTGTGCTGCGCGCCGGCAGCCTGGACATCGCCACGGCGGGCGACTTCGACAACCAGGACGGCGTGCTGACCAGCGACACCGATGCGAAGCTCACAGTCGGGGGCAGCGCCAACAACGCGCGGGGGGCGATCTCAGCAGCAGGCGCACTGACTGCCAATGTCGCGGGCGCCACCACCAACACTGCCGGGACCTTGGCCTCGAACCAGGCCCTGACGCTCCATACCGGCTCGCTGGATAACTCGAAGGGCAGCATCCAATCGGCGCAGGCGGGCGTGCAGCTCGCGGTAGCAGGTGCGCTGGTTAACGGCGATGGCGGCTCCATCAACACAGCCACCGACCTGGCCATTCAAGCGGGCTCGCTCTCGAATGGTGGCACCCTGCGGGGCGCCAATGACGTCAACGTCACAGTTGGAGGCACGCTCACCAACGGCGGCAGCATCACCGCAGGCCGCAACACGACACTCGCGGCCGAGAATGTCCAAAGCAATGCCGCAGGCGTGATCGGTGCTGGTATCCAGAGCGACGGCCAGTTGGCCACCGGCCAAATCGCGCAGGGCACGCTGCGCGTCACCGCAACCGGTGCGCTGGTTGCCAACGGCACTAACCTCGCCGCAGGCGACGCCGCGTTTCAGGGGGCGAGCGTCGATCTCTCCGGCAAGCAGACCAGCGCCGCCAACATCGCCATCGTCGCGACCCAGGGCGATGTGAACACCAGCAAGTCGGTGATCACCACGCCTGGCATGTTGAGCATCGTGGCGACCGGCGCGTTGACGAACGTCGAAGGCGTGCTGGCTGCCAACGGAGCCACGCAGGTCGATGCCGCCAGCCTCGACAACAACCATGGCACGTTGGCCAGTGTGACCGGCGATCTGCGCGTCACCACCAGCGGCACGACCGACAACACCTCGGGCAGCCTGCTCGCGGCAGGCGCCACCGTGCTTGCGAACAGCGGCCTTGTGAACACCGATGGCAAGGTCAGCGGCCGCAGCCTGGCCGTCGACACGCACAACGGGACCTTGCAGAACCTGCGCGGAACGCTCACAGCAGGCAGCACCGTCGATCTGAGCACGGGCTCCATCGTGAACGACGCCGGCCTGATCCAGTCGGGCGGGGCGATGACCATCGACACGCATGGCGGCACGCTGGGCAACACCAACGCCGCCGGCTACGCGAACGGCCAGGGCGGCATCGTCAGCGCCGACACGCTGCGTATTGCCACAGGTGCCGCGGGTTCCTTCGGCCGCCTGGACAACGGTGCTGGCTTCATCGGCTCGAAGAACGCGCTGACTGTCAGCACCGGCGAGTTTGTCAACGGCAGCGGCGGCCTCGTGCTGGGTCAATCGACGCTCGCCATCGACACGCACGGCGCGATCTACGACAACCGAGGTGGCCAGACGCTGGCCGTGGGCGATCTGCAGCTCGACGCAGGAAGCATCCGGAACGCGGGCGCCTTGATCCGTTCGAGCGCCACGACCACGCTGCGTGCGGGAAGCGTCGACAACACCGCCACCTCCGGCACCGATCAAGGCATCGAGGGCAAGAACGTCGGGATCACGGCCACGACCGTCAGCAACGCATCTGGCGCCATTCGCGCCGATGTGAACGTCACGCTCAACAGCACAGGCCTCGTCGACAACGGCGCCGGCGGCCTGGTCTCCGCAGGCGATACCGTCAGCATCACCGATCCGAACGGGGCGTTGGCTGGCGCCAAGACCTTGAGCGTGACCAACGCCGGCACCCTGCTCGCGGGCAAGACACTCACCGTCGATGCTGCCTCGCTGACCACTACGGGCAAGCTGCTCTCCCAAGGCGACATGAACCTCGCCCTGACGCAGGACGTGACCCTCGCTGCGGGCACCGAGACCATTGCGAACCACGACCTGCGTATCGCCACCAGCGGCAACATCGCCAACAGCGGGCGCATCGCCGCCGGCAACGACCTGTCGTTGTCGGCCACCAACATCGAGAACACCGCCACCGGCGACATCCAGGGTTCCACCACCCATCTGAGCGCCACGGGTACGGTGACCAACCGGGGCGTGATCGATGGCGTCGTGACCCGCATCGACGCAGGCACGCTGACCAACATCGGAACCGGCCGCATCTACGGCGACCAGATTTCCATTGGCGTCGACACGCTGAACAACCTTGCCGAGACCGTCAACGGCGCCACCAGCGCTGCCACCATCGCGGCACGAACCCGCCTGGACATTGGCGCTAAGAACGTCAACAACCGCGACGGCGCGCTCATCTTCAGCGACGGCAATCTCGCCATTGGCGGCAGTCTCGATGCGCTCGGCCATGCCACCGGCTCCGCCACGAGCATCGACAACCACGCCGCGACCATCGAGGCCACCGGCAACGTCGATATCAAGACCGCCACGCTGAACAATACCAACGGCGGCGTCACCTGGGCCCTGCAGCCAGGTTCGCCCCAGAACTTCGTCGAATACCAGATTCCGGGCGGCAGTCAGCGCTGGACGGCCGACGAAGTGCTCATCGGCTTCGGGGGACTCGTCCGGATTCCCGACACCGGATGGAACGGGTGGGCTGCCGACAGTGCGTCCAACCCTTTGAGGGCCGGCAGCGACCCCTATGCGCGACTGCTGATTCCTTCGCCGGACTACCCTCTGGAAAAGTTCCGCGCCTATTACATGCGAAGCCCGGAGAGCAGCCACGACCGGACGTTCCAAGAGTGCACTGTCGGGCAGGACAGCACCTGCCATCCGGTGCTCGTCCCTGGTGCTTGGTACTCGCGCACCGATCCGATCTGGGCCACCTTTGGCGTCACGCCGCCGGCCGAGGACTTGCCCGCGGATTTCATCGGCCGGCGCTACCCCGACATCACAGTGGGGCAGGCGGGCATCACAAGCTGGGACACCAGCGAGCCTCCGCACGAGGTATTCATGGCTTTCGACCACCCGGTCACGCAAGCCGAGTACGACCAGTGGCAGGCCTATCGCGCGGCACACAAGGCGCTGGACAAGGCCACGCTGGCCTTCATCTACACGATGACGGGCTCGCCCGCGATGGCGACAGACTACAAGCCAACACGCTTTTCATCGACCTTCGACGCCTACGTCTACACCGTCACCTCGTCCACGCCAGTCCTGCAAAGTTCCGCACCGGCCAAGATCATCGCCGGCGGCGCGATGAACATCCAGGTGGGCAGCGGCACCAACGAGAACAGCCAGATCCTGGCTGGCGGGGCGTTGACGGTCAGCGGCGGGACTATCCAGAATGTCGGCTTGACGGTCGATGCACCCACCGTGCGGGTCGGCACAGTGCTTCACAGTTACGTCGAGGAACACTCCGGCGACGATGAGCGAGTCTACCAGATCGCGCCGTACAACCTGACGACCAACGGCACGGCCACGCTCTCGGCTGCGCGTCAGCAGGGCAATACCGCTGTCGCCGTTGGCACCCCGGGCCTCGGGTCCCTGTCGGTGGGGCAGACCGGGGCCAGCGCGCAGGCCAGCGGCGGCGTTGCAGGTGGTGCGCGCGTCAATCCCATCATCGAGGTGCCGTCGACCGGTGGACCAGGCGGAACCACAGGTGTCGCAGGCGCCACCATCGTGCGCACCAGCGTGCCGAACACGGCGGTTCCCAGTGCGAGCCTGTTCAGGACCTTGACCAACCCGTCGAGCCATTACCTGATCGAGACTGATCCGCGCTTCGCCAACTACCGCAACTGGCTCAGCAGCGACTATCTACTCAACAACCTCGGGCTCGATCCGAACAACACGCTCAAGCGCCTGGGCGACGGTTTCTACGAGCAGCGCCTGATCCGCGAGCAGGTGGCCCAGTTGACCGGCTTCCGGTTCCTGGACGGCTTCGAGAGCGATGACGCGCAGTACACGGCGCTCATGAACGCCGGGGTGACCTTTGCGAGGCAGTACGGCCTGCGCCCGGGCATTGCACTGACGGACGCGCAGATGGCCCAGTTGACCAGCGACATCGTCTGGCTGGTCGAGCAGACCGTCACTCTGCCCGATGGCAGCACCCAGCGCGTGCTGGTGCCCCAGGTCTATGTGCACGTCAAACCCGGTGACATCGACGGCTCCGGTGCGCTGCTGTCCGGCCGCAGCGTGGACATGCGCTTCACCGGCGACCTCACGAACGCTGGCGGAACGATTGCAGGTCGGCATGCGGTCTCGCTCTCGGGCGACAACATCAGCAACCTCGCGGGTCGCATTACGGGCGAAGATGTTGCGCTGACCGCCAGGACCGACATCAACGTGATCGGCGCCGTGGTCGATGCCAGCAAGAGCCTGACTGCCGTGGCGGGACGCGACATCAACGTGGTGACCACCACCCGCGATTCGAGGAGCCAGGTGGGCGCGCTGCCTCGCTCGGATGCATCGAGCGGCGTGAAGCTCGGCGCCGTCACGCTGGACCGCGTAGCGGGGTTGTATGTGACCAGTCCGGGCGGAGACCTGACTGCCGTGGCAGGGCGCGACATGAACTTGGTCAGCGCCGAGGTCAAGAGCGCGGGCGATGCGACCCTGGTCGCCGGACGCGACGTGAACCTCGAGACCGTGACGACCGGGCGCACCGAGGACATCCGCTGGAGTTCCAATAACTCGCGCAAGAACGAGGAGAGCAAGGAAATCGGGACCGCTGTCAGCGGCGCTGGCAATGTGAGCATCGGCGCCGGCCGCAACCTGACCGGCAAGGCCGCGACCTTGAGCGCGGGTGAGACGCTCAGTCTCAGCGCAGGTGATCAACTCACCCTTGTTGCGGGCGAGAACCAGACATCGGCCGCCACGAAGGACGCACAGAAGAGTGGCATGACCCACTCCAGCTTCAATGCCGATAGCCAGGAGACAACACTGGCGCGCACCACGCTCGCCGGCAAAGAGATCCAGCTCAAGAGCGGCGGCGACATGACGCTAGGCGCCATCAAGGCCGACGCCGACAAGATCGATATCGAGGCCGGCGGCAAGCTCAACCTGCTCACGCAGAAAACGACCAAGGCCGGCAGCAGCAACGAGAACGACGGCGACGGGGCCTGGGTGTCGGCCAAGAGCAATGGCCGTTCGGACGAGACCAGCCAGTACAACCTGTTCAACACGCTGAACCTGAACATCAAGGCCAGCGGCGGGGTGACCGCGCAACTGGGTCAGAACGCCAGTCTCACGGATCTGGCCAAGCAGCCTGGCATGGCCTGGGTAAACCAGCTCGCGTCCGATCCGGCCTTCGCGAACAGCGTGCAATGGGAGCGGGTGCAGGAGGAACACAAGAAGTGGGCGCAGAGCCAGACGAGCCTCGGGCCGGTGGCCTCCGTCATCGTCAGCGTGGTGGTGGGGGTGGCCACTGCGGGAGCTGGGTCTGCCGCAGTGGGAACGGCAACCACAGCCACGACAACCGGGACCGGCATCGCGGGAGCGATGGGGCTGTCTGCCACGACGACCAGCATCGCAACCGCAGCGATGCAGGCCGGCATCACTGCGATTGCCAGCCAGGCGACGATCTCGTTCGTCAACAATAACGGCGATCTCGGGAAGGTGTTCGATGAACTCGGCAAGAGCCAAAGCGTCAAGAACATCCTGACGGCGATGATCACGGCGGGTGCCATCCAAGGGCTGAGCGTCGGCAACGTGCTGCCGGACAACCTCGCCAATGCGACGAATGGCAAGGCGCTCTTTACCGACCAGTTGCAGCGCCAACTGCTCGACGGCGCCGCCAGCGCGGTGATACGCAGCGCGATCAATGGCACGAGCCTGGAAGATGAACTCAGCCATGCCATCTCGACCGCGCTGCTGAACACCGTCGCGGCGCAAGGCGCCAACGAGATCGGAGACTTGCGGGTCAATGAAACCTTGAACGTGTACGGCCAGCAGGTGGCGCATGCCGTCCTGGGCTGCCTCGTGGGTGCAGGACGGGCGTCAGCCGGAGGCAGCACAGCAGCGGCGGTGGATGCGCGGCAGGCGCCATCGGCGCGGTGGTGGGCGAACTGACGGCTGCCGCGTTCAACCCCACAGGCAATCCTGCGCTGGCCGAACAGACGCTCCAGGCGGCCACCGTGATGAGCGCGGTCGTCGGCGCGCTGGCGGGCGGCAGCGCGAGCGCGGGCTACATCGCGGCGGCGGCCGGGGTCAACGCGGCCGAGAACAATTTCCTGCTGCACAGCCAGGCCCTTGCGATGAAGGAGGACTTTGCGGCTTGCGCCCAAAAAGCCGGCGGTTGCTCCGAGCAAGAGATCAAGAACATCACTCAGACGTATCTGAAGCTCTCGAGCGACAACATCGATGCCGTCGGTAAGTGCGTTGCCGCTGGGGATGCGGCTTGCGTGCGGCGGCTCGAGGGGCAGGCTGCGACCGCGAGCGAAGTGGATGGCGCGATTCCCGTGGGCTACGGGGACATCTCCAGGGTGTTCCAGGGACGGCAGAACAACGTCAACAACTACGGCTCCGTGAAGGGGGCGCAGAGCCTGTTTGGGTCGGACGAACAGCAGGCCCAGGAAGTCGCGCAGTTCCGGCAGGCCAACTGTGCCACGAGGTCGGCGGCCGATTGCAACGCCATGGTCGATCAGGCTATCAAGGACCGTTACGCGCGCGCGGGCACTCTGATGCTGGCGGGCGGCGCCGCAGGCGCGGCGGCGACGCGGTTGGTCGGCCTGAAAGTGCCGGCCAGCGTCAAGACACCGATCAAGCCGGGTGTTGTTGCGGATGACCTTCCACCCGGATTCACGAGGGGATCGGGCGGAAATGGACGCGTCGTCGGCGACATCGATCCCGTCACGGGGGAGTTCCTGCTGAACACAGGCGGCAATGCGGTGGCGCTGCCGTCGAGCTATGTGCCGATGAGCGTGGGCAACCTGCCGACCGGGTACCAGGGCGTGCTGAACGTAGGCACGGGCGAGATCATGATGATGACGGCGGGCGGGCAAATTTTGCCGCTACCGGCCAATGTGGCAAGTACGTTGCCCAATCCGCAGGCTCTGCCGAATCCGGCCGCGACGCCGCAGCCGGTGTCGAGCCTGTTTGGGCAAACGTTAATCGGGCCTGCGGTCTCGCACACGCCGGGGCGCCAAACAGGCGTCCTTGGTGAGGATGTCGGACTGCAGACGCTGAATACTCGGACGGGGTTGAACTTTGCGCCGTTGCAGAACAACAGCAACCAAGGGGCGGACGGTGTCGCCCTTGACCACAACACAAGAACCATCTACGTCGCGGAGGTGAAGTCCTCGCAGAACGGGGTTGACAATGCCGCCTCGGCCGAGGGCAATCCTGTAACTCTTTTGCAGGGCTGGGTACGCGATTCGCTGAATCCTCCTCAGGGGCAAGTGCCTGGTTCTACTTGGCAATCTCAACCGTCAGAGAATATTGCTTTGGCTCGATCAATTCAAAGAGCTACCAATGCTGGTTATCGAGTAGTTGGTGTGCAGGTTCAAGTGGGGGTTCCGGCGCCTGGGGTGAGTGGAATTCCTCAAATTAAGATAAACCCATGGCCATAGAAATTTATGAGAATTATTAAAGAGCCGGTTCGTATTGGCGTTGATCCGCGCTGGATGACTCGTAAAAAAATTATTCAAGGGATCGAAAGAACGACCCCATGGGATATGAGTGAAGCGGAAGAGTACAGCGCGAGAGTCGATAAGGAAAATACTCTCAATATACCTCCGACCGCTTCTTTTTACCCTGTTGGCGCTCGATTGCTTGCCAAAGCTGAAGCGCTTGCGTTAAGCAATCAGCCTTGGGAACGAGAGGCGGTGGGTGCTTTGGGGTATCTGAAGTTTGGATATCAGTTGTACTATTTCTGGCATCGCCAGTTCCGAAGACTGTTCTTGAATCCAAATCAACCTTTGCGGATGTTCGATTGGGAGTCCACAACGGAATGCATGGCAAGGTATTTCATCTTGGGGCAAATCGATGAGGCGGTGTACATGGGCTATATGACCCATGCAGCATTGAATCAAACCTTTCAGCTCCAGCTCTCTTACGAGGGGCAGCACCGTCGATGCCACGCTTTCATGTTGCGCCTGTTCGCGGACTGGCGCGGCGATGCCAGTCATGATTGGCCTGCATTTGCGCACGAGGAGCCTCTGTATGAGGGGCTTCTTGCCCTTTGGCGAGAACCGGACTCCGAATCGCTCAAGCCGTGGCTACTGGCAGCGTGTGATCATCACACGCAAGGACTCAAAAAGGGAGAGGAGGCGGCGTTTACAGATTGCGGCGGCTTCCCGCGAACACCTTTGGAGATTCTCTTGATATTTCGTTTGCGCGAACTGATCGGGCTCTCCAATCCCGTGCTCGATCATCCGCTGATGGAAGCTCCCTTTGATCGTTTTCCAGAGACCCCGCCTGCGTATGTGCCGGATAGGCTGACGCTTGGGACGTTGGAGCGGGTACGCCAGGACTGGCCGAATTTCGATCAGGAGGTAGAGCTCAGCTCACTGATCGACTTGTCGCGGACTCCTGCTGTTTAGCCACCAAAAAAGCAAGCGACGAAGTGCGTGACGCGAGTCGAGAGGTCGACGGCGATTCCTGCAAAGCCTTGCGACTTTTTCCCATGACGCATTTGAAAACCGGCTTTGCTGCAGCCGTTGCCATCCTGCCGATGCTCGCATCCGCACAGCTGGCGAGCACACCGCAACCTTTCGTCGAACAACAGCGCCAGCAAGAGCGCGAACGTGCGCTGCGCGAGCAGAACGAGCGCACCGTCGACCAGCGTCCGCAGGCCGCACCACCGGCGCCCACGCAGCGCATCCCCGAGTCCGAGTCCCCGTGCTTCCGCATCGACCGCGTGCGGCTGGTTGGCGAGCAGTCCGAAGCCTTCCAGTGGGCCGTCGCTGATCTGTCCGGCTCCGACGGCAACGACTCGCCGGTCGGCCGCTGCCTGGGCACGGCCGGCGTCAACGTGGTGCTCGCGCGCGCCCAGCAAGCCGTCATCACCAGGGGCTGGGTCACCACCCGCGTGCTGGCCGCGCCTCAGGACCTCTCGGACGGCACCTTGACCCTGTCGCTCGTGCCCGGCCGCATCGCTGCCATCCGCCTGACGCCGGATTCTTCATCGACGCTGCTCGGCAGTGCCGCCTTGCTGACCACCGCCATCCCCGCACGGGTAGGTGAACTCTTGAACCTGCGCGACATCGAGCAGGGCCTGGAGAACCTGAAGCGCGCCCCGACTGCCGAAGCCGACATCCAGATCGAGCCGTCGACGGCCGCGAACGCCAGGCCCGGCGACAGCGACCTGGTGGTCAAGTACGTGCAGTCAAAGAAGTGGCGCGTCACCCTGAGCCTGGACGACAGCGGCACCAAGGCCACCGGCCGCTACCAGGCTGGGGCCACGGTGTCGGTGGACAACCCCTTCGGCCTGAACGACCTGTTTTACCTCAGCGCCAACCACAGCATCAACAGCCACTTCCTGTCGGAGCCGAGCTACGGCACCGAGGGCCAGACCATTCACTACTCGCTGCCTTACGGCTATTGGCTGCTGGGCTTCACCGCCTCCAACAGCCAGTACCACCAGAGTGTGGCCGGCCTGAACCAGGACTACGTCTACGCCGGCAAGACCAACAATGCCGAGGTCAAGCTCTCGCGCCTGCTCTACCGCGACCAGCATCGCAAGACCACGGCAGCGGTCAAGGGCTGGCGCCGCGAGTCGCGCAACTTCGTGGACGACACCGAGGTCGAGGTGCAGCACCGCGTGGTCGGCGGCTGGGAGCTCAGCCTGAACCACAAGGAGTTCATCGGCGAGGCGACGCTCGAAGGCACGCTGGCCTACAAGCGCGGCACCGGTGGCTTTGGCTCCCGCACCGCGCCCGAAGAAGAGTTCGGTGAGGGCACCTCGCGCCTGAAGCTCTACACCGCCGAGATCAGCGTCAACGCGCCGTTCAAGTTGAGCGACCAGAAGTTCCGCTACTCGGGCCTGATCCGCGCCCAATGGAACCGCACGCCGCTGACGCCGCAGGACCGCTTCGCCATCGGCGGGCGCTACACGGTGCGCGGCTTCGACGGTGAGACCAGCCTGATGGGCGAGCGGGGCATGTTGATTCGCAACGACATCGGGTGGACCATGGGGCAGAGCGGGGCGGAACTCTACGCCGGCATGGACTACGGCCATGTCGGCGGGCGCTCCACGGCTGACCTTCTCGGCCGGAATCTGGCCGGCGCCGTCATTGGCGTGCGTGGCCAGTGGAGCAAGCTGAGCTACGACTTCTTCATGGGGGCGCCGATCTCCAAGCCCGAGGGCTATCGCACTGCCAAGGTCACGCTAGGCTTCAACTTGAATGCCAGCTTCTAGGTCAACACATCAAATCAGCGGCTCAGCTCCGGGGAGGAAATTCATGTTTACGAAAACGCTTGCAGCGCTGACCGCAGCGGCTGCATTGACTGCCTGCGTCGCCCCGACCTCGTATCGGGAGTCAGGCGCGCAGGGCAACTACTTTGGCTATGCGAGCAACAAGCTCTCCGATCAGTTCTACCGCGTGCGTTTCACGGGCTCGTCTCGCACGCCGTTGCGCTGGTCCGATGCGTTCGTGCTCTATCGCACCGCGCAGATTGCAAAAGAAGCTGGAGCACCGGCTTTCAAGATCGTTGAGGGCGCCGTCGACACCACCGTGCTCACAGGTGACGAAGTTTTTGGGTGGATGAATCCACTTGCCGATGTGGAGGTGAGCCAGGCGGCGCAGCGCACGCAGCCAGATGGAGACAGGGTTATCGGCCTTCACGAGCCCTACATGCAACGAACTGCGGGCGCGATGCCTGTATTCCGGGCTCCGCCTCCGCCGATGGTCAAGAGCCAGGCACCTTTGTTCATCTACATCCCTTCCAGCGGGCCAGGGCCTGCGCAGCCGGTGCGCTCGATACTTGTCGAGCTGCGATCTGACACCAAGGACATGGACGACAAGACTTTCGTCACCGACGATGTTCTCGCTCGTCTGGGGCCTCGCATTAAGCAAGCGTCACCACCGTCAGATGCGCCGCGCTCTGCATCGAACACCTGATCCAGACATCTTCCGCGCCAAGTCCTACACACCCGGCGTGCTGATCCAGATCGTGCACGCCCCATTGGACAGAGATCGGCTCTGAGAGCCACGAAGTTCAACAGAAAAGAGAATGAAGCTGTCAAATCCTTTCCCACATGCTGCGACCGTCGTCGCCGTCACCGCCTGCGTGATCTTGACCGGTTGCGCCACCAAGCTCGCGCAGCCCATCACCGGCTACACCTGCTGTAACCTGCGCCCCGACTACGGCTGGGTTTCCAGCACCAACATGCTGGGAGGCGCCATCGTGCCGGCCGGCGAGCCCGTGGTGATCGACACCCTGAAGCGCGACCGCTATGCCTACGGGACCATCGGAGGCGATTACGTCTCGCTGCGCGATGACACCGCCCGCAGCAGGGAAGACATGCTGCGCTGGACGAACCAGATCGTTGTTCCGACAGATCCCAAGTTGACGCTGGCAACCTGGAGCCCCGACGTACAGAAGGCCGTCTACTCGGCCAAGGTCGTCGTCGGCATGACGCGGCCTCAGGTGCTGATGTCGCTCAGCTATCCGTCTCGCAACGACACCAAAGACTTGAACGGCAATACTTGGCGGTACTGGACGACCCAGGAGGATGAGCCGGTGGACATCCTCTTTGGCGTTGATGGCAGCGTGAGCGGCTTCTCCGGTAAGCCGTCCGCTGTCCGCACGGTCGAGTTCAAGCGCTGACCATGGTCCGTCCCGTTGGCGTGCCTCGGCGCACGCGCATGGCCGTGGCCGCAGTCCTTGTTCTCTCCCCGTTAGTGGCTCTGGCTCAGCAGTCCTCCACCACCCCGCAACCCTTCGTTGAGCAGCAACGCCAGCAGGAGTGCGAATGCGCCCTCCGGGAACAAAATGAGCGGACTGTCGATCAGCGTCCGCAGGCTGCACCGGCGGCACCTACGCAGCGCATCCTCGAATCCGAGTCTCCGTGCTTCCGCATCGACCGCGTGCTCTTGGTTGGTGAGCAATCCGAGGCCTTCCAATGGGCCATCGCCGATCTGTCGGGGCCGAACGGCAATGACTCGCCCCTGCTATCCGATCGGACGGCCAAGACCAGCTTCGGCTTTAACCTCAACGCAAGTTTCTGATCAGTTTCCGACGCTTGCCGCCGAGAAAATTTAGCGGATTGCCATGAGCGAGAAATCTTTCGTCATCCGTCTGGGCGCTCGCTGGCGCATGTTTGCAAGCGAGCGCGACGGCATGACATTCCTCGGCACCGTCCAGAGCGGCGTGGCGGGCATCGGCGCACTGGCGAGAACCTGCGATGGCGGCTACGTCCAAGTCAACGGCGATGTCGTGGCCGTGCTCGATGCCAGAAAAATCAGGCTTGCGCTGCGCATGCGGCCGGACAAGACAGAGGGGCAGCCGTGCGCGACGCATCTCTTGGACGACCGCCTGGTCGCTGACCATCCCCGATGGCCGCAGCCCGTTCTTGCAGCGACCAACTCACTCGCGGCTTCTGCTCCCAGGCCGGTGATTACGGTGAAGAAGCGGCGCGTGGCGGTGCGTGTAACAACCGGTGCGGCCCAGGCATCGGAACAAGCATCGGAACCGGCAGATCAACAGGGGTCGGGCATCGGCTGAAAACCAACGTCTAAGTAAGCCGTATGAAACAGAACCCACGCAGCATCGCAAGCGATGCCTGCGCGGAAGCAGGTCGAGGGGCTACGGTCACGCACGAGCGGGCCTCGGCGCCGAGCGACCATAACTACTGCCATGCGCCGGCGATGTATGGCAGCGTACGCATGTCCAACAACTGGCGAGTCACGCTGTCCCGCGGCGGCAAGAGGTTCCTGAGGGGGAGCGCCTTCAGCCGGTATGGCGGCGAGCCCGCTGCACTGGCGTGCGCGCAGGCCTACCGGGACGAGATCGTGCGCCAACATTCGCCGCCAGAGCGACGTGAACTGGCGCAGAAACTGCACCAGACTAAAAAAAGCGGCGTCTCCGGCGTGACCTTCCGCTTGAACGCCAACCGCGAAATCATGAGTTGGCACGCGCTCACCCGTGTGAACGCGGATCGCTTGTTGACCAAGTCCTTTGGCGTGAAGCGCTACGGAGCGGCCCAGGCTGAGTGCCTGGCGATTGCAGAGCGCGAGAAGCAGTTGAAGCAAATGAAAGGGCTCAGAAAGGTTCATCCGGCAGAACAAAGCGTGGGGGTGAATGCGGTGAAGGCGCCAGATGCTTTGAAAGGAACGGCGGGCCGATCGCGACGGACGTTGTCAAAACCCATTGCAGTTGTCGAGATCCTGAGAAAGAACAAAAACTCCGGCATGCCAGGAGTTTCTTGCATCAAGAGCGCTGACGGGTTGCCCCGCTATTGGCTTGCCAAGACAGGCGGAATAGATGGGAGGAGGCCCGCTTGCTGGCAATTGCTGCGCGCCGAGAGCAACTGCGCCTCAAAGAGGACTCACAGCTTCGGTCCAAGAATTCCAACTGAGAAGGGCAAGGTGATGGTTCACAGTAGGCTCGGAATCTTGCGCTTGCTCACCGGGCGGATGTACTTGGCCAGCCGACGAAGTGGCGAGGGCTATTGATCAAGTTTCCACAGGAGTGCCCCGTGCAGACTCACCGAAGTATCTTGATGCTGACTTGCGATCCTCCTGGGCAGCGCGGCTGCTCATCACGGACGTGGAAAGCTCGATGGGCGATGTCGACCTGCTTGTCAACAATGCTGGCATTCAGTTCACCGCTCGCGTCGAGGACTTCTCGGTCTCAAAGTGGGACGACATCATCGCGATCAATCTTCCCTCGGTGTTCCACACCAGTGCAGCGGTGCTACCAGGAATGCAGAAACGCCAGCATGGGCGGATCATCAACATCGCGTCAGCGCACGGACTGGTGGCATCCGCGGAGAAGGCCGCATATGTCGCCGCGAAGCACGGAGTGGTGGGTTTGACGAAGACCATTGCGCTCGAGAATGCCAAATCGGACCTCACCTGCAACGCGACCTGCCCAGGGTGGGTGAAGACGGCGCTGGTCGAAACTCAGATCCAGAAGTACATGGAGCGCAAGAGTCTGTCCTATCAAGATGCAACGGCAACGCTGCTGACTGGGAAGGAGCCCGGCGGACGGTTCACTACCCCCGAGAAGATTGTTGCCGCCGTGCTGTTTCTCGCGAGCGATGCGGGCAACAACATGACCGGCATCAGCCTTGCCATGGATGGCGGCTGGACTGCCCAGTAGTGTTCCGATAGGAACGGCGCAGGTCAAGCTGACGATTCAGATTTCCTGATGGCCCCGGCAAGGCCTGCGCGCTCTTTCGACGCGATCGACTGAACCGGCGATCGGCTTCAACCTGGCCGCGAAAAAGGCGGCGGCCACGCAGCGATTCGCGACGCCAGATTTCGATGGATACGTGCCCGAACAGCGTGCAGGCAAGCCCAGTTCGCGCAGCCGCTGCGAGCACGAATTTTCTTGCGTGGCGAGCCAACGCGGCCTTGCCTTGCACAGCTCAGTTTTGATCCACCATGGTCGCGCGCGCCTGCGCTGCGTTTTCAACAATGTGCGGTGCGACGCCACGTTGCTTTAAGGCATCGCCCAGCTTCATGCGCAGAAAACCGCTGGTGGTGTAGCGCGCTACGCTGCGGTAGTACTGCTCGACCAGACTGCGCACCATCTCCGAGTAGGCGTCCAGCACGTCCGGCAGGATGGTGGAGTGGTCGTAGTTGACAACCACGTCCACCCGGTGGCCCAACGGCCCGACGCGCCGGACCACCTGCTCGCGAATGGCCTGGACATCGGCCATGCAGCGTACGGTGTGCCCTTCGAAGTTCACGAACAGCAGGTTCTTGCTCGCGTCGTAGGCAAAGCGCTGCTCCAGCGGCACGCCGAGCATGTCCTCGCGCAGCCCCATGGCTGCGGTAGCGAAGATGCGTGCATCCATCGGCATCGGGGGCGCGTGCATCACGGGCACGAAGTCCATGCATTCCAGGATGTCCCGCTGCAGATCCACGCCGGGCGCGATCTCGACTAGCTCTAGCCCATCGGCGCACAGGCGGAACACGCAGCGCTCGGTCACGTACAGCACGCGCTGGCCGCGCTGCACCGCGATGCGACCGCTGAAGGTGCGGTGCTCGACCTGGTGCACGAACTTCTTCGTGTTGCCGGCCATGAAGCTGCCCACGAACACCACCCGCTTGGCGTTCTGGCTGATGTTGATGAAGCCGCCCGCACCGGCCAGCTTGGGGCCGAACTTGCTGACGTTGAGGTTGCCTTCGCGGTCGGCCTGGGCTAGGCCCAGGAAGGCGATGTCCAAGCCGCCACCGTCGTAGAAGTCGAACTGGTAGGGCTGGTCAATGATGGCCTGCGTATTGACGGCGGCGCCGAAGTTCAGGCCGCCGGCTGGCACGCCGCCGATCACGCCGGGCTCGGCCGTCAGGGTCAGCAGGTCGATCACCTTCTCCTCGCTCGCCACTTCGGCGATGCCCTCCGGCATGCCGATGCCCAGGTTCACCACGCTGTTGGCATGCAGCTCCATGGCCGCACGCCGCGCGATGGTCTTGCGCGAGCCCATGGCCATGGGTGCGGTGCCGGCCAGCGGCACGCGCAGCTCGCCGCTGAAGGCCGGGCTGTAGGGCTCGGCGAAGGTCTGCCAGTGGTTCTCGGGCTTGGCCACTACGACACAGTCCACAAGCACGCCGGGGATCTTGACCTGCCGCGCCGGCAGCGCATGGCGCTCGGCCAGGCGCTCAACCTGCACGATGACCGTGCCGCCAGAGTTGCGCACGGCCATGGCGATGGCCAGCGCCTCCAGCGTCAGCGCTTCCTTCTCCATGGTGATGTTGCCGTCCGGGTCGGCCGTGGTGCCGCGGATGATGCCCACGTCGATGGGGAAGGCTTGGTAGAACAGGTAGTCGCGACCATCGATGGGCATCAGCCGAACGATGTCCTGCGTGGTCTTCGCGTTGAGCTTGCCGCCGCCGTGGCGCGGGTCGACGAAGGTCCCGAGGCCCACGCTGGACAGGTGGCCGGGCTTGCCGCCGGCGATGTCGCGGAAGAGGTGCGAGATCACACCCTGCGGCAGGTTGTAGGCCTCGATGCGGTTGGACACAGCCAGCTGCTGCAGGCCTGGCACCAGGCCCCAGTGCCCGCCGACCACGCGCTTGACCAGGCCTTCGTGCGCCAGATGGTTCAGGCCCTTGTGCTTGCCATCGCCTTGTCCGGCCGCGTAGACCAACGTGAGGTTGCGCGGTTTTCCGTGGGCCTGGGGATGCTCGTCCTCCGACGCAAGGAACAGCTCCTCGAGCGCGATAGCGATCTCCTCGGCGAAGCCGATGCCGACGAAGCCGCCGGTGGCCACCGTGTCGCCGTCACGGATCAGGCGCACGGCCTGCGCGGCGGTGACGATCTTGCTGCGTTGCGCGGCGGCCGCGCCCTGTGCCGGGTCATGCATGCTTGTCTCCTCTTGTTCTTTGGCGGTGCCGAATGTCAGTTGAACGGCTCTTCGCGGATGCGGCGCTTGTGGTCTTCGACCGGGTCCACCTCGGTCTGCATCTGCTCGCGCACGATGCGCGCGGCTGTGCCATCGGCCTGCATGGCGGCCCAGGCCGCCTGCCACTGCGCGGCCTCGTCCTGCGAGTAGTCGCGCGAGCTGGCCAGGTACAGCCTCGAAGGCCGGATCACCTGGCCGAACTGCAGCAGGTCCAGGTTGCCGCGCACCTCGCGCACGGCGTGCACGACCATGGCGCGTGGCGCGATCCAGGCGTCGATGCGCCGGTCCTTCATGCGTTTGGCGTTCATCCATTCCTCGCGCTGTGGTGAGAGCTTGCTGAAGTTCAGCGAACGCGCCAGCGCCTCGGCACTGGAGAATTCGAGCACGCCGACCGGCTGGTCCTTGACGCGTGCCAGGTCCGATACGTCCACACCGGGCGAGCCCACCAACACCAAATCGTCGGTCATCAACTCCACCATCCAGCGGTAGTGCGGCTCGCGCTCAGGCGAGCGTGTTAGCGCCAGGATGCCGACGCGCGGCCCCTGGCGCGCAATCTCCTGCGCACGGAACCAGGGCATGTATTCAATGCGGCCCGAATGGCCGACGCGGGCTGCCAGCTCCTGAACCAGCGCGTGCAGTACGCCGCGCCCGGGCCCGGGGTAGGCCGAGACCGAGGCCGATGGCACCTGGTAGGTATAGGGGGGCAGCTCGGCCGCCAGCAGGCGCAGCTCCTGTGCAGGGGCCAGAGCTAGAGCCTGGGCTTGGGCGCGGCCAGCCAGCAGCGCTGCCGCGATGCACAGCGTGAGGAACAGGCGCGCCATGGTCAGAACACCCCCACGGTAAGGTACAGACCCAGTACCAGGATGCTGGCTGCGAACGCCGTCAGGCTACCTACCACGAACAGGTCGAAGTAGGACTGGCGGTGCGTCAGCCCGCAGATGGCCAGCAGCGTGATCACCGCGCCGTTGTGCGGCAGGATGTCCATGGCCGCCGAGCCCATGGCGGCGATGCGGTGCATGATCTCCGGGTTGATGCCCGCGGCCTGCGCCGCGTTGACGTAGTACTCGCCCATGGCGCCCAGTGCCAGGCTCATGCCGCCCGAGGCCGAGCCGGTCATGCCGGCCAGCACGGTGACCACCAGCCACAGTGAGATCACAGGGTCGGACGCCACCGAGCGCAGTCCCTCGCGCACCACAGCAAAAGCCGCCAGCGCGGCGATCACGGCACCGTAGCCCACCTCGGACGCAGTGTTGGTCATGGGCAGCAGCGAGCCCAACGTACCCTTGTTGATGGCGCCCTGCAGGTCGACGATGCGTTTGCGGTTGGTCACGGCCAACACCACGATGGCGGCCAGCATGGCGCCGATGATGGCCCAGATGGCCAGCACCTTCTTGAGGTCGATGTTCTTGAACTTGGCCGTGGCCAGCTCGCTGTGGTCTAAGGCCGGGATCACGTACTTGGAGAGCAGGAAGTTCAGGCAAATCACCATCAGAATGGGCAGCAGCGCCAGGAAAAATGAGGGTAAGTTGGAGTTGTCCACCGCCGCGAACTCCTCCTTGTGCTCACCATAGCCTTCGCCCGCCTTGCGTGCGGCGGCCGTGCGCCGCGACAGCCACAGCATGCCGGTGGCGAACATGAACATGGCCGCCACCAGACCCATGCCGGGCGCTGCGTAGATGGTGGTCTTGAAGAACGGAATCGGGATTGCGTTCTGGATGGCCGGGGTGCCCGGCAGCGCCACCATGGTGAAGGTGAAGCTACCCAGGCCGATAGCGGCCGGGATCAGCCGCTTAGGGATCTGTGCCTCGCGGAACAGCGAGGCCGCGATCGGGTAGACCGAGAAGGCCACCACGAACAGCGACACGCCGCCATAGGTCAGCAGCGCGCAGGCCAGGACCACGGCGAGGATGGCGCGCTCGCCGCCGACCCAACGCACGATCTGGTGGGCGATGGCGCGCGCCGCGCCCGACTCGTCCATCAGCTTGCCGAACACAGCGCCCAGCAGGAACAGCGGGAAGTAGGTTGCGAAGTAGCTGCCCAGCGCGGGCATGAAGATCTGCGTGTAGCTGGCAAAGAACGGCAGGTCGCCCAGGTTGAAGGCGATCGCCACGGCCGCGCAGATGGGGGAAATGAAGATGACGTTCCAGCCGCGATGGGCCAAGAAGATAAGCAGCGCCAAAGACGCAAAAATACCAGCGATGCCAAGCATGAGTCTTGTCTCCTACAGGGGGCGAATGCCCTTACTTCTGCGAAGACCGTGCCAGGGCTCAAATCTTGGTCAGTCACTCCAAAATCAAGGGTTAACCTGGGTAATTGCGGCCACTGCGGGCGACCTGCGGCGCAGCAATGTCCATGAAACTGGACACTACTGGAGTCGGATGTACAGTGCCCAAGACATGGGGTAAAGGTGCTATCCGACCCGCCCCGACAACAACGAGAAGACAAGAGCCGGAGAACGCAATGAGTACATTGGTGCAAACCGAGGCCTGGCCCAATAGCGTGTTGGGCCATAGCGCCGGATCGATCCGCGCGCTGGCCATGCGCTCGCTATTCGCCCGCCTGGAAGACCTGTGCGAAGGCGCGGTGGCGGTCGACATGGACGCGCGCGTGGCCTGGATCAACGACAAGTACGCGCGTCGGGTCGGCCTGTCCCATCCCAGCCTGGCCTTGGGCCAGCCCATCGAAGACATCATCCCCGACAGCGCACTGCGCGAAGTCGCACGCAGCGGCAAGCCCATCGTGGTGGACATCATGCGGCTGGGCGAGGAGCACGTGGTGGTCACGCGTCTGCCGCTGCGCGACGAGGGCGGCACGCTGGTCGGTGCCATTGGCTTTGTGCTGTACGAGCGGGTCGAAGGGCTCAAGCCTGTCATGGCCAAGATGCAGCAGTTGCAGGCGCGGCTGCAAGCCGCTGAACGTGAGCTGGCCGAAAATCGGCGCGCGCGCTACAGCCTGGCGTCGTTCCTGGGTGTCTCGCCCGCGGCCAACGAGATCAAGCGCCAGGCCCGCCGCGCGGCCCAACTCGACGCCAACGTGCTGCTGTACGGCGAGACTGGCACTGGCAAGGAACTGCTGGCCCATGCCATTCACCATGTGTCCCCACGCGCTGCGCGGCCCTTCGTTAGCATTAATGCTGCAGCTATTCCCGAGTCGCTGCTGGAGGCAGAGCTGTTCGGTGTGGCTCCCGGCGCCTACACCGGTGCCGATCGCCGCGGCCGCGATGGCAAGTTCAAGTTGGCTGACGGCGGCACGCTGTTCCTGGACGAAGTCGGCGACATGCCCATGGCCCTGCAGCCCAAGCTGCTGCGCGTGCTGCAGGAGCAGGAGATCGAGCCGCTGGGCGCCAACCGCTTGCTGCGGCTGGACGTTCGGGTGATCGCGGCGAGCAGCTTGGACCTGGGCCAGCGCGTTGCTGAGGGCCACTTCCGCGCTGACTTGTACTACCGCCTAGCCGTCCTGGCGCTCAAGCTGCCGCCGCTGCGCGAGCGGCTGGACGACCTTCCGCTGCTGGTGGAGCGTCTGCTGGAAGACATCGGTGCCAGGGTGGGACAGACCATAGACATTGATGCAGAAGCCCTGGCCCTGCTAGAGCGATACGACTGGCCGGGCAATGTGCGCGAACTGCGCAACACGCTGGAACGCGCTCTGCTACAGAGCGATACACCACACCTAGAGGCCGCGCATGTCGCTGCCGTGCTGCCCGAGCAGAAGCCGGCCATCGAGCGGGCTCCGGCTGAGCCAGAGGCCAACACGGTTGTGCGGCCGCTGGCCGAAGCCGTGCTGGCCGCCGAACGCCTGGCGATCGCCGCCGCACTGAAAACCCACGGCGGCAGCAAGGTCGCCGCAGCGCGTGCGCTCGGCATCTCGCGCGCGGCGCTGTACCAGAAGCTGTCCTTGCATGACTTGACCTGCCCCCCGAGTTCGACGCCAACTCCGCCAAGTCCCTGATCTGTATAGGCCGCGCTGTAAACGCGCCACTACAGAACAGAAGGGTTGATTGAGCGTGGCATGCGGGTTTCTTGGTCTCAATACGGACGATCGGATCGGTGGACAGTTTGAATGTCTCTTGACGGTGCGGCTGCAAGCCGAAGGCGCGCCAGATGCGTGAGGCGGCTGTCTGCGAAAGCCCGGCTGCGCTGGCTGGCCATGGTGCAGGTGCTCCAGTGCGTCGCGCCGCGTGGCACGCTCTCCTGCGTCTTGGCGATCACGGCATCGACGCGGGCATCGTCAATCGTCCTTGTGACCGTGCCTCGATTTCACGTGCAGCAAGAAGTTGATAACTTCTGAAGTACGGAGAAACGAAATGAGAGACGGCAATGTGTCCAAGCGGCAATACACGGACGAGTTCAAGATCGAAGCGATCAGGCTGTGCGATTCGGTGGGCGATCATGAGGCTGCGCGAAGGCTTGGAAAGCGCAGGCCGGTGGACTTGCCGCCGGTGCCCGAGACGAACTCTGCACAGCCACTTCGTCGCCCAGTGGCAGAACTGGAAGCTGAGAACAGCCGGCTTCGCAAGGGGCTGGCCGATGCGAAGCCGGATGTGGAAGTGCTGCGAAAAGCGACGGTTAATGGGGTCAGTGATCGCGATGTACGAACCGGCTCAGCCGAACATCGATCAAACTGGGACTGTCACTTCGGATTCAATCTGATTCGGCTCATGCCCAGGTCAACGAGGCGCCTCAAATGACCGTATTGACAGCATCCTTCAGGGCTTTGCCGGCGGAGAACTTGGGCGATTTGCTGGCTTTGATGGTCATCGGCTCACCAGTTGATGGGTTCCGGCCTGAGCGTTCGGGACGACTGGATACCGTGAATGTGCCAAAGCCGATCAACTGCACGGTATCACCGCGTGCCAGCGCGCGCGAGAGATTCTCAATGACGGACTCGAGTGCTCGAGCGGCATCGGTCTTGCTGAATTCGGTGTCCGCGGCGATGGCAGCGATGAGATCGGTCTTGTTCAAAACAGGAGTTCTTTCAATGGGAATGGTTGAAGAGGGTTCGGCAGCGTGAGTGTGCGCCGGCTTCAGTTTACGCATTGCGCTGAGCCAGTCGCTCGATGGAAGTGATTCAAATCAGAAAAATCGTGGTGATTTCGGGAGAAACTTACTCGATCAAGGTCTCGTCGGACGCTGCAGATGCAGAACCTCTAGCTTGGCGCGCTTGGTGCGTGTGCGGATGCGTTGCAATCGCCGATGGTTCTTGGGATTCCAGAATTTTTCAGCCACATATGACTACACCGGATAGACAGTAGAAAGTTCATCCTTGCCCACAAAGCCCAGCCCGGTTCCCGCCGCGCTGGGCTTTGTGCCGTCTGGCGTCACCAGACGAGTGACCACGTCTCACCCAATCTTGAAAAGGAAATTCCTTCATGGCACACCCCATCGAAACTATGGCCGACGCCGGCGACAGCCGAATGTGTCCAAGACCGATACGCAATCCGTGCCGCGCACGTTGGCGGCGCGGAAGGTTCTGGAGCTCTACGAGGGGCGGGGCCGTGGCGCCGAGCTCGCGGCCGCTCGCGGCACGGCCTGGGGCCTGCTGAGTGCAATGACCGAGTACGTCGATCACGAGCGGCGTGCCCGCAGCCGCGAGTACCGTCTCGACAGTGCTTGGTTCGCTCAGGATGCCGCACTGAAACAGCGCGCGCTGGACCGCGCGCTTGCGCTCACTACTTGAGGGAGACAGCCAACCTCGCTACCACCTCACCAACACATCCCTTCCCCAGAAGCCCCGTCCCTCCATCAGGAGGACGGGGCTTTTGGCTATGGGCACTCATTTCAAGGAAAACAAGATGTACACACGTGCTGAACGTTTGCGAACTACGAGCCGTGCCACCACAAAGTGCGCGACGCTGCACTTGGTCTCAACGTCGAGGGGGACTGAACCAACGGCGATCGTTGATAGCCAACTCGACAGACTCCAACTCCCAGAAGCCGGTATCGGAAACCGCGAGGCCGCCGCTGTCCTCGGCCAGGATCCCTTCAAATCCCAGATCCGCCTCTGGATGGAGAAGACGGGTCGGCAGGACTTGTTGCATCCAGTGCAGCTCCAGGACGACAGCCTCGGGTATTGGGGCCGTTTGCTCGAGCCGATCGTGGCCGCGCACTACACCCACAGGACCGGACGCAAGGTCCGGCAAATCAACGCCACGCTGCGGCATCCAAAGCACCCGTGGATGCTCGCCACCGCCACGCGCGAGGTCATGGACGCACCCGATGTCCAGCTTCTTGAGTGCCTGTGTATCGGCATGGACGTCGCACCCTTGTGGGCGAACGGTGTCCCCGACTACATACGGCTTCGGGTCATGCACTTGCTTGCCGTCACCGGCCAATACGCCGCCGATGTCGTCGTGTTGCTGGGTGGTCGGGACCTGCAGATCTATCGCATCGAACGCGAAGAGGCCGAGATTTCACGGCTCATCAAACAGGAGCGCGTGTTTTGGCGCGCAGTCGAGTCCGACCGGGCGCCGCCTGCGCGAGATGAGGATGTCCCGATGCAGTGATGCGTCGAACTTGGCCGCGGTCTGGCGCGCATGCCCTGCCATCCTATTGGTGTTCCCGCCAGAACGTCCACCACCGGCGTGGCGCTGATCTCATCTCCAGGGGGCGCAGATCCAGGGTGTCGTAGTTCGTGAATGGTGCCCCGGCGCGCCGGCGCAACTCTGTCTCGAATTCGTGAGCGATGCCGCGTGCGTGAAGGTCTCCCGTCAGGGCCTTCCTGCGCCACTCGATGGCCATTGCACTCAATGCCTCGTCGGGCAGTTCCTGCTTTGTTGTCATGCGCAGATTGTGCCGCGTCGGCGAGCGATTCTTGACAGGTGTCCTGACGCGACCTTGGGGCATCGCACTCCAGCGCTGATGGCGTGCCGACCTTTCCTCTTGCCCACTCCTTTCTCCTCCTCTTTCTTTCTCTCATTTGAACAATCCGAATCGAAATGAACAACGAATCAACCCTTTCCGCCCCATGGGGCCCCGGGCCTTCTGCGTTGCAGTCAGTAGGCCTTCATCGCTGCATCGGCCGAACGCTGCGCGTCAGTGCGCACCATCTTCCATGGGAGATCGCGAATCAACTCCGGACCGAGTTCCAAGCCAGCGAGTACGACGAATCTTCGTCATTGCATCGTGCCGGCCTGCAAATTGTCGAGCTCGACGACTTCAGCTGGCGTGCCGATGTCACGGCCGACAACATCGCCGCGGCCCAGGTGCTGGGGTGGCATGCATTGCGCCGGCTGCTGCGACTGGCGCAGACATATCAATGCGAGGCCCTGGAAGTCGCCCCAGGCAACTTGGTGCTGCCAGCTGTTCTGGAGTTCGAGGTCTTCCCATGGCCTTGAACCGCTCAGCATCCCCTTGCGTGACTTCCATCTCTATCGATCCCGATGGCGAGTACCTGCTGGGAGGCAATGTGTACACCGGGCATCAGCTGCAAAGGGCCATTCACTGCGCGCACAGCGTGGCGCGTGCCTACGAGATCGCCGACATCGCCAACGGCGGCGGTGGCACCGTGGAGCGCAGCGAGATCGACGATGCGCAACGCGAGGCCGCCGATGCGATGGGGCCGCAGGCGATGCGCGAGATCGTTGCTTCGGCGCGTGAGTACAACGACGCCTTGCCGCGGGAGTCGGAGTTGGAGTCGGAAGACGGCGACTCCTTGCTCAGCGCTGAAGAGAACGCCGAGGCCTGTGCCGAGGGTTGGTCGCTTTTCATGCACTCGCACGAAACCCTCGAGCTTCGGCTCGAGCGCATCGACAGCCCTGACGAGGGCGACGGTGTGCTGCCCGACGATGCGGCCGCCTGGCTGAGGGTCTGGACCCGGGCCACGCCACTGCACTTGAAGGTGATCGACATCCTCAAGGCATCGTCTCCAGCAGAGTACGCACGCATCGAGGCCTATGTCCACGGTGTTGAGGCATGCCATGCACCTGCTTGAACGCCTGGCCCGCGGGGTCGTGGCGCATTGGGAGCATGGCGATCTTGCCGAGGCCGTGAATGCGTTGGACCGGCACTTGCAGGGCAACGCCGAAGACAGGGTGCGTCATGCAGAACTGATCGAACGCGCCATCGACCTCTACCAGGACGACGACATCCAGATCGACGCGAACGCCTCGTTGGTCTGCGAGAGCGAGGCGGGGGCTTTCGTCATGGGTTGGCTGTGGGTGTCTGGGCGTGATAGCGATGCTGCGTTCCGTCCAGAAGCTACGCAGGCTCCATGACAGTCCCTTGCAGCCTTTCACTTCAAACGACTCTCAACATCAACCCAACCCGCTTCGTGCGGTTTTTTTACGTCTACCCAATGCACCACCTCCTGCTTTTCCTTTTCGACATTCTTCTTCTGCTGGTCTCTTCGATGGCTGCCACTTGGTTTGGGCGAGCGCCATCCTTCGCGCCAGGCCGTTGACATGGGGACCATCGTCTACCGCGCCACCAAGGACCAGGCCGTTCACGATGAACTGGTCAGCGTTGGCGCTTCTTCCACGGTGCTTGCACATCGCGTGATCGGCAATCGGCTGTGGTTCTTGGCCCAGGTCCGTAGTGGCGAGCGCGCCGGGCGCAAGTGGATCGGCCTGACGCTCATCGACTGCAAGAACGGCGAAGCGGCCGTCAAGTGCTTGGACGAGACCTGTGGGCCTTGCTACTACGACTGTCCCCTGTCATTCCTGACACAGGCGGATCCCCCCGTGGGGCCCTATGCCGGGGCGTGGCGCGAGAAGGTTCGTGCCTTTCACATCGCTCGAACTGCCAAGCGTGCAGCCATTCGCCAGGGTGCACGCATCTCTTACGGCTACCAGACCTACGTGCTGCGTCGCAGCCTCGGGCGTCGCGGATGGGAGGTCGCACGCGAAAGCGACGGCTTCGCCTTCCGTCTGAAATCCAGACAACTCGGCAGCGCGACGGTGTTGCCGTCACAAGAAAAACATTCACAAGAGAAACATCCATGAAAACCAGATTCCGACGGCACGCCACAGTGCCGCCCCATACCCGCGACCCCTTCGCCCAAGACGTATTCAAGTGGTCTGCCGACTTCGAGGTTCCCTCGATTGGCGAAGACGTGATCATCCGCATCAACGGCATCGGCCGCGCCAAGGTGGTGGGCTACGCTTCGCAAGGCGGCTATTTGGGCGTGATGACCGTGCCGTACAGCCCGCCCGATTGGTGGATTCGACAGAACGGGCCTCCCAGCTCTGACAACGCGGCGTTGGCGTTCGGCGCGGAGATCGCGCCCATCGACACCGGGGAGGGCGCATGAGTGGCACGGCATCCATGCCCCGTACAGTGGTTGTCTTCAGCATCGAGCTTGCCGTCTTCGATGAGGATGCATTGCGCCGCTCTGCGCAACGCCGAGCACGCGAGGAGGGCCTGGACGATGAGGTGTGGACGTCGATGCGCTCTGGCATCTCGGATGACCTGGTCATGTTGCTCGATCCGGGTCTCATTGCCGATGCCGGCTTCGAGATCCTGCAGTCGACATGTGAGGTCTGTGAGGTGAATGAGGTGAATGAGGTGGGCGAGCATGCCGTCGACCAACGTTGAATTCGTCACCGAGCTGATGGAGTTCAGCGCCCATGGCGCGCTCATCCAGGCGTTCGTGATGCAGGCGCTGGAGCAGTACGCCAGGCGCGTGGCTGCAATGGAACCCGAGACACTGGACACACCCATGGTCAGCGGCCATGCCTGGCATGGCTGTGCCGTCGAGGTCCGGGACAAGCTGGCCAGAAGGCTTGGCCGCAACGACGCAGGCCGACCACCCGCAGAGTCGCCCACGCACGAGCGTTGACTCGCTGCGGCAGCTGACTCGCCGCAGCTGCACACACAAAAAGAAAGAGGGCCCCGCGCCCCGCATCGGACCTCCCGGTCCGCCTTCATCCCCACACACGCACCCACCACGCCCCGGCCTCTCTGGCCTGGAGCGTGGTGGACGTGCGCGTGGGTCTGGCTCGCCCTTTGGGGCCGGCACTTCATGGCGTCGCCGTCAACGGCTGCGCTCACAACATAGAGGATCAACTTTGTCCATCTCGATCATGGCGCGGGTACAGGCTCGCCCGAACCTAACGCGTTCGTCGCAAAAGCGACGGCATCACTCTCCCAGTGCGCACGTCGAAGATGACGCCTGCACCTATCACCTGGTGCGCGTCAGTCGCAACTACAAGACAGGGCCGATCCCGGTGACGACGACGAGTGCGAACTCGTGCCCGCCGAGTTGCAGCTTCAAGGGCAGTGGCTGCTATGCCGAAAGCGGTCCCTTGGCCATTCATTGGCGTCACGTGTCCGAGGGGCGACGAGGTTGCACCTTCGACGAGTTGCTCCGGGAGATCGCCACCTTGCGGCGCCGTGCCCTGTGGCGCCACAACCAAGCGGGTGACTTGACGCCCGAAGCGCCCGGTGTCATCGATGCCCGAATGCTCACGCGGCTGGCCATGGCCAACAGGGGGCGGCGTGGATTCACGTACACCCACTACCCGCCGACACCCGCCAACCAGGCGGCGATCCTCAACGCCAACCGGCTGGGTTTCACGGTCAACCTCAGTGCCGAGACCCTGACGCAGGCCGACGCGTATGTCGACCTTGGCATCGCGCCGGTGGTCGTGGTGCTGCCGCAGGGCGTCATCAAACCGACTCGGACGCCGGCAGGGCGTCAGGTGATCGTGTGCCCTGCGAGCACCGGCAATTCCGATTGCTTGAATTGCGGCATCTGCCAGCAACGTGATCGCGCTGCCGTCGTGGGCTTCCCAGCCCATGGCAGCGGCGCCAAGCGTGTCGAGGGGATCTTCTTCAAGGAGGTGCGCTCATGACAACCGTGCGCAAGGTCATGTCCGCCGAAGAGCAGGGCGCTTTGCTCGAGCTTGACGAAGCCTTCTTTCGGCGCGTGGACTGCGCCGGTCTGGCTCGTAAGCAGGGCGATCCCCATCGGTTGGACCAAATTCATCGTGCGCTCGAGGAGGAGGTTCACCGAGCGAGCGTCAATGGCGCGATGTACCTGGATCGGCCACCAAGAAGAGACCCATTTTGACGAGCGCCCTGTGCATCGAGGTACCCCCAGTCACTCAACACCTACATCAGACCGATATGACTCACCCTTCTGCTTGCCCCCGATGCAACTCTACCGAGATCACCGCCCACAACTACGCCCGCAAGATAGGCAGCACGGTAGGCACTGCCGCTGGGGCTGCCGGTAGTGCTGCTGCGGCACTCGGGGGCGCCGAAGCCGGTGCCGCCCTTGGCTTGGTCGCCGGCCCCGCAGGTTCCCTCCTTGGAGGGTTGGCTGGCGCCCTCATGGGGGCCTTGTTCGGTGGTGCGGCCGGCTGCGCCGCCGGGGCCGCGGTTGGCGAAGCCATCGACACCAATGTGCTCGACAACTACGAGTGCCAGGCGTGCGGCCACAGCTTCGGCAGGCCGGGAGGGTCACCTGACCTCTAGCCATCACGGGTAGGTCTTTCCTTCAACACATCAGAGACCCCCAAGGCGCTCGCTATCTGGCACCTGCGTCTTACGCGGCGCACACGGGCTGCCTTTTCTCATCAATCCCCCGCCCGGCAGCCTTTGGCTGGTCGGGCTTTCTTTTGGAGATTTCTCATGCCGCATTCCACAGTCGGACCCGAACGTTCTGTGCCGCGTCTTCATCTCGGCAAGGTGTTCATCACCGATGCCGCCTCGGCCGCCCTGGATAGAACCGAAACCGAAGGCGTCCTCTTGCTCGCCCGCCATCTGCATGGCAATTGGGGCGATGTCCCCGAGCAGGACGCACTGCAAAACGAGTTGGCCTTATTGCTGGGCCTGCGTGTGCTATCCCGCTATGTCATCGCCGACAACGTTGTGATCTGGGTCGTGACCGAGGCCGATCGGGAAACCACCACGATCATGTTGGCGGATGGACACCTGAGGCGAGCAGGTGACTCACCCACCGGTTAGAGCACGATGGCTGCGTGCTGGCGTCGTATCAGAGGCGGCGTTGCTCCAGCCGGTCGGCCAACGTCTCGACGATGCCCACCACCATCGTCCGATCCGTGCTGCCGAGCTTGGACAGCAGCCGCGCCAAGTGGCTCGCTTGGTCAGTCGCACGGGAACTGGTTTCTGTCAGCAACTCGGCGATGTTGCATTCGAAGATCTCGGCCAACTCGCTCAGCCGCAGCACGGTGGGCAGCACAAGACCGCGCTCGATGCGTGACATCGCTTCCACGCCGATCCCTAGGCGCTCGGCTACCCGTTCTTGCGTGAGCTCACTGGCGTTACGTCGCTTCGCGATGGCCCGGCCTACGGCAGTGGCCAATCGCTTCTCTTCCTCTTGCGGCATACGCCCTCCATTTCCAACGGGAATGGTTGGGCATCACCTTGCCAAGAGGAAGGACTCAAAAGGTTGGTTATCACCCTAAAACGACGTATCATGTTGGTTACATCCGACAACATTTTTACCAAGGAGAAAACGTTGAAACACCCATTGCGGCTGTTGGCCTTGGCCGGCGCCATCATCGCCATCATGGCGACCGCCTGCCACGCGGGCGATCCCCCTTTTGAAGCCTCCGTCCAAGTCATCCAAGGCGTCTCCGTCGTTCAACTCGAATCCGTAGCCGGTGAGGTCGTCCTTACGGGATTCGAGGTGAACCGAGGCAACTGCAAGAGCAAGTTGGGTGGCATCGACCCCTTGCCGTTGACGTTCAAGTTCGGCAACGCCGTCAAGCTCTTTGCCTACTCGTGCAGCGTGAAGGAAGTCTCCGTGACTACCAACCAGGGCACGTTCACCTATTCCTTTGGCCGATAGGCCGGCATCGTCATGTCAGGAGCGTGCGCAGTGCACTGCTCCTGCATCTTTTCGACCCCGGCTATGTCCGGAGTCAATTTGGAAAAACATCAATCAATGAAAAATCTCAAGAACACTATTCGAATGACAGCAGCGTCTGCCGTGATTTCGGCCCTGGCCGCGTGCGGTGGCGGCGGTGGTGGATCTGGCGGTGGTGTCGGTTTCCCGATTGGGGCCATTCCTCCCACGACCAATCCAGAACCCGCCGTGACATCCAGCGGTACCGCCGCTGTCGGCCTTCCCATCGTCGGTGGTCAGGTCACCATGAAGTGCGCTTCCGGCACCACCATGACGGCGGTCACGGAAAACACCGGGACCTGGCAGACGTCCGCCCGCAACAGCGACTACCCTTGTGTCATCCAGGTGTCCGGCGGCACGGCCGGCGGCGTCGAACGCACGACGTCGCTGTATTCGATCGCCAGCGGTCCTGGTGTTTCCAACATCACGCCACTGACCGACCTGATCGTGGCCGCTCTGAGCGGGCAAGAACCCGGAGCTTGGTTTGCCAGTGTCACCAATGGCGTACTGAGTGGCGTGATCACGCCGGCAGGGCTCTCGGATGCGCTCGGCAAGGTCAAGTCGGCCATCGCGACTTTGCCGGGCAGGCTGAGCCTGCTTGATGGGTTTGACCCGATCACCACCGGCTTCAATGCCACTAAGGGTGATGCAGTCGACGGCCTTCTCGAGGTCTATGGCGTTGCTCTGACGACCGCGGGGGTCACGCAAGCTGATGCAGGCAAGGCGGCCGCATCCGGCACGGCGCTGACGAAAGAGGCGTTCTCGTTGACGGCGTACACCACGCCGAACTTGACCGCGATCAAGATGGGCACTTCCAAAAATCTGGATGACACCTTCGGCATTTCGATTCCCGACCTGAACCGAGGTAGCTACACGGCGAAGGCCAGTATCGATGCCGAGGGCAATCTGAGTGCGCTGAGTGCCGGCAGTCCGTTTAACGGGTATGTGTCGCTCCTGGGCAATCGGATTGGCCAACTGTGCACGGCCAACAAGGGGGGCATGAATCCCAAGATGGCCAGTCAATATGTGTACGTGTCCTCGGAACTGACAGAGGTCACCGATGCTACTGAGCTGTTCGACAAGAAGTTTTTGGAATACGAAGACTGTGCTTCCTATGGCACTTCGGAAATCCGTGCAGATGGCGCGTTCATCTTCACTGAAACCGCATCGGGAAACAGCAATGAGCCCGACTTGAATTTTGCTCAGGCGCTGACCAGCAATGGTCGTGTTGATGCGGAAAACGGCGCGGTGATTCGTGGCAAGGTCTACAAGTACGCCGTCGGCGAAGTCACCACGTATGTCTATCTGATCGTCAGCACCAAGCAAGGGACCTCAACACCTGTGCTGAACGGCGAGACAGACTACGTCGTGATGGGTGTTTCCCGCCCATTACCATAAGCCGTCGGCGCGGAAATCATCACCCCCGTTTGGGGGTGATGATTTTTTTCCTGTGTACGGTCGGATCACAACGTGGTCGTTCTTCGGGCGATACTTGAAACGGTGGTCAAACGAAGCCTGAAAGGTCGAAACGGCTTGGTGGCGCCGTCGAGTCGCTCAAGCAGCTCGAAATTCCGACTGTATTGAGCGCCAAGGTATTTGGTGCCGCCGCCTCGATAAGCAGGGCACACGGTATCACCAAGTCCACTGCCGGAACCCAGGCGGGCGCACCGGAGGCGATTTTCAAGACTGGCTTCCCAAAAGGCTTGTGCCGGTCACGGCTGCGATGTCTACCGTATGGAAACCTGCCCCCAGCTTGGAGTGACTGTTGGCGAGAGAGCCAATTTTGGCTTTCAGTTCAGCCAAGTCTGCTACACCAAGTAGGTGTCTTATTTTTTCAAAATATGCTCGTGAAATGGAGCGTGCGAAAATTTCAAGCGGACGCATTCTTCGTCCGACATAGATGCAAGTCTCGGGATACCAAAATCCACCCTTGATTTGGGCTCGCAAGAAAAGAACAATATCGGCTTGATAAATGTCATCGGGGCTCAAGTTCGAAGCTGCAACTCGCGCTACCAGTTCGTCTGCGTGCAATGAGATTCTGTCGGATTCAAGTCGCCGCTTTCTTTCATCGAAAGACCGAATATTCTCCAGGAAAGCCGAAAAATCCATCATCGGCTCTTTTTGAAAATGGGCGGAGTTGGGCAGGTAATATGGTCGATTGACCAACTCTCCCGCTAAGTCAAACCTTCCGCTTTTGATGAAGATCGCGAAGATGCTCAAAAATAATTCGTGTACGATGAATCTGAAGTTGTCGAAGTCGCTTTCGTAATGCTGGCTGATGTGCCCAGGGCGTTGAGTGTATTTGTAAACAATTTCCAAGAAAAAATGTATATCGTCAGCGTATTGTAAATTCTGAGAGTAGGCGGCGATTGCCGAAAAAATCGACAAGGCTTCGTTCTTGAAGGGTAGAAAATCGTCGATACTTTTCTTGAAGACTTCATCGAAAACCATGTCTTTCTTGCGAGCGATTCTAAATCTCTCTAGATTCGTCTGAAAGACATTTGCGTAATCCTTAAAAGCTCCCTGAGCGGTCGGCTTCCCATTCATGATCGCGTCCAGAGCGCGCCGCGCGTGGATGCCCGTTCCTAAATTAAGGTGCTCACCTTCATCCAGATAGCCCGGACGAACTCCTATCTCAGGGCGAACGTACAACGGCTTGTCATAGATCCAACGGATGAGTTTTTCATGCTCTGAGGCATAGACTGACTCTGAACTCAGATCAATGTAAATTCTGGACTTGTAATACGTTGGAAGAAATGGCTTGCCGTTTTCATCTCTTTCGCAAACCACCAGTACAAAGCGGGTTTGATCCTGTTTGGCGTAAATTTCAGCAGAAATGATCTGAGTTTCTGTGCCAACCCCTCCGCTTCGATCGTTTGCTTTTTCAACATATAACCTGTCGGCCAAAATCACGACCTTCGACACTGTGGCATCATTAACCATCTTTTCCATGAAATGGTTCGTGTCTTGCCCCTCTCTCAGATCCCATTTGTCAAAAAGTACCTTCACGCCTGCTTGAACCAGCGATTCCGCTATTTCAAGAACCCATCTTTCATGGTCGGCGTTGGACCAGCTGTAGGAAATAAAGACTTTGGGGTGATTGGAAGTTGCCATGTTGTTATTTCAGAACATCAAACAGCAGTCAGGCGTTTACTAAGCTGGTTGCTTGCCTAGGTTGAAGGCGCAACTCTCCGTGAGGGGGGAAATCATGTTGGCCATGAATATGCAGGGCCCCACAGGAGCCCCGGTGCTGTTATTCTTTAGTCATCGAACTGCGATCCCAGAAAACCTATTTGCCAGCGCATCGCCCTCTACATCTGCCATCAATTCGCGCAGCCACGCAGGTTGCCGTCCCTTGCTTCCCCCTGTCCATTCTTCGCCATTCGGGCCACGGTACACGACGCCGTCTTGATAAGGTTTTTCGACTTTCACAAGGCTGCCGCGCGCAGCCCGCTTACGCGTGGATGTGTCGTAGTTAGCAAGCTCCTCTAAGCCCTCTTTGATGCTGAAACCCGCAGCTTGGAGCTTCTTCGCACAAGCATCAACGATTATCTTCAGTTCTTCACTGCGCTTGGCGTCACGCGCTGCTTCTGCCGCTTGAATCAACTTTTGCAGTTCAGCGTAACTCAGTTTAGTGATGTCCATATCATTTGCCATGCTTAGATCCTTTTCTTGAGAAATTTATCTTAACCTATTATTTTGAAATACTTGCTTTGCAGGGGGGCAATGGCCGGTCAAGTGCGCACAGAAACGGTGCCGAGGGAATTCTCAGAAATTTTCACAAAGAGGAAGGCATGGCCTCGTGGTGAGCTTTGTGATGATCTAAGGAGCCTGCGGCGTGGTCTGCTTTGGGGGCACTTGAAAGCGAGCGCAAACCGGGGAATTTCCAAATTTCACCTGCTCGCGGTGATGTACAGAACTATCCGCCTCGGCCTCAATCCCCTTGAAGGATAGTTCTGTGCATGCAGGCGCCTATCAATTTTTTTTCTAGACGAAGATTTCTCTCAGTTTGGCCTGGTACTCGGAGCCTGAGAGACCCGCGCCGCGTGGTCGGCCCGGCTTCTCCCCTTGGCGCTTTTGACGCTTTCCGTGCAGCACCATCTGTTCCTTGCCCGTCTGCTTCACGCGCACGATCTGCGAAGCCTTGACGAAATAGTCCACTGCCGTCCACAAGTGCTTGATCTTGTCGAAATCGTCATGTTCAACAATGCCGATGCCAACGTTCTTGTAGCCACCTGCGGCAGCTTTCGCGTTGCAACTGAAGTAGTAGCCTCGCCCCGCCGTAATCTTTTCCCAATATTTTCCGATCTCATGCGAGTAGAAGATGTCATGCTGTGCTTTTGATCCTTTGTAAAAAAAGCAAACGTGAACATGGTAGCCGGCCTCCCGTGAGTACTCGATGCGGCCAAAATAGTCGATGAACTTTTCCTTGCTGAAGAGGCTTCGCTTGTTTCGCATGTTGTTGAAGAAGTGGTGCAAGTCTTCTTTCACATCTGCAAGACTCACCCAACGACTAGGAGTCTCATGGAAATCAGCACCCTGCATGTATGCCTGGTATTCACGCTCTGCACGTTGCTGCTGCTCGCGGCCGCGCTCAAAGGCCTCACTCTTGTTCTTGCACGCAGCTTTTCTGTACAGAAAAACTACGTCAACAACCATGATTCGACTGTGCTCCTCGAGCATCTCAATCATGAAATCCCTCAAGTAGTTCCTGTTTCGCCTGGGCCCGCTTAACCAATCGCTCATGCGGCTTTTGAGTCGCTCCTTCTTGGCCGCTTCGCGTAGCGTCAGCACAAAGTTGTTCGCAATTTTTGCGTGCTCAGATCCTACTTCATTGAGGGGGCTTAGATTTCGATATTCAAATTCTTCTGCTTCCCAATCAACATGTGAATAGTGTCTGATTGGGTGCTGTTGGTAGGTTTTGAAGAACAGATCAAAGTCTGGTGGAAACGAAAGTGATGGGCTATATATTCGGGCGTAGGTGGGCAGCATTTTTATGTCATGAGCCATCCTCAAGGTATTAGCGAATTCGATATTTCTTCGTTTGTATATCTCATAGGGAAGATCGTCTGTTTCGAATAATCGCTTGCTGAAAGACTCCAACGCACTGAGGTGCGCTGCGTTGACGGGGATGCGGTAGCGTTCGCCGTTGTTCCCATATATGGAGTTTTGTACGTTTAATGTTTCTCCGATAAATTTTTTGCAACGTCCTGCTTTCGTTTCCCCCAGCATGAGCTCATCGGAAGAGAGGTTTGTCATTTTGCGATTTTCTTGAAGGTAGTCCCGGTCGCTCATGGATCTATTCACTTTGGAATTGCCTTCGCACCTTACTCGTGAATGGGTGTTTGAAGGGCTTATATTTCCCCCTCTTGCTTGTTGACTTGGCGGCCTGGTGTTGGTTGCTTCTATTAACCTTGTTAGAACCAGAAGTCCGCAAAGAGAAAAAGCAAGGTGATTCTCCGATCAGTGATCGAAGAAATTCCTTGCTTTCTACGGATCTTAATTTTGGTGAATGTACGTAATCATTCAGGCCGTAAAGGTGAGCAGAGATTAGTAGCTACCAACTTTACAAAGGAGGTGCCCCAAGCGATCCGGCCTGTCCCAGTAGACGTATCCATCCTTCAGGGTTGCATCGCCTTGCTGGCAAAGTAAACCGAGGGCCTCGTTGAAATGCGCGGAGCGCACCAGACCGATGTTGAAGGCCTCCTCACTCAATCGGCGCTTCGGGACCTTGCAGTCGCGCACACGCAAGCCATGCAGCATCAAATCCCACAAGGTTTCGGCATCTTTCTCGGCGTTACGCCCGCTGGTTTGCCCGTGCTCCGTCAAGGCGACATAGTTGTCCAAGCTCCACAGGACCCATTCTGCGGAATCAGCAATTTCGCAAGCCTCGATGGGCCCATCGATACCGGCAAATTCATGATGCCGCGCCGCGTGCCGCAGGATGTTCTGTGAAGCTTTGTCGATGACCGCTAACTCGCCCGGGCTGGCCGCACCTCGGCGGATACCGTGCAGGTACCTTTCGATGTCCTGAAATTCCCTTTTGGCGGATTGCGACAACTCCTGGACTTTTCGGTCCTTCCACCCGCTTTGGTTCAACCGGTCTTGAAGGTCGAAGAAGTATTCCGCCCGATCGAGCACGATCTGCAGCGCCGAAGTGCCACGTGTGTCGGAAGGGCTGAAGGATTGCTGCGCGAAATCCGATTCGTGGACCCCGTAGTACAAAGATCGGCTTGCCTTTCCACTGTCCACGTAGAACTTTCCTTTTGATGTGGACAGAAAACTCATGAGGACGCTGCGCTGGATAGACAGGATGAAGGTGGGCATGGCGCGCACAACCTGCACGCCCATATGGCTGCGTGCGTGGCTAGGCGGCATGTCACTCCAGGAACTGCACAAAGCCCCAATCAGGTCCTTCTCCATTTCCGCCAACATCGGGCCCCCTTCGTCGGCGTAGAAGAGGGTCGCGGGATGCTTCGCGGCTTGCTCGATCCAGGGAGCAAAAGTGGTGTTTTCGAAACGGTGAGGCGGAGATGGCGGCATTTTCGGAATGCTCTTTTCCAACTCCAACAGGCGCTGCTGCAAGCTGGCATCTGCGGGATGCCCGAGGGAGGCGTTCTTCTTTATGGACTTGAGAATGCCTGCCTTTTGCGCTTTCCAGGCCTCCTTGTTTGCCTCGTACTCATGCCATGCCACGATGGTGCCGTCGGTGTAGGCCTCACGCCATTGGTCGAAGTGTTTCCGAAAGAGTTTGCCCATCGGGGTCTTGCCGGCACCAGCCGGGCCGAAGACCGTGACGTAGGCGAGGGCGGGGATCAACTCGCCATAAGGTGTCTTGACGAGTAGGCAAGGGCCAACGGCTTGGGAAATGTAGCCATCTAGGAATCCAGCTAGGAAGATTTCCGCGGCCGCCGTTGCGGCCTGCTCGGCGATGACGTTGCGCACAACACGCGATGAGGCGTGCAAGGGTGGGAGCGTGGACTTGATGATCATCACTCGCCCCGGCCTTCCACGAGACGTGAGCGAGGGCGTTCAGCCAGCCAGGCTTCGACCTCGCTGAGGACATAGGTGGCTCTTCGCGTGCCGAGTTTGATCGCCAGCGGCCAAGTCGGATCGTGATAGGGCGACTTTGGGTCCTGCCAGCTATAGCGGGTGGATTTGCCAATGCCCAGCCACGTATCGATCTGCGCGCCGGACATGTGGGACGGTTTGATAGTGCTCACTTGCTTCTCCTAGAACCCCGTCGGACCATTCCGGCGGGAGTGGGGGAAGCTTCGCGGCTCGCTGGATTTTCAAAAAGGGCAGTTTCTTAAACGAATCGCCACTACTGAACGGGATGAGGCTCCTCCTCCCCAAGGAGGAAGTGCATGCCCAACTCAAACGTGAGCTTGCCGAGCCCTTCCATCGCAATGAGCATCCCCTCCCGGTTGTTCGTCTTGGCGATCACTTTCGCTTTGCGAGCCAACGCGCTTCGAAACCGGAAGCGCTGAACCGTGAGTTCCGTGTGCCCTTGCAGCGCATCCAGGAACCATTCGAAACGGCTTGTCCAAATCAGCCTATGTTCCTCTGGAATGGCGTCAGAGGACTTTGCGGGATGGTTGTCCCAAGGGGATGTCTTGAGCGAACTCAGGATGCTGCCGCCCTGTGTTTGCTGGCCTTTCCAGTACGGCCGGTGTTTCGTCCGCTCGCCTTCGCTTCTTGCCTGCTCTTGACGTACGCAGCAAAGGGCAGCAATCATTTCGAGAAGACTGACGGTGAAAAAATTCTTATGTTCGAATGCCGGTTTCCGGAAAAGGAGATAGGTCTGCATTAAATGCAGTGCAGGTAGTGTCGCTTTCTTCAAGGAAGATTTCGTGAATTCTTCACGCAATGCTGAACCGACCGCGCGGCAAAGCATTTCTTCTTGGGACTTGGAAAAAAGAGGAAAATCTTCGTCGGTGACAATTGGGTCAAACATTCCTAGCGCATCATTCCCGGTGAGCGCCTTTGCGAATTCGTCAATCGCCGGGCCGATGGGGACCAGCTCGCATTGCCGATCTGCCTTGTCAAGCAGATGCGGATATGCCTCTACGAAATGGGCAAACTCAAGCGTATGAAGGTACAGGAAGAGTTCTTCATCTAGAGCGATGTTTGCCGCGGGAACATCGAACTTCACCAACTCCAAATCTATCCGATCGGCGAGATAGCTATAGGTTTTTACCGCGTCCCAGTATTCGGTTCGGCCAGTGTCGGGAAGGAGTTTTTCGATGTTTCGCTCGATGTTGTTGAGGTGCCAATGCAGTGCTTCTGGTAGGTTGGAAATCGCCTCGTAGGTCTCGTCATCTAGCTCGACGCTGAGGTAGCTTTTGAGATCCGAGAAGAGTGCTGATACTTCTTCACTTGACTTGGACTGGGAGTTCGGAGAGGGACTTTGATAGGGAAACGCGTCCCGCAGCGATAACGAGTACCGATTTCGTCCGTCACCCTCCGGCCATTTGAGTAGATCGAACAGTTGAAATTTTCCCGGGCCGGAATCTATCGACTGGAAATCTGCGGACCATCGATCTCGGCCTAGTCGGTATAGAAGCTTCAGAACCTTCAGTGCGGTCGATTTATTTTTTCGATAGTGCTGCTCCATGCTGCGACCGGTTAATGTCGCAAGGTCTTTCTTAATTTTCTTGAGGTAGCTTGTTAGCGCCAGTGCAATCGAGATCAGCAGTGCCAGTCGAACATTGACCAGGGGCTGGAGCTGGTTCCGGTAGGAGCCAGCTGTGGATAACTATAGGTTGGATGCCTCGGTAGGTCCTCCTTTTCTTGAACCGATTGTTGGTATTCCCGAGCCGTCAGGCGAGGCCCCTTCCTCCGCGACCTCGCTCCCCTGAGCCGCAGTTGTCTTCCTGGTCTGCTCGCGCGTCTTGATGCGCCCCTTGGCTTCGTGCGTGCTGTGGCGGAAGCGGTAGGACTCGTTGCCCGTCTCGATGATGTGGCAGTGATGGGTCAAGCGATCCAGCAGCGCCGTGGTCATCTTGGCGTCGCCGAACACACTGGACCACTCCCCGAACGTCAGGTTGGTGGTGATCATCACGCTGGTGTGCTCGTACAGCTTGGACAGCAGGTGGAACAACAAGGCGCCACCGGCCTGGCTGAACGGCAGATAACCCAACTCGTCGAGCACGACCAGGTCCATGCGCACCAGACTCATGGCGATGCGTCCGGCACGTCCCTGGCTCTTCTCATGCTCCAGGGCATTGACCAGATCGACCGTGGAGTAGAACCGCACTCGCTTGGCGTGCCGGGTGAGCCCGGCAATCCCCAGCGCCGTGGCCAGGTGGGTCTTGCCAGTGCCTGGTCCACCGACCAACACCACGTTCTGCGCATCCTGCGTGAACGACAGGTCCGCCAGTTTCTGGATCAACGCGCGGTCGACCTGCGAGACAGAGAAGTCGAACCCGGCCAGATCGCGGTGCATGGGGAAGCGCGCCGACTTCATCTGGTGAGCAATGGAGCGCATTGCCCGGTCAGCATCTTCGGCCTGCAGCAGGTGCTCCACCAGCCAGCGTGATGCGGCCAGGGTCGTATCGCCGCCTTGCTCCGTCAGATCGGCCCAGGCCGTGGCCATGCCGTTGAGCCTCAGCGCCTTCAGTTGGGCCTGTACATCGATGGAGGTCTCACGCATGGCCAACCTCCTGTCCGTCCAGATGATCCTGGTGGGTGGGGCGCAGCCGGTCGTAGCGCGCGGTGTCGGCCTTAGGCGCCTGGGTGAGTCGCAGGGACGTCTGCGCTTGGTCTGGCGTGGCCGGGTTGTTCAAGCGGGCCAGTACGTTGCGCACGTGCTCAACGCTGATGCTGCCGCTGGGCGCTCTGCCTTCGAGCACCAGCTCGATGGCCACCAGCACCGCTTCCAGCCCGGCCTGCGGCACCACGGCCAGCACCTGTGCCATGACCCGGTCTCCTCCAGGGTGCCTGAGCAGCGACTGGCGCAAGCGCAGCAACGGCGCCGGCAGGTCCAGGAATGGCGTGCCGTTGCGCAAGGCGCCCGGCTTGCGCTGCACCAGCTCGATGTAGTGCTGCCAGTCGTAGCTGGTCTGGCCGCTGCCTGGCAGCCGGACATGGCTGGCTACGACGGCGTCCGCGGCCGCTACATCGATTCTCTCGGGATAGACGCGGGTGCTGACGATGTGGCCGGCCCACTCGCACGGTACGGAGTAACGGTTGCGCGCGGCGGCCACCAGGCAGGTGCTGCTGACCCGGGCCAGCCGCTCAACGTAGCCGTCGAAGGGGGCCGGCATGGACATGAGGTGAGGCTTCTCCAACTCCCACATCTCGGCCACAGTGAACTGCCGGTGGATCGGGTGCGTGGTGTCACTCCACACCGAACGACACCGCTCACTCAGCCAGGCATTGAGTTCGATGAACGAGCCGAAGCGCCGGGTTGCGGCTTCGATCCAGATGCGCCGGCGACTGTCCTGCACGTTCTTCTCGACCACACCCTTCTCCCAGCCGGAGGCGACGTTGCAGAAGTCGGGGTCGAACAGGTAGTGGCTGCACATGGCAGCGAAGCGCGCGTTGACGGTGCGCTGCTTGCCGCGCTGCACCTTGTCCACGGCGGTGCGCATGTTGTCGTAGATGCCGCGCCGGGTGACGCCGCCGAGTGCTTGGAACGAGCGGGTGTGGGCGTCGAACAGCATCTCGTGGCCCTGGCTGGGGTAGGCCACCAGCCAGAAGGCTCGACTGGCGCATAGCTTCAGGTGCGCCACTTGCACGTTGTAGAACACGCCACCGACGACCATGGCTTCGACGCTCCAGTCGAACTGGAAGGCCTCGCCCAGTTCGAAGCTCATCGGAACGAACGCCTTGGCCGGACTGGCTGCCGACTCCACCCGCCAGCGCCGGATGTAGTCGGTGACGGCGCTGTAACCGCCACGGTAGCCCTGCGCCTGTATCTGGGCAAACAGTGCACGGCCGCTACGCCGCCCTTGCTTGGGGCGATGGCTGTCGGTTGTGAGCGCCTGATGCAGGGTCGGCTCGAACGCCGTGAGCTTGCCCTCGAGCTTCACCCGCTCGTACTTCGGCACAACATCGCTGGGAGCCCGCAGCCACTTCTTGACCGTGTTGCGCGACAGGCCCGTGCGCTTTGCGATCTCACTGAGAGAGAGTTGGTCGCGCAGCCTCATGCGCCTGACCTTGCCAATCATGTCCATGGTGATCACCTTGAATCCCTGCTGAAATTCTCAGCAGGTCAGTGGAACACCCTGGTCAATATTGGATTGGCACTTTGCGGTTTAGCTGGTCAAGATTGCATCGGCACTAACACACCAACCGCTTGTCTGTGCTTGACCCTGCGCTCCAGCGTCGCGCCGCCATCGTCGAGGAGTTCACGCGCCCCGACGACGGCGAGCGTCAGGCCCTGCTGGCCATGGATCTGGAGGGTGTCGGTCTCACCGACCGAGAGATCAAGGAGCTGGTCGCCGCCACCGGCCCACGCAACAAGCTTCCGGGCTGGACGTTCTCCGATATCCGTACCCGTTTGTACCCGGCTGCGCTGGCCCAGGCCTTCCCCGATCGGGCGTTGACACACCAGGACTTGATCGGTGTCGCAAGTGCGATGCGGCCGTCGCCGGTCATGGAGGACAAGTGATGCCGCGCTCTGCGTTGTTTGGTCGCCGCATTCACATCACCGGCAGCATCGTCGAGGACGCCAACGTGGCGACGGCGGCCGAGGTGACTCGGGCTCGCGAATTCGTGAAGGCGCTGGTGCTGGACCTGCTTTCCAAGGGCGCCACTTTCGTCATCCCCGTAGACGCTGAGAAGAACCGCGCTGACGGCCAACCCATCTGTTTCGACTGGCTGGTGTGGGACACCATCCATAGCAACCTGGCGCGTCGGCCGGCCGACGCGCCGGGACCGCTGGTCATCGCAGTCAAGCACCACAAGAACGAAGCCCAGATCCCGGCCGAGTACCGTTCGGTGTGGAATGCCATGCGGGTGTCGCCGCTGGTGCAGATCGAGAGCGCTGCGCACTGGAACATGGCCAGCAAGCGTATGGAGGCCCAGGCGCAGCACGGCGACATCCTGATTGCCGTCGGCGGCGGAGAGGGCGTTCTGTTCCTCGCCAACTTGTATCACGACGCCGGCAAGCCGGTGATTCCGCTGAACTTCGGCCTCGGGCCGGCGACCACGGGGTCGTCGCGCCTCTTCGACTTCGCAATGTCCGGCAGCAACGCGCAGCGCCTGTTCCAGACCGAGGGTGCGGCCACGCCGCAGAGTTGGCTCAACCGCATCGAGATGTATGCGGGCAAGACGGCGAGCGATGGCGTACGCGACGTGCTCGGCCTCCTCGAGGACCTGGTGCCTCCGAAGGCGTTCGTGGTCCGGCTGCTGAATCCCGCGCACCCGGACTACAACGACGTTCAGAACTTTTTCGACGTCGTGGTTCAGCCTGTCATCGAAGGAGAACTGGGCTACAAGCTCACTGTGATTGACGGGAACCAACCCTACGAGCATGCTCGCATTGATGAGGAGATCTTCAAGAAGCTACACCGCAGCAGAGTGGTCCTTGCTGATATCACGGGCGTGCGACCGAACTGCTTCATCGAGCTGGGCTATGCGTTGGGACGAGGCTTGCCGACCATGCTGCTGTCCAAGGACGGGACGGAATCCCCGTTCGACATTTACTCGCTGTCGGGTCATCGCTGGAAGACGACTGGCACCGCGCAAGAGCGCCGGCAGGAGTTTCGTCAGCACTGGAACGCTATCAAGAACCGTCCTCCACTCGTCGCCCCAGACCCGCTGATTCCATGAGCCAGAAGCGCGAAATCTTCTTATCGGTGGACGTCGAGACGTCAGGCCCAATCCCCGGCGAGTACAGCATGCTCACCATCGGCGCGTGCAACGTCGACAACCCCGAGCAGGTGTTTTCGTGCGAGCTGAAGCCGATCTCGCCCAGCGCCGACCCGAAGGCCATGGGGGTGACCGGGCTCTCTCTGGAGACACTTGCCGCCGAGGGACTGGCTCCCGAGGTCGCAATGAAGCAGTTTGAGGACTGGGTGGCCGAGGTCGCCGGCGACGACAGCACGCCCGTGTTCGTCGGGCTCAACGCGCCTTTCGACTGGTCATTCGTCAACTACTACTTCCATCGTTACCTGCAGTCGAATCCCTTCGGCTTTACCGCACTGGACATCAAAGCGCTCTACATGGGGGCGACGGGCTCAACTTGGGCAGACACCCGCTCGAGCCGGATGGCTGCTCGACTACACCCCAAGTCCAGGGGCGACCATCAGGCGCTGCACGACGCCCAATACCAAGCTGAGCTGTTCCGCTTGATCCGAGGCATCTTGCCGCGGGCGCGCGGCTGATCTCTCTTGCCATTTACAACCCGCGAACCGGCAATCCCGAGCGCAACAGCGATACCTTGGCCGTCATCTTCATTTTTCCGTTCGTCCACTTCATCAGAGGTACCTTTGGCGCACTTCAGGCGAGCGGCTCCTTGCTATTCCTGCGGGCGGTTAATGTCACGTCGAAGCGTCCAAGTATCTGTTGAAGATGCTTCCCATGAAGAATAGAAAATCTATGACCGAGCACGCTATTTCAAGCCATCCGCATATCGAAGTTCGCCATAGTGACGTGCATGGAGCAGGCATCTTCGCGTTGTGCGATTTGGCGCAAGGCTCGCTCATCGGAATCTACACAGGCCGACGTTACAGCGCCGACGAGGTCCATGGCAAGGATTGGGACAACCGGCTGACGTACCTCTTTGGTCTATCTGACGGAACTACCATCGACGGCGCCGAAGGCGGCAATGCGACGCGGCACTTGAACCATGCCTGTGAGCCGAACTGTGAGGCACTCGAGGTGTACGGCGAAGGGAGTCAGCTCGTGTTGCGTATCGAAGCGGTCCGGCACATACGCGCCGGCGAAGAGCTTTTCATCGACTACGCGCTGAACGTAGATGCGGATGCTGATCCAGACGACTATCGCTGCCGTTGCGGTTCCGTGAAGTGCCGTGGCACCCTGCTGGCCCCGCTCGCCGAGTTGGCCTGAAAAAGCGCAGCAACGTGATCAGCGCGCGGAGTCGAATTGAGTCGCGTGAATGAGCGCGATCAGCGCGCGGTCGAAGTTGTTGATCAGTTTCAGGAAGGCCGCGGCTTCTTCCGGGGTTGGAGTCCTGGAAGGTCCATCCATTGCGGGCAGGCTCGATGTGGTCAGCGCCATCGGCGCCAGCACCTGTGTGCTGGCAGGGCGATTTTCGGCCGTCTGGTGCAGCGGGTAAGAACTCTTAGGCACGGAAATATCCTATTGCAATCACTTCGCTTTTTCCGAAGCGTTGCGAGCAAAAAAGTCATGCGCGACAACATCGTCGCGTTTGAGATGTAAGCGGCTGGCCGCCCCACCTTGAGTAGAGCCGATGGCTAAACGATGCTGTCCAGTTAACTTCTAACTGGACGGTTATGGACGTGAACCCCAAGTCGCGGCGCAGACACAGCGCTGAGTTCAAGGCACAGGTTGTGGCCGCGTGCACCGAGCCCGGCGCCACTGTCGCGGCGGTAGCTCGAGCCTTCGGTCTGAACGACAACCTCGTTCACGACTGGCGCCGCGGTCGCAGCGGTGCGGGCGTTTCCAGGACCATCGGAACATCGCTGCAAGAGTCACCGCCGGAGTTTGTTGCGCTGTCGATGCCTTCGCCGCCGCCGACAGCACCGGCGCCGGCGGTCGCTCCCGAGGGGATCCGTCTGGAGTTCAAGCGTGGGGCTCTCGGCGTAAGCGTGACGTGGCCCATAGCGGCCGCTGCTGACTGCGCGGCCTGGCTTCGCGAGGTGCTGCGTTGATTCGTATCGACGCACTGTGGCTGTGCACGAAGCCGGTGGACATGCGTTGTGGCGCCGAGCGTCTGCTCGCGCACGTAGTGCATGCGCTAGGGAGCGCGAACGCCCACCATGGCTACATGTTTGCCAATGCGCGGGCCACACGTATCAAGATGCTCGTGCATGACGGGTTCGGCGTGTGGTGCGCCGCGCGACGGCTGAACGCCGGGCGCTTCGCCTGGCCACGCGAGATCGACACAGCCAAGCCGATCGCTCTGACGCAAGCGCAGTTCGATGCGCTGGTGATTGGCTTGCCCTGGCAGCGGCTGCCGCAGATGAGCGCGATCACGCGGCTCTAGCAGTCGAACTCGCCAAGACGGCGCGTTGACGGCGCATCTCCCAGTGGCGGTGAGTCGCCGCCGTCTGCATGATTCGCGCATGCAACCACTGCATGATCTCAAGGACGAAGACCTCCAGGGCTTGGCCCCTGAGGCCATCGCCGCGCTCGCGCAGCAGATGCTTCAGCGCCTGCGCCAACAGGACAGCGAGATCAAGTTCAAGGACACCAAGATCGAGAAGATCACCTTCCAGCTCGCACGGCTGAAGGCCTGGAAGTTCGGCGCGAAGACCGAGGTAATGAACGCCGAGCAGAAGCGCCTGTTCGAGGAGACGCTGGCCGAGGACGAGGCCAGCCTGCAGGCGCAACTGGAGCAAGCCAGGGGTCAAGCATCAACCCCGCCTGCACTCGATGGCGACAACAACAAGCGCAAGCGGCATCGCCAGCCCCTGCCCGATCATCTGCGTCGCGTCGAACACCACCACGAACCCGCCGATACGAACTGCCCGTCACTCGACTGCGGCCGGCCGATGGTGCGCGTGGGCGAAGACATCAGCGAACAACTGGACATCGTTCCGGCCGAGTTCTTCGTTCATCGCCACATCTACGGCAAGTGGGCCTGCCGCTGTTGCCAGTGCCTGGTGCAGGAGCCGGCCGTGCCGCAGATCATCGACGGCGGCATCATGGCCGCCGGGCTGATCGCGCACACGCTGACGAGCCACTTCGTCGACCACCTGCCGTACTACAGGCTGGAGACCATCAACGCGCGCTCTGGGGTGCACACGCCGCGCTCGACGCTGGCGCAGACCTCGGGGCGCGCTGGCGCGGCCCTGGAGCCCTTGTACGACGCGCAAAAGCGCTTCGTACTGCAGTCGAGGGTGCTGCATGCCGACGAGACACCTGTTGCCATGCTGGACCCAGGCCGAGGCAAGACCAAGAGGGCTTACATCTGGGCCTATGCCAGGGGAGCCTTCGATTCCATACCGGGTGTCGTCTACGAGTTCTGCCTGGGCCGGGGTGCCCAGTACCCCATAGCCTTCCTGCAGGGAAGCGACGGCTTCGGCGCGCACGCGCCTTGGAGTGGCACGCTGGTGCGCGACGAATACTCGGCGTACGACAACGTCGTCGCAGCGCATGCTGATCGCATCGCCGCAGGATGCCTCGCTCATGCGAGACGCCACTTCCACGAACTGGGCAAGGCGGGCACCAGCGAAGTGGCGTCCGAGGCGCTGCGTCGCATCGCGGCGATCTACCGTGCCGAGCGCCAGTTCGGCGCGCTCGCTGGCGAAGACCGCCTACGCATGCGCCAGTCGGTGACCATGCCGCTGTGGGAGGAACTGCGTGTGTGGCTGCAACTCGAGCGTGCCAGGGTCCCCGACGGCGGGGCGACGGCCAAGGCCTTGAGCTACAGCTTGAATGCCTGGACTGCGCTGACGCGCAACCTCGCCGACGGCGATGTGCCGGTGGACACGGATGCTTTTGACAAGGGATTCAGAGTCTTTCCCCTTTCGCGGGAGGGTTTCCCTTTCCGGGAGGCCTCTCCTTCCAAGACGCGACGAAGTTTTCATAAGCCTTCTCGGCTTCACACACGCGGTCTCGCTCAGCATCCCGCACGGGTTTGATACTGTAGTCACGTGCCGGACCAGGGGCCTTCCCGCCGCGCCGTGATGGCCGCCCCGACCTGAGCTCCAACGCCCGCAGCTTGTACTGAAACAGGGCCGGTCGAACCCAAGTGTAGTCCTGCTTTTTCGTCAGCATGTGCCAGATGAGCACGGTCAACTTGCGTGCGGTGGCGACTGCGGCAACGGGTTGTCCTCGCCTGAGACTGATGCGGTGGAAGAATGCGCTGAGCGGACCAGGCCCCATCCCAATGACCCACGCTGCCTCAACGAGCATGCTTCGCGCATGACCGTTTCCTTGATGAGTGATATGCCCGTGATAGGCCGGGCGATCACCCGACTGGTGAACCGAGGGATTGAGACCAAGGTAGGCGACCAGCTTCTGGGAACTCGAGAACCGCGTGATATCCCCGATCGCGGCGAGCACGCTGGCGGCCACCACGACGTTGACCCCGCCGATCGTCATCAGACGTCGAACTTCCGGATCGTCGAGTGCATAGCGAGCCACATCCTGATCAATCAGCGCCAACTCCGCCGTCAGTCGCTGGATCTCATCATGGTGACGCAGCGCCATGCGCATCTGGTCGAGCGCAAGGGGCAAGGCCTCCAGGATCGTCCGCCCCTTCGCGCTGAAGATTCGGCCCGTCTCCTGCGGCATCAGGTTGGCGTGAAGGATCGAGTGAATTCTGTTCTTCAACCGCGTCATCTGCGACACCAGCTGGGTCCGCTCCGCGATGACCCGTCGTCGCTCGCAGACCTCCTCGGTGGGCATCCAGACTTCGGGGAGGAACTGCGCAGCGTGCAGGCGTGCGAGCGTTGCAGCGTCAATCTTGTCCGTCTTGACCTTGGCCCAAGCGATGGCCCGGACCTGCAGTGGGTTGGCGATCACGACGCGATGCGCGAATGGCTCAAGCAGCCGAACAATGGCTGCCGTATTGCCAGTGGCCTCAAGCACGACGTCGTCTTCTTTGGTCAGGGTCTCGGCAAACTTGAGCACGGCGAATCGATCCATCGCGAAGCGGCCATGCTGATTGACCTGGCCGTTCTCGACGATCGCCACCTGCGCAAAGTTCCGATGCACATCCAAGCCGATAACTCTCATATGCGACCTCCTGTGAGTGAAACGACAAGGCGGAAGCTCGCGGACAACACGACAACTACGGATTCGCGCTCGCAGCGCAACCGGGCGAGTCGAAGGGGCAGCCAGATAACAACCCGAGCTCGCAGCTCATTGTCTAATCTCGGCCTGCCCGCAAACACCTATGCTTCCGTCGCCCCCATCCCGGTATGTGCACGATACGCCTGCTGGAGTGTCGTGCGCCGGGAGGCGCGCGGAGACAAGCATGCCCGGTAACAACCACTTGGAAAATCGAATCCGTCCTTGGGCCATGGGACGCCGCGCCTGGCTGTTCGCCGGTAGCGAACTGGCTGGTCAGCGCGCCGCCGTCGTGATGAGCCTGGTGCAGTCGGCACGCCTGTGCGGCCACGATCCGCACGCCTACCTCAAGGACGTCCTGCAGCGCCTGCCCACGCACATGGCCAGCCGCATCGATGAACTCCTGCCGCATCGCTGGCAACCGCTCACCTGACTCTGCGGCAGAGGCTACCGCCGCTCATGACCGTCAAGATGGAGCGCCCATCCGCTTACTTTGAGATTGTGGTGTGGGCGCATGATTCCTGACGTTGTTCTTGATCGCGTGCTTGACCCCGAAGGCCCCCGCCGATTCGACAGCCAGTGTGAACTCCGTCAGCCGTACCACGTTTTCAGCTGATAACGTCCTCGTCAAATCGAAAATGCGTGATCAAGCTCCAGGTGCGGCCCTCGTCGTTGGGATTGTGGGCTCGGTATCGCTGCTCATTGAAATCGTTGCACCGCTCTAACTTCTCTTTCCAACTCAGATTGGTGCTCCGCTTCGACTTAGCGTTGTTTCGCCCCGCCGCCGCCCAACTCTTGACCGGCACGCTCAAAGAGGTCCTGGTTGTGCTCCATCACATCCCGCACAGTCATCCGGTAAAGGATGTCCGGCACGATACCTACATCTTCCAGCACGCGCCCTTCATGCGCCCGCACACGCAGCGCGCGGCGCATCGTCAGGCTCAGGTGGACGCGGTTCGGCAAGTCGGCAAGGCCGGACGAGCCGCGTGCAAGATAAACATTGAGATCGGAGCTCATCCACGGTAGGTCGCGCACAACATGGGACAGGGTTCCATCGTGGATGACCCACGCCGTATCACCATCATCGACCTGACCAGGCGACAGCGTTGCCGCTCCAGACAAAGATACGCCCGCTGTATTGAAGGCATTGACGACCTGCGCAGACAAGTCGCCAGCAGCGAAGTCGTTCTTCAGCTTCCGGTCAAGGCGAAGATCTGGATTGAATAAACGCACGACATCCCATCCCCAGTTGTTTCCGCCGGCTGCGGCCATGTTGCCGTCAGTGCAGATGACTTTTCCGATCTCGTTGTCGATGAAGCCGGCAGCGAACATGTCAGCAGTACTGAATGCCAGCGCGTCGCTTATGAGAATCACCGGGCCGGCGTACTTGCGGCCGACCTTGTTGTAATCGGCATCCTCGCCTTCGATCGGAATGCCACGGGTGTAAGCCTCGCCAGTTCTGTATGCCTCCACAAACGAAGGGCGCCACCTGATGAACATGTCGCTCGCATCTACCATGGCGCGCGTCAGATCGGTCACGCGAAACTGGAAGCGTGCCGGCACGATCGGCTGTGCACTGAACAGCTGTAGCACACGCTCGCCTGCGGCGATGTAGCCTCCGGTGTTGTGTCGGATGTCGAAAATTAAGCCATTCTGTGGCAGTGTCGCAAGCACAGGAGCCAGGGCATTGACGAGGGCGTCGGCGTCGCTTGCGCCAAACGACCAGAAGCGCACATAGGCAAAAATGCCACCGCTCGTCGTGACGGTGCCGTAGTCGATCACGCCGTGCGCGGTGCTGCCGTGGATGGCGGGGACACCAAGTGGCGGCGTGTCAGGCACGGCGGGCGGGGGGAGATCGAAGGAGTGTGGTGCGGTCAACACTCGACGTGCATTCTGCAGGTCCATCAGCAGAAGGTCACCGCCGAAGCCGGTGAGATTGCGCCCCAGCCCAGGATAACTCGGCGTGGCGGCGGCCTCGAATCCGATCCAGCTGAAGCGTTCTTCCAACTCCATGCCATTCAAAGAGAAGCGCAGATCGACCCAATCTTCCAGCGGCGGCCCGAACTGCGTAAGTGGGCGATGTGTAAGGAAGGCCAGACTCCGCGCAAGCGCTGCGGCCTCGTTTCCACCGTCGAAGAGATTGGCGGTCAGGCGGACATAGCGATCGATGGGGATGCCGTTCCAGTGACTGACGCGCGCGCCGGCCTGAAGTGCCTTGAACACGACCGCTGCATCGGTCTTGGTCACGAGGTAGATCTCGCTTTCACCATCCCAGCACGTTTCGATGGTGAAGGGGAGAGCCGCCGCGAAACCATAGGGCGCCCGCCCGTAGAACATGACGTGCCGATCCCTAACTCGTGCAAGGATCTCGACCAGGTTCTGGTGGAACTCAGCATCGGAAAACGCCTGGGCTTGTAACCGCAGCAGCCCCAGTGCCCGGACAGGATCGAAACCATATACCGCTTTTTTGCGCTCGAGATGCACATAAAAGCTGTCCAGGGCGATCGAGATTTGATCAATGAGACGCAGCCTATCAGCGAAGGGATAGAGGGCAACTGCGGCGAGCTCCGGAGCCGGCAATGCGAACGTCCTTGCGAGCAGCTTGCCCCCTGGTGAGCGGATCAGGACTTCGCCTGCGCTTTCAGCCGGCCTTGTTCCTGCTCCACCCACGTGCTTCTTTGAAGATTCCTTCTTCGACATTACGTTCTCCTCAAATCAAACTGTCGGCGCAGTTGCGAGCATCTGGCCTATGCCGATCGCATCACTGCGCCCTGTCTGCCGCAGGTCCGAGTCAGAGTGCCGGCGGGGACGCAGAGGCGGCAGGCGCGCAAAGGCTCGCCGAGGTCAAGCAAGCAGGGCATGGAGCGTGCGCAGACCTGGTGCAAAGAAATAACCGGCGCCCGTGGCGCGGACGAACTGGCCAGCGAGAGTAAGCGTGACTTGCTTGTTATCAAGTGTCATTCGCAACTTGCGACCGCCTGGCGGCGATGGCCCGATCACGGGGTCAATTCCGCCCGCGACTGGCCGGGTTGCATCTTTTACCCATTCGGTCATCAACCGGAAGAAGCCGTGCTGGATGGATGTCTGGTAGCTCATGAACATCAACCCGCGATCGGCGCTATCCGGTGTGCCGGACCAGTCCGGGCCGAAGGGCACGCCTCGGCGCAGCATCTGGCTGCTGAGCGTGCTGCCTACCCCGCCGAAATCATGGCTTTGATCGCGCGGATTCACCTTCCTGACATGGCTGAAAAACGGGCACGAGTTCCCCAGGGGATCAGCGACTGCACCCGGGAATTGGTGGTCGCCTTTGTCGTCGGTGAGCGTCGCAGAAGCGACGGGGGTCACGAATTTGAACCCGTTTTTTCGATAGAAATTGTCGGAGATGTCGGGGTTCTCGCGATCAGGCGATAGTGATACGGGTGTGCCGTCCCTCCAGCGCCCGACCACCCTGGCGGCTGCCATGGCGGCGCTCCAGGTTGATCCGGTGGCTGCGGAAATCTGCTGCGCAAGGTCCGTCATCGCGCTCCAGAACAAGGGTACGTCCTGACTCAAGCGACGCACAACCAGCAATGAGCCATTGACCAGAAACGGGTCGTTTCCAACGACGTCTCCAGGCTGCTGCACCGCGTCCGGATTGAGGCCGGGGTAGCCGAAGACGAACTGGCCCGGCCAAGTCAAGCGTTGGCCCGGTCGGGCCCACATTGCGCTTTGCGGATCCTCTGGACGGTACGCTCGTGGAGTGAGCAAGGTGTCGTTATCCACCCAGCCGCGAACGCCTGGCTGGGAGATGCCGTCAACAAAACCGAAATGTTCGGCGTCGCGCGCGATCCTGCGCCCGCACTCGCGCAACACTACGGTCGCTGCGTCACCGAGCAAATTGAGGTAGCGATCGGCCGCGGCCTCGACTTCCGCCTTGAGCGCCGACGCGATGATGAGAAGAACTTCTGGCTCCCGCTCTTGCACATCTCCGAATAGCCATCCCTGCGGCAGCCCATTGGCGTCGACGTCGTCCCCGAGGGCCGCCGCGCTGCGTCCCGGCCCCATCTCAAAGATCGGGTCCACGATCTTGCCGGCGTCTCCGCCGAACGTGGTGAGACCGTTGGCAGACAATGCGAGCGCGACGCTCAAGGACATTGGTCCCGCCGGAGTGTTGCCGGAAAGGGCCGCAAGTCGCCGCATTGCCTTCGCCTGCGCCGCAGGCCGCAAAGGAGTCACATCGATCGCGATGGTTCGCAAGGCAGCTTTCGCGCTATCGAGTTGATCAGGCTTGACGCGAAGCCCCAACAGGAGCTCGAAAGCTCTGCCGAAGCCTGTCAGAACGTGGCCCTGAATATCGTCCGCGTCGAGGATCGGCTCCTGGATGCTCATCGCAATGTGGCGCGACTCTTGGAGATCGCTGGCTCCGCGAGGATCTGTTCGCCGACCGGTGCGGCATCCGCGGGATCGACTTCTCCCGTTTCCAAAGTCACCCTGAAGGGCAGATTGATCCTTACAGCCAAGAGATGAGGGTCGTCGCCTGGCAGCTTCGCTTGTTCGTGGGGGATCTCTTCCAACCAGTCTTCAGGCGTTGCTTTGGCGCAGGAGGGAACATTTTTAGGGTTGAAGGTTCCAAAAAAACCGGGGCTTTCGGCGTGCCGGCAGACGAGGATATTTTCACAACCCTGCACCGTCTTGTCGGCCCCGCCGTTCTGCACGTCAGCATAGATCACCATGGTGATCTTGCGAGCGATCTGTCCACCTCTCTCGAGACGGCGATTGTCCAAGAAGCAGTCCCCGAGTGTCCAATCAGCCCCGGCGGGTGCTTCAAGCTTGAGATGGAGTTTTCGCGGGTGGCTTGCGTCGGCATCGCCGCGCCGCACAGATAGTACTTGCCCTTCGGACACCGGAATGCGCACTCCCTGGGCCTCGCGCTCCAGGGTGGACAGATCGACCTTCGAGATGTAGAGACCGATCGGATCCGAAAGGGCTACGCGGTTGCCTGCCATGACTTGAATGCCGACCTGTTCGCCAATGCTCGGATCGCTGCTTCTATTGATCGCGCCGTACCCTGCGCAGGCAATGCGGGTCAGTGCCGGGTCTTCATCGTATGCAGGATCGGGGCCATCGATATCCGGCTGCCACACCAGCGACGCGTTCGCAGCCAAGTCTATTTCGGCGCCGAGAGTGTTCGCAGGGTGGGTCAGATGGACCGCGCCGTGAGTCGAATTCCACTTGTTGAAGCGGTTGTATGCTCCCTTCTTCCCGAATGCGAGCCACTTCGCCACCCCATCGTTTCCGACGCCGTAGGCAACTGGAGGATCAGGAAAGAAGAGGTCGCTGCGTTCGACTTGCTCTCCAACGAGCTCCTTGTACAGCTGCAGGACCAGATCAGGCTCTTTCGCGGCGAGGAACGTCCAGTATTCCGGTGGCTCGGCCGTGAAGCTCAGCCGGACGAGTCTGCCCTGATCGTCATGGTCGGCATGCCATTCGCAATACTCGTCCTGTTGGCGATAGCACATTGTCAGCTCCTTGCCGGTGCCGGATCCAAGGCGTGCACGCCTTGCACTAGCCTTTTGTTCAGGTTTCAAGAGATCCACGAGATGCGCAGGACACTGTTTGAGCTCGGGCTTGCCGTCTTCTGCGGGTTCCCACCAGAATAGATATTCGCCAATGGCATTGGCGGTGGTTTCCGCCTGGGTCTGTTTGGCCGGAGTGGGATCGCCGAGGACCTTGTGCCATCGATCGAGTGCACGCGGAAAAGCGTTCCAAGGAATTGGCGCGGTCGCATCGGCCGCGCCAGCGCGCACATCGTAGTAGTTCGGACTCTTGTCAAAGGCGCCGCGAACATGCTTGCCATTGGCGTCATAACCTTCAAGATTGCCGACCTGAAAGGCGTTCCAACCTTTCGCAAGGTCTTGGGCGCTATTTTTCGTAGCGCGAGAAAAATCCGCCGAACCGATGTCGGCAGGTGTTCGAAGCAACGTCATGGATTTTCCTCCGGCCGCTCCTCACATCGATACGCGTAAGCTGTGCGGCTCGTGCGTCAAATCCTAGCACTTGATCATTGCACTTGAATCATTGGCATCTGCTGCAGCGATCACCTAAATTGGGGATGTGAAAGGTCACTGAAAAGAGTACGCGTGAGCGGCGGCGATTGCCACGACGCTGATGCGAAGACTAGGCCTGAGTCTGGACAGTCGCATATCAGCGCAGGCCGTCAGTGGCGCATTGCGAATGAAGCCATCGTTCTTCCAATTGCGGTCCAGTTGAAGGTGACCTGCGCAAAGAAGTTTGACGATTCTGCGGATTTGCTTTCCTTTTTGGGCGGGTTGGCCAGATGACGTCTGACTACACTTCGTTGCCGCTCCCGTACAACGAGTGTTCAGTTGCAACCAAGCTGCAGTCTTGAAAAAACCAATTCCGCGCACACGTGTGAATGGGCGCTTCTAGCTTGGCAGCACAGTGCGCTGCCTCAGCATTGGCTTCGAACTCGTGGACTCGAGACAAGGTTGTACACTGGTTTGCATTCATTTCCACGTGATGCAAAAAGTATGAAACGCGCTTCGCTTCTGCTGTCTGTGGCCGCTCTTCAAACTGTCCTGTGGACTGTGCCGACCACTGCCTGGGCAGCCTCGCTGACGTTTCTCAATGGCGCCATCGTGACCCGCATCCCCTCCAAGGACCTGCCAGCGTTTCGAACGGCTGTCGGTGATGTGCTCAACAAGAGCGCGGACGGCACCACAACACAGTGGTCCAGTACGTATCACTCGCCTCGCCGCACCCCTGTGCGGGTGGAGATCACCCCTATTCAGTCCGCCCAGACCCAGACGGCCCGCACCTGCCGCCTGCTGGACGCGCGCGTAAGCCAACTCAAGAGTTCCGAGAAATGGCAGTTTTGGTTCTGTAAGCAGGATGATGGCAGTTGGAAATCCAGTGGTAGCAATGTTCCTCGCTAAAGTCTTTCGGCGAAAAGGATTCTCTGTATAGGCCGTGCGTTGAAGGATTCGGATTCGCAGATGGCGCTGTTGTACATCTCCGTTTGAGGCTGAACTTCTTCTTGCCCTGGCCGGCATCAACTATCTTGTCCGCCGGCCAAGGCAATTGTCGCCAACCACCTTGTCCCAGGACTCTCACGCTGTTCCAACTGAGCGCCAACATCGAACGGATGCTGGCCGATCTCAGGCGCATCATCGCGGTGCGCACACACATGAATCTCGACCAGGCGGTGCGCTTCCTCAATCGGCGTGATGGACAGGCGTGCAATGGCAAGGACGTCGCCAAGAAGGGCGCGCAGGTCACCTTGCACGAGGGAAGGCACGTGGCGTGAGCGGAAGCTGCCCTACACGGCAATAGAAGCGCCAAATCCTTTAGTCCCTTTTGCGACGGCCTATATGCGCCCCGCACAATGGATGAACCCGCTTTCGCGTGGTGACTTCCGCTGCGCCGAGAAGGTCTCGTTCGACGACAAATGCCTCTAGTCTCTGGTGGGCATCGTCGTGCGCATCAATCAGCGCACCATCACCGTCGAGACGGGCAACGGGTATTCATGGCGTTGTCGGTTGGGGGCGGAGGAAATCTGGGACTGGTTATGTCGCGAGACCCAGGCTTTTGCGATATTCCATCGGATTGAGGGGGCCGAGGGAGATTTTGATCCGTTTTTCGTTGTATTAACGGATGTACGAGTCCAGGGCCTGGGTGAACTGCTCGACGCTCGTTGACTGCCAGTTGCCAGGATAGAACATCTCCGTTCTAAGCCGGCCGAAGAATCCTTCGCACGCGGGGTTGTCAGGCGGGCATCCCTTGTGCGACACGGAGCGAATCAGCTTGGCATCGGCGATGCGCGATAGCCATCTGGGCCTGCGGTAGTGGGGGCCGCGATCGGAATGCACAACAGTCCGATCGCTGTTGCCGGGAATTGGCAGGATGGCGGCATCCAGCCTGGTGTCCAGGAGCTCTGCGTTTGGGCGCGTGCCGATTGACCCACTGACGACCTAGCCATCGAAGAAGTCGATCATGGCTGATGGGTACACCTTGCTGGCGGCAATCTGGAACTTCGAGATGTCGGTGAGCCATTTCTCATTCGGGGCAACAGGAGCGAAGTCGCGGTTGAGGAGGTTGGTTGGCACCGAGCTGATCTCTCCCTGGTAGAAGCCGTACCGGCGTCGTTTCGGTTTTGTGACCATCAGGCATTCCTGCTTCATCAGCTGGATCGCCTTTTCCGACAGGCGCAGGCACTGCCTGCCCAGCGCCGCTCGCAACCACCTCAACCGCGTGCGCGAGATGCTGGCAGTCGAGCCCGATCCGGCGGGCGTGCTGCGCGACCCTGACGGCCTCGCTGTCGAGGATTTCGGCCTTGCGGGGAGCCTGATGCTCGCGTGCTCTGTCGAACTGGCCGAGTCAGCAGAGGATGCCGTGCAGCGCGTGGCGTGCCTCATCGCCCAAGGGCGGTAAATGCTGCACATTGCCTCAAAGCGCTGATCAAGCAGATCGACCACTAGAATGATCTCGGTGGCCCGTGTACCTCCCTCCCGGGCCACCTTTGCCCGCCTTCGTGCGGGCTTTTTCTTGCCTCCGACCCGCCGGCGGTGCGTCGTTGCCACGTTGGTCACGCGAACGCTATCGATCTACGGAAACCTGTAGTCGTCAAGATTGTGAACGCGAGGTACTCTTTGCCTGCTCTCCGCGTTTTAGGTGCCAGTGCCCGTGAAGGAGCCACGAATGACCCACGCAAAGCCCGCGAAAAGCTTCCAGCAGATCAAGGCCCAGTTCGGTCGAACATTCCACCGAGGTGATCGAGTCACCTGTGGGGGCCGGCCCGGCACCATCGTAGGGGTCCGCTACCCCCACATCCGGGTGCGTTTCGACGGACAGCGGATTTCAGTGCCATGCGATCCGCTCGAGCTTGAGGTTGCTAAGCCGAACCCGTCGACGCTCCCCGCTCATCAGCTCTTTCCTTCGCAAGGAACGATAGAAGAAAGAGCAAAGGATTCAAAAGTGTGACCTTTCCCCGCAAGCACTGTCGTTTGTCCGCACGCTTGCAACTCAAAGGACGGCCCGGGGAATTACAACATCAGTGCTGTCACGCATATGAGAGCACCCTCCTCATTTAACCCGCTTCGGCGGGTTCTTTTTTGGGCGTCGCTTTCTGTCCGGGCAGCCATCAAGCAAGGCCGCCAGCGCATGCCGGATGGGGGGCAAGAAATTGGACTTTACGTCGCAAGTCCAAGACTCTCTCGGTACTCGATGGGGCTGAGATAGCCAAGGGTTATCTTGATCCGCTGCTCGTTGCAACAGCGGATGTGGGAATCAACTTCTTTGATGAGCTAGCGGACAAGCCACAGGCCCACAACGGTCGCGCTGTTCGTCTCGGTACTCCTTGCGGCGGTTGTGCTGCCCGTAGGCAGGGAGGCATCCATTACATCTCCTGGTAGTCCAAGTTTTTGTCCGCATCCCCCAAGGGCGTGGTTAATTGGAGGAATCAGCGCTGTTCGAGGTGGAATTCATTCCAAATTGAAGCGCACGCGATGAAGGCTGAGATGGAAAAAATCGCTGAGTATTCCAACTTCGTTACGTTACATCGGGACGTGACATCAAGCCTGAAAAAGAGGCCGCGGACCTTGAATTATCAGCGTAGATCTAGAAATTCCTATAAAAATCAATAGCTTGCTGGGTTGATTTACTCAAAAACATGTTGGCATGGAGTTTGCTAGAAATTGATGTTTTTGTGAGGAGGTCGATATGTCCGGTCAGGGCGAGAGGGTATCGAATATGACGAGATCTGGAGTTGCTATTGCGCGCACCCGCAATCGCCTGCAGCCTAGGATGGCCAAGTCCCCCTCTTGATGCTGGCGGGACCTTTGATCGCGGTGCGAAAGGGATCTGAAGTTCTCTGCCTGCGCGTGCCGATCCGCTCTAAATATTGATTCCACTGAGGTGTGCTGATTGGCTTGGTATTTTTTCAGATTCGCTGATGTCAATCGATGGCGAATCTCTCGATGTGCATCGGTGTGGGCCGTCGACGTAGTTGGACGTCAAGGATTGTTCTGCAGCTTCAAATTGCGACGGCCGGATGCCTTCTTCAAGGAAAACTGGAGTAGCAATGAACAAGTCTTTCAAAAGAATGTGGAGCGAACTGTTTGGCGATTTGGTGGCGGGTTCGGAGATTTTTAGCCTGTCGCGCAAGTCCAGTGGAAGCCAGAAGAGCGCGGGGGCGAACGAGCAAGTAGCTCCAAGTCGCAAGCATCGAAGGTGCGATTTTTGTCATGTGAACACCCGCTGACTCTCGGCGACGTTTGGGGGGGTGGATCGAAATCCCCATTCTGACCATTGAGCAGGGCGCCAAGCACGGAGGGCGAGCGAGCTGATTGCCGGGCTGACGTGGGCGGGGCAGGCCGAGTCTCGCGTCTTTCCCTTGTTTGTGTGAACTTGTGTGAAATTGTGTGAACTTTTCCCTATAACGATGCGGCAAATCATTGGTCTTTTGACCTGTTTTTGTCACAATGACCAACGAGGGATGAGTTTGCTTTGTAACGAATCGAGGTTCGAGTCGTTCGTAATAGTTCGCTTCCGCCGCTGAACAGCGGCCCGGGGCCATGGAGGCGGCAAGCTTCCGAAAAAAGAAGATCAATATGAGTTTTCTCCGCCGCGCTTGTATGTGGCTCGTTTGTCTCGGGGGGCTGCATGCCGGACCTCTGGCATTCGCGCAGACGTCGGTCACCAACACGGCTACGGTCACGTTGCCGAGCACGATGACATGTGCGGTGCCTGGTCCCGGCGGCGTGTGCCAATGGTCCGATCCGGAAGTCACCACTGTGACGGCGCCGGTGCTGTCCATTGTCAAGACAGCCAGCGCAGCCAATTTTGTGGTGGGTCAGGTCGCTGGCTACACGTTGGTGGTCACCAATAATGGTACCGCAGCGACCACGGCGCCCTCCACGGCGAACGACCCCATTCCAGCGGGCTTGACCCTCGGTGCGATGCCGGCGGGGTGCTCTGCCGTTGGTCAAGTCGTGGCCTGCGCCATTCCGGCTGGGCTGGCCGTCGGCGCGTCCATCAGTTTCGTCATTCCGGTGACGCCCACCGTCGCGGTTCCTGCGCCGGGCGTTGTCAACACCGCCATCGTCAGCGGCGGCGGTGACGCGGCCTGCACGACCGGATCGCCGGTGCCGGCCCGTTGCAGGAGCACAGTCACCACGCCCATCTTGCCGGCGGCAGTGGTGACGGTTGCCAAGACGGCGACGCCGGCGACGGGCTCGACGGTGGTTGCTGGCCAGACGCTGAGCTACACGCTGACGGCGACGGTGACTGGTTCGGCGACGACGGCGGCGACGGTGCTGACGGACACGCTGGGTGCGAACCTGACGTTCGGCTCGGTGACCTCGGCGGGCGTGTACACGGCCGGCGGCAGTGGCCAGGTGCGCACGTTCACGCTGCCCTCGGGCACGGCGGCGGGCACCTACGCGGTGACCTACACGGCGACGGTGAACGCTGGTGCGACCGGCACGGTGAACAACGCGGTGACCGGTGCGACCTGCACGGCCAGCGGCGTGTGCACGACCAGCCACCCGATCGGGGCGGTGACCTTGACCAAGGCGCTGGCTGGAGAAAGCGGCACGCAGGCGGGCATCGCTGAGGCTGGTGAAACGCTGACGTACACGATCACGCTTGCCAACCCGAGCACGGTGGCGGTGACGGGCTACGCGCTGACGGACACGCTGAGCGCGGGCCTGACGTACGTGAGCTCGACCAATGGTGGTGTGAATGCGGGGCAGAGCACGACGTGGACGGGTCTGACGATCCCCGCCTCGGGCAGCCTGGTGGTGACGGTGGTGGCGAAGGTGAACACGCCGATCGCGACCTCGAGCATCAACAACATTGCGAAAAAGACTGGTGATCCGGATCCGAGTTGCCCGAGCACGGGCTGCGTGGTGACGCCGACGGCCAGCACGGTGACGGTTGCCAAGACGGCGACGCCGGCGACGGGCTCGACGGTGGTTGCTGGGCAGACGCTGAGCTACACGCTGACGGCGACGGTGACCGGATCGGCGACGACGGCGGCGACGGTGCTGACGGACACGCTGGGTGCGAACCTGACGTTCGGCTCGGTGACCTCGGCGGGCGTGTACACGGCCGGCGGCAGTGGCCAGGTGCGCACGTTCACGCTGCCCTCGGGCACGGCGGCGGGCACCTACGCGGTGACCTACACGGCGACGGTGAACGCAGGTGCGACCGGCACGGTGAACAACGCGGTGACCGGTGCGACCTGCACGGCCAGCGGCGTGTGCACGACCAGCCACCCGATCGGGGCGGTGACCTTGACCAAGGCGCTGGCTGGAGAAAGCGGCACGCAGGCGGGCATCGCTGAGGCTGGTGAAACGCTGACGTACACGATCACGCTTGCCAACCCGAGCACGGTGGCGGTGACGGGCTACGCGCTGACGGACACGCTGAGCGCGGGCCTGACGTACGTGAGCTCGACCAATGGTGGTGTGAATGCGGGGCAGAGCACGACGTGGACGGGTCTGACGATCCCCGCCTCGGGCAGCCTGGTGGTGACGGTGGTGGCGACGGTGAACACGCCGATCGCGTCCTCGAGCATCAACAACATTGCGAAAAAGACTGGTGATCCGGATCCGAGTTGCCCGAGCACGGGCTGCGTGGTGACGCCGACGGCCAGCACGGTGACGGTGGCCAAGACGGCGACCCCGGCGACGGGCTCGACGGTGGTTGCTGGCCAGACGCTGAGCTACACGCTGACGGCGACGGTGACTGGTTCGGCGACGACGGCGGCGACGGTGCTGACGGACACGCTGGGTGCGAACCTGACGTTCGGCTCGGTGACCTCGGCGGGCGTGTACACGGCCGGCGGCAGTGGCCAGGTGCGCACGTTCACGCTGCCCTCGGGCACGGCGGCGGGCACCTACGCGGTGACCTACACGGCGACGGTGAACGCTGGTGCGACCGGCACGGTGAACAACGCGGTGACCGGTGCGACCTGCACGGCCAGCGGCGTGTGCACGACCAGCCACCCGATCGGGGCGGTGACCTTGACCAAGGCGCTGGCTGGAGAAAGCGGCACGCAGGCGGGCATCGCTGAGGCTGGTGAAACGCTGACGTACACGATCACGCTTGCCAACCCGAGCACGGTGGCGGTGACGGGCTACGCGCTGACGGACACGCTGAGCGCGGGCCTGACGTACGTGAGCTCGACCAATGGTGGTGTGAATGCGGGGCAGAGCACGACGTGGACGGGTCTGACGATCCCCGCCTCGGGCAGCCTGGTGGTGACGGTGGTGGCGACGGTGAACACGCCGATCGCGTCCTCGAGCATCAACAACATTGCGAAAAAGACTGGTGATCCGGATCCGAGTTGCCCGAGCACGGGCTGCGTGGTGACGCCGACGGCCAGCACGGTGACGGTGGCCAAGACGGCGACCCCGGCGACGGGCTCGACGGTGGTTGCTGGCCAGACGCTGAGCTACACGCTGACGGCGACGGTGACTGGTTCGGCGACGACGGCGGCGACGGTGCTGACGGACACGCTGGGTGCGAACCTGACGTTCGGCTCGGTGACCTCGGCGGGCGTGTACACGGCCGGCGGCAGTGGCCAGGTGCGCACGTTCACGCTGCCCTCGGGCACGGCGGCGGGCACCTACGCGGTGACCTACACGGCGACGGTGAACGCTGGTGCGACCGGCACGGTGAACAACGCGGTGACCGGTGCGACCTGCACGGCCAGCGGCGTGTGCACGACCAGCCACCCGATCGGGGCGGTGACCTTGACCAAGGCGCTGGCTGGAGAAAGCGGCACGCAGGCGGGCATCGCTGAGGCTGGTGAAACGCTGACGTACACGATCACGCTTGCCAACCCGAGCACGGTGGCGGTGACGGGCTACGCGCTGACGGACACGCTGAGCGCGGGCCTGACGTACGTGAGCTCGACCAATGGTGGTGTGAATGCGGGGCAGAGCACGACGTGGACGGGTCTGACGATCCCCGCCTCGGGCAGCCTGGTGGTGACGGTGGTGGCGAAGGTGAACACGCCGATCGCGACCTCGAGCATCAACAACATTGCGAAAAAGACTGGTGATCCGGATCCGAGTTGCCCGAGCACGGGCTGCGTGGTGACGCCGACGGCCAGCACGGTGACGGTTGCCAAGACGGCGACGCCGGCGACGGGCTCGACGGTGGTTGCTGGGCAGACGCTGAGCTACACGCTGACGGCGACGGTGACCGGATCGGCGACGACGGCGGCGACGGTGCTGACGGACACGCTGGGTGCGAACCTGACGTTCGGCTCGGTGACCTCGGCGGGCGTGTACACGGCCGGCGGCAGTGGCCAGGTGCGCACGTTCACGCTGCCCTCGGGCACGGCGGCGGGCACCTACGCGGTGACCTACACGGCGACGGTGAACGCAGGTGCGACCGGCACGGTGAACAACGCGGTGACCGGTGCGACCTGCACGGCCAGCGGCGTGTGCACGACCAGCCACCCGATCGGGGCGGTGACCTTGACCAAGGCGCTGGCTGGAGAAAGCGGCACGCAGGCGGGCATCGCTGAGGCTGGTGAAACGCTGACGTACACGATCACGCTTGCCAACCCGAGCACGGTGGCGGTGACGGGCTACGCGCTGACGGACACGCTGAGCGCGGGCCTGACGTACGTGAGCTCGACCAATGGTGGTGTGAATGCGGGGCAGAGCACGACGTGGACGGGTCTGACGATCCCCGCCTCGGGCAGCCTGGTGGTGACGGTGGTGGCGACGGTGAACACGCCGATCGCGTCCTCGAGCATCAACAACATTGCGAAAAAGACTGGTGATCCGGATCCGAGTTGCCCGAGCACGGGCTGCGTGGTGACGCCGACGGCCAGCACGGTGACGGTGGCCAAGACGGCGACGCCGGCGACGGGCTCGACGGTGGTTGCTGGGCAGACGATCAGCTACACGCTGACGGCGACGGTGACTGGTTCGGCGACGACGGCGGCGACGGTGCTGACGGACACGCTGGGTGCGAACCTGACGTTCGGCTCGGTGACCTCGGCGGGCGTGTACACGGCCGGCGGCAGTGGCCAGGTGCGCACGTTCACGCTGCCCTCGGGCACGGCGGCGGGCACCTACGCGGTGACCTACACGGCGACGGTGAACGCTGGTGCGACCGGCACGGTGAACAACGCGGTGACTGGAGCGACCTGCACGGCCAGCGGCGTGTGCACGACCAGCCACCCGATCGGGGCGGTGACCTTGACCAAGGCGCTGGCTGGAGAAAGCGGCACGCAGGCGGGCATCGCTGAGGCTGGTGAAACGCTGACGTACACGATCACGCTTGCCAACCCGAGCACGGTGGCGGTGACGGGCTACGCGCTGACGGACACGCTGAGCGCGGGCCTGACGTACGTGAGCTCGACCAATGGTGGTGTGAATGCGGGGCAGAGCACGACGTGGACGGGTCTGACGATCCCCGCCTCGGGCAGCCTGGTGGTGACGGTGGTGGCGACGGTGAACACGCCGATCGCGTCCTCGAGCATCAACAACATTGCGAAAAAGACTGGTGATCCGGATCCGAGTTGCCCGAGCACGGGCTGCGTGGTGACGCCGACGGCCAGCACGGTGACGGTGGCCAAGACGGCGACGCCGGCGACGGGCTCGACGGTGGTTGCTGGGCAGACGATCAGCTACACGCTGACGGCGACGGTGACTGGTTCGGCGACGACGGCGGCGACGGTGCTGACGGACACGCTGGGTGCGAACCTGACGTTCGGCTCGGTGACCTCGGCGGGCGTGTACACGGCCGGCGGCAGTGGCCAGGTGCGCACGTTCACGCTGCCCTCGGGCACGGCGGCGGGCACCTACGCGGTGACCTACACGGCGACGGTGAACGCTGGTGCGACCGGCACGGTGAACAACGCGGTGACCGGTGCGACCTGCACGGCCAGCGGCGTGTGCACGACCAGCCACCCGATCGGGGCGGTGACCTTGACCAAGGCGCTGGCTGGAGAAAGCGGCACGCAGGCGGGCATCGCTGAGGCTGGTGAAACGCTGACGTACACGATCACGCTTGCCAACCCGAGCACGGTGGCGGTGACGGGCTACGCGCTGACGGACACGCTGAGCGCGGGCCTGACGTACGTGAGCTCGACCAATGGTGGTGTGAATGCGGGGCAGAGCACGACGTGGACGGGTCTGACGATCCCCGCCTCGGGCAGCCTGGTGGTGACGGTGGTGGCGACGGTGAACACGCCGATCGCGTCCTCGAGCATCAACAACATTGCGAAAAAGACTGGTGATCCGGATCCGAGTTGCCCGAGCACGGGCTGCGTGGTGACGCCGACGGCCAGCACGGTGACGGTGGCCAAGACGGCGACGCCGGCGACGGGCTCGACGGTGGTTGCTGGGCAGACGATCAGCTACACGCTGACGGCGACGGTGACTGGTTCGGCGACGACGGCGGCGACGGTGCTGACGGACACGCTGGGTGCGAACCTGACGTTCGGCTCGGTGACCTCGGCGGGCGTGTACACGGCCGGCGGCAGTGGCCAGGTGCGCACGTTCACGCTGCCCTCGGGCACGGCGGCGGGCACCTACGCGGTGACCTACACGGCGACGGTGAACGCTGGTGCGACCGGCACGGTGAACAACGCGGTGACCGGTGCGACCTGCACGGCCAGCGGCGTGTGCACGACCAGCCACCCGATCGGGGCGGTGACCTTGACCAAGGCGCTGGCTGGAGAAAGCGGCACGCAGGCGGGCATCGCTGAGGCTGGTGAAACGCTGACGTACACGATCACGCTTGCCAACCCGAGCACGGTGGCGGTGACGGGCTACGCGCTGACGGACACGCTGAGCGCGGGCCTGACGTACGTGAGCTCGACCAATGGTGGTGTGAATGCGGGGCAGAGCACGACGTGGACGGGTCTGACGATCCCCGCCTCGGGCAGCCTGGTGGTGACGGTGGTGGCGAAGGTGAACACGCCGATCGCGACCTCGAGCATCAACAACATTGCGAAAAAGACTGGTGATCCGGATCCGAGTTGCCCGAGCACGGGCTGCGTGGTGACGCCGACGGCCAGCACGGTGACGGTGGCCAAGACGGCGACGCCGGCGACGGGCTCGACGGTGGTTGCTGGGCAGACGATCAGCTACACGCTGACGGCGACGGTGACTGGTTCGGCGACGACGGCGGCGACGGTGCTGACGGACACGCTGGGTGCGAACCTGACGTTCGGCTCGGTGACCTCGGCGGGCGTGTACACGGCCGGCGGCAGTGGCCAGGTGCGCACGTTCACGCTGCCCTCGGGCACGGCGGCGGGCACCTACGCGGTGACCTACACGGCGACGGTGAACGCTGGTGCGACCGGCACGGTGAACAACGCGGTGACCGGTGCGACCTGCACGGCCAGCGGCGTGTGCACGACCAGCCACCCGATCGGGGCGGTGACCTTGACCAAGGCGCTGGCTGGAGAAAGCGGCACGCAGGCGGGCATCGCTGAGGCTGGTGAAACGCTGACGTACACGATCACGCTTGCCAACCCGAGCACGGTGGCGGTGACGGGCTACGCGCTGACGGACACGCTGAGCGCGGGCCTGACGTACGTGAGCTCGACCAATGGTGGTGTGAATGCGGGGCAGAGCACGACGTGGACGGGTCTGACGATCCCCGCCTCGGGCAGCCTGGTGGTGACGGTGGTGGCGAAGGTGAACACGCCGATCGCGACCTCGAGCATCAACAACATTGCGAAAAAGACTGGTGATCCGGATCCGAGTTGCCCGAGCACGGGCTGCGTGGTGACGCCGACGGCCAGCACGGTGACGGTTGCCAAGACGGCGACGCCGGCGACGGGCTCGACGGTGGTTGCTGGGCAGACGCTGAGCTACACGCTGACGGCGACGGTGACCGGATCGGCGACGACGGCGGCGACGGTGCTGACGGACACGCTGGGTGCGAACCTGACGTTCGGCTCGGTGACCTCGGCGGGCGTGTACACGGCCGGCGGCAGTGGCCAGGTGCGCACGTTCACGCTGCCCTCGGGCACGGCGGCGGGCACCTACGCGGTGACCTACACGGCGACGGTGAACGCAGGTGCGACCGGCACGGTGAACAACGCGGTGACCGGTGCGACCTGCACGGCCAGCGGCGTGTGCACGACCAGCCACCCGATCGGGGCGGTGACCTTGACCAAGGCGCTGGCTGGAGAAAGCGGCACGCAGGCGGGCATCGCTGAGGCTGGTGAAACGCTGACGTACACGATCACGCTTGCCAACCCGAGCACGGTGGCGGTGACGGGCTACGCGCTGACGGACACGCTGAGCGCGGGCCTGACGTACGTGAGCTCGACCAATGGTGGTGTGAATGCGGGGCAGAGCACGACGTGGACGGGTCTGACGATCCCCGCCTCGGGCAGCCTGGTGGTGACGGTGGTGGCGACGGTGAACACGCCGATCGCGTCCTCGAGCATCAACAACATTGCGAAAAAGACTGGTGATCCGGATCCGAGTTGCCCGAGCACGGGCTGCGTGGTGACGCCGACGGCCAGCACGGTGACGGTGGCCAAGACGGCGACCCCGGCGACGGGCTCGACGGTGGTTGCTGGCCAGACGCTGAGCTACACGCTGACGGCGACGGTGACTGGTTCGGCGACGACGGCGGCGACGGTGCTGACGGACACGCTGGGTGCGAACCTGACGTTCGGCTCGGTGACCTCGGCGGGCGTGTACACGGCCGGCGGCAGTGGCCAGGTGCGCACGTTCACGCTGCCCTCGGGCACGGCGGCGGGCACCTACGCGGTGACCTACACGGCGACGGTGAACGCTGGTGCGACCGGCACGGTGAACAACGCGGTGACCGGTGCGACCTGCACGGCCAGCGGCGTGTGCACGACCAGCCACCCGATCGGGGCGGTGACCTTGACCAAGGCGCTGGCTGGAGAAAGCGGCACGCAGGCGGGCATCGCTGAGGCTGGTGAAACGCTGACGTACACGATCACGCTTGCCAACCCGAGCACGGTGGCGGTGACGGGCTACGCGCTGACGGACACGCTGAGCGCGGGCCTGACGTACGTGAGCTCGACCAATGGTGGTGTGAATGCGGGGCAGAGCACGACGTGGACGGGTCTGACGATCCCCGCCTCGGGCAGCCTGGTGGTGACGGTGGTGGCGACGGTGAACACGCCGATCGCGTCCTCGAGCATCAACAACATTGCGAAAAAGACTGGTGATCCGGATCCGAGTTGCCCGAGCACGGGCTGCGTGGTGACGCCGACGGCCAGCACGGTGACGGTGGCCAAGACGGCGACCCCGGCGACGGGCTCGACGGTGGTTGCTGGCCAGACGCTGAGCTACACGCTGACGGCGACGGTGACTGGTTCGGCGACGACGGCGGCGACGGTGCTGACGGACACGCTGGGTGCGAACCTGACGTTCGGCTCGGTGACCTCGGCGGGCGTGTACACGGCCGGCGGCAGTGGCCAGGTGCGCACGTTCACGCTGCCCTCGGGCACGGCGGCGGGCACCTACGCGGTGACCTACACGGCGACGGTGAACGCTGGTGCGACCGGCACGGTGAACAACGCGGTGACCGGTGCGACCTGCACGGCCAGCGGCGTGTGCACGACCAGCCACCCGATCGGGGCGGTGACCTTGACCAAGGCGCTGGCTGGAGAAAGCGGCACGCAGGCGGGCATCGCTGAGGCTGGTGAAACGCTGACGTACACGATCACGCTTGCCAACCCGAGCACGGTGGCGGTGACGGGCTACGCGCTGACGGACACGCTGAGCGCGGGCCTGACGTACGTGAGCTCGACCAATGGTGGTGTGAATGCGGGGCAGAGCACGACGTGGACGGGTCTGACGATCCCCGCCTCGGGCAGCCTGGTGGTGACGGTGGTGGCGAAGGTGAACACGCCGATCGCGACCTCGAGCATCAACAACATTGCGAAAAAGACTGGTGATCCGGATCCGAGTTGCCCGAGCACGGGCTGCGTGGTGACGCCGACGGCCAGCACGGTGACGGTGGCCAAGACGGCGACCCCGGCGACGGGCTCGACGGTGGTTGCTGGCCAGACGCTGAGCTACACGCTGACGGCGACGGTGACTGGTTCGGCGACGACGGCGGCGACGGTGCTGACGGACACGCTGGGTGCGAACCTGACGTTCGGCTCGGTGACCTCGGCGGGCGTGTACACGGCCGGCGGCAGTGGCCAGGTGCGCACGTTCACGCTGCCCTCGGGCACGGCGGCGGGCACCTACGCGGTGACCTACACGGCGACGGTGAACGCAGGTGCGACCGGCACGGTGAACAACGCGGTGACCGGTGCGACCTGCACGGCCAGCGGCGTGTGCACGACCAGCCACCCGATCGGGGCGGTGACCTTGACCAAGGCGCTGGCTGGAGAAAGCGGCACGCAGGCGGGCATCGCTGAGGCTGGTGAAACGCTGACGTACACGATCACGCTTGCCAACCCGAGCACGGTGGCGGTGACGGGCTACGCGCTGACGGACACGCTGAGCGCGGGCCTGACGTACGTGAGCTCGACCAATGGTGGTGTGAATGCGGGGCAGAGCACGACGTGGACGGGTCTGACGATCCCCGCCTCGGGCAGCCTGGTGGTGACGGTGGTGGCGACGGTGAACACGCCGATCGCGTCCTCGAGCATCAACAACATTGCGAAAAAGACTGGTGATCCGGATCCGAGTTGCCCGAGCACGGGCTGCGTGGTGACGCCGACGGCCAGCACGGTGACGGTGGCCAAGACGGCGACCCCGGCGACGGGCTCGACGGTGGTTGCTGGCCAGACGCTGAGCTACACGCTGACGGCGACGGTGACTGGTTCGGCGACGACGGCGGCGACGGTGCTGACGGACACGCTGGGTGCGAACCTGACGTTCGGCTCGGTGACCTCGGCGGGCGTGTACACGGCCGGCGGCAGTGGCCAGGTGCGCACGTTCACGCTGCCCTCGGGCACGGCGGCGGGCACCTACGCGGTGACCTACACGGCGACGGTGAACGCTGGTGCGACCGGCACGGTGAACAACGCGGTGACCGGTGCGACCTGCACGGCCAGCGGCGTGTGCACGACCAGCCACCCGATCGGGGCGGTGACCTTGACCAAGGCGCTGGCTGGAGAAAGCGGCACGCAGGCGGGCATCGCTGAGGCTGGTGAAACGCTGACGTACACGATCACGCTTGCCAACCCGAGCACGGTGGCGGTGACGGGCTACGCGCTGACGGACACGCTGAGCGCGGGCCTGACGTACGTGAGCTCGACCAATGGTGGTGTGAATGCGGGGCAGAGCACGACGTGGACGGGTCTGACGATCCCCGCCTCGGGCAGCCTGGTGGTGACGGTGGTGGCGAAGGTGAACACGCCGATCGCGACCTCGAGCATCAACAACATTGCGAAAAAGACTGGTGATCCGGATCCGAGTTGCCCGAGCACGGGCTGCGTGGTGACGCCGACGGCCAGCACGGTGACGGTTGCCAAGACGGCGACGCCGGCGACGGGCTCGACGGTGGTTGCTGGGCAGACGCTGAGCTACACGCTGACGGCGACGGTGACCGGATCGGCGACGACGGCGGCGACGGTGCTGACGGACACGCTGGGTGCGAACCTGACGTTCGGCTCGGTGACCTCGGCGGGCGTGTACACGGCCGGCGGCAGTGGCCAGGTGCGCACGTTCACGCTGCCCTCGGGCACGGCGGCGGGCACCTACGCGGTGACCTACACGGCGACGGTGAACGCAGGTGCGACCGGCACGGTGAACAACGCGGTGACCGGTGCGACCTGCACGGCCAGCGGCGTGTGCACGACCAGCCACCCGATCGGGGCGGTGACCTTGACCAAGGCGCTGGCTGGAGAAAGCGGCACGCAGGCGGGCATCGCTGAGGCTGGTGAAACGCTGACGTACACGATCACGCTTGCCAACCCGAGCACGGTGGCGGTGACGGGCTACGCGCTGACGGACACGCTGAGCGCGGGCCTGACGTACGTGAGCTCGACCAATGGTGGTGTGAATGCGGGGCAGAGCACGACGTGGACGGGTCTGACGATCCCCGCCTCGGGCAGCCTGGTGGTGACGGTGGTGGCGACGGTGAACACGCCGATCGCGTCCTCGAGCATCAACAACATTGCGAAAAAGACTGGTGATCCGGATCCGAGTTGCCCGAGCACGGGCTGCGTGGTGACGCCGACGGCCAGCACGGTGACGGTGGCCAAGACGGCGACGCCGGCGACGGGCTCGACGGTGGTTGCTGGGCAGACGATCAGCTACACGCTGACGGCGACGGTGACTGGTTCGGCGACGACGGCGGCGACGGTGCTGACGGACACGCTGGGTGCGAACCTGACGTTCGGCTCGGTGACCTCGGCGGGCGTGTACACGGCCGGCGGCAGTGGCCAGGTGCGCACGTTCACGCTGCCCTCGGGCACGGCGGCGGGCACCTACGCGGTGACCTACACGGCGACGGTGAACGCTGGTGCGACCGGCACGGTGAACAACGCGGTGACTGGAGCGACCTGCACGGCCAGCGGCGTGTGCACGACCAGCCACCCGATCGGGGCGGTGACCTTGACCAAGGCGCTGGCTGGAGAAAGCGGCACGCAGGCGGGCATCGCTGAGGCTGGTGAAACGCTGACGTACACGATCACGCTTGCCAACCCGAGCACGGTGGCGGTGACGGGCTACGCGCTGACGGACACGCTGAGCGCGGGCCTGACGTACGTGAGCTCGACCAATGGTGGTGTGAATGCGGGGCAGAGCACGACGTGGACGGGTCTGACGATCCCCGCCTCGGGCAGCCTGGTGGTGACGGTGGTGGCGACGGTGAACACGCCGATCGCGTCCTCGAGCATCAACAACATTGCGAAAAAGACTGGTGATCCGGATCCGAGTTGCCCGAGCACGGGCTGCGTGGTGACGCCGACGGCCAGCACGGTGACGGTGGCCAAGACGGCGACGCCGGCGACGGGCTCGACGGTGGTTGCTGGGCAGACGATCAGCTACACGCTGACGGCGACGGTGACTGGTTCGGCGACGACGGCGGCGACGGTGCTGACGGACACGCTGGGTGCGAACCTGACGTTCGGCTCGGTGACCTCGGCGGGCGTGTACACGGCCGGCGGCAGTGGCCAGGTGCGCACGTTCACGCTGCCCTCGGGCACGGCGGCGGGCACCTACGCGGTGACCTACACGGCGACGGTGAACGCTGGTGCGACCGGCACGGTGAACAACGCGGTGACCGGTGCGACCTGCACGGCCAGCGGCGTGTGCACGACCAGCCACCCGATCGGGGCGGTGACCTTGACCAAGGCGCTGGCTGGAGAAAGCGGCACGCAGGCGGGCATCGCTGAGGCTGGTGAAACGCTGACGTACACGATCACGCTTGCCAACCCGAGCACGGTGGCGGTGACGGGCTACGCGCTGACGGACACGCTGAGCGCGGGCCTGACGTACGTGAGCTCGACCAATGGTGGTGTGAATGCGGGGCAGAGCACGACGTGGACGGGTCTGACGATCCCCGCCTCGGGCAGCCTGGTGGTGACGGTGCGCGCTATCGTAAGTACGCCACTCACGGGTGCCACGGTACGCAACATCGCCAAGCCGACTGGCACGCCAGATCCGAGTTGCCCGAGCGCAGGCTGTGTGGAAACGCCGACCTCGGCTAACGTGACGCTGGTCAAGACACTCAGCGCCGAGAGCGGCGCGCAAGCGGGTATTGCCGAGCCTGGTGAAATGCTGACCTACAGCATCACGCTGACCAATGCGGGCGGTACTGCTGTCAGCAACTACAACCTCAGTGACACGCTCAGCCTGGGCCTCGCCTATGTCTCATCGAGCAATGGTGGTGCCAACAGCGGCCAGACCACGACGTGGAGCAACCTCACGGTGCCGGCCAACGGTAGCCTGGTAGTCACCCTTGTGGCACGTGTCAGCGCACAGATCACCACCGCCGCAGTCAGCAACATCGCCAAGCCAACCAGCACGCCTGATCCGGCTTGCCCGAGTACGGCTTGCGTGGTGACGCCGACCGCTGCATACGTCACGCCATTGAAGCAACTCACTGGTGAAACCGGCTCCCAGCCTCGTGTCGCGGAGGCCGGCGAACAGCTGACCTACACCATCACGCTGAGCAATAGCGGCGGTACGGCATTCAATAACTACCGTTTCACCGAGAACGTGCCGTTGGGCGCCACGCTGACCAGCGTGAGCGGTGCCAGTGGCTTCGGTAGCCCAGTCACAGGGAGTGGCTCTGTCACTCTCACAGTGGCGAGCGTGCCGGCCGGCGGTACCGCCGTTGTCACGGTCGTGTTTACCGTCCCCGACACAATCCCAGCGGGCGTATCCGACCTGCTGAATCTGATCAATGGTGGCGACATCGATCCGGCATGCGGTAGCGCCTGCTCGGTCAGTATCCCGGTCGAGATTCCGGCGCAACTCAGCATCGTCAAGACCTCGGCGGTGCGTGAAGCCAAGGTCGGTGATCTGGTGCGCTACACGCTCACGGTAACCAACATCGGCGCTAGTAACGTGGTCAACGCGCGAATCACCGACACGCCACCCATGGGCTTTAGCTATGTGGCCGGCTCGGTTGCAGTTGCGGATGGTGACGGTGCTTTCACGGTCAGCGGCAGCGCCTACCCGATCCAGATCGGAGGCATTGACGTCGCGATTGGCAAGCAGGCCACGATTAGCTACTTGCTGAGGGTCGGTGCCGGCGTGCGGCAGGGACTGCACATCAATCAGGCGTCGGCGCAGAACAGTCGTGGCCGCACGATCTCCAACATCGCGACCGCACAGGTTTCGGTGGTGGCCGATCCGCTGGTTGACGAATCGTTGATCCTGGGAACGGTATTCGACGACCGCGATGGCGACGGCTGGCAAGACCCGGCTACCCTGAGCGGCCTGCGCGTGCAGGGTGGTTTTGCACCGGAGGCTTACATCGCTGGCTCGACGACGGTCGACCGCGGTCAAGGTCCGCAGCCCGAGCCGGACGCTAGCGCGCCGATGCTGCATGGCATCGCGATTGGCACAATTTCCGGTCGTCAGTCCGAAGCTGACCCGGTTGAGAACCACCAGGTGGTGATCCGCCAGCGCCTGCGCGAGCCAAGCTTCACAAACGATCTTGTGCTCACCAGCAGCCAAGGGGTCACTCTACGCATGGATGCTGCAGGAAAAACTACGATTGAAAAAAGCGGTGATGCGGCCAAGGGTCTGAACGGCGCCGAGCCGACCGTCGAGCGACGCATCGCTCAGACAGAAGACGGCTATGTGGTCGACTACATCGTGCGCAACGCCGGCATCGACGAACGCGGCATCCCGGGCGTGCGTATCGCCTCGGTGGAGGGCTTGCTCATCGAAACCGACCAGTTCGGGCGTTACAACCTGACCGGCATCCTGGGCGGCGACAGCAACCGGGGCCGCAACTTCATCCTGAAGGTCGATCCGTCCACGCTGCCCGATGGCGCCGCATTCACCACGGCCAACCCGCTGGTGCGACGTATCACGCCGGGTCTGCCGGTGAGATTCGACTTCGGCGTCAAGCTGCCAAACGGTTTGATAGCCGGACAGAAGGAACAGATCGACATCGAATTCGGTGAAGTGATGTTCGCGCCTGGTAGTGCCGATCTACGTCAGGACTACCTCCCCGTGGTCGAGAAGATGGCCGCCAAGGTCAACGAGTACGGCGGCGGCGATCTTGTGATCCGTGCCAATGGCGAAGCGGAGGCGCTTGCGTTGGGCCGCGTTCAGGCTGTCGAAGCCGCGCTCAAGAGCATGCTTTCGCCGGCAGCGGTCAAGGCCACGCGCATCACCGCGCGTACCGAGTTGAGTCAACCGGCGAGCACCGTGGTCGGAGTTCAGCAAGGCCAGATTCTCCTAGGCACCGTGCTCTTCGACACTGACAAAGCGCTGATCAAGCCGCGCTTTAACGTGTTGCTGGCGCAGATCGCGAAGCAGATCGATGCGAGCAAGGGCGGCGTGGTCAATATCGTCGGTCACGCGGACAAACGGGCCTCCGACGCCCACAACATGGCCCTGGGCCTCAGGCGGGCAAAGGCGGTCTACGACGCCATCGCTCAACAACTCAACCCCGAGGTGCGAGCGAAAGTGCGCGTCGAAACGCTTCCCGAGGTGCAGCCCATGCTGCGCTCCGGACGGCAATGAACGGGAATCCATCATGAAAATGAAGCTTCTCGACTACGCGCTGTTGACCCTTTTCTCGAGCGCCAGCTCGTTGGCAGCGGCGCAATCACCGGCCAGACCGTTGGCAGGTGCGACCCAATCCGCAACCTCGCTGAAGGAAGCCGAATGCAGCGAGAGCGGCTGCAAAAACGACGAAGGCATCCTGTTCCAGTTGCAGACTCGTGGCGCCCGTGCCCCTGTTAGCCGCGATACCAGCGAGCGCTCAAGCGCCGAGGCATTGCAGCCGGATCGTCGTGTACTGGTGGAAGTCGACAACCCCAAGGCCGCGCCGTTGCCCGGCAAGGCGAGTGCGGCGGGTAAGTTCTCGCTGCAGTTACCTAACGGCGGCGTGATTTGGGCCACCGAAGACCCGCAACTCGGTGTGCCCGAACTCAGCGTCTCCGGCCCCGCACTGGTCACGTTCGAGAGTGGCCGCATTACGAAGCCGGTGGAGTTCTTCGTTCGAAGCAACTATCCCGGCTTCATCGAGCGTTTCGAGTTGACGGTCTATCGTGCCACCGATATCAGCCTTACGGAGCCGCTCGCACGTGTTCCGATGCCGGTTGCGGCGGTCAGTCGCGCGACCTGGGACGGTGCGATGAACGCGCGCTTTCCATTGCGACAAGGCGACGAACTGGTCTACGTGTTGCGCGCGTGGGGCGTCGGTGGTGCTGTGGATGAAACGTTGCCCCGCACCTTGCAATTGGTACGTACGGAAGAGGCCGAGCGCGGCGCTACGATGCTGCGTGACAGCGTCGAGCGCACGCTCGGCGCAGCGCTGACCACACAGCAGGCCCAGTCGCAGAGTCAATTGAGCAGTGTGTTCAGCGGCAACGGTCTACGCCAGCAGAACATTGCGATCTACGGTTCGCGCATCCGCATCCAGGGGCGCAACCTGCCGGCCGACCACAACCTGCAGATCAACGGCGAGGAGTACCCGGTCGACCTCGAACGCAAGTTCGTGGCCGAGTTTCTCGAACCCATCGGCCGGCATAGTTTCAAGTTGGCGCTGAAGGACAGCGAGAACCGCACCGTGTTGACACACGCGATGGACGTCGATGTCACCGGCAAGTATTTCTTCGGCGTCGGCATTGCGGATCTCACGGTGTTTCAGAACAGGGCTACGGGCCCAGGCCAGGAACTGGCGCTCAACGGTCGCAATGAAGACTTGCTGACCAATGGTCGGCTCGCGTTCTATGGCAAGGCAAAGATCGATGGCAAGTACCTGATCACAGCTCAAGCCGACACGCAGGAACGGGATATCCGCGATTTGTTTTCGGGGTTCGGCCGCGCCGACCCGACAGACATATTCCGCCGGCTCGACCCGAATCAGTATTACCCGGTCTATGGCGATGACTCCACCACCTATCGCGACGTCGACACTCAGGGGCGGCTTTACCTGCGCGTGGATTGGGACAAGAGCCAGGCGCTCTGGGGCAACTACGCGACCGGCTTCACAGGCACTCAGTACGCGCAGTACGTGCGCTCGCTATATGGTGCTGCGCTCAACTGGCGTTCAACGGGCACCAACCCCTGGGGTGAGGCGCGCAGCACAGTGCGGGCCTTTGCCTCGCAAGCACAGACCGCGCCCGGCCACAGTGAGTTCATCGGAACCGGTGGTAGCCTTTACTACCTGCGCCACACCGACCTGTTGCCAGGTTCGGACATCGTCACGCTCGAAGTGCGCAACCCCGGCACAGGAAGCGTCGAGAACCGGGTGACCTTGGTGCGCGGGACGGACTACACCATCAACGAACTGCAGGGTCGCATCCTGCTGACCAAGCCGCTGTCGCAGATCACCAGCGACAACGTCACCAGCATCACCCGCGACACGCCACTGGGCGGTTATGAGCAGCGACTACTCGTCGACTATGAATGGGTGCCAAGCGATTTCACCGCCGGCAATCTCGCGGCCGGTGTGCGCGCCAAGCAGTGGGTGAGCGACAACGTTGCCGTCGGCGGGACCTGGGTCGAAGAAAAGCGCGGAGGCGACAACTACAGCCTAAAAGGCGTAGACCTCACGCTGCAGGCGGGCCGTGGGACCTTCCTCAAGTTGGAGCACAGCAAAACGGAAGCCACGGGCACGCCGGTGTTCTATTCGACCAACGGCGGCTTCAACTTCACACAGACCAATGCGAGTATTGGGCACCGCGAAGGCAGTGCTACGGCGCTCGAAGCGCAGGTCAACCTGAAGGAACTGGGCTGGACCGATCGGAACTGGTCGCTAGGAGCCTGGTGGCGCAAGGTCGGTGCAGGCTATTCGGTGGCGCGCAACGACATCGGGCTTGAGACCCGAGAGATCGGTGCCAACCTGCGCGGTGAGATCAGTGACACGATGTCGATCTATGCGCTTACGAGTCGCATCGAGCGGGGTGGTGACTCACTGCAGCAGTTGCAGATCACGGGCCAATGGCGTCCGACCGAAGACGACACAGTGAACGTCGAGATTCGGCGCGTCACGCAGCAACGCAGCTCCAGTGATGTCAACGGCACACTGGGCGCCGTCAAGTATGCGCGCCGCGTCACGCCGAACCTCGATGTTTACGGCATCGTTCAGAAAACGCTCGATGACGATGGTGGCCGCTATGCCGACAACGATGCCTACACGTTGGGGGCCAAGTACCGCTTCGCCAACCTGTCGACGATCGGAATTGAAAGTACCAAGGGTGACCGCGGCAACGCGGCCACGGTCAGTGCCGAATATCGCATGACGCCGGAGCACACCTTGTACGGCAGCTTCACGGCCACCAGCGATACAAGCGAATACGACTCGCTCTTCAACCCACGCCAGCAGGGTGGCTGGACGTTGGGTCAACGCTGGCGTCTGACCGAAAAGTCGAACCTGTTCAATGAAAGCCAGTACATCAAGGACCCGAATACGGGCAACGGGCTGGCCAACACCTTCGGCATGGACTTCTATCCAGCCGTGGGATGGAACGCTGGCTTCACATTGCAGCAAGGAGAACTCCAAGGTGTGAACGGCGACGTGCATCGGCGCGCCATCAGCATCAGCGCTGGCCGCACATCACCCGACACCACTTGGTCCAGCAAGGTCGAATGGCGTCGCGACACCGGCGCGGAAGATCGCACTCAATGGGTGTTGACCAATCGAATTAACCACAAGATTGATGAGAGCTGGCGCCTGTCAGCCAAGTTCAATTACTCAGACACCAAGGACAACGTCAATGCCGCCGCTGGCGCGAAGTACATCGAAGGTGGTGTCGGCTTTGCATGGCGGCCGTACAACGAAGCGCGCTACGCGCTGCTTGGCCGCTACACCTACCTCTATGACCTCGCCACGTTGGGTCAGCTTGGGGGGGCGCAATACGACCAAAAGTCGCACATCCTCTCGCTGGAGGGCATCTACAAGTACGACCGCAACTGGGAGTTCGCCGCGAAGATAGCGCGTCGGCAGGGCGAGGCCCGTTTCGGGCGAGGTACAGGCCAGTGGTTTGATTCAGCCACGACCTTCTTTGGTGCACAGGTTCGTTACGAACTGCCCGAGCAGTGGCACGCGCTGGCCGAGTACCGAGTGCTTGCTGTGAAGGACGGCGGTACGCGCAAGGGCTGGATGGCTGGCGTCGATCGCGATATTGGCAAGAACCTGCGCGTGGGCATTGGCTACAACTTCACCAACTTCAGTGACGACCTCACAAAGTTTGACTACAAGTACAAGGGATTTTTCCTGAATCTGGTCGGCACGTACTGACCGTTCGCGGGCAACTTCGGTCCCCAAACGGGATCGGTTGCAAAAAAGGAAATATCGGTGAATACATCTGTTTCGCATTCGAATGCATGTCGACAAAGACGCTCTAGAAGGTCTTTGCAGAGGTTTACAGCGATGCTTGCTTTGACATATGCCCAACAGAAGGTGGCACAGACCCCCCACCGGTTGCAGCACCCGGGGTACCTCAAGCCGTCGCGAATCACTGTCGCGCAGGTCCTTACACGATTTGGCGCCTTCGATCAACGCTCTACCCGCCCGTTGGCCTGCTCGCTTACTGACTTGTTGACCAAAGCTCCCTTCCTCTTGAATGCGTTGCTTCTTAGCTGTGCGGAAAAGCTACCTATAGGGTATGTGCGGGCGGCCATGACCTGGCCAATTGATGAAATACCCCTAGGAGAAAGAAACGGGAAAGTAAGGCGCGCCAGGAGCCATTTTCGGCCAAAGTTCCCAGTGTGCGATTGGTTTGAGCTTATAGACGAAGGAGCCATGATTTTCAATGAATCAGGCTTGCTGACAGGTGTTGACCCTTCTCCCCATACTCCACGGAACACTAAGAACTCTTGTCCCCGATATGCGAAAAGTAAATGACCCATCCAGCCACACGAAAAGTCCCGTCGGAGAGGCTCAAGACATGAAGTCTACAAACGTGCGGCTAACAACAATGCTGTCCAACCTGAAGGATGCTATGAAGCTGTTGCGCTGTTTTTTGACTAGCTGGGTGCTCCCATTGGCGGGAGTTTTGGCGGCGGGACTTATCCCGACGGCACAGGCGCAGACCTATCAACCGCCTGGTGCCTTTGTCAGCGGAACGGCGGGGCAAAACGGTTCTAGTACCTTCCGCTATAACAATGGCACCAATATCACGGTGACGTTTTCTACCACGGCTACAACTAGCGGTGGTATCTACAGTTATGGCGTGCGTACCGCCAATTCAACTTTGGGTGCCATTGGGTTTTCGACCGCCACGGATTACACCAACGCAACTCTTTCAAGCCCGGCCGCTTCTGTTGATCTGTGGGGCACCGGATGTCCCGATCCTGGCGTGTCGGTAAGTGGCACCATCTGCAATAATCGCGGCACCATGACTGTGACTTTCAGTCAGCCGGTTACCGACCCTATATTGCATTTTGGTGGTCTTGGCGCAACGGGCGCGGGGAGTAACAGATTCCATGCAATCTATGTTCTAACAAGTGCCTTCAACGGTGCGACATCGGTCACACCGTCCCTGACTAGGGTCAGTGGAAATTCCGCCTTCGCCGTGACCACGCCGCCGGTGACGGTAACCAATAATGTGGCTGCAGCCACTATGAGCTTCGAATGCAACCTTAATCTGGCTGCGTGCGGCAGCACTCGCTTTACTGGCACGGTCACGCAATTGGTATTCAGCATCGACCTGCGTGGCTGGGGGGGCGGGGCCTATCCGAGCACTCAGAGCACGGCTGCTGCTGACGCCAATACATTGTCCGCCAGTGTCGCTCCAGTAGCCGACCTGGCAATTACCAAGACCAATAACCAGACCGAGTATTTGCCCGGCCAAGCCGTGACTTATCAGATTGTGGTCACCAATAACGGGCCCAATTCAGTTGTGGGCGCCACCGTGACAGACAATTTCCCTGCGGCCCTAACCGGTGCGACTTGGACGGCGGCTTACAGTGTCGGCTCTTCCGGCCCAGCCTCGGGTAGCGGCAATATCAACACCGCGGCAGTCAATCTGCTTTCTGGAGGCATCGCCACGTTCACTGTAACTGCGACTGTCTCCGCCATCGCCACTGGCAATTTAGTGAATACCGCGACGGTTAGCGCGCCCAGCAGTGTCCGGGATCCGATTTCGACTAACAACACTGCGACCGATATCGACCAGCCTGCGGCGCGCGTAACGATCAGCAAGGTGAGCGTGGGCGGTATCGGCGCGTTTGCTTTTACCGGCACCAACGGTATCGGGGCGCAGACGCTCACCACCACCGTTGCTGGCACGCCGGTAAACGGCACGCCACAGAGATTGACCACCGCGGGGGGCGTAACAACAATCACCGAAGGCGCGCCACCGGCCGGCTATGTGCTTAGTGGCATCGCTTGCACGGGTCTTCCAGGTGGCACGGCCACCCCAGATCTGGCCACGCGCACCGTCACCCTGAATGCCGCCGCCACGGCCGCAGGCGCGGACATCACCTGCACCTTCACCAACACGTCTGTGGGCAATCTGAAGATCGTCAAAAGCGGCCTGCCGGCCAGTGTGCCCACGAACGGACTGGTGAATTACACGATCGCCGTGACCAATGATGGCGCTGTGCCAGTGACCGGCGCTCGCTTGCTGGACACCGTGCCCACTGGGCTCGACTGCGTGACGGCGCCACCGCCGCTGGCTGCACCCACCTGCACGCCAGCGGCAACCTGCACGGGCCCTCTGACGGCCGCTGCGCTGACCACAGCGCCAGGCATCACCCTGGCAACGTTGGCGGTCGGGGCGACGGTCACTATTACCCTGCAGTGTCGGGTGGTGGCTACAGGGCAGTAGCCCAGCGCCTGCGCTCATTCCTGATGCCATCGGGCAATACATTGATGTGAGTTCGTGGGCCGCAACGATTGAATCGGAAGTAATTCGCCGTGATGGGTCGAAGTGCTTCCACTTCACGGGCTTGGGTTGCTCGTTGTATTTGCGGATGAATCGCCCCGGTTTTTGAGGAGGCTTCAACTCTTGAGAAGATGAAGCCATGAATAAGTCGAACAAGTTCTCATCGGAGGTCCGTGAGCGTGCGGTTAGGATGCTGCAGGAGCACCGGGGAGAGAACTCGTCGCTTCGGGCGGCAGTCGAGTCCATTGCACCGAAGATCGGCTGCGTGCCACAGACATTGCGTGAATGGGTCAAATGCGTCGGCACCAAACGGGTCTTGCTGCCTTTGCCAGTGATCTCGAGCCACCGGCGCTCGCGCCCATCTGCGCTACGTAGGTTGAAGAATCCGCCCATGTGGGCGTCACAGATCTCGGACACGCGCAGCCCACCGATGTAGAGCAGCGAAAACAGCCGTCGGCAGGGCGATGCAAGCAGCCCTTCGCGTTCGCGGCCCAACGGCATCGCTTCAATCGCGCTCTTCACTACGTCCCAGTGTTCTTCCGGTAGAAAGCGGCTCATACGAGGTGCGGCCCGACGGCGCTTGCGCCAGCTCGGCGCCAACGGATTGCCGGCCAGGTGTCTGGCCACCTCCTGTCCACGTAAACCGTCGTAGCGGGCAGCATGGCCGGCGGCGGCGTGACGATCTGCAGCGCCGTCTGCGGTGCTGCCGATGCGGTGATCGATACGCTCGAGCTTTGCATCGACCTTGCGCGCCAAGGCATCGGGAATACGGTTGTTCCGCAAGCGGTCATACATCCTTTCAAGTACCCACAATTTAATTCGCGATCTGCAACCCGAAGACAATGTCGGTAAGACGAGTGTGGCTTCGCCACTTGACGGCGCTGTCCGGCGGCAATCGCCCTTGCTTGCGAACCAAATATCCTCCGAGCTTGGCGAGCGCGGTCAAGCAATGCGATAGCGCTCTCGTAAGCCGAAGCCCCTCACATAGTCGAAGACTGCCGATGACATCCTTGCCTGCGTCGAGAGGTTTTTTCTACGAAGTCCTAACTCACCGAATTAGCTCAGGAATATTCTGGGCCGGAGATTCAGTCGAGTTCGTTTCGGGCAGCTGCGCCGGTGTCAAGACAAGGCTTCATTAAGTTCAACCTTGTTCCTGACACAAAGGTGAATATAGGCTTGCCGCAGGTAAGTTCGCACCGTAGCAGGTGACAGTGATAGGCGGCGACCGATTTCCTTGTGGGTCATGCCAGCAGCAAACAGGTGGGCCACGCGCCGTTCTCGCGGCGACAGGTTGATCCCTATGGCGCCGGGCTCCATCCGCTCGATCCTGAAGTGGTCGCCCTGTGGACGGACATTCAACGCACCTTTGCCGAGCCGCACCATGCACGGCGAGTCATGCAAGCGCCTTACGAGATCCTCCGGAAGGTCGACGCCATCCCAGTCGGGCCACAGTTCATAGAGCAGTTCGCAAAACACGCCGCCCGTAAATAGCAAGTGTCCGTCGGCACGAACCAGAGCGAGCGCTTCCATTCGATGGTCGGACACCCGTGATATCGCCTCTAGGAGATTGAAATACCAGAGCTGAACCACATGCCGAGAAAGCTCCTGGAACCATACGGCCTCGCCGTCCGTGAACGGGCTGTCACCCTCGCCGCGGTACAGCACCAAGAAGAACAGCTGGCCTGTGGCCTCCTCATCCAGGCAAATTCCCATGGCATGGTGGATTTCATGCACTACTGCGAATTCGGCCAATGAGTCGGGCAGCCCGTCCCCCCCGGGCCGACGGTCACGAAGCGCCAGCCGACGCGCTTGCCCCATATGGTCCATAGCGTCTCGTGCGAAGGGGTCCCCCACTGAGACTTGTCGCCAATTGCCTGCAACATCTTCCGGCAGACCAAGAACGTCGGCTTGCAGGATATTTGGAGCCTGTAGCGGTCCGCGGTCGATGGCCAAGCCCCACCAAGCACTGCGAAAGGCAATCGTCTGCTGTATGAGTCGCACCGCATCCCGCAAGAAGACCTCAGGGTCCAGCTGACGGCTCAGTCTTCCTAAAACCAACAACTGAGAGCTCAGAGTTCGAAGGCTCTCGGGATTAAATGATGGGGGCATTTGGGATGAGCGGTGGGGGAGCGACCGTCTGCATCTGCAGACCTTCGAAGTGCCGACAAGCCTGCCTACCATCCAGCAAACCACCTTGGAGACAGCATGACGAACCAATTTTCCGATTTTGATGCAACCGGCCTTGCAGAGCTAGTGCGTACGCGAAAAGCCAGCCCGCAGGAGCTGGCCGAAGACACGATTCGAAAAATCGAATCTATCAATCCAACCGTCAACGCGATTGTTCACAAGACCTATGACAGGGCGCGCATGCGAGCCACGACGCAGCCCACCCATGGAATCTTCGCGGGCGTCCCTTGGTTGCTCAAGGATATCAGCGAGGCAGAAGGAGTTCCTATGACTTTGGGTTCGCGCGCGATGCGCGGGAACGTGTCGCAGGTCAGTGTTCCATTCGTTGAAGCGACCGAGACGGCAGGATTGAACATCCTGGGTGTCACCAACGTGCCCGAATTCGGCCTGACGGAAAGTTCCGAAAATGTTCTCTACGGTCCCACCCGTAACCCTTGGAGTTTGTCGCACAGCGCGGGTGGCTCGAGTGGAGGTGCGGCCGCCGCGGTGGCCGCAGGTATCGTCCCGATGGCACATGGGAACGATGGGGGTGGTTCGCTACGCATCCCGGCCTCACATTGCGGCCTGTTCACGCTCAAGCCCTCGCGGGGCCGCACGTTATCGGCTCATGCGCACGATTATCCGTTCGGCATCGCCTACGACGGCGCGATCAGTCGGAGCGTGCGGGACAACGCGCGCCTAATGAGCATTGTGGAGTCGCGCGAATCCGGGCTCCCTCCGCTCGGATTCGTGGAGGGGCCGAGCGATCGAAAATTGACAATCGGCCTTCTGCTCGACCTCGGCAATGGCGTTCCTTTGGACGCTGAGGTTGCTGCGGCAATCGTTTGCACGGCCAAGCTCTGTGAGAACCTCGGGCACCGTGTCGAGCCGGTGTCCCTGCCCTTTGAATTCGAGAGCTTCACCGAAGCTTTCATGTCCATCTGGATGTCGATGGCCGCACTGACCGTCGATTCGATCGCCGCACTCGCAGGGCCGCTCACACTTAGTGACCATTTCGAGGCTTGGACGTTGGGGCTTCGGGAAGAGACGCTGAGCCGCGGCGGCGCCACAGCGCTACTTCAGGCCGCTGCTCCCGTTGTCGAGAGCTGTTCTGAGAAACTCGATTTGCTTCTGCAGACGTACGACGTCGTGCTCTCTCCGGTCTGTCAAGGACGAGTGCCCTCTCTTGGCCTCCGAGAACTGAATGCATCGACGTCATACACCCAGCTTAAGCGGCGATTGATGAACTACGCATCGTTCACACCTATCCACAACGCCTGTGGTACGCCGGCGATGTCCGTCCCTCTCGGTTGGGACAGCGAGGGACTCCCGATCGGCAGCCAGTTTTTCGCTCGAAAGGGCCAGGAAGCGACTTTGCTCGGGCTGGCATATGAATTGGAGGCAGCCCAACCCTGGTCGCATCGTCGCCCCACTCATTTCGTGTGCTAACGGGTACGTCAGCACGGGCCCGCGTTCTTACTCAGACGCCCCCATTTGCACGCGGCTTTCAATCGCCCAAAAGTTTGAAGCCTGACGGTTCACCGAGGACTGACTCGGTCCGTTACTGCAGCACGACACGGTAGTCGTTCCACGGGGATCGATTGAACGGGTCATCGAGATGGGCGAGCGTCGAAGATTCATCCGACAGTACGTCATGAGTAGCCGGCGAGGTCGCTGGCTGCGAGTTTCGCGACGCGCGACTGAGCAGGAGATTGAGCAGCCTGCTTCATAAACTCTGCGGCAACATCGGAGGCACGATCCTCTCGCATGCCAGGGCTGGGCTGGCACCAAGACTGCCTACCGTTTGCTGTTCGATGTCGATGTCGATGTCGATGTCGACGAGCATGCCGTTCTTGCTGAGCACTTCCAGTCCACGCGTGAACGGACCCAGGCATGCTGCGGTCCTTTTCTCATCCTTCAGGACACCACCACGGAGTTCTTGTACAAGAGGGACAAGTCGGAATTGATCGGCTTCAAGGGGGGGCGACTCACAGCCGAAAAGACGAAGCGGGCCGTCCGTAGCCGCACACTACCTGCGGCACCTTGATGCACTCGGGTCTCTCTGTAGCGGCGCAAGGGCTGCCGTTAGGCCTGTGTGCCATCGGGTTCTGGAGCCGCCAGAAGTTCAAGGGCACCAGCGCGCTGAAGCGCAAGACCAACCCGACGTGCGTTCCTATTGAAGAGAAGGAACGCGTCACGTGGCTTCTGAACCTGCGTCAGTCGAGCGCCTTGATCGACGAGCCTGAGACCGAGCGCTGCGTGCACATGGGCGATAGTGAGGGCGACATCTACGAGTTGTTCTGCCTGGCAGACGAACTCGCGTCCTGGTGCAAGCCTGCGTCGATTGACCGGCTGGCGACGGCGAACAAGCGATCGCTGAGGAAATGGCTGAGGTTCGCGTGCTGAGGCTGCATCGCATCGAGTTCCGCGACGAGCGGGGCCAGCCTTGCCAAGCTACTCTTGAGATCCGATTCCGTTGCATTGGCGTGCTGCCGCCCATCGGCAAACAGAAGCCATATCCACCGCTCGAGTTAACGGTACTCCACGCGCAAGACGGTGAGGCGCAATCGGTCGCATCCCGCTGCAGTGAAAGCTCATCACGAACCTGCCAGGCCATTCAAAGGCCAAAGGCCGAGGTCATCGAGAAGATCGACCGGTACGCCATGCGTTGGAAGATCGAGACCTTCTACAAGATCCTGAAGTCAGGCAGCCGAGCCGAGGACTCGCGACTTCGAACAGCCGAACGCCTAACCAATCTGATAGCGATCCACTGCCTGAGCTGGGCATTGTTGCGTAGCCCTGCGGGAGTGGCTCCGGATCGTGGTTGGACTAGACAGATGACTAAGCTACCGCGGGTGGCTGAACTACAGGTGCAGGCATCGATCCTCAACAGGTTCACCAGTCTGGGACCGCGTATGACTGTGCGCGTGACATGGCTGCATCTGGGGTAAGGGGAGACTCGCCATGAACTCGGGCCATGAAACAGCGCCGGTGTACCGCATCACTTACGACCACACCTACTGGACTTCTTAAGTCGATGTAGAGCAATTTAGCGGGTTTGTGAGCATCCGGATTTGGCTGTTTAGTACAAGCCGCTTCGATGCCGTCCCACCAAAATTCTGGTGTCTTCAAAAGCTGGACACCTTATGCGAAAACCCAATCCACTCCGTACTCTTCAGGACATAGAGGCATTTGAGGCAGACATGCCCCTTGAGGCCCGGATTCCCCGCAGCATTCATGAGGCCTTTGCCAAATCGGCGGTGGCCTTCGCAGACCGCACGGCGCTCACCATGGTCATGACCGGGTCAGTCGCCGAGGAACCCGTGCAAGTCAGCTACGCAGAGCTGTACGAGCGGATCACGCGTGCAGCGAATCTTTTCTCCGCCGTCGGTGGTCAGGGGGTAGGCGTTGCTTACATGTTGCCAATGCTCATCGAGACGCAAGTGGTGCTGTGGGCTGCTGAAAGTGTGGGCTACGCGGTTCCGTTGAATCCGATGCTTCAGCCCGAGCAGTTGATTGACCTGATTTCGATGTCGGGCGCCGGGATACTGGTGACTTGTGGGCCCGCTGTGTCGCCTCAACTCTGGGAAAGTTGCCAGGCGATCCGAAAGCAGCTGCCCCATTTGCAGGTGGTTTGCATCGGAGGCGCCGCCGGGCTGGACGGGCCTGTGATTGACTTCAGCACTGCGACCCGGCAAACCCGGGCGAATGAACTGGACCACCCAGCTCCTGTGGACTTGGACCGTGTTGTTGCCTATTTTCATACCGGCGGCACGACTGGGAGCCCCAAGCTTGTGGCCCACACGCAGCGCAACCAGCTGTCCGCCGCGCTTGGCGCAGCCGCGCTGCTTGCAATGGGGCCAGACGACGTATTGACGAACGGGATGCCGATGTTTCACGTGGGCGGCGCCATCGCATGCAGCCTGGCACCGTTCATGAGCGGCGCCCATGTTCTGATCCTCTCGCCGCTGGGGCTCAGGAGCCCAGACATCATCCGTAACTACTGGCGCATCGTGGAGCGCTATGGCGCAACCATCGCAGGTGCTGTCCCCACGGCGCTGAGCGCGATCCTGTCGCGCGATGTGGACGCAAGCCTGAAAACGGTGAGGTACGGCATTACCGGCGCGGCATCGATGCCTCGCAGCCTGGCTGAAAAATTTTCGTCAATGACGGGCCTGCCTCTGCACGAAATACTGGGCATGACGGAGTCTGGTGGTGTGACCGCCGTAGACCCCATCGCCGGGGCCCCCACCTTGAGCTCGGTGGGACTGCGGCTGCCGTACACGCGCATTGAAGTTCTCAAGCGCGGTGAAGACGGAAGCCTGGGCGAGGCCTGCAAACCGCACGAAATTGGCGTGTTGGTCATCTCGGGCCCCACGGTTTCGCCGGGGTACCGCGACACACGGCAGAACGGAGGGGTATTCGTAGACGGAAAACTGAACTCCGGGGATCTGGCGTACTTTGATGAAGATGGAAAGCTCTTTATCGCGGGGCGCGCCAAGGACCTGATCATTCGCAGCGGCCACAACATCGATCCGTCGATGATTGAGGCCGCCTTTGCCGCTCACCCTCAGGTTGCCATGGCCGCAGCTGTCGGCCAGCCGGATTCATACGCGGGGGAACTACCGGTCTGCTACCTGACCCTCGCCCCCAATGCGACGGTGACGCCCGAGGAACTGCAAGCGTTTGCTCGGGAGCGTATTGACGAAAGACCGGCTTGGCCGAAGCAGGTCTACGTGCTCGCGACACTGCCGGTCACTGGAGTCGGGAAAGTCTATAAACCGGCGCTGCGCGCTGATGCCGCGATCCGGCTCGTGGAACCCCTGCTGGAGGCGGCCCTGGGAGAAAAATGGGGTAACGCGACAGCGACAGACGGCGGGCCACGGGGCATGTCCGTTCAAATCTCGCTGTCCTCAGGCGACCCTGCGGCGCAAAAAGTGGCGCATGACATCCTCAAGCCATTCTTGTTTGACCATTCGATCAATCCTCAGAAAGACACAGCGAGATGAAAACCCGCATCACCGAACTGTTCGGCATTGAGCATCCAATCATCCAGGGGGGCATGCACTACGTGGGCTTCGCAAAAATGGCGGCAGCCGTTTCTAATGCCGGCGGGTTGGGCATGATCACCGCGCTGACGCAGCGCACACCCGAGCTTCTGGGAGAGGAAATCTCGCGCTGCCAGCAGTTGACCAACAAGCCGTTCGGCGTCAACCTGACATTTCTGCCTACGGTGAATTCGCCCGACTATGCTGGATACATACGCGTGATCATTGACTCGGGCGTCAAGGCGGTAGAGACCGCCGGGAACAATCCGCAGAAATGGATTGCGTCGCTGCACGATGCGGGCGTCAAGGTCATCCACAAATGCACCTCGATCCGCCACGCGCTCAAGGCAGAGTCGATCGGTTGCGACGCCATCAGCATGGACGGGTTTGAATGCGGCGGGCACCCCGGAGAAGACGACGTGCCGAACTTCATCCTGCTGCCCAGGGCCGCCGACGAGTTGAAGGTTCCCTTCGTGGCTTCGGGCGGAATGGCCGATGCGCGTTCCCTGGTCGCTGCATTGGCGTTGGGGGCGGATGGCATCAACATGGGGACCCGCTTCATTGCCACCCAGGATGCTCCGGTTCATCTGAACGTCAAGGACGCCATCGTGGCGGCCAGCGAACTGGATACCCGCTTGGTGATGCGGCCGCTGCGCAATACCGAGCGGGTCCTGAAGAATGCCGCGGTCATCCGGCTGCTCGAGAAGGAAGAGGCGTTAGGAAAGACACTCAAATTTGATGATGTCCTCAATGAAGTGGTCGGGGTTTACCCAAGGGTCATGCTCGAAGGCGAGATGGATGCGGGAGCCTGGTCATGCGGCATGGTGGCCGGTCTGATTGGCGATATACCTACCGTCAAGGACTTGATTGATCGCATAATGCGCGAAGCACAGGAGATCATCTACGGCCGCATGGTCGGCCTTGCCGGGCCTGTGCCTGGCATGCCCCAGGGCGTGACCTGACTCCTGGGCGGCGGTCCTAACCGCCTTACTTTCATTCCGGGTCAAGCATGAACGCAAGCTACGGGCGCTCAACGCAGGTTCACCTTTGCAAGCACATGCTTGCAATTGACACGCCCACTGTCGTGAGCGGGCCCACACGCAGGCCCACCGCCGTCATTCTCTGGGCGTCCAATGGCCGACCTTTGAAGATGCGCGATACGCGCAGTGGAGCGATATGGGAGGGAAAGGCTGCAGTCGTTGCGCCTCACTTCCTGCGTGCCATGCAGGCTGAAGACTGTGGGTTGCTGAGCCTGAATTTCGAGCCCGGGCATCCGTTGTTTCGTGGGCTTTGCGACATCACCCGTGAAAAGGGAATGCTCCCACTTGACGGAAAATCGCTGTTGCCCTGCTCAAACGATGTGCGAAACCTCGTCATGTCATCTGACAGCGTCGAGATGGACCGGCTGGCTACTTTTATTGCGCGGCTGGTGTTGCCATCCATGGAGAAAGCCGTCCCTGGTGATGAGCGGGTGGCAGTGGCGATAGAGCGCCTTGAAGAAAATCTGAGCAAGCCGCCCTCACTACCCGAGCTTGCCCGCAGCGTGGGGCTGTCCGGGCGGTACCTTTCAGACTTGTTTGTCGACCAGGTGGGGCTGGCGGCCCGTTCTTACATCGTCTGGAGGCGCTATCGGCGCGCGCTCGCATCATTGCATCTTCCGCATAATCTTTCTGACATCGCGCAATCTGTCGGGTTTTATGACCAGGCGCAGATGGCGCGAACATTCGTCGAGTTTTTTGGCTTCGCACCCTCCAGGCTGCGCGAGCAAGGGTCTATTCGTTTTCATGGTGGGCCACTTCATACAAGTCGCGCATTGCAGAACTGACGAGAATTCTGCTGTTCATTCCCAAACAGCAGGAGACATCGACGAGAACAACGCTTGCATACACGAGCTGCCCAACCTTTCCCACAAGCTAACAAGGTGCGCAGCGCTTGTCGGCATCACGTCCATTGCCGTCGCGGGCCATCAGGCTCTGCGTAGACGGGGCTCTATTCGTCAGGCCTGATTAACGTGACGGGGGCATACCCCACCGGGGCCAGGCCGATGTGATTGCACGCAGTGTGTCACTGGGCCTGGGTAAAATTCTCGGCCAGTCTGTCGTAGTGGACAACGTGCCCGGCGCGGGCGGCGCCATCGGGGTTCACCGCGACCTGGGCACGCGCCAGGATGCACATTCATTGCGGGTGGCGACCGCGATCGAGTTGAAGCAAACCTCAATCGCCTTCAACGTCAAATACCGGTCTGAAGACCTGGGGATGATTGGTTTGATTGCCAGCTCCAACCTGCTTCTTCTGGGCAAGTCGAATCTTGACGTGAAAACACCCGAGGACCTAGTTGCGCTGGCCTCGTCAAAGCTTGACGGCAGGCAAGCTCACGTTCGGCAGTGTCGGTAGGGGAGGGGCATTCCTACTGGGATGAGTCGATGAAGCGGATCCGTCATGCAGACTACCGCGGCCACAGGTGGGTGGGCTAGCAGTTCAAACTGACGATGGCTGCGGGAAAATCATCCATACAGCTCGAATCTCCAGTTTCGAGGCAGTAAGGGATAGGATGATGAGACGCACAACCTGCGCGGAGATTCAGGCGCCGCGCTCACAGCGAAAAACAACGCCGTTAGATAGCTGGCAGACGGCCTCCACTGTCTTGCGCTGAGCAGCACTGGCGGCTTCGGATGTGGAGATCCATCCGCCCGTTAGCTCTATTTTCAGGCTCTCCCGCATCCCGAGCTCGCACTATCGACCGGATCACCGCGCCGCGGTGCAACTTCATGGCAAGGTGGAGTTAGCCGTTGACTGAAGGCCGCGTAGAAACTCATGGAACTGAGGCGAACGACGCAGCGACTCCTGTCCAGCCTCTTGTAAACGCTGTGTTTCACTGGGCGCGATGGTGAAGGATGTGGGGATCCGTGCTAGCGATGAATCCTCGGTGTCGCCCAGGCTCACGTCGATAAGATGGACTTGAGCGTCTGGTGCGAAAGGGCTGGCATCTTGCCCGCGTAGGGCCATCAGTTCTTGCGACCAGCGTTGCAGATCGTCGCGCAGCAGTGCCGAAGTGATCCGGGTCTCGCGTGAGCCGGCGCCGAAGATGAGTGTATTGATCACCTGCAGCGTGTCGGGTACGCGGTCGCTCCGGTCAATGTGCTCGTCCAAGCCCCGCTCGGCATTGACTACCAGAAGCGCGATGCGACGGATTGAGCCGCGCGGCGCGCCTCGGAAGACGCGCTCAAGAGATCCATCGACGATCATTCGGTCCAGCAGCGGCCTTACGCCGAGGTTGTCGCTGACACCACCATCGACAAGGTGAATGAATGGTCGTAACTGAGCATCGCCATAGCTCTCGGCTGAGAGCCGGAACATGCGCGAGCGGAAATTTTCGTCAGTTTTCGCCTCATCCAGCGGCGGCGCTGCCGTTTGACATTGGCCGGCATGGTTACGCAGCGTCAAAGGCGCCAGCAGCAGGGGAACGGCGGCGGACGCGGCGACGGCAAAAGACAGGGGTACTTCTGACAGATCACTGCAAAGCAATGCAAGCTGTTCATGAGTAAATTCGAATGGTGCACCCGTCGTGAGGTCAGTGGCGCCAACGACAAGCTGTGGGGCGCCAGGGCGAGCCGCGACGTCGGCGAAGCGCCGCCCTCGGAACAGATGATCAAAGCGCTCGGCCAACACGTGGCCGCGTCCGTACCATGGTGAACTCAAGTGCCACAACGTGCGTGGTTGCATGGCTTGGGTGACCAGCTGATCCTGAAAGCCTATTCTGAGGAACTCTGGCTCGAAGCGAGTGAAGACCTCGTCGCCAAACGCGGCATAGTAGGCTGCTAAGACGCTGCCGCCGGAGACCCCGCTGACCAAGCCGACCGTGTCAAGCAAGGTGCCCTGGCGACCATCCTGATCGAGTGGCGTGGCCTTGAGTTCACGTAGCACACCTAGCCCGAACGCGGCAGCTCGTGCCCCTCCGCCAGAGAACGCGACTGCCGCGATGATCGATCCGCGCTGCTGGTTTGAGGCGGTATGGGCTGCAGCTTCCAGCATCGCCGAGCTTGTCGGGGGGTTGACCCACGGTCGAGTACTTGAGCAGCCAGCTAGCAGCATGCTGAGCAGTAGGGGCACTAGGGAGGGGAACCTAAGCGTCATGTATTGGACTCCTGTTTGGACGGAGTGGCCTCGAGCTTGGCAAGCCAGTGTGTGCCGGCGAAGGTATCGGCTGCCCCGCTGCTTGCTGAGCCGGCGGCCTTGACTCTGACCAACTCGGGGAGGGACGCCGGCTCGACGGGTAAACCGCAGGTGTTCGGCACAAGCGCTGAGGTGATGGACGCCGAGGCCATGGCGCCACCGGGATGCAGGCAATAGGTATGCATGGACAAATTGTTGGATCAAGAAAAGTCAGCAAATCTCGCCCATCAGCTCAAGCATGGCCTTGCGCATGGTCGCACCTTCTCTGGGCCTGACTGATGCAGTTGCCGGCGCAAAATTTCGCCATCTAGCGTCACTGATAGCAGCAGCGATAAGCCGGCCCCTGGGATCGTCTGTCAACGTGTCGTCGTCACGTTCGTGCATGACCCAAGCCGACGATAGAAGATGAGGTTTGCGGTGGACAGAAATCTCCAAAGTGAGTTCGCAAGACCGATAACTTGGGCCCGCTGACGCCCGCGCATGACTAATGAACGGTTCCACCGCTCGGGTTTCAGGTTGAGTCTGAGCGCTCGGAGTAATGCAGTGGTTCTGGCTCCCCGTGTAATATACTATACGCGTATAGCAAACTTTGCTCTGAAGGGAGTGCGTAGTCAACTGCGTCGCGGCCCCCGTATCAGCGAGGGAAGGGTTCAGCGCGGTAGAGCGTTGAGTGGCGTAGCCACTCTAGAACTTCTCACCAACTGGGGATGGACAGTTTCCTCGGCTCTATTTGTCAAATTTTCAAGTGCGGGAGAGCTTATGAATACGAAATTTTCTAGAAGCAACAACGCGATGCATCACTCCGACTTTTCGATTGATTGAAAGGGTCGAGCATGCATGCGAGTAACGAAATTCCGTCCGATGCCTTTATTGAAGGTTTTCTATATGAGCTCTCCAATCGCGCATTTGCAATGCGTGTGGCGGAGCGTCTCTCAAAGCGGCTCAAGGGAGAAAAGCAAGAGCCTTTCTGGCTGGCCTACCTGAGATTGGAGCAACTGAATGCTCCTTACTACCGAGCGGCTGCCTTGGGGTTCGGGCTGAACTTTCGTGCTGGATGGTGGATCGAGATCAAGGCCTGGGCAATCAGCTTGGTTCCGAGGAGTCTCATGAAGCCTGCACTCGAATCGGCTCATTCCAAAACGGTTGAATATGTTGGAGAGCTGCGTGAATTGCGACGAATCGGTCCTGCTAGCTCGCAGGACTTTCTGAGCTACATGGTGGCCCAGGAGGAATTGCAAGTTGAGATGATGCAACTGGCCCTTCGAGGGGAGTATGCAAAGCTTGTTAGGCGGGTAGATGGCTTTATCCGTACCTACAACGGTGGCCCTTTTTTCCCTGAAAAGTAGACTCGGGATAACGAATTGGGAGCACTCGCACGGGGGCTCAATCCCAGATTGGGCCTGCATCGCCGCCGCCGGAGCGATGCCAGCGCTCTGCCTCCGAAGTAACTAGATGGGCGGGTCGTTGAGGATCAAGGCGCAGACGTGCGGCCCAGCAACCTGTCGCTCGAGTGAGGCTCCTGAGCCTCTACCAGCGCGCAAGCATGTCCAAAATTCGTCGCATGCCCGGGCCATAAGGCGGGTGAAGCAGACTGCTCGCGTTCCAACGCAACTGCCGGAACACCGGCTTCAGATGTGACAGCCGCAGGAATCCGGCCTCACCATGGTAGGCGCCCCACCCGCTCTCGCCGACGCCGCCGAACGGCAAGTTGGCATGTGCGAAGTGCAATAGCGTTTCGTTCATAACTGCGGCACCGCTGACAGTCTCGCTGAGCACCTTTTTCGTGCGTGCTGAATCGTTGCCGAACCAGTACAGGGCCAAAGGCCGTGGTCCGGCATTGATATAGGCGATAGCTTCGTCCAACGTGTCGTAAGGAACGATTGGCAGAATCGGCCCAAAGATCTCTTCCTGCATTACTCGCATTTGAGGCCGAGTGTCTAGCACCAAGGTTGGGGGCAGCTGACGCCGTTGTACTGAATCACTTTTTTCAGTGGCGCGCACTCCGACCTGGATCACACGAGCGCCCTGGTCTTGCGCGTCGTACAACAGAGACAGCATGCGCGCCAGACCGCGCTCATCTAGCAAGGCTGTGTAGTCGGGATTGCCAACGATCTGCGGATAGAAGCGTTGCACCGTGGCATTGAACGCTTGAACGAAGTCCGCTTCGCGCCCGCGTGGCAACAGCACATAGTCGGGCGCAATGCAAGTCTGGCCGCAGTTCAGCAGCTTGCCATTGACGATGGCCGGCATCACACTTGCAAAGTCGGCGGCGCTGTCGATCAGGCAAGGCGACTTCCCGCCCAGTTCCAACGTGGTCGGAACGAGGTTGGCTGCTGCGGCGGCGGCAATCTTGCGCGCCACCGCAGGCGAACCGGTAAACACCAGATGATCGAAGCGCAACGCAGAGAATGCGCTGGCCACCGTGATGTCGCCCTGTATCACGTCGAATTCCTCTAGTTCGAAGTGCATAGCCAGGCACTGGGCCAGACAGGCTGCGGTGTGTGGCGTCAGTTCACTGGGTTTGAGTAGCACGCGGTTGCCTGCAGCCAATGCGGCGATGCTGGGGCCCAGTGCCAATGAAATCGGATAGTTCCACGGCGCGATGACGCCGACCACACCCAGCGGCTGAGGCATCAGGTGTGCGCGGGCCGGCTGCAGTTGCAGTGGCGTACGCACGCGACGACTGCGCATCCAGTTGCGTAGATGGCGCAACGCATGATGCAATTCCCATTGCAAAGGGACCAGTTCGCTGAGCCGGGTCACTTCGTGGGACCGCGCACCGAAGTCGGCTCGCGCGGCATCGGCCAAGCGCTCACCGTTGACCTCAAGGACTGCCTGCAAACGACGCAACCTGTCGCGCCGCAAGGCCAACGGTACGACAGGCCGGATGCGGCTGGCTTGAAACTGGCGTTCGAAGCGAGCAGCCAGCGTTAGCTCTGGGTAGTCATGCTTCATGAAAATGATCCTGGACGCAAGATGAAAATTCTGCACGTGCCTCTCTGGCGATTGAGCCAGATGCGCTTAAGGCGCGCCCAGGCGCAAAGTGGATCACTTCACTCAAGCGAAGTAGGCCATGACCTCATCGGCCGCTCGCTCGCCGGATTGAATAGCGCCGTCCATGTAGCCTGTCCAACGCGTCGCGCTTTCAGTGCCGGCCCAGTGGATCCGACCGCAAGGAGCCCGCAACGCGGGACCGAAGGTCGTTAGCGTGCCTGGCGCCATGATCCCGACGTATCCGCCCAAGCTCCATGGATCGGAGATCCAGTCCTTATCGACATAACCGATCGGTGAAGCCGCTTGTGCGCCGAAATAGCGCTGTAAGGATTGCACTGCCGCGTCGCGGCGCACTTCCTGGGTGGCAGCCGCCAGGGTGCGACTGTGCCCAGCTTCGAAGAAGCCGACTAGAAAGCCGTGCCGACTACCGGGTGGCGTAGCGTCTGCGATGGGCCCGAAAGGTCCTTGGGTGCTGATCACCTCCCCGGACAAGCCTTGCTCTCGCCAGAATGGGCGGTCATAGGCCACCAACGCCTTGATCACAGAGCCCATCGGCATACGGGAATGCAACTGCATGCGAGCCGGTGACAACAGCGATCCGAAATCGATGCGTGCAGCCACCGGAGGGGCGGCGGAGACGATGAGCCGGGCGGCATTCACCTCGCCTCCAGCATACCGGACCATGACGCCAGACGCGGTCTGCTCGACCGCACGTACGGGCGCGTCGAGAGTCAGAACGCCTGCCGGCAGCCTTTGTGCGATCCGCTCCGAGATCTGGAATGCTCCGCCACGAACCCGCAACTTCTGCGCACCATCGCCGCGCGCTTCCACTTGAGTCTCAATATCTCCTGCGGCTGAGACGAAGCTGAGGAGGCTAAGCAGCGACACTTCGTGCGGATCAGAGGTGTAGAGGGCGTGCATGATGATCTTTATCATGCTGCGTCCGTCGCGGGTCCACAGGGTTTTCTGCATCCATTGGTCCACAGTCATCCGGTCCCAGCGCATGGCATTGGCAGCTTTCCATGGCGCGGCCGGATCGATGCTCTTCGCCGCCTGGTTGAGACTGTGCATTGCCCAAGCGGAATCCAACAAGCCTCGTAGCGACATTCGTGGGATCGTACCGCCGTAGCTGCGTACCTTTTTACCGAGTTCCATCAAACGTTTGCCCTCGATGTACTGCGGAATGAGGTTGAGACCGAGCTCTTTGCACAAGTCAACGACGCGGGTTTGGGTCGGACCGATCCACTGACCACCGAGATCTACAGCTTCGCCGCAGAGCTCCCCCCCCATCGTTCGGCCGCCCACCCGGTCCCGCGCTTCCAGCAAGCGCACGCTACGACCGCGTTCGCTCAGCAGTTGTGCTGCGCGAAGCCCCGCTATCCCCGCACCAATGATGCAGACGTCGACCTGCTCAGTTCCTGAAGTGAATTTGGAGAGCGACGAAGCATTTGCGCTCGAAAGACCGTTTGTAAGCATTGATAGTCCATGTTTTATATACGCGTAAACAATATTAAGCCAAAAGTCGATCTAGTTGCAAGTCTTGAGATTTTCGGAGGAGGTGAAGAACTGAGAGGTGAGAGGGGGCTCGGGGTAGAGCGAGCGGCATTGCAATGCGGCTTTTGCAAGACGGCGCATCATTCGCTTACATAGCGCTGCCTGCGCGTGCGCCATGGTGCGGTTGTAGCCCTGCGAGAGTCCAGCCGGGCCGTAGCACGCGGCGGCAGCTAGGGCCAGCGCGGTCAGCAGCAGGGGCCAGCCCACACCAGGCCCCGGGCACGGCGGTGGGCGTGTCGAAGCGCAGTCCAGCAGCGCTATCCGCGCGGCCACGTTCTGCGTCAGCGGGAACGCATCGTCGGCATAGCCGAGGTTGATGGGGCGCGGCATGCAGCGTCATGAGGTTCGAGCCATCCGGCCGGCACTTCACCACCGAAGCGCAGTAGCGCCGTGGGAAAGCTGGTGTCTAGCACGTTGGCGCCGAACGGCAGGCCCTGTCCGCCCTGGCCTGTGAACACGGTGAACGAGGTTAATGCAGCCGCGATGACGCACCAGCATCCGCTGCGCGGCATGGATGCGCTAATGGATCACCAGGAGGCGGTGGACGCCTGCGTGGCGCAGTTGCTGCGCCCGCTGATCGATGAGCAGCCGTCGGTGGCGTTCCATGACCTGATGACGACCCGCGCGTAAGGCCGCACACGCCGAATTCCAGGGCCCGGCCTTCCTACACTGTCTTGGCGGATACACGATGCAATGACAGCGGCGTGCTTCAAAGCGAGAAGGCACGGGGTTCGCTGCGCGTTCCCAGCAACGCAGCCACATACCCTGGTTGCACTTCGTGAATCCCGGCGCTTGGCGAGGCCCCGCCTGGGTACCCCATGGCCTTCATGATGGCCGCGATACCGCGCCCATGACCGAGGCCGTGTCTGGCAACCACGTTCTTCTGCTCCCAAGAATATTTAGGCTTCGGTCGTGCTTAGCTTTTTGGAAAATCGAGCTGCTACTCGTACTCCCAGTCCAAGCCTTTCAATGCATTCTTGGGCGCGTATCCCAATTGGAGAATGGTCGCTCTGACGCGCTTGCCGAGTTCGATATAGAGCTCGATCGCTCGAATCCTATCCTCGTGTGAATACATGAACTACCTACTGGTAGTCCAATTTTTCGTCCGCTTCCCCCGGTGGCTCAGTTTTACTTTGGCGCGGGCAGTTCTAGGCCAATGTTCGAAGCTCGAGCACGGCCCGTTTGAGCGGACCACTGTCATCCATGATCTGGAGCCAGATCACCCCTCCATAGACCTTCGCGATCGAATCGGCAGCTAAGCGCTTGGCTTCGGCCTTGCCGTGTCGCGGGGTAAGCAATTTCGCGATGAGGTCCTGCCAAGTGCGATAAAAATTCTCAACAATTTCCCGCGCCCGACCACTCTCGTTAACGACATCCGGCCATAGCTGAATGAACGCACAGTTGCGATGTTTCAGGTAGTAGGCAAGCACTGCATCGAACATCGCCTCAAAGCGCTCTTTCTCACTGTGCTCTGAATCGCGCGCCGGTCCAAAGACTTCTTTTTCAAAAATATCGGCGATGTACTGCACGCCGCTGATCAGCAGGTGCTCCTTATCTGGGAAATGGTGATAGATGCTCCCCTTAAGCAATCCCGCTTCTTGAGCAATGTCTGTCATCGACGTTCGTTTGTAGCCTTTGGTGCGAAACAAGGCCAGTGCGATCTCAATCAAGCGGGAGGAATCGGTTTTCATTCGGAAAGCTCTGATTGCACTAGTGTGGAGCGGAATACGCCTCTGAGGCAGGAAGTAAACGTCACAATATGTCAAAAAAGAGGGAGGCCAGCGAAAAGGGCGCCCGTCGTAGAGTCCCTATCAGCACACGTTAGGCTGAATTGCGCTATCGATTCAGCCTGTAAAGCTCAGATTTCGAACGTGTTGGGCATTTTTCGATATCGAGCGCATGAAGTTGAACCCCTCATTCGTTGCGCTTCAAGTTTCTGATGGTTACGAATTTTCAGGACAAGTAGAATTGCAGCCCAGTCTTCCACGATCACTGGCCGCTAAGAAGAGGGCGTCAGGTTCAATCCGGTTGTCCTGGATGGCCCGTTCGATGGACGGAGAAAGCGCACAACTAGACTGGAGAAGCTCTAGTCGGCGACGGACCTTGGCGATCATGGGCAATAAGGGGCAATGGAGGCTGCGGGGATCTTGTACTAGCCAAGGCTGCTTCAGCGCTGGACGAGCCTGCGTACTGTCGCAACCAGATTTATAGGCATCCCTTGCCGGCGCCAGACCGTACTAGACGAAGATCCATTCGTCCGGCTTTGCCTCAGTACGCGCGCGGAAACCTCGGGACGGCAAGCGAGTGGTGATATCCAGCGCAAGGAATGAGCGGCACCAAGACCTATTCGCTGCCAGGGTGACCAGCGCGTCGCGCGCCGTGCGTGAAACCCCACCGCCGATGGCGCTGGCCGTGGCGGCCAAATGGCTGTCGCGCTACAGCCGCGCGCCTGTGCCTTCGTCCAAGGTGACCGACTCGGAAAGCGGGACAGCCGGCGATGGAGACCGCGACGCCGCACGCTGGATCGCCTGACCCGCCAGCACGCGCGCATGCGCATCCGCCGCGAGGATGTCGTCGATGTTTTCGTGCGCGGACGCAGGCGCGTGCTGGAGGCAGTCTTCCACCACGTGCGCGATGTCGGTGTAGCGCAGGCGCCCGTTCAGGAACGCATCGACCGCCACTTCGTTCGCCGCATTGAGCGTCACGCTGGCCGCGCACCCCTCGCGCAGCACCTCCAGCGCCAGGCGCAGGCAGGGAAAGCGCTTCAGCTCGGGCGCGGCGAAGCTCAGGTGGGCGAGCTGCAGGAAGTCCAGCGGCGCCACGCCCGAGTCGATGCGCTCGGGCCAGGCCAGCGCGTGCGCGATCGGCGTGCGCATGTCGGGGCGGCCCAGCTGCGCCAGCACCGACTGGTCGGCATAGGCCACCATCGAATGGATCACGCTTTGCGGGTGGATCACCACCTCGATGCACTCGGGCGGCATCGCGAACAGCCAGCGGGCCTCGATGGTCTCGAGGCCCTTGTTCATCATCGTCGCGGAGTCGACCGAGATCTTGCGGCCCATGCGCCAGGTGGGATGCGCGCAGGCTTCGTCGGGCGTCACCCGGTCCAGCGCCTCGAGCGGCCGATGCAGGAACGGCCCGCCGGACGCGGTGAGCACGATCCGCTCGACACCCACACCGCCGGCCGGCGCGCCCGCCAGGCACTGGAAGATCGCGTTGTGCTCGCTGTCCAGCGGCAGCAGTGTGGCGCCGTGCGCGGCCACCGCGCGCATGAACAGCGCGCCGGACATCACGAGCGCCTCCTTGTTCGCCAGCAGGATCTTCTTGCCCGCGCGCGCCGCCGCCAATGACGACAGCAACCCCGCCGCGCCGACGATGGCCGCCACCACCGTGTCGCAGCCCGCCGACTGCGCGACCTCGCACAGCGCCTGCGGGCCGTGCATGACCTCGGTGCGCAGGCCGGCCGCGCGCAGCCGAGCCTGCAACTGCATGGCGCCTGGCGCATCGCCGACCACCGCGACTTCGGGGCGGAAGGCGACGCAGTGCGTGAAGAGCTTGTCGAGGTTGCGGTGCGCCGTCAGCGCATGCACCGTGAAGCGGTCGGGGTGGCGCGCCACGAGGTCGAGCGTGCTGTCGCCGATCGACCCGGTGGCACCGAGCAGGGTGAGGCGTTGCGTGGCCATGGCGGTGCCTTCAGACGGCAGCGATCGGCACGACGCGCTCGCGCGACGACGGCTTCATCCACGCACCCAGCCGCTCGCTCGCCTCGGCGTCGGCGCCGTAGCGCGCGGCCACGTAGGTCTCGACCAGCCGCGTGAAGTCGTCGGCGATGTGCTCGCCCTTGAGCGTCAGCGCGCGTTCGCCGTCGATGTACACCGGCGCCACCGGCTGCTCGCCCGAGCCCGGCAACGAGATGCCCAGATGCGCCAGCCGGCTCTCGCCGGGGCCGTTGACCACGCAGCCCATCACGGCCACGTGCATGTCTTCCACGCCCGGAAAGCGCACGCGCCAGGCCGGCGCCTGCGCGTGCAGCCAGCCTTCGATCTGGCTGGCCAGCGACTGGAAGAAGGTGCTCGTGGTGCGCCCGCAGCCGGGGCAGGCCGTCACGCTGGGCGTGAAGGCGCGCAGGCCCATCGACTGCAGGATCTGCTGCGCCACCAGCACCTCGCGCGCGCGGTCGCCGTTCGGCTCGGGCGTGAGCGACACGCGGATCGTGTCGCCGATGCCCTGCTGCAGCAGCACGCCCATCGCGGTGGCCGAGGCCACGATGCCCTTGGAGCCCATGCCCGCTTCGGTCAGGCCCAGGTGCAGCGGGTAGTCGCAGCGCGCGGCGAGTTCGCGGTACACGGCGATCAGGTCCTGCCCCTGGCTCACCTTGGCCGACAGCACGATGCGATCGGGCGGCAGGCCGACGTCTTCGGCGCGCGCGGCGTTCTCCAGCGCCGAGACGATGAGCGCCTGGCGCATCACCTCGTCGGCCGGCTGCGGCTGCGCCGCCTGCGCGTTCGCGTCCATCAGGCGCGCCAGCAGCGCGGGGTCGAGGCTGCCCCAGTTCACGCCGATGCGCACCGGCTTGCCGTGGCGGCAGGCGATCTCGATGAGCTGGCAGAACTGCGCGTCGCGCTTGTCGCCCCGCCCGACGTTGCCGGGGTTGATGCGGTACTTGGCCAGCGCCTGCGCGCAGTCGGGGTACTGCGCGAGCAGGCGGTGGCCGTTGAAGTGGAAGTCGCCCACCAGCGGCACGTGCACCTGCTGGCGCGCGAGCGCGTCGCGGATCGGCGCCACCTGCGCGGCGGCCTCTTCGTTGTTGACCGTGAGGCGCACCAGCTCGGCCCCCGCGCGCGCGAGCGCCGCCACCTGCGCCACGGTGGCGGCCGCGTCGGCGGTGTCGGTGTTGGTCATGGCCTGCACGGCCACGGGCGCGTCGCCGCCGATGCGCACGGTGCCGACGCGCACCTGCCGCGAGAGGCGGCGTGCGACGGGCGGTTTCATGGCACGGCCACTTCCGTTGCGAGTTCCGCCGGCAGCCGGAACACCACGTGCTCCTCGCGCCCGGGCAGCGTCAGCAGTTCCACCTCGGCCAGGCGGCGCAGCGCGGCGACCACGTCCTGCACCATGGTCTCGGGCGCCGACGCACCGGCGGTGACGCCCACCGCGCCGGCGTCGCGCACCCAGTCGGGCTTGAGCTCGCTGCCCTGCGCAATGAGGTAGCTGCGCACGCCGGCCTGCGCTGCGATCTCGCGCAGGCGCTGCGAGTTGGAGCTGTTCTGCGCGCCGACCACCAGCACCACGTCGACCTGCTGGCTCAGTTCGCGCACGGCCGTCTGCCGGTTCTGCGTGGCGTAGCAGATGTCGCGCGTGTCGGGCCCGACGATCTGCGGAAAGCGCCGCTGCAGCGCGTCGATGATGCCGCGCGTGTCGTCCACGGACAGCGTGGTCTGTGTGATGTAGGCCAGCGGCGTGTCGGCATCGAGCACCAGCGCGTCCACGTCGGCCTCGGTCTGCACCAGCGTGACCGGCGCCGGAATCTGCCCGAGCGTGCCCGTCACCTCGGGGTGCCCGGCGTGGCCGATGAGGATCAGCGCATAGCCCTTGGCGGCGTAGCGGCGCCCCTGCTCGTGCACCTTGGTGACCAGCGGGCAGGTGGCGTCGATCGCGCGCAGGCCGCGCGCGCGGGCCTCGACCTCCACCGCGTGGCTCACGCCATGCGCGCTGAAGATTGCCACCGCGTCCGCGGGCACTTCGGCCAGTTCCTCGACGAACACGGCGCCCTGGGCCTTCAGGTCGTCGACGACGTGCTTGTTGTGGACGATCTCGTGGCGCACGTAGATGGGCGTGCCGTGGCGCCGCAGTGCGTGTTCTACCGTGTCGATGGCCCGCACGACGCCGGCGCAGAAGCCTCGGGGCTGGGCAAGGATGACGCGCATGGTGCTTCCCCTCGGGGTGATTGGATGGAGGTGTCAGTTCGCGCGATGGACCACGAGGTCGGCCAGCTGTCCGAGCCGGTCCGCCCGCGCCCCGAAGGGCGCGAGCGCCGCATGGGCGCGCGCGTTCAGTTCGCCGGCCAGTGCGCGCGAGGCCGGCAGGCCGAGCATCGACACGCAGGTGGGCTTGTCGTCGTACGCATCCTTGCCGGCGGTCTTGCCCAGCGTGGCCGTGTCGGCGGTCGCGTCGAGGATGTCGTCGACCACCTGAAAGGCCAGGCCGATGGCGTTGCTGTAGTCGTCGAGCGCGCGGTACAGCGCGGCGTTGGCCGGCGTGTCGGCCAGGCCGCACAGCGCGCCCATGCGCACGGCCGCACGGATCAGCGCGCCGGTCTTCATGCGGTGCATCTGTTCGAGCGCCGGCTGGCTCAGCGACCGGCCCGCGCTTTGCAGGTCGATGGCCTGGCCGCCCACGAGGTGGCGAGAGCCGGCGGCCTGCGCCAGCTCGCGCACCAGCGCGATGCGACGCTCGGCCGGCAGCGGCAGTTCGCTCAGCGTGAAGAAGGCCTGCGCCTGCAGCGCGTCGCCCACGAGGATCGCGGTGGCTTCGTCGTAGGCCACATGCACGGTGGGCTTGCCGCGGCGCAGGTCGTCGTCGTCCATCGCGGGCAGGTCGTCGTGCACGAGCGAGTAGACGTGGACCATCTCGATGGCGGCGCCCGTGGCGTCGAGCGCGTCGGGTGGTGCGTCCACGAGGGCGCCCGCCGCCTGGCACAGCAGCGGGCGGATGCGCTTGCCGCCGCCGAGCGCGGCGTAGCGCAGCGCTTCGTGCAGGTGCGTGGGCAGGGTGTCGGCCGGCGGCAGGCCGGCGGCGAGTGCGTGCTCGGTGCGGTGGACCGCGTCGTGCATCCAGGTGTCGAAGGGGGCGGCGGGCCCGCCCTGCGGCACCGGGGCCTCGCGGACGTCGTACGGCAGCAGGGCGTCAAGGGGCATGGTGGTCTCCCGCATGCAGTGCGCCGGGGTCGTCCACCAGGCCGCCCGGATAGAACCGGGACGCCCAGCGCCGGTGGACGATGAGGGTCTTGTCGCCCGCGGTCAGCCGGGGATGCCTGACGAAACTCTTGGCATTCCATATCGGAAAGTCCGGCTCGATGAACCACCGCATCCATCGGCTGGCGATCGGCGTGAGCACGGCGTAGATCGCGCGCCTCAGCATGCGGGGCGCGCGGCCAAGCCGCACGATGCGCAGCCGGTCCGCGATCGCCAGCTTCCATTTCAGCGGTGCGATCTGCGTGAAGAAGACCTGCGTCTGCAGCCGCACGCCCAGGTCGGGCATCTCGAACGAGCCCATCACATAGCCGACGCCGTAGTTCATGAATTCGCCACGGATGTGCAGCCCTTTCCAGCGGGCCGATAGCGAGATCTCGAACCTGCAGTCCTCCGCCCGGTGAGACATGGTCATGTCCGAGAGCCCGTGGAGCCAGCCGAAATGAACCATGTCGGCGCCGTTCTCCACCGCATCGTGCGCGTAGCCGTCCAGCGTCTTGCGGATGTAGCAGGCGGAAGAAAAATCGCCGAGGTCGTGATGCGACACGTCCCACTGGGGAGGGCGCCCCGCATGGTCGACCCACACCAGGACGGCGCCGTCGATTTCCCGGACGTGGCGCGCGGTCAGCGCGGCGCGCGGCGGCCGCTCGCCATGCCCGGTGCGCACGCAGCCGCCGTCCGGCCCGTAGGCCAGCCCGTGCAGCGGACACACCAGGTTCTCGCCGTCGACCTTGCCGCCGTGGCCCAGGTGCGCGCCCAGGTGCGGGCAGTACGGCTCGACGACGCGGGCGAGCCCGGCGTGCGTGCGGTACAGGACGAGTTCCTGCCCCATGAACGGCACCGTCAGCACCTGCCCGCGCGCGAGCTCGCTGGAGAAGCACCCCAGGAACCAGCCCTCGGCATAGGGCAGCGGGCGGCGTGTTTCGCCCACGATGCTGCGAAATTGCTGCAGGCCGATGGTGTGCGCGGCCGGACCGCAGCTTGCCGTGAGGGGCGGCGCGAGATGGCCCGCTTCCTGGAAAGCCGCATCGATCACGCGCGGCATCGTGGGCGGGTTCATGGGAGTGCTCCCGCACGGGCGCGTTCACCCTGGCCTGCGACGTGCAGGGCCGGCGTGCCCCGGCGGGCTTCCTGCGCCGCGGGGTCGTGCGTCCACCACCAGGCGATGCACGGGATGGCGGAGGCGGTGGACGGCGATGCCGCCTTCGACGGTGTTGCGCCCTCCGGCCCGACTTCGTCGGGCACGCCGTCCTGGACGTAGCGCTCGGAGCCGTGGCACCAGTCGAACGTCGCCCTGACGATGCGGCCCAGGCTTTGCACATGGCGTTGCAGCGCGGGCGAGGTGCCGGCGGCGATGAGCTCGCCGCGCAGGCTCAGGAAGAGCTGCATGATCTCCATGTACATGGCGACGGCCCGTGCAGCCGCCGCTGTGGGCATGCACCGGGATTCGTGCTGGATCACGCTGATCAGGTTGTGCCCCCCTTGCTCGCGCGCCACCTCCTTCTCGTACGACACGATGTCGGCGCTCCAGGTGGCCAGCGTGAGCGCCATTTCCGCGAGCGCCCTGACGCGGCGATCCTCCAGGAGGTCGGTGGGCACGGCATAGCCTTCGGCGATCGCGGCCAGCGTGGGAAAGGCCAGGCCGCCCCCGCTGTACAGGCGCAGCAGCCCGTACTGGTTCAGCGAAGGGACATGGCCCGACGCCACGTTGCCCGCCTTCCAGACCTCGGCAAAGAACCATCCCCGCATGGCGGCCAGCCACTGGGCCATCTGGTCGGCGGTGGCGTGCGCCTCCAGGCGGCGGCGGATGTCGCACATGGCGGCGGCATAGCGGTCGTCGACCTGCGCGCTGTCTTCCGGCGTCTCGATCGCCCGGTGGATCATCGCCAGCACGCCGGCCAGTCGGCCGGGTTGCCGGCTCAGCGGACCTTCGTCGCAGTACTCGTCGTCGAACGAGACGTTCCAGATGAAGAAGTCCGAGAGGATCTGCAGGGTCTGCGGCGTGGCGTCGGGCACGATGCGGGCCGCGAGTTCGCCGCAGCCGGAGCGGGCCATGCGGTCGCGTTCGGTGTCGTTCAGGCACAGGGAGAAGCGCCGCATCCAGGCGACCGACTGCGCATCCGCTTGCGCCGCCCCGGGATGAATGGCGCTGGGAATGGGGCACTCGAAATACGGCAGCTTCATGGCGCGGTCTCTACGACACGTAGACAGAGCCGACCGGTGCCTGTTGCGGGGCGCCCGCGCCCTCCATCTTGTCGGTGCCCGCCAGGCTCACATCCACATGCCGCATGGGCAGCCCGTTCCAGATGTGTCCGTGTCCGCCGTAGCGCGGCGATTCGATGTGCCACTGCAGCGTGCCCACCACCATCAGGAGGTAGGTGTCCAGGTACAGGTGCAGGCGCGCGCCCAGCGGGTGATTGGCATAGCGCTCGTGCAGCCGGGCGATCAGGCCGGCCAGCTCCGCGTACATCTCTTCCATCATTTCGCAGACGGCGCTGATGGCCTGCTGCGCATCGAGGCCGCGGGTGTTGCGCATGATGAGGACCGAGCTCAGCGTGTCTTCGGTGGAGTAGTACTCGACGGCATACGAGTACACGTCGTTCGTGAACGCGCAGTGCCAGCTGACGAGGTCCACCGCGCGCTTCATGTCGGGGTCTTCGATCAGGTCGGACACGTCGATGTCCAGCACGTATTCCATGGCGGCGATGTAAGGCTGCATGCCGCTGGACATCAGGCGCACCTTGAGGAAGCTCTCCATGTCCTCGTTGGCCCAGTTGTCGCGAAATTCCTTTTCGACCTTGAGGTGGTGCATCCAGCGGGTCCACCGGCCGCGCAGGCGCTGGTACACCGCGTCGCTGGGCGCATGCTGGCGGATGGTCTGCCAGAGCCCTTCCATGACGCGCGCGTCGTGGGCGTCGGGGTCTTCGGCGATGATCTTCGCGCACTGCTCGGGGTCGCTGGTCGTCAGGTCGTCGCACTGGAAGATCAGCGTCAGGATGCTCGCGTGGTGCGCGACCCGCTCCGGAATGCCGTCCGGAAACACGCTGGCGTCGTAGAGCGAATCCATGCGCTCGATGGCGCCGTGCAGGCTGCCCGGCTCCGGCTTGCCGTAGTTCTCGTACAGCCATTGCGCATGCAGCCGCTTGATGTAGGGGTAGCTCGTGTTGATGCGCGGCCGGATGGCTTTCAACATTTCGGGGATCACGAATTTCGGGGGCGGCTCCAGCGTCGCGGGCGTGGTGCTTTCGAGAACGGCATTCATGCATCTGCTCCTGTGGAATGGATTGAAGTGCGGGGTGGTGTCGGTGCGTGGCGAGGGGTCATGCGGCACGCGCGTCGGCCGCCGCGATGTCGTCCAGCGTCGGAGCCGCCGCGATGGTCACTTCGCCGGAAACGAAGCGCTCCTCCGAGAGGTGGTAGCGCCGCGTGATGACGCACCACTCCGCGTTGCCGGAACTGATGTATTCCAGCTCGCGCACATAGGCGCGCACGTCGGGGCGCTGCCCAAGGGGGCCGGCGAGCACCGCGTCGCGCGACCGGATCAACGCCTGCTCGTTGCGCGCGCAAAGATCGGCCAGGCGGTAGACCGCCTGCTGCAGGTCCAGGCCTTCCTCGCGCATCAGCACCCACATGGCGTTGAGCGAGTCCTGGGCCGGCACCTCCTTGCGGAAGGAGAAGAAGTCGTTCACCAGGATCACGGCGTCCATGGCCGCGGTGCGCACCGCCCGCAGCGACGCGTCTTCGGCCAGCGCGTCGGTCATGTCCACGTCCAGGGCGTACTCGGTCAGCATGGTCAGGTACTCGCCGAACGCGTTGTCGCGGCGCAGGTCCATGTAGCCTTGCAGCGTCAATGTGCCCATCTGGTAAGCCAGCGGATCGGCCATGCGCACCAGCTGGCTGCGGATGCCGGCCTTCATGCGTTCCCAGACGCGGGGCTTTTGCGCCAGTTGCGCCTTGATGGGGGGCAGGGTGTCGAACAGAAGCCGAGGCAACGGGGCGTCGTCGGGCGGCCGGATGCCTTCCAGTGCGTCGAGGTAACGATGCAGCAGTGCGTCGCGGGGGCGCTGGTCGGCGCTCAACTCCAGCGGCGTGAAGGCATCGTCCATCAAGGTCCCCGCATTCATCATGCGCATGACGGAATAGATGCGGTCCGCTTTCGCGTGCGGGTAGCACAGGCCGCCGTAGGCCGGCACGCGCTGCCCGATGTAGGCGGCGGTGGCCTTCTCGCTGCGAAAGTGCGCCAGCACATAGGGCCGGTCGTCGACTGCCAACTGCGCCTCGATGGCGTCGTTCCGGGGATGCCAGATGGGCTTGAGCACGAGGCCGGGGTCGGGCAGGTGCACCTTGCTGCCGAGTTTGGGCATCTTGATCGCGGCTTGAAGCGGTGTGGGGGTGGCCATGATTCACCTCATTCGACGCGGGAGCGGGCAGTGGCAGCAAGACGGTCGGGCTGCCTGCCTTCCGCAGGCGCAGCGAAAACCTTCAGAGGAGAGACCTGGTCCGCGGACGCCGCCGGGTAGAACTGCGCGGCCCAGCGCCGGTAAGCCATGATGGGGCCGTCGCCCGGCACCAGCCTGGGTTCCGGGTCGAAGCATTTCGTGTCCCAGACCTGGCGGTCTTTCATGTTTTCCCGATGGAACCAGTACTGGAAGGCCACGCGGAGCAAGCCATAGATCGGGGCGCTCAACAGCTTCGGCCAACGCTCCAGCCACGCCAGCCTGAACACGTGGCGAACCCGGAACACCCACTTCAGCGGCGCGATCGGCGTGAACATGGTTTGCGTGTAGGCCCGCAAGCCCAGGCCGGGGAACTGGAGCATGACCGAGTTGCACCCCAGGCCCAGCCATGCGGCCTGGAATTGGAACAGCTGGTTGCCGACCTTTTGCTTGAAGTCGCACTCCATTCGCGGGCCCTCCGTGCGCAGCGGGCCCTGTTCGACATCCTTGAATCCGTGGATCTGCCAGAAGTGCGTCAGGTCGGCGAGGTTTTCCGCCACGTCCTGGACGTAGCCGCCCAGCTCGAAGCTGCCGGTGATCGGATGGACGAAGCCTGCGAGGTCGACCTCCGGGAGCACCCAGTCGGGCTGGCGCCCCTCGCTGTCATGCCACACGAAGACCGCACCGTTCCACTCGTGCACCTGCCAGCAGCTGAGCATGGGGGCGCGAATCGGCCGCTCGCCGTCGGGCCGCACGCAGCGGCCGTCGGGCGCGTACTTCAATTTGTGAAACGGGCAGACCAGGTTCTCTTCGTCGACCTTGCCGCCGTGCCCGAGATGCGCTCCCAGGTGCGGGCAGTACGGACTGACCGCCTTGATCGCACCAGACTGCGTCCGATAGACCACCAGCTCGCCCCCCATGAACGGGAGCGTGTGGACGGTGCCGTTCCTGATCTCGTCGCTGAAGCAGACGGCGAACCAGCCGTTGGGGTACGGCAAGGGGCGTCGCGTCAGGCCGGCGGGGGGCGCCGGGGGCATCGGCGTCTCTGCACGCATCTGATTCATGGCTTGTCCTCGTGGGGAGTGGGCGTGGCGGCATGGAACTGACCCAAAGGGTCAGGTCCGCCGCGCAATGAAGCTGAACGACGACGCCTTGTCCTTGGCCAGCGCGTCCGAGAAACTCACGGCGATGTCGCGCAGCTCGGTGAACGTGGCGGTCTTGCTGGTCGGGTGGTGCGCGTCCAGGTTGTCCTTGACCAGCCCGTACCAGCGGATCACCTCCGCGTTCGACGGCAGCACGCGCTGGTCGAGCACCGCGAAGCCGTGGCGCTCGAGCACCTGCTTCACGCCGTCGGGTGTCTTGCGGTAGCCCGACGCGGCGCGGTCGACCTTGTCGGGGATGTGCGACTTGTAGGTCGCCAGGTCCACCTTGTAGAGGCTCTCCGAAATGATCACCGTGCCGCCCGTGCGCATGCGCGCCGACAGGGAGGCCATGGCCTGCTCCAGCACCTCGGGCGTGAAGTGGATCAGGCTGCCGCGCAGGATGGCCAGGTCGTAGGGCACCTGCGGCTCGGGCAGCTCGCCGATGTCCTTGGCGTTGCACTGGTACAGCCGCACGCGGTCGGCCAGGCCTTCGTGCGCGATGAGTTCGCGCGCGCACTCCAGCTGCGGCCGGCTCACGTTCACGCCGTCGATGCGCGCGCACTGCGGGTAGCGCTGCGCGATGAACTTCAGCACCGGGCCCCAGCCGCAGCCGATGTCGATCGCGCGGCGCACGGTGGCCGGCGAGAGGTCGGCGCCGGCCTGCTCGGCCAGTTCGAACTGGTGCTCCATGTGGCGCCGCCCGGAGGCGTCGAGCGGGAGGTCGTGCGGGTCCATCTTCTCGTCGAACACGCCGTACTGGTACCAGAGCTCGTTGCCGATCGCCTTGCGCCACTGGTCGGGCGTGTCGGCATAGACCTGCTCGATCTTGTCCTGGTAGTGGTCGAGGCTGCGGCTGTGGATGACGTCGATGCCGACGGCTTGCGCGGATGCTTGCATGGTGTGGGCGCTCCTTGTGGGGGAAATTCAGACACGTCGCGCGATGACGCTGTAGGTCGAGAACTTGTCCTTGATCAGCGCGACCGAGAGGCTGACCGCCATCACGCGCAGCTCCTCCAGCGGCGGCGGGATGGTGTCCGGCGTGAAGTTCTTCTCGATGTTTTCCTTCACGTCGGTGAACCAGCGCGCCACATCGATGTTGCGCGGGAGCACGCGCATGTCTTCGACGATGAAGCCGCTCTCCTCGAGCACGCGGCGGAAGTAGGCCGGCGTCTTGCGGTGCTTGCAGGCGAGGCGATCGACCTCGTCCTCGATGTCGGAGCGGTAGTTGTCCAGCGGGATGTTGTAGAGGTTGTCGGAGATGACGACCTTGGCCCCCGGGCGCATGCGCGCGGCGACCTGCTTCATCGAGCGTTCGTACAGGTCGTTGGGAAAGTGCGAGATGACGCCGCGGATCGTCACCAGGTCGTAGGGTGTGTCGGGGTTGGGCAGCAGGGCGACGTCCTGCGCATCGCACAGGTACAGGTTCACGCGGTCGCTCAGGTGCTGCTGGGCGTGGTAGCGGGCGCAGTGCGCGAGCTGCGTCTCGCTGATGTTGATGCCGTCGAGCTGGCGGCACTGCGGAAAGTGCTCCGCGAGGTAGCGCAGGCCGAAGCCCCAGCCGCAGCCCACGTCGAGGATGCGGCGGATGGGGAAGGGCGGGGGCTGGTCCAGGCCCGCGATTTCCATCTGCTGGTCGAAGTAGCGCAGGCCCGATTCGTTGAGCGAGATCGGCGGCACCGAGCGCGGGTCGTCGTAGACGCCGAACTGGAACATCAGGTCCTCGCCGATGGCCTTGCGCCAGTCCTCGGGGTCGTCCTGGTAGGTGTACTCGACCTTGGCGTGGTACGGGTTGGCCTCGGCACCCCGGATCACTTGAAGCGAAGGCGGGGCGGGCGCGTCGATGCGGCGTGCGGTGGCTGTGCTCATCGGGTTCTCCTGTGGCTGGCGGTCACGGTGGGTTTCAGGAAACGAGGCTCATGCGAGCCGTGCGGAACGCGGGGGCGTTGGCATCGAAGAACGCCTGGATCGACTGCACCAGCCCGTCGGCGTCCAGGCCGTGGGCCGCAAGCAATCGGGCGCAGTCGCCGTGCTCGACGAACGCGTCGGGCAGGCCGAGTTGCAGCGAGGGAATCAGCACGCCCTGCGCGGCCAGCGATTCGAGGCAGGCCGCGCCGGCGCCGCCCATCACGCAGCCTTCCTCGACGGTGACGAGCACGTCGTGCGTCTCGGCGAGCGAGAGCACCAGCTCGGCATCGAGCGGCTTGACGAAGCGCATGTTGGCGACCGTGGCGTCGAGCCGTTCGGCGGCGGCCAGGCTGGGCGCGACCATGGTGCCGAAGGCCAGGATGGCGATGCGCGCGCCCATGGGCTGCGTCGACTCGCGCCGCACCTGGCCGCGGCCGATGTGCAGCGGCTGCAGCGTGCGCACGGGCAGCGCGCCGGGCCCGCCACCGCGGGGGTAGCGCACGGCGGCCGGGCCGTCGTGGCGCAGGGCGGTGTGCAGCATCTGGCGGCACTCGTCTTCGTCGGACGCGGCCATCACGACCATGTTCGGAATGCAGCGCAGGTAGGCGACGTCGAAGGCGCCCATGTGCGTCGCGCCGTCGGCGCCGACGATGCCGGCGCGGTCGACCGCGAACACGACCGGCAGGTTCTGCAAGGCCACGTCGTGGATCAGCTGGTCGTAGGCGCGCTGCAGGAAGGTCGAGTAGATGGCGACCACGGGCCGCATCCCCGCCGCCGCGAGGCCCGCGGCGAAGGTCACGGCGTGCTGCTCGGCGATGCCGACGTCGAAGTAACGCTCGGGAAAGCGCCGCTCGAAGTCCATCAGGGCCGAGCCTTCGCGCATGGCCGGCGTGATGGCGACCACGCGCGCATCGGCCTCGGCCTCGTCGCAGAGCCAGTCGCTGAAGACCTGGGCATAGGTCGGCTTGGCGGGGGCGGCTGCCGGGGCGGTCTTGATGCCAGCGGCGGGGTCGAACTTGCCGGGGCCGTGGTACAGGACCGGGTCCTGTTCGGCCGGGCGGTAGCCGTGGCCCTTCTGCGTAATCACGTGTAGCAGTTGCGGCCCGGTGCGCGAACGCGCCGCTTCTAGGGCGGGCACCAGAGAATCGAGATCGTGGCCGTCGACCGGTCCAGCGTACTTGAACCCCAGATTCTCAAACAAGGTATCCACCGGCGCGTCGCGCAGGGCATCCGCCGCGGCTGCGCCGGAGGTACTAGCGAGCTTCACCAAGTGGTCGCGCAGCGCCCCCACAGAGGGGGAGATCGACATGCTGTTGTCGTTCAGGACCACCAGCAGTCGCATACTGTCGCCGCACACCCCTGCGTTGTTAAGCGCTTCGAAGGCCATGCCGGCGCTCAGGGCTCCATCGCCGATCACCGCCACGCTGTGGCTGCCATCGGCGCGCAGCCGCGCGGCGTGTGCCATGCCCAGCATGGCCGAGATCGAGGTGCTCGAATGCGCAGTGCCAAAGGTGTCGTACGCCGACTCGTCACGCCGCGGAAAGCCCGACATGCCCCCGAACTGGCGCAGCGTTTTCATCGCCTCGCGTCGGCCAGTCAATATCTTGTGTGGATAAGACTGGTGTCCGACATCCCAGACTAGACGGTCGCGCGGGGTGTCGAACACGTAGTGCAGCGCAATTGCCAGTTCGACCGTGCCCAGATTGGACGACAGATGCCCCCCGGTGCCGGACACGCTGTCGAGTACGAAGGCGCGAAGCTGGGAGGCCACGTCCTGCAAGTCTGAGCGCGCCATCTTCCGCAGCGCCAGGGGCTCGTCGAGCATGCTCAAGCTTGCAGGCATGACTCGCTCCCTGCTGTGCGTGATTCCTGGGCGAGTGCTGCCCATTGCGCCAAACCTGAGGACCCGATCTGCGCCAGCATTGTCTTGAACCAGATCGTGAAATCGTTCGGTCGCTGCGACACCCACGCCGAGACATCAGGCGTCTCTGCCCATTTCCAGTCCTGCACTTCGCACGGATTGACCTGCGGCGCGCCATCGAAGACACCGACGTAGATGTGGTCGTACTCATGCTCGATCAATTCGTCCGAGACTGCGGCCCAATAGGTTAGTGTGGACACTTCGTGCAGCCCGCAGTCGAAACCCATTTCTTCCCGCAGCCGTCGATGAGCCGCGGCATCTGGGACTTCACCGTGGCGTGGGTGACCGCAGCAGCTGTTACTCCACAACCCTGCGGAGTGGTATTTGTCTTGTGCGCGCCTTTGCAGCAGAAGTCGCGACTGTCGATCGAAAACCAAGATCGAGAACGCACGGTGCAATGTGCCACGGCGATGCACCTGCATCTTCGTGTCAAAGCCGATCTGAACGTCGTTGTGATCGACCAGAACTAACAACTCTTCCATGTTCGTCTCCTCGCTGGTGACAGAACTGACTAGCTGCAAATTTCCCTTGGGCACTCTTGGGTGCAAGGCCGCCGTACTTGGAACTCTGGCGGCGTGAGAGAGGTGCTGAATCGCCGATTGAGGCGACCTAGACCTATACGAGGGCGGGGGCGGCGATATCTGGGCGATTGACGCTGGCGAGCTGAAAGGTCCAGAAGCTGTCCCACAAGTCGCAGTAATGCTCGCACAGCGTGCTGATGCCTTGGTACTGAGCGGGCGTCATGGCCTGAGTGAGGAGCAGCCACAAGTCGTCTTGATGGTCGTCGTCCGCAGCGTCCGAACTCTCGTCGCTTGCTACGCCGTGCACGAAGTAGTAACCCTTGCTCACATCGATACCGAGCGCGCCTGTCGCTGTCCGCAGCGGTGGGCTGAAAAGGATCACTTCCTCCTCGGCTACGGCGAGCAGGGCCACAACATCCAGATAGTTGCCGTAGCTGTTCTCCAGAAAGTTGCGAACCATGTCCGAGACACGGCTCGGTACATATTCGCTGCGCTCCTGAGCCCCGATGCCGTATTCGTCAAGAACGCGCTCGAACAGCGGGTAGTGGGCATACGCAGGATTCCCGCGGTAGTAGCCCTCGGAATCGCAGCCCGGCCGGAATCCGAACTCGTCGAGGTCATTCAGAGTGAGCAGAAAGCGTGGGGCCAACTTCGCTCCGGGGGGCAGTCGAGGCTCCAACTGGCGGGTTTCCAGTTGTGCTGCCAATAGTGCATCGGTGAAGATCTGCACGATCGCGTGCCGGTACTCAAGATGGATCGTCTTCAGCGTCTCAATGCTCAAACGACCGCCATTCAAGGCCGCGATAGCCGGATGTCGGGACACCGGATGAGCTGCGATCTTGTCCCGCAGGGTTCGCAGGAACTCTGCGTTCCGCCGCCAGAGGTCTTGCGGCACGGAGTCACGCATGACCTGAACCGCCTTGCTGCGCGGGTCATCCAAGTCTTCGGGAAGGGAATGCATCGAGCCTCCTTCTTTCGTCATCAAAGTGAGATGAAAAACCGAACGTTTGGTTTTTAGCTGAAAAATTTGAGAATGTAAACAGGAATTCAGTCTGGGCTGCACCGAAATATTTCTGAGTAGACGTGCCACGTCGCGACCCTCGATTGGGCGATCAAGTCCTGGGCGGTGTCGATCGCAATAGGCTGCTCCAGCAAGACGGCGAGTTGGGGCGCAGTGCCCAGACCGTACCCCATGTCATTCCCTCTAGCAGCGCTTGTCGGATCAGTTGATCCAGCTTCATGGCTCACGATCATCGATCCGTCTCTGATCAGCCGTCGACATCTCCAAAATCGAGCGCATAGTGCCGACAGAGGTCGCGCTTGACGGGCCGCGTGGCGACGCCGCTGGCGAAGTCCTGTGCCACTGCCCGGCTTGAATGGCAGGGGTTCCATGCTCGGCGACATACAAATCAGTGGCATGCGACGGGTGGAGCACATCCCGGGATGTGCTTGTTGCCGCACTTGAAGAAGAGGTGATGGCTCAGTTTGCGGCCGGCGCCAACAATGTCGACGGCGGCGGCAATCCCCAAAGCGGCTTTCCGGGCCATGGCCAAGTACTGGCGACGAGCAATGTGGCGCAAGACAGCTACTGCGACACAGTTATGGTCAGGGTCGTGTACCACGGCCGCTCGCTCACTGTGACCCGGGCCTTCCAGCATGACGGGCGGTGCCGCGGTGAAGTAGCTGCAGGCGCGCAAGGTTGGTGCGGTCTTGTCGTGAGCTAATGCGTTGCCTCGGTTTGGGTTAGCCAAAATGCGCAAGATTGGGATAGGTAGTAACGATGGGGGGGGCGCTCGACCTATCGGTGCGTAATGGCGGGTTGCTGCCCGCGTTTATCCGAATCGCAATCTATGTCTGGTCTGAGATCATTCGAATACGTCTATGCTGCTGGGCGTGGCGCACCTCTCGGCTCCGATGTTGCTCCGAGATCGCCATGGCTGGTATACGACACGAACCCTCCTTGTCCCTTCGTTGAAAAGTACAGTTGAGCCCATGGTTCTGCAAGGAAATTGTTCGCCGCTTAATACCTCGTTCGACTATGCAACGGTCGAAACGACCGATGTAGACGAGCACGCAGCATGTTTGTCGAACTGGGAGCAGGACTATGAGCAACTCTCCCCGGGCGCCTTCAGGGGGCGGCTCGAGGAAGTTCGGATAGGGCCGATTCACCTGTATCGCGAAACCATCAGTCAGGCGGTGTTGATGCATGGAGCGACAAAACCCGGTACAACAACGTGGGCTGTGGCTGCAGTTGAGCAGGGGGCTGGTTGGCTTGGAGGTCATCAGATCGATTTCAACTATCTGGTGAGACTCTCCCAGTACAGCGAATTCGAAGTGGCTACGCGCGGCGCGGCCGACGTGGTGGTCGTGAGCATCGACTCCGAATATCTTGGCGACTATGTACGGCGAGCGGAAGGCATCGACTTCGAGACCGAGACATCGCAACATCAAGCCCTGCAGGCGATTGGCTGCAATGTTGGATCCCTGCGCGACTTGCTGATGGAGACACTGGCTGTCACGGCAAATGGTTCCAGGCTTCTCGAGCGCGAACCGCTTCGGCGCGTACTGCTGCACTCAATGTGCGACGAGCTGATCGCCCGCGACAAGCAGTTGGCTGCGCCAATCATGACGGCCGACGTCACCGCCGGTACCCGACAGAGGGTCGTCAGAGAGGCTCGCCAATACATGAGCGAGCACATCGATGAGGCGATCAGCGTGGTCGATCTTTGCGAGGCAATTGGCGTATCGTGCCGCACGCTGCAGTACAGCTTCCAGGACGTGCTGCAGATGAGCCCCGTGGCCTATCTCCGCTCGTCCCGCCTCAACGGCATGCGGCGCGATTTACGTCGCGGCGGTGATGAGTCGGTGGGTGACCGCTGTGCGCGTTGGGGCTTCTGGCACCTGTCGCGTTTTGCGGCCGAGTATCGGCGCATGTTCGGTGAACTGCCGTCAGAAACGCTATCGCGCGCCCGCAGCTTGACAAGGCGAAGCTGATCCTGCGCCTGCCCGGCTCTAGTCGGATCGCACATATTGCCGATACTGGCTAACGCCGGATCCGGCAGCGCTTCAAACTCCGAGCGCTTTGAAGCACCGTGACTTCCTATGTTGCGGAGCTAAATCGGAGGACTCAAGACAATGCGAACGACCACATTTTTTGCCAAACGTCGCTTTCTCAAGCTGGCGCTGATTGGTGTCGGCGGTGCGGTTGCTGTAGCGGGAGGCGGCGTTGGCTATCTGACGCAGACCCACCGCTACCGTGGCCGTTACGGCAAGCTGCTCGCGCTCGACGATCACCACGCAGACATCGTGCATGCGCTGGCCGAGGCCTGCACTCCGGATCGCCCCGGATTTCCGACCGTTGAGCAGACCGAAATCGTTGCCCGTCTAGACGAAGAATTGTTCTTTGTCAGCGACGGGATCTGTTCGGAGATGAAAGCCGCGCTGTATCTGATCGAGATGCTGCCCTTGGTGAGCGGCCACGTCTCGCGGCTGTCGTGTATGCCGGTTGCCGAGCGCCGTGCCTTCCTCGCCAAGGCTAGCGAAACCCGTAACGATACCGTGCGCGTTGCGGTCTCCAGCCTGGCCGCGGCCATGCGCTGGTACTACTACGGCCACCCTGCATCGTGGAACGCTATCGGCTACGACGGTCCATTCATGCAGTTGCCAGAGCAACATAGCGAACAGCGCGTGTTCTACGCTGAGCTGCTCAAGAAGAACAGCTGATCTGTCAAAGAGCATTCAACATGGAAAACAAGGTTTTTGAGTTCACCGACTACGGGCAAGTGGAGCAAATCACCGCCGAAGTGTGTGTGATCGGCTCCGGTTGCGGAGGGGCCACCCTGGCCTACAAGCTGGCCGAGGCCGGCATCGATGTCGTCGTGATCGAAAAAGGCGGCTACTACCCCTCGTCGACCTTCGACAATCGGGAACTGAACCAGGCCGGCAAGGTCGACGCCGAGCGCAACCTGGTCACCTCCACCGACGGCTCGACGGTACTGACCTATGGCGAACTGGTGGGAGGTACCTCGGTCCATTACTGGGCCGACAGCTACCGCACGCCCGAGGATCGGCTCTCCCTGTGGAACGAGCAGTATGGCATCACCGGCCACAGCGCTGCCGAACTCGGCCCTATCTTTGCTGACGTCGAGCGCCGGCTCAGCATCCAGGAGCACGGGCCGGCGTATTACAACCGGATGAACGAACTCTTCCGCGACGCCGTCGATGCGCTCGGCTGGACCGGCGCCGCAGTTAAGTCGGCCCGCAAGCCTTGCGCCCGCTCCGGTCATTGCATGCAGGGTTGCCGCATTGACGCCAAACAAAGTCAGCTCGTCACCAGTATCCCGGCCGCGATGGAGCTCGGCGCGAGGATCTACGCGGACCTGAAGGCGCAGTCCTTCAGCTTCGACGGTTCACAGGTGACGCAACTGACGGCTAGCGTGATCGATCGCCGACGCAACCGCCCCAGCGGCAAGACCGTCGTCATCAAGGCTAAGCAGTTCGTTGTGGCCGCAGGTGGCTTCAACACGCCGGCATTCCTGCTGGCTCAGTCGCAACTGCGCGAGGCTCTTCCCGCTCTGGGCAAGCACTTCGGCATGAACCCGGCTGTCTTCGCACATGGCATGTTCAAGGAGCCCATCGTCTTGTGGCGCAACATTCCCGTTGCTTATGGCAGTGAACACTTCCGCCGGGCGAGCTACGACGCACAGGGCAACTATGTTGAGGGCGGCTATATGCTCGTTCCGGATCAGCTCCAGCCGGCGATGATGGGCTACACCGTTCCCGGATTCGATGGCCAGGCCGTCGATTGGATGGCAAACTTGCCCAATGTTGGCGGCGCCATCGGCTGGATCGACGACCATCCCGACGAGTTGGGCGAGATCAAGCTGGACAGCGATGGCCAACGTCAAGTCCTCTATCCCTACGGGCCTATCACGCAGAAGATGCTGCGCGATGTAATGAAGAAGGCGGCCCTGATTAATTTCCGGGCCGGTGCCACATCGGTCATGCTGCCCGACTGGCGCCGCACGACGCTGTCTTCGGCGGCCGAAATTGATCGCATTGACGCGCTGGAGATCAAGCCCGGCAGCCTCATGATTGCGGCGCCGCACCCTTTCGGTGGCTGCCGCATGGGCAAAGACCCGAAGACGTCGGTTACCGATTCGAGCCATCGCGTCCATGGGATGAAGAACTTGTTCGTTTCAGATCCTTCGGTGCTGCCGACAGGGCCTTCGGTCGACCCCAGCGTCACCATCATGGGCTTCAGCTATATCGCGGCCGAGCAGGTCGCTCAGGTGCTTGGAAAAAGTACACGGATGCCGACGACGCCTACCGCCAATTAGTCAAGCCTGCGACCGGAATCCCAAACGTATGCGCCTTGACGCTCAAGGTCGATCTGGTCGGCCTGTTCGGGATCTATCGGGAGCAAGCGTGCGAAGCGAACGCCGCGCCATCGTCAGCCCGAGCGAGGAAGGCGCCTGATCAGCTATCGGATGACGCCAGCCCGGACAGATAGCTTTTCACAGTCAGGCGCTTGAGCGATGCGATGTCGGCCCACGGGTAGTCGCTGATGGTGATGAAATTCAGGGCTAATCCCTGCAGGACGCACATCAGACCTTGAGCCACCGAAGCGGCATTCGAGCTGCCGAGTTCGCCCTGAGCCTGCGCCTTTTCTACCGTGTGTGTGAAAAGGTCAAAGTACTTGAGGCGGTCGGAGTTTTCCACATAGCTGCGAGTCGCTCCTTGTTCAAGGTCTGGTTGCAGAAACACGATGAGGAAGCGTTCCGGGTACTCCAGCCAGTAGTCGAGGTAGCACAGCGCGAGTTTTTCCAAGCGCGCCCGTGGAGATCTCGTCTTGATCTGTCCCAGGCGGTCAAAAAGCTCGTCGAGGATCATGTCCCAAACATGCCAAAGGATCTCCTGCTTGTTGTCGAAGTAGCGATATAGCCACATCGGTGAGCACCCCACTTCGCTGGCAATGTTACGCATGGAAACAGCATCCACTCCCTCACGCAAGAACAACTCGCGCGCCACGGCGGCTATGCGCTCTCGCATCTCTTTTTCATCCGCGGCGGCTTGACGCGGGCGGCCTCGAGACTTGGCACTAGGCTCATTCATATGTAATATCGTATACGTGTATATATAAAAAAGGAGACAACATGCAGACACCCGACTTAGGGGCAGACATTCACTCGGTGCCGAGGACCGTACCATGAACCGCCTAGCAAGGGCGTGCGTGGGCGTACTGAGCGACGGTCATTCGGAAGCATCGCGGGCGCCACGCCGTCCATTCGCTCATAGAGGTTCCTTGTCGCGCTTTTCGACGATGGGCGCAGCTGCCAATTGGCGCGCGCTGATGAAGCGACGCGTCTCAGCTCAGTCACTCGATCCTCCCTAGAAGGCTTGGTGAAGGCGCGGCCACTCAACGTTGCGATTCCGCGTTTTCGCATACGTCGTTCTCTCGAGTGTTTCACGGCACTCAAGAAACGAGCGCACGCCTTCGCGTTAGATACCATTTTTTCTACGTACGTCTTGTCCGTTGACGGGGCGGCGTACTTCTATCTTGAAAATCTATGACTCTTTCACTCAATTGCGTGACTCGATTGCTTCGAGTTCCATTCGCAGTACTTCTGATCACTCTCACCCCGTTTGCATTGGCCGCGAGCCCAGAGGATGCCAAGGGCCTTTGGATGACGGCAGAAAAGGATGGCGTCCTCGAATTCAGGCCTTGCTCCGACAACCCCGCTTCCTTGTGTGGGCGCGTCATATGGGACAAGGATGCTGGCACGCCTCTCGACACTTGCGGGCTGGAGATTGCTCGGCTCGACCGCTATGAGAACGATGCGTGGCGCGACGGCTGGGTGTATGACCCTCGCGCCAGCAAGAAATACAAAGGCGCTTTGCGCGTGAAGTCGGGGGAATTGCACATCCGAGCCTACGTCGGCAGCGAAATCCTGGGGCAAACCGAGCAGCTGCAGCGTATCAACGCTTTGCCGGCGACCCCTGTCTGCCGGCTGTGATTTTCCCCCATCATCACTCACTCCTCCGAAAGAAAAATGCGTATGAACCGCTCCTTGCTGAAAATGGTCGCTGCGAGTTTTCTGCTCGTCGTCATTTCCGCCTCCGCGTATGCCGATGAAACTGCCAGCTATTCATTGGAGACCGAGGTCAAGTTGCTCAGCGACCAGAGAAATCGGGGAATTTCCGAATCGTTCAATCAACCTGCGATCCAGCTGGGTGTGCAGTTTGCCCATGAAAGTGGTGTGATCGCCTTGGCCCAGTTGACCACGGTCAGCAGGAAGGTCAACCTGGGAAGCGATGGCTATGCCCTGCTGCTTGGCTCTGGCTATCGCTTTGGGGATCCCGAGGGATGGCACTTTGGGTTGGGTGTGGCCACAGAGGTTTTTCCTGGCGCGAAGTTTGATGCTCCGCATTCTTTTGATGTGAACACCGGGGTGGCAGCGGATGTGAGGACTAGCAAGTACAACACGTCCTACGCATTGCTTGAGGTCGGTTGGGGTGCACTTGAAGGCCGCATCCTTAATGTGATCTCGAAGAACTATCGCGGCGTCAACACTGGATCAGTATGCGGGACGTTACTGGCCTTGTCTGCCGATCCCAGTAAAGCCCTTGACTGCTATGCGCGCGGTGATCACAACTCGCGCGGGAGCTGGCTCCTGGATCTTGACTACAAGCTCGCGCTGACTGATCGGACTTCACTGAAGCTGCACGCAGGTACCCAACGCATCAGGAACTTCAAGGAAGCCAACTACAGCGACTATTCGATCGGTCTGCTTCACAAGCGGTGGGATATGAATTGGAGTATCGAGTACGTGATTCCCAAGACCAAGGTGCGGGAACTCTTCCAGGTTGTTGAAAACAACAAGATTCGTGCTGTAGATAGCAATCGCTTGGTTCTCTCCGTTTCTCGAAAATTCTAAGGTCCCGCGGGAAGCTCGTCCAAGAGTTGGGAAAGAGCCTGGACTTCGGTGGTCTGGACCGTAAGATTTTCCAAGGTCGAGTCCGTGCAAGCGACGCGACCGCAGTTCAGTGCGAAGGTCGAACTGACACTAGGTTCACGAGTCTGGCCGTGGAACTCCCGCTGAGCTTGCTGCGCGAGCAACGAAACTGGTGGTCTGCGATCGAGAACGAGCGCTTGAGTTGGTGCGCAATCTTCTCTTAACTCAAGCCCATCTACCGCGAGCAGGGCAACGACATGCTCGACGGGTGTGGGGCGCGGAATCCTCGCGCGACGTTGGCCATGCTTAGTGAAATTTTCATGACCGGCCCGCGCGCCATCGCGACGACTTCCTCGAAGCGAGCCCAACGCTCGCCACGAGCCAGTTGGCAGGCGTCCATCGGGTCCACGCATATGAGGCTTGCGGGACATGTTCGATCCAGGATCGGGGCGGCCATCTTCAGATGAGTGCAGATGCTCGATAGTTCCGTACGCACTTTGCGACCAAGCAATCGCTCCAGCTCCAAGCCGCGCAGCACGGCCACGCCATGCAGATGCCACGCGGCCTGCACGCATCGGTCTGAGGCGTCGATTGGCGCGACTCCGACTGATGGGACGACACGTGCGGTCGTGCAGAGTTCGACTTTTGGGGTACCAGGTGGCATTGTGGTCGCCCAATCGGCGACCCTGGGTATCAGGCGCGGCGGCGATCCCATTGAGGTGATTTCTCGAAAAGGCCTCCTTGCCGCGGCCACAGCTCCCATCTCCTAGATTCGGGCCTTTGGGTTCAACATCGAACAGCTACGACGCCGTAGCGGCAGCTGCAGCATGGGCCAATAGCAAGTGAGCGCTTTCCCGGACGCGCACTGCTATCTCACGAATGGACGCGTCATCCTGACGAGCTATCCCCAGTTGCACGAATAAACCGTCGCTCAAGCTGATCAGGACTGCCGCTAGGTGCCGACTTTCAGTTGCAGGGATGACCGAATAGGCGCGGCGGATCAACCCTGCGACACCTGAGATCAAGGCTTCATACGCCTCGCTGAGCACGCGCGCCGACTCTTTGTCCGCGACGCCCATCGACCAGAAGTGGGGAATCAGTATGACTTTTTGTTCATGCTCTGCATGCTCAATAACACTGTCTAGCATTGCGTCCAGAACCGCTATTGCAGCCTCAGGGGTAGAGGAATTTTTCTCCGCCTCTTGGATTAGTACAACGTACTCGTCGAGTAAGGGCTTCATCACTGCGCGCAACAACTCCGCTCGACCCGAAAAATAATACTGTACGTTGCTGATCCTCACGCCTGTTTCGTCGGCCACACGTCGTAAGGTAAAGCCGAGAGGTCCTTCGGCAAGCAGCAGCTTTCTGGCGGCGTCCACCAGCGCGTTGCGGGTCCGCAAGCCTTGAGCGCGGAGAGTCGGCGCCACGCCATCGGCCTTTTTCTTGGGGGCGGCGCGAGATTTGGCGCTGGACATGCGCTCACGATTGGTTTCCATTGTGCTTCGTTTGTTGATTGCTACTGAAAATTGACCCAGCTAACTCACTAATTTCCGTCAAAGGCTGACTCACGTAAAAACCGTACTCAGCTGATCTTTAAAGCAGAGGCTCCTGGGAGTGACGGATGTGGCGACATGGAGTGTCATCAGACGCCGGGCCCTGCGCGAGCAGCCGCCCATTCGCGAGATAGCCAGGCGTGCAGGCCTGTCTCGCAACATCATCAAGAAGTGCCTGTGAGCCGGCGAAGAAACGCCGCGCTACGCCAAGCGGGCAAACTCAAGCAAGCTCGACAGCCACGTTGGCGAGCTGGCGCTCTGAGTCGCGATCGAGGCAGCCAAATCGCGGAAACAGCGGCGCAATCTGCGGCAAACCTACACATCCCAATCTAAAAAGGAAAACATCAAGCACTTCCCCACATCGTGAAGCCTTCAGGCTCACAAAGTGGATGGGTCAGTATTCGATGGAAGTTTCGGGGAAGGGATCGGTGGAATTCAACAGCCTTTGTGAACTTTGTCCCACAACAGGTCATCTTCTTATTTGTCCACACGACCTGTGTTTGTAATAATGACCAAACAAATCCAAGATTATTCACTCCGCCACGAACCGTGACTGGCTCAAGTTGCGCCTTGATCGAGTGTGGCGTCTGATCTGCTGATTGATACGTTCTGACAAGCAATTCGTGAGGATGGACTACAGAAATGCGATGGGACAAATGAACGGCCGGATTGTGTTGTTGATGAGCTCGCATGAGGAGGTTGACTGGCTGCGCCGGCGGCTGAAAGATGCGGGTTTCGACTTGGTTTGCGTGCAGCACAAAGAGGACCTGCTGGCGGTTGCGTCGATGTCTGGTATCGCGCTGTTTCTCTTGATGGTGGATGAGGTGGGGTGTGCGTTGCCGGAGCTTGTATTTGGCATTCGCTCAAACTCTGCTTCGATGGCTCCTGTGATGGTTCTAGTCAACTTGCACGCCGTACTTGGGGTGCCGGGATTTTCCATCCTTGATGTTGACGATTTCTTGTTTGGCGCTTGGGGGTGGGAGGAAGTTGCTCCTCGAATCTTGTCGCTCTGCGGTGGGGCGTCGCCCCGGGGCAGTGGAAAGCGGCATGACCCGTACGGCTTCCAATTGACGCGCAGCCGTTTGGCCGTTGAGTACGCGGGCAGGGAGGTCATTCTGAGTCCGAGCGAGTTTGAAATCGCACGGGTGCTGGTTCGACATCTTGATGCTCCTGTCCCGCGATTGATGCTGCCAAGCGGGGCCCGTGGATGTGCTGAGCCAGGCGGCGGTCGTTCGTTGGATGTTTTGGTGTCTCGGTTGCGCAAAAAGCTTGATTCGATTGCGGGAGGGGATTTTTGTTTGCGCTCGGTCTCTCGTGTAGGGTACAGGCTGGGGAGAGTGCGTGCCAACTAGGAGTGCTACAGTTGCAGTCTACACTCCTCTACAGGCCGAGGCGCTGCGCGAGCCCGCCAAGTCCTTCATCAAGCCGCAGTCGCACGACATGCTGAGCATGCCGGCCGCGCAGATCAAGGCGACCGAGGCGCTGGTGGTGATTCACATCAGCGATGCTGATGCGCAAGGCAGCGCCGACGACTACCTGCAGTTCATTGCGCCGCGGACCAGCGCTGTGCGCAGCTACCTGATCGGGTGCGGCGTCGCCGTACTGCGCCTTTCGCATCGACACGTGAGCGCGACCACTTGCACCACGCCGGCATCGCTCACGGATTGCGTCAAGACCACGCCGGCGAATGCACCGCCTGCGGTGCGCAGTGGCCTGCACCACTGCCTAGCCCGCCGGGGCCACGGGCGTGATCGACTGGCGCTTCATGGGCACGGTCGAGCCGGGCGGCACGGGCTTCGTGCGGTTCCAGGTGAAGGTGGACTGAGAGGAGGACGAGCTCTATCTGTCAGAGCGTTGTTGAACGACCCATCTGACCCAAGAGGATGCAGGCCATGAATCAGACCTGTGTGCATCACCCGCTGTTACCGCCTTCGTGTGCCGTCGCACTGCTCAGCGCTGCCACCTCCGTGGGCCCCGTGAGCAACACCGACAATCTGGACTACCCCGACGTCGAGGTGCGCCGCCTCGACTTCAGGGAACCCTTTCTGCGCGACGGCGTTGTGTCGCGGCTCCAGCGCTTTCGCGAGATCAAGTCCGGCATCACCCAGGCCCAGGTGCTCGCCGTGCTCGGGCAGGCGCTGAAGCGGCAGAGTGGCGCGCTCGGCACCGAGTGGATGGGACTACCACTTCAAGTTCCAGACGCCCCAGTTGACCAACTATCTTGTATGCCGATACAAGGTCGTGTTGGACGACAGCCGGGCCGTGCGCCGCGTGGTGCCGCCGCCAATGCCTGGACCTGCTGCCGCGCTGAGCGCCGCCGGCAGCCGCACCAGCCCGTAGCTCATGTCTCGCGATTCCACGCGTGCGCCGTCCCTTCAAGGCCTTTGTGTACGGCAGCTCCGCCGACGAGCCGAAGAGCCGACGCGACTGGCCGAGCGTTGCCTAGAGGCGATCGACGACGGCACGCTGAAAAGCGTCGACTGCGTTGTGGCCAGCCTGCGCGTCGGCGAGGTGGGGGTCGAGAGGGTGTCTGCACAGCTAAGAAGTGGGGACATTCAAGACAATGAACCGAGCCAATGCTTCGTGCGATGACGTTGAAGAAAAAATTCAGGCGCTACGCGTTGCCTTGATCGTTGAGGGGGTAGAAGACAGCGAAGTTCTACGAAATTGCGTTGAATTTATCGTCGGATGTCGTGTTGTCTCATTCGACGCATTGCAGGCTCTTGAGAGCGGATTGCACAGTGGCGAGAAGTTTGACTTGCTGCTGATTTCTTTGCGCAACGCGAGCGATTCGTACCTGAGTCAGGTTCGGGCCATTCGCGACTTGACATGTGCGTCCGCAATTTTCTTATTGCACAACAGTGACCTTTGGAAATTGCAGGGAATCAGTGCTGATTACCTCGGCTTGAGTTTCACGGATTTCTTGCTTGCCCCCTTCGAGTTGCGCGAACTGCGCCTGAGGCTTGGCATGATGGCGAGGCGAATCGCCTCAGCTCAAAGCGATCAAGATCTGATCCTGCAGGACTACCATTTTCGAGTGAGAAGTCGTACGGTTCTCTATCAAGGTAGTTTGGTGCATCTGAGCCCTCAAGAGTTCAAGCTGGCCTTTGAGCTTTTTCGGAATATGGGGCGTGTACTGACGAGAGATTGGCTGCTGAGAACGATCTGGGCACATGATTCTGCGCCGCGTACGGTTGATGTTTGTGCCTCGAACTTGCGAAAAAAGCTAAAACTTCATCCAGGGAATAGTTTCACCCTTCGCTCGGTCTATGGGCATGGGTATCAACTCGCCGGAGGTGAGGTTAGTCATCTCGAGTTATCAGGCAACAGAGTGCAAGGGGCGAGTGTGTGAGAGAACGAATCAAATCAGAGGAAGTAGAGGTCCATGCGGTCAACGAAGTCCGTTCAATGAGTGATCTGTCCCCTCTTGCCCTGTCCTAGTGCGAAAGGTGAGCGCCCTCGGATTCGGTTCTGCCTGATTCGGATTGACGGAAGAGGGGCGATGCGTTCTGCCAAGCTGCGCAGGAGCGCATGCATGATTGTCCAAACCAGGCTGCAGTTGGCGATATGGCTTTGGGGATTTTTCGAGCACAATTCGTGTGCCGCAATGAATTGCGGAATTACTCAAGCACGGAACTGATCCAGAAGGAATCTGAATGACATCGCTCGCCGATATCAAGCTACAAATCGAACAGCAGGAGCAGCAACGTGCTCAGTTGCAAAAGCAGGTGGAGGGATTGCGCGCGGCGGAGCGCAACACTGTGATCGAGGAAGTACGCGAAAAAATCGTGGAGTATGGCATCACCGCGACGGAATTGAAGCTCATCGCGACCAAAGGTCGCAAAGTTACCCACGTTGCCATTCTCCCGAAATACCGCAACGGAAATGGCGAGACTTGGGCGGGTGGCCGCGGACGCAGGCCCAAATGGGTGGTTGACGCCCTGGCTGCGGGAAAGTCCTTGTCGGACTTTGAAGTCTGAGATCCGCAATCGGGCAGCGGAAAGACTGATCAATCGGTTGGCATTGCCGTACGGCGAACGGTAGGTAGTTCCACCAGTCGCCCCGCGAGAATATGGGATGGCTTCTTGGTTACCAACGATTGCACTGGGTGGCACGAAGCGAATCCGTCGACTCCGCCCTACCCTCGTTCTTTGCACTGTCGTTGCGACGACTGCCTGTGGGCGCGCTGCGCTGCCCGTATTGCCCTATCCGGCGATCTAGAGTTCCAGCCTTTTGACTCATACGTGTTTGCGTTGCGGGCAGCCGAAAAGCGACAGATCGCGTATCCCGATGGGCCTCTTTGGCTGCACGGCGAAGGAGGCAGAAGCGTCGACGCCGTCTTGAATGCTGACAGCGCGGCGATGGCGTTCTACGGTCTCGCAGGTGCAGGCATCGGGAATGAGAAGGGGCACAACCGAAATTCTCAGCGGGCTGCCGCCGATCCTGCAGCGCTATGAAGCCGTGTTCGGCAACAGCCAGGGCAAGTGGTATCAAGAGGAGTGCGTCGAGACCATTGGCATCCAACTCGCGATGCTGACCGCGCTTCAACCTGCGTCGCAGTCCTCGTTCGTTGCGACAACGTCACCCCGGAAATCCTTGAGTGAGCATTGCGCGTGATCGCCCAGTTCGGCCGCGTTGTCTTGCGCCGCGGCTACGGGAATCACGGCACCTTGGCCCACAAGTGGCGGGAGGCGCTGGTCCGGTTGGCACTCCCCCATGCTTGCAGTACCAACAGGCGGCCGGCAAGAACACCGCAGACATCGCGCTGGCTTTCGATGCGATGGAGGCCGTGTTCGATCGCAAGATCGACACCTTCTGCCTGGTTGCCAGCGACTCCGACTTTGCGTACCGGCCAATGGTGCGATGACGGTCGCCTCGATTGCGACCGCCACGGCTTGCGGCGCTCCGCATTTGGGGCCCGCCCGCGCCGTTTCATGAATCTGACCGCATTCGACGAAACAGCGTTGAACCGCTCATTCTTTTGCAATAGCGTGTCGTCGACGGGTGCTGGCTGATCAGTTGCCGGATGGACGACGTATTCAACCTGCGGCGGATTCACAACTGGCGAAGCGCCTTGGTCTTTGTGGACCGTCCCGAGATGGAAATTGGATGAGGTCTATTTGCCGAGTCGACGACCGCTAATTCAAGGTGGTGAAGATCTGGAATTTCCTTCCAAAGGTGGTGGGCCACCTCACGCGGCACTACCATTTCAACGATATCGCCGACATCGAGATGGGCCGACCCTATTGGGAGCAACGGAAAACTCAGCGTCGTGGAACTCGGGAGCTGCACCTGGACAAACCTGATGGTAGCGGGGCGCTTGCCAACGTTGCTCACGGAAATGGACAGCGTCAGGTAGTCGTCGCATTGAAAGGGGGAGCCGTGTGCAGTGATCTTGTGCCTGCCCATCCATAACGGCAGCCACGGCCCAAACACCGCAAACAGGGCGAGGACGATGGAAAGTCCAGAAACGATCAGACTGAGTAGCGCGATGTTCTCAGTCGTCACGGCAAGCCCCGCATCGGTTTCGGGCGGGTGTCGGCAGGGGCTTCGGGATTGAGCTCTCCCCAGAGATGCCCCACGGCGGGTCCGCCGGGCAGCGTATCACCACGACCAGAGGCCGCCCGCCCCGGCGCCGACCTTGCCGCCGGGGCCCGTGCCGACGTTGAACTTGAGCTGCAATTGCTCTGACACGCGCGCCGCCACGCTCAGTGATATCGCGGACTGTCCGTCGTAGCTGGCAACGCCCAGCCCGACACCTATCCGTTTGCCAGTCTCCAGGGCCGGAACGGAAGCCGCAGCGAGTGCTACCGCCGCTCCGGTACCCGCCACGCGGCGATTCTCGGACATCTGTTGCTGCATGCGATGAGTGGTCAGCTGCTGCGTGGCGTTGATGTTCTGCTGGGCAGCATTGATGGCGGCCTGCTGGGCCGTCGTGGCCGCAAGACCCTGGGCCATGGCATCGACCTGGCCGACGTTGGCGGCATCGGTGGGCGCCACGCCCGGCGCCACGTTGGTGATGGTCTGCCCGCCGTTGTCGATGCCGGCGGTTCGCGTCCTGCCAGTGACGGTCAGCGTGTCCGTGCTGATGTTGCCGGTGTTGAGGATGCCGTGGGTCGTGCTGGTGCCCGTCACGGACAGCGTACCGCCGATCGTTGCATTGCTGGTGGTCGTCAGAGTGCTGGTGCCGATGTTGCCGGCGTTCACAATGCCGTTTGTGGCACTAACGCCCAACACACTCAAGGTGCCGGTATTTTTCGTGTTGCCCACGAGGGTGTTGGTTCCGTCGTCGCTGGTCATGAGTCCGCTGATCGGTGCCAGGCCAGAGTTCAGTACGCCCGTGAAGGTACCGTTGAGCGTTGTGTTCGAGCCGGCGATGTTTCCTGTCGCCGCGTTCACGGTGCTCATGTAGGCCTCCTGCGGCCTCACGCTCACCGTCGATGCATTGCCGCTGACCTGATCGGCGGCTGTGGTGCGAACCTCCGACGTGTTGAGCAAGAGACTGGAGGATGGGTTCGACTGCGCCGGTGCGTAGGTTTCCATCTGGATCGACGACGGCGTCGAGATGATCTGGGTGCCCCCTGCGCCGGGTGCATCGACGAAGACGGCCGCGCGTGGCTGCCCCTGCGAGAGGGCCGAATGCGGGCCGCTGCCGCTGTAGCGGGTGCGGTCTGTCCCGCTATCCACCTCGACCTGGGCATACTGGGCCATGGCTTGAGCGCCAACCATGGCCAGCCCGACGCAGATGGCGATGGCTCGCAGGCGAGCCCGCTTGCAGTTCCTGTCGCTGCAGTTCATGTCTATGATCCTCCCGGGTTGATGTGATCGACGCGGCGGATACTCGCCCCGCTGTGGAAGAAAGAAATCATTCACATGAATGAAAGCGCGCAGGCCAAACGGCCTAGTACCGATGACGTCGACACCACCGATGCGTTGGTGAGCCTGATCGACGCGTGCTACGCCTCGGTGGGCGACGACGGTGCCTGGAGACGACTCCTCGGTCATCTGTGCGATGTTTTTCACGCCAATATCGGCCTGCTCGTGCTGATGGGCGAAGGGCAGTGCGACAAGGCCTTCTATGCCGCGCACAACTATTCCGAAGGCTTGGCGCGCGAGTACTCGGAGCGTTGGTGGGCGCACGACGCACCCTTGCTGCGCGGCATTGAGCAGGGCCTGTTTCGCACGGGTGTGGCGCGCCGCGCCAGCGACGTGATACCCACGTCGGAGTTGTGCCAGACCGTGTACTGGCGCGAGTTCATGCGCCGGATGCCGGCGCTCTATGCCATGTCCGGCGTGATCTCCGATGGATCGACTCCGGGCGCCCCGCCGCCCATGTTTATCAGCCTTTTTCGCCCGGAAGAGGCGGTCGACTTCTCCGAGGCCGATCTGCGCCTGTTCGAGCGCCTGCTGCCGCACCTGCTGCGCGCCTTTACCCTGCATTGGAACCAGCGCAGTCTGCGCGAGCAACTGGATGTGATGCGTGGCGGACTGGACAGTCTGGACTTCGGGGTCGTGTTCCTGGATGCCGCACTGCACATTCATCACGCAAACCGGACGGTGAGCCGCATGGCCAGCCAACCGGCGCTGGCCCGTTGGATGGGCGGGCTGCCTTTCGAGACGCCCCGCCAAGGCGAGCTCGCAGTGCTCATCCGTGCTTGTGCCGCAGGGCGTGGCGCAAGCCTGCACATGGGGGCCAACAGCAGGGGCGGTCGTGGCTTGGTCGCGCTCGCGTTCGCGCTGCCTCAACCGCTTACCACCGCGAACGGCGATCTACGCAACGCACAGATGCTGGTGCTGGCTGATCCCGAGCACAGCAACCAAGCGGCCACCCAATTCGTGACCAATGCATTCGGGCTGAGTCGTGCGGAGGCAAGACTGCTGCCCCTGTTGATGGCCGGCCAGAGCCCCGCGCAGATGGCTAGCAGCCTGAGCATCGGCCTACCCACCGTGCGCAGTCATCTGGCCTCAATCTTCTCGAAAACACGCACTGGCCGGCAACAGGAATTGCTCAACATGCTGAGTGCACTGCCGCACCTTCAGGCCGACCACTAAGCGCTCTGCCTCAGCAAGACGGGCACAAGATCGATGTACTTTATGACTCCGAATCAGGCTCGCATTTGCAACCGAGCGACTCTCTGAAGTCAGAGTGTTCTGGGCAACTTGAGTGGTGTACCAGCGCCTCCAGCGAGGTCCTGGGTCATTTTCTTAGTTGTTTTTTATCTTTCCTGCCTCCATTTCAGACGGATAGAGCTTTTTCTCCTCCAGTCCACTTTCACCAGGAACTGCACGAAGCCCTTATCCCCGGCGGGTTGAACGGTGGTGCAGGCCACCGGGGCCGTCGGCGTCGGGTTCACCGGCGTGGACTTGACGCAGCCCGTGAGCGACAACCGGTCGAACTGCTGCGGTTCGCGCTTGCGCAACTTGGCTGCAAACCGCTTGACTGAGTTGTAGGCGCCGTCGAAGCCGAACTGGTCCACCAGATCCTGGTACACAGCCATTACGTTGTGGGTGAGCTTCAACTGCGACTCGATGAATGCCCAGTTTGGCTCGCATGCCGACGTGATGCTGCTCGGCGCTGCGCCGGGAGACCGGGGCGGCGGCCAGGGTGGGGCAGTTCGCGCTGGCACGTCGCCAGCTGTGGCCGGCGGCTCGACATCGTCGAGGCTGGTGGACTGCTTCTGAGAGAAGCGAATCGTGTGACGCGAGATGCCCGTGACGCGTGCGATCTCTCGTTGTGTCGCGCCGTTGTCCTGCCCATCGGCCATTCAGATACCTGGGCGAGCAATGGTTCGAGATGCTGGAGCAGGCCAGATCGGCCATCAAGGCATGGACGCGGGACTACAACGAGGTCAGGCCGCACAGCAGTTTCCAGCAAATACCACCGGCGAAGTTCGCCGAGCTACGTCGCCAACGCGCTGGCGATGCAGTTCGAGCCAGTTCAACAACCATCGCGATCAATTAATCTTGCAACCCCGGACTTCCTCGTCATAGATGGTACGGCAGGAGGTGGCAGGTCATCGCGCGCGCATGATTTCGATCTTGTCGTTGAAGCGGCATTCGTGTTTTGGGATTAGCACTGGCTCGAAGGCGCCAGCATGGTCGCGCGGTACCCCGATGTGCTGCGTTCCGTCGTCGGCCAGAACGGTCTTGGCGCTTCGGCCGCGGCCGGATCGTCCCTCCCGGGAGCACGTCATCGTTCATAGTCGGTGCAGAATTCTGAGACCAAGTTGGTCTCGCATCAACAGATGAAAACTTCAGATTCCCACTACCATTGGATTCACATTCAACATCGCGGCGTCGCCGCAGCACTTTGCCGAGGAGACGGAAATGTCGAAATCGAGTCGGATCGCACCGCTGTCCTGGGAAAAACGCGATCCCGAGTACGAGAACCGCGCTGGCTACGATCCCTACTTCCTCGCATTGCGGGTGCCCACACCAGCGCTCGGTAAGGCTCTCAAGAAGACAGCGACTTTGGGTGCCTTGGCCTATGAGCACTTCTCCGTTCTTCTGAATCCTTCCCGCAAGTTGGCCTACTGGACCGCGGTCAACATCGACGGCGCGACCGAGCGTCGTCTGGGGGATCGGGCCGCCGACACGTGGTGGATCGATGATCGAGACGACAACGCCTATGGCGCCTACCAAGTCGGCAATGCCTTCTACAAGAAGTCGGGCTTCGAACGCGGGCACCTTGTGCGCCGATTGGATCCTGCATGGGGCGCGGACGACACCGAGGCGGCGCGCGGCGAGGCCGACTCCTTCCATTTTTCTAACTGCGCGCCTCAGGTGCCCAAGCTCAACAAGCAGTGGTGGGCCAAGGTCGAGAACCATGTGCTTGACACCGCCAACGCCAACGACGCACGCATCTGCGTGTTTTCAGGGTGCCTCTTCACCGACGCAGATCCGTCCCTGCGAAAGGTGCAGATCCCACTGGCGTATTGGAAGGTTGTCGCCTGGACCGTCGGCAAGGCCAAGCCGGAACTGCGCTCACTGGCATTCTTCATCAAGCAAGACGAGGCTGTCGCGAGGCTTCTCAAGGCGAAAGGCGTCGAGCCGCTGGCAGTCAACCTTGAAAAAGTGCCTGCTGCAATCCAGGGCTACCAAACAACGGTTGTCGAGCTTCAGGCGAAAACCGGGCTGTCGTTTGGTGCACTGGCGGATCAAGCCGTCGACGTCTATGCGCGTAAGCGATCAACCCGCCTTGCTCCTTTGGCCTTTGATACGGTGGACATCTACCGCCGCCTGCGCAAGCCATCTGACCTGATCACCGTGTAAGCCATGGCCGCAGTGATCGACTCCAGCGTTGCAAGTGCAGCACGCCGCGGAGAGCGCGTTGGCGTACTGGTTCTCGTTGAGAAGACGCAACACCGAGGTCCCGCCCCTTTGGCGATCGCCGCCAACCTGCACTCTCTGAGTGAGCGCACGCAAGATGTCCACGATCTTGTCAAGGATCTTCTACTCAACCCGAGCTGCCGCACCGACCTGTCGAGGGCCGGAGGGCCTGTCCCGTTGGGGTTTGCCGCAGAGCCTGAACGTGGGGGCATGGTGCTGGAGAATTTGGGCGCAGTGATGGCGGCTGTCAATTCCGCAGATCTCGTCAAGGTCAGCGAAGTCCCTGGCGTCCGCAAAGTGATTGCAATGCCCCGATTCGTACCGCTGATCTTGCCGCTCAGGTATCAAGTGGCCGCACCCGCAGCACTGGTCGATGGACCGGTAAAGACCTTGAGCAGAATCGGTGTGCCTACTCTCTGGGATGACGATCTACTGGGCCAAGGAATGACCATCGGCCACTTCGACACCGGCATCAACGCAGCCCACCCGGTGTTCGCGCAGATGCGAGCCGAACGCCGGTTCCGATATGCCGCCTTTGGCGCTGATGGCACCAAGGTTCGAAAGGCACGCGCACGCGACAGCGACGTAGGCACCTCAGTCCACCATGGAACGCACACTGGCGGAACCCTCGTGGGGGAGCGCGTGGAGGGGGTGCAGGTTGGCATCGCGCCACAAGCCAAACTCGTGAGCGTGCAGATATTCCCGCAGCCTGCCCCTTCCCAGGGCGAGCAGGATCAACTCGTCGTGAATGCACTGAACTGGATCGTCGGCGAAAGACCGCAGGTCTTGAACCTGAGCTTCGGAGATTCCCGCTATAACGATTCGTACCTCGGTGTGGTTCGCGAGTTGATAGATCAGAACATCGTCGTAGTTGCCGCAGTGGGGAACTCGGGCGTGGACACCTCCAGCAGCCCGGGCAATTACGCAGGCGTCATCGGAGTCGGGGCGGTTGACGGGCGTAACCGCGTGTGCAAGTTCAGCGGGAGCGCCACAGTGCGCAGGGCCGTTCGCCCGGACCTTTGTGCCCCCGGGGTCGATGTTCTCTCCGCAGGCAGGGGGGATGAATTTGCGATCTCGACTGGAACTTCGATGGCCGCGCCCCATGTGGCAGGTGTGCTGGCACTGATCCGCCAGCGCGCTCCAGACCTTACCCCTGCCCAGTTGAAAGCCTTGCTCAAGCGCACTGCGCGTCAGCCGGCCGGCTGGGATGTGAGCCGAGGTGGCGCGGGCGTACTCGATGGCAGGGCCCTGCTTTCTGCCGTATAGTCTTGTGGTATATGGCCAAGCCCGTCGCCGTCGTCGTCAACTCCTCGCGCGCCGTCCCGCGCGCCTCGAGGTCGCCTGCGCGCAAAACCACGCAAGGGACGAAGGCCGGAGTGCGCGTAAAACAGATCGATCCCGCTTTGCGCCGCGCGATCCGGGGTGGAAACGCCGATGAGCCCTTAACGGTGATGGTCAAGTTGGACACCAAAAATTCCGCCTTCGGAAAATACCCTGTCACGAACCGCCCTGGAAGCGCACGTGAACGCAAGTTCAACGAGGAGGTCATGGCTGAGGTGCAGAGTGCCTCTGGGGTGGGGCGCGTCAAGATCGTCTCCACGGCAGCCAACGTCGGTGTTGCCACAGTCGAGGCATCGATGGGCATCGTCAAAGATCTGGTGCGCTCGGGCAAGATCACCGGCATGAAGCTCAAGGCAGGCTGAAGCCTGTTTCAACCACGGGACTCGCACGGAGGCCTGAGCGTGAGCCTCGCGAACCGATCCAGCGGCGGTGCGAAGTCCTCAGCACCGATTCCGCTTCGTGTTACCCAGCGGCAAGTGCTCTACGCTACGGAAAATTGGATATCGACGGGCTTGTCGGTTCACTGCTTCAATGAGTCTCGTGTCTGCCTGACACCGACGCGGGTGCCGTGCAGGTTCTAGAGGTCAAGATTAGATCGTGTGGAGGCAATTTTTGCGCGGTGCTGCGGCCTTGTGTTGCATGGGGTAAGGCGGTGGGAAAGCCGCGCGCAATGCTCAGAAGCGGAGCGTCGCGCCGATCAGCGGCCCACCCAGCGTGAAATCGAGGCGCTTTCCCCTATCACGGTAGTTCACGCCCAGATGCCGGTAGCCCAGCGACAGGTAGATGTTGTCCCTGAGTTGGTAATTCACCGAGCCTAGAACTTGCCAAGTGGTGTCCGAGCCCAAGCCGAAACCGCCTGCATCTGCGTAGATCAATGTGGACCACCGCGGCGCGAGGTCGTACCGCCAGCGAGCAGCCACGATCGGGTCAACGAACGATGTGTTCGACCGTATCGTCACTAGACCAGGCACCTGTACGGTGGCTTTGATGTCCCACAGTCGGATGCCTGCCATCAGATCGATGCTGGAGGCTGCGCCGGTCGACCAGTTGTAGCCTCCAATCAGAGTCAACGAGGTTTGGCGCACTTTGCCTACGGCCGAAAAGCCCTGTGGCAGGGAGGCAGCATCCGAGGTTGAAGAATGGGTGAAATCCCCCTGCAAAACAATCTGCCCCTTGCGAGCCGTGCCCGCGATGAAGGCTGCCGCATCCAGCTTCTTCAGCACATCGGAGAAGGATTTGTCGACATGGGCTGTGGGGGCGCCCTGGAACGGGCTTATATGCCCTTCCAGGCCCGTCATCCAAACATAAGGCGTGAGTTGAAAGCGCCAAGCTTCACTCTCGCGATCATCGGATACCGACGTCTGTGCGGAAGCACAAGTCAGGGAAAGCAGTCCGATGGCCCATATTGCAGGGCTTCTGAGGTTACACATAGCGGCCAGCTTGGTCATTGCCTTGGCCTACAGCGTGTTCTTATAGACATTCCCGTCTTTCATGATCAGGCGCAAGTTTTTCTCCGGATCTGCTAAGAACTCAAGATTCACAGACGGGTCTCCATCAGCTACCAGCAGATCCGCGAACGCGCCGGGAGCGATGCGTCCCAACGGACGACGGTAGGGGTTGCGCTCGCCTGACAGAGCTAGCAGTTCACCGTTCATGCCAGTGGCTTGACCCAGCAAAGTCAGCGGGTCGTAGAAACGCACCAGTTTGGCCAACTGCCTGCCTTGTGTCGGTGTATTTTTTGCATTGAACAGAATGTCTGTACCCCAGCCAGTCCGAATTCCGTACTTTTGCGCCAACTCAAAAGCCTTCACCGTGCCCTGGGCTACTTGCCGTTGGCTTTCGCGCCGCCCAGCATCGGGGTATGCATTGCTGTCCTCGTCTTGGAGGAATGGCTGCAGGCTCCACCAAACGCCTTCGTCGCGCATCATCCGCGCGCTTTCGTCGTCGGCCAACTGGCCGTGTTCGATGCTCTTCACGCCGGCCTTGATTGCGCGCTTGATACCCTTGGGCGTATACACGTGCGCCATCACATAAGTGTTCCAGTCCGCGGCTGCGTCTACGCCGGCGCGCAACTCGCGCTCTGAAAACTGCATGCTGTCCAGCGGATCGTACAGCGAAGCGACGCCGCCACCCGCCAGCAGCTTGATCTGCGAGGCGCCCAGCATTAGTTGCTCGCGTACTCGGCGAAGCACCTCATTCTCGCCGTCAGCGACCATGGCCAAACCGACCCGTTCGACCAGACTCAGCGGGTCATTGGCCGCGCGCGGAATGTCGCTGCGCAGGCGGAAGTCCCCGTGTCCCGAGGTCTGCGAGATCATGGCACCGCTAGGATAGATACGCGGTCCGACCACCATGCCCTCGTCGATGGCACGCTTGAGTGCAAAGGCCGGTCCGCCTGCATCGCGTACTGAAGTGAAACCACGCATCAACGTACGACGTGCTTCTTGTGCTGCAGCCAGATAAAGATAACCTAGATCAGACGTCATCGCTGTCATCTGCTCGATCGCTGCCAGCATCGTGTGCCAGTGTGCATCGATCATCCCCGGCATCACCAGTTTGCCCTGGCAGTCGATTATCTGAGCGCCCTCGACTTTCTCCGCTGCTGGGGGGAGGGCCGAGATCACCTTGCCTTGCACCAACACGTGCACGCCAGCACGCACAGCCTTGCCGGAGCCGTCGAACAGCCGCAAATTCGTCAGCAGCAACGGGCGTTCCGAGTCCTTAAACTGCTGGGCACTCCCACTAGCATTCTGCGCAACGGCAAACGGCGCCAAGGTCGCCGCCATGCCCCCGATGAACAAGCGGCGGGACATGTCAGCCGTCACTCTTTGGTGAAGTGTCTGGCACACGATACTGCCGCAGGTGCATGTTTTCGTGCGAATAGGGCCCAGCCTCCACGGAAAATTGCCTGAGAGCACTGCAGTGTTTTCCCCCATCGGTTCTTCCTGCTCCAAGAAGAGCGCGCGTGTTACTTCGTATTCAGTCAAAAGCTGAGACTCCACTATCCTGTAGATTTAACAAAATCTCGCGCTACCGGCAGCCGATTGCAGCAAGGGCATTCAGCACATACGCCTACTAAGAAAAATGACTTGCAGCAACACGTGCTGAGGTCGAATTGGGTAGCGCCTTTTTATTGCTTTCACTCGAATTACTGGGGCGTACCGCCTTGAATAGGCACTGGTTTCTTGCCGCCGCTCTTGGCGGGGCGGCGCGCATCGCGCGTTTGTTTCCGCGCCTCGCCAGCATCCAAAGCCTTACTAGCGGTTACTCCACCGCTACCTTCTGCGACCGTGGCTTGATCGCCACCGGTCGCTTTTACCTGGCTGGCCGGTTGAGCGCTCTTGCGAGCTTCGGCGCGATCAACAGCTTTGCCCTTGCCTGTGGGATCGATTTCGGCAGGATTCGTCTGCGCGTATGCGCCAACAGTGAAAAGCCCGGCGATCGCCGTTGCGAAGATCTTACTCATTGCGGATTTTTCCATCTAAAAAATAAATAAAAGTAGACCCGCTGAGGGTTGGCGAGGAGATTTAAAGGGTGGTTGAGAGAAATCGTAGCACCGCTCAATGGCGGTGCGGAAAAAAAATATCGAACTGATCTATGTCGAAAGTCCAAGGCCTTTTCGGCATTCGAGGGAAGCGGCGAGAGTCAAGAGAGATTTGGCATCGATTCTCGGTGTATCAACGAATGTTGGAGTTCATTGCCTGAATGAACTGCGCAATGGTTGTGGACTGTCAGACCCGAGAAAAGAACAACTCCGTTTTCCGCCTTCGAAATAAGCTGCCACATGCTGCGTTCTCAGGCAAGCACCCCCGTGCGTCGCACTGAGTAACTCAGCCTCGAACCGGTGACCCGCGATATCCACCCAGGTCAGCGATATTGGGCGACTCGTTCAGAGTGAGCGATGGAGCGGGCGTTGCTGATGATCATCGTTTCGATGGCGAGCCAACATAGTGCTCATGAGCTCCGGTCCTAGCCGAGTGCTAAGGACTAGGAGCCTGCGCGGCAGAGCGCGACGATCGCGCAGAGGCTTGATAGATTTGGGCGCATGCCGATCAGCTACCTTCCCTACGAGCCGCAACAGCAAAGGCTGCTTCCAGATGCACTTCAAGACTGGTTGCCCGAAGGGCACCTGGCGTACTTCATCAGCGACAGCGTCGACAGCCTGGATCTGAGCGCCTTCCATGCGCGCTACGCCAAGGGCGGGGCGCGCAACCAGCCCTTCCACCCGGCCATGATGTTCAAGGTGCTGATCTATGGCTACGCCACGGGCACCTTCAGTTCGCGCAAGCTGGCGGCCAAGCTGCACGAAGACGTGGCCCTGCGGGTGCTGGCCGCGGAGAACTACCCGGCGCACCGAACACTGTCGGACTTCAGGGCGCTGCACCTGCAAGAGTTGGCGGCCTTGTTCGTGCAGGTGGTGCGCCTGGCGCGCGAGTGCGGTCTGGTCAAGCTGGGGACGGTGGCGGTGGACGGCACCAAGCTCAAGGCCAACGCCAGCCGCCACAAGGCCATGAGCTACGACCGGATGGTCAAGGCCGAGGGCGAGCTCAAGGCGCAGATCGACGGCCTGCTCAACCGTGCCAAGGCCGCCGACGATCTGGAGAAGAACGAGCCGGACCTGGACATTCCCGGGGAGATCAAGCGGCGCGAGGACCGGCTCAAGGCGATCACCGAGGCCAAGCTGCGCCTGGAGCAACGCCAGCAAGAAGCCGATGCGGCGCGTGGTCGCAGCAAGGACGACGAACGCAAACCCCGCGACAAGGACGGCAAGCCCAAGGGAGGACGCTACAAGCGCGACTTCGGCGTGCCCAAGGACGGCGCCCAGGAGAGCTTCACCGACAGCGACAGCCGCATCATGAAGCGCTCGGGCGGGGGCTACGACTATGGCTACAACGCCCACACGGCGGTGGACGAGGCCGCGCAGATCGTGGTGGCGGCAGAACTGAGCAACAACGCCGCCGACAGTGACCGCCTGCCAGTGCTGCTGGCGGCAGTGAGGGCCAACCTGGGCGAAGACGCACGACAGGTGCTGGCCGATGCGGGATTCCGTTCGGAGGCGGTGTTCGAGCAGCTCAAGGACAGTCCGAGCGAACTGATCGTGGCGCTGGGCCGAGAGGGCAAGCAGGCGCTGGACATCGACGCCGAGCGATACCCGTGCACTGCTGAGATGGATGCCAGGCTGAAGACGCCCCGAGGACAAGCGGCCTACCGGAAAAGAAAGTGGAGCGTGGAGGCGCCCAACGGGTGGATCAAGAGTGTGCTGGGCTTCGGGCAGTTCAGCTTGCGCGGGCTGCACAAGGTCAAGGCCGAGTTCAAGCTCGTGTGCATGGCGCTGAACCTGCGAAGAATGTGCGCCTTGCAGGCCAGATGAGAACGAGAGAGAGAAGCTGAGGCGTGTCTGGCAGCTTCCGGCGGGCCGAGTCGGGCGGCTCACGCAGTTCCATGGGCACCCAGGACGTTACGCCAACGCCCTCGGGCCGTTCGCAAGGTGCAACGGCGCGTGCCGAGCAACTCAAAAACTTCTGCCGCGCAGACTCCTAGGCCGTCCTACTTGATGAAACGATGCATGGCCTCCGAGATGAAGACATGCAGTTCGCTTGGTGGCGCCTGTATCGATAGTTGCCTTCTTCTGCTTGTCGGTGTACTTCGAATGAGGTCTTCGCATGAATGAATACACGAACTCCCCCAAGTGCTCCAAGTTTTCGTCCGCACCTCCTTCGTGGAAAGAATCGTTGCCGTCCATGTTTGGGCTTTGAATATTCAGCATGTCCCGGGGACGCTCTTTGGAGCGATGTTTCACTGCGGTGACTTGTTGCTTTCGTAAATTCCGGGCTGTATGCGTCGACCCGGAGTTGGGTCGACGCGACTTTGCTCTCCCTCTTTCTCTGTTTCATGCCTTCTGTTTTCCTGCCTCGCTCCCTTTTTGCTTATTCCCTCGTTGCCACACTCTGCCTGTCCGCCTGCGGGGGCGGCAGCGAAAACACGCCGCTATTCCTTCCCGGCACTACGTCCGCACCAGCGCCAGTGATCGAGGTGGCGGGGCCGCCCAAAGATCTAGGCTTTGTCGACAGCGCGCCGGCGCCCAATGAAACGACCGTGCCGCCCTTCGTGGACAACGTCGCCACCAACCAGCGTGGCGACGCCCGCTTCGCCACGCTGCAAACCAACGCCGGCGTGCGTGTGGCGGCGGGCTTCCTCGACCTGTGGGAGCCCACCTCCAGAGTGGTGGATGCAGATGTGACAGCCGCGGCGCGTGATGGCTTCCCGGCCATCAACGGCACAACTTGGACCGGCATCCCTGGCAGCGCCACCGACGGCAAGGCGCTCAATGCGGCCGTGCTAAATCAGAACATCCAGTACGTGATCGACCTCACCAACGCGCGCACGCCGGCTGGCGACTTGGCGGCCTGGATGGACGACCGGCGCGGCAAGGGCTTCAGCATCAGCGACGGTATGGGCCCGCTCACGGCCGCCTGGCGCACCGCCACCGGACAGAGCACCACGCTTACCAGCGTCCCGGCCGATGCGGCCACCGTGCTCTACACCGACGGTGGCAAGGACGTCGGCATCGCTGGCGCGGCCAACCCCACCTTTGGCACCGTAGTCGATCTGCTGGACAACATTGGCGAAAACGGCTCTACGGAGCCGGCCAAGCGCTTCTATAAATACGCGCGCCCGTGGCGCTGGAGCGCCAGCGTCAAAATCGCACCAGGGTTGGAGTCGGCCCGTAGCAGCACGCCCGTCACCGATGGAGGGTTCGTGAGTGGCCACACCGCCGAAGCCGTGCGTAAGGGCATCGCCTTTGCCTACGTCGTGCCACAGCGCTTCCAGGAAATGATGGCGCGCAGCCTGGAGATGGGCGAGAACCGTGTTCTCGCAGGCATGCACTCGCCGCTCGACGTGATCGGCGGGCGCCTTCATGGCAGTGCCGTGGCCACCGCGAGCCTGGCGACTGGCAGCAATGCCACGCGCAGAAGCGCGGCCTTCGCCCAGTCGCAAACCGTGCTGATGGCTGCAGCGGATACCAAGGACGCGACGGCCTTCTATGAGTTCGCGCATTCGCAAAAGCTGGCCGACGATCGCTTCGCAGACCACGCCGCCAACAAGGCCGAGTACCTGCGCCGCCTGACCTTGGGGTTCAAACAGATCGCCGACACCACCAAGCCCGCCGTAGTGCCCAAGGGTGCTGAAGTGCTGCTCGAAACGCGTCTGCCCTACCTGAGCGCCGAGCAGCGCCGCGTGGTGCTCAAGACCACTGCCATCGCTTCAGGCTACCCGGTGATGGACGACGCCGAAGGCTGGGGCCGCCTGAACCTGTTTGACGCGGCTGACGGCTACGGCGCCTTCAACGGCGACGTGGTTGTGACGATGGACGCCAGTCTGGGTGGCTTCAACGCCATCGATCAGTGGCGCAACAACATCGGCGGCAACGGCAAGCTGAACAAGCTGGGCACCGGCACGCTACGCTTGGGCGGCAACAACAGCTATGCGGGCGGCACGCTGCTGACGGCCGGCACGTTGCAGGCCGACAGCGCCACAGCCTTCGGTCAGGGCAATGTCTACGCTGGCGGCGGCACGCTAGTCAGCAACGCCACCGCAGCCGTGGTGGTGCACGGCTCCTACACCCAGACTGGCGGCGCAACGCTGCAACTGAACCTGGGGGTCAACGATGCGGGTCGCCTGAAGGTCGCTAATGTGGCGGCCCTAGCCGGCACGCTGAACGTCAGCTTCAAAGCGGACAGCCAGCCCAAGGTGGGCGAAACCCTGTTGCTCATCACCGCCGGCACGCTTACGGGTCAGTTCTCTGCCATCACGGTGCCGGGATTCAAGGTCACGCCGATCTACACCGGCTCCGAACTGCGCCTGCTCATTGGCGCCTGACCGACTGAGCGTCGAAGAGGGTTTAGTTGAGGCGGCACTGTTCATCGCGGCCGGTGACAATCCCAGCCGATTGGGAGTGTCGGCTCAATCTTTCGATGACCCACAAATTCGTTCGCAATCCACCGTCCGAGGACGACGCCAGTACGTCGTCCGTCCTCGCCACATGACGGTGTTGCTAAGCGGCGGATTGCCCTTGCGATCCAAGTATCCACCGAGCTTGGTGAGCGCGCTCAAGTAGTGCGACAGCGGTCATTGATCATCCAGTTCGAGCGAAGCTGAGTGACAGCGGAGAGCTCGGGTCGGGTGGCGTGCTTGGGGGTTCGCCTAGCCAAATGCAGATGACGGTACTTTTGACGGTACCTTTTCCTGGCTCATCAGGAAAACTCAGCATTCATGCGGTTCTCTGTTGTAAATTCGAGTCAGACAAGCGCACCAGACAAAAAGCCCGACAACGTCCTGCGTTGCCGGGCTTTTTTCTTTCTCTCGAGAAGCCGCGCGACGCCCGCCTAGGACGCGCCGTGCACCAGGCGCTCGAACACGTCGTCCGAGCCCATCTGGCCGCCCTTCAGCATGATCTCCAGGCCGTCGAGCGCGGCGTCGTCGCTGTGCACGCGACACAATGAGGTGCCGGCGCCGATGTCCGCCACGTACGAAAGCCCCCAGGCGTCGAACGCCTGCACGGCATGGCTCGAGGTGTCGCCGCCGGCAATCCCCACGCGTCGCAGCGGGACCAGGGCCAGTACGCGGGCCAGGAGTTCGCCACCAGCGCGCGCGAGGGCTTGGGCGTCGATGCTGCGTTCGATCGGCAACGGATCGAGGGCGCGCGTGCAGGCCAGCACGTTGCGGCCGCTGATGAGGCCGTTCGCGATGTCTCGCGCATGACGTTCCAGCGTGGCGGCGTCCCGCTGCGCCATGCCTGACGCATCGAGCCACACGGTATCGAAGGACCGTGCCGCGGCGACCTGCCGCGCCGTGACAGGCGACAGGCTTCCGGCAAGCACAAGCACCGGACCTGGCGCGGGCGTGACGACGCGTTGCGTCGGCTCAGTGCCGTTGCGTGAGTCCAGCGCTGGCGCCAGCGCGTCGACCACGCTGCTGGGTCCTACCGCGAGCAAGGTGTGGCGCTGCGCCCGCGCCCACAGCACCTGCCCGATGGTCGCGAGCTGCGCGGCGTCGGCCACGTCGAACAGCACGGCGTTAGGAGGCGTTGCGGGCGAGGGCGGCTGAAGCGTGCGTTGCAGCGCCGCCTCGAGCGCCTCGCTGCCCTTCGACACCGCCGTGAACGGCATGGAATGCACGTTGGTCAGACCTTGCCCGGCCAGATGCCGCCGTAAATCGGCCTCGTGCATCGGCGTCACCGGGTGCTGGCTCATCGTCGGATGGCGGTCGATGCGGAACACTTCGCCGCCCGCGCCCGCCGCCGCGAACAGGTTGCCGAACAGGCAATGCCGGCCCAGGTTCGGCTGCCCGCCGACGATCGCTGTCCATGGCGCTTCGACTGCGTCGCGCAACGCGCGCACCGCGGCACCGATCGAGCCAATATGCGGCGCACTGTCGAAGGTCGAGCAGGTCTTGTAGTGCAGCACGCGCGCGCCGAGCGAGCGGAACAGCGCGGCGACGGGCACCAGCTCGGCCTGCATCGCCTCCGGTGTCATTGCACGCGCCGCGCCCGCGATGCCCAGCACGTCGAGCGGTCCGGCGCGTTCGATGCGTGCGGCATCGGGCGTCTTGAGGAACAGCAGGGCGCGCAAGCTCGCGCGGGCTGCGGTGCCCAGCGTGTCGGTCGCGCCGGTGAAATCGTCGCCGTAATAGACGACCGCCGGGGCCTGCGTCATGGCTTGCCGAAGAAGGCGAGGGCGCGCGCAAGTTCGGGCGCGTGCTTTGCGGCGTCCTGCAGCGTCGTGCCCGCGCGCGCGGCCGACCAGGCCTGGCGGATGCTGGTCACGCCGGCCTCCGCGCCGTCGGGGTGCGCGAGGATGCCGCCGCCTGCCATGAAGAGCAGGTCGTCGCTGGCGATGGCGGCCCAGGTGGCGGGCACGGTGCCAGCCCACTGGCCCGAGGAGAACGCGGGCATCACGCGATCGTCCGCCGCATCGGTGAGCGGCGTGAAGCAATCGCGCGCGGATTCGATGACCTCGCTGTCGGGCTGCGAGAACTTGCCCTGCAGGCCGTGCACGTGCATGTGGTCCACGCCCGCGAGGCGCCACAGCGTCTGGTACGCCTGGAACGAGATGCCCAGCAGCGGGTGCCGCGACAGCGCGCCGTAGCCATTGCGGTGGCCATGCAACGCCAGGCCGGTGTGGCGTCGCAGCGTCTGGATGCCCGAGTGCCCGCACCAGTTGAGGCTGGCCATCACGCAGGAGCCGCCTTCGCGCTCCACGAGGTCGGCGTGGCGCTTCATCGCATCCGTTTCATCGGTGATGTTGAAGGCCACCATCACGTGCTTGCCGGTGCGCTCCTGGTGCGCGCGCACGACCGCCATCACGGCGGGGACGCGCTCTGAGAGCGGCGCATGCGCGGGGTCGGTACAGACTTCGTCGTCCTTGATGAAGTCCACGCCCGCGGCGCAGAGCCGTTCAACGAGTGCGGCAGTCTCCGCGGCAGAGAGCCCCACGTTCGGCTTGATGATCGTGCCGACCAGCGCGCCGCTCGCCACACCCGTGGCGCGCCGTGTGCCCGCGATGCCGACGCGCGGCATCTCGAACTGCGCGCGATAGGCAGACGGCACATGCAGCGATTCGAGCCGCAGCCCCGTCACTTCACCGAGGTCATAAAGGTTGCCTGAAACAGTCGCGGCGAGCGTCGGCAGGTTGACGCCGATGTTCGCGACAGGAAACGAGATATCGACATGCGCACGCCGCCACGGCCCACGCGTTCCCTTGCGCTCCAGCAGCGCGTTCGGCAGGCTCGGTGATGCAACGGGTTCCAGCTCCGTGATGGCTTCGACCGTCGCACGCGCACGTTCGCGCAGCGCATCGGTCTCGCCCTCCACGCGTGTGAAGGTGCCGCACGATTGCTCGCCGGCCATCACTTCGGCGACGGCCGCCAGGTCCACCGGCGTCTCGATCAGGTAGCGCGCGCGGATGCGTTCGGCCGCCATCGTCACAGCTTGCTCAGGTCGGGAAAGGGGCGCACCGGTTCGCTGCCGTCCCAGCCTTCAGAGGCGCTGCGGATCAGGTCGAACATCTTGCCCTTGGGCCCCGCCACTTCCGACAGCTCGATCACCGTGCCTGGGTGGTACTCGGTGTCGAAGTAGATGAAGCGGCCGCGCTCGCCCACTTCGCCGCTCATCACTGGCTTGAAGCCCTGCGCGGTGAGGCGTGCGAGGTCTGCGTCGTAGTCGGCGGTCCAGTAGGCGACGTGCTGCAGGCCCGTGCGGCCCGCTTGCAGGAAGTCGCGGTACATCGAGGGCACGTCGTTGTGCGTCTGGATGAGCTCGACCTGCACGTAGCCCGAGTTCGCGAGCGCCACCGAGTTGTGCGGCTCGTGCGCCTCGCCGTTGTAGCGGTAGTTCTTGATGGGCACCTTGGGGTTGTAGAACCACGGGCCCACGCCCAGCGTGGTGCTCCAGTAGTCCATGGCGGCTTCGATGTCGTGCACGACATAGCCCAGCTGGCGGATCTCGCCGAGGAATCGACTCATTGCAATTGGCTCCGGTGATGTGAGTGTGTTGTTGTGATCAGAACTTGAGGAAGCCGGTCGAGAACCACGGGAAGGCGGCCACGATCACGAGGCCCACTAGCATCGCGGCGATGTAGCCCCAGATGTGCCTGATGCCTTCGTCGGGGTTGACCTTGCTCACGGCGCACGCGCCGTAGTAGCCGACGCCGAAGGGCGGCGCGAAGAGGCCGATGCCCATCGAGAAGATCACGACCATCGCGTAGTGCACCTCGTGCACGCCCGCGGCCTTGGCGATGGGAAAGAGGAGCGGGCCGAACAGCACGATGGCCGGAATGCCTTCGAGCACGCTGCCCAGCACGATGAACGCGACGATCGATACGGCCAGGAAGCCATACGCGCCGCCCGGCAGCGCGCCCATGATGCGGGCCAGGTCCTGCGAGAAGCCCGACTGCGTGAGGCCCCAGGCCATGGCCGTGGCGCAGCCGACGATGAAGATGATCGCGCCCGAGAGCGAGGCAGTGTCGATCAGCATCGGCTTCAGCCGCTTCCAGTCGAACTGCCGGTACACGAAGAGCCCGACCAGCGCCGAGTACACGATGCCGATGGTCGACACCTCGGTGGCCGTGGCCACGCCCTCGACCACCGCGGCGCGGATCACGAAGGGCAGCAGCACTGCGGGCAGCGCGACCATCAGCAGCTTGCCGATCTCGCGCTTGCTGTAGCGCTGCACGCCGCTCAGGTCTTCGCGGCGATAGCGCCACCACACGACCACGCACAACGCCGCGCCCAACACCACGGCCGGCAGCAGCCCGCCCGTGAACAGCGCGGCGATCGAGATGCCCGTGACCGAACCGATGGTGATGAGCACGATCGACGGTGGAATCGTCTCGGTCTGCGCGCCCGTGGCCGAGAGCAGCGCCACCAGGTCGCCGGGCTTGGCGCCGCGCTTGACCATCTCGGGGAACAGCACCGGCGCAATCGCGGCCATGTCGGCGATCTTGGAACCCGAGATGCCCGACACCAGGTACATCGCGCCGATCAACACATACGAGAGGCCGCCGCGCACATGCCCCAGCAGGCTCGCGAGAAACTGGATCATGGCGCGCGCCATGCCCGTCATTTCGATGAGCGCGCCGAGGAAGATGAAGAGCGGTACCGCGAGCAGGATCAGGTGCGACATGCCTTCATCGAGCCGTCCCACCATCACCAGCAGCGGCGTGCGCGTGGTGAGCGCGAGGTAGCCAAAGGTGGCGAGCGCGAACGAGAACGCGATGGGCACGCCCGAGAGCACGGTGGCGGCCACCACGACCACGAAGAAGATCACGAGGTTGAACTTGCCGAGCGCCGCGAACAGCGGCGCGGCGAGCCAGAAGATGCCGACCAGCGCGGCCATGCCGAGCACCGCGACCGCGATTTGCTTGCCTGTGCACACGCGTACCAGCCGCAGCACCGCCATCACCAGCATGATGCCGATGCCGGCCGGAATGGCCGCGGCGCGCCAGGCGTTGCTGATCTCCAGCGCGGGCGTGACGATGAACGACTCCTCGTGCGCGTAGTCGATCGAGGGCCAGACGACGAGCACCAGGAACGCGATGGACGCGGCAATGGCGAATGCATCGAGCATGGCGCGCGTCGAAGGCGTCACCTTCTGCAGCAGCGCCGTCATGCGCATGTGCTCGCCGCGCCGCAGCGCGACCACGGCGCCCAGCATCGAGAGCCAGAGAAAGAGGATCGACGCGAGCTCGTCCGACCACACCAGCGGTGCATGGAACACATAGCGCGACACCACGCCCGCGAACAGCACGCAGATCTCGACCAGTACCAGCAGCGCGGCCACCGCCTCGACGCCGCCGCCGATCACGCGGTCGGCGCGCCCCGCGATGCCGCTCAGCGCGTTTGCCGAAGGGCCGGCGCCGATAAACGGCGCGGCCTCGAAAGTGGATTCATGCACCATGGCCGCTTAAGCCAGCTTGCCGACGGTGCCTTCGAGCAGCGCCCAGGCCTCGGGACCGAAGCGGCCCTTCCACTCGCCGTAGAAGCCCGATTCGCGCAGCTTGGCGCGGAAGCTGTCGGCCGTCGGGCGGTTGATGGTGAGGCCCTTGGCCTGCAGGTCGCCGACGACGGAGTCGTTGAGCTTCTTGATGTCCTCACGCTGCTGCATGCCGGCGTCATTGATGGCGCGCGCGACGATGGTCTTCAGGTCGGCGGGCAGGGCGTCCCATGCACGGCCGTTGGCAATGAACCAGTAGCCGTCCCAGATGTGGTTGGTGAGCGAGCAGAACTTCTGCACCTCGAAGAGCTTGGCGACCTGGATGATGGGCAGCGGGTTCTCCTGCGCATCGACGATCTTCGTCTGCAGCGCCGAATACACCTCGCTGAACTGCAGGCTCGCGGGCGCGGCGCCCAGGCCCTTGAACATCGAGATCGACAGCGGGCTCACCGGCACGCGGATCTTCAGGCCGTCCATGTCCTTCGCGGTGGCAACGGCCGCCTTGCTGCTCGTGGTCTGGCGAAAGCCGTTGTCCCACATCTTCTCGAACGCATAGAGGCGCGACTTGGCGATGGCACCGCGCACATGCGCCCCGACCTTGCCGTCCATTGCGGCCCACACCTGGCTGTAGTCGTTGAATGCAAAGCCCACCGCGTTGATGGCGGCCACCGGCACGAGCGTGGCGATGACGAGTGCCGACGGCGTGAAGAACTCGATGCCGCCCGAGCGCACCTGCGCAAGCATGTCGGTGTCGCCACCGAGCTGGTTGTTGGGGAAGATCTTGATCTCGACCCGGCCCTTGGTTTCCTTGGCGATGCGGTCCGCGGCTTCCTGCGCGCGCACGTTCAGCGGATGGCTCAGCGGCAGGTTGTTGCCGTACTTGTACGAGAACTCCGCAGCGCGCGCGATGCGCGGCACAGCCGACACGATGCCGGCGGCGGGGAGGGCGGAAAGCGTGCGCAAGGCACTGCGGCGAGTCAGCGAGGTCATGTCTTTTGTCTCCAGGATCTTCGGAATTTGCTTGATGCAATCTGATGCATCGGTGGATTCGGACCACAGCGAAGATAAAAGCATGCATCATCCGGGTCAAACTCGATACTGATGGTTTTTGATGTATGCGGGATAACCCTTCACCTCCTTCCGATGCACGCCGCGCGCGCGTGGTCGACATCGCGCGCGCGGCGCAGGTGTCGACCGCCACGGTCGATCGCGTGCTCAACCGCCGGCCCGGCGTGCGTGACGCCACGGTGCAGCGCGTGCTCAAGGCCGCGGGCGAGCTCGACTACCTGCCGGGCCCCGAGCTCTATGCGGCGCTGACACCGCCGCCGCTGCGGCTCGTGTTCCTGCTGCCTGCGGGCACTAACCGCTTCATTCGCATGCTGGGCGACATGGTGGGTTACTCGCAGGAGCACTGGGCGCCGTTCAACGTCCAGTGCCGCACGGTGTTCATCGAGAGCTTCAATCCGCACGAGCTGGCCGACGCATTGCGCAAGCACGGCCAGCGTTGCGACGGCATCGCGATGATGGCGCTCGAACATCCGGCGGTGCGCGAAGCGGTGGCCGCGCTGGCCGCGCGCGGGCTGCCGGTGGTCACGCTGATCTCGGATCTGTCGAACTCTGAGCGCGCTGCGTTCGTGGGGCTCGACAACCGCGCCGCCGGGCGCACGGCCGGTTACCTCATCGGCCGCTTCATCGGCGCGCGCGCCGCGAAGGTCGCGCTCATCGCGGGCAGCCTGAGCTACAAGGCGCACGAGGAGCGCGAGGCGGGCTTCCTGCACGTCATCGACGAGATGTTCCCGAAGCTCGAAGTCGTGGGCCTGCGCGAAGGCCAGGACGACGCGGCCAAGAACTACCGCCAGACCCGCGCGCTGCTGGAGCAGCATCCCGACATGGGCGGCATCTACAACATCGGCGGCGCGTCAGACGGCGTGGCGCGCGCACTGAAGGAAGCGGGGCGCGAGCAGAAGGTGGTCTTCATCGGCCACGGCCTCACGCCCGATACGCGCGCGCTCCTCATCGACGGCAGCATGGACGCGGTGATCACGCAGAGCCCGCACACCACGCTGATGAGCTGCGTGCGCATCTTCACCAACCTGCGCGACAAGCGCGAGGCGCTCAGCGGCGTGGAGACCACGCGCAGCCAGGTGATCTTTCGCGAGAACCTTCCGTAAATATGGCATCTGGCTGCGGCCAGGCCGCTTCATTTGGTAGATGGGCAGCTCCCTCGTTGCGCTGGAGCGGCTCTGCTCGCGACCAAGGGCGGTTGGCCGTGCTAACAAGGTGTGTGCGGGGAAATATCAGGCTTTGGCTCTGGACAGGGGTGGTCAATTCTCGATTTCGAGCGAACGTGTTTGATTCCAGAATTTTTCAGACCCATATGACTTAGGTGAGCACAGACAAGAAGTGAACACTTGGCCTGTCCAGCCGGCTGAGCACGTGCGAGGGGGCTGATTTCTCCCTCATCCCTCGACCGAAGTCTCACTTTCTCGGACCTAACCAGCTAAACCAGCAAGAAGCCCGGCACGACCTCGCGGTCCGCCGGGCTTTTTGCCGTCTGGGTGCTCCTTCTCTTCCATTCACTCGCCTGTAAAGGAGCTTCTTCAGCTTGTCCCACTTTCAATGTCCCAACTGCGGCTCCAACCGCATCGAAACCCGTGACGTAGCCCAGCGAACCGGTGGCACGCTCGGCGGTCTGGCCGGTGCGGCCGGCGGCATCGCTGGTGCACTGCGCGGCGCCCGCACTGGCTTCACCATTGGCATGGCCGCCGGACCGGTGGGCGGCAGCCTCGGCACCGCCATCGGGGTCGTCCTCGGCGCTCTGGGCGGCGGTGCGCTCGGCACGGAGGTCGGCGCCAGCTTCGGCCGTGTCGTCGATGACCGAGTTCTGAACAACTGCCGATGTACCGCGTGCGGTCACACCTTCAGTGGCCAGCGCGGAACCAGTGAAACGCAATGGTCGTCGGCCGAACCGGCTACGCCGTCACCTTTTCGAACGATGAATCCCGACTCCGAGCCAAATCCGGAGGGCATCGATCCTGATCGATCCTGATTTCGCCTGACGCACAGCTGCCCGTTTCCGCACTTTCGCGCTTCGCACCCTTGAGCCACTCGGCTCGTCGATTCCTTCCTCCTTGCCCCAAATCCTCCTGGCCGAGGCTCTTGCAGCTTCTCGGCCAGCGCGCGCCTGTGCGCGCAACTTCAAGAAAGACCTTCCATGGCACATCAAATCGAACAAATGGCTTACGTCGGCGACACCCCCTGGCATCGCCTGGGCCACCGCCTTCAACCCAAGCAGCCTCTTCAAGTCTGGGCTGAGCAAGCAGGCATGGACTGGACCATTCAGGAAACCCCCGTGCGCTTCATGACCCGACCTGAAGGCGATTCCCTGCAGGCTCTGGAATCCTTCGCCGAACAGAAGGTGCTCTACCGCAGCGACACCCATGCGCCACTGTCGATCGTCAGCAACCGATACCAGATCGTGCAGCCCCGCGAAGTCCTGGAGTTCTACCGCGACCTCACCGAGATCGGCGGCTACGAGATGGAGACGGCCGGTGTCCTCAAGGGCGGGCGCAAGGTCTGGGCGCTGGCGCGCACCGGCAAGCAGGCCGTGCTCAAGGGCAGCGACACCGTCAACGGCTACCTCTTGTTCGCCACCTCCTGCGACGGCACGCTGGCCACCACGGTCACGCCGACGACCGTGCGGGTCGTGTGCAACAACACCCTGGCCATCGCACTGGAAAACACGAGCAACGTGATTCGCGTGCCCCATAACACCTGCTTTGATGCCGACGCCGTCAAACGGCAACTGGGCATTGCCATCGGGCAGTGGGACGAGTTCATGTACCGCATGAAGGCCCTGTCCGAGCGCAAGGTCAAGAGCAAGGAGGTCAACGCCTATATCCAGCATGTGCTCTACGGGCCGAGCGAAGCGAATGGACTCGCCACAGCGCAGGCCGGCACCCAGTCCATGCCGCGTGCCTGGGCCGCCCGCAAGGTCCTTGAACTGTACGAGGGCAAGGGCCGCGGGGCTGAACTCGCCGCTGCCCGTGGAACGACCTGGGGCCTGCTCAGCGCAATGACCGAATTCGTCGACCACGAACGCCGGGCTCGCAACCGCGAGTACCGCCTGGACAGCGCTTGGTTCGGCCAGGGCGCTGCCCTCAAGCAACGCGCGTTGGCCCATGCGCTGGAGCTCGCTGCTTGACGTTGTTGGATCTTCACCTCTCCCGCCCGCGTTCCCCACCACTCCCACTCAGCTCCTCCACCAAAGCCCCGCCTCTCCACCGAGAGGGCGGGGCTTTTTGCTGGATGGGCGGTTTGAACCTTCAGAAAGAAATCAATGAACTCAACACCCCGAAGCACACAACGTTCCCCAAGCACTCGTCTGCGGCCGCGTGCCCCCGCATTGCGCCTGGTGCCATCCACCTGTTCGCAGGATGCGACCACTGGGCGCCAGCTGAGCGCGGGCGAAGCCGGCCTCGGCTGTCTCGACGCTGCTGCCGCCGTAGGTCGCGATCCCTTCAAGTCTGCCGTGCGGCTGTGGATGGAGAAGACCGAGCGTCACGACCTGCTGCAGCCTGTCGATCCTTTCCTCGTTCAGTCCGCAGAAACCGCAGCCTATTGGGACCGCCTGCTCGAGCCCATCGTGGCGGCGCACTATGCGCTGCGCACGGGGCGCCAGGTGCCACGCACTCGCGCCTTGCTGCGGCACCCGCAGCACCCCTGGATGCTGGCGCTTCCCGGCCGCGAAGTCGTCGGCGCTCCCGATGTCCAGCTGCTGGAGTGTCGATGCGTCGGCATGCACGCGGCTGAGCTCTGGAGCGCGGGCCTTCCCGCCTACGTGCGGATCCAGATGCTGCATCGGCTGGCTGTCACAGGCGCCCAGGCCCTGGATGTGGTTGCCCTGATCTGCGGCCAGGACCTGCGGATCCACCGGGTCGAACGCGACGAGGTCGAGATCTCCCGACTCATCGATGCCGAGCGCGAGTTCTGGCACTGCGTGGAAACCGACTGCGCGCCGCTGGCGGGCGATCAGGCGGAGGCCTGAGATGGGCAGCATCGTCTACCGGGCCACCAAGGACCAAGCCGTCCATGACGAACTGCATAGCGTCGCAGCCTTTGCTGCGGTGCTGGCACATCGCGCGATCGGCAACCGCCTGTGGTTCCTGGCACAAAACCGTTCGGGTGAACACGCCGGGCGGATCTGGATCGGCCTGACCCTCATCGATTGCAGGAAGGGTGAAGTGGCCGTCAAGAGCATGGACGAGAGCTGCGGGCCGTACTACTTCGACTGTCCCTTGGCCTTCCTGGATCGGGCCAGTCCTCCGACTGGGCCCTACGCAGGCCCATGGCGCGAGAAGGTACGTGAGTTCCATGCGAACCGGGCCGCCAAACGAGCCGCCATCCGCCCGGGCCTGCGCGTCTCCTACGGCGAATCGACCTACGTGCTGCGCCGAAGTCTCGGCCGCCGTGGCTGGGACGTCGCGCGAGAGAGCGACGGCCTGATCTGTCGCCTGAAATCCCGACAACTCGGCAATGCGACGGTGTTGCCGTCCCAAGAAAAACATCCACAAGAGAAACATTCATGAAAACCAGATTCCGGCGGCACGCCACAGTGCCGCCCTATACACGCGACCCCTTCGCCCAAGACGTATTCAAGTGGTCGGCCGACTTCGAGGTCCCCTCGATCGGCGGCGACGTGCTCATCCGCATCAACGGCATCGGCCGCGCCAAGGTGGTGGGCTACGCCTCGCAAGGTGGCTACCTGGGCGTGATGACCGTGCCGTACAGCCCGCCCGATTGGTGGATTCGCCAGAACGGACCACCCAGCCCCGACAACGCGGCGCTGACGTTCGGCGCGGAGATCTCGCGCATCGACTCCGGGGAGGATGCATGAGCGGCACCGCGTTCACCTCGGCCATGCCCCGCACGGTGGTGGTCTTCAGCATCGAGCTTGCCGTCTTCGATGAGGAGGCGCTCGCTTGTGCTGCCAGGGTGCGTGCACGCGAGGATGGCCTGGACGATGAGGCGCGGGCGTCGATGCGCTCGGGCATCTCGGATGACCTGGTCATGCTGCTGGATCCGGGCCTCGTTGCCGATGCGGGCTTCGAGATCCTGCAGTCGACATGTGAGGTGTGCGAGGTGAATGAGGAGAGCCAGCATGCCGTCGACCAACGTTGAATTCGTCACCGAGCTGATGGAGTTCAGCGCCCATGGCGCACTCATCCAGGCGTTCGTGATGCAGGCGCTGGAGCAGTACGCCAGGCGCGTCGCTGAAACGGATCCCCAGGCGCTGGACACCCCCATGGTCAGCGGCCAAGCCTGGCACGGCTGCGCCCTCGAGGTGCTGCGAAAGCTCAAGCAGCGCTTCGAGACCTAAGCCCCAAAGGGCTACCTAACGGGCTCTCGAAGCCCATTCATTCCTACGCCTTCGTCTCCCTCGCCCCCATGGCCATGGGGACAGGGGAGCGCTGCGCGCCTCGTGCTTGCGATTGCAGCACGCATCCCTGAAGGAGAACATCTTGCTCACCACGACCTCGCGCGGTGGATCGGCGCTGCGCGCCGCGTCGCCTGCACGCGCCGACCCATTCACCTATCACTTCACCCGCCTCAGCCGTAACGTCAAGACCGGGCCAATGGCGGTCACGACGACGAGCGTCAACTCCTGCCCGCCCAACTGTGGCTTGAAGCGCAACGGCTGCTATGCCGAGAGCGGGCCCTTGGCTTTGCATTGGAGAGCTGTCTCGGCGGGCGCGCGAGGCAGTACCTTCGACGAACTGCTGCGGGAGATCCGCACGCTGCGTCGTCATGCGCTGTGGCGGCACAACCAGGCGGGAGATTTGACACCGTCCTCACCGGGCGTGATCGATGCCGGATTGCTCAACAGGCTGGCAATGGCGAACAGGGGGCGACGTGGGTTCACCTACACCCACTATCCGTCGACACCCAAGAACCAGACGGCGATCCTCAATGCGAACCGGCTTGGCTTCACGGTCAACCTCAGTGCCGAAACGCTGGGCCAGGCCGACACGCATGCGGACCTCGGCATCGCGCCTGTGGTGGTCGTCCTGCCCCAGGGCACTGCCAAGCCATTGCGCACGCCGGCAGGCCGTCCAGTCATCGTGTGTCCAGCCAGCCTTGGCAACACCGACTGCCTGAACTGCGGCATCTGTCAGCAGCGCGATCGAGCGGCCATCATGGGGTTCCCGGCCCATGGTGCGGGCGCAAAGCGGGTGCAGGCGCTCTTCTTCAAGGAGCCGTCGTGATGAAGGCGGCCCGTACACAGAAGCACGCCGCGCAGGAGCCGTTGCTCGACGAGACGTTTCTTCGCAGGGTGGACCAGGCCATGCTGCGCAGCAAACAATGCGATCCCCATCGACTGGGCCAAGTGAGGCATGCCATCGACGAGGAGCTTCGGCTCGCCCACCTGAGGGGCGAGTACGACTTCGACTTTGATCCGAAGGCAGATCGATGACTCCTCAATCAAATCTTTTGGAGGTTCAACTTGGGCATGTCTTTGCTGCCGGAATCCGCTTCGACACCGAAGTGGAATATCTGACGCGCAGCGCATCGGGTACGCGCTACGAGCGCTTGCCCCTTCGTCGATCGAAATCGGCTCGGACCTGCGCGCTCGACAGCGTCCTGCAATGTGTCATGGTGCTCGCCCAGCTACCTCGAGCGCCGTGGCTCGTGAGACTCCGCCGTGCGGCGCGATCCGCATTGGGGGCGCGAGGTGTCATCGATGACGATGCGATGCTGCGCTGCATCGCCGCGATCAACCAGGGCATTGCACAAGTCGCAGCCATCAGCGCGCAGGCACTGGCGTCAGGCGACCTGTCATGTCGTGCGGAGCAGATCGCTCAGGTTGCGCTCGAAGTCCTCCAGTCGGGGGACTTGTGCCTTTTGCACTACGGGTCTGCCCGATCCAGCCACTGGGGCGTCGTCATCGGCGTGGAGTTCGAGCGTGGTTCCAACCGCGCCCGAACGCTGCTTCTGTTGGACGCCGGCGCGAGCGAACCGTGGGCCTGTGCGCACAACGTGCGCATCGAACTCGAGGGCGTTGCAGGCCCCGCGGTGCATGCCGGTCCCGGCTTTGCGCTCAGCTGTCGTCACCTCACGGGCGAAGCCTGTGCGGTGCGGCTCCTGCACCTGATCGTCCTGAAGCCGGCTTGATCGCTCAGTGCGAGTGAGTTCAGCGCGAGCGGGATCGCTTCTTGATCGCGTAGGGGCGCACCGTGCGGGGCGCGCGTGTCAGCGTTTCATCCAGGCCGCGCTGCTTGGGCAGATTCGGGTCCATGAGTTCGTGGGGCGGATACCCGATGGCCTGGGCAATCAACTCGACGTTGTCGATGGAGATGTTGCGCTGGCCGCGCTCCAGCGTGCCTACAAAGGCCCGGTCCAGGCCAGCGTCGTTGGCCATGCGCTCCTGGGAGATGCCCGCGTTCACGCGCACCAGACGCACATTGCGGGCGAAGACTTCGCGCAGAGACAGGGATGGGGCACCTCGAGGCATCCAGACGATGCTCTGGAATTGAGGTGTTTGATACCACGGTGTTTGAAACCTATTAACATCTAACTACACCTTGATCTGGCGACGCTCATCGTTCAAAAAGGAGTCATAAAAGCATCATTAAAAATCTGCGGCCTACAAGCCCAGGAACTAGGACTGGGGTTCGATGGCGACCCTTTTTTGGCATCAATTACACGAAAAGAATGATCAATACACACATCCGAAAGACCCGTCTCGCGCTGAGCGCGCTGTTGGCAACGCTGGTTCTGGCCACGCCTGCCGCACAAGCTGCGCAGGGGCAATGGACTCAGGGCTATGGCCAGGGCAACCTCGAGTACTTCATCGACGCCCAGGGCATGCGGCTTCTCATCGGCTGCCCAACATCGGAAGGCAGCGCTGACGCGGCCTCCAGCGTCACCCTGATGGCGGTGGCCTCGTCCCAGGAGGTAAAGAAGTTCACCGTCAAAGTCGGCGGGCATACCTTCGAAGGCCCCTTCGAGGCCGACAGCCGCGTAGGCGAGGACAACTTCATCACCTTGCTGAACGACCTTCGCAAGGGCGATGCCTTGGTCAGCTACGGCGGCAAGACGATCACCTTCGCCAAGAGCAATGCCGCCCAGGTCCTGCCGGCCTACGGCAAGAAGGGCTTCCAGTGCAACCTGGGATGAGGAGCCTCGGCTCTTCTCACTGCCCATCTCCATCAATCTAGACACTGCCCTGGCCGGGCCGCCTCAAGCGGTCTGGACCAGGGCGACCCATACATCGAATCACATGTCCAAGAAAGCCAAGATCATCTGCATTTACCTTGCCATCGGGGTGTTGTTCGCCCTTTACGGATGGCTGTTCGGAGACAACTCGTACAAGAGCTTTGCATACAACCTGGGCACCGGAATCGCTTGGCCCATCATGCTGTTCCCAGGGCTGGGCAAGATCCTCGGCGCGGGCATCCTGGCGCTGTTCGTCGGCCTGGTGCTGATGTCATGAATATCAAGCTCTTGCGTCGACTTGCCGCCATCGGCCTGCTGATTGCGTTGGCAGGCTGTGGTCGCGACGAGGTGAAGGTCGACTTCATGGAGGGATGCGTCCAGGGCGGCATCTCGAAGTCGATTTGCAAATGCATCTTCGGCAAGATAGAGCCGGACCTGCGGCAGATGCATGCCGGCGAGCAGGTGGAGGGGCTGGGTCAGCGCATGACCCAAGCCACGGCGATTTGCCTGCGTGATTGACGCGATGAACCATGAAAGACTACTACGAGGTCCTCGGCGTTCGCCGCAGCGCCGCTGAAGCCGAGATCGCGCTGGCCTACAAGGGGCGCCGGACGCAGTACCACCCCGACAAGTATCAAGGCAGCGATGCGCAAACGCTGCAGTGGGCAACTGCCCGGATGCAGGAGGTCAATGAGGCCTACGCGGTGCTCTCGGATGCGCAGCGGCGGGCGCGGTTCGACGCGCTCAGCCCCCAGAGCAGCGACGACGTCGCTGCCGACGAACCAGCGGCGAATCGTAGAGATGCACCAGCGCCAGCGACAGCGTCACTGCAGAACTTTCTGCATCAACGCTTCGCATCGGATGGCCGGTTCTCGCGAACCTACTTCGCACCCAGCATTCCGCTGAAGAAACTCAGCAATGCACTGCAAAGCTATGGCCGAGGCATCGAGGCAGAAGAGGTGGTGGCGCTCATGGACACCACCGTATTCGGCGGCGCGAAGGACGGGGTCATGCTCACCGAAAACCAGATTCGCCTGAAGGACCTGGGCTCAGGCCTGGCGATCTGGCGGTGGCCTGACATTCGGTTCATCGAGGCGGAAAAGACCGGGATCTACATCAACGGCCACAAGCTCATCGACTGCCTGGCCGTCAACGAAGGCGAGGTGGCACACCTGGTCAGCGGATTACAGGCGTTCCTGCAATTCCGCAGCAAGGAGTGGCAAGGGCCGCAGTCCGGACAGCATCGCGGCACGCCACAGGACGGCGCCGACCCTTTGGCTCAGAAGTACCGCAGCATGTACGACATGGCCAAGCGTGAGTTCCTGGACCTGTGCGAGAAGATCCAGAAGTTCGAGTTTCAGCTGGGGGAGAACTTCATCGAGCGCGAAAACGCAGCGGCGTACTTCGGTTATCTGGAGCAGTGCCTTCGAGATGCCGGAAGAGCTGAGCGGGCCTGGGCGATCCTCGGCGAGATCGCGATCCTGAGCAGGGCCACCGTCTCCTTCAGCGATACGGGCAAGACAGTCCTGCCAGACCTTGTCCGGCCGCGCGACGGCGACTCGCAGTTGGTGATGGAGCTGCGCGCACTGCTGCACTTTTTGCAAGAGGCAGTTCAGGAGGCTGAGCGGCAGGTCGAGGCGCAGCAGTTCTTCAGGCGCTGAGGGCGGACATTCAAGAGTTGGCGCAGACCAGGCGGGCGATCGAGAGATCGCTCGCAGGTCTGTGCTTCTTTTTTTGGGTCCGGCGCCTCTTGGTAGCTTGAACGGGAAGGAGCATCACTGCCGGGATGGACACAACTGGCATCAAGGAGTCGACGCACACGCGGCAATCCGGCGTCAAGGACGCTTCAGCTCAATCGTGCGGTCACAACCACTGTCCGTGCGCCGTTTCGCATCTCTCGCACGCAATCACAACGACTGTTTCCTCAAGCGTGTCGAGAAATACTCCATCGAATCGGTTGACGGCAATCAAGTAGGTGGGATGCCATTCATACATGTTCACATGAGAGTACCCGCAACTCGTGCAGACGCGGACGTTCTCATAGTCCTGCACGTCCTGAAGGAAAAAGCCAGCCTCTTGTAAATAATCGCAGGCCGCTTGTACGCCGCACTTCATGCAGTACGACTTCAGCACTCGGGCATTTGTAACTTCCAAGTGGTTTCCGGTGGTGTATGGTCTCGCGAGACATTCGGCGTTGCGATGCAGGTTCACGTGAATAGGGCCGATGGGGGCGCTGCAGTTCGAGCAGTGAGACTGAGGGACTTTTTTCATATGGGTGGCCATTTCATTGATCTCAAATTTGGGTTTATTGGAGTCCTCGATGCTTGGCTGTGACGCATTCGGAGGTGAGCAGTGGATCGAAGACGAGGACAACGCAGTTCGCTGTCATGTCATTGCCCGCCACGATAGAAATCGCCCGATCCCGTGAGAGAAGAAGCCGCAAAGCGGTTCGACGACTGGGTGATGCCTCGAGCCTCAGGATCACGATCGGCCTCGAGATGTGGTGCTGGCACGCAGCAAGATCAGGCGGTAACGCGAACTCACTGCTCAAGCCCACCTAGCGATACGAGCCGCCTTCTGGGTCCGCGCCCACGGAGACGGGCAGTCCGTTGACTCAGTGAATAGACACAGCCGATTGAAGCAATTGAACAAAGGACATATGCCCCGGCATCCAGCAGATCGGTGGGCCCTGCTCAACTCTGTCCCAGGGATAGCGCGCTCGATGGAGATTTTCGGCAACTCTCGCGTGCATCAAGACCGAGCGGTAGAGCTGAGTCGAACGCCCGCGACTTGGAAAAAATTGCGGTTCTACTTCTAACGACTTTTCTCTGAGTCGAGTCTATTCAGACTTTCAGAGAGAGGTACAAAGTACCTCTCTTATAAATAAGAAAATAAACCCAGGGCAGAGCCCCCGCACTGTTTACGCGTGGATGCCTGGCTACCTCCCGGCGCCTGACAAATCATGGACGGGGCAAGTAGATTTTTACTTAAATGCTCTTTGGCCCCGTTCATGCGGGAACAACTAATGGCCGGCTTCCTTGCGCGCCCGAACTCCTCTCGCCGCGCTCTTTCGGAAGTCCAATGAGGTGTCATGGAAATTTCCGCCATCATCTATCCTATGTAGACGTCGATGCGAAATTAGGATGAAGTTTTTTCCAATTCAATCAATGCGCGCGCGAATATCACCGGTGCTGCACGATTCAAGAAAAAGAGCGTGCGGCAACCGGGCTATATGACGGAGATCGATGAGGTTTAATATTTTCTCGATGAGAAGGTGGTCTGATTCGGGGCAATGATCGGAGTGCGCGGAGTCTTGTTGGTTTGAGTTACAATTAATTTTTTGTAAAAATATATTTTTAAGTAATGCCATCTCCAGGATTCATACCTAAGAAAAGTATACGAGTTGGTTTTCCTTGGCACCATTTGCCGCCCCTATTGCAGAAAGTACTGCAGGAGGTCGGCGCCGTCGTTCAGTCTCCGGTGGAGTTGGCATTTGCTTCCGCATTGGGTGTGCTGTCGATCGCTTGTCAGGGTTCTCGCCGCGTCAAGGTTCCCATTGGCTATACATGCAACATAGGGGTCTACCTTCTGACCATTGCCGGCTCCGGCGTGCGCAAGTCATCGACGGACAGACCTTTCATGGTGCCTGTGCGCGCGTTTCAGGCAGAGTGCGACGCTGAGCACGCAAAGAGAATCAGGGACTTCGAGCGGGATCGGCGAATCTGGGATAGCGAGCGTAAAGGGCTGGAGCGGGCGATCAGCAAGGCGCGAGCCACTGACAAGCCGATCGCGGACATCGAAAACAAGATGGTCGAACTCTATGAAAGAGAGCCTCAAAAGCCCAAAGGCTACAAGCTGATCGTCGAAGATGCCACTCCAGCTGCGTTTGCCCGTATCCTGGCTGACAGTCATCCCACGACGGGCATCTTTTCTGACGAAGGCGGCACGGTCCTGAACGCACCCGTGCTGCGCAGCCTAGAGATACTGAACAAGGCATGGAGTGGAGACGCGATCAACATTGATCGCGTGACTACTGGCAGTTCACTTTCGGAGCGTACGAATCTGACGCTCTCGCTCATGGCTCAGCCTCGTGTGGTGGACAACTTCCTTGGGAAGGCCAATAACCACGCACGCGAGAGCGGATTCGTATCAAGGTGCCTCGTGGCTCGGCCCCACTTTGAGCCGGGCTACCGAGATCTTCGGCCAGGCGTTCAGTATGCGGAGGGAATGGAGGGGTGGACTCGAAGAATCACGCAGCTGCTTCGAAAAAACCACCCGCTTGAATCACCGCCAGCGACGCCTGAGACGTTGCAATTTTCACCCATTGCTGCAGAAGAATGGGCGGCATTTGCCCGACGAACGGAGACGTTTCAACAAAGGGGAGAGATGTTCTTCGATATCCCTGATGCGGCTTCGAAGATGGCAGAAAACGCTGCACGTATCAGTGCGTTATTTCATTGCCTGGGGTCGGACACTCTGGAGATCGGGCACGATTCGGTCGTTGCTGCGACTTGGGTATGTGATTTTTACCTGCGTGAATTTCATGCCATCTTCAAGGAGAGGGAAAACGATGACGATGAACTGCACGCAAAAAATATCACTGAATGGCTTCATGCTAGGTGCGAGATCGATGGTCGAAAGCCATATATATCGGTGAGAAAAATACTTCAGCTGGGCCCATCACCGCGAAATGTCAATGCCCGTGATCGCGCACTGGACCTCATGGCGCAAAAGGGCATGGTTCGCATCGTCAGAAAGAAAAGTCAAATTAATCTTTGGCTAAATCCGAGTAAATTCAAGGTCGACCTTGTGGAAGGGGCTCCGAACAATGGCTTCCCCAAGGATGCCGACAATTTTCCATGGTTCTAGATAGATTGTGATTTACATGCATTGAAACACTGCTACAGCTGCTACCTGTAGCAGCTGTAGCAGTGTTTCGTAGCTATGGATCTGTTTATGGGGTGTGAGGTTGAGGGCGAACGACTATGCCTCAAGCAGGATGACGCAGAAGCTTGGCTTCGCCTCACGATGCGTGCTTTTAAGAGGCACTGAAGTCGACCTTCGTCGGATCAGCGCGTTTCATCTTGAATTCAAATAAATAGAGCAAAAAATCCCTTTCTCTATTCAGTCGAAATGGAAAAATTTCCAATCAATACGAGAAAATTTGTGGCGATTTTCTCATCAGATATTCAATTTGAGATGGTCAATTTTTGGATAAATAGGTTTCTCGAAGAGAGTGCGGGACATTGTGAGAGTCCAGAAACTCTATTATTTCATCTCGCCTAAATCCAATGACTCGAAGTCGCTCTGAATCGCCGTTGTTTTTGTATTTTCCGTCCGAAGGTGAGGTGCTGATTGTTGTTGGAAATCCGCTGTGCTGAGCTTTAATCAGTGAAACTTCAAAACGGTCAATCCATCGAGACATATGGACTAGCATCCTTTGTGCTTCGGATCTTGCCGTACTGCTGATTTTTGGCAGTCCTGTATCTCCCCAATCAAACCAACAAGGCCCACTACCTATTTCGTGAGAATTGTGCAGGCATTGGTCAAGTTTTGCGGCGGCGTGCGACTCTTGAAATATAATTTCAATATGATGATTGAGGCTGGAGATTTTAATTGCCTGCAAGCGTGCCACTGAGCGTGCAGCGAATTTAAATGGGCTTTGCGCGTTAATTGGAAAATTTGCAAGTGAAAGCGGGCCTTCATCGCCCCAATTTTTTGGTACATGTTTTGAAATTGATTCAACAATATCTGATATGGAAACAACGTTTACCAAGCTCATAGCATTACAAAGATGATGGGGTTGTCATCATAGAGCCCGATCCAGTCCGCCCTGGACAACGCGCTTGGAGACTCGTAGCATCTTCGGGCGTGAGATTTGCAGGATATTGCGACGTTGAACGCCATTACCTTGCAAATTCCGACGAGGTTTGATGATGAAGGCTCAACCCTCAGCACCGCGGACCGATGAGTTGATCAACATGCGCCTTCCGCTGGTGCACCTGGCCGGCTGATCGACTGGAGTGAGATCGAGCGCACCTTCGGCGGCCCACTTCAGCTTGGGGCGCGGGTGACCTGCACTGCCCCCTCAGCTTGTTGCCGGCCTGCTGTACCTGCAGCACGTCTTCGACGCTTGCGACGAAGCGGTGGCGAGACTTTCGGCCATGGGCCCGGCGGGAGTTTGCCCAGGGCCATCGGTCACGAGTGGGACCTGAGCGTCGCCACGCTTGCCCGCATGACGCACTAAGTGCCGGCGGGCGCCTCGTTGCCGGAACCACCAGGCGGGATGACCGTGATCGCACAAGGCATTCGCGAGCGGCCCGGCATGCTGGATGCGTATCTCGATTACTTCTCGAACGTGACCGAGTCACTCGGAGGCCGGCCGAGATGATCTATTGGGAACGTCCACAAGGCGGACGCGTGTTCCATGCCCCCGTGTCGTGGGGGCTGCCTGGGTCGTGGGCAGCGACCCAGTGTTCGGGAACGTACGGCATCACTTCGGTGTGCGGCCGGGACCGCGATCGCGAAATTGACAGACAGCTGGGCGAGATCCTCGATTCGAAGGACGTGAGTCCACCGTCAGGCCGTCACAGCGACCCTCGGGCAGACGTCGTGTGGATCAGCGCGCCGTCGGCATCACGAATTCCGCGCCCTTGCCGATGCTCTCGGGCCAGCGCTGCATGATCGACTTCTGCTTCGTATAGAAGCGCACGCCCTCTTCGCCATACGCGTGCATGTCGCCGAACAGGCTCTTCTTCCAGCCGCCGAAGCCGTGCCAGGCCATCGGCACCGGGATCGGCACGTTGATGCCGACCATGCCGACCTGGATGCGGCGGCCGAACTCGCGCGCCACGTTGCCGTCGCGCGTGAAGCAGCTCACGCCGTTGCCGAACTCGTGCGCGTTGATGAGGTCGACGGCTTCCTTGAAGGTCGCGACGCGCACACAGCCCAGCACGGGGCCGAAGATCTCTTCCTTGTAGATGCGCATCTCGGGCGTGACGTGGTCGAACAGCGTGCCGCCCATCCAGAAGCCGTCGCCGCAGCCTTCACCAGCCTTGTTGCCGTCGAAGCTGCGGCCGTCGACCAGCAGCTTCGCGCCTTCCTTCTCGCCCTGCGCGATGTAGCCGGTGATGCGCTCGTGCGCGGCGCGCGTGACGATCGGGCCCATCTCGGCCGCGAGGTTCTCGCCATTGAGCACCTTCAGCGTCTTCGTGCGCTCGATGAGCTTGGGCAGCAGGCGGTCGGCCACGTCGCCCACCAGCACCGCGACGCTGATCGCCATGCAGCGCTCGCCGGCCGAGCCGTAACCGGCGCCGATGAGGGCGTCCACGGCCTGGTCGATGTCGGCGTCGGGCATGACGACCATGTGGTTCTTCGCACCGCCCAGGGCCTGCACGCGCTTGCCGTGGCGTGCGCCGGTTTCGTAGATGTAGTTGGCGATGGGCGTGGAGCCCACGAAGCTGATCGCCTTGACGTCGGGGTGCTCCAGCAGCGCGTCGACCGCGGCCTTGTCGCCCTGCACCACGTTGAACACGCCGTCGGGCAGGCCGGCCTTCTTGAGCAGCTCGGCCATCAGCAGCGACGGGCTCGGGTCGGTCGGGCTGGGCTTGAGCACGAAGGTGTTTCCGGCGGCGATGGCCACCGGGAACATCCACATCGGCACCATCACCGGGAAGTTGAAGGGCGTGATGCCCGCGACCACGCCCAGCGGCTGGCGCAAGGTCCAGTTGTCGATGCCGGTGCTCACCTGGTCGGTGAAGTCGCCCTTGAGCAGCTGCGGAATGCCGCAGGCGAACTCGACGATGTCGATGCCGCGGCTCACCTCGCCCTGCGCGTCGGTGAAGACCTTGCCGTGCTCGGCGGTGATGAGGTGGGCGAGCTCGTCCTTGTGCTGGTTGAGCAGCTCGAGGAACTTGAACATCACGCGCGCCCGGCGGATCGGCGGCGTGTCGGCCCAGGCGGGGAACGCGGCTTGGGCAGCGGCCACGGCGGCCCCCACCTGCGCGGCATCGGCCAGGCCGACCTTGCCGGTGACGGCGCCGGTGGCGGGGTTGGTCACGTCCTGCGTGCGGCCGGAGGTATTGGCGGCGGGGGCGCCGGCGATGTGGTGGTCGATGTTGACGCGTTGGATGCGCAGGCGGCCGGGCGAGACAGTCATGAGGTCACTCCTTGTCAGACGGGCTTGATGCCCAGTTTGTGGATGAGCTGGCGGAAGCTGGCGTTGTCGCGTGCGATCAGCGCCTTGAAGGCCGCTTCGTCCAGATAGCCGTCGCCCATGTTCTGCTTGGCCATCGTCTCGCGCAGCGCGGGTTCCTGCAGGGCCTTGACCATCGCGTTGCGCAGCACCGCGAGCACCTCGGGTGGCGTGCCCTTGGGCGCTGCCAGTCCACGCCAGCCTTGGATGACCAGGTCGATCTGCCGTTCCCCAAGCGTCGGCACCTGCTCCCAGCCGGCTGCGATGCGCTTGTCGGCCATCACCGCCAGTGGTCGGACCTTGCCGGCTGCGACGTAGGTCGCCACTTCGACGGGCGTGACCGCCACCGCTTCGATGTGGCCGCCCAGCAGGTCCAGCACCGCTGGGTTGGCACCGCGGAACGGTACATGATTGAACTGTGTGCCGGTCTTGTCCTCCAGCGCAGCGGCCGCCAGATGACCGAGGGAACCGGGGCCGGCGTTGCCGACGCGCAATGCGCCGGGCGCCTTGCGCGCGGCGGCCAGGAATTCCTCGATGGTCTTGTACGGCGAATCGGCGCGCACCGCGATGGTGGCCGGATCTGCATTCAGGCGCACGATCGGCGTCACGTCGTCGGAGGTGAACTTCACGACGCCCATGTGGGGGATCATCGTGATCTCCACGGTGATGATCGCCAGCTTGTAGCCATCGGGCTTGGCGTTCACCAGTTCGGCCCAGCCAACGCCGCCACTCGCGCCGGCGCGATTGATGACGATCAGGCTCTGCGAAAGGTGTGGCCGTGCGGCCTCGGCCAGTGCGCGGGCCAGCACGTCGGTGCCCCCGCCGGCGGCGAAGGGCACGATCAACTCGACCGGCTTGCTCGGATAGGCGGCGGGCTGCGCGGCGGCAGGCAGCAAGGCGCTGCCTCCAAGCGCCGCGAGGGCGCCCAGGGCATGGCGGCGGGTGAATGGCGAATGGGTCATGAGAAGTCTCCTTGGAAAGCGTGCCGTCAATCGAGCCGGATGTTGGCGGCCTTGATCACGCCGGACCACAGCTTCTGCTCGCTGCGCACGAAGTCCGCGAACTGCGGCGGCGTCATCGGCATCGGCTGGATGCCGATCTCTTCCAGCTTGGCGCGTGTCTGCGGGTGCTTGAGCGCATCCACCAGTTCCTTGTTCAGTCGTTCGAGCACCGGCGCGGGCAGCCCGGCTGGGCCGACGAGGCCCTGCCATGCGTAGGCTTCGTAGCCGGACACGCCGGCTTCGGCCATCGTGGGCACGTCCGGCAGGATGGCCAGGCGCTGCGGTGTGGCGACGGCCAGCACGCGCAGCTTGCCGGCCTTGATCATCGACAGGCTGGGCGGCAAGTCCACGAACATCGAGTTCACCTGGTTGGCCATCAGGTCCTGCAGCGCAGGGGCCGAGCCCTTGTAGGCGACATGCAGGATGTCGGTTTGGGTTTGCTGCTTGAACAGCTCGAGCGCCACGTGCAGCGGCGAGCCCGGGCCCGACGAAGCCGAGGACACGGAGCCCGGCGACTTGCGAACCAGCGCCAGGAACTCCTGCACGTTCTTCGCGGGGAACGCGGGGTGCACGGCCAATACCAGCGGCATCCGGCCCAGGCCACCGATGAAGCTGAAGTCCTTCTCGGCGTTGTAGCTGAGGCTGGCGTACATCGCGGGATTGAAAGCCAGCGTGCCCGAGTCCACCGTGCCCACCGTGTAGCCGTCCGGCGCCGAGCGGGCGATGAAGGTGGCGCCGATGATGCTGGCCGCGCCCGGCTTGTTGTCGGCGATGACCGGCTGACCCATCGTTTGCCCCATGCGCATGGCGAGCTGGCGCGCAATCACATCGGTGGTGCCGCCCGGTGCGTAGGGCACGACCCATTTCAGTGGTTGGCGCGGGTAGGCAGCAGGCTGCGCCTGCACGGTGCCGAGACCGGCGAGCAGCGTGGCCGCCAGGAGGCGGAGGGTGGTTCGCTTGTTCATGATGTCTTGTCTCCAGGGTTGTGTATCTGTCTTCTTTTCTCTTTGCCTGCCGCGCGCGGCAGAACTGTCGGCCGCGTCGGGCCGTCGCATTCGTCTCGCGTGAGTCGCAGGTGACTGGCGGCCGGCGTTAGCGCGGCGCCAGCATCCATTCGTGCGCCGGGTCGTTGCGGAAGGCCCAATGCCGCTGCGGGCCGGCCATGGTGTTGAGGTAGTAGAGGTCGTAGCCGTGCGGTGCCACGCAGGGGTGGTAGCCGCGCGGCACCAGGACGGTGTCGCGGTGCTCGACGGCCATGGTCTCGTCCAGGCTGCGGTCGTCGGTGTAGACGCGCTGGAAGGCAAAGCCCTGCGCCGGGTTGAGTTGGTGGTAGTAGGTTTCTTCCAGCACCGTCTCGCCATCGCCCGCGGTGTCGTGCTTGTGCGGCGGGTAGCTCGACGCGTGGCCGGCCGGCGTGATGACCTCCACCACCAGCAGGCCTTCGGCCGGCTCGGTCTGCGGCAGGATGTCGCAGACGTGGCGGGTGTTGCTGCCCTGTCCGCGCACGCTGCGCGTCATCTGCGCGGGCTCGATCACGCGCTCCGGGTGCAGCCCCTTGGCCGGCGCGGAACTCAGCGCCACCTCGGCCGGGCCGCGCGCCACGATGCGCACTTCGCGCCCCGGCGGCACATAGACCGCCGTGGGGGAACGGTCTTCGAACACCGAGCCCCGGCTGCCCAGCGCGCTGTAGCGCCGCGCGTTCACCGTCACGTCGACCTGGCCGGTGAGCACCGTGATGCACAGCTCGCGCGTGCCGGTGACCAGTGCCTCTTCTTCGCCCGCCGCCAGGCGCAGCGCCTTGAAGCCGACGTGCGTCCAACCCGCCGAAACGGGCGTGACATCCGCAATCACGCGCCCTGCCGGCGCGGCCTTGACCAGCAGGCTCATTGCAGTGCCTCCTCGCCCACCGGTGCGGCGACGCGGCTGGCGCGCCAGCCGTCGACCAGACGGAGGAAATTGGCGGCCACCCGGGCCTTGAGGCCGGTGTCGTCGATCTCGCCGCGCAGCCAGGCCTGGCTGGGATCGCACCACACCGAGCGACCGACCATGAAGCCCTTGACCAGCGGCACGCGCGCCTGCGCGAAACCCGCCACCAGGTCCTCCAGCGGCTGCGACAGCCCGAGGATCACCGCACCGCGGCAGTACGGATCGCGCTCGCGCACCAACGCGTCGAGTTCCTCCCACTGGCGTGTCGACAGCGCGCCGACCTTCCACCACTCGGGCCGAAGGCCCAGGTCGTAGAAGTGGCGGATGGCCTGCACCACCGCCTCGCCCATGTCGCCGGGCGCGAGCGTGTCGCGCGGCGGGATCACTTCCAGCAGCAGTTCGTGGCCACTGGCGCGCGTGGCCTCGGCCACCTGCAGCAGCCATTCGTCCTGCTCGTGGCGCAGTGCGGCGGCATCGCTCGGGTGATAGAAGACCAGGCACTTCACCACCTGCTCGCGCGGCCAGTGCCTGAGCTGCGAGCCCAGCGAGCGCATGCCGTCGAAACGCAGCGGGCGCGAGCCCGGCTGCTCGATCGGCCGGCCCAGCCACCAGCCGCGGCCGGTGGCGGCGTGCAGCGCGGCCTCGCCCATGGCGGGGCGGCCGTCGATCAAAACGCCGAGCCGACCGCGGTAGCCGGGCTCGTCGTGCTCGATACCGGCCACCACCTCGTTCAGCAGGTGCTTGAGGCGCGCCAGGCGCGCCGGCTCGGCACCGGTCTCGCGCGCCATGTCTTCGAACTGCGAGCGATGGTCATAGGCCAGCACATAAAGCTCGGGCCATTCCTTGCGCCGAACACTCGCGCGATGCAGGTGAGCCAACTGCGGATCGAGGTCCGGGCGCGGATGACGGTTGCCGGAGAACCAGTGCGCCAATTCGGCCGGCGTCGGCATCGCGGGCGCGCAGCCGTGGCGTGAAACGACGATGGCGCCGCAGGCATTGGCGATGGCCGCGGACTCGCGCCAGTCCTTGCCGCGTAGCAGCCCGCTCATCAGGCCGGAGGCAAAGGCGTCGCCCGCGCCCAGCACGTTCAGCACCTCGATGCGCTCGCCCAGCACGGTGAGTGCGTCGTCGATGCGCGCAGGCACCGCGCTGTCGACGATGCTGCAACCCAGCGCGCCGCGCTTGACCACGAACACCGCCTGCGTGCATTCGCGGGCGCGGCGCAGGCAAGCCATCAGGTCGCCCTCGACGCCGCCGGCGATCATCCATTCTTCCTCGGTGCCGATGATCAGCTCGAACTGGCCGAGTTGTTCCTGCAGGTGCTGGGTCACCGCCTGGCTGCTCACGTAGCGCGTTTCGCCGTCGCCCCGGCCCGTCAGGCCCCAGAGCACCGGACGGTAGTCGATGTCCAGCACCCGCACCGCGCCGTGGCGGCCGGCCAGTTCCAGCGCGCGCCGGCTGGCGGCCAGCACGGTGGGCGTGCTCAGGTGGGTGCCGGTGACCAGCAGGCTGCGGCAGCCGGCGATGAAGTCTTCGTCGATGGCGCCGGCGTCCAGCGCCATGTCGGCGCAGTTCTCGCGCGCAAACAACAGCGGGAAGGTGTCCTGGTCTTTGATGCCCAGCAGCACCATGCCGGTCAGGCGCTGCGGGTCGACCTGCACCTGGCTCACGTCGCAGCCCTCGCGCCGCAGCGTGTCGAGCAGGAAACGGCCGTTCTGCTCGTCACCCACGCGTGAGACCATGGCCGAGGCCAGGCCCAGGCGAGCGGTGCCGAAGGCGATGTTGGCCGAGGAGCCGCCCAGATACTTGGAGAAGCTGGTCGCGTCCTCCAGGCTGCAGCCGATCTGGTCGGCGTACAGGTCGACCGCCAGGCGCCCGAGGCAGGCGATGTCGACCGGGCGGCCCGTGGGAAAGGAAAGGGTGCGCATGAAGCGTTGTCTCCGTGGTGGCGCCGGCGGCGGGTTCAGAATGCCCCGCGCGGCCGGTGGGCGTGGTTCGTTTGTCCGATGCGGCCGATCTTAGCGAAAATAGAAAAATATTTCTAGATAAATGAAAAATAGAATTTCTTCTCCGATCGCGGTGTCGCCAGCCATCGCCGCTGGTCCGTACGCCAGCGCCGAGGACTTCCTGCAGGCCGTGCGTGCCGGCTTTGAAAGCCTGAGCCGCCAACTCAAGCTGATCGCGCGCTACGTGGAAACCAGCCGCGACCGGCTGGCGCTGGACGGCGTGCAGGAAACCGCCAGCGAGTGCGGCGTGCAGCCTTCGGCCGTGGTGCGCTTTGCCAAGCACTTCGGTTTTTCCGGCTTCTCGGAAATGCAGGCGCTGTTCCGCGCCGGCGCGGCCCAGCGGCTGGCGCCCCATCGCGACTACCAGGAGCGCATCCGCTCCCTGGTTGGGGCCGACGCTGCGCCGATCACCCCCGCGCGCATTGCGCACGAGGTGATCGGCGGCAGCATCGAGAGCCTGCAGGCGCTGCAGGCTGGCCTGCCGGACGAACGTTTCGATGCGGCGGTGGAACTGATGCTGGACGCGCCCGCCCTGTGGCTGGCGGCCTCGCGCCGCGCGTTCCCGGTGGGTGCTTACCTGGCCTATGCGCTGCAGCACACGGCCAAGCCGGTGCATTGGTTGCACGGCCTGGGCCACATGCAGCAGGGCGAGTTGCGCGCACTGGCGCCGGGTGACGTGCTGGTCGCCGTTTCGTTCGAACCCTACGCGAAGGAAACGTTGGAGGTGGTGGACGCGGCGCTGGCGCAGGGCGCGCGGCTGCTGGCCATCACCGACAGCCAACTCAGCCCGCTGGCCGGGCGCGCCAGCGCGGTGCTACTGGCCCAAGATGGCGCCACCTTCGGATTTCGTTCGCTCACGAGCACCCTGTGCCTGGCGCAGTCGCTGTTCCTGGGGCTGGCCTATCGGATGGAGTTGGCTTACGAGCGCAGGAGTACCTGAGCGAGACCAGTCACTGGGCTGGGTGGACGGGCTTCGAACTCAAGAACGTCTCGCCCGGCGAATTCCAGGCTTCTCGGCGGCTGCGGGACTGGCTTCTGTGAGGGAGGACTGGGGAGGCTCGCAGGCCTCAAAAAACGGCCTCAATCCGCTCGATGTCGGTATCTTTTAGCGAAATCCACGTACCAGTCGATGCTCTCCGGGTCGGCCAACGCATCGCGGCTCACGGCCTTCTCGAGCGCATGGCCCAGCAGCAGCTTCTTGACGGGCAGCTCCAGCTTCTTGCCGGTGATCGTTTTCGGGATCGCGCTCACCTGCATGATTTCGTTGGGGACGTGGCGTGCCGAAAGCCCCACACGCAAGGCCTGCCGGATGCGCTGCGCCAGCGGCTCGTCCAGCGGGATGCCGGGCTGCAGCTGAACGAACAGCGCCATGTACGACTCGCGCCCGAGGTACTCCAAATCAACGACCAGGCTGTCCAGCACTTCGGAGATGCCTTGCACGACGCGGTACAGCTCGGACGAACTTGGGCGTGGGCCTGTCCACCGCCACCAGCGGCGGGGGCGACAGGGGTGGGCGCAAACTTGGGGCGCGAGTGCAGGTGGGCTACGCTTGGTAGGGCGGGCGAAGCCTTCACGCCGCGGCTGACCGCAGAAGGCGACGGAACGCCGCGGATCAGCCCACCTCCACCGTCACCCGCAGGAACGTCGCGGCGATTAGGCAGGTGTTGGGGTATTGGCTCTGGTTCTGGCTCTGGAACAGCGTCACCAGTTCCGCACGCAGTTCGTCGGTGCGCCCCGCCTGGGCTGCGGCGTCGAATGCGTTCATGGTCGGGCCGTAGAACTGCCGGAAGGTGTCGACGAATTCCGCCGCCGAGCCTTTGAAGTCGAAGATGTAGCTGTCGCGTTCCCAGCTGATGGCCTCCGAAGCGACGCCCGCCGCGCCAAAGCGCTCGATGATGTTCGGGGTCGAGCCCCAGCCCATCGGGCTCACGAAACCCTCGGGCGGCGGGGGCGCATACGACGAACTGATCTTCAGGATCTGCGCCACCAGCGTCGGGTCGTTCGGGATCCAGTTGCCCATGAGGATGCGGCCGCCCGGACGCGTGACACGCACCATCTCCCGTGCCACGTCGAAGGGCTTGGGCGCGAACATGGCGCCGAACATGCTGATGACGAGGTCGAAGGACTTGTTCTCCAGCCGCAGCTCGCAGGCGTCCCCTTCCTCGAACCGGCAGCTGGCCGACAGCCCGGCCTGGGCCGCCCGCCGGTTGCCCGCGGCGACCAGGTTGGCGGCGATGTCCACGCCCAGCACCTGCGCGCCGAGCTTGGCGGCCGGGATGGCGGTGTTGCCGTCGCCGCAGCCGAGGTCCAGCACCTTCATGCCGGGCGTGATGCGGGCGTGCCGCACGACGTCTTCACCGCTCTCGCGCATGCTCTCGGCGATGCGGGTGAAGTCGCCTTTTTCCCAGAGGGCCTTGTTCGGGTTCATGACTTCACCTTCTCGATCATGTGGTCGATCACGTGCGTGTGTTCGTGCTGCGGGCTGAACATTACGATCTCCGCGTCGGCGTCGACCTTGACGTTGTGGCCGGGCGGCCAATAGAACAGGTCGTTGGCCTGGACGGTCTCCTGCTCCCCGGCGTCGTCGGTGGTGGTGATCTGGCCCTTGAGCACGAACCCCCAGTGCGGGCACTGGCAGGAGTTGTGGTTGTTCAGGCCCTGGAACAGTGGCGTCGTGTCGACGCCCGCCGACAGCGTGAAGTACTCGCCGCTGATCTTGCTGTAGCCGGTCGCGTCGCCGAAATTCAAACGCTGCCGGATCAGGGCACCGGGAATTTCCATCTTCACGTCGACGGCGTCTTTTGCGATATGCATGAGGTACTCCTTGAGGGTCCGCGGGCGCGAGGGTGGTGCGTCTATTCGTTGCACCCGCCAGATTCGATAGACGGCATACTGATGCTCCACGCTTGGCGTTCCTGAAACGTTCCCGGCCCGTGCCGGGGGAAAGGAATCGCGATGTCGCCCCCACCGACTCCGCCGTCCGAAGCCGTGTCCATCCGGCTGTTGGGCCCGTTCCGCCTGAGCGTGGCCGGCGATGACCCGCAGATTCCCTCAGTGCCGCTGACCCGGCGGGCCGCCGAGCTGCTGCAACTGCTGGCCTTGCAGCCCGGACGCAGCCTGGCGAACGAACAGGTGGTAGAGGCCCTGTGGCCGCACCTCGACCCCGACGCCGGCAGCGCCAACCTGCGCAAGGCCGCACACCACGCGCGCCAGTTCATCGGCCAGCCCGACGCCCTGGTGCTGCGAGGCGGCCGGGTCTTCCTGCTGCCCGACCATGCGGTGGCGTGCGACGCCGAGCAGTTCGAGCGCGCAGCGGACGAGGCCCTGCGCAGCGGCGATCCGCAGGCCTGCAAGGCGGCCGCGCAGCTCTATGGCGGCGACCTCCTGCCGGACGCCCGCTACGAAACCTGGACCGAGGCGCCGCGCCAGCGGCTGCGCGACAAGTTCCTGCGGCTGCTGCGCCAGACCGGCGACCTGGAACGGCTGGTGCGCGAAGACCCCACCGACGAGGCAGCCCATGTCCAGTTGATGCGCGAGGAACTGGCGGCCGGGCGGCGCTCTTCGGCGCTGCGCTGGTACGGCCACCTGCGCGACCATCTGCAGCAGACCCTCGACCTGCGCCCCGGTCCGCCGGCCGAGGCGCTGTACCGCGAATGCGTGGCGGGCCTGGAAGGCGCCGCGCCGCGTTTCGTCGGCCGTGCCATGGAGCTGGTGCGTGTCCTGGGGTGGCTGCGCGCCAGCCTCGCGGGCCGGCCGGGGGGCGCGGTGGTGCGCGCGCCGGCGGGAATGGGCAAGACCGCGTTCTGCCGCCGCGTCGCCGAGGAAGCGCGGGGCCTGGGCTGGCAGGTGCGCTCGTTGCAGGCCGGCGACTGGACCCGGCCCTACGGCATCGCGGCCGACCTGGTGGAGCCCTTGCTCGGCGAACTGCCCGATGCGGCACAGGCCATCGGTGCGCACGCCCAGGCCGTGCTGTCGCAGATGACCGCCCCGGGCGACGTGAAACCGCTGGCCCTGCCGCTCGGGCGTCACCAGACGGTGGGTGCCGTGCGTCGGCTGCTGCTGGCCACCGCCGCGCAAAAGCCGGTGCTGCTCATCGTCGACGATGCGCACGCGGCAGACGACGCGAGCGCCCAGGCGCTGACGCAACTGGCGGCAAGCGGCCCCCCGGTGTTCGTGCTGCTCGCGTGCCGACACGCGCTGCCGCCGCTGCTGGATCGGAACACCTCGCGCCTGCAGCGCGCCGGCCAGCTGGAAGCCCTTGAGCTGGGCCCGTTGTCCGAGGAAGAAGCGGCGCTGCTCGCGGCCCGTTCGGCCGACGCACCGATGACGGGCGAGGCCGCCACCGCCATCGCCCGTCGTGCCGAAGGCCTGCCGTTTGCCGTGGTCGAACTCGCGCGCGGTGCGGCCACCTCAGACGGCGCCACGGCGGTGATGTCCCGCAGCCTGTCGTCGGCCCTGGCCGAACGCCTGTGCGACCTGGACCCCGGCGCGACGGAGGCCCTGCGCCGGTTGGCCCTGTCGGCCGAAGATTTCGACGTGGCCACGGCCGTGGCGCTGGCCACCGATGAAGGCCACGACGCCTTGGCACGGCTCGACCAGGCGCTCGCCGCGGGCGTGCTGGTGGTGGCCGATGGCCGCTACCGCTTCCGCCACGCCCTCGTGCGGGAAGCGCTGGCCGAAGGCATCCCGCCGCACCGGCGTGTGCTGCTGCATCGCGACGTGGCGGCGCGGCTCGCACAGGGCGGTGCGGCACCCGGCCTGGTGGGCCATCACTGGCTCGCCGCGGGCGATGCCGAGCAGGCGATGCCGTGTGCGCTGGCGGCTGCGCGCCAGGCCTTTCGCCTCGGCGCCTACGAGGACGTGCTGCGCCACGTCGAGCCGCTGCTCGCGCACCGGGCGACGCAGCCGGAAGCCCTGGCGCTGCGTGCCGAGTCCCTGGACGCGCTGGGCCGGCCCGGCACGTTGGCCGCCTACGATGCGGCCGCCGCCGTCGCTGCGGAGGCGCTGTCCCACGAACTGCGCGCCAAGCGGGCCTTGGCGCAAGTGAAGATGAGCGATCCGCCCGGTGCCCTGCAGTACCTGAAGGACGTGCATCCCACCACGGTGGCGGGGCGCCTCGCCGAAGCGCTGGCCTACAGCGGCGCGGCGGCCCTGGGCTTCGGGGACCCCGCCGAAGGAACGCGCCGCTCGGCCGAAGTGCGCCGGATCGCCCTGGAGACGGGCGACGAAGGCACGCTCGTGATCGCCTCCTGGTCGCAGGCCGCGGCGGCGCACGCGCGCGGCGACCTGCACGGCAGCGTGTGGGCCGACCTGAAGGAGACGAGCCACCTGCCGCAGCTGGCGGTGCGCGTGTTCGACGGCCATCTGTGCATCACGCAGCGCTTCCTGTACGGCTCGCGGCCGTACGCCGAGGTCATCGCATTCGCCGATGCGCTGGCCACGGAAGCGCAGCGGCTGGGCGCGGCGCGCGGGCATGCGTTCGCGGTCACGCTGCGCGGCGAGGCCTGGCTGCTCAGCGGCCAGCTCGACGCCGCCGAGCAGGACCTGGTGGCGGGCGGGCGCATGCACCGCGCGATCGGCGGCGCGACCGGCGAAGCGCTGTCGCTGCAGCGCCGCTCCGAACTGGCGATCTACCGCGGGCAGATGGACCGGGCGCGCGGCCTGCTCGACGAAGCGCTCGACGTCGCGCGCCAGTCCGACGTCGGCTTCCACCTGCTGGACCGCATCTACGGCACCCGCATCGCGATGGCCACGCAGCCCGACGCCGCGCTGGGCGTGCTGGAGGAGGCCGAGGCCAACGTGCGCGGCCCGCTGGAAAGCTGCCCCGGCTGCCGTATCACCTTCGCCATCCCGGCCACCATCGCGGCCGCGAGGGCGCACGAACTGGACCTGGCGGCCAGTCACCAGCAGCAATCCGAATACCTGGCCAATGTGGTGATGAAGCTGCCGGCCTGGTACGCGTCGCTGCACGAGGCGCAGGCTCACATCGAACGGGCCATCGGCCGTGTCGCTGCCGCGCGCGAAGGCTTCGCCGCGGCGGCGCGGGAGTTCCATGCCTGCGGTCATGCGTTGGACGCCGCACGCTGCCGGGAGTTGGCCAGCTAGGAAGTCCGCGCGGCACCGGCGTGACGAGCGGACAGCGAGACGCTGCGCCGCCTGAGCCAGGCCGGTCTCACGCCTTGCGCACGAATTCCGACTTCAGCTTCATCGCGCCAATGCCGTCGATCTTGCAATCGATGTCGTGATCGCCATCGATCAGGCGGATGTTCTTCGCCTTGGTGCCGACCTTCACGACCAGCGACGAGCCCTTGACCTTGAGGTCCTTGATGACGGTGACGGTGTCGCCGTCGTTCAGCACGTTGCCGACCGAATCCTTGATGACCCGCCCCTCATCGGCCGCGCTTTCGGCGGAAGCGCCCGAGGCGGACCATTCGTGAGCGCATTCGGGGCAGACAAGGTTGAGGCCGTCTTCGTAGGTGAATTCCGAATGGCATTGGGGGCAAGGGGGCAGGGTGCTCACGGCGGTAGGGGCGGTCCGTATCGGTTGAAGGACGTGGATACTAGCCTGCCCTCATGGACGCAGGTCCTGTTCCTGTTGGCCGCAGCGGCTCAATCCAAGGTGTCGAAGAGCCGGAAGATCCACGACAGCTGGTAAGCCAGCGTGCCCGCGACGAAGGCCGTGTGAAAGCGTGGGTTGGCGGAGCGGGCCGCCGCGATGCACAGGCCCACGAGGATGGGCGTGCGGATGAGGTACTCCATCGCAAAGCGGGCGAAGTGCGCCTCGCCCTTGATCAGCGTGTCGACCACGTCGAGCAGGTAGGTGGCGGCCAGCAAGCCGAAGAACCACGCGCGGCGGGCGTAGAAGTAGTCGCGGTAGCTCGCGTAGTCCTGCATGCTGTCGGGAAAGAGCAGCGCGCACAGCAGGAACAGCAGGATCGCGTAGCTGACGATGAAGGCGTAGGTGCCGAAGGTCCAGCTGTCGATCTGGTACAGGCCGAACTCCCACCACCAGAAATGCACCAGGGCCAGCAGCACCGAGGCGACCCAGGCCAGGTGCACGGCGTAGAGCCGGTACTGCGTCGGGTGCTGCACGATGCGTGCGACGCCCGACAGCAGCCGGGTCACGCCCAGGCCGATGACCATGCCCATCACGATACGGATGTGCGGAAAGATGTCGTGGGCCGAGATGGCTTCTTGCTGCATGCGAGAGTGCCCGGTCGAATGGATGGGCCTCCAGTCTAGGCCGCCCGCGTCACACCTCCGCGCCTTCGACCAGAAAGCGCAACCGTCGCACCCCTTGCCACTCGTCCGCATCGAGCCGGAACGCCAGCTTCACGCGCGGCGGAAGCGGCTCGGTGTGGCTGAACCAGATCGCGTCGATGGGCTGGCCCTGGTGCTTGAGCTTGAGCGCCAGGTGCTTCTCGCCCACCAGCCGCTGCGACACCACCTCGACCTCTTCGCTGAAAGTGGGCGGCGCGAAGCCCTGGCCCCACACCTCCTTGTGCAGCGTGTCGACGAGGTCGATGCGCATGTACTCGCGCGCGATCGGCCCGTCGGTCTCGATCTGGCGCGTGAGCGCGGCCTCGGCCAGCCATTCGCCGGCCACCTGCGCCAGCGCGCGCTCGAAGACGGGAAAGTGTTCGCGCGCCACGGTGCAGCCCGCGGCCATCGCGTGGCCGCCGAAGCGCAGCAGCACGCCGGGGTGGCGCTTGGCCACGAGGTCGAGCGCATCGCGCAGGTGAAAGCCCGGGATCGATCGGCCCGAGCCCTTCAGCTCCTGCTCCTTGCCCGGTGCCGCGCTGGCCGCGAACACGAAGGTCGGGCGATGGAAGCGGTCCTTGATGCGCGAGGCCACGATGCCCACCACGCCCTCGTGGAAGTCGGCGCCGAACACGCTGATGGCCGGCGGCGGCGCTTCCACGCCTTCGCCGTCGGCCGCGAACAGCGACTCGGCCAGCAGCAGCGCCTGGTCGCGCATGCCGCCCTCGATGTCGCGCCGCTCGCGGTTGATGCCGTCGAGCATGCGCGCGAGTTCGTCGGCGCGGCCGGCGTCGTCGGTCAGCAGGCACTCGATGCCCAGCGTCATGTCGGCCAGCCGGCCGGCCGCGTTGATGCGCGGGCCGAGGGCAAAGCCGAAGTCGAAAGTGGTCGCGGCCGAGGCGGTGCGCCCCGCCGCCTTGAACAGCGCCGCCACGCCGGCCGGCATCGCGCCGGCGCGGATGCGGCGCAGGCCCTGCGCCACGAGGCGGCGGTTGTTGGCGTCGAGCTTCACCACGTCGGCCACGGTGCCCAGCGCCACCAGCGGCAGCAAGGCATCGAGCTTGGGTTGCGTGGCGGTGTCGAACACGCCGCGCGTGCGCAGTTCGGAGCGCAGCGCGAGCAGCACGTAGAACATCACACCGACGCCGGCGATGCTCTTGCTTTCGAACTCGCAGCCGGGCTGGTTGGGGTTCACCATCACGTCGGCCAGGGGCAGCTCGGGGCCGGGCAGGTGGTGGTCGGTCACCAGCACCTGCAGGCCGCGCGCCTTGGCGGCGGCCACGCCCTCGACGCTGGCGATGCCGTTGTCGACGGTGATCAGCATGTCGGCGCCGGCGTTGGCCACGCGCTCGGCAATCGGCGGCGTCAGGCCGTAGCCGTCCACCACGCGGTCGGGCACGAGGTAGCTCACGTGCTTGCCGCCCAGCAGGCGCAGGCCGCGCACGCCGACCGCGCAGGCGGTGGCGCCATCGCAGTCGTAGTCGGCCACGATGCACAGGCGCTTGTCCTGCGCGATGGCGTCGGCCAGCAGCACGGCGGCTTCGCGCGTGCCGCGCAGCGTGTCGGGCGGCAGCAGGCGTGCGAGGCCGTCGTCGAGCTCGTCCTTGCCGCGCACGCCGCGCGCGGCAAACAGGCGCGCCAGCAGCGGATGCACGCCGGCCTGTTCCAGCGCCCAGACGGTGCGCGGCGGGATGTCCCGGGCAATGATCTTCATAGGGACTCCAGCACCTGCGTGGCGCGGTTGCGGTCGAACAGGCCCTTGGCCCAGCGGGCGAGGCCGCGCGGCTGCACGGTGAAAAGCTGCGCGCCGCGGTCGCCGCACAGCGAGAGCGCCACGTCGGCGCCGCGCGTGAGGTCGGCGAGCAGGCTGGCGACAGTGCCAGCGTCCAGCGCTTGCCAGGCGGCGGCCCAGGCCAGGCCGTCGTCGCGCAGCGCGGCGTCGCGCAGCGCGAGGTCGACGACCGGCGTGCGCGACAGGGGTGGCGAGGGCAGGTCGCCGTCCTTCAGGACGCCGGTGCCGCTGAGCCAGAACGAATTGATCGGTGGCACGCCGCGCGCGGTGCGCTCGTCGTTCACGCGCTGCGTGTACAGCAGCATCTGCATCTCGTTCTGCAGCCGGCGCAGCGGCCGCGAGGCATCGCCCAGCGGCGACCACTGCGAAATGGGGTACCCCACTGCGCGGTCGATGGAGGCCGTGGCCAGCCCGTCGAAGATGGGCGCGCGCGCGAGCCAGCGGCCGGGCGTGTCGGAGGGGTAGAGCGCGATGCCGTCTTCCTCGAAGAACGGGTCTGCAACGGCCAGCAGGGCCATCGATTCGGCGGCGTCGATCTCGATGCCGCTCGGGTCGCCCAGCGCCACGTCGTCGATGCCGACCTGCCAGTTGCACAGCGTCACCTGGCCCCAGGCCTCGGGGTCGCCGGGCGCGGCCAGGCCGGTCTTGCGGGCTTCGAGCGCGGCCCAGGGAATGCAGCCGTCGTCGGCGGGGGGCAGGCCCAGCGCGCGGGCCAGCGCGCGTTCGTGCGGCGGGGAGCGGGTGCTGTCGTCCTGCGTGTCGGTGTCGGCGAGCGTCAGGCGCAGCAGCAGGGTTTCGAGGTTCGGCAGCCGCAGGGTCGCGAGCGCCGCGCGGCAAGCCGGGGAACCGCGGCCGGCAAAGGGAATCAACAGATGACGTGGGAGAGGTTCGGCCATTTCCCTATTGTCCGGGATGCCACAATTCCACCGTATGACCTACCCCCTCGCTCCTCACCCCGAGTATTTGCCGCCCCCCGCGGGCGCGCCCATGCCCCTTGAGGCCACGGGGCGAGGCCGCTGATGCGATTCCCCTACGAACTGCAGCTCGGCTGGCGCTACACGCGCGCAGGCCGTGCCACGCGACGCAACGGCTTCATCTCCTTCATCTCCGGCGTGTCGATGCTCGGCATCGCGCTGGGCGTGGCGGCGCTGATCATCGTTCTCAGCGTGATGAACGGCTTCCAGAAGGAAGTGCGCGACCGCATGCTCAGCGTGGTGTCGCACATCGAGATCTTCTCGCGCGACGGCCAGGCCCTGCAGGACATCGACGCCATCATGGCCGACGCCCGCAAGAACCCTGAGGTGATCGGCGCGGCGCCTTTCATCAACACGCAGGCACTCATCGCGCGCGGCGAAGACATGAAGGGCGCCATTGTGCGCGGCATCGACCCCGCGCTCGAACCCGAGGTCACCGACACCGGCGGCATCGCCAAGGGCGGCACCTTCGACAAGCTGGTGCCGGGCGAGTTCGGCATCGTGCTGGGCATCGAGCTGGCGCGTTCCATGTTCGTGCAGCCCGGCGATCAGGTCACGCTGGTGGCGCCGGGCGGGCAGGTCACGCCGGCCGGCGTGGTGCCGCGCCTGAAGCAGTTCACCGTGGTCGGCGTGTTCGACTCGGGCCACTACGAGTACGACTCGGCGCTGGCGATGGTGCACGAGAAAGACGCCGCCAAGGTGTTCCGCCTCGAAGGCCCGACCGGCATCCGCCTCAAGCTGAAAGACCTGCACGAGGCGCGCGAGGTGGCCGACCAGCTCGCCGTCACGCTGCCGGGCCAGTTCCTCATCCGCGACTGGACGCGCCAGAACAAGACCTGGTTCGCGGCCGTGCAGGTCGAGAAACGCATGATGTTCATCATCCTCACGCTGATCGTCGCCGTGGCGGCCTTCAACCTCGTCTCGACGCTGGTGATGACCGTGACCGACAAGCGCGCCGACATCGCCATCCTGCGCACGCTGGGCAGCTCGCCGCGCAGCATCATGGCCATCTTCGTGGTGCAGGGCGCCATGGTGGGCGTGATCGGCACCGTGGGCGGCCTGCTGCTGGGCCTGGGCATCGCCTACAACATCGACGTGATCGTGCCCTTCCTGGAGCAGCTCTTCCACGCCAGCTTCCTGCCCAAGGACATCTACCTGATCAGCAAGATGCCGAGCGACCCGCAGCAAAGCGACATCATGCCGATCGCGGTCATTTCCCTCATCCTGGCCTTCCTGGCCACGCTGTATCCGAGCTGGCGCGCCAGCCGCGTCAATCCTGCCGAGGCCCTGCGCTATGAGTGATGTCGTCCTGAAGGCCCGCGGCCTCACCAAGCGTTTTCAGGAAGGCCGCATCGACCTCACCGTGCTGCACGGTGTCGACCTCGACGTGCACGCCGGCGAAACGCTGGCCATCGTCGGCGCGTCCGGCTCCGGCAAGAGCACGCTGCTGCACCTGATGGGCGGGCTCGACGCGCCCACCGCGGGCAAGGTCGAGCTGCTCGGCAAGGACATCGCGCATGCCGACGCTGCCGAGCAGGGCCGGCTGCGCAACCAGCACCTGGGCTTCGTCTACCAGTTCCATCACCTGCTGCCCGAGTTCAGTGCGCTCGACAACGTCGCGATGCCGCTGAAGATCCGCCGCGTCGAGGCCGGCGAAGCGTCGCAGGCCGCGGCCAAGATCCTCGCCAGCGTGGGCCTGGGCGAACGCCTGCACCACCGGCCGGCCGAGCTGTCGGGCGGCGAGCGCCAGCGCGTGGCCATTGCGCGTGCGCTGGTCACGCAGCCGGCCTGCGTGCTGGCCGACGAGCCCACCGGCAACCTCGACCGCAGCACCGCCGACGCCGTGTTCGCGCTGATGCTCGACCTCGCGCACCGGCACCGCACGGCCTTCGTGATGGTCACGCACGACCAGGACCTGGCCAAGCGCTGCGACCGCGTGCTGCAGCTGGTGGCGGGGCGGCTGGCGGGCTGAGCGTCGGTCAGCCGCTCGAGGGGCGTCCTCGGGCTTCCTGCGGCACACGGGATGCGCGCCACGCGCCGGGGCGCAGGAACGTCTGACGTTGCAACGAGACCGTCACACGCCGGTGACAGCATGCAAGTTTCCCGACTGGCGTGCGCTCCTTGCCGACTCGACTTTTTTCCCTGCCATGGCTTTCGCATCCTCACGGCGGGCGTGACGATGCGCGCGGCATCGTTGCGCCGCGAGGGTGATCGAGGTGCACCCTGGGTTCGTGGGCGCTACAGGCCGCAGCGTCGCACTCTGCGCGCTCGCGCTGTCGTGGCTGGCCGGCACGGCCTGGGCGAGCGACGGATCTGCATCACCGCTGCGTGAGGGCGAGGCCCCGGCCGGCGCGGTTCCAGGCGCGGGTGACGCCGCACTGGCGTTCGACATTCCCTCGCTTCCCTTGGCCGATGCGTTCAAGCGCTATGCCGCCGTCACGCGGCAGCCTGCACTCTTTCGCAGCGAAATCCTGGCCGGGCTGACGTCCTCCGCGGTGCGCGGGGTTTACGCCCCCGACACCGCGCTTGAACTGTTGCTGGAAGGCACGGGCCTGGTGGCCGAAAAGGTCCGCACGGGTTCGGCCGTCACGCTCGCGCTGAGGCCGGCGCAGGCCCGGGCGGAGGCCCCGCGCGCGGCCAGCCTGGAAGCCTGGCGGGCTACCCCAGCCTGCTGCAGGCGCGGGTCTGGGAAGCGTTGTGCGACAACGCGCGCACGCGGCCGGGAACGTACCGGTCCTTGTTGCGCTTCGAGGTGGATGCGATGGGCCAGCTTCGCCGGCCGCGCCTGCTCGGCCTGACGGGCGACGCGGCCCGGGACGCCGAGATGCTGGAGGTTCTGCGTAGCGTGCGCCTTGCGCATGCGCCGCCGCCGGACCTGCCGCAGCCCCTCACGTTGCTCATCCTGCCCACCGATGCGCGCGGCGGAACGCGCTGCCGCGAGGCGGCCGGCCGCTCGCCGTCCTGACCTGTCCATGGCCGAAGACGTCCGCCCCGTGCTCATGGACTACCTGTCCAGGCACTACGACGCTCTCAAGCGCCAGCTGGGCCACGCGTTGCGCAATGCCGACCTGGCCGAGGACGCGCTGCACGACACCTGGCTGCGCGTGAACGACCAGGGCGGAAGCGACGCAGGGCCGATCCAGCGGCCGGGCGGCTATCTCGTGCGCATGGCGTTCAACATTGCGCTGGACATCCAGCGTCGCCAGAGCCGCAACCTGCCTTTCGAAGAAATCGATGCGCTGATGGAACTGGCCGATACGGCGCCGGGACCCGCGCGGATCGCCGAGGCGCGTTCGCAGCTGGACGCCGTGATCAAGCTGCTGGACCGCATGCCGGCGCGGCGGCGCGAGGTCGTCGTGCTGGTGCACATGGAGGGACTGACGCAGCCCGAAGTGGCCCGGCGCCTGGGCATTTCCCTGCGCACCGTCGAATACGAACTCAAGCATGCGCACGACTACCTGAGTGCCCGGATGGCCCATGACAAAAAATAGTTGCGGGATCGGCGCGGCCCGTTCGTCGTACGGAGTGAAGAATCGAATCACCCTGGCGCTCGCAACGGGCCGAGGCCCAGAAGAAGGGTCGCGGCCGTGATGCACGACCCCCTGACGGCACCGGTTGACGATCCCGCCCTCGCGGTCGACACGACGCGGCACAAGGCCTGGGAATGGCTGCGGCTGTTTCATTCGGGTGCCGTCAAGCCGCAGGACGCGCAGCGCTTCAAGCACTGGCTGGCGCGCAGCCCGGCGCACGCGGCGGTCTTCAAGGAGGCCAGGGCGCAATGGGCCGTGCTCGGTCCGGCCTCTGCCGGCGTGCTGCGCACCAATGCCGATGCGGCGGCGTTTCATGCGCGCCACCAGCCCCGGCCGGTGCTCGCGCGCCGCGCCTTCCTCGGTGCGGCAGCGGGCGCGGCGGCCATGGCCGGTGTCGCGGGCGTGGCGGTGTTCCATCCGTCTGCGGGCTTGTGGCCCGCGCCGGCGGGGTGGGGCGGCGACTACCGCACTGCCACCGGCGAGCAGCTGGAGGTGGGCCTCACCGAGCGGGTGCAGGTCACCCTGAACACCCAGACCCGCATCCGGCGCCGCACGGTGGACGGCCGGACGACCGGCGTCGACCTGCTCGAGGGCGAGGCCGCATTCGATCTGTCGTCTGCCAGTGGCGCGCGGCCCTTCGGCGTCGTGGCCGGGGCCGGCCGCAGCCTGGCCGAGTCGGGGCGTTTCGAGGTCCGCTACCTGGACGCCAAGGTGTGCGTGACCTGCATCGAAGGCGCGGTGCGCGTGGAGCATCCCGCGGGTGCGCGTGAGCTGCGCGCGCGCCAGCAGACGGTGTACGACGGCACATCGGTGAGCAGCGTGGCGCTGGTCGGCGCTGCCAACCTGTCGGCCTGGCGCAAGGGCGAGCTGGTGTTCACGCAGGCCCGGTTGTCCGACGTGCTCGACGAGATCAACCGCTACCGGCGCGGTCGTGTGGTGCTGATGAACACGGCCGCGCGCAGCCGCCTGGTCACCGGGAGCTTCTACATCGCATCGCTCGACCTGGCGCTGGTGCAGCTGCAGCATGCCTTCGATCTCGACGCCCGTTCGTTGCCGGGCGGGTTGACCGTTCTCAGCTGAATCGGACGGCCGTGGTGCGCGGCCTGAAAAATAAGTTGCGGGGTCGTGGGGCGCCCGTTCGTCGTAGTGCATCGACTCAACTTTCCGGCGGAAACGACTCATGAGCACACGCGGGCCCCTCACACCGATCCACGCAACGAAGGCGCGCAACCGGCGGCAGGCGCGGCGCTTTCGCATGGCGCCGATCGCGCGCGCCATTGCCATGACGCTGGCGGCCAACGGCGCCCTGGTGCTCGATGCCCAGGCCCAGCAGGCCTTCAGCGGCGCCTGGTTCGCCAACAAGAGCGCGGTGCAGAACACCGCCTCGGCGACGGGCCGCCTGCCCAACGGCATGCCGGCATCGATGCTGACCAACCCGCTGGAGCAGCGCAAGGCCGGCGAACAGTTGCAGCGCTCCATGGGCAACCTGAACATGGCCGCGCGTTCCATTGCCGCGCAACAGGCGGCGCAGGCGGCCGCACGCGAGGCCGCATCGAACGGCGGCTCGGACATCCCCGACGGCCTGGCCGACGGCGGGCTCAAGGTCGATACGAACAGCCTCACCGCAGGCTGGCTCAATGCCAGGGCGCCGGTGCAGACCGCCGCGGGCGGCCGCACCTTGGTCGGCATCGAGCAGACCGACGACAAGGCGATCCTGAACTGGGAGAGCTTCAACGTCGGGAAGCACACCACGGTGCAGTTCGACCAGAAGGGCGGCGCCAAGCCCGACGGCACCAACGCATGGATCGCGCTGAACCGTATCAACGATCCGAGCGGCCGCCCCAGCCAGATTGCCGGGCAGATCAAGGCCGACGGCTCGGTGTACCTCATCAACCGCAACGGCATCGTCTTCACGGGGTCGAGCCAGGTGGACACGCGCTCGCTGGTGGCATCGAGCCTTTCGCTGTCGGACAAGCAGTTCAAGCTGGGCATCAACAACCCGCAGGTGCTCTCCAACCAGGGCAACGATTTCCCGATTCCGCAGTTCGGCGAATTCACCTCCGCACGGCCCGAGATCTATGGCGACAACGGCTTCAAGGCCGGCACCGGCGGCGCGCCCGACCGCATGGGAAACGTGGACCGCTTCGATCCCGGCGCGGCACCCGGCGCGGTGCGGGTCGACGCCGGCGCGCAGCTGTCGGCGAGCAGCGGCGGCAAGGTCATGCTGTTCGCGCCCAAGGTGCAGAACGCGGGCCGCATCTCGGCGCCCGACGGCCAGGTCATCCTGGCGGCCGGCGAAAACATCTACCTGAAGACGCCGTCCGCGCAGGACCCGAACGCGCCCCGCGGCCTGGATGTGAACGCGTCGGCCGTGCCCGGCTGGGCCTTCACCGGCGGCCAGGTGCTGGGCGCACTCAACCTGTCGCCGGTCTATGCCGACGCCAACTTCGTTGCCGGTCTGCGCGATGTCGTCATGCCCGAGATGGCCGCGCGCGCCAAGGCCGTCGGTTACGAGGTGGTCAACACCGGCACCGTGCAGGCTGAGCGCGGCAATATCACGCTGCAGGCGCAGGACGTGCGCCAGTCCGGCGTGCTGAACGCCACGACGGCGTTGAACAACCGCAATGGCTCGATCCTGATGCGCGCGTGGGGCCTGGGTACCCACATGTACGCGGACGGCGTGAACGATTTCATCAACTGGTCGGCCGGCACGCTGACGCTGGGCGAAGGCAGCATCTCGCAGGTCCTGCCCGACGCCTCGGACACCAACGAGATCGAGGCCTCTGCGCTCGCCACGCGCTACCAGCCCGGCCGGGTGAGCCTGTACGGGCAACTGATCGACGTGCGGGCGAAGGCCGGCGTGCTGGTGCCGGCGGGAACGATCAAGGTCGAATCGGCGGTCAACCCGCTGTTCACGCAGCTTCAGTTTTACAAGCCCGGCAGCCGGGGCGACGCGAGCCGCATCTACGTGGACGGCGAGGCGTTCCTGAGCGTGGCCGGCCTGCAGGGCATGCGCGTGGACATGTCGCGCAACTTCATCGAGGCCGAGATGCGCATCAACGAACTGCGCGACTCGCCGCTGCAGCTCGACGCCTGGATTCGCGGCAAGAAAGTGATCGTCGACCGGCGCGTGAACGGCGTGTTCAGGGACGGTCCGATGGCGGGCGTGCAGTGGGTGCTCGGCCCCGACGGCGTCACCTACATTCCCGGCGCCTGGGTGGGAACGCCGCTGGGCGACGTGACCGGCTGGGTCGGCGTGGGCAAGACCGACCTGCGCGAACTCTCGGCCGACGCGGGCCGCATCGAACTGCGCGCCGGCGGCTCGGTGATCACGCGCGCCGGCTCGATGCTCGACGTGTCCGGCGGCTCGGTGCGCTACACCGACGGCATGAACACGGCGACCAAGCTCATGGGCGCCGACGGCCGCATCCACACGATGGACCGGGCCATGTCCGACACCGGCTACACCGGCATCGCCGGCGAGTTCACGAAAGAGCATCTGCGCTGGGGCGTGAAGACCACCTGGCGCACGCCGCTCATCGGCGCCGACTACAAGGAAGCAGGCTATACCGAAGGGCGTAAGGCCGGCGCGGTGCAGATCCATGCGGGCGACGCCATGGTGCTCGAGGGCGACATGCTGGGCGGCGTGGTGGTGGGCGAGCGCCAGTCGCAGAACCCGGGTGGGAACAAGGGCGGGCGACTGGAGTTGGGCGAGAACACGCCGGACGGCCGGCCTTGGTCGCCGGGCACCATCGTCGTCACGCACGACCCGAAGCGCCTCGCGCAGGACTTCGAAGCCAGGACCAAACTCGGCGACGACTTCTACGTGCAGCTCAAGCCCGACGAACAGAAGTCGCGCAAGCTCACTTTCCTTTCGGACGACATGCTCAGCGATTCGGGCATGGGCGCCATCGTGCTGAACATCATCAACGGCGACTTCGAGCTGGCAAGCGGCGCCGCGGTCACCCTGTCGCCGGGCGCGTCGCTGTTCGTGGCGGGTACGGAAGGCTCGACGAACGACATCCGCATCCACGGCCAGATCCGCGCCCCCGGCGGGCAGATCAGCCTGTCCTCGGCCAACGGCTTGCTCGAAGTGGGCGAGCACGGCCGGCTGGACGCCAGCGGGCAGTGGATCAACACCTGGCGCGACGGTGCGTTGCGCGGCGCCTGGGCCGTGGATGGCGGGGCCATCACGGTCAACGTCGGAAAGATCTCGGCCCACAAGGCGGCCGTGTTCGATGTGTCGGGTGGCGGCCGTACGGACCTCGGCAAGAAGGCTTTGCCGACGCTGCGCGTGGGCGATGCGGGCGCGATCTCGCTGACCGGCGTGACACCCGACCTGGACCTGGGCGCGCTGAACCTGCGCGCCCAGGCCGCGGGCTCGGCGGGCAGCCTGTCGCTGGCAACCGCTTCATCCGTGCAGGTCGGCGGCGTTGCGCCCGCAGTGCAGCCGGGCGATACCGCCGCATCAGCGGATGCAGCAGCAGCTGCTGCTGCTGTCGTGCTGCCCGCCACGCTCTTCGGAGAGCGCGGCTTCGGCAAGGTCTCGGTCTCGGTGCGCGGCGAAGGCAAGGGCATCACGCTGCCTGAGGACGCAGCGGTGTCGCAGCAGGCCACCAGCATTGACCTGGGCAGCTTCGCCTGGCGCGATCTGCCCAGCGGGCGCAACCTGGCCGACGTGGCGCCGCTGGGCGTGCTGCGACCCGAAGAGCGTGCGGCGCGAGACCCCGCATCGCTGCGGCTCGGCACGGAAAATGGTCCGATCCGGATGGCGCGCGGCGCCACGGTGCGCACCGACACCGGCGGCAGCCTGTCGCTCAGCGCCGGCGGCGACCTGGGCGTGCTCACGGTGGCGGGCCGACTCGACGCGCCGGCCGGGCGCATCGGCCTGAACGGCCGCACGGTCGCCCTCGAAGCCGGCGGCGAACTGCTGGCGCGCGGCGTGCCGCTGATCCACGTCGACAGCACCGGCCGCCGCGTGGGCGAGGTGCGCGACGGCGGCACGGTGACGGTCCAGGGGGGCGAACTGCGGCTCGAGAAAGACGCACTCATCGACGTCTCGGGCGCCACCGGCACGATCGACGATGTCGCCGATGCCGGCCCCTCGGGCACCCGCGTGCCCCGGCCCGCGCAGGCGATCCAGCTGGACAGCAACGGCGGCCTGATCGAGATCACGGGCGCAGGCCTGATCGAAAGCACGATGCGGGGCACGGCCGGCGGACCCGGCGGCATCGGCGGGCGCATCCGCCTGAACATGACCGCGTCGTCCGGCCTGAACGGCTCGCCGCTGGAGCAGCTCGCGCGCGCACTGCCCGACCCCGATTGCTACGGCTTCCGCGTGGACGGCGCGTGCAGCGACTGGAAGCAGGGCCTGGACTTCGACTGGGCGCCCGGCCTTCGCGAATGGGGCTACGACATCGCCGGCCCGATGGTGCTGCCGTCGTCGCTGGCCGCGGCGCTGGCGGACACCAAGGAACTGGTGGTGTCCGACCGGTTGCCATTGCCATTGCCCGGCCCCTCCAGCCCGCTCGATCCGGCGCAGTTCGGACTGTCCGCGCAAACGCTGGACAACTTCCGCGACATCTTCTTTTCGGGCGGCGAGCTGCTGCGCGACCTGCTCGACAAGCCCGGCCGCCAGTTCGCGCTGACGGTGCGTCCGCAGGCGTTCAAGGACGGCGGCTTTGCCGACCTCTCGCTGGTGAATGCAACGCAAGGTGCGATCCGGCTGGACAACGCGCACCTCGCGCTCGGTCGCTCGATCTCGCTGCAGGGGCCGATCGTCGGGCACGCGGCCTCGTCGTCGTCGCTGCGCGCGCCGCACATCGTGCTGTCGGCCGTGCCCGAGGCGTCGCGCGCTCCGTCGGCAGCATCCGCCGCGGCGACGGGCCAGCTCACGCTGGCCGGTTCGCTGATCGACATCACGACCTCGGAGAACGAGGGCCAGTTCCAGACCGGTGCCGTGCGCATCGGCGGCTTCGGACGCACGGTGCTCGAAGCCGGCGAGATCCGCATGGGGGGCGCGCTGCCCACGCAGATCACCGAAGAAACGAAGCTGCAGGTCAACCTGGACGTCGACGGCCACCTCGTGCTGCGGGCCGGCCAGGTCTACCCGACGACCGCGATGGCCGGCGTGGTCCGCGCGGGCGATTCGATCACCGTCGAGCGCGAAGGCGATGCCGACGGCGCGCCGTTGTCGGCCGGCGGCAGCCTGCGCCTGCAAGCACCGGTGATCGCGCAGAACGGCGTGCTGCGCGCGCCCTTCGGCCAGATCGAACTGGATGCGGGCGAACGCCTGTCGCTGGGCGCGGGCAGCCTCACGTCGGTGTCGGGCGCCGGGGTCACCGCGCCCTTCGGCACGTTGTCCAACAACGAACATTGGCACGACCCGACCCAGGGCGTCGACGTCGCCAATCCGTCGCGCGGCTCCCTGGTTGCGCCGCCCGAGAAGCGCATCACCATGAAGTCGCCCGACGTGGCACTGGCACGCGGCGCGGTGGTGGACATCGCGGGCGGCGGCGACCTGCATGCCTCCGAATTCGTGCCGGGCCCGGGCGGCTCGCACGACGTGCTGGCCATGCCGGGCATGTACGCGATCCTGCCCGGCCAAGCCGGTGCGGCACCTGTGGCTGCCGGCGCGGGCGCTGGCGCGGCGGGGCAGCGCGTCTGGCTCGCCGGCGGCCCCGGGCTGGCGGCGGGCTGGTACCAGTTGTTGCCCGCGCGCTTTGCGCTGCTGCCCGGCGCCTTCGCGGTGCAGGCGACGGGCAAGGCATGGGGCGGCGCACGTGCGCCGGCCACCCGCGCGCCGGACGGCAGCCTGGTCATGCAGGGCCGGGCCGGCGACACCCATGGCGGCCGCCAGGACGCGCGGACCACGGCCTGGCGCGTGATGTCCGGCGGCACGCTGCGCCGCTATTCCGAATACAACGAGGCCACGGCCAACGACTTCTTTTCGTCCGAAGCCTTCAAGCTCACGCAGTACCGCCTCACCGGCCAGGACGTCGTGACGCCCCGCCTGCCGCGCGACGGCGGCGCGGTCGTGTTCGACGCGCAGCGACGCCTGGTGCTGGACGGCACGCTGCGCTCGGCACCCGATGCAGGCGGGCGCGGCGGGCTGGTCGACATTGCCGGCAAGAAAATTGCCATCGTCGGCAGCGGGCAGGACACCGCCAGCCTGCAGGCCGACGGCTACCTCGTCATCGATTCGGCGAGCCTGTCGAACTTCGGCGCCGGCAGCTTGCTGGTGGGCGGCAAGCGCCAGGGCAATGCACTCGGCCTGGAGCTGGACGTGACCGCGACCGACATCGTCGTGCGCAACAACGAAGGCTCCGAACTCTTCGGTCCCGAAATCATCCTGGCGGCCAGCGACCAGGTCGCCATCGAGGGCGCAAGCCGCGTCAACGCACGGGGCGCCGGCGGCCGGGGCTCGGGCAACCTGGTCATGAAGCCGAGAGTGGCGGCGGTCTACACCGACCCGGACGGCAACCTGGACGACAACTCCGACGGCGTCGTCGACGCCAAGGACGCCGTGGACGATGTGCTGACCACGCCCGCCAAAGACTGGGGCGCGCTGGTCCGCGTGACCACGGACGATGCGGCCAAGGTGATCCGCCAGGGCGTGGACACCTCGCGCGGCGGGCTGGTCTCGATCGGTGCCGGTGCCGTCGTCAACGGCGGCGCGGCCTTGCTCATCGACGCGACACGCACGACGGAGCTGGCCGCCTCGGCGCAGATCGCCGGCACCGACCTGTCGGTGGCGGCCGGCCGCATCGGCTTCGGCGGCGGCACCGAAGGCATGGTGCTGGACAGCGGCGCGCTCGCGCAACTGGCCCACTCGACACGGCTGACGCTGCGCAGCTACACCGGCTTCGACTTCTACGGCTCGCTCGACCTGGGCGCGGCCGGCCTCAAGGCGCTGACCTTCGATGGCGCCGCGTTCGTCGGGCGAGGCGCGGGCGATGTGGTCATCAAGGGCGAGAGCATCGCGCTCATCAACAGCGGCGGCGGCGCGAACGTGCCGGCCGGCGCGGGCTCGGGCGGCTTCACCCTCGACGCCGCCACGCTCGTGCTGGGCGCGGGCCAGAAGACGTTCTCGGGCTTCGGCGCCGTGACGCTGGCCGGCCGCGATGCCATGGTCGGCGAAGGCGCGGGCGGCATCGACACCGGCGCCGCGCCGCTCACGCTGCGCACACCGCTGCTCACCGGCCGCGGCGGCGCGGCGCAGTCCATTGCCACGGGCGGCGCCTTGCAGGTCGTGGCATCGCCGGAAGGCACGGCCGCACCGTTCGACCTGCAGGAAAGCCTGGGCCTGCGACTGGGCCTCACCGGCCGCAGCATCGCCTTCGGCGGCCGCGCGGTCGCGCGTGGCGGCAGCATCGACATGACGGCCACCGGCGGCAGCCTGGTCGTGACGCAGGGCGCGTTGATCGACGTGGGCGGCTCGGCCCAGCAGTTCTTCGACGTGGCCGAGCACGCGGATGCGGGGCGCATCACCTTGTCTGCGGCGGGGGGCGACGTGCGCCTGGACGCCGACAGCCGGCTTCATCTGGCCGCGCACCCGGACGGCGGCGACGCCGGCACGCTGAGCCTGGCGGCATCGCAGGGCGGCACCGTGGTGCTCGACGGCCTGATCGCTGCGCAGGCCAGCCGCACCGGTGGCAAGGCCGGCAGTTTCTCGCTCGACATCGAGGCGCTGCCCGACTTCGCCGGCTTCAGCCAGCGGCTGAACGACGCGGGCTTCAACCGGTCGCGCCAGTTCCGCATCCGCCAGGGCGACGTGGCGCTGGGCGGCTTCACGCAGGTGGAAGACTTCGGTCTCACGGCGGACCGGGGCCGCATCGAGATCACCGGCACGGTGGATGCGCGCTCGGCCTACGGCGGCGCCATCCGCATCACGGCCGGCAACGGCGTGGCGATGCAGTCCGGCGCGCAGCTGCTCGCCGGTGCGACCGGCCGCCTCGGCAACGGCCGCGTCACGCTCGAAGCGGCCGGCGGCCAGCTGAACCTCGTGGGCGGCCTGATCGACGTGGCCGGCAACGAAGGCGGCAAGGTGCGCCTGCGCGCGCAACAGAACGCGGCGCATGACGACCTTGCGGTGACTGCATTGCGCACCACCGTCACCGGCGCGCGCTCGGCGGTGCTCGAGGGCGTCAGCACCTACGACGTGAAGGACTACGACGGCGCCACGGTCGATTCGGTCAAGGCCGACGCCATCGCGCATGCCGCGCGTTTTCGCGGCGCGTCGGGCACGGTGGCCGCACGGCTGGGCACGGCCCTGGACGTCATGCCGGGCATCGAGATCCGCAGCGCGGGCGATCTTGCGCTGAACAGCGACTGGAACCTGTACAGCGATTTCCCGAATGCGCGCGAAGGCACGCTGACCTTGCGCGCGGGCGGTAACCTGGCCATCAACGGCCACCTGAGCGACGGCTTCGATGCGGCGGACCGCAGCGGCCTGTTGCAGGCGGGCGCTTCGTGGAACCTGCGGCTGGTGGCGGGCGGGGAGCTGGCCTCGGCCGATGCCATGGCGCTGCGGCCCCTCGTCGCGCAGACCGCGGGCAAGGGCTCGATCACCGTGGGCACGGCCAACACCGCCGTCCCGACGGACGACAACGCGGCGCCCGATAACGGCGCAGGCAAGCTCGTGCGCACCGGCACGGGCGATCTCGAGGTGCGCGCGGGCCGCGACCTTCGCCTGGCGCACAAGGAATCGGTGATCTACACCGCCGGGCGCAAGGACACGACGATGTGGAGCGACTTCTCCACCGCCAACCGCAACGCGAGCTACGGCGTGGAAGGCGGCAACCTCGTCATCGGTGCACTGGGCAGCATCGAGGCCATGCCCTCGGGCCAGCATTTCACCGAATGGCTCAACCGCCAGGGCACGCTCAACGCCGAGCGCTTCTTCGGCGAGTACACCAACGGCGAGAACGCCATGCATCCGGACGGCACCTACGGCCCTGTCATCCACGCGCCGGAACAATCGAGCTGGTGGATCGACTACGCGCGCTTCCAGCAGGGCGTGGGCGCGCTGGGCGGCGGCAACGTCACCGTGGACGCGGGCGGCGACCTGCGCAACCTGCTGGTCGCCTTGCCGACCCACATGCGCATGCGCGGCGGCCGTTCCGCCAGCGAGGCGATGACCATGGAAATGCGCAATGGCGGTGCCATGACGGTGCAGGCCGGCGGTGCGATCCGCGGCGGCCAGTACTACGTGGCGCGCGGCGCCGGCGACATCCGTGCCGGCGAGACGGCGGTCGGCCACACGGTCGTGCTGACCCGCGACGACAGTGCCGGCGGCTTCACGAAGACGAACTACACCGTGGCCCCGGTGCTCGCGCTGGGCGATGCCACGCTGAGCCTGCGCACGGCCGGTGACCTGCGTCTGCAGACGGTGGTCGATCCGCTGCTGGTGACCTACGGCGAGGGCCTGCGAGGCGACGGCCAGGTGCTGAATTACGGCGCCTACATGAGCGGCTACACCGATCGCAGCGCGCTGCGGCTGGTGTCGACCGGCGGCAACATCACCTTCGTGAACCGCGCGACGTTCATCTTCCGCGACCTGCTGCTCAACAGCTTCGACACCGACACACTGGTGGGCTTCGGCGGCAACCGCTATCCGGCGCGGTTCTCGGCGGCCGCTTTGAACGGCGGCATCGCCATCGACGGGCCGCTGCACGTGCTGCCGGGCACCACCAACGACGTGAGGCTGGTGGCGAAGAGCGACATCCGCTTCGACGCGCCGCTGCTCATGGCCTATGCCACGCCCGCGATGATGCCCTCGGGCTACATGCCGGCCGGCGCGGGCTCGCCGGTCAGTCAGATGAACATGGAGGACATGCTCGACAACCTGATCGGCCCGGCCTCGTCCACCTTCATCAACACCGCATACCTGCGCAGCGTCCACAACCCCGAGGTGCTGCCGCTGGCCAACGACTTCGAGCCCAGCCGCATCTATGCATCGCGGGGCTCCATCGTCGGGCTCGACGTGAAGGCCAACGAGCAGACCTGGGTGCGCGCGGGCACCGACATCCGCGGCCTTCGCCTGGCCGGGCGCAACCTGCGCGGCTCCGACGTCACGCTGCTGGAAGCGGGCAACGACATCCTGGCGATGGAAGGCGTGCTGCGCCTGGACCGAGACAACGAATTCCCGGTCGGCCTGACGGGCAACATCGAACTGCAGGGCCCGGGTGCCCTGGTGCTCGCCGCCGGCCGCGACCTGTACGCGGACAACCTGCAGGTGCAGACGCTGGGCAACCAGCGCTACGACAGGGACAACCGCGCACGGCCCGAGTCGCAGGTCAAGGGGTTGCCGGCGCAGGGCGCCACGATCACCGCCATGGCCGGACTGAACCGCGCGGAGGGCTACGAGGCGTTCACGCGCGCCTACCTCGATCCCGCGGCCGTCGCGTCCATGCCCGACCACCTGAAGGCCCGCGGCGCCGACGGCACGGTGCTGCCCATCTACCTGACGGACCAGCTCGAAGCGCGCGAAGGTGGACAGGAAAAGACCGTGCGCCGGGGGCTGGTGTCGTACATGAAGGACATGACCGGCGAGACGCTGGCACCGCTGGACGCCTGGACGCGCTTCCAGCAATTGCCTGCACTCGCACAGCAGCAGTTCCTGCGGCAGATCTTCCTCATCGAACTGCGCGAAGCGGGGCGCGACCAGAACGAACCGGGCACCGGCGGGCTGCCGCGCAACGGCGGCTACAACCGCGGCTACGCGGCCATCAAGACGCTGTTCCCGGGCGACGACTGGAAGGGCGACGTGGCGGCCAACAAGCTCATGCTGCGCACGATGGCCGGCGGCGACATCGACGTGCTCACGCCCGGCGGGGGCCTGCAGGTGGCAGCGCTGGGCGCCACGGTGCCGGCCGGCTATGGCCTGGTGACGCTGGCCTCGGGGCACATCGGCATCTTCGCAAAGGACGACGTGACGGTGAACCAGTCGCGCATCCTGTCCTTCGTGCCCGAGGTCACCAAGGAGGGCAGCGACCAGATCATCTGGGCCACCGTTGGCGACATCGATGCGGGGCGCGGCGCCAAGACCCTGCGCGTGCCCTCGGCGCCCGAGGTGGCCACCGACCTGGACGGCGTGACGGTGATCCGCGAGAAGTCGGACATGAGCGGCAGCGGCATCGGCACCGTGGGCGACGGCGACGTCGACCTGGTCGCGCCGCGCGGCACCGTGAACGCCGGCGATGCGGGCTTGCGCGTGGCGGGCAACCTGAACATTGCGGCGCTGCAGGTGCTCAACGCGGACAACATCCAGGTCAAGGGCGAGACCAAGGGCCTGCCGGTGATCGCGTCGGTGAACATCGGCGCGCTCACCAACGCGAGCGCTGCCGCTGCGCAGGCGACGGCCGCGGCGCAGGACGCGGTGCAGCGCGAGCGCGCGGCCGCGCGGCAGGCGCTGGCGTCGGTCTTCACGGTGCGCGTGCTCGGCTTCGGCAACGAGCCCGCACAAGAGGGGCGCGACGCGCCGGCGCCGCGGTCGGGACTGCAATCCGGGGCGCAGGTCGACTACGACCCGCAGAACCCCGTGCAAGTGGTGGGCATGGGCCGCAAGATCGACCCCAGGCACTGGGCCGCCCTGAGCAGCGACGAGCGTCGTCGCCTGCAGCAGGACCGCTAGGCGGGCAGGAGCGGCATGTCATGGCACCCAGTGTCCTTTGCGAACAGGAAGCACCGGCGCGCGACGAGGCGGCCGATGCGCTGCGGGACGAAGCGCAGCGTCGCCTGGCGCTGCAGGTTTTTCTCTGCGCCAACTACGAAGGGTTGCGGCGCAAGCTGACCCGCCATCTCGGGTGCGCCGAGATGGCCAGCGAATGCCTGCACGACGCCTGGCTGCGGCTGGGCCACCTGCGGGTGGGTGCGCCCGTGGAGAACCCCAACGCCTACGTCTATCGCGTGGCCTGCAACCTGGCCATGGACCGGTTGCGCAGCGAGGGGGCATGGCGCTATGTGGACGACCCGCACACCGCCGTCGAGTCGGCCATCGACCATGCGCCCGGGCCCGAGGACATGGCCGAAGTGCGCGCCGAAGTCGGTTCGGTCGACCGCGCGATGCAGGGCCTGCCGCGGCGTCACCGGGCGGTGCTCGAGGCCTTGCGCATCGAGGAAAAGACACGCCAGGAGGTGGCTTCCCATTACGGGCTGTCGCTGCGCAACGTGGATACCGTCCTGCGCCAGGCGCTGGACCATTGCGGCGCGATGACGGGCCGCCCGGTGCTGGTCGGCGTCGGTACACCCCGAAGGGCCGTGGTGTCGCCCCGGATGGCCGCCTGAGCGGCACGTGGCACCATGGCACCACGGTGCTGCTTGCCACGGCAGGCGCAATGTCACGAAACTGTGGGCTTGTTCGTCAAGACAGTTCAACCACAGGAGCTTTCTTCATGCAGCCCATGTTTTCAACACTGGAAACCGACGACGACACCCCGCCCGCGGCCACGGCCGAGCCGCGCAATTCCTACCTCGAGGAAAAGGCGTTCAAGTCGCGCACGCTGCTGATCTTCGGCAGCATCACCGACAGCGTGGCCGCCGACGTCACGCGCCGGCTCATCGCGCTCGATGCCGACAGCGGCGACAAACCCATCGACATCCTCGTGAGCTCGCCCGGCGGGCACCTGGAATCGGGCGACGCGATCCACGACGTGGTGCGTTTCATCAGCGCGCCGGTGCACATGATCGGCACCGGCTGGGTGGGCAGCGCCGCCACGCACCTGTTTCTCGCGGCGCCGCGCGAGCGCCGCGTGTGCCTGCCCAACACGCGCTTCCTGATCCACCAGCCCAGCGGCGGCGCGGGCGGCCAGGCGACCGACATCGCGATCCAGGCACAGGAAATCATCAAGGCGCGCCAGCGCATCGCGCACGAGATCGCGCGCGAAACCGGCAAGCCCATCGACGTGGTGCTGGCCGACATCGAGCGCGACCGCTGGCTGTCGGCCACGGAGGCCGTGGAATACGGGCTGGTCTCACGCATCATTCAGCGCAAGACCGAGTTGCGACCCGCCTGATCAGGCCTTGGGCTTGTAGGCGACGACGTCGATCTCGACCTTCGCATCGACCATGAGGCGCGCCTCGGTGGTCGAGCGCGCCGGCTTGTTTTCACCGAAGTAGCTCATGTAGACGCGGTTGAAGGCACCAAAGTCGCGCGCGTCGTGCAGCCAGACGGTGCTCTTGCACACGTCGTCGAGCGTGGCGCCGGCCAGCGCGAGCACGGTCTTCAGGTTCTCCATCACCTGGCGCGTCTGCACCTCGATGCCGCCGGCCACGATCTCGCCCTGCGCGTTGGCGGGCACCTGCCCCGACACGTAGACGAAATCGCCCGCGCGCACGGCGGGCGAGAAGGGGCGGGCCTGGCGGTCGGAAGCGATGGGCGGGGCGCCGAGGTATTCGAGGGGCATGGGAACTCCTGTGAGTGAGAGGGGTTGAGTGGGGCGGGTGAGGGCCGCAGTATCCGTCTGATTTGAAAGACTTTTTCAGAATAACCCCTTAACAAGGGTTAACACGGATGATTTGGCATGAAATCTGCTTCAGAGTTCGGTCTAGAAAGAAAATTTCTTTCATAAATCAGTCCGCCCCATGAAGGAGTTCTCCATGTCTCACGCCGGTCTTGTCCAGCGCCTGCCCCGCCTGTCGAAGCGCAGCCTGCTGGGAGCTTCCCTGCTCGCGATGCTGTGTGCCGCACTGCCTCACCCCAGCGCCCACGCGCAGGGCCCGCGCAACTTCGCCACGCTGGCGATGGTGGCCGAGCCGCAGACGCTCGACCCGATGGCCTCCACGGCCGACCTGGTCGGAACCATCATGCAGCACGTGTACGAGACGCTCTACACCTTCGACGCCAAGTGGAGCGTGGTGCCGATGCTGGCCGAGGGCATGCCCAAGATCTCGGCCGACGGCAAGACCTACGCCATCACGCTGCGCAAGGGCGTGGCGCTGCACAACGGGCGCGATCTCACGGCCGACGACGTGGTCGCCAGTCTGCAGCGCTGGATGGACCAGTCGCCGCGCGGCAAGGCCGTGGGCAAGGAAATCGAGAGCCTCAAGGCCAAGGGCCCGCTGGGCGTGGAGATCGTGCTGAAGGCGCCGTATGCGCCGCTGCTGTCGCAGCTCGCGCTGCCCAGCGGCATGGCGGCCATCATGGCCAAGGACTCGATCGCTTCGCCGCTGAAAGACTTCGTCGGCACCGGTCCCTACAAGTTCAAGGAGCGCCGCCCCGACCAGTTCGTGCTGCTCACTCGCTTCGACAAGTACGCCGCGCGCAAGGAGCCTGCGAGCGGCTACGGCGGCAAGCGCGAAGCGGCCATCGAAGAGCTGCGCTTCGTGCCCGTGCCCAACGCCAGCACGCGCGTCGAGGGCGCGCTGGCCGGCCAGTACGACTTTGCCGACCTGCTGCCGGTGGAAGCGCTGCCGCGCCTGGAGAAGGCCGGCGGCAAGACGCTGCCGATCATGACGCCGTCGTTCGGCTTCCCCTACCTCGTGCTCAATACCAAGGAAGGCGTGGCCGCCAACCCGGCGGTGCGCCAGGCCGTGCAGACCGCGCTGGGCCAGGGCGAGATGCTCGCGGCCGGCTTCGGCGACACGCGCTTCTTCGTGGCCGAGGCCAACCACTTCCCCAAGGGCTCGCCGTTCTACTCGGCGGCCGGCGCCGACCACTACAACCAGCGCAACGCCACCAAGGCGAAGGACGCCGCCGCCAAGGCCGGCTACAAGGGCGAGCCGATCCGCGTGCTCACCAGCCGCCAGTACGACTTTCACTACAACATGTCGCTCTTGATGGCCGAGCAGCTCAAGCGCGCTGGCTTCAAGGTCGACCTCAACGTGGTCGACTGGGCCACGCTGGTGCAACGCCGCAACGACCCGAAGCTGTGGGACATCTACGTGACCCACTCGGGCCAGTTCCCCGAGCCCATGCTCTCGCCGCCGCAACTGGGCGACGGCGCGCCCGGCTGGTGGGATTCGCCCGCCAAGAAGGCCGCACTCAGCGCCTTCAACACCGAGAGCGACCCGGCCAAGCGCGGCGCGCTGTGGGGCAAGGTGCAGCAGGTGGTGTACGACGAAGTGCCCTACATCAACGTCGGCAAGTTCAACGGCCTCTCGGCCAAGAGCCCGGCGCTGGACAACTACCAGCCCGCGACCTGGCCGTTCTTCTGGAACGCGAAGATCAAGTAAGGCCGCAAGCACCGCCATGCCGTCGCGTCGTCAACTTCTGCAAGTCAGCGCACTGGCCTCCGGCCTCGGCGCCCTCGGACTCAAACCATCCATGGCCACTCCCGCTCAAGCCACCACTTCGGGCCCCGTGTACGCCTACGTCGGCACCTACAGCGACGGCGGCAAGCCGTGGCGCGGCGGGCGCGGCCTGGGCGTGCACCAGTTCGTGATGGACGGCGCGACCGGTGCCCTCAAGCCCATCCCCGGTGCACCGCCCGCTGTGGCGAGCGCGGGCAGCGATGCCAAGCTGCGCAACCCCGCCTCGCTCGCGCGTCACCCGACGCTGCCGATGCTCTACGCGGCCAACGAATTCGAAGCCGGCTCCGTCTCGGCCTTCCGCATCGGCGCGAACGGCGCGCTGTCGTTCGTGGCCGAGATGCCCTGCGGCGGCAAGGACCCGGCGCACCTGAGCGTGCACCCCGATGGCCGCTTCGTGTTCACCGCCAACTACGCCAGTGGCGACGTCAGCGTGATCGCATTGCGCGCCGACGGAACCTTCGACACCGACCGCGCCGCCGTCGTCTACAAGGACGTCGCGGCCTGCGGCGCCGCCACGCCCTGCAAGCCCGGTGCCGACGTGGTGCCGCTGGCCGCGCGTTCGCACGAAGGCTTTGCCACCAGCGACCACGATGGCCCGCACGCCCACATGGTGCAGGCCGACCCGGCCGGCAACTTCGTGCTCGTGGCCGACCTGGGGCTGGACCGCGTCATCTCGTACCGCTTCGACCGCGCCACCGGCGTGCTGAGCCAGCCGAGCACGGTGGCCGTGTCCGAAAGCTCGGGCGCGCGCCACTTCGCCTTCCACCCCAACGGCAAGTGGGTCTACCTCGTGAATGAAGAGGCCTCGACCATCGCCTTCCTGCGCTACGACGGCGCCACCGGCGTGCTCACGCTGGTGAGCGAAACCTCGGCGCTGCCCGCCGGCTTCAAGGGCACCAGCTACGCCTCGGGCATCCGCATGCTGCCGGGCGGCACGCACTTCGTGTCGCTCAACCGGCTGCACGATTCGATCTCGATCTTCAAGGTCGATGCGCGCACCGGCGCACCCACGCTCGTGCGCGAGGAGTGGACACGCGGCAACTACCCGCGCAGCTGCACGCTCGAGCCGAGCGGGCGCTTTCTCTACGTGTGCCACAACAAGCAGGGCGACAACGTGACCATCTTCCGCGTGAAGAAGAACGGCGACGTTCAGTTCACCGGCCAGTACGTGGCCGTCGGCAGCGCCGCCGCCATCGAGTTCTCGTCATGATCAAGAGCGCATCGCTTCGCTACATCGCCTCGCGCGCGGGCGGCATGCTCATCGTGCTCGCGCTGGTGGCTGTGCTGGTCTTCGTGCTCACGCGCGCCGCCTCGGGCGACCCCATCTCCGTGCTGCTGGGCGACCAGGCCACCGCTGCCGACATCGCCCGCGTGCAGAAGGAGTACGGCCTCGATAAACCCCTGCCCGTGCAGTTCGGCTACTGGCTGCGCGAAGTGCTGCAGGGCAACCTGGGCACCTCGATCTTCCTGCAGCGCCCGGTCACGCAGGCACTGTGGGAGCGCGCCGAGCCCACCACCTTGCTGGCGCTGCTGGCCGTGGCCATCGCGGCGCTCATCGGCGTGCCCTGCGGCATCGTCTCGGCCGTGTTCCGCGGGCGCGCGGTCGACCAGTTCTTCACCGGCATCGCAATGCTGGGCGCCAGCATCCCCAGCTTCTGGCTGGGCATCGTGCTGATCCAGATCTTCGCGGTGTCCTTCGGCTGGTTCCCGGTGTCGGGCTATGGCGCGCCCGATGCGCCGTTTGCCGAACGGCTGCATGCGCTGGTGCTGCCGGCCACCGTGCTGGGCCTCTTGAACTCCGCGCTCATCATCCGTTTCACGCGCGCCTCGATGCTCGACGTGCTGGGCGAGGACTACGTGCGCACCGCGCGTTCCAAGGGCCTGAGCGAGAAGGTCGTCGTGCTCAAGCACGCGCTGCGCAATGCCTTGGTGCCCATCGTCACCGTGATCGGCCTCACGGTCGCACTCATGATCGGTGGCGCCGTCATCACCGAGACCGTGTTCGGCCTGCCCGGCGTGGGCAACCTCGTGGTCAACGCCGTGCTGCGGCGCGACTACCCCGTCATCCAGGGGGCGCTGCTCGTGATCGCCGCGATCTACGTGCTCATCAATTTCTCGATCGACCTGCTGTATGCGGTGGTCGATCCGCGCGTGAAGGTCTGAACGATGCGCATGCCTCGAATGCTCCGCCAGCTGATGCACCGCCGCATCGTGATGGTCTCTGCCCTGGTTCTGCTGGTGATTGCCGTGCTCGCTGTCGGTGCGCCGCTGTTCGCGTCGGCCGACCCCAACGACACGGCTGTTTTGCAGCGCCTGAAGGCGCCCAGCGCCGAACACCTGCTGGGCACCGACGAACTCGGGCGCGACATGTATTCGCGCATCGTGCACGGCGCACGCTACTCGCTGGCCATCGCGGCGCTCACGGCGCTGGGCGCGGTCATCGCCGGCACGGTGCTGGGTTTGATGGCGGGCTTCTTCCGTAGGCTCGACGCACCGCTGATGCGCGTGGTCGACGCCATGATGTCCTTCCCCGACATCCTGCTGGCCATCGCGCTGGTGGCCATCCTCGGGCCGTCGCTGATGAACACCGTGCTCGCGCTGGTGCTGGTCTACACGCCGCGCGTGGCGCGGGTGGTGCGGGCTTCGACCTTGGTCGTGCGCGAGCTGCTCTTCGTCGAAGCCGTGCGCGCTTTGGGCGTGCGCACCTCGCGCATCCTGTGGCGCCACATCCTGCCGAACCTGATGTCGCCGATCCTGGTGCAGGTGTCGTTCATCTTCGCCTACGCGATCCTGGCCGAAGCGGGCCTGTCGTTCCTCGGTGTCGGCGTGCCGCCCGAGATCCCCACCTGGGGCACCATGGTCGCCGGCAGCCAGCAGTACGCGCACCAGGCCTTCTGGGTCGTGCTGTTCCCGGGCCTGGCGATCATCTTCACGGCGCTGTCGCTGCAACTGCTGGGCGACGGTGTGCGCGACCTGCTCGACCCGAAGCTCAAGAAGACCTCGTGATGAACAACGCCACGAACACCCCACGCCTCACGGTCACCAACCTGAGCACCAGCTTCCCCACTGAAGACGGATTGATCCGCTCGGTGGCCGACGTGAGCTTTGCCATTCAACCCGGCAAGACCACCGCGCTCGTGGGCGAATCGGGCTCGGGCAAGTCGGTCACCAGCCTCACGCTGATGCGCCTGCTGCCCAAGACCGCCAACGCACAGGTCAGCGGCAGCGCCTCGTTCGTCACCCGCGAAGGCAAGACGCTCGACCTGCTGCAGATCGGCGAACGCGAGATGCGCTCGCTGCGCGGCAACCAGCTGTCGATGATCTTCCAGGAGCCGATGACCAGCCTGAACCCGGTGTTCACCATCGGCGAGCAGATTGCCGAGAGCGTGCGCCTGCACAAGGGGCTCGATCGCAAAGCCGCGCTGGCCCATGCGCTGCGCATGCTGGAGCTGGTCGAGATTCCCGCGGCTGCCCAACGCATCCACGAGTACCCGCACCAGCTGTCGGGCGGCATGCGCCAGCGCGTGATGATCGCGCTGGCCATGGCCTGCGATCCGACGCTGCTGATCGCCGACGAGCCCACCACGGCGCTGGACGTGACCATCCAGGCGCAGATCCTGGAGCTGATGCGCCGGCTGCAGGCCGAGACAGGCATGAGCATCCTGTTCATCACGCACAACCTGGGCGTGGTCGCGCACCATGCCGACGACGTGGTGGTCATGTACTCGGGCCGCGTGGTCGAGCGCGCGCCCGTGCGCCCGCTGTTCGCTCAGCCCGAGCATCCGTACACGCAGGGCCTGCTGGCCTGCCTGCCGGGCAAGGCGCGCCAGCCCGGCCAGCCCAAGCCCAAGCGGCTGTTCGCGATTCGCGGGCAGGTGTCGAGCCCGCTGGCGCCGCCACCCGGCTGTGCCTTCGAGCCGCGCTGCGACCAGGCGCTGGCGAGCTGCAAGGACGCGATGCCGCCGCTGATCGACATCCGGCAAGACCGCCAGGCGCGCTGCGTGCGCGTGCAGCCCGATGCCCAACTCGCGAGGGTCGCATGACCGCTGTTTCTTCTTCCTCTCCCCTTATCGAAGTCCGCGGCCTCAAGAAGTACTTCGGCAGCAGCGACCGCCCCGTGCGCGCAGTCGACGACGTGTCCTTCGCCATCCACCCCGGCGAGACGCTGGGCCTGGTCGGCGAATCGGGCTCGGGCAAGAGCACCATCGGGCGCACCGTGCTGCGGCTGGTCGAGCGCACCGAGGGCCAGGTGCTGTACCGGGGCGACGACATCGGCGGCCTCTCGGGCGAGCGCATGCGCAAGCTGCGCAGCAAGCTGCAGATCATCTTCCAGGACCCGTACGCCAGCCTGAACCCGAAGATGCGCATCAGCGCCATCCTGGGCGAGGCGCTGTCCACGCACGGCCTGCACAAGGGCGCGGCGGCACGCGACAAGCGCATTGCCGAGCTGCTGGAGACGGTGGGCCTGCGTCCTGAACACGCCAGCCGCTTCCCGCACGAGTTCTCGGGCGGCCAGCGCCAGCGCATCGGCGTGGCGCGCGCGCTGGCCGTGGAGCCCGAGTTCATCGTGGCCGACGAGCCGCTGTCGGCGCTCGACGTGTCGATTCAATCGCAGGTCATCAACCTGTTGGCCGATCTGCGCGAGCGCCTGGGGCTGACCATGCTCTTCATCTCGCACGACCTCGATGTGGTCGAGTACCTGTGCGACCGCGTGGTGGTGTTGTACCTGGGCAAGGTGATGGAAGTGGCCACCACCGAGGAGCTGTTCGCGAACCCCTCGCACCCCTACACCCAGGCGCTGCTGGCCGCGAGCCCGAAGCCTGACCCCGAGATGGCGACCGAGCGCATCGCACTGAAAGGCGACATTCCCAGCCCGATTTCGCCGCCCTCGGGCTGTGTGTTCCGCACGCGCTGCCCGCACGCCATCGAGGCCTGTGCGCAGACGGTACCCAGCCTGGATGAGATTTCCCCCGCACACTACAGCGCCTGCATCCGCAAAGAACTGCTCTCCAACACCGCCGTTGCACGACCATGACCGACATTTCTTCCTCGACACACGATTTCATCGACCCGCTGCTGAGCGACCGTTTCAAGGGCTACCCGCGCACCCAGCCGCCGCGCCTGCGCAGCGAAGTCGGCGCCGCCGGCTGGAACGTGCTGGCCGGCGACCTGCCGCTGCCGCTGGCCGTGCTCAAGCGCGAGGCGCTCGAACACAACCTCGCGTGGATGCAGTCGCGCGTGCGCGAATGGGGCATCGACCTCGCACCGCACGGCAAGACCACCATGTCGCCGCAGCTGTTCCAGCGCCAGCTCGATGCCGGCGCCTGGGGCCTGACCTTTGCCACCGTCACGCAACTGGCCGTGGGCGTGGCCGCCGGCGCACGCCGCACGCTGATCGCCAACCAGGTCGTGAGCGACGAAGACCTCGCGGGCATCCAGCTGCTGCTGGCCGACCATGCGGACCTGCGTGTCGTGTTCCTGGTCGATTCGATCGCGCAGCTGGCGCTGATCGAAGACTGGTCGAAGCGCCATCCCGCCAGCGTGCCCTTCGAGGTCATGCTCGAGATCGGCGTGCAGGGGGCGCGCACCGGCTGCCGTACGCACGACGAAGCCATTGCGCTCGCCACGCGGGTGCGCGCCAGCGATGCGGCCAAGCTCGTGGGCATCGAGACCTATGAAGGGCAGGGCGCCACCGGCGAAAGCGGGCCCGACACGGCCTACGCCACCACGCTGATGGACCGTGTGGAAGCCGTGGCCCGCCACTGCGACACGCAGCAGCTCTTCGAGACCGACGAGGTGCTGGTCTCGGCCGGTGGCTCGGCCATCTTCGATCTGGTGGCGGGGCGGCTCAAGCCTGCATTGGGTTCACCGGTGCGCGGCCTGCTGCGCTCGGGCTGCTACGTGACGCACGACCACGGCTTCTACAAGCGCATGGTGAGCGTGGTCGACGAGCGCCTGGGCTGCGACTGCGGCGAGGGCCTGACGCCGGCGATGGAGGTCTGGGCCAACGTGCAGTCGCGGCCCGAGCCGGGGCTGGCGATCCTGTCGGTGGGCAAGCGCGACATCTCCTTCGACCTGTCGATGCCCGTGCCGATCGCACGCGCCGCACGCGGCGCGTTGCAGCCGCAGGGCGTGCCCGCCGGCTGGAAGATCACCGCGCTGAACGACCAGCACGCCTACCTGCGCTGGGACGAGAGCGAAGAGGCCGATGCACCGAAGGTCGGCGACCGCGTGGGCCTGGGCATCTCGCACCCCTGCACTACCTTCGACAAATGGCACTGGATGCCCGTGGTCGAGAACGACTACCGCGTGAGCGACGCCGTCGCCATGCACTTCTGAACAACGCACCGATGACGCCCTCATTGCTCCAGAGGATCGCCGAGGCGCGCAGCGACGCGCCGGCCACGCGGCGCGCGATCCTCGACCTGATCCTCGAAGACCCCGACCGCGCGCTCGAAGAGAGCTTCGAGCAGCTGGCCGAGCGCTCGCGCAGCTCGGTGCCCACCATCATGCGCACCTGCCGCGACCTCGGCTTTGCCGGGCTGCGCGAGTTCAAGCTCGCGCTCGCGCAGGAGCTGGCGCTCGGCGGTTCGCCGCTGCACCGCCGCGTCAACATCGAAGACGCGGCCGACGAAGTGGTCGGCAAGATCGCACGCAGCGCCGCGGCCTCGGTCTCGGGCGTGCGCGGCCAGCTCGACATGCAGGTGCTCGACGGCGCCGTGCGCGCCATCGCGGCCGCGCCGCACGTCGACCTGTACGGCGCGGGTGCCACCTCGTGGTTCATGGCGAACGACCTGCAGGCGCGGTTGTTCCGCCTCGGCCTCTCGGCCAACGCCTGGGCCGACTACCACCTGCAGCAGGTGGCCGGCGCGGCGCAGCGCCCGGGCGGCGTGGTCATCGCCATCTCGCACGTGGGCGGCATGCCCTCGCTGCTCGACGCGGTCGACATCGCGCGCGGGCAGGGCGCCCAGGTGGTCGCGATCACGCGGCCGGGCACGGCGCTCGCGGCAAAGGCCGACTTCCTCATCGGCCTGTCGGTGCCCGACGACGCCGTGATGCACGTGGGCATAGACGCCTACCTCACGCACCTCACGGTCATCGAGATCCTTACCGTGCTGGTGGCGCAGCGCCGCGGCGAGCCCGCCGTGCAGCGCCTGCAGCGCGCGCGCGAGGCTTTCCAGCGCCACGGCATCGACGCCACCACGCACCCGCTGCAAAGCTGGGACGGCGGCGGCATCAACACGAAAAAGGGAGACAGCGAACCATGAGCGACACCCAAGCCGTGCTGCTCGAAGCCGGCCTCGTGGTCGACGGCTCGGGCGGCCCTTCGTGGCCCGGCGACGTGCTGTTGCAGGGCGACCGCATCCTGGCGCTGGGCGAAGGCCTGCGCACGCGCCTGCCTGCAGGGTTGAACATCGCGGACGTCGACGTGGTCGATTGCCGAGGCAAGGTGATCGCGCCCGGCTTCATCGACGCCCACACGCACGACGACGCCATCGTGCTGCGCGATCCGCTGTGCCTGCCCAAGGTGTCGCAGGGCATCACCACCGTGGTCACGGGCAACTGCGGCATCTCGCTGGCGCCGTACCGCACACCACAGTCGAAGCCGCCGCTCACGCTGCTGGGCGCGGATTCCTTCAAGCACGCGACCATGGCCGAGTACCGCGCGGCGGTCGATGCGGTTCAACCGGCACTCAACGTGGCAGCCCTCGTGGGCCACACTACGCTGCGCTTCGCGGCGATGCAGGCGCTGGACCGGCCCGCCGATGGCGACGAACTCGCGCGCATGGAAGCGCTGCTCGACGACTGCATGGCCGCAGGCGCGCACGGCATGTCGTCGGGCCTGTTCTACGAAGAGGCCTTTGCCGCGCCGGCCGAGGAAGTCACCGCGCTCGCGCGCGTCGTGGCACGCCACGGCGGCGTGTACGCCACGCACCTGCGCAGCGAGATGCAGCAGATCATCGAGGCGCTGCACGAGGCCGGCGACACGGCCTTCAGCGCGGGCGTGCCGCTGGTCATCTCGCACCACAAGTGCGCCGGTCCCGCGAACTGGGGCCGCACGAAGGAGACGCTGCCGCTGATCGAGGCGCTGTCGCAGCGCCAGGAGATCGCGATGGACGTCTACCCCTACGTGGCCGGCTCCACCGTGCTGCGCGAAGACCTGGTCGACGGCGTCATCGACGTGCTGCTGACCTGGTCCGACCCGCACCCCGAGATGACCGGCCGCCTGATCTCCGACATCGCGCGCGAATGGGGCACCACCGAGCAGGAGGCCTGTCTGCGGCTGAAGCCCGGCGGCGCCTGCTATTTCCAGATGCAGGAAGAAGACGTGGAGCGCGTCATTGCGCACCCGCTCACCATGATCGGCAGCGACGGCCTGCCGCACGACCGCCATCCGCACCCGCGCCTGTGGGGCGCGTTCCCGCGCGTGTTCGCGCGCTACTGGCGCCAGCGCAAGCTCTTCACGCTGGAGCAGGCGGTGCACAAGATGACGGGCATGACGGCGCGCAACCTGCGCATCGCCGATCGCGGCCTGCTGCGCGTCGGCACCATGGCCGACGTGGTGGTGTTCGACCCCGAGACCATCACCGACACCGCGACCTACGACAAGCCGCACGGCGTGAGCGTCGGCGTCGAGCGCGTGTTCGTGAACGGCGTGCTGGCCTACCGCGGTGGCGAGGGCGAAGCGAAGGTGCTGGCGCGCGCGGGGCGGATGTTGACGCGCGGGCGCTGAGCATTCGGGGCGCGGGCCCAGGCCACCGGGTACTTCCCTCCGCGAATGTCCCCCGGCCTGCGGCCTCCTCCTTGATTTCGCTGCGGGAAGCACCCGGTGGCCTGGGCCCGTCGGGCGCAGCGTGCGAACCCTACGAGGCTTCTTCCTCCGGCTGCGCCTGAAACATGCGCGTGAAGTCGCAGCAGGCCTGCGCCAGCATCACGATCGACGAGGTGAGCGCGCTGCGGTGCTCGCCCTTGTGCATGGCCACGTAGCGCACCACGGGCAGCGCGGGCGTCACGTCGAGCACCTCGAGCATGCCGGCGTCGACCAGCGGCGCGAGGCATTCGCGCGGCAGGTAGCTCACGCCCAGGCCCGACACGGTGAGGCCCGTGAGCGCCACGAGGTTGCTCACCACGATCGCGTTGGCGGGCTGCACGCCCTGGTCCTTCATCCAGGCGTCGTAGGCGCGGCCGGTGCCCGAGTTGTTGCCCTGCACCAGCATGCGGTGGCGCGCCAGGTCGTGCAGGCGCACGGTGCCGGTGGCCGCGGTCGAGGGAATCACGCCGGGCTTGCACATCCACGCGCTCTTCACCCGGCCGATGACCTTGCTCTGCATGCGCGAGTCGGCGAAGGTGTGGGGCACGATGACCACGTCGAGCTCGTCGGCCAGGAGCTTGTCGCGCAGCTGCAGGCTGTCGTCCACGTCGGGTTCGAGGATCACCTTGGGGTAGTGCTGCTGGATCAGGCCGACCAGGCGCGGCAGCCACGTCATGGCGGTGAGCTCGGTCACGCCCAGGCGGATGCGCCGCTCCACCACGCCGGGCTTGCCGAACTGCTCGACGGCGGCGTCGCGTTGGTCGAGCAGCTTCCTGGCGAGCACGAACATCTCCTCGCCTTTTTCGGTGAGACGCGCCGTGCGCTGGCTGCGGTCGAAGAGTTCGGTGTCGAACAGCTGCTCCAGCTCGTGCACGCGCTTGGAAATGGCCGACTGCGAGGTGTGCAGCTGGTTGGCCGCCTGCGCGAAGCCGCCCAGCCGGGCGATCCAGTAGAGGGCTTCGAGTTGCTTGAAGGTCATCACGGCGGGCGGGTCCTGAAAGAAAGAACGCTTTTCTTCATGCGATTCGATCACAAAAAATCGCTTTTAGAAATTCATCGGGACGCAGAAGATGCGCGCCAGGCCAACGTCATTGCAACCCAAGGAACACACCATGGACTTCAAACTGCCTCTCGCACCTTTCGCATTGGCACTCGCCCTCGTCTTCGCCTGCGGCGCCGCCAGCGCGCAGGACACCGGCACGCTGCGCAAGATCAAGGACAGCGGCACGATCCAGATCGGCGCGCGCGACAGCCAGATCCCGTTCTCGTACAAGCTCAGCGCCGACAGCGCGCCCATCGGCTTCACCAACGACATCTGCCTGAAGATCGTCGACGCCGTGAAGGCCAAGCTGGGCCTACCGAAGATCGAGGTGCGCTACACCATGCTCAACTCGACCAACCGCATCCCGCTGCTGCAGAACGGCACCGTGGATCTGGACTGCGCGACCACCACCAACACCACGCAGCGCCAGGCGCAGGTCGACTTCGCGCCGAGCCACTTCGTCACCAACATCACGGCCGCCGTGAAGAAGAACTCGGGCATCAACGCGCTGCCCGACCTCAACGGCAAGAACGTGGCCACCGTCTCTGGCAGCACCTCGATCCAGCTGCTGCGCGGCGCGCGCAAGAGCGGCACCATCGAGGTGAACGAGATCGCGGGCAAGGACACCTCCGACGGCTTCCTGCTGCTGTCCACAGGGCGCGCCGATGCCTACGTGCTCGACGACGTGCAGCTGGCCGGCATGATCGCCAGTTCCACCAACCCGGGCGACTACAAGATCCTCAAGGAGTCGCTGCGCCAGGAGCCCTACGGCATCATGCTGCGCAAGGACGACCCCGAGTTCAAGGCGCTGGTCGACGAGACCGTCAACGGCCTCATGAAGTCGGGCGCCATCGAGCAGCTGTACACCAAGTGGTTCCTCTCGCCGATTCCGCCGCGCAACGCGAACCTCAACTTCCCGATGACGGACGCGGTGCGCGAGATCTACAAGAACCCCAACAACAAGGGCGTCTGACACCATGGCAACCACACGCGCGGACCTGCCGAAAGGCGAGCTCCTTTCCGATGCGCTGATGCGCCAGGTGCGCGAGCGCTTCCTGGGCATCGAACGCGACCACCACGGCCGCGAGCGCCTGTACTTCGACAACGCCGGCGGCTCGTTCCGACTCAAGGCTGCGGTCGAGCGCTTCGCGCTGGTCGACGCCATTCCCGACAACGCCGAGCGCATCCACGCCACCGCCGTCGAGCTACAGGCGATGCAGGCGCGCGGCGCCGACGACCTGCGCACCATCCTCAACGCCACCGGCGGCAGCGTGTACCCCTCGCTCACCGCCTCGGGCGCGATGTTCGACATGGTGCGCGCGGTGGCCGAGAACGTGCCGGGCACGAACATGGTCACGACCGCGCTCGAGCACCCGTCGGCCTTCGATGCCATGCGCCTGTATGCCGAACGGCTCGGGCGCGAGCTGCGCGTGGCGAAGAGCAACCCCGTCACCGGCGGTGTCGACGTGGACGCCATCGTGGGGCTGATCGACGAGCACACGTGCGTGCTCAACGTGATCCATGCGTCGAACATCTCGGGCGCCAAGCTCGACATGGCGGCCATCGTGCGGCGCGCGCGCGAGATCAAGCCCGACCTGTACATCCTCGTCGATGCCGTGCAGCACGCGCCGCACGGCGTCATCGACCTGCAGCAGACGCCGGTGGACGGCATCAACCTCGCGCCCTACAAGTTCTTCGGCTGCCGCGGCTCGGGCTTCTCGTGGATGTCGGAGCGCGCGGCTGCATTGCCGCACCACAAGCTGGCCGGCAAGAAGCCCGGCCACTGGGAGCTGGGCAGTTCAGCGCCGTGGCAGTTCGCGGTGCTCACCGAAATCGTCGACTACGTGGGCTGGCTCGGCGGCCACTTCACCGATGCGACCGACCGCCGGGCGCGCTTCGTGGCGGGCATCGAGCGCATCGAGCTGCACGAGCGCGCGCTGCTGGCGACGCTGCTCGACGGCACCGCGCAGACGCCGGGCCTGCGCGCGCTCGACGGCGTGCAGGTGTTCCTCGACCATGAAGACTTGACGCAGCGCGACCTGATCCTGGGTATCGGCTTCGACGGCCTTGATTGCACGCAGGCCGTGGTCGAGTACGGCCAGCGCGGCGTCACCGTGTACGAACGCGTGGCCAGCAGCATCTACTCGAAGCGGATGCTCGAATCCTTCGGGCTCGAAGGCACCGTGCGCGTGTCGCCGCTGCACTGCCACACGGTGGGTGAGATGGAGGCCTTCCTGCGCGTGACGCGCGAGATCGCGGGCGCCTTCGCCTCCGCCTCGCCCGCGGTCAACGCGGCGTAGGCCGCGCCAGCGCCGCGCAGGCCGGCGTGTCGTTCGCCTGCCGCAGGTAGGCGAGCAGGTCGGCGCGCTCTCGCGGGTCGGGCACGCCGTCGTAGGTCATGCTGCTGCCCGGCACCATCGCGAGCGGGGCACTGAGGAAGCGGTCGAGCGTCTTGTCGTTCCACACGATGCGCGACTTCTTCATCGCCTCCGAGTACGCGAAGCCCGGCACGCTGCCGGCGAGTCGGCCGAACAGGCCACAGTGGCGCGGACCGACCCGGTCGGCGGCCAGCGCGTGGCAGGCCTGGCAGCGCGCGTAGACCTGTTCGCCGCGCACCGCATCGGGCGTTGCGGCAGCCGCACAGGCCCATGCGGCCAGCAGGCTCGCAGCGAGCCCGCGCGCCGCACGGCTCACGACACGAACGCCGAAGGCACCGGCGCCTCGCCGAGCGCCTGGCGCAGCACGGCCCAGTGCATCGCCTCGTCGCCGAGGATGCTGGCCGCGGCCTTCGACAGCTCGCGGTTGCCGAACAGCGGCACCGCGCCCAGGTAGGCGCTCACGGCGCCTTGCTCGAGCTTCGCCGCGAAGCGCAGCACGTCGGCCTGCGACTTGAGCTGCTCCACCGGGAAGTCATAGCGCGCCTTGGCTGCGACGGCCTTGCCGCCGAGCTTGGCGATGGTCTTGGCCAGCAGGTCCGCATGCTCCTTGTGGTGGCCCTGGAAGGTCACGGCGAGGTCGAGCACGGGCTTCTCGAGCAGCTTGCTTTCCGCACCGAGCTGGTAGGCCGCGATGGCCTCGAGCTCGGCGCCGAGCGCGGTGTTGAGGATCTGCACGTCGTTGCCGGTGGCGCCGCCGCTCCTGGCGGCGAGCGCGTCGCGCCCCGCCAGCAGCGCCACGGCGGCGCCCGACAGCATCAGGCCGGAGTGGCCGAGAAAGGCACGCCGCGCGGCGGCCGGGGTGGGCATCAGGAAAAAGGACATGGTGAGGTCTCCTCGGGGGTGGTGGTTGTGGGAAAGCATCAGGGCAGCGCCGCCAGCACGCGTGCCACGATGCGGTCGCAGCGCGTGCCGTCGAACGCGAAGGCGTCGCCCGTCGCCAGGTCGATGTCGCGCGACAGGCTTTCGCGCAACAGGCTGCGGGCGCGGAAGAAGCGCAGCCGCACCGTGGCCTCGGGCAACTGCAGCGCCTCGGCGGTTTCGCCGACGCTGAGTTCCTGCACCGCGCGCAGCACGAACACGGTGCGGTAGGCGTCGGGCAGCCGGTCGATGCGGCGCTCCATGAGTCGGCGAAGGTCTTCCCGCATGGCGAGGCGCTCCGGTTGGCGGTCGGGGTCGTCGGCGAGCTGCGTGTCGGGGGCGTCGTCGTCCCCTGCCGTCGCGCCGCCGTCGAACGGAATCACCTGCGCGCCGCGGCGGCGCAGGCGGCCCAGCGCCTCGTTGATGACGATACGCACCAGCCAGGTCGAGAGCTTCGCTTCGTCGCGAAAGCCGCCGATGGCGCGCCAGGCGCGCAGGTAGGCGTCCTGCAATGCGTCTTCGGTGTCGGCGTCGCTGTGCAGGATGCTGCGCGCGGTGCGAAACAGCAGCTGGTTGTGGCGCCGCATGATGCGCGCGAAGGCCTGCGTGTCGCCCTGCGCGGCGCGTGCGGCCAGTTCGGCGTCGGACGCGTTCGCGTCGGCATCGGCAGTCAGGGGCAGGGCGGTGGGCGGCATGCGGTGAGTTCCTTCTGCCCATTGGATGGCGCACCCCCGCGCCGTGTTGCAACTTTCTTTTTTTTGCTTCTCAGACCATCGTCTGCCATTCGATCGTGCACAGCCGCTCGTCGACCACGCCGCGCACGCCCGCGATGCCCTCGGCCGCCACGCGCGCCGCGTCGCGCTCGGCTTCGTTGCCGACCATGCCGTGGTACATCACGATGCCGTTGTCCACCGACACATGCGACCACGCGCGGCTCCACCAGGTCTGCCGTTCCAGTTCGGCCACGAGGCGCGCCAGGATCTGCGCGTCGTCGCACGCATCGGCGCTCGCGGTGTCGGCCTCGGCCTCGGCCTGCCGCAGCAGCGCCTTGACCAGGTCGCCGCTCGTCACGATGCCCACCAGCCGGCGCCCGCGCACCACCGGCAGGCGCTGGATGCGGTAGGCGGTCAGCAGCTGCGCGACGCGGGCCAGCGAGAGGTCTTCGGCGATCGACACCGGCTCGCGCGTCATGAGGTCGGCCGCGCGCAGGGCGTGCGCGCGCACGTAGTCGCGCGGCGGTGCGGTGCGCTGCACCCAGCGTTGCCACCACGGGTGCGGCGGCGCGCCGCCGGGCTCGGCCTCGTAGCGGTGCAGCAGGTCGGACTTGCTGACGATGCCGACCACCTCGCCTTGGTCGAGCACCGGCACGCCGCTGATGTGGCGCGCCAGCAGCAGCGCGCTGATGTCGCGCACCGGCGTGTCCGGCGCGACGGTGAAGACCGGCGAGGTCATGACGTCCTGTGCATTCATGATGAAGCTCCTTCCTGCGGCCCGCGTGGGGCCTGTGATGCCTGGGGTGCCTGCTGCGCATCGACGCGCGCGATGTTCTGCCGGTGCGACACCAGCATGGCCGTCAGCTCGCCGTGGATGTGCGCGTCGACGATGCGCGGCAGCAGCGCCTGCAGCTTGCGCACCACCCAGCCCTGGCCGCGGTTGAGCAGCGCCAGGCGCGCGCCCAGTTCCGGCACCGCCATCGCGCGCTCGTAGAAGGCGCCGGTGCGCGTGCTGGGCGTGGCGGCCAGCGACTGGATCGCGTCGATCAGCACGCCGCACCAGCGCACCTCGTCGCGATGGATGTCGGTCACCAGGCGCTGCAGCGCGGGGTCGTCGGTCTCGGCGGCGCTGCGCAGCGTGATGCGCGCACCGGCGCGCTCGGCTTCGAGCAGTTCGTTCAGCGCGGCCAGCAGGTCGTCGCGGTCGCCGGCTTCGCGGTAGGCCGCGTCGAGCTCGTCGGCGTAGCAGACCGGCGAGGACACCTCCACGCGCTCGGGAAAACGCAGCCCCTGCGCGCGCAGCGCGGCGGGCGTGTCGACGAAGGGCGCAGCGGCATCGTCGGGCGGGGCGGCGTGGGGCATGGGCGGCAAGGGACGCATGGGGAAGGGCTCCTGAAGTCGTGCGCTCATGGTGAACCGATGCTTCTCCCCAAGCCAATGAATGTTCATTGCAAATGAGTGCAAAAAAACTAATATGAATCCGATGGACATCGGCCTCGCCCGGACCTTTCTCGAAGTCGCGGCCACCGGCAGCTTCGTGGCCGCGGCCGAGCGGCTGCACCTGACGCAGACCGCCGTCAGCGCCCGCATCCGCCTGCTCGAGGACCAGCTCGGGCGGCGCCTGTTCGTGCGCAACAAGGCCGGCGCGCGGCTCACCGCGTCGGGCGAGCGCTTCGTGGCCCACGCGACCACGCTGGTGCAGGTGTGGGAGCGCGCGCGCCAGCATGTCGCGCTGCCGCCGGGGATCGAGGAGGGCGTGAGCGTGGGCAGCGAGCCCAGCCTGTGGCATCCGCTGCTGGCCGACTGGCTGATCTGGATGCACCGCGTCTGCCCCGAGATCGCGCTGCGCGCCGAGGTCGACAGCGCGCAGCGCCTGCTCGACGCCGTGCAGGGCGGCGCGCTCGACCTGGCCGTGCTCTACAACCCGCCGCAGCGCCCCGGCCTCGTGGCCGAGCTGCTGGCCGAGGAGCGGCTGGTGATGGTCACCACCGACCCCGAAGGCCGGCTCGACCGAATGCGCTACGTGTCGGTCGACTGGGGCCCGGCCTTCGCGGCCAACCACGAGGCCGCGTTTCCGGAGCTGGCCCACGCGCCGGTGTCGATCTCGCTCGGGCCGCTGGCGCTCACCTACCTGCTTGCCGTGGGCGGCGCGGGCTACTTCCGCATCGGCGTCGCGCGGCCCTTCCTGGCCGACGGCCGGCTGCGGCTGGTGGAGGGCGCGCCGGAGTTCTCGCATTCGGCGCACGCCGTGTATGCGCCGCAGCGCGAGAACGAGACGCTGGCGCGCGTGCGCGCCGGGCTGCGGCTGGTCGCGGCAGAGGAAGAAGGGCGCCGGGACAGCGGCGTGCATTTGCCGGACTGAGGCGCCGTCCTGCATCGCCGGGTGCTACTTTCAGGTACTTACGCTCGGGCCGCCGAGACTCCGACAATCGGACGCATGCCACCCCGCGCAACGCGGGGAAGAAAAATAAGTTCGGGGAGTTTCATGTCCAACCACGGCAGCGTGCCTGTGCGCACACGTTCGTCGTCACCTTCCGCTGACCGCAGCGCCCTGTGGGCCGAGCTGAGCCAGACGGCGCGGCTGTATCGCCTCGAAGCGCCGAGTGCTTCGTCGTCCTCCAACAGTGCCGCCCGCGAGAGCATCGAGGCCTTGCGCGTGGAGGGCTGGGTGCAGCGCGAGGCGGTGTCGCAGCTGTTCGAGTTGCGCATCGTGTGCCTGAGCCTGCGTGCGGACTTGGCGCTTTCATCGCTGATCGACCAGCCCCTGACGTTGGTCACGGTGCTGGCCGATGGCTCCATGGGCCGACGCACCGGCCTGATCCGCGCCGTCGAATCGCTGGGCGCCGACGGCGGCCTGGCGCGCTACCGCCTCACGCTCGTGCCCTGGCTCTGGCTGGCCACCCAGCAAGGGCGCAGCCAGGTCTTCCAGCAGCGCAGCGCGGCAGACATCATCGAACGCGTGCTCGCCCCGTACGCCGACGCCGGCAGTTGGGCCTTCTCTTCCGAAGTGAACAGCTTCCTCGCCGACGCGCCTGTTCGCACCTACTGCACCCAGTACCGAGAGAGCGACTACGACTTCTTCTCGCGCCTGCTGGCCGAAGAAGGCCTGGCCTGGCGCATCGAGGAAGACGCCCAGGCCCCGACAGGCCACAAGCTCATCATCTTTTCTTCGAACGACACCCAGCCCACCGATGCGGGCTCGCCCGTTCGCTTTCACCGCAAGAGTTCGCAGGAACGCAGCGACGCCGTGCAGGCGCTGGTGCGGCGCATGCGCCAGTCGGTGGCCCAGGTGCACCTGAGCGCCTGGAACGTCGACGGCAAGCGCCAACTGACAGGCAGCGCCCCGGCGCGCTTTCCGGTCGGCGGCAAGAACGCCCCGCGGCTGGAGTACGACGACGTGCTCGGCCTGAACGACCGCAGCCGCGGCTGGGACACCAACCGCACCGTCGAGCGCTACGCGGCATTGATGATGGAAGCGGCCGAATGCCGCGCCGACCTGATGCTGGGCCACAGCACCGTGCGCACCCTGCGCGCGGGCACCCGCATTGAGATCGACGACGCGCCCGCGCTGGGCTTGCAGGCCAGGCCCGCGCTGCTGCTGGACACCGTCGAACATGTGGGCATCAACAATCTGCCCAAGGACACGGCGGCGTCGATTGCGGCGCAGCTGGGCGCGCTGACGGAGCACCTCGTGTTCGACCAGCCCTGCGCCCCCGTGACGGCCGAAGCCGACGTGTTCGGGCTGGTGTCTGCAGCAACGGGCACGAACAACGACAACACCATCTACCCGCAGCCCCAGAGCCTGGTCACCGCGCAAGCCCAGGGCTACGCCAACAGCTTCTCCGGCGTGCACGCCCCACGCCCCTGGCGCCCGGCACTGGCCGCGGCCGACGGTGCCCGCCTGCACGCCAGGCCCACGGCCAGCGGCGTGCACAGCGCCATCGTGGTCGGGCCCTCGGGCGAGACCTCGCCCAACGGCGCCGACGAGCTCTACTGCAACGACCGTGGCGACGTGCGCGTGCGCTTCCACTGGCAGAACAACGCCAGCGACAACAGCAACGGCGACAACGCCCAGGACAACCGTAGCACCCGCTGGATCCGCGTGGCCCAGCGCCAGGCCGGCCCCGGCATGGGCTGGCAGTGGCTGCCGCGCATCGGGCAGGAAGTGCTGGTCAAGTTCGTCGACCTGGATGTGGACCAGCCCGTCATCGTCGGCGCGCTGTACAACGGCCGCGGCGACGGCGGCATCGCCCCCACACCCGGTGGCGCATCGCGCGCCGGTGAGAACAGCGAACAGGGCAGCAACGATACCAATGACGTCTTCGCCCAAGCGAACAACGCCTCGCCCAGCGCCCAAGCCAACCTCGCGGCAGGCCACGCCCCGCCCTGGCACGGCGCCAGCGCCGACGACAAGGGCCACCGCAATGCAGCGGCCCTGAGCGGCTTCAAGACCAAGGAGTTCGGCGGCGAGGGCTTCAGCCAATTGGTGTTCGACGATTCGAACCAGCAGCTGCGTGTGCAGCTGCACGCCAGCACCGCCCACAGCCAACTGAACCTGGGCCACCTGATCCACCAGGCCGACAACTTCCGCGGCAGCTTCCGAGGCCAGGGCCTGGAGCTGCGCACCGACGGCTATGCCGCCCTGCGCGGCGGCAAGGGCGTCTTGCTGAGCACTTACCACGGCGCAGGCGGCCAGAAGCTGGAGCCCGTGGGCGACTTCGCCGCCGGCATGGCGCTGCTCAAGCAGGTGCAGCAGCTGGGCCAGGCCCTGAGCGATGCGGCCAGGACCCACGAGACCGTGCAGCTGGCCGGGCACATCGGTGCCAGCAAGGCCAACGAATCGCAGCTCGACAAGGAACGCGCCCCGTACGCCGCCATGGAGCGCACCGCCAGCGGCATGGTGACGGCCGATGCGCTCGACACTGCCTACGCAGATGCGGCAGACAAGGCCATCGCCACCGGCGAAGGCAAGGTGCCGCACACGAGCGACGCCGTGATCGCGCTAGCCGCACGCGGCGGCCTGGCGATGGTGGCGGGCCAGCAGCTGCAGGTCGTCAGCGGCGAGACCGCCACGCTGGCCAGCGGCGGCGACATCAACCTGGCGCTGGCCGACGTGCTGCGCGTGCACAGCGGCCAGGCCATCGGCGTGCTGGCCGGGGCGCAGAAGGCGGATGCCGACACAGGCCTGTCGATCATCGCGGGCAACGACGACCTGGACTTCCAGGCGCAGCACGACGAGTTGCGCGTGCAGGCCAAGGAGGCCCTGAAGATCGCCAGCACCGACCAGACGGTGGAGTTCGCGGCCAAGAAGAAGATCCGCATCTCGACGGCGCAGGGCGCGTCGATCACGCTGCAAGGTGGGGACATCACGTTCGAGTGTCCGGGGAAGATCACTTATCACTCGGTGCAGCGGAAGTTGGCCGGGCCGACGAGCCTCCAGTACACCCTTCCCACGAACCCCGAGGCTGCGCCGTTTCAGCGCAAGTACGTCATTCGCCGCGCGACCGACAACCAGCCCATCCCGCATCAGAAGTACCGGATCACCATGGACGACGGCCGCACGATCGAAGGCGTCAGCAATGACAAGGGTGAAACGGAGTTTGCCAAGTCCGACAGCATCCAGAACGTGGTGATCGAACTCTTGCACGACCGCACATGACTTCACAGAAATTGGATACGCAGGCGCCGACGACATCCCCGGGGATGGACACGAGTGACGTCCATCTCGGCTTCTTGCCCGGCCTCGTGATCTTCGTGCACGGCGTCAACTCCGATGGCGAGTGGTACGAACAGTGTGAAGAGGGGCTGATCGATGGCCTCAATCAGCGTCTGGGCTACCAGAGGGCGTTGCTTTCGGACCAGGCGATGCTGCGCAAAGCTGAATACAAACCCGAACTCACGGCGGAAGGCGACGTGGACTTCGCGTTGAACGGCAAGAACTTCATTGCCGACCCTGGCCGTTCGCCGGTGATCCGCTTCCGTTGGGGCTACAAGGCCGCCGGTGAGGACGGCACGGACACCATCGACGAGAAAAAGGAATACGCCGGCAAGATCTACCTGAACGAACTCGATGCCTGGGGCGGTGGCCCGTTCCAGAATGGGACCACTGCCTTGCCTTACATGTGGGGCAACGGGCTGGACGATCGTCTGTTCTGGTGGATCTACGCCAACATGGTGCCCGTGGAGGGGCGTGACGTGTATGCCTGCCCACCACGCACCTACTATGCGCACGCGGCCCATCGGCTCAAGGAACTCATCAAGGCCATCCGTCGGAAGCAGCCAGACTGTCCGGTGACGGTGGTCTGCCACAGCCAGGGCAACATGGTCACCTTGGGGGCGGCCATGCTGGGCATTGACGAAGGCGCGCTGGCCGACACCTACATCCTGGCCAACCCACCTTACAACCTTGATACCAGCAGCATGGACGCATTGTCGAACGCCGAAGGGTTCAACCTCGAAGGCAAGGCCGGCGGCGTGACCAGTGACGCCCGGCAGCAGACGTTCAAGAATTTCCTGGAGGCCGTGCTGAAGCGCTTCAACGCGAAGAATGCACATCAGACACTCGATGACATCAACAACAAACAGCGCAACCAGGACCCCGAAACGGGGAACGACCTCTTTGTTCTGAAGGACATGGGCGACGCATCCGACACGCCCTATCCCTACGTTCCGGGCGAAGACCGCGACAACCGAGGCCGTGTATTCCTCTACTGCAACCCGCACGACCAGGTCATCGGCGTCACGCCGGTGCAAGGCATGGGATGGCAGGGCGTGAGCAAGGCGCAGCGCGACGCGCTCGACACCCACAAGCGCTTTCACGTGCGGGTATGGGCCCAGCCCAAGGCGGACGCGGCCCGTGACCGGGCGGGCAGCGGCTTCCAGGTCGGCAGCGCCGACTGGAAGCAGTACAACTACCTGGAGGACAACCACAGCAAGCGCTTTTGGAATCCGCCTGCGCCGGTGGCTCGCTACCGGCTGTCGTACAACGAGAAGCAGAGTTTCTTCTCCAAGGTGATCACCACGCTCACTGCGCCCCTGTTGATCGTTGCCACCCGCCTGGTCAATGTGCGCATCAACGATGACCCGAAGAAGGGATGGACGGTGGGCATCAACGCGCCGGAGTTGCCCGACCCCTTCGTCCCCTTGAGTCGGCGTGCGGCCAACCCCGGCGTGGACGACGCAGCCGGCTACAAGGGGCGACGTGACAATGATTTCGACGAGGGCAAAGACCCTGCGTGGGGTTACGCGGACAAGGACGGAGACTTCGGCAAGCAGCACGGCGTGACCGGCAGCGGCGACGCCAGCACCGAAGCGGGCCTGCGTTACGAGATCAATGCGCGCCTGAAGATGGAGCAGGCGGCAGGCCGCCTCGGCAAGGGTGACAAAGACATGAAGACCCAGACCACCATCTTCCTGAAAGAAAACCCCAACGCCACCGATCACTCGACGATCGTGGGCAACGCGATGCATGCGCGCAAGGCCGTTGCCTACGACGTGGCCCTTGGCTGGGTCAATTCATCGGAGATCACGGATGAGTACCTTGAGAAGCTGAGGCAGTTTGCGGATTGGCGATATCTTGAAAAGCATCCTTTGGATACCGACGGGTTCTATGAGTACGCCTTAAAGGGATTTTTCAAGGAGCATCAACTTTTCAGAACCTATGACATGAAGCACATGACCACAAACGCCCCCAAGATCATTGACGAGCGCAAGAGCAACTTCCTCGCGGATATTCATTGATGAACACACGTCGCACCTTGATGCTGGGAGCCACCATGGGACTGCTTGATTTTCTCGGTCTGAATAAGCACGCCGCAGCCATGGGGCAACGCCTGTCGCCGGAGCTTTCTGACGTTGCCTTGCGCAAGGGTGATTGGCCGCAAGGCGCGGTGGCGCAATTGATTGCGGGCAATGTCATCACGCCTCTGCGGCACATTGCCTACTCCGCGGATTGGTTTCTTGACCAGTTGCTGATGCTCAAGCCCGAGAGCACGCCACCTAAAGCTTTCAGGGCCACGGTGGTCAACACATCCGGCACGGTGCCGGTGATCGGATACGCAGAGGTCTACGTTTCCAACATCGCCGAAAGTTACTCCCTGCCAGTGAGCTACTTCAACCAGACGGTGGATGGATATCACATGTTCCTCTGGAACGGCGTGAAGATGAACGGATTGCAGGTGGTGACGGTGCTTCCAGAGGGGACGACCTCTGGCGAGGCGAAAAAGGCTTGGGACTTTGCCTATCTGTCCTATGGCAACGTCTCCAAACCGGTACTCACGTCTGTTTCCGGGCTGTTCGGCTGGAATGGGCTCGCTGCGGCATGGAGCCTGATCGTCACACCCGAAGCCAAGGCCATCTGGTTGACCAGCGCGGATGCACTCAGCCGACCGAAAGACGAACAACCCAACGAGTCGGGCGTCCAGCTGATCGTGGGCCACCCAGCCTACGAGAGCGGGCGCAAGCCACTGGCGTACTTCACCGCGCCGGCGGTCGTCAAGAACAGCGACGCCAAGCCCGGCTATCCGCAGGAACGCAAGCGCGTGGCGGCGCTGCGCGAGGCGATGGAGCAAGTCTGTGCCGCTGCGGGCATCGAGCCCAAGACCATCGGCACCGTGATGCGTGACAGTGGGCGTGGCTCGCGCGAAGCCGCCGCACGCCTTTCCGATACCGGCGGGGCTTTGCAGGCCGCGTTGCCTCAACTGGATCTCCTTGAAGACACGCTCGACATGACCTCGCTGTTGGGCGAACTGGGCGCCTCGACGGTCAACTACTCGCTGCTGATGGCCGCCTTTGCCTGCCACGAGCGCAAACACCCGGTGCTGTACCTGTCGAGCCGTGATCCCGATGCAGGGCGCGCAGTGCTCGTCCTGCCGTCGCCGGACTACTCGGTCACGGACGAGGCCCGGCGCAATCGAAAGATCAGGCACGGAAAGCAAACGAACCGCCCTTGGTGGGGTGAGCGCAAGGACGGAAAGCAGGACTACTGATGAACCTGAATTTCGACTTGCGCGGGTTTCGCGCCGTGGCTGCGAGTGTCCTGCTGGCGGGCGTGTTGGGTGGGTGCGCCACCCACGCACCGGACACGCCGTACGCCAATGCGGGCTACGACGACGCGAACTATGACCCGCGGCTGTGCTGGAAGAAGTTCGTTCTTCGCCGAGCCTCCGACAATCGCACGTTGCCCCAGCAGCCGTACGAGATTCGAGACATCCACGGCGCGAAGGTGAGCGCGGGCATCAGCAACGAAAAGGGAGAAACCCTTCCGGTGCGCTGCAGTCCGGAAGGACCTCTCAAGCTGGTTCCTGTGTATCCGCGATAAACCAGGTCAGCAAACCTGAAGAGGCTGCAGCGGGAGAGACGCGGCTCCCTGACGGATCAAAACGGATAGTGCCGCGCCGTCGTCTGCACCGTAATCCACCGCAGCTCCGTGAACGCCTCCACCCCGGCCCGCCCCCCAAACCGCCCATACCCCGACGCCTTCACCCCCCCGAACGGCATCTGCGCCTCGTCGTGCACCGTCGGCCCGTTGACATGGCAGATCCCCGCCTCGATGCGCTGCGCGACGTTCCACGCACGCGCCACGTCGCGACCGAACACGGCGGACGACAGGCCGAACTCGTTGTCGTTGGCCACCGCCACGGCCTCTTCCACGCCGTTCACCCGCACGACCGCCTTCACCGGGCCAAACGATTCCTCGCGGTAGATGGCCATCGCGGGCGTGACGTGGTCGAGTACGGTGGCGGGCATCAGCGTGTTCTGCGCCTTGCCGCCGCACACGAGCACGGCGCCCTTGGCGAGCGCATCGTCGATCAGCGCGTTGCAGCGTGTCACGGTGCTCATGTCGACGACCGAGCCCAGCACGACGGGGCCTTCGCGCGGGTCGCCGAGCGGCAACGCCTGTGCGCGGGCGGCGAACTTCGAGACGAACTCGTCGGCGACGGCGTTGTCGACCACGAGGCGTTCGGTCGACATGCAGATCTGACCCGAGTTGGCAAAGGCGCCGAAGATCGCGCCGTCCACGGCCGCGTCGATGTCGGCATCGTCGAGCACCACGAAGGGCGCCTTGCCGCCGAGTTCGAGCACGGCGGGTTTCAGGTACGTGGCGCAGGTCTGCGCGATGAGGCGGCCCACGCGCGTGGAGCCGGTGAAGTTGACGCGCCGCACCGCCGGGTGCGCGACCATGGCCTCGACCACGGCGCCCGCGTCGGCGGGCGCGTTGGTGACGAAGTTGACCGTACCCTTGGGCAGGCCGGCCTCGGCCAGCGCTTCGATGATGAGCGCATGCGTCTCGGGGCACAGCTCGGAGCCCTTGAGCACGACGGTGTTGCCGCAGGCCAGCGGCGTGGCGATGGCGCGGGTGGCCAGGATCACGGGGGCGTTCCATGGCGCGATGCCCAGCACCACGCCGGCGGCCTGCCGCACGCCCATGGCAAGGCTGCCGGGCACGTCGGACGGGATGACCTCGCCCGCGATCTGCGTGGTGAGCGACGCGGCCTCGGTGAGGATGCCGGCCGCCAGGTGCACGTTGAAGCCCGCCCACAGCGCCGAGGCACCGGTCTCGCGGGCCATGGCCTGCACGAAGGCGTCGGCGCGCGCTTCGAGCGCGTGCGCGGCCTTCAGCAGCAGGGCGCGGCGCTCGTTGGGGCCGGTCTGCGACCAGGTGGCGAAGGCGCGCTGCGCGGCGTCGACGGCGGCGACTGCGTCGGCCGGCGTGGCGGCAGGGGCGCGCGTGGCGATGCCGCCGTCCAGCGGGTTGCGGCGCTCGAAGGTGGCGCCGCCGGTGGCCGCGCGGCGTTCGCCGTCGATGAGCATGGAGATGTCGGTCATGGGTGTCCTTTGCAAGAAAGAAAGAGGAAGAGGGGTGGTTCAGGCCACGCCCAGGTAGGCCTGGCGCACGGCGTCGGAATGCAGCAGCGCCTGCGCTTCGCCCGAGGCGACGACGCGCCCGCGTTCGAGCACGTAGCCGCGGTCGGCGGCCTGCAAGGCCTTGCGCACGTTCTGCTCGACCATGAGCACGGTCACGCCCTGGTCGGCGATGCGGCGCACGATGGCGAGCAGTTCGTCGACCATGCGCGGCGCCAGGCCGAGCGAGGGCTCGTCGAGCATCAGCAGGCGCGGCCCGCTCATCAGGGCGCGCGCCACGGCGACCATCTGCTGCTCGCCGCCGCTCATGGTGCCGGCGAGCTGTGTGGCGCGTTCTTTCAATCGCGGAAAGTCGTCGAAGGCGCGCGCGAGGCGCTCGGCGCGCAGCCGCGCGGGAATGAGCCAGCCGCCGAGTTCGAGGTTCTCGGTGACGGTCATCTGCGGGAACAGCTGGCGGCCCTCGGCCACCAGCGCCAGGCCGCGCCGCACGCAGGCGGTGGCATCGGCGGACGGCAGCGCCGCACCGTCGAGCACCGCATCGCCCGTGCGTGGCAGCAGCCCCGCGAGCGCCTTGAGCAGCGTGGTCTTGCCCGCGCCGTTGGGCCCGAGCACGACGGTGACGCCGGGCGTCACGTCGAGGTCCAGGCCCTGGATGACCTGGAAGCCGTGGTAGCCGGCCGCAAGACCGCGCACAGTGAGTTGCGTGCCGCTCATGCCGTGGCCTCCATCTCGTCGCCCAGGTAGGCCTCGACCACCTCGGCGTTGCGCACGACCTCGGCCGGCGTGCCGTCGGCGATCTTGCGGCCCTGGTGCAGCACCAGCACGCGCTCGACGTACTTCAGCAGCGTGGTCACGGCATGCTCGATCCACACGACGGCGAGGCCGTGGTCGTCGCGCAGGCGGCGGATGCGTCGCGCCATGGCATCGACCTCCGCCTCGGTGAGGCCGGCCGCCACCTCGTCGAGCAGCAGCACGCGCGGCCGCGTGCCGAGCGCCATGCCGATCTCGAGCAACCGCTGCTGCGAGGGCGTGACGTCGGCCGCGATCTGCGTGGCGAGGCCGCCCAGGCCCAGCATGTCGAGGATCTCGCCGGTGGTGCCCAGGCCTGCGATGGGTGCGCGGCGGCGGCCCGCGAACTGCATGCCGAAGCGCACGTTGTCCTCGAGCGTCATGTCGGCCATCACGCGCGGCGTCTGGAAGGTGCGCGCGATGCCGTGGGCGGCGTACAGGTGCGGACCGCGCCGCGTGAGGTCGACGTCGCCTTCCACCAGCAGCCGGCCCGACGTGGGCATGACCACGCCCGAGATCGCATTGAAGAAGGTCGTCTTGCCCGCGCCGTTCGGGCCGATGATGCCGACCAGCTCGCCCGCGTGCAGCGTCGCGCTCACCGCATCGACGGCGGTGAGCCCGCCGAAGCGCACCGTGAGGTCGCGGGCTTCGAGAAGTGGCGTGGCCTTCATGGTGCGTGCCTCCGCAACGCGGCCGCCTTGCGCTGCCACAGCGATGCGAGGCCGTTGGGCAGGTACATCACGCACAGGATCAGCAGCAGCCCCAGCACCATCATGTAGCCGTAGGGCAGCTGCAGCCGCAGCGTCTCCGACAGCAGGCTGAACACGATGGCCGCGGCCACCGGCCCGCCGATGCTGGCAGCCCCGCCGATCATCGCGATCAGCACGGTCTGGAAGCCGATGAAGGGGCTGAACACGGCCGCAGGCTCGATGTAGGTCCAGCGCACGGCCATCGCGGCGCCCACCGCGCCGGCGAAGGCGGCGGTGAGCGCAAAGCCGGCGATCTTCACGCGGCGCGTGTCCACGCCCAGCGTCTGCGCGCGCTGCTCGTCAGCGCCGATGCCGGCCAGCGCCAGGCCGAAGCGGCTGCGCTTCACGAGCAGCGCGGTGGCAATGGCCGCACCCGCAATCGCCAGCACCGTGAGGTACACCGTCTCGTTCGACGGCACCACCGTGAGCACGCGGCCCACGGTGCCCGAGACCTGCTTCTCGACGAAGGTGACGGCATGGCGGATCAGCTCTGTCATGCCGAAGGTCAGCACCGCGAAGTAGGTGCCGCGCAGGTGCAGCACGGCCGCGCCCATCAGCACCGCCACCGCGCTCGCGATGGCCGCTCCACTCACAATGACCAGCGGCCACGGCAGCACCTCGAGCAGCGTGGCGCTCGCATACGCGCCCAGGCCGAAGAAGGCCGAAGTGGCGAGCGACAGGTAGCGCGTGGCACCGCAGAACAGCGACCAGCTCGTGGCCAGCGCGATGTACATCAGGCAGCCGAGCGCGACCGAGGCGATGAACTCGCTCGCGACCCACGGCACGGCGGCCGCCAGCACAAGGCCGATGCAAAGCACCCACCACGGTTTGTTTTGAAAGAGGGAATTCATCTTCTGGAGAACAGTCCGTTGGGCCGCCAGATCAGCACGCCGATGAACACGGCGTACGACAGCAGCATCTTGAGCGAGGGGCTCGTGTAGTACATGCCCAGCGCTTCGACCACGCCCAGCAGCAGACCGCCGACGAGGCTGCCCGCGATGCTGCCGAAGCCGCCGAGTGTGATGACGATCAGCGCGGTCACGGTGTAGGGCTCGCCCATCGAGGGCGAGATCTCGTAGGTCATCGACAGCAGCGCGCCGGCCACGCCCGACAGGCCCAGGCCGATGCCGAACATCAGCGGGTGCAGCCGCTTCGTGTTGATGCCCACGAGCTGCGCGCCGGTCGGCGACTGCATCAGCGCGCGCACCGCCTTGCCCAGCAGCGTGAGCTTGAGCAGCGCGATGAGCACGAGGCTCAGCGCCAGTGCCACGCCGAACAGCACGAGCTTGTTGGCGGTGAAGCGCATCTCGCCCAGCTGCACCGGTTCGGCCAGGTAGTCGTAACCGCGCAGGTCGCCACCCCACACGAGCAGGGCGGTGTTCTGCACGAAGAACATCAGGCCGAAACCGACCATCAGGCTGCGCGCCTCGAACACGTCGACGTTCGGCGCGCGCGCCGCCACCTGGCGAAAGCACAGCCAGTGCACCGCCATGCCCAGCGCCATCAGCAGCACGAAGGCCACCGGCATGAACAGGAGCGGCGAGATGCCCAGCGCCGTGTGCGCCCACCAGGTGAGAAAGGCACCGAGCATCAAAAACTCGCCGTGCGAGATGTTCATGATGCGCATCAGCCCGTACTGCAGGTTCAGTCCGATGGCCACCAGCGCATAGATGCCGCCCGTGATCAATCCGCCGGCCAGGAGCTCGGCCCATCCAGAGAACGACACGCTGTTATTTCCAGGCCGGCTTGGGCATCAGTTGCGCGGTGGCGCGGTCCTTGGGCCACACCACTTCGAAGTCGCCACCCTGCCACTGCGACACGGTGCCGGGGATCGACGCGTTCTCGCTGCCCTCGAAGCGGATCGGCCCGAGGATGGTCTTGAACTCGTTCTTGGCGATCTGCTCGCGCAGCGCCTTGCGATCGAGGCCCACTTTTTCCACCGCCTGCTGCAGGATCTGCAGGCCGGCCCACGCATGGCCGCTGGCCCAGCGGTCGGGCTCCTTGCCGAACTTCTTCGTGTGCGCATCGAAGTAGGCCTTGGCCTCGGGGCTGGTCTTGCCGTTCCACGAGCCCATGCCGATCACGCCCTCGGTGTTGGCCGCCATCACGTTCTTGTAGAGCTGGAAGGCCGTGCCCACCGAGGCGTAGAAGTACTTCGGGTTGAAGCCCACCTCGCGCGCCTGCCGGCTTGCGAGGATGGTGTCCGGCGGGTAGGTGATGCCGATGAAGGCGTCGGGGTTCAGGTCCTTCATGGTGCGCAGCACGGGCGCGAGGTCTTTCACGCCCAGCGGGTAGCTCTTGCGGTCGAGCACCTGGATCTGCGTCTTCTTCAGCGCGTTGTTCAGCGCCGCGAAGTTCTCCAGCCCGAACAGGTCGTCCATGTAGACGATGGTGATGGTCTTCACGTTCTGCGCCACCAGCATGTCGACCAGCGCACCCATCATCTTGTCGGGCTGTTGCAGCAGCGAGAAGAAGAAGGGCAGGCGCATGTCGATGAGCTTGCGCGACAGGGCGGTGGGCGCCAGCAGCGGGTAGCCGAAGCGGTTGGCCAGCGGCGCGACCGCGAAGTTGGCGCCCGATCCCCAGGGCGGCAGCACGAGGTCGACCTTGTCGCTGCCCATGAGCTTTTCAAACGTGCGCACGCAGGTCTCGGTCTCGCTGCGGTCGTCGTAACCGATGAGCTCGATGGGGCGCTTGGCACCCTTCACCGACAGGCCGCCCGCGGCGTTGACCTGCTCGGCCCACAGCAGGTAGTTGGGTTCCTGGCTCACCTGTGCGCCCGCGGCCCAGGGGCCGGTGCGGGCGATGGCGTAGCCGATGCGAACGGGCGCGCTTTGCGCGAACAGCTGCGGCGCGACGGCGGCTGCGCCCAGCGCGGTGGCCGTGCCCTGGATCCAGTGGCGGCGGGTGGGGTGAAGCATGGAGGTCTCCTTCCGGGCGTCGGTATGCGCCCGCTGACCGGGATCGTAGAAACGCACGCCCTTTGCCGCTGTGCCCGCCGCGCACAAAGCACTTGACGCAGCGTGCAGGCGCCTAGTGGTTAACCCGCAAAGGCGAGGGCTTTGCGGGCACTCCACAATGCGCGGCATCCTGCTGCCGTGTTGCAATCTTTCGTCTTCACTGCTTTCGCCCCATGACCGCGTCCCTGCTCCTGTCCACCGACGCCATCCCGCCGAAGGAACGCGGGCCGCTGTGGTGCGAGTGGGTGTGGCGCCACTTCGGCGGCCTCGGCTCCGACCTGTACGGCGACAGCGATTTCGACGGCCACTTGGCGTCCTCGCACGCGGGCGACGTGATCCTCACGCGGCTCGAGGCGAACCGGCATCGCGTGCTGCGCACCCCGCAGATGGCGCGCCTGAGCGATGCGCCCTACCTGAAGATCGTCGCGCCCTGGCAGGGCTCGGCCGAGGTCACGCAGCGCGGGCGCGCGGCGGCGGTGCGTGCGGGCGGCTGGACGCTGTACGACACCACGCTCGACTACACCGTGGCCAACCCCGAGCGCAGCGACCACCTCATCGTGATGCTGCCGAAAGACCAGATCGCCTCGCCCGCGTTGCCGCTGGGCGACCTCGTGGCGCGGCGCATCGGTGGCGACAGCGGCATCTCGCGCGTGGCGCTGGAGACCATGCGCAACACCTACCTGGAGCTGCCCCACATGAGCGAGGCCGCCGCGCGCGGTGCGGGCGAGCTGCTGATCCAGCTGGTGCGCCTGTCGCTCATGGAGCTGGCGGGCCGCAGCACCGCCCAGACCCAGCGCGAGGCGCTGAAAGACCGCATCCACCGCCACGTGGCGCAGAACCTGCGCGACCCGGCGCTGTCGATCGACGGCATGGCGCTGGCGCTGCGTTGCAGCAAGCGCCTGCTGCACCAGGCCTTCGCGGGCGACGACGACACGCTCACCGGCTACATCCAGCACCAGCGGCTGGCGGCCAGCATCCGCGACCTGATCGACCCCGCGAACGCCGCGCGCTCCATCACCGACATCGCACTGGGCGCGGGCTTCGGCAACCTCTCGCACTTCAGCCGCGTGTTCCGCGCGCACACGGGCGGCAGCCCGAGCGAGTTCAGGCGGCAGGCGACGGTGCCGCGCTGATTGCGCGGGTGCGCATCGCACACCGCGCGTTGCTTGCAGAGTTGCCATGAATGCTTAAGCAGCGCTTGTGTCGAAGCGGGCATCAAACTTAAAGCTTCTCGGTTAACCGGTTGCTCGGCGGGCGTTCTCGGCTCAAAAAAAAGATGCGTTAACGCATGCGAAGCCTCGAGAGCGACGCTTCCCGCTGGTATGGTCGTGCGCGCAATTCAGCTCCACGCCATCACGCCCGTTGTCGACGCATTGGGTACTTGCTTCACATGCCCCTTCGTCACGACCGCATCTTTCCGCGCTACGCGTTCTACTGTGTGCTGGCCGGCCTGGCCGCGATCTATGTCTTCTGCGCCATGGTGCTGGTGCCGGCCAAGATCTACATCCTTCCGTACCTCATCACGCCGGACTTCGTGCGCTACAAGGGCGCCTTCTTCGTGCTGGTGCTGGCGATCCCGGCGGCGATCTACCTGATCGGCTGGAAGGGCAGCGACTTCTTCGCGTGGCTGCGCACCCCGCAGGTGCTGACGCTGACCGCGCACGGCCTGCAGCTGGGCACGCAGACCGTTGCCTTCGCCGACGTGACGCGACTGCGCCATCGCCACAACCGCAACCACCTGCTGCTCACCACCCGCGATGGCCAGACGCTGCGCCTGCGGCTCGACCTGTGGGACGACCCGTATGCGCTCGTCGCCGAAGTGGAAGAGGCCGTGGGCGAAGTGCTGCGACACGACGTCGAGCGGCGCCTGCATGCGGGCGACACCGTGCCCTTCGGCGCGCTGGCCCTCAATGCCGAAGGGCTGGTGCACAAGGGCCAGCTCATCGCGTGGTCGAGCATCGACACGATCCGCACGCAGTCCGATGCCGAAGCCATGGACGTCGACGAGCACCTGCTCATCGTCGCCAACGGCAAGACCCGCAAGATCGATCGCTCGAAGATCGACAACGAACCGGTGCTGATGAGCTGCCTCATGCAACGCCTGCCGTCGGCGTGAGCTTTCTTCTTTTTCTTTCTTCAATCTCCAAAGTACAGCGACTCCAAAATGGAAATCTACAGCTCCGCCAGCCAACAGGAAAAAACCCGCCAGGACCGCCCCGTCTTCTATTCCCGCACGCGGCTGATCGCCGGTGCCACGCTCTGGGTGGTGGTGGCGGTCGTGCTCGCCGTGCTGTGCATCCGCGCGCAGGACAAGAACATCGGCATCCTCATCGCAGCGGGCTTCGGCCTGCTGGCCGCTTGGCTGGCCGTCAAGTGCATCCGTACGCTGGCCAACATCGCAACGCCCGCCTTCGTCATTGGCCGCCAGGGCCTGACCTTCGAGAACGGCCTGCTGCTGCCGTGGCACAACATCGTCGAGAACACCTGGGTCAACCAGGACTACATGGGCATTCCCATCGGCAAGCAGATCCAGATCAAGACCGACCTGCCCAAGCCGAAGGCCCGCGTGCTGCGCCGCGCGACGGCGCTGGAGATTTCGGGCGACGAGTATCTCGCGCTGTGCGACGCCTATGCGGCGTGACGGGCAACAGCCGGGCGTTTGAGCAGCCCGGCGCCTGCTGGTAGGCTGGCGGGCCGCCATCCTCCGGGCTCGCTTTCGCGGGCCCCACGCGCATGAACGCCTCTCACCGCCGGCCGGTTCCGTTGAACAAGGCCTACCGTCTCCTGAACCACGGACCCACCGTCCTCGTGAGCGCCGCGCACGACGGGCGGCGCAACATCATGGCCGCGGCCTGGGCCATGCCGCTGGACTTCGATCCGCCCAAGGTGGCGGTCGTGCTCGACAAGAGCACCTGGACGCGCGTGCTGCTCGAAGGCGCGGGCACCTTCGCGCTGCAGGTGCCCACGCGCGCGCAGCTCGACCTGACCGAGGCCCTGGGCAACAGCTCGGGCCGCGAGATCGCCGAGCGCGACGGCAGCGACAAGTTCGCCGCCTACGGCCTCGCGACCTTCGCGGGCGACGCCACCGGCACGCCGCTGCTTGAGGGCTGCGCGGCCTGGCTCGAATGCCGGCTGTTGCCCGAGCCGCCGATCCAGCAGCGCTACGACCTGTTCCTGGGCGAGGTGATCGCGGCGCAGGCTGATGCGCGCGTGTTCTCCGAAGGTCGCTGGCATTTCGAGGGCCACGACGAACTGCGCACGCTGCACCACGTGGCGGGCGGGCACTTCATCGTCGACGGCGAAGCGGTCGATGCGCGTCCGCTGCCGCGTTTGACGCCGTAGCCTGCATGCCGGACCTGAACCAGATCATCACCGTGGTCGGCTACAGCCTCATGGGCCTGCTGGCGGCCATGATGGGGTCGCTGGGCCTGGCCGCGCTGTGGACCTGGCGCGACTGGCCCGGCGCCGACCGCCTGACCGGCCTGGCCGCGCGGCTCGCGATCCTCACGTGGATGGTGGGTGGCGTGATGCTGGTCGTCGGCGGGCTGGCGATGGCTGGCCTGGCGGCCTGGGTCATCTTCTGGGCGTCCAAGCCGCTGCCCTCGACACTGCTCGGCATCGCGGGCTACGTGGCCTCGCGGGCCGTGCTCGTGGTCATGGCGGTGCTGCTGGTGCGCAAGGGCGGGCTGGTGCTCGCGGCCTGGTGGGGCGCGAGGAAAGAAGAGGGCGCGCCCGAAGCGCCAGGCAGCGCTACAGCACGAAAGGAATGAAGCGCCGCGTGCCGCGCATGTAGTCGCGGTAGGTGTCGCCGAAATGCGCGAGGCATTCCTTCTCGTCGCGCAGCGCCGTCAGGAAGAGGAACAGCGTGGCCATCAGCACGAGCGCCAGCGTGAGCCAGGTGAACTGCTTGAGGAACGCGCCCCAGGCCAGCAGCATCAGCGCCGTGTACATCGGGTGGCGGATGTAGCGGAAGGCGCCGGTGGTCACCAGCGCCGAGGTCTTTTCAAAGCCGTACAGGGCCGGGTCGTCGTTGCGCGCCTCGCTCGGCTTGCCCTGCGCCTTGAGCAGCCGCACCGCGTGGATCGGCAGCCAGATCGACAGCGCCAGCAGCACGCACGAGAGCAGCTGCGTGAACGAGAGCGGATCGACATGCCACACCGGCAGGTTCAGCACGATCAGCACCAGCATGCATTCCCACGCGAAGAAGCGGTAGAAGCCGTGCGAGCCGGGCTGGCTCAGCGGCCCGCGCGACACGTACAGCAGCGCGGCCGTGCCGGCGACGAAAAGAAAGAGCTGGAACCAGAGGAGCATGGCGGCCGAATTTACACGGCCCGCAAGACTCAGCCGGAGATCGAAAACCCGCCGTCGACCGGGATGGCGGTGCCGGTCACGTAGTCGGAGGCGGCGCTGGCCAGGAACACGGCGGTGCCTGCGATGTCCGAGGGCTGCCCCCAGCGGCCGGCGGCGGCACGCGTCTTCACGCGCTCGTACAGGCCCGGGATCTGGTTGCGCGCACCGTCGGTCAGCTCGGTCTCGAACCAGCCCGGAAGGATGGCGTTGACCTGGATCTGGTCGACCGCCCACGAGAGCGCGGTCGACTTGGTGAGCTGCACGATGCCGGCCTTGCTCGCGGCGTAGGCCGGCGCGTAGGGCGCGCCGAAGATCGACATCATCGAGCCGATGTTGATGATCTTGCCGCCGCCCGCGGCCTTGAGGTGCGGGTGCGCGGCGCGGCTGCACAGGAAGGCGCTGGTGAGGTTGGTGTCCATCACCTGGTGCCACTCGGCCAGCGCGAGCTGGTCGACCGGCTTGCGCACCGTGGTGCCGGCGTTGTTCACGAGGATGTCGAGCCGGCCGCAGCGCGCGGCGACCTCGTCGAAGGCCTTCTGCACCGAGGCTTCGTCGGTCACGTCGAGCGCGAGCGCGAAGCTGTCGCTGCCCAATGCCTTCAGCGATTCGACCGCGGCGGCCGACTTCTGCGCATTGCGCGCCGCGATGATGACGCGGGCGCCGGCTTTGGCGAGGCCCTGCGCCATGCCGAGGCCGATGCCGCCGTTGCCGCCGGTGACGAGCGCGACTTTTCCTGTGAGATCGAACATCAGGTGGAGCTTAGGTGGTGGTGGGTTTCTTGGAGACGAGCGTCAGGATATCGTAGCTCGCGACCAACTCGCCCAGCTGGTTGGTCACCTCCACGTCCCAGGCCACCACGCCCTGGCCCTGGCCGCTCGCGTCCTTCTTGTTGCGGTCGATCTTGCGCTTGCAGGTCAGGCGCGCCTGGATGGTGTCGCCGATGCCCACGGGCTTGACGAAGCGCAGCGTGTCCAGGCCGTAGTTGGCCAGCACCGGGCCGGGCGAGGGCGAGACGAACAGGCCCGCGGCCGCCGACAGCACGAAATAGCCGTGCGCGATGCGCTTGCCGAAGGGCGAGGCCTTGGCCGCCTCTTCGTCGAAGTGCATGTAGAAGTAGTCGCCCGAGATGCCGCCGAAGGCGACGATGTCGGCCTCGCCCACGGTGCGGCGGTGCGTGAGCAGCGAGTCGCCGATGCGCAGTTCTTCGAAGTAGCGGCGGAAGGGGTGCACCTCGCTCTCGCGCAGCGCGGCGCCGCGCACGTGCTCGCCGGTCACGGCCGCGAGCATGGTGGGCGAGCCCTGCAGCGCGGCGCGCTGCAGGTAGTGCTTCACGGCGCGCAGGCCGCCGAGCTCTTCGCCGCCGCCCGCGCGGCCCGGGCCGCCGTGCTTGAGCACCGGCAGCGGCGAGCCGTGGCCGGTCGATTCGGCGGCGGCCTCGCGGTCGAGCACCAGCAGGCGGCCGTGCCAGGCGGCAGCCACCGGAATGGCCTTGGCCGCAATGGCCGGGTCGCGCGTGACCAGCGTGCCCACGAGGCTGCCCTTGCCGCGCGCGGCCAGCGCCAGCGCTTCGTCGATGCCGTCGTAAGGCATGAGCGTGCTGACGGGGCCGAAGGCCTCGACGTCGTGCGCCGCATCGTGTTCGAGCGGCTTGCGGCTCAAGAGCAGCGTGGGCGCGAAGAACGCGCCTTCGCCCACACCGTCGCCCACGGGCGCGAAGCCGTCGCGTTCGCCGTACACCAGCTCCGCGCCCTGCAGCAGCGTGGCGACGCGCTCGGCCACGTCGGCCTGCTGGTCGCGCGAAGCGAGGGCGCCCATGCGCACGTCTTCGCGCGAGGGGTCGCCGATGACGGTCTTGGCCAGGCGCGCGCGCAGCTTCTCGGCCACCGCATCGAGGTGCTGGCGCGGCACGATCGCGCGGCGGATGGCGGTGCACTTCTGGCCGGCCTTGATCGTCATCTCGCGCGCCACTTCCTTCACGAAGAGATCGAACTCCTCGTCGTCGGGCGTCACGTCGGGCGCGAGGATCGCGCAGTTCAGCGAGTCGGCCTCGGCGTTGAACGGGATCGACTGGCGCACCAGGTTCGCGTTCACGCGCAGCTTGGCGGCGGTGTCGGCCGAACCGGTGAAGGTGACCACGTCGGGCCCTTCGAGGCGGTCGAGCAGGTCGCCCGTGCTGCCGATCACGAGCTGCAGGCTGCCTTCGGGCAGGATGCCCGACTGCACGATGAGCTTCATCAGGGCCTCGGTGAGGTAGCTGGTGGCCGTGGCCGGCTTGCCGATGCAGGGCATGCCCGCCAGGAAGCTGGGCGCGAACTTCTCGAGCAGGCCCCACACCGGGAAGTTGAAGGCGTTGATGTGCACCGCCACGCCGCCGCGCGGCACCAGGATGTGCGTGCCCGCGAAGCCGCCCTTCTTGCCCAGCGGGAAGGCCGGGCCTTCGTGCACGAGGTTGCCCGAGGGCAGCTCGTTGGTGCCGATGCTGGCGTAGGCGCTGAGCGTGCCGGCGCCGCCCTCGATGTCGATCCAGCCGTCGGCGCGCGTGGCGCCCGTGTGAGCCGACACGGCATACAGCGCTTCCTTGTTCGCGGCCAGGTACTTGGCCAGCGCCTTCAGGCGCTCGGCGCGCTGCTGGAAGTCGAGCTTCATGAGTGCGGGGATGCCGACGCGGCGCGCGTGCGCCAGCGCCTCGGCGAAGTCGATGGCCTCGGCGTGCGTGCTCGCCACGGCCTGGCCGTTGACGGCGCTGCGCAGCGATTGCGCGGCTTGCTGGCCGATCCAGCGGCCGGCGATGTAGCTTTGAAGGGTGGTCATGGCGCGTGTCCTTTGAAGAGGGAAGGCGCAGCGGCGCGGTGCGCGCGCTGCGCGGGGGTCATTTCTTGTTGCCGATGCCCAGGTAGGTATCGATGATTCGCTGGTCGTGCAGCAGATCGCCGGCATTGCCTTCGAGCGCCACGGCGCCCATTTCGAGCACATAGGCGCGGTCGGCCACCTGCAGCGCGGCGCGGGCGTTCTGTTCCACCAGCAGCACCGAGACGCCGTGCTTGCGCAGCTGCGACACCACGCGCAGCACCTCGCGCACCACCAGCGGGGCCAGGCCCAGCGAAGGTTCGTCGAGCATCAGCAGGCGCGGGCGTGCCATGAGCGCGCGGCCGATGGCCAGCATCTGGCGCTCGCCGCCCGAGAGCGTGGAGGCCATCTGCGGACGGCGCTCCTTCAGGCGCGGAAAGATCTCGAAGATCTCGTCCATGCGCGCGCGCTGGTCGCGCTGGCCCTTGCGCCACTGGTAGAAGCCGCCGAGCAGCAGGTTGTCTTCGACCGACATTTCGCCGAACAGCTCGCGTCGCTCGGGCACCAGCGCCACGCCGCGCGCCACCATGGTCTCGACGCCGGGGCGCGCGATGCGCTCGCCGTCGAGCGACAGCTTGCCGGTCGACTGCAGCAGGCCCATGGCCGCGCACAGCAGCGTGGTCTTGCCGGCGCCGTTGGGGCCGATCACGGTGACGATCTCGCCCTCGTTCACGTGCAGGCGCACGCTGTGCACCGCCTCGACGGTGCGGTAGGCGACGCAGAAGTCTTCCAGTTGAAGAATGGGGTGGCTCATCGGGCGTCTTCCAGCAGTTCGTCGTCGGCGCCACCGAGGTAGGCCTCGAGCACGCGCGGGTTGGCCTGCACTTCGGCCGGCGTGCCGGTGGCGATCACGGTGCCGAACTCGAGCACGGTGATGCGGTCGGCGAGGTTCATCACGAACTCCATGTCGTGCTCCACCACGAGGATGCCCAGGCCTTCGGCACGCAGCTGGCCCAGCAGCTCCGACAGCGCGCGCTTTTCAAGATGGCGCAGGCCGGCGGCGGGTTCGTCCAGCAGCAGCACCGAGGGCTGGCCGGCGAGCGCGCGTGCGATCTCGACCACGCGCTGCTGCCCCAGCGAGAGCGAGGCGGCCGGCGTGTCGGCGTGCGCGCCCAGGCCGCAGCGCTCGATCTGCTTGCGGGCCTCGGCCATCAGAGCGGCCTCTTCGGCGCGGTCCAGCCGCAGCATCGCCGCGAGCCAGCCACGCCTGGCGCGCAGGTGCGCACCGAGCGCCACGTTCTCGACCACGCTGCGCTGGCCCAGCAGGCGCACGTGCTGGAAGGTGCGACCCAGGCCGCGCGCCGCGAAGGCGCGCGAGGGGCGGCCCGACATGGCGTCGCCTTCGAGCCGCACTTGGCCCGAACTGGGGTCGTCCACGCCCGAGATCATGTTGAAGAAGGTGCTCTTGCCCGCGCCGTTCGGTCCGATGAGCGCGTGGATCTCGCCGGCCTTCAGCGTCATCGAGATGTCGTTGTTGGCGATGAGGCCGCCGAAGCGCTTGCTGACCGCGTCGGCCTGCAAGAGCAGCGTGCCCGCCGCCGGCAGCACGCGCTGTGCGAGCTGCGCCGCCGGTGCGGCTGCGTTGGCTGCGGGCACCTTGGCCACCGGCCGCACCCAGCGGCTCACGAGCCGCGCCAGCGTGGGCCACAGGCCGTCGGCAAAACGCTGCAGCACGAACAGCATCAGCAGGCCGAACACCACCACCTCGAAGTTGCCGCTGGTGCCCAGCAGCGCGGGCAGGATGTCCTGCAGCTTCTCCTTCAGCAGCGTGATCAGCGTGGCGCCGAGCACCGCGCCCCACAGGTGGCCCGCGCCGCCGACCACCGCCATGAACAGCATCTCGATGCCGATGTTGAGGTTGAAGGGCGTCGGGTTCACGAAGCGCTGCATGTGCGCGTAGAGCCAGCCCGACACCGCCGCCAGCAGCGCGGCCAGCACGAACAGCTTGATGCGGTGGCGCGCCGTGTCGACGCCCATCGATTCGGCCATGAGCCGGCCGCCCTTGAGCGCGCGGATGGCGCGGCCTTCGCGCGAGTCGAGCAGGTTGTGCAGCGCCCACAGCGCCAGCAGCAGCACGGCCCAGATCACCACGCCGAGCGCGCGCGGCGAGGCCAGCGAGACGCCTGCGACCACCAGCGGCGGCACGCCCGTGATGCCGGTCTGGCCGCCCAGGAACTCCATGTTGCCGAGCAGGAAGTACAGGCTCAGGCCCCAGGCGATGGTGCACAGCGGCAGGTAGTGGCCCGACAGCTTGAGCGTGACCGCGCCGAGCGCCCAGGCCAGCGCGAAGGTCAGCACCAGCCCGAGCAGCAGGCCGAGCCACGGCACCAGCGCCGAACCGGCGATGCCGCCGAGCCAGCCCGCGGCCGTGGGCGAGGTGCAGATCCACGCGGTGGCATACGCGCCCATGCCGACGAACGCGGCCTGGCCGAAGGAGGTCATGCCGCCCACGCCGGTCAGCATGACCAGCCCGGCGGCCACCAGTGCGTACAGGCCGATGTTGCTGAGCACCGCGACCGTGAAGTCGGGCAGCCAGCCCCAGGCCAGCGCGAGCGCCACGATGCACACCAGCGTGAGCGTGCGCGGCGTGACCAGCGGACGGCCGGCGTGCGCGGCGGTGGCGGGCGAAGATGAAGTCGACGGCGCGCTCATTCCTCGTCCTCCACGTGGTGGCTGCGCAGCGAACGCCACCACAGCACCGGAATGATCAAAGTGAACACCAGCACTTCCTTGTACGCGCTGGCCCAGAACGAAGAGAAGGCCTCCAGCAGGCCGACCAGCAGCGCGCCCGCGAGCGCCAGCGGGTAGCTCGCGAGCCCGCCGACGATGGCGGCCACGAAGCCCTTCAGGCCGATGAGAAAACCGGTGTCGTAGTAGACCGTGGTGATCGGTGCGATCAGCAGGCCCGACACCGCGCCGATGAGTGCCGCGAGCGCGAAGCTCAGGTCGCCCGACAGCTCGGTGGGAATGCCCGAGAGCCGCGCACCCACGCGGTTGATGGCCGTGGCGCGCAGCGCCTTGCCGACCATGGAGCGGCCGAAGAACCAGAACATGGCGATCACCAGCAGCAGCGTGACGCCCACCACGACGAGCGATTGCCCGCTCACGGGGATGCCGCCGATATCGAAGCGCACGTCGGAGAACGGCGTGGTGCGCGAACCTTCGGCACCGAAGAAGAACAGGCCCAGGCCGACCAGCACGCCGTGCAGCGCGACCGAGACGATCAGCAGCATCAGCACCGTGGCATCGGCCAGCGGGCGGTAGGCCAGGCGATAGAGCAACGGCCCCAGCGGCGCGATCAGCACCAGCGTGGTGACCGCCTGCATCGTCATCGACGTGGGCTTGAGGCCCAGCACCAGCACCGCGGCGATCGCGGGGAAGGCCACGCACCAGGTGAAGGCCGAGCGCCAGTCGATGGTCGCGCCGCGCTTCCAGCGCCACACCTCCACGGCCAGCGCCATGACGCCCAGCGCCACCAGCAGCCACAGCGTGGCCGGCGTGCGCCCGCCCTGCAGCGCCGCCATCGAGAGCGCACCGAAGGCGACGAACTCGCCCTGCGGGATGAAGATCACGCGCGTGACCGAAAACACCAGCACCAGCGCGAGCGCCATCAGTCCGTAGACCGCGCCGTTCACGATGCCGTCCTGCCCCAGCAACAGGGCAATCTGCAAGTCCATAAAACAACCTTCGGGCGTCGCCCGTGATTCAGATCAGGAACACCGAGGAACCGGCTTTGCCGGGCCTCAGGTGTTGCCCCCGGTAGGGGGTTGGAGAAGCGACACGAAGTGCGCGAAGCCTGGGGGCGAGTTCAGTGCTTCAGGGCTGGAATTTCCAGGCGCCGTTTTCGATCTTCACCATCACGCGCGCGCGCTGGTCCAGGCCCAGGTGGTCGGCCGCGGTCATGTTGAACACGCCGTGCGCGCCCGACACGTCCTTGGTCTGCTCGAGCGCATCGCGCAGCGCGGCGCGGAACTCGGGCGTGCCCGGCTGGGCCTTCTTCAGCGCGACCGGCACGGCCGAGCTCATCAACAGGCCCGCGTCCCAGGCGTGCGCGCCGAAGGTCGAGACCGTGCCCTTGCCATAGGCGGCTTCATAGGCGGCGACGTAGGCGAGCGCAGACTTCTTCACCGGGTTGCTGGCGGGCAGCTGGTCGGCCACGAGCACCGGGCCGGCCGGCAGGAAGGTGCCGTCCACGTCCTTGCCGCCCACGCGCAGGAAGTCGGCGTTGGCCACGCCGTGCGTCTGGTACATCTTGCCGGTGTAGCCGCGCTCCTTGAGCGTCTTCTGCGGCAGCGCGGCCGGCGTGCCGGAGCCGGCGACCAGCACCGCGTCGGGCTTGGCCGACATGAGCTTCAGCGCCTGGCCGGTGACCGAGGTGTCGGAGCGCGCATAGCGCTCGTTGGCCACGATCTTGATCTTCTTCAGGTCGGCGGCTTTGGCGAATTCCTGCGACCAGCCTTCGCCGTACGCGTCGGAGAAACCGATGAAGCCGACCGTCTTCACGCCGTTGGCGGCCATGTGCTCGGCGATGGCCAGCGACATCATGATGTCGTTCTGCGGCGTCTTGAAGACCCACTTCTTCTTGGCGTCCATCGGCTCGATGATGCGGGCCGAGGCGGCCACCGAGATCATCGGCGTCTGCGCTTCGCTGGCCACGTCGATCATCGCGAGCGAGGCCGGCGTGGTGGTCGAGCCCAGGATCACGTCGACCTTGTTCTCGGCGATCAGCTTGCGCGTGTTGTTCACGGCGGCCGTGGTGTCGGAGGCATCGTCCAGCACGATGTAGTTGATCTTCTGCCCGCCGATCGTCTTGGGCATCAGCGCGATGGTGTTCTTCTCGGGAATGCCGAGCGACGCCGCCGGCCCGGTGGCCGAGATGGTCACGCCGACGTTGACGTCGGCCCAGGCCGAGAGGGCCGTGGCGCACAGGGCGGCGATCAGCAGGGGCTTGAAGAATTTCATGGTTGGTTTGTCTCCGGGTTGAAAGGGGAAAGGCCGAGGGAAAAGCCGTGCGTTCAACGCTCGTCGAAGGACAGCGTGACGCGTTCGGTCAGGGGGTGGGCCTGGCAGGTCAGCACGAATCCCGCGGCCACCTCATTCTTGTCGAGAGCGAAGTTTCTTTCCATGCGGACTTCCCCGTCCACGCACTTCGCGCGGCAGGTGCCGCACACGCCCGAGGTGCACGAGAACGGCACCTCGAGCCCGGCCGCCGACGCCGCATCGAGGATGCTGGGCTGGCCCTCGGTGTAGGTGATCTCGCGCTGCAGGCCGTCGCGCACGATGGTCACGCGCGCCTGCTTGGCGTCGCCCGGCTGCGCCTCGTGCACCACCGCGCCGACCTGGCTGGCCGAGGGCAGCGCGACGCCGAAGCGCTCGATGTGGATGCGGTCTTCGGGCACGCCCGCGGCGAGCAGCGCGGCCTCGGCCTCGTCGTTCATCTGGAACGGGCCGCACACGTACACGTGGTCGATCTGCGCGGCGGGCACCACCGAGGCCAGGAACTCGCCGATCTTCTCGCGGTTCATCACGCCGAAGCCCAGCGGCGAATCGGTGTGCTCGTCGGAGAACACGTGCTGCAGCACGAGCCGCGTCATGTAGCGGTTCTTCAGGTCCTCGATCTCTTCCTTGAACATCGTGGACTGCAGCTGGCGGTTGCCGTAGATCAGCGTGAAGCGGCTCTTGGGCTCGCGCGCCAGCACGGTCTTCATGATCGACAGGATCGGCGTGATGCCGCTGCCGCCGGCGATGCCGACGTGGTGGCGCGAGGCCTCGGGCTCGATGGGAACGAAGAAGCGGCCTTGCGGCGCCATCACCTGCAGGCTGTCGCCGGGTTGCAGGTGGGCGTTGATCCAGTTGGAGAACACGCCGCCGCGCACCTTGCGTACGCCGACGCGCAGCTCGCCGTCGTCGAGGCCGGCGCAGATCGAATAGGAACGGCGCAGGTCCTGGCCGTCGATGTCATGGCGCAGCGTGAGGTACTGGCCCTGCGTGAAGCCGAAGACTTCGCGCAGCGCCGGCGGCACCTCGAACGAGACGATGACGGCCTCGTGCGTGTCGGGCTCGATGGCCTTCACGCGCAGGGGGTGGAAGAGGGTGCTCATCGTGGGCGTGCCTCAGATAGGCTTGAAATGTTCGAAGGGTTCGCGGCAGGCCATGCAGCGGTACAGGGCCTTGCACGCCGTGGAGCCGAAAGCAGACAGCCGCTCGGTGCGCTCGCTGGCGCAGCGCGGGCAGGCGATGCGCTCGCCGGCCATGCGGCCGAAGAGCTTGATCGGCATGGCGGTGTTGGAGGCCTGCTCGGGCGTTAGGTGCGCGGGCGGCGCGATGCCGTAGGCCTTGAGCTTGTCGCGGCCTTCGTCGCTGATCCAGTCGCTGGTCCAGGCGGGTGCGCGGCGCAGCGTGGCGCGCGCGCGGCCCAGGCCCGCGTTCTCGATGGCGGCCAGCACGTCGTGCTCGATGGCTTCCGTCGCGGGGCAGCCGGAGTACGTTGGCGTGAGCACGATCTCGAGGCCGTCGTCGTGTTCGATCACCTCGCGCACGATGCCCAGGTCGCAGACCGACACGGCCGGCACCTCGGGGTCGGGCACGGTGTGCAGCACGGCCCACGCCGCATCGACACGCGACGCCAGGGCGTTCGTCACCACACGCCTCCAGGGAAGCTGCGCTGCAGGTGCTGCATCTCGGCCAGGATGTAGCCCATGTGCTCGCTGTGCACGCCGTGCTTGCCGGTGCTGCGGAACGCGGCTTCCTTCGGCATGGCGAGGCCGGCGGCGTCGAGCACCTGCTGCATCTCGGCGAGCCAGGGCCCGCGCAGTTCGCTCCAGGCCGGGCCGAGGCCGCTGGCGCTGGCCTGTGCATCGACGTCGTCGCTGTCGAACAGCTCGGGCACGTAGAGCCACAGCTGCTTGAGCGCCTTCTCGGTGCGGCGGCGCGATTCGTCGGTGCCGTCGCCCAGGCGCACGACCCAGTCGGCCGAGTGCTGCTGGTGGTAGCGCGCTTCCTTCAGCGCCTTGCCGGCGATGGCGGCCACCTCGGCGTCGCTCGATGCGGCCAGGCGCTGCCACAGCAGCTTGAGCAGCGTGGCGACCATGGTGTTGCGCAGCACGGCAAAGGCGAAGTCGCCGCGCGGCAGCTCGACCAGCGTGAGGTTGAAGTAGTCGCGCTCGTCGCGCAGGTAGGCGAGCTGGTCTTCGTCGTGCGCACGACCGGCGCCTTCGAGCTGGCCGGCATGCGTGAGCACCGCGCGGGCCTGGCCGACGAGGTCGAGCGCGATGTTGGCCATCGCGATGTCTTCTTCGAGCACCGGTGCGTGGCCGCACCATTCGCCCAGGCGCTGCGCGAGCACCAGGCAGGTGTCGCCGATGCGCAGCAGGTAGTGCACGGCGGGCGTGCGGTTCAGTTCGATCGAGGCTTGCATGGCGTGCCGTTCCTGGCTCACATGTGGTCCACGGACTTGGGCAGCGCGTAGAAGGTGGGGTGGCGGTACACCTTGTCTTCGGCCGGGTCGAAGAACATGTCCTTGTCGCCCGGGTCGCTGGCCACGATCTGGTCGGAGCGCACCACCCAGATGCTGCTGCCTTCCTGGCGGCGCGTGTAGACGTCGCGCGCCATCTGGATCGCCATCTTCGGGTCGGCCGCGTGCAGGCTGCCGCAGTGCTTGTGGTCCAGGCCGGCCTTGCTGCGCACGAACACTTCCCACAGGGGCCACTCTTGCTTCATTTCGGTGCTCATGCTGCTTCCTTCATCGGTTGTTTGTTGGCGTGGGCCATTGCGGCTTCGCGCACCCAGGCGCCGTCGTCCCAGGCATCGACGCGGGCCTGCAGGCGTTCGCGATTGCAGGGGCCGTCGCCGGCGATCACGCGCCAGAATTCGCTCCAGTCGATGACGCCGAAGTCGTGCGACTGGCGTTCTTCGTTCCACTTGAGGTCGGGGTCGGGCAGCGTCACGCCGAGGATCGCGGCCTGTTCGACGGTGGCGTCGATGAACTTCTGGCGCAGCTCGTCGTTGCTGAAGCGCTTGATGCCCCAGCGCATCGACTGCGCCGAGTTGGGCGACTGGTCGTCGGGCGGGCCGAACATCATGATCGAGGGCCACCACCAGCGGTTGACCGCGTCTTGCACCATTGCCTTCTGCGCGTCGGTGCCCTGCTTCATCATCGTCAGCAGTGCTTCGTAGCCCTGGCGCTGGTGAAAGCTTTCCTCGCGGCAGATGCGGATCATGGCGCGCGCATACGGCGCGTACGAGCAGCGGCAGATCGGCACCTGGTTCATGATGGCCGCGCCATCGACCAGCCAGCCGATGGTGCCCATGTCGGCCCAGCTGAGCGTGGGGTAGTTGAAGATCGAGCTGTACTTGGCCTTGCCCGTGTGCAGCGCGTCGAACATCTGGTCGCGCGAGGTGCCCAGCGTTTCGGCGGCGGCGTACAGGTACAGGCCGTGGCCGCCCTCATCCTGCACCTTGGCCAAGAGGATGGCCTTGCGCTTGAGCGTGGGCGCGCGGCTGATCCAGTTGCCCTCGGGCAGCATGCCGACGATTTCCGAATGCGCGTGCTGGCTGATCTGGCGCACCAGCGTCTTGCGGTAGTGCTCGGGCATCCAGTCTTTCGCCTCGATGAAGTCGCCGGCGTCGATGCGCGCGTCGAAGCGTTCCTCGAGACGCAGCTCGTCGGCGGAGCGCACGGCCTTCTGCTTGCCGTCGCCTGCGTCCTTGCCCATCGTGTCCATGGCCTGGGTGTACATGTGCGTGTCCTTTCGGTGCGGTGTGTGGGGGCGCGCGGGCGGCTCAGCGCGGGCGCGTGTCGACGACGCGCCGGGCCTTGCCGGTCTGCGTGCGTTCCATTTCGTCGGGGCCGTGCACGACCACGCGGGTGGAGATGCCGATGAGCGTCTTCACGCGGTGCTGAACCCATTCGGAGATGGCGTTGCGGTCGGCCGCGGCGGCTTCGTGCGGCGTGAGTTCGCAGTGCACTTCGACCTGGTCGAGCAGGCCTTCGCGGCTCACGCGCACCTGGTACAGGCCGGTGAGGGCGCTGTGCGCGAGCACGATCTCTTCCACCTGCGTGGGGAAGACGTTCACGCCGCGGATGATCATCATGTCGTCGCTGCGCCCGACGATCTTGCCCATGCGGCGGAACGCGCGCGAGGTGGGCGGCAGCAGGCGCGTGAGGTCGCGCGTGCGGTAGCGCACGATCGGCATGGCCTCCTTGCTCAGCGAGGTGAAGACCAGTTCGCCTTCTTCGCTGTCGGCCTTCAGCTCGCCGGTCTCGGGGTCGATGATCTCGGGGTAGAAGTGGTCTTCCCAGATCACCGGGCCGTCCTTGCTCTCGACGCATTCGCTGGCCACGCCCGGGCCCATCACTTCGGAGAGGCCGTAGATGTCGACGGCGTCGATGCCGGCGCGCGTCTCGATGTCGCGGCGCATGGCTTCGGTCCACGGCTCGGCGCCGAAGATGCCGACCTTGAGCGAGCTGTCTTTGGCATCGAGGCCCTGGCGCTCGAACTGCTCGATGATCACCTGCATGTAGCTGGGCGTGACCATGATGATGTCGGGCTTGAAGTCCTGGATGAGCTGGACCTGCTTCTCGGTCTGGCCGCCCGACATCGGGATGACGGTGCAGCCCGCGCGCTCGGCGCCGTAGTGCGCGCCCAGGCCGCCGGTGAACAGGCCGTAGCCGTAGGCGACGTGGATCATGTCGCCGGGCCGTCCGCCCGCTGCGCGGATGGAGCGCGCGACGAGGTCGGCCCAGGTGTCGATGTCGTTCTTCGTGTAGCCCACCACGGTCGGCTTGCCGGTGGTGCCCGACGACGCGTGGATGCGCGCGACCTGCGTGCGCGGCACGGCGAACATGCCGAAGGGGTAGTTGTCGCGCAGGTCGGTCTTCACCGTGAACGGGAATTTCGACAGGTCGGCCAGCGACTTCAGGTCGTCGGGGTGCACGCCCTTGGCATCGAAGGCCTGGCGGTAGTGCGGCACGTTGTCGTAGGCGTTGCGCAGCGTGGCGCGCAGGCGCGTGAGCTGCAGGGCGGCGATCTCGTCGCGGCTGGCGGTTTCGATCGGCTCGAGGTCGCCGGGGGCGGGGCGTTTCACGGTCATGGTGGGGTGTCTCCTCAAGCGGCCGGGACGGCCGGCCGGCCCTTGGCGGTGTAGGAGCGACCGCGGAACATCGCGATGCGCTCGCCGCGCTGGTTGGTGATTTCGGTGTCGTACACGCCGGTGCGGCCGGCCTTGGAGACTTCGAAGCAGCGCGCGGTGAGCACGTCGCCCTCGCGCGCCGGCGCGAGGAAGTCGATGGCGAAGCCCGAGGCCACGGTCAGCTCGTTGTACGAGTTGCAGGCGAAGGCGAAGGTGGAGTCGGCCAGCGTGGCCATGAAGCCGCCGTGGCAGATGGCGTGGCCGTTGAGCATGTCGGGGCGCACGCGCATCTCGAGCGTGGCCTGACCGGGGCCGACCTCCACGATGCGCATGCCCAGGCCCTTGCTGGCGTTGTCGTTCGCGAACATGCCGTCGCGCACGAACTCGGCGGTCTGTTGCGGGGTGCGGGAAGCGTCGGTCATCTCAGCGGTCCTTGAACACCGGGGCGCGCTTGGCGCGGAAAGCCTCGACACCTTCGCGGTAGTCGTCGGCATTGCCCATCTCGCGTTGGATGCGCGCTTCTTCGGCAAGTGCCGCGCCCAGGTCGAGGTTTTGCGCGGCGGCCATCGCTTCGCGGGTGGCGACCAGCGCGCGCGTGGGCATGCCGGCCAGGCGCGCCGCCAGCGCGGCGGCGGTGTCGGCCAAGGCCGCGTCGTCCACGCACTGCCAGATGAGGCCGATGCGCGCGGCGTCTTCGGCCGGGAGCTTGTCGCCCAGCATCGCGATGCCCAGCGCGCGCGCCGGGCCTACGAGGCGCGGCAGCAGCCAGGTGCCGCCGGTGTCGGGCACGAGGCCGATCTTGGTGAAGGCCTGGATGAAGCTGGCCGAGCGGCCCGCCACGACGAGGTCGCAGCACAGCGCGAGGTTGGCGCCCGCGCCGGCCGCCACGCCGTTGACGGCGGCAACCACCGGCACCGGCATCGAGCGCAGGCGTGCGACCAGCGGGCCGTAATAAGCAGAGATGACGTGGCCCAGGTCCTTGGGCGCGGCGCCCGGCGTGGGGTCGGGTGCGACCGACGGGTCGGCCAGGTCCTGCCCCGCGCAGAAGGCGCGGCCGGCGCCGGTGAGCACCACGCAGCGCACGCTGCTGTCGGCGGCAGCGGCTTCGAGCGCGGCCAGCAACTCGGCATGCAACCCGGTCGTGAAGCTGTTGAGCGCCGCGGGGCGGTTCAGGCTCAGCGTGCGGACGGCGCCGGCGTTGCTGATGAGTACCAAAGGCTCAGTCATGCGTGTCTCTTTCATCCTGTGTGGGCCGGATCGGGAGGTCAAACACTATTGACCGACCGTTCGGTTGATTTTAGGATCGACCTTGATTCCGGCACAAGCGGGGTGCATTCAGGGCAAACCCTAGGAAGGTGTGAATGAATCCGGCGTGGCCGAGCAGCCCGCGAAACAACGAGGAGACCGAATGCCCAGCTATTCCATCGACGGCGTGATTCCTGTCGTCGACCCGAGCGCCTACGTGCATCCCACGGCCGTGCTGATCGGCGATGTGATCGTCGGCCCGAACTGTTATGTCGGCCCCTGCGCCAGCCTGCGCGGCGACTTCGGCCGCATCGTCTTGCAGGAAGGCTCGAACGTACAGGACCACTGCTGCATCCACGGCTTTCCCGACAACGACACGGTGGTGGAGGTCAACGGCCACATCGGCCACGGCGCGATCCTGCACAGCTGCATCGTGCGGCGCGACGCGCTGGTGGGCATGAACGCGGTGGTGATGGACGAGGCCGAGGTGGGCGAGAAAGCCATCGTCGCGGCCTGCGCCTTCGTGCCCGCCGGCATGAAGGTGCCCGCGCGTTCGCTCGCGGCGGGCATCCCGGCCAAGGTGCGGCGCGAACTCAGCGACGAAGAGATCGCCTGGAAGCTCGAAGGCACGCAGACCTACCAGGCGCTGACGGTGCGCAGCCTGGCCAGCCTGCACGAGGTGGCGCCGCTCGCCGAGGTGGAAAAAGACCGTCCGCGCCTGCCCGCCACCGACGTGAAATCCCTGATCGCCACCCGCCGCGGCTAGCCCTGCGGCTTCATGCAAGATCGCGACTGCTGCAACCCAGCAACCGACAGACAACCCAGGAAGAAGACCCGATGCCGCGTGGAAGATCCGCCACCTACGACGACCAGCGCGAACTGATCCTCGCGCAGGCCGCCCAGCTGTTCGCCCGCCGCGGCTACCCCGCGACCTCGATGAACCAGGTCGCCGAGGCCTGCAACCTCTCGAAGGCCACGCTCTACCACTACTACAAGGACAAGAGCAGCCTGCTCATCAGCATCGCCGAGACGCACGTCTCGAAGCTGGCGGCGCTGGTGGCCGAGGAAGAGGCCCAGCCGTCCACCGACGAGGAGCGCCTGCGCCGCTTCATCTACCGCATCGTCGAGGAGTACGCCGGCGCGCAGGACGCGCACCGCGTGCTGACCGACGACGTGCGCTTTCTCGAGGACGAAGACCGCGAGCGCGTGCTCGACCAGGAGCGCGCCGTGGTCGCGGGCTTTGCGCGTGCCGTGTCGGCGCTGCGCCCCGGCGCGCCGAGCGACGAGCTCGCCAAGCCGCTGACCATGCTGCTGTTCGGCATGATCAACTGGATGTTCACCTGGATGAAGCCCGGCGGCCGGCTCGACCACGCGGCCATCGCACCGATCGTGGCCGACCTGTTCCTGGGCGGGGTGGGGGCGGTGAAGCTGCCGCCCGCCGTGGCACAGGAAGAAAACGCCGCTAAAGAATCCGGTTGAACCAGAGCAGCGACAGCCCCGCCGACAGCAGCGTGAGCACCGCCGCGCCCAGCGCGAACAACGCGGAGATCTCGGTTTCCTTCTTCTCGACCGTGAGCTTGGAGCTCAGCGTCTCGTAGACCTTCTTCAGGTCGCTCGCGGTGCCGGCGTAGAAGTACTCGGCGCTGGTCTTGTTCGCGATGGCCTTGAGCGTTTCTTCGTCCAGCCGCACGCGCATCGACCAGCCTTCGAAGCCGATGGTTTCGCCGTCGACCGTGCCCACGCCCACCGTGTAGATGCGCACGCCGCGGTCGGCCGCGGCCTTGGCGGCGTCCAGCGGGTCGACGCCGGTGGTGCGCTGGCCGTCGGTCAGCATGATGATCGCGGCCGAGGTGAACGAGCCGGGCGCCACGGGCGTGAACTCCTTGAGCTGCTTCTCGTTCTGGTCGATCGGGATGCCGCGCTGGCGGCTGGGGGCGCTGAACTGCGAGATGTCGATGCCCGCGTCGGGGAACAGCGTGGCCAGCGACACCACGATGGCGTTGCCCGTGGCCGTGGCGCGCTGCAGCTGGAAGCTGTCGATGGCCGTCACGAGGTCGTCGTGGTTGGTGGTGGGCAGCTGCGCCACCTGCGCGCTGCCCGCGAAGGCGACGATGCCCACCTTCACGTGGCGCGGCAGGTCCTTGATGAAGCTCTTGGCCGCCTCCTGCGCCGCCACCAGCCGGTTGGGCTGCACGTCGGCCGCGCGCATGCTGCCCGACACGTCCATCGCCAGGATGATGGTCTGCTGGTTCGACGGCAGCACCACCACCGCCATCGGCCGCGCCGCCGCCACCAGCATCGCGGTGATGGCCACCAGGAACAGCAGCGGCGGGATGTGGCGCCGCAGGCTCTGGCCCGGACCCATGGCCTCGCGCACGATCGACAGGCTGGCGTAGCGCACCGCCATCTTCTTCTTGCGGCGGATCAGCCAGACATACAGGAGCACCAGCAGCGGCAAGGCCGCCAGCAGCCAGAGGAATTGAGGCCAGAGGAATGTCATGCCGCCACCACCGCCTTCCCGCCACCCGCTGCGACGCCGCGGACCCGGCGCTTGCGCAGGTCCGCGAATCGCACGATGGCTTCGACCAGGTCGTCGTTGGTCGAGAGTTCGAGGGCGTCGACGCCGGCCCGGGCCAGCGACTCGCGCAGGGTGGTCTCGCGCTCGGCGGCCAGCCGCGCGAAGCGTTTGCGGAACCCCGCGTCATGGGTGTCGACCCACAGCTGCTCGCCGGTCTCGGCGTCGCGCAGCGGCACCAGGCCGAGGTCGGGCAGCTCGAGCTCGAGCGGATCGAACAGGCGCACGGCAATCACTTCGTGCCGCTGCACCAGCTGGCCCAGCGGGCGCTCCCAGCCGGGCTCGCTGAGAAAGTCTGAGACGACGAACACGGTGGAGCGGCGCGGCATGAGCGAGGCGGCGGAGGTCAGCAGGTCGGCCAGGCGCGTCATGCCCTTCTGCGCGGGCGCGGCCTCGGCCTGGTTCGCGCGCTTTTCCATCGCGTGCAGCAGGTGCAGCACATGGCGGCGGCCGGTGCGCGGCGGGATCACGGCCTCGAGGTCGCGGCCGTAGACCAGCGCGCCGACGCGGTTGCCGTGCCGCGTGAGCAGCCGCGCGAGCACGCCGACGAAGCCGGCCGAAATCTCGCGCTTGGCCTTCAGGCCGGAGCCGAAATCGACCGAGCGGCTCAGGTCGAGCACGAACCACGCGGCCATCTCGCGGTCTTCGGTGAACACGCGCACGTGCGGCGTCTGCAGCCGCGCGGTGACGTTCCAGTCGATGTGGCGCACGTCGTCGTGGTGCTGGTACTCGCGCAGGTCGGCCAGGTCCAGGCCGGTGCCGCGCATGAGCGTGCGGTAGTCGCCCTGCAGCAGGCCGTCGAGGCGGCGGATCACGGTCCATTCGAGCCGGCGCAGCGCGCGTTCGGCCCCGCCGGCTTCGATCGCGAGCCGGTCGTCGTTCGCGGCCTCGGGGGCCTTACGCCACCAGCTTTTCATGTTCCAGAGGTTTGGGTGGAGCGGGGACGGCCTTCATGATCTTCTCGATCAGCCCGTCGGGCGTGAGCCCTTCGGACAGGCCTTCGTAGGAGAGCGTCACGCGGTGGCGCAGCACGTCGGGCACCAGCGCGCTCATGTCTTCGGGCAGCGCGTAGCTGCGACCGCGCAGCAGCGCCAGGGCGCGCGCGCCTTCGGTCAGGCTGATGCTGGCCCGCGGGCTGGCGCCGAAGGTGATGAAGCGGCGCAGGTCCTTCAGGCCGTGCTTCTCGGGCGTGCGCGTGGCCGACACGAGCTTGACGGCGTACTGGATCAGCGAGGGGTCGACGTACACGCGCCGCGCCTCGGCCTGCAGCTCGGCCAGCTGTTCGGTGGTGGCGACGGGCGTGGCCGAGACGGGCGGGCCGATCACGCGTTGCACGATCACGAACTCTTCCTCGTCGCTCGGGTAGTCGACCATCACCTTCATCATGAAACGATCGACCTGCGCCTCGGGCAGCGGGTAGGTGCCTTCGGTCTCGATCGGGTTCTGCGTCGCCATCACGAGAAAGGGGCGCGGCACCTTGTGCGTTTCGCCGGCGATGGTGACCTGGCGCTCCTGCATCACCTCGAGCAGCGCGCTTTGCACCTTGGCCGGCGCGCGGTTGATTTCGTCGGCCAGCAGCAGGTTGGCGAACACCGGGCCCAGCGAGGTGCTGAACTCGCCCGTCTTCTGGTTGTAGATGCGCGTGCCCACGAGGTCGGCCGGCACCAGGTCGGGTGTGAACTGGATGCGCTTGAACTGGCCGCGCACGGTGTCGGCCAGCGTCTTGATGGTGAGCGTCTTGGCCAGCCCCGGCACGCCTTCGACCAGCAGGTGGCCGCCTGCGAGCATCGCGACCATCACGCGCTCGAGAAAGCGGTCCTGCCCCACGACCACGCGCTTCACCTCGTAGAGGATCTGCTCCATCAGCTCGGCGGTGGCGGGGGCTGTTGCAAAGGTCGACGAGGTCGGGTTTTCTGTGCTCATGCGAAGGGCTTTCGAAGAAATCAGAAAGGCGGCGAGCCGGCCGCCGAAGCGGCGTTCTCGATCGGCACCGCGAAGCCGATGCCGATGAAGGTGCGCTGCTGCGTCGGGTTGAGGATGGCGGTGACGATGCCCAGCACCTCGCCGTCCATGTTGATGAGCGGCCCGCCCGAATTGCCGGGGTTGGCGGCGGCGTCGAACTGGATCAGGTTACCCAGCTCCTGCTTGCCCTCGGGCGAGCGGAAGGAGCGCTTCAGGCCCGACACCACGCCGGCCGACACCGAGGGACCGATGCCGAACGGAAAGCCCACGGCCGCCACCTGGTCGCCGGAGCGCAGGTCGGCGGTGGAGCGCATCACGGCGGGAATCAGGTCGTCCGGGATCTTCTGCGCCTGCAGCACGGCCAGGTCGTTCTCGGGCTGCACGCCGGTGATGACGGCGATGGCCTCCAGGCCGTCGGCGAAGGTGACCTTGATCTTCTCGGCGCCGGCGACCACGTGCAGGTTGGTGAGGATCACGCCCTTGTCGACGATCACCACGCCCGTGCCCACGCCGCGCTCGACCTCGCCCGGCGTGCCGCCGTCGGCGGGCGCTTCGGGCGGCTTGCCCTTGGCCATGTTGCGGCCGCGCTTCTGGGTCTTGGCTTCGGGCGTGGCCTTCTCGGGGCCGTAGCCGACCACGCGCACCACCGAGGGCCGCACGATGTCGGCGGCCTTGGCCGCGGGCGAGGGCAGGGTGGCGGTCTGCAGCGTGCGCAGCACGGCGGCGTCGATGTCTTTCTGCGTGAGCGCCTTGGCGCCCTGGCGCGGTGCCCAGAAGGCGCCGCCGGCGGCGATGGCGATGCAGCTGACGGTGAGCAGTGCGAAGGCGCGGCGCCCGGGCTGCCAGCGTGCGCGAGGCGGTGGGGCTTGCACGGCGTCGGCCTCGGCCACAGCCGCGGCATCCGCCGGCGACCCGGCCGCCGGTGCTGCGGCCGGCGGCAGCGTGCGGGGCGAGCGGCTGTAGAAAGCGGGCCTGCGCATCGGAGCACCTCCGGCAAAAAAGGACGCGTGAAGGAGTTCACAGTAGCACGCTTTCCGCGCCTGTGCATCCCTTCGGGCATCATCGCGCGATGGCTGCGTTTGTCGATACCCACTGTCACCTCGATGCGCCCGAATTCGGTGCCGAGATGCCCGTCATCCGCGCCCGCGCGGCGGCGCAGGGCGTGGTGCTGTGCGTCATTCCGGCGGTGGCGGCCTTCAACTTCGCCACCGTGCGCGAACTGGCCCACGCGCAGGGCGACGCCTACGCGCTGGGCATCCACCCGCTGTGCACGGGGCAGGCGAGCGATGCGGACCTGCAGACGCTCGACGACGAGCTGCACGCGCGGCGCGACGATCCGCGCCTGGTGGCGGTCGGCGAGATCGGGCTTGACTACTTCGTGGAAGGCCTGGACGCCGATAGACAGGAACGCTTCTTTCACACTCAGTTGCAACTGGCGCGCAAGCACGGGCTGCCCGTGCTCATCCATGTGCGGCGCTCGGTCGACAAGGTGCTCAAGCACCTGCGCCAGACCGCGGGTGGACGGCCCTGGCACGGCATCGCCCACGCGTTCAACGGCAGCGAGCAGCAGGCGCAGGCCTGCATCGAGATCGGCCTGAAGCTGGGCTTCGGCGGCGCCGTGACCTTCGAGCGCGCGCTGCAGCTGCGCCGGCTCGCGGCCACCTTGCCGATGGACGCGCTGGTGATGGAAACCGACGCGCCCGACATCCAGCCGCACTGGCTGTACCGCACGCAGGCGCAGCGCGAGGCGGGCGAAGCACAGGGCCGCAACGAGCCCGGCGAGCTGCCGCGCATCGCCGAAGTGGTCGCGCAGCTGCGGGGCATCGACATCGCGTCGCTGGCCGAAAACACCACGCGCAATGCGGTGGCAGCCCTGCCGAAGCTCCAAAGTCTGCTGAACGTGTCGGAGGGGCGTCCGCCCGCCGCGTAGGCCAAGTTCCCGAGTTGCGCCAGCGCAGGTCATCGGGCCCTTTTTGCTGTCATCCTTGAAGTTCGAAGTGACGTTGGTTGTCCAGTGGCACTGTCGTCACTCCGCACTTCACTCAAAAAAGGAGTCTTTCATGACCACATCTTTTGTTCGTACCCTGCCCGTCGCGCTCGCACTGGCGCTGGCCTCCATCGGTGTGTCGGCCATCGCGCAGACCACCGCGGCCGAGCCCACGACCACCGAGAAGGTGAAGGAAGCCGGCAAGGACGCCGTCGATGCGACCGCACGCGGCACCGAAAAGGCCTGGGACGCCACCAAGAGCACGACCAAGAAGGCCGTGAACGCGACCGAAAGCGGCGCCGAGAAGGCCTGGGATGCCACCAAGAGCGGCACCAAGAAGGCAGCCAACGCCACCGAGCGCGGCACCAAGAAGGCCTGGAACGCCACCAAGAACACCACGAAGAAGGCCACCACCGCCACCAAGAAGGCAGCCGTGAAGACCGGCGACGCGGTGGAAACGGCAGGCCACAAGACGGCCGACGGCATGCGCAGCGCCGGCAAGGCGATCGGCGAGAAGGTGCCGGGCACGGCCGAGAACGAAGCGGCCAAGAAGCCGTAACCTCCATGCACCGGGCTTCGGCCCGTGCTTGACGAAAGAACCCGCTTCGGCGGGTTTTTTCATGGGCGTTCAGGCACGCCGCGCGGCAATGCCAAGATACCGCCCATGAAACCGACCGCCGTCCCGTCCCCGACCGTCGCCGCCAGCGCCGCCGCGGTGCTGACCGGCCTTGCGCCCATCGTCTCGCCCCACACACGTGTGCTCATCCTCGGTAGCTTTCCGGGCGTCAAGTCGCTCGAGCGGCAGCAGTACTATGCGCATCCCCAAAATCAGTTCTGGAAGATCTTGCAAGCCCTCTGGCCCGACCCCCTGCTTCCGACGGGCGCAGACAGCTACCGCGCGCGCTGCGACTGGCTGCTCGATCGCGGCCTCGGCGTGTGGGACGTGTACGGCGCCTGCGAGCGCGAGGGCAGCCTCGACACCGCGATCCGCTCGGCGGTCGTGAACGACATCGCCGGCCTGCAACTGCCGAAGCTCGCCGCCATCGCCCACAACGGCGGCGAGAGCTTCAAGCACGCACGCCACACGCGCACCCTCGGGGTGCCGGTGTATTCGCTGCCCTCCACCAGCCCCGCCAACGCGTCGTGGTCCTTCGAGCGCAAGCTCGCGGCCTGGCGCGAGGTCTTCGTTGCCCACCACCTTCTCTGATGGCTTCTTCCGCTTCTTCCAAGAAAACCCTCGTCCTGCCCGAAGTCAATTTTTCCGACTGGGGCGACATCCGCTACCTGCACCTGGGCACCGAATGGGTCCAGGGCTCGATGAAGCTCGACGCGCCCTTCGAGATCGAGCTCGAGTACGTGCAGCGCATGATGGCCTGGCTGCTGTTCGTCGACAGCAAGGGCGTGGGCAACCGCCACGCGATGCAGCTGGGCCTGGGCGCGGCCACGCTCACCAAGTTCAGCCGCAAGACGCTGCGCATGCGCACCACCGCGGTCGAGCTGAACCCGCAGGTGGTGTCGGCCTGCCGCGGCTGGTTCAAGCTGCTGGCCGACGACCTGAAGCTGCGCGTGGTGATCGCCGACGCCGCCGAGGAAATCCGCAAGCCCGAATGGCAGGGCACGGTCGATGCGCTGCAGGTCGACCTGTACGACCACGAGGCCGCCGCGCCGGTGCTCGACAGCGAAGCCTTCTATGCCGACTGCCGCGCGCTGCTCACCGAAGACGGCTGCATGACGGTCAACCTCTTCGGCCGCTCGTCGAGCTACGAGCGCAGCCTCGAGAAAATCGCCGCCGCCTTCGGCGCCGACGCGGTCTGGGCCTTCAAGCCGACGCGCGAAGGCAACACGGTGGTGCTGGCCCAGCGCACACCGTCGCGCCCGAAGCGCGAGGTGCTTGCCGAGCGCGCCCAAACCATCCAGACTCGCTGGGGCCTGCCCGCGCCGAAATGGCTGCGGGTGTTCAAGCCGATGACGCTTTCCCTCACCACCTGATTCCCGCTTCATGAGCGCTGTACCCGCCGCCGCTTCCGCTGCTGCCCGCCACGAAGGTCCGCTCGACCTGCGTCGCCTGATCGAATGGCTCGCCACCGACGGCGTGATCTCGCCGATGGAGGCCAAGCGCACCATCGCGCGCTGCGCCCAGGCCGAGAGCCGCCAGGCGCCGCTGGTGCGCCTGGCCAACGTGGCCATGACGCGCGAGGCCGACGGCAAGCCGCTCGACCTCGAGGCGCTCACGCAATGGCTCGCCGGCCGCGCCGGCCTGGCCTACCTGCGCATCGATCCGCTCAAGGTCGATGTGGGCAAGGTGGCCGATACCATGAGCGCCGGGTATGCCGAGCGCCACAAGGTGCTGCCCGTGCAGGTGCTGCCGAACGAGGTGGTGGTGGCCACGGCCGAACCGTTTCTCATCGACTGGATCGCCGAGGTCGAGCGCCAGTCCAAGCGCACCGTGCGCCGCGTGGTGGCCAACCCGTCGGACATCCAGCGCTACACGGCCGAATTCTTTGCGCTCGCCAAGTCGGTGCGCGCCGCGCAGAAGGCCGGCGGCAACACCGGCGGCGCGAGCTTCGAGCAGCTGGTCGAGCTGGGCAAGAGCACCAAGCAGCTCGACGCCAACGACCAGAGCGTGGTGCAGGTGGTCGACTGGCTCTGGCAGTACGCCTTCGACCAGCGCGCCAGCGACATCCACCTGGAGCCGCGCCGCGAGCAGGGCGTGATCCGCTTTCGCATCGACGGCATCCTGCACCCCGCCTACCAGATGCCCATGGGCGTGATGAACGCGATGGTCGCGCGCATCAAGCTCCTGGGCCGCATGGACGTGGTCGAAAAGCGCCGTCCGCTCGACGGCCGCATCAAGACCCGCAACATGCGCGGCGACGAAATCGAAATGCGCCTGTCGACCTTGCCGACCGCCTTCGGCGAGAAGATGGTGATGCGCATCTTCGACCCCGACACCGCGGTGAAGGACCTCGACGCGCTGGGCTTCGCGCAGCACGACGCGCAGCGCTGGGAACAGCTGGTCACGCGGCCCAACGGCATCATCCTGGTGACAGGGCCCACGGGCTCGGGCAAGACCACCACGCTGTACTCCACGCTCAAGCGCGTGGCGACCGAAGAGGTCAACGTGAGCACGGTCGAAGACCCGATCGAAATGATCGAGCCTTCGTTCAACCAGACGCAGGTGCAGCCGCAGCTCGACTTCGGTTTCACCGAGGGCCTGCGCGCGCTGATGCGGCAGGACCCGGACATCATCATGGTCGGTGAAATCCGCGACCTCGCCACCGCCGAGATGGCGGTGCAGGCCGCGCTCACCGGCCACCTCGTGTTCAGCACGCTGCACACCAACGATGCGCCCAGCGCCATCACGCGGATGATGGAACTGGGCGTGCCCTCGTACCTCATCACCGCCGTGATGCTGGGCGTGCTCGCGCAGCGCCTCGTGCGCACGCTGTGCCTGCATTGCAAGCAGCCCGACGACGCAGTCACGCGCGAGAGCCTCGAGGCCATCGTCAAGCCGTGGCAGATCACCGGTCCGGTGCGCGCCTACAAGCCGGTGGGCTGCGTCGATTGCCGCATGACCGGCTACATGGGCCGCATGGGCCTGTACGAACTGCTGAGCGTGACCGAGCCGTTCAAGGACCAGGTCACCAAGGAGCCCAACCTCACGGGCCTGCGGCGCCAGGCCGTGATCGACGGCATGCGGCCGCTGCGCCTGGCCGGTGCGCTGCGCGTGGCCGAAGGCGTGACGACCATCGAGGAAGTGCTCAGCGCAACGCCTCCTCTCGAGTAGAAACAGGTGCCTCGGGTCTGACGAGGCATGAGTCATTTCGGGTTATCCCTACCCCTTCGGTTAGTGGAATCCACATCGGCCTGACCGGAGGCTGACTCGACAATCCCGCATCGAAATTGTTCGAGGAGACTGTTCGTGAAAATCAAAAGTCAGAAAGACTTTTTCTCGGGACTGATGTTCACCGTCGTGGGCGTGGCGTTCGCATGGGGCGCCACCACCTACAGCGTGGGCAGCGGCGCCCGCATGGGTCCGGGTTACTTCCCGCTCATGCTGGGCATCCTGATGGCGCTGATCGGCCTGGGCATCATGTTCAGCGGGCTCACCGTTGAAACGACCGATGGCGAAAAAATCGGCAAGTGGGCCTGGAAGCAAGTGGTGTTCATCCTGGGCGCCAACCTCGCCTTCGGCGTGCTGCTCGGCGGCCTGCCGAGCATCGGCGTGCCGGCCATGGGCATGATCATCGCGATCTACGCGCTCGTGATCATCGCCAGCCTCGCCGGCCACGAGTTCAAGCTGCCGACCGTGCTGATCCTGGCCACCATCCTGGCCGTTGGCAGCTATGTGGCCTTCATCTGGGCGCTCAAGCTGCAGATCCAGGTCTGGCCGACCTTCATCACCGGTTGAGACGAAGAAAGCTGCTCACACCATGGAACTGTTTGAACACCTCTCGCTGGGTTTTGGCGTTGCCTTCACCTTCACGAATCTGCTGTACTGCCTCGTCGGCTGTATTCTGGGCACGCTGATCGGCGTGCTGCCGGGCATCGGCCCGGTCGCGACCATCGCGATGCTGCTGCCCGCCACGTACGCGCTGCCGCCCGTGTCGGCGCTGATCATGCTGGCTGGTATCTACTACGGCGCGCAATACGGTGGCTCGACCACCGCGATTCTGGTGAACCTGCCGGGCGAATCGTCGTCGGTGGTGACCGTGATCGACGGCTACCAGATGGCACGCAAGGGCCGTGCAGGTCCGGCGCTCGCCGCGGCCGGCCTGGGCTCGTTCTTCGCAGGTTGCGTCGGCACGCTCATTCTTGCCGCCTTCGCACCGCCGCTGACCGAGCTGGCCTTCAAGTTCGGCCCAGCCGAATACTTCTCGCTGATGATCCTGGGCCTGATCGGTGCCGTGGTGCTGGCATCGGGTTCGCTGCTCAAGGCGATCGCGATGATCGTGCTGGGCCTGCTGCTGGGCCTGGTCGGTACCGACGTGAACTCGGGTGTCGCGCGCTTCAGCTTCGACGTGCCTGAACTCACCGACGGCATCGGCTTCGTGGCCATCGCCATGGGCGTGTTCGGTTACGGCGAAATCATCGCCAACCTGTCGCGTCCGGACGAAGAGCGCGAAGTGTTCACCGCCAAGGTCTCGGGCCTGTTCCCGACCAAGGAAGACTTCAAGCGCATGCTGCCCGCCGTGCTGCGCGGCACCGCGCTGGGTTCGTCGCTGGGCATCCTGCCCGGTGGCGGTGCGCTGCTGTCGGCTTTCGCGGCCTACACCATCGAGAAGAAGACCAAGCTGCATCCGGGCGAAGTGCCCTTCGGCAAGGGCAACATCCGCGGCGTGGCCGCGCCTGAAGCCGCCAACAACGCCGGCGCGCAGACCTCCTTCATTCCGCTGCTGACGCTGGGCATTCCGCCCAACGCCGTGATGGCGCTGATGGTCGGTGCGATGACGATCCACAACATCCAGCCGGGTCCGCAGGTCATGACCAGCAACCCCGAGCTGTTCTGGGGCCTGATCGCCTCGATGTGGCTCGGCAATGCGATGCTGGTGATCCTGAACCTGCCGCTGATCGGCATGTGGATCAAGCTGCTGTCGGTGCCCTACAAGTTCCTGTTCCCGGCGATCGTGCTGTTCTGCGCCATCGGCGTGTACTCGACCAACAACAACACCTGGGATATCTGGATGGTGGGCGTGTTCGGCTTCATCGGCTACGCCTTCTTCAAGCTCGGCTGCGAACCCGCACCCTTGCTGCTGGGCTTTATCCTGGGCCCGATGATGGAAGAGAACCTGCGCCGTTCGCTGCTGCTGTCGCGCGGCGACTGGAGCGTGTTCGTCACGCGCCCGATCTCGGCCGGGCTGCTGATCGCCGCGGCGCTGCTGCTGATCATCGTGCTGCTGCCCGCGGTGAAATCGAAGCGCGAAGAGGCTTTCGTCGAAGACTGATCGACGGGCTTTCTCTGAACGCACAAACGGCGCCCTCGGGCGCCGTTTTTCGTTGGGGCTTCGCAGTGGCACGATTGATGCGCCGGATTCATATATCTATCCGATAAATCCATTTCCCTTTTCAATGCCCCGCGTGTCCAATCCTGCGGCCACGTCGGACAAGGCGCGCTCCCGACACACCACCTCGGACACAATGAATTCCATGAAACGAACCACCCGCGCCGCGCTTGCCGCGGCTGCGCTGGTGCTGGCCGCGGTGCCCGCACTGGCCCAGAACTACCCGAACCGGCCCATCCGCCTGATCGTGCCGTTCCCGGCGGCCGGCGCCACCGACCTCTTTGCCCGCACGCTGGGCCAGAAGATGGGCGAGAAGCTCGGCGCCACGCTGGTGGTCGACAACAAGCCCGGCGCCGGCGGTGCGATCGGTTCCGACCTCGCGGCCAAGGCGCCGCCCGACGGTTACACGCTGCTGCTCGCGACCACGAGCACGCACGCCATCGGCCCGGCCATCACGCCCAAGCTGCCCTACGACACGGTGCGCGACTTCACGCCCATCGCCCACGTCGGCGATGCGCCGAGCATCATGCTGGTGCCGGTCAACACGCCCGCCAAGACGGTGCGCGAATGGATCGACAACGCCAAGAAGAACCCCGGCAAGCTCAACTACGCATCGAGCGGCAACGGCACCATCGTGCAGCTCACGGCGGAGCTGTTCAAGGCGCAGGCCGGCGTGTTCGTCACGCACATTCCCTACCGCGGCACGGCGCTGGCGGTGCCCGACCTCATCAGCGGCAAGGTCGACGTGCTGTTCGACTCGCTGCCCACCGGCATGCCGCACGTGCGCGACGGCCGCCTGCGCGCACTGGGCGTCACCTCGCTCAAGCGCAGCCCGCTCGCGCCCGAGCTGCCGCCCATCGCCGACACGCTGCCGGGCTTCGAGTCGAACACCTGGTTCGGCTTCTACGGTCCGAAGGGGCTGCCGGCGGACATCGTGGCGCGCGTGAACAAGGCCGCCAACGAGGCGTTGGCCGATCCGGAACTGAAGGACAAGCTCGCCCGCCTGGGCATCGAGCCGGCGAACGCGGGCACGCCCGAGCAGTTCGCAAAGATGGTGGCGGTTGACGCCGCCAAGTGGAAAAAGATCGTCGTCGATCGCAAGATCACGAATGACTAACGAGAGCACGCCGACATGAACTTCGACTTCAACAATCCCTACCTCTCGACCCGCCTCCCGGTCTTCGCACGCAACGTGGTCGCGACCTCGCACCCGCTGGCCGCGCAGGCCGGCCTGCGCATCCTGCAGCAGGGCGGCAACGCGGTCGATGCGGCCATTGCCACGGCCGCCGTGATGACGCTGGTCGAGCCGGTGAGCAACGGCCTGGGCAGCGACGCCTTCTGCATCCTGTGGGACGGCAAGGAACTGCACGGCCTGAACGCCTCGGGCCCCGCGCCGAAGGCCTGGACGCCCGAGTACTTCAAGGCCAAGTACGGCGCCGACGCCGCCACGCCGCCGATGCGCGGCATCGACTCGGTCACGGTGCCGGGCGCGGTGCGCGGCTGGGTCGCGATGAGCGAGCGTTTCGGCAAGCTGCCGTTCGCCGACCTGATGGCGCCCGCCATCGACATCGCCGAGCGCGGCTACCTCGTGCCGCCGGTGGTGCAGGGCAAGTGGGCGGCGGCCACGCCGATCCTGCAGTCGCAGCCGGGCTTCGCCCAGGCCTTCCTGCCCCGGGGCCGCGCGCCCGAGATCGGCGAGCTGTTCCGCTTCACCGCGGCGGCACGCGCGCTCAAGGCCATCGCCCGCACCAAGGGCGAGGCCTACTACAACGGCGAGATCGCCGAGGCCATCGCCAAGTTCTCGCAGGAACAGGGCGGCGCGCTCACCGTGGCCGACATGGCGGCCTACCAGCCTGAGTGGGTCAAGCCCATCTCGCGCGACTACCGCGGCCACACGCTGCACGAGATCCCGCCGAACGGCCAGGGCATCGCGGCGCTGATCGCGCTGGGCATCCTCGAGAAGTTCGACATCGCTTCGCTGCCGGTCGACTCGGTGCAGTCGCAGCACCTGCAGATCGAGGCCATGAAGCTGGCCTTCGCCGACGTGTACCGCTACGTGTCGGAGCCATCGTCGATGACGGTGACCCCCGCGCAAATGCTCGATGACGCCTACCTGGCTTCGCGTGCGAGACTTATCGACGTGAACAAGGCGCAGGACTTCAAGGCCGGCAACCCCGTCAAGGGCGGCACCATCTACCTCACGGCCGCGGACGAGAGCGGCATGATGGTGAGCTTCATCCAGAGCAACTACATGGGCTTCGGCTCGGGCTGCGTGGAACCCGAATTCGGCATCAGCCTGCAGAACCGCGGCCACGGCTTCAGCCTCAAGGCCGAGAGCCCGAACGTGGTGGCACCGGGCAAGCGCCCGTTCCACACCATCATCCCGGCCTTCCTCACCAAGGACGGCCAGCCGGTGATGAGCTTCGGCGTGATGGGCGGCAACATGCAGCCGCAGGGCCACATGCAGACGCTGGTGCGCATGCTCGACTACGGCCAGAACCCGCAGGCCGCGTGCGACGCGCCGCGCTGGCGCTTCAACGCGGGGCTCGAGATCAACGTCGAGGCCGCGATGAATGCCAACACGTTGCAGGGCCTGCGCGACCTGGGCCACCACCTCGAGGTGATCAACGACTCCTACCAGGACTTCGGCGCCGGCCAGTTCATCTGGCGCGCGGGCGAGCCTTCGGTCGAAGGCTACGTGGCTGCGAGCGATCCGCGCCGCGACGGCCTCGCTGCAGGCTACTGAGGATCAAGGGATGATCGGGGGATGAACAAGACAGCCGCATCGGTCGGCATTCCCCCGCACGGACACGAGGCCGCCCGCAAGGGCTACGCCACCGGCCTCGTCCTTGCCACGCTGGGCGCCATCGCGTTCAGCGGCAAGGCCATCATCGTCAAGCTGGCGTACCGCTACGGCGTCGACGCCATCACGCTCATCATGCTGCGCATGCTCTTCGCGCTGCCGCTGTTCGCGCTGATGGCATGGTGGGCCGGGCGCGGCAAGCCCGCGCTCACGACGCGCGACTGGCTCGGCATCCTGGGGCTCGGCTTCTCGGGCTACTACCTCGCGAGCTTTCTCGACTTTGCCGGGCTGGCCTACATCTCGGCCAGCTTCGAGCGGCTGATTCTTTACCTCAACCCCACGCTGGTGCTGTTCTTCGGCTGGCTGCTGTACCGGCGTCGCCCGACGCGCCCGCAGGTGTTCGGCATGGTCGTGAGCTATGCCGGCGTGCTGCTGGTGTTCGGCCACGAACTGTGGACCGGCGGCGACGGCAAGGGCGGCGGCGCGGCCGCATGGGGCGCGTTCCTCGTGTTCCTGAGCGCCGTGAGCTATGCGGGCTACCTCGTGTACAGCGGGGAGTTCGTCAAGCGGCTCGGGTCGCTGCGGCTCGTGGGGCTCGCCACGACCGTGGCGTGCGTGCTGTGCATCCTGCAGTTCGTGCTCACGCGGCCGATGAGCGCGGCGATGGCGGTGGCGCCCGAGGTGATCTGGCTGTCGGTGCTCAACGCCACGCTGTGCACGGCGGTGCCTGTCCTCATGGTGATGATGGCCATCGAGCGCATCGGGCCCGCCATTGCGGCACAAACCGGCATGATCGGGCCCCTGTCGACCATCCTCATGGGGGTGGTCATACTGGGTGAGCCGTTCACCGCGTGGATCGCGGCCGGCACGGTGCTCGTCATCGCGGGCATCTTCGTTTTCACACGCAAGGGGCGGTAGCCCCTGCAGCATCGATCGAACGATCGACTGGAGCAAAGACATGGATCTGGGCATTGCAGGCAGGACCGCACTCGTGTGCGGCGCGAGCAAGGGATTGGGCTACGGCTGCGCCGAGGCGCTGGTGCGCGAAGGCGTCAACGTGGTGATCGTGGCGCGCGGCGCCGAGGCGCTCGATGCGGCTGCGAAGCAGCTGGTGGCGGTGGCCGGGCCCTCGGGCCCCTTCGTCAAGCAGGTGGCGGCCGACATCACCACCGAAGCCGGCCGCGCGGCCGTGTTCGCGCTGGGCCACGACTTCGACATCGTCGTCACCAACGCCGGCGGCCCGCCGCCCGGCGACTTCCGCAACTGGGACCGCGAGGCGTGGATCAAGGCGGTCGACGCCAACATGCTCACGCCCATCGAACTCATCAAGGCCACAGTGGATGGCATGGCGAAACGCGGCTTCGGCCGCATCGTCAACATCACGTCGAGCTCGGTGAAGTCGCCGATCGACATCCTGGGTTTGTCGAACGGCGCACGCAGTGGCCTCACGGGCTTCGTGGCCGGCGTGGCGCGCACGTCGGTGGCGGCGCAGGGCGTGACCATCAACAACCTGCTGCCGGGCTCCTTCGAGACCGACCGCCTCAAGGGCACGATGGCCGGCGCGGCGCAGAAGTCGGGCCAGGACTTCGACACCGTGTGGGAAGCGCGCAAGAAGAACATTCCGGCCAAGCGCTTCGGCAACCCGGCGGAGTTCGGCGCGATCTGCGCGTTCCTGTGCAGCGTGCAAGCCGGCTACATGACCGGGCAAAACGTGCTGGCAGACGGCGGCGCGTACCCCGGCACTTACTGACCGACGCAGCGGCGCGTGTTCAGCGCCGCGACGACACCACGATCCCGCCGACGATCAGCACGAAGGCGGCGCCGTGGTACCAGTACGGCGCCTCGCCGAGGAAGGCCGCCGACAGCACGGCCGCGAACAGCGGCGTGAGGTTCATGAAGATGCTCGCCGCCTGCGGGCCCGCGCGTTGCACGCCGGTGCCCCAGCAGCGGTAGGCCAGCACGGCGGGGCCGATGCCGATGAACAGCATCGCCGCGATGAGCGGCCAGCCCAGGTCGAGGTGGGCGGGCGTGAACGTCCACTCGCCGGCGGCCAGTGCGCCTGACCACGCGACACCGAACACCAATTGCGCCATCAGGAAGGCGGCCCAGTCGCTGCGCACATTGACGGGCTCGTGTGTGCGCGCCAGCAGCCAGCTGTAGAAGGCCCAGGCGATGGTGCCCGCGATCATGTACAGGTCGCCCGGCACCAGCCGCAGCGCCAGCAGCTGCTGCCACTCGCCGCGGCTCAGCACCAGCAGCACGCCCAGCATCGACAGCAGCGCGCCGCCCAGCGCGCGCCGGCTGACGCGCGCGCCGAAGCACAGCGTGCCCACGGCCAGCATCCACAGCGGCAGGCTGGAGCCCACCAGCGTGACGTTGATCGGCGTGGAGGTCTGCAGCGCCAGGTACTGGAAGGCGTTGTACAGGCCGATGCCCAGCAAGCCCAGCAGCGCATAACGCCGCCAGTGCGCCCACAGCGGGCTGTCGCGGCGCAGCACCCAGGCCGCCAGCGGCAGCAGCAGCGCGAACGCGATCACCCAGCGCACGAAGTTCAGCGTCAGCGGCGACACCAGCGCGCGCACCAGCCGGCCGACCACCGCATTGCCGGCCCACAGCAGCGGCGGCACGGTGAGGAGCAGGGCGGTGAGCGGCGTGAGGCGGTGGTGCGATGCGGACGACATGGCCGCCGACTCTACCGGGCTCGCGCAGTGTCCGTGGCCCGTCGAGAAATGGCCAAACGTGGCACGATGCCCGTCCCATTCTTTTTTCCCCTGCGTGGAGACAGCAACGATGTTGAGCAAAGCCGTCCGTATCGACCGCCACGGCGGTCCCGAGGAACTGAAGGTCGTCGAGGTCGAGGTGGGCGAGCCCGGCCCCGGCGAGATCCGCATCCGCCACAAGGCCGTGGGCCTGAACTTCATCGACACCTACCAGCGCACCGGCCTGTACCCGTTCCAGATGCCGCTGCAACTGGGCATGGAAGCCGCGGGCATCGTCGAGGCGGTGGGCGGGGGCGTGACGCACCTGAAGGTGGGCGACCGCGCCGCCTACGCGAGCCAGCCGCCCGGCGCCTACTGCGAGCTGCGCGTGATGCCCGCCAAGTGCGTGTGCAAGCTGCCCGACGACATCTCCTTCGAGACCGGCGCGGCCATGATGCTCAAGGGCCTCACGGCCCAGTACCTGCTGAAGAAGACGCTGCCCGCCGAAGGCCTGCAGCCCGGCGACTTCGTGCTGTTCCATGCGGCGGCCGGCGGTGTCGGCCTCATCGCCTGCCAGTGGGCCAAGGCGCTCGGCCTGCAGCTCATCGGCACGGCCGGCAGCGACGCCAAGTGCCAGCTCGCGCTGGCGCACGGCGCGGCGCACGCCATCAACTACAGCACAGAGAACTTCGCGGCGCGCGTGAAGGAGATCACCGGCGGCCAGGGCGTGAAGGTGGTGTACGACTCGGTGGGCAAGGACACCTTCGAGGGCTCCATCGACAGCCTGCGCCCCTTCGGCCTGCTGGCGATCTTCGGCAACGGCTCGGGCCCGGTGCCGCCGGTCAACCTCGGCCTGCTGGCCTCGAAGGGCTCGCTCTACGTGACGCGCCCGACGCTGTTCACGCACATCGCCACGCGCGAGCGCACGCAGGTCATGGCCGACGACCTGTTCGCCGTGGTGCAAAGCGGCGCGGTGAAGATCCCGATCGACCAGCGCTACGCCCTGGCCGACGTGCAGCAGGCGCACCGCGACCTCGAGGCGCGCAAGACCACGGGCTGCACCATCCTCACGCTCTGAGGCTGGCGGCGGGTGATGTCCTACGCGTGGTGGGGTGTCACGCCTTCGACTTGTGGCGGGCGCAATTTGTAGCCTGCATTTGTCCCTTTGCAGAGCCCGCCATGACCACCGTCCGCGCTTTCATCGTCGAAGACAACCCCGCCCAGCGCGCCAGCTTGGCGGGCACGCTGCGCGAGATGGCGCGCATCGATCCGGTCGGCCAGGCCGAGTCGGAGGCCGAGGGCACGCGCTGGCTCACGCGCAACCCGGCGCTGTGGGACCTGGCCATCGTCGACCTGTTCCTGGGCGACGGCACCGGCTTCAGCGTGCTCGAGGCCTGCCGCAACCGCGACCCGAGGCAGAAGATGGTGGTGCTGAGCAACCACGCCACGCCCGAGACGCGCCGCAAGTGCGCGCAGCTCGGCGCCGACGCGGTGTTCGACAAGGCCACCGAGGTCGAGGAGCTGATCGACTTCTGCGTGCGCCAGCGGCAGGAGCGCTTCTTCAGCGCGCCTTCGTCGCCGACGCGGCCGGCGCCTCACTGAGCGCGGCCGTCTCGCGCACCATGCGCCAGACCCGCTGCGCGAGCGGCGACAGCTCGCGGTTGCGTCGCCGGATCAGCATGATCGCGCGCTGCACGTTCGGCACCAGCGGGCGCACCACCAGCCGCGCCAGCCCTTCGGGCGGCAGCGACAGGCCCGGCATCACGCTGATGCCGATGCCGGCCTCGACCATGCGGAACACGGTGGTCGCATGGCCCAGCTGCTGCTTCACGTCGCAGCGCGCGCCGTGCCGCTCCAGCGCCTGGTCGATGAGGCGCCGGCTGCCCGAGGCGTGGTCGAGCAGCACCAGCGGCTGGCCGTCGAGCGCCGACCAGTTCACCGAGGCCTTCTTTTCCGTCAGCCGGTGGCCGGGCAGCGTGACCACCATGAAGGGGTCGTTGAGGATCGACTCGCAGTGCAGGTCGTCGGCCTCGGAGGGCTCGATCACCACGCCGAAGTCGACCTCGCCGCTGCGCACGCTGTCCAGCACGTCCTGCTGGATGCGGTCGAGCAGCAGGAACTGGATGCCCGGCGCCTGCACCGCGCAGGCCGCGATGCAGTCGGGCATGAGGTTGGCCGAGAGCGTGGGGCTGCTGGCCACGCGCACCTTGCCGCCGCGCGCGCTGGCCAGGCCGGCCACGTCCTGCAGGGTCTGGTCGAGTTCGTCGAGCACGCGGTCGAGCCGGGCCGCGAACGAGTGGCCGGCTTCGGTCAGCACCACCTCGCGCGTGGTGCGGTCGAGCAGCTTGAGGCCGAGCTGGGCCTCGAGCTCCGAGATCGAGCGGCTCACCGCCGGCTGGCTCAGGCCCACCTGGTCGCCGGCACGGCTGAAGTTGCGGCCCTCGGCCACCGAGCGGAAGACGCGGAGTTGGCGCAGCGTGACGTTCATGCGCTCAAATCATATATCCATCCGATAAATCCATTTCTCTTTTGAATGGGCGAAAGGTCCAATGCAGGCCATGGCACGTTCACGCTTTCTTCCTGACAACTTCACGCTCACGCTCGTCGCGGTCGTCACCCTGGCCAGCCTGCTGCCCGCCAGCGGCCGCGTGGCCCATTTCTTCGAGGGCCTGACCACGGTCGCGATCGGGCTGCTGTTCTTCCTGCACGGCGCCAAGCTGTCGCGCGAGGCGATCCTCGCGGGCATCATGCATTGGCGGCTGCACCTGCTGGTGTTCGCCTGCACCTTCATCCTGTTCCCGGTGCTGGGGCTCGCGCTGCGGCCTGTGCTGGGGCCGCTGGTGACGCCGCAGCTGTACACGGGCGTGCTGTTCCTGTGCGTGCTGCCAGCGACGGTGCAGTCGGCGATTGCTTTCACTGCGATGGCGCGGGGGAACATGCCGGCCGCCATCTGCAGCGCTTCGGCTTCGACGTTGCTGGGCGTGTTCATCACGCCGGTGCTGGTGAGCCTGGTGGTCTTGCCTGAAGGCGGTGCGGTGGCGTCGTCTTCGTCGCTCGACGCGATCGGGCGCATCCTGCTGCAGCTGCTGGTGCCGTTCGTCATCGGCCACCTGTCGCGCCCGCTGATCGGCAAGTGGATCCAGAAGCGCGCCGCGGTGCTGAAGTTCGTGGACCAGGGCTCGATCCTGCTGGTGGTCTACACGGCCTTCAGCGCGGCCGTGATCGAAGGGCTCTGGAAGCAGATTCCCGTGAGCGCGCTGCTGGGCCTGCTGCTGGTGTGCGGCGTGCTGCTGGCGCTGGCGCTGGGCCTGACGACCTTCATGGCGCGGCGCTTCGGCTTCAGCGTCGAGGACGAGATCACCATCGTCTTCTGCGGCTCGAAGAAGAGCCTGGCGAGCGGGATTCCGATGGCGAAGGTGCTGTTTGCCTCGCACGCCGTCGGCGCGATCGTGCTGCCGCTGATGCTGTTCCACCAGATGCAGCTCATGGTGTGCGCGGTGCTGGCGCAGCGCTATGCGCGGCGCGCGGCGACGCCCACGGCGCCTGCGCTTCGCACGGCCGAGTAGCGCTTCCCGGCGCAAGGCGTTCACGCACCGGCCGGCGCGTGAACGCAAAACAACACCCCTGAGGGGAGGGCTGGCGTCCACCAGATTCCTCCAATTTTGAACAGGACCATCCGGTCAGCGGCTCGATGAAGAGCAGCTGAAAACCCCGGAGAAACCTGAATGAAGAAATCCCTCACGGCACTCGCCGCGCTGGCCGTCACCGGCCTGGCCTCTGCCCAATCGTCGGTCACCCTGTTCGGCGTCGTCGATGCCGGCGTGAGCTACCAGAGCGCCACCTCGCGCAACCCCGTCACCGGCACCACCAGCAAGCAAAGCCAATGGAGCCTGGCCAACTCGGGCTACAACTCCAGCCGCATCGGCTTTCGCGGCACGGAAGACCTGGGCGGCGGGCTCGCGGCCAGCTTCTGGCTCGAGGCGCCGATCAGCAACGACGACGGCGCCACCGGCATCGCCAACTTCAACCGCCGTTCCACCGTCAGCCTGTCGGGCGGCTTCGGCGAAGTGCGGCTGGGCCGCGACTACACGGCCACGTTCTGGAACGACACGGTGTTCGACCCGTTCGGCACCAACGGCTCGGGCTCCAGCGTGATCAACACGGTGAGCGGCAGCACCGCGCTGGGCAACACGAACTACGTGCGCGCCAGCAACATGGTCGGCTACTTCCTGCCGCCCAACCTCGGCGGCTTCTACGGCCAGCTGCAGTACAGCCTGAACGAGAACACGAAGACCAGTGCGACCGACACCACGGCCGCCACCAGCAGCAGTGCCGGGCGTTATGTCGGCGGGCGTTTCGGCTATGCGAACGGGCCGCTGGACATAGCACTGGCGGTGGGCCAGAACGTCGCAGCCGACACCACCACGCTCACGCGCAAGGTGCAGACCATCAACCTCGGCGCGTCGTACGACTTCGGACCGGTCAAGCTGTTCGGCGAGCTGTCGAACGTGAAGAACAAGTTCGACCTCGCGGCGCTGGGCAACAGCCATGACAGTTACAACGGCTACCTGATCGGCGCGAGCATGCCGGTGGGCGCGGGCCTGATCCGCGCGTCGTACTCGACCGTGCGCTACAACGAAGGCGCGGTGGGCATCACGGGCGACGACCCGCGCGCGAACAAGCTCGCGATCGGCTACGTGCACAACCTGTCCAAGCGCACCGCGCTGTACGCCACCGTGGCGCGCGTGAGCAACCGCAACGACGCGAACTACACGGGCAGCCTCACGGCCGCCAGCACCACGGGCTACGGCAGCACCGGCGTGGGCTACACGGGCCTGCCGCGTTCGTCGACGGGCTACGACTTCGGCATCCGCCACGCGTTCTGATCGGCCTGCCTTCGCGTGCGGCGGCGCTGCCGGCGCACGCGAACGGCTCCTGCCGTCGAACACGCAACGCATCGATCCCCATGATCCGAATTCATCACCTCGCGGGCGTGCTGGCAGCGCTCGGCCTCTCGGGCTGCATCGTGCTGCCGCCCCCTCTTTTTCCGCCCGGGCCACCGCCGGGGTTTCGCGAAGGCCCCCCGCCACGCTGCGAGGCCCCGAGCGGCTGCGCGCGGCCGGCCTTTCCCGAAACGCGCTGAGGGATTGTCGACCATGTACGGCAGTTCACTCGGCCTGATCATTGCCGCGCTCATCGGCCTCGGCCTGGCTGGCGTGCTCGCGCTGATGGGCGCGCTGTTCGTCGCCAACGCCCGCGCGGCCGTGCACGCCCGTGGCCTCGCACAGCAGGCCCGCACGCAGCAGCGCCAGCAGCTGGCCGACAGCCGCGTGCAGGACCTGCGGCCATTGCTCGGCACTGAATCTGGCGATGCAACATCGCTGCACCTCGATGTGGACCTGCCCGCGGAAGCGGTCCCGGTGTTCGGCATTCCGTCGGAGCTGCGCGAGCTGCTGGCCAAGGTGGCCGCGCATGCCGCGCGCGTGATGGCCGCGGGCGCGACGCTGCAGGTGCGCGCGCGCATCGAAGGCACGCAGGCCGTCGTTCACTGGCGCGACCTCGACGCCGACAGCGAACGCCCACCGCTGGCGCGCTTCTTCGATGCACTCGACGCCGCCTCGCTGGCCAGCGCGCGCATCTGCGAGCGCATCGCGGGGCGCCACGGCGGGCGCATCTATTCCGCGCCGGACGACGGCGGCGTGCTCGGGCTGACGCTGCGCCTGCCGCTGTACGCGCCGGCGGTGGCCGCGGGATCAGTTGACTGAGGTGCGCGTCGGCGCCGATGCGGCCGATACGCCCGAAAGTTCAAGGGCTTCGAGCGCCTCGTACTCCACCGCCAGGAAGTCCACCAGCTTGCGCACCGACGGCAGCAGGCCGCGGCGCGAGGGGAACACCGCGTGCACGATGCCGCTGCGCGGCGCCCATTGCGGCAGCGCGTCGACGAGGCGGCCGGCCTGCAGGTCGTCGCGCACCATCATCGTCGGCATCTTGGCCACGCCCACGCCCTGCAGGGCGGCATGCCGCAGCGCGGCCATGTCGTCGGTCACCAGGCGGGGCTGGTGGCGCACCTCGGCGCTCGCGCCGTCGGGGCCTTCGAGCGACCAGGTGTGGTGCGGCTGGGCCGGACCGAGGTCCAGGCTGGGCAGCAGGCCGATGTCGGCGGGGCTGGCCGGCGCCGTCAGGCCTTCGAGCAGGCGCGGGTGGGCCACCAGCCGCTGCGTGCTGTGGCCCAGCACCTTCATCACGAGGTCGGTGTCTTCGAGGGGCGGAAAGCGCACGCGCAGCGCGAGGTCGAAGCCCTCGCGGATCACGTCGACGCGGCGGTTGGTGCTTTCGAGCTGCACGGTCACGCGCGGGCACTCGGTCATGAAGCGGGCGAGCATCTCGGCCACCTGGTAGTACACCAGCGCCGGCGGGCACGACAGCCGCACCAGCCCCTGCGGCTGGGCCTGCAGGCGGTCGATGGCCTCCTGCGCGGCGTCGGCCTCGACCAGCATGGCCACGCAATGCTCGTAGTACTGGCGGCCGATGTCGGTGACGCTGAAGCGGCGCGTGGAGCGCTGGATCAGGCGCACGCCCAGCCGCTCCTCGAGCAGCGCGATGCGCCGGCTCAGGCTCGACTTGGGCACGCTGAGCGCGCGGCCGGCCGGGGCAAAACCGCCGTGGTCGACCACCTGGGCGTAGTAGTAGAGATCGTTCAGGTCGCGCATGGCTTTGGGGGGCCCTCCGTGCCGGTGATCGTTCGCCAGATGGAACGATGAGGGCGAATTCTGGCATCTACTCAAAGCATCGTTGCGGCCCCATCCTTGATCCATGGCTTTCCCGTTCCGGGCGAGCCGCCAGATGGAAAGGAACACAGACCATGAAGAAGATCCTCGGCACCTACAGCGCACCGCGCCCGCACTGGGTGGGCGACGGTTTTCCCGTGCGCTCGCTGTTCAGCTACGACACGCTGGGCCGCCACGCCAGCCCCTTTTTGCTGCTCGACTACGCCGGTCCGGCCCCCTTCACGCCGACCACGCAGCCGCGCGGCGTGGGCCAGCACCCGCACCGCGGCTTCGAGACCGTGACCATCGTCTACAAGGGCGAGGTGTCGCACCGCGACTCGACCGGGCAGGGCGGCACCATCGGCCCCGGCGACGTGCAATGGATGACCGCCGGCGCGGGCATCCTGCACGAGGAGTTCCATTCCGAAGCGTTCACGCGCGACGGCGGCGAGCTCGAGATGGTGCAGCTGTGGGTCAACCTGCCCGCCCGGGACAAGATGGCCACGCCGGGCTACCAGGCCATCGTCGATGCGCAGATTCCGTCGGTGCCGCTGCCCGAAGGCGCGGGCAGCGTGCGCGTGATCGCGGGCGACTACCTCGGCCACAAGGGACCGGCCCACACCTTCACGCCCATCGACGTGTGGGACCTGCGCCTGAACCAGGGCGCGCAGGTGACGCTGCCGGTGCCCGAAGGCCACACGGCTGCGGTGGTGGTGCTGCGCGGCACGGTGCAGGTGAACGGCGAGACGGTCGTGCGCGACGCGCAGATGGTGTTGCTCGACCGCGCGGGCGATGCGCTCACGCTGGACGCCAACAATGACGCGGTGGTGCTGCTGCTGAGCGGTGAACCGATCGACGAACCCATCGTCGGCCACGGCCCGTTCGTGATGAACACGCGCGACGAGATCGTGCAGGCGATGAAGGACTTCGGCAGCGGGAAGTTCGGGCAGATGCCGGAGGCCGTGGCGCATTGAGCGGGCGCCGCCGCTCTGATTGAAGAATCAGGCGGCGGTGAGCATGCCCCGGGCCTCGATGAAGGCGACCACCTCGGCGACGCCCGTGAGCGTCTTGAGGTTGGTCATCACGTAAGGGCGCTGGCGGCGCATGCGCTGGGTGTCCTGTTCCATCACGTCGAGGTTCGCGCCGACATAGGGCGCGAGGTCGGTCTTGTTGATGACGAACAGGTCGCTCTTGGTGATGCCGGGCCCGCCCTTGCGCGGGATCTTTTCGCCGGCCGCCACGTCGATCACGTAGATGGTGAGGTCCGACAGCTCGGGGCTGAAAGTGGCCGCGAGGTTGTCGCCGCCCGATTCGACGAACACGATGTCGGCATCGGGAAAGTCTTCGAGCATGCGGTCGATGGCCTCGAGGTTGATCGAGGCGTCTTCGCGGATCGCGGTGTGCGGGCAGCCGCCGGTTTCCACGCCCATGATGCGCTCGGCCGGCAGCGCGCCGGCCACGGTGAGCAGGCGCTGGTCTTCCTTGGTGTAGATGTCGTTGGTGATGGCGACGAGGTCGTACTTGTCGCGCATCGCCTTGCAGAGCATTTCGAGCAGGGTGGTCTTGCCCGAGCCGACGGGGCCGCCGATGCCCACGCGCAGCGGCGGGAGCTTCTTGGTGCGGTTCGGAATGTGGTGCAGGGCGGAGGTCATGGGCGAAAAGATCCGGTTCGGTCAGCTTCGGAAGAGGCGGGAATATTGTGTTTCATGGCGGGCCGACAACACCGCCAGCAGGGGCGCGAAGGCCTGGCGCTCGTCGTCGCCCAGGGCCATCGCGCGCTCGACGGCGGCGGGGATTTCGTTCGCGAGCCGCGCCAGGATGCGCTGGCCCGCGCTCTGGCCTAGCGGCACGGCCTTGACGGCGGCGGCGACCATGTTCTCGGCCCAGCCGAAGGCGAAGGCCAGGCAGCCGTCCTGCACGGTGGCTTCGGTGCGGCTGGCCGCGAACGCGAAGGCCACGGGGTAGGTCGCGGGCAGGCCGGCGAAGACTTCGGCGGTGTCGGCGTGGTGCAGCTTCAGCCACTCGACGAAAGAGCGGCCCATCTGCTCGGTCTGCAGGAAGAACTCGGCGGATTCGCGGGTTTGAAGCACCCAGTCGTTGAGGGTGCGGATGCGTTGTGCGTCGTTCGCGCGCCAGGCGGTGATCGCCTGGGCTGCCAGGGCGAGGTCGCCGCGCGCGAAGCTCAGGTGCAGCTGGTCGGAGAGCCACTCGGTGGCGCTGGCTTCGGAGTTGATGCCGGCCCATTCGACCGCGGCCTCGACGCCTTCGGAATACGAGAAGCCTCCCACTGGCAGGGCGGGGGAGGCTAGCCAGATGAGCTGTAGGAGGCTGTGGGGGTTTGGCATTCTTCAGCGCGGTGGTTCAGGGCGCGTGCGCAGGCCACCGGGTACTTCCCTCCGCGAATGTCCCCCGGGGCTTCGCCCCTCCTCCTTGATTTCGCTGCGGGAAGCACCCAGTGTCCTGCGCACGGGAAGGGCGGTGGGTCATTTCAATGCGAGTGGCCGTGGGAATGGTCGTGACCGTGGCCGTGATCGTCGTCGAGCAGTTCGGGGGCGAGCACGAGGGGCTTCGGGCCGCTGCTGTGCGAGTGCCCGTGGTCGTGGCCGTGATCATGGCTGTGGCCGCCATGCGAATGCCCCTGCGCGCCGTACGCACCGCCTTCGGGTTCAAAGGCTTCCTCGACGGCGACGACGATCAGGTGCATCGAGCGCAGCATGTCGGCCAGCACGTGGTCGGGTTCGATCTTCAGGTGGTCGGGCTTGAGCTCGATCGGCACATGCCGGTTGCCCAGGTGGTAGGCCGCGCGCGTCAGGTCGAAGGGCGTGCCGTGGGCGGTGCAGTGCGTGATGCGCAGCACCGGCTGCGGCGCCGCGATCACGCGCACCAGCGAGCCGTCTTCCGCGACCAGCACGTCGCCGCCGCGCACCGCGGTGCCGCGCGGCAGGAAGATGCCGATCTGCCGGCCCTGCGAGTCGGTGGCGTCGAAACGGCTTTTCTGGCGCACGTCCCAGTCGAGTTCGATGGTGGCGGCACGCTTGAGCAGCACGGGCGCGAGACCGCGGCCCTGGGGCATGAGTTTGTTGGCGGTGAGCATGGCGGGTTGCGACTCCAGATGAGGCGGAATAATATAACGCTTGTTATAACTTTTGCTCGTGGGAGTCCGCCATGTCCGCACTCAAACTGACCCAGATCGGCAACTCGGTCGGCGTCATCCTGCCCAAGGAGGTGCTGGCCAGCATGAAGGTCGGCAAGGGCGACACGGTCTACCTCACGCAGGCCGCGGGTGGCGGCTTCACGCTCACGCCGTACGACGACGCTTTCGAACGCCAGATGGAGGCGGCGCGGCGCGTCATGAAGAAGCGGCGCAACGTGCTGCGCGAACTGGCGAAATGAGCGCGGCCAACCAGGCCTGGGTCTGGCTCAGCCTGCAGTTGATCCATGCGGTGCATGAAGAACAGCTGGCCGAGCATGGCGGGCCCGCCGGCGTGCGCGACGAGGGCCTGCTGGCCTCGGCCATGGGCCGGCCGCAGAACCGCGCGCTGTACGAGTCGCCCGATGCGGCCACGCTGGCCGCCGCCTACGCCTTCGGCATCGCGCGCAACCACCCCTTCACCGACGGCAACAAGCGAACCGCTTTCGTCGCGATGGAAGTGTTCCTCGACCTCAACGGCTTCGAGTTGGTGGCGTCCGACCATGACTGCGTGCTCATCACGCTGAAGCTCGCCGAAGGCGGGCTGGACGAAGACGCGCTCGCCCAGTGGATTCGCGAGCACCTGGCGCCACGGAACGACTGAAGCGGCGCGCGCGGCTCGGGTGAGTGAAAACGCAGGCATGGGCACGGTGCAACAAGGGTTCCTCCTTCCGTAGCAAGTACCGGGCCCCGCGCAGGGCTTGCCTGCGCGCCCCATCCGCCCCAGCATGCGCGTCATGAACAGCCTGGCCTACCTGACGACCGACGTGGCGACCCCGCTGCGTTTCGACTACTGGCACGACGTCGTGTGCCGCCACTGCATTCCCGCGGCCAGCCGTGCGATGACGGCCGAGCCGTTCGAAGGGCGGCTCGATGTGCGCGAGGTGGGCGCGGTCAGCGTCAACCGCATGTCGGCGCCGGTGCATCACTGGTCGCGCGACGCGCCCCACCTGCGCCGGCATCCGTTGGACGACCTGTGGCTGGCGTTCGTGCAGGAGGGCGAGGGCACCTTGGTGCAAGGCGGGCGGCAGGGGCGGCTGCGCAGCGGCGACATGCTGCTCTACGACGCCGGCCGGCCGTTCGAATGCACGCTGGACGCGCGCTCGGTGTACCTGGCGCGCATGCCGCGCCGGCTGCTGCTGCGGCGCTTCGCGAAGGCCGAAGAGTTCACTGCCCGCACCATCGCCGCGGACCGTCCCGGCGCGGCGCCGCTGCACGCGATGCTGCGGGAGACGGCGAACCCGGCCTTCGCGCAGCCGCATTCCGTCGCCGCCGAACGCTTCGGCGGCGCGCTCATCGACCTGCTGGCCGTGACGCTCGAACTGCAGCAGGACATGGCTGGCGACGCTGGCGCCGAGCGCGGCCTGCATGCGCGCATGACGGCCTACATCGAGCGCCATCTGGACGACCCGGCGCTGTCGCTCGAGGCGTTGGCGCAGGCGCACCACGTCTCGGCGCGCACGGTGGCGCGGGCGTTCGCGCGCCAGGGCGGGACGGCGATGGGCGCGGTCTGGCAGGCGCGTCTCGCAGCCAGCCGCGAGGCGCTGGTGGGAGGGCGCGCGCACAGCGTGACCGACGTCGCGTTCCAGCACGGGTTTTCCGACCTGTCGCATTTCAGCCGGGTCTTCCGCAAGGCCTACGGCTGCGCGCCGCACACGCTGCTGAAGCCGCGCTGAGCGCCGCGCGCGGGGTGTCCGCCCCAGCACAAGTGCATGTCCGAAAGAGACCAGCGCGGGCCGCCGCGCGCCGATAAGGTTCGCCCGGGGTGGCAGTTTCGCCACTTGGATTCGGACCTTCTTTCTCAACCCTACACACGCGGGAGTCAGTCATGGCGGACAAGGAATTGCATCATCTCGAACTGCTGGAAGTCGGCCGGCAGATCCAGTCGCGCGAGCGCTCGTCGGAAGAAGTCACGCGCGCCATGCTCGCGCGCATCGAGGCCGTCGATGGCCGCTTGCGCAGCTACGCGACGCGCATGGACGCGCAGGCGCTCGACGAGGCGCGCCGCGCCGACACCGAGATCGCCGCCGGCCGCGCGCGCGGGCCGCTGCACGGCGTGCCGCTGGCCGTGAAGGACCTGCTGTGGACCGAGGGCGTGCCGAGCGCGCACGGCATGACGATCCACAAAGCGTTCCGCCCTACCGAGGACGCGACGGTGGTGCACCGCCTGCGCGAGGCCGGCGCGGTGATCCTGGGCAAGCTGCAGCAGACCGAAGGCGCCTTTGCCGACCACCATCCGCAGATCGCGTCGCCGGTCAATCCGTGGGACGCCACGCTGTGGCCTGGCGTGTCGTCCAGCGGCTCGGGCGTGGCCACGGCGGCGGGGCTGTGCTTCGGCGCGCTGGGCACCGACACGGGCGGATCGATCCGCTTTCCGTCGGCAGCCAACGGCATCACGGGCCTGAAGCCGACGTGGGGGCGGGTGAGCCGCCACGGCGCCTTCGAACTCGCCGCGTCGCTCGACCACATCGGCCCGATGACGCGCAGCGCGGCCGATGCGGGCGCGATGCTGGCGGCCATCGCGGGCGCCGACCCGCGCGACCCGACGGCCAGCACGCTGCCGGTGCCCGATTACCTGGCGACGATGACGCGCGGCCTGGCCGGCCTGCGCGTGGGCATCGACCCCGCCTGGACACTGGACCGCGTGGACGCACCCACGCGCGCCACGCTGGCGGCCGCGATCCGCACGGTCGAATCGCTGGGTGCTTCGGTGCGCGAGGTGGTGTTTCCCGACACGACGCAGGCGGTGCTCGACTGGTCGCCGCTGTGCGCGGTCGAGACCGCCGTGGCGCACGAGGCGACGTACCCGTCGCGGCGTGCAGAGTACGGCCCGGGCCTCTCGGGGCTGATCGACCTGGGCCTGTCGCAAAGCGCCACCGACTACCAGAAGCTGCTGCTGCGCCGCGCCGATTTCACCGGCCGCGTGCGCACGTTCTTCGAACAGGTCGACCTGCTGCTGATCCCGGCCATTCCCTTCGCGGCACCGACGCTCGAACGCGCCGGCCAGCTCGGCGTGGACCCGGAGCTGCTGGCGGGCATGCTGCGCTACACCTGCCCCTTCGACCTCACGGGCAGCCCCACGCTCACCTTGCCGGGTGGCGCCACCGAGGCGGGCGTGCCGGTGGCCTTCCAGTTCGTGGCGCCGCACTTCGGCGAGGACCTGCTGGTGCGCGCGGGATGGGCGTTCCAGCGGGCGACCGACTGGCACCGCCGGCACCCGGCGGTGTGAGACGGCTTCGCAATCAAGGCGATCGCCGCGTTGCGTCGCCTTGCCGTGCGTCAGCACTGTCTGCGGCTTCGCGCCTTGCGCTCACCTTGATTGCAAACCCGTCGGACGGCCGCGTCGCGGCCTCCTTCAGAACAGGAAGTAGCGCTGCGCCATCGGCAGCACCTTGGCCGGCTCGCAGGTCAGCAGCTGGCCATCGGCGCGCACGGCATAGGTCTGCGCGTCGATCTCCATCTTCGGCGTGTAGCCGTTGTGGATCAGGTCCTGCTTGCGCACGTTGCGGATGTTCTTCACCGCGCTCAGGTGCTTGCTCAGGCCGTAGCGCTCCTTGATGCCCGCGGCCAGCCCGGCCTGCGAGACGAAGGTCAGCGAGCTCTTGGCGAGCGAGCCGCCGTAGGCGCCGAACATCGGCCGGAAGTGCACCGGCTGCGGCGTGGGAATCGACGCGCTGGGGTCGCCCATCGCGGCCATCGCGATGGTGCCGCCCTTGATGATGGTGAAGGGCTTCACGCCGAAGAAGGCCGGCTTCCAGACCACGAGGTCGGCCCACTTGCCGACTTCGATCGAGCCCACCTCGTGCGCGATGCCGTGCGCGAGGGCCGGGTTGATCGTGTACTTGGCCACGTAGCGCCGCGCGCGGAAATTGTCGTTGCGCTCGCTGTCCTCGGGCAGCGTGCCGCGCTGCTGCTTCATCTTGTGCGCGGTCTGCCAGGTGCGGATGACCACCTCGCCGACGCGGCCCATGGCCTGGCTGTCGGAGCTGAACATGCTGATCGCGCCCAGGTCGTGCAGCACGTCCTCGGCGGCGATGGTTTCCTTGCGGATGCGTGACTCGGCAAAGGCCAGGTCCTCGGCAATGCCGGCATCGAGGTGGTGGCACACCATGAGCATGTCGACGTGTTCGTCGAGCGTGTTCACGGTGTAGGGCATCGTCGGGTTGGTCGACGAGGGCAGGAAGTTCGCCTCGCCCACCACGCGCAGGATGTCGGGCGCATGGCCGCCGCCCGCGCCCTCGGTGTGGAAGGCGCAGATGGCGCGCCCGCCCACGGCGGCGATGGTGTTCTCGACGAAGCCCGATTCGTTCAGCGTGTCGCTGTGGATCGCCACCTGCGTGTCGGTGGCGTCGGCCACGTCCAGGCAGTTGCTGATGGCCGCGGGCGTTGTGCCCCAGTCTTCATGCAGCTTCAGGCCCATGACGCCGGCCTCGATCTGCTCGTGCAGCGCGTCGGGCAGGCTGGCGTTGCCCTTGCCGAGAAAGCCCAGGTTCATCGGGAACGCGTCGGCCGCCTGCAGCATGCGCTCGATGTGCCAGGGGCCAGGCGTGGCCGTGGTCGCGAAGGTGCCGGTGGCCGGGCCGGTGCCGCCGCCGAGCATGGTCGTCACGCCCGAAGCCAGCGCCTCCTCGATCTGCTGCGGGCAGATGAAGTGGATGTGGCTGTCGATGCCGCCTGCGGTGACGATGGTGCCTTCGCAGCTGATGATCTCGGTGCCCGGGCCGATGACGATGTCCACGCCCGGTTGCACGTCGGGGTTGCCGGCCTTGCCGATGGCGGCGATGCGGCCGTCCTTCAGGCCGATGTCGGCCTTCACGATGCCCCAGTGGTCGAGGATCAACGCGTTGGTCATCACCGTGTCGACGGCGCCCTGCGCGCGCGTGCGCTGCGACTGCGCCATGCCGTCGCGGATCGTCTTGCCGCCGCCGAACTTCACCTCTTCGCCGTAGCCGCCGGCGCGCAGCGTGTAGTCGGCTTCGACTTCGATCAGCAGGTCGGTGTCCGCAAGGCGGACCCGGTCGCCCACGGTGGGGCCGAAGATTTCTGCGTAGGCGCGTCGCCCGATGGTGGCCATGTTTTAGAGCTTTCCTTGAACCAGGCCGCGAAAGCCGTAGACGATGCGATCGCCGGAAAAATCGACCAGCTCGACCGTGCGTTGCTGGCCCGGCTCGAAGCGCACCGCGGCGCCCGAGGCGATGTTCAGCCGCATGCCGCGCGCGGCGGCACGGTCGAAGTCGAGGGCGCCGTTGGTCTCGGCGAAGTGGTAGTGCGAGCCGACCTGGATCGGCCGGTCGGCCGTGTTGCGCACGACCAGCGTGAGGGCGCGGCGACCGGGGTTGAGCGTGTGCTCGCCGTCGTCGGTGAGAAGTTCGCCGGGCGTCATGGCCGCCTCAGACTGCCTGGGCCAGCAGCGTGGCGCCCAGGGCGACGACGGCGGCGCCGGCCACGCGCGGCAGCCAGGCGTTGGCATGGCGCAGCGCCCAGCCCAGCGCGATGCCGGCCGCGTGCAGCAGCAGCGTGGCGCTGACCATGCCGGCCAGCGTGAGGGCCGCGCCGTGCTCGCCCGCCAGCTCGTGGCCGTGCGCCACGCCGTGGAAGACGGCGAACAGGCCCACCACGGCCATGGCGACGCCGGCCGGCAGGTGCACGCGCGTGGCGACCAGCAGGCCCAGCACCAGCAGCGAGGCGGCGATCATCGGTTCGACGGCCGGCAGCTGCACGCCGGCCAGCCCGGCCAGCGCGCCCGCGAGCAGCATGCCCGCGAAGGCCAGCGGCGCCCACAGCAGGTCGGGCCAGGCGCGGCGCGCGACCAGCGCGCTCCACAGGCCGACCGCGACCATCGCCACGAGGTGGTCCGCGCCGGTGAGCGGGTGCATGAAGCCGGTGACAAAGCCGTGGTGCACGCCGCCGTCGACGCCCGTGTGGGCGCTGGCGGCCAGCGGCAGCAGGAGGGTGACGAGCAGGGCAGAAGTCTTTGCGAAGCGCATGAAAAGGTCTTTCTTCTTGTGGCGGAGGTTCAGACGATCGGCTGGTGGACGGTCACGAGCTTGGTGCCGTCGGGAAAACTGGCCTCGACCTGGATGTCGGGAATCATCTCGGCGATGCCGTCCATCACGTCGGCGCGGGTGAGCACGCTGCGGCCCTCGCTCATCAGCTCGGCGACGCTCTTGCCGTCGCGGGCGCCTTCCATCACGGCGGCGGTGATCAGCGCGACGGCTTCCGGGTAGTTGAGCTTGAGCCCGCGCGCCTTGCGGCGCTCGGCCAGCAGCGCCGCCGTGAAGATCAGCAGCTTGTCTTTTTCGCGCGGGGTCAGTTCCATGGCGGGGGTGGGGTCGGGTGGCGGTCGGTGATTATGGGCAAGCCGGTCTCTTTGCAACAGTCGTGCCCTGTTCGCCAAATGCCGTACCCGGTGGCACGGAAGCTGCACCGAAACGGTGTGAATTCCGCCGAACCCCCTCTCCTGACCGACGACGCCCCCCAGCGCATCGTCAAGGTGCGGCGCGACTACAACAGCTGGGTCGCGAGCGAAACGCTGGAGGACTACGCGTTGCGTTACACGCCGCAGCGCTTTCGCAAATGGTCCGAATGGCGGGTGGCCAACACGGCGTTCGGGGCGGCCTCGTTCCTGGTGCTGGAGGCGGTCGGCGCCACGCTGCTGGTGCAGTACGGCTTCGCCAATGCCTTCTGGGCGATCCTCGTCACGGGGCTCATCATCTTCCTGGCGGGGCTGCCGATCAGCGTGTACGCGGCGCGCTACGGGGTCGACATGGACCTGCTCACGCGCGGCGCGGGCTTCGGCTACATCGGCTCCACGCTCACCTCGCTGATCTACGCGAGCTTCACCTTCATCTTCTTCGCGCTGGAGGCGGCCGTGATGGCCTATGCGCTCGAGCTGGCGCTGGGCATTCCGCCGGTGTGGGGCTACCTGGTGTGCGCGCTGGTGGTGATTCCGCTGGTCACGCACGGGGTGTCGGTGATCAGCCGGCTGCAGCTGTGGACGCAGCCGCTGTGGCTGCTGATGCTGGTGGTGCCCTTCGTCTTCGTGCTGGTGCGCGATCCTGGTGCGTTTGCGGGCATCACGCACTACGGCGGGGCGAAGCCGGGCGCACAAGGATTCAACCTGCACCTGTTCGGTGCCGCACTGACGGTCGGCATCGCGCTCATCACGCAGATGGGCGAGCAGGCCGACTACCTGCGCTTCATGCCGGCGCGCACCGCGGGCACGGCGCGCCGCTGGTGGGCCGGCGTGCTGGCGGGCGGGCCGGGCTGGGTGGTGCTGGGCGTGGTCAAGATGCTGGGCGGCGCCGCGCTGGCCTACCTGGCGATCACGCACATGGTGCCGGTGGAGCGCGCGGTCGACCCGAACCAGATGTACCTGGCGGCCTACGAGTACGTGTTTCCGAACTACGGCTGGGCGGTGGCGGCGACGGCGCTGTTCGTGGTGGTCTCGCAGCTGAAGATCAACGTGACGAACGCCTACGCGGGTTCGCTGGCCTGGAGCAACTTCTTCTCGCGCGTGGCGCACAGCCACCCGGGGCGCGTGGTGTGGGTGGTGTTCAACGCGCTCATCGCCTTCATGCTGATGGAGATGAACGTGTTCGAGGCGCTGGGCGACGTGCTCGGGCTCTTCGCCAACATCGCCATCGCCTGGATGATGGCCGTGGTGGCCGACCTGGTCGTCAACAAGCCGCTGGGGCTGTCGCCGCCGGGCATCGAGTTCAAGCGCGCGCACCTGTGGGACATCAACCCGGTGGGCGTGGGCGCGATGGCGCTGGCGTCGGTGCTGTCGATCACGGCGCACCTGGGCGTGTTCGGGCCGCTGGCGCAGGCCTTCTCGGCGCTGATCGCGCTGGGCACGGCGCTGGTCGCGTCGCCGCTGCTGGCGTGGGCCACGGGCGGCAAGTACTACCTCGCGCGCACGTCCGACGCGGGCGGCTCCGTGCTGTTCGCGCCGGCCGCGGGCGGGCGCAAGGTGCGCTGGGCGCGGGTCGAGCCCTCGCCGGACGAGGGTGGCAGCTACCAGCGCCTGAAGGTGCAGCACTGCGTGATCTGCGAGCGCGAGTACGAAGGCCCCGACATGGCGCACTGCCCGGCCTACCAGGGCGCGATCTGCTCGCTGTGCTGCACGCTCGACGCGCGCTGCGGCGACCTGTGCAAGCCGCACGCGAGCCTGTCGGCGCAGTGGTCCGCCGTGCTGCGCTGGCTGCTGCCGCGCCGCAGTTGGCGCTACCTCGACACGGGGCTCGGGCACTTCCTGCTGCTGATGCTGGTGATCGTGCCGCTGCTGGCCGTGGTGTTCGGCGTGCTCTACCAGCAGGAGCTGCGGGCCTTGAGCGAAAGCGCGCTCGCGCTGGCGGCGCAGGCCGACGTGGGCGGGGCGCTGGCGGCCGTGCAGCAGGCCTCGCTGCGCTCGGGCTTTCTCAAGGCCTACATGGCGCTGCTGGTCATCGCGGGCATCGTGGCGTGGTGGCTGGTGCTGGCGCACCAGAGCCGCAAGGTGGCGCAGGAAGAATCGAACCGGCAGACCCACCTGCTGGTGCGTGAGATTGCGCTGCACCGCGAGACCGACCGCGCGCTGCAGGACGCGAAGCAAAGCGCCGAAGAGGCCCGCGAGATCGCCGAGCACGCCAAGCTCGCGGCCGACCAGGCGCGGCGCGCGGCGGACCTCGCGAACCAGGCCAAGAGCCGCTACATCAGCGCCATCAGCCACGAGCTGCGCACGCCGCTCAACAGCATCCTGGGCTACGCGCAGCTCATGGGCGAAGACCACTCGGTGCCGCCGCACCGCCAGCAGGCGGTGGCCGTCATCAAGCGCGGCGGCGAGCACCTGCTGTCGCTCATCGAGGGCACGCTGGCCATCGCCCACATCGAGGCCGGCAAGCTCACGCTCGATGCGCGGCCGATGCGCTTTGCCGATGCGATGCGCGAGCTGGCCGACATGTTCGAGCTGCAGGCGGCCGAGAAGGGCCTGCGCTTTCGCTTCGAGGCGGCCGGTGCGTTGCCCGACGTGGTGCGCGCCGACGAAAAACGCGTGAGCCAGATCCTCATCAACCTGCTGGGCAACGCGATCAAGTTCACGGCGGCGGGGCAGGTGACCTTGCGCGTTGCCTACGCACGCGAGTTCGCCGCCATCGAGATCGAGGACACCGGGCCGGGCATGACGGCGGCCGACATCGAGCGCATCTTCGAGCCCTTCGCGCGCGGCCACGCGGCGGTGTCGTCGGCGCCGGGCGCGGGCCTGGGCCTGACCATCGCGAAGATGCTGACCGACCTGATGGGCGGCGAGATGAAGGTGCGCAGCACGCCGGGCGAGGGCTCGCTGTTCTGCGTGCGGCTGTTTCTGCCGCGCGTGCACGAGGCGGTGGCGGGCACTGCGCGCATTGCGCCGGCGCCGCGCGCGCGGCGCGGCTACGAGGGCGCGCGCCGGCGCCTGCTGGTGGTCGACAACGAGGAGGCCGACCGCGAGCTGCTGGGCCATGTGCTCGCGCCGCTGGGCTTCGAGCTGCGCAGCGCGGCCAGCGGACACGATGCGCTGGACCTCATCGCCGCCGGCTACCGGCCTGACGCCATGTTCGTCGATCTTGCGATGCCCGGCATCGACGGCTGGGAGACCATCCGCCGCGCGCGCAAGCTGGGGCTGGCCGACGCGTCGGTGGCCATCGTCTCGGCCAACGCTTTCGACAAGGGCCTGGACAACGACGTGGGCATTGCGCCCGAAGATTTCTTCGTCAAGCCCGTGCGCCACACCGAGCTGCTCGACTGGCTGGAGCGCCGGCTCGCCCTGCAGTGGACCGACACCGCCGCACGGCCCGCGCCCGCCGCAGCCGCGCCGCGCGCGATGCAGCCGCCGTCGCTGGCGCGCCTGCGCGCGCTCGACGAGGCTGTGGGCCTGGGCTACTTCCGGGGCATCATGAACCAGCTCGACGACATCGACGCCGCGCAGCCCGAGTGCGCCGCGTGGACCGAGGCCCAGCGCGCGCTGGCCCGCCAGTTCCAGTTCGAAGCCATGGGCCGCGCGTTGGCCGAAGCCGCCGAGGGCGCCGCATGACCTTGTTGTCTCCACCGACCATGCCCGCTTCACCGCTCGCCCGCACGCTGCGCGAGCAGCAGGGCGCCCACGGCGACCTGGTGCTGATCGTCGACGACGTGCCCGACAACCTCGCCGTGCTGCACGACGCGCTCGACGAATCGGGCTACACCGTGCTCATCGCCACGAACGGCGAGCAGGCGCTGCAGCGCGCCGCGCAGGCGCGCCCCGACATCGTGCTGCTCGACGCGATGATGCCGGGCATCGACGGCTTCGAGGTGGCGCGCCGGCTCAAGGCCGATGCGGCCACCGCGCACATCCCCATCGTGTTCATGACGGGCCTCACTGAAACCGAGCACCTCGTGGCCGCGCTCGAGGCGGGCGGCGTCGACTACGTCACCAAGCCGATCAAGCCGAAGGAGGTGCTGGCGCGCATGAACGTGCACCTGCAGGGCGCGCGCCGCGCGCGGCAGGAGGCGCATCAGGCCGGGCAGGCGCGCAATGCGCTCGACGCCTTCGGCTACGCGAGCATCACGGTGCGGCTGCCCGAAGGGCGGCTGATCTGGCAGACGGCGCTGGCGCGCGAGCTCTTGGCGCGCTACTGCGAGACGCAGGCGCCCGAGACGCCGCCGGCCGTGCTCGGCTGGCTGCGCCAGCACGCGCCCGACGCCCGCGCACGCGGCATCGAGCCGCCCGCGCTGGTGATCGCGCAGGGCGCGCGCAGCCTGAGCCTGCGGCTGCACCGCCAGACCGGCGAGGACGACGCCGGCGACGAGTGGATGATCGTCATGCGCGAGGTGTCCGACACCGCCGTGATCGAGGCCATGAGCCTGAGCCTGAAGCTCACGGCGCGCGAGGCCGAGGTGCTGTACTGGGTGGTCAAGGGCAAGACCAACAAGGACATCGGCGAGATCCTCGGCAGCAGCCCGGCCACCGCCAAGAAGCACCTGGAGCGCGTGTACGTGAAGCTGGGCGTGGAGACGCGCACGGCAGCGGCCGGCGTGGCGATCAAGCGCATCCGCGAGCTGCAGCCGCAGTTCGAACTCTGAAGGGCGGGGGATGGCGTTGCCGCGTCATGGCGCGGACTTTCCGGCTTCCTAGAATGAGGCAGGGCTCTCCGAGGGAAGCACGAAATGAAGAACAACAACACGCGCACCGCACGCCTGCTCGTTGCCGCAGTCGCGGCGTTGTCGGGCCTGGGCGCACAGGCCGCCGGCCACTTCGATGTCGACGACGCCGGCACGCTCGATCCCGGCCAGTGCCAGTACGAAACCTGGTGGGGCCGCAGCGGCGCCGAGCCCGTCACGACTGGGTTCCATGTCGGGCCGGCCTGCCGGGTCGGGCCGGTCGAGCTGGGGCTGAACTTCGACCGGCTCTCGGCGCAGGGCGTCCACTCGGTCACGGGCGGCCCGCAGCTCAAGTGGACTTTTGCCGGCGCGGCCGCCGACGCGCCTTTCAGCGCCGCCGTGTCGATGGGCGCGGTGGCCGACCTGCGGCGCGGCGGTCGCTGGGGCGGCCAGCTGGTGGTGCCGCTCACCTGGCGACCCACCGGGAGCCTGCAGATTCACGCCAACCTGGGCGCCGACTGGGCGCTGGGCACCGGCGTGCGCACGCCGCGCGGCGGCCTGGCCGTGGAGTGGGCGCTGAACGACGCTGTGTCGCTGATCGCCGAGCGCAACCGGGCCGGAGGCCTGTGGACCTCGCGCGTGGGCGGCCGTTTCAGCCTGACGCCGCTGATCAGTGTCGACATCAGCACCTCGCGCACCGGGCCGCAGGGCGTGCGCGGCGTGGTGATCGGGCTGAACCACGAATTCAGCTGGAAATAAGTGAAGGAAAACTGAAATCCGCTGCAATGGGATGAACTCCCGTATCGTGGATTTTGTTGATTTTGAATAAGATTCGGTCACATTTATTAACGAGTCAACGATCCGTGACCCCATCGCCCGTTCTGGACTTCAAGTTCACCGCGCCGCCGGAGAGCCCCGCGCAGACCTTCCTGCCGGGGCGGCCGGCCGGGGTGCTCGGCCGCTCGTTCACGCCGCAGCGCAATCCGCGCCTGCAGGGGCTGCAGTGCCTGCGCTGCGACGCGCTGTACCCGGTCACGCTCGCCAACGACGGCTGCCCGGCCTGCCGGCAGGCCGGCTTTCACGTCGGGCTGCGCGCCAGCTACCGACCCGGCGGCCCGGACGTGGTGCCGATGCCGTACGTGCAGGGCTTTTCGCTCGGCGAGGGCAACACGCCGCTGCACGACATGCCCGAGCTCGCGCGGCAGTTCGACATCGCGCGCCTGAGCATCAAGGACGAGTCGCGCAACCCGACCGGCTCGCCCAAGGACCGGCTGACCGCGATGGGCGTGGCGCAGGCGCTGGACGCCGGGGCCCACACGCTGGTGCTCGCCTCGTCGGGCAACACGGCGGTGTCGGCGGCGCACTACGCGTGGGCCGCGGGGCTCGGTTGCGAGGTGGCCTCCTACGAGGCGATGCCCGCCACCTACGCCCGCCAGCTCGACGCGCTGGGCGCGCGGCGCTATGTGTTCGCCGACAACACCGGCCGCTGGGGCTTCGTGCGCGAGCGCTCGCAGTACCCGGGGTATTTCGCGCTCTCCAACTACCGCCTGCCCGCGCTGGGCAGCGCACCCTTGGGCGTGGAGGGCTACAAGGCCATCGCCGAAGAGTGCCTGAAGGACGGCGGCCTGCCTGACCACGTCGTGGTGCCGACCGGTCGTGGCGACATGGCCTGGGGCATCTACGCCGGTTTTCGCGAGCTGCTGGCGGCGGGGCGCATCGCGCGCCTGCCGCGGATGTGGCTGGTCGAGCCCTTCCCGCGGCTGTCGCGCGTGCTCGGCGGCGGGGCGCTCAACGGCAGCTACCCCGGTCGCACGGCGCAGCTGTCGAGCGCGGGCGCGACGGTCACTTACCTGCAATGGCAAGCCGCCACGGCCAGCGGCGGCGGTGCCGTGGTGGTGGGCGACGACGAAGCCCGCGCGGCGCGGCGGCTGCTCACCGCGGCCGGCGTGAGCGCCGAACTCGCGGCAGCGGCGGGTCTGGGGGCCGTGCGGCAACTGCGCGAGGCCGAGACCATCGCGGCCGATGCGCATGTCGTGATGGTGCTGACCTCCGACGCATCGAGCGACCCGAGCTGGCCTGACCGCGCCGTGGCCTGAGCCGCGCGTGCCGTGCGATCCCGGGGCTCAGCGCCCCGTGTGCACCTTGATGCGGATCGTCGCGACGTCCCAGCCCCGGTTCTTCAGGCGCGTGACCAGCATCGGCGACAGCTGTCGCAGCTTGGCGGCCGCGGCGCTGCCCTTGACCAGCAGGCACCACACGTCGCCCTCGGCCGGCCCGGGTTGGATGGCCGCGCGCATGGCGGGCGGAATCAACCCTTCGATGGCCTTCAGCCGCTCGGCCGTGTCCCGCGCGCGCGCCATCAGGCTCCCCAGGGTGGGGGCGCCTGCCGCAGCATCGTGCAGTGAAATGGCGGGGGGCAGTCGGCGATACATGGGTAATCCAGGGGTTAGAAACAAGACAGCTAAAATGCCCGGTTTGCCGACGCGTGCGTCGGCGTTTGTTCCGGAACGGGGCCATCCGACTTCGAGACTTGCGAAGCTTGCATTCGAAGAAGGTGCGCCCAACTGCTTTCACCATATCTTAGGGAATCCGGTCGCAGTGCCTGTCGTGTCAGGTGCCCGCCCCTCTCCACGCCCATGGCAACCAACTTCCTGACCCAGATCTTCGGCAGTCGCAACGACCGGCTCCTCAAGCAGTATCGCAAGACGGTGACGCGCATCAATGCGCTCGAACCCGAATTCGAAAAGCTCAGCGACGACGCGCTGCGCGCCAAGACGCAGGAATTCAAGGACCGCATCGCCAAGGGCGAGTCGCTCGACGACCTGTTGCCCGAAGCCTTCGCCACCGTGCGCGAAGGCTCCAAGCGCGTCATGAAGATGCGCCACTTCGACGTCCAGCTGCTCGGCGGCATGGCGCTGCACAACGGCAAGATCTCCGAAATGCGCACCGGCGAAGGCAAGACGCTGACCGCCACGCTGCCCGTGTACCTGAACGCGCTGTCCGGCAAGGGCGTGCACGTGGTCACGGTGAACGACTACCTGGCCAACCGCGACGCGACCTGGATGGGCCGCCTGTACAACTTCCTGGGCCTGTCGGTCGGCATCAACCTGCCGCAGATGCCGCGCGAAGAGAAGCAGGCCGCCTACGGCAGCGACATCACGTACGGCACGAACAACGAGTACGGCTTTGACTACCTGCGCGACAACATGGTCTACGAGCCCGGTGACCGGGTGCAGCGTGGCCTGAATTTCGCGATCGTCGACGAGGTGGACTCCATCCTGATCGACGAGGCCCGCACGCCGCTGATCATCAGCGGCCAGGCCGAAGACCACACCGACCTGTACCTGGCGATCAACAAGGTGGTGCCGCTGCTCAAGAAGCAGGAAGGCGAAGCCGATCCGCGCACGGGCGAGGGCGTCACGGTGCCCGGCGACTTCACGGTCGACGAAAAGACCCACCAGGTGTTCCTGACCGAAGACGGCCACGAGAACGCCGAGCGCATCCTGGGCGAGCTCAAGCTGATTCCCGAAGGCGCGTCGCTGTACGACCCGGCCAACATCACGCTGATGCATCACCTGAATGCCGCGCTGCGTGCCCGCCACCTGTACCACCGCGACCAGCACTACGTGGTGCAGCAGGGCGAAGTGGTCATCGTCGACGAATTCACCGGCCGCCTCATGAGCGGCCGCCGCTGGAGCGACGGCCTGCACCAGGCCGTGGAAGCCAAGGAAGGCGTCGAGATCCAGGCCGAGAACCAGACGCTGGCCTCGATCACCTTCCAGAACTACTTCCGCCTCTACGGCAAGCTGGCCGGCATGACCGGCACGGCCGACACCGAGGCCTACGAGTTCCAGGAAATCTACGGTCTCGAGACCACGATCATTCCGCCGAACCGCATCAGCAAGCGCGACGACCAGCTCGACCGCGTCTACAAGACCACGCGCGAGAAGTACGAAGCGGCCATCCAGGACATCCGCGAGTGCTACGAGCGCGGCCAGCCGGTGCTGGTGGGCACCTCGTCGATCGAGAACTCGGAAATCATCGACGCCCTGCTCGAGAAGGCAGGCCTGCCGCACCAGGTGCTCAACGCCAAGCAGCACGCCCGCGAAGCCGACATCGTCGCGCAGGCCGGTCGCACGAAGATGATCACCATCGCGACCAACATGGCCGGCCGCGGCACCGACATCGTGCTGGGCGGCAACATCGAGAAGATGATCGAGGCGATCGAGAACGACGAAGGCCGCGACGAAGCCACCAAGCAGGCCGACATCGCCCACGTGCGCGCCGAGTGGACCAAGGACCACGAGTTCGTGAAGTCGCTGGGTGGCCTGCGCATCATTGCCACCGAACGCCATGAGTCGCGCCGCATCGACAACCAGCTGCGCGGCCGTTCGGGCCGCCAGGGCGACCCGGGCTCTTCGCGCTTCTACCTGAGCCTGGACGATCCGCTGATGCGCATCTTCGCGGGCGACCGCGTGAAGGCGATCATGGACCGCCTGAAGATGCCCGACGGCGAAGCCATCGAGGCCGGCATCGTCACGCGCAGCATCGAGAGCGCGCAGCGCAAGGTCGAGGCGCGCAACTTCGACATCCGCAAGCAGCTGCTCGAGTACGACGACGTGTCGAACGACCAGCGCAAGGTGATCTACCAGCAGCGCAACGACATCCTCGACGCGGCCGACCTCACGGCGCAGATCGCCGCGTTGCGCGAAGGCTGCTTCACCGACCTCGCGCGCCAGTACGTGCCGCGCGAATCGGTCGAGGAGCAATGGGACCTCGACGCCCTCGAGAAGAGCCTGTTCAGCGAGTGGGGCATCGACATGCCGCTCAAGCAGCAGGTCGAGGCCGCCGATGCCATCTCCGACGAGGAAGTGGTCGAGAAGATCGTGGCCTACGCCAACGAGAGCTTCGACGCCAAGGTCACGCTGATCGGCCAGGAGAACTTCACCCAGTTCGAGCGCATGGTGCTGCTGCAGAGCATCGACACCCACTGGCGCGAACACCTGGCCTCGCTCGACTACCTGCGCCAGGGCATCCACCTGCGCGGCTATGCACAGAAGCAGCCCAAGCAGGAATACAAGCGCGAGGCCTTCGAGCTCTTCGGCCAGCTGCTCGACTCGGTCAAGAACGAAGTCACGCGCCAGCTCATGACGGTGCGCGTGCAGTCGGGCGAGCAGCTCGAGCAGGCGGCCGAGGAAATGGAAAGCCGCGGCGAGAACGTCTCGAACATCACCTACACCGCGCCCACCGAGACCGGCGAGGTCGAGGTGCGCGTCGACGAAGAGAACCAGCGCCGCCTGGCGGCTGTCGGCACCGGCGCGCTGAGCGCCGAAGCCGCGGCGTTTGCGCGCGTCGGCCGCAACGACCCCTGCCCCTGCGGCAGCGGCAAGAAGTACAAGCAGTGCCACGGCAAGCTGAGCTGAGCTGAAGTCCCGCACCTTTCATTGAGAGAAATTCCATGCCCGTGAACCTGTCCGCTCCCGATCCCGCCGCGCTGTTCGCGGTGCCCGGCGTCCGCATCGGCGTGGCCGAAGCCGGCGTGCGCAAGGCCAACCGCAAGGACCTGACCGTCGTGCTGATCGACGAAGGCTCGGCGGTCGGCGGCGTGTTCACGCAGAACCGCTTCTGCGCCGCCCCGGTGCAGGTCTGCCGCGACCACCTGAAGGCCAACTACGGCATTCGCGCGATGGTGATCAACACCGGCAACGCCAACGCCGGCACCGGCGAAGACGGCCTGATGCGCACGCGCTCCACCTGCATCGCGCTGGCGCGTCACCTGGAACTCGCGCCCGAACAGATCCTGCCGTTCTCGACCGGCGTGATCATGGAGCCGCTGCCCGTGGACCGCATCGAAGCCGGCCTGCCGGCCGCGCTGGCCGACGCGTCGGAAAACAACTGGGCCCGTGCCGCCGAAGGCATCATGACCACCGACACGATCCCCAAGGCGTTCAGCCGCCAGGTGCAGATCGGCGGTGCCACGGTCACCATCACCGGCATCAGCAAGGGCGCCGGCATGATCCGCCCGAACATGGCGACCATGCTCGGCTTCATGGCGACCGACGCGAAGATCGATCCGGCACTGATCCAGCCGCTGGCCACGCAGCTGGCCGACGCCTCGTTCAACCGCGTGACCATCGACGGCGATACCTCGACCAACGACTCGTTCGTGGTCATCGCCACACAGAAGGCCGCGCACGCGACCATCACCTCGCTCGACTCGGCCGACGGCCAGGCGCTCGTGGCCGCGATGCGCGACGTGGCCCGCCTGCTGGCGCAGGCCATCGTGCGTGACGGCGAAGGCGCGACCAAGTTCATCACCATCCAGGTCGACGGCGGCAAGGACGGGGCCGAGTGCCGCCAGGTGGCCTATGCCGTGGCGCATTCGCCGCTGGTCAAGACCGCTTTCTTCGCCAGCGACCCGAACCTGGGCCGCATCCTGGCGGCCGTCGGCTATGCCGGCATTCCCGACCTCGACCAGACCGGCATCGACCTGTTCCTGGACGACGTGCACGTGGCGGTGAAGGGCGGACGCAATCCGTCGTACCGTGAGGAAGACGGCCAGCGCGTGATGAAGCAGAGCGAGATCACCGTGCGCATCGGCCTGGGCCGCGGCACCGCCAGCGACACCGTGTGGACCTGCGACTTCAGCCACGAATACGTCACGATCAACGCCGACTACCGGTCATGAACGAGCAGTTCCAGAAGCTCATCGAGCGCGCCGAACAGCTCATCGGCCGCATCGAATCGATCCTGCCGCAGCCGCTGGCCGCGCCGACCGACTGGAGCGCCTCCATCGCCTGGCGCTATCGCCGCCGCAGCTCCGGCCATGGCGTGCTGGAGCCCGTGAAGCACGTGGCCACGATGGCGCTCGATTCGCTGAGGGAAATCGACGTCCAGAAGGAAAAGATCGAGCGCAACACGCGCCAGTTCGTCGAAGGCAAGCCGGCCAACAACGTGCTGCTGACCGGCGCACGTGGCACGGGCAAGTCGTCGCTGATCCGCGCCTGCCTGCAGGCCTACGCGCCGCAGGGCCTGCGCCTGATCGAGGTCGACAAGGCCGAGCTCACCGACCTGCCCGACATCGTCGAGGTGGTCTCGCAGCGCCCCGAGAAGTTCATCGTCTTCAGCGACGACCTGAGCTTCGACGAGGGCGAGCCGGGCTACAAGGCGCTCAAGTCGATCCTCGACGGATCGATTGCCGCCTCGACGCCCAACGTGCTGATCTACGCCACCAGCAACCGGCGCCACCTGCTGCCCGAGTACATGAAGGACAACCTCACGTACAAGCACACGGACGACGGCGAGGTGCATCCGGGCGAGGTGATCGAAGAGAAGATCTCGCTGTCGGAGCGCTTCGGCCTCTGGGTGAGCTTCTACCCCTTCAGCCAGAACGAATACCTGACGATCGTGGGCCAGTGGCTCTCGTCGTTCGGCGTCGACGACGCGGCCATCGCGGCGGCGCGGCCCGAGGCGCTCGTGTGGGCCCTGGAGCGCGGCTCGCGCAGCGGCCGCGTGGCCTACCAGTTCGCGCGCGACTACGCAGGGCGGGCCGGCGCGTGAGCGAGGCTGTGACATCGGCGCGCAAGCACACCGAAGTGGCCGTCGGCGTGCTGATCCGCCTGGCCGACGAGGCGCTGCTCCTCACCACGCGCCCCGAAGGCAAGGCCTATGCAGGCTACTGGGAGTTTCCGGGCGGCAAGATCGAGGCCGGTGAAACGGTCGAGGAAGCCCTGCGCCGCGAGCTGCAGGAAGAGCTGGGCATCACCATCGGTGGCGCCGAGGTCTGGAAGGTCACGGAGCACGACTACCCGCACGCGCTGGTGCGCCTGCACTGGTGCAAGGTGACGGACTGGACCGGCGAGTTCGAAATGCGCGAAAGCCAGGCCATGGCCTGGCAGCAACTGCCGCTCGACGTGGCGCCGGTGCTGCCGGGCGCACTGCCGGTGCTGGCGTGGCTGGTCGAGGAACGCGGCCTGCCCGCGTCGGCCGCCGAGGCGGTGTCGAGCGTCGCCTGACGACGCACGGCACGACCGTGGTCCAGAAGTAAGAGATATGCATCCCAAGTACCGTGCCGACATCGACGGCCTGCGCGCCGTGGCCGTGGCCTCGGTCGTCATCTTCCACGCGTTCCCGAAGCTGCTGCCGGGCGGCTTCATCGGCGTCGACATCTTCTTCGTGATCTCGGGCTTCCTGATCACGACGATCATCATGCAGAGCCACGCGGCCGGCGATTTCAGCTACCGCGATTTCTACGCACGGCGCATCCGTCGGATCTTCCCGGCACTGATGCTGATGCTGGCGGGCGTGCTCGCCTTCGGCTGGTACGTGCTGCTGAACAAAGAATTCGTCGAGCTGGGCAAGCAGGCGCTGGGCGGCGTGGGCTTCGTGGCCAACTTCGTCTTCTGGAGCGAGGCGGGGTATTTCGACACGGCCGCCGAGACCAAGCCGCTGCTGCACCTGTGGTCGCTGGGCATCGAGGAGCAGTTCTACATTTTCTGGCCGCTGCTGCTCGGGCTGGCCTGGCGCCGTCGCTGGCCGATCGTGCGGGTGTTGTGGGTGCTGGCGGTGGTGTCGTTCCTCATCAACGTGACGACGATCCACCCGTTCCGCACGGCGGCCTTCTATTCGCCGGCCTCGCGCTTCTGGGAACTCATGGTGGGCGGCATCCTGGCCTGCATGCGGATGAAGCCGTCGGCACCGAGCGTCTGGCGCAGCCATGTGCAGTCGGTGCTGGGCGTGGGCCTGATCGTGCTGGGCCTCGTGATGATCCGCAGCGACAAGGCCTTCCCCGGCTGGTGGGCGCTGCTGCCGACGCTGGGTGCGGTGAGCTGCATTGCGGCCGGCCCGACGGGGGTGCTGAACAAGTACTTCCTGTCGAACCGCGCGATGGTGTGGATCGGCCTGATCAGCTATCCGCTGTACCTGTGGCACTGGCCGCTCCTGGTGTATGCGCGGATCGTCAAGGGCGCGGAGCCGTCGGTGGGCACGCGCGTGACGATGGTGGTCGCGAGCGTGCTGCTGGCCTGGCTGACCTATCGCTTCATCGAGCGGTTCACGCGAGCCCGCCTGGGCGCGGGCATGCTGCGCACGCTCGTGGGCACCGGTGCCTTCGTGGCCGTGGCCGGCGTGGCGGTGCTCAACGGTTTGCCCGCCCGCCACAACAGCGAACTGCTGCAGAAGGTGACCGATGCGACGGTGGACGGCGACTACTACGCCGGCTTTTCCTCGGAGAACTTCGGCCCCTACGCGGTGAATCGCATCGGCAACGGCGCCCGCAAGGTGCTGTTGATCGGCGACAGCCACGTCATCGAGTACGGCCCGCGTGCCGCGGAGCTGGCACGCCTCGCGCCCGAGCGCATGGCGACCACGTACTTCTTCACCTACGGCGCATGCCCGGCCATTCCGAACGTCTTCGCCGAGCAGAACCCGGGCTGCGGCCCGGCCCGCGACCAGTGGATGGCGATGGCACGCGACCCGCAGATCGACACCGTGCTGATCGGCAGCTGCTGGAACTGCTACTTCACGGGCGATTTCCCGCTGGACTACGTGCTGCGCGCGAACGGCGCGTCGCTCTCCCTGACCCGCGGCGACCGCGCCGGCATCGAGCCCTCGCTGGTGGCGCTGCAGGCGTGGGTGACCGAGCTGGTCAAGCAGAAGAAAAAGGTCTATCTGCTGCTCGACAACGCGCTGGGTGACGACTTCGAACCCCGCCGCATGATCGAGGGCAGCCGGCTGCGCACGCTCTCGGTGGTGGGCAATTCGCCGACCGCGCCCGTGCTCGCCGACCAGGTGAAGCTCAACCAGCGGCTCCTGCAGATTGCGGCCGCCAGCGGCGCGGAGGCGATCGACGTGCTGGGCGCCCTGTGCAAGGACGGCCAGTGCCCGCGGACGATGCCTGACGGTGCGCCGGCCTACAAGGACCACGGCCACCTGCGGCCCGCGTTCACGCGGCAGTTCGCGACCTACCTGGACAAGGTGTTCCTGGAAGAGGGCGTGCAGCCCGCGGCGGCCAATTGACGACCCCGCAGCCTTGGGCTGCGGTGGCGTGCAGGCAATCTATTGCTGCAGCTTGGGATCGCCGAAGGGCTCTTCGTCGGGCGGTGTCTCCGCCGGCATCCTGAATTCCTCGGTCGCCCAGGCGCCGAAGTCGATGCCCTTGCAGCGTGCGCTGCAGAACGGCCGGAACGGGTTGCGCTCCGCATAAATGCTGTCGCCGCCGCAGGTCGGGCAGCGGACGATGCGTTCGTCTTCTTTCTTCTTGCTCACACCGGGCCTCACGCGCAGAGGGTCAGTTCGAAGGGGGTGTCTTCGGTGCTCGGGTGCAGGCGGTCGTCGGCCTCGTGCCGCATGAGCCGCACCGAGACCATGAGGCGGTTGCCGCTGATTTCCGGGACCAGGCCCAGCTTGGGATCGATGCGCAGCCGCAGCAGCTGGAAGCTGCGTCCCTGCGGCAGGTTCTGCTGGAACTGCCCGTGGGTGGCGATCACCTTGTAGGGCACGTCGGCGTCGCGCAGCAGCTTGAGCAGCAGGTAGATCGACGAGGCCAATGGCGACAGCGTGTTCGACCAGCGTTCCAGGTCGGCGCGGCGGCTGGCCGGCGTGCGGTGCTGCCAGGCGTAGTAGGCGGGCAGGTCGAACTCGCAGGTGCCGCCCGGAATGCCGGCGCGGCTGCGGATGCTCATGAGCCACTCGTTCTCGGTGAGTGCCTGTCCCGCCTTGCCGGCCACGCCGTTGAGCGCGCTGAAGTTGCGTTCGAGCTGGTCGACGACCTGGTTCAGCACCGTCTCGGCGATGGCCGGATTGCCCCGGTAGCTGTTGAAGACGTTCTTGTGCTTGTCGAGGTCGCGCAGGACGTCGGCCTTGAGGTCGGCGCGTGCCGCCACGTCCATGATCTCGAAGATCGTGACCAGGGCGTAGTGGTGCGAAAGCGGCGATTCCGAGGGCACCAGTTCCCCGAGACGACGGAACAGATGCTCCAGCCTCAGGTACGTGCGGATGCGCTCGTTGAAGGGGTACTCGTAGAGGATCACGCGTATTTGTCGGTTTCCTGTCGCGGAATCATAACTTCAGGGCGATTTGGAAGGGGGTGTGGGCATCACTTCACGCACCGCGGCCAGCATGCGCTCGCCGAGTGCGAGCTGTCCGTGCATGGACATGTGCGTGTCGTTCGAGAAGTAGAAGTCGCGGATCTGCGTGTGCTTTTCGCGGGTGAAGGCGTACAGGTCGGGGCCGAGCTTCGCGTCGCGGAAGCCGCTTTCGAAGTCTTTCGAGAAATCGGGCTTGAGGTAGACCGTGGTCTTGTTGGGCACCACCATCCACAGGAGCGGGATGGTGCTGTGCGCAGCGGTGAAGTTCTTCATTCGCGCCAGCGTGTCGGAGGTCAGCGGGCCATTGTCCTCGTCTTCCTGGAAGAAGGGCATCCGGTCGCACTGGCGATGCGAGAAGAATTTGCAACCGTCGGGGACTTTCCTTACCCAGGTGTCACGATCGAAATAGGTGTCTACCGGCGAGTTCTTGGCCTTCCACGTGTGGTAGTAGGTCACGACACCGGTCATGTACTGGACTTCCCAGTTGGGCGCGAAGGCCGGCACGGTCTCGTCGGGCTCGATGAGGGGCTCGGCCTTGGCGCTGTAGGGGAAGATGGTCTTGCCGTCCTTGCAGCGCTCGCTGTAGCGCATGCGCATGTCCAGCAGGCGCTCCACGCTTTCGATGATGACCAGCTTGCCCTTGAAGCCGGAGTCGTGGACCCACTGGCTGAAGTCGCCGCACAGCGATTCGCCGTACTGGCCCCAGTAGGAGGTCGAGACCCGGTAGCCGGCCTTGGCGAGCACGGACTGCCAGCGGTGCGTCATGGAGAAGCTGTCGCCGACGACCATCACGTCCGCCTGTTCGATGGGTGTGCTGGCGAGGTAGACCGGGTCGACCTTGGGCGGCGGGTCGCGCCAGCCGAACTCGCGTTCGGACAGGCGCCCGATGCGCGTGAGGTCGCCGTAGGGCACCGGGCTGGTGAGCGAAATGATCCACAGGGCCATCAGGACGAAATAGCCGAAGAGGAAGAACCGCAGCCAGACTTTCGCGGGCGTCGTGGTCGTCGTCATGTCGAATCAGAATTGGAAATAGAGGAAGGGGCTGTAGCCGCCCAGCTTCGAAACGCACCACGCGAACAGTGCGAAGGTACCGATGGCGAGCACCACGGTCGACAGGCGGGCCATCACCGGGCGGCCAGCCATCGACTTCGGATGGGGGATCCAGCGCTCCAGGGTGATGGTCGGCGGCAGCGTCAGGCAGATGACGATCGCCACCAGCATGAGCTGGAAGAACTCCGGCTTGCGGAACGGCACCTTGCCGAACTCGCTGAACGCCGAGACCGGCGCGCCGTGCAGGCCCAGCATGCCCTTGTAGATGGACATGGCCGTGTTCATGCCGTCGGCGCGGAAGACGATCCAGGCCACCACCACGCACAGGAAGGTCAGCAGCCAGCCCAGCACGCGTGCGATGCGTCCCGGGGTGGCATTGCGACGGACCTTGGCGTTCCAGAGGTGGTTGACCATCAGGAACGCGCCGTGCATCGCGCCCCAGACCACGAAGGTCCAGGCCGCGCCATGCCACAGGCCGCCCAGCAGCATCGTGAGGAACAGGTTCAGGTAGCGCCGCGCCGGGCCCTTGCGGTTGCCGCCCAGCGGCACGTAGAGGTAGTCGCGCAGGAAGGTCGACAGCGAGATGTGCCAGCGGCGCCAGAACTCGATGATGTTGGTCGACTTGTAGGGCGAGCGGAAGTTCAGCGGCAGCTGCACGCCCAGGCACATCGAGAGGCCGACGGCCATGTCCGAGTAGCCCGAGAAGTCGAAATAGATCTGCAGCGTGTAGGCCAGCGCGCCGAACCATGCGGTGTACAGCGTGGGCTCGATGCCCTTGTGAACGCCGTTGAACATCAGGTCGGCGTACTGCCCCATGGGGTCGGCGATCAGCAGTTTCTTGGCGAGGCCGAAGACGAAGATCGTGAGGCCGATGGCGACCTTGTTCGGGTCCATCCGGTAGGTCGCGGGGTTCGCGAACTGCGGCATCATCTGCGCGTGGTGCAGCACCGGGCCCGCGATCAGGTGCGGGAAGTAGGTGACGAACAGCACGTAGTGGATGAAGCTGCGTTCGTGCACTTTGCCCTGCCAGCAGTCGACCAGGAAGGCGATCTGCGTGAAGGTGTAGAACGAGATGCCGATCGGCAGCACGATGTGCACCAGCTCGATCGGCGTGAGGCCCGCCGCGACCAGCCCCGCATCGACGTTTTCCAGGAAGAAGTTGGCGTACTTGAAGACGGCCAGCACGCCCAGGTTGATCACCAGCGAGGCGATCAGCAGCGTCTTGCGCTTGCGGTCGTTGCGCCCCGGCGCGGGCGTCAGCTGCAGGCCGAACCAGTAGTTGACGCAGATGGAACCCAGCAGCAGCGGCAGGGCCTGCACGCTCCACCAACCGTAGAAGAACAGCGAGGCCAGTCCGAGGAAGCCGGCGGCGGCGCGGGCGTTGCGCTTGCCGATCAGGAAGAACCCGATCAGGACCAGCGGGAAATAGACAAAAATGAAAGGATACGAGTTGAAAAGCATCTCGGGGAGGGCACTGCAGTGGCGAGCGCCTTTTTGTCGTAATCGTTATAGAGCCGCCGGGGCGGCTGGTCTCGGATTATCGCGTGGTGGCCGCAGCCCACAGCTTCCAGAGACCCCGCACCTCGGTGCCCAGTTCCGCGAGCGTCAACGACTCGTTGTAAATCACGGCGTCGGCGGCGGCCCGGCGCGCCTTGCGCGGCGCCTGCTGGGCGATCACGGTGCGCACGGCCTCGGGCTCCCATCCCGAGCGTGCGACCACGCGCTGCAGCTGCGTGTCTTCGTGGGCATCGACCACCAGCACGCGGTCCACGAGGGCCCGCCAGCGGCCGGATTCGACCAGCAGCGGGACATCGAACACGACGATGGCATCGTCGCCTGCCGCGGCGGCTTGGCGTTGCGTCTCGGTGCCAATCAGCGGGTGCAGGATCGCTTCGAGACGGGCCTTGGCGCCCGCGTCGGCGAACACCAGCTGGCGCATGGCGGCCCGGTCGAGGCCGCCGTCGGGCGCGATGACGGAAGGGCCGAACGCGGCCTCGAGGGCGGGCATCGCAATGCCGCCGGCCTGCGCGATGCTGCGTGCGATGGCGTCGGTGTCGACCAGCACCGCCCCTTCGGCCACCAGCAACGACGCGACCGTGCTCTTGCCGCTGCCGATGCCGCCGGTCAGGCCGATGCGCTTCACCGCCATGCCGCTGCTGTTCCTAGAGCGCCAGGGCCCCAAAGGGGAAGGCAAAGGGGATCCACTGCTTCACGACGGCGGGACCGGCCACGAGGCAGATCAGGCCGGCGCCGGCCAGGAAGGGGCCGAAGGCGATGGGAATGTCCTTGTGGGCCAGCTTGCCGGCGAAGCGCAGCGTGAGGCCGATCACGGCGCCCACCACCGAGGAGACGAGGATGATTGCAATGAGGTAGTCGGCGCCGAGCCAGGCGCCCAGAGCGGCGAGCAGTTTGAAGTCCCCATGTCCCATGCCTTCCTTGCCTGTGGCCAGGCGGTAGGCATGGTACACAAGCCACAGGCTCAGGTAGCCGAACACGGCGCCCCAGACCGCGGTGTTCAGGCTGACGCCGGTCCAGCCCATGGCGGCACCGACCAGACCGAGCCAGAGCAGCGGGTAATTCAGGGCGTCGGGCAGGAACTGGGTGTCGAAGTCGATGAGGAACTGGCAGATCAGCAGGGCGCCGAAGGCCGCCCAGAGCGCGCCCGTGGGGGTGATGCCGAAGCGGTGTGCGCACAGGGCGAACAGCGCGCCCGTGATCAACTCGACGAGGGGGTAACGGGGGCTGATCGAGGTCTTGCAGCTGGCGCACCGGCCACGCAGCACGAGGTAGCTGAGCACGGGGATGTTCTGGTACCAGCGGATCTTGTGGCCGCACGCGCCGCAGCGCGAAGCGGGGCGGGTGAGGTCGAAGGGCGGGAGCTTCTCGAGCGCTTCGGCGGCCTTGTCGGCGGCAGCCTCGAGCCCTGCGGGCGGCACGGCCTTCGGACCGAAGACCAGCGACCAGAGCGACGGCATGTCCTTCGACGACATGAGATTGGCGACCGCATCGCTCAGCCAGCCCCGGTACATCATGACCGGGGTGCGGTAGATCACCACGTTGAGGAAACTGCCGATCAATAGCCCCAGCACACCGGCCAATGCGGTGTCGAACCCTTGCGACACCAGCATCAGACGACCTGGCCGAGCTTGAAGATGGGCAGGTACATCGACACCACGATGCCGCCGATGATGACGCCCAGGAACACGATGATGATGGGTTCCATCAGGCTGGAGAGGCCGGCGACCATGTCGTCGACTTCGGACTCGTAGAAGTCGGCGGCCTTGCCGAGCATGTGGTCGATCGAGCCTGATTCCTCGCCGATGGCGGTCATTTGAATCACCATCGAGGGGAACAGGTTGACGTTGGTCATGGCCGTCGTGAGGCTGGTGCCGGTCGAGACCTCCTGCTGGATCTTGGCGGTGGCGTCGCCGTACACCGAGTTGCCCGATGCGCCGCCCACCGAGTCGAGCGCCTCCACCAGCGGCACGCCGGCCGCGAACATGGTGGCGAGCGTGCGGGTCCAGCGGGCGATGCAGGATTTCTCGATCAGCGTGCCGAAGACGGGAATGCGCAGCAGCAGGCGGTCCATGACTTTCTGGACGCGCTCATTGCGTTTCCACGCTTGCAGAAAGAAGTAAATGCCACCGCCGAGCACGCCGAAGATCAGCCACCAATAGGAAACAAAAAATTCGCTGATCGCCATGACGAATAACGTCGGCGCAGGCAGGTCGGCGCCGAACGAGGTGAACACCTCCTTGAACGCGGGGATCACGAAGATCATGATGATCGCCACCACCACGAAGGCCACGACGACCACCGAGGTCGGGTACATCAATGCCGACTTGATCTTGGATTTGATCGCCTCGGTCTTCTCCATGTAGGTGGCCAGGCGGTCGAGCAGGTCTTCCAGGATACCGGCCGCCTCACCGGCCTCCACCAGGTTGCAGTAGAGGTTGTCGAAGTATTTCGGAAACTTGCGAAAAGCGGCCGACAGTGAGGTGCCGGTCTCGACGTCGCTGCGGATGTCGTTCAGCAGCTTGGCGACGCTCGGGTTCGCGTTGCCGCGGCCGACGATGTCGAAGGACTGCAGCAGCGGCACGCCCGCCTTCATCATGGTCGCGAGCTGGCGCGTGAAGATCGCGATGTCCTTGGGCTTGATCGCCTTGCCCGAGCGCATGCGGCGCTTCTTGATCTTGGAGGCCAGCACGCCCTGGCGACGCAAGGCCGCCTGCACCTGGTTCTCCCCGGCGGCGCGAAGTTCGCCGCGCACCAGCTTGCCGTTGCGGTCCTTGCCTTCCCATTCGAAGACGAATTCCTTGTGCGTGACCTGGGAGCGGGAGGATGCCACTGTTGCCATTCGATCTCCGGTGTTCAGTGTGTTCGTTATAGGTTGGTGCAGGCGACGACTTCTTCGAGCGAAGTGAGGCCCTGCATGACTTTGCGAAGGCCGGACTGGCGCAGCGAGCGCACGCCTTCGGCTTCGGATTGGTTCGCGATGTCCAGCGCACTGCCGTCGCGCAGGATGATTTCCTGGATGGCTTCCGAAATCGGCATCACCTGGTAGATGCCGACCCGGCCCTTGTAGCCGCCGCTGCAGGCGGCGCAGCCGACCGGGCGGTAGGGCTTCCAGGTGCCGTTGATGTCTTCCTCTTGGAAGCCGGCATCGAGCAGGGCTTCGCGCGGGATGTCGATCGGCGCGCGGCACAGCATGCACAGCCGGCGCGCGAGGCGTTGCGCGGTGATCAGGATCACGCTCGACGCGATGTTGAACGGCGCGATGCCCATGTTGCGCATGCGCGTGAGTGTGGTCGGGGCGTCGTTGGTGTGCAGCGTCGACAGCACCAAGTGACCGGTTTGCGCGGCCTTGATCGAGATATCGGCGGTTTCGAGGTCGCGGATTTCGCCGACCATGATGATGTCGGGATCCTGCCGCAGGAAGGCACGCAGCGCGGCCGCGAAGGTGAGGCCGGCCTTCTCGTTGACGTTGACCTGATTGACCCCAGGCAGGTTGATTTCCGACGGGTCTTCCGCCGTCGCGATGTTGACGCCCGGCTGGTTGAGCAGGTTCAGGCAGGTGTAGAGCGACACGGTCTTGCCTGAACCCGTGGGGCCGGTCACCAGCACCATGCCGTAGGGGCGGCCGATGGCGTGGAGGAGTCGTTCTTTCTCGTCGGCGTCGTAGCCCAGGGCGTCGATGCCCATGCGCGCGCTGCTCGGGTCCAGGATACGCACGACGATCTTCTCGCCGAACAGCGTGGGCAGCGTGCTCACACGGAAGTCGATCACGCGGTCGGGGCCGATCTTGAGCTTCATGCGGCCGTCTTGCGGCACGCGTTTTTCCGAGATGTCGAGCCGCGAAATGACCTTGATGCGCGAGGCCAGCTTGTCCTTGATGACCGTGGGTGGGCTGGCGATTTCGCGCAGCTCGCCGTCGACCCGGAAGCGCACCCGGTAATGGTGTTCGTAGGGCTCGAAGTGGATGTCCGAGGCCCGCATGCTGACTGCGTCGAGCAGCATCTTGTGCAGGAAGCGCACCACAGGGGCGTCTTCGACTTCGGCGATGGCCTGCTCGTTGGCATCGCCCGAGGTGTCGGCCGTGACGTCGTCGAACTCGAACTCGGTGCCGACGATGCTGTTGATGGTTTCAGCCGCGCTCGCTGCAGCGGCTTCGATCATGCGCGAGAGCTTGTCGTACTCGGCGATGACCCAGTCCACGCCCATCTGCGACGCGAACTTGATTTTTTCCGCGGCCTGCTGGTCCGACGGGTCGGCCGTCGCGACGATCAGGCGGTTGTTGCGCTTGCTGAGAACGACGATGCGGTACGCATGGCAGAGCTTCGGATCGAGCAGGTCCTTGGGCAGGCGCTGGTGATCGATGGCATCGAGGTCGAGCAGCGGGGCGCCGAAGGCGCTCGACAGGGTGTGCGCGAGGTCCGCAGCCGAGACGGCACCGGTGCCGGTCAGTTCGGCGATGAAGCTGGTGCGGCCGCTCAGTGACTTCTGATAGATGTCTTCGGCTGTCTTCGCCGCGAGCTTGCCAGCCGACACGAGGGCGCGCGCCAGGCCGGGAAGGGCGATCTGCGTAGTTTCTTTAACGGGAATTTCGGCAGCGGCCATTCAGCGAATGCAAAAGATGTGAAAAAGTGCTTCACGATCATCGCTGAACACGCCTGTGCTGTAAATCGTTACACAGCAACAGGGGCTGACATTAACTGGACCAGTCGAGAAAAACTGGTCGGGGTGAGAGGATTCGAACCTCCGGCCTCTACGTCCCGAACGTAGCGCTCTACCAGGCTAAGCTACACCCCGATTGGTTGCAAGAAAAAGAACTCGTCCTAGATGCCAACTCTGTGGAGGTGTTTCAGGCACGTCGCTCAAGCAACTGAGCCGCCAATTGTAGCAAACCTGAAGCGTGCAAATTCGACGGAAGGTCGCGCAATGCATGAATTGCGCGTTCGGCCTCTGCCGCAGCAGCCGCGCGTGAGGCTTCCAGCGCGCCGGTTTCGCGAACGATCTCGACGATTTTCCCCAGCTGGGCGGTGTCGCCGGCCTCGATGGCGGCACGCACCAGTGCGCTCTGCTCAGGGGTGCCGCGTTGCATGGCGAAAATCAGTGGCAAAGTGGTCTTGCCTTCGCGCAGGTCGTCTCCGACGTTCTTCCCGGTTTCCTGGGCGTCGCCTGCGTAGTCGAGCACGTCGTCGATCACCTGGAAGGCGGTGCCCAGCGCTTGTCCATAGGTGGCGCAGGCTTCTTCGACTTCGGGTGTCGTGCCGGCCAGCACGGCCGCCAGCCGGGTGCTCGCCTCGAATAGCTTGGCGGTCTTGGAACGGATCACGCGCAAGTACGCCGCTTCGTCCAGCGAGGCGTCGTGCATGTTCATCAGCTGCAGCACTTCGCCTTCCGCGATCACGTTGGTCGCTTCGGCCAGGATCTGCATGATGCGCATGTTGTTTGCATCCAACATCATCTGGAAGGCGCGCGAATACAGGAAGTCGCCCACCAGCACGCTGGCGGGATTGCCGAAGGATTCGTTGGCGGTGGCGCGGCCGCGGCGCAGGGTCGATTCGTCGACCACGTCGTCGTGCAGCAGCGTGGCGGTGTGGATGAACTCCACCACGGCCGCCAGGTTGAAGCGCTGTTCGCCCGTGTAGCCGAGCGCGCCTGCCATGAGCAGCAGCAGTGCCGGGCGCAGCCGCTTGCCGCCGGCCGAGATGATGTATTGCGAAACTTGGCTGACCAGCGGAACGCCGGTGTTCAGGCGTTGGGCGATCACACGGTCGACTTCGACCATGTCGCCGGCAATCAGGTCCAGCACGGTGGCGGTGGGGGAGGTGTCGGCGGCGGGAACTGGCAAAGCGAAGGCGCGGGGCGCTGCGAGGATGAGGGCGGCCCTGGAGGCCGGAACGCGCGAATTATAGGGAGCCGTGCACGATTCCCTGGAGCGTCTCAGCGTCGGGGTGGTGAGTGTCCGCAAACCGCGCTATAATCTTGGGCTCTGCGGAATTCGCTGCGGAGACTCATTTCTAAGAGGTTTACATGTACGCGGTCATAAAAACCGGCGGCAAGCAGTATCGCGTTGCTTCCGGCGAGAAAATTAAAGTAGAACAGATTGCTGCGGACGTAGGCCAGGAAATCGTGATCGACCAGGTTCTGGCTGTCGGAAACGGCGCTGAAATCAAGGTTGGCACGCCCCTGGTGTCCGGCGCAACGGTGACAGTCACGGTGCTGTCGCACGGCCTGCACGACAAGGTTCGCATCTTCAAGATGCGCCGTCGCAAGCACTATCAAAAACGTCAAGGCCATCGCCAGCAGTTCACCGAACTGCAAATCGGCGCGATCGCCGGCTAAGGAGCACATTCCATGGCACAGAAAAAAGGCGGCGGCTCCACGCGAAACGGGCGCGATTCCAAGCCCAAGATGCTCGGCGTGAAGGCCTTCGGCGGCGAACTGATCAGCGCAGGCTCGATCATCGTGCGCCAGCGCGGCACCCAGTTCCACCCCGGCGTGAACGTCGGCGTGGGCAAGGACCACACGCTCTTCGCCCTGGTCGACGGCCACGTGTCGTTCGGTCACAAGGGTGCGCTGAACAAGCACATGGTCAACGTGACGCCCGCGGCCTAAGCCCCGCAGTCACTTCGATCTTTCCGAGGCCCCGCATTGCCGGGGCTTCTTCATTTGTAAACTGGACATCCCATGAAGTTCGTCGACGAAGCCTTCATCGACATCGCCGCGGGCGATGGCGGCAACGGCTGCGTGTCGTTCCGTCATGAGAAGTACAAGGAGTTCGGCGGCCCCAACGGCGGCGACGGCGGCCGTGGCGGCCACGTGTTCGCAGTGGCCGACTCGAACCTCAACACTCTGGTCGATTTCCGCTACTCGCGCCGGCACGAAGCCAAGCGTGGCGAGCACGGCATGGGCTCCGACATGTTCGGCGCCGCGGGCGACGACATCGTCCTCAAGATGCCCGTCGGCACGATCATCACCGACGCTGAAACGGGTGAGGTGTTGTACGAGCTGCTCAAGGACGGCGAGGTCATCACCATCGCCAAGGGCGGCGACGGCGGCTTCGGCAACATGCGCTTCAAGAGCGCGATCAACCGCGCGCCGCGCCAGAAGACGCCCGGCTGGCCCGGCGAGAAGAAGAGCCTCAAGCTCGAACTCAAGGTGCTGGCCGACGTGGGCCTGCTGGGCATGCCGAATGCTGGCAAATCGACGCTGATCAGCGCCGTTTCGAACGCCCGTCCGCGCATTGCCGACTACCCCTTCACCACGCTGCACCCGAACCTCGGTGTCGTACGCGTCGGCCCCGAGCAGAGCTTCGTGGTGGCCGACCTGCCCGGTCTGATCGAAGGCGCCTCGGAAGGCGCCGGCCTTGGTCACCTGTTCCTGCGCCACCTGCAGCGCACCCGCCTGCTGCTGCACGTGGTCGACATGGCACCGTTCGACGACAGCGTCGACCCGGTCGCTCAGGCCAAGGCCCTCGTGGCCGAGCTCAAGAAGTACGACGCGGCGCTGCACGAGAAGCCGCGCTGGCTGGTGCTGAACAAGCTGGACATGGTGCCGGACGACGAGCGCGCCGCGCGCGTCAAGGACTTCGTCAAGCGCCTGCGCTTCAAGGGCCCGGTCTTCGAGATCTCGGCGCTCACGCGCGAAGGCTGCGAGCACCTGATCAAGGCCGTGTACCAGCAGGTCAAGGCGCAGCAAGTGGCCGAGCACGAAACCGTCGTGGTCGATCCGCGCTTCGTTCCGCTGCCGCCCGAAGGAAACTGAGGGCGTCGCGGCACCTTCGGTGCTGCAAAATGGATAGCAAGCAGCGCAGGCTGCATTCCTGAAACACGCCTTCTTTCTTCATGACCTCGAATTCCGGTTCCACTGCCTTGCGGGATGCCCGCCGTATCGTCGTCAAGGTGGGCTCCAGCCTCGTGACCAACGAGGGGCGCGGCCTCGATGAAGGCGCCATCGGCGAGTGGTGCCGGCAACTGGCTGTGCTGGTGCGCGACGGGCGCGAAGTGGTCATGGTGTCGAGCGGCGCGATCGCCGAAGGCATGAAGCGCCTGGGTTGGAAGACCCGTCCGCACGAAGTGCACGAGCTTCAGGCGGCGGCGGCCGTCGGGCAGATGGGCCTGGCCCAGATGTACGAGACCAAGCTGCGCGAGAACCAGATCGGCAGCGCGCAGGTGCTGCTGACGCACGCCGACCTCGCGGACCGCGAGCGCTACCTCAACGCACGCTCGACCCTGGTCACGCTGCTGCGCCTGGGTGTGGTGCCGGTGATCAACGAGAACGACACAGTCGTCAACGACGAGATCAAGTTCGGCGACAACGACACGCTCGGCGCGCTGGTCGCCAATCTGGTCGAGGCCGATGCCCTGATCATCCTGACCGACCAGAAGGGCCTGTACACGGCCGACCCGCGCAAGGACCCCGACGCGAAATTCGTGCACGAAGCTGCCGCAGGCGATCCGGCGCTCGAAGCCATGGCAGGCGGCGCCGGCTCGAGCATCGGGCGCGGCGGCATGATCACCAAGATCCTCGCGGCCAAGCGCGCGGCGGGGTCCGGTGCTTCCACGGTCATCGCCTGGGGCCGCGAAGCCGACGCGCTGCTGCGACTCACGCTCGGCGAATCGATCGGCACGCTGCTGGTGGCGCAGACCGCCAAGCACCAGGCGCGCAAGCGCTGGATGGCCGATCACCTGCAGCTGCGTGGTGCCGTCATCGTCGACGCCGGTGCAGCTGCGAAGGTGCGCGGCGAAGGCAAGAGCCTGTTGCCGATCGGCATGACGGGCGTGTCGGGTGAGTTCTCGCGCGGCGACGTGATCGCGGTGCGCGACGTCGACGGCGTCGAGCTGGCCCGCGGACTGGCCAACTATTCGAGCGTGGAGGCCCGGCTGCTGTGCCGCAAGCCTTCGGCCGAGTTCGAGCGGCTGCTGGGTTATGCGGCCGAGCCGGAGATGGTGCACCGCGACAACATGGTGCTGATGCCCGGTTGATCTTCAGGGCGGGGCGCCGTGCCCCGCCGCCGGTTCACGGCAGTTCGCGCAGCGGATTGCGGATGTTCTGCACCATCTCTGTGACCGAGCTGCGCGGCGCGTTGCCGCGGCACAGGCCCTGCGACGCCAGCGCCGGCACGTAGCTGGAGTTCATGTCCCTCACGCGCTTCCACTCGGGCGACTTCGTTTCCTGCCAGGCACCGTTGTTGAAGCGGGCATAGCTCTTCATCTCCGCCGTCGAGCAGCGCACGCCTTCGTAGAACGCGTTGACGGCGCCACCGGCCCGGTTCTGTGCCACCACCACGTAGCGCACGATGCCGTCCTTCGTGATGGCGATGGTGTTCGGATCGACGCCGAACTTCAGCGTCATGTAGGGCGGCATCGCGATCGGCAGCAGACGGCTTTCGCTGAAGGCGGGCGGCGGCGGCACCGCAGTTTCTTCCCACTCCTTGTCCTGCTCAGTGCTCTTGGGCGCTGGCGGCATGCCGGCCTGGGCCCAGTCGGGGTTGTCGGTGTCGTAGCCGCGGGAGGCGCAGGCGGCCAGCAGGCCGACGCAGGCGATGACGAGCGCACGCTCAGCGTGGCGTCGGGAAAGAAGAGGGCGCGCTGTTCTTGGGAGGAGGTTCATCGCTCGCAGAAGGAATGTCGGGATGCGGGTCGAAGCTGCCGCCGGGCGGCAGGTCGAGGCCCGCAGGTGCTCCATGGTCCAGCGTGTGGCGCTCGAATTCTCGGGCGCGCACGTTGCTGCGCAGGAAGCGGTTGCGGAAATCCTGCCGGGGCAGGTAGCGAGCAAGCTCGGTAAGCGCCATCTCGTAGACGCCGCGCTTGAACTCGACGACCACGTCGAGCGGGACCCAGTAGTCATGCCAGCGCCAAGCGTCGAATTCGGGATGGTCGGTGGCACGCAGGTTGAGATCCCAGTCGTGGCCGACAAGTTGCAGCAGATACCAGATCTGCTTCTGGCCTTTGTAGTGGCCCCGTGCGTCACGGCGGATGAACCGATCCGGCACCTCGTAGCGCAACCAGTCGCGGGTACGGGCCACGATGCGCACATGCTCCGGGTGGAGCCCGACTTCCTCGTGCAGTTCCCGGAACATGGCTTGCTCGGGACTTTCGCCACGGTCGATGCCGCCTTGCGGAAACTGCCAGGAATGCGTGCGTATGCGCTTGCCCCAGAAAACCTGGTTTCTCTGGTTGAGCAGGATGATGCCGACGTTGGGCCTGAAGCCGTCCCGGTCGAGCATAATCAAACCCCAATTTTTGAACTGAGTCGATTATGCATGCCGGGTTGCACTCGGCAAGCGACCGGTTCCGGGCTCTCAGGGTCTCTCCGGGGTGCCTGTCTCCCTCCTCACTTCGAACCCACCTGCGCGATCCCGATGAAAGCTTCCCGATTCTTTGTCTCCACCCTGAAGGAAGCGCCCGCTGACGCCGAGGTCGCGAGCCACCGCCTCATGATGCGGGCCGGCATGATCAAGAAGCTCGGCACGGGCATCTACACGTACATGCCCATGGGCCTGCGCGTGATCCGCAAGGTCGAGGCCATCGTGCGCGAGGAAATGAACCGCGCCGGCGCCGTCGAGCTCACGATGCCCGTGGTGCAGCCGGCCGAGTTCTGGCAGGAGACCGGTCGCTTCGAGAAGATGGGCCCCGAGCTCCTGCGCATCAAGGACCGCCACGACCGCGACTTCGTGATCCAGCCCACCAGCGAAGAGGTGGTGACCGACATCGCGCGCCAGGAAATCCGCAGCTACAAGCAGCTGCCGAAGAATTTCTACCAGATCCAGACCAAGTTCCGCGACGAGCGCCGTCCGCGCTTCGGCCTGATGCGCGGGCGCGAGTTCATCATGAAGGACGCCTACAGCTTCGACCGCGACCTCGACGCGGCCAAGGCCAGCTACCAGGTGATGGCCCAGGCCTACCGCAACATCTTCGACCGCTTCGGCCTGCGCTACCGCGCCGTCGCGGCCGACAGCGGCGCCATCGGCGGCGACCTGAGCGAAGAGTTCCAGGTGATCGCCGCCACCGGCGAAGACGCCATCGTCTACTGCCCCGATAGCAATTACGCCGCCAACATGGAAAAGGCCGAGGCGCTCGCCCCGGCCGGCCCGCGTCCCGCCGCCGCCAACGCGCTCGAGAAGACGCCCACGCCCGGCAAGAGCACCTGCGCCGACGTGGCCGAACTGCTCGGCGTGCCGCTGGCCACCACGGTCAAGTCGCTGGTGCTGGCCACCGACATCCTCGACGATGCTGGCAACATCCAGGGCGCGCAGATCTGCTGCTGCTGCTGCGCGGCGACCACGACATGAACGAGATCAAGGTCAGCAAGCTGCCCGGCCTGGACAAGGGCTTTCGCTTTGCCACCACCGCCGAGATCGACGAGCACTTCGGCTGCAAGCCGGGCTACCTCGGCCCGCTGAACCTCAAGAAGCCCGTCAAGCTCGTGGCCGACCGCGAGGCCGCCGTGCTGGCCGACTGGATCACCGGCGCCAACGAGATCGACTTCCACATGACCGGCGTCAACTGGGGCCGCGACCTGCCCGAGCCCGACCTGGTCGCCGACCTGCGCAACGTGGTCGCCGGCGACGCCTCGCCCGACGGCAAGGGCGTGCTGGCCATCGAGCGCGGCATCGAGGTGGGCCACGTCTTCGTGCTCGGCACCAAGTACAGCAAGGACATGAACGCCACCTACCTCGACGAAGGCGGCAAGCCGCAGTTCCTCGAGATGGGCTGCTACGGCATCGGCATCACGCGCCTGCCGGCCGCCGCCATCGAACAGAACCACGACGAGCGCGGCATCATCTGGCCCGACGCGCTGGCACCGTTCACCGTGGTGGTCTGCCCGATCGGCATGGACCGCAGCGCCGAGGTCAAGGTCGCGGCCGAAGCGCTCTACGAAGCACTGCTGGCCAAGGGCGTCGACGTGCTGCTGGACGACCGCGGCGAGCGCCCGGGCGCGATGTTCGCCGACTGGGAGCTGATCGGCGTGCCGCACCGCGTCGTCATTTCCGACCGCGGCCTCAAGGAAGGCCAGCTCGAGTACCAGGGCCGGCGCGACACCGCCGCCACCAAGGTGCCCGCGGCCGGCGTCGCCGACTTCATCGCTGGCAAGCTCGCGGCATGAGCGTGGCGGGGGGGCTTTCGCGACGCAGCTGCCTGCTGGGCAGCGTTGCGGCAGGCGCCCTGACGACGCTGGCACTGCCCCAGGTGGCCTGGGCCGGCGCGCAGATCGAAGAGCCGCTGATCGACTCGGTGCGCACCGCGCTGAGCTCGGCCATCCATAACAAGGCGCCGCCGGTGCCGCAGTTCGCCGACACCGAGGCCCGCCTCGCGCACCTGCGGTGGCTCGGCGAGATGAGCGAGCGCCTGCGCAAGAAGGTCGCCGACCCGGCCACGCGCATCGAGTTCCTGCAGACCGTCTGGTACGAGGCCAAGCGCTCGGGGCTCGACGTGAGCCTGGTGCTGGGGCTGATCCAGGTCGAGAGCAACTTCCGCAAGTTCGCGGTCTCCAGCGCCGGTGCGCGCGGCTACATGCAGGTGATGCCGTTCTGGACCCGCGTGATCGGCGACAGCGATTCGGCCAAGCTGTTCCACATGCAGACCAACCTGCGTTTCGGCTGCGTGATCCTGCGCCACTACCTCGACCGCGAGAAGGGCGACCTGTTCATGACGCTGGGCCGCTACAACGGCAGCCGGGGCCGCGCGCCGTACCCGAACGCGGTGTTCGCGAACCAGCGGCTGTGGGCTTACGTCGACAGGGACCGCTCGGCGGCCTGAAGGTCGTCGCTCAGTCGGCGACCACGGCCTTGGCGGTCGCCGAGCCCTTGGTGACCATCACCTGGTCGATGCGGTAGCTGTCGACGTCCATCACCTCGAAGGTGTAGCCGCCCCAGGTCACGCTGTCCGTGCGCTTGGGCACGCGGCGCAGCATCACCATCAGGAAGCCGGCCAGCGTCTCGTACTCCTCGGCATGCGGCAGCTCGTCGATGTGCAGGGCGCGCTGCACGTCCTGGATGGGCGTGATGCCGTCGATCAGCCACGAGTTCTCGTCGCGCTTCACGATCTGCTCTTCTTCGGGTGTCGAGGTCGACACCAGGTCGCCCATCACCGTGCTCATCACGTCGTTGAGCGTGATCACGCCGACCACCAAGCTGTACTCGTTGACGATGATCGCGAAGTCTTCGTGCGCCTGCTGGAACTGCTCGAGCACCTCGGTGAGCGAGAGCCGGTCGGGAATCACCAGTGCCTTGTGCAGCGTCAGGCCCTGGTCGAAGGCCAGTGGCTGGCCGCTGAGCACGCGCTGGAACATGTCCTTGGCATCCACGTAGCCCAGCACGTGGTCGATGTCGCCGTCGCACACTGGGTAGGCGGAATAGGGCTCGGCCACGATGCGCGCGCGCAGCACCGACTCGGGGTCGTCGTGCAAGAACCAGGCGATGCTCTCGCGCGCCGTCATCACGCTGCTGACAAGGCGCGTGTCGAGCTCGAACACGTTGGCGATCACCTGCTGCTCGCGCGCCGCCAGCACGCCGGCCTGCGCACCGGCCTCGGTCATGGCCAGGATGTCGGCCGAGGTGATCTTGTCGTCGCGTGCCATCGGCATGCCCAGCACCTTGAACAGCAGGTCGGTCGCGCGCGTGAAGAACCACACCAGCGGTTTGAAGGCGGTGATCAGCAGCAGCATCGGCCCGACGATGCGCACCGCGAGCCGTTCGGGCGCGCTCATGCCCAGGCGCTTGGGGAACAGGTCGGCGAACACCAGGAACACCGCGATCACTATCACGAACGAGCACAGGAAGGCGATGTTGGCCGACACCTCCACGCTGAGCCAGTTCTCGAAGAAGCGGGCGAAATACGGGCTCAACGAGCCTTCGCCCACCACGCCGCCGAGGATGGCCACGGCGTTCAGGCCGATCTGCACCACGGTGAAGTAGTGGCCCGGCTGCTCCTGCACGCGCAGCACCTTTTCCGCGCGCGGGTCGCCCTCGTCGGCCATCTGGCGCAGACGCAGGCGGCGCGAGGCGGCCAGGCAGATTTCGGCGAGGGAGAAGAAGGCGCTCATCGCGATCAGCAGCGCGATGATGAGCAGGCTTTGGGTGAGAGTCATGGCGGCACGTCGTAGACCGCCATGGTGCCATGACTGGCACCGGGTCCGGGCGCGCGCGGGGCGCGGCGCCCGTCAAACGGGGAGCGGGAGGCTCAGGCGGACGCGCCGCCGCCGATCACCTGCTGCAGCTCGCCCGACTCGTACATCTCCATCATGATGTCCGAGCCGCCCACGAATTCGCCCTTCACGTAGAGCTGGGGGATGGTGGGCCAGTTGCTGTATTCCTTGATGCCCTGGCGGATGCCGTCGTCTTCGAGCACGTTGACGGTCTTGAGCGTCTTGGTGTCGACGCCCACGGCCTTGAGGATCTGGATGGCGCGGCCCGAGAAACCGCACATCGGGAAGCTGGCGTTGCCCTTCATGAAGAGCACGAGTTCGTTGGACTTGACGAGGTCGTCGATGCGTTGTTGAGCGTCGGACATGGGGACTCCTGAAGAAAAGTGGGCTGGGGGGATTATTTCACCGTGCGCCAGATGCCGCCGGAGCAGCGCGCGATGCCGGCGAGGTCGTCACGGCTTTGCACCTCGGCAAAGCCGCGTTCGGCCAGCAGCCGGCGCACCGCCTCGGCCTGGTCGTGGCCGTGCTCCAGCAGCAGCCAGCCGCCGTCGGCCAGGTGGGCGGGCGCGTCGCGCACGATCTGGCGGATGTCGTCCAGGCCGTCGGCGCCCGCGACCAGCGCGCGGGTGGGCTCATGGCGCAGCGCGGGCAGGTGCGGATCGCCGGCGGCGATGTACGGCGGGTTGCTCGCGATGACCGCGTAGCCGTCGGCCGCGCCGTCGAGCCAGCTCGATTCGGTGAAGTGCACGGGCAGGCCCAGGCGCTGCGCATTGGCCCGGGCGACCGCGAGCGCGTCGGCGCTGGCGTCGACCGCGTCGACCTGCGCGTCGGGGCGCGCATGCTGCAGCGCCAGCGCGATCGCGCCGCTGCCCGTGCCGAGGTCGAGCACGCGCGGGGCCGGGCGGCTGTCCGGAGATGCAAGGCAGGCCAGGGCCCACTCGACCAGCGTTTCGGTGTCGGGGCGCGGCACCAGCACGCGGGCGTCGACCTGCAGCTGCAGGCCGTGGAATTCCTTCTCGCCCAGCAGGTAGGCGACCGGCTCGCCCGCCGTGCGGCGCGACAGCTGGCGCGCGAGCGCGGGCCAGGCTTCGCCGGGGAACGGGTCGGTGTCGTGCGCGAGCAGCCAGGCGCGGTCGTTCACGGGGCGGCCCAGCGCGTGCAGCAGCAGCAGCTGGGCGTCGAGGCGGTCGATGCCCAGGGCCATGGCCGCGGCCAGCGCCTGCGCCACGGTGGACGGTGCGGCGGCTTCGGTCATCACGCCGGCAGGCTCGATTCCAACTCGGCCAGCTGCTCGGCCTCGCGCGCGGCGCGCAGCGCCTCGAGCACGTCGCCCAGGTCGCCTTCCATGATGGCGAGCAGCTTGTAGAGCGTGAGGTTGATGCGGTGGTCGGTGAGCCGGCCCTGCGGGAAGTTGTAGGTGCGGATGCGGTCCGAGCGGTCGCCGCTGCCGATCAGGCCCTTGCGCATGGCGGCGTCCTTGGCGGCGCGCTCGCTGCGCTCCTTCTCCTGGATGCGCGCCGACAGCACCTGCAGCGCCTTCGCCTTGTTGCGGTGCTGGCTGCGATCGTCCTGGCACTCGGCCACGATGCCGGTCGGGATGTGCGTGATGCGCACGGCCGAGTCGGTCTTGTTGATGTGCTGGCCGCCGGCGCCGCTGGCGCGGTAGGTGTCGATGCGCAGGTCGGCCGGGTTGATCTGCACCGCCACGGTCTCGTCGGGCTCGGCCAGCACCGCGACCGTGCAGGCGCTGGTGTGGATGCGGCCCTGCGTCTCGGTGGCCGGCACGCGCTGCACGCGGTGGCCGCCCGACTCGAAGCGCAGGTGGCCGAACACGTCGTCGCCCACGATGCGGATCACCACTTCCTTGTAGCCGCCGAGCTCGCTCTCGCTTTCGCTCACCACCTCGCAGCGCCAGCCGGCGCGCTCGCAGTAGCGCGTGTACATGCGCAGCAGGTCGCCCGCGAAGAGGGCCGATTCGTCGCCGCCCGTGCCGGCGCGGATTTCCATGAAGGCGTTGCGCGCGTCGTCGGGGTCCTTGGGCAGCAGCAGGCGCTGCAGCTCGTCTTCGAGCTGCACGAGCTCGGCCTCGGCGCCGGCGATTTCTTCCCTGGCCATCTCGGCCATGTCGGGGTCATCGAGCATTTCCTTCGCGCCCGCGATGTCGGCCTCGCGCTGCTTGAAGCGCTCGTAGCGGCCGGCGATCTGCGTGACCTCGGCATGCTCGCGCGAGATGGTGCGGTACTGCGCCATGTCGCTCATGATGTCTTCGCGCGAGAGCAGGAAGTCGAGCTCGCCCAGGCGTTGGACGTAGCGTTCGAGTTGGTGACGCAGAAAAGATTTCACGACGGAAGGGGCTCGAAAAATAGGGAGGGAAACGCCGCAGTGCAGCGGCAGGGCGCATGAAAAGCGCGGCCCGCGCGGCGGGCGAGCCATCGGCGAGCGTCGTCGCTAACGCTCTTTGCGCAGGAACAGGCGCGACAGCGTCTGCGCCGTCTGTTCGCGCGAGGCGGCATCGCCCGCGTGCAGCTCGGCCATGGCGCCGTGCATCATCTTCTGCGTGAGCCCGCGCGACATGGCTTCGAGCACCGCATCGATCGATTCGCCCTTGGCCAGCAGCTTGCGCGCGCGGGCCATCTCGGCGGCGCGCCATTCGTCGGCCTGCGCGTTGAGCTGCTGGATCAGCGGCACGGTGCCGCGCTGGCCCAGCCAGTGCATGAAGCTCTGCACGCCGGCGTCGATGATGACCTCGGCCTGCGCCACGGCGGCCTGGCGGTTGGCCTGACCCTGCTGCACGACCTGGGCGAGGTCGTCCACGGTGTACAGGTAGATGTCTTCGAGGGCCTTCACCTCGGGTTCGATGTCGCGTGGCACGGCCAGGTCGACCATGAACATCGGGCGGTGCTTGCGTGCCTTGAGCGCGCGCTCTACGGCGCCCAGGCCGATGATCGGCAGCGTGCTCGCGGTGCAGCTGATGACGATGTCGAACTCGGCCAGCCGCGCCGGCAGGTCGGCCAGCCGCATGGCTTCGCCGCCGAAGCGCGAGGCGAGCTTTTCGCCGCGCTCCAGCGTGCGGTTGGCGATGGCGATGGCCTTGGGTTCCTTGGCCGCGAAGTGCGTGGCCGCGAGGTCGATCATTTCGCCCGCGCCGACGAACAGCACGCGGGTCTTGCGCAGGTCTTCGAACAGCTGGCCGGCCAGGCGCACGGCGGCGGCGGCCATGCTGATCGAATGCGCGCCGATCTCGGTCGCGGTGCGCACTTCCTTGGCGACCGCGAACGAGCGCTGGAACAGCTGGTTGAGCGTGCTGCCGAGCGCGCCGGCGGTTTCGGCCGCGCGAACGGCGTCTTTCATCTGGCCGAGGATCTGGGCCTCGCCGAGCACCATGGAGTCGAGCCCGCTGGCCACGCGGAAGGCATGGCGCGCGGCTTCGTCGTCGTGCAGGGTGTAGGCATGCGAGCGCAGCAGGGCAGGGGCCACGCCGCCGCTCTGGGCCAGCCAGCCGAAGGTGTGGTCGAGCGCGATGTGCTCGGAGGCGCAGTAGATCTCGGTGCGGTTGCAGGTCGAGATGATCGCGGCCTCGACCTGCGGGTGGCTGTTGCCGGCGAAAGAGCTGCGCAGGCTGTGCAGCGTCGGGGCGATCTGGTCGAGCGCGAACGCGAAACGACCGCGCAGATCGAGCGGCGCGGTCGTGTGGTTCAAGCCGAGAGCCCAGACTGACATGTCCATGATTATAAAATCAGCAGCCGGGCGAGGTTTGCCGAGGGGCAAATGGCTTTCCCTATGACAGCCATACGCTTCGCCACATGGCCCCGCGCCCCCTCGTGGCCCCCTCATGGACCTGCTGGATCTCTTCAATCACTTGCTTAATTTTGCGGCACCTGCGGCTTTCATTGCCGGGGTGCTGGTGGCGATCGGGCGCCTTCTCGGCGGCCCGCGCACCGGCATTCCGCACTGGTGGAAGCAATGGGCGATCACCTTCGGGGCCGGCCTGCTGACCTCGCTGGCCGGGCTGATCCTCACGGGACGCGACGGCTCGATGGCCACCTACGCCGCGCTGGCGGTGGTCTGCGGCACCGTGCAGTGGATCGCGATGCGCGGCTGGGGCCGCTGAGTCGGGCTCAGTCCAGCCGGCGGGCCATGTAGACCGAGTCCCCGGGGTAGGTCGCCAGCCGGGCCTGCTGCAGGTCATCGGCCGGCACCGTGGCCGCATAGCCCTGGCGCTCCCAGAACCCGACCGAAGCCTGCACCGACACCAGCGTCGAATGCTGCCAGCCCGCGCGCAGCGCGTGCGCCCAGGCATGGCGCACGAGGCGCGGCCCCAGGCCCAGCCCTGAGGCCTCGGGATGCACCGCCAGGTCGTGCAGATAGAGCGCGTCGGCGTCGGGCGCCACCTCGAAATCGCCGTGCAGCGGCGTGAGCTTGCCGCGCTGCGAGGGGTAGGCCGCCAGGTAGGCCCGCACGGCGCCGCCGTGCTCGGCCACCCAGCCGGTGTGCGGCGAGGCCGCCAGCCGCCGCGCGATGAGCACGCCGTCCTCCACGAACCCCGCGCCGTAGCAGGCGAGCTGGATCGCCAGCACCGCGTCGAGGTCGTCCGCGCGCATGTCGCGCACGAGCAGAAGAGGAGCCGCCGCGTCCATCAGGCCAGCAGCAGCTTGTCGTCGTCCAGCTTCTCGCCGCGCGTTTGCTCGAACATGCGCAGCAGATCAGGCACATCGAGGCCCGCGCGCTGGTCGCCGGCCACGTCGAGGATCACCTGGCCTTCGTGCAGCATCACGGTGCGCGTGCCGTAGTCCAGCGCCTGGCGCATGCTGTGCGTGACCATCATTGCGGTGAGCTGGCTGCCTTCGACGATCTTGGCGGTGAGCTCCAGCACGAAGGCGGCGGTCTTCGGGTCGAGCGCGGCCGTGTGCTCATCGAGCAGCAGGATGCGCGAGGGCCGCAGCGACGCCATCAGCAGGCTCACGGCTTGGCGCTGGCCGCCCGAGAGCAGGCCGATGCGGTCGGCCAGGCGGTTTTCCAGGCCCAGCTTCAGGATCGACAGCTTCTCGCGGAACAGCTCGCGCAGGTTGCGGTTGAGCGAGAAGCCGAAGCCCCTGCGCTCGCCGCGCTTCCACGCCAGCGCCATGTTTTCCTCGATGGTCAGCGCCTCGCAGGTGCCGGCCATCGGGTCCTGGAACACGCGCGCCACCATGCCCGAGCGCTGCCAGGCGTTCAGGCGCGTCACGTCCTTGCCGTCGATGTCGATGCGGCCCTTGTCGACCATCAGGTCGCCGCTGATCGCATTGAGGAAAGTCGACTTGCCCGCGCCGTTGGAGCCGATCACGGTGACGAACTGGCCGGTCGGAATGTCCAGGCTCAGGCCGCGCAGCACGCGGTTCTCGATCGGCGTGCCCGGGTTGAAGGTGATTTCGAGTTGTTGGGCGCGCAGCATCAGTTCTTCCCCTTGAAGAGTCCGCCCAGCTTGCGCTTGTAGGCGGGCACCAGCAGCGCGAACGCCACGAGCACGGCGGTGACCAGGTTCAGGTCCTGCGCCTGCAGGCCCATGAAGTCGGTGTTCAGCGCCATCGCGATGAAGAAGCGGTACAGCAGCGCACCCAGCACGCAGGCCAGCGTGGTGATGACCATGCTGCGCGCGGGCAGCAGGGTCTCGCCGATGATCACGGCGGCCAGGCCGATCACGATCGTGCCCACGCCCATCGAGATGTCGGCCGTGCCCTGGCTCTGCGCGAACAGCGCACCGGCCAGCGCCACCAGCGCATTGGACAGCGCCAGGCCCGCCATGGTCTGGAAGTCGGTCGAGATGCCCTGGGCCCGCGCCATGCGCGCGTTGCCGCCGGTGGCGCGCATCGCGAGGCCCGCTTCGGAGGCAAAGAACAGGTCGACCACGATCTTCGCGGCGATCACGATGATCAGCAGCAGCAGCGGCTTGGCCCACTGCTCGGGCATGCCGCCGAAGCTGACCATGCTGAACACCGTGGGTTCGGTGATGAGTGCCACGTTGGGCTTGCCCATCACGCGCAGGTTGATGGAGTACAGCGCGATCATCACCAGGATGCTCGCGAGCAGCTGCATGATCTTCAGCTTGACGTTGAGCCAGGCCGTGAGCCAGCCCGAGGCGGCACCGGCCACGCAGGCCACGGCCGTGGCGGCGGCGGGGTTCCAGCCCGCGACGATCAGCGTCGCGGCCACGGCGGCGCCCAGCGGAAAGCTGCCGTCCACCGTGAGGTCGGGAAAGTTGATGATGCGAAACGACATGAAGACGCCCAGCGCGACCAGTCCGAAAATCAGACCGATCTCGATGGCGCCCAGCGAAGCAATGAGGGACATGGGGGCTTCCGGCGGGAGCGCAGGCGGCGGGCCCCGGCGCCCGGCGAGCGCCGGGAGCAGAAGGCCCGCCGGGGCGGCGTTACTTGGTGCTGACGACCTTCGCCGACTTCAGCAGCGCGTCCGACAGGGTCACGCCCTGCAGCTTGGCCGCGCCAGGGTTCACCACCAGCTCGAAGTTGGTGCTGGTCTGCGAGGCGATGGTGCCGGGCTTCTCGCCCTTGAGGATGCGCACCACGATCTTGCCGGTCTGGCGGCCGATGTCGGTGTAGTTCAGGCCCAGTGCGGCCACGGCGCCGCGCTCGACGGTGGCGGTGTCGGCGGCCACCACGGGCAGCTTGGCCTGCTGGGCCACCTTCACGATGCCCTCGAAGGCCGAGACCACGTTGTTGTCGGTGGGCGTGTAGATCACGTCGGCCTTGCCGACCAGGCTCTGGGCGGCGGTGGGCACGTCGACCGTGCGCGCGGCGGCGGCTTCGACCACCGTCATGCCGGCGGCCGAGGCGGCCTTCTTGAGCGATTCGACGATGGCCACCGAGTTGGCTTCGCCGGGGCTGTAGATCACGCCGACGCGCTTGGCGTTCGGCACGACCTTCTTGATCAGGTCGATGTGCTTTTCGAGCGGCGACAGGTCGGACACGCCGGTCACGTTGGTGCCCGAGGGCTCCCAGTTCTTCACCAGCTTGGCGGCCACCGGGTCGGTGATGGCCGAGTACACGACGGGAATGGTCTTGGTGGCGGCCACGGTCGCCTGCGCCGACGGCGTGGCGATGGCGACGATCACGTCGGGCGCATCGCCCACGTACTTGCGGGCGATCTGGGCGGCGGTGCCCACGTTGCCCTGGGCGCTCTGGTAGGTGAACTTGAGGTTCTTGCCCGTTTCGTAGCCGGCGGCCTTCAGCTCTTCCTTCACGCCGTCGCGCACGGCGTCCAGTGCCGGGTGCTCGACGATGGCGGTCACGGCGACCGACTTGTCGGCGGCCAGGGCCGGTGCGGCGGCGAGCACGCCGAGGGCCAGGGCCACGGCGCTGAAGGGGGTACGAAGCAAAGCGTTTTTCACGTAAGGGTCTCCGGGTGGGGAAAGGGGTGTGGGTGCGTTCGAAGCCGCCGGCAAGGCACCGGCAAAGCACCAGGGCGCGCAATTCAGCGGCCCGGCGTGGCGCAACGCCGTCCGGGCGCGTCGAAGTCTAGATCGTACTTTGCACAATTAAGGTGCATGAATGCCTCGGGCTTTCCCCGCTTTAGGAAACATAATTTCATCATTGATTCCTATGAGGAGACGAAATTGCAGATCATCGAACTCGACCGGACCGATCGGCGGATTCTGGACCACCTCCAGGCGCACGGCCGCGCGTCCAACCTGGACCTGGCCGAGGTGGCCCAGTTGTCGCCCGCGCAGTGCCTGCGGCGCCACCGGCGGCTCGAGGAACTGGGGCTGATCAGCGGCTACGCCGCGCGGCTCAACGCACGGCACATCGGGCTGGGCGTGATCGCCTTCATCCACGTCACGATGGCGCGCGGCCACGTCGACGAGCTGCCCAAGTTCCAGGACCTGATCGCCGACATGCGGCAGATCCTGGAGTGCTACTCGGTGACGGGCGACTTCGACTACGTGCTCAAGGTGGTCGCGCGCGACCTGGAGGCGCTGTCGCAGTTCCTCATGCACACGCTGATGCACATGCCGGGCGTGTCGGCCGTGCGCTCCAGCGTGTGCCTGAACGAGATCAAGTGCACGGGGGCGCTGCCGCTCGAATAAGGCGGCAGGCGCGTCAGGTGCTGGTGGTGCCCGGCAGCGGAGACGCCGGCGTGGCCGGTGCCGGCGACGGCTCGGCAGGCAGCACCGGCGCGGGCGCCGCCATCACCAGCGTCGTGGGCGTGGCCAGCGGCAGGTCGGCCTGCTTGAGCGCGTCGAGGATCGTGAACAGCAGGTCGCTGCGCACGCCGCCCGCCAGCCGGGGGCTCGGCACGTAGGCGATGGCCTGGAAGATCAGCAGCCCGTTCTCGATGCCTTCGAGCGTGAGCGAGGGCGCCGGCGTTTCCAGCACGCCCTCGTGCGCGCGGCAGGCCTCGAGGATCAGCTCGCGCACGCGCTGTGCGTTGGTGGTCAGCGGCATGGGCAGGCGGATCAGCACGCGGCCCTCGGCGTTGGCCAGCGTCATGTTGCGCACGGTCTTGGTGATGAACTCCGAGTTCGGCACGATCAGCGTGGAGCGGTCGCCCAGCTGGATCTCGGTGGCGCGCACGTTGATGCGCCGCACGTCGCCCTCGGTGGTGCCCAGCACCACCCAGTCGCCCACCTTCACCGGCTGCTCGGCCAGCAGGATCAGCCCCGAGATGAAGTTCTGCACGATGGCCTGCAGGCCGAAGCCGATGCCCACCGACAGCGCGCTCGCCACCCACGCGATGCGCTCGATGCCGATGCCCAGCGCCGACAGCGAGAACGCCACCACCAGGATGCCGCCCACGTAGCCCAGCAGCGTGGTGATCGAACTTTGCATGCCCGGCTCGAACTGCGTGCTCGGCAGGTAGCTGCGCGAGAGCCAGCGCTTGAACACCCGCAGCACGATGAAGCCGATCACCGCTACCGCCACGGCGCTGAGGATCGCGCCCGGTACCAGCTGGAATTCGCCCACCTTCACGCCGGTGCCGAGCTTGCCGCCGCGCTGGAACACCTCGCCCGGGCCCGTGCCCAGCGGCGCGGCCAGCGCCACCAGCATGTAGAAGAACAGCGCCACGCGGCTCAGGCCCGAGAGCACCGTGGCCGCCTGGTCGAGCGTCTGCGGCGCCAGGCCGAAGCTCTTCTGCAGCCGCTGGCCGGAGGCGCTGCGCGAGGACACCACGGCCATGAACAGGTCGTCGGCGAACTTGAACAGCACATAGAAGGCCGCCGCGACGATGCCGCTCCAGGTGAGCTGCGAGGCCAGGAAGCTCGCCAGCGCCACGTAGCCGAAGGCCACCAGCACCCAGATCGCGATCACCAGCACCACGATCAGCGCCACCAGCACCCCGACCCACATCGGCCGTTCCGGCAGGCCGGCCTCGGGCGCGTCGGCGCGCAGCGCCTTCAGGCGGTACACGACGGTGCCCACCAGCGCGGTGAGCAGCAGCGCCGTCGCCACGTGCGTGGTCACCACGGCGGCAAAGCTGGCGTCGATGAGCGCGTTGATCTCGGCCGGCGTCCATGCCAGCGCGGCCACCAGTGCCACCAGCCACGGCAGCGCCGACAGGCGCTGCGCCGTGAGGTCGGGAATGGCCGGCAGGCGCCACGACGGCCGCCCCGTGGCCAGCAGCCCGCGCCCCAGGCCGATGATGAAGGCCATGAAGGTCAGCGTCTGCGCCGCCGATTGCAGCGCCTTGCGCGCCTGCGCATCCCACATCGCGTGGGCCTTGAGCACTTCGACGACGCCGTGCGCGGCCACGGCGACCAGCAGCACGTGCGTGGCGACGATGGCGATCACCAGCAGCGAGCGGCGCAGCCGCCCGGCCGGCAGCACGCGCGTGGCCAGGCGCGCCAGCCCGCGCTCGGCGGCCCAGACGCCGAGCCAGGCGAGCAGCAGCGCGCCGATGAACGAGGCGATCACCGGCGTGCGGCTTTCGGGCTGCAGCGCCTGGTCGAAGCCATCGCCGAGCGCCGCCCCGATCGCCTGCAGCCGCGCGAAGTCGTCGGGCCAGGCCTCGCGCAGGTCGTCCCAGAACTCGCCGCTGAGCGGCGAGGCGGCGCGGCTGGTGAGTTCGGCCTCGAACTGCTGGCGCCGCTGCGACACCACGTCGGTGCCGCGCTGGCGCACGTCGATCGCCAGCAGCTTGGCCAGGCGGATGTCCGCATCGAGTGCGTTGCGCTCCTTGGTCAGCTGCGCGCGCTGGCGCGTGATGTTGGGGTCTTCGGTGGCGCCGGCGGCGGGCGGGTTGCCGAGCTCGCCGAGCCGTGCGTTCAGGTCGGCCAGTTCGCTGGCGCGGGCGGCGACGAACTTGTCGGCCTGCACGCCGATCTCGTTGATCTGCGCGAGCTGCTTGCGTGCATCGTCTTCGGCGCCCGGAACGACGCTGGCATTGGCCTTGCCCGTGGGCGCGATGCGCGCGAACTGCGCGCGCAGCTCCGCAATGGTGGGCGGCGGGGCGGCGGCCGCGGCCACGGTGTTGGCGCTGTTGTTGGGGTTGCCGTTGCCGGCGTTCATGCTGGCGTCGGGCTGCGCGAGGGCGCTGCCGCACATCAGCAGGGCCCACACGGTCAACGCGGCCAGGAGGGCGGGAAGGCACAGGCCCGCCAGGCGAGAGGTCCGATTCATGGCCGCATCATAGAAGCCGCCATGACGTAAGAACGGGTAAGAAATGCAGCGTCAGCCCGCGGGGCTGAACAGGTCCACCCGGTCGGTGATGATGCCGTCGGTGCCCAGGTCGATGAGCCGCTGCGCGGCCCAGTCGTCGTTCACCGTGTAGCTCAGCGAGCGCAGGCCCGCGCCATGCACCTGCGCCACGGTGGTGGCGTCCCACAGCGCGTGGTTGCAGACGATGGCCTGGCAACCCAGGCCCAGCGCGGTGTCGAGCCAGCCGTTCCACAGCGTGTCGAGCAGCAGGCCGCGCGGCAGTTCGGGCGCCACGGCCTGTGCGCCCTTCAGCGCATCGACCTGGAAGGAGGTGAGCAGCGGCGGAATGGCCGCACCCTGCCAGAGGCGCGCGGCTTCGCGTGCCACCACCTCGCCGGTCTCGCGTTCGGTGCCGGGCGTGGGCTTGATCTCGATGTTCAGCAGCAGGTCGTTGGCGCGGCAGAAGCGGGCCAGGTTCTCCAGCGTGGGCAGCGGCTCGCCCGCAAAGGCGCGCGAATGCCAGCCGCCGGCGTCGAGCTGCGACAGCGCGCTCCACGCCTGCTGGCCGCCGATGCCGTGGCCGTTGGTGGTGCGATCGAGCGTGGCGTCGTGCATCAGGAACACCACGCCGTCGGCGCTGAGCTTGGCATCGCACTCGAACATGCGGTAGCCGTGCGAGGCGCCGAAGCGGAAGGCCGCGAGCGTGTTCTCGGGCGCCAGCTTGCCGGCACCGCGGTGCGCGACCCAGCGGGGGTAGGGCCAGGGGCTGCGTTCGGCCATCGCTCAGTCGGCCCTCTTGCCCGATCCGGCGTCGAACCAGTGCAGCTTGTCTTCGCGCGCCGCGATCTTCACCGTGTCGCCGGCCACCGGCGGGTGGTCGCCTTCGTCGGTGCGCATGATGATCTGCTCCTCGCCGATGCGGCCGTACACCAGGCGCTCGGCGCCCAGCAGTTCGACCTGCTCGACCTGCACCGTCCAGCCGCTTTCGTCGAGCTTCATGTGCTCGGGGCGGATGCCCAGGATCTGGCCCGGGCGCACGCCCGGTGCGTGCTTGAGCAGGTTCATCGGCGGCGAGCCGATGAAGCTCGCCACGAAGGTGGTGGCGGGCCGGGAGTACACCTCTTCGGGCGTGGCGAACTGGTCCATCACGCCGCCGTTCATCACGATGATGCGCTGCGCCAGCGTCATGGCCTCGACCTGGTCGTGCGTGACGAACAGCGAGGTGATGCCGAGCTCGCGGTGCAGCTTCTGGATCTCGAGGCGGGTCTGGGCGCGCAGCTTGGCGTCGAGGTTCGACAGCGGTTCGTCGAACAGGAACACCTGCGGCTGGCGCACGATGGCGCGGCCCATGGCCACGCGCTGGCGCTGGCCGCCCGAGAGCTCGCGCGGCTTGCGCTCGAGCAGGTGGCCCAGCTCGAGGATCTTGGCGGCCTTGTCGACGCGCACCTTGATCTCGGCCGTCGGCACCTTGGCGATCTTCAGGCCGTAGGCCATGTTCGCGAACACGCTCATGTGCGGGTACAGCGCGTAGTTCTGGAACACCATGGCGATGTCGCGCTCGGAGGGTTCGAGCTGGTTCACCACCTTGCCGCCGATGCAGATTTCGCCGGCCGAGATTTCCTCCAGGCCCGCGACCATGCGCAGCAGCGTCGACTTGCCGCAGCCCGAAGGGCCGACGATGACGATGAATTCGTGGTCGGCGATCTCGGCGCTCACGCCGTGGATGACCTGGTTGGCTTTCGGCCCGTGGCCGTAGCGCTTGATGACGTTGCGTAGAGAGAGAGCAGCCATAGTTATTTTTCAGTGTCCACGAGGCCCTTGACGAACCACTTTTGCATCAGGATCACCACCAGCGCGGGCGGCAGCATCGCCAGGATGGCGGTGGCCATCACGACGTTCCATTCGTTCTGTCCGTCGCCGCCGGCAATCATTCGCTTGATGCCGACCACCACGGGGTACATGTCTTCGCTCGTGGTCGCCAGCAGCGGCCACAGGTACTGGTTCCAGCCGTAGATGAACTGGATCACGAACAGCGCCGCGATCGAGGTCTTGGACAGCGGCAGCAGCACGTCGAAGAAGAAGCGCATGGGGCTTGCGCCATCCATGCGCGACGCTTCGGTGAGCTCGTCGGGCACCGTGAGGAAGAACTGGCGGAACAGGAAGGTCGCCGTGGCCGACGCGATCAGCGGCACCGTCAGGCCCGCGTAGGTGTTCAGCATGTTCAGGTCGGACAGCACCTTGTAGGTGGGCAGGATGCGCACCTCCACCGGCAGCATCAGCGTCACGAAGATGGCCCAGAAGCAGATCTTCTTGAACGGGAAGCGGAAGTACACGATGGCGAAGGCCGACAGCAGCGAGATGGTGATCTTGCCGATGGCGATGACCATGGCCGTCACGAAGCTCACCCACATCATGTGCGCCACCGGGGCGTTGGAGCCCGCGCTGCTCTCGCGCCCGAACAGGGCGCCCTTGTAGCTGTCGACGATGTTCGAGCCGGGGGTCAGGGGCATCGGCGCCTGCACGATCTCCTGGGCCGTGTGCGTGGAGGCCACGAACGCCAGGTAGAGCGGGAAGGCGACGATGAACACGCCCAGGATCATGATGACGTGGGCCAGGATGCCCTGCGTGCCGCGTTTCTCAACCATGCTGCGCTCCGCCGAATTCGATTTGTTCTTGTTGCTTCATCAGTACTGCACTTTCTTCTCGACGTAGCGGAACTGGATGACGGTCAGCGCCACCACGATCACCATCAGCACCACCGACTGCGCCGCCGAGCCGCCCAGGTCCAGGCCCTTGAAGCCGTCGTGGTAGACCTTGTAGACTAGGATGGTCGTGTCCTTGCCCGGGCCGCCCTGCGTGGCCGCATCGACGATCGCGAAGGTGTCGAAGAAGGCATAGACCACGTTGATCACCAGCAGGAAGAAGGTGGTGGGCGACAGCAGCGGGAACTGCACGGTCCAGAAGCGGCGCCACGGGCGCGCACCGTCGATGGCCGCGGCCTCGATCAGCGACTTCGGAATCGACTGCAGCCCGGCCAGGAAGAACAGGAAGTTGTACGAGATCTGCTTCCACACCGAGGCCATCACGATCAGCGTCATGGCGTGGCCCGAGTCGAGCAGGTGGTTCCAGTTGATGCCGATCTTGCCCAGGGCATAGGCCACCACGCCCAGCGAGGGCGAGAACATGAAGACCCACAGCACGGCCGCCACGGCGGGCGCCACGGCGTACGGCAGGATCAGCATGGTCTTGTAGAACATGCCGCCGCGCACGATGCGGTCGGCGAACACGGCCAGCATCAGCGACAGGCTGATGCCGATGCCGGCCACCAGCACCGAGAACAGCGCGGTGGTCTTGAACGACTCGGCATAGGCCGGGTCGTCGAACAAGTGGCGGAAGTTGTCGAATCCGACGAACTCGACCGAGGTGCCGAACGCGTCCTGCTGCTGCAGCGACTGCAACAGCGCCTGGCCGGCCGGCCAGAAGAAAAACACGAGGATCACCGCCATCTGCGGTGTCAGCAGCAGCCAGGGCAACCAGCCCGAGCGAAAGAAAACGCGTTTTTCCATGAAGCCCCTACATAAAAAATCCCGCCCGGCGCACCCTGGAAGAAGGGCGTGCGGGGGCGGGCGATATTAGCCGGACACGGAGCCCGGATCTTCAATCGTTAGCTTTTGTTCGCCTTTTGGAAGCGTTCGAGCTGTTCGTTGCCGCGGGTCACGATCGAATCGAGGGCTTCCTTGGCGGTCTTCTTGCCGCCCCAGACCTGTTCGAGCTCTTCGTCCTCGATGGCGCGGATCTGCACGTAGTTGCCCAGGCGGATGCCGCGGCTCTTGTCGGTGACCTTGCGGATCATCTGCGTCACGGCCACGTCGGTGCCGGGGTTCTGCTTGTAGAAGCCCGACTCTTCGGTGAGCTTGTACGAGGCGGTGGTCACCGGCAGGTAGCCGGTGCGCTTGTGGCTGGCGGACTGCACTTCAGGCGTCGAGATGAAGCTGAAGAACTTGGCCACGCCCTTGTACTCGGCCGGCTTCTTGCCCGACATGACCCACAGGCTGGCGCCGCCGATCACGGTGTTCTGCGGTGCGCCCGGCACGTCCGGGTAGTAGGGCAGGGGGGCCAGGCCGTAGGCGAACTTGGCGTTCTTGGCCACGTTGCCGTAGAAGCCCGAAGACGTGTTGATCATGGCGCACTCGCCCGACACGAACGAGGCCTCGGGCACGTTGCCGCGGCCCTTGTAGATGAACAGGCCTTGCTTGGACATGCTGGCCAGGTTCTCGATGTGGCGCTGGTGCAGCGGCGAATTCACCTTCAGGCGCGCGTCCAGGCCCTGCAGGCCGTTGGCCTTGCTGGCGAATTCCACGTTGTGCCAGGCCGAGAAGCTCTCGACCTGCGTCCAGTTCTGCCAAGCCGTGGTGAACGGGCACTTGTGGCCGCTGGCCTTGAGCTTGGCGGCGGCGGCCACCACTTCGGGCCAGGTGGCGGGCGCCTTGTCGGTGGGCAGGCCGGCGGCCTTGAAGGCGTCCTTGTTGAAATAGAAGATCGTGGTCGAGCTGTTGAACGGGAAGCTCAGCATCTGTCCGTTGGGGGCGGTGTAGTAACCGGCCACGGCGGGGATGTAGGCGGCCGGGTCGAACTTCTCGCCCGCGTCCTTCATGACCTGGCCGACCGGAATGACGGCGCCCTTGCTGGCCATCATGGTGGCGGTGCCCACTTCGAACACCTGCAGGATGTGCGGCGCGTTGCCCGAGCGGAAGGCCGCGATGGAGGCCGTCATGGATTCGTCGTAGGTGCCCTTGAAGGTCGGGACGATCTTGTATTCCTTCTGGCTCTCGTTGAACTGCTTGGCCAGGTCGTTGACCCACTCGTTGTTGACGGCGGTCATGGAATGCCACCACTGGATCTCGGTCTGGGCCTGGGCTGCATTGAACAGCGTGGCGGCCAGCGCCGATGCCAACGCGAGCGTCTTGAATCGCATGAAGACTCCTGAAGGGAAAAAATGGAAAGCGCGAATGCTAGGGCATGTGCGTGACACAGCCGCGTCACATTGGGGCACGGACCGAAGGGTTCCTCCAATCGGGGAAACCCCTTTGGCGTCAAGCCCGGCGCGGGTTGCGGGCCTCATGCTGCGCTGCACCATGCTAGCATCGCCCTCCCTTTTTTGGCCTAGCTTGTCGCCATGGCCGGGGCTTCCTTGAGTACGCCATGAGCAGCAAAACCTCCCTCGACAAAAGCAGGATCAAGTTCCTTTTGCTCGAAGGCATCCACCCCTCGGCCGTGGAGGTGCTGCGCGCCGCCGGCTACACCAACATCGAGTCGCTGCCGGGTGCGCTGCCCGACGCCGAACTCAAGGCCAAGATCGCCGACGTGCACTTCGTGGGCATCCGCTCGCGCACCCAGCTGACGGCCGAGGTGTTCGCTGCCGCCCACAAGCTGGTGGCCGCCGGGTGCTTCTGCATCGGGACCAACCAGGTCGACCTCGAAGCCGCCCGCGAGCATGGCGTGGCCGTGTTCAACGCGCCGTATTCCAACACCCGCTCGGTGGCCGAGCTGGTGCTGGCCGAAGCCATCCTGCTGCTGCGCGGCGTGCCCGAGAAAAGCGCCGTGGCGCACCGCGGCGGTTGGCTCAAGTCGGCCGAGAACGCCTTCGAGATCCGCGGCAAGACGCTGGGCATCGTGGGCTACGGCTCCATCGGCGCGCAGCTGTCGGTGCTGGCCGAGGCGCTGGGCATGCACGTGGCCTTCTACGACGTGGTCACCAAGCTGCCGCTGGGCAACGCCCGCCAGGTGCGCGAGCTGCACCAGTTGCTGGGCCAGAGCGACATCGTGACCCTGCACGTGCCCGAGACCCAGGCCACGCAATGGATGATCGGCGCGGCCGAGATCGCCGCCATGAAGCCGGGCGCCATCCTGCTGAACGCCTCGCGCGGCACCGTGGTCGAGATCGAGCCGCTGGCCGAGGCCCTCAAGAGCAAGAAGCTGCTGGGCGCCGCCATCGACGTATTCCCGGTCGAGCCGCGCACCAACAAGGACGAGTTCCAGTCGCCGCTGCGCGGGCTGGACAACGTGATCCTCACGCCGCACATCGGCGGCTCGACCATGGAGGCGCAGGCCAACATCGGGCTCGAAGTGGCCGAGAAGCTGGTCAAGTACAGCGACAACGGCACCTCGACCTCGTCGGTCAACTTCCCCGAGGTGGCGCTGCCGGCGCACCCGGGCAAGCACCGCCTGCTGCACATCCACCGCAACGTGCCGGGCGTGCTGTCCGAGATCAACAAGATCTTCTCGGACAACAACATCAACATCTCGTCCCAGTTCCTGCAGACCAACGAGAAGATCGGCTACGTCGTGATGGACATCGACGCCGCCTCGTCCGACCTGGCGCTGGAAAAGCTGGCGAAGGTGGGCGGGACGATCCGCAGCCGCGTGCTGTTCTGAGCCTGCCGGGGCCCGTGCGGGCCCCGCGATAGGGAATAGCGGCCGGGCACGGCAAAGCCCCCGGGGCCTGCCCTAAAATCGATCCCCCGGCTACATGGGCGCGCAGCGCCTGGCCAAGGGCCCCACCCGATGAATGCTCCGACCGCGTTGAATACGCTGTTGTCACAGGCCGCAGAGCCTGTACGACTGCGCGAGATCCCCTACAACTACACCAGCTTCTCCGACCGGGAGATCGTGATTCGCCTCCTGGGCGAGCGCGGCTGGGACCTGCTGCAGACCCTGCGCGCCGAGCGCCGCACCGGCCGATCGGCGCGCATGCTCTACGAGGTGCTGGGCGACATCTGGGTGGTGCAGCGCAACCCCTACCTCGTCGACGACCTGCTCGACAACCCGCGCCGCCGCGGCCAGCTGGTCGACGCCCTGCGCCACCGCCTGGGCGAGGTGCAGAAGCGCCGCACCCCCGACAGCGACCTGCCGCGCGACCAGCTGGTGGGGGAGCTCACCGGGCTCGTCAGCCAGGCCGTCGCCGCCTTCGACGACACCTTCCGCGACGTCGCCGCGCTGCGCCGCAAGGCCACCCGCGTGCTGGGCCGGCTCACGGCCAAGGACAACATCAAGTTCGACGGCCTCTCGCGCGTGTCGCACGTGACCGACGCCACCGACTGGCGCGTCGAGTACCCCTTCGTCGTGCTGTGCCCCGACACCGAGGCCGAGATGGCGCTGCTGGTCAAGGGCTGCATCGAGCTGGGCCTGACCATCATTCCGCGCGGCGGCGGCACCGGCTACACCGGCGGCGCGATCCCGCTGACCTGGAAGAGCGTGGTCATCAACACCGAGAAGCTCGAGGCGATGACCGAGGTCGAGCACGTCGCGCTGCCCGGCCTGGCCGCGCCCGTGCCCACCATCTGGACCGAGGCCGGCGTGGTCACGCAGCGCGTGGCCGACGCGGCCGAGCGCGCGGGCTTCGTGTTCGCGGTCGACCCGACCTCCGCCGAGGCCTCGTGCGTCGGCGGCAACGTCGCGATGAACGCCGGCGGCAAGAAGGCCGTGCTCTGGGGCACGGCGCTGGACAACCTCGCCTCGTGGCGCATGGTCACGCCGCAGGCCGAATGGCTCGAAGTGACCCGCATCGGCCACAACCTGGGCAAGATCCACGACGCCGAAAGCGCCGTGTTCGAGCTGCAGTACTACGCCGCCGACGGCAAGACGAAGCTGCGCACCGAGCGCCTCGACATCCCGGGCCGCACCTTCCGCAAGGAAGGCCTGGGCAAGGACGTGACCGACAAGTTCCTCTCCGGCCTGCCGGGCATCCAGAAAGAGGGCTGCGACGGCCTCATCACCAGCTGCCGCTGGGTGGTGCACAAGATGCCGGCGCACACGCGCACCGTGTGCCTCGAGTTCTTCGGCAACGCGAAGGACGCCGTGCCCAGCATCGTCGAGATCAAGGACTTCATGTTCGCCGAGCAGAAGCGCTCGGGCGTGCTGCTGGCCGGCCTGGAGCACCTGGACGACCGCTACCTGAAGGCCGTGGGCTACGCCACCAAGTCGAAGAAGCACGGCGGCCTGCCCAAGATGGTGCTGTTCGGCGACATCGCCGGCGACGACGCCGATGCGGTGGCCCGTGTCACCTCGGAAGTGGTGCGCATCGCCAACTCGCGCAGCGGCGAAGGCTTCATTGCCATCAGCCCCGAGGCGCGCAAGAAATTCTGGCTCGACCGCAAGCGCACGGCCGCCATCAGCAAGCACACCAACGCCTTCAAGATCAACGAAGACGTGGTGATCCCGCTGCCGCGCATGGCCGAGTACAGCGACGGCATCGAGCGCATCAACATCGAGCTGTCGCTGCAGAACAAGCTCGCGCTCACCGACGCGCTCGAAGCCTTCCTCACGCGCGGCAACCTGCCGCTGGGCAAGACCGACGACGCGCACGAGATTCCGGCGGCCGAGCTGCTGGAAGACCGCGTGGCACAGGCCGTGGCGCTGGTGCACGAGGTGCGCGCGCTGTGGGCCGGCTGGCTCGAGAACGTCGACACGCTGTTCCCGCAGCTGCAGGACCACACGCTGCGCGCGAGCTGGAAGACCCAGCTGCGCCAGCCGCTGCAGGAGATTTTTTCGGGCGCTGAGTTCGGGCCGATCCTGGCCGAGTGCACCGCCATCCACAAGCAGGTGCTCAAGGGCCGCGTGTGGGTCGCGCTGCACATGCACGCGGGCGACGGCAACGTGCACACCAACCTGCCCGTCAACAGCGACAACTACGAGATGCTGCAGACCGCGCATGCCGCGGTGGTGCGCATCATGGCGCTGGCACGCAGCCTCGACGGCGTGATCTCCGGCGAGCACGGCATCGGCATCACCAAGCTCGAGTTCCTCACCGACGAAGAGCTGCGCCCCTTCACCGAGTACAAGGCCCGGGTTGACCCCGAAGGCCGCTTCAACAAGGGCAAGCTGCTGCGCGCGCCCGCGGGGCAGGCGCAGACCCTGCACGCCGACCTGACCAACGCCTACACGCCGAGCTTCGGCCTCATGGGGCACGAGTCGCTGATCATGCAGCAGAGCGACATCGGCGCCATCGCCGACAGCGTGAAGGACTGCCTGCGCTGCGGCAAGTGCAAGCCGGTGTGCGCCACGCACGTGCCGCGCGCCAACCTGCTGTACAGCCCGCGCAACAAGATCCTCGCGACCTCGCTGCTGGTCGAGGCCTTCCTCTACGAGGAGCAGACCCGGCGCGGCATCAGCATCAAGCACTGGGAAGAGTTCGAGGACGTGGCCGACCACTGCACCGTGTGCCACAAGTGCCTCACGCCGTGCCCCGTGAAGATCGACTTCGGCGACGTGTCGATGAACATGCGCAACCTGCTGCGCAAGATGGGCCAGAAGAGCTTCCGTCCCGGCAACGCGGCCGCGATGTTCTTCCTGAACGCGACCAACCCGCAGACCATCAAGGCGGTGCGCGCGGGCATGGTGGGCATCGGCTTCAAGGCGCAGCGCATGGCCAACGACCTGCTGCGCGGCCTTGCGAAGAAGCAGACCGGCGCGCCGCCGGCCACGCTGGGGCCTGCGCCCATCAAGGAGCAGGTGATCCACTTCATCAACAAGAAGATGCCGGGCAACCTGCCGAAGAAGACGGCGCGCGCGCTGCTCGACATCGAGGATGCCGACTACGTGCCGATCATCCGCGACCCGAAGACGACCACCTCGGAAACCGAGGCGGTCTTCTACTTCCCGGGCTGCGGATCGGAGCGGCTGTTCTCGCAGGTGGGCCTGGCCACGCAGGCGATGCTCTGGCATGCGGGCGTGCAGACCGTGCTGCCGCCGGGCTACCTGTGCTGCGGCTACCCGCAGCGCGGCAGCGGCCAGTTCGACAAGGCCGAGAAGATGATCACGGACAACCGCGTGCTCTTCCACCGCGTGGCCAACACGCTCAACTACCTCGACATCAAGACCGTGGTGGTGAGCTGCGGCACCTGCTACGACCAGCTGCAGGGCTACCAGTTCGACAAGATCTTCCCGGGTTGCCGGATCATCGACATCCACGAGTACCTGCTCGAAAAGGGCATCACCCTGGCCGATGCGGGTGGTGGCGGTTACCTGTACCACGACCCCTGCCATTCGCCGATGAAGCAGCAGGACCCGATGAAGACCGTCAAGGCGCTGGTCGGCGACAACGTGCTCAAGAACGACCGCTGCTGCGGGGAGTCGGGCACGCTGGGCGTGTCACGGCCCGACATCTCGACGCAGATCCGCTTCCGCAAGGAAGAAGAGCTGAAGAAGGGCGAAGCCGCGCTGCGCGACGCCGGCAAGGTCGGCGCGACCGACAACGTGAAGATCCTCACCAGCTGCCCGAGCTGCCTGCAAGGCCTCTCGCGCTACGGCAACGACCTGAACAACGGCCTGCTCGAAGCCGACTACATCGTGGTCGAGATGGCCAACAAGCTGCTCGGCGACGACTGGATGCCGAACTACGTGGCGGCCGCCAACCAGGGCGGCATCGAGCGGGTGCTCGTATGACGGCGGTGGCGGGTTGCCCGCTGTGCGATGCGCCCGGCGGGCGTGTCGTGTTCGAAGGCGCGAAGCTGCGCGTCATCCATGCGCAGGAAGAAGGCTTTCCGGCCTTCTACCGCGTGGTGTGGCAAGACCATGCGGCGGAGTTCTCCGACCTCGACGCGGCCGACCGCGTGCTGTGCATGGAGGCCGTGGTGCGCGTGGAGCAGTGCCTGCGCGACGCGCTGGCGCCCACCAAGCTCAACATCGCCGCGCTCGGCAACATGGTGGCGCACCTGCATTGGCACGTGATCGCGCGCTTCGACTGGGACAGCCATTTCCCCGGTTCGGTCTGGGCTGCCGTGCAACGGACCGCGCCAGCCGAGCGGCTGGCCGCCGTGCAGGCGTTGCTGCCGCAGGCGGAGGCCGACATGGTCCGTCGGCTGGCGACGCTGGCCTGAGGCCTTCGTTTCTTCTTAGTTGGCCGCGGCGGTGCGCGTCGCGCTGCCTGCCTTGCGGTCCGCACAGGCCTGCTTGAATTCCGGCGTGGCGCGCGTTTCCTTCGAGAAGCGCTTCGAGGCCACGCTGCCATCCCTGCACACGCGATCGAGCTCGGCCTGCGCGCTCTTGTTGCCCGCATGTGCGGCGTGGGCCAGCAGGCGCACCGCGTGGAAGGGCAGTGCGCCCGAGCTGCCGGGTGACGCGGTTGCTGCAGTGGTCGTCGGCTGTGGTGTTGCTGCAGCCTTGACCGGCTCCGCAGGCAGCGTGCGCGCGGTGCCCGCCGAGGTCGGCATGCGCTCGACGGCGGTGAAGTCGCCGCTCTTGCCGGCGCGCTCGACCATCTGCCGGTAGCTGTCCATCATGAACGACGTGTCCTTGGGCGTGAGCTCCTTCGCTGGCTTGGCGAGGTAGGCCGCGACCTCGGGTGGCAGCGCGGCGTTCACGGTGCTCAGTTCATGCGCGCCGCCGAAGCCGCGCGAGCCGGCCTGGGCGGCATGCGCGGCGTCGTCGCCCAGCGCCATCGCGCCCTTGGCGGCCACACCCGTCGCGCCTTCGGCCGCCACCGCACCGGCGCCGACCGCCGCGCCCTTGCCCGCCACGCCGGCTGCCTTGCCGGCGGTCGCGGCCTTGCCTGCCGCCTTGCCGATCAGGCCCCAGAAGGCATGGGCCGGTGGGGCGAGGGCGGTGCCCGCGAGCGCGGCGCAGAGGACGAGGGCGGCCCGGTTCGGACGCGACAGGAGGAGGGGAGAGCGTGTGCGTGACGGCATGCAGCGATGCTAAGCGCAGGCGGCCGACACGCTGGCGCGCAGCGCGCGGCATACTGCGCGAGTCCTCTCCCTTTTCTCTTTTCTCTTCTTCCGAACGGATTCCCCATGGCAGGTTTGCAAGCCGGCGCGCCGACACCCCAATCGATCACCGTGCATGGCCAATCGCGCGTGCTCGAGGTCGGCTTCTCGGACGGCGCCACCTTCCGCATCCCCTTCGAGCTGATGCGCATCTACTCGCCGTCGGCCGAGGTGCAGGGCCACGGCCCGGGGCAGGAGGTGCTGCAGACCGGCAAGCGCGACGTCGACCTGGTCGGGCTCGAGCCGGTGGGCAACTACGCGGTGCAGCCGGCCTTCAGCGATGGCCACAACTCCGGCATCTACACCTGGAGCCTGCTCTATGACCTGGGCGCGCGGCAGGCCGAGCTGTGGGCCGATTACGAGCGGCGCCTGGCCGCGGCGGGCGTGGACCGCGACGCCCCGATGGCCGACAAGGGCGGCCACGCCTGCAGCAGCCACTGAGCGCCGAGGAACCGAGGGTAAACATACCCGGTTGCTATTGAAAAGATAGCCTTACACGCAGCAAAGACGCGCGTTGCGGCGGCCCTCCGTTGGAGGAAAAAGCAACAAATGTCCGCCGTGCCCGCGGGGTCGTCGCCTTGAAGGAATGCCTTCCGGCCTAACATCCAGCGCATGAGTACAACCCACTTCGGCTTCGAGAAAGTCGACGAAAGCGAGAAGGCGCAACGCGTTCGCGGCGTCTTCGACTCGGTGGCCTCGCGCTACGACATCATGAACGACCTGATGTCGGCCGGACTGCACCGGGCCTGGAAGGCCTACACCGTGATGGTCGCGAACGTGGGCGAAGGCTCGCGCGTGCTCGACATCGCGGGCGGCACCGGCGACCTCGCGCTCGCCTTCTCGAAGAAGGTCGGCGCCACGGGCCAGGTGGTCCACACCGACATCAACGAAGCCATGCTGCGCACCGGCCGCAACCGCCTGCTCGACGCCGGCGTGGTGCTGCCCACCACGGTCTGCGACGCCGAGAAGCTGCCCTTTCCCGACGACCACTTCGACGTGGTCACCGTGGCCTTCGGTCTGCGCAACATGACGCACAAGGACGTCGCCCTCAAGGAGATGAACCGCGTGCTCAAGCCGCGCGGCAAGCTGCTGGTGCTCGAGTTCTCGAAGGTCGCCAAGCCGCTCACGAAGGCCTACGACTGGTATTCGTTCAACGTGCTGCCGCGCCTGGGCAAGCTCGTGGCCGGGGACGACGCGAGCTACCGCTACCTGGCCGAATCGATCCGGATGCATCCCTCGCAAGAGGAGCTCAAGACCCTCATGAAAGAGGGCGGTTTCGGACATGTGGACTATCACAACATGACGGGGGGAATTGCTGCCCTCCATGTTGGAATCAAGTGTTGATCACGATGACGACGCGAATTTTTCGCTCAAGAGGAGACGGCATGAAGAGTTTGGGTTCTTTGTTCTTGGCAGCAGCACTGGTGCTGGTGAGCGTTCAGGCGGAAGCTGCTCGCATGGGTGGCGGCAAGTCCGTCGGTCGCCAGTCGTCCAACGTGACGCAGCGCCAGGCCACGCAGCCCGCGGCCCCCGCGCAGCAGAACGCGACCAATGCGGCGCCCAAGCCCGCAACGCCCGCCGCCGCTGCACCGAAGCGTCCGTGGGGCGCGATGCTCGGCGGTCTCGCCGCCGGCCTGGGCCTGGCATGGCTCGCGAATTCGCTGGGCCTGGGTGCCGGCTTCGCCAACATCCTGCTGATCGCGCTGCTGGCTTTCGCTGCGCTCGCGGTGTGGCGCATCTTCAAGGCGCGCTCGGCCGCGTCGTCGGGCAACGCCAACCGCCAGGGCGCTTTCGCCTTCCAGGGCGCCGGCAGCCCCGCCGATGCACGCGCACCGGCACAGTACAGCCCGGCCAACGTCGGCAACGACGCCTCGGCACGGCCGTGGGAGCGCAACGCCGCGGCGTTCGACGCCGCGCCGGCATCGCACGGCAGCAGCCTCTCGGCCGCGGGTGCCGCAGCCGGCGGCAGCATGATCGGTTCGGCACTGGCCGGTTCGCAGTCCTGGGGCATCCCCGCGGGCTTCGATGCCGACGGTTTCCTCACCGCTGCCAAGCGCAACTTCGTGACCCTGCAAGACGCCTGGGACCGCGCCGACGTGTCGATGCTGCGTTCCATGATGACCGACAGCATGGTCGAAGAGATCCGCACGCAGCTGGCCGATCGCGCCAGCCACACGGGCGGTGCGCTCAACAAGACCGAGGTCGTGATGCTCGACGCCAAGCTGCTGGGCATCGAAGAGCTGCCCGACGCCTACATGGCGAGCGTGGAGTTCTCCGGCATGATCCGCGAAGACGCCTCGGCAGGCCCGGCCCCGTTCCGCGAAGTCTGGAACATGACCAAGACCGGCAGCGCCGGCTGGCTCGTCGCAGGCGTGCAAGCGCTGCAGTGACAAAAACCTGAGCCACGGCCGTCACCCGGCCGTAGCACTGACGGGATAATGGGGACCATGGCTACACCATCGTCCCCTTTTTCTTTGCTCGGCGACCTGTTCAACAGCATCGGCGAACGCCTGCAACCGCCGGCCTGGGCCGTCCACGAGATCCAGCACCGCGCGGTCCTGTTCCTGAACCACGTGCTGCAGCAGGAACCCGAAGCGCAGCAGCGGCTGCTGCGCCAGCAGGGCAGGGTGGTGCGCTTCCAGTGGCGCTTCGTGACGATGGAACTGGTGGCCACGCCGGCCGGCCTGCTCGACCTGGCACCTGCCGGCTCCACGCCCGAACTCACGCTCACCGTGATCGATGACTCCCCCTTCGACATTGCCCGCGCCACGCTGCGGGGCGACAAGCCTTCCGTGCAGATCGTCGGCGACGTGCAGCTCGCGGCCGAGGTCAACTGGCTGGTCGATCACGTGCGCTGGGACGTCGAGGACGACCTGGCCCGCGTGATCGGTGACGTGCCCGCGCACACGCTGGGCAACGGCGTGCGGCGTGTGGTGGGCGCGCTGCGCCAGTTCGTCGGCGACCGCTCGGCCCGTGCCGGCGGTGCGGCGGGCCACGCCGAATGAGTCGCTTCTATCGCGGCCTGTTCATCGTCTGGGTCGCACTGCGCTATGGCCTGGACGAGCTCGTGCTCACGAGCTTCCAGAAACCCTGGCTGCGCGTGGTGGCGCGCATCGTCTCCATCGGACGCAACCTCGACGCGCCGCGCGGCCAGCGCCTGCGCGAGGCGCTGGAGCGGCTGGGCCCCATCTTCGTGAAGTTCGGCCAGGTGCTGTCCACGCGGCGCGACCTGCTGCCGCCCGATATCGCCGACGAGCTCGCGTTCCTGCAGGACCGCGTGCCGCCGTTCCCTTCGGCGGTGGCGGTCGCGACCATCGAGCGCGCCTTCCGCCGACCGGTGAGCGACGTGTTCGTGCAGTTCGACGAAACACCCATCGCCAGCGCCTCGATCGCGCAGGTGCACTTTGCGACCATCCGCACCAACCAGGGCGAGATCCGCGACGTGGCTGTGAAGGTGCTGCGCCCCAACATGCGCGGCGTGATCGAGAAGGACCTGGCCCTCATGGCCATGATGGCCGGCTGGATCGAGAAGCTCTCGCCCGACGGCAAGCGCCTGAAGCCGCGCGAGGTGGTCGGCGAGTTCGACAAGTACCTGCACGACGAGCTCGACCTCGTGCGCGAGGCCGCCAACGCCGCGCAGCTGCGCCGCAACATGGCCTCGCTCGACTTGGTGCTGATCCCCGAGATGTTCTGGGACTTCTGCCACCCCGAAGTCATCGTGATGGAGCGCATGAACGGCGTGCCCATTGCGCAGATCGACAAGCTGCGGGCCGCCGGCGTCGACATTCCGAAGCTCGCGCGCGACGGCGTGACGATCTTCTTCACGCAGGTGTTCCGCGACGGCTTCTTCCATGCCGACATGCACCCGGGCAACATCCAGGTGAGCCTGGCGCCCGAGACCTTCGGGCGCTACATCTCGCTCGACTTCGGCATCATCGGCACGCTCACCGAGTCCGATAAGGAATACCTCGCGCAGAACTTCGCGGCCTTCTTCCGGCGCGACTACAAGCGCGTGGCCGAGCTGCACCTGGAGAGCGGCTGGGTGCCGCAGGGCACGCGCATCGACGAGCTCGAGGCCGCGATCCGCACGGTGTGCGAGCCGTACTTCGACCGGCCGCTGAAGGAGATTTCGCTGGGCATGGTGCTGATGCGCCTGTTCCAGACCTCGCGCCGTTTCCACGTCGAGATCCAGCCGCAGCTGGTGCTGCTGCAGAAGACCCTGCTGAACATCGAGGGCCTGGGCCGCAGCATCGACCCCGAGCTCGACCTCTGGGCCACGGCCAAGCCCTTCCTCGAGAAGTGGATGATCGACCAGATCGGGCCGAAGAAGCTGTTCCAGCAGCTGCGGGCCGAGGCGCCGCGCTACGCGAAATTGCTGCCGCAATTGCCGCGTTTGCTGCACGATTTCCTGGAAAATCGGCCGCCCGATCACCGCCGCGAGTTGCAGGAGCTGCTGGCCGCGCAGAAGCGCACCAACCGGCTGCTGCAGGCCATCCTCTATGGCGGCATCGGATTCGTCCTGGGGTTGCTCGCCATGCAAGTGCTGGTGCGCGTGCGTTTGTTCTAGAGGCTGGAGGAGTTTCGCCGTGTTGTTGACGCTGGTCATCGTCTATCTGCTGGTCACCATCGCCATCGGCCTGTATGCGGCCAAACGGGTGAAGAACACCACCGACTTCGCGATCGCGGGGCGGCACCTGCCGCTGTTCATGATCATCACGACCACCTTCGCGACCTGGTTCGGGTCCGAGACGGTGCTCGGCATCCCGGCCAAGTTCATCGAGGGCGGCCTCAGTGGCGTGGTCGAAGACCCGTTCGGCGCGGGCACCTGCCTGATCCTGGTGGGCCTGTTCTTCGCGGGCAAGCTGTACCGCATGACGCTCCTGACCATCAGCGACTACTACCGCGAGCGCTACGGCCGCAGCGTGGAAGTGGCCTGTTCGCTGATCATCATGCTGAGCTACCTGGGCTGGGTCTCGGCGCAGGTCACGGCGCTGGGGCTGGTATTCAACGTGCTGTCGGCCGGCGCCATCAGCATCCCGCTGGGCATGGTGATCGGCGTGGTCTCGATCCTGGCCTACACGCTGTTCGGCGGCATGTGGTCGGTGGCCGTGACCGACTTCATCCAGATGATCATTCTGGTCGTCGGCCTCGCGGTCATCGCGATGTTCGCGGGCGACATGGCCGGCGGCGCCGACAAGGTGGTGGCCTTCGCGGTCAGCAAGGACCTCTTCAAGTTCTGGCCCGAGCCCAACTGGCACGACATGGTGTTCTTCTTTGCCGCGGCCATCACGATGATGCTGGGCTCCATTCCGCAGCAGGACGTGTTCCAGCGCGTGATGTCGGCCAACAGCGTCAAGGCCGCCACGCGCGGCCCGGTGATCGGCGGCGTGGCCTACATCCTGTTCGCCTTCGTGCCGATGTTCCTCGTGGCCAGCGCGCTGCTGATCATGCCGGAGGAGGTCGCCGTGCTGCTCAAGGAAGATCCGCAGAAGGTGCTGCCTACGCTGGTGCTGCAGAAGATGCCCTTCGTGATGCAGGTGCTGTTCTTCGGCGCGCTGCTGTCGGCCATCAAGTCGACCGCCTCGGCGACCCTGCTGGCGCCCAGCGTCACCTTCACCGAGAACATCTGGCGCCAGTTCCGTCCCGCCGGCACCGACCGCGAGAACCTGATGACCATGCGCATCACGGTGCTGCTGTTCAGCGCCGCCGTGCTGGCCTACGCGATCCGCATGCAGGGCACGCCGATCTACGAACTGGTGTCGGGCGCCTACCAGGTGCCGCTGGTGGGGGCCTTCGTGCCGCTGGTGTGCGGCCTGTACTGGCGCCGTGCCACCACCCAGGGCGCCATCGCCTCGATCGTGGGGGGCATCGGCGTCTGGCTGCTGTTCATGGCGATGCCCTGGGGTACCGCCTTCCCGGCCCAGCTGGCGGGCGTGATGTCCTCGTTCGCGGGCATGGTCATCGGCTCGCTGCTGCCGCAATGGATAGCGAACACTCACACGCCGCACCGCCTCCTGGCGACCGAGCCGGCCTGACGGCGGGCCGGGCCGGGCCTGCGTGACCCCTGCGGGCGGGGGCGCCCCTATAATCGAGGGCTTTGCGAGCGGCAGCTGCGTCGCTCATTCCCACCCCGATTTCCCATGCCCATTTACGCCTACAAGTGCAGTTCCTGCGGCTTTGCCAAGGACGTTCTGCAGAAGATGTCGGACACGCCGCTCTCGGTGTGCCCGGAATGCGGTGCGAGCGCATTTGAAAAGCAGGTCACGGCCGCCGGCTTCCAGCTCAAGGGCTCGGGCTGGTACGTGACCGACTTCCGCGAGGGCGGCGGCAAGAAGTCCGAGGCCGCCACCGCGCCCGCTGCGTCCGGCGACGGTGCCAAGTCGGCCGACGCTGCTTCTTCGTCCCCCGCCTCCAGCCCCGCACCGGCGCCCGCTCCCGCGCCGGCCCCCGCTGCAACGGCTGCCGCCAAGAGCGGCGACTGACGGAACCCTCTCCCATGTCCGCCCTGCGCAAATGGTTGTTCTCCGGCTTGCTGGTGATCGTTCCGCTGTTCATCACCCTGGCGGTGCTGAAGTGGATCATCGACACGCTCGACCAGACGCTGTGGGTGCTGCCGGGCGCATGGCAGCGCTGGCTCTACGACAACAACATCCGCGGGCTCGGTGTGCTGCTCACGCTGGCCATCCTGCTGGTGGTCGGTGCCATTGCGAGCAACTTCGTCGGCAAGCGCCTGCTCGGCTGGGGCGACGCCGTGGTGCGCCGCATTCCGGTCGTGCGCTCGATCTACTCGAGCGTCAAGCAGGTGTCGGACACGCTGTTCTCCGAGAACGGCAATGCATTCCGCACGGCAGTGCTGATCCAGTGGCCGCGCGAGAGCGTGTGGACCATTGCCTTCGTGACCGGCGCGCCGGGCAACGAGGTGGCCGAGTACCTGGGCAGCGAGGAATTCCTCAGCGTCTACGTGCCGACCACGCCCAACCCCACGGGCGGCTACTTCGTCATGCTCAAGCGCAGTGACTGCGTCGAACTGAAGATGAGCGTGGACGAAGCGCTCAAGTACATCGTCTCGATGGGCGTGGTCGTTCCAGGCGGCCCCTCCTCGGTGGCGATCAAGCCATCCAACTCATAAAAACGAACGCGCCACGACGGCGCCGGAAGTCATCTCTATGGCCATGCGTACTCACTATTGCGGTCTTGTGACCGAAGCCCTGTTGGGCCAGACCGTCACCCTGTGCGGGTGGGTCAACCGTCGCCGCGACCACGGCGGCGTGATCTTCATCGACGTGCGCGACCGCGAAGGCTACGTGCAGGTGGTGTGCGACCCCGACCGCGCCTCGACCTTCGCCGTGGCCGAGAACCTGCGCAACGAGTTCTGCGTGCAGATCACAGGCCTCGTGCGCGCGCGCCCCGAAGGCACGACCAACGACAGCCTCAAGAGCGGCAAGATCGAAGTGCTGTGCCACGAACTGAAGGTGCTCAACCCCTCGGTCACGCCCCCGTTCCTGCTGGACGACGACAACCTGTCGGAAACCACCCGCCTCACGCACCGCGTGCTCGACCTGCGCCGCCCGGCCATGCAGCGCAACATGATGCTGCGCTACAAGGTGACGATGGAAACGCGCAAGTTCCTCGATGCCAACGGCTTCATCGACATCGAGACGCCGATGCTGGGCAAGTCCACGCCCGAAGGCGCGCGCGACTACCTCGTGCCCAGCCGCGTGCACGACGGCAGCTTCTTCGCGTTGCCGCAGTCGCCCCAGCTGTTCAAGCAGCTGCTGATGGTGGCCGGCTACGACCGCTACTACCAGATCGTGAAGTGCTTCCGCGACGAAGACCTGCGCGCCGACCGCCAGCCTGAATTCACGCAGATCGACATCGAGACCTCGTTCCTTGCCGAAGAGGAAATCCGCGAGATGTTCGAAGGCATGATCCGCAACGTGTTCCGCAACGCCGCGGACATCGACCTGCCGGTGTTCCCGACCATGAGCTATGCCGACGCGATGTTCAAGTACGGCTCGGACAAGCCCGACCTGCGCGTGAAGCTCGAATTCACCGAACTCACCGAGCTGATGAAGCGCGTCGAGTTCAAGGTGTTCTCCAACGCCGCCACCATGGCCGGCGGCCGCGTCGTCGCGCTGCGCGTGCCCGGCGGCGGTGCCGAAGGCGGCCTGTCGCGCGGCGAGATCGACGCGTACCAGGAGTTCGTGAAGATCTACGGCGCCAAGGGCCTGGCCTACATCAAGGTCAACGACGCAGCCGCCGGCCGCGAAGGCCTGCAAAGCCCGATCGTCAAGAACCTTGACGACGCCACGCTGGCCGAGATCATCGCCCGCACGGGTGCGCGCAACGGCGACATCCTGTTCTTCGGCGCCGACAAGGAAAAGGTCGTCAACGACGCCATCGGCGCGCTGCGCGTGAAGATCGGCCACAGCGCCTTCGGCAAGAAGAGCGGCCTGTTCGACGACCGCTGGGCGCCGCTCTGGGTGGTCGACTTCCCGATGTTCGAGTTTGACGAGGAAGGCCAGCGCTGGAGCGCCGTGCACCACCCGTTCACCGCACCGAAGGACGGCCATGAAGACCTCATGGACACCGCACCCGAGAAGTGCATCGCCAAGGCCTACGACATGGTGCTCAACGGCATCGAGATGGGCGGCGGATCGGTGCGTATCCATCGTGAGGAAGTGCAGAGCAAGGTGTTCCGCGCGCTGAAGATCAGCGCCGAGGATGCACAGCTCAAGTTCGGCTTTCTGCTCGACGCGCTGCAGTACGGCGCACCGCCGCACGGCGGCATCGCCATCGGCCTGGACCGCCTCGTGATGCTCATGACCGGCGCCGAGTCGATCCGCGACGTGATCGCCTTCCCCAAGACCCAGCGCGCGCAAGACCTTCTGACGCAGGCGCCGAGCCCGGTCGACGAGAAGCAGCTGCGCGAGCTGCACATCAAGCTGCGCAACACGCCCCAAACTGCCTGATGCGCCCATGACGACGAGCACCCGGCCCTGGAAGATCCCGGAGTCGGTGCTGGTCGTGATCCACACGCCGGCACTCGATGTGCTGCTCATCCGGCGTGCGGATGCCGAGTCCGACTTCTGGCAATCGGTCACCGGCAGCAAGGACGCCCTCGACGAGCCGCTCGCGCTCACAGCCGCCCGTGAAGTCGCCGAGGAAACCGGCATCCAGTGCGGCGAGGGCACGCTGCTGGCGTCGCAACTGGTCGATTGGCAGCTGCGCAACATCTACGAGATCTACCCCGGCTGGCGCGCGCGCTACGAACCCGGCGTCACCCACAACACCGAGCACCTGTTCGGCCTGTGCGTGCCCGAGCGCCTGACGCCCGTGCTCGCCGCGCGCGAGCACACCGATTGGCAATGGCTGCCGTACCGGGAGGCGGCTGATGCGTGCTTTTCCCCGTCGAACGCCGAAGCCATTCTGTTGCTGCCAGAATTTGCCCGATGAACCCACCGGCAGCCGCAGCAGCAGCAACGCACAACCTCCGGGTCGCGACCTACAACATCCACAAGGGTGTGCAGGGGATCGGGCCGGCGCGGCGGCTCGAGATTCACAACCTGGGCCACGCCATCGAGCAGCTCGATGCCGACATCGTCTGCCTGCAGGAAGTGCGCAAGATGAACCGGCAGGCCGCCGCGCGCTTTCCGCGCTGGCCCGAGCTGCCGCAGGCCGACTTTCTTGCACCTGAGGGCTACACGGCGGTCTACGAGACCAACGCCGTCACGCGCCACGGCGAGCATGGCAATGCGCTGCTTACGCGCTGGCCGGTGATCCGCACCAGCCACCAGGACATCTCCGACCACCGCTTCGAGCAGCGCGGCCTGCTGCATGCCGTGATCGACGTCGAAGGGCGCCGGGTGCACGCCATCGTGGTGCACCTGGGGCTCATCAAGGGCAGCCGCGTGCGGCAGGTGGCCCGGCTGCGCGAGTTCATCGAGCGCGAGGTGCCGGCCGACGAGGCCGTGGTGGTGGCCGGCGATTTCAACGACTGGGGCGCGCGCATGCGCTACGCCATGAACGCCATGGGCCTGCGCGACACCAGCGACCTGCGCGGCCCGCGCACGCTCACATACCCCTCGCGCCTGCCTGTGACGCAGCTCGATTTCGTCTACGGCCGCCAGCTCGAACCGCTGGCCTGCAACGTGCCGCGGGGGCCCATCTGGGCCCGCATGTCCGACCACCTTCCGCTGGTAGCCGACTTCGCGCTACCTAATTGATAGCATTGCTCCGAGAAGGGGCGGGCGTTGCAGCCCGAATCCCCTGGGGCCATTCACTGGTACGATCCCCGCCATGCTGAGGAAAACCGACGTCGAACCGCTTCCCGATCGAAAAGACGATGACGAGGGCACCCCCGTCTCCGTCAAGATCCGCGAGCGACTGAATGCAGCGCGCAAGCGTTTCAACGCCAACGACAACATCGCCGAGTTCATCCAGCCGGGCGAACTGGAGTCGCTGCTCGACGAGGTCGAGGTCAAGATGAAGGGCGTGCTCGAGAGCCTGGTCATCGACGTCGAGAACGACCACAACACCGACAACACCGCGCGCCGCGTGGCCAAGATGTACCTCAACGAGGTGTTCCGCGGCCGCTATGTGCCGGCACCTCCGCTCACCGAGTTTCCCAACGCCGAGCACCTGAACGAGCTGATGATCGTCGGCCCGATCACCGTGCGCAGCGCCTGCTCGCACCACTTCTGCCCGATCATCGGCAAGCTGTGGATCGGCGTGATGCCCAACGAGCACACCAACGTGATCGGCCTGTCCAAGTACGCGCGCCTGGCCGAATGGGTCATGGGCCGTCCGCAGATCCAGGAAGAAGCCGTGGTGCAGCTGGCCGACCTGATCCAGGAAAAGACGCAGCCCGACGGCCTGGCGCTGGTCATGGAGGCCGAGCACTTCTGCATGGCCTGGCGCGGCGTGAAGGAAATGGACAGCAAGATGATCAACTCCGTCATGCGCGGCGTGTTCCTGAAAGACCCGAGCCTGCGTCGCGAATTCCTCTCCCTCCTGCCACGAAAGAGCTGAGCCATGCTGGTCCGACTTCTCTATGCCAGTCGCGCCGTCGATACCAGCCCCGAGGCCATCGAGGCGATCCTCGCGAAATCGCGCACGCACAACCCGGCCTGCGGCATCACGGGCATCCTCTGCTACGGCGCCGGCACCTTCCTGCAGGCGATCGAGGGTGGTCGCGACGCCATCAGCGATCTCTACGGCCACATCCAGCGCGATCCGCGCCACAAGGATGTGGTGCTGCTGCACTACGAAGAAATCTCCGAGCGCCGCTTCGGTGGCTGGACGATGGGGCAGGTCAACCTCTCCAAGCTCAACGCCTCGACGCTGCTCAAGTACTCCGAGAAGCCCGAGCTCGACCCGTACAAGGTCTCGGGCAAGGTCTCGCTCGCGCTGCTCGAAGAACTGATGGCCACCGCGGCCATCGTCGGCCGCCACTGATCCCGGTTCGACCGGGGTGCCCCTTTCCGCTTTCGCACTGATCCTGCTGGCTGGCGTCATCCACGCCAGCTGGAACATCGCCGCCAAGAAGGCGAACGGCGATTCGCGCTTCGCGTTCCAGAGCGGCGTGTTCATGGCCGTGGTGTGGGCGCCCGTGGGCATCACCCTCGGCTGGAGCGTCGTGCCGACCTGGGGCACGAAGGAGTGGGCCTTCATCGTGCTGAGCGGCGTGCTGCACGTCTTCTATTACGTCGTGCTGCTGCGCGGCTACCGCAAGTCGGACCTCACGGTGGTCTACCCGCTGGCGCGCGGCTCGGGGCCGCTGCTGTCGTCGCTGGTCGCGATCCTGTTCCTGGGCGAGAAGATCAGCCTCGTCGGCGTGGCCGGCATCTTCGGCGTGGTGCTCGGCGTGTTCCTGGTGGCCGGCGGCCCGCGCCTCTTTCACAAGAAGCATGACCCGGTGCAGCGCGAGCGCGTACAGAAGGGCATGCGCTACGGTGTGCTGACCGGCGCCTTCATCGCGGCCTACACGGTCACCGACAGCTACGCCGTCAAGTTCCTCGCCATGTCGCCGATCCTGCTCGACTACATGAGCAACTTCGTGCGCCTCGTGCTGCTGCTGCCCGCCGCGCTGCAGGACCGCGCGACCACCGTGCGCATGTGGCGTGAACAGTGGAAGTACGCGCTGCTGGTGGCGGCGATCAGCCCCGTCTCGTACGTGCTGGTGCTGTACGCGGTGCAGCAGGCGCCCATCTCGCACGTCGCGCCGGCGCGCGAGGTGTCGATGCTGTTCGCTGCGCTGATCGGTGGGCATCTGCTGCGCGAAGGCGATCGCATGCTGCGGCTGCTGGGCGCGCTGTTCATCGCGGCCGGTGTGATCGCGCTCGCACTGGGTTGACCGAAGGCGGGCGATGCTCTTCGGCTGCGATTTCTCGAGCGCACCGACCGCCTGCAAACCCATCGTCGTGGCCGTCGGTGAGATGGCCGGCCCGGACGCCGTCACGCTGACCAGCCTGCACCGCTTCGCCACGCTCGACGCCTGGGGCCAGTGGCTCGACAGCAGCACGCCCGCCTGGGTCGGCGGTTTCGACTTTCCCTTCGGCCTGCCGCGCGAATTGATCGAGCACTTGCAGTGGCCGACCGCGTGGGACGCGCTGATCGCCCACTACGCCGGCCTGAGTCGCGCCGAGATCCGCGACACCTTCGCCGCCTTCTGCGCGGCGCGTCCGGTCGGCGGCAAATTCGCGCACCGTGCGACCGATGCGCCGGCCGGATCGAGCCCGTCGATGAAATGGGTGAATCCGCCGGTCGCCTACATGCTGCACGCCGGTGTGCCGCGCCTGCTCGCCGCCGGCGCCACCTTGCCGGGCCTGCACACAGGCACCCACAAGGAGCGCATCGCGCTGGAGGCGTATCCCGGCCTGCTGGCCCGCGAGCTGATCGGCCGGCGCAGCTACAAGAGCGACGACCTCGCGCGCCAGTCGCCCGAACGCGAAGCCGCGCGCGCCGACCTGCTGGCCGCGCTGGAATCCGGGCGCACGCGGCTCGGCCTGCGCCTCCAACTCACGGCCCCACAACGCGACGGGCTGCGTGCCGACGCCAAGGGCGACGAACTCGACGCGGTTCTGTGCCTGCTGCAGGCCGCCTGGGCCCGCCAGCGCGCCGGCAGCCCGGGGCCGGGCTACGGATTGCCGTTGTCCATGGACCCGCTCGAAGGCTGGATCGTCAGCGCCTGAGCCGCCTGCCGTCGCTTGCTTGTCCTACAGCGCTTCGGGCCTGCGGCGACACCCGGGCGCGGGCGGCGGGGACTAGATTGACTGGCGTGGACCAAGCCGGTCCATGCACCCATTCCGACCGCAGGAGGATTTCCCATGACAACATCGAACCGTTCCCTCGCTCCCTTTGCCACCTCGCGCACCTGGCTCGCCGTGCTCGCCGCCGGCGCCGCGCTGACCCTGGCCGCCTGCGACAAGCCGGGCAACCAGACCGCCGGCGAGAAGCTCGACAGCGCCGTCGCCAAGACCGAGCAGGCGGCCTCCGATGCCAAGGCCAAGACCGAACAGGCCGCGGCCGACGCCAAGACCGGCATGGCCGGCGCCACCGCCGATGTGAAGGAAGCCGCCAAGGACGCCACCGCCGCCGTGACCGCCACGGTCGACGACGCCGCGATCACCGCCTCGGTCTCGGCCGGCCTGGCCAAGGACCCGGACCTGAGCGCGATCAAGATCGACGTCGACACCAAGGGCGGCGCTGTGAGCCTCAAGGGCCCGGCCCCGACGGCCGCCGCCAAGTCGCGCGCCGAGGAGATCGCCAAGGCCGTGCAGGGCGTGAAGTCGGTGAACAACCAGCTCGAAGTGAAGGGCTGATCGGCCCTTCCGCCGCGCCCAGCAAAAAGCCCGGTTCGACCGGGCTTTTTCTTGTCTGCGTGCGGCACGCGTTGGCGCGACGTCAGGGCGGGTCTTGCCGAGGCGGCCGCGCAGGCTTCTGCAGCAGCGTGTTGACCAGGTCGGCCACGTCGGAGGTCTTGAGCACCGCCGCGATCACGGCCGTGGCCGAGATCAGCCGCCAGGGCCGCACGAGCACCAGCAGCGAGCCCGTGGCGGCCGCGGCGGCCATGAGCTTGACGGGCTCCGTGCGGGCGTAGTGCTCGAGCAGGGGGCGGGCCAGCTGGCCGGCCGCATGCGCGGGATGGCGGCGCCACCAGCGCTGCACCACGCCGCGCGCCATCGCGCTCCAGACGTTGTGGCGGCGCCCCGGCGAGGCGGGTGGCGCATCGCCGGCGTCGGTGTGTGTGCGTATTCGAGATCGTCGTCGGCGTCGCCGGCGGCAAAGGCGCGGTGGGGCGCCGGTGCGTCGGGCTCGCCGCCGTTCAGTTGCCGCACGAGCGCGCGGCGCGAAATGGCCAGTCGCTGCTGCGGGGTCAGCTGCGATGCGGCAGGGCGGCGGGGATCATGGCTGCTCATGGCGGGCTCCGGCGGCGTGCAGCGCGTCGAGGTCCGCGGCCAGCTGGGCGCGCAGATCGTCGAAGCCGTAGTTCGGACTCGGGCGGGTGGCGATCCAGGTGCAGATCGCCGCGATGATCACCGCCACGGCAGGCACGGCCACCAGCACCCAGTGGAAGCTGCCGTGCAGCACACCGAGCAGCACGGCCACGCCGATCAGCCCGAGCGCCAACACGGCGGTGGCCACGGCCAGGACGCCCGCGACCAGTCGGGCGACGAGGCCCCGCCCCGCCACGGCACTCTCCTGCCGGGCAAGGGCCGCGTAGTTGGCGATGTGATCGGCAATGAGCTCCGGGTGCCCGAGCACCGTCGAGAAGATCGGATGAAGCATGTGCGAGGGTGGTCGGGCGGGGTCGGTCGTTCAGTGGCGATGCAACAGCGGATCAGTAGTCGTCGCGGTTGCGGCGGCTGGCCAGCACGATCAGTGCCGTGATGGCGGCGCCGGCAGCGGCGGCCAGCAGCACCGAGCGCACGGGCTGGTCGGAGATGTAGCGGCCGGTCACGTCGGCGGCCTGTTCGATGCGGCGGTGCGCGCGGGCGCTGGTGGTCGAGGCGGCGTCGAGGCCGCGCTGCACGGCTTGCTGCACGCGTGCGGCCAACTGCTCGACACCCGGTTCGGCGTCGCGGCGCAGTTCGCGGACCTTTTCGCCCGCCGCATTCACCGCGTTCTGAGCGTAGGCGCGGGTGGTTTCGGCCGCTTCCTGGGCGGTCTGGCGCACGTCGTCGGCGAGTTGCGAAGGGGTCTTGGTCGTGTTCATGGGAGAGTCCTTTCCGGGAAGATGAAATGCGGGAGCCTGTGGATCGTAACTACGCTACTTGCGTCGTAGCAAGCCGGCCAGGAAGCTGGCGATGGCGAGCACGGCAAAGATGATGAAAAGGACCTTGGCGATCCCCACCGCGCTGGCGGCAATGCCACCGAAGCCGAACACGGCAGCGATGAGTGCGATGACCAGAAATACCACGGCGTAGTGCAGCATGCGGAACTCCTTCGAGGCTTCCCTCTTTGTGGTTTGAAACCATGCATCCGGGCGCATCGCTGAAGACGCGGCCCGGTGCCGGATGACACAGGACCCACCTTAAGGGCAGGGCCGCATCGGCCCTGTCAGCGACCGGGGCGGGGGTGCGTAGGAGGCGACCGAGTCGCCGCAGGCCCGGGGCGTGAAGAAATGCCAGCGCCTGCGTCAGGCACCGCGCGACGCGGGGGGGTCGGGGCTCGCCGTCGTGCCGGCCTGCGGCGCCGGCTTCACCACCGGCAGCATCGCGGTGAGCCGCGTGCCCTGGCCGGGCGCCGAGGTGATGGTGAGCTTGCCACGCGCCGCCTCGACCCGGTGGCGCATGCCCGCCAGGCCGTGCGTCGACGGGCGCATGCGCTGCGCGTCGAAGCCCTTGCCGTTGTCGGCCACCTCCACGATCACGTGGTTGGCGTAGTTCTTCAGCACGATGGTGGCTTCGCTCGCTTCGGCGTACTTGCCGATGTTGGTCAGGCTCTCCTGCACCATGCGGTAGATCGTGAGCTGGCGCGACTCGTCCATGGTCACGGGCTCCAGCGCCATCTCGATCTCCAGGCCCGATCGCTCTCCGAACTCGCGCCCCAGGATTTCCAGCGAGGCGACCAGCCCGAGGTTGGAGAGCGACGAAGGTCGCAGGTCCTCGATGATGCGGCGCTTCAGCGCGATGCCGCTGTTGAGCAGCTCGGTCAGATGCTGCAGCCGCTGGATCGCGTCGGGCGAGTCGGCCAGGCGCGACTTCAGCCGCGCCACGTCGAGCTTGGCGGCCGTGAGCAGCGAGCCCAGTTCGTCGTGCAGCTCGCGCGCGAGGTAGCCGCGCTCGGTCTCGCGCACGTCCTGCAGGTGGGTGGCGAGTTCGGCCAGCGAGGCGGTGCGCTCGCGCACCTCGTCCTCGAGCGCGTTGCGTTCGCGTTGCAGCGCTTCCTGCTGGCGCTCGCCCACCGAGCGCAGCGCGTGCGTCTGGCGCAGGTACAGGAAGAAGGCGATCAGCGCCGCGAGCGCCACGATGCCGGTGCCGACGCGCGCCAGCTGCAGCGACTTCATCACCTGCAGCTGACCGGCCTGCAGCGTCGCGTTGCTGGTCTTCACCAGCTCGTTGGCCGTGGCGCGGATGGCTTCCATCTCCTCGCGCCCGACGTCGGTGGTCATGACGAACTTCCAGGCGTCCTCGTTGCCCTCGTGGCGCAGCCGCACGCTCATGTCCATCTCGGCGATCTTGCGCAGCACGTGCTTGGACAGCTCGGACAGCTGGGTGCGCTCGGCCGGGCGTTCGGCGTACAGCTGGCGCAGCGTGGCCAGGTTGCCGTCCACCTGCTTGACCGCGATGTCGTAGGGCTGGCGGTAGGCGGCTTCGCCCGTGAGCAGGAAGCCGCGCTGGCCGGTTTCGGCGTCCAGCATGTTCTGCAGGATCTGGTTGAGCGTGCCGCGGATCTGCTGCGCCTCGTCGATGTCCGCCAGGGCGCGGCTCGATTGCCGGTATCCTGCCTCGTTGATGCCCACGAGGGCCAGTGCGGCCAGCGCCGCGAGCAAGAGGCTCACGGCCATTTTTTGGGGGGCTAACCAGTGCATGACACCCTTAGGGTCGCATTCAATGCAACTTCGTGAATAATTGATAACAATCAGGGACCGGCATGCTGCGGCTTCCAAAGCTGCGGCACAACGACGAAAGTAACAGATGATCAAAATTGGAATTGTGGACGACCACGCCATCGTGCGATCGGGCCTCCGGCAGTTCTTCTCCGAGCACGTGGACCTGCGCGTGGCGGGTGAGGCAGCGAGCGGCCGTGAAGCCATCGAGCTGGTACGCACCACCGAACTGGACGTGCTGGTGATGGATCTCTCCATGCCGGGACAAAGCGGTATCGATGCACTCGCCATGATCCGCGCCAAGGCGCCGGACGTGGGCATCCTGATCCTCAGCGGCTACCCCGAGGAGCACTACGCGATGAACCTGATCCGTCAGGGCGCCAGCGGCTACCTCAACAAGGAGTGCGATCCGATCGAGATCGTGAACGCCATTCGCACCATCTCGCTGGGCCGGCGCTACATCACGCCCGCCGTGGCCGAACTGCTGGCCCGCCAGCTCGACCGCAAGGACGACGCCGCGCCGCACGAGCAGCTCTCGGAGCGCGAGTTCCAGGTGTTCCTGAAGCTGGCCAAGGGCGAGACCGCCGGCGACATCGCCAAGACGCTGTCGCTGTCGGTGAAGACGGTGAGCACCTACCGCACGCGGCTGATGGAGAAGATGAACCTGTCCTCCAACAGCGACCTGACCTACTACGCGCTGAAGAACAAGCTCATCGATTGAGCTGCGCCTAGGCATCGCCGGGTGCGGACCGCAGCGCGGCGGCCTGGCGGATGCAGAAGTCGACCAGTGCGTCGATCTCGTTCGACTTGTCGAACACCGCGTCGACCCCGAACTCGGCGCAGCGGCGCCGGATGTCGGGCGTCGCATAGTTGCTGAGCACCACCACCTTCTGGCCGGGCTTGCGCGACTGGCAGGCCTGAAGGATGCCCAGGCCACTTCCCTGCTTGAGAAAGAGATCGACGATGGCCAGGTGCCACTCGTCGGCATGGTCGCGCAGCCAGTCGCGCGCGTGCTGCTCGGTTTCCGCAAAGCCCACGACCGTGGTGCAGGTGAGCTCTTCCAGAGTGCCGATGAGGTTTTCACGGATCGTGGGGTTGTCTTCGACAACGTAGGTCTGCAATCTGGAATCCATGCCGAACCGCGCTTCCTCTGAGGTGGGCAGGTGCTCGTGTCCAAGCGCCCTGCGGAGGAGAGAGCCTGCCCATGGACATTGAGGCTTTCCCGCAGCGGATCATGCAGGGTTCAAGGGCCGCGCGTTGTAGGCGGGTTCTGACGCATGTGCAGGCGGCTGTCTCCACGCCGCCTCGCGCCCGCCCGTAGGCCAAGCCGCACGGGGTCTGCGGCCCGCCGCCGACCCGCTTCGGGCGCGCATCCGGGTAAGAATCGACCATGGCAACCCAATCCCTTCGCACCCGGCCGCGCTGGCAGAAACTGCTGGCGGTCTTCGTGCTGCTGGTCGCCGTCCTGCTGACCGCGTTCGCGCTCCTCGTGGCCTTCTTTCCGTGGGACACGCTGCGCGAGCCGCTCAACCGCTTCGTGAGCGAGAAGACCGGGCGCAAGTTCGAGATCACCCGACGGCTCGACGTGGACCTGGGCTGGAAGGCCGCCACCATCCACTTCGACGGCATCGAATTCGCCAACCCCGACTGGGCGCGCGACCCTTACCTGGTGAAGGCCGAGCGCGCGAGCTTCGAGATCCGCCTGTGGCCGCTGATCGACAAGCGGGTGGTCATTCCGAGCCTGGCGCTGACCGCGCCCACCGTCGGCTTGCAGATGGAATCCGATGGGCGCCGCACCTGGGCCTTCGGCAAGGACACCTCCGACACCGGCACCGTGCCCACCATCGGCCTGATCCAGGTCGACAAGGGCGCCGTCGACTTTCTGGCCCAGCACCTGGGCGTCGACGTGCACGCCGATCTGGACTACGACAGCAACCGCGGCGAGCTGCCGCTGCACTACCGGATCAAGGGCCGCTACAAGGGCCAGCCGCTCACGGCCGACGGGCGCACCGGCAACGTGCTGCAGATCAACGCCGCGAGTGCGCCGCCGTTCCCGCTGGAGATCAACGCCGCCGCCGGCCAGACCCGGCTCAAGGCCAATGGCACGGTGGCCCAGCTCGCGGGCTTCGACGGCATCGACGCCACGTTCCAGATCAAGGGCCAGACGCTGAGCGCGCTGTACCCGCTGCTGGGCATCGTGCTGCCGCAGACCCCGCCTTATGCGCTGAGCGGCGGGCTGCGCAAGCGCGGCAAGCTCTGGGAGGCGGCGGGGCTCAACGGCCGGCTGGGCCTGTCGGACATCGGCGGCGACATGGCCTTCGACCAGGCCGGCAAGGTGCCGCGCCTGTCGGGTACGCTGCGATCGCGCGTCATGGACATGGACGACCTCGGCCCGCTGATCGGCCTGCCGCCCACGGCGCGTTCCGCCAACGCGGTGGAGGGCGTGGCGCCGGTCGCCTCGGCCCAGCCCAAGCGACCGCCCGGCGGCAAGGTGCTGCCCACCACGCCCTTCGACTTCGGGCGGCTGCACGCCATGAACGCCGACGTGGCCTACACGGCCGAGCGCATCCGCAACGTGCGCGAGGTGCCGCTGGACCGCGGCAGCGTCAAGATCCGGCTGACCGACGGCGTGCTGTCGCTCGACCCGCTCGACCTGGGCGTGGCCAACGGCAAGCTCGTGGGCGCGATCCGCATCGACGCCACCAAGACGCCGGCCGACATCCGCGCCTCGCTCGACGTGCGCGGCCTGCGGCTGGCCCGGCTCATTCCCAAGCTGGAGAACTCGGGCAACAGCGTCGGCCGGCTCGACGGGCGCATCAACCTGTCGGGCGCCGGCAATTCGGTGGCCAGCTGGCTCGGCGGCGCGTCGGGCGACATGGCGGTGCTGTCGGGGCGCGGCCAGTTCGGCAACCTGATGCCCGTGTTCGCGACGCTGGTGGGCGGCGACATCCTCAAGTTCCTGCTGCGCGGCGACCGCGACGTCGAGCTGCGCTGCGCCGCGCTGGCCTTCGACGTGAACAAGGGCGTGATGAACGGGCGCACGCTGGTGCTGGACACCACCAACGCCGTCTTCACCGCCACCGGCCAGGCCAACCTCGCGACCGAGTCGCTGGACTTCGTGATCCGGCCCGAGCCCAAGAGCGCGAGCTTCCTGTCGCTTCGCACGCCGCTGGTCGTGAGCGGCACCTTCGGCGCGCCCAAGGGCGGCGTCGAGATCGGGCCGCTGGCCGGCCGCGGCCTGGCGGCGCTGGCGCTGGGCGCCATCAACCCGCTGCTGGCGCTGGCCGCGACCATAGAGACCGGCCCCGGCGAGAACGCCGACTGCACGGGCGTGCTGGCGCTGGCGAACCGGCCCACGGCCGGGGCCGCCGCGCGCGGTGCCGCGCGGGCCAAGGGGGCTCGCCAGCCTTAACGAAAGAAAGAAGAGGGCAGGCGGGCGCTCAGGCGCCGGCCTGGGGCCGCTGCGCGCAGACGCTGCAGTGCGGGTCGCGCGAGACGCGCAGCGTGTCGAAGCCGGTGCTGCGCCCGTCGAACATCAGCAGCTTGCCCGCCAGCGACGGCCCGATGCCGGCCAGCAGCTTGAGCGCCTCGCTGGCCTGCAGCGTGCCGATGGTGCCGACCACCGGGCCGAACACGCCGAGCACCGCGCAGCGCGTTTCCTCGAAGCTGGCCTCGGGCGGGAACAGGCAGGCGTAGCAGGGGCAGGCGGCGTCACGCGTGTCGTACACGCTCAGCTGGCCGTCGAAGCGGATCGCCGCACCCGCCACCAGCGGCTTGGCGTGCGCCACGCAGGCGCGGTTCACGGCCTGCCGCGTGGCGAAGTTGTCGCAGCAGTCGACCACCACGTCGGCCTCAGCCACGAGCCGCGACAGCAGCGCCTCGTCGGCGCGCACGGCGTGGGTCTCGATGGCGATGCCGGGGTTGATGTCGCGCATGGCCTGCGCGGCCGATGCGACCTTCGGCTGGCCCACCCGCGCCTGGGTGTGGGCGACCTGCCGCTGCAGGTTGGTCAGATCGACCTCGTCGTCGTCGACCAGCACGATGTGGCCGACCCCCGCTGCCGCGAGGTACAGGGCCACCGGCGAGCCCAGCCCGCCGGCACCGATGACGAGCACCCGCCCGGCGCTGACGCGTTCCTGGCCGTCGATGCCGAATTCTTCGAGGAGGATGTGCCGCGAATAGCGCAGCAGGTCGTGATCGTCCATGCGCGCCTGCCTGGGCCTGTGCGGGGGAGAGGAAAACGCCGGTGGCGCGAACCGCACGGTGCGTGCGGCCCGCTCGCCGGGATCAGTTTTCCTTCTTCTCGTCCTTGTTGTCGACGATGACCTGCGTCTTGCTGACGAGCACCGGCTGGCCCTTCAGGCGGTTGAGCGCCTGCACCAGCGGGAAGTCCTTGTCGGTGCCGAACTCGGGCACCTTGCGGTCCTGCGGCGGCTTCTTGGCTTCTTCCTCGAGGCGCTTGCGGGCTTCGTCGCGGGCCTTTTCACGCTCGGGGTCCTTCACCTCGGGGCCCTGGCCGCTGGCCAGGTGCTTCTCGAGGTCGGCCTCGCGCATGCGCAGGGCGGCGAAGGGGCTGCCCTCGGCGCTTTCGTCGACCAGCACGTTGGGCACGATGCCCTTGGCCTGGATCGAGGTGCCGCTGGGCGTGTAGTAGCGCGCGGTGGTGATCTTCAGGCCCGTGTCGGGGCCGAGCGGGCGCACGGTCTGCACCGAGCCCTTGCCGAAGGTCTGGCTGCCCATGATGGTGGCGCGCTTGTGGTCCTGCAGCGCGCCGGCCACGATCTCGCTGGCCGAGGCCGAGCCTTCGTTCACCAGCACCACCAGCGGCACGTTCTTGAGCGCTGCCGGCAGGTTGCGCAGCGGGTCGCTGCCCGAACGGCGCTGGTAGTACTCGGGCGCCGCCTTGTAGATCGACTTGCTTTCGGCCAGCTGGCCGTCGGTGGTGACCACCGTGACGTTCTCGGGCAGGAAGGCCGCCGACACCGCCACGGCCGCGTCGAGCAGGCCGCCCGGGTCGTTGCGCAGGTCGAGCACCAGGCCCTTGAGGTTCGGGTCTTCCTTGTAGAGCTCCTCGATCTTCTTGACGAAGTCGTCGACCGTGCGCTCCTGGAACTGCGACAGGCGGATCCAGCCGTAGCCCGGCTCGATCATCTTGCCGCGCACCGACTGGGTACGGATTTCCTCGCGCGTGATCGTGACCGGGAAGGTGCGGCTCTCGTCCTTGCGGAAGATGGTCAGCAGCACCTTGGTGTTGGCCTCGCCGCGCATGCGCTTGACGGCTTCGTTCAGCGACAGGCCGCGCACGGCCGTGTCGTCGATCTTGGTGATCAGGTCGTTCGGCTTCAAGCCGGCGCGGAAGGCCGGCGAGCCCTCGATGGGCGAGACGACCTTGATGAGGCCGTCTTCCTGCGAGATCTCGATGCCCACGCCGACGAAGCGGCCCGTGGTGCCCTCGCGGAATTCCTTGAAGGACTTCTTGTCGAAGTACTGCGAATGCGGATCGAGCCCGGCAACCATGCCCGAGATGGCGTCCGAGATGAGTTTCTTCTCGTCGACCGCCTCGACATAGTCGCTCTTGACCATCCCGAAGACGGCCGCGAGCTGCTGCAATTCCTCGAGCGGAAGCGGCGCGAGCGAACCCCGCGCGACCGTCTGCAGCGAGACGGTGGTCAGGACGCCAGCAACGGCGCCGGCGGCGACCCAGCCGGTGATCTTCAGTTTCTGGCCCATCATGAGTGAAATGTCCTGTATGTCGACGGCTGTCGAACCAATATACACAGCTTGGAAGCAAATTGCCTGCCGGGGTTCCACGGAGGAACCGGCAGGCGGGGTTTTCTTCTTTTGCTTACGTCTTCAGCCCTTGCCCTGCGAAGCCACCGCGGCGGCGGCCTTTTCGGCGGCCGCGGCATCGCCCAGGTAGTAGTGGCGCAGGGGCTTGAGGTCGTCGTCCAGCTCGTACACGAGCGGGATGCCGTTCGGGATGTTCAGGCCGACGATGGCGTCGTCCGAGATGCCGTCCAGGTACTTCACCAGCGCGCGGATCGAGTTGCCGTGCGCGGCCACGACCAGGCGGCGGCCGGTGCGGATGGCCGGGGCCATCGATTCGTTCCAGAACGGCAGCACGCGCGCCACCGTGTCCTTCAGGCATTCGGTCAGCGGGATCTGCTCGGGCGACAGCTTGGCGTAGCGCACGTCGGAGCGCTCGCTGCGCGGGTCGTCCGCTTCCAGCGGCGGCGGCGGGGTGCTGTAGCTGCGGCGCCAGACCAGCACCTGTTCGTCGCCGTACTTCTTGGCCGTTTCGGCCTTGTTCAGGCCCTGCAGGCCGCCGTAGTGGCGTTCGTTCAGGCGCCAGGAGTGCACCACGGGCAGCCAGGTGCGGTCGAGTTCGTCGAGCGTGTGCCAGAGGGTGCGGGTGGCGCGCTTGAGCACGCTGGTGTAGGCCACGTCGAAGTCGTAGCCCTCGGCCTTGAGCAGCCGGCCGGCCTGCTTGGCCTGCTCGACGCCGGTTTCGGTCAGGTCGACGTCGGTCCAGCCGGTGAAGCGGTTTTCGAGATTCCAGGTCGATTCGCCGTGGCGGATCAGTACCAGTTTGTGCATGTCGGAGGCCTTTGGCAGCGCGTGGGAAAACCAGCATTCTAAAATCCCGGGTTTGCCATCCAAGGAACCCCCGTGAAATTGATCGAATTCGTCACCGCGAACTGGATGCTGATCCTGATGGCGCTCACCTCGGGCGGCATGCTGGCCTGGCCGATGCTCCGGGGTGCGGGCGGCGGCACGCTCACGGCCCAGGGCGCCGTGCAGCTCATCAACCGCGAACGCGCGGTGCTGGTCGACGTGCGCGAACCCGAAGAATTCGCGACCGGTCACATGATCGGCGCCAAGAACGTGCCCCTGAACCTGCTGGACGAGAAGCTGGCCAGCACGGTCAAGAACAAGAACGTGCCGCTGCTGCTGGTGTGCGCCACCGGTGCCCGCGCCCAGCGCGCCGTGGCCACGGCCAAGAAGCTCGGCTACGAGCAGGCCCAAGCCGTCGCTGGCGGCCTGAAGGCCTGGAAAGAGGCCAACCTGCCGGTTGAAAAAGCCTGATTTTCCCCAAGGTAGAGCGCATGCAAGCCGTCAAGATGTACACCACCGCCGTCTGCCCGTACTGCACGCGTGCAAAGCAGATCCTCAAGGCCAAGGGCGTCGAGCAGATCGAAGAGATCCGCATCGACACCGACCCGCAAGCCCGCACCACCATGATGGAGATCACCCAGCGCCGCACGGTGCCGCAGATCTTCATCGGCGACACCCACGTGGGCGGCTGCGACGACCTCATGGCCCTGGACAGCCGCGGCGGACTCGTTCCGCTGCTGCAAGGCGCCTGAAGCCCCGCGCGGCCGGGCGTCACGAAAGTGCGCGGGCCGTCGGGCGATAATCGTTTGTTCCCTCATCTGCAGCCCGCTGCGGGACCCTCTCCCCGGCGGGCATTGTTTTGATCCTCGAAAGTTCAGCCATGGCCGACCAGCAAGCCCAAGATCCCGTGTTCCAGATCCAGCGCGTCTACCTCAAGGACCTGTCGCTCGAACAACCCAACTCGCCCGCGATCCTGCTGGAGCAGACGCAGCCCACCGTCGACATCCAGCTCGGCGTGGACGCCCAGCCCGTGGCCGACGGCATCTTCGAGATCACCGTGTCGGCCACCGTGCAGACCAAGATCGAAGACCGCACCGTGTTCCTGGTCGAAGCCAAGCAAGCCGGCATCTTCGAGATCCGCAACCTGCCGGAAGACCAGATGGGCCCGATCCTGGGCATCGCCTGCCCGCAGATCGTCTACCCGTACCTGCGCGGCAACGTGGCCGACGTGATCCAGCGCGGCGGCTTCCCGCCCGTGCACCTGGCCGAAATCAACTTCCAGGCCATGTACGAGCAGCAGCAAGCCCAGGCCGCCGGCCAGGCTGCCCCCACCCTGGCCCAGTAAACCGGCCGCACGACGCCGCCAGCGCACGATGAAGATCTGCGTTCATGGCGCCGGTGCCTGGGGCACGGCCGTCGCAGTCAACGCGGCGGCCCGCCACGAGGTCACGCTGTGGGCGCGCGACGCCGCCCAGGCCGACGCCATGTCGGCCGCGCGTGAAAACACCCGCTACCTTCCCGGGCTGGCCCTGCCGGCCTCGCTGGCCGTGCGCGCGGGCGACATCGCCCAGGCGCAGGCCGGGGCCGACCTCGTCATCGTCGCCACGCCCATGGCCGCCCTGCGCGACCAGCTGCTCGCCCTGCGCGGCACCACCGCCCAGGTGGCGTGGCTGTGCAAGGGCGTCGAGCCCGCGCTCGATGCCTCTCCCACCACCTACGGCCTGCTCGCCCACGAGATCTGGGCCCAGGTCGCCCCTGAATTGAAGGCGGGCGTGCTCAGCGGCCCCAGCTTTGCGCAGGAGGTCGCCGAAGGGCGCCCGACCGCACTGGTGGCCGCCAGCCCGCACGCCAGCGTGCGCGATGCGCTGGTCGACGCCTTCCACGGCCCGGCCCTGCGCGTGTACGCCAACGACGACATCGTCGGCGTCGAAGTCGGCGGCGCCGTCAAGAACGTGCTCGCCATCGCCACCGGGCTGTGCGACGGCCTCGCGCTCGGGCTCAACGCCCGCGCGGCGCTGATCACCCGCGGCCTGGCCGAAATGACCCGTTTCGGCCTGGCGCTCGGCGCCCGCGCCGACACCTTCATGGGCCTGTCGGGCCTGGGCGACCTCGTGCTGACCGCCACCGGCGACCTGTCGCGCAACCGCAAGGTCGGGCTGCTGCTGGCCCAGGGCCGCACGCTCGCGCAGGCCGTCGATTCGCTGGGCCACGTGGCCGAGGGCGTGTACTGCGCCCGCACCGTGGTGCAGCGCGCGCGCGGCCTGGGCATCGAGATGCCCATCGCCGAAGGCGTGGTCGCGCTGCTCGACGGCCAGGTGAGTCCGCGCGATGCCGTCGCGGCGCTGACCGGGCGCGACCCGGTGCCCGAGTCGGTGCAGCAGCCGCCCGCCGGCCCGGCCTCGCGCCATTCCTCCTGAAGAAGATTAGAGATTCCAGAGACATGAGCCCTCGCTTTGATTTCTCGGCGTCGGCCGTCGCCGCGCTGGCCGAGTCCGACGTCGCCCGCGCCCTGCAGGAAGACGTCGCCGACGGCGACCTGACCGCCTCGCTGGTCGACGCCTCCCGCACCGCCCACGCCCGCGTGCTCGCGCGCGAAACCGCCGTGGTGTGCGGCGCGCCCTGGGTCGAGGCCACCGTGCGGCGGCTCGATCCGCAGGCGCGCATCACCTGGCTGTGCGCCGAGGGCCAGCGCTGCTCCGCGGACCAGCCCGTGCTCGAAATCGAAGGTGGCGCCCGCGCGCTGCTGACGGCCGAGCGCACCGCGCTCAACTTCCTGCAGCTGCTGAGTGCGGTCGCCACCAAGACCGCGCTGTACGCCGACGCTGTGAAGGGCACCCGTGCCCGCATCGTCGACACCCGCAAGACCCTGCCGGGCCTGCGCCTGGCGCAGAAGTACGCCGTGCGCACCGGCGGCGGGTTGAACCACCGCATCGGCCTGTACGACGCGGTGCTCATCAAGGAAAACCACATCGCCGCGGCCGGTGGCGTGGCCGCCGCCCTGCGCGCGGTGGCGCCCGTGGCCGCGCAGGCCGCCTTTGTCGAGGTCGAGGTCGAGACCCTGGCCCAGCTGCAGGAAGCGCTGGACGCCGGCGCCCGCATGGTGCTGCTCGACAACATGGACCTGCCCACGCTGCGCGAGGCCGTGCGCCTGAACGACGCCGTGGGCGAGGGCCGCAAGGCCGTGCTCGAGATCTCCGGCGGCGTCACGCTCGACGGCCTGCGCGCCCTGGCCGAGACCGGTGTCGACCGGATCTCGATCGGCGCGTTGACCAAGGACGTGAAGGCCATCGACTACTCGATGCGCTTCCTGAACCACTGAACCGCCATGACGACCGCTTCCGTCATCGATGTCGACTACGAACAGCCCGCGCAAGGCGCGGTCTGCGACACGCGCCACGCCTGGGCCCGCGTGCCCCCCGAGCCTTCGCCCGACGAGCGCATTGCGCTGAAGGAGCGCATCCGCCGCCTGCTGCGCGAGCGCAACGCGGTGATGGTGTCGCACTTCTACGTGCACCCCGACCTGCAAGATTTGGCCGAGGAAACCGGCGGCATCGTGAGCGATTCGCTCGAGATGGCGCGCTTCGGCCGCGACCACGCCGCCACCACGCTGGTGGTGTCCGGCGTGCGCTTCATGGGCGAGACCTCGAAGATCCTCTCGCCCGAAAAGCGCGTGCTGATGCCCGACCTGGACGCCAACTGCTCGCTCGACCTGGGCTGCCCGGTCGACGCCTTCAGCGCCTTCTGCGACGAGCATCCCGACCGCACCGTGGTGGTCTACGCCAACACCAGCGCGGCCGTGAAGGCGCGCGCCGACTGGCTCGTCACTTCCAGCTGCGCGCTCGACGTGGTGAACGCATTGCATGCGGCCGGCCAGAAGATCCTCTGGGGCCCCGACCGCCACCTGGGCGACTACATCCGCCGCCAGACCGGTGCCGACATGGTCAGCTGGAACGGCGCGTGCATCGTGCACGACGAATTCAAGGCGCTCGAACTCGAGCTGCTCATGAAGGAACACCCGAAGGCCAAGGTGCTGGTGCATCCCGAGTCGCCGTCCGACGTGATCGCGCTGGCGCACGCGGTGGGTTCCACCTCGGCCATCCTGAACGCGGCGCAGCGCTTCGACGCGACCGAGTTCATCGTCGCGACCGACACCGGCATGCTGCACAAGCTGCGCACGCTGAACCCCGGCAAGACTTTCATCGAAGCGCCCACGGCGGGCAACGGCGGCACCTGCAAGAGCTGCGCGCACTGCCCGTGGATGGCGATGAACGGGCTGGTCGAACTGGCGAACGCGCTGGAAACCGGCGCGGGCGAGATCCACGTCGATCCGGCACTGGGCGTGCGCGCGCGCGTGCCGATCGACCGCATGCTGGCGTTCACCGCCGGGCTGAAGAACGGCCAGGCGCTGGGCAGCCTGGTCGCCGGCATCGGCGCCGCCTGACCGGCGTTTAGAACTCTATCGTACAGCTGTCGCCCAGCGCCTCGCGCCACACGCGCACGCGCGCCAGCGACGGTCGCAGGTCGGGCAGTGCGTCGGCGATGAACACGCACAGGTTCTCCAGCGTCGGCGGATGCAGCCCCGGCACGTCGTCCAGCAGGTGATGGTCGAGCTGTTCGCGCACGTCCTCGAGCCGGCGGCGCAGCAGGCCCAGGTCGATCACCATGCCCGTCACCGGGTCGCGCTCGCCCGCCAGCCACACTTCCGCGTGGTAGGTGTGGCCGTGAATGCGGCGGCTGCCTTCGACCTCGATCTCGCGTTTGAGCGTGTGGGCGGCGTCGAAGAAGAAGCGTTGGCTGATGGTGAAGCGCATCGTCAAAAAAAGAAACTCGAAACTGAAAGGGGCCGCGCGTCAGCGGATGCCCGTGATCTTGTGGGTCTGCACGCTCAGGCGCCACACCGGCTGCTTCATGCATTCGGCGATGCACAGCTCGGTGTTGGCGAGCCGGTCGGGCCCGTCCATCGGCTGCAGAAAGCGGTGCGTGAATTCGCCCGTGCGCGCCATCGCATCGAGGTCGATGCCGGCCTGCGGCCACACCAGCTTCAGCTCCTGGCCGCGCTGCTGCACCCACGGCGCGCCGGCCTTGGGGCTGATGCACAGCCAGTCGATGCCCGCGGGCGCGGCGACCGTGCCGTTGCTCTCGACCGCGATGCGAAAGTGCCGCGCGTGCAGCGCGTCGACCAGCGCCGCATCGACCTGCAGCAGCGGCTCGCCGCCCGTGAGCACGACCAGCCGGTGCGCGGTGTCGCCGGCGGGCCATTGCGCGGCGATGGTGTCGGCGAGCTGGTCTGCGTTCTTGAACTTGCCGCCCAGCGTGCCGTCGGTGCCGACGAAGTCGGTGTCGCAGAAACGGCAGACAGCCGTGTCGCGGTCTTCCTCGCGGCCGGTCCAGAGGTTGCAGCCGGCGAAGCGGCAGAACACGGCCGGCATGCCGGCCTGGCCGCCTTCGCCCTGCAGCGTGTAGAAGATTTCCTTGACGCTGTAGGTCATGTGGCGAGCGGCGTGTCGATTTCGAGGTTGTCGATGAGCCGCGTGCTGCCCAGCCGCGCGGCGGCCAGAGCCACGAGCGCATCGCCGGGCTGCGGCGCCTGCAGGTCGGCGCGGCGGCGCAGCACCACGTAGTCGGGCTGCCAGCCGCGCTGCGCGAGCGCCTGCATGGCGCGCGCCTCGAGGGCGGCCACGTCGCGCTCGCCGGCGCGCACGGCCTCGGCCATGGCCCGCAGCGCCTTCGACAGCTGCACGGCCTCGGCGCGCTCGGTGGCGCTCAGGTAGCCGTTGCGCGAGGAGAGCGCCAGGCCGTCGTCGGCGCGGAAGGTCTCGCCGCCCACGATTTCGATCGGCAGCGCGAACTGCCGCACCATGTGGCGGATCATCATGAGCTGCTGGTAGTCCTTCTTGCCGAACACGGCCACGCGCGGCTGCACGCACTGGAACAGCTTCATCACCACCGTGCACACGCCGATGAAGAAGCCGGGGCGAAAGTGCCCTTCGAGCAGGTCGGCCAGCGCCGGGTCGGGGTGCACCTTGCAGGTCTGGGGCTCGGGGTAGAGCGCCTTCTCGTCGGGCGCGAACAGCACGTCGCAACCGGCGGCGCGCAGCTTCTCGCAGTCGCTGTCCCAGGTGCGCGGGTAGGTGTCGAAGTCTTCGTGCGGCAGGAATTGCAGGCGGTTCACGAAGATGCTCGCCACGGTGGCGTCGCCCAGCGGCTTGGCCTGGCGCACGAGCGCGAGGTGGCCCTCGTGCAGGTTGCCCATGGTGGGCACGAAGGCGGGGCGCTGGCTGGAAGACAGGTGCTGGCGCAGTTCGTCGATGGTCTTGGCGATGTACATGGTCGGTGTCCTTCTGTGCTTACCAGGCGTGGAGGCGGTCGTCGGGGAAGCTGCCGTTCTTCACGGCCTGCACGTAGGCCTGCAGCGCGGGCAGCACGCCCGGCGCGTCGGCCATGAAGTTGCGCACGAACTTCGGCATCTTCCCGAGGTTGATGCCCAGCATGTCGTGCAGCACGAGCACCTGGCCCGCGGTGCCCTTGCCGGCGCCGATGCCGATGGTGGCGCAGCGGGTCAGCTCGGCCGTGAGTTCGGCGGCCAGCGCGGCCGGCACCATCTCGAGCACCAGCATGGCGGCGCCCGCGTCCTGCAGCGCGTGGGCCTGCTGCTTGAGCAGCGCGCCGGCGGTGTCGCCCTTGCCCTGCACGCGGTAGCCGCCGAGCGCATGCACGGTCTGCGGCGTCAGGCCCAGGTGGGCGCACACGGGAATGCCGCGCTCGACCAGGAAGCGCACCGTTTCGGTGGTCCAGCCGCCGCCTTCGAGCTTGACCATGTGCGCGCCGGCCTGCATCAGCACGGTGGCGCTGGCCAGGGCCTGCTCGCGCGATTCCTGGTAGCTGCCGAAGGGCAGGTCGGCGATGAGCCAGGTCGTGCCCTGCACGCGGCGCAGGCCGCGCGAGACGCTGTCGGTGTGATAGCGCATGGCCTCCAGGCTCACACCCACGGTGCTGTTCAGGCCCTGGCAGACCATGCCCAGCGAGTCGCCGACCAGCAGGCAGTCGATGCCGGCCGCGTCGGCCATGGCCGCGAAGGTGGCGTCGTAGGCAGTGAGCATGGCGATCTTTTCGCCGCGCGCATGCATGTCCGCCAGCCGCGGCAGGCTCACGGGCTTGCGCTGCGCCAGGGGCGAGGCGGGCGGCAGCGTGCCGTAGGGCGAGGCGGGCGGGGCTTCGGACGGTGGGGTGGGTGGGGTAGGGGTGTTCGACATGGTTGGCTTTCTCCCTGCGGGCGTCGGTGGCCGGGCATCCTGAGGGTGATCGAAAGGTGACGAAGGGTGGGCTCAGTCGACCGGCGGCACCAGCACGGTGGGTGCGGTGGGCTCGGCCAGCGAAGGGTAATCGCGACTGAAATGCAGGCCACGGCTCTCGTGGCGGGCCTGCGCGGAACGCACGATCAGCTCGGCCACCTGCACCAGGTTGCGCAGTTCGAGCAGGTCGCGCGTGACGTGGAAGTTCGCGTAGAACTCCTGGATCTCGGCCTGCAGCAGCGCGATGCGGTGGCTCGCACGCTCCAGGCGCTTGTTGGTGCGCACGATACCGACGTAGTCCCACATGAAGCGGCGCAGCTCGTCCCAGTTGTGGGAGATGACCACGGCTTCGTCGGCGTCGGTGACGCGGCTCTCGTCCCAGGCGGGCAGCGCGGCGCGCTCGCGCGACGGGGCCTGCGCAATGGCGTCGGCCGCGGCGCGCGCGAACACCATGCACTCGACCAGCGAGTTGCTGGCCAGCCGGTTGGCGCCGTGCAGGCCGGTGCAGGCGGTTTCGCCGATGGCATACAGGCCCGGGATGTCGGTGCGACCGGCCAGGTCGCTGAGCACGCCGCCGCAGGTGTAGTGCGCGGCGGGCACCACGGGAATCGGCTCGCGCGTGATGTCGATGCCCAGCTCCAGGCAGCGCGCCAGGATGTTGGGGAAATGCTCTTTCAGGAACGCGGGCGGCTGGTGCGAGATGTCGAGGTACACGCAGTCCAGGCCGTGCTTCTTCATCTCGAAGTCGATGGCGCGGGCCACCACGTCGCGCGGCGCGAGTTCGGCGCGTTCGTCGTGCTTGGGCATGAAGCGCGTGCCGTCGGGCAACTTGAGCAGGCCGCCTTCGCCGCGCACCGCCTCGCTGATCAGGAACGACTTGGCGTGCGGGTGGTACAGGCAGGTCGGGTGGAACTGGATGAACTCCAGGTTCGACACCCGGCAGCCCGCGCGCCAGGCGGCGGCAATGCCGTCGCCGGTGGCGGTGTCGGGGTTGGTGGTGTACAGGTACACCTTGCCCGCGCCGCCGGTCGCCAGGATGGTGTGCGGCGCGCGGAAGGCCAGCACCTCGTCGGTCTCGTCGTCCAGCGCGTACAGGCCCTGGCAGGATGGATCGGCCAGCCCGAGCTTGGTGCCCGTGACCAGGTCGACCAGCGTGTGGTGTTCGAACAGCGTGATGTTGGGCGTGCGGCGCACGCGCTCGATCAGCACCTGCTGCACGGCCGCGCCGGTGGCGTCGGTCACGTGCACGATGCGGCGCTGGCTGTGGCCGCCTTCGCGCGTCAGGTGCAGGTCGCCGCCTTCTTCCGAAAAGGGCACGCCCAGTTCGCGCAACCAGCCGATGGCCTGCGGCGCGCCCTCGACCACGAAGCGCGTGGCCTCGGGGTCGCACAGGCCGGCGCCGGCCACCAGCGTGTCTTCCACGTGGGCGTCGAAGCTGTCGCCCGCCGCCAGCACGGCCGCGATGCCGCCCTGCGCCCAGGCGCTGGAGCCGTCGTTCAGCGCGCGCTTGGTGAGCACGGCCACGCGGTGCGTGGGGGCCAGGTGCAGCGCGGCGGAGAGGCCGGCAAGGCCGCTGCCGACGATGAGGACGTCGAAGTCGCGTACGGCAGAAGTCACGGGGAGTGGAACCGGTTGGGTCAGGCGGGCGAGTAGGCCAATCTGACGTAGATGGGGGCGAAGGCCTCGGCCTGCGTGATGTCGATCAGCGTCTCTTTCGCGAGCTCGAGCATCGCGATGAAGGTGACGATCAGCACCGGCACGCCGCGCGAGACGTCGAAGAGCTTTTCGAACTCGACGAAGCGCTGGCCCTGCAGGTGGCGCAGCACGATGCTCATGTGCTCGCGCACGTTGAGCTCTTCGCGCGAGATCTTGTGGTGCTGCACGAGCTTGGCGCGCTTCATGATGTCGGCCCAGGCGTCGCGCAATTCGACCACGTCGACGTCGGGAAAGCGCGGCTTGATCGACTGCTCGATGTAGACCTGGGCCTTCCAGAAGTCGCGCCCGTAGGTCGGCAGCGCGCTGATGGCGGCGGCCTGCAGCTTGGTCTGCTCGTACTCCATGAGCCGGCGAACCAGCTCGGCGCGCGGGTCTTCGGCCTCTTCGCCGTCGGCCACCTTCTTGGGCGGCAGCAGCATGCGCGACTTGATCTCGATCAGCATCGCGGCCATCAGCAGGTATTCGGCCGCGAGTTCGAGGTTCGTCTGGCGGATCTCGTCGACGTAGCTCAGGTACTGCCGCGTCAGGCCCGCCATCGGGATGTCGAGGATGTTGAAGTTCTGCTTGCGGATCAGGTACAGCAACAGGTCCAGCGGGCCCTCGAAGGCCTCCAGGAAAACCTGCAGCGCCTCGGGCGGGATGTACAGGTCCTTCGGCATCGCGAACAGCGGCTCGCCGTAGAGCCGGGCCAGGGCGACCTGGTCGACGACCTCGGGCATGCTGGCCACGATCGTGCCGTTGTCCTCGTCTGCGCTCATGAGGAAGTTGCTATCAACTTAATAGCTGTGCGCGCAGGCTGGGCGGCGGGATGCCGGGTGGGCACCATTCACTTGGGTTGGGTCTGGTAGACGTACGGCTGCATCGGCACGCGCGCTTCGCTGTACTCCTCGAGCAGGCTGCGGTCGAGGTGCTTGTCCCACAGCAGGGCGCGGCCGGCGCGCTGTTCGGCCTCGAGCGTCGGCTTCTTTTGCTTCATCTCCTCGATGAAGTTCGTGATCTCGGAGGTGTAGTGGGGGCGGCGGAAGATGGACATAGACTGGACCTTTATCGCTCGAATTTTACCGGGGACGGCATGCAACGATTTCAGAAGGGCCGGATCGGCCTCGTGGCAGGACTGCTGGCGGCGCTGATCGGGCTCGCGGGCTGCGATCCGCAGCGCATCAGCGAGCTCGAAGAGGGCGTCTCGACCGAGGCCGACGTGCGCGCGCGTTTCGGCGAACCCGAGAACGTCTGGGACGTGCCCAACGGCCGCGTGCTGGAGTTCAACCGCCAGCCGCAGGGCCAGAAGAACTACATGATCACCATCGGCGCCGACGGCAAGATGAGCGCGCTGCGCCAGGTGCTCACGCCCGAGAACTTCGCCAAGGTGCAGCCCGGCATGATGATGGAAGACCTGCGCAAGCTGCTGGGCAAGCCGGCCAAGGTCACGCCCTATGCGCTCAAGCGCGAGACCGAATGGGAATGGCGCTGGGTGCAGCCACCGAATTCGTCGATGGTCTTCACCGCCACGCTGAACGACGACCAGCGCGTGGTGCGCAGCGGGTCGTCGCCCGACCGGGGCACCGAGGCGCCCTGAGCGCGCTGCCTACAGCGCCGCCGCGTGCAGCGCCGGGCGCCGTGCGGCCCAGGGCATGGCCTGCTCGAGCTGCGCGGCGAGCTGCAGCAGCGTGGCCTCGTCGCCCATGGGCGCCATGCATTGCACGCCGATCGGCAGGTCGCCGGCCATCCCCAGGGGCAGCGAGATCGCCGGCTGGCCGGTGAGGTTGGCCAGCGGCGTGAAGGTCGCGTAGTCGAACAGATGATCGAAGTAACCCTGCGCATCGCGCGCGGGGTCGTCCTGGTCGAGGTAGCCCAGCGCCACGGGCGGGGTGCGCATCGTCGGCGTGAGCAGGATGTCGTGCTGCGCGAAGAAGGGCGCCACCTCGCGCGAGACCGCATTCATCTGCGCGAGCGCCAGTTCCAGGTCGAGCGCGCTCAGGCGCAGCCCGTGCTCGGCGGTGGCGCGGGTGCAGGCCTGCACCTGGCCCAGCGCCTTCTCCAGCGGCATCTGCAGCGCCTGCGCCACGCCCGCCACGCCGGCCGCCAGCAACGAGGACCAGAAGGTGCGTGTGGCCGAGAAGAAAGCCTCGTGCGCATACGACGGCGTCGCCCACTCCACGACATGCCCGAGACCGGCGAGCGTGCGCGCCGTCGCCTCCACCGCGTCGACGCAGGGTCGCGCCGCCGGCTGCGTGCCCGGGAACTGCGTGCTCACCGCGATGCGCAGCCGGCGCGGCGCCGACCGGATGGCCTGTGCGTAGGGCTGCGCGGGCGCGGACACCAGGAACGGATCGCCCAGCTCGGGGCCGTGCATGAGGTCGAGCGCAGCGGCGGCGTCGTGCACGGTGCGGCAGACCACGCCCTCCATGCCCAGGCCCATCAGCGGCTGGCCGTAGCCCGGGCCGGCGCTGATGCGGCCGCGGCTGGACTTCAGCCCGATCAGGCCACAGGCGGCGGCGGGCACGCGGATCGAACCGCCGCCGTCGTTGGCGTGCGCCATGGGCACGATGCCGGCGGCGACCGCCGCGGCCGAGCCCCCGCTGGAGCCGCCCGCGCTGTGCGCCAGGTTCCACGGGTTGCGCGTCGCGCCGCCGAGGGCGCTCTCGGTGGTGGCGTTGAAGCCGAGTTCCGGGGTCCAGGTGCGCCCCAGCGTGGCCAGACCGGCGCGGCGAAAGCGCGCCATCAACGCGCTGTCTGCGGCAGCCGGCAGCCCGTCGCCGAACAGCCGGCTGCCGGCCTGGCAGCGCACGCCCTCGGCCTGCAGCACCAGGTCCTTGATGAGGAAGGGCACGCCGCCCAGCGGACCCTGCGCGTCGTGCGACAGCGGGGCGTCGAAAAGCTCGGCCATGGCGTTGATGCGCGGGTTGAGCGCGGTCGCCGCCTGGCGCGCGCACTGCTGCGCTTCGGCGGCGCTGATGTCCTTGCGGCGGATGCATTCGGCCAGCCCGGTGGCGTCGAGGCGGCTGTAGTCGGCGAGGTTCATGGCAACGGTGTCCTGTTCGTGTGTGATGTGGAAACGCCGTGCAGCGTAGGGTGGGGTGTCCGGCGGCGGCAGTCGTTCAGATGAACGATGCGGGAATCTCCGCAACCGCACGCGAGCGGGCGGCCCCTAAGATCGCGCCGCATGGCGCACAGCAGTTCTTCTTCGGGGTCGTGCATTCCGGCCGCACAGCTCGGCGCGTTGCTGCTCGATCTGTATCCGCGGGCCGCCGCGCCCGAGGCATCGGCCGCCGGCGGGCTGCTGGACTGGCTGGCCGGCCACATTGCGTTCGATGCCGCCTGGTTCGGCCGCTCGGTGTTCGCCGCCGGACGGCTCGAGCCGCGAGACGGCCACACGCGCGGGCTGGCGCCGGATTTCGTGGCCGACTGGTGCCGTGTGCGCCACCTCGATCCCATGGTGGCCGCGGTGATGGCACGACCGGGCCATGGCATGGCGATGGCGTCGCACGAGCTGCCGTCGGTGGGGTCGCTGCGCGCCTTCGCTTCGGAGCATCGCCTCGACCGGGTGCTCAGCGTGATGCTGCATGCGCCCGATTCGCCGTGGTGGACGCACCTGTCGCTGTACGGCCGCGAAGCCGCGAGCTTCGGTGAGCGCGAGCACGCGCTGCTGGAGTTGCTGATGCCTCACCTGGTCTCGGCGCAGGCGCTGCGGCTGCGGGAGACGCCCGCGCCCGGCGTCTCGGCCCTGGCGGTGCTGAGCCGTCGCGAGGCCGAGGTGGCCCGGCTGTTCGGCGAGGGCCACAGCTACAAGATGGTGGCCCGCAGGCTCGACAGTTCCCCGGCGACGGTGCGTCACCACCTGCGGCAGGTGTACGCCAAGCTCGGCGTCACGAGCAAGGTGCAGATGGCGCGGCTGGTGTGCGGCGAGGCCGCGCAGGCCTGAGGAGCCCCGCCTAGGAGGTCGTTGCGGGCCGGCCCGAGGTCAACTCCTCGGCGAAGCCCGAGCGCTCCAGCACCTCGAGCGGCTGCGGCTGCAGCGACTCGATGCGCAGCAATCCGTCGCGCGCCAGCACTGCGCGGTGCAGCTGCCGCAGCGCATCGACGCCGGTGGCATCGATGTAGATCAGGTGCGTGGCGTCCAGCACCAGCGTCATGCCGCGCGGTGCGCGCTCCGCGGCGTTCACTGCTTCGTCGAGCTTGGCCGCCGCGCCGAAGAACATGGCGCCGTACAGCCGGTAGGTGAGCACCGGCGGCTGCAGCGTCACCAGCTCGACGCTGAACAGCCCGCTCATGCGGCGGATGAAGAGCGCGCACGCCAGCACGATGCCCACCTGCACCGCCACCGTGAGGTCGAACACCACCGTGAGGAAGAAGGTGCCGAGCATCAGCAGCCGGTAGTGGCGGCTGAAGTGGCGCAGCTGGCCGGGCGTGAACTCGCGCCATTCGCCCATGTTCAGCCCGACGAACACCAGGATGCCCGCCAGCACCGCGAGCGGCACGTGGCGCGCCAGCGGTGCCGCCAGCAGCGCCACGACCAGCAGCGTGACCGCATGCACGATGCCCGCAATGGGCGAGCTGCCGCCGGAGCGGATGTTGGTCACGGTGCGCGCGATGGTGCCCGTGGCCGGCATGCCGCCGAAGAAGGGCGTGACCAGGTTGGCGATGCCCTGCGCCATCAGCTCCTGGTTGGGGTCGTGGCGCGGCTGGCCGCTGACCTGGTCGGCCACGCGCGCGCACAGCAGCGACTCGATGGCGCCGAGCAGCGCGATGGTCAGCGTCGGCGTCACCAGCTGCTTGACGGTTTCCCATGAAAAATCGGGCAGCGCGAAGGCCGGCACGCCCTCGGGAATGCCGCCGAAGCGCGTGCCGATGGTCTCCACCGGCAGCGCGAAGCCCCACGACACCAGCGTGAGCGACGCCAGCGCGACGATCGGCCCCGGGATGCGCCCGACGATCTGCACCGGGCGCGTCTGTACCCAGCGTCCGCCCACGCGCTGCACCGCGCGCGCCAGCGCCGAGTCGCCGCGAAACAGCCGCGACCACGCCAGCAGCCCGAGCACGCAGGCCAGCCCGAGCGCGAAGGCGTGCGGGTTGAAGGTGTCCAGCCGCAGCGCCATCGCATGCAGCTGCGAGAACACGTCGGCCGGCATGCGCTCCACCGTGAGGCCGAGCAAATCCTTGAGTTGCGACAGCAGGATCAGCACCGCGATGCCGTTGGTGAAGCCCACCACGATCGACAGCGGCACGAAACGCACCAGCCGCCCGAGCCCGAACAGCCCCGCCATGAACAGCAGCACGCCCGCGCATGCGGTGGCGATCAGCAGGTTGGCCACGCCGTAGCGCTCGACGATGCCGTAGACGATCACGATGAACGCGCCCGCCGGGCCGCCGATCTGCACGGCCGAGCCGCCCAGCAGCGAGATCAGGAAGCCCGCGATGATCGCCGTCCAGATGCCGGCCTCGGGCTTGAGCCCCGAGGCGATGGCAAAGGCCATGGCCAGCGGCAGCGCCACGATGCCCACCGTGGCGCCCGCGCCGAGGTCCGCCAGGAATCGCCCCCGGTCGTAGCCGGCCATCGTGTCCAGCAGGCGGGGGCGAAAGCGGGTGAGGTTCAGCGGCGACGACATGTGCGGTCATTGTGGCCCGGCCGTCGCGGCGGCCCCGCGATGTCCCGGCGGTGAGTACTTTCAGTCAGCTTATCGGCGGCGAGGCTGAAAGATACATTTTTGACGTTTAGAAACAAATGTCAATGAGGTCGCCCATGCACATCCTGCTCGTCGCGAGCGCGTTCAACAGCCTCACGCAGCGCGTGCTGGCCGAGCTCCAGGACCGGGGCCACACAGCGGGCATCGTGCTGGCGCTTGGCGATGACGAGGCGCTGCGTGAAGCCGTGCGCCAGCACGCGCCGGCACTCATCGTCGCGCCGATGCTGACCACGGCGATCCCCGAGGACGTCTGGCGCGCCCACACCTGCCTCATCGTGCATCCGGGCCCGCCCGGCGACCGCGGCCCGTCCTCGCTCGACCGGACGCTGCAGGGCGGCGTCGACAGCTGGGGCGTCACCGTGCTCGAGGCCGTGGCCGAGATGGACGCGGGCGACGTCTGGGCCTGGTCGCCGCTGAAGGTGCCGCCGCAGGCCGGCAAGAGCGACCTGTACCGCGGCGAGGTGGCCGATGCCGCCGTCGACGCCGTGCTGCTGGCCGTCGAGCGCTTCGCCTCGGGCACGTACAAGCCGAAGCGGCAGAAGGCGGCCGACCTCGCCGCCGGCTGGCGGCCCTTCATGAAGCAGGCCGAGCGCCGCATCGACTGGGCCACGCAGACCACCGAATCGGTGCTGCGACAGCTGCGCGCGGCCGATTCGCAGCCCGGCGTGCTCGACGATCTGCTGGGCGCGCCGTGGTACCTGCACGGCGGCCATGCCGAGGACGAGTTGCGCGGCACGCCCGGCGAACTGATCGCCACCCGCGCCGGCGCGGTTTGCCGCGCCACCGTCGATGGCGCGGTCTGGCTCACGCAGCTGCGGCCCTGGCGCGAGCCGGGTTCCGGCCTGCCGAGCTACAAGCTGCCGGCCGTCGAGGCGCTGGGCGCGCGGCTGCTCGCCGGCTTGCCCGAGGTGGCCGCGCCGCTAGAGTTGCCGGCCGGCCGTCGCACCTGGACTGACATGCGTTACAGCGAGCACGGCGCTGTCGGCGTGCTGAACTTCTCTTTCGCGGGCGGGGCCATGAGCACCGCGCAATGCCGGCGTCTGCTGGCGGCTTACCGCTTCGCCTGCACCCGCCCGACCTCGGTGCTGGTGCTCGGCGGATTGCGCGACTTCTTCTCCAACGGCATCCACCTGAACGTGATCGAGGCGGCGTCCGATCCGGCCGAGGAATCGTGGGCCAACATCCACGCCATGAACGACCTGGTTGAGGCCGTGCTCACCACCACCGACCGCCTCACCGTGGCCGCGCTGGGGGGCAATGCCGCGGCCGGCGGCGTGATGCTCGCGCTCGCGGCCGACGAGGTGTGGTGCCGCGACGGCGTGGTGCTCAACCCGCACTACAAGCTCATGGGCCTGCACGGCTCCGAGTACTGGACCTACAGCCTGCCGCGTCGCGTGGGCGCCGACGAGGCCGCGCGGCTCACGCAGTCGGCGCTGCCCGTGAGCGCCAAGCGCGCGGTGGCGCTGGGCCTGGCGCAGCGCGTGCTGCAGGCCGCGCCGGAAGAGCTGGGTGACGAGGTCGGCCGGCTGGCCGCGCAACTGGCGGCATCGCCGGACCTGGCCGCGCGCCTAGCGGACAAGCAGGCGGCGCGTGTGCGCGATGAAGCGGCCAAGCCGCTGCAGGCGTACCGCGACGAGGAGCTGGCGCACATGCGGCGCAACTTCTTCGATCCCGCCGAGCCGCACGCGGCGCTGCGCTCGGCCTTCGTGCGCAAGGAGAAAGCACAGCACACGCCCGCGCACCTCGCGGCGCTGGGTCTGCCGCGCTGAACGGCCGTCAGTCCTTGCTGTCGGGAATCACCGCGTCGGCCGCCGCGCCCACGGCCTTGCCGGTGATGCGCGCGGTGCCGATGGCGGCATCGGCCGCGAGGCCGACTGCGCCGGCGCCCACGCTCACGGCCGTGCTCGCGACGCTGACCACCGCGCAGCCGCTCAGCAGCAGCGCACCCGCGAGGCCGAGTGCGGAAAGGACGAAGGGGCGGAGGCGGTCACGGCGTTGCATGGGCGGATTCTGCACCCGCAGCGCTGGATCGGGCGAGTGACGCCAGGATCGCCTCGCGGTCCTGGTCCAGCCGCGGCGGTTGCCGTCGCACCTGCGTGCGCAGCCCACCGACGTGCACCGGGTTGCCCGCCACCGTGAGCGGCTGGCCGCCCTGCGTGCGCACCTGCACCAGCATCTCGCGCGCCTGCACCTGCGGGTCGTTCACCACCGCCGCCACGTCGTTGTAGTCGCCGGTGGGGATGTTGTGCTGCATCAGCAGCGCCTGCCAGTGCGCGCAGGGCGCGGTCGACAGGCGCTCTTCGAGCAACTGCTTGAGCGCCTCGTGGTGCTGGCAGCGCGCCGGGTTGGTGGCAAAGCGGGCGTCTCCGGCGAGCGCGGGCAGCTCGAGGGCCGTGCACAGGCGCTGGAACAGCGCGTCGTTGCCCGCCGCGATCACGAACCAGCCGTCGGCCGCGCGGAACACGTCGAAGGGCGTGATCGACGGATGCCGCGAGCCGATCGGCCCCGGCGCGCGGCCCTCGGCCTCCATGCGCGAGATCGCGTTCTCGAGCAGCGCGACCTGGCAGTCGAGCATGGCCACGTCGACCCGGTCGCCCAGGCCCGTGCGCCCGCGCTGCAGCAGCGCGGCCTGCGTGCCGACGGCCGCGTACAGCCCGGCACCGAGGTCGCCGATCGACACGCCCACGCGCGTCGGCGGCGCGCCCGGGTGGCCGGTGAGGCTCATGATGCCGCCCATCGCCTGCACCACCATGTCGTAGGCGGGGCGCCTGCTGTACGGGCCGGTCTGGCCGAAACCCGAGACCGAAGTGAACACGAGTTTCGGAAAGCGCGCGTGCAGCGTCGGCCAGTCGTAGCCCAGCTTTTCCATCGTGCCGGGCCGGAAGTTCTCGACCAGCACGTCGGCCGTGGCCAGCAGCTGCTCGAAGACCGCGCGGTCGGCCGGCGCCTTCAGGTCGAGCGCGATCGACTCCTTGTTGCGGTTGACCGACATGAAGTAGGCCGAGTCGCCTTCGACGAAGGGGCCGATCTGCCGCGCGTCGTCGCCCAGGCCGGGTTGTTCCACCTTGATGACGCGCGCGCCCAGGTCGGCGAGCAACAGCGTGCAGTACGGGCCCGCGAGCACGCGCGTGAGGTCGATGACGGTGAAGCCCTGCAGCGGGCCTGCCTTGGGTGCGTGCGCGGTCATTCGACGCTCGCGCCCGAGCGTTCGGTGAGTTCCTTCGACTTCGCGCCTTCGGCCAGGGCCCAGGCGCGGAACTCGGCCAGCGACTTCGAGGGCGCCGACTCGTTGCCCGACTTTTCCATTCGCGCCTTGACCTCGGGGTCGTTCAGCGCCGCCACGCTGGCGTCGAACAGCTTCTGTGCCACCTCCGGCGGCAGGCCGGCCGGGCCGAAGAGGCCGAACCAGAAGGTGTAGTCGTAGCCCTTCACGCCGGCCTCGGCCACGCTGGGCACGTCGTGAAAGAGCGGCGAGCGCTGGCCCGAGGTGACGGCCAGCACGCGCAGCTTCTGGCCCTGCGCCATCGGCAGCACCGAGGGCGGCGTGCCGAAGGTGAGCTGCACGTCGCCCGCGGCCACGGCCTGGATCGACGGCGCGCCGCCCTTGTACGGCACGTGCAGCATCTGCACGCCGGCCGCCTTCTCGAACGACAGGCCGGCCAGGTGCGTCACCACGCCGGCGCCCGACGACGAGTACGCCAGCTTGCCGGGGTTCTGCCGCGCCTCGGCGATCAGCGCCTGCACGGTCTTGGCGCTCACGTCCTTGTTCACCGCGAGCAGCATCGGCGCGGAACTCCAGCGCGAGATCGGCACGAAGCTCTTCGCACCGTCGTACTTCACGCTCTTGTAGAGCAGCTTGTCGCTGCCGTAGAGGTTGGCGCTGCCCAGCAGCAGCGTGTAGCCGTCGGGCGCGGCGCGCGCGACCTGGTCCGATGCGATGGTGGTGCCGGCGCCCGGCTTGTTGTCGATGACGATCGGCTGGCCGAGCAGCTTGCCCAGCTTGTCGCCGACGATGCGCGCCACGGTGTCGGCGCCGCCGCCGGCGGGGAAGCCCACCAGCAGCGTGATCGGGCGCGAGGGATAGGTGTCGGCCAGTGCGCCGGCCGAGGCCAGCAGCGCGGCGGCGGCGAACGAGAGGGCTCGCAGTTCTTGCTTCATGGGTTGTCTCCTGGGTCTTGTGTAGGGAAGGGCGGGCGCGCTCAGCGGCCCTGGAACACCGGCGTGCGCTTCTCGCGCCAGGCCCGGCCGCCCTCGGCGAGGTCTTCGGAGGCGACGGTGCGCTGCACCTCGCGCGAGATCGCAGCCGCGTCGGCGGTGCCGCGCGCGATCTGGTTCAGGTGCTTCTTCATGCCCAGCAGCGCCAGCGGCGCCATGCCCGCGAGCACGGTGCGCAGGCGCTGCACCTCGGCGTCGAGCGCGGCGGCGTCGTCGACCAGCTGCGTGAGAAAGCCGCAGTCGCGCATGGCGGCGCCGTCGAGCTTCTCGGCGGTGAGAAAGAGGCGCTTGGCCGTGTCCAGCCCCAGCCGCGACACGTAGCGCTCCATGCCGCTCTGGTAGTAGTGCAGGCCGAGCCGCGCGGCCGGCATGAACATCTCGGCGCTGCGGGCGCCCACGCGAAAGTCGCAGGCCAGCACGAGGTCGGTCGCGCCGCCGTAGACGCCGCCGTGCACCGCCGCGATGGTGACGGCGCGGCAGTTTTCGAACACATCGACCATCTCGCCGAAGCTGCGGCCTTCGGTCTGGCTCTGGGTGGCCACCTCTGATATATCAAACCCGCTGCAGAAGTACTTGCCCTCGGCGCGCAGGACCAGTACCAGCACCTCGGGCGTGCGGTTCACTGTGTCCACATGCTGGATCAGCACGGGAAGATCGTCCGGCGTGAGCTTGTTGGCGGCCTGGGGACGGTGCAGCGTCAGATAGGCCACGTGGCCGTCGATCGCGAGGGTGGGAGGCATTGATGTACCAAACAGATGAATTGATATATCTGTAAGGTTAGCTAATATCCAGATCGCCATGCAACCCGCGAAAACCCTCGACACCCACAGCCTGCAGGACCGCATCCGCGCCCGGCTCGAACAAGACATCCTGGGCGGCGTGCTGTCGCCCGGCATGGCCATCGACGAAAAGGCCCTGGCCCTGAGCTTCAACACCTCGCGCACGCCGGTGCGCGAGGCGCTGCTGCTGCTCAGTGCGCGCGGGCTGGTCGACATCGTTCCGCGCACCGGCATCTACGTGCGCCAGCTGCGGGCGAACGAACTGGTGGCGATGATGGAAGCGCTCGGCGAGCTCGAAGGCGTGCTGGCGCGGCTGGCCGCGCTGCGCATCGGCCCGGCGCTGCGCGAGGAGCTGCTGCGTGCCCTGGCCGGCACCGCCGCGCAGGCGCAGGCGGACGACGCCGAGGCCTACCAGCAGGCCAACGCCGCGCTGCACGACGTGATCTACCGCGCCAGCGGCAACCCCTTCATCGTGGAGCAGGCGCAGACCGTGCGGCTGCGCATCTCGGCCTACCGTGGGCGGATGTTCGAGAAGCCCGGCCGGCTCGCCGCTTCACAGCGGGAGCACGAACGGGTGGTCGAGTGGATTCTCAAAGGCCATGCGGACAACGCCGCGGAGGCGATGCGCGACCACATCTCGGTGGGCGGCAAGGTGTTTGCCGACCTCGTGTTGAACAACAAGTTCGGCTAGTTCTTCTTTGCGTCGTCGGGTCAGCGCACGCGCATGCCCGGCGTCGCGCCAGCCCAGGGCTCGAGCACGTGGATGCCCGGGTGGGCCTTTTCGTCGCCGTGGCTCGCGGCCAGCACCATGCCTTCGCTGACGCCGAACTTCATCTTGCGTGGTGCGAGGTTGGCGACCAGCACGGTGAGCTTGCCCACGAGCTGCTCGGGCTGGTAGGCCGAGGCGATGCCGCTGAACACGTTGCGCGTCTTGCCCTCGCCCGCGTCGAGCGTCAGGCGCAGCAGCTTGGTCGAGCCCTCGACCTTCTCGCAGGCCACGATCTTCGCGATGCGCAGGTCGATCTTCGCGAAGTCGTCGATGGTGATGGTCGGCGCGATGGCTTCGCCGCCGGGCAGCTCCTGCGCTTCGGTGGCGACGGGTGCGGCAGCCGCGGCTTCGGGCACGTCGAACAGCTTGTCGACCTGCTTGGGGTCGGCGCGCTGCATCAGGTGCTTGTAGTCGCCGATGGCGTGGCCGGCCGGCAGGGTCTGCGCGGCGTCGGCCCAGGTGAGTGGGGCGATCTTCAGGAAGGCCTCGACGTTCACGGCCAGCGCCGGCAGCACGGGCTTCAGGTACAGCGTGAGCAGGCGGAAGGCCTCGATGCACACCGTGCACACGTCGTGCAGGCGCGCCTCGGCGCCTTCCTTCTTGGCCAGTTCCCAGGGCTTGTTCTGGTCGACGTACTCGTTCACCTTGTCGGCCAGCGCCATCACCTCGCGCAGCGCGCGGGCGTAGTCGCGGCCGTCGTACAGCGACTGCACCTGCGTGGCCGCGGCGCGCAGCGTGGACAGCAGCGTTTCGCCGTCGGCCGACACCGCACCCAGCTGGCCGCCGAAGCGCTTGCCGATGAAGCCGGCCGCGCGGCTGGCGATGTTGATGTACTTGCCCACGAGGTCGCTGTTCACGCGCGCCACGAAGTCGTCGGGGTTGAAGTCGATGTCCTCGTTGCGGCCGTTGAGCTTGGCGGCGATGTAGTAGCGCAGCCATTCGGGGTCGAGCCCGATCGACAGGTACTTGAGCGGGTCGATGCCGGTGCCGCGGCTCTTGCTCATCTTCTCGCCGCTCACCGTCAGGTGGCCGTGCACGTACACGGCGTTGGGCGCCTTGCGGCCGCTGAAATGCAGCATCGCGGGCCAGAACAGCGTGTGGAAGGTGATGATGTCCTTGCCGATGAAGTGCACCTGCTCCAGCTCGGGGTCGGCCATGTACTCGGTGTACGAGATGCCGTCGCCGCCCAGCTCGATGCAGCGCTTGTCCAGCAGGTTCTTCAGCGAGGCCAGGTAGCCCACGGGCGCGTCGAGCCACACGTAGAAGTACTTGCCCGGCGCATCGGGAATCTCGATGCCGAAGTAGGGCGCGTCGCGGCTGATGTCCCAGTCGCCCAGGCCGCCCTTGCCTTCGTCGTCCTTGTAGAGCCACTCGCGGATCTTGTTCTGCACCTCGGGCTGCACGTGGCCGGGGGCGGCGGTCCATTCCTTCAGGTAGGCCTCGCAGCGCGGGTCCGAGAGCTTGAAGAAGAAGTGTTCCGAGCTGCGCAGCTCGGGCTTGGCGCCCGACAGCGCCGAGTACGGGTTGATCAGCTCGGTGGGCGCGTACACCGCGCCGCACACCTCGCAGTTGTCGCCGTACTGGTCCTTCGAATGGCAGTTGGGGCACTCGCCCTTGATGAAGCGGTCGGCCAGGAACATGCCCTTGGCCGGGTCGTAGAACTGCTCGACGCTCTTGGTCTCGATGAGGCCGTTGGCGCGCAGGTCGCGGTAGATGTCCTGCGCCAGCTGGTGGTTCTCGGGCGCGTCGGTCGAGTGCCAGTTGTCGAAGGCGATGTGGTAGCCATCGAGGTAGGGCTTGCGACCCGCGGCGATCTCGGCCACGAAGGCCTGCGGCGTCACGCCGGCCTTGTCGGCCGCGATGGTGATGGCCGCGCCGTGCGCGTCGTCGGCGCACACGAAGTTGACGTCGGCGCCATTCATTCGCTGGTTCCGCACCCAGATGTCGGCCTGGATGTATTCCATCATGTGGCCGATGTGGAACTTGCCGTTGGCATACGGCAGGGCGGTGGTGACGAAGAGCTTGCGCGGGGCGGACATCGGGGAGGGCGCTTTCGGGAGTGACGAACGGAAGGGGCGCGGGGCCCGTGGAGGCGGCCAGGGGCCGCGTCCGGGAACCGGGCATTTTAGGCGGCCCGTCCCGCAGCCGCCGCCATGGGGCTGCTCACCCCGCCGGCGGGGGGTACCCGGAGTGACCCCGAAGGCCGCGGGGGTGTCGCCCGTGCGACGTATGCTCGCAGCCTCTTTACTGAAAGTGAGCCGCCGCCGATGACCACCTCGATCCCCGCAACCCTCATCCCCGGCGACGGCATCGGCCCCGAGATCGTCGACGCGACCCTGGCGGCCCTCGACGCGCTGAAGGCGCCTTTTGTGTGGGACACCCAGATCGCCGGCCTGGGCGGCGTCAAGGCCTCGGGCGACCCGCTGCCCAAGGCCACGCTGGACAGCATCCGCAGCACCCGCCTGGCGCTCAAGGGCCCGCTCGAAACCCCCTCGGGCGGCGGCTACCGCTCGTCGAACGTGCGCCTGCGCGAGGAGTTCCAGCTGTACGCCAACCTGCGCCCCGCGCGCACCATCATCCCGGGCGGGCGCTACGACAACATCGACCTGACCGTGGTGCGCGAGAACCTCGAGGGCCTGTACATCGGCCACGAGCACTACGTGCCCATCGACGGCGACCCGCACGCCGTGGCCATGGCCACCGGCGTCAACACCCGCAAGGGCAGCCGCCGCATCCTCGAATACGCGTTCGACACCGCCGTGGCCACGGGCCGCAAGAAGGTCACGCTGGTGCACAAGGCCAACATCATGAAGGCGCTCACCGGCATCTTCCTGGAGACTGGCCTGGACCTGTACGAAGAGAAGTACAAGGGCCAGTTCGAGCTCGACACCGTGATCATCGACGCCTGCGCGATGAAGCTGGTGCTCAACCCCTGGCAGTTCGACATGCTGGTGACCACCAACCTGTTCGGCGACATCCTCTCGGACCTCGTGGCCGGGCTGGTCGGCGGGCTGGGCATGGCGCCCGGCGCCAACATCGGCACCAACGCCGCGATCTTCGAGGCCGTGCACGGCTCGGCGCCCGACATCGCCGGCAAGGGCATCGCCAACCCGATCGCGCTGATGCTGGCGGCCGCGCTGATGCTCGACCACGTCAAGCGGCCCGAGCTGGCCACGCGCCTGCGCACCGCCATCGACCAGACGCTCAACCTGGACAACGTGCGCGCTGGCGACCTCGGCGGCAGCGCCGGCACGGCGGCCTTCACGAAGGCGCTGGTCGCGCGCATCAACGGCGGTTGAGAAAAGCAGACAGTGCAGGTCGCATGAAAAAACTGCTGCTGCCTGCGCTGGTCTTCCTGCTCGCCGGCCTGGCGTGGTCCGCCGCCGGCGCCGTGGACGCGCCGCCGCGCTACACCGTCGTCAAGGTCGACCTGCGCACCGACAAGCTCGCGCTGTTCCTGAACGACGACACCGGCACCGCCTTCAAGCGCTTCGACCGGCTCGAGGCCTGGCTGAAGGCGCGCCACAAGCAGCTGCTGTTCGCGGTGAACGCCGGCATGTACCACGCCGACTTTGCGCCGGTCGGCCTGCTGGTGCGCGAAGGCCGCGAGGAAGCGCCCTTGAATCTGGCCGACGGCGTCGGCAATTTCTTTCGCAAGCCCAACGGCGTGTTCCTGGTGACGGCCCAGGGGCCGCGCATCGTCGTGGCGTCGGAGTACCCGGCGATCGCGGCGAAGGGCGGCGTGCAGTTGGCGACCCAGTCGGGCCCGCTGCTGCTGCGCCACGGCGCGGTGCACCCGGCGCTCATTCCGAATTCGGATTCGCGCAAGACCCGCAACGGCGTGTGCGTGTCGGGCTCCACCGCGGTCTTCGTGCTCGCCGAGACGCCGGTGAATTTCTACGACTTCGCGCTGTACTTGCGCGACGTGCTGCATTGCCGCGACGCGCTGTACCTCGACGGCACCGTGTCGGCGATCTATTCGAAGACACTGCAGCGCAACGACTTCGTGCGCGACCTCGGGCCGATGCTGGCCGTGGTGGCGCCCTGAGGCCCGGCTGCCTTTTCACTTCTGTCCCTGTCTCCTTCTTCCCGAGCCATGTCCACACCGCTGCCCGTCCTGTCCCTCCTCGAAACCCGCGTTCTCGGCGTGCTGGCCGAAAAGCAGCGCACCGTGCCCGACAGCTACCCGCTCACGCTCAACTCGCTGGTGTCGGGCTGCAACCAGAAGACCAGCCGCAACCCGGTGCTCGAACTCAGCGAGTCGCAGGTGCAGGCCGCCATCGACAGCCTGAAGGGCTACAGCCTCGTGGCCGAGACCAGTGGCGGGCGCGCCTTCCGCTACGAGCACAACATCGACCGCGTGCTGCGCTTGCCGTCGCAGTCGGTGATCCTGCTCACCGTGCTGATGCTGCGCGGTCCGCAGACCGCCGGCGAGCTGCGCATCGCCTGCGACCGCATGCACAACTTCGCCGACATCTCGTCGGTCGAGGGCTTTCTCAATGAACTCGCCGAACGCCCGGCCGGCGCGCTGGTGGTGAAGCTGGCGCGCCTGCCGGGCGCGCGCGAAAGCCGCTGGGCGCACCTGCTGAGCGGGCCGCCCGCGGAAGAGGTGGCGGGGCCTGCGGGCGCATCGGGCGACGGCGCCTTCGCCACGCACGGCGATTCGCTCGGCGAAGTCGCGGCGCTCAAGGCCAACGTGGCGCGGCTGGAGGCCGAGGTGGCGTCGCTGAAGGCGCTGCTGGGGCGCGTGTGCGCGGAACTGGGCATTGCGCCCGACGCGCCGACAGCCTGATACCGCGCTTCACACAGGCTTCATCCAGCCCGCACATTCGCTGCCTACCGTCGGACCCATTGCGAACCAATGGAGCTCCGAGCATGGACCACGGACAAACGGCCACCTGGCGCGACCCCGCGCCCTTCGACGACATCACCCACCGCCTGCTGGGCGGGCTCGCCGCCCTGGCCGGCGTGGCCAGCCTCTACGCCTTCTTCTGGTGGGCCGCCTCGGCCACCGGCTTCCTGCTGTTCGATGGCTGGTGGCACACCTGGCGCGGCCTGGGCACCGCGCTCGCGTTCCGCGACGCTGACTCGGCGTTCTACCTGCTGAGCTGGACGCTGTCTGTTCTTGGCGGCGCGATCGGCTGGCTCGCGCTGGTCGCGCTCGCCGTGACCCATCGGCGTGGCTGGGGCGCGGTGCCGATGTGGATCAAGGCCGGCTGCCTGCTCGGCGCCGTCGCAGGGCTGGCCTTCGAACCCGGCCGGCTGCTGGCGCTGGCGCCGATCGTCGGCGCGGTGCTGCTGATGCTGCGGTCGATGTTGTCGGCGCGCTGAGCAGGATCAAGGTCCCGCCGACACCGGCACATCCAGGCTCACCTTCACCGGGTCCATCGTCACCAGCGTGCGAAAGCGCTTGACGTTGTTGCTCTGGAAAAACAGCTGGCGGGTGAGCGCGGTGTACTGCGCCATGTCGCGCACCACGCACACGAGGATGAAGTCCCACTCGCCCGTCACGTAGTAGCACTGCTGCACCTGCGGGCAGTCGCGAAAGCTTTGCTTCATGGCGTCGAGCCGTTCGATCTGCTCGCTCTCGGCTTCGACCTCGACCACGATGGTGAGTGGGTGCCCGAGCGCGGCGGGCGACAGCACGGCGCCGTGGCGCTGGATCACGCCCTCGTCGCGCAGGCGCTTGAGCCGGCGGTTCACCGCCGCCGTCGACAGGTGGATGCGCTCGCCCAGCTCGCCCTGCGAGAGGCGGCTGTCGGCCTGGATCAGTTCGAGCAGGCGCAGGTCGAGGGCGTCGAGGGGTGTCATGAGAAAGGGCAGGCTTCGCGCAAAAACGTTGCGTGGCAGCGGCTCATTTTGCGCACCTGTCCCGCTGCGTTGTCAATAGCATCTCGCCATGAAGTTTCCAGACGCACCCCTGCGCGACCAGCTGGCCGGCTGGCGGCACCAGCTGCATGCGATGCCCGAAACCGGCTTCGAGGAGGCGAAGACCTCGGCTTTCATTGCCAACGCGCTGCGGGCGCTGGGGCTCGAGGTGCACACCGGCATCGGCGGCACCGGGCTGGTCGCCAGCCTCACGGTGGGCAGCGGGACGGGCGTGATCGGCCTGCGCGCCGAGATGGACGCGCTCGCCATCACCGAGCTGGCGACCGAGCGGCCGTACGCCTCCGGCACGCCCGGGCGCATGCACGCCTGCGGCCACGACGGCCACATGGCGATGGTGCTCGGCGCCGCGCAGCTGCTGCGCGAGCGGCGCGATTTCGACGGCACCGTGCGCTTCATCTTCCAGCCCGCCGAAGAACACGGCCGCGGCGCCCGCGCCATGATGGACGACGGCCTGTTCGAACGCTTCCCGGTCGACGAGATCTACGGCCTGCACAACATGCCCGGCCTGCCCGCCGGCACCTTCGCCACGCGCGCGGGCGGCCTCATGGCGAGCGAAGACAACTTCGTCATCCACATCCACGGCCGGGGCACGCATGCGGCGCGGCCGCACATGGGCATCGACCCGATCGTGATCGGAGCGCAGATCGTGCTGGCGCTGCAGACCATCGTCTCGCGCACGCTCGACCCCGGCGCGCAGGCCGTGGTGTCGTGCACCGAGTTCATCACCGACGGCATCCGCAACGCGATTCCGTCGAATGTGGTCATCAAGGGCGACACGCGCAGCTACGACCCGGCCGTGCAGCGCATGCTCGAGGCGCGCATGCGCGAGATCAGCGAAGGCATCTGCCGCATGCACGGCGCGGAGTGCACGTTCAGCTACACGCACGAGTTCGCGCCCACCGTGAACTGGGCCGAATGCGTGCCGACCGCGGTGGCCGCCGCCACGGCTGTGGTGGGCGCCGAAAAGGTCGATGCGAATGTGGCGCCGATGATGATCTCGGAAGACTTCGGCGCCTTCTTGCGCGCCGTGCCGGGCGCCTTCGTCTTCCTGGGCAACGGCGCCGAGGGCGAGTCCGGCGGCACGCCGCTGCACAACGGCCGCTACGACTTCAACGACGCGGTGCTGACCACGGGCGCGCGCTACTTCGCGGAAATCGTGCGGCGGCGGCTTCCCGTGCGCACCGCCGCCTGATCCATTCTTCTTTCCGGTTTTCTTCCCATGCTCTTTGCCAACCCTCACGCGCAACGGCGCGGCTACGACGCGGCCCTGCAGGCCGTCATGAACATCGCACGCGGTCGCGAGAGCCGCCAGTGGCTGTCCACCTGGGACCGGCTCTCGCCGCAGCCGACGCCGGCCTGGCCGCTGCCCCGGCTCGCCGCGCAACTGGGCATCGCACAGGTGGTCGTGAAGGACGAATCGCGCCGCTCCGCGCTCGGCAGCTTCAAGGTACTGGGCGCGCCCGTGGCCTTGCTGCGCCTGGTGCTGCGCCGCTGGCCCGAGCGGGGCTGGACGCCCGCCGACCTGTTCGCGGGCCGGCATGCCAAGGCGCTGCGCGACTTCGTCGTCATCAGCGCGACCGACGGCAACCATGGCCGCGCATTGGCCGCGGCGGCGCAGAGCATGGGCTGCCGCTGCGTGATCGTGCTGCACGCGCAGGTCAGCGAGGAGCGCGAGGCGCCCATCGCCGCGCTCGGCGCCGAGATCGTGCGCATCGCCGGCAACTACGACGCCTCGGTCGAAGAGGCCGCGCGCCTGGCCCGGGTGAACGGCTGGGAGGTGGTCTCCGACACCTCCTACGAAGGCTACGAAGAGATTCCGCGTGACGTGATGCAGGGCTACGGCATCCTCGCCGACGAGCTGCTCGAGAACAGCGCGCCCGGCGCGCCGTGCCCCTTCACGCACGTCATCGTGCAGGGCGGCGTCGGCGGGCTCGCGGCCGGCGTGGCCAGCCATTTCTGGGAGCGCTACGGCGCCGCGCGGCCGACCTTGATCGTCGTCGAGCCCGAGCAGGCCGACTGCCTGCTGCAGAGCGCGCGCAGCGGCCGGCCCGACCGCGCCACCGGCAGCGTCGATTCGGTGATGGCGGGGCTGGCCTGCGGCGAGACTTCGCCGCTCGCGTGGCGCTTCCTGCAACCCTCGGTCGACCTCTTCATGACCGTCACCGATGCCGACGCCGAGCACGCCATGCGCACCTTCGCCACCGGCGAGGAGGGCGACGTGCCGGTGCTGGTCGGCGAATCCGGCGCGGCCGGCCTGGCCGCGCTGCAGGTGCTCGCGGCCGACCCCGAACTGGCGCGCGCCGCCGGCCTCGACGCCCGCTCGCGCGTGCTGCTGTTCAGCACCGAAGGCGCGACCGCGCCCGGTGTGTACCGCACGCTGACCGGCCGCACAGGCGAAGAAGTCGTGGCAGCGCAGGCGCAATGGCTGCAGCGCGAAGGCATCGCCGAAGCCGCGTTGATGGCGCGCATCGACGCGCACGCCGCCATCGGCGCGACCGCGCAAGGCGGCGTCTGCCGAATCGCACTCACCGACGCCGACCGCGCGGGCCGCGACCGGCTCGTGCAGTGGATGCAGGACCTGGGCCTCACCGTGCGCATCGACCGCATCGGCAACATCTTCGGCATCCGCCCCGGCCAACTGCCGGATGCCCAACCCGTGATGACCGGCTCGCACATCGACACCGTCGCCACGGGCGGGCGCTACGACGGCAACTACGGCGTGCTGGCGGGCCTGGAGGTGGTGCGCTGGCTCAACGAGCGCCAGCGCCAGACGCAGCGCCCCTTCGTGGTCGCCGCGTTCACCAACGAGGAGGGCGTGCGCTTCATGCCCGACATGATGGGCTCGCTGGTGCACGCGGGCGGGCTGGCGCTCGAGGTGGCGCTCGATACCGTCGCCACCGACGGCGCGCGGCTGGGCGACGAACTCGCGCGCATCGGCTACGCGGGCGACATGGCCTGCGGCGCGCTGGTGCCGCATGCGTTCGTCGAACTGCACATCGAGCAGGGCCCGGTGCTGGAGGCCGAGGGCGCCACCATCGGCGCGGTGGCCGACCTGCAAGGCATCTCATGGCAGGAGATCGTCGTCACCGGCCAGTCGAACCACGCGGGCACCACGCCCATGCGCCTGCGCCACGACGCCGGCTACTGCGCCGCCGCCATCGCGGTGTTCGTGCGCGAGCTGGCGCGCCGCTACGGCGGCAGCCAGGTCGCGACCGTCGGCGCGATCGACCTGCACCCGAATCTCATCAACGTGATCGCGGCGCGCGCCACGCTCACGGTCGACCTGCGCCACACCGACGAGGCGACGCTGAAGGACGCTGAAGGCGAGTTGGCGGACTATCTGCGGCAGCTCGAGACCACTGAAGGCGTGACCATCGAAGCCCGCACGCTGGCGCGCTTCGAGCCGGTGCAGTTCGATGAACGGCTGGTGCGCCTCGTCGAGGCCAGCGCGCATGCACGCAATCTGAGCCACCGCCGCATGACCTCGGGCGCGGGCCACGACGCGCAGATGATGGCGCGCATCGCGCCCGCCGCGATGGTCTTCGTGCCGAGCGTGCGCGGCATCAGCCACAACCCGAAGGAGCACACGGCGAGCGCCGACCTGGCGCAGGGCGCGAACGTGCTGCTGGACGTGGTGCTGGGGCTGCTGGACGAGGCGGACTGAGCGGCGCGAACTCAGCCGGCCGCGTGCGCCGTCACGTCGGCACCCACCCGAAGAACCGCAGCACCTCGTCGCGCTGGCGCATCGCGTCCGCGCGCCCCAGTGCCATGAGCTCGCGCGTGTAGGCCGACTCGAACAGCAGGTAGCTGGCGAGCGCGCCGCCCTTCACGTCGGCCGCGACCTTCGAGCCGCCCAGCAGGTGCCGCACGGCGCCCGGCAGCGCGTCGACGTGGCGCGCCGCGATCATGTCGATGCGCTCCGACGGCGAGATCACCAGCAGGTCGAGCGGGCGCAGCGCACTCGCGGCGCGCGCCTCTTCGGGGATCAGGCCCAGCGTGTGGTTGATGCGGCGCAGGCGCTCGATGTCGACCGCCAGCGCATCCAGAAAGATGCTCGACAGTGCATGGCCGGCGATCTGCGCCATGGTCGGGTAGCCGCTGTGGGTGTTGGGTGCGTCCTCGTCGCGCGGCTCGTGCATGCGGCCCGCGCCGATCACCACGATGCGCTGCGCACCCAGGTGGATCGCCGCCGCGATGGGCGCCGACTGGCGCATCGAGCCGTCGCCGAAGTACTCGGTGTGGCCCGGCGGCATCGGCAGCGCGGTGGCCGGGAACACGAAGGGAATGGCCGACGAGGCCATCAGGTGCGCGTGCGTGATGCGGTCGCGCACCGACAGGCGCTGCGAGCGCACCCAGGGCTCCATCGGCACGGCCGCCTCGAAGAAGGTCACGTGCTCGCCCGAGCTGTAGCTCGAGGCCGTGACCGCCAGCGCCTGCACATGGCCCTGCTGCATGAGCGTCGGCAGGCGGTCCAGCGGCACCAGGCGTTGCAGCAGGCCGGCCAGCGGCGTGTTGTCCAGCAGCGACTTCGGCTTGATGCGCATCCAGTTGGCCGCGAAGCGCCCCAGCCCGAGCAGCATGCGCCAGCGCGCACCGCTGCCGAGCACCGAGAGCGAGTCGGCGCGGTAGATCTGCTCGGCGCGGAACTCGCCCCAGACCTGCGCGATGTGCGCGACCACGCGGTCGAAGTCGTCGGCGCCGCAGGCCAGCGCCGCGGCGTTGATGGCGCCGGCCGAGGTGCCGGTGATGATCTGGAACGGGTTGCCGCCGCCGATGGCCGCACCGGCCGCCACGGCGTCGCGCCGGATCTCGGCGATGGCTTCGAGCACGCCGACCTGGTAGGCGGCGCGGGCGCCGCCGCCTGTCAGCAGCAGGCCGGTGGCGGGGCTTGTCTCGGGCATTGCGTCGGTGTCTTTTCTTCTTCGGCGTTTTTCGGACGGGAAATGAGCGCGTCCCGGTACGGGCTTGGCGGGCGGAATAGACTACCCGCCATTCAGGAGTTTGATCAATGGCACTCACCCCCGACGGGCTCATGGACGCACTCAAGAGCGTCACGGACCCTAACACCGGCAAAGAATTCGCAGCGACGCGCTCGCTCAAAAACCTGCAGATCGCCGAGGGCGATGTCTCGTTCGACCTCGAACTCGGCTACCCCGCCAAGAGCCAGCACGCGGCCATCCGCAAGTCGCTCGTGGCCGCGGCCAAGGCCGTGCCGGGCGTGGAGAACGTGTCGGTCAACATCGTCACCAAGGTCATCAGCCATGCGGTGCAGCGCGGCGTGCAGCTGATGCCCAACGTGCGCAACATCGTGGCCGTGGCCTCGGGCAAGGGCGGCGTGGGCAAGAGCACCACGGCCGCCAACCTGGCGCTGGCGCTGGCCGCCGAGGGCGCCAGCGTGGGCCTGCTCGACGCCGACATCTACGGCCCGAGCCAGCCCATGATGATGGGCCTGGACGGGCGCCCCGAGAGCATCGACGGCAAGAACATGGAGCCCAAGGAGCGCCATGGCGTGCAGGTGATGTCGATCGGCTTCCTGGTCGACGCCGACCAGGCCATGATCTGGCGCGGCCCCATGGCCACGCAGGCGCTCGAGCAGCTGCTGCGCCAGACCAACTGGAAAGACCTCGACTACCTGATCGTCGACATGCCGCCGGGCACCGGCGACATCCAGCTCACGCTGAGCCAGCGCGTGCCGATGACGGGCGCGGTGATCGTCACCACGCCGCAGGACATCGCGCTGCTCGACGCGCGCAAGGGCATCCAGATGTTCGAGAAGGTCGGCGTGCCGATCCTGGGCATCGTGGAGAACATGGCGGTGCACATCTGCTCCAACTGCGGCCATGCCGAGCACATCTTCGGCGCCGACGGCGGCAAGAAGATGGCGGCCGAGTACCAGATGGCCTACCTGGGCGCGCTGCCGCTGGACATCAACATCCGCCTGCAGGCGGACAGCGGGGCGCCGACGGTGGTGTCCGACCCCGACGGCGAGGTGGCCGGGCTCTACAAGGCCGTGGCGCGCAGCGTGGCGGTGGGGATCGCGGAGAAGGCGAAGGACTTCTCGGCGAAGTTCCCGACGATCTCGATCAGCAAGAACACCTGAGGCCGCGGCGGGGCAGGGCGAGGGCCTGTGCAGGCGCCCCGGACGCGAGCCCGCAAGAAGAAAAAGGACGCACGCAATGAACCTGCTCGCCTCGATGCGCTACCTCGTCGCACTCAGCGAGCACAAGCATTTCGGCCGCGCCGCCCAGGCCTGCCACATCACGCAGCCGGCCTTGTCCAATGCGCTGCGCGCGCTGGAGGGCGAGTTCGGCGTCGTCATCGTCAAGCGCTCCCGCGTGTACGTGGGCCTCACGCACGAAGGTGAGCGCGTGCTGGCCACGGCGCAGCGCATGCTGCGCGACAACGAGGTGCTGCTGCAGGAGCTGCGCAGCGAGGCCGGCGACCCGCGCGGGCGCCTGCGCATGGCCGCCGTGCCCACCGCGATCCCGATGCTGTCGCGCTTTGCCGCCATGCTGCAGCAGCGCCATCCGGGCATCGTGCCGGCCGTGCTCTCCATGAGCTCGCAGGAGCTGGAGACGGGCCTGGAGAACCTCTCGGTCGACCTCGCCCTGGGCTACACCGAGCGCATGCACCTGCCGGGCGTCAAGCTCAAGGCCTGGCCGCAGAGCATCGAGCACTACTTCCTGCTGCGGCGCGCCAAGAAGCCCTCGGCCGACCGGCTGCGCATCGGCCGCCCCATCGCCTGGGCCGAAGCGGGCAAGCTGCCGCTGTGCCTGCTCACGCCCGACATGCACAACCGCGCCATCATCGACCAGGCCCTGCGCGAGGCCGGCGTGGCCGCGGTGGCGCCCGCCATCGAGACCAACTCGGTGCTCACGCTCGCGCTGGCCGTGAGCGCGGGCACCGTCAGCAGCGTGCTGCCCGGCGCCATGGTGGCGGCCGTGCGCAGCCACCGTGAACTGGAGGCGCTGCCGCTGGTGGCGCCCGAGGTGCGCACGCCCATCGGCTTCATGACGCAGGAGGGTGTGCGGCCCGCGCGGGCGCTCGATGCGGCGCTGGCCTTCTTGCAGACGCCCGAATGGCAGGCGCAGGCGCGCCAGCACAGCGGCGCGCTCGACGCCGCGTAGCCCCGGCCCACGGGTGCCGACGGCACCTGGATGGTTTACCCTTCCCGCCATCATGAAATCCAAAGCCCAGTTCCGCCTGCGCATCTACCGGGACGACACCATCGCCATCGGCCCCGGCAAGATCGCCGTGCTCGAAGCCGTGGCCGAGACCGGTTCGATCTCGGCGGCGGCCCGCCTGCTCGGCATGTCGTACCGCCGCGCGTGGATGCTGATCGACGAGATGAACCAGACGCTGGCCTCGCCGGCCGTGAACACCGCCGCCGGCGGCTCGCGCGGCGGCGGCACGGCGCTCACGCCGGTGGGCGAGGACATCGTGAAGCGCTACCGCGCCATCGAGAACGCTGCGCGCCTCGCGACGGCTGCCGACGTTCGCGCGCTCACGCGCCTGCTGGCCCCATGAACGCCGCCGACATCGACCCTGTCGTCTGCCGCCCGGTCGGCGTCGTGCGCAGCCGCTTCACCGAAACCTCGGGCATGCCCATCCAGACGGCCGGCGCGCCCGACGAAGTGGGGCGCCTGGAGGTGTTCGCCGAGTTCGCGCCGGGGCTGCGCGACATCGAAGGCTTCGACTACCTGATCCTCGTGACGCACCTGCACCGCTGCGTGCACGAGCGGCTCGAGGTGGTGCCCTTTCTCGACGACGCCACGCACGGCGTGTTCGCCACGCGCGCGCCCGCGCGGCCCAACCGGCTGGGCCTGTCGATCGTGCGGCTCACGGCGGTGGAGGGCACGACGCTGCATTTCAGCGGCAACGACATGATCGACGGCACGCCCGTGCTGGACATCAAGCCCTACGTGCCGCGCTTCGACGTGCGCGAGACCGAGCGCGTGGGCTGGTTCGGCGCGCGGCTCGATCAGCTGCCGCGCACGCGCTCCGATGGGCGGATGGACTGATCGCCGTCGGTTGATGCCTCGCCGGCCGCGCCCGGCAGCAGGTCGCCCTGCCAGCACGACCACACGTCCTGCGACAGCGTCTCGCGCGCCTGCGGCGGCGCCTCGCGGATCGTGCCCATGCTGATGAAGCCCGCCAGGTACTCGCCCGGCTGCACGCCGACCTGCGCACCAGCGTCTCGTCGAAGCAGCGCTCGCCGCTGAGCACGATGGCGCCGTAGCCCAGCTGGTGTGCGGCGGCCAGCAGGTTGCCCAGCGCCGCGCCGGCGCCCAGCCACTGCTCGCGCGCGGGGATCTTGCTGCGCTCGCGCGGCGACACCACGAAGCCCAGCAGCAGCGGCGGACGCGTGGCGTGCTCGCGGGTGCGCCGCAGGTCGGTGGGGCTGGCGAGCGGATCGCGGCGCAGCTTTTCCTGTTCGAAGCACCAGGCCAGCGCCTCGCGGTTCTGCGGGCGGAACTCGATCACGCGCCACGGATGCAGCCCGCCGTGGTCGGGCGCGCGCAGGCCGGCCTGAATGATGGCGTCGAGTTCGTCGGGGTTCGGGCCGGGCGATTGCAGCCGTCGCGGCGAGACCGATCGCCGTGTCAGCAGGACTTCGAGGATGCGTTCCGCACCCGTCATGTGGCGCCACATCGTTGTCATTGCCCGCGCCGGTCGGTCCATGCGGCGCTGCGGCGCAGCACCTCGCCGATGTCCTGCGCGTCGCCCGGGGCCACCAGGAACGACTGGCTCTCGCCGCCCGGCGCGATGATCGACAGCACGAAGCCGCCGGCGTCCAGCGTGCGCTCGATGCGCCATTCGTGCACCTGCGTCACATGGCGAAGCTCGGGCCTGCCGGAGGTCGAGCGGACAACGGTGTCATGAGGGGAAAGGCGCATGGGGCGGATGGACAAAGTCTCCAACGCTGTATCCGCCAGTATATGAAGACCGGCGCATCCGTGCATCCCCGTGGGAACCAGAAGGCCGCTCATGTAACAATTACGCCGTATCTCAATGAACACGACGACCACCTCTTCGCTCATCGCCACCACCGACTGGTCGCCGCTGGTCCTGTCGCTGCAGGTCGCGGCGGTCGCGACCTTGCTGGCGCTGGTCGCGGGCGTGGCGCTGGGCTGGGTATTCGCGCGCAAGCAGTTCACCGGCTCGGGCGTGCTCGAGGCCGTGTTCATGTTGCCGCTGGTGCTGCCGCCCACGGTGATCGGCTACGCCATCCTGGTGGCGGCGGGGCGCCGCAGCCCGCTCGGCGCGTGGCTGCGCGAGCACTTCGACTACACCATCATCTTCAGCTGGCACGGCGCCGTGGTGGCCTCGGCCGTGGTGGCGCTGCCGCTGGTGCTCAAGTCGGCCAGCGCGGCTTTTTCTAACGTCGATCGCTCGCTCGAGGCCGCCGCGAGCACCTTGCGCCAGTCGCCGTTCTCGGTGTTCCTGCGCGTCACGCTGCCGCTGGCCTGGCCCGGCATCCTGGCCGGCACGCTGCTCGCGTTCGCGCGCGCCATGGGCGAATTCGGCGCCTCGCTGATGGTGGCCGGCTCCATTCCCAAGCAGACCCAGACCCTGTCGATGGCCATCTACGACGCCGTGCAGGCCGGCCATGACGACCTGGCGCTGCTGCTGGTGGTCGTCACGTCGGTGCTGTCGATTGCCGTGCTGGTCGTGTCGAACCGCTTCTTTTCGCTTCGTTGATTCCCCCTTTTTCCAGGAGACTGTGCCCATGCGTCCGTTGCGTCTTTTGTCCGTCGTGCTTGCCCTGGCCCTGCCGCTTGCGGCCGCCGCGCAGCAGATCACGGTGTCCGCCGCCGCGAGCCTGACCGACGCGTTCAAGGAAATCGGTCCCAAGTTCGAAGCCGCCAAGGCGGGCAGCACCGTGCGCTTCAACTTCGCCGCCTCGGGCGTGCTGCTGCAGCAGATCGGGCAGGGCGCGCCGGTCGACGTGTTCGCCAGCGCCGATCAGGAGACGATGAACCGCGGCAACGACCAGAAGCTCATCGACACCGCCACCCGCAAGGACTTCGTCACCAACAGCCTCGTGCTGGTCGAGCCCGCGCAGGGCGCCGTCGGCCTGAAGTCGCTGCAGGACCTGAGCGGTGCGAACGTGAAGAAGATCGCCGTCGGCAAGACCGCCACCGTGCCGGTCGGCCGCTACACCAAGCAGGTGCTGGACAACGCCAAGCTCTGGACCGCGCTCGAACCCAAGTTCGTGCAGGCCGACAGCGTGCGCCAGGTGCTCGACTACGTGAGCCGCGGCGAGGTCGAGGCCGGTTTCGTCTACCGCACCGACGCGGCCGTGGCCGGCGACAAGGTCAAGGTCGCCTTCACGCCCACTGGCCACACGCCCGTGACCTACCCCATCGCCGTGGTGGCCGAGAGCAAGCAGAAGGCGCTGGCCGGCGACTTCATCGCCTTTCTGTCGACGCCCGCCGCCCAGGAAGTGCTCGCACGCTACGGTTTCGGCAAGCCATGATCGATGTCGATCTGCAGCTCACGGTGAAGGACGGGGCCCGGCGCTTCGACCTCGCCGTGCGCTTCCAGACCGACGTTCCCTTCGCCGCGCTCTACGGCCCCTCGGGGGCCGGCAAGTCGCTCACCCTGCAGGCCATCGCCGGCCTGCTGCATCCCTCGGCGGGCCATGTGCGGCTCGACGGCCGCACGCTGTACGACGCGGCCCAGCGCATCGACGTGCCCGCGCCGGCGCGCCGCATCGGCTACCTGTTCCAGAACTACGCGCTGTTCCCGCACCTCACGGTGCGCGAGAACGTGGCCTTCGGGCTCACCGCGTGGCACCGCCGCACGCTGCCGGCGCGCGATGCCGAGCGCGTGCAGGCGCTGCTGGCCAGCTTCGGCCTCGCCGCGCTGGCCGACAGCCGGCCGCAGAAACTCTCGGGCGGCCAGCAGCAGCGCGTGGCCCTGGCGCGCGCGCTGGCCTGCGAGCCGCAGGTGCTGCTGCTCGACGAACCCTTCGCCGCGCTCAACCCCATGCTGCGCGCCGAACTGCGCAACGAGCTCGCGCAGGTGCGCAAGCAATGGGGCATTCCGGTTTTGATGATCACGCACGACATCGAGGACGTGCTCGCCCTGGCCGACGTGGCTTTTGTCTACAAGGACGGGCAGGTGGTGCGGGAGATCGACTTGCACAACGCCGACAGCCGCGACTTTGCGCTGCGGGAGATTGCCGGGGTGCAGGAGGTCGAGGAGACGCCGCTGCGCAGCAAGCTGCGGGGCTTGTTGATGGGCGGTGCGCGCGGCTGATGGCTGTGCGCGGCATCGACGCTACAGTCGGGCGATGAAATCAGTCAACGTCTCTTCCGCGCGTTCGAAGCCTGCATTTCTGGCGCGAGGCCTGGCATCCTTGGCTGAAGCTCGTCGCAGCGGTGGGTACGTCGACGCGAACGAGCTGATGCAACGCCTCACGGCGAAGCTCGAGCTGGCGGCGAAGCGACAGAAGCCGACTCATCGCTGAGCCCGTCATTTCCATTTTGAATCGCCGCATGTCGCGATTCAATTTGACGCCACGCCCCCACAGGCCAACACTGCCGCCATGAGCGAGCAGAAGATCGAGTTTTACAAGGGCCCCGCCGGTGGCTGGGGTGCGTTGCGCAGCGTGACGAATGCGCTGCTGCGGCAGGACATTCCGGTCAAGGGCGCGAAGACGCTGCTCTCGGCCAACCAGCCCGACGGCTTCGACTGCCCCGGCTGCGCCTGGCCCGACCGCAACCATGCCTCGACCTTCGAGTTCTGCGAGAACGGCGTGAAGGCCGTGGCCGCCGAGGCCACCGCGCGGCGCGCGGGCCCGGAGCTGTTCGCGAAGCACACCGTGGCCGAGCTGGCGCAGCAGAGCGATTTCTGGCTCGAAGACCAGGGCCGCCTCACGCACCCCATGGCCTACGACGCGGCCAGCGACAAATACGTGCCGATCGACTGGGACGACGCCTTCGCGCGCATTGCGCGGCACCTGAACGCGCTGCCCGACCCGAACCAGGCCATCTTCTACACCTCGGGCCGCGCGAGCAACGAGGCGGCCTTCCTGTACCAGTTGTTCGTGCGCGAGTACGGCACCAACAATTTTCCCGACTGCTCGAACATGTGCCACGAGCCCAGCGGCAGCGGCATGCGCCCGCAGCTGGGCGTGGGAAAGGGCACGGTCACGCTCGAAGACTTCGAGAAGGCCGACGCGATCTTCATCTTCGGCCAGAACCCGGGCACCAACCACCCGCGCATGCTCGGCGAGCTGCGCGCGGCGTCCAAGCGCGGCGCGCGCATCGTGAGCTTCAATCCGCTGCGCGAGCGCGGGCTGGAGCGTTTTGCCGACCCGCAGGACAAGCTGGAGATGGCCACGCTGGGCTCCACGCCGATCAGCACGCATTACTTCCAGCTGCGCGTGGGCGGCGACTTCGCGGCCGTGAAGGGGATGATGAAGCACGTCATCGAGCGCGAAGACGCGGCGGTGGCGCGCGGCGAGCCTCCGGTGCTCGACCACGCATTCATCGCCGAGCACACCCAGGGTTTCGAGGCGCTGGCCGACGACCTGCGCGCCGAAGCGTGGCCGCTGCTGGTGCAGGAGTCGGGCCTGAGCGAAGCGCAGATGCGCGCGGCGGCCGACGTGTACCTGGGCGCCAAGCGCGTCATCGCCTGCTGGGGCATGGGCATCACGCAGCACCAGCATTCGGTGGCCACGATCCAGATGATCGGCAACTGGCTCATGCTGTGCGGCCACATGGGGCGCGAAGGCGCGGGCGCCTGCCCGGTGCGCGGGCACAGCAATGTGCAGGGCGACCGCACCATGGGTATCTGGGAAAAGCCGCCGGCCGCGCTGCTCGACCGGCTGCAGCAGGTGTTCGGCTTCGAGCCGCCGCGCCAGAACGGCGTGGACACGGTCGAGGCGATCCAGCTCATGCTCGACGGCAAGGGCAAGGTGTTCTTCGCGCTCGGCGGCAACTTCGCGGCCGCCACGCCCGACACCTGCCAGACCTGGAAGGCGCTGCAGCAGTGCGACCTCACGGTGCACGTGACCACCAAGCTCAACCGCAGCCACATCATCCACGGGCGCGAGGCACTCATCCTGCCGTGCCTGGGCCGCACCGAGATCGACATGCAGGCCAACGGCCCGCAGGGCGTGACGGTCGAGGACTCGATGAGCATGGTCCACATCTCGATGGGCATCAACCTGCCCGCGTCGGAGCACCTGTTGTCCGAGCCGGCCATCGTGGCGCGCCTTGCTGCAGCCACCATCGGCGCGCGCAGCAAGACGCCGTGGCTCTGGCTGGTGAAAGACTACGCCCGCATCCGCGACAAGATCGAAGCCGTGTTCGACGACTTCAAGGACTTCAACGCGCGCGTGGCGCACCCCGGCGGCTTCCGCCTGCGCAACACGGCGAGCGAGCGCGTGTGGGCCACCGCGTCGAAGAAGGCCGTGTTCTTCACGCACGCCGTGCCGCTGGACACGCACACCCACCGGGCCCGCGCGCGCTTCGCGTCGCAGCGCGACACGCTGGTGTTCACGCTGCTCACCACGCGCTCGCACGACCAGTACAACACCACCATCTACGGCATGGACGACCGCTACCGCGGCGTGTTCGGCCAGCGCCGCGTGGTGTTCATCCACGCCGACGACATCCGCCAGCTCGGCATGAAGGACGGCGACTGGGTCGACATCCAGACCGTGTGGAGCGACGGGCAGGAGCGTCGCGCCGACCGCTTCAAGCTGGTCGCCTACGACATCCCGCGCGGCAATCTCGCGGCCTACTACCCCGAGACGAACCCGCTGGTGCCGCTGTCGTCGGTGGCCGAGAACGCGGGCACGCCGACCTCCAAGTCGATTCCCGTGGTGCTGTCGCTGCATGTGGCGCCGGTCGCGGCGGAGGCCGACGCCGTGGCGGCATGAGCGATTCCGGGTTCGACGCCGACGCCTTTTCCATCGCGATCCTGCGCGCGCTCGCTGAAGCCCCGGGCGAGGGCGGCATGTCGCTGCCGCGCCTGGGCAAGCGACTGGGGCAGGGCGCCAGCGTGGTCATGCGCCAGCTCACGCTGATGGGCGATGCCGCATTGGGCGGCGTGCGCGGACCGGGCTGGGTGCGCGTGGTGCAGCTGGACGATCGCTGGGTCGCGCATCTCACCGACGCCGGGCGCGCGATGCTCGAGCGCCTGCCGGCTGACGAAAAACCCGGCTGAGCGGACAATGGCCGCGGCCATGACAGACACCCCCGAATCCGACTCGCTGCCACCGCTCGCGCGGCATGCCGTGCACGTCTTCGGCGAGCGCGGCCTCGCGCCCGAGGGCGTGGTGCGCGACGACACGCTGGCCGCCGAGGTGCCAGTGGCGCTGGTGTTCAACGGCGTCTCGCACGCGGTGATGATGGCCACGCCGCAAGACCTCGAGGCCTTCGCGCTGGGCTTTGCACTCAGCGAGGGCATCCTCGACAGCGCCGCCGATTGCCGCGGCATCGACGTGCGAACGGTCGGGGCCCTCGATGCAGGCCTGCCCGAAGGCATGCCCGGCATCGAGGTGCAGCTCGAAGTGTCCACGCGCAGCTTCGAACGCCTGAAGGACCGCCGTCGCAGCCTCGCGGGCCGCACCGGCTGCGGCGTGTGCGGCGTCGAAAGCTTCGCGGGGCTCGACCTGTCGCCGCAGCGCGTGCCGCCGCGCGACTGGATCGAGCGCATCGACCTGGCCACCGTGCTGCGCGCTTTTGCCGCCATGCCGCCGCGCCAGGTGCTCAACGCCGAAGCCGGTGCGATCCACGCGGCGGCCTGGGCCACGTTGGACGGCGAACTCACCGACCTGATGGAAGACGTCGGCCGCCACAACGCACTCGACAAGCTGCTCGGTGCGCTGGCGCGTGCGAATCGGCTGCAGGAGCCCGGCTTCGTGCTGATGTCCAGCCGCGGCAGCCACGAGCTGGTGCGCAAGTGCGCGCGCCTGGGCATCGCGGCGATGGCGACCATCTCGGCGCCGACCGCGATGGGCGTGCGCATGGCCGAGCTCAGCGGTCTGCGGTTCTGGGGGCTGTGCCGCGCGCCGCGCGGCGTGCTTTACGCCAACGGGCTCGGGTCGCCGAGCGCCAGCACCGCGTCGGCCACGGCCTCGATGCCCTGATCCGAGAGGTCGGTCGCCCCCACGCGCTGGCGCTTGGCCCACGCGCGAAAGTGCGTCTCCTGCGACTTCTGGTAGTGCGGGTCGTAGTGCAGCGACATGAGCTCGGCGAACAGGTGCGGCAGGTCGGCCTCGTGCGCCCACTGCTGCCAGCGCGTCACCGTTTCCTTGCCCTGCAGTTCCTTGAGCACGCCCATCTTCTCGGCGAGCGCCGCGCGGTCGTCGCCCAGGTAGGCGTAGTCGCGCAGCAGGTAGGCCAGCCGCGCCTCGGGCGTGGCCTCCACCTCGATGCACGGCGCGGCGCGCATCTGCGCCACGAGCGACAGCGGCAGCGACAGCCGCCCGATGCGCACGCTCTCGCCCTCGACATACAGCGGGCGCGAGAGGTCGATGGCTTCGAGCACGGTCGCGATGCGCGTCTCGAAGTGCTTTTGCGAAGGCTGCGGCACGCCCGGCAGCGCGCCGAGCAGCGAGCCCTTGTGGTTGGCGAAGGCTTCCAGGTCGAGCACCTGCGCGCCGCGTTCGGCCAGCGCGTGCAGCACGCGCGTCTTGGCGCTGCCGGTGGCACCGCAGACCACGCGCAGGTCGAGCTGCGGCGTCAGCGCGTCGAGCTGCGAGATCACGTGCCGGCGAAAGCTCTTGTAGCCGCCCGCGAGCTGCTGCGCGTCCCAGCCCACGAGCCGCAGCCAGGTGACCATCGAGCCGCTGCGCATGCCGCCGCGCCAGCAGTAGACCAGCGGCTTCCACTTCTCGGGCCGGTCGGCCAGCGTGTCGCGCAGGTGCGTCGCGATGTTGGCCGCCACCATGGCACCGCCGATGCGGCGCGCCTCGAAGGCGCCGGTCTGCACGTAGACCGTGCCGACGATGTGGCGCTCCTCGTCGTTGAGCACGGGGCAGTTGATGGCGCCAGGGATGTGGTCGAGCGCGAACTCGGCGGGCGAGCGGGCGTCGATGATCGAATCGAAGGCGTGGCGGTCCGCCACCCGAACGGGCTGGCGATGACTCATGGCTGAAGGGACCTCATGCCGCCATTGTCGGCCACTCAGGCGTAGGCGGGACCTAAGCCTTTTCGCAAGCGAGCACTCGCCAAGTCGACAAAGGTGACCAGCACGAACATCGCGATCAGCACCGTCATCGCCTGCTGCTGCTGGAAGATCGACAGGTGGAAGTACAGCAGCTGGCCCAGCCCGCCGCCGCCCACGAAGCCCAGCACGGCCGCCATGCGGATGTTCATTTCCCAGCGGTAGAGCGTGTAGGCCACCCACTGCGGCAGCACGATCGGCAGGCTGGCGTAGCTGAAGGCGGCGACCGGGCCGGCGCCCGAGAGCGCCAGCGCCTGCTCGGGCTCGCGCGGCGCGTTCTCCAGCGCTTCGGCAAAGAGACGGCCGAGCACGCCGGTCGTGTGCAGCGACAGCGCCAGCGCCCCCGCGAACGGCCCGATACCGGCGGCCAGCACCATCAGCGCGGCCCATACCAGCTCGGGCACGCTGCGCAAGAAGTTCAGCACGAAGCGCGCGCCGTGGCGCAGCGGCCCGCCGATGCGCCCCGACGCCGGCAGCGCGAGCAGGGCGCCCGCCACGGCGGCCAGCACGGTGCCCAGCGCCGACACGGCCAGCGTCTGCAGCGCGCCGTGGCCGACCTTGGCCAGGAACTCGGGCGACACGTCGGGCGGGAAGAACTCGGCGATGAACTTGCCCATCAGCCGGAGCGATTCGGCCGAGCCCAGCGCACCGTAGTCGATGCCCAGGTAGACGAAGCTCGCGACCACGGCCGCGGCGATCAGCGCGACGGCGAGCCAGCAACGCAGGCACAAAGGAGGGCGTGGCGGCAGCGTCGTCATGCCAAAAGCTTTCGCAGCGCGTTGCTCAGCATGTCGGCCAGCAGCACGAGCGCGAGAAACACCAGCAGGATGCTGCTGGCCTCGCCGCCGTTGAGCATCTTCATCGACTGGTCCATGAGCTGCCCGAGGCCACCCGCGCCCACGAAACCCATCACCACCGAGGCGCGCACCGCGCATTCCCAGCGGTACACGGTGTACGAGGCCAGCTCCTGCGCCGTGTGCGGCAGCAGGCCGTAGCACAGCGCCGCGAGCCGGCCGCTGCCGCTTTCGAGCAGGGCACGCGCGGGGCGCGTGTCGGTCGATTCGAGGATCTCGGCGTAGACCTTGCCGAGCATGCCGCCGTAGGTGATGGCCAGCGCCAGCACGCCGGCCGCGGGGCCGAGCCCGAGCGCGCGCACGAACAGCAGCGCCCACACGATCTCGGGAATGGCGCGCAGCACCATCAGCAGCCAGCGCGCCGCCTGCCGGACGATGCCGGCCTGCACGCGGCCGGGGCCGGGTCCGATGCGCGAGATGGAGAGCGCGCGCGTGGTCACGAAGCCCAGCGGCGCGCCGATCAGCAGCGCCATGGCGGTGCCGGCCGTGGCCATGGCCAGGGTCTCTAGCGTGGCCTTGGCGAGCAGGGCGAGAAAGGCCGGCGAGCTGTCGGGCGGAAAGAAGCCCGCAAGAAAGCCGCCGATGACGGCGAGGTTGCCGCTGCCGAACAGCGCCCAGGGCTTGAATTCGGAGAGCGCGAGCATTGGCCACGCAACGGCCAGTGCCGCGAGCCAGCCGGCCAGCCGGCGGCCCGCGTGCGGATCGCGCAGGGCGGGGCGGGCGAGTGTCGCCGTCACGGGCAGTCCGGCCGATGGAAGGCCGGTTCGGTGGTACCGGCCACCGGTGCGACCGGCAGCGGCCCTTGCGTCGCCACGCCGCCTTCGCTCGCATAGAGCGCCTCGAGCAGCGCGGGCGTCACTTCGGCGGCCGGCAGGTCGAAGGCCACCTGCCCGTCGCGCATGCCCACGATGCGCGGGAACCAGCGCAGCGCCAGGTCGACCGCGTGCAGCGACGCGACCAGCGTGGTGCCGGTCGATTCGCTCTGCGCCACCAGCTGGCCCACGGCCGCGTGTGCCAGCGTGGGGTCGAGCGCCGACACCGGCTCGTCCGCCAGCAGCAGTGCGGGGCGCTGGTACAGCACGCGCGCAATGCCCACGCGCTGCAGCTGGCCGCCCGAGAGGCGGTCGCAGCGGTCGAACAGCCGGTCTTCGAGCGCAAGCCGGGCCAGCGCCTCGTGCGCGCCCGCGATGTCGGACGGATAGAACAGCGAACCCAGCGCGCGCGCCGTCGACCACTGGCCGAGCCGGCCCGCGAGCACGGCAGTGACCACGCGCAGGCGCGGCGCGATCGGCGGTGCCTGGTGCACGGTGCCGATGCGCGCGCGCAGTTGCTTGAGCGCACGCGCCGGCAGGCGCCACGGGTGCTGGCCCAACGCCTGCACCTGGCCTTCGCCGGGCCGCAGCGCCGCGCCGAGCACGCGCAGCAGCGTGGTCTTGCCCGCGCCCGAGGGCCCGATGACGGCGATGCGCTCGCCGTCGCGCGCGGCCAGCGTCACGCCGGCCAGCGCGCGCTGGCCGTTGGGGTGCACCACGCCCGCGCTGTCGAGCGAAAAACTCATCCGCGCATTCCGCTCACTTGATCAGGCCGGCCGACTTGCCCGCCGTCTCGATGCCGTCGTAGTTCGACGACTTGGTGGGAATGAACTTGCTCGCGCGCTGCAGCGCCATGATCTCCTTGTGCGCCGGGTTGGCCGGGTCCAGCTTCAGGAAGGCGTCGGTCAGCTTCTTCGTCACGGCGGCGTCCAGGCCCGGGCGCACGGTCCAGTTGTAGTCGTAGTAGGTCGGCGTGGTGGCCAGCACGCGCACCTTGGCGGCGTTGGGGTTCTTGGCCTCGACCAGCTTGTCCCACACCGAGGCGTTGAGCACGCCCGCTTCGGCGCGCGAGGCGGCCACGAAGGCCACGGTGGCGTCGTGCGCGCCCGAGAACGCGACGGTCTTGAAGTCCTTCTCGGGGTTGATGCCGGCCTGCAGCAGGAAGTAGCGCGGCATCAGGCTGCCCGAGGTGGACGAAGGCGCACCGAAGGCGAAGGTCTTGCCCTTCAGGTCGGCCAGGGTCTTGGCGGGGCTGTCGATCGGCACGATGAACTTGCTGGTGAACACCTCGTCCTCCGCGCGCTGCACGAGCGGCACCGCGCCGCCGTTGGTGCGGATGCGCGCCTGCACGAAGGTGAAGCCGCCCAGCCAGGCCAGGTCGATCTTGTTGGTGGCCAGGCCCTCGACCACGGCGGCGTAGTCGGTCACGGGCGTGAACTGCACGTCCATGCCGGTTTCCTTCTTCAGGTAGTCGCCCAGCGGCGTGAACTTGCGCTGCAGCTCGGTGGGCGCCTCGTCGGGAATGGCCGACACGCGCAGCACGCCCTGGGCGAAGGCGCCCACGGCGGTGAGGGACAGGGCCAGCGCGAGGGCGAGCCGGGACACGGTTTGTTTCGTTTGCATGGTGTGATGACGCGTTCAGTGGAAAAAGAAAAGGGTGTGTCGGGGCACTCGGGCAGACGGCGGTGCAGGCTTCGATAATCGCGGCTTGTTCCATTCGACCGACCCGCTGCCATGATCGAAGCCGCACCTTCCAAGCTCCTGAATCCGTTGGCGCCGCTGCGGCTCACCAGCTTCTCGCATGGGGGCGGCTGCGGCTGCAAGATCGCGCCGGGCGTGCTGTCGCAGATCCTCAAGAACCATGCGGGCGGGCTGATTCCGCCCGAGCTCATGGTCGGCATCGAGACCGCCGACGACGCGGCAGTCTACCGGCTCAACGACGAGCAGGCGCTGATCGCCACCACCGATTTCTTCATGCCCATCGTGGACGACCCCTACGAGTTCGGCCGCATCGCCGCGACCAACGCGATCAGCGACGTCTACGCGATGGGCGGGCGCCCGATCATGGCGCTGGCGCTGGTGGCCATGCCGATCAACCAGCTGCCGGTGGAAGTCATCGCCGAGATCGTGCGCGGCGGGCAGGACGTGTGCCGCGCGGCCGGCATTCCCATCGCGGGCGGCCACACCATCGATTCGGTCGAGCCCATCTACGGGCTGGTCGCGATGGGGCTGGTGCATCCGAAGCGCGTGCGGCGCAATGCCGACGCGCAGGCGGGCGACGTGCTGGTGCTGGGCAAGCCGCTGGGCGTGGGCGTGCTGTCGGCGGCGCTCAAGAAGCAGCAGCTGTCCGAGGCCGGCTACCGCCAGCTGATCGAGAACACGACCAAGCTCAACACGCCCGGCATCGCGCTGTCGGCGCTCGACGGCGTGCACGCGCTGACCGACGTCACCGGCTTCGGCCTGGCCGGCCACGCGCTCGAACTCGCGCGCGGCGCGGGGCTCGCGGCGGTGGTCGAATGGTCGCGCGTGCCGCTGCTCGACAACGTGATCGCCATGGCTGGCGGCGGGCTGGTCACCGGCGCGTCGGGCCGCAACTGGGCGGGCTACGGCGCCGACGTGCAACTGCACGAGGGCCTGCCGGCCACCGCGCAGGCGCTCATGACCGATCCGCAGACCTCGGGCGGCCTGCTCGTGAGCTGCGCGCCCGAGGCGGTCGAGGCGGTGCTGGAGATCTTCCGCAACGAAGGCTTCGGGCAGGCGGCGGTCATCGGCCGCGTGGAAGCTGGCGCGCCGGGCCTCGTCGTGTTGCCCTGAGCCGGGGCGCCGCCGGGCGGGTGGGGTCGTCATCGACACGCGCTCCTTCGTTTTTTCGCATCGTGCGACAGGTCCGTGCAGCGGGCAACACCTGGCGGCCCTTTCCAATAACCCTTGAGTCCGCCGGTGCCGGTAGGCGTCGGCTATCGTTCGCGCCATGAACGCTTCCCTTCGCCTTGGCTGGCGCACGCTCTGGCGCGACCTGCGCGCCGGCGAGCTGCGCCTCTTGATCGTGGCCGTGGTGCTGGCCGTGGCCGCGCTCACGGCGGTCGGCTTCTTCGCCGACCGATTGCAGGGCGGGCTGCAGCGCGACGCGCGCCAGCTGCTGGGCGGCGACGCGGTGGTCGTGAGCGACAACCCGACGCCCGAGACTTTCATCGCACAGGCCAAGTCGCTGGGCCTCGCGGGCACCGGCACCTTCGGCTTTCCCACCATGGCGCGAGCGGAAGACGCCCAGGGCGGCGCCAGCAAGCTCGTGGCCCTGAAGGCCGTGACGCCGGGCTATCCACTGCGCGGCAACCTGCAGACGGCGACCACGGCCGAGGGCGCGGGCACGGTGACGCGCGACGTGCCGGCGGCGGGCGAGGTCTGGGTCGATGCCTCGCTGCTCGACTCGCTGGGCCTGAAGGTCGGCGACACGCTGCTGCTGGGCGACACCGGCCTGCGCGTGGGCCGCGTGATCACGCTGGAACCCGACCGGGGCGCGGGCTTCATGAGTTTTTCGCCGCGCGTGATGCTCAACCAGGCCGACGTGGCGCGCACCGGCCTCGTGCAGCCGGCCAGCCGCGTGGGCTACCGCTACGCCGTGGCGGGCGACGACGCTGCCGTGAAGCGCTTCACCGAATGGGCCGACGCCACCATCAAGAAGGGCGAACTGCGCGGCGTGCGGCTCGACTCCTTCGAGGGCGGCCGGCCCGAGATGCGCCAGACACTCGACCGCGCCGAGAAATTCCTGAGCCTGGTCGCGCTGCTCGCGGCGCTGCTGTCGGCCGTGGCCGTGGCGCTGGCGGCGCGCGGCTTCGCGGCCAGCCACCTGGACGACTGCGCCATGCTGCGCGTGCTGGGCCAGAGCCAGCGCACCATCGCCGCGGCCTACGCCTTCGAGTTCGCCGTGATCGGCACCGTGGCCAGCGCGATCGGCGTGGCCATCGGCTTCGCCGTGCACTACGTGTTCGTGCTGCTGCTGGCCGGGCTGGTCGAGACCGCCTTGCCTGCCGCCACGCTGTGGCCCGTGGCCTTCGGCCTGGGCATGGGGCTCACGCTGCTGTTCGCCTTCGGCCTGCCGCCGGTGCTGCAGCTGGCGCGCGTGCCGCCGCTGCGCGTGATCCGGCGCGATGTGGGCGGGCTCAAGCCCGCATCGCTCGCTGTGCTCGGCATCGGCGTGGCGGGCTTCGCGGCGCTGCTGATGGCGGCCAGCAGCGACCTCAAGCTGGGCCTCATTGCGGTCGGCGGCTTTGCCGGTGCCGTGGCCGTGTTCGCGCTGCTGAGCTGGCTCGCCGTGAAGGTGCTGCGCCGCAGCGTCAGCGAAACCACCGCGCCGCGCTGGCTGGTGCTGGCCACGCGGCAGATCTCGGCGCGGCCGGCCTACGCCGTGGTGCAGGTGAGCGCGCTGGCCGTGGGCCTGCTGGCGCTGGTGCTGCTCGTGCTGCTGCGCACCGACCTCGTGGCGAGCTGGCGCAAGGCCACGCCGCCCGACGCGCCCAACCGCTTCGTCATCAACGTGATGCCCGAGCAGAGCGAGGCGTTCCAGAAGACGCTGCGCGACGCGGGCGTCGCCAAGTTCGACTGGTACCCGATGATCCGCGGCCGGCTGGTGGCGATCAACGACAAGCCCGTGACACCCGACGACTACACCGAGGACCGCGCCAAGCGCCTGGTGGACCGCGAGTTCAACCTGAGCAACAGCACCGAGGCGCCCGCGCACAACAGCGTCACCGCCGGCGCCTGGACGCCCGAGGCGAAGAACGAGGTGAGCGTGGAAGAAGGCCTGGCCGAGACGCTGGGCCTGAAGCTGGGCGACACCCTGCGCTTCGACATCGGCGGCATGCAGAACGACGCGCGCATCACCTCGTTGCGCAAGGTCGACTGGGGCTCGCTGCACGCCAACTTCTTCGTGATGTACACCGTGGCCTCGCTGGCCGACGTGCCCGTGACCTACATGGGCGCCTTCCGCGCGCCCGAGACGCGCGGCTTCGACAACGCGCTGGTGCGCAGCTTCCCCAACGTGACCAACGTCGACATGAGCGCCACCATCAACCAGGTGCAGCGCGTGCTCGACCAGGTGGTGCGCGCGGTCGAGTTTTTGTTCGGCTTCACGCTGGCGGCCGGGCTGGTGGTGCTGTTCGCGGCCGTGACCGCCACCCGCGAGGAGCGTGCGCGCGAGTTCGCCGTGATGCGCGCGGTGGGCGCACGCGCCAGTCTGCTGCGGCAGGTGCAGCGCGCCGAACTGGTGGGCGTCGGCCTGCTGGCGGGCTTCCTGGCGAGCATCGTGGCCTCGGTGATCGGCTGGGGGCTGGCGCGCTACGTGTTCGAGTTCACCTGGACCGCGTCGCCGCTCGTGCCGGTGGCCGGCGCGCTGGCCGGCGCGGTGCTCGCGCTGGCGGCGGGGTGGTGGGGCCTGCGCGATGTGCTGCGCCGGCCGGTGGTCGACACGCTGCGCCGCGCGGCCGAGTAGGGCTGCGCAGGCCCGTACAGTTTTTTTCTTTCGCGATCGGCAGGACGGGGCCGGGGATGCAATACATTCCCCGGCCCCGTATTCAATTCAGAAGAGAAATTCCTGCATGCGCTTGGCGTCATTCCAGATCACCAACTATCGCTCGATCCACGACAGCGGCTCCATCGATTCCTCCCAGATCACAGCGATCCTCGGCCGAAATGACAGCGGCAAGTCGAACCTGCTGCGCGCGTTGCACAGCCTGAACCCGACCGACGGGCTCACGGCACTCAGCCCCATCAAGGACTTTCCCCGGCACCGCCGCCTGGACGAATGCACCGACGACACCCCCGTCGTGCACACGCGCTGGGACCTCGATGCCTCCGAACAGCTGGCGCTCGCCGCCATCCTGCCGCGCGCGGCCGGCGTGCGCCAGGTCACGGCCGGGCGCGGCTACGGCGCCACGCGCACGACCGGCTTCGAGGGCCTGGGCCCGCTGTCGATCGACGTGAGCGACATCAAGGCCAAGGTGCGCAAGATCGTGCCCGCCGTGAAGGCCGCGGCCGAGAAGGTCGCCGACGAGTTGAAGGCGCCGCTCGAACAGGAAGCCGACGCCTTTGACGCCGCCATGATCCCGAGCCCCGACTTCGTCAAGTGGTCGGCCGGCGCGCTGCTGGCACTGCAGGCGTTGCGCCAGGCGCTGGCCACGGCCGGCGCCGAGATCGCCGACAAGCAGGCGCAGATGCTGACCGAGCTCGAGGAGCTGGCACGCACGATCGACAACGACCAGCCCGCGCTGGCCCGCGCCCGCGCCTGGGTGCTGGAGAAACTGCCGCGCTTCATCTACGTCGAGGACTACGCCTCGCTGCCCGGCCGCCAGAACATCGCCGAGTACCTCACGCGCAAGGGCTGGGGCGAGCGCACGGCGGGCGAGCGCAATTTCGAGAAGCTGTGCCAGGTGGCGGGGCTCGATCCGCAGCAACTGCAGGACCTGCTGGCGAAGAACGACCTGGCGACGCGCAACCAGTTGGTGAACCGGGCCGGTGCCGTCGTGACCGCCGAGATCCGCCGGCTGTGGAAGGACCGCCCGCTCAAGATCCGCTTCAACCTCGACGGGCAGCATCTGGAGACGCTGGTGTCGGACCCGAACGGCGCTTACGAGGTCGAAGTGAACCTCGACGAGCGCAGCCGCGGCTTCCAGTGGTTCTTCTCGTTCTACATCGCGTTCTTCGCGGGCACCCGGGGCGTTGCATCCGGTGAGGTCGTGCTGCTGCTCGACGAGCCCGGGCTGCACCTGCATGCGCGCTCGCAGGCCGACCTGCTTGCGCACCTGGAGAACGACTTCGGCCACCAGATCCTCTACACCACGCACTCGCCGTTCATGGTGCCGGCGCACCGCCCCGACGCCGTGCGCGCGGCCCACATCGACGACGTGGCGGGCACCACGGTGCGAGCGGCGACGCCGGAGGATGCGCGCACGCTGTTCCCGCTGGACGCGCTGGACGCGCTGGCGGCACTGTGGGGCCGCACGGCTGCGCCGGTGCAACCGCAGCCGGCCCCCGTGGCGGCCGCGCCAGCGCCGCAACCGGTCGAAGCGCCCGCCCTCGCGGTCGCGGCCTGACGCACCCGCCCCGCCCGCCGTTCAGCGGTGCGGCGGGCGGTTGTCTTTCTCTTCCTCGTCGGCGGTCGCAGTGAACATGTGTTCACCCGCGAAGTCGACAAACGCCCGCACCTTCGGCGACAACTGCCGGCTCGACGGCCACAGCGCCGAGAACTGTCCCTGCCGCACGAGGTGCGGGGCCAGCACGCGCTGCAACTCGCCGCGGCGCAGTGCGTCGCGCGCCAGGAAGTCGGGCATGTACGCAATGCCCAGGCCCGCGACGGCGGCGCCCAGCATGGCTTCCATGTTGTTGCAGACCAGGCCCGGCGGCAGCTGGGGCGGCAGGCCGGGCAGGTCCCAGTCCTCGATCTTTCCGCCGGTCACGAACTTGTAGCGCAGGCAGCTGTGACGGGCGAGGTCGGCCGGCACCTGCGGCACGCCGTGTTGCGCCAGGTAGGCCGGCGAGGCCGCGAGCACGAAGCTGAACGGGCCGAGCCGGCGTGCCACGAGTTGTGAATCGACCAGCTCGCCGCTGCGGATGGCCACGTCGACACCCTCGGCCACCACGTCGACCAGCCGGTCGTTGAAGTCGAGGTCGAGTTCGATTTCGGGAAAGCGCGCCTTGAACGTCGGCAGGATCGGCAGCAGAAAGCGGTAGCCGATGGTCGGCAGGCTCACGCGCAGGCGGCCGCGCGGGGTGGCGACGGCGTCCTGCAGCATGGCGCGCGCATCGCCGAGCTCGTCGAGGATGCGGCGGCAGCGCTCGTGGAACATCGCGCCCTCGGCCGTGAGCCGCACCTGCCGCGTGGTGCGGTGGAACAGCCGCACGCCCATCTGCGCCTCGAGCCGCGCGACGTTCTTGCCCACGGCCGAGGCCGAGATGCCCAGGTCGCGGCCTGCCCGCGCAAAGCTCTGCAGGTCGGCCGCCCGCACGAAGGATTCGAGTCCGCTGAAGCTGTCCATGGGCTTGATTGGCAACCTGGGGTTGGCAGTGTGAGGAGCTGAGGGCCCATTTTCGTTTCATTGAATCCTTTTTATCTTCGCTTCACGCATTTCCCTTTTCCTTCTCCCGCGTGAAAGCCCTCCCGATGTCCTCCTCCGATTCCCACAAGGCCTGGCTGCTCGCCGCCGTCTGCCTGGCCGCGCTCGGCATGCCGCTGAGCTTCACCGGCCCGGCCGTGGTGCTGCCCGCGATCCGCGACGCGCTGGGCGGCACGCCGGTGCAGCTCAACTGGGTGACCAACGCCTTCATGCTGAGCTTCGGCGCCACGCTGATGGCAGCCGGCGCGCTGGCCGATGCGTACGGGCGCAAGCGCGTCTTCCTGCTGGGCCTGGCGGTGGTGGCGCTGAGCAGCGCGCTGCTGACGCTGGCGCCCGGCATCGTCGCCTTCGACCTCGCGCGCGCCGTGCAGGGGCTGGGTTCGGCGGCGGCTTTCGCAGCCGGCACGGCCGCGCTGGCGCAGCTGTTCGACGGGCCGGCGCGGCTGCGGGCGTTCAGCCTCATCGGCACCTCGTTCGGCGTGGGGCTGTCGTGCGGATCGATCCTCTCGGGCTGGCTGGCCGACACCGTCGGCTGGCACGCCGTGATGCTGAGCCCCGGCGCCGTGAGCCTCGTTGCGCTGGGCCTGGCCGCGCCGCGCATGCGCGAGTCGCGCAACCCGCAGGCGATGGGGCTGGACGTGCCGGGCACGCTGAGCTTCACGGCCGCGCTGAGCCTGCTCACGTTGGGCGTGCTGCAGGCGCCCGACAGCGGCTGGGGCAGCCCGTGGGTGCTCGTGGCGCTGGCCGGCGCGCTGGCCATGGGCGCGGCCTTCATCGCCATCGAGCGGCGCGTGGCGCATCCGATGCTCGACCTGTCGCTGTTCCGCTTTCCGCGCTTCGTCGGCGTGCAATTGCTGGCCGCGGCGCCGGCCTATGGCTTTGTCGTGCTGCTGGTGCTGCTGCCGATCCGCTTCATCGGGCTCGAAGGGCGCAGCGCGCTGGAGGCGGGCGGCTTCATGTCCGCGCTGTCGGGGCCGATCCTCGTGGTGCCGACGCTGGCGGCGTGGCTCGCGCACCGGTTCTCGGCAGGCGTGATCTCGGCCGTGGGGCTGCTGGTGTGCGCGGCGGGGCTCGTGTGGCTCGCCCGCTGCGCACCGGGCACGTCGCTGTACGGCCTCGTGGGCCCGCTGCTGCTGATCGGCGCAGGCATCGGCCTGCCCTGGGGGCTGATGGACGGCCTGGCCGTGAGCGTGGTGCCGCGCGAGCGGGCGGGCATGGCGTCGGGCATCTTCAACACGGTGCGGGTCGCGGGGGAGGGCATTGCGCTGGCGCTGGTGGGGGCGGGGCTCACGGCACTGGTGGCACTGCAGCTGAAGGCCTCGTCGCCTTCGTCCGTGGCGGTGTCGCAGGCGGCGCAGCGCGTGGCGACGGGTGACCTGACGCAGGCGCTGGCTTTGTTGCCGGGCATGGACCGCGCCGCGCTGCTGCACGCGTATGGCGCCGCGTTCGGGACGCTGCTGTGCGTGCTGGCTGGGGTGACGGTGTTGACGGCGGTGGTGGTGTTCCTGTTCCTGCGCGGGGAGGTCGAGTCGCACGGCGCGGAGGCTGCGCTGAAATGCTCAACGTCCTGAGCGGGGCGCCACCTCAGTTCAGCTTGATGTTGGAGCCTTCGAGCTTGGCCTGTCCGTTTGCGAGCGACTGCACATTGCTTTCTTTGACCTGCGTGTTGGTGAAGTCGACCGAACGACTGATGGTGTTGCCAACGATCTTCAAACTGCCAATGCGGCCCTGTTGAAGCTCCAACGAATCGATGGCGTTGCCTTCGAGCAGTACCTGAGCGGCATTCAGCCGGCCGCTACGCAGCGATGGGATCTTGTTGTTCCTGAACACGAGGCTTTGCGTCAGAACGGGTTGCGGACTCTTGTCGCCAGGTTCAAAACCACCTCCGATACCTGTGCGCTTGCCCGGACCGCCACCAAAAATATTGTTTTCGATAAGAAGGGTGTTGAAGGCCCCCGCGTATACGCTGCAAATGGCGTTGGCGTCGCCGTAGATCTGGCTGTCCTTGAGCACAAAGTTGCGTGCGCCTTCTTTCACAGAAATTTTCAACGTGCCACCCCTTACTCTTTCTATCACTACATCCTCTTTGACTGTGGCGTTGAAGAGATCGAGATTTTCCAGCACGGTGTCGCGAATGGTGAGTGACTGCACAAGCGTTCCGCCTCCTGCCATCCGAAAGAGTCCGCGAAGCTTGCAGTTTTCGATCGTGACATGTGATCCACCATATTTCCTTGATGGTTCGCAGATCACGTCTTCCAGTACGCAACCCTGAAGACCAAGCTTGGCGTTTCCATCCAAGTTAAACCACTTGGCGTTGCAGTTGATGAACAGAGCTTCTCCGTGTGTCCCCACGGCACCCCAGTGATTCTTGTCGCTGCTGGTCCCGCGGAAGTCGCAGGATTCAAAAACTGTGTTTTTGCTATGCCTCTCGCCATACATCACTGACTGGCCGATCCAGGCGCAGCGCAAGAATCGGACATCGAGTGTGTCGCCCCAACTCAGCACGCCAGAAAAATTGCAATCAGTAAAGGTGACATTGACGCAGGCACTAAGGCTAATCTCGTATCCGCCGACAAAGTCGCAGCTTACGAAATTGATATTGCGCCATTCAACATCCTCAAAATGTTCACCACTGAACAAGGCTCCTTCAATCCTCAAAAGAGAGTCGCTTGTCTCTTTGCGACGTAGCTCGGGATCCTTGAGATAGGAAAATGGCTTTCCAAAGCTTGTGATTTTTGGTTTGGTCGTCATGCTGTGTCCTGATATGGAAAGTAGCGCAGATGCCCATCCCAGTGGAAGTGCGATGAGGAGATTGCGACGGGTCGCCATGGCTGAGCCTCAGCTGCCTTTTCGTTCTATGGCTTGTTTGGAAGGGATGTACCCCTTGTCGAAATACATTGATGCGAGCCAGTCCCAATCGGGTACCTCCCCGCGCTCCTCGGGAGGGCGCAGAAAATTCCACGAGCGCCCACCAAAGCTGGCCGATCCCAGCCTCACGCTGAGCGGAAACCTCCACGTGTCTGTGCAGTCGATGTCTTTGCTCCAATCGTGCTCGCCGACTTTGGGTTGCTTGAGCAGCACTTCGCAGAATCCTTGCGCCAGAGCTTCTCCGCCATTGGCATCGATGGCGCCGAGCAGGGTCTTCAAGTCTTCGGCTGTGAATTCGATCGATGGGCTCTTGGTGTCCGCGTGAAAGGTCGGCGTCAGGAGGTGCCATGTTGGGGGGCGGGGTTTTTCGAATTCATCGGTGCCGCCCTCGAACGCCCAAATCCGCATCCCCGCAATGCACTCCAGCTTCGCCATCGTGCGACTGAGCACCACCGGCACGCGTCCGCCCCCGGCACTCAGTTCGGCAGGTTCGAATTCCAGCGGCGTCTCTTTCGCCTTGTCTTTGTTCCGCTTCATCACCGTCATGTAGTCCAGCGCCACACAAAGCCGAGGCACCTCGTTCAGCGGCGCGCCAGCGCTTCGGCTGGCGCGTTGCGTACTGACCTGTCTGATCACCCCGCTGGTCGGTTCCAGCAGTGAACCCGAGGGTGGTCGCAGGGTCCAGCCATCGAGTTCATGATCGAGGTTCTGCCGGCCAATGGGGCCGCCGCAGCTGCTGACGATGAAGCGCGTGTGTTGGCGCGCCGGTGCTTTCTGCTCGTTCTGAATTCCGGGGTCGACCGCACTCGTGACTTCGATGACCCGCCCCCCGCTGGCCGGCTGGCGCCACGCCACGGTGTATACGCCGCTGCGGTGGCTGTGACCGCTGAAGTGCCAGTCGACCATGGTCTCCGGCGTCACCGTGGGTGCGCCGTTGCGGTCAGTGGCATTGCCGCTGCCCTCGGTTCGAACGCAGCGCTCGAAGTACTTGTCCTGGTTGATCTCGCAGGTGCCGGTGTTCACGATGTTGAAGCCCGGCCGGCCTCCGGGCAGCAGCGTGTAGGTGTTGCTGGCGGGCCTGAAGCGCATGTCTTGCGGCTTGGCCGAATAGGCAATGGGCTCGTCGTAGTTGATGATGGTGAAGTGGCTCGCAACCGTGAGGCTCGCGCCGGGGCTGGTGCGCTTGTGGCGTTGTGCCTGACCGAGCAATCGCAGCTGATTGGTGCTGAAGGATTGCGGTGCACGTGGCAGGATGCCTGCACCTTGCTTGTCGATGGACGTAAAGATCGCGCCCGTGACGATGTTCTTGAAGTTCTCGCCCTGGCCCCAACCCAACGCCGCAATCACCTGTGTGGCGGGGCCGCTCTCGTCAGGCTCGACGCCCAGAGCGATCAGCATGTCTTCCAGCGGAGTGAACAGCGTGTAGAACCAATCGTAGTTGTCCACCTTGTAGTTGTTTCCGGTGAGCGCCTGACCGTAGGTTGGACCGTAGGCCAGCGTGGTCTCGTAGATGGTCATGTTGTGGTCGGCCGAGATGCCTTCGTTGGGCATGTTGGCGCTCCACTTGCTGGCGCCGTCGAAGTCAAGGTAGGACGTCTCCAGGTCCTTGATGTCGAGGTTCTTGTTCTTGTTGACCAGCCTGCGCCCGACCTCGGCCTTGAGGCCGATGGTGCTGACCTGGTGCGTGCCGCCTCGCGGGGTGCTCACGGTCCGGGTCGCGGTGAAGGGGCGATCGCGCCCATAGCTGTCGCCCAGCGCGTCGGTGGTGTCTTCCATGACGCCCATGGAGGCAGCCCATTCGTTCAGGCGCGGGCTGATGCCGTAGGGCACCGAATACGCCTCGTGATTGCCGCTGGTCATGAACACGGGCAGCAGCAGCTCGTTGTAGGCGTAGCGCACGAGGCTGAAGGCCAGCATGTCGTCCTGCCCGCGGGGGTACAGGCCAGGTGTGTTGACATTGTTGAGCACGTTGAACTTTTTCCATTGCTCACCAATGCCATCAGGGACTTGGGCGGGATCGATGTTGCGATTGAAGTCGATCAGGTCACCGGTCAGCAGCAGGGCCGTGTCCGGCTTCTTGCCGGCACCGATCTTGTCGAAGAGTTCCTTGAGCGCATTGAAGCTGTTGCACACGCGTGAGCCCACCGGAAGGCTTGTGTACTGCGCGTCTTCGATGACGCGCGCGGGCGACTTGGCCAGCGCGTTGTGTCGCACGTTGATGTGCACATCGCTCAGGTGCCCGAGATTGAGCGGTTCGTTGCCGGCCAGCTTGATGACTGGGTGCCAGGCGGCCAGGCGCTCGGCGCTGTTCGTGATCAGGGTGCGGGCCTTCTGCGCGGTCTGAGGGACGTCGTATTCGAGCAGGCAGGTTTCCTTGCCCTGGCGCGCGCTCGTGGCATTGGCCGCCTGATGCCGGTAGCGAAGGTCTTCGACCTGGGCGATGAGGAAGGATTCGACCAGCAGATCCTGCGAGTGCACCGTGCTGGCAGCGCAGAGCGTGGGCAGGTTCTCCTTTTGCTGTTGGGTGGGTTCGACCATCCATGCAAAGCTCTTGAAGCTGCCGGACTCCGGCTGCACGCTCAGCGTGGCCAGGTCAAGCTCGACCTCATACACATAGCCTCCCGCGAAGCCCGATTCGGTGTACGCCTTGACTGCCTGTGGGCTGAGGGTGGCGAACACCTCGCCTTTCTGGTTGTAGATGAGCGCGCCTGCATCGAACCTTGCGACTCGCCAGACTTTGATGGCACTCTTGGCCGTGGCGCAGTCTTTGCCGTCACCGGTGAGTTCGCCGGACTGGATGTCGGCGTCGGGCTTGGGACCTTTCATCCCGACGAGGCGCAGGTGCCGTGCCACCGTGGCGGCAGCGATTTTCTCGCTGTCGCCGTCCATGGGGATGACCTGAGAGCGCTTGTCCTGCGTGTCCCGGGCTCCGTTGTTGTTGGCGACGCCGAGCGATGCGGTGGCGATGAAGAGGCTGCATTTTTTCTGGCCAGGGCCAATCAGCAGCGGGGCTCCCAGGCTCGGATACAGAATCACTGCCACCTTTTGCGCCGGGTCGCTGCAATCGCACACCGAAGTGCCTGTGTTGGGTTCGTTGGTCATGAGCTACCGCGTTCTGGGACCGTGCGCTGAAGCGTTGGCCGGTGAGGAGTGGGGTGAGAGGAGCGTTCGGGCCTGCGCGTCGCAAAGCCATGCGGAACACCGGTTTGCGGTTGCATGTCCAGGCTTCGCCTTCGGTGATCACTGCCTTTATCTGATGGGGACGGGAGCCACCCAGCGTGATCCGGGATTCGGCGTCTTGAGCCGAGGCTCATGTGCAAACAGCTGGCTGAGTCCCTCCTGGTTCGCCAGCCGCACAAGTTCCAGCAGGCGTTGTTTAAGGACAAGGGGGATCGAGGGGGCAATGGAAAGTGGGCGCGGCATCGACGTCTTCCGTGACAAGCCAAGAGGTCGAAATAGTCTGAGGGGATGCCGTCGCACGCACTGCGAACAATCGTCACCCGAAGCGGGCGTGCCTTAGAAAATTGCGATGCGCGTGGAAAAGTGAGGTGCTCATCGCGGCGGCGCGTGACGCTAGTTGGCCTGTGCCGCCCCGAAGATGTCCCGCAGCCATCTCGTGAACACCCGCACCCGCGACGACAGCTGCCGGTTCTGCGGATACAGCACCGACACCGGCATCGGCGGTGGCGCGAAGCCCGGCAGCACCGCCTGCAGGCGGCCGTCCGCCAGCTCGGCCGCCACGCGGTAGCGCGGCACCTGCACCAGCCCGAGGCCCACGACGGCGGCGCCCGTGTACAGGTCCGCGCCTGTGACTGACACGGTGGCGGCCAGTTGCACGGGCCGGACCTGACCGTCGACCGTGAACTCGAGCGGCAGCGCCTTGCCCGTGCTGCTCGACACGTAGTGCACCGCGCGGTGCGAGGCCAGCGCGGCCAGGTCGGCGGGCTCGCCGTGCGCCGCGAGGTAGCCGGGGCTCGCGACCGTCACCTGCGGCAGCAGCGCCACGCGCTGCGCGACCAGCGACGAGTCCTGCAGCGGGCCGGCGCGCAGCACGCAGTCGACGCCTTCGCGCACCAGGTCGACCAGCCGGTCGTCCTCGCCGATATGCAGCTGCAGGCCCGGATGGCGGGCGAGGAAGGCGGGCAGCGCCGGCACCACGAAATGCCGCGCCAGCGTGCCCTGCAGGTTCACGCGCAGCAGGCCCTGGGGCGCTGCGTGGGTGAAGGCGCCCTCGGCCTCTTCCACGTCCGCCAGCAGCCGCACGCAGCGCTGGTAGTGGGCCTCGCCGTCCTGCGTGAGGCGCACCGTGCGCGTGGTGCGCTCGAGCAGCCGAGCGCCCAGGCGCGATTCGAGCCGCTGGATCAGCGTGGTGAGGGTGGCGCGCGGAATCTGCAGGTCGTCCGAGGCCTGCGTGAAGCTCTGGCGCTCGGCGATCCGCACGAAGGCCTGCATTTCCTGGAAGCGGTCCATGGGGTTGCCCTTCGTGTCTATTGTTTAAGTAAATGGAATTTTATTGACGAATTGGCTCTGATTATCTTTCGGGTGGAATGGCTGACCATTCGCTTCATTCACTCACCACCCCAAGGAATCGCGCCATGAACACCACCGCCACTTCTGCTTCGCTGCCCACCCGCGTCGCCCTCGTCACCGGCGCCTCGCGCGGCATCGGCGCCGCCATCGCCCGCCGGCTCGCCGCCGACGGTTTCGCCGTCGCCGTCAACTACGCCGCGGGCGCCGCGCCGGCCGAAGCGCTGGTCGCCGAGCTGAAGGCCACGGGCGCCCGCGCCCTCGCGGTGCAGGCCGACGTGGCGAACGCCGACGCGGTGCGCACGATGTTCGACACCGTCGAAGCGCAGCTCGGCCCGGTCGACGTGCTGGTCAACAACGCCGGCGTGCTCCAGACCGCGCCGCTGGCCGCGCACAGCGACGCGCTCTACGACCACACCTTCGACATCAACGTGCGCGGCACCTTCAACACCCTGCGCGAGGCCGCGACCCGGCTCGCCGAGGGCGGGCGCATCGTCAACTTCTCGAGCACCACGCTCGCGCTGCACATGCCGGGCTACGCGATCTACAACGCCACCAAGGCGGCGGTCGAGGCCTTCACGCACGTCTTCGCCAAGGAGCTGCGCGGCCGACGCATCACGGTGAACGCCGTGGCGCCGGGCCCGGTCGCGACGTCGCTGTTCCTGGACGGCAATACCGACGAGCAGATCCAGGCCTTCGCCCAGATGCCACCGCTGCAGCGCCTGGGCCAGCCGGAAGACATCGCCTCGGTGGTGTCGTTCCTGGCGGGGCCGGATGCGGGATGGGTCAACGGGCAGGTGCTGCGGGCCAACGGCGGCGTGGCCTGACCAGTGGCTTCCCACGACATCCACGGAGCACGCACCATGCATCCGCCTTCACCCCGCGCGGCCACCCCGCGCTTCTTCAGCCTCGCCTACACGGCGTTCACGGCCGCCGCGGCCGTGGTGGCCGCTGTCGCCTCGGCGATGGCGCTCGTGCTCGAACTGCCCGTGTGGGCAATGTTCGTCGGCTGGGTGGCGTTCTACACCCGCGGCGCGACCGCACGCGACGGCGTGTTCAACCTCGTCTGCGTGAGCCTGGGCCTGCTGATCGGCAAGGGCGCGGCCCTGGCCATCGCCGTGCTGGCCCCGATCGCGGGCGCCGCGGCGCTGCCGGTGGTGGTGCTGTTCGTGGCGCTCTTGGTCGTGTCGATGCGCAGCGTGCCGCGACTGAACAACCTGCTGTGCTACTTCCTCGGGCTGATCGCGTTCTTCGCGGTCCACCAGCCCCCGTCGCTGTCGCTGTTCGCCACGCTGGCCGGCGCGGTGGCACTCGGATCGATGGCGGCGTGGGTGGCCCACCTGCTGCAGCGCCGCGTGCGCTGACCGCCGGACTTTCCTTTCTTCCCTCTCACCTTCATTCAAGGGGTTCCATCATGCAATCCGTCATCCTCGTCACTGGCGCCGGCTCCGGCATCGGCAAGCTCAGCGCGCAGGCGCTCGCCGAAGCGGGCCACATCGTCTATGCCTCCATGCGCGACATCGCGGGCCGCAACAAGGCGCGCGCGGCCGAGCTGCGCGCGCTGGCCGCGGCCCAGGGGCTTCAGCTGCATCCGCTCGAACTCGATGTGCTGTCGCAGGCCTCCGCCGACGCCGCCGCGGCGACCATCGTCCAGGCGCAGGGTCGCCTCGATGTGGTGATGCAGAACGCGGGCCATCTCGTGGTCGGGCCGACCGAGGCCTTCACGCCGGAAGACATCGCCCGGGTGTTCGACACCAACGTGCTCGGCGCCCAGCGCGTGAACCGCGCGGTGCTGCCGTACCTGCGCCAGCAGGAGGCGGGGCTGATGCTGTGGATCAGCAGCACGACCACCAAGGGCGGCTTTCCGCCGTTCATGGGCCCGTACGGCGCGGCCAAGGCGGCCATGGATTCGCTGGCCGTGACGCTGGCCTACGAGATCGCGCGCTTCGGCATCGAGACCTCGATCGTTGTGCCGGGCGCGTTCACCCGGGGCACCGATCACTTTCCGAGCGCGGGCAAGCCCTCCGACGCGGCCATCGCCGCCGCCTACGGCCGCTACGACGGCGTGATGGACCGCATTGGCGAGCGCCTGTCCGCCCTCACGCCCGAGCACGCCGACCCGCAGGCCGTGGCCGACGACATCGTGCGCATCGTGGGACTGCCGGCCGGCACGCGGCCGATGCGTTCGCTGATCGACTTCGTGGGCGACGGTGCGGCGGAGGTCTTCGAGGTGTCGGAGCGCGTGCGCATCGACTTCGCCCGGCGCATCGGCATGGGCGACCTGCTCGAGGCGAAGGTCCGGCGCTGAGCGGGGCGCTGTCAAGAAAGGCGGTGGATCTTCCTGTCCAATAGCGGCATGGAACATTCACCGAACGACGTGACAGAGCGCCTGAACGACCTCGAGATCAAGTCGAGCTATGCCGAAGACCTGCTCGAGCAGCTGAACATGACGATCTACCGACAACAGCAGCAGATCGACAGCCTGATCCTGCAGGTCGCGCAGCTGCGGCTGCAAAGCCAGAACGCAGGGCAGGACGGGGGCGCGCGCAACCTGCGCGACGAACTTCCCCCGCATTACTGAAGAGGAAAAACGCTCAGCCGTGCGCGTGCCAGAGCACGGCGAAGAAGTGGCAGGTGCTGCCCGCGAGCACGAAGAGGTGCCACACCGAATGCGCGTAGCGCACCTTGTTGTCGAACAGGAACACCACGGCCCCGGCCGTGTAGAACAGCCCGCCGGCCACCAGCCAGGCCAGCCCCGCCGATGACATGCGCTCGTACAGCGGCACCGCCGCCATCAGCGCCATCCAGCCCATCGCCACGTACAGGCCGGTGGACCACAGCGGGTGCCGCAGGCGGTTGAACAGCTTGGCGCCCACGCCCAGCACGGCGGCGGCGGTGATGGCGCCGAACAGCGTCCAGCCCCAGGGTCCGCGCAGCACACCGAACAGGAAGGGCATGTAGCTGCCCGCAATGAACAGGTAGATGGCCGCGTGGTCGAGCCGGTTGAACCAGGCCTTGGCGCGGCCGATGGGCAGCGCGTGGTACAGCGTGGAGATCAGGTACAGCACGATGGCCGTGCCCGCGAAGAGCGAGGCGCCCACCACGGCCGCGGCCTGGCCCTTCTGGGCGGCGCTGTAGACCAGGATCGGCAGCGAGGCGATCGCCAGCAGCAGGCCCAGGCCGTGGCTCAGGGCGTTGAAGAGCTCTTCCATCGCGGTCTGGTCGCGTGCGGCGGAGGCCTGCTTTTTCTGCAGATCGGTGGAACGGGCGGGCTGCAGCTGCAGCGGCGGGCTATTCGTCATCAGGAACAGAGCCTCCGGGATCGGTGTTGGTTCCGCAAGAATTCGCGAAACCGGCAGATCATGTTACTTGACCTGCTGTTTGCCGAGTTTGCGTGCCAATGTACGCCGATGCATGCCGAGCCGGCGCGCGGTTTCCGAGATGTTGAAGCCGGTTTCGGCCAGCATCTCGTGGATGCGCTCCCACTCCAGCGTCTTGATCGAGGTAGAGCGGTTGGTCAGTTCGACCTCGGTGGTGCCGGCGGCGCGGCCGAAGGCGGCCTCGATGTCGTCGGTGTTCGAGGGCTTGGCCAGGTAGTGACAGGCGCCGAGCTTGATGGCCTCGACGGCGGTGGCGATGCTCGCGAAGCCGGTGAGCACCACGATCAGCATTTCGGCGTCGTGCCGGTGCAGCATCTGCACGCAGGCCAGGCCCGAGGCCTCGCCGTTGAGCTTCAGGTCGACCACCGCGTAGCCGGGCGAGGGGCCGTCGCCTTCCTCGAGCAGCGCTTCCACCTCCTCGAGGTTGCGCGCATGCAGCACGACGTAGCCGCGCCGCTCGAAGGAGCGCGCGAGCGTGCGCGCGAAGGCCTCGTCGTCCTCGACGATCAGCAGCTGGCGGACCTCGGCGGTGTCGGGTGTGTGGGTCATGGGCTGCTCGGGGCTGGGGGCGCGGCGTTGTCCGCGAGGGTGGTTGCTGCTTCCTCGTCCTCTTCGAGCACGATGGCCGCCAGCGGCAGCGTGATGGTCACGATGGCGCCGCCCTCGGGGCGGTTGCGCACGGCGACGCGTCCGCCCAGCGTGCGCGCCACGTTCACGACGAGGAACAGGCCCAGCCCGCCGCCGGGACGTCCCTTGCTCGACTGGTAGGGCTTGCCGAACTCCGCGAGGATGGCCGGCATGAAGCCAGGGCCCGCGTCGGTGACGGTGATGGTGAGCGCGTCGGCGTCGTGCGTGGCTTCCAGGCGCAGCCAGTGCGGCGAGGCCTCGAGCGCGTTGTCGAGCACGTTGCACACCATCTGCTTGATGGCCGAGTCGGAGACCATGGGCAGGTCCTGCCCGAAGAGGTTCTCGTAGTCGAACTCCTCGACCGGGCGCGTGGTGCGCCATTCTTCGACGAGGTCGTCCAGGAAGGTGCGCACGGTGGTTTCTTCGGACGACTCGCCGCGCGTCTCGCCGGCCGACAGCAGGATGCCGCTCACGATGCTCTTGCAGCGCTGGATCTGCACTTCCATCTCGGCCACTTCCTGCAGCAGCTCGGGGTCGGAGCTGAAGTGCGGCAGCCGGCGCCAGTCGCCCAGGATCACGGCCAGCGTGGCCAGCGGCGTGCCCAGCTCGTGCGCCGCGCCCGAGGCCAGCAGGCCCATGCGCACGATGTGTTCTTCTTCGGAGGCGCGCTGGCGCAGGTCGGCCAGCCGCGCGTCGCGCACGCGCAGGTTGCGGCTGATGCGGGTGATGAAGACCACCAGCAGCGCCGCGTTGAGCGCGAAGCACACCAGCATGCCCTGCACGTAGGGGCTCCACAGGCCGCGGTCGTGGTCCAGCGGCAAGGGCAGCGGGCGCGAGAACAGCGCCAGGCCCGCGAAGCACAGGCCGGTGATGACCACGATGGTCCAGGTCGACCAGGCCTTGAGCAGCACCGCGCCCAGGATCACCTGCAGCAGGTACAGGAAGACGAAGGGGTTGGTGGCGCCGCCGCTGAGGTACAGCTGGGCCGTGAGCGTGGCCACGTCGACCAGCAGCGCGACGAACAGCTCTTCGTTGGTCACGCGGCCATGGATGCGCAGGCGCAGCAGGCTCACCATGTTGAACAGGGCCAGGCAGGTGAGCACCTGCAGCATGTGGTTCAGCGGCAGGCGGATGCCGAAGCCGTAGTGCACCACGAGGATGGTGGCCACCTGCCCGACCACGGCGAACCAGCGCAGCTGGATCAGCTGCTGCATGTTCTGGTGGCCGATGGCGTTGTCCAGGCTCGCCACGCCCGCGCGCGGGGCGTGCAGCTCGCCGGCGACCGCGACCAGCTTGTCAGTCGCGGCGGGCATCGGCGGGGTCGGGGCGTGCGGCGTCGGCATGCGGTGCATTTTCGCCGTTGCCGTCTTGCGATGCCCGTCGGCGCCGGTCGTCGCGCCACACGAACCCATAGGCGCCGAGCACCATCAGCGCCAGCCCGTACCAGGTGAGGGCGTAGACGAGGTGGCTGTTGGGAAAGGCGATGACCGTCAGGCCGCCCGCCGGCCACGTGGGCGCGGCCTGTGCGGGCGCAGCGCCGGCCTCGGCGTCGACGAAGTAGGGCGCCACGTCGGCCAGGCCGCGCGCGGCGGCAATGGCCTGCACGTCGCGCGAGAACCAGCGGTCGGCCGCGGGATCGTTCGTGCGCAGGAAGCCGCCCTTGGGTTCGGTCAGGCGCAGCAGGCCGGCCACGGTGGTGTCGCCCTGGGGCTCGGGGGCGGTGCGCGCCGCGCGCTCGCGCGCTTCAGGCGGCACGAAGCCGCGGTTGACGAGCACGACGCTGCCGTCGGCGCTGCGCAGCGGCGTCAGCACCCAGAAGCCGGCGCCGAGCCGGGTGCTGGCCTGCACCAGCGCTTCCTTGTCATGGAGGAACGTGCCGCGAAGGCGCACGTGCCGGTATTCGTCGTTGGCCGCGTTGACCGTGGGCCATTCGGATCGCGCCGGCGCGTCGGCGGCCGGGGCGTGCACGCGCTGGTCGACGCGGGCGATGAGATCGAGCTTCCAGGCCCTGCGCTCGACCTGCCAGGTGCCGAGCGCAAGAAAGCCGGCAAAGGCCAGGAGGGCGCAGACCGCCAGCGCCGCACGCGTGACAACGGAGCGCGGGCGGGCGGCCGAGGCCATCAGGGCATGTTCTTCATGTCGTGGACCATGGCTGGCATCATGTTGGTGTTCATGTGATACATGACCCACAGCGACCCGGCCAGCGTGATGACCACGAGCACCAGCGTGAAGATCAGCGCCAGCATGTTCCAGCCGCCTTCGGACTTGGCGTCCATGTGCAGGAAGTACACCATGTGGACCACGATCTGCACCACGGCGAAGCCGAGGATGACGAGCGCGGTGGTGCTCGGGTTGGCGATCACCTTGCCCATCACGAGCCAGAACGGGATCGCGGTCAGGATCACGGCCAGCACGAAGCCGGTCATGTAGCCCTTGAAGGTGCTGTGGCTGACGGGGCCGTCGTCGTGGTGGTCGCCGTGACCGTGGCTGTCGTGTGCGCCGTGGCCGCCGTGCGCGGCGGTGGCGGTGTGTGCGGGGGCGCTCATGCCATCGATCCCATGAGGTAGACAAAGGTGAAGACGCCGATCCACACGACGTCCAGGAAGTGCCAGAACATCGACAGGCACATCAGGCGGCGGCGGTTGGCGGCGGTGAAGCCGTGCTTGGGCAGCTGGACCATCAGCACGACCAGCCAGATGATGCCGAAGCTCACGTGCAGGCCGTGTGTGCCCACCAGCGCGAAGAACGACGACAGGAACGCGCTGCGCTGCGGGCCGGCGCCTTCGTGCAGCAGGTGCGCGAACTCGTACAGCTCCAGGCCGATGAAGCCCAGGCCGAGAAGGCCGGTGATGCCCAGCCACAGCAGCACGCCGCCCATGCGCTTGCGCTGCATCTCGAGCATCGCGAAGCCGTAGGTGATCGACGACAGCAGCAGCAGCGAGGTGTTCATCGCCACCAGCGGCAGGTCGAACAGGTCGGCGCCCGAGGGGCCGGCCGCGTAGTTGCGGCCCAGCACGCCGTACACCGCGAACAGGCAGGCGAAGATGAGGCAGTCGCTCATCAGGTAGAGCCAGAAGCCCAGCAGCGTGCCGTTCTCGGGGTGGTGGTCCTCGTTGCGGACGTGGAACAGGTCGAACGCCGGTGCGTTCGCGTTCCGGGAGGGGAGGGCGGTGGTATCAGACATGGGCGGTGGCCAGCAGGCGCGTGCGTGCTTCTTCGGTGCGAACGACTTCTTCCGCGGGGATGTAGTAGTCGCGCTTGTAGTTGAAGGTGTGGGCGATGATCGCGGCCAGCATGGCCACGAAGCCGATGCCGGCCACGAGCCACATCTGCCAGATCAGGGCAAAGCCGCACACCGCGCTCAGCGCCGCGATGACGAAGCCGGCGGCCGTGTTCTTGGGCATGTGCACGGGGCTGAAGCCGTCCAGCGGACGCTGGTAGCCGCGGGCCTTCATGTCGGTCCAGGCGTCGTTGTCATGCACGCGCGGCGTGAACGCGAAGTTGTAGGCCGGCGGCGGCGACGAGGTCGACCACTCCAGCGTGCGGCCGTTCCACGGGTCGCCCGTGGTGTCGCGCAGCGACTCGCGGCGGATGAAGCTCACCACCAGCTGGATCAGGAACGAGGCGATGCCCAGCGCGATCAGCACCGCGCCGAAGGCGGCGACCTGGAACCAGATCTGCAGCGACATGTCCTGGAAATGGCTCATGCGGCGCGTGACGCCCATCAGGCCCAGGATGTACAGCGGCATGAAGGCCATCCAGAAACCGACGATCCAGAACCAGAACGAGCACTTGCCCCAGAACGGGTCGAGCTTGTAGCCGAAGGCCTTCGGGAACCAGTAGGTGATGCCCGCCAGCATGCCGAACAGCACGCCGCCGATGATCACGTTGTGGAAGTGGGCAATGAGGAACAGGCTGTTGTGCAGCACGAAGTCGGCCGGGGGCACGGCCAGCAGCACGCCGGTCATGCCGCCGATCACGAAGGTGATCATGAAGCCGATGGTCCACATCATGGGCAGCTCGAAACGGATGCGGCCGCGGTACATGGTGAAGAGCCAGTTGAAGATCTTCGCCCCCGTCGGGATCGAGATGATCATCGTCGTGATGCCGAAGAACGAGTTCACGCTGGCGCCGGAGCCCATGGTGAAGAAGTGGTGCAGCCACACGAGGTACGACAGGATCGTGATCACGACCGTGGCGTACACCATCGAGGCGTAGCCGAACAGGCGCTTGCCCGAGAAGGTGGAGACCACTTCCGAGAAGATGCCGAAGGCCGGCAGGATCAGGATGTACACCTCGGGGTGGCCCCAGATCCAGATCAGGTTCACGTACATCATGGCGTTGCCGCCCATGTCGTTCGTGAAGAAGTTGGTGCCGACATAACGGTCGAGCGACAGCAGGGCCAGCACGGCCGTGAGCACCGGGAAGGCGGCCACGATCAGCACGTTGGTGCACAGGGCGGTCCACGTGAAGACGGGCATCTTCATCATGGTCATGCCGGGCGCGCGCATCTTCACGATGGTGGCCAGCAGGTTCACGCCCGATAGCAATGTGCCCACCCCCGCGATCTGCAAGGACCAGATGTAGTAATCGACCCCCACGTCAGGACTGAACAGGATGCCCGACAGCGGCGGGTACGCCAGCCAGCCGGTCTTGGCGAACTCGCCGACGAACAGCGACGCCATCACGAGGCCGGCGCCGAAGGTGGTCATCCAGAAGCTGAAGTTGTTCAGGAACGGGAAGGCCACGTCGCGCGCGCCGATCTGCAGCGGCACCACGAAGTTCATGAGGCCCGTGACCAGCGGCATCGCCACGAAGAAGATCATGATCACGCCGTGGGCGGTGAAGATCTGGTCGTAGTGGTGCGGCGGCAAAAAGCCCGCGTTGTCGCCGAAGGCGACGGCCTGCTGGGCCCGCATCATCAGCGCGTCGGCGAAGCCGCGCAGCAGCATCACCAGGCCCAGGATGATGTACATGATGCCGATCTTCTTGTGGTCGATGCTGGTGATCCAGTCGCGCCACAAGGTGCCCCACAGCTTGAAGTAGGTCACGGCGCCCAGCAGCGCCAGGCCGCCCAGGATCACGGCCGCGAAGGTCACGAGCAGGATGGGCTCGTGAAGGGGAATCGCCTCCCAGGAGAGGCGGCCGAAGACGAGCTTCGTCAGGTCTAGGTTCTGCAACATCTTAGTCTTCGGTGGTGCACATCGCGGTGACGTACTTGCGCTTGGGCGTGTCGAGGGAGTCGGCCTGCCAGGCCTGCTTGGTGGCGACGTTGAAGGCGCCGGGCTTGCCCAGGCCGCCGTCGGCGTCGATGGCCATCATTTCCTTCATGCACATCTTGTTGCGGTCGACGCACAGGTTCAGGATGGCGTCGTACAGGGCCGGGTCGACCGCGGCGTAGTGGCGCACGGGCTCGCGCTCGCTCGGCACTTCGAGCTTCTTGTACTGCTCGCGGGTCAGTTCGCCCTCTTTGCCGGTCTTGACCTTGGCCACCCACTGGTCGAAGCCGTCATGGCTCAGGCCGTGGAACTTGAAGCGCATGCCCGAGAAGCCCGCGCCGCTGTAGTTGGCGGAGAAGCCGTCGAACTCGCCCGGCTTGTTGATCACCGCGTGCAGCTTGGTCTCCATGCCCGGCATGGCATAGATCTGGCCGGCCAGCGCGGGGATGAAGAAGGAGTTCATGACCGACGAGGCCGTGATCTTGAAGCTGATCGGGCGGTCCACCGGGGCGGCCAGCTCGTTCACCGTGGCGATGCCCTGCTCGGGGTAGATGAAGAGCCACTTCCAGTCCAGCGCCACCACCTCGACCACCAGCGGCTTGGTTTCGGCGGGAATCGGGCGCTGCGCGTCCAGGCGGCTCAGCGGGCGGTACGGGTCCAGCGTGTGGGTGCTGATCCAGGTGATCGCGCCCAGCGCGATGATGATCAGGAGCGGCGCGGCCCAGATCGCCAGCTCGAGCTGCGTGGAGTGGTCCCAGTCGGGGCTGTAGGTGGCCTCCTTGTTCGACTGGCGATAGCGCCAGGCAAAGAAGATGGTCAGGGCGATCACCGGAATGATGATGATCAGCATCAGCACCGTGGAGACGACGATCAGGCGTCCCTGCTGGTTGGCGATGTCGCCGGAGGGGTTCAACAGCACTGTGTTGCAGCCCGCCAGGAAAATGGCGGAAAGCAGCAGAAGTGCTCGGCGAAGGGTCTTGAGGATGTGCATGCCGGGAGAGGAAAGTGCGAAGGCCGCGCAAAAATGACCCTGCAATCTACGCCGCCCAAGGGATTCCGCCTATTGGACGTTTTGTCCTATGGCGGTAAACGCAATTCGGTGAGACGCTACAGGGTGTCCAGAATTTCCCCTGTGTCGTGCCCCGGCATGACACCCGAATTACAGCCAGCCAGCTAGCAAGATGACGACGTCCAGCATCAGTCCACCAGGCGCCCAGCCTGTGTCGCACCCGACCGAAGGCGGCGCCCGCGCCGCAGACGCCGACCATTCGCACATCGCCCCGGGCGAGATCGCGGTCGGCGTGGTCATCGGCCGCGCCTCCGAGTATTTCGACTTCTTCGTCTACGGCATCGCCTCGGTGCTGGTGTTCCCGGCGGTGTTCTTCCCCTTCGAGCAGCGCCTGGAAGGCGTGCTCTGGGCCTTCGTGATCTTCTCGTTCGCCTTCATCGCGCGCCCCTTCGGCACCGTGATCTCGATGGCGATCCAGCGGCGCTTCGGGCGCGAGACCAAGCTGACGATTGCGCTGTTCCTGCTGGGCACCTCCACCGCCGGCATCGCTTTCCTGCCGGGCTACGCGAGCATCGGCTTCACGGCCATCGTGCTGCTGTCGATCTTCCGCTTTGCCCAGGGCCTGGCACTGGGCGGCTCGTGGGACGGCCTGCCGTCGCTGCTGGCGCTGAACGCACCGCCCAACAAGCGCGGCTGGTACGCCATGCTGGGCCAGCTGGGCGCACCGCTGGGCTTCTTCCTGGCCAGCGCGCTGTTCGCGTACCTGTATTCCAGCCTGCCGCTGGCCGACTTCCTCGACTGGGGCTGGCGCTACACCTTCTACGTGGCCTTCGCAATCAACGTGGTGGCGCTGTTCGCGCGCCTGCGCCTGGTGGCCACCGACGAGTACGCGCGCCTGCTCGAAGAGCGCGAGCTGCAGCCCACCAGCGTGGTCGAGCTGACCCGTTCGCAGGGCGCCAACCTGCTGATCGGCGCGTTCGCCGCGCTGGCCAGCTACGCGCTGTTCCACCTGATCACGGTGTTCCCGCTGTCGTGGATCTCGCTGTACTCCGACCAGTCGATCACCGAGTTCCTGATCGTGCAGATGGTCGGCGCGGTGTTCGGCGCCATCGGCATCGTGGCCTCGGGCCTGATCGCCGACCGCATCGGCCGTCGCTTCACGCTCGGCGGCCTGGCCGCCATGATCGCCGTGTTCAGCGGCTTCGCGCCCACGCTGCTCGACGGCGGACGCATCGGCCAGGACATCTTCATCGTGCTGGGCTTTGCGCTGCTGGGCCTGTCGTACGGCCAGGCGGCCGGCGCCGTGACCTCCAACTTCGCGCCCAAGTACCGCTACGTGGGCGCGGCCCTCACGGCCGACCTGGCCTGGCTCATCGGCGCGGCCTTTGCCCCGCTGGTCGCCCTGGGCCTGTCGGCGCACTTCGGCCTGGCCTTCGTGAGCATCTACCTGCTGTCGGGCGCGCTCGGCACGCTGGCGGCGCTGGGGCTGAACCGGGCGCTGGCGCGGGACTGAACGGCAGCGCTGCCGTTTCTCGAAAAAAGGGGCCGATGGCCCCTTTTTTCATGGCCGCCACGGGACCGGTGCGCGCTCGCTTAGGATTCGCCTCGATGTTCACCGCCGCCATTTTTGACATGGATGGGCTGCTGATCGATTCGGAGCGCCCCATCATGGCCGCCTGGATCGCCGCGGCCCGCACGCTCGATGTCGAGCTTTCGCACGCCCAGTACCTGCAATGCGTGGGGCTGGCCATGAGCGAATCGAAGCAGATCCTTGCCGCGCTGCTCGGCGGCCCCGCCGCCTACCAGCACGCGGCGACGCAGGTGACCGCCGCGCTGCAGCTGGAACGCGCCGACGGCGATGCCCGGCCGCTCTTTCCCATCAAGCCCGGCGCCGCCGAGCTGCTCGCCGCCTTGCGCGGTCGCGGCACGCGCTGCGCGGTGGCTTCGTCGTCCACGCGCGGGCAGATCGCGGCCTGCCTGGGCAGCCTCGACGTGCTCCACCACTTCGAGGCCTTCGCGGGCGGCGACGAAGTCGCGCGCGCCAAGCCCGACCCGGCGCTGTACCGCCTCGCGGCCGAGCGCCTGGGCGTGGACCCTGCCGATTGCGTGGCCTTCGAAGACAGCGAGAACGGCGCCAAGGCCGCGCTGGCCGCCGGCATGCGCGTGGTGGTCGTGCCCGACCTCAAGCACCCGCCCGAGGCGATCGTCGCGCAGGCCTTCCAGGTGCTCGATTCGCTGCACGACGCGATGCCGCACGTGCCGCGCTGGTTTCCCTGACGAAGTCAGGGCCCGTGTTCAGTTCAGTTCAGAGCACTTCGTCCCGCAACTGCGGGAACACCTTCGACACCTTGGCCAGCAGGTAGTCGCCGTAGCGGCCGCTGAAGGCGTGCACGTTGGCGCGGTCCCAGCGCTCGGCGCTGTCGTCCAGTGCGTCGGCGCCGGCCAGGCCCTCGATGCGCTGCACGCGGGCCTCGAAGTTCGGGTCGAAGAACAGCGGGAACGACAGCCGGTCGCGGCCCGAGGTGTTGCGCTTCACGCGGTGCGGCGTCGACTTGTAGAGCCCGCCGGTCATGCGGTCGAGCATGTCGCCGATGTTGCAGACGAAGGCGCCGGGCACCGGCGGGGCGTCGATCCAGCCGCCCGGCGTGTGCACCGCGAGGCCGCCCACCGTGTCCTGGTGCAGGATCGTGAGCAGGCCGTAGTCGGTGTGCTCGCCCACGCCCCATTGCACGTCCAGCCCCTCGGGCACGGCCTGCGTCGGGTAGTTGAAGAGGCGGAACAGGATCAGCGGGTCGCCCGTGTAGCGCTCTGCAAAATAGCCCGCGGGCAGGCCGAGGCTCAGCGCGATGCCTTCCATGAGCCGGTGGCCCAGCTGCGTGACGGCGTCCATGTACGCGAGGATGGTCTCGCGAAAGTCCGGCACGTCGGGAAAGAGATTCGGCCCGTGCACCGGCGTCTTCGCCAGCACCAGCGGGTGGTCGGCGGGCAGCTCGGTGCCCAGGTACAGGCCTTCCTTCCAGTCGGGCCGGCCCGAGGTCAGCTCGCCGCCGCGCGGGAAGAAGCCGCGCCAGGCGCGGCCGCCGAGGGCCATGCGCCATTGCATCTTGGTTTCCTCGGGCAGGTCGAAGAAGCGGTGGCTCAGGTCTTCGAGCCGCTGGATCAGCGCGGCGTCGACGCCGTGGCCCGTGACGTAGAAGAAGCCGTGCGCGCGGCAGGCGTCGCCGATCTGCGCCGCCACGCGTGCGCGTTCGGGCGTGCCGGCCACCAGCGGGGCGACGTCGATGAGGGGGAGGGAGGAGTCGGTCATGCGCTTCTCGAAAAAGGCGAACGGATGTCGGACAAAAACTGCTGCGCACGCGGGTGCTGCGGGCGGTTGAAGAAATCGTCGGGCGTGGCGCGTTCGAGCACCTGGCCCTGGTCCATGAAGAGCACGCGGTCGGCCACCTCGCGCGCGAAGCCCATCTCGTGCGTCACGCACACCATGGTCATGCCGTCGCGCGTGAGGTCGCGCATCACCAGCAGCACCTCGCCGACCATCTCGGGGTCGAGCGCGCTGGTGGGCTCGTCGAAGAGCATCAACGGCGGCTTCATGGCGAGCGCGCGCGCAATGGCCACGCGCTGCTGCTGGCCGCCCGACAGCTCGCCGGGCCACGCGTTGGCCTTGTTCGCGAGGCCCACGCGCTCCAGCAGCGCCATCGCGCGCGCGTCGGCCTCCTTGCGCGACAGGCCGTGCAGCTGCATCGGCGCCATGGTGCAGTTCTGCAGCACGCTGAGGTGCGGGAACAGGTTGAACTGCTGGAACACGAAGCCGATGCGCGAGCGGAACGCGTTCACGTCCAGGCCGGGCGCATGGATGTCCTGCCCGTCGAGCGTGATGCGGCCCGACTGGATCGGCTCCAGCCGGTTGAAGGTGCGGATCAGCGTCGACTTGCCCGAGCCCGAGGGCCCGCACACCACGACCACCTCGCCCTTGTGGATGGTCTCGGTCACGTCGACCAGCGCGTGGTAGCTGCCGTACCACTTGTTGACTTTTTCGAGTTCGATCATGCGGGCACCTTGAGGGTGGCGGCGGGAAGGCCGCGGCGCGCGAGCCGGCGCTCCAGCCAGTAGGCGAAGCGCGAGAGGCCGAAGCACAGGATGAAGTAGGTCAGGCCCAGGATCAGGTAGATCTGCGCCGGCTTGGTGAACACCTGCGTGTTGATCTGCGTGGCGATGAACGACACCTCGGCCAGCCCGATGATGTAGCCCAGCGAGGTCTCCTTGATGGTCGAGACGAACTGGTTCACCAGCGAGGGCAGCATGCTGCGCAGCGCCTGCGGCAGCACCACGAGGCGCATCGCGCCGAAGTAGCTCAGGCCGAGCGCGCGCGCGGTTTCCATCTGCCCGCGCGGCAGGCCCTGGATGCCGGCGCGCACGATCTCGGCGAGGTAGGCAGCATCGAAGATCACGAGCGCGATCAGCATGGTGGTGAACTGGTCGGTCTTCACGCCCGTGACGCTGGGCAGGAAGAAGTAGGCCCAGAAGATCACCATCAGCAGCGGCAGGCCGCGCACCACGAACACCAGCGCCGTGACGGGCCAGCGCACGCAGCGCCACGGGCTCACGCGCGCCAGGCCGAGCACGATGCCCAGCGGCAGCGCGAGCACCAGCCCGCACGAGGCCAGCAGCAGCGTGAGCACCAGGCCGCCGAGCGGGCCGTTCGGGTACTGGCCGATGAGAAAGTAGACCCAGTAGTCGTTGATGATTTCGAGCATCAGCGCACCGCCTTCAGATGGTCCGCACCGGGAAGCGGTGGTGGTACCAGGTGGCCAATCCGGTGATCGCCAGCGACACCGTCAGATAAGCCGCGCTCGCGAACGCGAACGACTCGAAGCTGCGGAAGGTCGCGCTCTCGACCTGCCCGGCCTGGTACATCAGCTCGGCCACGCCGATCACGGTGGCGATCGAGGTGTTCTTCCACAGGCTCAGGGTCTGCGAGATGAGCGGCGGCACGGTCACGCGCAGCGCCTGCGGCAGCACCACGCGGCGCATGGTGGCCAGGAAGCTGAAACCCAGCGCGCGGCCGGCCTCGAACTGCACGGCCGGGATCGAGCGGATGCCGCTGCGGATGTCCTCCGCCATGAAGGCCGCCGTGTACAGCGACAGCGCCACGATCGCGCTGTAGGCCTCGATGTGGCCTTCATAGAGCCAGGTCTTCAGGCCTTCGGGCAGCAGCTCGGGTGCGCCGAAATACCAGAACAGCATGTGGGCCAGCAGCGGGATGTTGCGGATCGATTCCACGTACGCAAAGCCGAGCCAGCGCAGCGGCGCCAGCGGCGAGAGCCGCAGCAGCGCCACCACCAGCGCCAGCGGCAGCGCGAAGACGAGCGAGACCGCGAGCAGCTGCAGCGACAGCCACAGGCCCGCGACCAGCATGTCGTGGTACTGGCCGGTCAGCAGCAGCGAATAGTCGAACAGGGGCATGGGAAACGGGAGGCACGGCGAAAGGCGCCGGGGCGCACATGGTACGCATGCGCGCCGTGCCGCTCAAAAGCGAAGGGCGGGTCGCATGGCGGCCCGCCCCTGGTGTGCCGAGCGCGCGGGCTCAGTCGATCTTGTCGGTCTCGAGCTTGAAGTCGCGCGTCTGGAAGCCCGACGCGGTGTTCGGGCCGTACCACTTGAGGAAGATCTTCTGCGCCTCGCCCGACTTCTCGAGTTCGCGCAGCGTGTCGTCCACCACCGTCTTCAGGCCGCTCTCACCCTTCTTGATGCCGATGGCCAGCGACTCGGTGCTCAGGTTCTGCTTGAGCACCACGTACTGCGCCTTCTGCGGGCCCAGCTTGGCGTAGCTGCGCAGCAGTGCAGCCTCGTCGTCCACGTAGCCCACGCCCTTGCCCTGCTGCAGCGCCTGGAAGGCCTGCTGGCTGGTGTCGAAGGTCACGACCTCGGCGGTGGGCACGGCCTTGCGGATGTTGGGCTCCTGCGTGCCGCCGCGGATGGTCAGCACCTTCTTGCCGCCGAGCTGCGGCACCTCGGTGATGCCGCTGGTCTTCTTCACGATGGCCTTCTGGCCGGTCACGAAGGTGGTGAGCGAGAAGTCGATCTGCGCCTCGCGCTCCTTGTTGTGCGTGAGGCCGGCGGCCACCAGGTCCACGTGGCCCTGCTGCAGCTCGGGAATGCGCGCGGCCACGGCGATCTGCTTGAGCACCGGCTTCACGCCGATCTTCTTGGCGATGGCGTTCACCAGGTCGACCTCGTAGCCGACGATCTGGCGCGTCTTCGGATCGATGAAGGTGGCGGGCTCGTCGGTGCCGAGCACGCCGACCACGAGTTCGCCCTTCTTCTTGATGTCGGCGAGCTGGTCCGCGTGGGCGGCAACGCCGGTCAGCAGGGCGGAAGCGGCAAGGGCCGCGGCAAGCAGGGTGTGGCGCATGGTGGGGATCGTCCTCTCTCCAGAGTGAAATTCAGGCCGGAACCATATCAATAAAACCCAAGATTATTAAATCGTCAATCGACATATGCATATGGGGCTGATGAATCGGCCTGTTGCCGGCTGGGTTAAATTCGCGACGCCGCGACGTGCCCCGCCGCCGTCCCCCGAATGTCTTACCGAGCGAGCTTTTCATGATCATCCAACCCCGCGTGCGCGGCTTCATCTGCGTCACCACCCACCCCGTGGGCTGCGAAGCCAATGTCCGGCAACAGATCGCGTACGTCAAAGCCAGGCCCCCCATCGCGGGCGGCGCCAAGCGCGTGCTGGTGATCGGCGCGTCCACCGGCTACGGCGTGGCCGCGCGCATCACCGCGGCCTTCGGCTGCGGCGCCGACACGCTGGGCGTGTGCTTCGAACGCGCGGGCAGCGCGACCAAGCCCGGCTCGCCCGGCTGGTACAACACCGCCGCCTTCCACCGCGCCGCCACGGCCGAAGGGCGCTACGCCAAGACGATCAACGGCGACGGCTTTTCCGACGCGGTGAAGCAGCAGGCCATCGAGACCATCCGCGCCGACCTCGGCCAGGTCGACCTCGTGGTCTACAGCCTGGCCGCGCCGCGCCGCACGCACCCCAAGACGGGCCAGGTCTTCAACTCCGTGCTCAAGCCCATCGGCAAGGCCGTGACGCTGCGCGGCCTGGACACCGACAGCGGGACCGTGAAGGAATCGGTGCTCGAGCCCGCCACGCAGGAAGAGATCGACAACACCGTGGCCGTCATGGGCGGCGAAGACTGGCAGATGTGGATCGACGCGCTGCAGCAGGCCGGCGTGCTGGCCGACGGTGCCAAGACCACGGCCTTCACCTACCTGGGCGAGCAGATCACCCACGACATCTACTGGAACGGCTCCATCGGCGCCGCCAAGAAGGATCTGGACGAGAAGGTGCTGGACATCCGCGCCCAGCTGGCCGCCAAGGGCGGCGACGCGCGCGTGTCGGTGCTGAAGGCGGTGGTCACGCAGGCCAGCTCGGCCATTCCGATGATGCCGCTGTACCTGTCGCTGCTGTTCAAGGTGATGAAGGCCGAAGGCACGCACGAGGGCTGCATCGAGCAGGTGCACGGCCTGTACGCGGACAGCCTGTACGGCGCCACGCCGCACCTGGACGACGAAGGCCGCCTGCGCGCCGACTACAAGGAACTGGCGCCGCAGGTGCAGGCCCGCGTGCAGGAACTGTGGCCGCAGGTCACCGGCGAGAACCTCAACGAGCTGACCGATTTCGCGGGCTACAAGACCGAGTTCCTGCGCCTGTTCGGCTTTGCCGTCGACGGCGTGGACTACACGGCCGACGTGAGCACCGATGTGGGCATTCCCGATCTGATCCAACTCTAGAGTGCCCCCGAAGGGATACTCGCTTTCATGCAGATTCAAGACAAACCGCCCGCCGGCACGCCCTTCGAGTGGATCGGCGGCGAGCCGAAGGTGGAGGCGCTGGTCGAGCGCTTCTACGATCTGATGGACCTCGAGCCGGCCTACGCGCAACTGCGCGCCGTGCACGGCACCGACCTGGACAACGCGCGCCAGCGCCTGTTCTGGTTCCTGTGCGGCTGGCTCGGCGGCCCCGCCCACTACACCGACCGCTTCGGCCATCCGATGCTGCGCGCGCGGCACCTGCCGCAGGCCATCGGCGGCCACACCATCGGCATCAAGGAACGCGACCAGTGGCTGGCCTGCATGGACCAGGCGATGGGCGAGACCGACGTGCCTGAAGACCTGCGCGCACGCCTGCGCGACTCCTTCTTCAAAACCGCCGACTGGATGCGCAACCGCGGCGAATAGATCAGGCTCGCCCCCAGGCTACGCGCACTTCGTGTCGCTTCGCCAACCCCCTGCCGGGGGCAACACCAGCGGCCCGGCAAAGCCGGTTCCGCGGTGTTCCACGAAGGGGCCAGGCCGTCGAATGAACCACATACACAACGACTCGAAGGATCTTTGTCCATGAATTCCATCGTCATCATCGGCGGCGGCCACGCCGCGGCCCAGCTCTGCGCGGGCCTGGCGGAAGCCGGGCAGGGCGCGCGCGTGCACCTGGTCTGCGAAGAGGCCTGCGAGCCCTATCACCGTCCGCCGCTGTCGAAGGCCTTCCTCAAGAGCGCCGAAGAAACCACGCAGCCGCACAAGGCCGCCGACTGGTACCGCGAAGCGGGCATCACGCTGCACCTGGGCGACGCCGCCGTGGCCATCGACCGCGAGGCGCACACCGTCACGCTGCGCTCGGGCGCGGTGCTGCCGTGGGAGCGCCTGGTGCTGGCCACCGGCACGCGCGCGCGCCAGATGCCCGGCCTGCCGCAAGGCCTGGAGAACGTCGCGAGCCTGCGCGCCGCCGACGAGGCGCATCGCCTGCGCACGCGGCTGGCGGAGGCGCAGCAGGTCACGGTGCTGGGCGGCGGCTTCATCGGCCTCGAAGTGGCGGCCACCGCGCAGGCGCTGGGCAAGCGCGTGCAGGTGATCGAATGCGCGCCGCGCCTGCTGGGCCGCGCCGTGTCGCCCGAGCTGTCGGCGCACGTGCTGGCCACGCACCGTGCGGCCGGCATCGACATCGTGCTGGGCGCGCAGACCGGCGCCTTCGAAGTCGTGGGCGACCGGCTCGTGTCGGTCGAGGTCAACGGCGTGAAGCAGCCGATCGACCTGCTGCTGCTGGGCATCGGCGCGGTGCCCGAGACCGCGCTCGCGCAGGCCGCGGGCCTCGAGTGCGCCGACGGCATCGTGGTCGACGGCCACATGCAGACCAGCGCGGCCGACGTGCTCGCGGTGGGCGACTGCACGCGCTTCCCCGACCGCCGCGCGGGCCGCGCGCTGCGGCTCGAATCGGTGCAAAACGCGAACGACCAGGCGCGCACGGCGGTGGCCACGCTGACCGGCGCCGCGCGCGATCACGACGCGGTCGCGTGGTTCTGGTCCGACCAGGGCGGCCTGCGCCTGCAGATGGCGGGCCTCATGCCTGCCGAAGGCACGCCGGGCCTGGTGAGCGTGCGCCGCGCGGGGCCGAAGCCCGAGGCGTTCTCGCTGTTCCACTACGTCGACGGCCAGCTCGTGTGCGTCGAATCGGTGAACGCGCCGGTCGATCACATGATGAGCCGCAAGCTGCTCGAAGCGGGCCGCAGCCCCGCGCCCGAAGCGGTGGCGGACGCGGCGGTACCACTAAAGAATCACCTGGCGTAACTGCTGTCGCAACGGCGCTGCACGGCAGGCCCGGATTCACCGGTCTGTCACCCTGCTTTCGGAGACTGGTCCTTCCTCATATCCGCAGGGAGACCTCTCGATGAACAACGCAGTGGCCGCGTCGCTGGCGCGCCTCGCCCCCATGTCCACCTGTGCCGCCGTCCTGGCCGCCGTGCTCACCGCCTGTGGCGGTGGCAACGGAGGCGGCACCACGTTCCCCCCGATCGTTCCGCCCCCTGCGCCCGCACCCGCCCCGGCGCCTGTGGCCGCCGGCACGCGCACCACGGTCGCGCTGCTCGAAACGACCGACCTGCACTTCAACGTGCGCAGCTACGACTACTTCAAGCTCGCCGAAGACAAGTCGTACGGCTACGAGCGCACCGCGACGCTCATCAGCGCCGCGCGCAAGGAGTTCGCGAACACGATGCTGTTCGACAACGGCGACACCATCCAGGGCACCGCGCTGGCCGACTACGAAGCGCTGGTCAGCCGCATCCCGTGCACGCAGCCGCTGTCGATGTACAAGGTGATGAACGCCACCGGCTACGACGCCGGCACGCTGGGCAACCACGAGTTCAACTACGGCCTGGACTTCCTCAACCAGGTGCTCGGCGGCGGCCTCGATGTCGAGGGCGTGGACGGCAGCAAGAAGTGCGCGGGCCCGAGCTTCCCGATGGTGGTGGCCAACGTGCACAGCCTCAAGAGCGGCAAGCCGCTCGTCGCGCCCTACACCATCGTCACCAAGCAGTTCACGGCCACCGCGCCGGACGGCAAGAGCGTGACGGTGCCGGTGAAGGTCGGCGTGATCGGCTTCACCACGCCCGGCATCATGAACTGGGACAAGCGCTTTCTCGAAGGCAAGCTGCGCACCGAAGGCGCGGTCGAAGCCGCCAAGCGCTACGTGCCCGAGCTGCGCGAGAAGGGCGCCGACATCGTCGTCGCGCTGCAGCACGGCGGCCTCGACGCCTCGCCGTACTCGCCGACGATGGAAAGCCCGGGCCTGTACCTGTCGAAGGTGCCCGGCATCGACGTGCTGATGATGGGCCACCAGCACGGCCTGTTCCCCGACCGCGGCGCCAAGCCCGGCTACACGCAGGCGGGTGTCGACAACGCCGCCGGCACCGTCAACGGCGTGCCGGCCGTGATGCCCAGCTCGTGGGGCAAGGCGCTGGGCCTCGTGAAGCTCGAGCTTGTGTGGGACGGCAAGGCCTGGGGCGTGGACAAGAGCAAGACGCTGGTCGAGGCGCGCTCCACGCAAACCGGCAAGGACGGCGCGGGCAAGGCCGTGTATGTCGACGCCGACCCGAGCGTGGCGCCGCTGGTCGACACGCAGCACCAGGCCGCGATCGACTACGTGAAGACGCCGATCGGCACCACCGACTTCCGCATGAACACCTTCTTTGCCGACGTCGGCGACCCGGGCGCGATCCAGATCGTGAACCAGGCCCAGGCCGACTACGTGAAGACCTACCTTCAGGCCAACCTGCCGCAGTACGCGGGCCTGCCGGTGCTGTCGGTGAGTGCGCCCTTCAAGTCGGGCTTCGAGGGCGGGCGCGACTACACCGACGTGGCCGTGGGCAACCTGGCGATCTTCAGCGCCGCCGACCTGTACCTGTACCCGAACACGGTGTACGCGGTGAAGGTGACGGGCGCCGAGATCAAGGGCTGGCTCGAGGCCGCGGCCAAGCGTTTCAACAGGATCGACCCGGCGCTCACGACCGACCAGCCGCTGATCAGCACCTTTCCGGGCTACAACTTCGACATGTTCACCACGCCCGACATGCAGTACGAGATCGACGTGACGCAGGCGGTGGGCAGCCGCATCAGGAATCTCATGTACTTGGGCGCGCCCATCGACCCGGCGAAGGAGTTCGTCATTGCCACGAACAACTACCGCGCGACCAGCGGCGCGAGCTTCATTCCAGCGCTGGACGGGCGCGCGACGATCTACGCCTCTCCCGATGCGAACCGCGACGTGCTGATCGCCTACATCAAGGCGAAGAAGACGATCACGCGCGCTGCCGACGGCGCGGCGCGCAGCTGGCGCTTCACCAAGGTGACGACCGCGGGCAACGTGACGATCACGTCGGGGCAAGGGCAACTGAGTGCCGCGACCGATGCGGGGTTGACGAACATCTCGCTGCTGACCGCGGATGACGGCAGCGGCAAGGGCCGCTCGATCTACAAGGTCGACCTGAGCAAGTAAGAAGGGCGGGGCACCGTGCGGCGCTGTGTCAGCGCCGCACGGGCGCCAACAGCACCACCAGCGCCCCGGCCCCGCCTTCGGCCGGCTTGGCCTGCACGAAGGCGATCACCTCGTTCTTCTGGATCAGCCAGCGCTGCGTCTTGGTCTTGAGCACCGGCTGCTTGCCGGGCGAGCCCAGGCCCTTGCCGTGCACCACGCGCACGCAGCGCAGCCCCTGCTTGTGGGCATTGCGGATGAAGCCACCCAGCGCCTCGCGCGCCTCGTCGCTGCGCAGGCCGTGCAGGTCGACCTGCCCCTGGATCGCCCAGTCGCCCTTGCGCAGCCGCGCCGTGATGTCGGTGCCGATGCCGGGGCGGCGAAAGCTCATGGCGTCGTCGACGTCGAGCAGCGTGGTCACGTCGAACTCGTCGGACAGCGATTCGCGCAGCACGCGCTGCTCGTCGAGCTGGTGCTGAAACGGAATGGGCGCGGGTGGCTCGGGCGCGAGCGCCACGGCGGCCTTGCGGCGCAGCGGCTCGGTGGCGCCGATGGCGCGCGTGAACAGGTCTTTCTCGGCGGCACGGTTGCGCTCGGCCGCGGCGCGCGCGGCGGCCTCGGCGGCCTCGCGCTCGCGGGTTTCGGCGAGCACGCGCTGCACCTGCTTGAGATCGGCCAGGTTCTTCAGGGCCGGGGGACGGGAAGAAGCCATCAGAGCAGCCCCCGTTCCGCCATCGAGAAGCTCTGGCCCGGGCTCACGATGACGTGGTCGAGCACGCGCACGTCGACCAGCGCCAGCGCGGCGCGCAGCGTCTGCGTGAGCGATTCGTCGGCGCGCGAGGGCTCGATGCTGCCGCTGGGGTGGTTGTGGGCCAGCACCACGGCCGCGGCCTGGTGGTGCAGGGCGCGGGTGACGACCTCGCGCGGGTAGACGCTGGTCTGCGTGAGCGTGCCGCGAAACAGCTCCTCGAGCGTGAGCAGGCGGTGCTGCACGTCCAGGAAGAGCACCGCGAACACCTCGTGCGGGCGCGAGCCGATGTGCATCTGCAGGTACTGCTTGACCGCCTCGGGCGAGTCGAACACCGTGCGCTCCTTCAGGCGCTCGCCCATGGCGCGGCGCGCCAGTTCGAGCACCGCCGTGAGTTCGGAGCGCTTGGCGCTGCCGCCCATGCCCTTGACCGCCTTGAGGTCATCGGGCGCGGTGTGCAGCAGCCCCGACAGGCCGCCGAAACGCTCGAGCAGTTGCTGGGCCAGCTGGAGCACGTTCTTGCCGGCCACGCCGGTGCGCAGCAGCAGCGCCAGCAGCTCGGCGTCGGCCAGCGCGGCGGCGCCCCGCGCGATGAGCTTTTCGCGCGGCCGGGCGTCGAGAGGGAGATCCTTGAATGCCATGAAACCCTGCTGAAACCTGGGCCGGGGCGAGGTGTTGCCCCGATCCTTAAAATGAGGGCCAGTTTATCGGGACACCTCCCTCGTCTTTGCCCACCTTCGCTGCACCCATGTCCCAAGTTGTGACTTCCGGCTCCTTCCTGACCCTGCACTACCGGCTGGCCGGTCCGGCGGGCGACATCATCAACACCTTCGCCGACAAGCCCGCCACGCTGTCGCTGGGCACCGGCGAGCTCTCGCCAGCCATGGAGCAGCGCCTGATGGGCATGGAAGAGGGCGCGCACGCCACCTTCGAGCTGCCCGCCGGCGAGGCCTTCGGCGAGCGCAACCCCGACATGCAGCAATGGGTGGCGCGCAAGCTGCTGGCCCAGATGGGCGACCCCGACGAGCAGTACGCCGTCGGCGATGTGGTGCAGTTCCCCACGCCCGACGGCTCGGGCAGCTACGCGGGCGCGGTCGTCGAGTCGAACGAGACCGGCGTGCGCTTCGACTTCAACCACCCGCTCGCGGGGCAACCGGTCACCTTCGAAGTGAAGCTGATCGGCGTGCTATGAACCCGAACATCGAAGAAGTCCTGTTGGCCGAGCCGCGCGGCTTCTGCGCCGGCGTGGACCGCGCCATCGAGATCGTCGAGCGCGCCCTCGCCAAGTTCGGCGCGCCGATCTACGTGCGCCACGAGATCGTGCACAACACCTACGTGGTGAACGAGCTCAAGGCCAAGGGCGCGATCTTCATCGAAGAGTTGTCCGACGTGCCGCCCGGCTCCACGCTGGTGTTCAGCGCGCACGGCGTGAGCAAGGCCGTCGAGCAGGAGGCGCGCGACCGCGGCTTCTCGATCTTCGACGCCACCTGCCCGCTCGTGACCAAGGTGCACGTCGAGGTGGCCAAGCTCGCGAAAGAGGGCTACGAATTCATCATGATCGGCCACAAGGGCCACCCCGAGGTCGAAGGCACGATGGGGCAGCTGTCGAGCGGCATCCACCTCGTGGAAGACGTGGCCGACGTGGCCAATGCGTCGCCGCTGCAGACCGAGAAGCTTGCTGTGGTCACGCAGACCACGCTCAGCGTGGACGACGCCGCGGAGATCGCCGCCGCCGTGCGCGCGCGCTTTCCGAACGTGCGCGAGCCCAAGCAGCAGGACATCTGCTACGCCACCCAGAACCGCCAGGACGCTGTGAAGATCATGAGCCCGCAGGTCGACCTCGTGATCGTGGTCGGCAGCCCCACCAGCTCCAACAGCAACCGCCTGCGCGAGCTGGCGCAGCGCCTGGGCACCGAGAGTTACATGGTCGATTCGGCCGACGAGCTCAAGCCCGAATGGTTCGAGGGCAAGTCGCGCATCGGCCTCACCGCCGGCGCCTCGGCGCCCGAGGTGCTGGTGCATGAGGTGATCGAGCGCGTGCGCGCCTTCGGCGCCGTGTCGGTGCGCAAGATGGACGGCATCGAGGAAACCATCAAGTTCCCGCTTCCCAAGGGCCTCAAGCTCGACGACATCCCGCCCCCTGGGCACATCTCCTGAACATCATGACAAACACCGATTGGCGCTCCGACATCGAGAGCGCCTCCCGCAGGCTGGGCGAACGCGCCGGCCATTTCCTGCGTGAAACGCCGCTGTGGAAGCTGCCGGCCGCCGCCCTGGGCGTGGCCGCGCCGGGCGCCGAAGTGTGGCTCAAGCTGGAGCACATGCAGGTCAGCGGCAGCTTCAAGGCCCGCGGCATGATGAACCGCCTGCTGGCCAACGACATCCCCGCCGCGGGCGTGATCGTCGCCTCGGGCGGCAACGCCGGCATTGCCACCGCCGCGGCCGCCAAGGCGCTGGGCGTGCCCTGCCAGGTGTTCCTGCCGGGCGTGTCGCCCGAAGCCAAGCGCGCACGCCTGCGGGCGCTGGGCGCCGAAGTGGTCGTGGTCGGCGAGCTGTACCCCGACGCACTGGCCGCCTGCCTGGCGCGCCAGAAGGAAACGGGTGCCTTGCTCACCCACGCCTACGACCAGCCCGAAGTGGTGGCCGGCGCTGGCACGCTGGGCCGCGAGATCGAGGCGCAGGGCGGCCTGCCCGACGCCGTGCTCGTGAGCGTGGGCGGCGGCGGCCTGATCGGCGGCCTGGCCGGCTGGTTCGAGCAGCGCGCCCGCGTGGTGGCACTCGAGCCCGAGAAGGCCCCGACGCTGTTCCGCGCCCGCGAGGCCGGCGAGCCGGTCGACGTGGACGTCGGCGGCATCGCGGCCGATTCGCTCGGCGCGCGCCGCATCGGCGCCATCGCCTGGGAGATCACGCAGCAGCAGGTGCGCGACGCGCTGCTGCTGTCCGACGACGCGATCCGCGCCGCCCAGCAGTGGCTGTGGAAGGAGCTGAAGCTCGCCGTGGAACCGGCCGCCGCGCTGCCGCTGGCGGCGCTGCAGACCGGCGCCTACGTGCCGCGCGAGGGTGAGAAGGTGTGCCTGATCATCTGCGGGGCGAACGTCGATCCGGCCACGGTCGCCTGAGTCGCCGCAGGCGTGCGAGCGGGGAGGGCGGGCGCGGGCCGGGCGCCCACCTAAAATCTCCCCATGCTCGACATCACCCTGCTCCGCAAAGACTTGGCCTCCGCTGTGGCCGGCCTCGAAAAACGCAAGAAGAACCAGCCTTACCTCGACGTCTCGGCGTTCACCGCGCTCGAGGCCGAGCGCAAGACGCTGCAGACCCGCACCGAGGAAATCCAGGCGCGCCGCAACACGCTGAACAAGCAGATCGGCCCGCTCAAGGCCAAGGGCGAGTCGGTCGACGCGCTCATGGCCGAGGTCAACGCGCTCAAGGCCGAGCAGGAATCGCAGTCCAAGCGCCTCGAGGAAATCCAGCCCGAGCTGCACGCGCTGCTGCTGGCCGTGCCCAACCTGCCGCACGCCAGCGTGCCGCTCGGTGAAGACGAAACCGGCAACGTCGAGATGCGCCGCTGGGCGCCCCAGGGCGGCGCTGGCGCCAACGCCACGCCGCTGGCCTTCGCGCCCAAGGACCACGTCGACCTCGGCGCGCCGCTGGGGCTCGACTTCGAGATGGGCGCCAAGCTCTCGGGCTCGCGCTTCACCGTCATGAAGGGCCCGATCGCCCGCCTGCACCGTGCGCTGGCCCAGTTCATGGTCGACCTGCAGACCGAACAGCACGGCTACACCGAGTGCTACGTGCCCTACGTGGTCAACGCCGCCACGCTCAGCGGCACCGGCCAGCTGCCCAAGTTCGAAGGTGACCTGTTCGCCGCGAAGAAGGGCGGCCAGGACGGCGAGCCCGCGCCCGACCATTCGGCGCTGTACCTCATCCCGACCAGCGAAGTGCCGCTGACCAACTTCGTGCGCGACGAGGTCGTGCCCGAGGCGCAGCTGCCCATCAAGCTCACGGCCCACACGCCGTGCTTCCGCTCCGAAGCCGGCAGCGCCGGACGCGACACGCGCGGCATGATCCGCCAGCACCAGTTCGACAAGGTCGAGATGGTGCAGATCGTGCACCCCGAGAAGAGCTACGACGCGCTGGAGCAGATGACCGGTCACGCCGAAGCCGTGCTGCAGGCGCTGGAGCTGCCGTACCGCGTGGTGCTGCTGTGCACCGGCGACATGGGTTTCGGTTCCACCAAGACCTACGACCTCGAGGTGTGGCTGCCCGCGCAGAACACGTACCGTGAGATCAGCTCGGTGTCGAACTGCGAAGCCTTCCAGGCGCGCCGCCTGCAGGCCCGTTTCAAGAACGCGCAGGGCAAGAACGAGCTGGTGCACACCCTCAACGGCTCCGGCCTGGCCGTGGGCCGCGCACTGGTCGCTGTGCTTGAGAACCACCAGAACGAAGACGGCTCGATCAATGTGCCGGCGGCGTTGCGTCCGTACCTCGGCGGCCTCGAAGTTTTGCGCGGTTGAGGCGCAGGGCGTCAAAAGTCAGATTTTTCTGGCTATAATCTGAGGCTCGACAGCACCGGAGAGGTGGCAGAGTGGTCGAATGTACCTGACTCGAAATCAGGCGTACTAGCGATAGTACCGAGGGTTCGAATCCCTCCCTCTCCTCCAAGAATGGCCCCGTAAGGGGCTATTTTTTTGCCTATTCCCCACCGAAGGCCCCGCAGAATCAAAGCGTTAGCTGATTCCGCGGCCTGCGTTTTCGAAGGTTTCCCCACCGTCAAAAGCCGTTCCACACCAGCGCTCGGTGGGCATCGTTGTAGGCACCTAGCGGCATCTCCAAAACGATGCCTACGAACATACTTACAGACACCATTTGCAGAGCTTGGGTGCGTATAACTGAGTTGCGCTTCATACGATTCGAGGAGATCGAAGGCGATCTTTCGGAGATTGGTGGTGAGCGCACGAAGCGAGACAAGGATCACCTTGTGCCCTTGCCGTGGCAGGCGCTCGAAATCATCGAGGTGATGCTGGAGCGTCGGCGACCGGGCTGCCCTTAGTGTTCCCTTCAGATCATTGCATCGACCGGCCTATCGGTGAGAACACTGTGTTGGCGCTGATTGCGCTCATGGGCTACAAGGGCGAAATGACAGGCCACGTGTGGCGGTCGATGGCATTCGCTTGGGCGAATGAAGAAGGCTACTCGCCAAATGTGATTGAACGACAACTCGCACACTCGCCCGGTGACAAGGTGCGGGCCGCGTACAACCGAGCTGATTACTTGAAGGAGCGTCGGCCGATGATGCAGGCTTGGACTGATTGGTTGGACGTGGGGATGGCTCCCAATGTCGGATTTGGTGCTCAGATGGGTTGAGTTTGAGGTGCGCTGATATGCTCGAGTTCAACACGTAGTGGTCGGAGGCCCCCTTGTCATTGAGAGATCGGCTGATTGCCGACGGCACAATTCGACCAATGCAATCGTCCCCTGTTGTGCCTGCCATGCCTCCAACGGGCAGCGCGGCCAAATCTATCGCGCCCGTGCAGCATGAAGAGTCGGACGAGTCTCCAATCGGAACTGAAGACGCAGGTTCGCTGTCCAGCGGCGTCAAAGGCGCGCCGATAGTTCTCCCAGCGAACTCCCACTTTGCGGGGTTGGCTGAACTTCAGGCGGAGTTGATAAAAAACTCCGCATCAGATTTTGTTTCTCGCTATATCTTTGAGCCCGTGCCCTTTGCGTTTAAGGGCGATTTGAATCTGTGGCTGAAGTGGAAGAGCAATTTGGCGTGGATGATCGAAGTGGATGCGAGAGAAATTGTTCTGAGCGGCAGTAGCGCAATGGGGTTTAGTTTGCACCCGAAGAAGAATTTGCGTGCCTACACTCCAAAATCTGATTTTGATATTTGCATAGTTAGCCGTCATCATTTTGACTTGGCATGGCGTGTTTTACGAGGGGTTGACTTCATTTCGGGTGCCGGTGCTGATGAAAGGCAAAAAGCTGCGAACTCTCACCGTGCAGGTCATATTTACGACGGGGCGATAGCGGCAGACAGAATTCTTTCTCTTTTTCCTTTTGGCAAAGAATGGCAATCTGCACTCGATATATTAGCCACAGAACACCCCACTAATGGACGAGATTTGAAGCTTCGTATTTATAGGGATTTTGACTCGGTGAGAACCTATTTGACCAGAGGTGTAAGGTATTGGCAGGCAAGTTTGGGATCAAGTATTTCTGATGAATCTGCAATCGCTGTGGAGCATTAAATGATTGACGCTGATAATTATCTTCATACAACTCACAGGACGATTTCTTGGTTTCAAAAGGCCGCCCAAAGAGAAGAGTTGGAATTGGCTGCGCCGTTTCAGCGAAATCCTGTGTGGACGGATAAGCAGAAATCGTTTCTTATGGACTCCATCTTGCAGGGGTATCCGATTCCTGAACTCTACATGTCCGATTCAGTAGATTCAGTAGGAGACGAAGTTCATACAGTAATAGATGGGCAGCAACGCATTCGAGCGTGTCTTGACTATCTGGCAGGAGGATACCGTCTTCTCGGGGAGGATATTCAAGGGCAGTGGAAGGGGAAAAAGTTCGACCAACTATCCGTGGAAGAGAAAAAAATAATATTTAGCTACAAGTTTGTCGTTCGGATTTTACCTGCGATGAACGATGCAGATTTGCGTAGGATTTTTTCTCGTTTGAATAGAAATGTTGTTGCACTTAACGAACAAGAGCTTAGAAATGCCACCTATTGGGGTGGCTTTATTAGCACGGTGCAAGAAATGGCCGATGCTGATGAATTTTGGTCGGAGTTCGGTATTTTTACTGCGAAGGATCATCGGCGAATGATAGATCACGAGTTCATTGGCGAACTCGTGGCAGCTTATCTCCATGGGCCCCAAAATAAAAAAGATAAGTTGGATAGCTATTATCGGGATTACGAAGAGGATTTTGAGCAGCGTGATGAAGTAATGAGGGTGTTCCGGGCTACCACGGGCGAAATCCGTAGCCTTATACCTGCTGATCAGGCGAGTAGATTCAGAAAAAAATCTGATTTCTACTCGCTATTTCTTGCATTGGTGCCGTACGCTCGAGAGTTTCCGTGGCCGAGTGATCGACGCGAGGCTGCGGCCAAAGCTCTTGCGAAATTCGGTCACGAGGTGACAACGCTACTTGCAATTGAAGAGGCGGATTGGAAATCGCAAAATAAGAATGCGATCAAGTACGCACGTGCCGTATCTCGCGCAGCTACAGATAAGCAAAACAGAATTGCCCGGCAAGAAGCCCTCACGGAATTTTTGGAACTAACGCCGTTGGAAAATCAGTAAGATTTATTGTTGCAGAATGGCTAACCTCGGGCCCTAGAGAAGTCCGATGCCGGCGGCGCCCAAGGTCGATAGCCGCCAGCCCATAGTCTTCTGGCTTATCGCAACATTCGGAGGTGGAATCTTTCTTGCCTTGATCCAGCGACGTACGGCTTCTGAGCCAACTCCGGGGAGCTGGCACAACTCGCTGCTATCGATGATTCGATCAACGCAGAGCGTGTTCTCCGCGCCTTGCTCGCCTCTTGGCATGTGCATGTGATGCGCAGTGTCTCTTGTGTCGGTGGCTTGCACGGCGTTCGTGTTCGTTGTGTGATTCCTTCCTCTCCTCCAGATTCAAGCCCTTGTAGCAGCCCTGCTACAAGGGCTTTTTGTTTGGGCCGCCTTTGCCTCATGGCGCCCGCTGTTGTGGTCCGCTGCACCCCCTGCGCTGCAGCACGGGCAGCAACTGCGGCCCCAGCGACTTCAGCAATTGGGTCGGCAGCGCGCTCGTGAACCGATAGCGAGCGGCATGGGGTTCGCGCACATACGCCAGGATGGTGCCGAAGTAGCGGTCGCCGATCACGAACACGAAGGTGGCCGAGCGGCTGATCTTGCGCTCCGAGAGCACCCGTCCGCCGCGGCCGGTGTGTCCGTAGCGATGGTCGCCGGTGCCGGTCTTGCCGCCGATCTCGAGGGCGTGGCCGCTCTCGTCCACCAGCGCGCCCTTCAGCCGCCGCGCGGTGCCGTCGTTCACCACCTCGACCAAGGCACGGCGCACCGTGGCGGCCACCTCGGCGGGCAGCACCTGTTGCGCACTCGCATGGCGCGGCTCCAGCCGTGTCTCGTAGGGCGTGTCGCGCGCGAAGTGCAGGGCGCCGACCCGTTGCGTGGGCAGCCGCACGCCGTCGTTCGCGAGGATGCCCATCAGCTCCGCCAGGGCGGCCGGCCGGTCGCCCGACGCGCCGATCGCGCTCGCGTAAGACGGCGTCAGCGACGCGAAGGGGTAACCCACGCGCTGCCATGAGCGATGGATCTGTGCAAAGGCGTCGAGCTCGATCAGCTCGCGCAGGCGCCTGTCCTGCGCGCTCTTGTGGCGCGTCTTGAAGAGCCAGGCGTAGACCTCCTGGCGTTCGCGCACGCTCGCGTCCAGCACCTCGGTCAGCGAGGCGCCGGGGTGGCGCCGCAGGTAGCCGACCAGCCAGAGCTCCAGCGGATGCACGCGCGCGACATACCCGCGATCGGCCAGCGACAGGCCGGCGTAGGTGCGGCGCAGCGCCCCCAATGCGCGCGGCGAGTCGGCGCCGCGGCCGAGCCGCTGCACCAGGAGCGCGTCGAGCCGTGCGTCGTCGGCCTCGGGCTCGATGGTGAAGAGCACGCTCGCCAGGCGCGGTGCCGACGGCCTCAGGCCGCGCAGCAACAGCGCCTCGGCGTCCGCGGCCGGCAGGTGCTGGTACTTGCGATGGAAGCGGGTGAGGAAGGCCGAACCTTCGCGGTCGGCAAAGCGCGCGAGCAGCTCGCGTCGGCCCGGGTCGGCAGGGTCCTTCAGCAGGCGCTCGGCGCCCGAGGCGCCACCGAACATGCGGTGGCGCACCAGGTCGCGCATCAGGCGGATGAACACCAGGTTGACCGAATGCTTGAAGCCTTCGCGCACCGTCATCGAACTGCTGTTGCGCGAGCGCTCGAAGTTCTCGAACTGGTGCAGGCCGCCGCCGGTGAAGAAGGCCTCGCCGGGGTTCGCCGAGTACTTGCGCTCCATCGCCGCCTCCAGCATCGGCGCAAGACGGCGATCCTTGGCGCGCAGGAGGTACTGCCGCGCCCACATGCCCAGCGGGTCGCGCGGGTTCGGCGCCAGCGCCGACAGCTGGGCCTGGCTCAGGTCGACCCAGCCCGCGTGCAGCTCGGCCACGAGCTCCAGGTAGCTCACCAGGGTGCGCAGCTTGGCGGTCGAGCCCAGGTCCAGCCGCGCGCCCTGGTTCACGTCGAACGGCTGGTCGATGTTGTCGGCCTGGATGCGCAGCAGGTTGCTCCCGGCGCTGCGCTCGAACAGCGTGAAGCTGTAGATCAGCGGGCTGGGGTCGGCGCCCGGGTCGAGCATATGGGAGCCGACCAGCCCCGCGGCCTTCGTCGCGGCGGGGGTGCGCAGCCCGGCCAGCACGCGCGCCACGAGCGCCTGTGCTTCGCCGTCCAGGCTGGTTTCGGCCTCGAGATCGAGGCGCTCCAGGTCGTAGGCCCGCGGCACGTCGAGCAGCGTGGCGATGTGGGTGCGCAGCGCGGTCGCGGCCTTGCGCTGCACGAAGTCGGGCCGGGGCGTCGGCGGCAGCGGTGGCTGCAGGTGCAAGGACAGCGGCAGCGCCGCGTCGCGCAGCGTGGGCGAGATCAGGCCGGCCTCGGCCATCAGCCGCAGGTAGCTGTCGGTCAGCCGCGCCAGGCCGGCGCCGTCGCCGAGCAGGTGCTGCGACGGACGGCGCTGCGCGATCATCAGCGACAGCGCCTGCTTGAAGGCCTCGGCCTGCTGACGGAGCGCCTCGTCCGTGGGCGCGGCGGCCTCTTCCGCGTTGTCGGCCAGCAGGCGGTTGACCTCCCCGAAGTCGCGCCCGTACCAGGCCCACAGGCCGTCGCCCAGCCCGTGCACCTCGCCCATGCCCGGGCGCGCGGCCAGCGGCACGGTGTCGAGGTAGTCGACGACGATCTGGCGGCGCCGCGCCTGCGTGTCGTCGCCGTCCTGGTAGGCGCGCAGCGAGGCCGACGCCATCTGGCGCAGCTTGTCGCCGACCGACCCGGTGCGGCCCTGCGGCGAATGGCGGTACTTCTCGAGCTGGGTGGCCAGCGTGCTGCCGCCCGTCGCCGTCTGGCCCAGGCCGACCGCGCGCAGCGCCTGCTCGAGCGTCGCCTTGGCGAAGCGTTCCGGATCGATCGCGGGGTTGCGCTGCAGTGGCTGCGCGTCCAGCAGGTGGCGGTCCTCGACGAAGAGCAGGGCGCTCACCAGCAGCGGCGGCACCTCCTCGAAGCGCTCGTAGGCGCGCTGGGGCACGCGGGTGTGCAGCAGCGCCGTGTCCCGGCAGTCGCGCACGGTCAGGCCGGCCTGGTTTTTCTCACGGTAGGGCGCGAAGAGCCCGTAGTCCTGCAGTTCGAGCAGCCGCGGCGACATGCGGGCCTGGCGGGTGACGACATAGCCCTGCGGCGCCAGGCGGTCGATGTAGCCCGGCAGCTGGTGGTAGCCCAGCCGCTCGTCGTAGGGCCCGGTCCGGGGAAAGCGGATGGCATCGCTGGCACCGTCTTCGACGCTGAAGCGGGCGCCCTCGGCCAGGTCGCGCCACAGGGCCGATTGCAGCCGGGACGTCTTCAATTCGTCCAGCACGAACAGGGCAAGCCCGCCTCCCACGGCGAGTCCCGCGCCGATCCAGACAAGCTTCTTGAACCAAGTCATGCTCTGCCTCGCGAACAGTCCACACCATGGGTTCGTCAGTGACGATGATGCGCTTTTTGAGGCGATTTGGCATGCGTGCGACGACGCAATCGGCCGGAGTCATGTCCTCCCGCCGTGGGGCAGGAGAGGTACCTCGACACGCCGGAGCATGTCGATCTGCACGGACGTGCGGATCTATCTCAGGGCGAACTGACCTGCTAACCCTTCACGACCCCGGACACCCCACTAGTCGTCGGAATCCTGCGGGCCCGCCAGCAGCCCGAGCACCAACCCGCCGAGGACGATGGCCAGGGCAAGAATCAGCGATGCCTCTGCGAGTAGTCTCATGGTGTCCTGCAATGAATCTCCCCCTCACGATGTGCCCGCCATTGAACGTGCGTTCACTGACTGGCGGCTGAGTGCGGAAGCAGAAGGGTTTTGTGCGGGGCTTCAGCCTGTCTTCAGCTAAGGCGCGGATACTGGCGGCGAAGGTCTTCTGGCGTTGGTAGAGGACGCTTCGGCACCCGCCCTTCGGGGTGGTTCCTCGAGGCCGGAGGTCGTCACGGTTTTCTTGTCGCGCGGGCGCATGTTCAGGCCCGCGCGCTCTCGCCGAGCCACACCGGCTCGTTCGAGGTGTCCGGGAAGTCCGCGGTGTCGATCAGCGGCGCCTCGTCGACGTCCGACGCGCACCGCGCGGCCGGCATGTGCCGCAGCTCGTAGCCCCGTCCATACACCGAGACCAGCACGAATTCGCCGCCCTTGTGCAGCGAGAGCTTGCGGCGGATGCTGGCGACGCAGCAGTCCAGCGTGCGGCTGGTGCGTTCGATGCGCGCGTCCACCCACAGCGAGGCCAGCAGCCAGTCGCGCTCCAGCAGCCGGCCGGCGTTGCGAAACAGCAGCAGTGCCAGTTCGAACTCGCGCGGCTTCAGGCGCACCTCGGTGCCGTGGCACACCACCACGCGGCGCTCGCCCAGGAACTGGTAGTCGCCGAAGCACGCGGCCGTGGCGTGCGGCTGCAGCAGCGTGCGGTTGCGCCGCAGCGATTCGCGCACGCGCAGCTCCACCTCGAACTCGTCGACGGGCAGCACCGCGAAGTCGATGCTGGCGCCCTGCGTCTCGCCGCCTGCGGCCGACAGCACGTCGACCAGCAGGTCGCGTTGCGAGGCGCGCGCCACCAGGAAAATGGGAATGCGCAGGGCGCGGCACATCGCCGTGAGGATCGGCCAGGCGCCTTCGTCCTTCAGCACCACCAGCAGCAGGCCGAACTGCAGGCCCTGGGTGATGGCCAGCAGGAAGTCCGTGCTGTCGTCGAAGCACACGGGATCGCAGCCCATCAGGCGCAGGCGGTTGCCCCAGCCGGCCTGCTGCGCTTCGTCGCAGCCCACCATCGCGATGCGGCGCGCGCCCTGCTGCGCGGCCATCACGCGCGGGCTCCCCGGCGTGCGACCTTCTCGTGGCGGGGCGTTGGCGTGGCAGGAGAGGTCTTCATGTCGGTGGCATCCATGCGAAGGTGGTGAAGGGCGTCCCGGGGCGATGGCGTGGGCTCAGGGGCGGGCGGCGGCCGTGCTGCGCGGCAGCTTCCAGCCGATGCCCGCGTTGAAGCCCCAGTCCCGGCCCGTGCTGGACACGCCCATGCCCCAGGCCATGTCGCCGTCGTCCGAGCTGCGCTTGAAGCCCAGCGCTGCGGCCGAATAGCCCCGGTAGCTGCCGAAGGCCAGGCCGAGCGCCTGTTCGCCGGGCCGGTACGTCGGCACGTAGGCGGCCGACATCGCGATGGCCATGGCCGCACCCGAGTAGGCGATGCGCGCCGTCTCGCCGACGGCCGCGCGCACCGGGTGCAGCTGGCCCAGGTTGATGGCGTCGTCCGAGCGCACGGCGGGCGCCAGTTCGAAGGCATGGGCGCCGGCGCACGCGAGCCACAGCATCAGCACCCGCAGGATCGCGGTGCGTCGAGGGGCGAAGCGTGCGAACGCGTTCACGGCTGCTGTTCAGCCGGCGGCCAGCCGGGTGCCCGCGCCGGCCTGCGTCTTGCGCACGCCGTCGGGGCCGTAGAAGGGTTGGGCGCGGGCCTGCAGGAAGTGCAGCGCCTGCTGCGTGAAGTCCAGGTGCGCGTACACCAGCGTGCCGTTGTGCAGGTTGCGGTTGCGCGCGTCTTCGGCGAGCGCGAGCAGTTCGCGCCAGGCCTGGCGTGTGGGCTCACCGCCCGCGCCAGCGGCGGCGTCCGCACCCGCGCGGCCGGGCCCGAAGCCCAGCGCCGCCTGCAGCGATTCGCGCTGGCGGTCGAGTTCGGCCATGCGGTCCAGCAGCGCGGTCTTGCGGCCGGCGATGGCGTTCAGCGCGTCGAAGTCGCTGGCCGACATGGCTTGCGCCTCCTGGTCCAGCGCGACAAGGAAGTCCCCGATGCAGCCCGCTTCCGTGCGCAGGTGCGCCAGCAAGGTGCTCATGCCTGGCCCTTCGGTGCGAGCAGCTCGCGCACGCTCGCCAGCAGGCCATCGGCGATGCGTTCGGGGCGGATCTCGTAGCGGCCGGCGCGGATGTCCTCGCGGATCGCGGCCACGCGCGCGGCGTCGAAGTCGCTGCCTCCCACGGCGGCGGGCATCGCATGGACGAGCGCGGAAGCGGGCGCCGCTTCCTTCGGGCGCTGCACGGCCTCGGCGGGCGTCGACGGAGCCGGCACGCCCGGTGCGGGCGTGCGGTGCAGGGGCGTGGCCGAAGGGGCGGTGGGATCGATTTTCAAGGTGATTCCTCAGGGGCTGACCCGTATATCGGCAGCCGGTGCAAGAACTTTAGGAAGGGCGTGCATGAAGTGAAGCCTGCGCCAACGCGGCGGCTGCTACTGCACCAGCCGGACCTGTCCTTCCTCGTCGGCCACGCCGCGAATCACCCGGCCGTCCAGCGTCTTGGCCTGCACCACCGCGCCCACCGCGGCGCCGCTCAGGGCCTTGGCCTCGGTGCTGATGACAAAGCCCGGCCCCTGCGCCACCACCTTCACGGCCTGGCCCTGCTGGATCACGGCGACGCCGCGCAGCAGCTCCTTGCGGATCGGTGCGCCGGGCGCGACGCGGTTGGCGCTCACCACCCCGACCAGTTCGGCCGCGCTGGTGACCACCGAGCGCGGCAGCCGCGTGAGGTCGCCGGTGCGCTCGACCACGTCGCCGGCGCCCAGCGCCCGGCCCGCGTCGATGGCGCGCGCCGCCACCAGGTAGCGGCCTTCGACCGCGACACGCGCCTGCACGAAGCGCGTCCACGGCCGCTCGGCATGGCAACGCACGCCCACCGAGAGGCGGCCCCACGGCGTAACGCCCGGCGGCAGGAACACCTCGGGGGCTTCGCACGCGGGCAGGGCGTCGGTGCCGCGCCCTTCGAGGCTGACCGTCACCTTGCCCGGCAGGCCGGCGCTCTGCACCTGGAGGTAGGTTTCGACGGCCTTCGCGGCCGCGTCGCCTGCGATCGCACCGGTCGACATCGCGCACGACAGCCCCACTGCGCAGGCAGTGCGCAGCAGGCGTTGGCGAAGCGGCGAGAGGGTCATCGAAAGCGAAAGAAGAGGGCCAGAAAAATGAGGGCGCCGGTGCAGGAAAGCCGCAACCGGCGCCCCTGGATTCTTATGAATTCGCCCCGCCGGCGAAGGTGCGAGCAGCAGGCGAAACCCCCCTTTGTTCGGACGATTGCCAACGCGCTGCATGCATAGACTTGCTTTCCATCGGTCGCTGCGCCCCGTGCACTGGCGACGCCTCAACAGATGGAAAAAAGATGATCGACAAGCTGGATGCGGCGTTTCGCTTCCACCGCGAAGCGCTCCATCTCCGGGCCCAGCGCCAGGAGGTGCTCGCGGCCAACATCGCCCATGCCGACACGCCGAACTACAAGGCGCGCGACTTCGACTTCGGCGCGCGCCTGAGCGAGGCCGTCGAGCGCGGTCGCGCCGCATCGTCTGTGTCGATGGCCACCACCTCGTCGCGCCACCTCGCGGGCCAGGCGCAGGCCACGGACGCCGACGACCTGCAGTACCGCGTGCCGCACCAGTCCAGCCTCGACGGCAACACGGTCGAGATGGACGTCGAGCGCGTGGCCTTCGCCGACAACGCGCTGCGCTACGAGTCGAATCTGACCCTCATCAACGCCAAGATCAAGTCGCTCCTGTCGGCGGTACAGCCATGAACATCTTCGACGTGGCGGGCTCCGCCATGACCGCGCAATCGCAGCGAATGAACGTGACCGCGAGCAACCTCGCCAACGCCGAGAGCGTGGCCGGCCCCGACGGCCAGCCCTACCGCGCCAAGCAGGTGGTGTTCGAGGTGGCGGCCTCGGGCCGGCGCGACATCGGCGGCGTCAAGGTGGCGGGTGTCATCGAAGACCCGTCGCCCGCCAAGCTGGTGTTCGACCCGAAGAGCCCGCACGCCAACGCCGAGGGCTACGTGGCGATGCCCAACGTCAACGTGGTCGAGGAAATGACCAACATGATCTCGGCCTCGCGCAGCTACCAGGCCAACGTCGAGGTGCTCAACACCGCCAAGACGCTGATGGTCAAGACACTGACCATCGGCCAGTAACCCCCGCACGCACACGCGCCTCCCGCAGGAAGAACACCGACCCCATGGCCCTTTCCGACACCTCGTCCATCAGCGGGCTGAACGCGCCCACGGCGGCGAACAGCAACAACAACGTCTCCAGTGCCGACAGCGAGCAGCGCTTTCTCAAGTTGCTCGTCACGCAGCTGAACAACCAGGACCCGCTCAACCCGATGCAGAACGCCGAGCTGACCTCGCAGCTCGCGCAGATGAGCACCGTGAGTGGCATCGAGAAGCTCAACGCCACGCTCTCGGGCCTGGTCAACCAGACCGGCGCCAACCAGCTGCTGCAGGCCACTTCGCTCATCGGCTACAACGTGCTGTCGCCCGGCGACGTGCTCACCACCAAGAAGCCCGAAGACGGCAAGGACCCCGCCACGCAGGCCTTCGCCGTGCAGCTGCCGGGCACCGCCGCCGATGTCGAGATCAAGATCGTCGACAGCACCGGCAAGGTGATCCGCACGCTCGACGCGGGCGCCATGAAGGAAGGCGTCAACGCCGTCACCTGGGACGGCAAGGACGACCTGGGCGTGGCGGTGCCGCCGGGCGCCTACCGCTTCACGGTCGATGCCAGCAACAACGGCACCACGGTGAAGGCCACCGCGCTCACCTTCTCGCAGGTGGCCGCCGTGAAGCAGGGCGCCGGCGGCGTCACGCTGGAGTTGGCCTCGGGCGCCAGCATCGGGCTGGGACGTGCGCCTGTTCCTCTGAGCTTTCGTCTTCGTCTTCGACGCGGCCCGTGCGGGCCGCGCCCTTCGCACTCTTCTTCCTCGCACCGAACAAGGACCCCCTCATGAGTTTCTCCCAAGGCATCAGCGGACTCGGCGTGGCCGCGGCCAACCTCGACGTCATCGGCAACAACATCGCCAACTCGGGCACGGTGGGCTACAAGTCGGCCGCCGCCACCTTCCAGGACGTGTACGCCGGCTCGCGCGTGGGCCTGGGCGCCTCGGTGTCGGGCGTGACGCAGAACTTCACGCAGGGCGTGACGCAGTCGAGCACGCGCCCGCTGGACGTGGCCATCCTCAACGGCGACGGCTTCTTTCGCCTGGCCAGCCCCAGCGGCGAGGTCTTCTACTCGCGCAACGGCCAGTTCACGCGCGACAAGGACGGCTACATCGTCAACGCGCAGGGCCTGCAGCTCACCGGCTACGGCGCCAATGCCAGCGGCGGCATCAACGGCGGCACGCCGGGCCCGATCCAGGTGCAGGGCGGCATGATGCCACCCAAGCCCACGGCCAACATCGACGCGCAGTTCAACCTCGACGCGCGCAGCACGGTGCCCGCCAAGACGCCGTTCAACCCCACCGACGCCGCCACCTACAACTACCCGAACGCCATCGGCCCCATCTACGACTCGCTGGGCAACCCGCACGACGTGGCCGTGTACTTCGTGAAGACTGCGGCCAACACCTGGAACGTGTACGGCACCTCCGACGGCGCACCGCTGAACGGCGGCGCGGCGCTGTCCAACGTGACCTTCGACGCCAAGGGCGTCATGACCGCACCGGCCTCGGGCGCGTTCAACATCGGACCGCTCACCTTCACCAACGGCGCCTCGCCGCTCACCGCCTCGGTCGACCTCACGGGCACCACGCAGTTCGGCAGCGCCAACGGCATGAGCAAGCTGGGCCAGGACGGCTACAAGTCGGGCGAGCTCACCGCGTTTTCGATCAACCCCGACGGCACCATCACCGGCAAGTTCTCCAACGAGCAGACGCGCCTGCTGGGCCAGGTCGTGCTGTCGTCGTTCGCCAACCCGAACGGCCTGGAGCCCAAGGGCAACAACGTGTGGGCCGAGACGCAGGCCTCGGGCAATGCGCTCACCGGCACGCCGGGCGAAGGCACCAAGGCCGGCTCGCTGGCCTCGGGCGCGCTGGAGTCGTCCAACGTCGACCTGACCTCCGAGCTGGTGAACCTCATCGTCGCGCAGCGCAACTACCAGGCCAACGCGCAGACCGTGAAGACGCAGGACCAGGTCATGCAGACGCTCATGAACATCCGCTGATCGGGAGCACTTCGTGGATCGAATGCTGTATGTCGCCATGAGCGGCGCCAAGCAGGCCATGGAGCAGCAGGCCGTGGTCGCCAACAACATGGCGAACGTCTCGACGCCGGGTTTCCGCGCGCAGATCGCGACCTTCCGCGCCGTGCCCGTGGTCGGCGAAGAAGCGCCCACGCGCGCCTTCGTGGCCGCCACCACGCCCGGCGCCGACTTCACGCACGGCCCGCTCACGCAGACCGGCCGCGCGCTCGACGTGGCCGTGGGCGGTGAAGGCTGGCTGGTGGTGCAGGCGGCCGACGGCAGCGAGGCCTACACGCGCGTCGGCAACCTGCAGATCGGCGCCGACGGCCAGCTCACGACGATGGGCGGGCGCCCCGTGGTGGGCGACAACGGCGCGCTCACCGTGCCGCCGGGTTCGGCCGTGAGCATTGCGTCCAACGGCCTCGTGGGCTCGCGCGACGCGGCCTCGACCACGCTCACCGGCATCGCCGAGGTGGGCCGGCTCAAGCTCGTCAACCCGCCCGTGACCGATCTCGTGCGCGGCGACGACGGCCTGTTCCGCATGCGCGCCGACCTGCCGCCGGCCGAGGCCGACGAGGCGGTCGCGCTCATCTCGGGCGCCATCGAGGGCAGCAACGTGCAGCCGGTCGATGCCATGGTGGCCATGATCGCCAACGCCCGCAGCTTCGAGATGCAGATGAAGTCGCTGCAGACCGCCGACATCAACGCGCAGACCGCCAACAAGCTGCTGGCCTACGGCTGACCCTCTTCCAGGAACTCCTTTCAATGATCCGCTCCCTCTACATCGCCAAGACCGGCCTGGACGCGCAGCAGACGCAGCTCGACGTGGTCTCCAACAACCTGGCCAACGTCGGCACCACCGGCTTCAAGCGCAGCCGCGCCGTGTTCGAAGACCTGGTCTACCAGAACCTGCGCCAGGTCGGCGGCCAGAGCTCCGACCAGACGCGCCTGCCTTCGGGCCTGCAGGTGGGCACCGGCGTGCACGTGGTCGCCACCGAGCGCATCCACTCGCAGGGCAACCTCACCAAGACCGACAAGCCGACCGACGTGGCCATCAGCGGCAGCGGCTTCTTCCAGGTGCTGATGCCCGACGGCACCACCTCGTACACGCGCGACGGCTCGTTCCAGACCGACCGCGACGGCCAGCTGGTCACCGCCAGCGGCTTCCCGGTGCAGCCGGCCATCACCATCCCGGCCAACGCCACCAGCATCACCGTGGGCCGCGACGGCATCGTGTCGGTGGTGCAGGCGGGCGGTACCAACACCGTGCAGGTCGGCCAGCTGCAGCTCGCGACCTTCGTCAACCCGACGGGCCTGCAGAGCCAGGGCGAGAACCTGTATGCCGAGACCGACGCCTCGGGCGCACCCAACCAGGTGAACCCCGGCGTGGACGGCGCGGGCACGCTGAGCCAGGGCTATGTGGAGGCCTCCAACGTCAATGTGGTGGAAGAGCTGGTCAACATGATCGCCACCCAGCGCTCGTACGAGATCAACAGCAAGGCGGTCCAGACCTCGGACCAGATGCTGCAGCGCCTGGCCCAGTTGTGATGCGGGCGGGGGTGCGTCTTCTTCGCCGGGCGGCGGCGCTGCTGCTCGTGGCCGCGCTGGCCGCCGGCTGCGCGCAGGTGCCGCGCGAGCCGCTGGTGCACCAGCCGATGACGGCGCGCGCCGACCAGTACGCGGCGGTGCAGGCGCGCCGCGCGCCGGGTGCGATCTTCCAGGACGGCCCCGGCGCCAACGCGCTGTTCGAAGACCGCCGTCCGCGCAACGTCGGCGACATCCTCACCATTCTCATCAGCGAGAAGGTCAACGCGACCAAGAACTCGGGCGCCAATGCCAGTCGCACGGGCAACACGACCAGCGTGTTCGCGGCCATTCCCAAGCTCATTGGCGGCCTGCTCGACGGGCAGGAGACCAAGCTGTCGGGCACCAACACGCTCAACGCCAAGGGCGGCGCCAACGCCAACAACACCTTCAACGGCGTGATCACCGTCACCGTGACCGACGTCATGGCCAACGGCAACCTGCTCGTGAGCGGCGAGAAGCAGATGGGCATCAACCAGGGCACCGAGTACATCCGCTTCTCGGGCGTGGTGAACCCGCGCACCGTGTCGGGCAACAACACCGTGCCCTCGACGCTGGTGGCCGATGCGCGCATCGAGTACTCGGCCAAGGGCTACATCGACGAGGCTCAGCACATGGGCTGGATGCAAAGAATTTTCCTGAACGTGATGCCGTTCTGATGACACACCTCCAGGCTTCACCTACTTCGAATCGCTGGCGCATCGCGGCGCTGTGCGCGCTCCTGTTCATCGCGCCTGCGCATGCGGAAAGGCTCAAGGAGCTCGCCAGCATCCAGGGCGTGCGCGACAACCCGCTCATCGGCTACGGCCTCATGGTCGGCCTGGACGGCACGGGCGACCAGACGATGCAGACGCCGTTCACGACGCAGAGCCTGAACAACATGCTGCAGCAGCTGGGCATCACGATCCCGCAGGGCGTGAACATGCAGCTGAAGAACGTGGCCGCCGTCATGGTGACGGCCACGCTGCCGTCGTTCGCGCGCCCGGGCCAGAACATCGACGTCACCGTGTCGTCCATGGGCAATGCCAAGAGCCTGCGCGGCGGCACGCTGCTGATGACGCCGCTCAAGGGCGTGGACGGCGCGACCTACGCGGTGGCGCAGGGCAACATGGTGGTGGGCGGCGCGGGTGCGTCGGCCAACGGCAGCAAGGTGCAGGTCAACCAGCTGAGCTCGGGGCGCATTCCCGCCGGCGCGCTGGTGGAGCGCACGGTCGAGGCGCCGGTGGGCGCGGAAGGCTCGTTCACCATTGAATTGAACCGCTCCGACTTCGGCACCGCGCAGCGCGCCACGGACGCCATCAACCGCCAGTTCGGCGCCGGCACCGCCGAAGCCATGGACGCGCGCGTGATCCGCGTGCAGGCGCCCGAGCCGCAGCGGCGCGTGGGCTTTCTCGCGCAGTTGCAGGAGCTCGAGGTCACGCCCACGCAGGCGGGCGCGCGGGTGGTGGTGAATGCGCGCACGGGCTCGGTCGTGATGAACCAGGCGGTGCGCGTCAAGGACTGCGCCATCGCGCACGGCAACCTGTCGGTGGTGATCAACACCGAGCCGGTGATCAGCCAGCCGGGCGCGTTCTCGGGCGGCAGCACCGTGGTGGCACAGACCTCGCAGATTTCCGTCAACCAGGGCGGCGGCGCGATCCAGATGGTGCGCGGCGGCGCCTCGCTGGCCGATGTGGTCAAGGGGCTGAACAGCCTGGGCGCCAACCCGCAGGACCTGGTGTCGATCCTGCAGGCCATGAAGTCGGCCGGCGCCTTGAGCGCCGAGCTCGAGATCATCTGAGGCCGGCGGCATGACCATCTCTTCCCACAGCGCGTGGACCGGCACCGACGCGGCCAGCCGCAGCGGCGCGCTCGACCAGCGCTTTGCGCTCGACGTGCAGGGCGTCGATGCGCTGCGGCGCACCGTGCGCACCTCGCCCGAAGAGGGCCTGCAGCAGGTCTCGCGCCAGTTCGAGGCGCTGTTCATGAACATGGTGCTCAAGAGCATGCGCGAGGCGACGCCTTCGAGCGGCCTGCTCGACAGCCAGGACCAGAAGGTCTACTTGTCGATGTTCGACCAGCAGCTCACGCAGAACCTTTCGGGGCGCGGCGTGGGGCTGGCCGAGGCGATGCTGGCGCAGCTGCGGCGGCAACTGCCTTCGGCGGCGACCGAAGCCGACGATGGCATCGGCACCCGGGCGATGTCGCTGGAGCCGGCCGCCGGCCTGCCGTACGGCCCGCGCGCGGGCATTCCCATCGGCTCGGCGCCGGGCGCGCGCGTGTCGACGGCGGCCGACCTGGGCGTCTATCAAGTCAGGAACGGCCCTGCACCCGCCGCGAACGCCTCGCTGCAAGGCCAGGTCGATGCGTTCGTGGACCGCATGGGCGCTTCGGCACAGGCGGCCAGCGCCGCCAGCGGCGTGCCCGCGCCGCTGATCCTGGCGCAGGCCGCGCTCGAATCCGGCTGGGGCAAGCGCGAGATCCGCGCCGACGACGGCACGCAAAGCTTCAACCTCTTCGGCATCAAGGCCGACAAGGGCTGGAAGGGCGCGACGGTCGAGACCACCACCACCGAATACATCGACGGCGAGCCGCAGAAGGTGCGCGCGAAGTTCCGCGCCTACGCCTCGTACGAGGAGGCCTTCACCGACTACGCGCGCTTCATCACGCGCAACCCGCGCTACGCGAACGTGCTGGCGACTGCCGACCCGGCCGAGGCGGCGCACGGCCTGCAGCGCGCGGGCTATGCCACCGACCCGAAGTACGGCGAGAAGCTGGTTCGCATCATGCAGAAGTTCGGCTGAGCCGCTCGCACAGCCTGACTGCCCGGACCCGAGAACAACGACACGAGAGGCCCCGAGAGGAGACAAGCGAATGACGATAAAGAACTGGACGATCGGAATGCGGCTGGGCGCCGGCTTTGCGCTGGTGCTGGCGCTGCTGGTGGCCGTGGCGGGCATCGGCGTGCTGCGGCTGCAGGGCGTGGGCGAGGCCACGCAGGACATGGCCTCGCGCACCCTGTCGAAGGAGCGCCTGGCCACGGCCTGGCAGCTGGGCACGGCCACCAACAGCGTGCGCACCTTCTCGCTGCTCAAGAGCGACGACGCGCAGGTGCAGGCGCATCTGCAAAAGCAGATCGCCGCCACCAGCGCCACCATCTCCGAGACGCAGAAGGCGCTCGAGGCGCTGCTCGTGTCGCCGGAAGAGCTGGCGCTGAGCGCCGACATCCAGAAGCGGCGCGGCGAGTACATCGCGCTGCGCCAGCAGATCCTCCAGCTGAAGACCGAAGGCCGCAAGGACGAGGCCGCGACGCGCACCGACACGCAGCTGCTGCCGATGCTCGACGGCTACGACGCGGGCATCCGCGCCATGGTGGCGCATCAGCAGAAGCACATCGACAGCACCGCCGCCGCCATCGACGCGCAGTACCGCGCGGGCCTCATCTACATCGTCGCGCTGGCCGCAGCCGCGCTGGCGCTGGGCGCGGTGCTCGCATGGCTGCTCACGCGCAGCATTGTCGATCCGGTCGCCGAGGCGCTGCTGATCGCCGAGACCGTGGCCTCCGGCGACCTGAGCCAGGAGTTCGAGACCGAGCGCGGCGGCGACTTCGGCCGGCTGCTGCGCGGCATGGGCGAGATGGAAGACACGCTCACTGACCTCGTGACGCGCATCAAGGCCTCGACCGATTCGATCGCGGTGGCGTCGCGGCAGATTGCGGCGGGCAACCAGGATCTTTCTTCGCGTACCGAAGAGCAGGCGAGTTCGCTGGAGCAGACGGCGGCGTCGATGGAAGAGCTGACCTCGACGGTGAAGCAGAACGCGGACAACGCGCGGCAGGCCAATCAGTTGGCGGTGTCGGCCTCTGAGGTCGCGGTCAAGGGTGGCGCTGTCGTGTCGCAGGTGGTGGACACGATGGGTTCGATCAATGCATCGTCCAAGAAGATCGTGGACATCATCGGCGTGATCGACGGCATCGCATTCCAGACCAACATCCTGGCGTTGAATGCAGCGGTTGAAGCGGCGCGTGCCGGCGAACAAGGCCGAGGCTTTGCGGTGGTCGCATCCGAAGTCCGCAGCCTCGCCCAACGTTCGGCCGCAGCCGCCAAGGAAATCAAGACCCTGATCGGCGACTCGGTAGAGAAGGTCGAAGAAGGCAGCAAGCAAGTCGCCGAAGCCGGCCGCACGATGGAAGAGATCGTGGGCAGCGTCAAGCGCGTGACCGACATCATGGGCGAGATCACTGCGGCGAGCCAGGAACAGACCTCCGGCATCGAGCAGATCAACCAGGCGATCACGCAGATGGACCAGGTCACGCAGCAGAACGCGGCGCTGGTCGAGGAAGCCTCGGCCGCGGCGCAATCGCTGCAGGAACAGGCGGGCGCCCTGGTCGAGGCCGTGAGCACCTTCAAGCTCGACGCCGACGAAGCCGTTGCGGCCTGAGAACGCCCCGTGTCCACGCATTTCCATCCGAAAGCCCTGCGTCGCGTCGGCATGGGCTTCGCCGCATTGCTCCTGCTGCTGGCAGTGGCGCTCTTCCTCGGCTTCCACGTAGGCACCGGCTGCGCCTGGGCGCTCCATGCCGTGTGGGCGTTGGCCGGCGCCGCCTGCCTGACGGGCCTGGGTCTCGCGGGCTTCGCGGCGCACGCACGGGCCCATTCGAGCCGTCACGACGCCAAGGTCGCCGAGCGGCTGGACCGGGTGTTCCAGCACGTCAACGCCACCGACGCCTGACAGAGAACGCATGCGCCCGCGTCCCGATCCGCGCCTTTCTTTAGAAAAAAGACTCAAGTCTGGCGGCGCGCTGCCGATAACAGGGAGACGGGGTGGCGCAGGCCGCCGTCCCGCCATGCCGTCATGTCATGCCGGTGGCCCGCCGCGCGATGCGGCCACCGTCCCCCGTTATTGAAGGAAGAGAAGCGCAATGAGTTTGAAGGATCTGAAAATCGGCACCCGCCTGGGGCTCGGCTTCGCGGTGCTGCTGCTGCTGATGGCGTTCATTGCGGGCACGGGCGTGCTGCGCCTCACGAACGTGGGTCAGGCGACCGACGAGATGGTGCAGGGCGCGCTGGTCAAGGAGCGGCTGGCGGCCGAATGGCTCAGCCTGCTCAAGTCGAACACGGTGGCCAACTACGCGATGGTCAAGACCACCGACCCCGAGGTGGCGGCCTATTTCGCCAAGCTTCAGGCGGCGGGTTCGGCGCGCATCACGCCGGCGCAGAAGCAGCTGGAAGCCATGCTCGCCACGCCGGAAGAAAAGGCGCTCTATGCCGCGGTGGTCGCGGCGCGCGTGGTCGTGCTCGAGACCGTGGGCACGCTCAACAAGCTCAAGGACGAGAAGAAGATCGACGAAGCCAATGTGCTGGTCGACACCAAGTTCAGCGCGGCGCTCGCCGTCTATGCCGGCGCCGTCGAGAACCTGGCCAACCACCAGCGCGAGAAGATCGACGCCGCCGCCAAGGGCATCGCGGCCGACCACACCGAAGGCCGCACCACGCTGCTCGTGCTGTCGGCCATCGCGCTGGCGCTGGGCGCGCTGTTCGCCTGGCGCCTCACGCTGGGCATCGTGCGCCCGCTGGGCCATGCGCTCGAAGTGGCGGAGACCGTGGCCGCTGGCGACCTGAGCGCGAACATCCGCGTGGACAGCCGCGACGAAGCGGGCCAGCTGATGCAGGCGCTGAAGGACATGAACGCCAACCTGGCGAAGGTGGTGGGCGAAGTGCGCACGGGCACGGAGACGATCGCCACGGCCTCGGGGCAGATCGCTTCGGGCAACCAGGATCTGTCGTCGCGTACCGAAGAGCAAGCCAGCTCGCTGGAGCAGACGGCGGCGTCGATGGAAGAACTGACTTCGACGGTGAAACAGAACGCGGACAACGCGCGGCAGGCCAATCAATTGGCGGTGTCGGCCTCTGAGGTCGCGGTCAAGGGTGGCGCTGTCGTGTCGCAGGTGGTGGACACGATGGGTTCGATCAATGCATCGTCCAAGAAGATCGTGGACATCATCGGCGTGATCGACGGCATCGCATTCCAGACCAACATCCTGGCGTTGAATGCAGCGGTTGAAGCGGCGCGTGCCGGCGAACAAGGCCGAGGCTTTGCGGTGGTCGCATCCGAAGTCCGCAGCCTCGCCCAACGTTCGGCCGCAGCCGCCAAGGAAATCAAGACCCTGATCGGCGACTCGGTAGAGAAGGTCGAAGAAGGCAGCAAGCAAGTCGCCGAAGCCGGCCGCACGATGGAAGAGATCGTGGGCAGCGTCAAGCGCGTGACCGACATCATGGGCGAGATCACTGCGGCGAGCCAGGAGCAAACCTCGGGCATCGAACAGATCAACCAGGCGATCACGCAGATGGACCAGGTGACGCAGCAGAACGCGGCGCTGGTCGAAGAAGCCTCGGCCGCCGCGCAGTCGCTGCAGGAGCAGGCCGGCGCCCTCGTGCAGGCCGTGAGCGTCTTCAAGCTCGATGCGAACGCGGTCGCAACGACCCGCGCCAGCTTCACGCGCATCACGCCGATCCCCAAGCCGCCGAAGCCGGCGCCCAAGCCGCGCGCCAAGGCGCTGCCCACGCGCCGTGAACCCACCGGCGCACCGCAGCTGGCCATGGCCGGCGACGCCAAGGGCGACTGGTCGGAGTTCTGAGAAAGACGGCATGACACCGCGCGCCCTCAACTTCGGGCGCGCGCTGCCGATAACCATGGGGAGGCATCGCGTGATGCCGCTCCCCCACACCCCTTTGACAGGTAAAGCCTTATGTCCGGAAGCATGTTCTACACAGGTCTGAGCGGCCTCGCGGTCGCCCGCACCGCGCTGATGACCACGGCCCACAACACCGCCAACGTGTACACGGCCGGCTACAGCCGCCAGATCGCACAGATCGCCTCGGCCGGCGGCATTGCCAGCGGCTCGGGCTTCATCGGCTCGGGCGCCAACGTGACGACCGTGTCGCGCAGCTACGACCGCTACCTCACGGCGCAGCTGGCCACCGCGCAGTCGCAGTCGGCCGCGCTGGCCACCAACGGCGTGCAGGTCAACCGCATCGACCAGCTGCTGGCCGACAAGACCTCGGGCATCGCGCCGCTGATGCAGAGCTTCTTCACCAGCGTGCAGGGCGTGGCCAACACGCCGGCCGACCCGGCCGCGCGCCAGCAGATGATCAGCGCGGCGCAGTCGCTGGCCAGCAAGTTCCGCGCAACCGACCAGTACCTGTCGGACCTGAACACCTCGGTCAACGAGCAGATCGTGGGCAGCGTGAGCCAGATCAACACCTACGCCGCCAAGATCGCCAGCCTGAACCAGCAGATCAGCCAGATGAGCGCGGTGGCCGGCGGCCAGGCGCCCAACGACCTGCTCGACCAGCGCGACCAGCTCGTGAGCGAGCTGAGCCAGGTGGTCGACGTGCGCGTGCTGCAGCAGGACGACGGCAAGTACAACGTGTTCATCGCCACCGGCCAGTCGCTGGTGGTGGGCGACCATGCCTCCAAGATGGCGGCGGTGACGTCGTCGGCCGACCCCACGCGCCAGGTGGTGGCGCTGTCGGGCTTTGCCGGCAACACCGTCGAGCTGGACGACAGCGCCTTCACCGGCGGCGTGCTCGGCGGCCTCATGGCCTTCCGCAAGGACACGCTGATCCCCACGCAGAACGCCGTCGGCCGGCTCGCCATGTCGGTGGCGGACGCGGTGAATGCGCAGCACAAGCTGGGCGTGGACCTGAACGGCGCGCTGGGCCAGAACTTCTTCTCGCAGGCCGTGCCGGGCACGATCGCCAATGCCGGCAACAGCGGCAACCTCGAGCTGGGCGCCACGCTGACCGATGCGTCCAAGCTCACCACGAGCGACTACAACGTGAGCGTCACCGACGTGGCGGGCACGCTCACCTACACGGTCACGCGACTGTCCGACAAGACGCCGATGGGCAGCTTCACCACCTTCCCGATCAGCTTCGACGGCGTGAGCCTCACGGCCGCGAGCGGCACGGCGCAGGCCGGCGATTCGTTCCTGGTGCAGCCCACGCGCACCGGCGCGCGCGACCTCGAGGTGCTGGTGCGCGACCCGGCCAAGGTGGCGGCCGCGTCGCCCGTGATCACCGGCAACACCGCGGGCAACAAGGGCAGCGGCGCACTGGGCGCGGCCAGCGTCGATGCGGCCTACCCGGGCTCGCCGCTGGCCGGCAACGTCACGCTGAGCTTCAATGCGGGCACCGGCACGCTGTCGGGCTTTCCGGCCGGCTCGGCCGTGACCGTCACGCTGGCCAACGGCACCGCCACCAGCTACCCGGCCGGAACGCCCGTGCCGTACACGGCCGGCGCGAAGATGAGCTTCGACGGCATCACCGTGGCCATGACGGGCGCGCCCGCGCAGGGCGACACCTTCACCATCGGCAAGAACACCGGCGGTGTCTCCGACGGCGGCAATGCGCTGCTGCTGGGCGCGCTGCAGCGCAAGACCACGATGTCGAACGGCACCGCGACCTTCAACGGCGCCTACTCGCAGCTGGTGAGCGACGTCGGCAACCGCGCCATGTCGATCAAGGTGGCCGCCGTCACGCAGGACAGCGTGACCGGCCAGATCAAGGCCAGCCAGCGTGCGATCTCGGGCGTGGTGCAGGACGAGGAAACCGGCAACCTGCTGATGTTCCAGCAGATGTACCAGGCCAACGCCAAGGTGATCCAGACCGCCTCGGCGATGTTCGACGCCATCCTCGGCATCCGCAGCTAGTCGTTCACCTCCGCACAGATTCCAGGACCCGCGATGCGCATCAGCACCCAATCCTTCTACGAACAGAGCCTGCAGTCGATGGGCCTGCAGCAACAGAAGCTGTTCAAGGTCCAGCAGCAGCTGGCGACCAACTCCAAGTTCCTGTCGGTCGGCGACGACCCGGTGGGCGCGGCGCGCGCGCTCGGCGTGAGCCAGACGCTGGCGGAGGGCGCCCAGTTCGCCACCAGCCGCCAGCGCGCGGCGCTGGCGCTGTCGACCGAAGAGAACGCGCTCGACTCGGTGACGTCGATCCTGCAGCACGTGAAGACGCTGGTCGTGCAGGCCGGCGGCGGCGGCCTCTCGGACGCCGACCGCGGCTCGCTTGCCACGGCCATCCAGAGCAGCCTGGAGCAGCTCGTGGGTGTGGCCAACAGCGACAACGGCAGCGGCCAGTACCTGTTCGCCGGCTACAAGAGCGGCAGCCCGCCCTTCGTGATGGCTGCCGGCGGCGGCGTGCAGTACGTGGGCGACCAGGGCGAGCGGCTGATGCAGATCGACGTGGCGCGCCAGATGTCGACCTCGGACGACGGCCGCAGCATCTTCCAGTCGGTGCAAGGCGGTGCGGGCTACGTGACCTCGGGCTCGCCTGCCAACACCGGCTCGGGCGTGTTCGGCGCGGTGAGCATCACCGACGCCACCGCACCGAACTACGGCAAGGACTTCACGATCCGCTTCACCGGCACCGACTACACGGTGATGACCAAGGACACGCCGCCGGTCGTGGCCGCGAGCGGCCCGTTCACCGCCGGCACCCCGATCTCGTTCGGCGGCGTGCAGATCGCCATCAGCGGCACGCCGGCCAACGGCGACAGCTTCGACGTGTCGACCGCGCGGAACGCCGGCACCGACATCTTCGCGGCCCTGGGCGAGCTGGTGACGGCGCTGCGCGCACCGCTCAACGGCGGCGGCGCGGCGGCCCAGGCGCAGCTGCGCAATGCGTTGAGCACCGCCAATGTGAAGGTCACGAACGCGCACGACAACGTGCTCACCGTGCTGTCGTCGGTGGGCTCGCGCCAGGTCGAGCTGCAGGCGCTCGACAGCGCGGGTGCGATGAACAAGCTGCAGGAAGAAAGCTACCTGTCGTCGATCGAGGACCTCGATCCGTACACGGCGATTTCCGAGTTCTATCAGCGGCAGTCGTCGCTGCAGGCGACGCAGATGACGTTTGCCAAGCTGAACAGCATTTCGCTTTTCAACTACCTGTGAGGGTGGGGGTGGCCAGCGGCTGCGTGCCGGCCACTGGAGGGGGAAGCCCATCGTCGCGATGGACGCGGGCAGAATGCGTCGACTGGCTGCCGTCGGTCGTCCGCCTGGCAGCAGCGCACCACACCCACCTTCCTCGGAGAATCGATCCATGGCCGACCGTGCATATGGGGCACTGGCACCTGCGACCCGGACCACGCTGGCTGGAGAGCGCTGGTACGGGAAAGACATCGACCGGCAAACGCACACCGCCGTCCTGTTCAACGAACTGGACATGACGGAGGCCAGAAACACCGGGTCGGTGTTCACCGACTGCACGTTCCGGAGCGCGCGCTTCAATTCGTCGGTCCACACGGATGCGGCCTTCGTCAATTGCACGTTTGTCGCCTGCAAGTTCTTCGATGCCAGCTTCATCGATTGCAAGTTCATCGGCAGCATGTTCGATGGCTGCATGTTCGAGGTGATGAAGGCGGTCGGCGGCGACTGGTCGTTTGCCGGCCTGCCGGGTGCCGACTTGCGCAAGGCGTCGTTCAACGGCACACGGATGCGCGAGGTCGACCTCACGGGCGCTCGGTGCGACGGCGGCGTGCTTCGCGATGTCGATCTGTCGGGGGCCTGGCTGCACAGCGCCAACTTCTCGCGGTGCGACCTGCGTGGCAGTGACCTGAGCGCACTCGAACCGCAGCACGTGCAGCTCCAGGGCGCAGTCATCACCGCCGTGCAAGCGTTGACCATCGCCGAGGCGCTGGGAATGGACGTCAGGCCGGAGGAATAGAAGCGAGGCAGCGCGGGTGCGATGAACACGAGGCAGGAAGCAAGCTGCCTGCCGTTGGCGTGTGATTGCTTCTCCGCTTGCGTCTTGCGAGGCGGGCCACCGGTTCCCGTGGCCTCCCACAAAAGCGGTATTTCGTTTGCGAATCGGCCGGCTAGATTCAGGCGCCATCCTGGAGGAGAAAAGCATGCCGATCGTTCGCACCCTGGCCCTGAGCGTCTTCCTGCTGGGCACGGCCTTGCCCGCCCTGGCCGCGAACGACGGCACCGACAGCCATTGCGTCATCGGCAAGGACAGCACGCTTTTCAACCAGTGCAACTACAGCGTCGACGTCGGCTTCTGTGTCGAGAACCCGCGGCAGACCAAGCACTTCTTCGACAGCTCCGAGGCCTTCCAGTGCCCCAACGGCGGACTCAGCACGCTGGGTCCCGGCAAGAAGGAGGGCAACCTCCTGCACGGCACCGTGCACTGGTGGGCCTGCTCGACCAAGCACCGGGGCACGGGCCGCTGGCGGTACGTGGAAGGGCGGGGCTACAGGGGGTACTGCTTCTCCGAGAAGGAGGCGAAGGCCGGAAATACAGCGCCCTCGCAGCGAACGCGCGCCTCATCTGAAGAATGCAAGGCGCTGCAGCAACGCGCCACGCAGGCCTCGGGCCCCGGCGCGGACCGCATCCACAACTACACGATGATCGAGTACCTTGATCGCAGCTGCGGCAACCTGACGCCCGAAGATCGCGCGGCCACGCGCAAGGTCTATCAGCAGGAGTACGTGCGGCTCGTTTCGGAATGCAGACATTCGGGCGCCAGGAACTGCGACTCGGCCGCCATGCCGAACGAGGCAGCGGCGCCGGAACGTCCGACGGTCCAGGCGGGCACTGTCTCCGCAGCGAGGGCATCCTCGCGCAGCGAACCCTCCGTGGACATGCTGATGTCGCGGTGCTCGGACGCCCTGCGGACCGCCATCGACACCTTCTATCAATCGGAGGTGGAGGCCGACCGCTACTACCGCCGCACGCACACTGGGTCTCGCGAGCGCGTGCAGGGCTGGATGACGGAAAAAGCCAGGGTCGAATACGCCGCAGGCGCGCTGGCCGTTCCGCCCCAGTCGCTGGCCGAGTACCACGCCGGAGCGCTGCAGGAGGCGGCGAGCCGGACCCGGCCGATGGGCAACGGACTGCACGATCCCCATCGCGAACAGGCGCTGCTGCGGGCCTGCTACATGAAGGCCCGCCTCGACAGCCGCTAGAGGCCCGTGCGTGCGCGACGGCGCAGCGCCTTGTTCAGGCGCGGATGTGCAAGGGCGCGAACGACTTCACCAGGTCGTCCAACGCCTTCAGCTGCGTGAGGAAAGGCTCCAGCTGGTCCAGCGGCAGGGCGCTGGGGCCGTCGCACTTGGCCTGTGCCGGGTCGGGATGCGCTTCGAGAAAGAGGCCCGCCAGGCCCACCGCCAGGCCCGCACGCGCCAGCTCGGCCACCTGCTCGCGCCGCCCGCCCGAGGCGATGGCGTTGGCCTCGCGCTGCTGCAGCGCATGGGTCACGTCGAAGATGACCGGCAGGTCCCCGGTGACCTTCTTCATGGTGCCGAAGCCGAGCATGTCGACCACGAGGTTGTCGTAGCCGAAGCAGGTGCCGCGGTCGCACAGGATGACGGAGGAATTCCCCGCCTCCTTGAGCTTCTCCACGATGTTGAGCACCTGCGTCGGGCTCAGGAACTGGGGCTTCTTGACGTTGATGACCTTGCCGGTTTGGGCTAGCGCGACGACCAGGTCGGTCTGGCGGGCGAGAAACGCGGGCAGCTGCAGGACGTCCACCACTTCGGCGACGGGTTTCGCCTGCCAGGGCTCGTGCACGTCGGTGATGACCGGCACGCCGAACGCCGCCTTGACGGCCTCGAAGATCTTCAGGCCTTCTTCCAGGCCGGGGCCCCGGTAGGAATGGATGGACGAGCGATTGGCCTTGTCGAAGCTCGCCTTGAAGACATAGGGAATGCCGAGCTTCTGCGTGACCCGGACGTACTCTTCCGCGGCACGCAGGGCCATGTCTTTCGACTCGAGGACGTTCACGCCGCCGAACAGGACAAAGCCCTTGCTGTTGCTGACATGGATGGCGGGGGTGATGGCGACGGTGGTCAAGGCGAGCTCCTCTGAAGTGTCTGTTGCCCCGCATTCTCGCGGTTCGGCTTCTGGCCCAGAATGGGCTACGGCCTGAACCTGCCTGGCCGATAGGGACGGTGCACGACCTCGACGCGGGGCCGGTGCGCCGTGATCCGCGTTAGGCTGCAGCGCACGCCATGAAAGTACTCTTCCCCAATCCCTTCGGCCGCGCACCGGCATCCGCACAAGCGGTCGACGCGCTGCAGCGCCGCCTCGGTTTCTCCGACGCCTACGCCGCCTTCCTGCGAACCCAGAACGGCTTCTCCCTGTACGAGATGGAACAGGCCGGCGACATCGCTGCCTATGTGCGGCCGGACGGCACGGCGAGCAGCGCGTCGCACGCCAACTTCCGGGTGCTCAACAGCTTCGGCGCCTCGGACCCCCACTGCGACCTGGAGACGCTGCAGGCCGAGAGCCTGCTGGCCGCCTGGTTTCTGGACATCGGCAGCGACCCGGCGGGCAACCCGTTCGTGGAGGTGCTGCACGGCCGGCACAAGGGCCGTATCGCCAGCCTCGACCACGACCTCTTTGCAGGCAAGCTGGACACGCAGGAGTTCCTGGCCGACATGGAGCTGACCCACCTCCCATCGCTCAGCCTGGACGCGCAGGCCGATGCCCTGTGCGACGAGGCGCAGGGCCTGGTGTGGTTCCACGCCAGCGACATGCAATCCTTCCTGGACCATTGCATCCACTGCGACGACGATTTCTGGGGCTTCGTGGTGGACGAACGCGCGCCCTGACGCAGTCAGATCAGTTTCTCGCCACGCTCCTGAACGCCGCAGACAGGGCGTCCACGGCCTCGCGCGCTCGAGCCTCCCGGACCCGGGAGTGCAGCAGGACCGGCAGGCGCGGCAGGTCGGGCAGACCGAGCTTCGGCCCCACGTCGACGCAGCCCAGGGGCAGCATGCGCGGCGCCAACGCCGCGACGCCCAGGCCGGCCATCACCGCCGCCGCCACGGCCGCGACGCCGCCCCCCACAAACACCTCGGTCCACGGGATGCCGGCCGTGTCCAAAAGCTGCTCCGCCAGCGCGCGCACGCCGCAGGGCTGCGCCATCGTGGCCAGCGGCAGGGGCTCACCCACGTGGTGCTGCCAGCCTGCGGCAGCGAACCAGCCGAAGCGCTCCTGCGTCAGAAGCTTTCCGTCCGTGCGTCCCGCGTGCAGCCGGACGATGACCGTGTCGAGTTCCCGTCGGTCGTAGCTCTGGAGCAGATCGCCCGACGAGCCGATCCGGATATCGATCAGCAGCTGCGCGTCTTGCGCGTTCATGCGGGCGATCAGCGCGGGCAACTCCGGGCCTGCCACGTGGTCGCTGATGCCGATGGTCAGTCGCTGGCGGGCGCTCGCAAAGGCCGCCAGCGTGCGATCGTGGACCGCCAGGAGTTCCCGGGCGTGTCCGAGGAAGGCGGCACCGCGCGCCGACAGCTCCACGTGCCGCGGCGTGCGCTCCAGGAGCCGGCAGCCCAACCTGTCTTCCAGGCGTTTCAGTTTCAGGCTGATCCCTGCCTGCGTGGTCTGCATGACTTCCGCGGCGCGCGTGAAGCTGCCCAGCTCGGTGATGCGAACGAAGGCCTGAACGGCATCGAGATCCAGCGGGCGATCAGTCATGACAAAAGATTGTTATTGAGATAAGTATCAATAGCAAATCTGAATACATAACATCCGCTGTTCCACCATGACCCGGAGCAGCGATGCCCACCATTCACATCTCGATGCGCGCGGGAAAGCCAGAGGCTTACCGGCAGGCGATCTTCGACAGCCTCTATCGCGCCCTGCGCGACACGTTGAACGTGCCGCAAGACGACCAGTTCATGACGATCACCGAGCACGAGGCCGCCAACTTCCGATATGGAGGCGCCTTCGGCGTCGCGCGCAGCGACGATCTCCTGTACATCCAGATCACCGTTTTCAACACGCGCACCGCGCAGCAGAAGAAGGCGCTGTTCCAGCGCATCGCGCAGCTGCTGGCCGAGAGTCCGGGGATACGCCCGGAGGACGTGTTCGTGACCCTTGCCGATGCACCCAGGGAGAACTGGTCCGTCGGACATGGGTTGGCGCAATTTGCCTGAGGAATGGCTCCTTCAGCCTCCAAAAGAAAGCCTGCATCCATCGCGCGATCCCAGAAAACTGGCGGACGGAATTTGAAAGAGGCCGGCTTCCTCTTCCCGACCGGACGCTTGCTGACAACGCCACAGACCGCGTGCCTACTTCGCCAGGAGCGACGCAATCGCCGGCCCGGCCAGGCCGATGGTGGCACCCAGTGCATCGGCGTGGCCATTGGGACTGTTCATCTCGACATACTCTGCCGGCGTGCCTTGCGCCTTGAGGATCTCCACGGCGCGTTTGGACAGGAGCGGCGGAAAGATCTGGTCCGAGCTGATGCCCACGAACAGCGACCTGGCCTTGATGCGTTCTGGTTTGGCGCTGGGCAACTGCAAGGCCTTCAGCGTGTACAGCCAGCTGTTGGCGTCCATGCCCTTGGCACGCGCTTCGCCTATCTTCTCGAGGGTGGCATCGACCGCAAACTGGTTCGCAGCCGCTTCGCCGGGGTTCTTGCCCGGGTCGGCCCACTTCTGGCCGAAGGCCTTGTCGGCCCAGGCGAAGCTGAGCGCGTCGAGCGTGACCAGCCGCATGGCCTGCGTCATGCCTGCCAGCGGCTCGGCCTTGCCGTGGTAGTCGCCGTGGGCCCAGTTCGGGTCCAGCCGCACGGCCGCGCCCCACGAGCTCATCTTGGCGATGGCGTAGGCCGGGCTGTCGACGCCAGGCCCCACGATGGACACCAGGCGCTGCACGCGCTCCGGGTAGGCCGAGGCCCATTCCACCGACATCCAGGCGCCGGCCGACGCGCCCGCCACGGCGTAGAGGGTTCGAATGCCCAACGCATCGAGCAGCGCCTTCTGCACCTCCACCGTGTCCCGCGCAGCCAGCACCGGGAAGCGCGGGCCGTACGGTTTGCCGGTGGCGGCGTCGATGCTGGCGGGGCCGGTGCTGACGACGGTGGCCGATGCGCGATTGGGGTTGGCCAACGCGTCGGTCGCGATGACGAAGAACCGATCGGTGTCGATCGGCAGGCCGGCGCCGATGATCGTGTCCCAGTAACCCGGCGCGGCGTCGCTCGCCGCATACCGGCCGGCGGCGTGCGAGGTGCCGGTGATGAAGTGATTGATGAGGATCACGTTGTCTCGCGCCGCATTCAGGCGGCCATAGGTTTCATAGCCGATGCGCACGCCCTTGATGACCTGGCCGTTCACGGTCGTGTAGGTGGGCAGGTTGAACACCTGCTTTTCCACGATGCCGTCGAAGGCCTGTGCGTGCGTCGTGACGAGAGCGGCGCAGACGGCGGCCGCGGCGCAAAGCAGCGTGTTCGAAAGAGAAGAAGATCGTTGCATGGGGACTCCCGAGTGGTGAGGCCCGCACTGTCGGCGGCCGCTGCCAGGCGCGCATCCGGTTTGGCGCCCAAACCCCCAACCGAGGGCGTCAACGGTCGTGAGGCGGTATCGAGCGGTCGCCGTTCGGTCCCCTCAAACGACGGCTCGAGGACAAACTCGCCCCACGGGCCCTCGATCGGTAGCGGCATGGCGTGCCAACCTCTACAGTGGCGCGATGCATGCAGCCGACTGCCCCCGTGATCCGCGTTGATTCACCGATTCCCGCCCGCTGGCTGGGCGCAGCGCGGCTGACCGCCGGCGCGTTCCTGCTGTGCGCGATCGCGGCCGCGCTGCTCTTCTGGGCCGCACCTGCACTCGAAACGCCGGCGCGTCTGTTCGTCTTCGTCGAATGTGTCGGCATGGTGTTCGTTGCGTGCGTCGCGGTGCTGGGCCGCTTTGGACGGCTGCGGCGAATGCAGGCGCTGCCCCGTTGGCTTCTGACCGGCGCGATCGCCATCCCGACGGGGTACTTCGGGGGGCACCTGGTCGCGCTCCTGATCCTGGACGAACCGATCGGCCGCGTCGTGGGTCATGACAGCGACTACATGGTGGCCTTCGCCTTCGGCCTGGTGCTGGCCATGTTCGTCCTCTACGTCGCCGCGACGCGTGACCAGCTTGCCAAGGAGGCGGTCGCTCGATCCGACGCCCAGCGCCTGGCCACCGAATCGGAGTTGCGGCTGCTGCGCGCGCAACTCGAACCCCACATGCTGTTCAACACGTTGGCGACTCTGCGCTCGCTCGTCGACGAAGACCCGCTGCAGGCCGAACGCATGATCGACCAGCTGATCGTCTACCTGCGCAGCACGCATGCCGCGTCACGCGACGAGGTGACGACACTGCAGTCGGAGTTCGCCCAGCTGAGGGCGTACCTCGACATCATGTCCTTGCGCATGGGGCCCAGGCTGGCCTACCGACTCGACTTGCCCGCCGAGCTGGAGCGGATCGCCATCCCGCCGATGCTGTTGCAGCCGCTGGTCGAGAACGCCATCAGGCACGGCCTGGAGCCGAAGTTGGGCGCAGGGGGCGTCGAAGTGCTGGCACGTTCGATCGAGGGCGGCATCGAGGTCGCTGTGGACGATTCCGGTCTGGGCTTGTCGCCGCACCTGCCCGCTTCGGGTAGCGACGAGGTCTGCGGGGCCGGACTGAAAAATGTGCGTGACCGCCTCCAGACCCGCTATGGCCTGCGTGCGTCCCTGTCTCTGCAAGCGCGATCGCCGTGCGGCGTGCGCGCGGTCGTGAGGATTCCATCGTGAATGCGTGGCGCGGCGTGATCGCCGAAGATGAACCGGTGCTGTCGCGAACGCTGCAGCGGCTGTTGCACGAAGCCTGGCCCGAGCTGGAGATCGTGGGCGTCGCCGACGATGGCCTGAAGGCGATCGAGCTGGCACAGACCCTGGCGCCCGATGTGATGTTCCTGGACATCAAGATGCCGGGCAAGACCGGCCTGGAAGTCGCCGAGGCCGTCGCTGACGAGTGGCCCGACGACCAGGCCGAACCGCTCTTCGTCTTCATCACCGCGTACGACAACTTCGCGATCTCGGCGTTCGAGCATGCGGCGATGGACTACATGCTCAAGCCGGCGACGCTCGAACGCCTGCAGGTCTGCGTGCAACGCCTGAAGCAAAGGTTGCACGAGCGCGCGCGGACACCGGCGGCCGGTGGCATGGCGGCCCTGATGGAGCGCGTGCAGTCGATCACCGATCCGGCGGACGCGCCCGAAAAGATCAAGGTCATCCGCGCCGGCGTCGGCAACACCGTGCGGATGATTCCGGTCTCGGAGGTGATCTGCCTGGAAGCCGCCGAGAAGTACGTCAATGTCGTCACGGCCCAGGGCGAGGCGCTGGTGCGCATGAGCCTGCGCGATCTGGTGTCGCGCATCGACGCCGCCGACTTCACGCAGGTGCATCGCGGCGTGCTCGTCAACACCCACTGCATCGAGAGCGCCACCCGCGACGAGAACGGGCGCTACAGCCTGTCCGTGCGGGGCCTGGCGCGATCGCTCAAGGTCAGCCGTGCGTTCGGGCACCTGTTCCGCGCGATGTAGCGGGAGCAGGCTTGTTGATGGCGAGGGCCGGGGTCATCGTCTCGGGGCGCGCAGCCTCGCAATGCCGAAGCCCAAGGCCACTGCGACGCACAAGAATGCCAGCACGGCCAGCCAGGTGGATTGGGTGAAGTAATAGGCGCCCAAGGCCGCACCCGCGGCCACGAAGGCGCCCAGCCATTCCAGGGTGGGGTCGAACCAGCTCTTGGCAGCGTGCGCCTTGGGTTCCGCGAACGCGCGATCGTGTTCGTCGATCTGCTGTGGGGTCGGTGGTCTGCGGGCCTTCCTTTGTCGCGGGTCGGGGAAGTGTTCTCTCAACGCCGGCGTGGGCCAGGCGCCATCGCTGGATGACGCGATGCCGCTCAAGGTCCAGATCGGGTCCGCATCGTGCCTCGCAAGATCCGACATCAGGCTTTCGAGCGCCTTGCTGTCGTGGAGACCGTCGATGTCCTCAAGATCGGCGCGCAGCCATGGCTCGGCGTCGGCCGCATCCGGCAAGCCGGAAGTGCGCAGCAGGAGGTAGTCCCCGAAGTGCTGCGCAATCAGTGCTTCAAAGGACGCGTAGATCGGGCGGTAGCGTTCTCCGACGGCGCCGAGGATCGCTTCACGCCGCTGCGTCAGCCGCGCAACCGCTGCGGCCTTGTCAATGACGAGGTAGGGGTAGGTCGCGTCGGCGCCGAAATCCTCGATGCATTCCTCGCGGTCGACGGCCGAGGCTTCGTCGTCGATGTCGTATTCGTCGATGAAGCGCGCATGCCGGATGTCGCTGGTGCTGAAGAGTGCCCGCCAGAACAGCGGGAAGAACGCGTTGGCCTCCAGCTCGGCGCCGTCGCCGAAGAAGCTGCGCCATTCGTTGCGGCTGCCTTCCGGCATCCGGGGCAGGGAGGAGCTGGACAGATAAATAGGGTGTGACATGCGCGACCTTCCGTGTTGCGGCCGGAATCATCTTAGTGGGAGCGGCGCGCCATCCCGTGACCCTGCTGTCCTTCAAACCAGCCGACTGGCCGCAAGCAGCCCTTCACCCCTCAGCGCCGCAACCCCTGCGTGAACCGCAGCATGTTCGAGAGCGACTCCGCAAACCGCGGCTCCAGGAACGCCGCCAGGTGCGGCATCAGCAGTTGCAGCATCACCAGCCCCGCCAGCAGCGTCAGCGGAAAGCCCACCGCGAAGATGCTGAACTGCGGCGAGGCGCGGTTCAGGATGCCCATGGCGAGGTTGAGCGTGAGCAGCGCGGTGATCAGGGGCAGCGCCAGCAGCAGGCCGCTCGCGAAGATGTCGCCGCCCGCGAGCACCAGGAACATCCAGCCGCCGGCCGCCAGCGGTGCGTCGGCGATGGGCAGCGTGTGAAAGCTCGCGGCCAGCGCCTCCAGCATGAGCAGGTGGCCGTCCAGCGCCATGAAGATCAGCATCGCCAGCATGTTCAGCAACCGCGACACCACCATCGTGCTGCCGTGGCTCATGGGGTCGAAGAAAGACGCGAAGGACAGACCCATCTGCAGGCCGATGTACTCGCCCGCGGCCAGCACTGCGGTGAACACGAGTCGCATCGAGAAGCCCATGGCAGCGCCGATCAGCACCTGCTGCACGATGATCCAGAGGCCGCCCGCCGACACCACGGGAACCGCCGGCAGCGGCCCGAGCGTGGGCGAGATCACCAGCGTCAGCACGGCGGCGATGCCCACTTTCACCTGCCGCGTCGCCCAGGGCTCGCCGAACACCGGCGCCGTGGAGACCATGGCCAGCATGCGCACGAAGGGCCAGAGAAGGCCACCAGCCAGGCCTCGAGCTGGCCCGAGGTGACGGAAAAGACCGAGGGCGTCACGCCAGCATCTGCGGGATGCTGGCGAACAGGGCGCGCATGTAGTCGAGCATGCGGTCGAGCATCCACGGCCCGGCGATGACCAGCGTCGCGAACACCGCGAGCAGCTTGGGAATGAAGGACAGCGTGGCCTCGTTGATCTGCGTGGCCGCCTGGAAGATGCTGACCACCAGGCCGATCACCAGCGCCACCAGCAGCAGCGGTGCACCCAGCAGCAGCGAGATTTCCATGGCCCGGTGGCCCATGGTCATGACGGATTCGGGCGTCATAAGTAGAAGCTCTGCGAGAGCGCGCCGATCAGCAGCTGCCAGCCGTCGGCCAGTACGAACAGCATCAGCTTGAAGGGCAACGCGATGGACGCGGGCGGCACCATCATCATGCCCATCGACATCAGCACGCTCGCCACCACGAGGTCGATGATGAGAAAGGGAATGAAGATGGTGAAGCCGATCTGGAACGCCGTCTTCAGCTCGCTGATGACGAAGGCCGGCAGCAGGATGCGCAGCGGCACGTCTTCGGGCCCCTGCATCTCGGGCGCCTTGGCGAGCCGCGCGAACAGCGCCAGGTCGGTCTCGCGCGTCTGCTTGAGCATGAAGGTCTTGAAGGGCGCGATGCCGCGCTCCAAGGCCTTCTCGGCGCTGAGCTTGCTTTCCGAGAAGGGCACGTAGGCCTCGGTGTAGGCCTTGTCGAACACCGGCGACATCACGAAGAAGGTGAGGAAAAGCGACAGCCCCACCAGGATCTGGTTGGGCGGCGAGGTCTGCGTGCCGATGGCGGTGCGCAGCAGGCCCAGCACGATGAGGATGCGCGTGAAGCTGGTCATCGACAGCAGCAGCGCGGGCAGGAAGGTGAGCGAGGTGAGCAGCACCAGCGTCTGCACGCTCAGCGACCAGGTCTGGCTGCCGCCGGGGCCCGGCGTGCTCGTGAGGCCGGGCAGCCCTTGCGTCCACGCGGCGGCGGGCAGCGTGGCGGCGAGCAGCAGCAAGGCGGTGCGCAGGCCGCGGTGCAGGGCAGGACGCGTCATGGCGCGGTGCGCGCTTTGCCGGCGAGCGAATCGCGCAGCTTCTGGGCGAACAGGCCCACCGGGTTCTGTGCCGGCGCGGGCGTTGCAACGGAAGGCGTTGCCTGGGCCGGCAAGGTGTGCAGCGTGCGGACCTGGCTGCTGGTGACGCCCAGCACCAGCCACTGGCCGGCCACGTCCACCACGACCACGCGCTCGCGCGGGCCGACCATGGCGGTGGACACCACCTTCAGCACCTGGCCGCCGCCCAGCCGCTGCAGGCCGAAGCGCCGCGCCAGCCACGCGCACAGGAAGATCAGGCCGACGACCGCCGCCATGCCGAAGCCCGCCTGCAGCAGGCCCGCGCCGCCGACCGCAACGGGTGGCGCGGCTTCGCGCACCGGCGTGGGCACGGTGGGCAGCGCGGCGTGGACCGCATGCGCCGCATGCAGGCCCAGCGCAAGCAGCGAAGACACCCGCGCCAGGTTCATGCGCGCGCGAGCTTCTGCATGCGCTCGGAGGGCGTGACGATGTCGGTCAGGCGGATGCCGTACTTCTCGTTCACCACCACGACTTCACCCTGCGCAATGAGGTAGCCGTTGATCAGCACGTCCAGCGGCTGGCCGGCCAGGCCGTCGAGCTCCACCACCGAGCCCTGCGACAGCTGCAGCAGGTTCTTGATGGTGATGCGCGTGCGGCCGATCTCGGCGGTGAGCTGCACGGGCACGTCGAGCACGCGCGCGATGTCCACGGGCGTGGCGGACGAGGCAGCCGGTGCATCCTGGATCTGCTGGAAGACCTGCGCCGTTGCGGGAGCCACGGCCGGGTCGGGCGCGGGCGCGCTGGCCGCGGTCTGCTCGGCCAGTGCGCTGGCCCAGTCGTCCGCGTCGCTGGCGGCAGAGGTGTTGTCAGTCATGGTCGTTCTTCGAATCGCTGTCTTGGTGGGAGATCATGTGTTGCACGCGCAGGGCGTAGCGCTCGTTGGAGGTGCCGTAGCCGCAGGCCATCACGGGCACGCCGCCGACCTTGGCGACCACCGTCGCCGGCAGCTCGATGGGAATCACGTCGCCCACGCGCAGCTTCATCACCTCGCCCAGCGTCGAGGGCATGGTGACGAAGTCGGCGGTGAGCTCGACGTCGGCGGCCTGCATCTGGCGCGACATCTGCGTGACCCAGCGCTTGTCGACCTCGACCTCGTCCTGGATCGGGTTGGACAGCAGGTCGCGGATCGGCTCGATCATCGAGTAGGGCAGGCACACGTGCAGGAAGCCGCCGATGGGGCCGAACTCGATCTGCAGCGTGGTGTTGATCACCACCTCGTTGGGAGCCACGATGTTGGCGAGCTTGCCGTGCATCTCGGCGCGCACGTAGTCGAAGGCCAGCGGATACACCGGCTGCCACGCGTCGCCGTAGCACTGCAGCGACAGGTCGAGCAGGCGCTTGATGATGCGCTGCTCGGTGCGCGTGAAGTCGCGCCCTTCCACGCGCACGTGGTAGCGCCCGTCGCTGCCGAACAGGTTGTCCACCACGAGGAACACCAGCTTCGGATCGAAAACGAAGAGGGCGGTGCCGCGCAGCGGCTTCATGTGGACCATGTTGATGTTCGCGGGCACCGGCAGGTGCCGCACGAACTCGCCGAACTGCTGGATCTGCACCGGCCCGACCGAGATGTCGGGGCTGCGGCGCATGAAGTTCAGCAGCGCGCTGCGCAGGCCGCGCGCAAAGCGGTCGTTGATGACCTCCAGCGTGTGCATGCGGTTGCGCACCACGCGGTCGGGCGCGCCGAGGTCGTAGGCCGGCAGGCCGTCGGGCGGCGGCGCGGGCGCGGCGGCCTGGTCGAGATCGCCGCCGGTGACGCCCTGCAGCAGCGCATCGACCTCGTCCTGGGAGAGCACCTGTTCATACGCCATGGATCGCGGGTCCGCAAACGGGCATCGTCGTCACTGCACGACGAAGGAGTTGAAGGACACGCTCGCAATGCCCAGCTCGGGCAGGCCCTCGGCCAGCGGTGCGTTCAGCGCGCTGTGGATCTCCGTGGCCAGCCGGGCCTTGTCTTCCGAGGTGACCAGCGATTCGGGCGGGCGGTTCGACAGCAGCACCAGCAGGCGGCTGCGCAGCTCGGGCATGAACTCCACGATCTGCGCCTTGGCCTGCTCGTCGCGCAGCTTCAGCGCCATGCCGATCTGCAAAAAGCGCGAGCGGCCTTCGGACTGCAGGTTGACGGTCAGCGGCTCCAGCAGCAGGAAGATGGGCTTCTCGGGCACTGGCGCCTTGGCCGTCTCGGCGGCGGCGTGCTCGGTGAAGCGGGGCAGCACGAAGACGTACGCCGCCGCGCCGGCTGCGGCCAGGCCGAGCACGGCCACGAGCCCGATCAGCAGTTTCGAGGTGCGGCGCGAGGCCGGCGGGTCGGTCGCGACCGACGCAGCCGCGGTGGCGGCGGGAGAAGAGGTAGCCATGGTGAAACGGTGGACGGGTCCGATCTATTCTTTGCGAAGTCGCCCGCCGGCGAACGGCCGAACAAGCGCACAAAGGCGCTTCACATCCGTTCATTGGGGGAGGCGGGCGGGGCGGTGTCAGGCGAAGGTGTCGACGCCCGGGCCCGTGCGTGGGGCGGCAACGGGGCGGGGTGCTGCCGTTGCCGTGCGGGCGATGTCGGTGGCAGCGGACGTGCCCTGCGGTCGCCATGCGCCCTGTCGTTGGTTGTGTTGCTGCTGTTGTTGCTGCGCGAACGCGGCATCCTGGCCGAAGGGCGCGCGCGTGTCCGCGCCCACCGAGGTCTGGCCCAGCGTGATGCCCTGCTCCGACAGGCTGGTGCGCAGCTGCGGCAACGCGGCCTCGACGGCCTTGCGCACGCTCTCGTGCGCCGACACGAACGCGGCCTGCGCCTGGTGCTCGCCGACCGACAGCGTGACCTTCAGCGGGCCGAGGCCGGCGGGGTTGAGGTTCAGCTCGGCCGTGTGCGTGCCGCCGAGGCTCATGCGCGCGAGCTGCTGGCCGAGTGCGGGTGCCCATTTCTCGCTGCCGACTTCGGGCGCGAGCGTGTGCACGGCGGGGCGTGCGGCGGGGCTTTCGGTCGTGCGATCGGTGGAGACGGTCGCGGGCTGTTGCAGTGCGAACGGCGCGGTGGGCGCCGCCGCCGCGTCGTCGCCCGAGGTGCTGGCTGACACCGCGGCGACGGGCACTGTTTCTGTCGTCGAAGGCTTCGCGTCGCCGGCAGGCTGTGCTTGCGCGGCGGCTGCGAGCTGTTCGGTGGTGGTGGCGCTCACGGTGCGCGGTGCGCCCGCGCGGCCCGGTGCGGTGGTGCCGACGGGCGGGCCTGCGGGTGCGGCGGCGGGCTTCTTGCCATCGACAGCCATCGGCTGCGCGGCCACGGCGGCGCGCACGATCTCGTACAGCGAGGGCGGTGCCGCGTTGTCGGCTTCAGGCGCTGCGCCTTGCGCGACGACGGTTGCAGTGGGGGCGGAGGCGTCTTCGGTGGCGATAGCGGGCGCGGGTGTGGTGGCGGCGTCGCTGCTCAAACGCACCGTGCCTGCAGGCAGGCCGGCTTGCGCGTCAGGCGTGACCGGCGCCAGTGAAGTTTCTGGCGCACCGCTGCCCTGCGTGGCCGCACCTCCCGCAAGCACCAATGCCTGTTGCGGCGTGACGGCGGCTGCGAGAAAAGCGAAATCCGGCTCCGCAGGCTGCGCATCCCGCATCTCTTCCGCAAGGTCCGCCTTGCGCAGCGGCTTGGCATCCGCCACCACGGTGTCAGCATCCGACGCCTTCTCGGCCTGGCTCGCGCGCGAACGTTCGAGCGCGGCACCGAACGCGCGGCCCTGCGCCTCGTCGGCGTTGCTGCGGCCACGTGCGCCGCCCTGCGCGACCGGCGAGGTGGCGGCAGGCGTGACGGACGGCGGGATCATGGGAGGCATGTCGGTTCCTGGAGGAGATTCAGTGGGTGGGGTGCGAGGCGCGGTCGAAGAACTGGCGGGCGGCGCGTTCGTCGCTGTCGCGCTGTTCGCGCTTGGCCTGCGCCATCAGCTCCTGCGCGCGCACGCGATCGGCCAGCGTGTCGAAGGAGCTGAGGCGGCGCTTCTCGCGCTGCCAGTCGGTGCGGCCCCGGTCGAGCTGGTGCCCGGCCCGCTCGGCTATGGCGCGCTGCTGCGCGATCGCGTGGTCGAGCGTGCCGAGGAAGTTGCGGTAGTTGCGCCACTGCGACGACGGCAGGCCGCCGCGCATCAGCGTGTCGAGCTGCGCGTGGTAGTCCTGGCGGTACTGCAGCAGCAGCTCGAGCTTCTGCTGCGCGCTCAGGTGCGCGCTTTGCAGCGCGCCCAGGCGGCGCGCGGCGTCGTCGGTCTGGCTCTGCGCCAGGTCGATGAGCATGCCGAGGGGGAGCTTGCTGCTGCTCATGGGCGTCCTGGGGAAGGTGTGTGCGTGAACAGGCTGTCCATGTGGGCGATGGCCTCCTCGTAGCCGGTGCGCTCGTGCATCGACTGCTGCAGGAAGGCTTCGATGCGCGGGTACATCGCGATCGCCTGGTCCAGCTGCAGGTCGTGCCCCGGCGCGTAGGCGCCGACGCTGATCAGGTCGCGGTTGCGCTGGTAGCGCGACAGCATCTGCTTGAAGCGGCGCACGGTGTCGAACTGCGCGGGCGCAATCAGCGACGTCATCGCGCGGCTGATCGAGGCCTCGATGTCGATCGCCGGGTAGTGCCCGGCTTCGGCCAGCGTGCGCGAGAGCACGACGTGGCCGTCCAGGATCGCGCGCGCCGAATCGGCGATCGGGTCCTGCTGGTCGTCGCCTTCCGACAGCACGGTGTAGAAGGCCGTGATCGAGCCGCCGCGCCCCTGCGCGTCGCGCGCGCCGTTGCCGGCACGTTCGACCAGCGCAGGCAGCCGCGCGAACACCGAAGGCGGGTAGCCCTTGGTGGCGGGCGGCTCGCCCACGGCCAGCGCGATCTCGCGCTGCGCCATCGCATAGCGCGTGAGCGAATCCATGATGAGCAGCACGTCCTTGCCCTGGTCGCGAAAGTACTCGGCCAGGCAGGTGGCGTAGGCCGCGCCCTGCAGGCGCAGCAGCGGCGAGTTGTCGGCCGGCGCGGCCACCACCACGGCGCGGGCCAGGCCTTCCTCGCCCAGCGTGTTCTCGATGAAGTCCTTCACCTCGCGACCGCGTTCGCCGATGAGGCCGACCACGATCACCTCGGCGCTGGTGTAGCGCGCCATCATGCCCAGCAGCACGCTCTTGCCCACGCCCGAGCCAGCGAACAGGCCCATGCGCTGGCCGCGGCCGACGGTGAGCATCGCGTTGATGGCGCGCACGCCCACGTCGAGCACCGAGTCGATGGCCGCGCGCGACAGCGGGTTGATCGGCGGCGCCGCCAGCGGCACCTGGCGCGCCACGTCGAGCGGGCCGAGCCCGTCGAGCGGTCGGCCGGCCGCATCGACCACGCGCCCCAGCATGCCTTCGCCCACGGGCAGGCGCTTGGTGTGGGCGTCGCCGGTCGCACCGGGCTCACGCAGGCGGGGCCGCGCGAAGACGCGCGCGCCGGGCAGCAGGCCTGCGACTTCGGTCTGCGACATGAGAAAGAGACGGTCGCCCGCGAAGCCCACCACTTCGGCCTCGGCATGGCGCTGCGGATGGCCGGGCGGCAGCTCGATGAGGCAGTCGCTGCCCACGGGCAGTTGCAGGCCCACGGCTTCGAGCACGAGGCCGACGGCGCGCGTGAGGCGGCCCGAGGCGGTGGTGGTCGTGCTGCGGGCGACGTCGGCGCGCGCCTGTTCCAGCACGGCGCGCACGCTGTTCAGATGAGGGTTGGGGGCCGTCGTCTGCATCGGCTCAGGAAGCGTCGCCACGCAGCGCGGCACCCACACGCTCCCAGCGCGTGGCCAGGCTGGCGTCCAGCTCGCCCGTGGCCGACTGCACGCGGCAGCCGCCGCGCGCCAGGCTGTCGTCGGCGCGCAACTGCCAGCCGGCCGCCTCGATCTCGTTGCCCAGGCTGTTCTTCACCAGCGCGAGGTCGTCGGGGTGCAGCAGCAGGCGCGGTTCGCCGCGCAGCGCGGGTTCGGCGTGCAGCAGGTCGCGCACCAGCGGCAGCACCCACTCGGGCTCGGCCTGGTAGGTGCGGTGCACCACCTGGCGCGCCACGTCGAGCGCGAGCGCGAGCACGGTCTCGGCCAGCTCGGCCTCGGCGCCGCGCAGCGCTTCGGGCAGCGAGCGGGCCAGCGCGCGCAGGCGTTCGGCATGCACGCTGGCGGCGGCGAGGCCGGTGGCCAGGCCTTCGGTGTGGCCGACCTGGCGGCCTTCGGCCAGCCCGGCGGCGCGGCCCTCGGCCTCGCCCGCGGCGCGTGCCTCCTTGCGGATGCGGGCCAGCTCGGCGAGGTCTACCTTGGGCGCGGGGGGCGCAGGCGGTGGCGAAGGGCGCTGCGCCGTGTGACGCGAAAGCGCCGTGCCTGACGGCGCCTTGCCATCGAGCGTGCCCATCTCCCAGCGCTCCCACGCCGACAGCGCGGGCGTGCCGGCGCCGGCCTGGCGCGCGGCCGCATGGATGGCGGCGAGGCGCTCGCGCGAACTGTTGGAGGCGCCGAAGGCGCCGGGGTCAGACGAAGTCATCGGTGCCAGGCGCCGCGATCACGATCTCGCCGGCGTCCGCCAGACGGCGGGCGACCTGTAGGATGGCCTTCTGTTCGGTCTCGACCTGCGACACGCGCACGGGACCGCGCAGCTCCATGTCCTCGCGCAGCGTTTCCGCGGCGCGCTGCGACATGTTGCTGAGGAACTTGTCGCGCAGCTCCAGCGGCGCACCCTTGAGCGCGATGATGAGCGAGTCGCTCTCGATGTCCTTGAGCAGGCGCTGGATGCTGCGGTCTTCCAGGCCCAGCAGGTTCTCGAACACGAACATCTCGTCGACGATGCGCTGGGCCAGTGCTTCGTCCTGCTCGCGCACATGGGCGATGGCTTCTTCTTCCACCGTGGTGCTCATCAGGTTGACGATCTCGGCCGCGGTGCGCACGCCGCCCAGGCGGCTGCGGCGCAGGCCCTGGCCCGCGAGCATCTCGGTCAGCACCTCGGTCAGCTCGTTCAGCGCCGACGGCTGCACGCCGCCGAAGGTGGCCACGCGCATGATCACGTCGTGGCGCAGGCGCGCGGGCAGCTTCTCGAGCACCTCCGACGCCTTCATGCGGTCCAGGTGAACGAGCAGCGTCGCGAGGATCTGCGGGTGCTCGTCGCGAATGAGCTCGGCCACTTCGCCGGCCTCGAGTTCGTTCAGGCGCTCGATGCCGCCGTGCGGCTCGTCGGGCTGCAGGATGTCCTCGAGCAGGTTGCTCGCGCGGTCGTCGCCCAGCGCCTTCTTGAGCACGGCGCGGATGTAGCTGGTCGAGCCCAGGTGCAGCGCCGACAGCTGCTCGGTCTCCTGGCGGAACTCGGCCAGCACCGAGGCCAGCTCGTCGCGCGAGACCGCGCTCAGCTTGGACATGGCCAGGCCCAGCGCCTGCACCTCGGAGGTGGGCAGCAGGTGCAGCGCGGCGGCGGCGCGGTCTTCGCCCAGCGCCATGAGCAGGATGGCGCTCTTGCGGGTGCCTGCTTCGCTGCTAGTCATCGGTGTGCATCCAGTGCTGGATCAGGGCGGCCACGAGCTTGGGGTCCTTGTCGGCGGTCTGCTGGGCGTAGTCCATGTCGGCCTTCTGGCGTGCGGACTCGCGCTGCTGCAATGTTTCTTCGGGCTCGGCCGGGGCCGTGCCGGTGGGGGGCACGGCGCTCGCATCGGCCACGGATTGCGCGGGCGGCGGCGCGGCCAGGTGCCGGCGCATCAGCGGGCGCCCCACGGCGAACCAGGCGAACAGCGCGAGCAGGCCGATGAGCAGGTAGGGGACCAGCGTCTTGCCGAACGCGAGGGTGTCGCGGTCGCGCCAGAACGGCACGTCGGGCGCGGGGCCGGCCTCGCTGTCACCGTCGCGGGCGAAGGCGCTGTTGACCACGTTGAGCGAGTCGCCGCGTTCCTGGCTGAAGCCCATCGCTTCCTTGGCGAGGTTGCGGATCTGCTCCAGCTCGGCCGGTGCGAGTGCGCGGGCGCTGGTCTTGCCCGCGGCATCGACCGTGTCGCGGTGGTTCACCACCACGGCGACCGACAGGCGCTTCACGCCGCCGGCGGCCTGCTGCACGTGGCGGATGGTGCGGTCGAGCTCGTAGTTGGTCGTGACGTCCTTGCGCGTGTTGCTCGGACCGGCCGGTGCAGCGGTGGGGGCGGGGGATGCGCCCGGTGCGTTCGGCGCATTCGGCGGCTTCGGCGTGGTGATCGGTGCCGTCGGGTTCACCGGCGGCTGGTTCGACAGCGCCCCCGGCACGCCGCCGGGCGGTGCACCGTTCTGCTGTGCCGATTCGCTCGACTGCTGGCTGCGGATCGCGGCCTGCGCCGGGTCCTGGTTGGGCCGGTACTTCTCGTCGGTGTGCTCCACCACCGAGAAGTCGATCTCGGCCGCGACCTGCGCGCGCACGTTGCTCGCGCCCACCAGCGGCTGAAGAATGGCCTCGATGCGGCGCACGTAGCCCTGCTCGATCTCCTGCGCGTACTTGAGCTGGCTCACGTCCAGCCCCTGGCTGGTGCCGCGCGCCGACGACAGCAGGTTGCCGCGCTGGTCGACCACCGTGACGCTCTTGGCGTCCAGGTCGGGCACGCTGGCGGACACCATGTGCACGATGGCGCTCACCTGGCCTTCGTCGATGCTGCGCCCGCGCATCAGCGTGAGCACCACCGAGGCCGAGGGCTTCTTCTGGTCGCGCACGAACAGCGACGGCTTGGGCAGCGCCAGGTGCACGCGCGCGGCTTCGATGCTGCCGATCGATTCGATGGAACGTGCGAGCTCGCCTTCGAGCCCGCGCTGGTAGTTGACCTGTTCGGCGAACTGGCTGGTGCCGAACTTCTGGTTGTCCATCAGTTCGAAGCCCACGCCGCCGGCCTTGGGCAGGCCCTGCGCCGCGAGCTTCAGGCGCGTCTCGGCCACCTTGTCGCCCGCGATCAGGATCGCGCCGCCGCCCTCGGCGAACTTGTAGGGCACGTTCATCTGCTGCAGCGACGCGATGATCGCGCCGCCGTCGCGGTCCGACACGTTGGTGTAGAGCACCTTGTAGTCGGGGCCGCGGCTCCACAGGAAGAAGGCGGCCGCCACTGTCGCCAGCGTCGCGGCGCCGAGGATCAGCGGCAGCCGGGGCTGCGCGCGCATGCGCTCCAGCATCGGGGGCAGGCCGTTGGCGCCCGCCGCCAGGCCGCCCGTGGGCGCGGCCGTGCTCATCGGCGCGCCTTCGCCGGGGCCGTTGCGCCGCGCAGGGCCGGCGCCGGTGTGAGAGAGGGAATTCGGTGTTGGGATGTCATGCCGGTGGCCGGCGACGTCGTGCGCGGCCTGTGGTTTCGCGAACGATTGTCAGCAGGCGATGTGGAATTCGATCGGTCGAACAGCCGGGGGTTTTGCCCTCAGTTGCGCGTTTGAATGGGGGTCTTCCCTTGATACGCTGCCTGCCGGTTGGAGCGCTCGCGCGCTCCGTGTCAAGTCAGCTGGAAGTGAACTTTTCCCCATGTCCATCAATGCCATCGAATCCGTCCTGCAGCAGATGCGCGCCACCGCGCTCGCCAGCGGCATGGGGCCCACGACGACTGCACCGGCCGGTGCGGGCGGCTTCGCGGCCGAGCTGCAGCGCTCGCTCGCCAACATCAGCGGCGCGCAGCAGCAGGCCTATGCGCAGGCCGAATCCTTCGAGCTGGGCAAGCCCGGCGTGGCGCTCAACGACGTGATGGTCGACCTGCAGAAGGCCAACGTGGCGTTCCAGACCGGGCTGCAGGTGCGCAACCGGCTGGTGACCGCCTACCAGGAAATCATGAGCATGCAGGCATGACGAGGCAGAGGGCGGCAACGTAGAACTTTTTTCGTTGCGGCCCTAAAGGTTTGCGGACACCCGCCGATATCCCCTTCAACGATGGCTTGAGTCTCACCGTGGAAGCGGGTCCAGCGTTACGGCCGATGGCCGGAGTCCACAACCTTTTGTCAATCAGGAGTCGAACATGGCGCAAGTCATCAATACGAACAGCCTTTCTCTTCTCACGCAGAACAACCTCAACAAGTCGCAATCGGCCCTGAACACGGCCATCGAGCGCCTGTCGTCCGGCATGCGCATCAACAGCGCCAAGGATGACGCCGCCGGCCAGGCCATCGCCAACCGCTTCACCGCCAACATCAAGGGCCTGACGCAAGCCGCGCGCAACGCCAACGACGGCATCTCGATCGCGCAGACCACCGAAGGCGCGCTGACCGAAGTCAACAACAACCTGCAGCGCATCCGCGACCTGTCGGTGCAAGCCGCCACCGGCACCAACTCGGCCACCGACCTGGACTCGATCCAGTCGGAAATCGGCCAGCGCCTGGACGAAATCAACCGCGTGTCGGAACAGACCCAGTTCAACGGCGTGAAGGTCCTGTCGGCCAACGCCGGCAAGCTGACGGTGCAAGTCGGCGCGAACGATGGCGAAACCATCGACATCGATCTGCAGGAAATCAGCGCCAAGACCCTGGGTCTGGAAAGCTTCAACGTGAACGGCACGGGCACGCTGAACAAGGCTGCCACCAAGGACGACCTGACGCTGGCTGGCGCTGTCGCCAACGGCGCACCGGTCAACGGCACGCAGAAGTACGACGTCACGGCCACCAACACGCTGGCCACGCGCAGCCAGCTGCTGGCGGGCGCCAAGGCGGGCGACTCGGTCGTCGCCGGTGGCTCCACCTACACCTACAACGCTGCGAAGTCCGCCTTCACCTTCGGTGAAACGGGCCGCACGAACGCCGCCACGATCGCTTCGCTCCAGCCCGCAGCGGGCGCGAGCAAGACCGCGACGGTCACCATCGGCGGCAACTCGCTGGACGTCAAGATCGACAGCGCAGGCACCATCACGGCAACCGACGGCTCCGCGCTGTGGGTGGACACGGCCGGCAACCTGACGCAGAACAATGCGGGCGGTACGGGTACGGCAGCCACGCTGACCAGCCTGACGACCAGCATGGCGTCGGGCACCGGCACGGGCGGCACCATCAAGGTGGGCGGCACGACCTACACGGCCACTGCCGCTGCAGCCAACTTCGACGTGACCGGCGACGAAATCTCGGCCTCCGCGCTGAACGACAAGCTGGCCGCAGGTGCTGGTATCGCCGTGGGGGCATCGACCATCGGCGGCGTGGCAGGTGTCACGATCACTGCTGGCGGCACGGTGACCGGCGCCTACGTGGGCGCGGACGGATCGTTCGGCAACTCCGCCACCACCGTGTCGACCTACAGCGTGCACAGCAACGGCGCAGTGACCGACGGCGCTGGCAATGCGGTCTACGCCGATTCGGCCAAGGCTGGCGCCTTCACGCTGAACGCCCGCAGCGGCAAGACCTCCACCGTCGACCCGCTCAAGGCCCTGGACGCCGCCCTGTCGAAGGTCGACAAGCTGCGCTCCTCGCTGGGTGCGGTGCAGAACCGTTTCGACTCGGTGATCGCCAACCTCGGCACCACCATCACCAACCTGTCGTCGTCGCGTTCGCGCATCGAAGACTCGGACTACGCCGTGGAAGTGTCGAACATGACGCGCGCGCAGATCCTGCAGCAGGCCGGTACCTCGGTGCTGGCCCAGGCGAACCAGACCACGCAAGGCGTGCTGTCGCTGCTGCGTTGATTCGCTGAGACCACCGGGCGCCCCTCACGAGGGTGGCGCCTGGTGCCTTGGTTTTTTTGCTCGCAGGCCTTCGGGGACACCCGAAGCCGCCTGCGTTGTCCTGTGCGGCCACGCTCGTGGCGAGGCCGCACAGGACAACGAACTCCAGAAGAAGAACGCAGACCATGTCCCAGCCCGTACCCGCCGCCTCCGCCGTGGAAAGCCCCTGGCTGCAGCAACTGCTTGCCGGTCGCACCGGCGGCGCCGCTGCGGCCGCCGCCGAGGCCACCGCACTGCGCAAGGCCGAGGCTGAGGTCGAGGAGGCGACGCCGGTGCAGATCGAGATGGCGGTGAAGTCCGTCAATGCCTCGCTCGAAAGCCGCTCGATCAGCCTGCAGTTCGAGGTCGACCGCGACACCGACAAGCTCATCGTCAAGGTGGTCGACCGCAGCAACGGCGAAGTCATTCGCCAGATTCCGACCGAAGAGGTCGTTCGCATCGCCAAGGTCATGGACCGGCAGGCCGGGCTTCTGGTGAGCCAGCAAGCCTGACCACGACCCGCTCCAGACCTCTTCATTTCATTCGCATTTCAGGACACCCCCGACATGGCATCGATCAGCAGCATCGGCGTTGGCGCCAACCTTGACCTGGGCGCATTGCTCACCCAGCTGCAGACCGCGGAGAACCAGCCGCTCGTGGCCCTGAAGGCCAAGCAGACCAGCTACAACAGCAAGCTCTCGGCCTACGGCACGCTGCAAAGCGCGCTCACCGGCATCCAGGCGGCCGCCAAGAAGCTGGGCGACCCGGCGCTGTTCCAGGCCATCACCGGCACGCCGAGCGTAAGCGGCATCCTGGCGGCGAGCGGCACCGATCCGCGTTCGGTCGGCACCTATGCCATCGACATCTCGCAGCTCGCGCAGGCGCAGTCGGTCATCGCGAAGGGGCAGGCCAGCACCACCACCGCGATCGGAAGCGGCAAGATCACCATCGACTTCGGCAAGGTCTCCGGCGGCACGCTGGACCCGGCCACCGGCCAGTACACCGGCGCCACCTTCGACAAGGACGCGACGCGCACGGCCAAGCCGATCACCATCGATGCGACCAACAACACGCTGGGCGGCATCCGCGATGCGATCAACGCGGCCAACGCGGGCGTGTCGGCCACCATCGTGAACGACGGCAGCGGCACGCCCAACCGGCTGGTGCTCACCTCCACGCAGACCGGCGAGGCCTCGGCCATGCGCATCTCGGTGGACGGCGACGCCGCGCTGCAGAACCTGCTGGGCAACGACCCCGCTGGCACGCAGAACCTGAAGCAGACCGCCGCGGCGCAGAACGCCAAGCTCACCGTCAACAACATCGCGGTCACCAGCACGAGCAACTCGGTGACCGACGCCATCCAGGGCACCACGCTCACGCTGGTGCAGACCGGCAAGCTCAGCCTGGTGATGAAGGCCAACACGACGTCGGTGAAGGCGGCCATCACCGATTTCGTGAAGGCCTACAACGCGCTGCAGAGCACCGCGAAGTCGCTCACGGCCTTCGACACCGACGCCAAGGCCGCCGCGCCGCTGGTGGGCGACTCGACCTTGCGCAACCTGCAGACGCGCATCCGCCAGGCGCTGGTCGCCCCGCAGGTGGGCGGCCCGAACGACCTGAAGGTGCTCACGTCCATCGGCATCTCGTTCCAGAAGGACGGCACGCTGGCGATCGACAACGACAAGCTCGACAAGGCCATCGACACCAACCTGGAGGGCGTGGCGAAGCTGTTCTCCAGCGGCACCGGCAGCACCGCCGGCTACGGCAAGCAGCTGACGGCGCTGGTCGACGACCTCACCGGCACCAAGGGCGCGCTCAAGGTCGCCACCGACGGCGTGACGAGCTCGCTCAAGCAGCTCGACACCCAGTACACCGCGATGAAGGAGCGCGCCGACGCGACGGTGGAGCGCTATCGCAAGCAGTTCGTGCAGCTGGACGTGGCGATGAACAAGATGAACGGCACGCTGAAATACCTCGCGCAGCAGTTCGACGCGATGAACGCCAGCAAAGGCTGAGGACAGGACGCGACATGTACAGCTCTCACCACTCCCGCACCGGTGCCGGCGTCTACGCGCGCGTCGGCGTGGAGACGCGCGCCATGAGCGCGTCGCCGCTGCAACTGATCCACATGCTGTTCGACGGCGCGAAGACCGCCATCGGCGCGGCGCGCCTGCACATGACGGCCGGCGACATCGGCGCCAAGGGGCAGGCGATTTCGAAGGCCATCAACATCGTCGACAACGGCCTGAAGGCCAGCCTCGACGCCGAGGCGGCCGGCGAGGCCGGCGGCGACATCGTCGGCAACCTGTCGTCGCTGTACGACTACGTGGTGCAGCGCCTGCTGCTGGCCAACCTGCGCAACGACGTGCAGGCGCTGGACGAGGCCGACCGCCTGCTCGACCACCTGGCGTCCGCCTGGCGCGAGATCGACGACAGGCCTTCCAACTGATGATGCAGAGCGTGACCTGGGGGCAGGAACAGATGGCCGTGCGCAGCGAGATCGTCCATTGCTACGAGCAGCTGGCCGCGTGCATCTCGACGATGCTGGCGCTGGCCCGTGCCAAGGAATGGGGGCAGCTGCCCGAGCTGGAGGCCCGGTGCTCGGCGTCGGTCGAACGCCTGAAGGCGATCCAGCCGCTGGCGTCGCTGGAGCCCGCGCAGCGCGACCTGGTGCTGCGCCTGCTCGAGCGCATCTGCACCGAGCAGGCCGAGCTGTCGGGACTCATCAAGCCGCAGCTGGACGACCTGATCCGCCGCATGGATTCGCTCAACCACCAGAAGAACCTGGGCAAGGCCTACGGCCTCGCGCACTGACGCGAACCGACAGGACGACACCACCGTGGCCATGCTGGGACTCACCGGACTGATCGATGCACTGAGGGCCGCGCGCCTGACGCCGCCGCTCGACCTGCTCGGCCTGCGGCCGGAGACCACGGTGGGCGCGCCCGGTGCGGCGGTGGCCGTGCCGAAGACCGCGAACGACGTGCGCCTGCCGTCGCGCGCGGCGCTGGACCGGCTGGTGCCCTCGGGCGCGTCCGGTGGCGAGGTGGCCGCGCCTCCCGCCGGCGGTGCGCCGCCGTCCATCGACACCCGCCTGTCGCTGGCCGCGCGCGTGATCGGTGCGGTGCTGGCCGACCTGCAGGCCGCGCCGGGGCCGGTGCGGGGCGAGGTGCCGTTGCTGCTGCCCGTCGCGCGCCAGGGAACGAACACCGCGGCGCTCGCGGGCACGCTGGCGCAGACGGTGGCGGACAGCGGGCTCTTCTACGAATCGCACCTCGCCGAGTTCGCGGCCGGCACACGCACGCTCGCGCAGATGGCGCGGGAGCCGCAGGCGCGCTGGGCGAGTCCGGTGATGGTGGCGATGACGACGACAACGGCGGCAGCAGGGCAGGGCGTGGTGGCTGCGGCGACGGCGCTGACTGCGGTCGATGTTGCGACGCCGCCCGCGCCGAATGCGCCCGTGCAGGCCCCGCAGGTCGACGCGTCGGAAGCCGAGATCGCACAAGCAGCGCGTGGAGTCGCGCGCAGCGAGACCACCGCCGCGCCCGCACCGGATGCGGCGCGCGTGCAGGCGGCCTACGGCCTCTCTGAGGTCGCGCCGGAAATGCCCGCGCCCCGCATCGCAGAACACGCACGCGCTGCAGTCGACACCGCTAGCACGCCGGCCCCGCGTAGCACCGAAGTGATCCACCCGCAAGCCGTCACCGTCGTGCACCAGCAGCTCGACCTGCTGGCCAGCGCCGCCTTCCGCTGGAGCGGCCAGGCCTGGCCCGAGGTGCCGATGGCGTGGACCATCGAGGAAGAGCCCGCCAGCTCCAACGCACGCGAAGGCGAACCCGCCGAGGAAGAAGCCGCGCGCCGCTGGTCGACCACCGTGTCGCTCGTGCTGCCGCGCCTGGGCGAAGTCGACCTGCGCCTGAGCCTCAGCGGCCCGACCGTGCAGGCGCAGCTGCAGGCGCGTGAGCACGCCACCGTGGCCCGCCTGCGCGGCGACGCCGGCCGGCTCGCGCAGCGCTTCGAGGCTGTCGGTCTTCAGTTGCAGCAGCTGCAGGTCACGGAGAAGGCGGCGGCATGACCGATGACCTTCGCCACCGCCACAGCGCCGTCGTGCTCTCGCATGCGGACACGCGCAAGGCCCCCGTCGTCGTCGCCAAGGGCTACGGCGTGGTCGCCGAATCGATCCTGCGCGAGGCGCGCGCGCACGGGCTGTATGTGCATGCGTCGGCCGACCTCGTGAAGCTGTTGATGCAGATCGACCTCGACCGCCAGATCCCGCCGCAGCTGTACCAGGCGGTCGCGGAAGTGATGGCCTGGATTCACCGGCTGGAAGGCGGCGCCGAGGCGGCGGCGCCTTGATTGGCGGTTGTTCTATGGAAAGTCATTGACCTATTGAAAGACCCTGAATAAAGCCGCCGATTAACACTCGGCGGTGTTCGATAGTCTTTATAAATTCAATTGGCGAGGGGATTGCCAATTGCCGGAATACGCACGCTCGTAACAATTGCTTGCGCTATGTGACCGCTCGTCGGTGCTAGGACTGAAACCGTTTCCCCAGAGGGAAGCCTGAAGCCTTCCGTCGGAAACCGCGTCAAAACCATTTTACTTTTTGGTCTACTTTGTCTTCGAAGTGTAAATAAGTGTGTATATAATGTATACATGTTGGATGGGCGTGCGGAGTCGACATGGAATCGGAAATGGAAGTAGACGTGGAAAATTGCAATGTCAACGCAGGCGGCGTGATTTCGAAGGAAATCGGCGAGATCAATCTGGCCTACATGCTGCTCGCGCAGAAGCTCGTGAAGCGGGACCGGGCGGAAGCCATGTTCCGCCTCGGCGTGGGGCGCGAGCTGGCCGATCTGCTCATGAACATGTCGCTCAGCCAGATCGTGAAGCTGGCCGCGTCCAACTTCCTGCTGTGCAGCTTCCGCCTGGACGACCGGCCCATGTTCGCGGTGGTCGGCGAGGGCAAGGAGCCTGCGCTGCAGCAGGCCCACATGTCGATCCTGATGAGCGCGCGCCAGGCACAGGCCCAAGCCCAGCCGCAGATGCGCAAAGCAGGTTCGGCCAGCGCATGACTGCCAAGAGCATCCTGGGCGAGGTCCGGCAGGTGCAGCTCGCGGTCGAGCTCATCGGCCTGGGTGCGCGCCTGCAGTTCCTGGAGGCCGTGGTCGCGCTCAGCCGCGAACGCCTGATCCGCCTGTACAAGGAGCTCAAGGGCGTCTCGCCGCCCAAGGGCCTGCTGCCGTTCTCCACCGACTGGTACATGACCTGGCTGGCCAACATCCACTCGTCGATGTTCTACAACATCTACCGCTTCATGCGCGACGAGGCCGGCGAGGGCGAACTGCCCGCGCTCATCAAGGCCTACCGCCTGTACGCCGAGCAGGTCGAGTCGCAGGGCAGCGAGGTCGTGCTCGACTTCACGCGCGCCGAGACCATGGTGCGTTTCTTCGACAGCGACATGCTGCAGCTGAGCCCGTGCAGCCGCTGCGGCGGCCACTTCGTGGCGCATGCCCATGACCACAAGCACGGCTACGTGTGCGTGCTGTGCCGCCCGCCTTCGCGCGCGGGCAAGGCGCGCAAGCCCAAGCTCGAACCGGTGCGCCGCGGCGGCCTCATTGCCGGTGGCCCGGTGCTCGACATCGGCGGCGCCGTCTCGTGAAAGTGCCCCGGCGCCCGGCGCGGGTTTTTTGTTTTGGACGCCTCAGGGCATAGGGGAAGCGCGTGCTGGTACTGGTGGGATATCTGGTGGTGATCGGCGCCGTCTTCGGCGGCTACGGCCTCATGGGCGGGCATTTCGGCGTGCTGTTCCAGCCCGTGGAGCTGCTCATGATCGGCGGCTCCGCGCTCGGCGCGTTCATCGCAGGCAACAACGGCAAGACCATCAAGGCGACCATCCGGGAGTTGCCGTTGCTGCTGCGTTCTTCCAAGCACAACCGCCAGCTCTACATGGACCTGCTGGCGCTGTTGTACGAGCTGCTCGCCAAAGCCCGCAAGGAGGGCATGATGAAGCTCGAGTCCGACGTCGAGGCGCCGCAGCAGAGCGAGATCTTCGGCCGCTACCCGACCATCCTGGCGCACGAGGGGATCACCGTGTTCCTGTGCGACTACCTGCGCCTGGTCATCAGCGGCAACACCGATGCGCACGAGATCGAGGCCCTGATGGACCACGAGATCGACACCATCCGCCACGAGGCCGCGGTGCCCGGCCACAGCCTCTCGCGCGTGGGCGACGCACTGCCGGCGCTGGGCATCGTCGCGGCCGTGATGGGCGTGGTGCATGCGCTGGGATCGGCCCACCTGCCGCCGTCGGAGATGGGCGCGCTCATCGCGCACGCCATGGTCGGTACCTTCCTGGGCGTGCTGCTGGCCTACGGCTTCGTGTCGCCGCTGGCCTCGCTGATCGAGCAGAAGGTCGAAGAGGGCATGAAGATCTACCAGTGCGCCAAGGTCACGCTGCTGGCCAGCCTGAACGGCTACGCGCCGCAGCTGGCCGTGGAGTTCGGCCGCAAGGTGCTGTTCTCGACCGAGCGCCCCTCGTTCACCGAGCTGGACGCCCACGTGCGCGAAGTCAAGGCACGCTGATTCTCTAACGGCCATGAGCGACGCGAAGCCCCGCATCATCATCAAGCGCGCCCACGGCGGCGGGCACGGCGGCGGCCATGCGGGCGGCGGCTGGAAGATCGCCTACGCCGACTTCATGACGGCCATGATGGCCTTCTTCCTCGTGATGTGGCTGCTGTCGATCTCCAGCCCCAAGCAGCGAGAAGGCATTGCCGAGCACTTTCGCATGCCGCTGCGCGTGGCGCTGGCCGGCGGCGACAAGAGCAGCATGAGCACCAGCATGATCCCCGGCGGCGGCGCCGACGTGATGCACGCCGAGGGCGAGGTGCGCCACACCGAGGCCGACAGCGAGGACGCGGCCGACGCCAGCCGCCTGGCAGAGATGAAGAAGAAGCTCGACGAGCTGATCGAGAAAAGCCCGGTGTTCCAGCAGTTCCGCTCGCAGATCCTCATCGACATCACCACCGAAGGCCTGCGCCTGCAGATCGTGGACAGCGAGAACCGTCCGATGTTCGAGCTGGCCAGCGCGCGCGTGGTGCCGCACATGCGCGCCATTCTTCGCGAGCTGGCGCCGGTGCTCAACGGCCTGCCCAACAAGCTCACGCTGTCGGGCCACACCGACGCCATCGTCTACACCAACGACCGCGCGTACGGCAACTGGGAGCTCTCGGCCGACCGCGCCAACGCCTCGCGCCGCGAGCTGGTCACGGGCGGCATGACCGAGGACAAGGTGCTGCGCGTGATCGGCCTGGCCGACAGCATGCACCTGGACCGCGCCGACCCGCGCAACCCCATCAACCGCCGCATCAGCATCATCTTGCTGAACCACCGCACGCAGGAGCGCATCGAGCGCGAGAACAGCAACGACGCCGGCGCCACGCGCATCGGCCTGCCGCCTCCGGCCGCGCAGGCGCGCACCGCGGCAGGACACATGGCGGGATAACAAGAACAAGGAAGCGGCCGCGCGAGAGTGCGGGCCCCGGAGTACCACAGATGGACCTCAGTCAATTCACCCAGGCCTTCTTCGTCGAAGCCATCGAGCTGCTGGCGGAGATGGAGCAGCTGTTGCTCGACCTCGACGTCGAGGCGCCCGACGGCGAGCAGCTCAACGCCATCTTCCGCGCGGCGCACTCCATCAAGGGCGGCGCGGCCACGTTCGGTTTCACCGCCTTGACCCACACCACGCACGTGCTCGAAACGCTGCTGGACAGAGCCCGCCACGGGCAGTTGCACCTGAGCGCTCCGATGATCGATGCCTTTCTGGAAACGAAGGACGCCTTGCAAGAACAACTCACCGCCTACCAGGCCGGCAAGGAGCCGGACGCCGAGAGGGTCGCCCACATCTGCGGCGTGCTGCAGCAGCTGGCGATGGAGAACAATGCCGCCGCACCGGTGCCGGCACCCGCGCCCGCACCGATGCCTGTCGTTCAAGCCGCTGCGCCGGCCGATGAAGGTGGCAGCAGCGACGGCGTGCTCGTCATCCGTTTCGCGCGCCTGTCCGACAGCGAATGCGAGCTGCTCGCCGGCGAGCTGGCCAACCTGGGCACCGTGCTGACGCGCACGCGCAGCAACGACCAGCTGACCGTGCGGCTGGCGACCACCTGCGACCCCGACGACATCGTGGCCGTGTGCTGCTTCGTCATCGACGAATCGCAGATCGACATCACGCGCGAGGTGGCCGACGTTGCCGAACCTGTGGCCGCAGTTGAAGCACCGGTCGTGCAGCCACCCGCCGCGCCTGCACCGGTCGCCGCCGCGCCTGTGCCCGCCGGCGCCAAGGAGTCCAGCTCCATCCGCGTCGACGTCGAGAAGGTCGACCAGCTCATCAACCTCGTGGGCGAGCTCGTCATCACGCAGTCGATGCTCACGCAGGCCGCGACCGTGCTCGACCCCGTGGCCTACGAGCGCTTCCTGAGCGGCCTGGGCCACCTGGAGCGCAACGCGCGCGACCTGCAGGAATCGGTGATGTCGATCCGCATGATGCCGATGGACTACGTGTTCAGCCGTTTCCCGCGCGTGATCCGCGACGTGAGCGCCAAGCTCGGCAAGCAGGTGCGCCTGGACACCTACGGCAAGGAGACCGAGCTCGACAAGGGGCTCATCGAACGCATCGTCGATCCGCTCACGCACCTGGTGCGCAACAGCCTGGACCACGGCATCGAGGCCCCCGAGGTGCGCCTGGCCAAGGGCAAGGACGCCACCGGCCAGCTGCTGCTGTCGGCACAGCACCACGGCGGCAACATCGTGATCGAGGTGAGCGACGACGGCGCGGGCCTGAACCGCGAGCGCATCCTCGACAAGGCACGCCAGCAGGGCCTGCCGGTGAGCGATGCCATGCCCGACGAAGAGGTGTGGCAGCTGATCTTCGCGCCCGGCTTCTCCACCGCCGAGCAGGTCACCGACATCTCGGGGCGCGGCGTGGGCATGGACGTGGTCAAGCGCAACATCCAGGAGATGGGCGGCCATGTGGAGATCCATTCGCGCGGCGGGCAGGGCACGTCCACGCGCATCGTGCTGCCGCTCACGCTGGCCATCCTCAACGGCATGTCGGTGCGCGTGGGCAGCGAGGCCTACATCCTGCCGCTGAGCTACGTCATCGAGTCGCTGCAGCCGCTGCCGGAGCACCTGCACTCCATCACCGCCGACGGCCACGTGATCCGCGTGCGCGGCGAGTACCTGCCGCTCATCGAGCTGCACCGCGTGTTCGACGTGGCCGGCGCGCAGACGCAGCCCACGCAGGGCATCCTGGTGATCGTGCAGGCCGACGACAGCCGCTTCGCGCTGCTGGTCGACGAGCTGCTCGGCCAGCACCAGGTGGTGGTGAAGAACTTGGAGACCAACTACCGCAAGGTGCCGGGCATCTCGGCCGCCACCATCGTGGGCGACGGCAGCGTGGCCTTCATCGTCGACGTGGGCGCGATGCCGCGCATCCAGCGCGCGCAGGCCGCCAGCGCGGCGGCCCTGGCGGGCGCCGCGCGCCGCACCGACGCGTTGGCGTCCTGATCCCGACGCGAGGGACGGCCGCATGAGGTTCGATTTCTTCCGGCGCCCCGGCGTCGACGGCAACGGCGCGCAAGCCGACACGACGCCCGCCATCACGCCCGCAGTCGGTGCCGACGGCCACGTGGCCTACGCCATGCTGCTCGACGGCAAGCGCCGCGTGGTCGGCTACCGCATGGCCTGGCGCGCGGCCGGGCAGGGCACCGACGCGGGTGCGGCCGCCGGCGTCAAGGCGCTCATGGACACGCTGGGCCTGCACCTGAACCCGGGCGGCCACGGTTGGCTGCTGGGCGCACAGATGGTGTTCGTCGACGTCACCGTCGATGCGCTGTTCCAGAGCGAGCTGCAGTCGCTGCCGCCGCGCAACGTCGTGCTGTGCATGAAGGCCGACGAGCTGATGGACGCCGACATGCGCTCCATCCTGCTGTTCCTGCGCGAGCAGGGCTTCGGTTTCATGCTGTGCGGCGGCGTCGCGCTGCCGGACGACGACGAGCTGCGCGCCATCGTCACACACCGCGAGGTGCTGCCCTCCCTGCTGGCGGACGTGTCGCCCGCCGGCCCGGCGCCCATCGCCGCGCGCGTGGCGAGCTGGGCCGAGTTCGAGGCCTGCGCCGCACGCGGCGTGCAGGTCTTCGTCGACGGCGCTGTGCGCCTGCCGCCGGCGCGCGACAGTGCCGACGCGCTGCAGCCCGAGTCGCAGCTCATCGTGCACCTGATGCAGATGATCCTGCGCAACGAAGACGTGCGCGCCATCGAGGGTGCGCTCAAGCACGACGCGGCGCTCACCTACCGGCTGCTGCGCTACATCAACTCGCCCTCGGTCGGGCTGGCGGTCGAGATCCATTCGCTGCGCCATGCGGTCGCCATGCTCGGCTACTCGCCGCTGTACCGCTGGCTGTCGCTGCTGCTGGCCACCAGCAACAAGGTCAGCTCGCCTTTCATGATGAAGAAGGCCATCCTGCGCGGGCGTTTCGTCGAGCTGATGGGGCAGGGCATGCTGCCGCCCGGCGAGGCCGACAACCTGTTTGTCGCCGGCATGTTCTCGCTGCTCGACCAGCTGCTGGGCGTGCCGATGGAAGGCGTGCTGCGCAAGGTGCAGCTCACCGAGGCGGTGCAGCAGGCCATTCTGTCGCGCAGCGGCGTCTACGGCCCCTTCGTGGCGCTGGCCGAAAGCTGCGAGACCGACGACGGCCGCGCCGCGCGCCTGTCGGAGGCGCTCTTTTTGAGCGCCGCGCAGGTCAACGCCGCGCAGCTGTCGGCGCTGGTGTGGGCGCTCGACGCCGGCCCGGCCGTGACCGCGCCGCCTGCCTGACCCCCGGAAATGCAAGGCTTTTGCGCGTCTGATCGGCCGATTGGAAACGGCGGTTTCCGTGACCATTGAAAGTCACGCTTCCAGGCTGGCTGTGACGACCGAGTTCCACTTTACCGACCACGACTTCTCCAGAATCCGGACCCTCATCCACCGCCGCGCCGGCATCGCCCTGGGCGAGCAGAAGCGGCAGATGGTGTACAGCCGGCTGTCGCGGCGCCTGCGCGAGCTGCAGCTGCCGGCGTTCGCGCCGTACCTGGACCAGCTCGAGGCGCGCCACGACGGCGACGAGTGGCAGCTGTTCATCAACGCGCTCACCACCAACCTCACCTCGTTCTTTCGCGAGGCGCACCACTTTCCCACGCTGGCCGACCATGTGCGCAAGCGGCCGGGCCCGGTCACCGTGTGGTGCGCCGCCGCCTCGACGGGCGAGGAGCCGTACTCGATCGCCATCACGCTGATGGAAGCCCTGGGCGAGCGCGCGGGCTCGGCCCGCGTCATCGCCAGCGACATCGACACGGCCGTGCTGGCCAAGGCCGCCACCGGCGTCTTCACCACCGAGCAGGTGCGGCGCCTGTCGCCCGAGCGGCTGCGGCGCTTCTTCAACAAGGGCACCGGCACCAACGCCGGCAAGGTGCGTGTGCGCCCCGAGGTCGCCACGCTGGTGAAGTTCTCGCGCGTCAACCTGCTGGACAGCGCCTGGTCGGTGAAGGAGCCGGTGGACGCGATCTTCTGCCGCAACGTGATGATCTATTTCGACAAGCCGACGCAGAAGAAGGTGCTCGACCGCTTCGCGCCGCTGCTCAAGCCGGGCGGCCTGCTGTTCGCCGGGCATTCCGAGAACGCCTCGCTCGTCAACCCGGCCTTCCGGCCGCTGGGGCAGACGGTGTACGAGCTGTCGCGCACGCCGGGCACCGCATGAGCCTGGCGAGCCACCACTACTTCGACCGCGATGTCGGGCGCATGGCCGTCAAGCTGCTGCCCTCCGAGTACTACGTGACCACCGACCACACCGTGCTGAGCACCGTGCTCGGCTCCTGCGTGGCCGCCTGCCTGCACGACGCGCAGGCGGGCGTGGCCGGCATGAACCACTTCATGCTGCCCGACGACGGCGAGCCAGGTGGCGGCTCGATGCGCTACGGCGCCTTCGCCATGGACGTGCTGGTGCGCGAGCTGGTGCGCGCGGGTGCGCGGCGCGAACGGCTGCAGGCCAAGGTGTTCGGCGGCGGCGCCGTGCTGGCCGGCATGACCACGCTCAACATCGGCGACCGCAACGCCGACTTCGTGCTGCGCTACCTGGAGGCGGAACGCATCGAAGTGGCGGCGCAGGACCTGCGCGGGCCGCACGCGCGCCGCGTGTGCTTCCTGCCCGAGAGCGGCAAGGCCGTGGTGCGCCGCCTGCGCGCGCAGACCGAGGTGCTGCGGGTGCGCCGCGACGAAGGCGAGCTGCTGCGCCGGCTGTCGGTGCCCGCCGCGCCGCACGAGATCGACAGAACCAAAGGAAGCCGGTGAGCCTGCCAAGCAAGAAAAAGATCAAGGTGCTCTGCGTCGACGATTCGGCGCTGATCCGCAGCGTGATGAGCGAGATCATCAACAGCCAGAGCGACATGACCGTGGTCGGCACCGCGGCCGACCCGTTGGTGGCGCGCGACCTCATCAAGGTCACCAACCCCGACGTGCTCACGCTCGACGTGGAAATGCCGCGCATGGACGGCCTGGAGTTTCTCGAGAAGCTCATGCGCCTGCGGCCGATGCCGGTGGTCATGGTGTCCTCGCTCACCGAGCGCGGCTCGGAGATCGCGCTGCGCGCGCTGGAGCTGGGCGCCATCGACTTCGTGACCAAGCCGCGCCTGGGCGTGCGCGACGGCCTGCTCAACTACACCGAACTCATCGCCGGCAAGATCCGCACGGCCGCCAGCGCGCGGCTGCTGCCTGCGCGCCCAGCGGCCACGGCGGCGCGGCCCGCCCACGAGGCGGCGCCCGAGGCGCTGCTGCGCAGCCCGCTGCTGAGCACCGAGAAGCTGCTCATCATCGGCGCCTCCACCGGCGGCACCGAGGCCATCCGAGAGGTGCTGCAGCCGCTGCCGCCCGACGCGCCCGCGGTGCTCATCGCGCAGCACATGCCGGCCGGCTTCACGCGCTCCTTCGCGCAGCGCCTGGACGGCCTGTGCCGCATCCGCGTGAAGGAGGCGGAGCAGGGCGAGCGCGTGCTGCCGGGCCATGCCTACATCGCGCCGGGCGGCTTTCACCTGTCGCTGGCGCGCAGCGGCGCCAACTACGTGGCGCACCTGGACCAGGAGCCGCCCGTGAACCGCCACCGGCCATCGATCGACGTGCTGTTCGATTCGGCCGCCAAGCACGCGGGCAAGAACGCCATCGGGATCATCCTCACCGGCATGGGCAAGGACGGCGCCGAGGGCCTGCTGCGCATGCGGCGCGCGGGCGCGCACACGCTGGCGCAGGACGAGGCCAGCTGCGTGGTCTTCGGCATGCCGCGCGAGGCGGTGGCGCTGGGCGCGGTGGACGAGGTGTCGCCGCTGAACGAGATCAGTCGCCGCGTGATGGCGCACCTTCGCACGTTCGGTGAACGTGCGAACCGGGTATGACGAGTTTGAACAACGACCTGTGGAGCTGGAAAAAATCGTGATCGACAAGAGCATCAAGATCCTGGTGGTGGATGACTTCCCGACCATGCGGCGCATCGTGCGCAACCTGTTGAAGGAGCTGGAGTTCCTCAACGTCGACGAGGCCGAGGACGGCGTGGCCGGCCTGGAGAAGCTGCGCGGCGGCAGCTTCGGCTTCGTGGTGTCCGACTGGAACATGCCCAACATGGACGGCCTGACCATGCTGCAGACCATCCGCGCCGACCCCGAGCTGAAGACGCTGCCGGTGCTGATGGTCACGGCCGAGGCCAAGAAGGAAAACATCGTCGCGGCCGCGCAGGCCGGCGCCAACGGCTATGTGGTGAAGCCCTTCACCGCGGCGACGCTGGAAGAGAAGATCACCAAGATCTTCGAGAAGCTGGCCAAGGCATGAGCCAGGACACCGCCGGCGCGGCAGACGCCATCAACAACACCACCGAGGAACTGCTGGGCCGCATCGGCCACCTCACGCGCCAGCTGCGCGAAGGCCTGCGCGAGCTGGGCCTGGACAAGCAGGTGGCCAAGGCCGCGCAGGCCATTCCCGATGCGCGCGACCGCCTCAACTACGTGGCGGCCACCACCGAGCGCGCGGCGCACCGCGCGCTCAACGCCATCGACGTGGCGCAGCCGCTGCAGGAAGCCCTGGCCACCGATGCCAAGGCCCTGACGCAGCGCTGGGACCAGTGGTTCGAGAACCCGATCGAACTCGACCAGGCGCGCGAGCTCGTGCTGGACACGCGCGGCTACCTGAACGACGTGCCCCAGCGCGCCAGCGCCATCAACACGCAGCTCATGGAGATCCTGATGGCGCAGGACTTCCAGGACCTCACCGGCCAGGTCATCAAGAAGATGATGGAAGTCGTCAACGACGTCGAGACGCAGCTGCTGCAGGTGCTGATCGACAACTCGCCGCCCGAGAAGCGCCACGAGGCCGTGCAGAGCCTGCAGAACGGGCCGCAGGTCAAGCCCGGCAACCCCGACGCCGTGACCGACCAGGCGCAGGTCGACGACCTGCTCGAAAGCCTCGGTTTCTGAGCCGCTTGCAGGCCGGTTGATTGGCCGAATTGCAGGGCGATACCGGCCCTGATCGGCAGATTGTTCCGCACCACCGGATCCAATAATTTGGGTCTGGGCAAGGCGTACTTCGCCAGTGCTGGTTCGGAGCATGAATGGCTGAGGAAAGCGATCTCGAGAAAACGGAACCCGCCTCCGAGCGGCGCCTGGAGAAGGCGCGCGAGGAAGGCAACGTGGCCCGTTCGCGCGAGCTCACCACCTTCGTCATGCTCGCCACCGCGAGCGCCGGCCTGTGGCTGGCGGCCGAGTCGCTCGGCGCGAGCCTGAGCGGCGCGCTGCGCCGCGGCCTGCAGTTCGAACGCGCCAGCGCCTTCGACCCTGCGCACATGCTCTCGCAGAGCGGGCTCATGGTGCTGCATGCACTCATGGCCATCGGGCCGCTGTTCGCCATGATGGTCGTGGCCGCCGTGGCGGCGCCGCTGATGCTCGGCGGCTGGATGTTCTCCGGCAAGGCCGTTGCACCGAATTTCGGCAAGCTCAACCCCCTGGCCGGCATCGGCCGCATGGTCTCGGCGCAGGCGCTGGCCGAACTCGTGAAGGCGCTGGCCAAGTCGGCGCTCATCGGCGGCGTGGCGTGGTGGGTCATCGTGGACGACATCGAGGCCGTGATGGCGCTCATGTCGCAGCCCGCGCACGAGGCGCTGCCGCATGCGCTGGTGCTGGTGGCCAAGCACTGCGCGCTGATCGCCGCCACGCTCTTCCTCGTCGCGCTCGTCGACGTGCCGTTCCAGCTGTGGAACTACTACCGCAAGCTGCGCATGTCGCGCGAGGACGTGCGCCAGGAGCACAAGGAAAGCGAAGGCGATCCGCACATCAAGGCGCAGATCCGCCGGCAACAGCAGCAGATGGCACGCCGCCGCATGATGGCCGAGGTGCCCAAGGCCGACATCGTGCTCACCAACCCGACGCACTTCGCCGTCGCGCTGCAGTACCTGGACAGCGACATGCGCGCGCCCCGCGTGGTCGCCAAGGGCACCGAGCTGGTGGCCGCGCGCATCCGCGAGATGGCCAAGGAGCACAAGGTCGCGATCCTCGAAGCGCCGCCGCTCACACGCGCGCTCTACCGCCACACGAAGCTGGGCGAGGAGATTCCGGCCGGGCTGTACACGGCCGTGGCCGAGGTGCTGGCCTGGGTGTACCAGCTCAAGCGCTGGAACAGCGAAGGCGGCGAGGCGCCGCGCACGCCGACCGACCTGCCGGTGCCGGCCGACCTGCAGTATTCGCCGGCGGTGGCATGAACGGATTGAACGACCTGATGCGCCTGCCGGCGCGGATCTTTTCCGGCTCGCAGTTCAAGGGCCTGGCGGGCCCGATCCTCATCATCCTCATCCTGAGCATGATGGTGCTGCCGCTGCCGCCCTTCCTGCTCGACCTGCTGTTCACCTTCAACATCGCGCTGTCGGTGATGGTGCTGCTGGTGAGCATGTACACCATGAAGGCGCTGGACTTCGCGGCCTTCCCGGCGGTGCTGCTGTTCTCGACGCTGCTGCGCCTGTCGCTCAACGTGGCCTCCACGCGCGTGGTGCTCATGCACGGCCACACCGGGCCCGACGCGGCCGGCAAGGTGATCGAGGCTTTCGGCCACTTCCTGGTGGGCGGCAACTTCGCGGTGGGCGTGATGGTGTTTATCATCCTCGTGCTCATCAACTTCATGGTGATCACCAAGGGCGCGGGCCGCATCGCCGAGGTGGGGGCGCGCTTCATGCTCGACGCCATGCCGGGCAAGCAGATGGCGATCGACGCCGACCTCAACGCCGGCCTGATCGGCGAAGAGATCGCCCGCAAGCGCCGCGCCGAGGTGGCGCAGGAGGCCGACTTCTACGGCTCGATGGACGGCGCCAGCAAGTTCGTGCGCGGTGACGCGATCGCGGGCCTGCTCATCATGGTGATCAACATCATCGGCGGGCTGGTGGTCGGCATGCTGCAGCACGGGCTCGACTTCTCCACGGCCGGCAAGACCTACACGCTGCTGGCCATCGGCGACGGCCTGGTCGCGCAGATTCCGGCGCTGGTGATCTCCACCGCGGCCGGCGTGATCGTCTCGCGCGTGACCACCGACGAGGACGTGGGCAGCCAGCTCACGGGCCAGCTCTTTTCCAATCCGCAGGTGCTGTTCCTCACGGCCGGCATCGTCGGCCTGCTGGGCATGATCCCCGGCATGCCGAACCTGGCCTTCCTGCTGATCGCGGGTGGCCTGGTGTGGCTCGGCAAGCGGCTGGTGCAGCGCAAGCCGCAGGCGGCCGCGCAGCAGGCCGCCGCGGCCGCCGCCACGCAAGGGGCGGGCGTGCCGGCCTCGGCCGAGCAGGCCGAAGCCACCTGGGACGACGTGGCCATGGTCGATCCGCTGGGCATGCAGGTCGGCTACCGGCTGATCCCGCTGGTGGACCAGTCGCAGCAGGGCGAGCTGCTGGGCCGCATCAAGAGCATCCGAAAGAAGATCGCGCAGGAGCTGGGCTTCCTGGTGCCGGTGGTCCACATCCGCGACAACCTGGAGATCAAGCCCAACGCCTACGTCATCAGCCTGAAGGACGTGGAGATCGGCCGCGGCGAAGCTTTTCCCAACCAGTGGATGGCGATCAATCCCGGCCAGGTGACGGGCACGCTGACGGGCACGCCCACGCGCGACCCGGCCTTCGGCCTGGAGGCCACCTGGATCGACGCCAGCCTGCGCCAGCAGGCGCAGGTGTACGGCTACACCGTGGTCGATGCCTGCACCGTGATGGCCACGCACCTGAACCACCTGATCCACACCCACGCGGCCGAGCTGCTGGGCCGCCAGGAAGTGCAGCAGCTGCTCGACCAGATCGCCAAGACCGCGCCCAAGCTCACCGAAGACCTGGTGCCCAAGGTGCTGTCGCTGAGCACGCTGCACAAGGTGCTGCAGAACCTGCTCGACGAAGAGGTGCCGATCCGCGACATGCGCACCATCCTCGATGTGATGGCCGAGCACGCGCCCACGGTGAAAGACCCGACCGAGCTCACCACGCTCACGCGCCTGGCGCTGGGCCGCGCCATCACGCAGCAGCTGTTCCCGGGCGACGAGGAGATGCAGGTGATCGGCCTGGACGGCTCGCTCGACAGCGTGCTGCAGCAGGCCCTGAACAACAGCAGCGGCATCGAGCCGGGCATTGCCGACAACCTGCTCAAGCAGGCCCAGGCCGCCATGGTGCGCCAGGAGCAGATGGGGCTGGCGCCGGTGCTGGTCGTGCAGCACGCGCTGCGCGTGCTGCTGTCGCGCTTCTTGCGGCGCAGCCTGCCGCAGCTCAAGGTGCTCTCGCACGCCGAGATCCCTGACGCCCGGACCATCAAGATCACCGCCGCCATTGGAGGACGAGCCGTTTGAATCCACAGACCGACGTGCGCACCACCGCACGCAAATTCGTCGCCGCCACCGGCCGCGAGGCCCTGCGCCTGGTGCGCGAATCGCTCGGCGCCGAGGCCATCGTGCTCACGCACCGCGCCACCGCGCAGGGCGTCGAAATCGTCGCCATGGCCGAGGGCGATGTGCAGCAGACCGTGCAGGCCGCGGTGCCCGCAGTCGCACTTGCCACGGCCGCACCCGCCGACCCCACCGTGCTCAGCGAACTCCATTCGATGCGCGGCATGATCGAGGAACAGCTCGCCAGCGTGGTCTGGAGCGACAGCCAGCGCCGCGACCCGGTGCGCGGTCGCCTGCTGCGCACGCTGCTGGGCGCCGGCTTCAGCGCACGGCTGTCGAAGGCCATGCTCGAGAAGCTGCCCACGGGCCAGAGCTACGCCGACGGCATGGCCTTCGTGCGCTCCGAGCTCGTGCGCGCGGTGCCGGTGCATGAAGACGAAGACGCGCTGTTCGCCCAGGGCGGCGTCTACGCCTTGATGGGCCCGACCGGCGTCGGCAAGACCACCACCACCGCCAAGCTGGCGGCGCGCTGCGTGATGCGCTTCGGCGCCGACAAGCTCGCGCTCGTCACCACCGACAGCTACCGCATCGGCGCCTACGAGCAGCTGCGCATCTACGGCCAGATCCTCAACGTGCCGGTGCATGCCGTGAAGGATGCGGCCGACCTGCAGCTGGTGCTGCACGACCTGCGCGACCGGCACATGGTGCTCATCGACACCGTCGGCATGAGCCAGCGCGACCGCGCCGTGCCCGAGCAGATCGCCATGCTCGGCAGCAGCCAGCGGCCGGTGAAGCGGCTGCTGCTGCTCAACGCCACCAGCCACGGCGACACGCTCAACGAGGTGGTGCACGCCTACCGCCAGGGCCATGCGCTGGCGGGCTGCATCTTCACCAAGGTCGACGAGGCCACGCACCCGGGCGCGCTGATCGACACCGTGATCCGCCACCGCCTGCCGGTGCACTACATCTCGGGCGGCCAGAAGGTGCCCGAGAACCTGCTGCGCGCCGACCGCGTGCAGCTGGTGGACAGCGTGTTCCAGCCGCGCCAGCACAGCCCGCTCTTCGTGCCGGCCGAGGCCGACCTGCCGGCCGAGGCCGACCTGCCGGACGAGGCCGCGCCTTCGCCACAGGCGCAGGGCGAGACCGATCGCCTGCGCTTGCGCTACCAGAGCCTGATCCGTGCGATGGCGCACGACGCGCAGGAACTGGCGACCACGGCTGGTGCGCTGGTCGGCGCGCACATCGGCTTCGATGGCGCGCGCACGCTGTGGCGCCAGGCCGGTGACGAAGCCGTCGATGCCAAGGCTGTGCTGCATGAGCTGTCGACGTTTGCGCGCGGCGAGCTGGTTTCGGGCTGTGACACCTACGCCCTCGCACTGGCCGGGCAAGTCGGCCTGCGCGCGACCGACAGCGGCGACGCCTACGTGTGCCACGGCAGCCTGCTGCTGTCAGACCGCAGCGGCCTGCCGCTGGCGGCGCCGAACCAGTGGCTCTCGACCGCAGCGGCGCGCCAGTCGGCGGCACCGGGCCAGCGTCAGGCGCAGTGGCTGCAGCAACAGGATTTCGGCAAGCGCCTCGTGCATGTGCTGGGCAAGCCGCCCGCGGTCGAACAGATGCTGGCGTGGCAGGCCGAGGGCTCGAAGTGGCTGGCGCGCGCGCCCGGCGGCACGGCCGTGACGGACGTGCACACCGGCGCCGCGACCACGCTCACGCGCCTGGCCTTCGCGTTCGACGACACGACCGAACGGCCCGTGCGCTATCGCGGCAAGGCCGCGCTGCAATGCGAAGCGCAGGTCGAGGTGCTGCCACGTAACGCCATCGATCGCGACACCCTGCCCACGCTGCGCTGCGTGGCCGTGCGCGTGGTCGATGCGCGCAGCCGCAAGCTGCTGTCGCACACCTGCGTGCTCACCAACCTGGGCGACGAAGTCGGCGCACCGCAGCTCGCGCAATGGCAGGGCTGGGCCGCCGATGCCGAGCCGTGCTTCCGCCTGCTGCGCGACGGCGTGCAGCTCGTGGGCGGCATGGGCGAGCCCGGCGATCCGCACATGATGAAGCGCCTGCTCGTCGCCGGCCAGGTCACGACCACCGTGTGGCGCCTGCTGCAGGCCGAAGGCGAGTGGGCCGACCGCACGCGCCTGCTGCTGGGCCAGCTCACGGGACGCGCCACGCGCGCCGGCCGCGCGCTGACGGGCGGCGCGCTGTACGCGGGCGTGGGCAAGCTGTTCCTGCTGCTCGATGCGCTGGGCACCGAATCGGCCGCGCCCGCGCAAGCGCCGCGCGCGCTGGAACGCCAAGGCTGAAGGTCATGAGCGCACGCGTCACGGACCAGGCCGATGGGCTGCGCCGGCTGCTCGGGCAGGCGCCGGTGCGCGTCGTCGCCGTCGCGGGCATGGGCCCCGGCGCGGGCGCGACCACGGCCGCGATGAGTCTGGGCGCGGCGCTGGCGCAGCAAGGCAAGGATGTGCTGCTGCTTGATGAACATCACCCGAAGGGACGCTCGGTGTGCGATGTGTGGGCGCTGGCCCCTCGCGGCACGCTGGCCGATGTGGCGAGTCGGCGGTTGCGCATCGACCAGGCTGCTGCGAGCGCTTTGTGCGGCGTGCAGGTGTTGCCCGCATCGCCCGGCGCGACCGTCGACCCGCGCACGCTGTGGCCGCGCGGCATCGTGCTCGTCGATGCGGTTTTCGACGACGAAGGCCGCCTGTCGCCGTTGGCGGAAAGCGCCGACGAACTGCTGCTGGTGCTGCAGCCGCACCCGGCGGCCATCACCTCGGCCTACGCGGGCATCAAGCGCCTGCACAGCGCGCATGCACTGAAGCAGCTGCGCTTCCTGCTCAACGGCGTGGCCGATGCGGGCACCGCGCAGCAGGTCATGCACAACCTCGCGCAGGCCGCCAGTCGCTACCTCGCGCTGTCGCTGCTGCCCGTGGGCTGGGTGCGCACCGACCCTTGGCTGGCTGATGCGGCGCGGCTGCGCCAGACCGTGGTCGAGGCCTTTCCGGCCAGCGCGGCGGCGGTCGATTTCCGTGCCATCGCCGACGAGATGGGCCGCTGGACCTGGCGCACGCCCGCGCGGCCGGCCGTGTTCCCGCAGGCGCTCGCGGCCTGAGACACAACCACGAGGACGGACGGCCGTGTACACCGCACAGGGCACCATCGAGAAATCGCATCTGCTGGAACAGCACCAGCCGCTGGTGCGCCGCATCGCGCTGCAGATGATGGCGCGGCTGCCGGCCAGCGTGGAGCTGGACGACCTGATCCAGGCCGGCATGCTCGGCCTGCTCGATGCGTCGAGCCGCTACCAGGACCACCGCGGCGCGCAGTTCGAGACCTTCGTCAGCCAGCGCATCCGCGGTGCCATGCTCGACGAGCTGCGCGCCAGCGACTGGGGCTCGCGCGGGCTGCGCCAGTCGGCGCGCGGCATCGAGAAGGCGATCCAGGCACTGGGCCACCGGCTGGGCCGCGCGCCCACCGAAGGCGAGATCGCGAAGGAGTTGAAGGTCGACCTGGACACCTACCAGTCGATGCTGCAGGACATCCAGGGCTGCCAGCTTCTGTACGTGGAAGACTTCGCCAAGGGCGACCCCGACAACCCCTTTCTCGACCTGCATGCGCAAGAGGCGCGCAAGGGGCGCGGCGACTTCGACGACCCGCTGGCGCGCCTGCTCGAAAGCGGTTTTCGCCACCAGCTGGTGGACGCCATTGGCGCGCTGCCCGAACGCGACCAGCTGCTGCTCAAGCTCTACTACGAGGAAGAGCTGAACCTGCGCGAGATCGGCGCGGTGCTCGAGGTGAGCCAGTCGCGCGTGTGCCAGCTGCACGGCCAGGCGGTGAGCCGGCTGCGTGCGAAGCTGAAGGATTCTCTGTAGAGAAACTCAGCTGGCGTAACGCGCGTCGAGCGCATCGAGCTCGGGCTTGCGCACCAGCCGCTGCCGTTCGGCGAAGGGCGCGACCAGCGACGGGTCTTCGTCCATGCGCCGCGTGTCGCGCAGCACCGTGAGCGCCTTCTGCATGCCGGCCAGCGCGCCCTGCAGCGCGGCGTTGGCGTACAGCACGATGCCGTAGCCGAGGCCGCCGAGTTCCTCGGCGCCGAAGATCGGCGTCTTGCCGCCGATCACCATGTTCATGAGCTGCGGCTTCGCCAACCGCTGCGGCAGTGTGCGGATCTCGTCGGCCGTGGTGACAGCCTCGACGAACAGGATGTCGGCGCCGGCCTCGCTGAACTTCTGCGCACGCTCGATCGCGGCCTCGAAGCCCAGCGTGGCCGCAGCGTCGGTGCGGGCCATGATGAGCAGGTCGGGGTCGGTGCGGGCATCGACAGCGGCCTTGATCTTGTTGACGGCTTCCTCGGTGGAGATCACCTCCTTGCCCGAGAAATGGCCGCAGCGCTTGGGCGCGACCTGGTCCTCGAACTGGATGCAGTCGGCGCCCGCGCGCTCCAGCACGCGCACCGTGTGGCGCACGTTCAGCGCGTTGCCGAAGCCGGTGTCGGCATCGACGATCAGCGGCAGGTTCACCGCGTCGCGGATGCGCGCCGTGTGGTCGGCGATCTCGTGCAGGCCCATGAAGCCCTGGTCGGGCAGGCCGAACCACATGTTGGTGACGCCCGCGCCGGTGACGTAAATCGCTTCGAAGCCCAGGTCTTCGATGACGCGCGCCGACAGCGCGTTGAAGGCGCCCGGCACCAGCACGCCGCGGCGGGCCTCGGCCAGGGAACGGAGGGTCTTGCGAGTCGACATCGGGATTTCCTGTGAATGAATCTGAAAGCTCAAAGGGTGTCGCCGGGCACACGGACCCAGCCTTCCATGAGGACACGCGCGCTGCGGCTCATCACCGCCTTGGTCACCTGCCATTCGCCATCGACCTGGCTGGCCTGCGCGCCCACGCGCAAGGTGCCCGAGGGGTGGCCGAAGCGCACGGCCTCGCGCGCGCCGCCGCCGGCCGCGAGGTTCACCAGCGTGCCGGGAATGGCAGCGGCCGTGCCGATGGCCACCGCTGCCGTGCCCATCATGGCGTGGTGCAGCTTGCCCATCGACAGCGCGCGCACGAGCAGGTCGATGTCGCCGGCCGTCACGGCCTTGCCGCTCGATGCGGTGTAGCCGGCAGGCTTCGCCACGAAGGCGACTTTGGGCGTGTGCTGGCGGCTGGCCGCTTCGTCGAGCGTGCGGATGAGGCCCATGCGCAGTGCGCCGTGCGCGCGGATGGCCTCGAAGCGGGCGAGCGCGGCGGCGTCGCCGTTGATCGCGTCCTGCAGCTCGGTGCCCGTGTAGCCGAGCGCTTCGGCGTTCACGAAGACGGTGGGGATGCCGGCGTTGATCATCGTGGCCTGCAGCGTGCCGAGGCCGGGCACCTCGAGGTCATCGACGAGATTTCCGGTAGGGAACATCGCGCCGCCCGCGCCGTCTTCTTCTGCGGCGGGGTCCATGAATTCGAGCTGTACCTCGGCCGCGGGAAAGGTCACGCCGTCGAGTTCGAAGTCGCCGGTCTCCTGCACCGCGCCGCCGGTCATCGGCACGTGCGCGACGATGGTCTTGCCGATGTTGGCCTGCCAGATGCGAACGACGGCCACGCCATCGCGCGGCACGCGTGCCGCATCGATGAGGCCGTTGCTGATCGCGAACGGGCCCACGGCCGACGAGAGGTTTCCGCAGTTGCCGCTCCAGTCGACGAAGGGCCGGTCGATCGACACCTGGCCGAACAGGTAGTCGACGTCGTGGCCGGGCCGTTCGCTCTTCGACAGGATCACGGTCTTGCTCGTGCTCGACGTCGCGGCGCCCATGCCGTCGATCTGCTTGCCGTAGGGGTCGGGGCTGCCGATCACGCGCAGCAGCAGCGCGTCGCGCGCCGGGCCCGGCACCTGCGCGGCCTCGGGCAGGTCCTGCAGGCGGAAGAAAACGCCCTTGCTGGTGCCGCCGCGCATGTACGTGGCGGGGATCTTGATCTGCGGGGTGTGCGGCATCGTCAGTCGGCTTTCGTGGCGGCGAGGAAGTCCTGCGCGAAACGCTGCAGCACCCCGCCGGCTTCGTAGATGGAGACCTCTTCGGCGGTGTCGAGGCGGCAGGTCATGGGCACGTCGAGCCGTTCGCCATTCTGTCGGTGCACGACCAGCACGAGGTCGGCGCGCGGGGTGCGCGCGCCGGTCACATCGTACGTTTCGGTGCCGTCCAGGCCCAGCGTGAGGCGGTTGGTGCCGGGCTTGAATTCGAGCGGCAGCACGCCCATGCCGATGAGGTTGGTGCGGTGGATGCGCTCGAAGCCTTCCGCCGCGATCGCTTCCACACCGGCCAGCCGCACGCCCTTGGCGGCCCAGTCGCGCGAGGAGCCCTGGCCGTAGTCGGCGCCGGCCACGATGATCAGCGGCTGCTTGCGCAGCATGTAGGTCTCGATGGCCTCCCACATGCGCATCACCTCGCCCTCGGGCTCGACGCGCGCCAGCGATCCGGCGCGCACCGTGCCGTCGGCCTTGCGCACCATCTCGTTCTTCAGCGCGGGGTTGGCGAAGGTGGCACGCTGCGCCGTGAGGTGGTCGCCTCGGTGGGTGGCGTAGGAGTTGAAGTCGTCCTCGGGCAGGCCCATGCGCTGCAGGTACTGGCCGGCCGCGCTGTCCAGCAGGATCGCGTTCGACGGCGACAGGTGATCGGTCGTGATGTTGTCCGGCAGGATCGCCAGCGGGCGCATGCCCGTGAGCGTGCGTTCGCCGGCCAAGGCGCCTTCCCAGTAGGGCGGGCGGCGGATGTAGGTGGAGGCGGGGCGCCAGTCGTACAGCGGCGCGACCTGCTCGCCCGTGTCGGGCTGGATCGCGAACATCGGCTCGTACACCTGCCGGAAGTGCGCGGGCTTCACGCTGGCCTTCACGATGGCGTCGATTTCTTCGTCGCTGGGCCAGAGGTCCTTCAGGCGGATCTCGCGGCCGTCGACGACGGTGAGCACGTCCTTCTCGATGTCGAAGCGCACCGTGCCCGCGATGGCGTAGGCCACCACCAGCGGCGGCGAGGCCAGGAAGGCCTGCTTCGCGTACGGGTGGATGCGGCCGTCGAAGTTGCGGTTGCCCGAGAGCACGGCGGTGGCGTACAGGTCGCGATCGACGATCTCCTGCTGGATGGCCGGATCGAGCGCGCCCGACATGCCGTTGCACGAGGTGCAGGCATAGGCGACCACGCCGAAGCCCAGCTGTTCGAGCTCGCGCATCAGGCCCGCATCTTCCAGGTACAGCGTGACCGCTTTCGAGCCCGGTGCCAGCGAGGTCTTGACCCACGGCTTGCGCGTGAGGCCCACGCGGTTGGCGTTGCGCGCGAGCAGGCCCGCCGCGATCACGTTGCGCGGGTTGCTGGTGTTGGTGCAGCTGGTGATGGCCGCGATGATCACCGCGCCGTCGGGCATCTGGCCGGGCACGGCGTCCCACGGGGCGGCGATGCCGCGCGCCGCGAGGTCGGCGGTGGCCACGCGCGCATGCGGGTTCGACGGGCCGGCCATGTTGCGCACGACCGTCGAGAGGTCGAAGTGCAGCACGCGCTCGTACTCGACTTCGCTCAGCGTGTCGGCCCACAGGCCCGCCTGCTTCGCATAGACCTCGACCAGGCGCACCTGCTCGTCGGCGCGGCCCGTGAGGCGCAGGTAGTCGAGCGTCTGCGTATCGATGGCGAACATCGCGGCGGTGGCGCCGTACTCGGGCGCCATGTTGGAGATGGTCGCGCGGTCGCCCAGCGTGAGGCTGGCGGCGCCTTCGCCGTGGAACTCGAGGTAGGCGCCCACCACCTTCGCCGCGCGCAGGAACTCGGTGAGCGCGAGCACGACATCGGTGGCCGTGATGCCCGGCTGCGGCCGGCCCGCCAGGCGCACGCCGACGATGTCGGGCAGCCGCATCCACGAGGCGCGGCCGAGCATCACGTTCTCGGCCTCGAGCCCGCCCACGCCGACCGCGACCACGCCCAGTGCATCGACGTGCGGCGTGTGGCTGTCGGTGCCGACCAGCGTGTCGGGGTAGGCCACGCCGTCCTGCGCATGCACGACGGGCGACATCCGCTCCAGGTTGATCTGGTGCATGATCCCGTTCCCCGGCGGGATCACCTCCATGTTGCGGAAGGCCCGCTTCGTCCATTCGATGAAGTGAAAGCGGTCTTCGTTGCGCCGGTCCTCGATGGCGCGGTTCTTCGCGAAGGCATCGGGGTCGAAGCCGCCGCACTCCACCGCCAGCGAATGGTCGACGATGAGCTGCACCGGCACCACGGGGTTCACCTGCGACGGGTCGCCGCCCTGTTCGGCGATGGCGTCGCGCAGGCCGGCCAGGTCGACCAGCGCGGTCTGGCCGAGGATGTCGTGGCAGACCACGCGCGCGGGGAACCACGGAAAGTCATGGTCGCGCCGGCGCTCGATGAGCTGCGTGAGGCTCTGCACGAGGATCGCCGGATCGCAGCGGCGCACGAGGTTCTCGGCATGCACGCGCGCGGTGTAGGGCATCGGGGCCCAGGCGCCGGCCTGGATGGCTTCGACGGCTTCGCGCGCATCGAAGTAGTCCAGCGCGGTGCCGGGGAGGTTCTTGCGGTAGTCGGTGTTCATGGGGCGCTTGTCGCTCGGCAACCGCGCGCAGGCACGGGTGCTTTTCTTCTTCTCGTGTTTTTACTTCCGATCCTGGATCGGCGCGAACTTCAGGTCTTCGGGGCCTGTGTAGTTGGCGCTCGGCCGGATGATCTTGTTGTCGATGCGCTGCTCGATGATGTGGGCCGCCCAGCCCGAGGTGCGCGCAATGACGAACAGCGGCGTGAACATGGCCGTGGGCACGCCCATCATGTGGTAGCTCACGGCGCTGAACCAGTCGAGGTTGGGGAACATCTGCTTCACGTCCCACATCACGGCCTCGAGCCGCTCGGCAATGTCGAACATCTTGGTCGAGCCGGCCTCCTGCGACAGCGTGCGCGCCACGCCCTTGATGACCACGTTGCGCGGATCGCTCACGGTGTAGACCGGGTGGCCGAAGCCGATCACGACCTCCTTGGCGGCGACGCGGCGGCGGATGTCGGCCTCGGCCTCGTCGGGTGCGTCGTAGCGCTTCTGGATCTCGAAGGCCACCTCGTTCGCGCCGCCGTGCTTGGGGCCGCGCAGCGCGCCGATGGCGCCGGTGATGGCCGAGTACACATCGGAGCCCGTGCCCGCGACCACGCGCGCCGTGAAGGTGGAGGCGTTGAACTCGTGCTCGGCATACAGGTTGAGCGAGGTGTGCATCGCACGCTCCCACTGCGCACTGGGCTTGCGCCCGTGCAGCAGGTGCAGGAAGTGCGCGCCGATGGAGTCGTCGTCGGTCTCGACCTCGATGCGCCGGCCTTGGGTCGACCAGTGGTACCAGTACAGCAGCATCGAGCCGAGCGAGGCCATGAGGCGGTCGGCGATGTCGCGCGCGCCGGGCAGGTTGTGGTCTTCCTTCTCGGGCAGCAGGCAGCCCAGCGACGAGACGCCGGTGCGCATCACGTCCATCGGGTGCGCGCTGGCGGGCAGCTGTTCCAGCGCCTCCTTCAGGCTCGCGGGCAGGCCGCGCATGGCCTTCAGCTTGGCCTTGTAGGCGCGCAGCTCGGCGGCCGTGGGCAGCTTGCCGTGCACCAGCAGGTGCGCGATTTCCTCGAACTCGCAGACCTCGGCGATCTCCAGGATGTCGTAGCCGCGGTAGTGCAGGTCGTTGCCGGTGCGGCCCACGGTGCACAGGGCGGTGTTGCCGGCGGTCACGCCCGACAGGGCGACGGATTTCTTGGGCTTGAAGCCGGTGGGGGTGGCGGTGTCGTTCATGCGGGTTCCTTGTCTGTGGGCGCGGGGTGCAGGTAGGTGTTGCGCAGGCGCGCCGGACGGCCGCGGCCGTCGACGGCCACCATCTCGAACAGGCCTTTCAGCGAAGGGCGGGCTTCGCCGTCGGGCGGCTCGGCCGCGCCGGTGACGCAGACCGTGAGCGAGCTGCGTCCGGCGCGCGTCACCCAGGCCCGCAGGCGCAGCACGTGGCCGACGGGCACGGGTGCGAGGAACTGCGCGTCGCCCAGGCTGGCCATCACCACGTCGGACTTCGCGAAGGCGCGCGCAGCGAGGAAGGCGGCCTTGGACATCAGCAGCAGGGCGTTGCCGCCGAACAGCGTGCCGTAGTGGTTGGCGTGCTCGGGGAACACGATGTCGGTCAGCTCGATGGCGGCGGATCGTTGGGTCATGCTTCGCAATTTACGCAATCGAACGCCCATAATGAAGACCTGAATTGGCAAATCATTGCGAATGAAGACGGCTGATTTTGCAAATATTGCGAATATCACAAAGACCCACGAGGTGACCCGATGAGCAAGACCTTCATGGGCGTGCGCCTGCGCACGCTGCGCGCCGAACGCGGCCTCACGCAGGTGGCGCTGGCCCAGATGCTGGGCCTGTCGCCGAGCTACCTGAACCAGATCGAGCAGAACCAGCGCCCGCTCACCGTGGCCGTGCTGCTGCGCATCAGCAAGACGCTCGGCGTCGACGTGCAGCAGTTCTCCGAGGACGAAGAGGCGCGGCTCGTGGCCCGCATGCGCGAGGCGCTGGCGGACAACCCCGGCGGCGAGGCCGTGGCGCTGCCCGAGCTGCGCGAGGTGGCGTCGCAGATGCCCGCCGTGGCGCGCGCGCTGCTGGCCTTGCATCGCCGCCACCAGGAGGCGCAGGAGCGGCTGGAGCTCATGGCCGCCGAACTCGGCGACGGGCGCGGCGACATCTCGCGCAGCCGGCCCATGCCCTTCGAGGTGGTGCGCGATTTCTTCTTTGCCCACCAGAACCATTTCGACCCGCTCGACACCGCCGCCGAATCGCTCGCCGCCGAGGCCCGTGCGAACGGCGGACCGCTCGCCGAATGGCTCCAGCAGCGGCTTCTTTCGGCCCACGGCGTGCGCGTGGTGCCGGGCGACGAAGGGGAGGGCGCGCTCGACAGCCAGCGCCGCTACGACCCGGCCCGCCGCGTGCTGCGCTTGTCGGCGGGCCTGGAGCCGGGCCAGCAGGCCTTCCAGCTGGCCACGCAGCTCGCGCTGCTGGAGCAGGCCGCGCTGATCGAGTCGCTGGTCGTGCAGGCCGATTTCGGCGACGCCCCGGCCCACGCGCTGGCACGCATCGGGCTGGCCAACTACTTCGCGGCCGCCGTGCTGCTGCCCTATGGCCCGTTCCTGCAGGCGGCCGAGGCGCTGCGCTATGACATCGACCTGCTCGCACGCCAGTTCGGCGTGGGCTTCGAAACCGTGTGCCACCGCCTGAGCAGCCTGCAGCGCCCGGGCGCGTCGGGCGTACCGTTTTTCTTCATCCGCGTGGACCGGGCCGGCAACATCTCCAAGCGGCAGTCGGCCACGCACTTCCACTTCTCGAAGACCGGCGGCACCTGCCCGCTGTGGAACGTGTACGAGGCCTTCGCGCAGCCCGGGCGCGTGCTGCCGCAGCTGGCGCGCATGCCGGACGGCCGCGCCTACCTGTGGATCGCGCGCACCGTGTCGCACGGCCAGCGCGGCTTCGGCTCGCCGAGCAAGACCTTCTCGATCGGCCTGGGCTGCGACATCCGCCACGCCCCGCGCCTGGTCTACGCCAAGGGCCTGGACCTGAAGGACCCCGACGTGCCCACGCCCATCGGCATGGGCTGCAAGGTCTGCGAACGCGTGGCCTGCCCGCAGCGGGCCTTCCCGTTCATCGGGCGGCCGCTGGATGTGAACGAGAACGAAAGCCGGTTCACGCCCTATGCCGTGGCCGGCGCGTAGGGCGGCGGCGCGTCAGTCGCCTTGCGCAGGCTGCTGCGTGCCGGACGCCTCGCTCCACCCACCCCCCAGCGCCTTGTAGATCGCCAGCCGGTTCGTCTGCTCCGTGAGCTGCAAACCGATGAGCGTCTGCTGCGCCGCATAGTCGCTGCGCTGCGCGTCCAGCACGTCGAGGTAGTTGGCGGCACCGCTCTTGAAGAGCGACTGCGAGAGCTCGAAGCTGCGCGCGGTGGCTGCGCGCAGCGAGCGCTGCGCGTCGAGGCGTTCGGCCAGCGTGCGGCGTTCGGCCAGGGCGTCGGCCACTTCGCGGAAGGCGGTCTGCACGGCCTTCTCGTAGGTGGCGATCTGGATCTTCTGCTGCGCCTGCGCCACCTGCAGGTTGGCGCGGTTGGCGCCGCCGTCGAAGATCGGCACGCTGATCGACGGCGCGAAGCTCCAGGCCTTGCTGCCGCTGGTGAACAGGCCCGAGAGCGTGCTGCTCGCGGTGCCGGCCGAAGCGGTGAGCGCGATGCGCGGGAAAAAAGCCGCGCGCGCCGCGCCGATGTCGGCATTGCTCGCGCGCAGCGCGTGCTCGGCGGCGCGCACGTCGGGCCGCTGCTGCAGCACGTTGGACGACAGGCCGGCCGGGGGCACGAGCAGCTGCGCCACGTCGGCGGTCGTGGCGGCGCTCGGCAGCAACTCGGGCGGCGGCGTGGCGCCGACCAGCAGCGCCAGCGCATTGCGGTCCTGCTCGACCTGGCTGTCGAAGGCCGCGGCGTCGGCGCGCGCGGCATCGACGGTGCTCTGCGCCTGCGCCAGCGCCAGGCCCGACTGCGCGCCGAGCGCATGGCTGCGCTGCACCAGCTCGAAGGACTTGCGCTGGCTCTCGAGCGTGCCGCGCGCCAGCTGCAGGCGCTGCTCGTCGGCGGCCAGTTGCAGCCACGCCGTGGCGACGGAGGCCACGAGGCTGATCTGCGTGCTGCGCTGCGTCTCCTCGGTCTGGAAGTAGCCCTGCAGCGCCGATTCGCCGAGGTTGCGCACCCGCCCGAACAGGTCGAGCTCGTAGGCCGTCATGCCGAGGTTGGCGCTGTACTGCGAGGCGATGCGCGATTCGCCGCTGGTCGACAGGCTGCCCGGCGTGCGCGAGCGCGTGCCGGCGGCGCCCGCGTTGACGGTGGGGAACAGGTCGGCCCGCGCGATGCCGTACTGGGCGCGCGCACGCTCGATGTTGAGCGCCGCCACGCGCAGGTCGCGGTTGTTGGCGAGCGCGAGTTCGATCACGCCTTGCAGCTGCTTGTCGACGAAGAAGTCGCGCCAGCCGATATCGAGTGGAGTCGCTGCGGTGACGCCGGCCGAGGGCAGGGCCGATGGCACCGGCGAGGCGGGCGTTTCATACGCAGGCGCGAGGTTGACGCAGCCGGCGAGCACGGCCGAGGCCAGGGCGGCGCAGGCCAGTGCGCGCAGGGGAAGGCGGGGCAGGAGAGTGCGCGTCATCACTGGGCTCCCTGTTCCGCGGGCAAGGCATCCGGCGGCGTTTCGGCCGGCTTGCGGCGGCCTTCCAGCCAGCCGCGGATCATCGCGAAGAACAGCGGCACGAAGAAGATGCCCAGCGCCGTGCCGACCACCATGCCGCCCAGCACCGCGGTGCCGATCGACTGGCGCCCACCTGCGCCCGCGCCGGTGCCGATGGCCAGCGGCAGCACGCCGAAGCCGAAGGCCAGCGAGGTCATGAGGATGGGGCGCAGCCGCAGCCGCACGGCCTCCAGCGTCGCCTCGATCACGCCCTTGCCCTGCTCCTGCAGCTGCTTGGCGAACTCGACGATCAGGATCGCATTCTTCGACGACAGCCCCACGGTGGTCAGCAGGCCGACCTGGAAGTACACGTCGTTGCTCAGGCCGCGCAGGCTGGTGAACAGCAGCGCGCCGACGATGCCCAGCGGCACCACCAGGATCACCGAGAACGGCACCGACCAGCTCTCGTACAGCGCCGCAAGGCACAGGAACACGAACAGGATCGAGATGGCGTAGAGCACCGGCGCCTGCGCGCCCGACAGGCGTTCCTGGAACGAGGCGCCGGTCCATTCGTAGCCGATGCCGGCGGGCATCTGCTTCATCACTTCGTCGACCGCGGCCATGGCGTCGCCCGAGCTCACGCCCGGTGCGGCATCGCCGACGAACTCGTAGCTGGGGCTGCCGTTGTAGCGCTGCAGCTGCGGCGAGCCGTACGTCCAGCGCGAGCTGGAGAAGGCCGGGAACGGCACCATCTGGCCCAGGCTGTTGCGCACGCTCCAGCGGTCGATGTCGGTGGGCAGCATGCGGAAGGCCGTGTCGCCCTGCATATACACGCGCTTGACGCGGCCGTTGTCCAGGAAGTCGTTGATGTAGGTGCCGCCCATCGCGCTCGACAAGGTGCTGTCGATGTCGGACGTGGCCAGGCTGGCCGCGCCGGCGCGCGCGTCGTCGATGTCCACCGCGAACTGGGGCGTGTCGTCCAGGTTGTTGCTGCGCACGTTCGCCACCTCGGGGCGCTTGGAGAGCAGGTCGATGAGCTGGTCGCGCGCCTTCACCAGTGCGTCGTGGCCCAGCCCGTTGATGTCCTTCAGGTGGAAGTTGAAGCCCGCGTTGGCGCCGAGCCCGCGCACCGCCGGCGGCAGCAGCACGAAGATGCGCGCGTCGCGAATGGTCGACAGCTCCTTGTTGGCGCGCCGCGCGAGTTCGGCGGCCGACTGGCCGGCGCCTTCGCGTTCGGCCCAGTCTTTCAGCTTCACGAAGGCGCGCGCCGAACTCTGGTCGCCGTTCTGCCCGGTGATCACGTTCACGCTCACCACCTCGGGTTGCTTGGTGAAGTAGTCCTGCATCTGCGTGACCACCGGCTGCAGGCGCGCGTCGGACGCGCCCGGCGGCAGCGTCACCTGCACCTGCAGGAAGGCCTGGTCTTCATCGGGCAGGAAGGAGGTGGGCAGGCGCATGAACAGCAGCGCCATCACGGCCGCGATCAGCAGGTACACCACCAAGCTGCGCTTGCCGCGCCGCACGATGCCGCCGACGATGCCCTGGTAGCGGTCGGCGCCCTGGTCGAAGCGGCGGTTGAAGCCCGCGAAGAAACGGTCGACCGCGCCCAGCACGCCCTTGCGCGGGGCCGCGTGGCCGCCCTTGGCGACAGGCTTGAGCAGCGTGGCGCACAGCGCCGGCGTGAGCGTGAGCGCCACGAACACCGACAGCGCCATGGCCGAGACGATGGTGATCGAGAACTGGCGGTAGATCACGCCGGTCGAGCCGCCGAAGAAGGCCATCGGGATGAACACCGCCGACAGCACCAGCGCGATGCCCACGAGCGCGGGCGTGATCTCGGCCATCGACTTGCGCGTGGCCTCCTTGGGCGAGAGCCCTTCCTCGTGCATCACGCGCTCGACGTTCTCCACCACCACGATGGCGTCGTCCACCAAGAGGCCGATGGCCAGCACCATGCCGAACATGGTGAGCGTGTTGATCGAGTAGCCCGCCACGGAGAGCACGCCGAAGGTGCCCAGCAGCACCACCGGCACGGCAATGGCCGGGATCAGCGTGGCGCGGAAGTTCTGCAGAAAGATGTACATCACCAGCACGACCAGCACCATGGCCTCGGCCAGCGCCTTCACCACCTCGTCGATCGACGCGCTCACGAAGGGCGTGGTGTCGTAGCTCACGAAGGTTTGCATCTGGTTGGGAAAGAGCGGCTGCAGCTCGGCCACCTTGGCCTTCACGGCCTTGGCCACCTGCACCGCGTTGGCGCCGTCGGCCAGCACGATGCCCATGCCGGCGCCCGGACGACCGCCCAGAACCGAGCGCACCGTGAGGTTCTCGGCGCCCAGCTCGACACGCGCCACGTCGCGCAGGCGCACCACGGCGCCGTCGGGCGTGGCGCGCAGCACCACGTTCTCGAACTCTTCGACCGTCTTCAGCTTGCTGCGCGCCGTGATGGTGGCGTTGAGCTGCTGCTGCGCACCGGCCGGCAGCGCGCCGAGCTGGCCGGCCGAGACCTGCGCGTTCTGCGCGGTGATGGCGCTGCCCACGTCGGAGGGCATGAGCGCGTACTTGCGCAGCTTGTCGGGGTCCAGCCACAGGCGCATGGCGTAGCCGGTGCCCAGCGTCTGCACCTCGCCCACGCCGTCGACGCGGCTGATGACGTCGACCAGGTTGCTGCTGATGTAGTCGCCCACATCCACCGCCGAGGCGCTGCCGTCGCCGGAGAACATCGAGACGATCAGCAGGAAGTCGTTGCCGCCCTTGGTGACGGTGACGCCGCGGCTTTGCACCTGCTGCGGCAGGCGCGACATGGCCTGCTGCAGCTTGTTCTGCACCTGCATCTGGGCCACGTCGATGTTGGTGCCCGCGTTGAAGGTGAGCGACAGCCGCGCCACGCCCGACGAGTTGCTGGTCGACTGCATGTACAGCAGGTTGTCCAGCCCCTTCATCTGCTGCTCGATGACCTGGGTGACGGAGTCTTCGACCGTCTTGGCCGAGGCACCGGTGTAGGTGGCGTTGATGGACACGCGCGGCGGCGCGATGTCGGGGTACTGCTCCAGCGGCAGCGTGCGGATGGCCATCAGGCCGGCGAGCATGACGACGATGGAAAGCACCCACGCGAAGATGGGGCGGTCGATGAAGAACTGGGCCATGGGTCGGCCTCAGCGTGCGAGGGTGGTGGAAGCAGCGTCGGGCGTGGCGCTCGCCACGGCGGCACCCGCCGGCCTGGCGCCCAGGTCGACCGTGCGCACCTTGTCGCCCACCTTCACGCGCTGCGAGCCTTCCATGAGCACGCGGTCGCCCGCGGCCAGGCCGTCGATGACCTGCCAGCGCGTGCCGATGGCACGGCCGATGCGGATGGGCCGCTTCTGGACCTTGTCTTCTGCGTCGATCACCAGCGTGGAGGCGCTGCCGTCGGGCGCGCGCGTGACGGCCTGCTGCGGCACCAGCAGCGCGGCGTCGTTCACGCCTTCCTGCAGCACGGCGCGCACGTACATGCCGGGCATCAGCAGCTTGTCGGGGTTGGGCACCACGGCGCGCAACGTGACGCTGCCGGTGCCGGCATCGACCGTCACGCCGCTGAAGGTGAGGCGCCCGGCGTGCGGGTAGGGGCTGCCGTCTTCCAGCAGCAGCTGGATGCGCGCCTCGGCCTCGCTGGCGCGCTGCAGCCGGCCGCTGGCCAGTTCGCGCTTCAGGCGCAGCAGCTCGCTGCTCGATTGCGTGACGTGCACGTGGATCGGGTCGAGCTGCTGCACGGTGGTCATGGCCGCCGCCTGGTTGGCTGTGACCAGCGCGCCCGGCGTGACGGTGGACAGCTCGGCCCAGCCGGTGATCGGCGAGGTGATGCGCGTGTAGCCCAGCTGGATGCGCGCGGTCTGCTCGGCGGCGCGGGCCACGCCGAGGTCGGCTTCGGCCTGCTGCTCGGCGGCTTGCGTTTCGTCGAACACCTGGCGGCTGATGGCGTCGATCTTCACCAGCTCGGCATTGCGCTTGGCCACGGTGCGGGCCGTGGCCAGGGCCGACTCGGCCTTGCGCACGCTGGCCTGCGCGCTGGCGTGGGCGGCCTGCAGCGAGGCGGGGTCGAGCTGGTAGAGCACCTGGCCGGCCTTGACCTGCGAGCCTTCGGTGAAGAGCCGCTCCTTGAGGATGCCGCCGACCTGCGGGCGGATCTCGGCGATCACCGGGGCCGCGGTGCGACCGGGCAGCTCGGTGCTCAGGGCCAGCACCTCGGACTTGAGCGTGACGATGCCGACTTCCTTTGCCGGGGCGTTGGCCGCCTTGGCCGCACCGGCGGCCTCCACATTGGTGCGCGAGCACCCCGCGAGGGCGGCGGCGATGCACAGGGCCGTGAGGAGCGGGGCGGAGCGGGAGGCAAAGTGGACGGGCATGGACAGGCAGAAGTAACGAAAGCCAAAGATGGAGCGGGCTCGCGCCGTCGAGTTCAATGCCGCGGCGCGGGGGCGGCGAACTTTACAGAGCGGAAACCGTGCCATGTCCCGAGGGGACGGGCGGGTGGCGCCGAGTGTGCGGCCCCACAGTTAAGCGGGTGTGAAGCGGGGCATTGCCCGCATGAAAAACCCGCCTGAAGCGCTCTCTATGGCTTCTTCTTCGCCTGCGCGACCAGGAAATCGACCAGCAGCTGCAGCGGGCCGACCGCGTTGTCGGTGCGGTACAGGATGCCCAGCGGCGCGATGGGCGCGTTCATGCGCAGCGGCAGCTCGGCCACGGCCGCGCGGTCGAGCTGGTCGAGCACGGTGCGCGGCACCGGCACCACCACGTCGGGCTGCGAGAGCAGGGCGCGCACCAGCTGCGGCGTGAGCACCTGGATGGCATGCGGGCGCGGCACGATCCGCTCGGCGGCCCAGGCGGCTTCCATCACCTGGCGCACCGCGAAGTGCGCGGGCGGCAGCACCCAGCGCGAATCGGCGAGGTCGCGCAGCCGCAGGCGCTTGCGCTGCACGGCCGGGTGGCCGATGCCGGCGATGACCACCACCTCGTCGCTGCGCAGCGGCACGAAGCGGTGGGCGTCGGGCACGCGCGCCGGCTGGCGCAGCAGCACGGCGTCGAAGGCGCCCGCGCGCAGGCCGATCGTGAGCCTCTCGATGTTGCCTTCCTCGATGAACAGGCGCAGCTTGGGGTGCTTGGCATGCAGCAGGTTCAGCGCGGGCTGCAGCACGCTGGCGATGGCCGCCTCGATGGCGCCGATGCGCAGCGCGCGCGTCTCCTGCGCGGCCAGCGCCGCGAGGCCGTCGCTGGCCACCTGCATGGCGTCGATCACCATGCGCGCGTGCAGCGCCAGCAGACGCCCGGCCTCGGTGATGCGCATGCCGCGCGCGTGGCGCTCGAACAGCGGCGTGTCGAGCAGGCCCTCGACCTCCTGCAGCATCTGCGTGGCCGCCGGCTGGCTGATGTGGATCGCCTCGGCCGCGCGGCGCAGGTGCGAGTGCGCGGCCAGCGCGTCGATGAGCTTCAGGTGGCGCAGGCGCAGGCGCGCGAGCAGCCGCTCGTGCAGCACGGAAGAGGGTGTGGGCGTGTCGGCAGCCATCGATAGGCAATCATTATCAGTCGATGCAAAAGCGATTGGACGCCAATCGGTGGCCTTCCTACGCTCACGGGGTCGGGCGGCAGACAAGGGCGCATCGGCTGCCGGCCCGACGGGGCCGTGCGGACGAAGGGCTCCCGCCCGGCGGGTCCTTCCCTTTCTTGCTTTTCAGACAACACATCACCATGTCCCACCGATTCCGTCCGGCCACGCGCCTGTGCCTGCCCATCGTCCTTGCCGTCTCGTCCCTGTGCGCCTCGGCGCAGGAGGCGCCCGCGGCTGCTGCCGCATCGCCTGCGCCGGCCGCTGCCGTGCCGCTGTATCCGCTGATCGCCGAGCGCTCCAAGGCCATCGAGCAGAAGGTGATCGACTGGCGCCGCGACATCCACCAGCACCCCGAGCTGGGCAACCAGGAAAAGCGCACCGCCGCGCTGGTCGCGGCCCACCTGAAGGCGCTGGGCTACGAGGTGCGCGAAGGCGTGGCCGTGACCGGCGTGGTCGCCACGCTGCGCGGCGGCAAGCCCGGCCCGGTGGTGGCGCTGCGCGCCGACATGGACGCGCTGCCCGTGAAGGAACAGGTCGACGTGCCCTTTGCTTCCAAGGCGCGGGCCCAGTGGGGCTTCGCCACGGTCAACGTCATGCATGCCTGCGGGCACGACGGCCACGTGGCGATCCTCATGGGCGTGGCCGAGGTGCTGGCCTCGATGAAGGCGCAACTGCCCGGCACCGTGAAGCTGATCTTCCAGCCGGCCGAAGAAAAACTGCCCAATGCCGAGATCGGCGGCGCGCGCCGCATGCTGGCCGAAGGCGCCTTCGACGCGCCCAAGCCCGACGCGGTGTTCGGCCTGCACCTGGTCTCGGCGCTGAACACCGGGCAGATCGGCTACAAGAGCGGCCCCATCACCGCGAGCTCGGACACCTTCAAGGTCAGCGTGAAGGGCCGCCAGACGCACGGCTCGCAGCCCTGGAGCGGGGTCGACCCGATCGTGCTGGGCTCGCAGATCGTGCTGGGCTTCCAGACCATCGCGAGCCGCCAGGTCAACGTGACCAAGGAGCCCTCGGTGCTCAGCGTGGGCACCTTCAACGCGGGCACGCGCTACAACATCATTCCCGACTCGGTGGAGATGAGCGGCACGCTGCGCACCTACGACGACGAGATGCGCCAGTTCATCATCAAGCGCATGGGCGAGACCGCCTCGCACATCGCGCAAAGCGGCGGCGGCACGGCCGAGGTCCGCGTCGAGGCCGACGGCTACGCCCCCACCGTGAACGACCCGGCCCTGACCGCGAAGATGGTGCCCAGCCTGCAGCGCGTGCCCGGCGCCACGCCGATCGTGATCCCCAAGGGCACGGGCGGCGAAGACTTCTCGTTCTTCGCGCAGAAGGCCCCCGGCCTGTTCGTGATGATCGGCGCCACGCCGCCCGGCCGCGACGCGAACAAGGCCGAGCCCAACCACTCGCCGCGCTTCTTCGTCGACGAGGCCAGCCTGCTGGTGGGCGTGCGCACGCTGACGCAGCTCACGGTGGACTACATGGCAGGCGCGCAGCGCTGACCTGAGCGAATCGGCTGCTCCAGCGCATCCGAAAGCGGAAACAGGTGCTGCGCGATGAAGTCCACGAACACACGGATTCTGGGCGACAGCTGCCGGCTCGACGGCCACAGCACGTGGAAGATCATGTGTTCGCGGTTGTGGTCGTCCAGCACCGTGACCAGGCGGCCCTGTTCCAATTGCTGGCGCACGGCGATCTCCGGCACGCAGGCGATGCCCAGCCCCTGCTCGGCAAAGCAGACCTGCGGATCGAGCGTGTTGGTCACCATGCTGGCCGGCAGGTCGATGGCGGGCGCGCCGGCCGCAAGGCCCAACGGCCACACGTCCAGCTTGCCGGTGCTGGGAAAGCGGTAGAGCAGGCAGGCGTGGCTTGCCAGGTCTTGCGGTTCGCGCGGCACGCCGGCCCGGCGAAAGTAGGCCGGCGCACCGACGATCACCTTGCGGCACGAGCCGATGCGGCGCGCCATCAACCGTGAATCGCCGGGCTCGCCGGTGCGGATGACCGCGTCGAAGCCTTCCTCGATGACGTCCACCAGCCGGTCGGCGTAGTCGATGTCCAGTTCGATGTCGGGGTAGAGCCGCTTGAACGCCGCCAGCTTGGGCATGAACAGCGTGCCCACCGACGGCAGGCTGATGCGCAGCTTGCCGCGCGGTGCGCTCTGTGTCTGCAGCAGTTCCGCTTCGGCCGATTCCACCTCGCAGAGGATGCGCCGGCAGCGCTCCAGGAACAGCGCGCCTTCCGGCGTCAGGTGGACGGTGCGCGTGGAGCGATGGAACAGCCGCACGCCCAGCCGTTCTTCGAGCCGCACGATGGCCTTGCTGACGGCCGAGGCCGAGATGCCCAACTGCTGCCCCGCGGCCGTGAAGCTGCGCGTTTCGCCGGCGCGAACGAAGACGTTCAGCGAACCCAGGTTTTCCATGGAGCGACTTTGATTGATGACTGGAGAGTCATATGTATTTGAAACTTTAGCCCATTTTTCATTGATGCATTCCCGCCCACACTGCGGTGAACGCCAACGCGGGCCACCCGGCCAACGCGGGCACAGACGATGGAAAACAACTGAATGACCACCACAACCGCCACCGGGGGCGAGCGCACTGAACGACTGCCCGTGGCCGCCTTGCTGGCCTTGTCGATGACCGGCTTCCTGGCACTGCTGACGGAGACGATGCCGGCCGGCATGCTCTTGCGCATCAGCCAGGACCTGGGCGTGTCGGAAGCGTTCGCGGGCCAGTTCGTGACCCTCTATGCCATCGGCTCGCTGGTTGCGGCCATCCCGCTGACGGCGGCGACGCTGGGCTGGCGGCGCCGACCGTTGCTGATCGCGGCGCTGGTCGCCGTGCTGGCCTTCAACACGCTCACGGCGCTGACGTCGAGCTATGCAGTCGCGCTGGTTGCGCGTTTCATGGCCGGCATGGCGGGCGGCTTGATCTGGGGGATGCTGGCGGGCTATGCGCGGCGCATGGTGCCCGAGCACCTCAAGGGGCGCGCGCTGGCGGTGGCCGGGCTGGGGGCACCGCTGGCGTTGTCCCTGGGCGTGCCGCTGGGGACGTTGATGGGCGCCACGCTGGGCTGGCGCACCGCGTTCGGCGGCATGTCGCTGCTCACGCTGGCGGTGATGGCCTGGGTCTTCCTGCAGGTGCCGGACTATCCGGGGCAGGCGGCCGAAAAGCGCGCGCCGGTGCGCCGGATCTTCGTCACGCCCGGCGTGCGACCGGTGCTGGCCGTGCTTGCGCTGTGGGTGCTGGCGCACAGCATTCTCTACACCTACGTGATGCCGTTCCTGGCGCCGGCCGGCCTGTCCGATCGGGTCGATGCGGTGTTGCTGGTCTTCGGCGTGGCGTCGCTGGCCGGCATCTGGATCAGCGGGCTGCTCATCGACCGCATGCTGCGCTCGCTGGTGCTGCTCGCCCTCGCGGGCTTTGCTTGCGCTGGCGTCGCTGGCCCTGGGCGTCGCCGGCACGCAGCCGGTGGTGATCTATGTCGCGGTGGCCGTGTGGGGGCTGACCTTCGGCGGCTCCGGGGCCTTGCTGCAGACCGCGTCGGCCGAAGCAGCCGGCCCCGGCGCGGACGTGGCGCAATCCATCCTCGTCACGGTGTGGAACATCGCCATTGCGGGCGGCGGCATCGTCGGTGGCGTGCTGCTGGAGACATCGGGCGTCGGCGCTTTTCCATGGGCATTGCTGGCGCTGTTGCTTCCCGGCCTTCTGATTGCCTGGACATCGCGTGCGCACGGGTTTCCCGCGAAGCCACACCGGTCGTCCCACTGATTCCGAAGAGCGCGCGGCATTTCGCGCGCAACGGGCGGGGCCCGCGAGAAAGGCAGGGGCTCGCTCAGAGCCAGTTGCCGCCCTGCGGCATCTGGATCTGCTCGGCCGGATCGCCGCCGGTCACGAACGAGCCGATGACGATGCTCAGCAGCGAGACGAAGATGCTCGCGAACAGCGCGGTCCAGAAGCCCGACACCTTGAAGCCCTTCACCAGCGCCGCCACCAGCAGGATCATCAGCGCGTTGATGACCAGCAGGAACAGGCCGAAGGTCAGCAGCGTCAGCGGCAGGGTCAGGAAGATCAGCAGCGGCTTGACGATGGCGTTGGCCAGCCCGAGCAGCAGCGCCGACACGATCAGCGCCGAGGTGCTGTCGAACTTGAGCCCTTTGAAGAGATGGCTGGCGACCCACAGCGAGATGCCGGTGATGGCCCAGTGGACGAGGAAAGGGGTGATGTTGTTCAGCATGGCGTGCGGTGTGTGTCGGCAGCCCGCATGGTAAACGGGGCGTCGCGGCGGACCGCTGCGCGGGGCGGGCGGATTTTCTGCGGTTACTTCCCGAAACCATGGCCGACAGGCCGTTAAGATCGCGAACTTCCGGCGCCTGCGCAGGCGCCTGTCTCCATCTTTCTCTGGTTTGGCCGAATCCACCACGGTCATGCATCCATGGCGAATGCGTCGATCGCAAGCGTGACACCCGCTCCGGCGTCGGCCGACGAGGCCGAGTCGTGGGTGCGCGGGGAACTCATCCGCAGCCTGATGCGCTCGGCGCGCGGCTCCTACCTCGTCTCGGCGGCGCTCATGCCTGCCATGGTCGGCCTGAGCTGGGGCCACGTGCCCCGCTGGGAGCTGCTGACCTGGCTGGCCGCCGGCATCATCGCCACCGCCTGCCGGGCCTGGGGCGCGCGCGTGTACGCCGTGCGCTATGCCGGGCGCAGCGCGGTCGCGCAGCAGCAGTTCACCGACCGCTACGGCTTCGTGTGGAGCACCAGCGCGGTGGTCTGGGGCTGCTCCGTGCTGCTGTTCTTCGAGCGCACGCCGCAGGTCAACCAGTTCATGAGCTGGCTCATCGTGGCCGGCGTGGGCACCTTCCCGCTCAACGGGCTGGCGCTGCACCCGCCGCTGCTCAAGCGCTACGTCAACACGCTGTTCATCACCATGCTCGGCGCGGTGCTGGTGCGCCTCGTGGCCGTCACCATGCAGCACCCACATTTCCAGTACGGCTACCTGATGCCGCTGCTGCCGGCGCTGCACTGGTTCCTGCTGCTGCGCGCCGGCCGCAACATCCACGAGACCGCGCGCAACAGCCTGGAGCTGCTGTTCCACAACCACATCCTGATCAAGTCGCTTACGCAGCAGCGGCAGGCGGCGGTGTCGGCCGTGGCCATGAAGAACCGCTTCCTGGCCAGCGCCGCGCACGACATGCGCCAGCCCGTGCTGGCGCTGTCGCTGTACGCCGACTGGCTGCGCAACGAGCCCGAGCTGGTGCTCGAACTGGCCCCGAAGATCGTGCGCGCCACCCACGCGGTGAACGCGCTGTTCGACTCCATGTTCGACCTGGCGCGCATCGACGCGGGCCAGGTGCGCCTGCACATCGAGCGCGTCGACGTGGCCGAACTGCTGCACGACCTGGAGCTGCAGTACCGCCCCGTGGCCGAGAGCCGGGGGCTGGACTTCCGGGTGCACGTGACCGAGGGCTCGTTCCTCACCGACCCGATCCGCGTGCGCCGCATGATCGGCAACCTGCTCGCCAATGCCATCAAGTACACGACCGAAGGCGGCGTCTTGCTGGCCGCGCGCCAGACCCGCGAGGGCATGCGCGTGGAGGTGTGGGACACCGGCATCGGCATCGCGCCCGAGCACCTGCGCGACGTGTTCCTGGAGTTCTACAAGGTCGCCGACCATGCCGGCACCTCCGACGGCTTCGGCCTCGGCCTGGCCATCGTCGCGCGGCTGTCGCACGTGCTGGGCCACCCGGTCAGCGTGCGTTCGCGCCTGGGCAGCGGCAGCGTGTTCCGCGTGGCGCTGCACGATGCCGACGAAGCGGTGGCGCAGGCGCGGGTGAGTGCGTCGGGCGGCTGAGCACGAGAGCGACGCGCCCATAAAAAAACCGCGCTGTTGCGCGGTTTTTTCCTTCCAGTAACACCGAGGAACCGGCTCTGCCGGGCCTCAGGTGTTGCCCCCTGCAAGGGGGTTGGCGTAGCGACACGAAGTGCGCGAAGCCTGGGGGTTAGCCAGACAACAGCCCATTCGTTCTTGCATAGTGCAAGGCCTGCGTACGGCTCTTCACGCCCAGACGGCGGAACAGGCGCCACAGGTGCACCTTCACCGTGTGTTCGCTGATCTCCAGGTCGGTCGCGATGTCGCGGTTGCTCATGCCCTTGTCGAGCATGGCGATCAGCTGGGTCTGGCGCTTGGAGAGCTTGCCGCTGTTGGCGGCCGGCATCTCTTCGGTGTCGTCTTCCGACCCGGCCATCAGCAGGCCGCGCAGGGCGGCTGCCAGCTCGTTGGAGCTGGCCGACTTCTCGATGTAGGTATCAGCGCCAGCCTCGATGCAGGCGTCTTCCATGTCGGCGGCCGGGGCTGCCGAATACACGGCGATCGGCACGTTCGGATAGACCTGCTTGACCGCGATCACGCCCGAGACGCCATTGGTGTCCGGCAGCTTCAGGTCCAGGCAGAAGAGAGTGGGCGCGCCACGCTGCTGGACCGAACTGGCGAGCTTGTCGAGCCGCTCGAGCTCGACGATGTTCTCGGCGGGGCGCAGGCGACGCAGGACCATCACGATCGCGTCGCGCATCAGGGGGTGGTCGTCGATGACATAAATGCTCATGTTTTCTTCCTTTGTGATCGCACCGTCTTCTCTCTTGTCACACCCGCCGGCGGATGGCCTGCGGGTTGTTGCCGGATCAATGTCCCTGGGTGGTGGACGTTGCCTCCGCCAGTGCCTCCAGCGCCTCGGTGGCGGCGCGAGCCTGTTGCGCGTCGACCGGTTCGAGCTGCGCGGCCAGTGCCGTGAGCGCCGCGCCGCGTTGCGCCTGCAAGTCGGCGATGGTACGGCCCGCTTCCTGCGGTGACGCGAATCCACGGCTTTGCAAAAGGGTTTCGCCGCGCGCATCGAGCAGCTTGAAATAGAACAGGCCGTCGGCCTTCTCGCGGTATTGCTTGAAGCTGGGCTTCGCCACCTTGGCGGCCTTGGCACCGGCGCCGTCGCGGCCCGCCGCAAGGTTGCGCAGGCCGACCGCGTGGCGCAGCGAGGTCATGAAGGGGCGCGACAGCTTGCGCGCCTTCTCGGCGCCCAGCAGCAGGATGCGCTCGATCTCGGCCGGGTCGTTCATGAGCGCCTCGTAGCGCGCGCGCAGCGGCGCCACTTCGCGGTCGATGCGCTCGAACAGCACCTGCTTGGCGTCGCCCCAGGCGATGCCGTCGGCATACGCCTTGCGCAGGGCCTCGGTTTCCTCGGCGCTGGCGAAGGCCTGGTAGATCTGGAACAGGGCCGAGCCCTCGGTGTCCTTGGGCTCGCCGGGCGCGCGCGAGTCGGTGACGATGCTGGCGATCTGCTTTTGCAGCTGTGCGCGCGGCGCGAACAGCGGGATCGTGTTGTTGTAGCTCTTGCTCATCTTGCGGCCGTCGAGGCCGGGCAAGGTGGCGACCGCATCGTCGATCTCGGCGTCGGGCAGCGTGAAGTGCTCGCCGTACTGGTGGTTGAAGCGCTGCGCCATGTCGCGCGCCATCTCGATGTGCTGCACCTGGTCGCGGCCCACGGGCACCTTGTGGGCGTTGAACATCAGGATGTCGGCGCCCATCAGCACGGGGTACATGAACAGGCCCGCCGTCACGTCGGCGTCGGGCTCCTCGCCCTTGGCGATGTTCTTGTCGAGCTGGGCCTTGTAGGCATGCGCGCGGTTGAGCACGCCCTTGCCGGTGACGCAGGTCAGGAACCAGGTGAGCTCGGTGATCTCGGCGATGTCCGACTGGCGATAGAAAGTGACGCGTTCGGGGTCGAGGCCGCAGGCCAGCCAGCTGGCCGCAATTTCGAGCGTGGAGCGCTGGATGAGCGCGGGCTCCTGCACCTTGATGAGTGCGTGGTAGTCGGCCAGGAAGAAGTAGCTCTCGACGCCGGCCGCGACGCTCTGGCGCACCGAGTGGCGGATGGAGCCGACGTAGTTGCCGAGGTGGGGCGTGCCCGACGGCGTGATGCCGGTCAGGACGCGCAGGGGAGCTGGAGAAGACGAAGCCATGGGACGAAAGAGAAAACTTAGAGCAGCATTGCCTTGAGCGGCGTGATGAGCAGATTGACCACGAAGTAGCCGGCATCCATCAGCGGGCGCAGCCAGTAGTTGCTGACGATGCCGGCGAGCACCAGCGCCATCACGATGAAGAAGCCGTAGGGCTCGATGCGCGCCAGGAAATTCTGCGCCGGGCCGCTGGGCAGCAGGCCGGCCAGCACGCGGCCGCCGTCGAGCGGGGGCAGCGGGAACAGGTTGAAGGCCCACATCACGAGGTTGACCAGCACGCCGCCCTGGCACATCTTGATGAAAAAGGTTTCACTGACGCCAGCCGCGACGATCACGATGAGCAGCACGGCCCACAGGATGGCCTGGATGAAATTGGAGGCAGGGCCCGCGAGCGCGACCCACACCATGTCGCGCTTGGGATGGCGCAGGCGGTTGAAGTTGACCGGCACCGGCTTGGCATAGCCGAACAGGAAGGCGCCCGAGGTCGCGAAGTACAGCATCAGCGGCATCAGGATGGTCCCGATGGGGTCGATGTGCTTCATGGGGTTGAGCGTCACGCGGCCCATCATGGCGGCGGTGTTGTCGCCGAAGTGGCGGGCCACGTAGCCATGCGCCGCTTCGTGCACGGTGATCGCGAAGATCACCGGCAGTGCGTAAATCAGAACCGTCTGTATCAGATTGGAAATATCCACTGCGCGATTGTGTCAGAGAGGAATGGGGCGGCCGAGCCGTTCGTCAGAGGCCAAGCACCGCGAGCGCACCCCGGCCCTGGCGCACCACGACCGGGTCGTCGCCCGTGCCCATGGGCGTGAGGTCGACCACGGTGGTCGGCTGCGACGGGCAGGCGCCGGCGTCGATGACGGCGCCGATCTGCTTTTCGAAGCGCTCGCGGATTTCCTGCGCGTCGTTCAGCGCTTCGGTCTCGCCGGGCGCGATGAGGGTGGTGGCCAGCAGTGGCGCGCCGTGCAGCTCCAGCAGCTCCAGCAGCACCTTGTGGTCGGGCACGCGCAGGCCGATGGTCTTGCGCTGCGGATGGCTCACGCGGCGCGGCACTTCCTTGGTGGCTTCGAGCAGGAAGGTGTAGGGGCCGGGCGTGGCGGCCTTGAGCAGGCGGTACTGCTTGTTGTCGACGCGCGCGTAGTTGGCCAGCTCGCTCAGGTCGCGGCACAGCAGCGTGAGGTGGTGCTTGTCGTCGACCTGGCGGATGCGGCGCAGTTGGTCGACCGCGTCCTTGTCGTCCAGGTGGCAGGCCAGCGCGTAGCTGGAGTCGGAGGGCACCGCCACGACCTCGCCGCGCGCGAGCAGCGCCACGGCCTGCTTCAGCAGGCGCTGCTGGGGGTTTTCGGGGTGGACTTCGAAGTACTGGGCCATGGTGAATTGCTCCTGATCAGGATTCCGCCGGTTCGATCGGCACGCGCCGCTCGCGCACGGTGAGCCACGCACCGGCGGCGCCGCACACGGCGATCATCGCCATGCCGATCAGCGAGAAGCGGTCGGGCACGTGGGAAAAGATGAGCCAGCCGCCCAGCATCGCGAAGGCGATCTGCGCGTACAGGTACGGGGTGAGGGTGGAGGCCGGTGCGCGCTGGTAGGCCAGGATCAGCATGAAGTGGCCCACCGTGCCCATGAAGCCCATGAGGCACAGCAGCGCCCACCATTCCCACGAGGGCAGGGCGGTCCAGGCGAAGGGCACGGCCACCGAGGCCAGCAGCGTGCCGACCCAGCCGGTGTAGAAGTGCATGGTCAGCGGGTTCTCGGTCTGCGCGAGCTTGCTCGTGAGCACCTGGAACCAGGCGTTGGTCAGCACCAGCCCCAGCGGCAGCAGCACGGCCCAGCTGAAGCTGCCGCCGCCCGGACGCAGGATGACCAGCGTGCCGATGAAGCCGCCGGCCACCAGCGTCCAGCGCAGCGGCGACACCTGCTCCTTGAGCGTGGTGGCGGCCAGCAGCGTGATCACCAGCGGCGCGATCAGCACGATCGACGTGAACTCGGCCAGCGGCATGTAGCGCAGGCTCAGGAAGGCGAAGAGGCTCGAGCCCAGCAGCAGCGCCCCGCGCAGCGCCTGGTAGCGCGGGTGTTGGGTGCGCAGCAGGGCCGTGCCGCGCAGCGGCAAGAGCACCAGCGTGGTGGCCACAGCCTGGAAGGCATAGCGGAACCACACGCCCATGAGGATCGGCACGGCGAGCGTCGAGTATTTGGTGGCGGTGTCCAGCGTGGCGAAGCAGGCCACCGCCAGGATGACCAGCCCGATGCCCGCGAGGATGCGTTCGGATTCGGTGCGGCGGCGGGTGTGCGCTGCGGCGCGTGCCTGGGCGAGCGCGGCGGTGGCCGCGCTGTCGATGCCGGGCCCGGGGCTCTGGCTCACTGCTGGATGCGGTGGCCGAGCAGTTCCCACACCGGCGTGAGGCTGCCGGGCAACGGTGGCAGCTTGCCGAGATCGCAGTGGCTCTCGTCGGGGCTGTGGAAATCGCTGCCGCGCGAGGCGGCGAAATCGAACTCGAGCGCCTTGTCGGCGTACTCGACGAACTCGGCCGGCGTGTGGCTGCCCGTGACGACCTCGATCGCCTGGCCGCCGTGCGCCTTGAATTCGAGGAACAGCGCGTACTCCTCGTTGGCCGTGAACTTGTAGCGGCCCGGGTGCGCGATCACGGCCATGCCCTTGGCGGCGGTGATCCAGTGCACGGCGTCCTTCAGCGAGGCCCAGCGGTGCGGCACGTAGCCGGGCTTGCCTTCGGTGAGGAACTTGCGGAACACCTCGGGGGTGTCGCGGCAGTGGCCCTGCTCGACCAGGAAGCGCGCGAAGTGCGTGCGCGAAATGAGTTCGGGGTTGCCGACGAACTTGAGTGCGCCTTCGTAGGCGCCGTGGATGCCGACCTTGGCCAGCCCCTCGGACATTTCCTGCGCGCGCTTGCCGCGGCCGCCGCGCGTGTCGTACAGGCCCTGCGACATGGCGGCGTCGTCGGGGTCGAAGCCCAGGCCGACGATGTGCACGGTTTCGTTCGCGAAGGTCACCGAGATCTCGGTGCCCGTGAGGTAGCGCATGCCGTTTTCGCGCGCGGCCGCGGCGGCGCGGTGCTGGCCGCCGACTTCGTCGTGGTCGGTGAGGGCCCAGAGCTCGACCCCGTTGGCGGCGGCGCGGGCGGCCAGCGCTTCGGGCGTCAATGTGCCGTCGGAGACCACGGAGTGGCAGTGAAGGTCGGCATTGAGAGTAGAAGGCACCGCCCGATTCTAGGCGCTCTCGCCCGCCGACACCGGCGTGTGGATGCTTCGCGGTGCTACTAGATAAATAGCATTAACCTCATCGCCCAAGCGGCTTGGCGCGTGCCATCCTGTGGCCGCTCAGGCGCGCAGGTCGTGCCTGACGAGGTCGGCGGCGCGCTCGGCGATCATGATGATCGGCGCGTTCGTGTTGCCCGACACCAGCCGCGGCATCACCGAGCCGTCCACCACGCGCAGCCCCTGCAGGCCGTGGACCCGCAGGCGGGCGTCCACCACCGCGGCGGCATCGTCGGCGGGGCCCATGGCGCAGGTGCCCACCGGATGGAAGATGCTGCCGCCGCGGCGGCGCACCCAGTCCAGCAGCTGCGCGTCGCTGGCCAGCGCGGGCCCGGGCTCGTGCTCCTGCGCCAGGTAGCGCGCCAGCGGCGGCGCGGCGGCGATCTCGCGCATCTTGCGCACCAGCCGCACGGCCAGCGCCCGGTCGGCTTCGTGCGACAGGTAGCGCGGCTGGATCGACGGCGCCGCCAGCGGATCGGCCGAGCGCAGCATGATCTCGCCGCGGCTGTGCGGGCGCAGCAGGCAGGCCGACAGCGTCACGCCCGGGAACGGGTGCGGCGGCTGGTGCGGCCGCTCGAAGCTCACCAGCCCGAAGTGGATCTGCGCGTCGGGCCACCCCGCGGCGTCGTCGCCCGCCGCAAAGAAGGCCCCGGCGCGGTAGACGCCGCCGTTCAGCGCGCCGCCGCGCGTCAGCAGGTAGCGCATGAACTCGCGCACGCTGCGCCAGCGGCTGTGGGCGATGTCGTTGAGCGTCTCGATGCCGTGGCAGCGGTAGCTGGGCCGCACCTGCAGGTGGTCCTGCAGGTTGCGCCCCACGCCCTCGAGCGGCGCCACCACCGGCAGGCCCAGGCGGCCCAGCAGCCCGGCCGGCCCCACGCCCGAGAGCTGCAGCAACTGCGGCGACTGGATGGCGCCGGCACTGAGGATCACCTCGTGCCGCGCCGAGACGCGTTCGGCCTTGCCGTCGCGCACACAGTCCACGCCGACGGCGCGCCGCCCCTCGAAGCACACGCGGGTCGCCTGCGCGCCCGACAGCACGCGCAGGTTGGGCCGGCCCAGCGCCGGCGCCAGGAAGGCCCGCCCGGTGTCCATGCGCCGGCCGTGGCGGGTCGTCATCCGGAAGTAGCCGGCGCCGCTGTTGTCGCCGCCGTTGAAGTCGGCCGTGGGCGCGATGCCGGCATGCGCCGCCGCGGCGATGAAGGCATCGGACAGCGCATCGCGCGGCAACTCGGACACCCACAGCGGCCCATCGGCAGCGGGCTGCGACCGGTCGAAGTAGGGGCGCACGCTGTCCCAGTCCCAGCCCGGGTTGCCCAGCGCGGCCCACTGGTCGTAGTCGGCGCGGTGGCCGCGCAGGTACAGCATGCCGTTGATGAGGCTGGAGCCGCCCGGCCCCCGCCCGCGCGGCCAGGGCAGGCGGCGCTGCGCCATGTCGGGCTCGGGGTCGGTCTCGAAGCGCCAGTCGTGCCGGGGGTGGCCGACCGTCTTGAAGTAGCCGATGGGAATGCGCAGCCAGGGGTTGCGCGAGGGCTGTCCCGCCTCGACCAGCACCACCTGCAGCGCGGGGTCTTCGCTCAGGCGGGCGGCCAGCACGCAGCCCGCCGAGCCGCCCCCGACGATCACGATGTCTGCCTGCATCGCGCGCTCAGTCGGCCTTGATGCCGGCGCCGCGGCCCAGGCGCAGCCACTTGTCCGACTCGGCCGCGAGCACGGTGCGAAAGCGCGCCGGCGTCATCGGTTCGGGCTCGAGCGCCAGCGTGGCCAGGCGTTCGCGCACCTCGGGCGCGGCCAGCGCCTTGGCAAGGGCATCGCCGAGCCGCTCGACGATCTCGCGCGGCGTGCCGCTGCGCACCGTCATGCCGTCGAAGGAGCGCAGCTCGAAGCCGGCGTAGCCTTGCTCGATCATCGTGGGCACGGCCGGCAGGGCGGGCAGGCGGTGCGCGCCGGTCACCGCGAGCGCGCGCAGCTTGCCGGCCTGGATCTGCGGCAATGCGGCTGATGCGGTCAGGAACATGGTGTCCAGGCGGCCGGCCAGCAGGTCGCCCACCGCCATCGGGAACTGGTTGTATGGCACGTGCGTGAGCTGGCTGCCGGTCTGCTGGGCGAACAGCGCGCCCGCCAGGTGCGCCGGCGTGCCGTTGCCGCCGGAGCCGAAGCTCAGCGTGCCCGGCCGCGCCTTGGCCGCGGCCTCCAGTTCGCGCGGCGAGCCCAGCGCCGAGGCGGCGGGCGCCACCAGCACGTTGTAGCTCCAGGCCGTCATGCCGACCGGCTCCAGGCTCTTGAGCAGGTCGAGCGACTGGCCGGGGAACAGCAGCGGCGCCACCAGCGAGGCCGACGACAGCATGTAGACCGTGTAGCCGTCGGCCGGCTGGCGCAGCACCTCGCCCAGGCCCACGGTGCCGGCCGCGCCCGGCCGGTTCTCGACGAACACGGTCTGGCCCAGGCCACCCGCCATGCGCTCGGCCACCACGCGGCCCGCCACGTCCGCCGGCGTGCCGGGCGCCCACGGCACGATCAGGCGCACGGGCCTGGACGGGTACGCCTGGGCCGCGGCGCCGGCGGGCAGCAGGCCGGTCAGCAGGGCGGCGGCCATGAGGGCGGCGCAAAGGGATCGCTTCGTCGGTTCGGTCATCGCGGGTCTCCGGGGTGCCAGGGCGGTGGGCGGATTCTGGGCAGGCCGGAGGAGGGCGACAAATGAGAAATCCGAGCGTACTCATACCGTTGCCGATATAAATGGCCATGGCCTCCTTCCTGGAACGAAACCTCACGCTGCGCCAGCTGCGGCTGCTCAGCCAGCTGGGCCGCACGCTCAGCCTGAGCAAGTCGGCCGAGCTGCTCAACACCACCCAGCCCGCGTTGTCGCGCACGCTGGCCCAGCTCGAGGCCACGCTGCAGGTGCGCCTGTTCGAGCGCACCACCAAGCGCATCGCGCCCACGGCGGCGGGGCTGAGCATGGTCCGGCACGCCGACCGCGTGCTGGGCGAGCTGATGCTGGCCGAGGAGTCGCTGCGCGACCTGCGCGTGGGCGTGAGCGGCGAGCTGCGCCTGGGCGTGCTGCCGGTGTTCTCGGCGCAGCGGCTCGCGGCTGCGCTGCTGCAGGCCTCGCAGATGCTGCCCCACGTGCGCCCGATGGTGCAGACGCTGGAAATCGAGGACCTGCACGGCGCGCTGCAGGACGGGCGCATCGACCTCATGCTCGCGCACGCGGAGTGGACGGTCGACCTCAACCGCGTCGAGGTCACGCCGCTGTACGAGGAGTTCAGCAGCATCGTGGCGGCGCCGCGGCACCGGCTGGCGCTCAAGCGCGCGCCGACCTGGGCCGAGGCCGCCAACGAGCGCTGGGTGCTGCCGCCGCACCGCACGCCGCTGCGGCCCAAGCTGGACCGCATGCTGTCGGTGCACCGCCGCCCGGGCGGGCCGCATCCGGCCGACATCCAGGCCGACTCGGCCCCGCTCGCGCTGCACCTCGTGCGCAGCTCGGGCCTGCTGTGGGCCACCGCCAACCACTACGCCGAAGACTTCGAGCGGCGCGGCCTCGTGCGCCGCATCGCCACGCCGGGCGAACTGCTGCGCGGCCCCATGTGCGCCTTCCGCCTGCGCAGCGAGGCGATGAACACGCCCACGCGCGTCTTCCTGCAATGCATGCAGGACGCGGCCGCCGCGCCGCTGCCGCCGGATTGAGTGCGACCGCGCCTCAGCGCTTCTTGCGAAACGCCGTCCAGGCGGCCACGGCGGTGAAGGTGGCGACGATCGCCACCACGATCCAGAACCCGTGCCTGTGCTCCGCCAGCGGAATGCCGCCGACGTTCATGCCGAACAGGCCGGCCAGGATATTGATCGGCAGCGCCAGCACCGTGACCACCGTCAGCACGAACAGGCTGCGGTTGTTGTCCTCGTTGACGTTGGCGGCAATCTCTTCCTGCAGCAGCTTGATGCGCTCCTGCAGCGCCTGCATGTCGCGCAGCACCACCGAGAACTCCTCGGTCGAGCCGCGCAGCTCCTGCACGTCGGGCTCGGCCATCCAGGCCGGCGGGCCCTGCAGCAGGCGGAACAGCGCGGCCGGCTCGGGCGCCAGCAGCCGCTGCAGCCGCACCAGCAGCCGGCGCAGCACGCCCAGGCGCGCGCGCTTGTGGTCCAGGCGACCGGCCAGCAGCTCGTCCTCGATGCGGTCGATGCGCGAGGTGACGCCGCGCACGATCTTCACCAGCACGTCGGCCTGCGCGCGCAGCAGGTGCTCGAGCAGCTCGGTGCTCGAGCGCGGCGCCTCGCCCGCCTTCACGGCCGTGCGCAGCGCGTCGACCGAACGCAGCGGCTTGGTGCGCGCCGTGACCACCAGGCGCGGGCCGACGCTGATCCACAGCGTCGAAATGTCCGAGGGCTCGAAGCTGAACTCGAAGTGCACGTCGTTGATGACCGCGATCAGCGAGTCGTCGGCGCGCTCGATGCGCGTGGAGGGCAGGCCCTCGTGCAGCGTCTCGTAGAAGGTGTCCGACAGGGCGGCGTGCCGCACCAGCCAGCGTTCGGCGTGCGCATGGCTCAGGTTGAAGTGCAGCCACACGTAGGCGTTGCTGTCGCCGAGCTGGCCGGCATCCGCCAGCCACGCGGCGGCCTGCGCCGAATCGATGGCCCGCGCGGGCTCCGGCGCCGCGGCGTCGAACAGGTAGCCGCAGATCAGCCCGGCTTCGTCGCCGCCATAGGACTGCGCGGCGAGGTCATGAAATACCGACAAGGTGCGTGGTCAGAAAAGACATGTGAACAGGCAGACGCCCGTTTGGCGGGCTGCCAGCATGCCCCGGATGGTGTTCGTGCCATGTGACAACGGCGTGTCGGCTTACAGAAAACAGCCGCAAAACCGTCACGCCGCCGTCATGCGGCGGGGGCAGCATGCTTTTTGTCTACCCGCCACTCTTGCCCCTTTTCATCATGCTGACGAGCGCACTTCCCGACCACGAAGACCTGATGCAACGCATCGCCCGCGACCTGATCGACAGCTACGACGAAGAACTCGAACTGGAGATCGAAGACCGCAACCTCGACGGGCTCGACCCCGGCTCGGCCGTGTCTTCCGTGTCCGACAAGGCGGCGCGCCAGGCCTATTTCAAGGAACTCTTTCGCCTGCAGGGCGAGCTGGTCAAGCTGCAGGACTGGGTGCAGCACAGCAAGCAGAAGGTGGTCATTCTTTTCGAAGGCCGCGACGCGGCAGGCAAGGGCGGTGTCATCAAGCGCATCACCCAGCGCCTGAATCCGCGCGTGGCCCGCGTGGCCGCGCTGCCCGCGCCCAACGACCGTGAACGCACGCAGTGGTACTTCCAGCGCTACGTGGCGCACCTGCCGGCGGCCGGCGAGATGGTGCTGTTCGACCGCAGCTGGTACAACCGCGCCGGCGTCGAGCGCGTGATGGGCTTTTGCAGCGACGACGAGTACGAGGAGTTCTTCCGCACCGTGCCCGAGTTCGAGAAGATGCTCGTGCGCTCGGGCATCAAGGTCATCAAGTACTGGTTCTCCATCACCGACGACGAGCAGCACATGCGCTTCCTGGGCCGCATCCACGACCCGCTCAAGCAGTGGAAGCTCAGCCCCATGGACCTCGAGAGCCGCCGCCGCTGGGAGGAATACACCAAGGCGAAGGAGATCATGCTGGAGCGCACCCACATCCCCGAGGCGCCGTGGTGGGTGGTGCAGGCCGTCGACAAGAAGAAGGCGCGCCTGAACTGCATCAGCCACCTGCTGGGCCAGTTGCCTTACCAGGAAGTGGCGCACGCGCCGGTCGAGCTGCCGGCGCGCGAGCGGCATGACGACTACCTTCGCCAGCCCGTCCCCGCCAGCATGATCGTCCCGGAAATCTACTGAAGGCTTCGCGGCCGTTTGGCCGCCCGGCGCTTTGCCTGCACACTGCGCCATGGCCCGTCGCTCCACCGCTTCTTTCTTCGCCCGCGCCTATGAGCGCAACCTGAAGGCGCTCACCAAGCTCACGCTGAGCAACGGCAAGCGCGTGGCCGGCCAGGTGCAACGCGCGACCGCCAAGCGGCTCAAGCCGCCGCCCGGCAAGGGCGACTGGATCAGTGGCATGGCGATGGGCGCGGGCGGGGCGCGCGGCTATCACCTGTTCCGTCCGGCCGACCTGGTGCTGCAGCCCGGCGAGAAACTCCCGCTCATGGTCATGCTGCACGGCTGCGGCCAAACCGGTCGTGACTTCGCGGCCAGCACGCGCATGAACGCGCTCGCGGTGCGCCAGCGTTTTCTCGTGCTCTACCCCGAGCAGGACCGCATCGCCCATCCGCAGGGCTGTTGGAACTGGTACGAGCGCCGCTCCGGCAAGGCCGACGCCGAGGCCGCCACGCTGATGGCCGCCGTCGACCAGGCCTGCATGCTGTACCCCGTCGACCGCGACCGCGTGGCCGTGGCCGGCCTGTCGGCGGGCGCGAGCATGGCGGCGCTGCTGGCCACGCGCTACCCGAACCGCTTTCGCGCGGTGGTCATGCACTCGGGCGTGGCGCCCGGCGCCGCGAAGTCGTCGGCCACCGCGCTCGGCGCCATGCGCGGACAGCACGTGCCGCCGATGCCCGTTACCGCGGTCGGCAAGGCCATGGGCGCGGCGGCCGTCTTCACGACGCTGCCGCCGATGCTGGTGCTGCACGGCGACGCCGACGCCGTGGTGGCGCCCAGCAACGCCATGAGCAGCGCGGCCGTCTGGGCCACCGCCGTGGGCGCGCACGCCGGCATCGCGCGCGACCTGCAACGCGGCCAGCGCCGTGCCATGCGCGTGACCGACTTCAAGCGCCAGGGCCGCACCCTGGTCACGCTGTGCGAGATCGCGGGGCTCGGCCACTCGTGGAGCGGCGGGTCGCGGGGGCAGCTGTTCAGCGACCCGATCGGGCCTGATGCGACGCGCATGACGTGGGCCTTTGCGTCCGCGCAGTTCGACAAGCGCTGAGCGCCCGCGCCTTGCGCGCATGACCTTGGAGGTCATTGCCGCGATGCCCGCCGGTGCCGACAGTGGGGGCCATGACCTCATCGAACCCTGCTGTTCCTGCCCCATCGATCACGTCCGCCACACCGGGCCGGCTGGGCCTGTGGGTCATGCTCAGTGGCACCTTCCTGGTGGTGCTCGATTTCTTCATCGTCAACGTCGCGCTGCCATCGATGCAGCACGACCTGCAGGCCAGCGCGGGCACCCTGCAGCTGGTGGTGGCGGGCTACGGCCTGGCCACCGCCGCGGGGCTGGTCACGGGCGGGCGGCTTGGCGACCTGTTCGGTCGACGCCGCATGTTCATGCTCGGCCTGCTGCTGTTCACGCTCGCCTCGGCCGCCTGCGGCGTGGCGCCGAACGCCGGGCTGCTCGTGGCCGCGCGCCTGCTGCAGGGCCTGGCCGGCGCGCTGCTGCAGCCGCAGGTGCTCGCGATGATCGGCCTGGCCTACGCGGGCGAAGACCGGACGCGCGCCTTCGCGGCCTACGGCCTCACGCTGGGCCTGGCGGCCACGCTGGGGCAGCTGGTGGGCGGCGCGCTGATCCATGCCGACCTCGCGGGCCTCGGCTGGCGCAGCTGCTTTCTCATCAACGTGCCCATCGGCCTGCTGGCGCTGGTGCTCGCGCCGCGCGTGGTGCCGCCTTTGACGCAGGGCAGTGGCAGCAGCCGGCTCGACCTGGCGGGTGTTGCATTGGTTGCGGCCGGCTCGGTGGCCGTGGTGCTGCCGCTGGTCGAAGGGCGCCAGCAGGGGTGGCCGCTGTGGAGCTGGCTGTGCCTGGCCGCCGCCGTGCCGCTGTGGGGCTTCTTCGCGAGGCAGCAGCGCCGCCTCGCGTTACGCGGCGGTGCGCCGCTGGTGGCGCCGGTGCTGCTCGCGAACCGCCGCTTCGTGACCGGGCTGCTCACCACGCTGGCCTTCTATGCGGGCAACGCCTCGTTGTACTTCGTGCTCGCGCTCTATCTGCAGCAGGGGATGGGGCTGGGCGCGCTCCACTCGGGCATCGTCTTCACGGCGCTGGCCGTCGGCTTCTTCGCGACCTCGATGGCCGGCGCACGCATCGCCCGCCGCTTCGGCGGCACGCCACCGATCGCGCTCGGCGCTCTCGTGCTCGCGGCGGGGCATGCGCTGCAGTGCGCCAACGTGGCCGGCTGGCCGGGGCACACGCATGTCGTGGCGTGGATGGTGCCGCTGCTGTTCGTGCAGGGCGCGGGGCTCGGCATGGTGATGGCGCCGCTGGTGTCCACCGTGCTGGCCGGCCTGCCGCCGCAGCACGCGGGCGTGGCCTCGGGCGTGCTGTCGATGGTGCAGCAGGCGGGCAATGCGCTGGGGGTGGCGTTGGTCGGGATCTTGTTCTATGGGCAGTTGGGGCACGGCGGTGACGCCGCAGGCCATGCGAGCGCGCTCGGCGTCGCGCTGCTCTACCTGATGGGCACGGCCTTGCTGGTGGCCGTGTTGCATCGCACAGGCGTGCGACAGCGTCAGGTGGTGGCAGGCGGGGGCAAGTCGGACAGCGCCGAGGCCACGCGCTGACAGGCGACGATGAGGTCGCGAACGATGCGTTCGTCGATATTCATGTCGCCTTCGTATTCACCGAGGTTGCGGATCTCGTGCCCCTTGGCCAGCACGCGCCAGACTTCCGGCCCCAGCGCCAGGGTGTGCGGCAGCACCTGGAAGACGATGAAGCGGTTGCCCGATCGATAGCCGTGCCATCGCAGTGCAGCGAGGCACAAGGCGTGTGCCGCGTTGTAGGCCAGATCGAAGCGGCTTTCCAGCGAGAGCTGGGTGACCTGCGCATCGGCCAGGCGAGCCAGTCCGGAGCGAAGCAGGCCCGCGAATTCGCGCGCATCGGGTGCTTCGGCCGTCAGCGGTTTCGACGGGCCGCACAGGTTGTCAAGCGGGGAGGGCATGCGCGTCGCCAATCACCCAGAGCTTGGGCTGTGCCATGACGCGGGTGGCGAAAGCTTCGCCGTCCTTGAGTTTTCGCATCAGTTCTTTCCTCGTGAACAGGGTCGGGTTCACTGTACGGCCGAGGCGCGCCGAGACGGCGTCGAGGGCGAGAAAGAGGTCCGAATAGGCAAGTTCTTCACTGATCAGCAGCAGGTCGATGTCGCTGGCGGCGGTGTCGCTCTTCTTGGCCACCGAGCCGAAGACGAAGGCCGCTTCGATCTTGTCGGCCACGGGCGCCAGTGCATCGCGCAACGGGCCCGCGAGCCCGAAGGTCTTGCGCACGATGCTGCACAGCTCCTCGAAGATCGGTGCGTCCGCGTTCGCGCGGTAGTGTTTCTGGTTTCCGATACGCGACGTCGTGAGCAGCCCGCTGTCGGTCAGCTGCTGGAGTTCTCGCTGCACCGCGCCCGAGCCTGCGCCGGTAAGCTTGATCAATTCACTGGAAAAGAAGCTCCGGTCCGGCTGCCCGAAGAGACAGCCCAGCACGCGTTGCTGCGTGGTCGTGAACAAGGCGTCCGCTAGGCTGGCGGACTTCTCGACAACCGGTGCCGGTGATTTCAATTTACCCATTTTGGGCATGTTAATGCCCAAAATGGGTTTTTCCAACCCTACAGGAATGCCATGGCCGATGACCTGCAATCGCTGACCCAGGCCTTGCGCGACTTCGCACAAGCCCGCGACTGGGAGCAATTCCACTCCCCCAAGAACCTCGCCGCCGCGCTGTCGGTCGAAGCGGCCGAGCTGCTCGAGCATTTCCAGTGGCTCACCGAAGCGCAAAGCCGGGCGCTGCCCGCGGACCAGCGCGCCGAGATCGGCACCGAGATCGCGGACGTCCTGCTCTACCTGCTGCAGCTGGCCGACAAGCTCGGCATCGACCCGGTCGAGGCAGCGAAGCACAAGATGCTCGCCAACGCCGTGAAGTACCCGGCCCCGCCACCCGCCTGAGTACCTCCGTGTACGCCACCCGGCGTATTTCCCCTTTGTGGTGCGTTCCGCAGACTCCTCTCCATCGCCAGCCCCGCGCTGTCGACAAGGTTCAACCCACCCGGAGCAGGAGTCCACATGCAACGTCGTTTCACCCTCAAGGCGCTCACCGCCGCCGTCGCGCTGGCCAGCATTTCTGCTGCGCCCGCATTCGCTGCCGACACCATCAAGGTCGGCGTGCTGCACTCGCTGTCGGGCACGATGGCCATCTCGGAAACCGTGTTGAAAGACACGGTGCTGATGGCCATCGACGACATCAACAAGAAGGGCGGCGTGCTGGGCAAGCAGCTGGAGCCCGTGGTGGTCGACCCGGCCTCCAACTGGCCGCTGTTCGCTGAAAAAACCAAGCAGCTGCTCGGCCAGGACAAGGTCTCGGTGATCTTCGGCTGCTGGACCTCGGTGTCGCGCAAGTCGGTGCTGCCGGTGGTCGAGGAAATGAACGGCCTGCTGTTCTACCCCGTGCAGTACGAGGGCGAAGAGCTTTCGAAGAACGTGTTCTACACGGGCGCCGCGCCCAACCAGCAAGCCATTCCGGCCGTCGACTACCTCATGAGCAAGGAAGGCGGCGGCGCCAAGCGCTGGGTGCTGTTGGGCACCGACTACGTCTACCCCCGCACGACCAACAAGATCTTGCGCGCCTACCTGAAGAGCAAGGGCGTGGCCGACAAGGACATCGACGAGAAGTACACCCCCTTCGGCCACAGCGACTACCAGACCATCGTCGCCGACATCAAGAAGTTCTCGGCCGGCGGCAAGACGGCGGTGGTCTCGACCATCAACGGCGACTCCAACGTGCCTTTCTACAAGGAACTGGGCAACGCGGGCCTGAAGGCCAAGGACGTGCCTGTGGTCGCCTTCTCGGTGGGTGAAGAAGAACTGCGCGGCGTCGACACCAAGCCGCTGGTCGGCCACCTGGCTGCATGGAACTACTTCATGTCGATCAAGAACCCGACCAACACGGCGTTCATCAAGCAGTGGAGCGACTACGCCAAGGCCAAGAACATCGCCGGCCACAAGGACAAGCCGCTGACCAACGACCCGATGGAAGCCACCTGGATCGGCATCCACATGTGGAAGCAGGCGGTCGAGAAGGCCAAGTCGACCGACACCGACAAGGTGATCGCGGCGATGGCCGGCCAGACCTTCACGGCCCCCTCGGGCATCGTCTCGAAGATGGACGAGAAGAACCATCACCTGCACAAGAGCGTGTTCATCGGAGAGATCAAGGCCGACGGCCAGTTCAGCGTGGTGTGGAAGACGCCGGGCCCGGTCAAGGCCAAGCCGTGGAGCCCGTACATCGAAGGCAACGACAAGAAGCCGGATTACCCCGCTGGCAAGTCGATGTAACTGGGGCTCGCCCCCAGGCTGCGCGCACTTCGTGTCGCTTCGCCAACCCCCTACCGGGGGCAACACCTGAGGCCCGGCAAAGCCGGTTCCTCGGTGTTCCCGAATGAGAGAAACGCTGTGCATTCATTACTGCGCTCAATTTGTTCCTGCACGACGGCGCTGCTGTTGCTGGCAGCAGCGCCCGTCCATGCGCTGACGGCCGACGAGGCCAAGGCCATCGCCTCCGGCGAATCCGAAGCCCGCATCGCCGCGCTCAACAAGGCCGTCCTCACCGCCGACGACAAGACCGCCGCGTTCATCCAGGCGATGTCCGACGACGCCGTGAAGTACACCGAAGACAAGGTCTTCGTGATGAAGGACGACAAGGGTTTCGACCCCGTGACGGGCGTCGAGCTGAAGGTGCCCGACACCGCCGAAGACGTCGTCAACAACAACCTCATGCGCGGCGCGCTCGATGCCGCGCAGGCCGCACTCAAGCTCACGAGCACCGACGACGCGGTGCGCGCCGACGCCGCGCAGGCGCTCTTCAAGGAGCCCGACGAGTCGCGCATTCCGATGGTCGAGAAGGCGCTGGCCGCCGAGACCAACCCCAAGATCAAGGCGCAGCTCGAACTCGTGCGCGCCGCCAGCATGCTCACCAGCGCCGACAAGGCCAAGCGCCTGGCCGCCGCCAAGGAGCTGGGCAACAACCGCAGCCCCGACACCAAGCTGTTGCTCAACCAGCGCCTGGCCGACGAGACCGAAGCCGACGTGAAGGCGGCCATCACCGCATCGATCGCGAACATCGACGGCGCGCTGGTCTGGGGCGACCGCATCAACGCCGTGTTCAGCGGCATCAGCCTGGGCTCGGTGCTGTTGCTCGCCGCGCTGGGCCTGGCCATCACCTACGGGCTGATGGGCGTCATCAACATGGCGCACGGCGAGCTGATGATGATCGGCGCCTACGCCACCTACGTGATGCAGGGCGTCTTCCAGAAGTACATGCCCGAGGCGGCGTTCGGCTGGTACCTGGTGGCCGCCATTCCCGTGTCCTTCCTCGCCTCGGCGCTCGTGGGCGCGGTGCTCGAGCGTGGCGTGATCCGCTTCCTCTACGGCCGCCCGCTCGAGACGCTGCTGGCCACCTGGGGCATCAGCCTGATGCTGCAGCAGCTCGTGCGCTCGCTCTTCGGCGCGCAGAACGTCGGTGTCGAAAACCCCGGCTGGATGAGCGGCGGCTTCACCATGCTGAGCAACGTCACGCTGCCGTGGAACCGCATCTGCATCATCATCTTCGCGGCGCTGGTGCTGCTGGCGATGGGCTGGCTCATCGGCAAGACGCGCCTGGGCCTGTTCGTGCGCGGCGTCACGCAGAACCGCCCGATCGCCTCGTGCATGGGCGTGAACACGGCGCGCATCGACACCTATGCCTTCGCGCTCGGCTCGGGCATCGCGGGCCTGGCGGGCTGCGCGCTGAGCCAGATCGGCAACGTCGGCCCCGACCTGGGCCAGAGCTACATCGTCGACAGCTTCATGGTGGTCGTCATGGGCGGCGTCGGCCAGCTCGCGGGCACCGTGTATGCGGCGCTGGGGCTGGGCATTCTCAACAAGTTCATCGAAGGCTGGGCGGGCGCGGTGCTCGCGAAGATCGCGGTGCTTGTCTTCATCATCATCTTCATTCAAAAGAGACCTCAGGGCATCTTCGCCATGAAGGGCCGGAGCGCAGAAGCATGAGCAAGGTCACATTGCCAACCAAGGGGCCGCTGCTGAGCGGCAAGGGATGGACGGCCTTCTTCGTCGCGCTGATCGTGGTGTGCGCCGTGGCGCCCGTGCTCAACATGTGGGTGCCGGCCGACAGCCCGCTGCACATGAGCGACTACGCCGTGGCGCTGGTCGGCAAGATCATGTGCTACGCCATCTGCGCGCTGGCCATGGACCTGATCTGGGGCTACACCGGCATCCTGTCGCTGGGCCACGGCCTGTTCTTCGCGCTGGGCGGCTACATGATGGGCATGTACCTCATGCGCCAGATCGGCCGCGACGGCAACTACAAGAGCGACCTGCCCGACTTCATGGTGTTCCTCGACTGGAGGGAACTGCCCTGGCACTGGACCTTCAGCGGCAGCTTCGGCATGACGCTGCTGCTCATCGTGGCAGTGCCCGGCCTCATCGCCTTCGTGTTCGGCTTCTTCGCCTTCCGCTCGCGCATCAAGGGCGTGTACTTCTCGATCATCACGCAGGCCATGACCTTCGCCGCCATGTTGCTTTTCTTCCGGAACGAGACGGGCTTCGGCGGCAACAACGGCTTCACCGACTTCAAGCGCATCCTGAACATCCCGATCGCCACGCAGGAGATGCGCATGACGCTCTTCGCGCTCACCGGCCTTACGCTGCTGGGCTTCTTCCTGTTCGCCAAGTGGCTCATCGGCAGCAAGTTCGGCCGCGTGCTGCAGGCCATTCGCGACGCCGAAACGCGCGTGATGTTCTCGGGCTACAACCCGCTGCCGTACAAGCTCACGATCTGGGTCATCTCCGCCGTGATGTGCGGCGTGGCCGGCGCGCTGTACGTGCCGCAGGTCGGCATCATCAACCCGGGCGAGATGAGCGCGGCCAACTCCATCGAGATCGCCGTGTGGGCGGCGGTGGGCGGGCGCGCCACGCTGATCGGACCGATCCTCGGCGCCTTCATCGTCAACGGCGCCAAGAGCTGGCTCACCGTGGCCTACCCCGAGTACTGGCTGTACTTCCTGGGCGCCTTGTTCATTGCTGTCACGCTGTTCCTGCCGAACGGCATCGTGGGGTTGGTGCGCCAGTGGCTGTCGAGGGAGAAGACGCAGGCGCCGCCCGAGCCGGCGGCGCACACAAGCCGCGCCATCGCCGCAGAGAAGGGCGTCGAGCCCGAGGCGCTGGTCTCGCTGCCCGTGGACGCGAAGGGAGCCCGCGCATGACGCCCGACCTGATGGAAGCCGGCGCCGAGCGCGCCGCACGCGCGGCCGGTCTGCACGCGGCCACGGGCCAGACCGAATCGGGAGGCCGCACCGCCGACTTCGGTCGCCATGTCACGCCGGGCGAGGTCGACATCACCCATGGCCGCATCCTGTACCTCGAAGACGTGAGCGTGAGCTTCGACGGCTTCAAGGCCATCAACAAGCTCTCGCTCGACATCGCGCCGGGCGAGCTGCGCTGCATCATCGGCCCCAACGGTGCTGGCAAGACGACGATGATGGACATCATCACCGGCAAGACCCGCCCCGACTCGGGCACCGTGTTCTTCGGCAGCACCATCGACCTGCTGCGCCACCGCGAAGCCGACATCGCGCAGCTGGGCATCGGCCGCAAGTTCCAGAAGCCGACGGTGTTCGAGCACCTCACCGTGTTCGAGAACCTCGAGCTCGCACTGAAGACCGACAAGGGCGTGCGCGCCTCGATGCTGTTCAAGCTCGACTCGGCGCAGAGCGACCGCCTGGCCGAAGTGCTGGAGACCATCCACCTGGCCGACAGCGTGTCGCGCCTGGCCGGCAACCTGAGCCACGGCCAGAAGCAATGGCTCGAAATCGGCATGCTGCTCATGCAGGACCCGAAGCTGCTGCTTCTCGACGAGCCCGTGGCCGGCATGACCGACGAGGAAACCGCTCGCACCGCCGAGCTGTTCTTGACGCTCAAGGGCAAGCACTCGCTGATGGTGGTGGAGCATGACATGAGCTTCATCCGCACCATCTCCGAGATCGTCACCGTGCTGTGCGATGGCTCCGTGCTCGCGCAAGGCACGCTCGACGAAGTGCAGGCCGACGAACGCGTGATCGAGGTCTACCTTGGGCGGTGAACCTGTCGCCGCAGCCAGAGCCGACGGCATCAACGCCACGACCAGCGCCCGGTGTGCGGTGCGGTGTGGGCGGCCCCTCTGTGCCGCCGAGGAGCGCAGCGTTTCGCGGATCAGGGCTCGCAGCTGTCTGAGCGAAGCGAGTTCTGCGAGACCCCGCGAAACGCGAGCACCGCAGGGCAGCCCGAAGGGCCGGCACAGTGGGGCCGACCGCGCCGTGCCGCGCACCGGGCGCCCCCGATAAAGACCAAGGAAAGCATCCCACCATGCTGACAGTCAAGAACATCCACCAGTACTACGGTGGCTCCCACATCCTCAGGGACGTGAGCTTCCAGGCCACGCTCGGCAAGGTCACGGTATTGCTCGGCCGCAACGGCGTAGGCAAGACCACGCTGCTCAAGTCGCTGATGGGCCTCGTGCCCATCAAGAGCGGCAGCATCGAACTCGAAGGCAAGCCGATCCACAAGGCCACGCCGTACGACAGGGCCAGGGCCGGCATCGGCTTCGTGCCGCAGGGCCGCGAGATCTTCGCGCGGCTCACGGTCGAAGAGAACCTGCGCATGGGCCTGGCCTACAAGAGCGGCGGCACGCCGATTCCTGCGGAGCTGTTCGAGCTGTTCCCCGTGCTCAAGCAGATGATCCACAGAAGAGGCGGGGACCTGTCAGGCGGGCAGCAACAGCAGCTGGCCATCGCACGCGCCCTCGCGCCCAAGCCCAAGCTGCTGATCCTCGACGAGCCCACCGAAGGCATCCAGCCCAGCATCATCAAGGACATCGGCCGCGTCATCCGCATGCTCGCCGACCGCGGCGACATGGCCATCGTGCTGTGCGAGCAGTACTACGACTTCGCGCAGGAGCTGGCCGACGACTACCTCGTGATGGAGCGCGGCGAAGTCATTGCGCGCGGCCTGGGCAAGGACATGGAAGCGCAGGGCGTGCGGCAGTTGGTTGCCATCTGAATTGCAAGACGGTACCGACGCGGCGCACGAGAGCATCTTCACAATTTAAGGGTTTACCCTAGAATCGGGCCTTGCCCGCGTCCGCCGGGCACCCCCCAGGAGCCCGGCCTTGAACGCCTCACCGTCCGCCCGCGAAGGCGCGGAAACCACCGCCATTGCACCGTCCGTCTCGTCCGCCCAGTTCCTGCGCGCGGTGCTCGCGCTCGGCGTCGGCGGCTTTGCCATCGGCACCGGCGAGTTCGTCATCATGGGCCTGCTGCCCGAGGTCGCGAAGGACATCGCCGTCACCATCCCGCAGGCCGGCCACGTCATCAGCGCCTACGCGCTGGGCGTGGTCATCGGCGCGCCCGTGCTCGCGGTGCTGGCTGCCGGCTGGGGCCGACGCGCACTGCTGATCGCGCTGATGGCCGTGTTCGCGGCCGGCAACTTCGCCAGCGCGATGGCGCCCGGCTACCTGTCGCTCAACCTGCTGCGCTTTGCCACCGGCCTGCCGCACGGCACCTACTTCGGCGTGGCCGCGCTCGTGGCCGCCACGCTCGCGCCACCGGGGCGGCGCGCACGCGCGGTCGGCCTCGTGATGCTGGGGCTCACCGGCGCCACGCTGGTCGGCGTGCCCATCGCGGCGTGGCTGGGCCAGCTGTTCGGCTGGCGCGCGGCCTTCGTGTTCGTGGGCGTCATCGCGCTCGTCGCCGTGGCGCTGCTGCGCCGCGACGTGCCCGACATCGCACCCGCCGCCGGCGCCAGCCCCTGGCGCGAACTCGGCGCGCTCAAGCGCAAGCAGGTGTGGTTCACGCTCGGCATCGGCGCCATCGGCTTCGGCGGCATGTTCGCCGTGTTCAGCTACATCAAGCCCACGCTGATCGAGGTGGCCGGGCTGCCGCTGGGCGGCGTGCCCTTCGTGCTTGCGCTGTTCGGCCTGGGCATGGTCACCGGCAACCTCGTGGGCTCGCGGCTGGCCGACAAGTCGCTCATGCGCACCATCGGCGGTGTGCTCGTCTATGCAGCGCTGGTGCTCGCCAGCTTCACCTTCGCCGCGCACCACGTCGTGACGGCGGCCTTCACCGTGTTCCTGATCGGCACCACCGTCGCCATCGGCCCGGCCCTGCAGATCCGCCTGATGGACGTGGCCGGCGACGCCCAGACCCTCGCCGCCGCGCTCAACCACTCGGCCTTCAACATGGCCAACGCCCTCGGCGCCTGGCTCGGCGGCGTGGCCATTGCGGCCGGCCTGGGCTGGACCTCGACCGGCTGGGTCGGCGCGCTGCTGGCGCTGGCGGGCGTGGGGATCTTCGCCTGGGCGGTCGCGAGCGCGCGTGCGGATGCGCGGCGGCCGGTGGCTGTGGCTTGCGAAGGGTCGGCGGGCTGAGACGCCGTTCTGCAGTGGCGGTGCTGTAAGAGAAGGGCGCCAGAATCAGGCACGTTCCTGACGGCTGGAGTCCATGCAGATCCTTCGAGTGTTTGTGGCGGTGTGCCTCGCGGCGATGGGCGTCGCCATGCTGTGTGTCGCGCTGCTGTCGGCGCTTGATGCCGCGGTCATTCTTTCTTCTTACGACAAGGTCGAGGGTGTCGTCACCGGCGCCGGCAACACAGAGGTCCGGGTCGACTACGTCCGGCCCGACGGCCGACGGGCTGTCTTGTACGCACGCAGCGGCGGCAAGTTCAATGCACGCCCCGTGGGCAAGAAGGTCGCGGTCCTGCTGCCCCCGAAAGATCGGTTGGACGGCTCGCTCAAGCCGATCCTCAAGGACGACCTGAACCCCGTCGCCATGGAATTCATGTTCGCGGTGCTCTTTCTCGTAGGCGCATTGGTGATCTGGGAGGGACGCTCCGGTGGTGCTTCTTCGCAGTCGAGCGAAGACCTGCGCACGAGGGGCGTCGACACCCATTCGAAAGAGCCCGAGCGGCCAGTGCGCCCGCAGGCGTCGATCGACTTCGAGCACGCGAGCGCCAACACCCGCGAGATGGATCTCACGCAGCTGGCGCGCCTGCAGGCGTTGATCGACCGCGAGTACACGAGCGTCGACACCCGGCAGAGGGAGCTCGACCGGCAAGCGCGCCTGCAGGCATCGATCGACCTCGAGATCGCCGAGCGACGCGCCAAGAAGGACGCCCGATGACCCCTCCGTTTTTCACCCGCCGACGCCTGCTGCACACCGGCCTCGCCGCCGCCGCGCTCGGCCATCCCTTCCTGCACCTGCGCGCCCAGCCCTCGGCTTCGCGCGACCCGTTCACGCTGGGCGTCGCCTCGGGCGCGCCGCGGCCGGACGGCATGGTGCTGTGGACGCGGCTCGCGCCCGACCCGGTGCAGGGCGGTGGCATGGGCGAGGCGCCCGTGGCGGTGCAGTGGGAGGTGGCCGAGGACGAGCGCTTTCGCCGCATCGTGACCAAGGGCACGGCCAGTGCCACGGCCGACCTCGCGCACTCGGTGCACGTCGACGTGCAGGGCCTGCGCCCGGGCCGCCCCTACTGGTACCGCTTCACCGCTGCCGGGGTGCGCAGCCCCGTTGGCCGCACGCGCACCACGCCTGCTGACACCGACGCCACCGTGCAGCCGCTGCGCTTCGCCTTCGCCTCGTGCCAGCAGTACGAGGAGGGCTACTACGCCGCCTACCGCGACATGGCCGCGCAGCCGCTCGACTTCGTCGTGCACCTGGGCGACTACATCTACGAAAGCTCGCGCGGCTCGCACAACGTGCGCCGGCACGAGGGTGGCATTCCCACCGACCTGGCCGGTTTTCGCAACCGCTACGCGCTGTACAAGACCGACCCGCACCTGCAGGCCGCGCACGCCGCCTTCCCGTGGCTCGTGACCTGGGACGACCACGAGGTCGCCAACGACTACACCGACGACGTCTCGCCGCGCACGCCCGACCCGGCGCAGTTTCTCGCGATCCGCGCCGCCGCCTACCAGGCCTGGTACGAGCACATGCCCGTGCCCGTCTCCATGCGCCCGCGCGGCGCAGGCGCGACCATCTACGGTCGGCACCGCTTCGGCCGCATGCTCGACGTGATGCTGCTCGACGGCCGCCAGTACCGCTCGCACCACGCCTGCCTCCCGGGCCGCAGCACCAAGCCGCTGGTCGACTGTGCCGACCGGCTGGCCCCGGAGCGCAGCCTGCTCGGCATGCAGCAGGAGGCCTGGCTCGCGAACGAACTCGCAACGCCGCCGGCGCGCTGGACCGTCATCGCCCAACCGACCTTGCTCGCCGAAGCCGACCGCCAGCGCGGCCCCGGCCACGGCTACTGGATGGACGGCTGGGACGGCTACGCCGCCGCGCGCACGCGCCTGCTCGACGCGCTGACCGCCAACCCGTCGCGCGGCGGCGATGCGCTGGTGCTCGGCGGCGACGTGCACGCCTTCTGGGCCGCCGACCTGCGCCGCGCGCCGCAGGGGCCCGTGGTCGCGACCGAGTTCGTCGGCGGCGCCATCACCTCCGAAGGGCCCAGCGCCGCCAGCGTGGCCCACATGCGTGCGAAGAACGAACACCTGCGCTACGGCCGCGCGGACAAGCGCGGCTACGGCCTCATGACGCTCGACGCACGCGGCTGCGCGGTCGAGTTCCGCGCGGTCGAAGACGAGAAGAACGCCGATTCTGCCGTCGCGGCCATGGCCCGCTTCTCGGTCGAACGCGGCGCGCCCGGCGTGCACCTCGAATCCACCTGAATCTCCAGCGCCTGCAGGAATGCGCGGCCGTGCCTATGATGGCCGCCGCCTCTTTCCCTCCCTCTCCCACCTTCTCGGAGCGAGCCTGCATGAGCATCCCCACCACCCGCCTGGGCCGTACCGGCCTCACCGTGTCCCGCCTGGCCCTGGGCACCATGACCTTCGGCCTGCAGACCGACGAGGCCGTGTCGCACCAGATCCTGGACAAGGCCGCCGACGCCGGCATCAACTTCCTCGACACCGCCGATGTGTACCCGCTGGGCGGCACCATCGAGACCACCGGCCGCACCGAAGAGATCATCGGCAACTGGCTCGACAAGCAGGGCCCCGCGGGCCGCCGCCGCTTCGTGGTCGCCACCAAGGCCGTCAACAAGGTCGGCCCCAACCCCTGGGACCAGGGCGCCTCGCGCAAGCACCTGCTCGACGCCATCGACCTCTCGCTCAAGCGCCTGAAGACCGACCACGTCGACCTGTACCAGCTGCACATGGACGACCGCGAGACCCCGCTCGAAGAAAGCCTCGAGGCGCTCGACGTGATCGTCAAGTCGGGCCGCGCGCGCTACATCGGCGTGTCGAACTTCCTGGCCTACCGCCTGGCGCGCGCGCTGGGCAAGGCCGAGCTGCACCGGTTCACGCGCTTCGTGTCGGTGCAGCCGCGCTACAGCCTGCTGTTCCGCGAGATCGAGCGTGAGCTGCTGCCGCTCGCGGCCGAAGAGGGCCTGGGCGTGATTCCCTACAACCCGCTGGCCGGCGGCCTGCTCACCGGCAAGTACAAGCCCGGCGCCAAGCCCGAGGAGAACACCCGCTTCACCCTCGGCACCGCCGGCGGCATGTACCAGGACCGCTACTGGAACGACCGCAGCTTCGACACCGTGACCCAGCTGCACGCGCTGGCCGACGAAGCCGGCGTGCCGCTGGCCACGCTGGCCGTGGCGTGGGTCATGGCCAACCCGTTGATCACCGCGCCGCTGCTGGGTGCCAGCCGCCCCGAACAGCTCGACGCCACCGTGGCCGCCGCCAGCTACGTGCTCGACCCGGCGCTCAAGCAGAAGCTCGACGCGCTCACCGCCGAGTACCGCAAGGGCGACGCGCCCCGCTGAGCGAACGGGCGTGCGGGCGCCCCGGATGGCCTGCGCGCAGTACGTGCTTGGGCCATGCGGGAGAATCGCGCCCGGCATGAGCACATCCCACACCCCTTCCCGGCGCGCCGCCCTGCGGCCCCCGGCAACGACCGAACGGCGGCCCGCATGGCGCAGCTGATGTCGCTGCTGGTGCAGAACGCGATCCTGGTGGTGTTTGCCGCCAGCTTCGCCGCGCGCCTGGGCCTGCCCGTGCCGGCCGCGGCCGTGCTGGTCGTCACCGGCGCGCTGCTGGCGGCGGGCGACGTGTCGGTGGTCGGCGTGGTGCTGGCCGCCGTGGTCGCCAACCTGCTGGGCGACGGCGCGTGGTTCTATGCCGGGCGCCGCTTCGGCTACCGCTTCATGCGCCTGCTGTGCCGCATCTCGCTGTCGCAGGACTCCTGCGTGCGTCGCGGCGAATCGCTCATCTCCGACTGGGGCGGCATGTCGCTTGTGGCCGCCAAGTTCGTGCCCGGCGTGTCCGTGGTGGCGCCGCCCATGGCCGGTGCGCTGGGCATGTCGGTGCGGCGTTTTGTCGGCTTCGACATCGTGGCCGCGCTGGTCTGGACGGGCCTGTTCCTCGGCCTGGGCTGGCTCTTTCGCGACCAGATCCAGCAAGTGCTTGCCGTGCTCGCGCAGGCCGGCGGCATCGCCACCGCCGCGCTGGGCGTGGTGCTGCTCGTGATGCTCGCCGTGCGCTACTGGCGCCGCCGCGCCTTCGCGCGGCTCACCGGCATGCCGCGCATCAGCGTCGACGAACTGTTCGACCTCATGAGCGGCGACGTGCCGCCGCTGGTGATCGACGTGCGCGGCGAAGCCGGCGTGCAGGTCGACCCGCGCCGCATTCCGGGCGCGCTGTCGTACACCCTCAAGGCGCTGCAACAGCGCAACCTGGACCTCACCATCGACCCCGACCGCGACGTGGTGCTGTACTGCAACTGCCCCAACGAAGTCTCGGCCGCGCAGGCTGCGCGCGTGCTGCTGGCGCGCGGGGCGCGGCGGGCGCTGCCGCTGACGGGGGGGCTGGATGCGTGGGTGGCTTCGGGGCGGCCGACCAGCGTGCATTGACCGCACCAGGACGAACGAGGCACCCACCCCGACGATGAACCTGCGCACCAAGATCGTCGCGCTGGCCGTTGCGCCCCTGCTGGTCGCGCTGGTGCTCGTGGCCCTGGCCGTGCGCCACCAGGAGCACGACCTGGCCCAGCGCGAGCGGGCGCTCATCGAGCGCAGCTACATGGCCCAGCGCCGCAGCGAGCTGCGCAGCTACGTCGACCTGGCCGTGAGCAACCTGCTGCCGCTGTACGAGTCGGGCCTGGACGACGAGGCTACGCGCACCGAGGCCCTGCGCCGCCTGGCCACGCTCAACTATGGCGACGACGGCTACTTCTTCGTCTACGACATGGACGGCAACTCGCTCATGCACTCGCGCCAGCCCGAGCTGGTGGGCCAGAACCTGTGGAACCTGCGCGATTCGCACGGCCGCTTCACCATCCAGGAGCTGATCAAGGGCGCGCGCGACAAGGGCGGCGCCTACGTCGAGTACGAATGGCGCAAGCCCTCCAGCGCGCAGATGGCGCCCAAGCTCGGCTACGTCACCGCGCTGCCGCGCTGGAACTGGATGGTCGGCACCGGCCTGTACCTGGACGACATCCAGTCGACCATGGACACGCTCGACCGGCAGATGAACGCCAACGTCACCGCCACGCTGCTGTGGATTGCCGGCATCGCCGCGCTGTGCCTGGGCGTGGTGAGCGCGGCTGGGCTGCTGCTCAACCTCAGCGAGCACCGCACGGCCGAAGCCAAGCTGCGCCTGCTCGCGCGCCGCGTGGTGCAGTCGCAGGAAGAAGAGCGCGGCCACCTCGCGCGCGAGCTGCACGACGGCACCAGCCAGACGCTGGTGTCGGCCAAGCTGCTCATCGAATCGGCCGTGGAGCAGCTCGACCGCGCGCACCAGTCGCCGCCGCCCGCGCTCGGCAAGGCGCTGCAGCGGCTGAACGATTCGCTCACCGAGGTGCGCCGCATCTCGCACCGGCTGCGCCCCGCGCTGCTCGACACCCTGGGCCTGCCCGCCGCGCTGGAGCGCCTGGGCGCCGAGTTCGGTGAAGAAGGCGGCGTTGACGCATCCATCATGGTCGAGGGCGAACCCTTCGAGCTGTCGCAAGAAGCCAAGACCGCGCTCTTTCGCGTCACGCAGGAAGCGTTGACCAATGTGCGCAAACACGCGCGTGCGCAACAGGTGCACATTGCGCTGGGTTTCGACGAAGAGGCCGTGCGCCTGGAGATCAGCGACGACGGCGTCGGCTTCAACGTCGAGGCCATGCAGCTCGACCCGCAGCGCGGCATCGGCCTGCGCAACATGCGCGAGCGCATGGAGTCCATCGAAGGCCGGCTGCGCATGCGCTCGGGCCGTGGCCATACCTCCATCGTGGCCGAAGTGCCCGTGCGGCGCGCAAAGCCAGAATAGCGGCCATGAAAGAAGACCCTGCCGCTGCTCCCGCTACCCCCGTGGTTGTGCGCCTGTTCCTGGTCGACGACCACCCGCTGGTGCGCGACGGCCTGCGCGCGCGCCTGGGCGCCATGCCCGGCCTGGAGATCGTGGGCGAGGCCGGCAGCGCGGCCGAGGCGCTGGCACTCATCGGCCCCGCGCAGCCGCACCTCGTGCTCATGGACGTGGGCATGAAGGACATGAACGGCATCGAGCTGGCGGTGCTGCTGCTGCAACAACAGCCGCAGCACCAGAAGCCCGCGCCGCACATCGTGATGCTCAGCATGTACGACAACCCCGAGTACGTGCAGAAGGCCCTGCAGGTCGGCGCGCGCGGCTACGTGCTGAAAGACGCGCCGGCGGCGGAGATCGTGGCGGCCATCGAGGCCGTGTCGGCGGGCGGCACCTTCTTGAGCCCGGCCGTGTCGAAGAAACTCTTTCGCAACCAGACCCCGCGCCCGCTGCTCACGCCGCGCGAGAGCGAGATCTTGAGCGCGCTCGGCCGCGGCGAATCGAGCAAGCAGATCGCGCGCGACCTCGGCCTGAGCGTGCGCACCGTGGAGGCGCACCGCCAGAGCATCAAGCGGCGCCTGGGCATCGAAGGGCAGGCGGAACTCATCAAGTACGCGGTGGAGCACGCGCGGGAGTTCGGCGGGCAGGGCTGAGGCGCTGCTGTCGATGCGGGGCTCGGGCTCTGCTTTCAGGGCCTGACTGTCAGGGCTTTGTGAATCGCCACTGCCGCAGCGCGATTACTTGCGCGAACCGCGCATTCCTCGGCGAAATTTCTCTCTGTGCCGGGCAGGACTTCTCTACAGTGAATGCCCCTGTGATGAAACGACCCGCTATGCGGGCGAGGAGGGCAGCACACACCACACCACGGACCACTGACTGATTGAGTGAATGAATGAATGAACCGCTTCGCCTCACGGCGGGCCATCGATGCAGATCGATCGATGCGAACGTGAGGCACAAAAGGCGACGGCCACGGTGCGCGAACACCATGACCGTCTAACCAAGTGACGTGCAATAACTTTGGAAAGCGAGCACACCAATGGCTGATCGAATTATGGCCCGCGCTACCGGGTCGACTTCTACCCACACGACCACTCCCAGCGCAGCAGACTTGCTGGAATGCAAGCTGGAACAACTGAACTCATTGCTGTGGTGCTGCCACGGCGCCGGCGATGGATGGTTCGAAGATGCGGGGGCGGGGCACCGAGACAACCTGCTGTGGATCGCGTCGGATTTGGCGCGGGATGCGGCGGCGTTGTTTCAGGAGAGTGGGGGAGGGTGAGAGCTTGGCGCCGGTATTGGATATCGGGGTGGCTGCTTCAGACTGGTTGCAGTCAGTCGGTATGGCCCGCTGAACGTCTGCTGTGGGTCGCAATCGAGTCATCCAGCAGCGTGTCGATCCGCCTCGCCGCGGCGGCAAGGCGGACGGATCTGCACCACTCAATCGACGCTCGTTCAGATTTCTGTCTGCTCCGAAATCTCCAGGGCATCATCCACCTCGATGCCCAGATATCTGACTGTTGACTCAAGCTTGGAGTGGCCGAGCAGCAACTGCACCGCACGGAGGTTTCTCGTCCGTCGGTAGATCAGCGTCGCCTTCGTCCGTCGCATCGAGTGCGTTCCGTAGTCGGCAGTATCCAGTCCGAGCTCTCTGACCCAGCCGCCAAGAATGCGGGCGTACTGCCGGGTGCCGAGGTGCGGCGAGTCATGCATTCGGCTCGGGAACAGGAAGTCGTCCGATTGCAGTCCGACGCGCTGGATCCACGCCTGCACAGCCTCTCGGGTTCCAGGCGTGAGCTCGAACTGCACCGGACGCTGGGTCTTGTGCTGCAGCACCGTCGCCCGTGGTGCAACCTGCTCCCCGTGGCATACGTCCCTGACCTTCAGGCTGACAAGATCGCAGCCGCGCAGCTTGCTGTCCAAGCCCAAGTTGAACAAAGCCAGCTCGCGCACTCGGCCCTCCAGTTGCAGCCGCACCCGCAGCGCCCAAATGTCCTTGAGCTTGAAAGGCGCCTTCTGGCCGACGATCTTGCCCTTGTTCCAGGGCACTTGGCAGGTAGCAGTGTTTACTGATCCCATGATGGTCTCCCATCGAGTTGAGGGAGCCTCAGCGTGCGCGCGCCGGACTGCAGCTATGCTTGTTGTCGCGTCCAAGCAGCGCCTGTTTTCACTGGGTTAGGGATCAGCTTTCGCGACTATGTTTGATCTATAGCAAGGGGCACAATCGGCCAGAAGCTGTCTCTGACCGCTATCTTTCAATTTAACCCCTACCCATGAGTTCATTGACTTGGGACGATCTATTCATCGATGCAGCGCACCTCGACTTCAGAAGGCTGCTTTCCGAATGGCCGGACGTGGTTACCGGTCAAGTAGGGCCTATCGGAGCCTCAGCTTTCGGTGACCTCTTCTTTGAGCGAAGGTCTGGTGCTGTGGAAAAGCTGGATGTACTGGAAGGCGGGGTCCACCACGTCGCAGCGAACCGTCCAGAGTTTGCAACGTTGATGAACTCTCAGCCTTGGCAGGAACAACATCTTTTGAGCAATGGTGTTGCCTTACTGAAGGAACGGGGCGTATCGCGGTCTGTGGGGCAGTTTTTCGGTTTCGCGCCTCATCCGGTGTTCGCGGGGAAGATTGACTGGTCAAGAGTCATGCCGTTGGACACTGTTGTGTGGAATTCAATCTGCGCACAGTCCTTGGGCGGGGCCGCGCAGGCAGCAACTCCGGCGACGCCGAGCGCTCCCCCAAAGAAGCCTTGGTGGCAACTCCGGTAAGGGTGGCCGAAGCAACGCTCCGCTGAAGGGCAGTACATGCGCTGAATGACTGCTTCGGAGCATCGCGAACTTCCGGATTGGGCCCTGAGCCGGCGTAGCGTCTTCTCGAAAGCAGACCTCAAGATGCCGGCCATCTACCTGTTTTCGGGTATTGCCCCTCGGTAGCGAGTTGCATAGGATCGCCGCCTTACAAAATGTAACTAGGGTGATCATGGGGAGCATTACTGCAAGGGCGCGATTGCTCCGCGCTCAATCCGTTTGGCTTTGGCTAATGGCCCTGTGGCTTGGCTGCCTCGTGGCCTTGTCCGGCTGCGGCGGCGGCTCGGGCGGCGCGAGCTTCGTCGGCTTCGGGCTCAACCTCACGCAGCCACCCGCGGGCTTGAGCTATGCCATGACCTCCGCGGTCTACGAGGTCGGGCAGGCCATCGTGCCGAACCGGCCCACCGCCAGCGGCGGCGCCGTCGAGCGCTATGCCGTGGCGCCGCCGTTGCCGGCGGGCCTGGCGCTCGACGCGGGCACGGGCGTCATCAGCGGAGCGCCCACCGCCGTTGCCGCATCCGCCGTGTATGTGGTGACCGCCGAGAACGCGGGCGGCAGCGCGACGGCCCGCGTGCAGATCGAGGTGCGCAGCACGCCTGCCGCGCCGTCCGGGCTGACCTACCGTGAAAGCGCCGCGATCTATACCGTGGGCCAGGCCATCGCGGCCAACGCGCCCGCCAGCAGCGGCGGTCCGATCACCGGCTACAGCATCGCGCCGGCCTTGCCCGCGGGGCTGCTGCTCGACCCGCAGACCGGCGTGATCAGCGGAACACCCACCGCCGCCGCGGCGGACGCGGCCTACACCGTCACCGGCACCAACGCGGCCGGATCGGCCGAGGTCACGTTGCAGCTGGCAGTCCAGGCGGCGCTGGCGGCGCCTGCCAGCGTGGCGTATGCCACGCCGCGCGCGCTCTACGCCACGGCGCAAGCCATCGTTCCCAACACAGCGCTGGTGATCGGCGGCACGCCCTCGGCGTTCTCGGTGATGCCGGCGCTGCCCGGCGGCCTGAGCCTCAACGCGCTGACCGGTGCGATCACCGGCACGCCGGCGGCCATCCAACCGCTGACGACATACACGGTCACGGCCAGCAACAGCGCGGGCTCGGCGCAGGCGCAGGTGCAGATCGCGGTCACCGGAAGTGGCAGCTGGGTTTCGCAGGCGGTTCTGCCGACCGGACGTCACTACGCGCCGGTCGTGCGCCTGCAAAGCGGCAAGGCGCTGGTCATCGGCGGGTTCACGGCCTCCGGCGTGACCGCGTCGGTCCTTGTCTACGACCCGGCGGGCAACAGCTGGACCGCGGCCGCGCCCATGTTGACGCCTCGCTCCGACGGATCGGCGACCGTGCTGCCCGACGGACGCGTGCTGGTCGCCGGCGGCGACGGCGCGGGCATCTCCCCCATGGCGGCCGCCGAAATCTACGACCCGGTCGCCGATACTTGGCAGCTCGCCGCGAGCATGGCCGAGGCGCGCACGCGGGCCACAAGCACACTGCTGCCCAATGGCAAGGTCCTCGTCATCGGTGGCTACAGCCGGATTCCCAGTTTGACCTTTTCGCAGACGGCCGAGCTGTATGACCCGGCTTTCAACACCTGGACCTCCATGGCCACGCCGTTGTCGTCCCCACGCGCTCAGCATGCCGCGCAGCTGCTGCCGGGCGGCAATGAAGTGCTGGTGATCGGCGGCATCAACCGAAGCGGGTTCGTGACCTCCGCCGAACGGTTCCCTGTCAACGACAGCGGTGCCACCACGCCTGTTGCGGGCACCGTGCCCGCCGCCAACGTATACACCTCCGTGCTGCTGGCGGACGGCGACGTGCTTGCGATGGGCGATGGCAGCAGCACCGCGATGCGCTTCGACGTCGCCACGTCGGGCTGGACGGCGAGCGTTTTTTCCAGCACGCGCTCCCTTCCGACGATGACGACGCTGGCCGATGGCCGCGTGTTGCTCGCGGGCGGTACTGGCAGTGGCGGCGTTCGCCTGGCCACCGCAGAAATCTACAACCCCGACTTCGACGTCTGGACGCCGGCGAGTTCGATGTCCACCGGGCGCAGTGCCGCCTCCGCGGTCTTGCTCAGCGACGGCTCCGTCCTGGTTGTCGGCGGGTTCTCCAACCCTGCCGGAGAAGTCGACGCGGTGGAGCGCTTCCTGCCCTAGGCCTTGCCGTGTCACAAGCGAACAGCCGCCCTCCTGGCCTGCGAACGTCGGTTATCTGGCGATTTTGGGGAAGTGGTCGACCGTCCGGTTCTGCCCGACTGTAGCCGCACACCCGCATTGGTGATGGTCAGGATGTGCGCGAAGCCTGTTTGAAGGGTGCCGCAGCCGGCTAGGTCTGCTGCAACCGGCGGCGGCGTTGGCGGTCCAGTTCGCCCAGTAAAGTCTTGGCGAGGACCACCGCGATATCCGGTCAGAATTGGAACCTATGCCTATGCAGCCCCTGTTCGACGCAATCGCTTCAATGTCCGCACCGGTGGATGCGCAGCGCATCTTCCACGGCCGCGGTGGGCTTCATCCCGAGTGCGCTCACTTGTCGCTCGACTTTTTCCCGCCGGTTTGGGTGTTGACCAGCTTCAAGCCTGCGACCGACGGCGAACTGGCTGCAATTGGCGCCGCACTGGAGCGTCGCTGGTCACAGTTGGCACCGGGTGAAACGCTGCAATGGGTGTTTCAGTGCCGGCATGAAGGCCAGAGCAGCACACAACTTATGGGCGGTTCGGTGCCCGACCCGCATTGGGTCACCGAGGAGGGCGCTCGCTATCGCGTTAACGTGGGCCGGGGCCAGAACCACGGTCTGTTTCTCGACATGGCCGAAGGACGGCGCTGGGTTCGTGCGTTTGTGAAGGCGCGCCCAGACGCCCGGTCGCGCGTCAAGGTGCTCAACCTGTTTGCTTACACCTGCGCGTTTTCGGTGGTCGCATTGCAGGCAGGGGCCCGGCACGTCACCAACCTAGACATGAGCAAGGGCGCTCTGGCCGTGGGGCAACAGAACCACCGCGCCAACGGCGTGCTCGCCGGCGCGAGCTTCCTCCCTCATGACCTTTTCAGTTCGTGGGGAAAAATCTCGCGCGGAGGCCCTTACGGGCTGGTCATCGTTGACCCACCGAGCTATCAAAAGGGAAGTTTCGTTGCGACCAAGGACTACGCCCGGCTGATTAGGCGCTTGCCTGACCTGCTGGAGCCCGACGGCCTTGTCCTGCTATGCCTCAATGCCCCAGAACTGGGACCAAAATTCCTGCAGGAGCAAATGAGCGCACTGGCGCCGGAACTGGATTTCGTGGAAAGACTGGCGAATCCAAGCACCTTTCCCGACGTGTCCGACGAGCGGTCGTTGAAGGTGTTGGTGTACCGGGCACCGCCGGGTGTTAAACCTGAGGTCTGAAGGGTGCGCTACGCATTGGCGCCACGGGCGGCGGCCCCATGGAGCGCCTTCGTGTGAATTGAAGCAAGCTGTCGAATGACTGGTCCTGGCCGACAGCCGCTATGCCTTACGGAACAACAACGTGTCAGGGGCGTCTGGTTGGGTCAGTCGGTTCAGGATAAGCCCGCCACTTTTTGGCATCGACAAACGCCACCAAGCGCCGTTCGGTTCCGCATAGAACGTCACGTCGCCCTCATCCAGTGCTTTTCCAAGATACGGCGACGGAAATCTCGCAGGTACTTCGTAGACGCCGAGCTTGCTCATATGGCACCTGACCAGCCATACAACCCGGTAGTGCTCGCAGATGCTGGACTCTTCGGTACTCGGTAGGGGATACGGCCCAGCCAGTTTTTTCCTGTGTTCGATTGCCCAGGGTGGGGGTTCACCCGACTCAATAAATGCATACAGCCCCCGCCATGACTCTGGTTCCGGCCAGGCCTCTCGGTAGCGCTGTCGCTCTTCTTCCTTCAGGGCCAGGAAGAAAATTCTCCATTGACCCCAGTACGCCTCACCCCAGCCCATGCGCCACCCGACGCTACCCCATGGGATGTCAGGATGCTTGATCCACAGTGGTGACATTGCGACTGTCATGTTGCTGCGATTGGCGAGTTGGGTTGGAAGGTAGACCGAGGCGGTAAAGGTCGGCCATTGGCCGAATGCCGTCAACGTATCTGAGGCTCCACCGGCACAAAGCCGAAGTTCAATGCACCGCAAAGTCGTCGTCGGTCAGATGATCCGAGAGGCGTTCATAAGCTACTCCATAGATACAGCGACTTCTGTTCAGCAATCGCCTGTTTAGCGAGTCTTTGAAGATCCAGCACCACAGGTCGCAGCTCCGCCACATCCACTTGAAGCTCCTCGGTGTCGGCCCATCGGGGGAGTGCAGCATCAAGCGCCGAGTGTTCGACGTGAGCAAGAAGTTGGACTAGCCGATCTGGGAACCGGAAGAGCCAGGAGTCCCCTTCATCGCCGCCCTCGTCACTTTCCAACTCGTGCAGGTCAGCATCCCATTCCTTCCCTTCTAGGATTGCCCACAAAGTGCCTACTTCAAGGTCGGTGAAGCCTTTGTACTCAGCCGGGCGCAATTGCAATGCAATGGCCTTGCCCTGGTCATCTTCGCTCATCCGGTCCGCGTAGCGCGCGGCTTCTCCTTCATTCGCGACGAAGAAGTCGGAAAGTAATCCCATTGCATTCCTCCTATGTTTCTATGCTGCCACTGAGCGGCGTAACGCGGATTTAGATGACTAGACCGCTTCCGAGGGTGTCTGGCTCCGACGCCAAGTGACCGGTCCTGGCCGAATGCTGCCTGAAGCGGCGCGAGCATGCACTCGCTTTGCCGCCATCGTAGCGACCTTCTCCTGCTGTCCTGCTGGACGCGATCCGCGAGATCGGCTATGGGTCGGGAACTAACACATACGACAACTGCAGCTGCAGCGCATCCCTGGCGATTAGGCGCATAGACTCATCAGATGCCTGAAGACAATCCCAGCGCGCCCCTCCATCTCACCCTGCGCCAAGCCGACGAGTTGGAGCCAGTGGAGGACGACGACCTCACGGACTACCTCGTTGAACTTGCGCCTGAGATCGGTTGGATCATCATCCACTTCAACTCGTTGGAGGACCACGTGTCGGGCTTCATCCGTGAGGCGATCCTCAGGGATGCCTTTCAAGATGAGCGGATGGACGTCTTCTTGGCCGGCATGCTGTTCTCCGCGAAGGCGCGGGCACTTCTGGACCTGTACGGCCAGATGATCGAATATGGGGGTTCAGCCGTGACCCACGAGGACTTGCGCAAGGTGGACGTCCTGCTCACGGAATGCGCCACTCGCCGCAATGAGTACGCGCACGCGGATTGGATCGGGATGAAACTAGGTGGGTACGTGCGCGTGAAGTCACAGTCGAAGCGCACCGGCATCAGCCATCGGTACAAGAGATACGACTTGGCGCGAGTGCAGGCAGACGTGGACTTCATCAGCGCGGCCCGTGACACCCTGTATGAGTTCAACGAGCGCGTCTGGGACCAACTTCGCGCAACAGGAAACGTGCCTGTCGAGCAACGCTGACTTGAGGCCGGCAGCCAACTAAGCCGGCTACGCGCAGTGGCGAACAAGCGGGCCAAATAGGACTGCGAGTTGAATGTCCGCTCTTGGCCGCATTCTGACCTACGGCCACGCGGCTCAGCGCAGGACCAGGGTGCCATCGACCAAGTCGAACGCTTCGCCGTTCACTTCAGTAATCGTCCCCTCATAGCGCAGGTCGAGCTTGTGCTCTGGGTCCCATCGTGGGTCGACATACACGCTTGCGACGAGCTGGTCGTCCACCACTAGGGCAATGGATTCCACCTCGTTCATGACCTGGGCTCGAGTCAAGCCGGCAGGGACATCCCAGAATTCAAGCCACTCGTTGGCTTCGGCATACCGGTAGTGCGCGTAGATGAGGTCCAAGATGTGCTCCGCGTGCCGTTTCGCGTATTCGGCGAGCTTTGAGGCCAAGTCAAGCATTACTTCACTCGGTCGCCCGCCCGAGGGCATCTGGAGCTCGACGGCCAAGTCACCGATGGTGGTGTGAACTACCGGATTCGATAACCAAGGGTTCATTGCACGCGGAAGCAAGCTGGTTTGGAGCGAAATTCTGACCGAGATCGGAAGGTCCGGTTTTGGCCGATAGTAGCCATTCGCGCGAGGCCGAGGGATGTCGGGTGTCGCTGCATTGCCGACATTGCGGAACTACGAAACGGATCTGAGCGATCTTGCTTTGATACCCTGTAAGTTGTACCTGCCCGAAGCTTCTCGTGATGCCCGACCTCCCTTTCAGCCCAGCCGCCGACCGCAACAAACAACCCATCCTCGATGCCCTGACCCGCATCCTCGATGAGCGCGGCACCGCCTTGGAAATCGCCTCCGGCACAGGCCAACACGCCGCCTGGTTCGCCGCCGCGATGCCTTCATGGACCTGGCAGCCCACCGACGCAGACGCCCGCTCGATCCCCGCGATCGCCAATCGCGTCGAGCAAGCCGCATTGCCCAATCTGCGCCCGCCACTGCTGCTCGACGTGATGGCGCCGCAGTGGCCCTCGCAAGGCCCCTCGTTCGCTCAAGAAGACAAAGAGCAAGAAAAGTTCGACGCCATCTACTGCGCCAACATGCTGCACATCGCGCCCTGGCCTACCTGCGCCGCGCTGATGGTCGGTGCCGCGCGGCATCTGCGTGCCGGCACCGGCCTGCTGATCACCTACGGGCCTTACTTCGAAGACGAAGCCCAGCACGGCCCCACGGCGCCGAGCAATCTGGCGTTCGACGAAGACCTGCGCGCGCGCAATCCCGCGTGGGGCATTCGCCGGCTCGACGACGTGGTGGCAGAAGCGCGCCGTGTCGGCCTCGCATTGCGCGAGCGGCACGCGATGCCTGCGAACAACCTGCTGCTGGTCTTCGGCGCCTAAGGTCCTTCTCGGTATGAATGCCATGCGTTTGGAAGGACAAAACTTCGTCGCGATCGACGCACCCTCTGATGCGCAAGTCCAACAGAAGGTGCGTGCCCTCTGGAGTGCAGGAAAGCATTCGTATGCATCGCTGACGGATGACGGCGGAAGCTACGTCCAGGTCGCGGGGGGAAGGGCAACCTGCATGGTGGAGAGATTCGAAGCCGCAACAGGAAAGCGATGGAGAGCGTTTCACGACAAGCCGAGCCCGGTCTTTCCCGACGGGACCCTGCTTGTGTTTGGCGCAGGCGAGGTGGCACTCAAGTCCGACGAGTGGTTTGTGGCCGATGCCGTCCTGGAAATTTTTCTGTGCTTCAAAGCCGCGCGCCCGTACCCGGCAACGGTGTCTTGGCGCGCTGCGGAAGGTTCTTCGGCCTGATGTTCCTGGCATCTGGCGCTTGAGGCACCTCCGCCCGCCAAGGGCCTCTGCATTGCGATCCGGCCCACTCGCGCTAGAGTCGGGCCACGTCCACAAGACCGGCCTGCGCCCATGCTCGACACACCATTGCCGACGCCTCCTCATTCCCCCGCATCGCTGTCGCTGCTGCAGCAGCGGCTCCTGTTCCGACTGATTCCCGCCGTCACCGCCTGCCTCCTGGCCATCGGCTGCGCGAGCCCGCCGTCGACGCGTGCGCCCGGTGGTTCGGTTCCGAGCAGCAACATCCCGCCGCTGACGTCGGAGCAGTCGAACAGCATCACGATCCATGCGCTGGGACTGGTCGGCACGCCGTACCGCTATGGCGGCAATTCGCCCGAGGGCGGGTTCGATTGCAGCGGGCTCATCGGCTACGTGTACCGCCACAGCGTGGGGCAGGTGCCGCCGCGCACGGTGTCGCGCATGGCGGGCTTCGGTCGGCCGGTGCCGATGTCGGAGCTTCGATCGGGCGACCTGGTGTTGTTTGGCTCGGCGTCGCCCACGCATGCGGGCATCTATGTGGGCGACGGGCGCTTCGTGCACGCACCGTCCACGGGCGGCGAGGTGCGGCTCGACCGGCTCGACGGCGTGTACTGGTCGCGCCAGCCGACGCAGGCGCGACGGCCGGGCTGATCCGGCGAAACCGGCTCGCGCGTTACGCGCGCGGCGATTGCACGTGCTCGGCTCGAACGCCGATGCCCACGGCGCGCGCCGGCAGGGTGCGCAGCCACGGCCAGCGCCCCAGCAGGCGCAGGGCCCAGGGCATGGGGCGGGGCGCGGTCGATGCCGCCGCCTTGCGGCTGAGCACGGGCATCAGCACGCGGTCCTGCACGAGGCGCTGCGCGGCCTGGGTGACGCGCACGGGCCATTCGCGGCGGCGCTGCAGCTGGGGCAGCAGGTTGTCGATCTCCTTGTCGGTGGCGCTGCCAGCCAGCGACGCGGACAGCAGGTTGGCGGCGGCCACGGCGTCCTGCACGGCGAGGTTGATGCCGACACCGCCCACGGGCGACATGGCGTGCGCGGCGTCGCCGATGCACAGCAGGCCAGGGCACGACCACGATTCGAGCCGGTCGACGGTCACTTCGAGCAGCTTCACGGCCTCCCAGTCGGGCAGGGCCTCGGGCAGACGGGTGGCGAAGAAGGGCGCGATGCGCGCGATCTCGGCATGGAAGGCGGCAACGCCGCGCGACTGCAGTTCGGCGCTGCCGCCCTTGCGGATGACGAAGGCGCACTGCCAGTAGTCGCCGCGGTTGAGCGTCACCAGGAGGTGGCCCGCCGCGATGTGGCCGCCGGTGGCTTCGGGGTCGCCGGCCAGCTTGGGAATGCGCATCCACAGCACGTCGATGGGCGCGCCGTAGCTGATGTGCGGCAGCGCCGCCGCGTCGCGCAGGGTGGAGTGGCGGCCGTCGGCGGCCACGATGAGGGAGGCGTGCAGCTCGATGTCCTTCGGGCCGCCGCTGTCGGGGCTGCGGGCGCCGACGCGCACTTTCACGCCGTTGACGCGGCCCTTGTCCTGCAGCAGGCCGACGGCCTCGGCGTCGGTCCACAGCTCGAAGCCGGGGTAGCGCTGCGCCTCGTCGCACATGAAGTCCAGGAACTCCCACTGCGGCATGAGCACGAGGAAGCGGGCGTGCGTGGGCAGCCGCCTGAAGTCGGCAATGGTTACGCCGCGGCCTTCGTAGGTGCCGCGCAGCTCTTCGATGCGGTTGTGCGGGCGCTGCAGGAAGGCGTCGAGCAGGCCGAGTTCGTGCAGCACTTCGAGGGTCGAGGGGTGCACGGTGTCGCCCCGGAAGTCGCGCAGGAAGTCGAGGTGTTTCTCGAGCACGACGACGGGCACGCCCGCGCGCGCAAGCAGCAGGCCGAGCACCATGCCGGCCGGGCCGCCGCCGGCGATGCAGCAGCGGGGCGACGTGGGAGCGGGCGCAGAGGTGGTGTGTGTGTCCATGGCTCCGATCGATCCGGTCGCGCCATGGGTGGCGTGGCCTGTGGGGGGGCGCGGTGCGTGCACCCTGGGTGCATGCACTGCGCGGCCGGACCGCCGGGGCCCGGACCTCAGGGCTGCATGAAGCTCACGCTTTGGGCGATGAGCATGCCGTCGACCACGCGGTCGCCGACGACGGTCACGCGCTTGCCGTTGCCCAGGTCCGCGGCGGTGCCGTTTTCGAAGATGGTACCGGAGCCGCTGGCCTTCACGCGCTGGCCGCGCACGGTGAAGTCGGCGGCCGACACGTAACCGCCGATGGCGCCGATGACGGTGAACGACACCGGCCCGCCGGTGCCGGGCACGTGGCGGATGCGCAGTTTCTTGACCACGAGCACCTGGCCCGAGAGGAAACCGTCGACCTCGACCTTCACGCCGTTGCCGATGGAGCCGCTGGGCCCGCCGGTGATCTGGGCGTTGCGCGCGTCGATCTTGTTGCCCAGCACGCGGAAGTCGCCCAGCGCGGCGAAGTCGGTGATTACGCCGGCCAGCTGCAGCGCGATGCCGTCGGCCGAGGGAATGGCGTACCAGCCCTGCACCTGGGTGGCGGTGAAGCGGCCGGCGGCCGGCGCTGCCGTGCCGCGCACGCGCACGAGGGCGCCGTTGGCCAGGCTCGCGGCATCGATGCCGGGGCCGAAGGCGGCGCCGCCGAAGTCGACGGTCAGCAGGCCGAGCGTGAACTGCTGGCCGCCGCGGTCGAGGTTCTGCACGGTGCCGGTCACCAGCGGGGCGGTGGTGGCGGGCGCCACCTGCACGCGCGTGGCGCGCAGGATGCCCGGGGCGGCGGGCAGGCCCCACACCTGCACCACGGCGGTGTCCACGAGGTCGGCGGCGCCCTTGGCGTCGCCCCAGACGGTGGCGTTGTCGGTGGTCACGCGGGCGCCCATGACGGTGAAGCTGCCGTCCTTCAGGTCGATGGCCGACACGGCGCCGCGCAACTCGGCGGCCGAGACGACCGTGGCGGCGATGCCGTTGTTGAAGTCGGCGTCGACCTTGCCGGCGATGCGCGCGCTCATGCCGATCTGCAGCTCGGTGGTGTCCTCGAGGCTGAAGGTGGCGCTGTCGGTGTTGTAGCGCAGGCCGTTGAGGATCACGCTGCCCAGGCCGTCGGCCGCACCGATGCCGGCGGCGTCCGCGGTCACGCCGGTGCCGCCGGAGCCCACGCCCGAGCCGTCGCCGTTGGTGTTGCCGGCGGTGCTGTCGCCGCCGCCACCGGTGCTTCCGGTGCTGCCATTGCCTGTGCCGCTGCCGGAGCCGGCGTCACCCGAGCCGCCGTCGCCGCCCCCACCGCCGTTGCCGTTACCGGTGGCCGTGGTGCCGGCGGTGCCGAAACCCAATGTGCCGCCGCCTCCACTGCCACCGCCGCCTCCCCCGCAGGACAGAAGCAGGGCCATGGCGCCGGCCATCAGCAGGCCGCGCACGAGTCGCAAGGAAAGGGGAGGCGTGTTCATCGGGGGGACTCGTTGTGCTGGGGCGCTCCGGGGGCGGGCGCGCCTTCTTCGTCTTCGTAATACGTGTAGATGCCGACGCGGATGCGCGCCTTCGCGGAGGCCTTGGCCTCGGGGGGCACGCGGTCGACGGCTTCGGTCATCTCGCGGGCCAGCTCGTGGTGCAGGCCGGCCCAGCGTTCGCGCACGAGGCGTTCGATGGCCGTGCAGTCGGCCAGCGTGAGCCCGCGCGCGTACACGGCGCGCTCGAGCATGCGGGGCGTCTCGCCCAGGGTGTTGGAGACGGCGGCCAGCAGGTGGTCGCGGCCGTTGTCGCCCAGGAAGGCGAGCATCGACTGCAGGTCTTCCACCGGCACGAAGCCGTCGGCCGTGAGTTCGGCGCTGCCGTCGCTCTCGGCCACCATCTGCAGGCGCACCAGCTCGTCGAGGATGGTGCGGTGGTGCACGTTGCCCCGGCTGGCCAGGCGGGCCACGCGCTCGAACGAGGGCCCGTCACCCTCGGTGACGACGGGCAGGCGGCGCAGGGTGTCGTCGTCGGTGGTCATCTGTAACCACAACGTAAAAGTCTTGGCAGCCGCTGACAGCTCGGTGTGGGGCAGGGGGTCGACGGTGGCGCGGACCTTGGCGGTGACGACCTTGCGGTTCAGCCCGGTGGTGACCGAAATCTGGCTGAGGTTGGGCTTGGTCACGCCCTGGGCGCGCCAGGTGCGCTGGGCTTCCTCGATGAGCAGGTCGCGCAGCAGGGCTTCGAGGTGCGGGTGCTTGACGCCCATGCCCAGCGCCAGCCGGACCACGGGCCTGAGGATGCGAGCGCAGGCGGCAAGGGCCCAGTCCAGCCGGTGTTCCATGAATGCGGGAGCGTTGTTCCTGGTGATGGTCGTCAAGGCAAGAGAGGCGGGACCGGCGCCCGGGCTTGCCACAGGGCCCTATTGTCGTTCGTCCGGCGGACCCCCTCGGCCGGCCCGGGTCAGGTCGCGGCGCAGGTGCCGCCGCTGGACCGGGTGACGGTGGTGCGCCCCGTGGCGCTGATGCTCACGGCGCGCGACTGGTCGGCGCTCGGGGTGGCGCGGCAGATGGTGATGCTGCTCCGGCCGGCGCCCAGGCCGGTGGCCTGGAACACGATGGCGCTGGCGCCATCGGCCTCGCGCAGCCGGTAGCCGCTGGCGGCCGCGGGCTCGACGCGCAGCACCTGCGTGTCGCTGCGCACGATCCAGCCGGCTTCCCACTGCCCGTTGGTGCTGCAGCTGGTGCCGTTGGCCGAGGCGCACAGGGTGACGGGCGCGTTGCGCTTGATGGCCTCGCTGCGCGCCAGCTGGCTGCCGGCGACCAGCGCGGTGCTGTAGCTGCTCAGGCGGGTGGACAGCCGGATGCCGTCGAACGAGGGCACGGCAATGGCGATCAGCACCACCAGCACGGCCAGCGTGACCATCAGCTCGATGAGCGTGAAGCCGCGCGGCCGGGTGCGGGCCTGCCTGGGGTGGTGGTTGCGCATGCGCGGGTGCACGGCGTTACTTCTGGATGAACCAGTAGACCCGGCCCTTGGGCTGCTTGAAGGCGGCCTTGGGCGCGGTGCCCTTGGGGCTGAGGAAGGAGTCGGGGTTGGCGCCGATGACCACGTCGCGCATGCCGCCATCGCCGTCCAGCTGCACGCGGCCCACGACCGGCGTGGGCGCGAGGCCGCCGCCTACCACGTTCTGGAAGCGCCCGTTGGTGCCCTGGGCGGCCGCGTTGACGTACGACACGTTGTAGACCCGCGCGGTGCCCAGGTCGGCCCGGCACGACTGCGTGTTGGGGTTGGTGGGCGTGTGGGTGTTGAAGGTGGTGACGCCGTAGGCGGTCACCGAACCGGTCACGACCTGCTCGCCCGCTGCGAGCCCGAGGTACCAGCCCTTCTTGGTGGCGAGGTCGGACGAACTCGGCGTGCTCGCGTCGGTGATGGCCTGCAGCGAGGTATGGCACAGCACCTCGTTGCCGGTGCCGCAGCGGTCGGCCTCGCTGGTCAGCCAGGTGGCGTCGGTGGGCTTGTCGACCAGCATGTAGAAGCGGTTGGCCACGCCGAGCGCGACGTTGTAGTGGCGCAGCGGCTTCTCGCGGTCGCCCGAGCCCAGCAGCACGACGTAGGCGCCGTTGTCCGCGACCACGTCGGGGCCGAACATGAACTTGCGGTTGGGCGTGCAGGTGGTCACCGTGTCGCAGCCGAGCGAGGCGATCTGGGTCATGGCCCAGGCGGACGGGGCCGCGCTGCCGATGGCGATGCGGTAGACGTTGCCGCCCAGGTCGGCTGCGTAGGCGATGGTGGCGACGCCCAGGGTGTCGGTGACCACCGTCACTTCGCCGACCACGGGGCGGGCGGTGGTGAACACCTTGAGCTGCGCGCCGGTGTTGGCGTCGAGCACGTAGATCCGGTTGCCCTTCACGCCGGTGCCGCAGGCCTGGGCGGCGCTGTTGGTGTCGACGTCTTCGCACTTGTCGTAGCCGCCGCCGAAGACCAGCAGCGGGCTGCTGCCGCTGCCGTAGCCGGTGGCGCGCAGCACCTTCGGCGCCGACCAGGTCTGGCCGATGCCTTCGAAGCCGGTGTCGCAGCCGGTGTCGTCGTTCTGGTTGGGGCAGCCCTTGCGCCACTTCAGCGTGGGTGCGGCGGGCGACGAGACGTCGAAGGCGTAGACCAGCCGGCCGCCGCGGCGCATGCTGGCGTAGAGCCAGGCGGTGCTGCCCTGACGGTAGGCCGCGACCGCGCCGTCCATGCCGTAGGGCTTGGGCGCCACTGTGCCCAGGCTGACGGGCAGGCCGGGGAAGTTGATGCGCGTGGTGTTGTCGTACAGCCGCTTGAGGCTGCCGTAGAACTCGGGCGGCATGAACGACCACAGCTCGGAGCCTGCGGCGGCCCCGCCGATGGCCGTGTTGCGGTTGCCGTTGATGGCGCGCAGCACACCGTCGTTGCCGCCGTAGAACACCACCACCTGGGGCGAGGCGTCGGTGCCGTAGTTGATGGCCACCGGGCGCGAGTGCACCACGTCGCCGTGCACCGAGGGACGCATGGCGCTCGAGGGCACCGGGTTGCCCTGGGCGTTGGGCCGTTCGTCGCCCTTGTTGTCCAGGCCTCGCGCCCAGTTGATGAGCTTGGTGCGGTCCGCGGTCGCGTCCGCGGCGATGCCGAGCGCGGTCGTGGTAATGGCCGTGTTGGCGTCGTCGAAGGCGGTGAGCGCGGTGCAGCTGCCCGCCGCGCAGGTCTTCATGTTGCGCACGGCCGGCACGACGCCGCGCAGCATGTAGCCCTGCGCGCCTTTTTCCACCACGTTGCCGTCGGGGCTGTCCGCGGCTTCCTTCTTGAGGCAGTCGCCGGACGGCCGGAAGCTCCAGTAGGCGTCGCTGTCGCTGGCGGCGGGTGTCCAGAAACTGCGCGCGCAGGGCGCGATGAAGCCGGTCTGGTTGTTCACCGCGTTCTTGTCGTCCGCGTCCTGCAGGATCAGCTGGCTGCTGCTGTCCAGCCCGAGCTTGTATTGCTTGAGGTTGCCGTTCCAGCGCGGAAAGGCGTTCTCGTCGGGGCGGAACATGCCCACGAACACCTGGTTCAGGTAGGTGCCCTGGGTGTTCACGCTCACGGGCAGGCTCACCGAGGAGAACACGCTGTTGACCGACTGGATCTTGCTGAAGATGTCGTCCAGCGCCTCGCCGAGCGCGGCGCCGAGTTCGGGCTTGCTCGAGAGGTCGTAGTACTCGCCGTTGCTCTGCTTGGCCATGCTCTGCAGCAGCGCGCTCCAGCCCGGGCCCTGGCCCTGGGTGGCCTTGGCGGCCTCGATGGTGTAGACCTTGACGCCCATGCTGGTCTGCAGGAAGCGCGCCCATTCGTCGGCCGTGTTGTCCTGCGAGCCGCTGGGGCTGAGCGTGATCTGGGCGGTGCTGCCGCCGGCGGCGCGCAGGGCTTCGTTGGAGAGCTGGTTGTCGTTGTTGTTGTCCTGCGCTGCGCCGTTGCTGATGTAGATGACGAAGGTGCCGATGCAGTTCTCGGTGCTCGGGCCGACATAGGTGCTGGCGTTGACGCTGGCCAGGGCGTTGCGCGTGAGCGCGTAGATGGCCTTCGATGCCGCGGTGCCGCTCACGTTGCCGGTGTAGTCGGTCTTGACCTTGCCGTTGCCGGCGATGGGCGCGGCGCTGGCCAGGTAGCGGTAGACCTCCGCCATGGTCTTGCCGGCCTTGCCGCCGTTGGACTTGTCGGCCACCTTGTCCAGGCTGCGGATCATGGCGCCGTACTTGAGCTTGGTGCCGCTGTCGAGCGTGCGCACCGCGGCGCGCACGTAGCCGCCGTCGCTGTTCGAATTGCCCTGGCCGGTCTCGGTGAACATCATCAGGCCGACCTTGAACTTGTCGGCCTGCAGGCTTTCGAAGGCGCTGGCGAGCGCGTTGAGCTCGGCGGTGAAGGGCTGGTTCCAGTTGGCCGTGTTGTCCAGCACGAACAGCACGTTCGGGGCCTGGGTGACGGCGGGGTTGTAGCCCACGAAGAGATCGATGTCCTCCGCCTGCGCAGCCTGCATCGGCAACGCGAGCAGCACGGCGGCCCACAGCGTGGTGAGTAGTTTTCTTGTCATGGCGGGGGCCCGTTCATCGTCGTGGTTCAAGGGGGGACAGGCGCAGGTTCGGCTGGTGCGGCAGGTGGCGGCGCGCACAGCGCTTCGAACTGCGCCTTGTTGAGCAGCGCCCGCACGCCCTGGCGCACGGAGGTCGAGGTGCCGGTGGCGCCGGGGGTGGTGTCGGTCACGGTGGTACTGATGTCCCACACGGCGTTGTACTGGTCGGGCAGGGCCGCAAGCCCGGAGCCGCTGCTGGACGCGCCGCCCGTGATGCCGCCCGGGCCCGTGCTGCCGCCGCCGCTGCTGTCGACGGCCTTGGTGGCGCGCACGCACACGGGCGGGGCAATGGTGACCTTGTAGTCGTCCACGCCGTCGTTGTTGATGTCGACCATGCTCACGGTGCCCTGCGGCGGCGCGAGCGACGGGGTGCCGTCGCTGCCGGGCACCAGCAGGCTGGCCGCGACCTCCTCGATCGCGCGGTTGGCGGCGGCCACGGCTTCGTTGCGGGTCTGCAGGTTGCCCACGGCCTTGAGGTTGGCGCCGCTGAGGTTGAAGGCGGCGGTGACCACGAGCGTGATCAGCAGCAGCATGATCATCCCGATGATCAGCGCGGCGCCGCGCTGGGTCTGGGTGGAGCGGCCGGCGTGCACGCGTGGCTTCATGGCGTTTCCCTCCGGCCGGTGACGTTGGTCAGGCGCACGGTGGTCGCGAACGCGTGCCGCTTGTAGTGGTCGTTGAACGGCGCGAGCGTCGCAGCGCCCATCTGGTACCTGCGCGTGTCGGTGTGGCCCGGCGAGATGGTGGTGGCGCGCGCGAGCACATACAGCTTCACGGCCACCGCGTTGACCAGCTGGTCGGCAGTGCAGGTCGCGCCGCAGTGCACGAAGGCGCCGTCGGGGCTGCCGTCGCCGCGGTTGGACGGGGTGGACTTGTTCGCCGGATCGGCCCAGGCGATGGCCTGGGTGTAGTTGACGGCGGCGCCGGTCTTGCTCAGCGTGTCCAGGCCGAGCTCGACGCGAAAGCCCTCGACGCCTTCGATCAGCGCCGTGGGCGGCTGCTGCGCGAGCGTGCCGCCCACCAGGTCGAAGCGCGAGCGTGCCAGCGTGGGAATGCCGTCGCCCACGGCCTCGGAGTAGTCGCGCACGTAGTAGATGTCGGCCACCAGCTTGCGCTTGGGCGAAGGGGTGGTGCAGTCCTTGAGGAACATCTGGTCGAAGGCGCCGGTCGAGAGGTCGAACGACGAGGGCTTTTGCGTGCCGCACAGCGACGACTGGAAGTACATCGCGCCGGCCACGTCGGCGTCGCAATGCGTCGTGCCGGGCAGGCAGGTTTCGGCATGGCGCACCACGAGGATGTCGGTGCCGGTCTTGTGGCGCGTCAGCAAGTCGGTGCAGGTGGCCGGCACGCTGCTGTAGACCTGCACGGGCAGGTCGAGCAGCTGGCGCTTGTAGTCCTCGGTCCAGTTCGCCGCCGAGTAGGCCAGGCAGGGGTCGGGCACGGCGCCGGTGGGCACGTGCGTGGGCGCGGCGCTGACCGTGAGGTCGTCGAACTCGGGCATGTAGTTTTCCCAGAAGCCCGCGTGCGAGATCTCGTTCTCGAGCACGAAGATGCTCAGGCGCCCGGTTTCGATCTGGCGGTTGACGCGTTCCATCTCGCGCTGGGAGCCGCTCACGTTGAGGAACAGCGTGAGCAGCGCGGCCATCACGATGAGCATGATGGTGATGGCCACCATCAGCTCGATCAGCGTCAACCCGCGCTGGGCGCGGCGTGCGGTGGGGCGCGGGTTCATGAGAGAGATCCGATGCGCACGAGCGTGGTCACGGTGCGGCGGCACAGGTCGTTGATGCACTTGGTGCCGGTGTCGTAGAGGTCCTTGCCGCAGGCCACGCCGGCCGGCGGCGCCGAGATCGGCCCCAGGCCCTGCCAGGCGACCGTCACGAGGTACTCGTTGTTGCCCATGTCTTCCACGCAGCCGCGCCCGCCGATCACGGTGCCCAGCTTGTCGTTGCCCGAGAACTCGGCCGCGCCCTGCAGCGCGTTGCACCACTCCTTGGCGTCGATCTGCTGGCGCGTGCCGGTGCCGGTGGGGCAGGCATCGGTGCCGCCCAGCGGTGCGCTGGTGGCGTAGCTGGCCGCCACGCGGCGGTTGATGGCGATGCGGTTGGCCATGTCGTTGAGCAGGATCAGCGCCTGCGAGCGCTGGTACGACTCCATCTCGGAGGCCTGCAGCCGGGCCTGCAGGCCGACGAGGCCGAACAGGCCGAAGGCCAGCACGAGCAGGGTGACCAGCACCTCGATCAGCGTGGCGCCGCGCTGGCGCCGCAGGGCGGGGCTCACCATTTTTCGGGCGGCGTCTTCACGCCTTCGCTGGTGAGCCCGAGGTTGCCGTCGCCCGCCTGGCTGCCGATCGCGGTGAAGGTGATCGTGAAGGTGGGCGGGCCGGATTCCTGCAGCGCGACGTCGTAGCTGTAGTTGCTGCTGACTTCGGCGGGCAGGCTGTAGCCGCTGGCAGTCAGTGCCGTCTTGTCGGCGTAGCCGCGGTTGGCAATGAGGAACTGCTGCTGCCGGTTGGCGATGTCCATCATCTGCGCCTGGGCCGCCGAGCGCTTCGATCGCACGATGTACTGCCGGTAGCTGGGCAGGGCGATCGACGCCAGGATGGCCACGATGGCCACCGTGATCATGACCTCGATCAATGTGAAGCCGCGGGGGGCGCGCGCCTGCGAATGCTGGGTCATCGTGGACTCGTCAGAGATGTTTCACATTGTTAGTGAATGTGAATTTATCACATCTAATGTGAGCGCAAAGGATTTGCGGCGCTTCCGGCGGAGGCGATCCGGGCGTGGATAGGGGTTATCCATTAGGCAATTCCACCCGCCCGGCCCGCGCAGTTCGACGGATGCGGCCCGGCGGCGGGCGGGGAACACTCGCCCGGTTCATATCGAGGAGACATCCGCATGCCCAACATTCGCCGCCATCTGGTGTGGCTGGCCGTGGCCGTGCTCGGCGCTTTTGCGCTGGGCACCGTCGCCCTGAGCCGGGGAGAGAGCATCAACGCCCTGTGGGTCGTGACCGCCGCGCTCTGCACCTACTTGATCGCCTACCGCTACTACAGCCTGTTCATCGCCGACAAGGTGCTGGGGCTGGACGCCAACCGCAAGACGCCCGCGCATCGCCACAACGACGGCCTGGACTACGTGCCGACCGACAAGAACGTGCTGTTCGGCCACCACTTCGCGGCCATTGCAGGCGCCGGCCCGCTGGTGGGCCCGGTGCTCGCCGCGCAGATGGGCTACCTGCCCGGCCTGCTGTGGGTGCTGGCGGGCGTGGTGTTCGCGGGGGCGGTGCAGGACTTCATCATCCTGTTCATCTCCACGCGCCGCGACGGCCGCTCGCTGGGCGACCTGGTCAAGCAGGAGATGGGCGTGGTGCCCGGCATGATCGCGCTGTTCGGCACCTTCATGATCATGATCATCATCCTGGCGGTGCTGGCCCTGATCGTGGTGAAGGCGCTGGCCGAATCGCCGTGGGGCAGCTTCACGGTGGCCGCGACGATTCCGGTGGCGCTGTTCATGGGCGTGTACCTGCGCTACATCCGCCCGGGCCGCATCGGCGAGGTGTCGGTGATCGGCTTCGTGCTGCTCATGGCGGCCATCTTCGGCGGCCAGTGGGTCAGCCAGCACCCGGTGTGGGGCCCGGCCTTCACCTTCGACGGCAAGGCGCTCACCTGGATGCTCGTGGGCTACGGCTTCGTGGCCGCCAGCCTGCCGGTGTGGCTGCTGCTGGCGCCGCGCGATTACCTGTCGACCTTCCTGAAGATCGGCACCATCATCGCGCTGGCTATCGGCATCGTGGTCGTGATGCCGACGCTGCAGATGCCCGCCATCACGCAGTTTGCGCAAGGCAACGGCCCGGTGTGGTCGGGCAGCCTGTTCCCGTTCCTGTTCATCACCATCGCCTGCGGTGCCGTCTCGGGCTTCCACGCGCTGATCTCTTCGGGCACCACGCCCAAGATGCTGGACAACGAACGCCACGCGCGCTTCATCGGCTACGGCGGCATGCTGGCCGAATCGTTCGTCGCCGTGATGGCGCTGGTGGCGGCCTCGTGCATCGAGCCGGGCATCTACTTCGCGATGAACAGCCCGGGCGCGCTGGTCGGCACCACGGTGCAACAGGCCGCCGCAACGATCTCCGGCTGGGGCTTCGTGGTCACGCCCGAGATGTTGCTGCAGACGGCCAAGGACGTGGGCGAGACCACCATCCTCGGGCGCACCGGCGGCGCGCCGACGCTGGCCGTGGGCATGGCCCACATCCTTCACCAGGTGATCGGCGGGCAGGCCATGATGGCCTTCTGGTACCACTTCGCGATCCTGTTCGAGGCGCTCTTCATCCTCACGGCGGTGGACGCCGGCACACGCGCCGGCCGCTTCATGCTGCAGGACCTGCTGGGCAGCTTCGTGCCCGCACTCAAGCGCACCGACTCGCTGCCGGCCAACCTGATCGCCACCGCGCTGTGCGTGGCGGCCTGGGGCTACTTCCTGTACCAGGGCGTGGTCGATCCGCTGGGCGGCATCAACACGCTGTGGCCGCTGTTCGGCATCTCCAACCAGATGCTGGCCGCGGTGGCGCTGATGCTGGGTGTGGTCGTGCTGTTCCGCATGAAGCGCGAGCGCTACGCCTGGGTGGCGGCGGCGCCGGCCGTGTGGCTGCTGGCCTGCACGCTGACGGCGGGCTGGCAGAAGATCTTCTCGAGCGATCCGAAGATCGGCTTCCTGTCGCACGCCGCCAAGTACGCCGACGGCCTGGCCAACGGCGTGCTGATCGCGCCGGCCAAGACGCCCGAAGCCATGTCGCGCATCGTCTTCAACGACCGGCTCGACGCCGCGCTGTGCGCGCTCTTCATCTTCGTGGTGCTGAGCGTGCTGGTCTACAGCATCAAGGCCTGCCTGGCGGCCCGCGCGGCCAACCGGCCGACCACCCAGGAGACGCCGTTCGAGGCGATGGGCGCGGCCTCGTCCGCCGCCCACTGACCGAGCGGAAGCACGCCATGGGCCTTGCCATGCCGGAAGCCGGGCGCTACATCGCCCGCTCGATCAAGCAGTCGCTGCGGCTCATGGTCGGGCTGCCCGACTACGACGTCTACCTGACGCACATGGCAGCCACCCACCCGGACCGGGCGCCGATGAGCTACGAGGAATTCTTTCGCGAGCGGCTCGAGGCGCGCTATGGCGCGGGCAAGGGCCGCTGCTGCTGACGGCAGTCGGCTGACAACAACGAAAAAAGGGCGCACACGGTGCGCCTTTTTTCATGTCACGAGGCGTCGAGGATCTGCGCCATCCGCAGCGCCGCCGGAGAGAGCGGCCGGTTCTTCAGCGCCAGCCGGTACAGCGGCCGCGACAGCACCGCGCCCGGCAGCTTCAGCTCGCGCAGCGTGCCCAGCGCGAGCATGTCGGCCACCACCACGCGCGGCAGCATCGAGATGCCGACGCCGCTGGCCACGGTGCGCGCAATGGCTTCGTTGCTCGCCATTTCCATCCACGGCGGCGCGTCGATGCCGTGCGCCGCGCACAGCGCCTCGGTGGCCTGGCGCGTGCCCGAGCCGGGCTCGCGCAGGATCCAGTTCTGCCGGCCCAGCAGCGCGGCCGTCACGCCGCGGCGGGGCAGGGCGGCATCGGGCGGCGCGACGATCGCGAGCGGGTCGGTGGTCCATTCGCGCACCTCCACGCGCTCTTCGTCCACGCGGCCCTCGACCAGCGCGAGGTCGATGCGGCATTCGAGCAGTTGCTCGCACACCCACTGCGTGTTGCCGACCGTGACGCGCGGCACCACCGCCGGAAAGGCGGCGCAGAAGGCCGCGATCTGCGGCGGCAGCCAGTAGCTCGCCACCGTGGTGCTGGCGCCCAGCGTGAGGCTGCCGCGCTGCACGCCGACACGCGCACGCACGTCGTCCAGCGCCGCGCGCTCCATCGCGAAGATGCCGCGCGCATGCGTGAGCAGCGACGCGCCGGCCTCGGTGAGCCGAAAGCCCTTGCCCGCGCCGCGCTCGATGAGCGTCAGGTCGAGCTGGTGCTCCAGCTCGCGGATGCCCTTGGACACCGCCGGCTGGCTGATCCACAGGCCCTCGGCCGCGCGCGAGAAGCTGCCCGCCTCGGCCACAGCGACGAACAGGCGCACAAGGTGCAGGTTCAGGGTCATAACTTAACTTCATGCATCGGTGAAGTTTATGTCTTTGACTCATGGGGTGTCGATTCCTAAGCTCGGGTCCATGTCCTCCCTTGCCGCCTCCTTGCCCGGTTTCTCCTTCGTTCGCCGCTGCGGCCCCGGTGTGTTGCTGTCTGCACTGCTGGCGGCCGCCGCCGCGCTGCTGGCCGAATGGCCGCCGATGGTGCACCTGGGCCTGAGCGCGCTCACGCTGGCCATCGCGCTGGGCATGGTGGCGGGCAACACGGTGTTCCCCGCGGTGTCGGTGCGCACCGGCGCGGGCGTGGATTTCGCGCGCAGCGCCTTGCTGCGCGCGGGCATCGTGCTCTACGGCTTTCGCATTTCGCTGAGCGACATCGGCGCCGTCGGCTGGCCCGGCGTGCTGATCGCGATGGCGATGGTGGCGCTGACCTTCGGCCTCGCCGTGCGCATCGGCACGCGCTGGCTGGGGCTCGACTGCGAGACGGCCGCGCTGATCGGCGCGGGCAGCGCCATCTGCGGCGCCGCCGCCGTGATGGCCACGCAACCCGTGGTGCGCGGCGAGGAGCACAAGGTGTCGATCGCCGTTGCCACGGTGGTGGTGTTCGGCACGCTGTCGATGGTGGCGTACCCGCTGGTCTATCCGTACCTCGGGCTCACGGAGCATGCCTTCGGTCTCTTCGCGGGGTCCACCATCCACGAGGTGGCGCAGGTGGTCGCGGTGGGCGAGGCCGTCGGCCCGGGCGCGGCCAACGCGGCGGTGGTCGAGAAGATGCTGCGCGTGATGATGCTGGCGCCGTTCCTCATGGGCCTGTCGTTCCGCGTGGCGGCCTCGACGCCGGGCGCGGCGACCCTGGGCGCGTGCTGGCGCCAGGTGCGCGTGCCATGGTTCGCGGTGCTGTTCATCGCCGTGAGCGCCGTGCATTCGCTCGACGTGCTGCCGCATGCACTCGTCGCCGCGCTGGTGCAACTCGACACGCTGCTGCTCGCTACCGCCATGGCCGCGATGGGCCTGCGCACCAGCGCCGCCAGCCTGCGCAAGGCCGGGGCGCAACCGCTCAAGCTCGGGGCGCTGCTGTTCGTGTTCCTGACGGCCGGCGGCTATGCGGTGAATGCGGCCGTGCTGGCGATGTTCTGAACGAATTTTGAGCAGGGCTCAGGCGGCGCCTGAGGCGTCCTGCGTGAATTCCAGTTTCTCCTGCGCGCGCCTTCGCGGGACCATCGGTGCCACGCAACCCGTGGAGAAAACCCGATGTCATCCGAACTCAACCAGATCGCCAGCTGGTCGCTGCGCTGGCGCATTGTCCTGTCAGGCGCGCTGTGCCTCGTCGCCGCCATCGCGGCGGCCAAGCCCTTCGACGCGAACGTCGACCTGCAGACCGAGCAGCGCTACCAGCTCGCCCTCGAAGCGCAGGCCGCACGCGACTACCGCACGATGCTCGAGCAACTGCGCCAGGCCGCCACCGAAGGCCATCCCGAGGCGCAGGAGATGCTGGGCATGGTGCTGCTGACGGGGCCCACGCTGTACGGATCGGCCGTGAAGGCCGATCGCTGCGAGGCGCGCACGTGGATGCTGCGCGCCGCCGGGCAGGGCAGCGAAACGGCCAGGGTGCAGCTGGCGTTTCTCAACAGGCTGCGCAGCGCGCCGTCCGGAAAGATCGCCTGCGGTTGATGGCGGGTGCGGCGCGGCCATACTCGGCGCTCCTTCATGAACGCGCCGTTGCATGCCCACTCCTTCTCCCGCGAACCGACGCATGCGCAGCGTGTCTTCGCTCCTGTTCGCGTTCGCGCTCACCGGGTGCACGGCAACAGGCAACAAGCCCGACGCGACCGTCACCCGGACCTCCGACGGCTACGAGGTCACGCTCTACGCCACCCGGGGCCTGATGGTGCATGACCCTGTGGCGCTGATCTTCCACCGCAGCTACGAACTCGAATCCCGCATCCGGGTGCCGTCGATCGAGGGGCGCGTCGACGCAGCCGATGCCTCGGTGTACGAGGTGAGCGAATTCGACAAGGCGGCCGAGAAGAAGGCGCCTTCCACGCACCCTGTCGACCTCCGACTGCGGGAGCACTACGAGAAGGAGCGCAGGCCGCGCCTCACGGGCGCGCTCGTTTTCTCGGGCCACACGCTGACGGTCGACGTGCAGGCGGTGGGGCAGAGCAGTTCGTCCCCGTACCCGTTCAACGGCACCTACCGCCTGAAGACACGACAGTAGCGGCGACCGCCGCTTGCGTCTCAGGTCGCCCAGATGCGCGGCGTGGCCGCCGGCAGTTGCCACAGCTCGCTGCGCCACGCCTGCCAGACCTGCCGCAGCAGCTGCATCGCAGGCTCGACCACCGGCGCGAGCACGCGCAGCACCACCACTTCCGCATGCGGGCTGGTCACGCCCGCGCTCTCGTGCAGTTCGTGCACTTCGAGCAGCCCGCGCGCCTGCGCCAGCAGAGCCTCGCGCCGTGCCTTGGCCATCGGCGCACCGGCCACGACGAACAGTGAGGCGAGGCAGCGGTGGCCGCCCAGGCCCAGCGGGCTTTGCAGCAGGCGGTGGTCGCTCGCATCGATGCGCCCACGCTCCAGCCACACGCCGGGCGCTTCGATGTGCTGCAGGTAGGTGCCGCGTTCGAAGGGCTGGTGGGCGTTGGGCAGGCCGAGCGCACACACGTCCCAGCCGATCATCTCGGCGCCCGGTGCGACCTCGAGGGTGAGCCGGTTCTCCGCCTGGCAGCCGCTGTAGCAGATGGCTTCGAGCGGCAGCCATTCGAGCCGCGCGCCCGGTGCGAGGCGGATGCGCGTGCGTTGCAGCGCGGTCTCGCCTTCGGATCGGTAGAAGCGCGAGGCGCCGGGCGTGGTGATCAGGCCGTGGCTGCCGTCGGCGGCTTCGATGTCGATGTCGAGCGTGTCGCCGCCCACGAGACCGCCCGGCGGGTGCACCAGCACGTTGTGGCACACCGCATCGCCCTCGGGGTAGAGGCTCTGCAGGATGCGCAGCGGGCCGTCGTGGCGAAAACGGGCGACGCTGCGGTCGGCTTCTTTTTGGTAGGCGAGGTGGAGACGGGCGTGCCAGGGCATGCGGGGAGTCTAGTGCGCCAGCTCAGGTCTTCCAGGCGCCGTCATGCGCGGCGGCGGCTTCGTCGATCAATGCCGGCCCGATGCATTCGATGGCATGCGGCGAGGCGCGGAACACATCGCGGCACGACAACTCCGCGTCGCGCTGGTCCTGCCGCTCGCCACGGAACACGCGCAGCCGCTGCGCGTCGATGCCGAACACCACGCGGCCGATGTTCGACCAGAAGATCGCGCCCGCGCACATCACGCAGGGCTCGCCCGAGGCATAGAGCGTGGCGCCGGCCAGTTCCTCGCGCGTGAGGCCGCGGCCGGCCAGTGCGCGCAGCGCGTTCACTTCGGCGTGCGCGGTGCAGTCGCCGGTTTCGGCGTTGCTGTTCGCCGCCTCGGCCAGCACTTCGCCGGCGGCCGAGACGATGACCGAGCCGAAGGGCCGGTTGCCGCGCCGGCGCGCGGCATGCGACCACACGATGGCCTTGCGCAGGTAGCGGCCGTCGCGCTCGTCGAGCGTGGTTTCTTCGGGGAGGGCGGGGATGGGGCTGTCAGGAAGGTTCATGCCTTGGGTGCGGGAAGAAGGCGCTCGCTGCGCGCAGGCAGCATCGCGCCGTTGAAGAGGGCGTCGGCCGAGGGTCGCGTCTTCAGGCCGAAGGTGTCGGCCACCTCGTCGACCTGCTGTTCGAGCGTGAGCTTGCGGATGTCGCCCAGCCCGTGGCCGCGCGTGTCCGCCGCGCCCACGTACTGCGCCGTGAGGCCCCAGCGTTCGAGTTCGACCTTCTCGTCCAGGATCGGTTCGCGCTGGCGCATGGCCGCGATGCTGGGCACCGGGTTGGCAAAGGTCTCGACGATGGCGCGGTTGGTGGCGCGCAGAAAGGCCGCCACCACCTTCGGGTTCTGCGCGATGAGGTTGCTGCTCGCCAGGATCGCGTTGCCGTACAGGTTGACGCCCGCGTCCGCGTACTTGAGCACCGAGAGTTCCTCGACCTTCATGCGCGCGAAGAGCGAGACGGCCGAGTCGTGGAAGTAGGTGGCGGCATCGACGTCGCCGCGCACCATCACGTTGTCGCGCGCGCTGAAGTCGGTGGTCTGCCACTGGAAGGCATCGCCGCGCATGCCCTGCCGGCGCGCCACCATCGGCCAGGCGCGGCGCGTGGACTCGACGGCGGCGGCCGCCACCTTCTTGCCCGTGAGGCTCTTGAAGTCGGTCGTCACGCCGCGGTCCTTGCGCCCGATGATCACGAACGGTGCACGGTTGTAGTACTGGTACACGGCCTGCACCACCGGCGTGCCCGGGTTCTGTGCGTTGAACTCGACCAGCGAGCTGATGTCGCCCAGGCCCAGCTGGTAGACGCCGCTCGCGATGCGGGTGATCGACGCGACCGAGCCGGCGCCGGTGTCGATCGTCACGTCCAGCCCCTCGTCGCGGTAGTAGCCCTTGGCCTGCGCCAGGAAGAAGGGCGCGGTCTGGCCGTTGATGCGGAAGTCGAGCGTGAACTTCAGCGGTGTGAGCTTGCCGCCCTGCGCGAACACGGCAGGGGCGGCGAGGGTGGCGGCAGCGGCGGCAAGAAAGGATCGGCGTTGCATGGTGGGGCCTCGGAGTCGGTGGTCTTGACGGATGCCTCCCACCGCGGGCGGGAGGCGCCTCAAGAGCAATTTCCGGGCGGGCGCACGGGGATGGTGCGTGCGCTGCTGAACGCTTCTACTCTTGCTCGCTGTCTTGCATGAGGCATGCCAGGGTGCGGCGCTCGGGCATCGCGGCGCGGGGCTTGGACGCGCGACAAGGGCGCGCCACAATCCGGGCGCGCTAATTGCAGGTCGATCGGCGCAGAGTAGAAGCGTTCAGCCTCGCGCATGCCTTTTCAACCGGCATGCCGACGAAGCAGGAAATTGCTCTTTCACGTTCGTCCCCCCACGCAACAACGAAGGAGTTCGCCCATGCTCGTCACCCGACAACCCGTCTTCCGCAAGTTCTGGCATGCCGTCATGCCGCTCACCGAACTGGCCCATGGCCCCAAGCCTTTCCGGCTGCTGGGCGAAGACATCGTTCTCTTTCTCGACGCCGACGGCCAGCCGGCTGCGCTGCGCGACCGCTGCTGCCACCGCACCGCGAAGCTTTCGAAGGGCTGGTGCGTGGATGGCGAAGGCAAGGCCTGCGGGCAGGGCGCGATCCAGTGCGGCTACCACGGCTGGACCTACGACCGCAGCGGCCAGGTGGTGCGCATTCCGCAGTACGAGCCCGACCGCAAGATTTCTCCCGAGTACAAGACCACGGCCTACCCCTGCACCGCGCGCTACGGCTACGCCTGGGTGGCGCTGGAAGAACCCATCGCCGACATCCCGGCCATTCCCGAGTTCGACGACCCGGGCTACCGCACCATCTTCCAGTTCTACGAGGAGTGGCAGACCAGCCCGATGCGCGCGCTCGAAAATTCCTTCGACAACTCGCACTTCAGCTTCGTGCACCGTGCCACCTTCGGGGTGGCCGCGAGCCCGAAGCCCAGCAAGTACGAGCTGGTGGAAAACGAGTCGGGCTTCCATGCCGAGACGGTGATCGAAGCGACCAACCCGGTGAAGTTCCACGCGATCAGCGGCGTGACCGATGCGATCACCACGCGCCACATGCGCAATGCCTACTTCCTGCCGTTTGCGCGTCGGCTCGACATCGAGTACCCGAGCGGCGTCCGCCACATCATCATCAACTGCTTCACGCCCATCGACGACGGGCGCATGCAGCTGTGCCAGTGGCTGTTCCGCAACGACACCGAGGCCGACTGCGCGGCGCAGATGCTGATCGACTTCGACGAGGAGATCACGCGCGAGGACAAGGACATCCTCGAATCGACCGACCCCGATGCGCTGGTCGACACGCGCCGGCGCGGCGTGGAGTACTCGATGGAGTCCGATCGGCCGGGCATGCTGATCCGCAAGCACCTGATGCAGCTGCTGGCCAGGCACGGCGAGGCAGAGGTGCACCGGGGCATGACGATCCCGATCGCGAAGGCCGCCTGAACGGGCGGCGTTCAGGCCTTCACGAAGGCGCCGTGCAACCCCAGCGGCAACGCGTACGGCAGCGTCGCCTGCGCCACCGGGCCGGCGGCCAGGTGGTCGGCGGCGAAGCACGACAGCACCGTGCGCTGCCGGCCGAAGTCCAGCGCCGTGCCCAGCACCCAGCCGGGCCTGGCGCCGTCGGGCACGAAGACGTGCTCTTCCACGATGGCCTGCGCGCCGTAGCTGAAGCGCTGGCTGCGCCCGCTTTCGATATCGGTGCGCGCGACGGCGCCGAAGCCGGGCACGTCGGCGCGCGTCTGTGTGGCGTGCACGACCTGGCGGTGGCGCAGGCCGACGCGGCGCGGGTCGATGCGGGGGAACTCGGCTTCCAGCTGCAGTTCCCGCTGCGTGGCCTTGCCCGTTCCCAGGTCGAGCGTGGCGACGGTCAGGCGCGGTTCGTTGCGGCGCATGCGGCGCGCGCGCATCACCTCGCGGTTGCTGGTGAACACCGATTCGGCGTTCTGCGTGCGCACGTAGTCGATGTGGATGCGCGCACCGCGCGGCGTGTCTTCTTCCCAGGCATTGCCGACGTGGAACAGGAAGCCGGCCGGCAGCTCGAACAGCTGGCGCTTCTCCCAGTTCTGCTTGTCGACCACCAGCGCGCGCATGCCGAGCTCGGGCCGCCAGACGTGGGCGTCGAGAAAGCTCGCGCCGGCCTCCTTGCGCTTGCTGTCGTACACCAGCGGCGGCATCAGGAACACCAGGTGCCGCGCGGTCACGGCGAAGTCGTGGACCATGGGCAGCTCGGGCACCGGCACCACGGCCGCGCGGCGCAGCGCGCCGCCGGGCGCGATCTCGTACAGCGCCAGCAGGCTCTGGCCCGAGCTCACGCCGAAGTTCCACACCGTGCCGTCCGGGTCGACCTTGGGGTGGGCCGAGAAGGGCATGCCCGCGAGGTCGGCGCGCCAGGTCTTCACGCCCAGCGTGTCGAGGGTGCGCGCATCGATGCGTGTGGCCGAGCCGCCTTCCCACAGCGCCAGCACCTCGCCCTGCATCGGCAGCACGCTGGTGTTGGCGACGTTGATGGCGTCGGCCGAGGTGGGCGGCTCCACGCCCGGCGGCATGGTGCCGAAGGCTTCGGTGAGGTGGCGGCCGGCCTTCACCTCGGCCACGCGCTTGGGCGTGGCGACGTAGCGGCCCTGGTGGCGCACGTCGGCACCTTCGATGACGAAGCGGTGCACCATGCCGTCGCCGTCGAACCAGTGGTGGTAGCGCTCGCCGCCCAGGTCGTGGCCGGCCGGGCCGATGCGAAATAGCGTGCCGGCGACGGCGTCGGGAAAGCGCCCGCGCACGGTGGCGCGGGTCAGCGGCAGGTCGCCCGGGGGCGTGGCGAAGCCGATCTTCCAGGGCGCGTCGGCGGCTTCGAACTGGGCTTGCCAGTCGTCGGTGGTGCCGGCGGCACGCGCCAGCGGGGCGAGCAGGGGCAGGGCGCCGGCCGTGGCCAGCAGGCGCAGGAGTTCGCGTCGTTCCATGGCCGTGTCTCCTCAGCGCAGGTGGATGACGGCCTGCGCGTCGGCGTCGATGCGCAGCGCCGCGGCCTCGAAGTCGGGCGCGCCGCGGTTGCCCTTGGCGTCGTTCGAGAAGCCGTAGCGTTCGATCGGCATGCCTACGAGGTTGGTGTCGAGCTTGCCGTTGCCGTTCTCGTCGGCGAACACGCGCAGCGCGTAGCGGCCCGGCGCCAGGTCGGTGAAGACGAAGCGGGCCTTGCCTTCGCGCATCGGCGCGGTCTGCGAGGCGACGGCCTTGCTCTCGGCGTAGCTGGCGGCGTCGTTGTACAGCGCGACGTAGAGCGTGGCGCCGGCGGCCGGGCCGTCGGCGATGCGCAGGTTCAGGTCGGCGGCCAGGGCGCCGAGCGGGGCGAGCGCGGCAGCGGCGATCAGGCCGCGCGCGGCGGGGCGGGAGAGGAAAGCGGGAAGGTGCATGGCAGGCCTCGTGGTGGGTGGAGGGCCCGACGATCCCGCAGTCGCTGGGCGGTGCCCAGCGTCATGCGACGGAATGCGCGAATGCGTGCGCGAAATGCGCGCAGAGGGAGTGAACGCCGGGGCCCGAGAGAGGCCCGGCGCGGCGTCAGGCCTTGTCCTGCCCGTCCTTCGGAGCCTGCGCGGCCTCTTCGACCGCGTGCCCCGTGCCCACATGGCCCGAGTCCGCAAACAGGCTCCAGGCCGCCATGAACAGCGCCGCGATCACCGGCCCGATCACGAAGCCGTTGATGCCGAAGATCGCCATGCCGCCGATGGTGGACATCAGCACGATGTAGTCGGGCATCTGCGTGTCCTTGCCCACGAGCACGGGGCGCAGGATGTTGTCGACCAGGCCGATCACGAACACGCCGATGAAGATCAGCACGCCGCCCTGCCAGAAGTGCCCGGTGGCCAGGTAGTAGATGGCCACGGGCCCCCAGATCAGCGCCGCGCCCACGGCCGGCAGCAGCGAAAGGAAGGCCATCAGCACCGCCCACAGCAGCGCGCCCTGCACGCCCAGGAACCAGAAGGCCAGCCCGCCGATGGTGCCCTGCGCGATGGCCACGGCCACGTTGCCCTTCACGGTGGCGCGGATCACGGTGGTGAACTTGTTCAGCAGGTAGTGCGTGTGCGGCTTGGCCAGCGGCAGCGCGTCGCGCATGGTCTTCGAGAGCGACGTGCCGTCGCGCACCAGGAAGTACAGCAGGTAGAGCATCACGAAGAAGCTCACCACGAAGTCGAAGGTGTTCTGCCCGATGGCCAGCGCCTGGCTGGCGATGAGCTGGCTGGCCTGGCCCGCGATGGCCGAGACGCGCGCCTGCCAGGCCGCCATGTCGCCCAGGTTGAAGCGCTCCACGATGTTCAGCAGCCACTGCGGCGTGGCGTTCAGGATCTGCTGGAAGTAGGCCGCGAAATTGATCTGGCCCGAGCGGATGCTCTGCGTGATCAGCGCCACCTCCTGCACCAGCGACACGCCCACCATCGCCAGCGGCAGGATCACGATGAACAGGCAGATCGCCAATGTGGACAGCGCGGCCACGTTGCGCCGGCCGGGCATCTTCTTGAGTAGCCACTTGAACAGCGGCGTGAACAGAATCGCCAGCGCCACCCCCCAGAGCACCGCGCCGAAGAACGGCATCAGCACCCACAGAAAGGCGACGGTGACGGCGGCAAGCAGGGCGAGGAAGACGCCGCGCTGGAGTTGGGGAGAGTTCATAAGTGTCTCGGACTGTAGCCGAGCCGGAACCCGCCGCCGTGTCAGCCGGCGCGCCCTTGTGCGGCGCAGCAGGGTTGCCAAGGAAAAACGCCGCGGGCGCAAGGCCGGCGGCGGGTGTCAGCTATGCAATCGATAGCTGATCGTGGCACAAATGCACAGCTTCAACGTCTGGCGGCGCGCGGCAGCGCCACCGGCGCGAGCGTGGCGCGCAGCCGGCTCGGCGCATCGGGCTCGGCGGTGGCGTCGACCTCCAGCGCCCGTTCGACATTGCCGATGTGGTCGAGCATGAGCTGGCGCGCCTGCTCGATGTTGCCGGCCTCGAGCGCCGCGACGATGGCGCCGTGCTCCGCGCACGACTGCCCGGCCTCGTGCTTCGACTGGTAGAGCGTGGCCGCCAGCGTGGTGCGCGCCGTGAGGTCGCGCAGCACGTCGACCAGCAGCTGGTGGCCCATCTGCTCGGCCAGGCAGACATGGAAGTCGGCCAGCAGGAAGGCGCGCGTGGCGGCGTCGGCGCCTTCGATGGCGCGCTGCTCGTCGGCGATGTGGTCGCGCAGCTTGCGGATCACCTGGCCCAGCGGCCGGCCTTCGCTCGCGGCCAGGATGCCGGCTTCGACGATGCGGCGTGCCGAGAAGGCGTCGCGCGCTTCTTCGGCCGAGGGCTCCACCACGTACCAGCCACGGCGCGACTGCACCTCGACGAACCCGCGCGCCTGCAGCTGCATCAGCGCCTCGCGCACCATGGTGCGGCTGACCGAGAAGTTCTCGGCCAGCGCCTGCTCGCCGAGCCGGTCGCCGGGCGCGAGCTTCTGCGCGAGGATGGCCTCGACGACGCGTTCGGCGATGGCGGTGGGGCTGACGTCGGCGGGCATTTTTTTCAGTGGGCGGTGGAAGCGGCGGTGCCGGTGTTTACCACGGGCGCCTCGGCCAGCGGCTCGTCGTCGGGCGAATAGGTGCCGTCGAGCACGGCATGGGCACGTTCGCGGTCGATGTCGCCTTCCCACGCGGCGATCGCCACGGTGGCCACGCAGTTGCCGATCAGGTTGCCCAGCGCGCGGGCGATGCCCATGAACCAGTCGACCGACAGCACCAGCACCAGGCCGATGGCGGGAATCGCCGGAATCGCATGCAGCGTGGCGGCCAGCACCACGATGGCCGAGCCCGGCACGCCGTGCGCGCCCTTGGAGGTGACCAGCGCGATCGCCAGGATGGTCAGCAGGTCGGCCATCGAGATCGGCGTGTTGGTAGCCTGCGCAATGAACACCGCCGCCAGCGTGATGTAGATCGAGAACGCGTCGAGGTTGAACGAGTAGCCCGTGGGAATCACCAGGCCCACCGTCGAATCGCGGATGCCCATGCGGCGCAGCTTGGCCATGATCTGCGGCAGCACGCTGTCCGACGAGGTGGTGGCGAACACGATGGCCAGCTCTTCGCGCAGGTAGCGCAGCAGCTTCCAGAGGCTGAAGCCCGACATGCGCATCACCAGCCCCAGCACCACGAACACGAAGACCAGCACCGCGCCGTAGAAGAGGGCGACCAGCATGCCCAGCTGCTTGAGCGAACCGATGCCGTACTTGCCCACCGTGAAGGCAATGGCGCCCAGCACGCCCAGCGGGGCCAGCTTGATGATGATCCCCATGATCTTGAACAGCACCAGCGAGAGCGCGTCCACCACCGCCGCCACCGGCGCACCGCGATCACCCAGCAGCGACAGCGCGCAGCCGAACAGCACCGCGAACAGCAGCACCTGCAGCACGTCGCCCGTGGCGAAGGCGGCCACCACCGTGGTGGGAATGAGCTTCATCAGGAACTCGACCGTGCCGCCGCTGGTGAGCTTGTCGGCGTTGGAGGCGTAGGCGCTCATGGCGCTGGCGTCCAGCGCCTTGGGGTCGACGTTCATGCCCACGCCCGGCTCGAACACGAAGGCCAGCACCAGGCCCATCGCCAGCGCGATGGTGGTCAGCACCTCGAAGTAGATCAGCGCCTTCACGCCGACCCGGCCCACGCGCTTGAGGTCGCCCGCGCCGGCGATGCCATGCACCACCACGCAGAACACCAGCACGGGAATGATCATCTTGATCAGCTTGATGAAGCCGTCACCCAGCGGCTTGAGCTTGGCGGCGAACTCGGGGGCAAAGAGGCCGACGAGCACGCCGATCACCAGTGCGATGACCACCTGTCCGAAGAGCGATTTGGCAAAGCGAGGCATGGAAATCTCCTGTCGTTGTCGTGTCGAGGTTTTGCATGCAAGGATCGCTTTTTCTTGCATACAAGAACTGTAGGCAAGAAGATTGCAGGGGGTTCAGAGGGTATTCCCGGGGCGTTCCGGCTGCCTGCGGGGCTCGGGCGTGAAGCTTCCAGCTTTGAAGCGCCGTGCGCCATGTGCAAAGAACGAAGGCGCCATTGGCAAACTCCGGGGCGGCGCGGGCGATACGCTGCAGCCATGAACACCATGCCGCAGCCCTTCTTTCTTCCTTCAGATTCAGTCGCGCGCCTGCATGCCCTGATGGCCGGCGGCCAGCGCAAGCTGCTGGGGCTGGTCGGTGCGCCCGGCGCAGGCAAGTCCACGCTCGCGATGGCGTTGCGCCAGGCGGCTGGCGCCGGCTGCGCGCAGGTCGTGCCGATGGACGGCTTTCACCTCGCCAACGTCGAGTTGCAACGGCTTGGCCGTGCCGACCGAAAGGGCGCGCCCGATACCTTCGACAGCGCCGGCTACGTCGCCCTGCTGCAGCGGCTGCGCAATCAGCGCCCCGACGGCGACACCGTCTACGCCCCCGAGTTCCGCCGCGAGATCGAGGAGCCGATCGCCGGCGCCATTGCGGTGCTGCCCTCGACACCCCTCGTCATCACCGAAGGCAACTACCTCCTGCACGACGCCGCCCCGTGGGCGGGGGCGGCGGCGATGCTCGACGAGGTCTGGTACGTGGACATCGACGACGCGGTGCGCGAGGAACGCCTGCTCGCGCGCCATCGGCAGTTCGGCCGCAATGCCGAGGCCGCGCGCGACTGGGTGGCCAATACCGATGCACCGAACGCGCGGCTGATCGCTGCAACGAAGGCACGCGCTCACCACGTGTTCACGTGGTCCTGAGCCCCGCCGCCCTCAGCGAGGGTCCGCAAACGCCTTGCGAAACGCGGAAGGCGTCATTCCCTTCACCGCAAGGAAGCGGCGGTTGAAGTTGGCAACGTTGTTGAACCCGACGTCCTGACAGATCGCGGCGATCGGATCGCGCGCATGCGCCAGCAGCTGGCACGCCCTGGACACGCGCAGCTGGATCAGGAAGTCCGTGAACGTGTTGCCTGTGCGCCGATGAAAGAGACGCGAGAAATGGCTCTTGCTCATGCCGAAGTGCCGAGCCACCCGCGGCATCGACAGGTCTTCGGCATAGCGGTCGTTCATGAAGCCGATGATCGCGTCGATCTGCGCCATCGAGCTGGCGTCCTCCGCCGCATCGGTCCAGGGGTTGGAGAGCAGCCGGTAGTCCTTCCACTCGCTGAGCACGCAGAGGAACTCGAGGAAGACCGAGAACCTCGATATGCCCTGGCTGGCACGGATGCGGCCGAAGTAGTCGCCCGCGAGCGCCGACATGTCGAAGAATTCGATGCCGCGCGCAGACCGGTCCAGAAGGGGCAGCACGTCCTTGAGTTCCGAGATCGATTCGGACGCCCGGTCCAGCGGCCCCCGGTCGAAGACGATGCAGTGATCGCGCAGTGCCACGCCGCCGGCGGGTGCGTTCGTCGAGATCCAGTTGTGAGGAAGCCTCGGGCCGGTGATCACGAGGTTGCCCGGCTCGAAGGTGCCGATGTAGTCCCCCACGAACATCTTTCCGCAGGTGGACACGACCAGGTGGATCTCGTAGTCGTCGTGGTAGTGCCACCGGATGAGCGGCGAGGGCGTGCCGTGGCTCACGCAGCGCACGAGCCTGTCGAGATCGGACGAGGGGCTGTAGCCGAGCTCTGCGTTGCGGCACAGCGGATCTTCCCTGGACGGGTGAGACTTCTCCATGTGCTTTCCGATCGCCCGTTGCGTTGGCTTCAAAGCGCCGGCTACTTGTAGTAGCCGGCCTTCTTCATCTCTCGCTCGGCGATGCTCTGCGAGGTCTTCAGCGCCTGGTCGACCGTGACCTTGCCCGACAGCGCCGCGCTCATCTGCTGGCCCACGCCGGTGCCGATGGCCTGGAACTCGGGAATGGCCGCGTACTGCACGCCGACGTACGGCGACTTGGGCAAGGTGCTGTCGCTGAGGTTGGCGCTGTCGATGGCCTTCTTCTCGGCGGCGGCGAACCTGGCGACCTTCTGGAACTCGGGGTTCGCGTAGGTCGACTTGCGCGTGCCGGTGGGCACGGAGGCCCAGCCGTTCTCCTTGGCCACGAGGGTGACGTACTCCTTGGAGGTCGCCCACTTCACGAAGGTCTGTGCGGCGGCGCCCTTGGTCGAGCTGGCGGGAATGGCCAGGTTCCAGGTCCACAGCCAGTTCGCGCCCTTGGGCGTCACGGCGACGGGTGCCTGCGCGAAGGCCACCTTGTCGGCCACCTTCGACTGCTTCGGATCGCTGATGAACGAGGCCGCGATGGTCGCGTCGACCCACATGCCGCACTTGCCTTCGTTGAAGAGCGCCAGGTTCTCGTTGAAGCTGTTGGCCGAAGCGCCCGGCGGGCCGTAGGCCTTCATGAGGTCGACGTAGAAGCCGATCGCGTCCTTCCAGGGCTTGGTGTCGATCTGCGGCTTCCACTGCATGTCGAACCACTGGCCGCCATGCGTGTTCACGAGGGTGGTGATCGGGCCCATGTTGTCGCCCCAGCCCGGCTTGCCACGCAGGCACATGCCGTACACGCCGGCCTTCGGGTCGTGGATCTTGCCGGCCAGCTCCTTCACCTGCGCCCAGGTAGGCTGCTCGGGCATCTTGAAGCCGACCTTGTCGGCCAGGTCCTTGCGGTACATGAGCATCGAGCTCTCGCCGTAGAAGGGCGCGGCGTACAGCTTGCCTTCGTGCGACAGGCCAGCGCGGATGGCGGGCAGCAGGTCGTCGGCGTCGTAGGCGGCATCGGTGGCGATGGGCTGCAGCCAGCCCTTCTTCGACCAGATCGGCGCTTCGTACAGGCCGATGGTCATCACGTCGAACTGGCCGCCCTTGGTGGCGATGTCGGTGGTCACGCGCTGGCGCAGCGTGCCTTCCTCGAGCGTGACCCACTTGAGCTTGATGTCGGGGTTCGCCTTCTCGAAGAAGGGCGTGAGCTTCTGCATCTCGATCATGTGGCCGTTGTTGACGGTCGCGATGACCAGTTCGGTGGCCGAGACGGAAAAAGCGAATGCCGAGCCGGCCAGGCCTGCAAGCAGTTTCGTATAGGTCATGAGGTGTCTCCCATCAGGTTTGAAATCGGCGATTCCGATCTCCCCCAAGGATCGCGAGGATCGTCCGATTCCTGTAACGCGTCGACTTGCCCGAATTGATACTTCGGTGCTTTTGGGTCTAGCGATTTTCCCTAGCCGGCCGGGTGGGCCGATGAGGTCGGCGCACTGCGCAGACGCCGGTTCATGCCGCATGCCGTGCGCACGGCCGGCAGCTACTCGACAAAAAGCAGCGCCGGGCATTCGAGCGAAGCCCGCACGGCCTGCACGAATTCGGCCGCCAGCTGGCCGTCGACCACGCGGTGGTCGAAGGAGGAGGACAGGTTCATCATGCGGCGCGCGACCACCGCGCCGCCCAGCATCACCGGGCGCTGCACGATGCGGTTGACGCCGACGATCGCCACCTCGGGCGTGTTGATGATCGGCGTGGAGGCGATGCCGCCCAGCGCGCCCAGGCTGGTGACGGTGAGGGTCGAGCCGCTCAGCTCGTCGCGCGTGGCCCGGCCCGCGCGCGCGGCGTCGGCCAGGCGGGCGATCTCGGTCGCGCTCGACCAGAGGTCGCGCGCCTCCGCATGGCGCAGCACCGGCACCATGAGGCCGGCCGCCGTCTGGGTGGCGATGCCGACGTGCACCGCGCCGTGGCGCGTGAGCACGCCCGCCTCGTCGTCGAAGCGGGCGTTGATCTGCGGGAAGCGCGGCACCGCCAGCACCACCGCGCGCACCAGCAGCGGCAGCAGCGTCAGGTGCGCCCGCTCGCCGCCCCAGCGCTCGTTGATGCGGGCGCGCAGCAGTTCCAGCTCGGTCACGTCGACTTCCTCGACGTAGGTGAAGTGCGGAATGCGGCGCATCGCGTCCTGCATGCGCTGCGCGATGCGGCGGCGCACGCCGGTCACGGGCACGGCCTCCTCGTCGTGGCGCTCGGCGTAGCGCGCCGCATCCGGCGTCGGCGGACCGGGCCGGCGCAGCAGCCAGGCGTCGAGGTCCTCGTGCAGGATGCGGCCGTCCGCGCTGCTGCCCGACACCTGCCGCAGATCGATGCCGAGGACCGTCGCCCGATGGCGCACCGCGGGCGCGGCGAGCGGCTTGCCGGCCGAGGGGCGCGCGCGTTCGGCGGGCGCCGGCATCGCTGCAGGCGCCGGCGCCGAGACGGCCGGCACAGCCGGCACCGCCTCCTGCGCTTCGCCGCCGTCCGCCACATCGATCCGGATCAGTTCCGCGCCCACCGCGATCTGCTGCCCCACCTCGCCGCCGAGCGCGAGCACCCGGCCCGCGGCCGGCGAGGGAATCTCGACCGTGGCCTTGTCGGTCATCACGTCGGCCAGCACCTGGTCTTCGGCCACCGTGTCGCCGGGCTGCACGCGCCACGCCACCAGCTCCACCTCGGCAATGCCTTCGCCCAGGTCCGGGACCTTGATCGTGAGCGTGCCCATTCAGTTCTCCATGGCGCGGCGCAGGGCCGCGCCGACGCGCGCGGGGCCCGGGAAGTAGGCCCACTCCTGCGCATGCGGGTAGGGCGTGTCCCAGCCGGCCACGCGCCCGATCGGCGCTTCCAGGTGGTGGAAGCAATGCTCCTGCACCAGCGCCGTCAGCTCGGCGCCGAAGCCGCTGGTGCGCGTGGCCTCGTGCACGATCACGCAGCGGCCGGTCTTCTTCACCGAGGCGACCAGCGTCTGCAGGTCCAGCGGCCACAGGCTGCGCAGGTCGATGATCTCGGCGTCGATGCCGGTCTCGCGCGCGGCCGCTTCGCAGACGAAGACCATGGTGCCGTAGCTGATCACCGTCAGGTCGGCGCCGGGGCGGAACACCGTGGCCGACTCCAGCGGCACCGTGTAGTAGCCCTCGGGCACCTCGCCCAGCGGATGCGCCGACCAGGGCACCAGCGGCCGGTCGTGGTGGCCGTCGAACGGGCCGTTGTACAGCCGCTTGGGCTCCAGGAAGATGACCGGGTCGTCGTTCTCGATCGAGGCGATCAGGAGGCCCTTGGCATCGCGCGGATTGGAAGGCATCACCGTGCGCAGCCCGCACACGTGCGTGAACAGCGCCTCCGGGCTCTGGCTGTGCGTCTGGCCGCCGTAGATGCCGCCGCCGCAGGGCATGCGGATGGTGATCGGCGCGGTGAAGTCGCCCGCCGAGCGGTAGCGCAGGCGCGCCGCCTCGGACACGATCTGGTCGTAGGCCGGGTAGACGTAGTCGGCGAACTGCACCTCCACCACCGGGCGCAGGCCGTAGGCGCCCATGCCGATGGCCGAGCCGACGATGCCGCCCTCGTTGATCGGCGCATCGAACACGCGCGAGCGGCCGTACTTGGCCTGCAGGCCTTCGGTGCAGCGGAACACGCCGCCGAAGTAGCCCACGTCCTGGCCGTAGACGATCACGTTGTCGTCGCGCTCGAGCATCACGTCCATGGCGGAGCGCAGGGCCTGGATCATCGTCATCGAGGCCATGGCCGTCACCCCTCGGACGCCAGCTGTTCGCGCTGGCGCTTCAGGTGCTCGGGCATGTCCTTGTAGACGTCCTCGAACAGGGCGGCGTCGCCCGCGACGTGCCCGTCGGCCATGGAGCCGAAGCGCTCGGCCTCCTTCACCGCGGTGTTCACCTGTGCCTGCATGTCGGCCTGCGTCTGCGCGTGCTCCTGCTGCGACCAGGCGCCGATCGCCGTCAGGTGCTGTGCCAGGCGCGCGATCGGGTCGCCCAGTGGGAAATGCGCCCAGTCGTCGGCCGGGCGGTAGCGCGACGGATCGTCCGAGGTCGAATGCGCGCCGGCGCGGTAGGTGACCCACTCGATCAGCGTCGGCCCCAGGTTGCTGCGGGCGCGCTCGGCCGCCCAGCGCGAGGCCGCCAGCACCGCGAGGAAGTCGTTGCCGTCGACGCGCAGCGAGGCGATGCCGCAGCCCACGCCGCGCGCCGCGAAGGTGGAGGCCTCGCCGCCGGCGATGGCCTGGAAGGTCGAGATCGCCCACTGGTTGTTGACCACGTTGAGGATCACCGGCGCGCGGTAGACGTGCGCGAAGGTCAGCGCCGTGTGGAAGTCGGACTCGGCGGTGGCGCCGTCGCCGATCCAGCCCGAGGCGATGCGCGTATCGCCCTTGATTGCCGAGGCCATGCCCCAGCCCACCGCCTGGATGAACTGCGTGGCCAGGTTGCCCGAGATCGAGAAGAAGCCGGCCCGCTTCATCGAATAGCACACCGGCAGCTGCCGCCCCTTGAGCGGGTCGCGCTCGTTGGACATCAGCTCGCAGGTCAGCTCCAGCAGCGTCACGTCGTCGCGCGCCAGCAGCAGGCCCTGCTGGCGGTAGGTCGGAAAGCACATGTCGCCCTGCTGCAGCACCAGCGCATGGCCGGTGGCGATGGCCTCCTCGCCGAGGCACTGCATGTAGAAGGAGATCTTCTTCTGCCGCTGCGCGATCAGCATGCGGGCGTCGAAGGCGCGTGTCTTCATCATCGCGCGCAGGCCGCGGCGCAGCAGCTCGGGGTCGGCCGGCGGCGCCCACGGGCCGACGGCGCGGCCTTCGTCGTCGAGCACGCGCACCAGCGTGTAGGCCAGGTCGCTGGTGTCGGCCGGCGATGCGTCGACCGGGGGTTTTCGCACCTCGCCGGCGCGCGACAGGTGCAGGTAGGAGAAATCGGTCTCGTGCCCCGGCCGCCCGGTGGGCTCCGGTACATGCAGACGAAGAGATGTGCCTTGGCTCATCGCGTTGTCTCCGCGCTCGATGGCATCGCGCGCCACCACAGCCTAGCGAATTTCGGGCGCGGGCGCAGCCGGTCAAGTGCGTGTTTCGCAGGCGCCCGCGGCGCAGGGGCGGGGAGGGTCGCGCGGCCCATGCCGGCACCCGTGTCTTCCCCCTTGCCTTTCCCGGCGCGTCTCTGCACTGTCCGTCCACCCTGTGGCCCTCGGCGCATGAACGACCTGGAACCTCCACCTCCTCTTTCCGAACCCGGCCGCGGTGCGCCGCGGGCGAAGGCCGCCGATGCGGCCGGGTGGCGCCGCTGGCTGCCGGGACTGCGCACGCTGCGCGGGTACGAACTGGCCTGGCTGCGGCACGACATCGTGGCCGGGCTGGTGCTGACCACGATGCTGGTGCCCGTCGGCATCGCCTATGCGCAGGCGTCGGGCGTCCCCGGCATCCACGGCCTCTACGCGACCATCGTGGCGTTGCTCGCGTACGCCGTGTTCGGCCCCAGCCGGATCCTGGTGCTGGGCCCGGATTCCTCGCTGGCGGCCCTCATCCTGGCCGTCGTCCTTCCGCTGTCGGGCGGCGACCCGCAGCGCGCCATCGCCCTGGCGGGCCTGATGGCGATCGTGTCGGGCACGGTGTGCATCCTCGCGGGCGTCGCGCGCCTGGGCTTCGTCACCGAGCTTCTTTCCAAGCCGATCCGCTACGGCTACATGAACGGCATCGCGTTGACCGTGCTGATCAGCCAGCTGCCCAGGCTGCTGGGTTTTTCGGTCGAAGGCGACGCACCGCTGGCGACCCTGAAGGCCATCGCCGTGTCGGTGATGGAGGGCAAGACCCACGCGACCACGCTCATGGTCGGCGCGGGCACCCTGGCCGTCATCCTGCTGCTCAAGGGCCGCCGGCGCGTGCCGGGCATCCTGATCGCCGTGGTGGGCGCGACCGTGGCCGTCGGCGTGCTGGGCCTGGCGACACGCGAGGGGGTGCCGGTGCTCGGTGCCCTCCCGCAAGGCCTGCCGGCGTTCGGCATCCCGTGGATCACGGCCGCCGACATCGGCCCCGTGCTGATCGGCGGCTGCGCCGTCGCGCTCGTCTCGTTCGCCGACACCAGCGTGCTCTCCCGTGTCTATGCGGCGCGCACCCGCACCCACGTCGACCCGAACCAGGAGATGGTGGCGCTGGGCGCCGCCAACCTGGCGGCCGGATTTTTCCAGGGCTTTGCCGTCAGCAGCAGTTCGTCGCGCACCCCCGTGGCCGAGGCCGCGGGCGCCAGGACGCAGCTGACCGGCGTCGTCGGCGCGCTGGCCGTTGCGCTGCTGCTGGTGGCGGCGCCCGACCTGCTGAAGAACCTGCCCACCAGCGCACTGGCCGCGGTCGTGATCGCATCGGCCATCGGCCTGATCGAGATTGCCGACCTGCGGCGGATCTACCGCATCCAGCGCTGGGAGTTCTGGCTGTCGATCGCCTGCACGGTCGGCGTGGTCGTGCTGGGCGCCGTCGAGGGCATCGGCCTGGCCATCGTGATCGCGGTCATCGAATTCCTGTGGGATGCCTGGCGCCCCTATTCCGCGGTCCTGGGGCGCGCCGACGGCGTCAAGGGCTACCACGACATCACGCGCTATCCCGACGCGCGCCTCATCCCGGGCCTGGTCCTGTTTCGCTGGGATGCGCCGCTGTTCTTCGCCAATGCCGAGCTGTTCCGCGACCGGGTGGGCGAGGCCATGGCGTCGTCGCCCGCGCCGGTGCGCTGGCTGGTCGTCGCGGCAGAGCCCGTCACCAGCGTGGACGTGACCTCCGCCGACATGCTGGCCGAGCTGGTCGACAGCTTGCGCGACGCCGGCATCCAGCTGTGCTTTGCCGAGATGAAGGACCCCGTCAAGGACAAACTGAAGCGCTTCGGGCTCTTCGCGCGGCTGGGCGAAGCCGCGTTCTTTCCGACCGTCGGTGCCGCCGTCAGCGGGTACCTCAAGACCCATCCGGTGGAGTGGGTCGACTGGGAAGACGAGGGGCGCTGAGCCCTTGCGGCCCGCGGCATGCGCCTCCCATGGATGGGGGAGGCGACGTTTCGGGGCGGCTCCTAGCATCCGCGCACCCACAACGAGGAGCCTCCCGATGAAGATCGCCTTTACTTCCTGCTTCAGTGCCCAGACCTTCAAGGAACAACCTGTCTGGACCCAGGTGGGCGCGTCCGGCGCCACGCACCTGGTGCTGCTGGGCGACTCGGCCTACTACGACGCGGACGGCTCCAGCATGGGCGCGGTCAAGGCCATGGGCGCGAACGACTTCGCGGTCCACGCCTTCGGCCGGCTGCGCGACCAGCTGAACCAGAAGGAGTTCGCCAAGCTGGTGCGCAAGACCGACCTGCAGATCCATCCGATCTGGGACGACCACGACTTTCTGTGGAACGGCGCCTGCGGTGCGCAAATCGAGGGACAGCCGTCTTACCGGCACCTGCTGGACCCGACCCGCGCGGCGTTCCAGGAATACCGCAAGGCGCTGGATTCGAACGATCCGAAGACCTTTCCCAAGGCCGGCGATCCCTGGGCCTCGGGCGTTCCCGAACCCGGCTACCGGCCCCTCATGCTGAGCAATGTCGGCGATGCGGATGGCCCGGTGATGCTGCACCTCACCGACGGCCGCAGCTACAAGACCAAGGGCGGCGAGGACGCCGTGCTCGGCAAGAAGCAGATGAACAAGCTGAAGAAGGCCATCGAAGACTCGGACGAGAAGACCGTGCACCTGATCGCCAGCGGCCTCACCTTCGAAGCCCGCCACGGCGAGACCTGGATGGACTGCGCGGCCGAGCACGCCGCGATCCTCAAGCTCGCGGAGAAGCGCCGCATCCTCATCCTCAGCGGCGACGTGCACGAGAACCGCTTCGCCGTGCCGTGGCCGGCAGGCCCCTGGAGCCTGTTCGAAGCCACGTCCTCCGGCGCCGCGCTGCGCACGGCCGTCACCGTCGGCGCGCTGCAATGCAACTGGGGGCTGGTCGACATCACGAAGGACCAGGTGAACATCGAGCTGTCGCAGCTGAACATGGACACGCGCCGCCGCGTCATCGACCGCAAGAAGTGGAAGATGCTGTAGGCGTGGCGGTGAGCGGGTTCACGGGCCGCTCCTGCGGCTTGCGAAACAGGATCACGAGGCCGGAGATCAGGAAGTACACGGCGCCCACCGTCGCATAGCCTGCGAGCGTCTGCAGGACCGGGGCGTCGGTGCCTTGCCGTGCGACGAAGAGGCCGCCGGCCAGCGCGGACTGCGCGCCGCTCAGCATCATCACCCACTGCCCCCGATGGCGCTTTCGGCGGCGAACGGCCGTCGCCAGCTGCAGCAGGCCCGACACGATGGCCCAGGCGCCGAAGATGGCCAGGCCGATCTGGAGCCCGAGCACCAGGGACGCCACCACGGCCGCGGTGACCAGCGCGCTGATCCACGTGTTCAGCATCTGGCTGGGGTTGGCCCGGGGGCCGCCCGTCATCCGGGCGTCCACGAGGTTCGCCAGCGCGTCCCACGCCGGATAGACGACCAGCAGGATCGCCGTCAGCACCGGCGACTGCCTGGCGACGGTGAAGGCCATCGCGACCCACACGAAGGAAAAGGCCGTGCGGGTGAAGTAGAGCTTGCGCAGCCAGGCGGCCGGCTGCAAAGGGGGTTGGATGATGTCGGACATGAAAGGGGGGAGGTAGGAGGAGAGGGCGCGCCTCGCACGAGGCGGGTGCAACGATTCTTCTGCGTTCCCCCGGACCACGGTATCGGTCGAATGCCCGACACGCGCCGAACCGGCGGCTGTGCGATGCTGTGCGCTCGCCCCCGCGATCCCATGCCCGAAGACACCACCCTCACCGCTTTCGACGCGGCCCGCGCGCTCGCCTTCATCGGCGACCTGAGCATGGGCCAGCCCATCGACCATTCGCTGCGCACCGCCTGGCTGGCCGGCACGATCGCGACACAGGCCGGCTGCCACGCGGCGCAGGTCGAGGTCGCGCAGCACGTGGCGCTGCTGCGCTGGTCGGGTTGCACGGCGAACGCGCAGGAGTTCGCGGACTTCCTGGAAGACGACGTGCTGGGGCGGCGAGCCCTTCTGGCCTCCGCGCAACCGCGCCTGCGCCAGCCCCACCAAGCGTCCATCCCCGGGGCCGTCGTGGCGATGGCCCAGATCCACTGCGAGATTGCCGGCGACATCGCGAACATGCTCGGCCTGGGGTTCGAGGCCGAAGCCGCACTGCGCGCCGTCTTCGAGGCCTTCGATGGCAGCGGCGTCCCCGGCCTGCTGCAGGGCGAGGGCGTGCCGCTGGCCACCTACGTCGTGGCCCTGGCGAGCGATCTGGAAATCTTCAGCCGCCTCTACGGGCTCGACGAAGCCCTCACGCTCGCGCGGGGACGTGCCGACAGCCTCTACCCCGGCTTCCTGGTCGACGCCTGCGCACCGCACGCTGCGGCGTGGATGACGCGGCTGGATGCGTCGCCCGCGCCGTGGACCGATGCTGCCGATCCGCCGGTGTCGATGCGCCGGCGCGTCGGGCTGGAACTCGTCGGCGACGTGAGCGACCTCAAGCTGCCGTGGATGACGGGCTACTCGCGGCGCGTGGCCCGCCTGGCGCGCGATTGCGGCGCCCAGCTGGGCATGGGTGAAGCGATGTGCCATCGCATCCACCGGGCCGGCCTGATCCACGGCATCGGGCGGGCCGCGGTGCCCAACGCCATCTGGAATGCGCCCGAGCCGCTGCCGGCCGCGTCGATGGAGCGCCTGCGGCTCGTGCCGTACTGGACGTCCCGCGCCGCAGGGCAGATCGACGGTCTCGCGGCAGAAGCAGAGATCGCCTCGTTCGCCTTCGAGCGGCGCGATGGCTCCGGCTACTTCCGTGGCCGCTCCGGCGCGTCGATGCCGCTCGAAGGGCAGGTCGTCGCGGCGGCCGAGCAGTGGGTCTCGCACCGCACCCGCCGCCCGTGGCGACCCGAACTGACCGATGCGCAGGCGCGCGATCACATGCAGGCGGACGTCGAGGCCGGCCGCTTCGACGCGGAGGTCGTCGGTGCGCTGCTCGCCTGCGCGCTCTCGGGCACGCCTGCGAAGCCTGTGGTGCCCGCGCAGGACGACGCGTCGCTGTCCCAGCGCGAGCTGGACGTCCTGCGCTGCATCAGCCAGGGCGACAACACGAAGCAGGTCGCGCGTGCGCTGGGCATCAGTGCGAGCACGGTGCGCACGCACGTCGAACGCGTGTTTCGCAAGCTCGGTTGCTCGACCCGCGCGGCCGCCACGCTGAAGGCCTCTGCCAGAGGCCTGCTGTAGCGGGCCGCGCTATCGTTCAAGCCGCCACTGGTTCTGCTCGGGCGGCCCGTGCAGGCGCTCCAGCATCGAGCTGCCCGCGCAGCATCTCCCACCGCACGCGCGCCGACACGATGCTTTCTTCCTTCACATGCCCGAAGCCGCGGATCTGCTCCGGCAGGCGCGCCAGCGACAGGGCGGTGTTGAAGTCGATGCGCTCGAAGCGCGCGAGCAGGTCTTCGACCATCGCGCGGTAGTCGGCAACCAGCTGGCGCTCCATGCGGCGCTCGGCGGTGCGGCCGAAGGGGTCGAGCGCCGTGCCGCGCAGGCCGCGCAGCTTCGCGAGCACGCGGAAGGCGCCGAGCATCCACGGGCCGAAGCTGGTCTTCAGCGCGCGGCCTTCGGCGTCGCGCCGGCCCAGCACCGGCGGCGCCAGGTGAAAGCGCAGCACCGGCTTGCCTTCGAACTGCTCGCCGAGCTTCTCCATGAAGCGCGGGTCGGCATACAGGCGCGCCACCTCGTACTCGTCCTTGTAGGCCATGAGCTTGAACAGGCCCGAGGCCACGGCCTTGGCCAGCACCGTGCTGCCGCGCGTGCGCTGTTCGGCGTCGCGCACGCGTTCGACGAGGTCCGCGTAGCTGCGCGCATAGGCCGCGTTCTGGTAGGCCGTGAGGAACGCGGTGCGGTCGGCCACCAGCGCCTCGAAGCTCTGGGGCTTCTGCAGCGACACCACCTGCGTCGGCGCAGCCTGGCGCGTGACGGCCGCGAGGTCGAGCGCCGCCTTGCGACCCCAGCGGAACGCGGCCTGGTTGGCCTTCACGGCCACGCCGTTGATCTCGATGGCCTTGTCGAGCGCCTGCGCCGACAGCGGCACGAACCCCTTCTGGAACGCGAAGCCCAGCAGGAACAGGTTGGCCGCGATGGCGTCGCCCATGAGGCGCGTGGCCAGCTGCGTGGCGTCGATGAAGTCGGCGCGGCCTTCCACCGATTCCTCGATGAGCGCACGCACCTGCGCGGCCGGGAACTGCCAGTCGGGCTGCTGCGCGAAGTGCCCAGTCGGCTGCTCGAAGGTGTTGACCAGCGCGTAGGTGCGGCCCGGCCGCATGCGCGCGATGGCGTCGGGCGCGCCGGCCGTGAGCATGTCGCAGCCCAGGATCAGGTCGGCCTCGCCGGTGGGAATGCGCTGCGCCTTCAGTTGCGCCGCGTCGCGCGCGATGCGCACGTGCGACGTGACCGAGCCGTTCTTCTGCGACATGCCCGTCATGTCGAGCACGCTCACGCCCTTGCCTTCGAGGTGCGCCGCCATGCCGATCAGCGCGCCGATGGTGATCACGCCCGTGCCGCCGATGCCGGTGATGAGGATGTTGTGCATGCCTTCGAGCGCGAGCGGCACCGGTGCGGGCAGGGCGGGTTCCTCGGCGGCCTTCACGGCCACGGGTGCGTGCTTGCGCGGCTTCACGCCCTCGACCGTCACGAAGCTCGGGCAGAAGCCCTTGATGCACGACTCGTCGGCGTTGCACGCGCTCTGGTCCACGCTGCGCTTCAGGCCGAGGTCGGTCTGCTTGGGCAGCAGGGCGGTGCAGTTCGACTGCTCGCCGCAGTCGCCGCAGCCTTCGCACACCGCGTCGTTGATGAACACGCGCCGCGCGGCGGGCGGGAACTCGCCCTTCTTGCGGCGGCGGCGCTTCTCGGCCGCGCACACCTGGTCGTAGATCAGCACCGACACGCCCTCGAAGCCGCGCAGCTCGCGCTGCACCGCGTCCATGTCGTCGCGGTGGTGCACGCTCAGCGCAAAGAGACCGTCGCGGTCGGGCGGCAGCAGGCTGCGGTCGGCCCAGCGCGTCGGGTCTTCGGCCACCAGCGCGATGCGCTTCACGCCTTCGGCCGCCACCTGGTGCGCGATGCGCGGCACGGTGATCGGCCCGTCGACCGGCTGGCCGCCCGTCATCGCGACCGCGTCGTTGTAGAGGATCTTGTAGGTGATGTTCACGCCCGCCGCCACGGCCGCGCGAATGGCCAGCGAACCCGAGTGGTAGTAGGTGCCGTCGCCCAGGTTCGCGAACACGTGCTTGCGCTTGGAGAACCACGCCTGCCCCAGCCACGGCGCGCCTTCGCCGCCCATGTGCGTGGTGGTGCGGTTGTGCTCGGGGTAGATGGCCGTGGCCATCACGTGGCAGCCGATGCCCGCGAGCGCCAGGCTGCCTTCGGGCACCTTGGTCGAGGTGTTGTGCGGGCAGCCCGCGCAGTACCAGGCCGGGCGCGAGGGCGTGGCCACGGCCTTGCCGAGCACCACGTCCTTCGCGTCAAGGATCGCCAGCCGCATGCGGATGCGGTCGCTGGTGTGAAAGCGCGCCACGCGCCCGGCGATGACGCGCGCGATCTGCGCCACCGAGAAATCGGCCGTGGCCGGCAGCAGCCACTGGCCGCGCGGGTGCGCACCCCATTCGCCCTGTTCGTCGAACTTGCCGATCACGCGCGGGCGCACGTTCTCGCGCCAGTTGTACAGGTGCTCCTTGAGCTGGTACTCGACGATCTGGCGCTTCTCTTCGACCACCAGGATTTCTTCGAGCCCGTCGGCAAACTCGCGGATCGAGTCGGGCTCCAGCGGCCAGGGCATCGACACCTTGAACAGCCGGATGCCGATGCGCGCGGCTTCGTCGGCGTCGATGCCGAGTTCTTCCAGCGCTTCGAGCACGTCGCGGTACGACTTGCCCGAGGCCACGATGCCCAGCCGCGCCTGCGGCGAATCGATGGTCACGCGGTTCAGGCGGTTCTCGCGCGCATAGGCGATGGCGGCGTAGATCTTGTAGTCCTGCATCAGCGCTTCCTGCTTGCGCGCCTGCACGCCGAGCGTGTCGGTCGACAGCCGCGCATGCACGCCGCCGGGCGGGAACACGAAGTCCTTCGGCAGGCGCGTGTGCACGTCGAGCGCGCCGGCGGCAATGGAGCCCGACGACTCCACCGTGTCGGCCAGCGCCTTGAAGCCGACCGGCAGGCCGGCAAAGCGCGACATCGCAAAGCCGTGCAGGCCCAGCTCGATGTATTCCTCCACGCTCTGCGGGTAGAGCATGGGGATCATCGAGGCGGCGAACAGGTGATCGCTCTGGTTGGGCAGGGTGGACGACGACGCGCCGTGGTCGTCGCCCGCCACCAGCAGGATGCCGCCCTTGGGCGACGTGCCCGCGTGGCTCATGTGCTTGAACACGTCGCCGCAGCGGTCCACGCCGGGCGCCTTGCCGTACCACATGGCGAACACGCCATCGACCGCGCTCTCGCCGGTCAGGTGCACCTGCTGCGTGCCCCACACGGCGGTGGCGGCCAGCTCTTCGTTCACGCCGGGCAGAAACTTGACGGCGTTGGCTTCGAGCTGGGGCTGGGCCTTCCACAGCGCTTCGTCCAGGCCGCCGAGCGGCGAGCCGCGGTAGCCCGAGACAAAGCCCGCGGTGTTCAGGCCGGCCTGCTGGTCGCGCCATTTCTGCACGAGCATGAGGCGCACCAGCGCCTGGATGCCGCTCAGGTAGATCCGGCCTTCGGTGGCCGTGTATTTGTCGTCCAGCGCAACGCTGGCGAGTTCGTGGGTTGCCATGAGAGAAAAGACTCCGGGTAGGACTCGTGGAATGCGGGCGTGGCCCCGGTAGAGGGCCGGCCCGCGAAACGCCTCGCCGGGGTTGCCGCCGAGACAGCGACGATTCTTTCGCACCCCGGCCCGAAAGTGCTTCTTCGTTTCGACGGGGAAACCCGCATTCCGGAAGAACCATCGCCGCCGCCGTCGATTTGCCGAAAGGCCTTCGGCCATGCGTGCGCCAGCGCGCAGGCCCGACAATGTCCGCCCGATCGACCGAGGACCCGATGAGACCCGACCTGGATTCGCTGGCGCTGTTCCTGCGCGCCATTGAGCACGGCAGCCTGTCCAAGGCGGCCGCCGAGAGCCACATGGTGCTGTCGGCCGCGAGCCGGCGCCTGGCCATCCTCGAGAGCCAGCTCGGCGTGGGGCTGCTCAACCGCACCTCGAAGGGCGTGACGCCCACGGGCGCGGGCGAGTCGCTGGCGATGCATGCGCGCCAGATCCTGCGCGACGTGGACCGCATGCGCGCCGACCTGTCGGACTACGCGCAGGGCGCCACCGGCCGCGTGCGGCTGCACGCCAACGCGTCGGCCATGGGCCAGTTCCTGCCCGACGATGTGGCGAGCTTTCGGCTGCGCTACCCCGAGATCCGCGTGAGCGTGGAAGAGCACCGCAGCGTCTACATCGTGCAGGCGATTCGCGACCGCCAGGCCGATGTGGGCGTGATCACCAGCGAGGCGGTCGACCCGGCGCTGCACTTCATTCCGTACCGCACCGACCGGCTCGTGGCCATCGTGCGCCAGAAGCATCCGTGGCGCGGGCGCGAGGTGTCGTTCGAAGAACTGCTCGACTTCGACTTCGTGGGGCTCGAAGACGACTCGGCCATCTCCCGCACCATGGAAGACGCCGCGATGAGCGCGCGCAAGGTGCTGCGTCTGCGCGTGCGCGTGAAGAGCTTCGAGGCCGTGTGCCGGATGATCGAAGCGGGAATGGGCGTGGGCATCCTGCCCGAGGGCGCGGCGGTGACCTACCGCAAGGAGATGAAGCTGCGCTTCATCAACCTCACCGATGCATGGGCGTCACGCCGGATGTACCTGTGTACGCGGCAGGAGGCGTTGAGCTTTCCGCAGCGTCGGTTGGTAGACCATCTGCTGGCGCGAGGGATGCCGTAGGGCGCGGGTTCATTCGGTGCGACGCAGGAACACATGCATGGCGCGCTCGCCCGCCACCTGCCGTTCGCAGCGGTAGCCCAGCGCTGGCAGATCCAGGCCTGCGAACAGCGCTTCCCCCTGGCCCAACAGCACCGGCCGCAAGGCCAGGTGCAGTTCGTCGATCAGGCCGGCCTTCAGGTATTCGCGCACGGTGGCCACACCACCGCCCACCCGCACGTCACGCCCACCCGCGGCGGCCCGTGCCTGCGCCAGTGCATCGTGGATGCCGCCGGTGACGAAGTGGAAGGTGGTGCCGCCTTGCATCGTCAGTGGTGCGCGGGCGTGGTGGGTCAGCACGAAGACCGGCACGTGGTAGGGAGGCTCGTCGCCCCACCAGCCTTTCCAGCTCTCGTCGGGCCAGGGGCCGCGCACCGGCCCGAACATGTTGCGCCCGAGGATCCAGGCCCCCATATCGGCGAAGCCTTGCTCGGCCATCTCGTTGTCGATGCCGGTCTCGCCATCGGCCTTGCCTGTCTGAAGCATCTGCTGCCAGACGCGCGTGGGCATGAACCAGTCCATGAGTTCGGGGCCGCGAACGCCCAGCGGATGCGCCAGACTCTGGTCCGGGCCGGCCGCGAAGCCATCGAGCGAAACACCGAAGCTGCGCACAAGCAATCGAGGCATGGGGTCGTCTCCTGCAAAAGCGGAGCCGCAGTGTAGACCTTGCAACACCGTTGAAAGAGGAGCCGAAGGACATGACACTCAAGCGAATGGACAACATCCTGATCGTTGTCGACGATCTGGAAGCGGTGAAGGCGTTCTTTGTCGAACTGGGCCTGAAGCTCGAGGGCCAGACCACGGTGGAAGGGCCTGCTGTCGGCAGCCCATCGGGCTGGGAGATGTCCGGGCCACCCTCGCCATGCTGCGAACGCCCGATGGGCAGGGAATCGAACTGGACAAGTTCCACACGCCGGATGCGGTCCGGTTCGGGCCCGTGAATGCGCCAGTGAACACCCTGGGTCTTCGCCGCATCATGTTTGCCGTCGATGGCATCGATGCGGTCGTTGCGCGGATGCAAGCCCATGGCGCGGAACTCATCGGCCAGATGCAGTACGAGACGTCCTACCGGCTCGCGTACATCCGGGGGCCCGAGGGCATCATCGTCGGGCTTGCCGAGCAGCTCGGCTGAGGCTCAAAAAAATGCCCCTGCCGCCCGGCAATCGGGCCACAGGGGCAAGTGGCGCATCAGCCTTTCAGCCGAGCACCTCGGTCACGATGCCTGCGCCGACGGTCTTGCCGCCTTCGCGCATGGCGAACCGCATGCCGTTCTCGATGGCCACGGGCTTGTTCAGCTCGAAGCTGATCTGCGCCTGTGCGCCCGGCTCGACCATGCCGGTCTCGGTGTCGACGCGAATGACACCCGTCACGTCGGTCGTGCCGAAGAAGAACTGCGGCTGGTAGCCCGAGCCGAACGGGGTATGGCGACCACCTTCGTCCTTGCTGAGAACGAAGATCTGTGCGCGCCCCGTCCGGTACGGCTTCAGTGCACCGGGCTTCACGACCACCTGGCCTCGCACGACAGCGTCGCGCTTGACCCCGCGCAGCAGCAGGCCGACGTTCATGCCGGCCCGCGCCTCGGCGACGTCCTTGTGAAAGGACTGCACGCCGGTGACGACCACCTGCTCGTCGCCGTCCGCGCTGAGCCCGACGATCTCCAGGCTGTCACTCACGCGGATCACGCCGCGCTCGACACGGCCGCTGACCACGGTGCCGCGGCCCGCGATGGTGTGCACGCCTTCGACAGGCATCATGAACGGCGCGTCGTAGTCGCGCACCGGATCAGGAATGCACGCGTCCAGCGCGTCCACGAGTTCGACGATGCATTGCACGTCCGGGCCTTCGAGATCGCCGCGTTCGGCGGCGGCCAGGGCCTTCAGCGCGCTGCCGAACACGAAGCGGGCATCGTGGTAACCGTGCGCGGCCAGCAGCGCGCCGATCTCCATTTCGATCAGCTGCTCGATCTCCGCACGGTCACTTGCGGCAACGAGGTCCATCTTGTTCACGAACACCACCATGTGGCCGACGTTCACCTGGCGCGCCAGCAGCACATGCTCGATGGTCTGCCGCGCGGCGCCTTCGGTGCCGTCCACCAGCAGGATCGCGCCGTCCATCTGCGAGGCGCCGGTGATCATGTTCTTGATGTAGTCGGCATGCCCGGGGCAGTCGATGTGTGCGTAGTGACGGACGTCCGACTCGTACTCGACGTGCGAGGTATTGATCGTGATGCCGCGCTCGCGCTCTTCCTTTGCGTTGTCGATCTGTCCATAGGACAGCGCATCGCCGCCAAAGCGCGCGGCCTGCACGAAGGTCAGAGCAGCCGTCAGCGTCGTCTTGCCATGGTCGACGTGACCGATGGTTCCGACATTCACATGAACCTTGTTGTTCATCATGTTTCTCTCCAGTTTGAGATTGAAAAACCGACGCGATTCGCTGGCCAGGCGAAACGGTCGGCGGGTTGTCGGTGCGCGCGCACCAAACTCGCGGTGCCCGCCATGCGGGCAAAAGAAAAGCCTGCCGGGGTGGACCACCCGACAGGCTTTTTTTCTTGCCTGAAGGATGGACCTCCAGGCGCACGAGGGCCTGGAGGCTCTACACGAACCACTCCACGGAGTTGACGCACAGCACTGCGCCGGCAGCGCGTGCGGCGGAAGAAAGAAGCTCTCGTTCGGGGCTCATGTCCAAATCTCCAAGTGGGCAAACGGAAAACAAAAAACCCGGTGGCTTGAGGCCTACCGGGTCTTGTGAAACTCAGGAGGCCGAGCCTCCAGGTGAAAAGGCTCTAGGAACGCAATTCGGCAAAAAAGGCGCGCAGCGAAATCACCGCGACTGCGCGGGTCATCGATGCATCTTGCGTGGTCAGGAACTGCTTCATGGGGCTCTCGTGCGGTTGGGTGTTGGCCGCAACGCGATGGTTGATCTTTGGGGGAGCGCAGGCTAACACCGCGATGGCGATCCGGCAACAGGAGCGTTGCACGCATGCAGCAATGGTTGCGCAGCGCTTTGTCGCAGATGCCGGCAGGTTGCGTTCGTGGCGTCGTGGTGCAGGCCGATGCAGATGATGGCCGGTTGAATGACCGATTCTTCGCGAGGAACTGGGGAGCGGGAATGGCAGCAACGGGCCCGAAGCAGCTGTATGTCTTGCTCCGAAGCGGCCCTTCGGAATCCGACCTGGCCGCGTCCATCTGCGTCAGCGTTGCAAACGCTTGTAGAAGCTGCGCAGGCGCGACAGGTGTGCAACAACATCCAGAACGCAGTACGCAGCTGTCAGAGTTCACGTCCACCAGGTGGCGTGGGGCTGTCGTCGCGCGGCGTCTTTTGCCGGCGCGCAGGAAGAAGCGCGGGGCGAGGCGCCAACCCGTCAGTCAACGCCTGCGCTCTGCTTCTTGCTCTCAGTACAAATGAACTGGGTAGCCGCCGCCGGCGGTATTGCCCGAATTGGGCTCTGCAGGCTGCGAGACCGCCAGCGTGCCGCCGTCGGCCGAGAGCGCCAGGGAGACGGCGAACCCGGCACTGCCAGTGCTCGCGTCCGGGCCCTCCAGCCGGGCCTGTTGGGCCCAAGCCCCGCTCGTGCGCGTGTACACGTACGCCGCACCTGGGAGACGGAAGGTCAAGGACCCGGCGCGTGCGCAGTTCTCCCCGACCGCCAGCGTGGCGCCATCCGCCGACAGGGCCACGCCGCCCATGCCAAAGCACTGTTCGGCACTCGTGGCCGGGGGCTTGACATGGCCCTGCTGGGCCCAGCTGCCATCTGTTCGGCTGTACACGTACACGGTGCCACCCGGACGCACGCTGGTGTTCCCCTGGTTGCCGTCGATGCCGGTGGCGCTGCTGAACTCGCCGGGTGCCGCGACCGCCAGCATGGTGCCGTCAGCCGAGAGGGCAACGCTCACGCCAAAAATCGCGCTGGCAGGGTTGAACGCCTTCACATAGGCCTGCTGGGTCCAGGTGCCGTTCGTACGGACGTACATGTACACCGCACCAGCGAGGGGCCTGCTGTTTTCCGGGTCTGCGTACCCGCCGGGCTTGACGCCCGAGGTGCCGCTGTCCTCGAACGGCGCCCCGACCGCCAGCGTGGCGCCATCGGCGGAGAGCGCCAAGCTCAGTCCGAAGTGGTCCCCTGCATCGGTGTTCGACGCCTTCACGTAGGCCTGCTGGACCCACGTGCCGTTGCTGCGGGTGTACAGGTACACCGCGCCTGCGTAGGGCGCACTGTTGTTGAGCTGGTCGCCGTCTACGCCGGTGGCGCCGCTCGATTCAGAGTCCGCCCCGACCGCCAGCGTCGCGCCATCGGCAGAGAGTGCCACGCTGTTGCCGAAGTGGCCGCCCGCCGTCCTCGCGCCTTTCACATAGGCTTGCTGGGCCCAGGCGCCATTCCGATGGGTATAGACGTACACCGCACCGGTGTCGGTCGCGCTGTTGTCCGCTTGGCCGACGTCGATGCCGTAGGCGCTGCTGTCCTCGGCGGGCGCACTGACCGCCAGCGTCGCGCCATCGGCTGAGAGCGCCACGCTCATTCCGAAGTTGTCCCCTGCATCGGTGTTCGAGGCTTTCACATAGGCCTGCTGGACCCAGGCGCCGTTCACGCGGGTGTACACGTACACCGCGCCGGCCCCCCGTGCGCTGTCGTTCGACTGGTCGCCTCCAATGCCGGTGGCGTTGCTCTCCTCCTGGGGCGCGCCGACTGCGAGCGTGGTGCCATCGCCTGACAGGGTCATGCTGATGCCGAACAGGTCGTAAACGCCGGCGTTGGACGCCTTGACGTGGCCGATGGCCTTGACCGGGTCGGGTACGAGCGCGGCCGACGCCGGCCCGCAGCCCGACGCGTTGCACGCCCGCACGGTGTAGCTGGCGTTCAGGCGCAGGTGCAGCGCCACGGTGTACTGCAGCGTGGTCACGCCCACGTTGGCGCCGACCTGGCTGGCATTCGCCGCACCGGCGCCGTCGGGGTCTTCCTGCAGTTGGTAGTAGCTTGCCCCTGCCACCGGGCTCCAGCTGAAGTCGTAGCGCTGGGCTGCATAGCCCACGGCCAGGTCGGCCGGCGCGCTGGCCGGCACGGGCACCGCCACGCCCTGGCAGCTCACGGCGACGTCGCTCACCGGCGCATCCGCGTGGCCCCGATCGTTGACCACCGCGCACAGCTGGCCCTCGGGTTGGGCGAAGACGGTGACCTGGTAGCGCGCGCCGCTGGCCACCGGCGTGGTGAAGCGGAAGGCGCCATCGGCCGCGATGGCCAGGTCGTCGCCCGCGTTGTTCTGCAGCACGAGGCCGGGTGCCGCCAAGCCGCTGACCGTGCCGCCGATGGCATAGGTTGCAGTGGGCGGCGCTGTCGGTGCAGTGCCTACAGCCGAAGGAGGTACGGCCCCAGTGGCTGAACCGCGATGGTCCCCACCGCCGCAGCTGGCGAGCAGCGTCGCCGTCAGCAGCGCGGCCGAGGTTGCCGAGCGCCGACCTTGCCAGCAGGTCCAGAGGCGGCGTGAGCAATGGGTGGCAAGGGCGGACGCTACCAGCGCCTCGTTCCAGATACTGGACAGCGCAAGCCGAGGAAGAGAAAGGGACGAGCGCATGGGGGCCTTGATGGATGCAGACCGGCGCGATCCTAAGCACGCGCTGGTGGGAGCGCATTGGACTAAAGTCTCATGCCCACCGCCGTTTTCGCCCGTTCGCCAACAGCGAAGCCTTACCAGGGGATGCTTCGCCCGCTCAAGAATTTCTTTGGCTCTCGAGAAAACGTCGGCTTTGAAGCGCTGCCAAGGTCGGCTCAGGGCCCTAAGCGGCCGTTGCCCGGGCGAGAAAGCAGACGTTCAGAACCCCTGGGCGCCCAGCGCCTAACCGTTGTAGATGTAGAAGACCTTCTGCAGGCCTGGAGCAACTATCAATATTCCGGTGCGCTCGTGCGAGAGGAAGCTCCCGTCATTGGCGAGTGCATCGTTGATTTGCTGTCTGACCGTTGGGTCGATGTCAATGCCAAAACCATAGCGATTCAAATAGTCCGCTACGTCAAACGAAAAGACGCTGTTGGCGTGAGCGTCGGAGCCTTCCAACTGGGCAGGCGTCGTTTGCCAAGAGTGAGCTCTGCCAAGTCCGTTGGCGAGCGTCTCCGGCGGCAAGTCCTGCAGATAGCGAATTCCTTGATTCTGAATGGCTGTTGCGGTGGGGACTGGCAGGGCATATGCGATGACACCTGTCTCATTGCCTCCCGGACCGAAGCCCCAGGAGTCCCCCTTCGCATATCGAACCCCAGTCACACCCAGCCCCGTGGGAACGAAGCCGAGTCTGTGCCTTTCCCGCGCAAGACCAGCAACAAAGTATGCGCAGGCACCCAGCATCGCAATGGTGCCGACGCAGATGGTCAACCTTCTCGCGGTCGACTTGAGCGTGTTTAGGGGCATTCGGAATCGGAAGAGCTGCGTTCTATGCCTACGTTAGCGGCGGAGCGCTGAGGTTGTGCGAAGTCAGTGTGAAGACTCGATGGAAGGCGGCTCCTGACCGAACATGGGCATGGCGGTTTCTAGGATGTCGGGGCGCCGGTTCCATCGATAACCTCTGCTGATGCCCCCAATTCTCGAAGAGAGAGCACGAACTGATGTGCTTCCGCGTCAGGAACCTCGACTCGCTGACGTTCATCGCGGAGCACTCCGTCGGTAATGGCCTTGGCTTTCGCCAATCCCACGCCGGTTGCAGCTCGCAAGGTCGTTGTGCAGGAGACCTTCAGAAAACCAGGTCGCCATCCGGTGATTTCAATGTTTGCCATCGTCAGAAGGTATTCGCGTTGAGGGTCTCGTCGAATGACTGGTTTTGGCCGACTGTAGCCGCCTACAACCGATCAGCCGGCTAGATTCCCGTCAGTCGCATCGCAAAGCCATTGCTCAAACCATTCGACCGGCATGCGCACCTGCTCAAACGAGCCAGTGCGAAGTTCCTGGAACGAGTACGTGTTGGTAAGAAATAGGTCCCACTGGGTGTCCACAGCAGTGAGGATGGGGAGTAGCCGCTCGACGTCGGGGGGAGCATCCACCTCTAGGTACTGACACCAGAATTGGTCACACCACTCCGCAATTTTCTCGTGCGAATATGGTGAGCCCGCGGACAGCGCACCCCAACGTAGCATCTGAACGGCTGCCGCGACGGTGAACGGCATATCAACGGGTGCATGTGATGGTGTGCTCATTTGAAGGCTTCGCGCGAATGTCCGGTCGTGGCCGACTGGAGCCAGCAGCATGCTACCTTCCGGACCGATACGGCTCGTTGGAATCACAGATGGACGTACATCAGCCTCGCCGCCCGCACCGACCCGGTTGGTTGCCCGTTGTCGACGCCGCGCGTTGCACGGGCTGCGGCTGGTGTGTCGCCGCGTGCGACCTTCACCTTCTCAGTCTCGAAGTCGAGCAATGGAAGAAGTTGTCGACGCTTCAAGACGCGGATCGGTGCACGGGCTGCAGCGATTGCGCAGTGACTTGCCCTTTTCATGCGATCACCATGCGAAAGGGCTGAAACGCCTCCGGCGCCCGGCTCGCCGCTCGGGCAATCCGCAGACCCGGGCGCGTGAGCCGGACGGTCGCGGGTGTCATGCCCCGTTCGACCATCCCGAAGAAGTCTCTTCCCGAGGCCTCTCACCCCGGCTCAGCTTTGGGGCTTTGCGAATTCCTCTGCGCTCATCATCTCCAGGCCGACGAACGGCGCGTTGCCTTCGACCCATGCGTCGTGACCCGGCGGAATGGTGTACGACATGCCCTCCTCGATGACGGTCTGCGAGCCGTCATCCATTTGCACGGTGACTCGGCCGGAGACCGCGTACCCGACGTGAGCCACCTGGCAACTGTCCGTGCCCACGACCGGCTTGATGCACTTCGACCAGCGCCATCCGGGCTCGAACTTGAAGCGTCCGAGCGTGTAGCCCTCGAGGCGGACCACTTCGACCCGGGTCTTCTCGGGCTCCCGAACCTCATCCGGTTCGTCATGGGATTTCGTCTGAAGCTTGTTGACGTTCATCGGGCTTGCCATCGCGACTCTCCTTGCGACACGAGTGAGCAAACAGTCCGCGGCAGTCTCGTGCCGAACCGCACGTGAACGATGGAATGGTAGTCCTGGGCCACGCTTGCCGTGATCTATTTCTTGCCCGGAAGTGCCGCTTTTTCGATGAGCGTCATGTGGCAGTTTGCGTAAGCCGGGTTACAGAAAATCTTCGTCCACCACCAGCGACAGCACGGACCAGCGCAGTCGCTGGGCCCAGTTCGATTCGGGCTCCCGGTGAAGCACCCAGCGGCGTCCGTCGCGCAGGAAGCTCCATTGCAAGCCGCCTCGCAGAGGTACCTCGCTCACGGTGAAGCTCGCGGGCATGCGCACGCGCTGGATCAGGTCGGCCAGTTCGCCGGCCAGCGCGGGGCTGTCGACGATCAGGCCCAGTTCGGTGTTGCAGTGCGCCGAGCGTCGGTCCATGTTCATCGACCCCACGTAGAACCATCGCCGGTCGACCACCGCGAGCTTGGCGTGCAGGCGCCCGAGCGAGCCGCGGCCGCTGTCGGTGTCGCTCCAGGCCGGATGCGCTTCGCTGGCCGGCATCAGCTCGTACAGCATGGCGCCCATCTGCAGGAGGGCGCTGCGGTAGCGCGCGTAGCCATAGTGCACCAGCGGTTCGTCGGTGGTGGCGAGCGAATTGGTCATCAGCGACACGCGCGCGCCCTCGCGGCTCGCATGGCTCAGCGCCTCGATCATGCGGGGCATGGGCACGAAGTAGGGCGAGACGACGAGCACCTCCGAGCGCGCGGTCCGGAACAGGTCGAGGTTCGCGGCCATGACTGCGCCCTCGCGGCCTTGCGGCTCAGCGATCTCGTCGACGTTGCCGCCGGCATCATCAGCGAAGCGGCCTGGCACCGCCGCGTCCGCAACCACGCGCACCTGCGCAGGCACCAGCGCGACGCGCCCCTGCGCCAGCTGCGCGCCGACCGGGCCGCGTCCCAGCGCATCGGGTTCGTCGGCAGGCGGCATGAAGCGCGCGAGGTCGCGCACCAGCGCGGCGAAGCGTTCGCGCGCAGGAGCCGCTGCCGGGGCGCTTTCGGCCGCGATGGCTTCGAAGGGGTACGACAGCGGCCCGTTCCAGAAGGCGTCGAAGCTCGCCGACAGCGCGCGCACCGCCGGCCCGGCCACCAGTGCGTCCATGTCGATGAAGTTCGCCGGCTTGCTGCGCCCGAAGTACTCGTCGGCGATGTTGCGTCCGCCGGTGATGGCGAAGCTGTTGTCGGCAATGAAGAGCTTGTTGTGCATGCGCCGGTTCACGCGGCCGATCTCGTGCAGCGACAGCAGCACGCGCGTGCGCAGGCCGCCGCTGCGCGCCGGCAACGGGTTGAAGACGCGCACTTCCACGTTGGCGTGCGCGGCCAGCCCGGCCAGCATCTCGTCGTCTCCGCCCGTGTACAGGTCGTCGACCAGCAGGCGCACGCGCACGCCGCGCTGCGCCGCGTCGCGCAGCTCGCGCAGGAACTGCCGCCCCGCGCTGTCTGGGGCCACCACGTAGTACTGCGCGTCGAGGGTGTGTTGTGCGGCCTGCGCGAGTGCGATGCGTGCGTCGAAGGCCTGGTCGCCGCCCGGCAGCAGGCGCACGCCGGATACATCGGACATCGCGGACATCGCGGACATCGCGCTGTCCGCAGCCGGCAGCGACGCGGCGGCGATGCGCGCCAGGGGGCTGTCCCCGAGGTCGGTGCGCGCGTGCGACGCGACACGGGGTACCTCGTTGGGCAATGCAGCGCAGCCAGCGAGCAGCGAGACGGCGAGCATGGCCGCGGCGCACAGCCAGCGGGCGAGCGCCACATGGTGCAGCGCCAGGATGCACAAGCGGCACGCAAGGGGCTCCCATGCGGCACGCAGCGCGGCAAGAGATTGGGGGGTGTTCATGGCGGTCCTCGGTGCATCGGATGCGAAGTGGCGATCGATGCAGGCAGTTTTCCGCGCGGCGCCCGCCGCAACCATTGCGCGCAGCGCCTAGTCCCCGGCGTGGCCATCCGACTAGGCCTTTGGTGTAGGTGCGCACGCTCGCTTCTTGGGGGGCTTTGCGCTAATCTGCATTCAGGACGGGGAGGGTCACCGTAGACGAGAGGCCTGTATGAAGGTTCTGCTGGTCGATGACCACGAGATCGTCTGGAACGGCACGCGCCTCCTGCTGGAGCGCATGGCCGCCGAGATCGAACCCGGCCGTCCCTTCCATTTCGACGCCGTGCGGGACGCCGAGCAGGCCTGCCAGCGCGACCCTGCCGGCATCGACCTGCTGCTGCTCGACTACCACCTGCCCCAGCTGTCCGGGTTGGCGGCGCTCAAGGCCGTGAAGGCGCATTTCGAGGCCACGCCCGTGTGCATGCAGTCGGCGGAAAGCTCGCCGCAGCGCGTGCGCGAGGTCATCGAGGCCGGCGCGGCCGGCTTCATTCCCAAGTCGTACCGGCTCGAGGACATGGAGGCGGCCCTGCGCGTGGTGCTGCGCCACAAGATCTACCTGCCGGCCGAGTTCGTGCTGGCCGACGACGTGACCCGCGCGCGCGACCCTGACGAGCTGCCGCGCGAGGACCTCGCCGGCTTCCTGCGCGTCGAACTGTCGCCGCGCCAGCGCGAGGTGCTGGCGCTGGCGATGCGGGGCATGCCGGTCAAGCTGATCGCGCGCCAGCTGCTGATTGCCGAGGGCACCGTGAAGGTGCACCTGTCGATGGTCTACCGGGCGCTCGGCGCGCGCAACCGCACCGATGCCATGTGCCGCGTCTTCGACGCGCAGGCGGCATGGGCGCTCGAGGCTGCGTGAGCATGCCGGCCGCGCTGGACGAACTGGACGAACGGCGCCTGCAGGTGGTCGCCGAGCAGGCCGTGGGGTTGCGCTGGCAGATCCTGCTCACCGCCGTCGTCGTCGCGGCCATCGTCTGGCGCGACGTGCCGACGCCCTGGGTGCTCGGCTGGTTCGCGGCAGTGATCGCCAGCCGCGAGTGGCGCGCCGCCGCGCTCGCGCGCATGGCCGCCGACCGCGCCCGTCCGATCGCCGCGCGGCTGCGCGCCACCGTGCACTGGAACGTGCTGATCGGTGCCTGCAACGGCTCCGCGGCGCTGTTCATGGCCCGGCTCGACCCGACGCTGGACGCGGTCCTCACGATGATCCTGGTGTCCTGGGGCGCGGGCGCCGTGTCCACCAGCGCGACCGTGATGCCCGCCTTCCTGGCCTACGCAGGGCTGCTCTTCGTGCCCACGGCGGCCATGTGGCTGGTGGCCGGCGGCTGGCTCGGCGGGGGCGTGGCCGCGCTGGTGCTGATGTTCTTCGGCGTGCAGACGCGCTTTGCCCGGCGCAACCTGCAGACCTTCGAGGAGTCGTTCGGCATCCGCGCCGAGAACCAGGCACTGGCCACCTCGCTGGAGTTCGAGCGCGCGCAGCTGGCCATCGCGCGCGACCAGGCGGTGCGCGCCAACAACGACAAGAGCCGCTTCCTGGCCGGCGCCAGCCACGACCTGCGCCAGCCCCTGCAGGCGATGGCGCTCAACGTGGGAGCGCTGCGCCACGTGGCGATGGCGCCCGATGCGCGCGCGATCGTCGAGGTGGTCGACAGCAGCCTGGAGCAGCTGCGCGCCATGCTCGACGCGCTGCTCGATGTCTCGAAACTCGACGCCGGCGTGGTGGTGGCCCAGCCGCAGCGCGTGCAGATCGACCGGCTGCTGACCGCCGTGATGGCCAGCTTCGGCGCCGCGGCGGCGGCGCGCCGGGTCGCGCTGCACACCGCCTGCCCACCCGGCCTGGCGGTGCGCACCGACCCCGACCTGCTGCGCCGCATGCTGGCCAACCTCGTGGACAACGCGATCAAGTTCTCGCCCGCGGGCGGGCAGGTCGAGGTGCGGGTCCGCACGCAGGACGCATCGGACGCCGAGGTCGAGCTGACCGTGCAGGACAGCGGCCCCGGCATCGCACCCGAGAACCACCGGCTCGTGTTCGAGGACCTGGTGCAACTCCAGGCGTCGGGCTCCGGCACCACGCCTGCCGCGGGACATGGCCTGGGCCTGGGCATCGTGCGGCGCATGGCCGAGCTGCTGGGCGTGCCGGTCGAGCTCGAGTCCCGCCTCGGCGCGGGCGCCTGCTTTCGCCTGCGGCTGCCGCGCGCCGCGCCTGTCGGTGCCGACGGCTGCGAGGGGGAGGGCGCCGGCGCGACGTGGAGCCTGGCCGGGCGCTGCGTGCTGGTGCTGGAGGACGACCCGATGGTGCGCGGCGCCTACCTCAACGCGCTGGGCGCGATGGGCTGCCGCGTGCTGTCCGCCGCCGCGCTCGACGAAGCGCTGGCGCAGGTCGACGAGCCCGATGCGGTGGTGCTCGACTGCCGGCTCGGCGGCGGCGTCTCGGGCTTCGATGCCGCCGGGCGCCTGCGCGCGCAGCGCTCCGCACAGCCTGCGCTGCCCATCGTCATGGTCACGGCCGACACTGACCAGGCAGTGGTCGAGGCGGCGCGACAGCAGGCGCTGCCGCTGCTGCGCAAACCTGTCGACGACCAGACGCTCGGCCGCGCGCTGGCCGCGGCCATCGGGCATTCCTGAATCCGCGATCCATTCCGCGAGGAGCCGAACATGAACGACGGTGGCCGCGACGATGACGATGTCCCCGGCGACCGCCTGCTCTCGCAGGGCGCCGAGGTGCTGGTGCGCGAGATCGCCGCGGCGCCGCCCGACGCGCTGCACTGCGATGTGCTGGTCATCGGCAGCGGCTACGGCGGCGCGGTGGCGGCGGCACGGCTGGCGGGCGCGCTGTCGCTGGACGCGGCGCCCGGCATTGCACCGGGCGCCGTGCCGATCAAGGTCTACGTGCTGGAGCGCGGCAGCGAATACCTGCCGGGCGAATTTCCGGCCACCTTCGCCGAGCTGCCGGGGCACGTGCGCTTCAGCATGCAGGACGGCCGGCCCGCGCGCGGCAACGCCTCGGGGCTGTTCGATCTGCGCCTGGGCGGCGAAGTGAACGCGCTGCTCGGCAACGGGCTGGGCGGTGGGTCGCTCATCAATGCGGCGGTGATGGAGCGCGCCACGCCCGATGCCTTCGAGGGCGGCGCCTGGCCCGGGGGCCTCGACCTCGCCGCGCTGGCGCAGGGCTACGGCAAGGCCGAGGCCATGCTGGGCCTGGAGCAGATCCCCGAGAGCGTGTCGAAGCTCGACTCCCTGCTGAAGGCCGGCGCGCGGCTGCATGCGGCGGGCGGCAAGGCCCATGTCGCCATCGCCTTCGCCGACGGCACGCGCACGCCGGCCCAGGTGGCGATGCACCGCTGCCTGCGCTGCGGCGACTGCGTGAGCGGCTGCAACCACCGCGCCAAGAAATCGCTGGACACCAACTACCTGGCGCTGGCCCATGCACGGGGCGCGCGCCTGTTCACCGGAGGCACCGCGCACCGCATCGCGGCCCTGCCGGGAGGCGGCGGCTATGCCGTCGAGTTCTTCTTCACCGACCGGCGCAAGGCACGCACCGACAACGCCCGGCCCTACGTGGTGCGTGCGCGGCGGGTGGTGGTGGCTGCCGGCACGCTGGGCTCCACCGAGCTGCTGCTGCGCTCCAGGGGCCCGGGCCTGCCCGTCTCGCTGGCGGTGGGCCGCGGCTTCTCGGCCAACGGCGACATGATCGCGGTGGCGGCGGCACAGAACGACGAAGCGCTGTCCAGCGCGCCCGAAGGCGAGGCGCCGGCACAGCGCGGCATCGGGCCGACCATCACCGGGCTGCTGCGCACCTGCGCGACGCAGGGCGAGCGCCCGCTGGTGATCGAGGAGTTCGCCATTCCCGCGCCGCTGCGCCGCCTGCTGGCCGAAGTGGTGACCACCACCGACGCGCTGCAGGCGCTCGCGCACATGGACCTCGACCTGCACGCGCCGGACGAAGGGCGCGATCCGCTGGCCGTGGACGACGACATGCTGCGCCGCACGCCGGTCTACGGAATGATGGGCGACGACGGGGCGGCCGGCCAGATCCGCTTCGTCGGTCATGGCGGCGAGGGCGCCGTGCTGGCCGACGCGCAGGTGCGTGTGGCGTGGCCGAAGGTGGCCGCGCTGCCCGTGTTCGAGGCGCAGATGCGCGCCCTGCATGCGGCCCACGATGGCGCGGGCGGACTCGGCGGGCGCGTGCTGGCCAACCCGCTGTGGAAACCGATACCGCCGTTCGGCAGCCTCGCCGACCTGGTCGGCCAGCTGGAGGGCGTGGGCTCGGTGCTGACCGTGCACCCGCTGGGCGGTTGCCGCATGGCCGACCGGTGCGAGGGCGGCGTGGTCGACAGTTGGGGCCGCGTCTACGACGGCGCTGCGGGTGCTTCTGCTGCGCCGTCGCTGCTGCCGGGCCTGGCGGTGCTCGACGGCTCGATCGTGCCGGTGTCGCTCGGCATCAACCCCTCGCTCACCATCGCCGCGCTGGCCGAGCGCGCGGTGCCCGTGCTGGCCGAGGACTGGGGCCTGGCGCTGGCCGGTTCGCCGCAGCCGCCGCCGTCGCCGTCGCAGCGTCCGTTGCGCCGCGACCTGACCCGTCCTCGCGCGCCCGCGCCCACGCGCGTCTCGCTGCGCGAGCGCATGACGGGCCGCGTGCACATCGGCGGCCAGGCCTTTGCGCTGAGCGCCGAAGTCGAATTCGAGCCGTTCGACGTGCCGTCCCTGCGCGCGACGCCGCGCGTGCTGTCCCAGCCGGTGGTGGTCCTGCGCTTCGGCAAGGGCGACGACGCGCCCGTCGCGCATTGCACCGGCACCGCATCGATGCTGGTGCGCGAGAAGAGCGACAGCATCGCGCGCATCCTGCGCAGCCACGGATTGGCCCGCAAGAAGCTGCTGGCGCTGGTGGAAAGCCTGCTGGACGCGCGCGCCGCATCGGCCGGCGGCGCGATCGATGAGGACGATGCCGTCTTCGAAGGCCCCGCCATGGCCGACCTGCTGGCGCTGTGCTCGCACCTGGGGCAGGTGCGCCTCATCGAGTACGACTGGACGGTGGCGCGCATCGCGCACGGCGCGCCGCTGAAGGAGGGCGACCGGCTGCGGCTCACCAAGCGCATCGCGTTCGTCGAAGGCGGCAACCCGTGGCGGCAGCTGAGCGAGGGCGAGCTGCAGCTGCTCGGCCCCGATGCGCCGAAGCCGCTGGGCCGGCTGGTGCTGGACCCTTCGTACTTCGTCGAGACGTTGCAACCCCTGCTGCGCGTCGAGCACCAGCAGGACATGCCCAACCAGCTGGCGGACCTGGCCGAGCTGGCGCTGTGGGTGCTGCGCATCGTGCTGCAGGTTCATCTGCTGAACTTCGTGCCGCCGCCCGACTCGCCGCAGCACGGCTGGGAGCGCCTGCCCGGCGAGGTGTACGGCGTGCGGCCCGAGCCTGTCGAGCTCGTCACCGCGGCGGGCCCGGGCAGCGCGCCGCCGCGGCTGCTGTCGCGCTACCACCCGCCGGTGCGCCGCGCGGGCACGCGGCCCGTGATGCTGATCCACGGCTACGGCGCAAGCGGCTCCACCTTCGCGCACAGGAGCATCCCCGGCAACCTGGTGCACAGCCTGCTCGCGGCCGGGCGCGAGGTCTGGGTGCTCGACCTGCGCACCAGCATCGGCTTTCCGAACCGGCTTCGGCGCTACTGGTCGTTCGACGAGGTGGCCGAGACCGACATTCCGGACGCCCTGCGCACCGTGCAGGCGGCATATGCGACACCCGACGAAGCGGCGCCCGTCCAGGTCGACGTGGTGGCGCATTGCATCGGCGCCGCCATGTTCAGCGTGGCGGTGCTGCGCCTGCCGGGGCTGCATGCGTCCATCGGCGCGGTGGTGCTGTCGCAGGTGGGGCCGCTGCTGCGTGCCACGGCCTTCAACCGCTTCCGGGGCTATGTGGCGGGCTACCTGCAGCAGTTCATCGGCATCGACGAGTTCGACACGCGACCCGCGTTCACGCGCATGAAGCGCCTGCTCGTCGACGGCTTGCTGGCGACCTTTCCCTACCCCGACGACGACGGCGAGGCCGAGCGTCTGCGCGAGGCGCCGGGCTTCGCGGCCGTTCGGCATCGGGCCGACGCCATCTTCGGCCAGACCATGCGGCTGCACAACATCGGCAAGGACACGCTCGATGCGCTCGATTCGATCTACGGCTTCGTGAAGGTGCGCGGCCTCGCCCAGGTCGGCAACTACGCCCGCGAAGAGGTGCTGACCGATGCCGGCGGGCAGGGCCATGCGGTGGGCTTCGAGCAGGTCGGCCAGCGCTTCGGCTTTCCGGTGTTCATGCTGCACGGGCAGCGCAACGCGGTGTTCGACTGGCGCGGCTCGTACGAGAGCTTCTGGCTGCTCAAGCGCGTGTTCGGCAAGGACGAAGGCCTGCCGCGGGAGCCTCCGCAGCTGCCGGAACCGTCGGACGCTTCGAAGCCTTCCGGGGGCGACCTGTTCCTCGGCGAAGGTACCCCGCACCAGCTGCTGGTGCTCGGTGACTACGGCCACCAGGACACGCTGATCGGCGAGAAGGCCTGCATCGACGTGTTCCCGCACATCGTGCGCTTCCTCGAAGCCTTCGACCACAAGCCCGGCCGCGGCCATCCGGTGCCGCCCGACTGGCGGGCCAGCCTGCCGTGGACCGGCCCGTGGCTCGGTCACGCGAGCCGCGCGGCGGGCAACGCGGGCCGGCTGCATTGCCGGCTGGCGCTGCGTCCGCCGCCCGCGCATGTGTCGGCGCGCGCCGTGGTCTTCGTGCCCGCGTGGCGCCGCGACGGGCGCTGGTGCTTCGACTTCGAATGGATGGTGGGCCTGGAGACCACGCGCGAAGAGCTCCTGCGGGAGGCGGTGGAGATCGACCTGTTCGACGACCGGCTCGCCGACTACCAGGGCTTCGCGGTGCTGACGGCGCACGACGACCTGCCCATGGCGCGCGGCCCCCTCGAGGTGCTGGGCCGGCGGCTGCCGGCCGGGCTGTTCGCGCAGCCGCAGGACGAGCCCATCGAGCCCATCCGCAACCAGGTGATGAAGACGCTGGACGCCGCCACCGACGCGCAGCGCGAGCGCGCCGTGGTGCGCCTCGACCCCGCATGGACCGGCGCCGTGCAGCGCGAGGGCGAGCCCGCGCAGGCCTCTCTGTGCTTCGTGCTCGCCAGTTGCCAGTACGTGCCGGGCCTGGTCGACCGGGTGCCCGCGCAGGCGTCGTACCGGCGGCTCGCACAGCGGCTCGAGGTGCTCGCGCCGCCGCACAAGCCGCAACTGCTGGTGCTGGCCGGCGACCAGGTGTATGTCGACCAGACCGCCGGGCTCTTCGTGCCGGCCGGCGGCGACGACGTCGGCCAGGCCTATGCGCTCACCTTCAGGCTGGAGGCGCTGCGCCAGGTGATGGCCTCGCTGCCGACCTGTCCGCTGCTCGACGACCACGAGGTGATGGACGACTGGGAGCCGGGCCCCGACCCCTGTGGAACGCCGGCCGTGCGCGCCGCGCTCGACGGCTACGTCGCGCAGCAGCACAAACTGGTGCGGGGCATCGGCCCGCACCGCGACCCGCGTCCCTTCGACTACCGCATGGCGCCGGCCGGTTTCCCGTTCTACATGCTCGACACGCGCAGCACGCGGCAGCGGCGGGCGCTGCGCACGGACGCGCAAGCCGTGCCGCTGGACCAGGCGGCGATCCGCGCCGGGGCCGACATGGGCGACCTGAAGAAGTGGCTCGAGGCCGCGCCCGCCGGGCTGCCCAAGTTCATCGTGTCGCCGGTGGCGCTGTTCCCGATGCCGCGCGCGGCGGTCTTCGGCGACCCGGCGCAACGCCTGGGGATGGACGACTGGAGCGGCTACCCGGCCTCGCAGCGCGCGCTGTTCGAACTGCTGCGCGACACCACCGTGCGCCACGTGGTGGTGCTGTCGGGCGACCGCCACATGTCGAGCGTGTCGAGCCTCTGGCTGCAGGCGGCGGGTGGGCCGGTGGAGGTGATCTCGGTCGTGTCCTCGGGCCTGTATGCGCCCTGGACCTTCGTCAATGCGCGGCCCGACGCGTTCTGGCTCGACGGCCAGGTCGAGCTCGGCGCCGTGCCGGGTGCCTTCGGCGCCACCATGGTCACGGCGGCCGCGGGCACCGGCAACGGCTTCGCCGTGCTGCAGGTGGAGCGCGGCGCCACCGGCCATTGGCGGATCGGCGTCACCCTCGACCTGGACGACGGGCTCACGCAGTGCCTTCGCGACCTCGATCCGGCCGGCGGTGACTGGACGGTGCAGGGGCCGGCGCGCTTCGCACGCAAGCAGCGCCTGTGATCCGCGGCAGCAGGCAGAAGAAACGGGCCCGCGAAATCGACAGGCCGTTTACAGGCACCGTACGCACGACACAGTGCCATACAAGCCACCGCACAGTTGCCTTCACAGTGCTCTTCCGCCGTCGTCGGCGCCGTTGCCACGGAGTTTGCGTAGGCCACCCACAACGCCCTTCGGCCACCTTGCCGAGGGGCCATCGGAGCACAAGCCGTGTCGTCGCAGAAAAAGAACGCCGCCTTCCTCGTCTCGACCTCGGGCCACCGCCTCCCGGCGTGGCCGTGGCGTGCAGGAAGAAGCAGGCCTCGTTCGCGTACGCCGGCTGGATCTGGCGCGCAGAAAAGTAGCGCTTTTTAGTTAATGCCATGTAACGCCATCGGGCGTTACCGACAGGCCAACCAGGCGCTTGGACGCACGCGCTCGGCTGAACGCATGCCGATTGCGCGACGTCAGAGGGGCATGTCATGTTCACCCGTTACGCCATCCGCGCGCTGCTGTGCATCGCCGTCGTGCCGGCCATCTCCGAGGAGCCCGCACCCATCCATGGCCGCGTGTTCCTGAGCAAAGCCGAGGTCGAGAACACCTTGATCGGCAAGCCCATCGTCTCGAGCAATCTGTCGACCGGCATGGTCTCGCGCTGGCAGTTCTATTCGGATGGCCGCGTCGACTTCGTCAACCAGAGCGGACCGGGCAAGGCGTCGGGCAAATGGGTTCTCAACGCCGACGGCTCGATGTGCGTGACGATGATTTCTCGAACCGGGTGCCGCTACTGGTTCAGGAACGAAAAAGACGGTGCCATTGCGAATGCCAGGACCAGGGAGCCGAATGCGCCGACCGTGGCCGAGATACGGTTCGAGTGATGGTGCGGGACAGCGCCCTCAACGTCCTCAACGCGCCGGTGGTGAAAGCGCACGCATCCAGCGTTCGCGCTCTTCGTCTTCCAGCGCCAGCAGGCTCTCGGGCGAACCGCCGCCGCCGACCACGCGAAGGTCTTGCAGTTGCTTGCGCACCTCGGGCGTGGCAAGCACCTGGGCCACGGCCTCCTGCAAGGTGCGATTGGATGCGGCCTCCGAATTCGCGGGCGCCCAGAGGCTGAAGTGGTCGTAGGTCGTGTAGCCGGCCAAGGGTGCGCTCGAGCCCAGCGTCGGCCACGGAACACCTTCAAAGCTTTGCGGGTGCGCCGGGTCGGCGGTGGTGCCCAGCACACGCAACTGGCCGCGTCGCACGGCGACCGCCACGCCGTTCACGGGCGCGAACAGCAGGTCCACCGCGTGCTCCTTGGTAATGACGTCCGAGTCGGGGTACATGCCCTTGAAGACCACGCGCTGCACGTCGACGCCGCTCGCTGCGCGGAACTGGCCGAAGGCGAGGTGGCCCGTCCAGCCGTCGTCGCCCGTGCCGATGCGCAGGCTGCCCGGGTGGGCCCGTGCGTAGGCCAGCAGGTCGTCCGTGCTGTGAATGCCCAGCGTGTCGGCCTTCGTGCTGTCGATGGCCAGCACCAGAGGCTCCGATGCCAGCAGCGTGACGGGGCGAAGGGAATGCATCAGCGCGTCGATCGGCGCGGCCTGGTGCACGCCCTCGATGCCTCCGCGCGGCAGCCGCAACGCCGCGAGCAGGACCTTCTCGTTGCCGCCCTCCGTCATCAGCCGGCGATAGTCGGCCTCGGTGGCTTTCGGCACGTGATCGACCTGCACGCTGCGTCCCAGCAGGGTGGGCAAGTGGCTGGCCAGCATCTCGGCATAGTGGCCGCTGCGGCCACCGGGCGGAACCAGCACGGTGACGTGCAGCGCGGGCTGCGGCACGGCGGCAAGCCATTGCCCTGCATCGTTCATCAGGCCATAGCGTAATTCCCACGCGCCGCCCGTGGACGCGTTGCGCACCAGTGCGTCGACCACCCAATGGCGGCCCACGCGGTGGAACTGCCGGATGATCGGCCGTTCGTCCTGCCACCCGGGCGGCCGCCAGTCCTGCGGGAACGGGCCCGAGACGACGGCGTAGCCATGACGGAACCGGCGCGCGGATTCGAACTGCGGCGCGATCGCCCATTGGCCCCGCGCGTTCTGGTAGCCCCATCGGCCGGTGGCCGCGTCCTTGACCGGCCGCAGCGCGGCGCCGGCATTGCTGCTGCCATGCAGTCGTTGCCAGCGACACACCTGCGGCGTGCCGGCGTTGCGCTGGAGGTCCAGCCCGGCGGCAGTGCACAGCTGGATGCGCCGCTGGGCGGTTGCGTCGGGCCGCTCGCCGAAGATGAACGGAATCACCATGCGTCCTCGCGCGTCGATCAGGCCCGAGCCGGTGGAGCCGGGCGTCACCATCTGCCGCTTGTAGTCCATCCACCGTGCAGTGGTGATGTCCCGCGGCGGGGCGGGGGGGCGCCACTGTCCCCGTGCATCGCGCAAGCCGGGCTGTGCGAACACCGTGTCCACCTGAAGTTCGGAGGGCACGGGCCTGGATCCGTCGGGCATCAGGTAAGAGAGGGCGGCGGGGGAGTCGAGGGAGATCGTGTCCTTGCCATCGCAACTCACGGGCGGAACGGCCCACTGGCCTTGCGCATCGATGCGCCCGTTGGCCGTGGTGGTCCGCAGTCCGCCGCCGGGCTTTCGCTCCACCAGCCACACCCGGTGCAGCGGCTGCAGTGCGGGATTGAGGGAGATGTATTCCTGCCGCACGACCTGCCAGCGTCCGTCGCAGAAGCTGCGCGCCGCCGGCGAAAGGAAAAGCACGCGCCCGTCGAGGGCGTCGAACAATGCGGGGGCGCGCTCGCTGTGCTTGCCCGGATTCAGGCTCAGCCAACGCGCCCGTTCGATCAGGTTGGGGGCGATGCCGATGGTGAAGGTGAAGATGTCTTCCCACGGCGGCGTTGGTGCATCCACTGGCTGCAGTTGCCAGGTCGGCTGCATCGGCAACGCGCGTTCCGGGTTGGCGTACAGCGCCTGGTAGGTCGGTGGCGCTGCGCGGGCCGGACCGAGGGCGATGCCGAGCCACAGCAGGGCGGCAAAGAGACGCAGCCGCTTCATCGGGCGAGCGAGAAACAAGGGCTCAGCCTCGGGTCGTGGCCGTAGACGGAGGCCATTCCATCGCAGGCATCGCAGTTCGCCGAGGCGCTCGCGGTTGAACGCGCGGCGGCTGTCTGCCTGCTTGAACGATTTGTGGGCCCTCGCTCAAACTTCGTATGCATAGATGCAATTGAGCTCAGCCCCTTTCAGCGCGGATTGAAAGGGCTTAGGCGCATTCTTGAGGATGGCGCCAAAGCTGGCGTTGAGTTTGCCGGCACCCATGCTGCCTTTGTACTTGATGCTCTTGGGCTTGGCTTGAAGCTGGAGCTTGTTCGAACCGGACAGCGCAGCCTCCAACCTGAAGACGCCATGGCGGAAATCGGTGGACTCGGAGGTTTCCGCCTGGGGTGAAACCAGGCGCATGGTTTGCCCGCCATAGGAGAGCTTCAGATCGACCTCCACGATGGAGGCGGGAACATCACCCACCAAGGTGAGTGCCTGCCCCGCGTGATTCCCCGTGCAGTTCAGTCGCGCCGTATTGGCACCTGCGAGGGCCTGACCCGAGAGGGCGAACAGCAACACGAGGGTGCAAAGAGGAAATATTTTTCTCATAGGTTTTCCAAGGCACTGACGCGATGTGTCCCGCACGACCTGCGAGACAGGCTGGGCAGCGCGAACATGCCGGTCACGGGCTCCTCCACAAAAACGTTTCTGATCATAGGCGGAGCCATTCGCCGCGGATGCTCCGCTTCTCATCGCTTTCCGCGCCCCCACTGGTCCGCCCAGGCTGACAACGGCTTCAGCGCCTTCGAAAGCCGCCGCCCTTCGTCCGTCAGTCGATAGCCACCCTCGGCATGTTCGACCAGATCGACTTCCCTCAGTTCGGTGAGCCGCGTGTTGAGCAACCGGGTGTTCGTCTCGCACGCGTCCTGCAGGGCCCTGAAGGTCAGCGAGCCCTCCCGAAGTTCCCAGAGCACGCGCAGCGCTGTGCGCCGGCCCAGCAGGTCCAGCGCGACCATGAGGGGGCGGCCGGTGGTGGAACCGCGAACTGGGTGGCCGATGCGAGGTGTTGTCATGCTTTACTTTATACAGCAGCGAGCCTACGATGGCGTGGCCCTTGAATCAGGAGTCTGCATGCCCGCACGCATCGAGCCAGCAACGCCACCATTCGGTGAAGACATTTCCAGGTCACTCGACAGGGTGATGAAGGGACAGCCCCCCTTGCGGCTGTTCACGACCTTGGCACGCGACCCGCGTCTGTTTCAGAAGTTCTTTGCCGGCGGGTTGCTGGACAAAGGCCACCTGAGCATCCGACAGCGCGAGATCGTGATTCACCGCACCACGGCATTGTGCAAATCCGAATATGAATGGGGCATCCATGTCACGGTCTTCTCGAGGCTCGCTGGCCTGACGCCAGAGCAGGTTCAGGCGAGCGTCACGGCTTCGGCGAACGACGCCTGCTGGTCGGCCGAGGACCAGGTGCTTCTGCGCCTGTGCGACTCCTTGCACGCGCACGCCGACATCGACGATGGCCTGTGGGACGCGTTGCGAACGTACTTCAGCGAAGAAGCCATCATCGAACTGCTGATGCTGGCCGGCTTCTATCGCACCGTCAGCTACCTCACGAACGGGCTGCGCCTGCCCCTGGAAGCGTCGGGCGCACGATTCCCCGCTTGAGGCTGTCAACCAGCGTGCAACCCCAGGAGAAATCTCGATGATCAAGGTCAGTGTCATGTACCCCTACGCCGCAGGCGCGCGATTCGATCACGCGTACTACCGCGAGAGGCACATGCCCATGATGAAAAGACTGCTCGGCGCTGCGTGCCTGTACTACATGGTGGACAAGGGCATCTCGGGGCGTGGTGTGGGCACCGACCCTGCGTACATCGCCAAGTGCGACTTCGTCTGCACCTCTGTCGACGCTTACCGGGCAGCCTCTGCCCAGCACCAGGAGGAGATCCGGGGCGACATCGCCAATTACACGGACATTCAACCCGTGGTGCAGATCAGCGAGGTGGTCGTGGAGCGTTCGGAGGCCTGAATTCCCTCCGAGCACGGGGCGTCGGCATGGAGGACAAGCCAATGAGTACGGACAGCCGCATCATCGTTTCGCTCGACTTCCCTGCCGCCGCATTGGCGGCGGACCTCGTGAAGCAACTGGGCGCAGCGACCACGCACTACAAGGTCGGCCTGCAGCTGCTGACCGCGGCGGGACCTTCGGTCGTCCGCGAGCTCGCAGAGGCAGGGAAGAGCGTTTTCCTGGACCTCAAGCTGCTGGAAATTCCCAGCTCGGTGGCGGGTGCGGTCACCGCAGCCGGACATCTGGGTGCGTCGATGGTGACGGTGCACGCCTCAGGCGGTTCCGCCGTGCTTCGCTCGGCCGTCGAGGCCGCGAGCCAGTTCCCTCAACTGAAGGTGCTTGCGCTCACGGTCATCACCAGCATGAGCGACCAGGACTTGGAAGAGGTGGGCGTCGCCTCGACGGTTCCAGAGCAGGTCGCACGGCTGGGCCGTCTGGCCGCCGCGGCCGGTTGCCATGGCGTTGTTTCGTCGCCATTGGAGGTGAGGCTGCTTCGCGAGATCCTGCCGCCCGATGCCCTGATCGTGACGCCAGGCACGCAGCTCCCAGGCGATGAAAAGAATGACCACGCGCGGGCTGCGACGCCCTCGCAGGCTATCGGGGCTGGCGCGACGCACGTGGTCATCGGCCGCCCGATATCGCGTGCCCCAGATCCTGCAGCCGTGTTCGCCGCCGTGCGCGCAGAACTGGCTACCGCCATCCAACAACACTGAAGCGGTCAGGCGGGTTGGGGCTGGCACTTCCCCGCAGCGCCTGAACGGCCAGCACCACAGCCACGCTCATCGTGCGCAGGACACCGGGTGCTTCCCGCAGCGAAATCAAGGAGGAGGCCGCAGGCCGGGGGACATTCGCGCAGCGAAGTACCCGGTGGCCTGTGCACGCGCCCTGAAGAGTTTCAGCGCAGCGCTTCGACCAGATCGAGCACCATGCGATCCGGCCCGAAGACCTCGACCCCGTGCGCCAGCAAGGCATCCACAGCCTGCGCAATGCCATGGCTCGAAGAAGACTGCTCCGCCATGTCGTTGTAGTACCCCAGGTCCTTCTTCGCATTCGCCATCGAGAACTTCAGCGAATCGGTGCTGCCCGTCAGCAGCTTGGGCTTGAGGCGTTCCAGCGCCACGCCGTTGCCGCCGCCCTTGGCGAGCACGTCCACGAACACCTCGGGCTTCACGCCGGCGCGTTGTGCGCAGGCCGCGGCTTCGCACAGCAGCGCCACGGTGCCCAGCGACACGAAGTTGTGCAGCAGCTTCATCGCATGGCCCGCGCCCACATCGCCGACGTGCGTGACGTTCTCGGCAAAGCAGCGCAGCAGCGGCAGGCACGAGGCCAGCACTTCGGCGTCGCCGCCCACCAGCAGGTTCAGGCGGCCTTCGGCGGCCTCCTTGGCGGTGCGGGTCATCGGGGTGTCGAGGAAGCGGCCACCCTTGGCGTGCACGGCCTCGGCCACCTTGGCGGTGGAGGCGGGCACGGCGGTGGAGCAGTCGATCACCACGGTGCCGGGGCGCAGCGTGCTCAGCGCGCCGTTGTCGCCCAGCATCACGGCCTCGACCTGCGGCGTACCGGTGACGCACAGGATCAGCACATCGACCTGCGCGGCCAGCGTGGCCACGTCTTTGACCGACGTGGCGCCGGCTTTCAGCAGGTCGTCGATCGGCTGGTTGCCCGCGTGCTCCAGTACGGTGAGCTGGTGGCCGTGCTTGACGATGTTGCTGGCGATGCCGTGGCCCATGAGGCCGACGCCGACGAGGCCGACTTTGCGCGAGGTTTGTGGTTGCTGTTCAGTGGTGGTCATGAATTCATCCGTGCTTGATGGCGATGGTCTTGAGGGTCGTGAAGCCGAGCAGGGCCTCGAAGCCCTTCTCGCGGCCGAAGCCGCTCGATTTCACGCCGCCGAAAGGCAGTTCTACACCACCCGCCGCCCCGTAATTGTTCACGAACACCTGGCCGCAATGCAGCTTGTGCGCCATGCGCAGCTGGCGCGCGCCGTCGCGCGTCCACACGCCGGCCACCAGGCCGAAGTCCGTGCCGTTGGCCAGGCGCACCGCCTCGGCCTCGTCGGCAAACGGCATCACGGCCAGCACCGGGCCGAAGACTTCGCGCTGGGCCAGGTCGCTGTCATGCGGCACGTCGCGGAACAGCACGGCTTCCTGGTAGTAGCCGGTGGACGGTGCCTGCGGCGACACGGTGCCGCGCGCCGCCACTTTCATGCCGCTGGCCTCGGCGGTCGCGACCATGTCGCGCACTTGGCGGAACTGCTTCTCGTTGATGAGCGGGCCCATGTCCAGGTCTTCGGCGGGCGTGCCCGCGCGCACGGCCGTGAAGCGCTTCGCGAGGCGCTGCACGACTTCTTCATAGATCGATTGCTCGACCAGCACGCGGCTGCCCGCCGAGCAGGTCTGGCCGGCGTTCTGGATGATGGCGTTGAGCAGCACGGGCTCGGCCGCGTCGAGGTCGGCGTCGGCGAACACGATCTGCGGCGACTTGCCGCCCAGCTCCAGCGTCACCGGGCAGTGGCGCTCGGCCGCGGCCAGGCCCACGCTGCGGCCGGTCATGGTCGAGCCGGTGAACGAGATGTGGTCGATGCCCGGGTGCGCGCACAGCGCGGCGCCGGCTTCCTTGCCGTAGCCCGTGACCACGTTGAGCGCACCGGCCGGAAAGCCGACTTCGGTCGCGATCTCGGCCAGGCGCAGCAGCGAGAGGCTCGCGTCTTCCGCCGGCTTCACCACGCAGGCGTTGCCCGCGGCGAGCGAGGCGCCCACGCTGCGGCCCGCGATCTGCATCGGGTAGTTCCAGGGAATGATGTGGCCCGTCACGCCGTGCGGGATGCGCACGGTGAGCACGGTGTAGCCGCGCTCGTAGGGCAGGGTGTCGCCGTGCAGCTTGTCGCAGGCACCGGCGTAGTACTCGAAGTAGCGCGCCAGCGCGGTCGCGTCGTTGCGCGCCACGCGCAGCGCCTTGCCGGTGTCGCGTGCCTCGAGCTGGGCCAGCTCTTCGTGGTGCTGCATCACGGCGGCGCCGAGCTTGGCGAGCAACCGGCCGCGCTCCAGCGCGGTGGTGGCGCCCCAGGGGCCGTCGAAGTGCTCGCCCATGGCCTGGCGCGCGGCGCGCACGGCGGCATCGATGTCGGCGGCGGTGCCGCGCGCGATTTCGCCGAATTTCTGGCCGTCGCTCGGGTCGATCACGTCGATGGTGGCATTGCCTTCGGACGCCACGCGGCGGCCGTCGATGTAGTGGGTGGCGTTCATGGGAAGGTGTGTCTCCGTATGGCGGTTCAGATCGGCTCAGGCCAGGGCTTCTGGGCGTCGCGAATCTGCTCGAAGGCGCGGCTGAACTGCAGCACGCCCAGGTCGTCGAAGCGGCGACCGGCCACCTGCAGGCCGATGGGCAGGCCTTCGGCCGAGTAGCCGCAGTTGACCGACGCGGCAGGCTGCTCCGACATGTTGTAGGGCACCGTGAAGCCGATGTGTTCCAGCGGCCGCATCGGGTCGTTGGTGGGCGAGGCATGGTCTGCGGGCGCGGGCATGTTGGGCGACACCGGCGAGATCACGAAGTCGTAGGCCTTGGTGGCGGCCACCGTGGCCGCGCGCGTGGCGACGAACTGGCTGTAGCCGTCGAAGACGTGCGCGCCCGAGAAACCGGCCGCGCTCTCGGCCCATTCGCGGATGTACGGCAGGATCTTCGCGCGCTGTTCGGCGCTCATGGCCTGCATGTCCAGGCACGAGCGCATGCGCCAGAAGTGGTCCATGCCCTGCAGCATCTGCGGCGTCATGAAGGCGGGGATCTCCTCGACGTGCGCGCCGGCCGCCTCGATGCGTTTGGCGGCATCACGCACGGCCTGTGCGATCTGCGGATCGAGCGGCAGGCCGCAGCCCGCGTCCATGTGCAGCGCCACGCGCTTGCCCTTGAGGAATGACGGATCGACCTCGAAGGCGTTCCAGTCGATCACGGGCGGCGGCAGTTCGGAATAGTCGCGGTCGTCGGGCTGCGCGACCGAGGCCATCATCAGCGCCGCGTCGGCCACGGTGCGCGTCATCGGGCCGGCGCAGCGGCCCATGTAGGGCGAGCTCAGCGGAATGCGGCCGAAGCTGGGCTTGAGCGTGAAGATGCCGCACCAGCTCGCGGGCAGGCGCAGCGAACCGCCGATGTCGGTGCCCACGTGCAGCGGGCCGTAGCCTGCGGCGGCGGCTGCACCGGCGCCCGCGCTGGAACCGCCCGGCGTGCGCGAGGTGTCCCACGGGTTGCGCGAGAGGTCGTGAAAGCTCGACAGGCCCGACGACAGCATGCCCAGATCGGGCATCGTGGTCTTGGCGACCATCACCGTGCCGTCGGCCTTCAGGCGCGCGGCGGGCGGCGAGTCGTAGCTCACCGGCACGAGTTCGTAGGCGGCGGTGCCCAGCGGCATCGGGTCGCCCTCGGTCGCGAGGTTTTCCTTGATGGTCACGGGCACGCCGTCGAGCGTGCCGCGCGGCGTGCCGGCGCGCCAGCGCGCTTCGGAAGCGCGCGCCTGTTCGAGCGCGACCTCGGGGCGGAACAACCAGGTGGCGCGCAGCTGCGGCTCGCAGGCCGCGATGCGTTCGTTGACCGCACGGGTCACCTCGACCGGCGAGAGTTCCTTGGCAGCGTAGGCGGCGTGCAGTTCCTGCACGCCCAGGGCGTAAAGAGGCTTCGTCATGGCCGCATCAACCCCACGAGATGGCAGCCAGGTCGTTCGCGACGATCGGCATGTTCGGCCACAGGCCCTTCACTTCCTTGCGCGCAACCGTGGGGAACACGGCCTGGAACAGGAAGCCGTTGACGGCATCGTTCGCGAGCATCTTCTGCGCCTCGCCGAGCAGCGCGTTGCGCTTCTTCTCGTCGGGCTCGCTCTGCACCGAGGCGTACAGGTCGCGGAACTTCTTCGAGTCGTAGCCCCAGTAGTAGTCGGGCTCGGTGTACTTCACGAGGTCGAAGGGCTCCACGTGCGCGACGATGCTCAGGTCGAAGTCGTGTCCGCCGCCGAAGGTGCCGCTGAGCCACTGGGCCCATTCGACGTTCTGGATCTTCACGTTGATGCCGATGGCCGCGAGCTGGGCCGCGATCACCTCGCCGCCCTGGCGCGCGTACGAAGGCGGCGGCAGCGTCATGCGCAGCTCCAGCGGCGTCTTCACGCCCGCGTCGGCCAGCAGCTTCTTCGCCTTGGCGATGTCGAAGGGGTTGATGCCGGTGGTGTCGACGTAGCCCGGCGCACCGATCGGGTAGTGGCTGCCGATGGCCTTGCCGAAGCCGTCGGCCGCGCCCTGGATCACCACGTTGCGGTCCACCGCGGCCAGGATGGCGCGGCGCACGCGCACGTCGTCCAGCGGCTTGCGCTTGTTGTTGATCGCCAGGATCACCTTGCTGCGGGTGCCCACTTCGAGCACGCGGAAGCGCGGATTGGCGCGGAACTGGCCCACGCTGCGCGTGCCGGCGCGCGGGAAGATGTCGATGTCGCCCGCCATCAGTGCCGCGGTCTGCGCGGCCGAGTCGGACATGAACTTGAAGACGAACTTGTTGACCTTGGCCAGCGCCGGGTTGCGGTACGTCGGCGACTTCACCAGCGAACAGGCCGAGCCGCGCTGCCAGCTGTCGAGCTTGTAGGGGCCGGTGCCCACGGGCTTGGTGGCGTTGGTGTCGGCGCTCTTGGGCTCGACGATGCAGGCGGTGGCCTGGCCGAGCATGAAGAGCAGGTCGGGGTTGGGCTGCGCGGTGGTGATGACCACCGTGTCGGCGTCGGGCGTCTTCAGGCTGATCTCGCTGAAGAAGCGCTTGTCCTTGTTGGTGCTCTTCTCGCCGGCCGCGCGCTCGAAGCTGAACTTGACGGCGGCGGCGTCGAAGGCTTCGCCGTTCTCGAACTTCACGCCCTTGCGCAGCTTGAAGGTGTGGGTCTTGAGGTCGGGCGACACGGTCCAGCTCTCGGCCAGCAGCGGCGTCACGCTGCCGTTGGCGTTGATCTTGGTCAGCGTCTCGAAGATGTTGTAGTGCGCGATCTCGGCGATGGCCGAAGCGGCGGCGGTGGTCGGGTCAAGGCCCGGCGGTTCCAGCGGCATGCCGATGGTCAGCATGTTCTTGCCGGTCTGGGCCTGCGCGAACAGCGGAAAGGCGCCGGGGATCGCGGCGGCGATGGCGGTGCCCATGAGGGTGCGTCGCTTCAACATTCGGGGGTTCTCCTGGAAGAAAAAAGAGGCTGCCGGTTCGACCCGTTCGGGCCTACCGCGATGGCGTGTGCAGCACGGCCGACAGCAAGGTGCGTGTGTATGGGTGTTGCGCGTGGGCAAAAATTTCGGCGGGCTGGCCGCGTTCCACGATCTGGCCCTTGAACACCACGCACACCTCGTCGCACAGGTGGTTGACCACGGCGAGGTCGTGGCTGATGAGCAGGTAGCTGATGCCGAACTGCTGCTGCAGGTCCTGCATGAGGTTGAGCACCTGGGCCTGCACGGAGACGTCGAGCGCGCTCACGGGCTCGTCGGCGACGATGAGCTTGGGGCGCGTGATGAGTGCGCGTGCGATCGCGATGCGCTGGCGTTGGCCGCCGGAGAACTCGTGCGGGTACTTGTCGAGGTCGGTGGTGCGCAGGCCCACGGCGGCGAGCGCTTCGGCGGCGCGTTCGCGCTGCTCGGCGCGCCGCGTTTCGGCCAGCGCTTCGAGCGGCTCGGCGACGATGCGGGCGACGGTCTGGCGCGGGTCGAGCGAGCCGTACGGGTCCTGGAACACCATCTGGAAGTCGCGCCGCGCGGTGCGCAGCTCGGCCTTCGAGAGCGCGTGCAGGTTGCGGCCTTCGAGCGCGACGCTGCCCGAGGTGGGCGTGTCCAGCGCCATCACGAGGCGCGCGATGGTGGACTTGCCCGAGCCCGATTCGCCGACGATGCCCACGCTCTTGCCGGCCTGCACGCTGAAGCTCACGCCGTTGAGCGCCTTCACGGTGGGTGGCGGGCCGAAGAGCTTTTCGCGCGGCAATGCGTAGTGCCGCACGAGGTCGGTCACCTGCAGCAGCGGGGTCGAAGAGGAAGACGTCGAAGTCATCGGGGTGCTCATGCGGCGGCCAGCGTGGCGTGCGCGGCGACGGCGTCGAGGTGCAGGCAGCTCACCGCATGGCCGTTGGGTTGGCGCGCCACCGGCGGCTTCGTGGTGTGGCAGGCGTCGGTCGTGAAGTCGCAGCGGCCCGCGAAGCCGCAGCCGCGCGGAATGTCGACCAGCTCGGGCACGCTGCCGCGGATGGTGGGCAGCCGGCCCGCGCGCACGGCGCCGAGCGCGGGGCGCGCCGCGAACAGGCCGCGCGTGTAGGGGTGGGCGCGGTCGGCAAAGACCGTCTCGGTCGGGCCGCTTTCCACCGCGCTGCCGCCGTACATCACGAGCATGCGCTGCACGCTGCTGGCGATCACGCCGAGGTCGTGCGAGATGAGGATCAGCGCCATGCCGCCCTCGGCCACGAGGCCCTGGATGAGCTCCAGGATCTGCTTCTGGATCGTCACGTCGAGCGCGGTGGTGGGCTCGTCGGCGATCAGCAGGTCGGGGCCGCAGGCCAGCGCCATCGCGATGCCGATGCGCTGGCGCTGCCCGCCCGAGAACTGGTGCGGGTAGGCATCGAGGCGCGAGGCCGCATCGGGAATGCCGACGCGGTCGAGCAGCGCGAGCACTTCCTTGCGCGCTTCGGCTTTCGACAGGCCGCGGTGCAGCCGCAGCGGTTCACCGACCTGGCGCACGATGGTGTGCACGGGGTTCAGCGCCGTCATCGGCTCCTGGAAGATCATGCCGATGCGGTTGCCGCGGATCTGGCACATGTCCTTTTCGTCGCGCCCGACCAGCTCGGTGCCGTCGAAGCGGATGCTGCCCGTGACCTTGGCGGTCGCGGGCAGCAGGCCCATGAGCGACATCACGGTGATCGACTTGCCGCAGCCCGACTCGCCGACGATGCCCAGCGTTTCGCCGCGCTCCAGCGAGAAGGAAATGCCGCGCACGGCTTCGGCCGGGCCGCGTTGCGTCTGCAGGCCGATGTGGAGGTCGTTGACTTCGAGAAGTGCCATGGCGTGCTTGCTTACTACCTCGCGCGCGCCAGGCGCGGATCGAGCAGGTCGCGCAGACCGTCGCCCAGCAGGTTCAGGCCGAGCACCGCGAAGGCGATGGCCATGCCGGGGAAGACGGCCAGCAGCGGCTGCTGGAACATGAGGGTCTGGGCTTCGCTGAGCATGCGGCCCCACGAGGGTTGCGGCGGTTGCGTGCCGAGGCCGAGGTAGGAGAGCGCAGCCTCGGCCAGGATCGCGATGGCGAAGCGGATCGTGATCTGCACGATGAGCACAGCGGAGATGTTGGGCAGCACGTGTTGCATCGTGATCGCGAAGCTGCCCTTGCCGCAGGCGCGTGCGGCGGCCACGTACTCGCGCGACCAGATCGCGTTGGCCGAGGCGCGCGTGATGCGCGCGAAGGTCGGGATGTTGTAGATGCCGATCGCGATGATGGCGTTGACGATGCCGGCGCCGAACACGGCGGTCATCATGATGGCCGACAGGATCGCGGGGAAGGCGAGCGTGAAGTCCGAGAGGCGCATCACGGCTTCTTCGACCCAGCCGCGCCTCGCAGCAGCGAGCAGGCCCAGCGCCGTGCCGACCACGAGGCCGATGCCCACGGCGATCACGCCCACGAGGATGGACGCACGCGCGCCCACCAGCAGCAGCGAGGCTACATCGCGCCCGAAGGCATCGGTGCCGAGCCAGTGCGTGGCCGAGGGGCCCTGCATCTTGTTTGCCATGTCCATTGCATACGGCGACCAGGGCGTCCAGACGAAGGAGAGCAAGGCAGCCAGCAACAGCAGCAGCGCGAACACGCCGCCGATGACGAAGCTGCGGTGCTTGACCGCGCGGCGCCAGAAGCCGGGCGCGAGAGGCGCGGCGGATGCGGGCACGGAAGGGGAGAGGATGGCGCTCATATGTCGCTCGCCTTGATGCGCGGGTCGATCACGGCGTAGAGCACGTCGACCACGAAGTTCACGATGACGACCATGGCCGCGAGCAGCATCACGCAGTTGCGCACCACGATCAGGTCGCGGTTGCTGATGGCCTGGAAGATCAACCGACCCAGGCCCGGAAGATAGAACACGTTCTCCACCACGATGGTGCCGGCCAGCAGCTCGGAGAACTGCATGCCCATGACGGTGATGACGGGGATCATCGCGTTGCGCAGCACGTGGGTCCACAGCACCATGCGCTGGGACACGCCCTTGGCGCGCGCCGTGCGCACGAAGTCTTCGCGCATCACCTCGAGCACGGCGGAGCGCGTGATGCGCGCGAGGATCGCCGCTTGCACCACGGCCAGCGACAAGGCCGGCAGCAGCAGCGATTTCAATCCCGCGAAGATGCCTTCACCCCAGCCCTCGAAGCCGCCGGCGGAGAACCACTGGAGCTGCACCGAGAACACAAGGATCAGCAGGATGGCGAACCAGAAGTTGGGGATGGCGATGCCGACCTGGGCCATGCCCATGAGGCCGACGTCGCCGAGCTTGTTGTGGCGCGCCGCAGCCGTCACGCCCACGAGCAGCGCGATGACGACGGTCAGGGCCATGGCCATCACGGCCAGCGGCACGGTGAGGGCCAGGCGCTCGAGGATCAGGTCGATGACGGGCGAGCTGTAGGCGTAGCTGTCACCCAGGTTGCCGGTGAGCAGGCCGCCGATCCAGTGCCAGTAGCGCGTCCAGGCGGGCTGGTCCAGGCCGAGCTTGGTGGCCAGGGCGGCGACGGCGTCGGGCGAGGCGTCGGGGCCCATGAGCATCTGCGCGGCGTTGCCGGGGAGAATTTCGAGCACCAGGAACACGATGACGGACGCGCCGATCAGCGTGCCGATGAGCGTCAAGGTGCGCTTGAGCAGGAACAGGCCCATGGTTCAGTGGCTCCGTTTTTTGTCGCTGTTCAGGGCGTGTGCCCAGGCCACCGGGTACTTCCCTCCGCGAATGTCCCCCGGCCTTCGGCCTCCTCCTTGATTTCGCTGCGGGAAGCACCCAGTGCCCTGGGCACGGGGGCACGCTGCGGGTGTGCGCAGCGCGTTTCGCTTCCTGCGAAAAAGAGGGTCGGGAGGTGTCATGCCGAAGCGATGCACTCGGCAATCGCGCGGCCCACGTCCACCGTGTTGGCGGTGCCGCCCATGTCGCGCGTGCGCGGGCCTTCGCTGAGCACGGTCTCGATCGCCGAGAGCACTGCCGCCGAGGCTTGTGCGTACACGGGGTCGTTGTCGCCCAGGTGGTCGAGCATGAGCGCGGCCGACCAGATCTGGCCGATGGGGTTGGCAATGCCCTTGCCCGCGATGTCGGGCGCCGAGCCGTGCACGGGCTCGAACAGCGAGGGGAACTTGCGCTCGGGGTTCAGGTTGGCGCTGGGCGCGATGCCGATGGTGCCGGTGCAGGCCGGGCCCAGGTCGGAGAGGATGTCGCCGAACAGGTTGGAGGCCACGACCACATCGAACCAGTCGGGGTGCTGCACGAAGTGCGCGCACAGGATGTCGATGTGGTACTTGCTCGTGGCCACGTCGGGGTAGCGCGTGGCGATCTCGGCCAGGCGCTCGTCCCAGTAGGGCATGGTGATCGAGATGCCGTTCGACTTGGTGGCGGCCACCAGGTTCTTGCGTTTGCGGCGGTTGGCGAGCTGGAACGCGTAGTCGATGATGCGGTCGACGCCCACGCGGGTGAACACGGCTTCCTGGATCGCCATCTCGCGCGGCGTGCCTTCGAACAGGCGCCCGCCCACCGAGGTGTATTCGCCTTCGGTGTTCTCGCGCACGACGAGAAAGTCGATGTCGCCCGGCTTGCGGTGCGCCAGCGGTCCGGGCACGCCGGGCATCAGGCGCACGGGGCGCAGGTTGACGTACTGGTCGAAGTCGCGGCGGATCTTGATGAGCAGGCCCCACACGGCAATGTGGTCGGGCACCTTGGCGGGATCGCCCACGGCACCGAAGTAGATGGCGTCGTGGCCCTGGATCTTGTCGGCCCAGTCGGCCGGCATCATCAGGCCGGTGCGCACGTAGTGATCGGAGCCCCAGTCGAAATGGTCGTACGCGAAATCGATGCCGAAGCGCCGACTGACCGCGTCGAGCACGCGAAGGCCCTCGGGCATGACTTCGACGCCGATGCCGTCTCCGGGAATGACGGCAATCCTGTGCTTTTGCTTCTGCTGCATTGACTCAACCTGTTCCTGAACCGTTTCGATAAGAGCGCCGACGCTTGTGACACCGGGCCGTCAAAAAATTCTAGGAGCGGGTGGGGCGCGCGCGATGGGGGTTGGCACCCACCGGGCATTGACAAAAAGCGAAGGCAAAAACGCCAGAACACGGCGGAAGATAAGCAATTGATGGTCATCGAACTGACTTGAGCTTCGAAAAATTAGAAGGCGCCGGGGGCGGAAAACCCGCACCCGGGCACCCGCCGCGAGGGCCTGCGTACCATCGTGCCCATGCGAACACTTCCACTCCCCACCGGCGGCGAGATGCCGGTTCTCGGTCTCGGCACCTGGCGCATGGGCGAAGACGCCACCCGTCGCGCGGCCGAGGTGGCCGCGGTGCGCGAGGCCATCGGCCTGGGCTACCGCCTGATCGACACGGCCGAGATGTACGGCGAAGGCGGCGCCGAGACGGTGGTCGGTCAGGCCGTGGCCGAGGCGCTGCGCGCGGGCGATGTGCAGCGCGACGCGCTCTTCATCGTCAGCAAGGTCTACCCGCACAACGCCAGCCGCCGCGGCACGGGGCAGGCTTGCGAGCGCAGCCTGGCGCGGCTGGGGTTGGAGCGCATCGACCTGTACCTGCTGCACTGGCGCGGCAACCACCCGCTGGCGCACACGGTCGAGGCGATGCACGAACTGGTCGCGGCCGGCCGCATCGCCCACTGGGGCGTGAGCAACTTCGACACCGACGACATGCGGGAACTGGCGCAGGTCATCGGCCAAGGCCCGGCCTGCGCGGCCAACCAGGTGTACCTGTCGCTCGGCGAGCGCGGCCCCGAGTTCGACCTGCTGCCCTGGCAGCGCGAACGCGGCATGCCGCTGATGGCCTACAGCCCGATCGACCAGGGCGCGCTGGCGGGCGACGAGGCATTGGGCACGTTGGCGGCCGACCTCGGCGTGAGCGCCGCGCAACTGGCGCTGGCCGCGGTCATCGCGCGCCCCGGCGTGGCGGCGATTCCGAAGGCGGTGCGCAGCGCGCACCTGAAAGAAAACAGGGCCGCCGCCGAGCTGCAGCTCGATGCGACGACCCTGGCGGCGCTGGACCGGATCTATCCGGTGCCGAAGCGCAAGACGCCGTTGGCGATGATCTAGTTCATCAGTGCGCGTCGGCGTGCTTGGCCGCCGCGATCACCGCTTCTTCGTCGTGCTTCGCACCGTTGAGGAACAGGTTCAGCAGCACGGCCGTGATCGACGCCAGCAGGATGCCCGACTCGATCAGCGAGTGGATCGAGTGCGGCATCCACTGCTTGAAGTTGGGGGCGATGAGCGGAATCATGCCGACGCCGATCGACACGGCGACGATCATGGCGTTGTGGCGGTTGGTCTTGAAGTCCACGCCCGACAGGATGCGGATGCCGGTGGCGGCGACCATGCCGAACATCACGAGGCCCGCGCCGCCGAGCACCACGGTGGGCAGCGACTCGACCAGCGCGGCCATCTTCGGCAGCAGGCCCAGCACGATCAGGATCACGCCGCCGGCCACGCAGACATAGCGGCTCTTGATGCCGGTGACGGCCACCAGACCCACGTTCTGCGAGAAGCTGGTGTACGGGAAGGTGTTGAAGATGCCGCCGATGAGCGTGCCCAGGCCGTCGGTGCGAAGGCCCTTGGCCAGGTCTTGCTGGCTGATCTTGCGGTCGGTCATTTCGCCCAGCGCGAGGAACATGCCGGTGGACTCGATCATCACGACGATCATGATGAGCGTCATCGTGAGGATCAGGATCGGGTCGAACAGCGGCATGCCGAAGTGGAAGGGCAGCACGATGTCGACCCAGGCGGCCTTGCCGACCTTCTCGTAGGTCATGAGGCCGGTGAGCGAGGCCACCACCGCGCCGATCACGATGCCCAGCAGCACCGAGATGTTGGCGATGAAGCCCTTGGCGTACTTCACGATCAGGAGGATCGACACCAGCACCAGCGCGGCCACGCCGAAGCCCGACAGGTCGGCGTACTTGGGGTTGGGCACCGTGGGCATGATCGCGAAGCCCTTGGGCACCGCAGGAATCGAGCTGCCCGGCGAGGTGACCTCGGCCAGCCACTTGGCGTACACCGGGTCGACCAGCGCGGGCGCCGTCGGGCCCACGGGGTTGCCGAAGATCCAGTTGATGCCCACGCGCATCAGGCTGATGCCGATGACCGCGATGATCGTGCCCGTCACCACCGGCGGGAAGAACCGCAGCATGCGGCTCACCAGCGGCGCGATCAGTATCGATATCACCCCCGCGCCGATGATGGCGCCGAACAGCAGCTGCGCCCCGTTCTGCCCGGGGTTGGCGTTGGCGATGGCGACCATGGGCGCCACCGAGGCGAAGGTCACGCCCATCATCACGGGCAGCTTGATGCCGAACCACTGCGTGGCGCCCAGCGCCTGGATCAGCGTGGCAATGCCGCAGCAGAACAGGTCGGCCGAGATCAGCAGCGCGACCTCGTCGGGCGAGAGCTTGAGCGCGCGGCCCACGATGAGCGGCACCGCGACGGCGCCCGCATACATCACGAGCACGTGCTGCAGGCCGAGGGCCGCGAGCTTGCCCGAAGGCAGGCGCTGGTCCACGGGATGGACATTGCTGGAAAGGGAATCTGCCGTCATCGTTGTCTCCTGGCGCGGCGAGGGGAACGGAGCAGTGATGCGCGTCGCAGAGCCGTCGCGCACACCAGTTGTGTACGCGAAACTGTATACAATTTATGCGGCAATCCGGATTCAGGTAAACCCGAATCCGGCGAAGAAGCGCTGTGGGAGGCGCGCGCCAAGGCATCCGGCCTTCTGGCCGGCTCTCAGGTATTGGGAGTGGGGCGCGCGTCAGCGACGCGGGCTCAGGCCAGCAGCGCCTTGACCAGGTCGAGCTGGCGATCAGGCTTCTCGGTGCCCAGTTCGAGGCTGGCCTCGATGCGTTCGAGGTGCTCGATCATGCAGGTCACGGCCGCTTCCACGTCGCCCTTGCGGCACAGGCGCAGGAAGTCGGAATGCTCGTCGGACGAGCAGTGCGGGTCGTTCGAGGAGTGGTAGAGCATCGCGATCAGCGAGCTGCGCGCCACGAGTTCGCGCACCATCTCGGCCAGCGTGTGGTTGCCGGTGGCTTCGGCCAGCGCCACATGGAAGTCGCCCAGCAATTTCTCGCGCACCGTGCCCATGGTGGTGCTCTGGCGCAGCGCGGTGCGTTCGAACTTGATGTGCTGCTCGAGCGTCTGGTAGTCGCGTGGTCGGGCGTTGGCGATGAACAGGCGCACCACCTCGCGCTCGAGGATGCGGCGCACCGCGAACACCTCGCGCGCCTCGTCCACCGTGGGCTGGCAGACGAAGGCGCCCTTGTCGGGAATCATCTCGATGAGCTTGTCCTTCGACAGCATCAGCAGCGCCGCGCGCACCTTGGTGCGGCTCACCGAGTAGACGCGGCCCAGCGCCTCTTCGCGCAGCCAGGTGCCGGGCGGCAGGCGCTTCTCGACGATCGCGGTGGCGATGTCGTTGGCGATGCTCTCGATGGAACTGTTCTTGTCGGCCGGCGCCGCGCCGTTCTCGGCCGGTGCGGCAACGGGGGCGGCGGAAGGGACGGAGGTTTTGGAACTGGCGCGGGGCATCCGTCGATTGTGGCTCAGCGCGTGAGGGTGAAGCCTTCGAGCGCGCCGATCATCGGCTTGGGCAAGGGCCTTGCCAGCTCGCCGCGCTTGCTGGTGCGCAGCTTCAGCGCCACCAGCGATTCGATGAGCTTGGTGCCCGCGGCCACGCCGTCGATCACCGGCACGCCGAGCACCTGCTCGATGTGCGCGCACAGGTCGGTCATGCCGGCGCAGCCGAGCACGATGCAGTCGGCGCCGTCTTCTTCGAGCGCGCGCCGGCACTCGTCGACGATGCGCTCGCGGGCGTTGGAGCCCGGCTCTTCCAGCTCGAGCACCGGCAGCTCGCAGGCGCGCACGTTGGCGCAGAAGCGCTCCATGCCGTAGATCTCGGCCAGGTGCCAGGCCTGGCCCATGGTGCGCCCCAGCGTGGTCACGACGCTGAAGCGGCTGCCGATCATGCTGGCCAGGTGCATCGCCGCCTCGGCGATGCCCACCACCGGGCCGCGCGCCAGCTCGCGCGCCGCCTTCAGGCCCGGGTCGCCGAAGCAGGCGATCACGTAGCCGTCGATACCGTCGCGCTCGCCCGCGGCGATCTCCTGCAGCAACCCCGGAACGGCCAGCGCCTCGTCGTAGTGGCTCTCGATGGAGACCGGCCCCATGGCCGGGCTCACGGCCACGATCTCGGTGCCGGCGTGCGCCACCGCGCGGGCGCAGGCACCGATCTTCTCGGTCATGCTCCAGGTGGTGTTGGGGTTGATGATCTTGATGCGCACGGCGCGGTCCCTTCTTCGGTCAGTTTCTCAAGTCTTGTTGTTGCGGTTCAAGAGCACGTAGAGCACGAAGCCCAGGCCCATGCCGATGAACCACGCATAGTTGGCGGCGCCGCGCAGCGTCGGCACCATCACGCACAGGATGGGCACGAGGGCCGAGGGCACCAGCGCCTGGATCGCCTTCGGGTTGTAGCCGCCGCTGTACCAGTACTTGCCCTGCTTGCTCATGGTGTAGAGCGCGTCGACGTCGATCTGCTGCTTGCGCACGATGTAGTAATCGGCAATCAGGATGCCGAACAGCGGGCCGATGAACGAGCCCAGCACGTCCAGCGTGTAGTGGATGACCTCGGGGCTGTTGTAAAGGTTCCAGGGCGTGAGAAACACCGAGCCCACCGCGGCGATCATGCCGCCCGTGCGCCAGCTGATGTGCTGCGGCGCCACGTTCGAGAAGTCGAAGGCCGGCGACACGAAGTTGGCCACGATGTTGATGCCGATGGTGGCGATCATGAAGGTCAGCGCGCCCAGCACCACGGCCGTGGTGCTGTCGATCTTGCCCACGGTGTGCACCGGGTCGGTGATCAGTTCACCAAAAACGGGCAGCGTGGCCGCCGTGGTGATCACCGTGAGCAGCGAGAAAAACACGAAGTTGACCGGCAGGCCCCAGAAGTTGCCCTTCTTCACCGCGTCGAAGCTCTTGCCGTAGCGCGAGAAGTCGCCGAAGTTGAGCATCGGGCCGCTGAAGTAGCTCACCACCAGCGCGATGGCCGAGAGCATCACCGGCAGCGCGTCCCAGCCCTGGAACTTGATGCCGCCCAGGTTCAGGTCGATGTTGCTCCAGCCGGCCTTCCACACCAGCCAGCCGCACAGCACCGCCATCACCACGTACACCGCCGGGCCGGCCCAGTCGATGAACTTGCGAATCGCTTCCATGCCGTGCCAGAACACGAAGGCCTGCAGCACCCACATGACCATGAACGCCACCCAGCCCAGGGCCGAGAGGCCGACGAAGCCGTACTGCGCGACATCGGCGTACGGTGCCAGGCCGGGTGCCATGTGCAGCGCCAGCACCATGAAGGCCGCCGACGCCAGGTAGGTCTGCACGCCGTACCAGGCCACCGCGATCAGCCCGCGGATGATGGCCGGGATGTTGGCGCCCAGCACGCCGAACGAGGCGCGGCACACCACGGGGTAGGGCACGCCGGTCACCTGGCTGGGCTTGGCCACCAGGTTGCAGAAGACCTGCACGATGACGATGCCCACCAGCAGCGCCACCAGCACCTGCCAGCTCGACAGGCCCAGCGCGAACAGGCTGCCGGCCGTGATGTAGCCGCCCACGCTGTGCACGTCGGACATCCAGAACGCAAAGATGTTGTATTGCCCCCAGGTCTGCTTCTTGAGCGGGGCGAGGTCCTCGTTGGTCAGGCGCGGGTCGTAGCCCGGCTTGATGAGGGCATTCGATTCCGCGTGCGGCGCGATGCCGGCTTCGCTGGCCCCGGCGGGGGCATGGCTGGCGACTGTGCTCATGGTCTTTCCTCGTACTTGGTTGGGATGAGGGACTTTTTGACGCAAATTTCGCGCCGTCTTTATGGGTGCGTTATTTGTATACAAAAATTGAACCCAATCAAGACCATGCGGGGAATCATATATCCGTAGATTCCCTGATGCGGGGCGGGCCGGGGCAAAGAAAAAGCGCCATGCCCCGCGAGGGACATGGCGCCTTGGAGGCCGGGGCGAGGGGGGGCCGCCTACTGCGCCGCCACCTTCACGAACACCGGATTCGAATAGAACCACAGGTCGTTGTAGTTGCGCGCATTGATCGCATTGAAGCGCGTGACCGGGTCGTCGCCGGCCGGCGTGGGCGTGCGTGCATCGAACAGCGGCTCGCCGCCCGCGGTTTCGTTCGGCACGTCGGTGCCCAGGTTGGTGCCGCGCAGGCGGAAGTACTGGTTGTTGCCGGCCTTCACGGTGTAGCTCACCGCGAAATAGCCTTCGGCGTCGAGCGTCCAGTCGGCGCGGGTGAAGCGCTTGACCACGCGGGTCGTCGGGTTGGTGTCGCGTGCATAGCCGGGCGTGCCCGGGAGTTCGCGGCCGGTCACGTCGCCTGCGATGAGGTCGATGTGGTCGACCACCGGCTTCACGTTGGCGTACACGCCGCTGCCGAGCTGGTACTCGAAGTTGTTGCGCTCGGGGCTCTTGAAGCGGATGGTGATCTTCAGGTCTTCGCCGGGTTTGGCGCTCACTTCGGTGCCCATCTCGCCGGCACCCTTGGCGCTTTGCACCTTGAAGTCGAGCGCGTCGATCAGGCCACCGTTGACCGCGAAGAGCTTGCCCGAACGCATCGCGGTGAGCAGCGACTTCGGGTCCTTGATGTCGCCCCAGAGGTGGTTCCTGGCGTACTCGCCGGGCGCGTAGCCGCTGCTGTACAGGCCCTTGGAGGTCGTGAAGTGGTAGTCGGAATCGGCCGTGTTCCAGATGCGGCGTCCTTCGGACAGCAGGGCGTCCCAGGTGCCGCCGAGTTTGGCGACGAGGTAGTCGACGCCGCCGTAGGTGCGCGAGGGCAGGTTGGCTGGCGTGTAGGCGCTGTTGTAGCCGCCGCGGTCAGGCTCCATCTGGTTGCCGACCATGCCTTCGAGCGAGAACACGATGTCGGGCGCGGCATCGTTCATCTCGCGCAGCTGGGCGGCTGTGTACTTGCCGGGGTTGCGCGAGGGGTGGTTGATCTGCAGGTAGCTGCTGTCGGGGTAGTTCTTCTTTAGCCAGGCGATGGCCTTGAGCACGTCTTCGTGCGTGGTGAAGGCGCGCGCATCCTTGGCGTTCCATGCCGCGACATCGGCGGCCGGGAACAGCGCGGGGTCGCGGTTGGTGAACAGGTATTCGAACTGGCTCACAGCCTTGAGTGCCGCGTCCGACATCGGGCTGTCGGTCAGGATGCCGACGTTGCCGTGGTCGTGCGTGGCCATGTCCCACTCGAAGGACGCGAAGATCGTCTTGTCGGTGTACTTGCCGCCGGCCTGCAGTGCCTTGATGCGCGGCACCTGGTAGAGGGCCATGCCTCGCGAGAACGGAATCGCTGGGTCCAGCTTGCGGCCGTCGTTGTCATAGGAAGACATGCGCAGGTGGTCCGACAGCGCGACCCAGTCGAGGCCGAAGGTGTCGAAGGCCTTGGCGAGCACCTGGTCGAGCGTGGAAATCTGCTGCGTGTCCTCCGACTGGATGGTGTGGACATGCAGGTCGCCCACGGTCCAGCGGCCGGCGGGTGCGGCCGGTGGTGGCGCGGCGGGAGAGGGCGCCGGTGCGGGGGGCGGCGGTGCAATGGGCAGGCCGGCGAACGGCGCACCACCGCCGGAGCCGCCGCCGCAGGCGGTCAGCAGGGCCGCGCCGAGCGCGAGCGAAGAGAAAAGCGTGGTGCGAAGGCGGGGTGCGGGAGGCAGGATTTTCATGGCGACACAAGCAGCAGCGGCCAGCGCATGGCTGGCCGTCGCATCGGGATTTCAACGAGGCGGATGGCGTGAAAGCGCATCCGCCGGAGAACCCCGGAGTCTGAAATCCTGTCGTGACGCTTCGATGAAACTGCGATGAAAGTTCACGCCCGAAGGCATGCGCTTTCAGTCGCAGTTCAGGGCGTTCAGGCCAGCAGGTCGCTCAGCGTGCGCGCCACCACCTTGGTCGCGCGGCGCAGGTCTTCGAGCACCACGCGCTCGTCGCTGCGCTTGGCGTGCGACTCGAGCACGGTGCGCGGGCCGGCGCCGTAGATCACGCCGGGAATGCCGGCTTCGACGTACAGGCGCACGTCGGTGTACAGCGGCGTGCCCATGGCCTTGATCGGCTCGCCGAACAGCTCGCCGCCGTGCTTCTGGATCGCGTCGACCAGCGGCTTGTTGCCGGCCAGCGGCTTCATGGAGTTGGCGAGCAGCATGCGCTTGATCTCGACCGTGATGCCCGCGCTTTCGGCGGCGGCATCGGCGATCACCTGGCGGATGTTGGCTTCGACCTCGACCGGGTTCTCTTCGGGGATCATGCGGCGGTCGAGCTTGAACACGACCTTGCCGGGCACGACGTTGGTGTTGGTGCCGCCCTCGATGCGGCCCACGTTCAGGTACGGGTGCGTGATGCCCTCGACCTTCGACGTGACCTTCTGGTAGAGCGTGTTCTGCGCGTACAGCGCGTTCAGGATCTTGGTGGCGCCCTGCAGTGCGTCGATGCCGGTGGTGGGCACGGCGGCGTGGGCCATCTTGCCGTGCACGGTCACTTCCATCTGCAGGCAGCCGTTGTGGGCGGTGACCACTTCGTAGCTGAAGCCGGCCGCGATCATGAGGTCGGGCTTGGTCAGACCCTTCTCGAGCAGCCAGCCCGGGCCGAGGATGCCGCCGAACTCTTCGTCGTAGGTGAAGTGCAGCTCGATGCTGCCCTGGGTGGGCTTGGCCACGGCCTCGAGGGCGCGCAGCGCGAAGGTGAAGCTGGCGAAGTCGCTCTTGCTGACGGCGGCGGCGCGGCCGTACAGGCTGCCATCGACGATCTCGCCGCCGTACGGGTCGTGCGTCCAGCCTTCGCCGGGCGGCACCACGTCGCCATGGGCGTTGAGCGCCACGGTGCGACCACCGTTGCCGTAGGTGCGGCGCACGATCAGGTTGGTGATCGATTCGAGGCCGTAGTCCTTCACGTCCTGCGCGGGCACGGCGTGCTTCTCGGCGTCGAGGCCGAAGTCCTTCAGCAGCTCGGCGGTGCGCTCGGCGTGCGGTGCGTTGTTGCCGGGCGGGGTGTCGGTGGGCACCTGCACCAGTTGCTGCAGGAATTGCACTTCCTCGTCGAAGTGGGCGTCGATCCAGGCGTCGAGTTTGGCGTAGTCGGTCATGGTGGTTGTTCTTGTGGGGTCGGTCAGTGGGCTTGTTCGGCGGCGAGGTTGTCCAGCAGCAACTGGAATGCTTGCACGGCCAATTGAATGTCGTCGTTGGTGCTCGACTCGAGCGGGTTGTGGCTGATGCCCGAGTTGATGCCGCGCACGAAGAGCATGGCCTGCGGCATCACCTCGTGCAGCTTCATGGCGTCGTGGCCGGCGCCGCTGGGCATGCGGAAAAGCGGAATGCCCAGCGCATCGACGGCCTGTTCCCAGCGCTGCTGCCAGGCGGGTTCGCTCGGCGCGGCGGCGGCGCGCATGGTTTCCTCGAGCTCGTAGCGCACGCCGCGGCGTTCGCAGATGTCCTTCAGTGCGGCGACCACGTCGTTGGCCAGCGCGTCGCGCTGCGCGTTGTTGGGCGCGCGCAGGTCGAGGCTGAACTTGCAGCGGCCAGGCACGACGTTGATCGAACCACTCGGCACTTCGAGCATGCCCACGGTGCCGACCGAGTCGCCGTCTTTCGCGGCGCGCTGCTCGGTGTAGAGGATGAGTTCGGCCACGGCGGCGGCGGCGTCGCGGCGGCGGTCCATGGGCGTGGTGCCGGCGTGGCTGGCCATGCCGATGACTTCGCCCACGTAGCGCACGCTGCCGTTGATGGAGGTGACGATGCCCAGCGGCAGGTCGAGCTCGGTGAGCACGGGGCCCTGCTCGATGTGCACCTCGACGAAGCCGAGGTAGCGCGCGGGGTCGCGCTGGATCTTCGGAATGTCTTCTTCCTTCAGGCCGGCATGCTGCATGGCCTCGCGCATGGTGATGCCGTCGGCATCTTTCTGGTCGAGCCAGCGCTGATCGAAGTGGCCGATGAGCGCACCCGAGCCGAGGAAGGTGGCCTTGTAGCGCTGGCCTTCTTCTTCGGCAAAGCCGACGACCTCGAAGGCGAAGGGCAGGCGGCGGTTCTGGCGCTTGAGTTCGCGCACGCAGGCCATGGGCACGAAGATGCCCAGGCGGCCGTCGTACTTGCCGCCGTTGCGCACGGTGTCGTAGTGCGAGCCGGTGAGCAGGGTCTTGGCGTCGGGCGTGGCGCCTTCGTAGCGGCCGACCACGTTGCCCACGGCATCGATGTGCACGGAGTCGAAGCCGCAGTCGCGCATCCAGCCCGAGATGTTCGCGGCGCAGGCGCGGTGCGCGTCGGTCAGGTAAGTGACGGTGAGCTGGCCCTTCTCGGCATAGCCGGGGTCGGTGTGCACCGACAGCTGTTCCTGCCAGTCCCACACGTCGTTGCCGAGCGTGATGTCGGCGCCGAACTTGTCGTTCAGGCGGATCTCGGCGATGCGGTGGATGTTGCGCAGCGCCTCGCCGAGTTCGAAGCTCGGGTGGTTGTGCAGCCGGCGCGCGAAGGTCTCGATGATCTCGCGCTTGGCGAGACCCGTGCCGCGCGGGCCGCGCACGGCCAGGATGAACGGGAAGCCGAACTTGGCGTTGTAGTCGGCGTTGAGCTTCTGGATCTGCGCGAACTCTTCGGGCGTGCAGTCGGTCAGGCCGGCCTTGTTCTGCTCGTTGGTCGACTCGGCGGTGAGCGTCTTGCTGACCATGGCCTTGCCGGCGAGCTCGGGGTGGGCGCGGATCAGGCCGATCTGCTCGTCGGCCGACGACGCGGCCAACGCCTGCACCAGCGCATGCTTCAGATGCGCGAGCGAGCGGAAGGGGCGCTGCACCAGCGCGCGCTGCGCGATCCAGGGCGAGTGTTCGTACACGCCGTCGAGCATGGCGACGGCGGCGGCCGGCCCTGCGGCGTTGAGTTGGGCAAGGGTGAGGAGAGGGGTGCTCATGATGCGGCTCCGGCTTCGAAAGGATGTGCCTGCTTCCAGTGGCGTGCGATGTCGACGCGGCGGCAGACCCAGACCTTGTCGTGCGTGGCGATGTGATCGAGAAAGCGCTGCAGCGCCGTGATGCGGCCGGGGCGGCCGAGCAGACGGCAGTGCATGCCGATGCTCATCATCTTGGGGCTGTCGTCGCCGTTCGGGTCGCCTTCGGCGTACAGCGCGTCGAAGGTGTCCTTCATGTACTGGAAGAACGGGTCGGCGTGCGAGTAGCCCTGCGGCAGCGCAAAGCGCATGTCGTTGCAGTCGAGCGTGTAGGGCACGATGAGCTGGGGCACGACGCTGCCGTCGGTCTTCTGCACCTTCATCCAGAAGGGCAGGTCGTCGCCGTAGTAGTCGCTGTCGTACTCGAAGCCGCCGTAGTCGGCCACGAGGCGGCGCGTGCGCGGGCTGTCGCGGCCGGTGTACCAGCCGAGCGCGCGCTCGCCGGTGAGCTTTTCGATGGCTTCCATGCCCAGGCGCATGTGCTCGCGCTCGGTGGCTTCGTCGAGGTTCTGGTAATGAATCCAGCGCCAGCCGTGGCAGGCGATCTCGTGGCCGAGTTCCTTGAAGGCGGCGGTGAGCTCGGGGTAGCGCTGCAGCGCCATGCCCACGCCGAAGACGGTGAGCGGCAGGCCGCGCTTTTCGAACTCGCGCAGGATGCGCCACACGCCGGCGCGCGAGCCGTACTCGTAGATGCCTTCCATGCTGATGTGCCGGTCGGGGAAGCTCGCCGGGTTGAACATCTCGGAAAGGAACTGCTCCGAGCCCGCGTCGCCGTGCAGCGTGGCGTTCTCGCCGCCTTCTTCGTAATTGAGGACGAACTGCACCGCCACGCGCGCGCCGCCGGGCCAGCGGGCATGGGGCGGGTTGCGGCCGTAGCCGATCAGGTCGCGCGGGTAGGGCAGGGTGGTGTCGTAGACGGTCATGGTGTGGATCAGGACAGCGCGAGGGAGATGTCGTTGGTCGGGACCTTGCGGTCGAAGGTGAGGTTGGCCTCGACGTGTTCCAGGTGCTCGGTCATGAGGCGCACGGCGAGTTCCTCGTCGCGGGCGGCCAGCGCCTTCACGATGTCGGCATGCTCGTCGTTGGAGTGCTCGGCGGCGCTGGTGCTCTGGTACATGAGCGTGATGAGGGCGCAGCGCGAGATCAGCTCGCCCAATATTTGCGCCAGCACCTGGTTGCCCATGAGCTCGGCCATGCGCACGTGGAAGTCGCCCAGCAGTTCGGTGCGGCCCGACACGTCTTCGCCGCCGACGGCCGATTTCTCGAGCGCCACGTGCTCCTTGAGCGCCTTGATCTTGGCGGGCGTGACGCTGCGCACGAAGGCGCGGGTCATTTCGGCCTCGAGCATGCGGCGCACGGCGAACACCTGCTTGGCCTCGTCGACGGCGGGCGCGGCCACGAAGGCGCCGCGCGCCGGCTCGAGCCGGATCAGCTTGTTCTGCGAGAGCTGGAACAGCGCCTGGCGCACCAAGGTGCGCGACACGCCGAAGTGATCGGCCAGCTTCTGCTCGGCGAGCTTGGTGCCGGGCTGAAGGCGGTGCTCGACGATGGCCTTCGTGAGGGCATCGACGATCGAACGGGTGGTGGAGGACTCCATGTTTTTCATGATAGACCCAAAGCCGGTAACTGTATACACTTTTGTCCACCGGAATTTCCCGCACTCTGATCTCACCGATCCGACACCCTTTGAAGGAGGCCTCATGGGCTTGAGCACTCACGTACTGGACACGATGCACGGCGGCCCCGCGGCCGGCATGGAGGTGGCGCTGTACACCACCGACGGCGACGCCGCGACGCTGGTGAAGCGCTTCACGCTGAATTCGGACGGCCGCAGCGACGGTCCGCTCTACGACAACAACTCGATCAAGGTCGGCACCTACCGCCTGGTGTTCGACGTGGCGGGTTACTTCAAGGCCCGCGGCGTCAAGCTGCCGGAGCCGAACTTCCTGAACAAGGTGGCGCTGGACTTCGGCGTGGCGCACACCGACCAGCACTACCACGTGCCGCTTCTGGTCAGCCCGTGGAGCTACTCCACGTACCGCGGCTCCTGAGGTCAGTCGCCTTGTTGCTGCCCTTCGGTCAGGGTGTCGAGCTGGAAGCGCCCGCTCTTGTCCCACAGCCAGGTGTCGGTCCACGTGACTGCGCCCAGGCGCTGGGCGGGCGGGAAGGGCGCGGCCTGCAGCACGGCGCGCTCGATCTCGGCGATCACCTCGGGCGCATGCTTGGGCGCGCGCAGCCAGTGCATCGAGATCACCTTGCCGCCGGCGTCCAGGTTCACCTGCAGCGTGCCGACCGCGTACAGCAGCGGCGGCATCTGGCCCTTGTAGATGCGCGAGGGGTTGGCGTTGTAGATGTGGCGTGCGGCGTCGCGGCGGTACTCGCGCGCGGTGGCCGCGCTGGAGGCGCGCGGCGCGGGGCCGCTGCCCTGTGCGCTGCTGGCGCCGCTCAACTGGCCGGGCACCGAGCCCGTCGAGCCGCAGCCGGCGAGCCACAAGGCGGAAAGAACAGTGGCGGCCCAGGCGAGGCGGCGCGGCGTAAGCTGGCGGTTCGTCATCATCGCCGGGGTTATACCGTGAGTTGTTGCAGCCTCGGCAACCGAAGGTATCGGTCATGAACGGTGCGGTCGATCAATTGCTGGCGCGTCTTCGAGATGAAGACGCGGTTCTGGTGCGCGTTGAATCGACGCAGGGCTCGGCCCCGCGCGAGGCCGGTACCTGGATGGCTGTCTGGGCAGACGGCCTCACGGCCACCATCGGCGGCGGACAGCTCGAGTTCCAGGCCACGCAGGAAGCGCGCGAGATCCTGGCCGGCACCCGCAGCCTCGACGGCGTGCAGCGCTACCCGCTGGGCCCGAGCCTGGGCCAGTGCTGCGGCGGCGTGATGTTCCTGACCTACCGGCGCATCGGCGCGGCCGACGCGCCCGCGCTGCAAAAGGAATTGGTCGCGCAACTCGAGCCCGTCGCGCTGTTCGGCGGCGGCCATGTGGGCGCCGCGCTGGCGCGTCTGCTGGCCGTGCTGCCGTTCTCGGTGCGCTGGATCGACAGCCGCGACGGCGTGTTCCCCGACGCACTGCCCGCGCAGATCGACACCGAGCACTCCGAGCCCGTGCAGGACGCGGTGGCCGCGCTCGCGCCCGGCAGCCGCGTGCTGATCATGAGCTTCAGCCATGCCGAAGACCTGGACATCGTCATCGCCTGCCTGAAGCGCCTGCGCGCGCGCAACGACCTGCCCTACATCGGCCTCATCGGCAGCAAGACCAAGTGGGCCACCTTCCGCCACCGGCTGGAGGCACGCGGCTTCACGGCCGACGAGCTGGCGCGCGTCACCTGCCCGATCGGCGTGCCCGGCATCACGGGCAAGGAACCCGAGGTGATCGCGGTCGCCGTGGCGGCACAGTTGTTGCAATCGCTGGGCTGAACAGGGTTTTCCCTTGGCGGAGACGCCGCAAATAGCATCCCGCCTCGTGCCAAAACTGTATACACTTTCGGTCCACAACAAGCCGCAGCGGAGCGAGGTCCATTTCAACGGACCTGCGTTCGCGGCACTTTCTCTGCTTACAGCGCCCGCGGTGGTGAGCAGGCTGAAACCCCTCCTTGGCGCCCCCACGCGCCAACAGGGTTGAGAGAGAGCACATGGAAAGCTATTACCTCGACTGGGCCAACCTGCTGCTGCGCTGGGTCCACGTCATCACCGCCATCGCCTGGATCGGCGCCTCCTTCTACTTCGTGATGCTGGACAACAGCCTCGAGAAGCCGCAGGACCAGGAATCGCTCGACAAGGGCGTGGGCGGCGAGCAATGGGCCGTGCACGGCGGCGGCTTCTACAACAGCCAGAAGTACGCGCTGGCGCCCAAGAAGCTGCCCGACCATCTGCACTGGTCGTACTGGGAGAGCTACTCGACCTGGCTCACGGGCTTTGCGCTCTTCACGATGTCGTACCTGTGGAACGCGAGCACGTACCTCATCGACAAGAGCAAGATGGACTGGCAGCCCGGCGCCGCCATTGCCGTGGCGCTGGCCTTCTTCGTCGTGTTCTGGATGGTCTACGACGGCATCTGCCAGATCTTCGGGCGCCGCAAGAACGGCGACACCATCGTCGGCGTGCTGATCGCGGTCTTCATCGCCTTCGCGACCTGGCTGGCCTGCCAGTGGTTCGCGGGCCGCGCGGCCTTCCTGCTGGTGGGCGCCATGATGGCCACCACCATGAGCGGCAACGTGTTCTTCTGGATCATCCCGGGCCAGCGCAAGAACGTGAAGGCGCTGCGCGAAGGCCGGCCGGTCGACCCGGTGCACGGCCAGCGCGGCAAGCAGCGCAGCGTGCACAACACCTACTTCACGCTGCCGGTGCTGTTCGCGATGCTGAGCAACCACTACAGCTTCACCTACACGCACAAGTACAACTGGATCGTGCTGCTGCTGATCATGCTCGGCGGCGCGGCCATCCGGCAGTTCTTCGTGGTGCGCCACCGCTTCAAGCTGGGCAACGCGGGCAACCCGCTGCCCTACGCCATGGTCGGCATCGCGGTGCTGGGCCTCACCATCGTGTGGATGAAGCCCGAGCCCGCTGCGCCCGTGGCGGCCACCGCTGCCCAGGCCGCGCCCGCCGTGGCCTACCAGGACGTGCAGAAGGTGCTGGAGCAGCGCTGCTTCATGTGCCACGGCGCGGCCGTGCAGATGAAGAACGTGCGCGTCGACACGCCCGACCAGGTGACGGCGCATGCGCAGGCGATCTACCAGCAGGTCGTGGTGACCAAGATCATGCCGATGAACAACGCGACCAACATCACCGACGAAGAGCGGGCGTTGATCAGCCGCTGGTTCCAGGCCGGCGCCAAGACGAACTAGAAGACCGTGGCCTGCGAGGGCGGGCCACCGGTCGTCGCACAATCGCCGAATGGAGACAACACGCAAGCCATGACCGCATCGACCTCGCCCTCTGCCATCGCCGCTACGCCCGATCCGCGCGAAGCCCCGCGCGCCTTCCTCGAACACCTGTACCGCGTGGCGGTGGACCGCGCGCTGCCGCTGTCCACGCTGGGCGCGCACCTGCCCCAGCCGCCCAAGGGCCGCACCGTGGTGCTGGGCGCCGGCAAGGCCGGCGGCTCGATGGTGCAGGCGCTCGAGGCGCTGTGGCCGGCCGACGCCCCGCTGTCGGGCCTGGTCGTCACGCGCTATGACCACATTCCGCCGCGCCCCGAAGGCGTGCCGCAGCGCATCGAGATCGTCGAGGCCGCGCACCCCGTGCCCGACGCGGCCGGCCAGCAGGCGGCCGAGCGCATCCTGGCGCTCACGCAAGGCCTCACGGCCGACGACCTCGTGCTGTGCCTCATCTCCGGCGGCGGCTCGTCGCTGCTGGTGCTGCCGGCCGAAGGCCTCACGCTGGCCGACAAGCAGCGCATCAACAAGCAGCTGCTCGACAGCGGCGCCCACATCGGCGAGATGAACTGCGTGCGCAAGCACCTGTCGCGCATCAAGGGCGGTCGGCTCGCGGCGGCCTGCGCGCCGGCGCGCGTGGTCACGCTCACCATCAGCGACGTGCCCGGCGACGACCCGGCCGTGATCGCCAGCGGCCCCACCGTGCCCGACGCCACCACCTGCGCCGACGCGCTGGCCATCCTCGATCGCTACGGTATCGAGGTGCCGGCGCCCGTGCGTGCGCAGCTCGAAAGCGGCGCGCTTGAAACCCCCAAGCCCGACGACGCCGTGTTCGCCGGCCACAGCACGCACCTCATCGCCACGCCGCAGCAGTCGCTCGAAGCCGCCGCCGCGGCCGCGCGCGCCGCCGGCATCGGCGTGCACGTGCTGAGCGACGAAATGGAAGGCGAATCGCGCGAAGTGGGCAAGGTGCATGCGGCGCTCGCCCGCGCCGTGGCCCTGCGCGGCGAGCCCTTCGCCCGGCCCTGCGTCATCCTGTCGGGTGGTGAAACCACCGTCACCATCCGCCCGCGCCAGCCCGGCCAGGCCAAGGGCCGTGGCGGGCGGGCCGGCGAGTTCTGCCTGGGCCTGGCGGGCGCGCTCATGGGCCAGCCGCAGGTGTGGGCGCTGGCGGCCGACACCGACGGCATCGACGGCGTGGAAGACAACGCCGGCGCCTTCGTCACGCCCGACACCCTGGCGCGCGCCACGGCGCAGGGAAAAAAGCTGTCCGACCACCTCGACCGCAACGACGCCTACGGCTATTTCGATGCCATCGGCGACCTGTTCGTGACCGGTCCGACGAACACCAACGTCAACGACTTCCGCGCGATCCTCGTGCTGTAGGCGTGCCCCGGCCCCTGGCGGGGGCCGCCGGCAAGCTTTGTGAACTCAGGTTAATCTACGGCCCCGGCGGCGCTTGGCCGCCGTTGTCGCATGCGCACCCCCACGGGGTGCCGCGCCGCGCGCCCGATTTCCCGTTTCGTTTTCACCATCCAGTCCTCGAAGGAAAGAGTTCGCCATGACCGCCACCTACACCGACACCCGCCTGCTGATCGACGGCCAATGGGTCGACGCCGCCGACGGCAAGACGCTCGACGTGCTGAACCCCGCCACCGGCAAGGCCATCGGCAAGGTGGCGCACGCCAGCATCGTCGACCTCGACCGCGCCCTGGCCGCCGCCCAGCGCGGCTTCGAAGCCTGGCGCGACACGCCCGCCAACGAGCGCGCCGCCGTGATGCGCCGCGCCGCCGGCCTGATCCGCGAACGCGCCCTGGACATCGCCAAGCTGCTGACGCAGGAGCAAGGCAAGCCGCTGGGCGAAGCCAAGGTCGAAATGATGGCCGCCGCCGACATCATCGAATGGTTCGCCGACGAAGGCCGCCGCGTGTACGGCCGCATCGTGCCCTCGCGCAACCTGGCCGCGCAGCAGCTGGTCATCAAGGAGCCGGTCGGCCCCGTCGCGGCCTTCACGCCGTGGAACTTCCCCGTCAACCAGATCGTGCGCAAGCTCGGCGCCGCGCTGGCCACCGGCTGCTCCTTCCTGGTGAAGGCGCCCGAAGAGACCCCGGCCTCGCCGGCCGCGCTGCTCAAGGCCTTTGTCGACGCCGGCATTCCGGGCGGCGTGGTGGGCCTGGTGTTCGGCAACCCGGGCGAGATCTCGAGCTACCTCATCGCGCATCCGATCATCCGCAAGGTCACCTTCACCGGCTCCACCCCGGTGGGCAAGCAACTGGCCGCGCTGGCCGGTTCGCACATGAAGCGCGTCACGATGGAACTGGGCGGCCACGCCCCGGTGATCGTGGCCGAAGACGCCGACGTGGCGCTGGCCGTCAAGGCCGCCGGTGCCGCCAAGTTCCGCAACGCCGGCCAGGTCTGCATCTCGCCGACCCGCTTCCTGGTGCACAACAGCCTGCGCCATGAGTTCGCGAGCCTGCTGGTCAAGCACGCCGAAGGCCTCAAGCTCGGCGACGGCCTGGTCGAAGGCACCAACCTCGGCCCGCTGGCCAACGCCCGCCGCCTCACGGCCATGGCCCATGTGCTGGAAGACGCGCGCAAGAAGGGCGCCACGGTCGCGACCGGCGGCGAACGCGTCGGCGACACCGGCAACTTCTTCGCGCCCACCGTCATCACCGACGTGCCGCTGGACGCCGACGTGTTCAACAACGAACCCTTCGGCCCCATCGCCGCCATCCGCGGCTTCGACACGCTCGAAGAAGCCATCACCGAAGCCAACCGCCTGCCGTTCGGCCTGGCTGGCTACGCCTTCACCAAGTCGATCAAGAGCGCGCACCTGCTGAGCCAGAAGCTCGAGCTGGGCATGCTGTGGATCAACCAGCCCGCCACGCCCTCGCCGGAAATGCCGTTCGGCGGCGTGAAGGATTCGGGCTACGGTTCGGAAGGTGGCCCCGAGGCGATCGAGGCCTATCTGAACACCAAGGCCGTTTCGATCCTGGGCGTTTAATCCTCGGCGGAGGCGTTCCAGAACGCCTGCTGGACGCCTTCCAGCGTTTCCAGTTCCGCGATCACCTGGTCGAGCTCTTCGGGCTCGACCGCGGTGGCGTACAGCGTCGCCGCAATCTCCGTGTCGGCCTGCCCGAAGGCGTGCTGGTCGATGTCGCGCACCGGGTAGTTCGCGGCTTCCAGCTGCACCAGCAGCTGGTCCATCACCTCGGGCCGTGCCGCGCGTGAGCAGATCACGCGCACCGTGTACGTCGCCTCGCTCGATTCCTCGTGCACCGGGCGGCGGTTGATGCGGTTCACCACCGGCCGCAGCAGCGTGTTGCTCGCCAGCACGAAGAGCGCGGCGATCAGCGCCTCGCCCAGCAGGTCGGCGCCCGCGCAGGCACCTACCGCGGCCGATCCCCACAGCGTGGCGGCCGTGTTCAGGCCGGTGATGTTGGCGCCTTCCTTCATGATCGCGCCAGCACCGAGAAAGCCGATGCCCGAGACCACGTAGGCGACCACGCGCACCGCGCCGTCGGGGCCGCCCAGGCGGGCCGCCATGTCGACGAACACGGCCGCGCCCACGGCCACCAGCGTGTTGGTGCGCAGCCCCGCGGTGCGCTGGCGCACCTGGCGCTCGAAGCCGATCAGCGAGCCCAGCAGAAAGGCCGCGCCCACGCTGACCAGGGTGTCCAGCAGCGAAGGCAGGTTGATGTGGCGAATGGCTTCCATGCGTGATCCTCCTGATCCTCTGTGTGCGAAGCAGGGTAGCGGCCTTGTGTGACAGCCGCGACCCTGCGTCCGCCGGGTGGTTCTTGTCTTACTGCCAGCCGTACTTGCGCGCGTACCAGCCCTTCACGGCCTGCGTCAGCGTCGCGTAGCCGACGAGCATCAGCACCAGCCACGGGAAGTACGCGAGCGGCAGCGCCTGCAGCTTGAAGTAGTGCGCCAGCGGTCCCATCGGCAGCCAGATGCCGACCGCAGCAATGGCCGCGCCCATGGCCAGCAGCGGCCAGGCCGCGCGGCTTTGCAGGAACGGAATCTTGCGGGTGCGGATCAGGTGCACGATCAGCGTCTGCGACAGCAGGCCCTCGATGAACCAGCCCGACTGGAACAGCGTCTGGTGCTCCACCGAATTGGCCGCGAACACGAACCACATCACGGTGTAGGTCAGGATGTCGAACACCGAGCTCAGCGGCCCGAAGAACACCATGAAGCGGCCCAGGTCGGCCGGGTTCCAGCGCTGCGGCGTCTTCAAGAACTCTTCGTCCACGTTGTCGAACGGGATCGCGATCTGCGACACGTCGTACAGCAGGTTCTGCACCAGGAGGTGCAGCGGCAGCATCGGCAGGAAGGGCAGGAAGGCACTGGCCACCAGCACCGAGAACACGTTGCCGAAGTTCGAGCTGGCCGTGATCTTGATGTACTTGAGCATGTTGGCGAAGGTGCGGCGGCCTTCGACCACACCTTGTTCCAGCACCATCAGGCTCTTCTCGAGCAGGATGATGTCGGCCGATTCCTTGGCCACGTCCACCGCGCCGTCCACCGAGATGCCGATGTCGGCGGCGCGCAGCGCGGGCGCGTCGTTGATGCCGTCGCCCATGAAGCCGACCACGTGGCCGTTGGCATGCAGCGCCTGCACGATGCGCTCCTTGTGCGCGGGCGTGAGCTTGGCGAACACCTGGCGCATCTCCACCACCTGCCGCAGCTCGGCCTCGTTCATGCGCTCGACCTCGTGGCCCAGCACCATGCGCCCGGCGTCGATGCCGACGTCGCCGCAGACCTTGCGCGTGACCAGCTCGTTGTCGCCGGTCAGCACCTTCACCGCCACGCCGTGCGCGGCCAGCGCCTGCAGCGCGGGCGCGGTCGATTCCTTCGGCGGATCGAGAAAGGCCACGTAGCCCAACAGCGTGAGCCCGGCTTCGTCGGCCACGCTGTAGGCCGGCTTGCGCGCGTCGGCATGCAGCGTGCGGCTGGCGACGGCCACCACGCGCAGGCCTTGGGCATTGAGTTCCGAGGCCACGCGGTGGATGCGCGCCATCACGTCGGCGTCGAGTGCGAGCACTTCGGCACCGCGTTCGACCGAGCTGCACACCGACAGGATCTCTTCGAGCGCGCCCTTGCAGATCAGCAGGTGCTCGTCCTCGCCGTGCGCCACCACCACCGACATGCGGCGGCGCGAGAAGTCGAAGGGCACTTCGTCGACCTTGCGCCAGCCGGTCTGCAGCTGCGTGTCGAGCTGCACCTCGGCGTGGCTGAGCACGGCCTTGTCGAGCAGGTTCTTCAGCCCCGTCTGGTGAAAGCTATTGAGGTAGGCCTGCTGCAGCACGTGGTCGGAGTCTTCGCCCCAGGCGTTGGTGTGGCGTTCGAGCACGATGCGATCCTGCGTGAGCGTGCCGGTCTTGTCGGTGCACAGCACGTCCATCGCGCCGAAGTTGTGAATGGCTTCGAGGCGCTTCACGATCACCTTCTGGCGCGACATCACGACCGCGCCCTTGGCCAGCGTGGCGGTCACGATCATCGGCAGCATCTCGGGCGTGAGACCGACCGCGATCGACAGCGCGAACAGCGCCGCCTCCCACCAGTCGCCCTTGGTCACGCCGTTGATCACCAGCACCAGTGGCGCCATCACCAGCATGAAGCGGATCAGCAGCCAGCTCACGCGGTTGATGCCGGCCTGGAAGGCGGTGGTGCCGCGGTCGGTGGCGCTCACGCGCTGGGCCAGCGCGCCGAAGAAGGTGCGCTCGCCGGTGTGCACGATCACGGCAGTGGCAGTGCCGCTGATCACATTCGTGCCCATGAACAGCAGGTTGTCGCGCTCCAGCACGCCGGCCTGGTGGTCGGCGGCGGTGGTGGCGAACTTCTCCACCGGCATCGATTCGCCGGTGAGCGCCGACTGGCTGATGAACAGGTCTTTCGCCGAGAGCAGGCGCGCGTCGGCCGGGATCATGTCGCCCGCCGACAGCGCGATCACGTCGCCGGGCACGAGGTCGCGCATCGGCACTTCGATGCGCTGCGTGCCGGCGTGCGCGAGGTCGAAGCCGTCGTCACCCGCGCGGCCGGCCTTCTCGCCGGGCGTGGGGCGCAGCACCGTCGAGGTGTTGCTGACCATCGCCTTGAGCCGGTCGGCGGCCTTGTTGGAGCGCGACTCCTGCAGGAAGCGCAGCACGGTCGACAGCACCACCATGCTGCCGATCACCACCGTGGCCTTCGTGTCCTCGGTGACGTACGAGACCAGCGCCAGCACCGTCAGCAGCAGGTTGAAGGGGTTGCGGTAGCACTGCCACAGGTGGTTCCACCACGGCAGCGGCTGCTCGTGGCGCACCTCGTTGCTGCCCAGCCGCTTGCGCAGCGCCAGCGCGTGCACCTCGGTCAGGCCTTGCGACGAGCTGTTCATGCGCACCAGCACCTCGCCCGCGTCGGTGTGCGAGGCGGCGGCCAGCGCCTTGGCGATCTCGGCCGGCATCGCGGCCGAGCCGAGGCTGCTGGGCTTGGCGCTCAGCAGCGTCTGCCAGCGCTCGAAGTGATGCCGCATGTGGCGGCTGCGCAGGAAGCTTTCGAAAAAGGACTTCAGGACGTTCTTCATGTTTTTCTCCTGTGTGAGGGCGCTCAGCGAGCGAACGCCCAGGTGAGGCCCAGCGTCCAGCCGCGCGGGCCGTCGTGGCGCAGGTCGCGTGCGTGGCTGAGGTCGACGTTGACCGACGGGGTGGCCGTCCAGCGCAGGCCGGCGCGCCAGGCGTTGCGCCCGCCTTCGCGGAAGCGCTCGGCCACGAGCGAGAGCGCGGGCAGGGCGGCCCATTCGAGCGCCGCGCCCGAGTGGCTGGTGCTCGGCTGTGCGCGATGGAAGTCGCGCCCCAGGTTCAGGTGGGCGCGCCAGGCGTCGTCGAACTGCCAGGTGACGGGGATCACCACGCTGCTGTCGGTAAGGCGCAACGAGGCGCGGTCGCCTGTGCTGCGTTGCCACGTGGCCGAGGCGAGCACGCCGGTGCTCAGCGTGTCGGTGAGCGCGAAGGCCCACTTGATCTGCGGGCCGGCACGCAGCGTGCGGCCGTTGGCGCCGCGCTCACGTTCGAGGTTCAGGCCCAGCTCGATGGGGCCGACACGGCAGGCCGGGCCGAGGTGCACGAGGCGCTGGCCGCCCCAGGTCTCGATCTGGCACTGGCCCGGATCGAGGATGGCGGCGTCGTCCACCGAATGGTGGCCGCCGGCGGCGTGGGTCTGCGTGGCGGCCAGGCCGCAGAGGGTGGCGAGCCAGGCGCGGCTTGGCGCGGGGCGGCGGGGGGCAAAGGGGCGGGCGCTGGAACGGGCGGCCGTGGCCGTCCGCACGACACGCCGCAGGCGTTCGCGGGTCATGGGAGTTTCTCCTTCGGGTGCGGCGCGCCGCGAAGGAAGGAAACGCCCGTGACGACTTGCTTAATTACTCAGCAGTCAGCCGGCGGCGCTCCTCCGCAGCGCGGCAGGCTGCGAGGTGAGTGGGGGATCGATCGGGCAGTGAAGGCGGCGCACAGCGGCGCAAGCAAGGGTCCGGGTCCATGAGGGCCTCCTGTTCTGTGGGGGTGGCAGGGGCGGGCTTCAGCGGCGTGTGGTGCCGTGGCCGGGTGGGTCGAGCAGCAGGAAGAAGCTGCGGATGCGGCGCGTGGTCCACAGCGCGGCGGCGCGGTCCAGGGCCTGCTCGTCGTCGACGTGCGGGGCCGGGTTCACGCGCACAGGCGCACCGGCGTGCGCCGACGGGCGACCGTGCGACGGTTGCACCTGCGGATGCAGCGGACGAATTTGAAACTGGCGCATGACAAGGCTCCTTCACGCTGAAGGGCCTCGCGCACGGACGCACGCAAGCTGACTGACAAAGTCAGCGACGAAGAACAACGGGAATCGGTAGGGGGAGCCGCTTGCCCGAGGGGCAAGGGGTTCGCGCTGCGGACACGGCGGCCGCCAGCGCGGGAGCTGCCTGCGCTAGAGGGCCGGGGGTGTCACGCCTGCCGAGGCACGCGTCTTGTCACTGATCCAACTGGCACTGTCCACGCACGGGGCTCCGAAATGATGATTTCCGGATTGTTGCACCGCATCATTGGCAGCGTCAACCCTTGGCATGAAGCAACAGGCTGCGTCGGGGTTGCGTGGCGTGGAGCCGGGCCTCGTTCGCGCTGCGTTCGATAGGGGCCGGAAACCAGCGGAAGATGTTCGAGTCGCTGCGCCAGCCGTTGCTGAAGCGCACGAACAGGAAGCCCGAGATGGCATTGCCCAGGTCGTCCACCGGAATGCCAGCGGCGCGCAGGGCCTCGACCTCTTGCGCGGCGCTCATGTCGAAGGGGAGTTTCAGCGTGATGCTCGCGCTGTGAAGACTGGGTCGGGGCATCGTGACCTCCTTTGCACTGACCATGGGCCGTAGTGAAGCGCAAGGAGTTGTGTCAGGCGATACCGAAGATATGGGAGCTGTCCATTGGACAGAGGGGTGCGATTCGCCCTCGCTCCCTCGTGGCATCCCCCGACCGGGGGATGTCAGGGGTAGGGTGGCCTATGCCGAATGCCTGCCCTCTGTGCCTATAGTCGACGCGCATGAAAGCAAGCACCCCCGCCATCCTGTTCGTGTGCACCGGCAACATCTGCCGCTCGCCGACCGCGCACGCATTGCTGCTCCACAAGGCGCAGCGCGCAGGCTTCGCGCTGGAGGTCGACAGCGCCGCCATCTCTGACGAGGAGCGCGGCAATCCGCCCGATCCGCGCTCGGTGGCCGAGGCGCTGCGGCGCGGCATCGCGATGCCCGCGCACCGCGCACGCCAGGTGCATGCGGCCGACTTCGAACGCTTCGACTGGCTCATCGGCATGACGCAGCAGCACTGCGCCGCGCTGCGCAGGCGTGCGCCCGCGGATGCGGCGCGCAAGGTGCGCCTGCTCTCGGAGTTTGCCGATGCCATCGGCGGCGACGTGCCCGACCCGTGGTACGGCGGCCACCAGGCCTTCATCGAGGCCTTCGACCTGATCGACCTGGGCGTGGAAGGCCTGCTCACGCAGCTGCGTCGCGACGCGGCCTGAACCTGCGTGCCTTGTTCAGCCCGTGCAGAGTGCGCGGATCGTCGGCGGAATCGGCACCGCGCGGATGCCGCCGCCTTCGCGCTTCGCCGCAAAGATCCGCACCTCTTCGCATTCGAGGATCAGGTCGTCGCCGCGCGTCACGCGGTAGGTCTGCACGAAGCTCTTGTCGCGCCATTCGGTGATGCGCACCGCGATCTGCAGCGTGTCGCCGTAGCTGGCCGCCTTGACGAAGCGCGTGTGCGTGTCGACCAGCGGCGTGCCGATCACGCCGAGCGTGCGGGCGGTGTCTTCCCAGCGCGGCACGCCGCACTCGGCGAAGAAGTGGCGCGAGGCCGCGTCGATCCAGCGGAAGAAGTTGGGAAACCAGACGATGCCGGCCGGGTCGCAGTCGCCGAACTCGACGCGCGCGGTGTAGACGACTTCCTTGCCGGAAGCGTCGTGGGGAGATGGGGTGCTGCTCATCCGTCGATTGTCCCGGCTGCTCAGTCGGCCTTGATGCCGCGCTCGCGGATGAGTGCGCCGAAGCGTTGCGAGTCGGCCGCCGCACGGCGTTGGAAGTCGGCCGGCGTGCCCGGTGCCGGCTCGCCGCCGATGGCCGCGATGCGCTCCTTCACCGCCGGCAGCGCGAGCGCGCGGTTGACCTGCGTGTTGAGCTGCGCCACCACCTCGGGCGGCGTGCCGGCCGGGGCGTAGAAGCCGAACACCGTGTCGGCGTCGAAGCCGCGCAGGCCGGCCTCGTCGAGTGTGGGCACGTCGGGGAACTGCGACGAGCGGTGCGGGCTGCCCACGGCCAGCAGCTTGAGCTTGCCGGCGCGCACCTGGTTCAGGGCAATGCCGGGGTCGAAGGCGTAGTCGATCTGGCCGGCCAGCAGGTCCTGCAAGGCGGGCGCCGCGCCGCGGTAGGGCACGTGCAGCGCGAACAGGCCGGCCTGGCTCTTGAACATCTCGCCCGCCAGGTGCGGCGAGCTGCCGTTGCCCGGCGAGCCGTACGACAGCTTGCCGGGGTTGGCCTTGAGGTAGGCCATGAACGACTTCACGTCGGTCGGCGGCAGCGAAGGCCGTGTGACCAAAAACACCAGCACGCGCGCGGCGGCGGCCACGGGCACCAGGTCCTTGGCGGGGTCGAAGCTCATGCGCGCATACAGGTGCGGGTTCACCGACACCATGCCGCCCGAGCTCATGAGCAGCGTGTAGCCGTCGGCCGCCGCGCGCGCCACGGCCTCGCCGCCGACGTTGCCGTTGGCGCCGCCGCGGTTCTCGATCACCACGGGCTGCTTCAGCGCTTCCTGCAGCGGTTGCGAGACGGCGCGCGCGAGCTGGTCGGCCGCGCCGCCGGCCGGGAAGTTGACGATCACCTTGATGGGCTTGGAGGGCCAGGTGTCGGCATGCACGGCCGGCGCGCACAAGGCGGTGCCGGCCAGGGCGAGGGCCAGCAGCACGCGGCGCGATGTCGTCGGAATGGGGCGTGGGGTCATGGTTCTTTGTCTCCTCAGGTCGTGGTCGTTGTCTTGGGCCGCTTCATCCAGCGGATGGGTTGCGCCTGCACCGGGCGCGGGGCGGCGCCGTGGCGCGTGAGCGCGGCGTCCAGCGCCTTGCCGCCTTCGTCCGCGAGCGCGGCCTCGCGGGCCGCGGCGATCGCCTCGGCGCGCGCGGCGGGCTGCAGCGTGGCGCGGCCTGCGAGCTCGTCGATCACGTGCAGCAGGTTGTGCTTGCCGCGCTCGTTGGTGCTGCCGTAGCCCTTGATGAGCCGGCCGCACAGCGCCAGCTCGCGGCCCAGCGCCCAGTGCGCGCGCGTGCCGGTCTCGACGGCGGCCAGCCAGCGCTCGATCAGCGCCTGCTCTTCGGCAAAGCGGCTGCCGCGCCGGCGCAGCCAGGTGAGCGAGGCCAGCACGCGCAGCGAGGCCATGCCCAGCACCGAGTGGCTGCCCACCTGCAGCGGCAAGGCCCACGGCGCAAGTCCGCGCGACTGGCGGGCGCGGTCCCAGGCGGTCACGCGGCGCGCGAGCGACGGCGGCAGCAGCGCCGCGAACTCGGGCGCGCCGGGCTTGAAGTGGTCGAAGACCTTCACGAGGTCGTCGTCGCCGGCGCGCACTTCCTGGCGCACGCGCTGCGCACGGCTGGCGCGGCCCTTCAGCGCGGCCACGCGCACGATGTCGTCGAAGGCCATCCACAGCGCCAGCCAGCCCGCCATTTCGCGCGTGACCGCGAAGCCCTGCGCGCCCGACGGGTCGGCGGCGCGCTCGGCCTCGAGCACCCGCGCGAGGCGCTCGGCGTACAGCGCGGCGTAGGCGTCGTCCTGGTAGTCGCGCACCCGCGCATGGCCCAGCGTGAGCATGTCGTGCACGGCCGGCGGAAAGCGGCGCGCCACGTCGTCGGGCAGGGGCTGCGGCGGCGGAGGCGCGTCGCGCGTGTCGTCGCCGGCCAGCACGCCCTGCACGAAGGCGGCCTGGGCGCGCGGTGCGCGCACGGCCTCGAAGGCGGCGGCAAAGCCGCGCAGGCTGGCGGCGGCCATCTTGCCGAGCTTGTCGGGCGCGGCTTCGTCGTCGCCGCGCACCGCGCGCTCGTAGGCCTCGCGCGGAAACGGGAACAGGCCGCTGCCCGCGATCGCGCCCAGCATCACGGCGCTGACCACCGTGCCGGCCTCGCGCGCCATGGCGCCCATGTCGAGCACGTGGTGCTCGCGGCTGAAGGCCTTGACCACGTCCAGCAGGCGCTGTGCATCGGCGCGGCCGTCGCCGGGCACCATGCGCTCGGCCGTGGTGAGCACGCGCGCCGACGAGCTGATGACCAGCGTGCGCAGCGGCGCGCTCATGCCGTTGCCGATCTGGCGCGTGGTCTCCAGCAGCTCCGACGAGACGATCGCGTCGAGCGCGCCCGGCACCGGGCCCAGGCTGAACACCGGGCGCCGGCCGCCCAGCTGCGCCATCGGCACCGGGAACACTTCGAGGTAGTAGGTGGTGGCGCCGGTGCGCTGCGCCACGCCGGGGATCGACGTGCTCTGCGCCGTGTAGCCCGCGTGCCGCGCGGCGTCGACCAGCCATTCGGTGAGCACGCCGCCGCCTTCGCCGCCGAGGGCGCACACGAGCAGGGTGGTGGGACGGTTCTGTTCCATGTCTCTGTTCTTTCTTCTCAGGCCGGGCGCAGGGCGCCGACGATCGCGCTGCGCAGGCCGTGCAGCAGACGTTCGTGCCATTTCGGGTTCTGCACCACCTCGGCGCGGTAGAAGCTGGGGCACAGCGTGGCCGCGTGCGCGTTGGCGCCGCACAGGCCGCAGCCCACGCAGCCGTCGATGACGACGGCCACCGGGTCGACCTTCAGCGGATCGGGGTTGTCCTTGAGCGTGAGCGTGGGGCACCCCGACAGGCGGATGCAGGCGTGGTCGCCGTTGCACACGTCTTCGTCGACGCCGTACTTCACGCGCACCACACGTTTTCCCTTCTTCAGCAGGCCGGCGATCCACGGCTTGATGCGGCGCTGCCGCTCGAGCTGGCACTCGCCCTCGGCGATCACCACCTTCAGGCCGTTGAAGTCGCTCGTGAGCGCCTCGGTGAGCGTCTTGCGCATGCGCTCCACGTCGTAGGTGGTGACGGTGCGCATCCACTGCACGCCCAGGCCCTTCAGCGTGGCCTCGATGGTCTGGTTCTTGTCGACCAGGCTCTGCTGCTTGTCGACGGCGCGCTCCTTGATCTCGTCGTCGGGCGTGGAGATGATGTCCTGCGTGCCGGTGGCCGAGGTGTAGCCGTTCTTGAAGATCAGCAGCACTGCGTCGTCGTCGTTGAACAGCGCGCTCTGCACGCCCGTGAGCAGGCCGTTGTGCCAGAAGCCGCCGTCGCCCATGATCGACAGCGTGCGCCGGTTCATCATCGGCGTCACGCCCGCGCGGCTGGCCAGGCTCATGCCGTAGCCGAGGATCGAGTGGCCCATCGAAAACGGCTCGAAGGTGCCGAAGGCATGGCAACCGATGTCGGCCGCGATGTGCACCGGCCCCGTCTCCTGCTGCGCCAGCTTGAGGGCCGAGAACACCGGCCGCTCGGGGCAACCCACGCAGAAGCTCGGCGGGCGGTTGGGCAGCGGCGCGTCGAGCCGGCGCGCCACCGCCTCGCGGCGTTCGCGGTTGCCGGCCAGCCAGGCCTGCGCCGAGGTGGCGGCCTCGCTCGCGCCGAGGTAGCGTTCGGCAAAGGCCGCGAGGCCGCCCGACAGCACCTCCACGCCGTACTCGCCGGCCTGCGGCAGCAGGTCCTTGCCGTGCAGCGGGGTCTGGATGTCGCGCCGGCGCAGCAGCGTGGCGATGTCCTGCTCGATGTACTCGGGCTGGCCTTCTTCCACCACCAGCACCGCGCGCTTGCCGATGCAGAAATCGGCCACCTGCTCGGGCACCAGCGGGTAGGTCACGTTGAGCACGAGGATCGGGATGTCGGTGTCGCCGAAGGCATCGGCCAGGCCCTGCTGCTGCAGGCTGCGGATCAGCGCGTTGTACAGCCCGCCCTGCACCACGATGCCCAGGTCGGGGTGGCGCCGGCCGGGCATCAGCTCGTTGAGGCCGTTCGCCACGATGTGGCGGCGCGCGGCGGGCATGCGCTCGTCGCCCTTGAGCTTCTCGTGGCGGAAGGTGACGGGCGGGTGCGCGAGCTTCATGTAGTTGAAGCCGGCCGGCTCGTCCATCAGCGCGCGCGTGGACACGGCGGGCGCGATGTTGTCCTTGCAGTCGAAGCTGCCGCGCACGTGGCAGGTGCGGATGCGCAGCTCCATCAGGCAGGGCATGTTCGAGGCCTCCGACAGCTGGAAGCCCTGCTCGACCATGCGCACCATCACGCCCAGGTCGGGCCGCGGATCGAGCAGGCACATGCTCGACTTGAGCGCGTAGGCGTGCGTGCGCTCCTGGATCACGCTGGCGCCTTCGCCGTAGTCCTCGCCCACCACGATCAGCACCCCGCCGGTCACGCCGGGCGACGACAGGTTCGACAGCGCATCGGCCGCCACGTTGGTGCCGACGATCGACTTCCAGGTCACGGCGCCGCGCAGCGGGTAGTGGATGGACGCGCCGAGCATCGCCGCCGCCGAGGCCTCGTTGGAGCAGGCCTCGACGTGCACGCCCAGCTCGTCCATGTAGGCCTTGCCCTGCACCATCACGTCGAGCAGGTGCGACACCGGCGCGCCCTGGTAGCCGCCGACGTAGGCCACGCCCGACTGCAGCAGGCCCTTGGTGATCGCGAGGATGCCCTCGCCGTGGAAGGTGTCGCCCGCGCCCAGGCGCAGCATTTCCACTTCCTTGCTGAATGAAACTTCCATCGTGTCTCGTGCTTCTTGTCGTGGGGAGAACGCGGGAGTGTGGGCGGGCCTGCGTCATACTTCAATGCAATGAGCCAGCTATCGAATATGAATGGCGTGCATATCGATGCGGTCGACCTCAACCTGCTGCGGTTGTTCGACGCCGTCTACCGCACCCGCAACGTGAGCCGCGCCGCCGAGGCCCTGGGCCTCACGCAGCCGGCGGCCAGCCACGGCCTCACGCGGCTGCGCCTGCTGCTGGGCGACGCGCTGTTCACGCGCAGCCTCGGCGGCGTGGCGCCCACGCCGCGCGCCGAGCGGCTGGCGGTGCCCGTGCAGTCGGCGCTGGCCATGCTGCAGCAGGCGCTGGCCGAGCCCGAGCGCTTCGACCCGGCGGCCTCGCGCAAGCTCTTTCGCATCCACATGAGCGACATCGGCGAGGGCCGCTTCTTGCCCGCGCTGATGGCGCGGCTGCGCGAGCTGGCACCGGGCGTGCGCGTGGAGACCATGCCGCTCGCGCCGGGCGAGATCGCCACCGCGCTGGACAGCGGCAAGGTCGACTTCGCCTTCGGCTTCCTGCCGCACGTGGAGGACACCCAGCGCACGCAGTTGCTGAAAGACCGCTACATCGTGCTGCTGCGCCACGACCACCCCTTCGTGAAGCGCCGGCGCAGCGGCCAGGCGCTGCTGGCCGCGCTGCACGAGCTCGACTACGTGGCCGTGCGCACCCACGCCGACACGCTGCGCATCCTGCAGCTGCTGAACCTCGAAGACCGCCTGCGCCTGACGACCGAGCACTTCATGGTGCTGCCGGCCATCGTGCGCGCCACCGACCTGGCGGTGGTGATGCCGCGCAACATCGCGCGCGGCTTCGCGGCCGAGGGCGGCTACGCCATCGTCGAGCCGCCGTTTCCGCTGCGCGACTTCACCGTGTCGCTGCACTGGAGCAAGCGCTTCGAGGCCGACCCCGGCAACCGCTGGTTGCGGCAGGTGATCGTGGCGTTGTTCTCGGAGCGCGGCTGACCTGCGAACACCCGCAGCGCCCCTCGTGACCAGGGCACTGGGTGCTTCCCGCAGCGAAATCAAGGAGGAGGGCGAAGCCCGGGGGACATTCGCGGAGGGAAGTACCCGGTGGCCTGGGCACGCCCCCCGGACACACGCGTTATTCTCAAGCGTTCCCCGCCTCGCGCCCCCGTCCCCCGATCCCCGTCCGAATGTCCGTCCCGCATCCCCTTTCCCCCGCTTCCTTCTTCCGTCCCGCAAGCCTCGGCGCGCGCTGACGACACCCCGGTGCAAGCGATTCTTTCCGGGGCCGTCCCGGTCCTGATCTTCATGGCCTGCGTGGGCCTGGCCACCTACGCGCAGAACCTCACGGGCTTTGCGTTCAGCCTCATCCTGCTGGGCCTCGTGTCGGTGTTCGACATCGCCAGCGTGAACGACGCGGCCAACGCCGCGACCGTGCTGAGCCTCATCAACGCCTGGACCTATTTCCGCGCGCGCCCCGGCCCCGTGCCCTGGCAGCTGATGAAGCCCGCGCTCAACGGCAGCACCGTCGGCGTCATCGTCGGGCTCATGCTGCTCGTGTGGCTCAGCGGCAGCGCCGTGTCGTGGTTGCGGGGCTTGCTGGGCGTGTCGATCCTGGTGTGCGCGGTGTTGCTGATGCTGCAGGGCAAGCCGCTGCCGGCCGTGTCGGGCCGCACCAGCTTCGCCCTCATCGGCGGGCTTTCGGGCGTGCTGGGCGGGCTGTTTTCCGCCTCCGGCCCGCCCATCGTCTTCCACATGTACCGCCAGCCGCTGGACCGCGAACTCGTGCGTCGCGCGCTGCTGCTGATGTTCGCCTTCAACTCGCTCGTGCGGCTCGTCATCGTGGTGCCCACGGGCCACTTCTCGTGGCACTCGGCGCTGCTGGCCGGCTGCGCCATGCCCGTGGTCTACGCCGCGACCCGGCTGCACCATCGCCTGCCCAACAAGCTGCAACCGCGCACCTTGCAATGGCTGGTCGCCGGGCTGCTTTTCGTGGCCGGCGTGACGCTGCTGGCCACCGCCTGGACCGCCATCGCACACGGCTGAAAAACGGCTGAAAACCCTCGGTTTCCGGCGTGGCCCGGGAATTGCAACGTCAATCCAAGGGTTTCCCCGGACGTGGCATACCGACCCTCACATACGCGTTATGGGCGTGCCCGTATGCAAGACCCCACGCAAGCCGCTAACGTCCATGACTGGCCCATGACGGGCCGCCCACGAGCCTGAAAAAGCATGAGCACCGAGAGCAGCAGTACACCGATTCAACCGATCCGCTTCTTCCATCGCGGAAAGATCGTCGACGTCAGCGGGGTCCATCCGACCCGCTCCGTGCTCGACTGGCTGCGCGAGGACGCGCGCTGCACCGGCACCAAGGAAGGCTGCAACGAAGGCGACTGCGGTGCCTGCACCGTCGTCATCGGCGAGCTGGCCACCGACGCCCACGCACCCGGCGCGGTCGACGGCCTGCAGCTGCAGACCGTCAACGCCTGCATCCAGTTCCTGCCCACGCTGCACGGCAAGGCGCTGTTCACGGTCGAAGACCTCAAGGGCCAGTGCGCGTCGCAGTGCAAGCCCAAGACGGAATCCACCGCCAAGCACGCCGTCCACCCACTGCACCCCGTGCAGCAGGCCATGGTCGACTGCCACGGCTCGCAGTGCGGTTTCTGCACGCCGGGCTTCGTGATGTCGCTGTGGGCCACCTACGAACACCACCAGGCCGAGGGCACGCAGCCCACGCGCCAGCAGCTGGCCGACGACCTGTCGGGCAACCTGTGCCGCTGCACCGGCTACCGCCCCATCCTCGACGCCGGCCAGCGCATGTTCGACCTGCCGGCCGTGCGCCTGGACACCGCGCCCGTGGTGGCCGCGCTCACCGCGCTGAAGAACGACGGCCTGGACTACGCGGCCCCGCTGGGCGCCCGCATCGACCACTTCCATGCCCCCAAGACCCTGGCCCAGCTCGCCGCACTGCGCGTGCAGAAGCCGCGCGCCCAGCTGCTGGCCGGCTCGACCGACGTCGGCCTGTGGGTCAACAAGCAGTTCCGCGACCTCGGCGACATCATCTATGTCGGCGATGTGGCCGAGATGAAGACGGTCGAGGAGCGCGCCGACGAGCTCTACATCGGCGCCGGCGCCTCGCTCGAAGCCGCCTTCGGCGCGCTGGTCGAGCGCGTGCCCAGCCTGGCCGACGTGTGGCTGCGCTTTGCCTCGCCGCCGATCCGCCACGCCGGCACCATGGGCGGCAACGTCGCCAACGGCTCGCCCATCGGCGACTCGCCGCCGGTGCTGATGTCGCTGGACGCGCAGATCGAACTGCGCCGCGGCGATGTGGTTCGCCGCATGCCGCTGCCCGCGTTCTATCTCGATTACATGAAGAACGAGCTGCAGCCCGGCGAGTTCGTGCAGGGACTGGCCGTGCCGCTGGCCGCCATGCGCCGCCAGGTGCGCGCCTACAAGATCAGCAAGCGCTTCGACTGCGACATCTCTGCGCTGTGCGCGGGCTTCGCCATCGAACTGGAAGCCGACGGCAGCGACACGGTGAAGGCCGTGCGCCTGGCCTTCGGCGGCATGGCCGCCACCGTCAAGCGCGCCGCCAACGCCGAAGCCGCGCTCGTGGGCAAGCCCTGGACGCAGGCCAGCGTGGCCACCGCCAAGCTGGCGCTGGCGCAGGATTTCAAGCCGCTCTCCGACATGCGGGCCTCGGCCGACTACCGCCTGCAGGTGGCGCAGAACCTGATCCAGCGCCTGTGGCTCGAAACCCGCACGCAGGACGCGCTGTCCATCGAAGAAACCAGCGTCTGGAGCGTGATGCCCCATGTCGTTGCCAAGGTTGCGGCGGAAGGACTCTGACCATGAACAAACCCATCGACGCCCGCCTGCTGCAGCCCGCCGAGGCCTTTGCCGACTACCTGAAGAACACCGCCGCCCGCATCGACGTGGGCGCCGAAGCGCTGGCCCACGGCCGCGGCATGCGCGTGGGCATCAGCCGCCCGCACGAGTCGGCGCACCTGCACGTGGCCGGCGAGGCCACCTACATCGACGACATTCCCGAACTCGCCGGCACGCTGCACTGCGCGCTGGGCCTGTCGCCGGCCGCCAACGGCCGCGTGACGGCGCTGTCGCTCGACGCCATCCGCGCCATGCCCGGCGTGGTCACGGTGCTCACCGCCGACGACATCCCCGGCACCAACGACTGCGGCTCGATCATTCACGACGACCCGATCCTGCTGCCCGTGAACGACGGCGGCGAGATCCGCTACCTCGGCCAGCCCGTGTTCGCCGTGATCGCCGAAACGCGCGACGCCGCGCGCCGCGCCGCCGCCAAGGCCAAGGACGCGCTGACCATCGAGGCGCAGCCGCCCGTGCTCACGCCGCAGGACGCGCATGCGCGCGGCCAGTACGTGGTGCCGCCGATGCACATCGTGCGCAGCGGCGGGGCCGCCAACGGCGGCGACGAGGCCGCCGTGCGCGCCGCCATCGCGAAGGCGCCGCACCGCCACACCGCCACGCTCGACGTCGGCGGGCAGGAACAGTTCTACCTCGAAGGCCAGATCAGCTACGCCATCCCGAAGGAGGGCGGCACGCTGCACATCCACTGCTCGACGCAGCACCCGAGCGAAATGCAGCACCTGGTGGCACACGCGCTGCACCTGTCCTCGAATGAAGTGCACGTCGAATGCCGACGCATGGGCGGCGGCTTCGGCGGCAAGGAGTCGCAGTCGGCGATCTTTGCCTGCGTGGCGGCCATTGCGGCGCGCCAGCTGCAGCGCCCCGTGAAGCTGCGCCTGGACCGCGACGACGACTTCATGATCACCGGCCGTCGCCACTGCTTCTGGTACGAGTACGACGTGGGCTATGACGACGAGGGCCGCATCCTCGGCGCCGAGATCACCATGGTCTCGCGCGCCGGCCACTCGGCCGACCTGTCGGGCCCGGTGATGACGCGCGCGCTGTGCCACTTCGACAACGCCTACTGGCTGCCCAACGTGAGCATGCACGGCTTCTCGGGCAAGACCAACACGCAGAGCAACACCGCGTTCCGCGGCTTCGGCGGCCCGCAGGGCGCCATCGCCATCGAGAACATCATGGACTCGGTGGCGCGCGAATTGAAGCGCGACCCGCTCGACGTGCGGCGCGTCAACTTCTACGGCAAGGGCGAGAACAACGTCACGCCGTACCGCCAGACCGTGACCGACAACATCGTCCACGAACTCGTGGCCGAGCTGGAGGAAACCAGCGACTACCGCCTGCGCCGCGAAGAGATTGCCGCCTTCAACGCCAAGAGCCCGGTGCTCAAGCGCGGGCTGGCGCTGGCGCCGCTGAAGTTCGGCATCTCGTTCAACGTGAAGCACTTCAACCAGGCCGGCGCGCTGGTGCACGTGTACACCGACGGCTCGATCCTCGTGAACCACGGCGGCACCGAGATGGGCCAGGGCCTGAACACCAAGGTGGCGCAGGTGGTGGCGCACGAGCTGGGCGTGAGCTTCGAGCGCGTGCGCGTCACCGCGACCGACACGACCAAGGTGGCCAACACGTCGGCCACGGCCGCTTCGACCGGCGCCGACCTGAACGGCAAGGCCGCGCAGGATGCCGCGCGCCAGATCCGCGAACGCCTGGCCGCCTGCGCTGCCGAGCGCCATGGCGGCAACGCCGCCGACGTGCGCTTTGTCAACGACCAGGTCGAAGTGAACGGCCGCACGCTGGCCTTCAGCACTGTCGTGGGCGAGGCCTACCTCGACCGCAAGCAGCTGTGGTCCGACGGCTTCTACGCCACGCCCGGCCTGAGCTGGGACAAGGACAAGATGCAGGGCCGCCCGTTCTACTACTACGCCTACGGCGCGGCGGTGAGCGAAGTGGTGGTTGACACCCTCACCGGCGAATGGAAGCTGCTGCGCGCCGACATCCTGCACGACGCGGGCAAGTCGCTGAACCCGGCCGTGGACATCGGCCAGGTCGAGGGCGCCTTCATCCAGGGCATGGGCTGGCTCACGACCGAAGAGCTGGTGTGGCATCCGCAAAGCGGCAAGCTCACCACGCACGCGCCGAGCACCTACAAGATCCCGACGGCCAACGACTGCCCGCCGGTGTTCAACGTGCGCCTGTTCGAGGGCCAGAACTTCGAAGACTCGATTCACCGCAGCAAGGCCGTGGGCGAACCGCCGCTGTTGCTGCCGTTCTCGGTGTTCTTCGCCATCCGCGATGCCGTGTCGGCCGCGGGCGGGCACCGGGTCGATCCGCCGCTGAAGGCGCCGGCCACGAGCGAATCCATCCTCCGCGCCCTGACCGCGGTGCAGGCAGCCTCTGGCGAATGAGCACCGGCCGTGCTCGCACGGTCCGAGCGTCCTTCCGTTCTCCAAATGCTGCGCTGTATAACTGTTCGCACAGACAAGAAAGGTGTGAACAGCCATGAGAGACCAGGCGCTTTTCGACAAGATCGACCTTCATCTGATTCGGGTGCTTCATACCGTGCTGACCGACCGCAGCGTCTCGCGCGCCGCCATCCGCCTGGGCATGTACCAGCCGGCCGTCTCGGCCGCGCTGAAGCGCCTGCGCGAGCTGTCGGGCGACCCGCTGCTGGTGCGTTCGGGCTCGGGCATGGTGCCCACCGACGCGGGGCTGCGCATGATCGAGCCCGCGGCCAGCATCCTGCGGGCGGCCGAGATGCTGTTCTCGGATGCGCGCGGCTTCGAGCCGCAGTCGGCGGCCACCACGTTCCGCATCGCGGCCAGCGACTACATGGACCCGCTGTTCCTGCCGATGCTGGTGGCGCAGGTCAAGCGCGAGGCGCCGCTGTGCCAGATCGAGATCCATGCGCTCTCGCCCGATTCGGACTACCACGGGCACCTGGCGCTCGGGCAGGTCGACCTGGTGATCGGCAACTGGCTCAAGCCGCCGGAAGACCTGCACATGGCGCGCCTGTTCGGCGACGAGGTGGTGTCGCTGGTCAACCAGGACCATCCGGCGGTGCGCCGCGGCTGGGACCTGGAAACCTGGCTGGCGGCCGAGCACATCGCGCCCACGCCCATGCACCCGGGCGGGCGCGGCATCATCGACCAGATGCTCGACGAGCTGGGCCGGCAGCGCAACATCACGGCGCGCTGCGCGCACTTCAGCCTCATCCCGGACATGGTGGCCTCGAGCCTGCTGGTGCTCACCACCGGGCGCCAGTACTGCGAGCGTTTTGCCGCACGGCTGCCCGTGAAGATCCTCGAGTGCCCGGCTGCCTTGCCGCGCCTCATGTACTACCAGCTCTGGCACGAACGCACGCATTCGTCGAGTTCCGCGCGCTGGCTGCGCGAATGCATCAAGGGCGTGGCGGCGTCGCTGCGGCCCGGCTTCGATGCCGCGCCCGCCGCCACCGCCCGAGCCCTGCCGGCTGAGCCGCTTTCCGATCCTCCCTGAGCCCTCCGTCGCGCCGGCGTCGCGACCGAGGCAACGATGAACGAACCGCCACATACAACAGCTGGAGACAAGCGAAATGAACAGGTATGAAGAGGTGCCCAAGGCCACCACTCCCCGGGCCGCCGGGGCCACCGAGGCGGCGCCGTTGCGTGCGGCCACCGCACCGGCCAACGCCGGTCTGCTGGAACGCTTTTTCAAGCTGACCGAGCACAACACCACCGTGCGCACCGAAGTCATCGCAGGGCTGACGACCTTCCTGACGATGGCCTACATCATCTTCGTGAACCCGTCGATCCTCGGGGACGCGGGCATGCCCAAGGGCGCCGTCTTCGTCGCCACCTGCCTGATCGCGGCCATCGGCACGCTGATCATGGGCCTGTACGCCAACTACCCGATCGCCATGGCGCCGGGCATGGGCCTGAACGCCTACTTCGCCTACGTGGTCGTGCTCGGCATGGGCTACACGTGGCAGGTCGCGCTGGGCGCGGTGTTCATCTCGGGTTGCCTCTTTTTGATCGTGACGGTCACCGGGTTGCGGGAGCTGTTCATCGCGGGCATACCGCAGTCCTTGCGAACGGCGATCACCGTGGGCATCGGCATGTTCCTGGCGCTCATCGCGCTCAAGAGCGCGGGCGTGGTCGCGGCTTCGCCGGCCACCTTCGTCACGCTGGGCGACCTGCATTCGGCGCCCGTGATCCTGGCGACCATCGGCTTCCTCATGATCGTGGCGCTCGACCGGCTCAAGGTGCGCGGCGCCATCCTGATCGGCATCCTCACGGTGACGGTGCTGTCGTTCTTCTTCGGCGGCAACAAGTTCCACGGCGTGTTCGACGCACCGCCGTCCATCGCGCCCACCTTCATGCAGCTGGACATCCTGAGCGCGCTCAAGGGCGGCATCCTGAACGTGGTGCTGGTGTTCTTCCTGGTCGAGATGTTCGACGCCACCGGCACGCTGATGGGCGTGGCCAAGCGCGCCGGCCTGCTGGTGCCGGGCAAGATGGAGCGCATGAACAAGGCGCTGCTGGCCGACAGCGGCGCGATCTTCGCGGGCTCGCTGCTGGGCACCTCGAGCACCACGGCCTACGTGGAAAGCGCGGCCGGCGTGCAAGCCGGTGGTCGCACCGGCCTCACGGCCGTGGTGGTCGCGTTGCTGTTCCTGGCCTGCCTGATGATCTCGCCGCTGGCGGGCTCGGTGCCGGCCTACGCCACCGCACCGGCGCTGCTCTTCGTGGGCTGCCTGATGCTGCGCGACCTGGTCGAGCTCGACTGGGAAGACACGACCGAGGTGATCCCGGCGGCCGTCACGGCGCTGGCCATGCCCTTCACCTACTCGATCGCCAACGGCCTGGCCTTCGGCTTCATCACCTACGCCGTGCTCAAGCTGTGCACCGGCCGGGCACGGGAAGTGCATGCGATGGTCTGGGTGATCGCGGCGATCTTCCTGTTCAAGTTCGCCTACATCGGCGGACACTGAAGGACGCGCCGTCGGGCGCCGATGGTCGCGGGGACGCCCGGGCCTGTAAACACTGTGTTTTGGTGCCGCGTTGGCCGGCAAAGGGGCTGGATGCAAGGCGCCCGCGCGCAGCAAGGCTTCTGCCTTGCAAGCGCGGGCAACGCCGCAGGCAGCCCCTTTGCCGGCCAACCCGGAGGGAAGGCCTGCCAGGGCGGGCCACTCGGCGTTGCGCTCCTTGCGTGTGCGCATGCACACGCGGCGTCGCGCGCCTTGATTGGCCCGCCCTGGCAGGCCTTCGCGGCACCAAAACACAGTGTTTACAGGCCCTAAACTTATAGCTGTCCCCGCTTGTTGATGTTGAACGAGACAAACCCACGAAACCCGGCATGACAACCCCCAGACTCCAGCTGGCGCACATCACCAAGCGGTACCCCGCGGTGGTGGCCAACAGCGACATCTCCCTGGCCGTGCAGCCCGGCGAAATCCATGCCGTGCTCGGAGAGAACGGCGCGGGCAAATCGACCCTGATGAAGATCATCTACGGCTCGGTCAAGCCCGACGAAGGCACCGTCACCTTCGACGGCCAGGCGGTGAACCTGCGCAACCCGCAGCAGGCGCGCGCGCTGGGCATCAGCATGGTGTTCCAGCACTTCAGCCTGTTCGACACGCTCACCGTGGCCGAGAACGTCTGGCTGGGCCTGGACAAGTCGCTCGCGCTGGCCGAGGTGGCCCGCAGCATCACGGCCAAGGCCAGCGAATACGGGCTGGACATCGACCCCTCGCGCCCCGTGCACACGCTGTCGGTGGGCGAGATGCAGCGGGTGGAGATCATCCGCGCGCTGCTCACCAACCCCAAGCTGCTGATCCTGGACGAGCCGACCTCGGTGCTCACGCCGCAGGCCGTGATCCGCCTGTTCGGCGTGCTGAACAAACTGGCCTCGGAAGGCTGCAGCATCCTGTACATCAGCCACAAGCTGCACGAGATCCAGGAGCTGTGCACCGCCTGCACCGTGCTGCGCGGCGGCAAGGTCACGGGCGTGTGCAACCCGCGCAACGAGAGCACCGAATCGCTCTCGCGCCTCATGATCGGCAGCGAGCCGCCGCCGCTGCAGCACCGCCCGCTGCATGCCGGCGCGGTGGCGCTGCGCGTGCAGGGCCTGAAGTTGGCGCGCGAAGACCAGTTCGGCGTCGACCTGGACGGCATCTCCTTCGACGTGCGCGCGGGCGAGGTCGTCGGCATCGCCGGCGTCTCGGGCAACGGCCAGAAGGAACTGCTGTACACGCTCTCGGGCGAGGACGTGCGCGCCGAGCCCGCCATGGTGCGCGTGTTCGACCAGCCGGCCGGCCGGCTGCGCCCGCGCGCGCGGCGTGCGCTGGGCCTGCATTTCGTGCCCGAGGAACGGCTGGGGCGCGGCGCCGTGCCCACGCTGGGCCTGGCGCACAACCTGCTGCTCACGCGCAGCAATGCGGTGGGCAAGGGCGGCTGGATTCGCACCGCCGAGCTCGACAAGCAGGCGCGTTCCATCATCGATCGCTTCAAGGTGAAGGCCGGCGGCCCGGGCGCGGCGGCGCGCTCGCTCTCGGGCGGCAACCTGCAGAAATTCATCGTCGGTCGCGAGATCGACGCCAACCCCAAGCTCTTCATCGTCTCGCAGCCGACCTGGGGCGTGGACGTGGGCGCAGCGGCGCTCATCCATGCCGAGATCCTCGCGCTGCGCGATGCGGGCTGCGCCGTGCTCGTGATCAGCGAGGAGCTGGACGAGCTGTTCAACATCTGCGACCGACTGCACGTGATCGCCAAGGGGCGGCTGTCGCCCTCGATCGACCGCGCGGCGGCCACGCTGCCGCAGATCGGCGAGTGGATGAGCGGCCTGTGGCCGCAGGCGCAGCCCCACCAGAACAACAAGAAGGAGGGCGCGCATGCTCAAGCTTGAACCCCGCCCGGAGCTGTCGCGCTTCTGGAGCTATGGCTCGCCGATCCTGGCGCTCTTGATCACCGTGCTCATCGGCGTGGCGCTGTTCGCCGCGCTCGGCAAGGACCCGGTCAAGGGTCTGCAGGTGTTCTTCTACGAACCGATCAAGAGCGGCTACGCCATCGGCGAGCTGATGGTGAAGGCCACGCCGCTGCTCATCATTGCGCTCGGCCTGGCGGTGTGCTTTCGCTCCAACGTCTGGAACATCGGCGCCGAAGGGCAGTTCGTCTGCGGCGCCATCGCGGCGGGCGGCGTGGCGCTCTTGGCCGACAAGAGCACCGGCAGCTGGATCGTCGTGGCCATTCTGCTGGCGGGCATCGCGGGGGGCATGGTGTGGGCGGGCATCGTCGCGTTCCTGCGCGACAAGTTCAACGCCAACGAAATCCTCGTGAGCCTGATGCTGGTCTACGTGGCCACGCTGATGCTGAGCTACCTGGTCTTCGGCCCCTGGAAAGATCCGCAGGGCTACAACTTTCCGCAGACCAAGACCTTCGAGGCGGTGACGCAGATTCCGCGGCTCATGAAGGGCTCGCGCGTGTCGATCGGGCTGATCATCGCGCTCGTCGGCGCGGGCGCGCTGTGGGTGTTTTTGTTCCGCACGCGCGCAGGCTTCGCGCAGCAGGTCGGCGGGCTGGCGCCCGCGGCGGCGCGCTATGCCGGCTTCTCGGCACGCCGCGCGGTGTGGATCGCGCTGCTCACCTCGGGCGGCGCGGCCGGCCTGGCGGGCGCGCTCGAAGTGGCGGGCCCCATCGGCCAGCTCACGCCGTACGTGCCGGCGGGCTACGGCTTCGCGGCCATCATCGTGGCCTTCGTCGGGCGACTGCATCCGGTGGGCATGATCTTCTCGGCGATCCTGATGAGCATGTTCTACATCGGCGGCGAACTCGCGCAGTCGCGCCTGGGCCTGCCCAAGTCGCTCACCGGCGTGTTCCAGGGCCTGCTGCTGTTCACGCTGCTGGCCTGCGACACGCTCATCGCCTACCGCATCCGCCGCAAGGCCGGCGCCAAGGCCGCCACGTTGACCACGAGTTCGCTGCAGGTCAGCACGCCGATCACCGCGCCGACCGCGCCCGTTGCGCCGACCGCGCGTGCCACCGAAGGAGGGCTCTGAACCATGGAAAGCTACGCACTCCTGCTGGGCTCGACCCTGAGCGCGGGCACCGTGCTCGCCATCGCGGCGCTGGGCCTGTTGATCAACGAGAAGGCCGGCGTCGTCAACCTCGGCGCCGAGGGCATGATGCTGTGCGCCGCCATCGCGGGCTTCGCGACGGTGGTCATCACGCACAACCCCTGGCTCGGCTTCCTGGCCGGCATGGCGGCCGGTGCCTTGCTCGCGGCCTTCTTCGGCGTGCTGGTGATCTGGCTCAACACCAACCAGTACGCGACGGGGCTGGCGCTGAGCCTGTTCGGCGTGGGCTTCTCGGCCTTCGCGGGCATCAGCTTCGTGCAGGCCAAGCTGCCCGAGAGCACGCCCTTCGCCATTCCCGTGCTGGCCGACATTCCGCTGGCCGGCCCGGCGCTGTTCCGGCACCACCCGATGGTGTACGTGGCCGTGCTGCTGACCATCGGGCTCATCTGGTTCCTGTACCGCACCCGCGCCGGCCTCGTGCTGCGCTCGGTGGGCGAGTCGCCCGAGTCGGCGCATGCGCTGGGCTACCCGGTGCGGCGCATCCGCTTCCTGGCGGTGATCGCGGGCGGCGCGCTGTGCGGCCTGGCGGGTGCGTACCTGTCGACCGTGTACACGCCGCTGTGGGTCGAGGGCATGGTCGCCGGCCGCGGCTGGATCGCGCTGGCGCTGACTACGTTCGCCACCTGGCGCCCGATCCGCGTGCTGCTCGGCGCCTACCTGTTCGGCGGCGTCTCGATGCTGGGTTTCCACCTGCAAAGCAGCGGCGTCGACGTGCCCTCGCAGTTCCTCAGCATGGCCCAGTACATTGCGCCGATCGTGGTGCTGGCGCTGATCTCGCGCAACCCCGCCTTCATCCGCATCAACATGCCGGCATCGATGGGGAAACCGTTCTACCCCGGCTCATAATCGCGTTCTCGTTTTTTTGCCAACCCGTCCTTTTCTTCCGAGGATTTCGACAATGAATGATCTGAACAAGCGTTCCCTTCTCAAGCTCGCCGCCCTCACCGCGGTGGCTTCGGCGGCCCTCATCGGCTGCGGCAAGAAGGAAGAGGCGGCCGCCCCCGCAGCATCGCCGGCGCCGGCCCCCGCGGCCGCACCGGCTCCCGCACCGGCGGCCCCGCTGAACATCGCATTCGCCTATGTCGGTCCCGTGGGCGACGGCGGCTGGTCCTTCGCGCACGACAACGCCCGCAAGGCGCTCGAGAAGGAATTCGGCGACAAGATCAAGACCACCTTCGTCGAAAGCGTGCCCGAGTCGGCCGACGCCGAGCGCGTGTTCCGCGACTTCGTGGGCCAGGGCAACAAGCTGATCTTCGGCACCACCTTCGGCTACATGGAACCCATGCTCAAGGTCGCCAACGACAGCAAGGACGTGAAGTTCGAGCATGCCACCGGCTACAAGACCGCCGAGAACATGCGCACCTACGACAGCCGCACCTACGAAGGCGCGTACATGGCCGGCGTGATCGCCGGTTCGATGACCAAGAGCAACACGCTGGGCGTGGTCGGCTCGGTGCCGATCCCTGAAGTGCTGCGCAACATCAACAGCTTCACGCTGGGCGCGCAGTCGGTCAACCCGAAGATCACGACCAAGGTCGTGTGGGTGAACGAGTGGTTCAGCCCGCCCAAGGAAACCGAAGCCGCCACCGCCCTCATCAACGGCGGCGCCGACGTGCTGTTCCAGAACACCGACTCGCCGGCCGTGCTGAAGACCGCCCAAGAGAAGGGCAAGCGCGCCTTCGGCTGGGACTCCGACATGACCGCCTACGGCCCGAAGGCCCACCTGGGCTCGGCCATCATCAACTGGGCGCCGTACTACATCAAGACCACCCAAGACGCGCTGGACGGCAAGTGGGCCACCGGCCAGACCTGGTGGGGCGTGAAGGAAGGCGCGATCGACATCGTCTCGATCGCCGAAGACGTGCCCGCCGAAGCCAAGGCCAAGGTCGAGGAAATCAAGAAGGGCCTGAAGGACGGCAGCTTCTCGATCTGGAAGGGCCCGATCGTCGGCCAGGACGGCAAGGAGCTGATCGCCAAGGACGCGGTCGCCGACGACAAGTTCCTGTCGGGCGTGAACTTCTACGTCAAGGGCGTCGAAGGCAAGGTGCCGGGCGGCGACAAGAAGTAATCATTGATCGATCGCTTCGGCGATTGCCACGAGAAGGGTCGTCTGCGGACGGCCCTTTTTTCATTTCATTCAGGAAAAGGATTCACACCATGAAGCTGCAAGGGGTCATGGCGGCAGGCGCGGCACTGCTGGCCGTGTCGATGTCGTTCGCCGCACCGCCGACGTTCTCGAAGGAAGAGCAGCGCCTGCGCAAGGCCGTGGACGACGCGGAAATGTGCTTTCACTTCGCCGGCGAATTCAACGGCGACGGTTCGGCGCACGACAAGGAAGTGGCGCGCCAGCAGCGCCAGCACTGCGGCAAGGAAGGCCAGCAGCTGGTGCTGCGCGCCTACCGCAAGAACCCGCAGGACACGCGCCTCTACCCGGCGGTGCTGCGGCTGGACGGGCTGATGCCGGGGCTCACGTTGCCCGCAGCCGAGAAGGCCCGGCTGTGCGCCGTGGCCAAGACGGAACTGGCCTGCCCCTGAACGGGCTTATTGCGCAGCCGCCTGCAACTGCGCCGCCATCTTCTGGTGGATCAGGTTCACCGCCTTCAGCGGCCGCAGCATCACCTTGAACTCGGTGATCCGGCCTTCGGCGTTCCACTTCATCATGTCCACGCCGTTGATGGCGATGCCGTCCAGCTCGAGTTCGAACTCGAGCACGGCATCGGTCGGGCCCTGGAGTTCGCGCACGTAGCGGAAGCTCTCGTTGAAGAAGACCTGGAAGGCCGCGGCGAGGTACTGCTTCGTGATCGCCTTGCCGACCTGCGGTCGGTGCACCACGGGCGAGAGGAAGACGGCGTCGTCGGCCAGCAGGGCATCGAGGCCCGCCACGTCGCGTGTCTTGACGAGCCGGTGCCAGGTGGAAAGGGTGTCGATCGCCATGGGTCTCCTCGCGCGGTGGATGGATGGAAGAACGGAAAACCCAGTCTAGCGAAGCGCCTGCGGGCCCGTCGTCGCGGGCGCGACGGGGCCGGCAGGTGGCAGGCTTACGCGCCTTGCCAGCGCTTGAGCACCAGCGTGGCGTTGGTGCCGCCGAAGCCGAAGCTGTTGCTCATCACGGTGTCGACCGTGGCGTTCTCGCGCGTCGCGGTGAGGATGGGCATGTCGGCCACTTCGGGGTCGAGCGCCTCGATGTTGGCCGAGCCGGCCATGAAGTGGCCTTCCATCATCAGCAGGCAGTAGATCGCCTCGTGCACGCCGGCGGCGCCCAGCGAGTGGCCCGACAGGCTCTTGGTGGAGCTGATGGCCGGCGCCTTGTCGCCGAAGACTTCGCGCACGCCCTTCATTTCCATGACGTCGCCGACGGGTGTGGAGGTGCCGTGTGTGTTCAGGTAGTCGATGGGCGTGTCGACGGTCGAGAGGGCCATCTGCATGCAGCGCACGGCGCCTTCGCCGCTGGGCGCGACCATGTCGTAGCCGTCGGAGGTGGCGCCGTAGCCGACGATTTCGGCGTAGATTTTTGCGCCGCGTGCCAGTGCGTGGTCGAGCGACTCGACCACGACCATGCCGCCGCCGCCGGCGATGACGAAGCCGTCGCGCTCGGCGTCATAGGCGCGCGAGGCCTTCTCGGGCGTGTCGTTGTACTTGGTGGACAGCGCGCCCATGGCGTCGAACAGGAACGACTGGGTCCAGTGTTCTTCCTCGCCGCCGCCGGCGAACACGATGTCCTGCTTGCCCATCTGGATCTGCTCCATGGCGTTGCCGATGCAGTGCGCGCTGGTGGCGCAGGCCGAGGCGATGGAGTAGTTCAGGCCCTTGATCTTGAAGGGCGTGGCCAGGCAGGCCGACACGGTGCTGCTCATGGTGCGCGTCACGCGGTAGGGGCCGACGCGCTTGACGCCCTTTTCACGCAGCAGGTCGAGCGCTTCCATCTGGTTCAGCGTGGAGGCGCCGCCCGAGCCGGCGATGAGGCCGGTGCGCGGGTTGGACACCTGCTCCTCGGTCAGGCCGGCATCGGCGATGGCGTCCTTCATGGCCAGGTAGGCGTAGGCCGCCGCGTGGCCGACAAAGCGGTAGAGCTTGCGGTCGATGAGGTCTTCGAGGGGAAGGTCGATGGAGCCGGCCACCTGGCTGCGCAGGCCCATTTCGGCGTAGGCCGGCTGGAACCGGATGCCGGGGCGGCTGGCACGCAGGTTGGCGGAGACGGTCTCCTTGTCGTTGCCCAGGCACGAAACGATGCCCAGACCGGTGATGACGACGCGTCGCATGGCGAAACCCTCAGAAGTTGTCGGTGGAAGTGAACACGCCGACCCGCAGGCCCTCGGCGGTGTAGATCTGGCGGCCGTCGACGCTCACCGAGCCGTCGGCGATGGCCAGGTTCAGCTTGCCCTTGAGCACGCGCTTGATCTGGATGTTGTAGGTGACGAGCTTGGCGGTCGGCAGGACCTGGCCCGTGAACTTCACTTCGCCCGAGCCCAGGGCCCGGCCGCGGCCCGGCAAGCCTTGCCAGCCGAGGAAGAAGCCCACCAGCTGCCACATGGCGTCCAGGCCCAGGCAGCCCGGCATGACCGGGTCGCCTTCGAAGTGGCAGGCGAAAAACCACAGGTCGGGCGTGATGTCGAGTTCGGCCGTGAGTTCGCCCTTGCCGTAGGTACCGCCCTCGGCGCTGATGTGGGTGATGCGGTCCACCATCAGCATGTTCGGGGCGGGCAGCTGTGCGTTGCCGGGGCCGAACAGTTCGCCGCGGCTGCAGCGCAGCAGGTCTTCGCGGGTGAAGGCGTTTTGTAGGGTCATGCGAGTCGATCAAGGACGGCGCCAGGGGCACGAATGCACGCTGCGCGCGGATTGGAGGGAACACGCCCGATGCCGGGCCTGCCGGGGTCCAAGCCTAGCGCATCCGCCATGGCCCGATTTGACCCAGATCAGTTTGGGGGAAATGGGGCTGGCAGCGTATACGTTTTCGGGGATGCCGCGCAGGGTGTCTGCCCTTATGCTGTGCGCGATCACAACGTCGATTTTCCACGCCCCATGACCGATTCCAGCCGCCCCCTGTTCGACCCGAGCTTTGCGCAGCGCATTCCCGCCGAACGCCTGCCCGAGCTGCTGCGCGCCATGCCCAAGGCCGAGCTGCACATGCACATCGAAGGCTCGCTCGAGCCCGAGCTGATCTTTGCGCTCGCGCAGCGAAACGGTGTCTCGATTCCGTATGCCAGCGTCGAAGAACTGCGCAAGGCCTATGCCTTCACCAACCTGCAGACCTTCCTGGACATCTACTACGCCGGCGCCAGCGTGCTGCTGAAAGAGCAGGACTTCTACGACATGGCCTGGGCCTACCTGGAGCGCGCCGCCGCCGACCACGTGGTGCACACCGAGATGTTCTTCGACCCGCAGACGCACACGGCGCGCGGCGTGGCGATGGAAACGGTGGTCAACGGCCTGCACCGCGCCTGCGTCGATGCGCTGCCGAAGCTGGGCGTGAGCGCCTCGCTCATCCTGTGCTTCCTGCGCCACCTGAGCGAGGAAGAAGCCTTCGCGACGCTCGAGCAGGCGCTGCCGTACCGCGACAAGTTCATCGGCGTGGGGCTCGATTCGAGCGAGGTCGGCCATCCGCCCGAGAAGTTCGCGCGCGTGTTCGCACGCTGCCGCGAACTGGGCTTCCACCTCGTCGCGCACGCGGGCGAAGAGGGCCCGCCGGCCTACGTGTGGAGCGCGCTCGACGTGCTGAAGGTCGAGCGCGTCGACCACGGTGTGCAAAGCGCGAAGGACCCGGCGCTGATGAAGCGGCTGGCGCAAGACCGCATTCCACTCACCGTGTGCCCGCTGTCGAACCTCAAGCTGTGCGTGTTCCCCGACCTGTCGCAGCACAACCTGGGCGCGCTGCTCGAGGCGGGGCTGGTCGCCACCGTCAACTCGGACGACCCGGCCTACTTCGGCGGCTACATGAACCAGAACTTCACGCAGACCTTCGCAGCGACCGGCCTGGGCGTGCAGCAGGCCTGGCAGCTCGCGGCGAACAGCTTCGAGGGCAGCTTCATCGACGCGGCGGCCAAGCGCGCCTACGTCGACCGGCTCAACGCCGTCTTCGCGACCTTCTGAGCCAGTTCGGCCGTGCAGGCGCCGGGATCGGCCTTGCGCGGCACGAGCAGCGGAACGGCCACCAGCGCACACGCACTGGCCGCCAGCCACACGACCGGCCAGCCCTGCAGCGCCAGCAGGTGCGGAATCGAAAAGGGCGTGACGAAGCACACGAGGAACACGCTGGTGTTCGCCATGCCCAGCGCGGTGCCGGCGCGCGCCGCGCCGGCCAGCGTGGCCAGCTCGGTGTACGCCACGCCGTGCCAGGCCGACACGCACACGCCGCTCACGGCCAGCAGCGCGATCAGCGCCAGGCGCAGCGGCAGGGGCGGTGCCTCGGTGCCCGCCGCCATCACCAGCGCGGCCAGGCCCGCGAACAGCAGCACGCTGAGCGCGCTGCAGGCCCGCAGGTAGGCCGGGCGGTTGCGGCGGCGGTCGGTCCAGCGGCCGCTCCACACGCGCATCGCCATCGCGCCGACCTGCACGAAGACCATGGCGGCGGTGATCGTGCCCAGGCCCACGTGGCCGAAGTCGTGCAGGAACACCGTGCCGAAGGACAGCACCGCGAACTGCGGCGCGCACAGGATGCCGATGCCGGCCACGATGCGCCACAAGCGCACGTCGCGCAGCGGCCCGGTCTTCGGTGCGGCGGCCTCGGTGGTCTTCGGGTGCGGCACGATGGGCGGCTCGTGCACCCAGGCCCAGCTCATCGCCGCGCTCAGCGCGCACAGCAGCGCCAGCAGGCCGTACAGCGCGGCAAAGCCGAAGTGCAGCGCCACGAAGGGCAGCACCAGTGCGCCGATGCCGCCGCCCATCGGCACGGCGGTCTGGCGGATGCTCATGGCCAGGCCGCGCTCGCCGGCGTCGAACCAGGTCATCACCGCGCGCCCGCTGGCGCCGTTCACGCTGCCGCCGAGCAGGCCCACCAGCAGCAGCCCCGCGCCGAGCACGCCGAGGCCCGGCACATGGCCGGCGCCCGGCGCGGCCCACAGCGCCATCGCGACCAGCGCGATCGCCGTGCTGCCCAGCCCGGCCAGCAGCACGGGGCGGTCGCCCCAGCGGTCGGTCAGCAGGCCCCAGGGCAGCTCGCTCACGGCGATGCCCAGGCCCATGAGGCCGAGCACCAGGCCGAGCGCGGCGTTGTCCAGCTGGTAGCCGGTGCGCATGAGCACGGCGGTCATCGGGATGCCGCTGAAGGCGACCGAGAAGGCCGCGTTGGCGGCCACGCCGGCGGCGAGCACCTTCCAGCGGTGGCGGGGCGACAGCGGGGTGGAGGAGGGCGAATGGGTCATGTTGCAGCGCAGTGTCCGCCGCTGCAAAGGTTTTGAAAATCAGAAAATAATGAGTGGATCGTCCTGAAATTCAGGATGATCCAGAAGCTCATGCAAGGACCCGCGATGACCCAGGTGATGTTCGACCTCGACGTGCTGCGCACCTTTTCCACCGGCATGGCCCTCGGCAGCTACGCGCGCGCGGCCGACAAGCTGGGCCGCTCGACCTCGGCCGTGAGCGCGCAGCTCAAGAAGCTGGAGTCGCAGGCCGGCACCGTGCTGTTCCGCAAGGAGGGCCGCGGCCTGGCGCTCACCGATGCCGGCGAGACGCTGCTGGCCTACGCGCACCGCATGCTCGAGCTCAACGAGGAGGCCAGCGCCGCCCTGCGTGGCGCCGACCTGCAGGGCTGGGTGCGGCTGGGCCTGCAGGAAGACTTCGGCGAGACGCTGCTGCCGGCCGTGCTCGGCCGCTTCGCGCGCGCCCATCCCAAGGTGCGCATCGAGGCCTGCGTGGCGCGCAGCGGCGAGCTGCGCGAGCGGCTCGAGCTGGGCCAGCTCGACCTGGCGTTGGCATGGGACGCGGGCGACCAGCCGCTGTCGCCGCATGCCGAGCGCGTGGCGCGGCTGCCGCTGCTGTGGATCGGCCCCACGGCGCCCGAGCGCGTCGATGCGCCCTGGTGGACCGAGCGCGAGCACCGCGCGGGCGTTCGCGCCGTGAAGAGCAAGGAGCCGCTGCCGCTCATCATGCTCGACGCCCCGTGCCCGCTGCGCGAGATCGTCATCACCGCGCTCGACCGCGCCGGCCTGCCGTGGCGCCGCGCCTTCGGCAGCGCCAGCCTGGCGGCGCTGTGGGCCGCGACCTCGGCCGGCCTGGGCCTTACGGTGCGCACGCCGTTCGGCCTGCCCTCGCAGGTGCGCGCGCTCGATCGCTCGGTGCTCTCGCTGCCGGCGCTGCCGCAGATCTCGCTCGTGCTGTACCGCGCGCAGGCCCGCGCCGAGGCGCCGGCGAGCCGGCTGGCCACGCTGCTGCTGGAGGCCGTGCGCCAGCATCTGCAGGTCGAGACTGTGCAACCCCGCTGAGCGCAGGCCCTTGCGCGGGCCGCCGCCGCGATGCGTGAGAATCCGCCGCTGGAGACAAGTACAAGAGACAAGACCCAAGCGAGGCGGCATGACCATTACGCGGCACAACTCCCTGCATCTGTGGGACGACAGGTTCCTCTACATCACGCCGGCGATCCAGTCGGGGCTCACGGCCCGTTCGTCGGCCACGCTGCTGGCGTCGGTGAGCGGCCACCCCTTCACGCTGGAGGCGGTCGATGGCACGCGCGTGCGCTGCACCGCCGCGCTGGTGGGGCCGCACGTGTCGCGCCGGCTCGACGTCGACGGCTGCGGGCTGCTGTCGCTCAACCTCGACCCGGCCTCCAGCGCCTACCGCATGCTCGCGCGGCACATGGGCGGCCACGGCATCCAGCCGATCGACGCGCGCCGCTTCGGTCGCACGCGCGACGACTTCGAGCCGGCGCAGCACGGCGCGCTGTCCGACCGGCGCCTGCAGATGCTGAGCGCGAAGCTGGTCACGTCGATCACCGAGAGCCCCGAGCTGCAGGCCGCCATCGACCCGCGCATCGACCGCGTGCTGCAGGCCATCCGCACGCATGCGGGGCAGATCCCGCTGCGCGAGCTGTCGGCACTGGCCTTTCTCTCGCCCGACCGGCTCACGCATTTGTTCGCGCAGCAGGTGGGCGTGTCGATCAAGCGCTATGCGCTGTGGACCAAGGTGCGCCGCACGGTGCAGCAGTTCACCGCGCGCCGCCCGCTGACCGACGTGGCGCTGGTCAGCGGCTTCACCGACGCGGCGCACATGAGCCGCACCTTCCAGCGCTACTTCGGCCTGTCGCCGTCCTTCCTGTCGAACCAGGTGCGCGTGACGGCCGACGAGCAGGCCTCGCACGCGTGGGGGCGTGGCCTCGCGCACTGAGGCGCCTTCGAAGGTCTCCAGGCGCGGCGCAGGACAGCGGCTGCGTTCAAGCCCCGGCACGCCGGCGTGCCTAAGCTGTGCGGTGCTCCGTCAAGAGAGCGCCCATCCAACTGGAGACAGCATGAGACCTCGGACTTTCCTGCGCGGCGCAACGCCGCGATCACTCTGGCTTGCGCTCGTGGCCGCAGCCGCACTGACCGCCTGCGGTGGCGGCGGAGGCGGTGGCAGCAGTAGCTTTCCCTTCTTCCCCGGCACGGGCGGCAATCCGCCCGCAGAGAACAACGCCTACAAGGCCGAGATCCGCCGCACCACGATGGGCGTGCCGCACATCAAGGCCGCCGACTGGCCCGACCTCGGCTATGGCTACGGCTACGCGCAGGCCGAAGACAACCTGTGCACCATGGCCGACTCGTTCCTCACCTACCGCGGCGAGCGCTCGCAGTACTTCGGCGCCGACGCGAAGCTCGTGGCCAGCAGCACCATCGGCCTGCCGAAGAACATCGACTCCGACTTCTTCCATCGCCACGTCATCTCGCCCGATGTGCTGCAGCAGATGACAAATGCCCAGGCCGATTACATGCAGCGGCTGGTGGAAGGTTTTGCCGCGGGCTACAACCGCTACCTGCGTGACCTGAAGGCCGGCGGCAGCGCGCACGCCGCCTGCCGCACCGACGCCTGGGTGAAGCCGATCACCGCCGAGGACATCTACCGCCGCATGTACGCGACCAACCTGGCGGGCGGCTACAGCAACTTCCTGGCGCACATCGCGAACGCGACCCCGCCCGTGCCCGCGGCGCCGACGAAGGTCGCGGCACGCAGCACCAGCAGCAAGAAGAAGGAGGCGCGGCTGCAGCTCGCCGCGCGCGATCTCGCCGTGCCCTTGCAGGTCGGCGGCGAAGAGGGCGTGGGCAGCAACATGATCGGCTTTGGCACCGCCGCCACCGGCGACGCGAGTCCGCTGCTGTTCGGCAACCCGCACTGGTACTGGCGCGGGCCCGACCGCTTCTACCAGGCGCAGCTCACCATTCCGGGCAAGCTCAATGTGAGCGGCACCTCGTTCCTCGGCATCCCGGTGACGCTGATCGGCTTCAACGACAACATCGCGTGGAGCCACACGGTTTCGACCGCCAAGCGCTTCGGCTTCTACGAACTGCAGCTGGCCTCGGGCGACCCGACGAGCTACATGCGCGACGGCAGCGTGGTGAAGATGCAGGCCCGCGAGATCACCGTGCAGGTGAAGCAGGCCGACGGCAGCGTGACGCCGATGACGCGCACGCTCTACAAGTCCGAGTACGGACCGATCATCAACCTGCAGTACCTCAGCGACAAGCTGCCGCCGTGGACCACCACCATGGCCTACGCGATCCGCGACATCAACGACCAGAACTTCCGCACCTTCCGCAACTGGCTTCGCTGGAGCCAGGCGAAGTCACTCGACGAGTTCATTGCCATCCAGCGCGAAGAAGCCGCCATTCCGTGGGTCAACACCGTGGCCGTGGGCCGGGGCAGCGCCAAGGCCTGGTATGCCGACATCGGCGCGGTGCCCAACGTGTCGACGGACCAGATGGCGACCTGTTCGAGCAAGAGCCCGATCGGCGGGGCGCTGCAGGCCGTGCCGGCCCTCGCACGCGTGCCGGTGCTCGACGGCTCGCGCAGCGCCTGCGACTGGCAGACCGATGCCGACTCGGCGCAGAAGGGCGCGCTCGGCGCCGCCCGCATGCCCAACCTGTTGCGCGACGATTACGTGGCCAACATGAACGACAGCTACTGGCTGGCGAACCCGAAGGCGCCACTCACCGGCTTCCCGGACATCATGGGACCGGCCGGCACCGACCCCGTGACCTTCCGCACGCGACTGGGCCACCTGCTCGCGCAAGGCCGCATCGACGGCACCGACAGCCACGGCGCGCGGGGTGCCACGCCCGACACCGTGAAGCGCATGGTGCTCGACAGCCGTGCGCTGACGGCCGAGCTCTTCAAGATGCAGGCGCTGCCGCTGGTGTGCGCGAAGGCCACCATCAACGTCGCCACCGATCCGCTGACCAGCGAGGCCATCGGCCGCGACATCGATGTCTCTGCGGCCTGCAGCGCGCTGCAGGACTGGAACGGCACTGGCGTTGCGGGTGCGCGCGGTGCGCATGTGTGGGACGAGTTCTGGAGCCGCGCCTCGCGCATTCCGGCGGCCGACCTGTACAGCGTGCCCTTCAACCCGGCCGACCCGGTCCGCACCCCGCGTGACCTGAAGCCCGCCGCCGCCCCCGCGCTGCAGCAGGCCTTCGGTGCCGCCGTGGCGCGCGTGCAGGCCAGCGGCTTCGCCGAGAACGCCGCGCGCGGCGACTACCTGTTCGCCACCCGCGGCGGCCAGAAGATCCCGCTGTACGGCGGCTGCGGCGGCCCGGGCTACTTCACCATCGCCTGCTCCGAGAACCGGCTCGACAAGGGCGGCTACACGATGGACCTCAACCCGAACGGCAACAGCTACATGCACATCGTGCGCTTCCCTGAAGGCGGCGTGGAGGCCCACACCTTCCTCACGTTCTCGCTGTCGGACGACCCGGCCTCGGCACACAACGCCGACTACACCCGGGCCTACAGCGCGGGGCAGTGGCTGAAGGTGCCGTTCTCCGAAGCGGAGATCAAGGCCGACGCGGCCTACCGCAGCGCCGTCGTCAGCGAGTAGCCGACGACGCGGCGGCGCGCTGCGCGAGCCAGTTCCACCCGGCGCCTGCGGCCATGAGCACGCAGGTGCCGAGGAACACGGCGCGCATGCCGACGTGCCCGCCCACGAAGCCGCCCAGCAGCGGGCCCGCCACCTGGCCCGCGTACTGCGCCGACGTCGAGTAGCCCAGCATGTTGCCGGCCACGCGCTCGGGCACGTTGTGGCGGATCACGCTCGCGATGCAGGGCAGCAGCCCGCCGAGCGACAACCCCATCAGGAAGCGCAGCACCACCAACTGCCAGCCCGACGTGACGAAGGCCTGCGGCACCAGCAGCAGCGCCGACACCGCGAGGCAGCCGACGATCACGTTCCAGTGCCCCACGCGGTCGGCCAGCTTGCCCAGCCGCGAGGCCGAGAGGATGCTGCCGAGTGCCGCAGCCGACATCACGAGGCCGGCCATCATCGTCACGCGCTGCGGGTCGTCGAGCAGCGTGGCGACGTAGACCGTGATGATCGGCTCGATCGACATGTTGGCCAGCATCAGCAGCATGCCGGTGAAGAGCATCGCGACCAGCGGGCGCTTGTCGGGCACGGCGGCCCAGCCGGTGTCGTCGGAGGCGCCGCGCTGCTTCGCTGCGGAAGGCGCCTTCTTCTCTTCACGGATGAGAAAGGCCGTCGCGAGAAAGGCGATGAAGATCATCGCGCCCGCCGCGAAGAAGGTGTTGCGGATGCCGACCAGCGGCGGCAGCACCCCGCCCACCAGCGGCCCCACGAGGTTGCCCGCCATGATGGCCGACGACATCGTGCCCAGCGCCCAGCCGGTGCGGTCCTTGGGCGTCTGCGTGGCGACCAGCACCATCGAGCCCGAGGCGTACCCGCCGAGCAGCCCCGCCAGCAGCCGCAGGCCCACGAGCTGCCACACGTTGGCCGCGAGGCCGATCAGCGCCATCGCCACGGCCATGCCGAGGCTTGCGCGGATCAGCATCGGCTTGCGCCCGTAGCGGTCGGCCAGCCGGCCCCACAGCGGCGCGACCAGCGCGGCGCTCAGGAAGGTGGCGCCATAGGCCGCGCCCGACCACTGCACGATGGCCGCGTGGTCCTTCACGCCAAGCTGCTCGACGTACAGCGGCAGGAAGGGCAGCAGCAGCGTCATCGCGATGATGGTCGTGAAGGTGCCGAACATGCAGACGGCGAGGTTGCGCTGCCAGTGTGCGTGGGCGCCCGGTTCGGCTGTGGGGGCGCCTGTTGTCGTTGTCGTCGGGTTGGTCATGGTGGGGAACGCCCATTGTGGGACGACCCGCGCGGGCTGGCGCTTGCCGATTGGTGGGGGCACCCATCGCCGTGCGGGAAGGGCGCAGGCCGTATCCCTCCCGCTGGCGCGGTGGGACGGGTTGGTCTAGCCTTGCGTCTGCTACCTCCAATAACCCTCTTTTCAGGACATGGCCATGAAACGCATCGGCATGCTCGTCTTCCCCGGTTTCCAGATCCTCGACCTCGCTGCCATTGCCGCGTTCGAGCTCGCGAACATCCACGCCGGCAAGCAGGTCTACCAGGTCGAGCTGCTGTCGGAAGAGGGCGGCCCCGTGACCAGCTCGTCGGGCGTGGTCACCGACAGCAAGCGCTTCGGCACGGGAAAGTTCGACACGCTGGTGATGAGCGGCGCGCTCTTCATCGCGCCCACGTCCGAGAAGATGTGCCGCTTCCTGCGCGCGGGGCTGCGCAACGCGCGCCGCGTGACCAGCATCTGCACCGGCGCCTTCGGGCTGGCGGACGCGGGCCTGCTCGACGGACGCCGGGCGACCACGCACTGGTCCTTTGCGGGCGAGCTGCAGAAGCGCCATCCCGCCGTCAAGGTGCAGCCCGACCGCATCTTCATCAACGACGGGCCGGTGTGGACCTCGGCCGGCATGACGGCGGGCATCGACCTCGTGCTGGCACTGGTGGAGGAAGACCTCGGCGTGGAGGCGGCACGGTTCGCGGCGAGGAAGCTGGTCGTGTACCACCGCCGCGCGGGTGGGCAGTCGCAGCATTCCGCGCTGCTCGAGCTGGCACCCAAGTCGGACCGCATCCAGAAGGCGCTGGTGCATGCGCGCGCCAACCTGCGCGAGACGCTGTCGGTGGACGAACTGGCCGAGGTCGCGCACCTCAGCCCGCGCCAGTTCAGCCGCGCCTTCAAGGCCGAGACTGGGCAGTCGCCGGCGCACGCGGTCGAGAACCTGCGCGTGGAGGCGGCACGCGCGCTGATCGACGAGGGCAGCCTCGCGCTCGGCGTGGTCGCGCGCGAAACGGGCTTCGGCGACCCCGAGCGCATGCGCCGCGCCTTCCTGCGCACGCTGGGGCATCCGCCGCAGAGCGTGCGTCGCGTGGCCCGTCGGGAGGCCGCGACGGCTTGAGCAGCGTATGTCCTGAAAGGTGGCTTATATGACATTTACGCCATCGCCTTGCAGGAAGAGACTTCTCCCCACGGCCACACACCCGTGGCGACGAAGGAAACTCCATGACTGCAACCCAAGCAAATCCGAACAAGGGCACGGCCCTCATCACCGGCGCGTCGTCGGGCATCGGCGCCGTGTACGCGGACCGTCTCGCGCGGCGCGGCTTCGACCTGATCCTGGTGGCGCGCAACCGCGAGCGCCTTGCCGCGCTGGCCGCGAAGCTCTCTGACGAGACCGGGCGCAAGGTCGAGGTTCTTCCGGCCGACCTGTCCGACCGGAAGGACATCGCGTCCGTGGAGGCCGTGCTGCGCACCCGCGGCGACATCACCCTGCTGGTGAACAACGCCGGCTTCGGCGCCGCCGGGCCGCTGCTCGGCTCGGACATCGACAAGATGGAGGACATGATCGAGCTCAACGTGAGCGCGCTCACGCGGCTCACCTACGCGGCTGTGCCGGGTTTCGTCGAACGCGGCGGCGGCACGCTGGTGAACATCGCCTCCATCGTGGCGATCTCGCCCGAGACGCTCAACGGCGTGTACGGCGGCACCAAGGCCTTCGTGCTGGCGCTGAGCCAGTCGCTGCAGCACGAACTGAAGGACAAGGGCGTGCGCGTGCAGGCGGTGCTGCCCGGCGCGACGGCCACCGAGTTCTGGGGCGTCGCGGGCGTGCCGATGGCGCACCTGCCCAAGGAGATCGTGATGACGGCGCAGGATATGGTCGACGCGGCCCTCGCGGGGCTCGACCAGGGCGAGCAGGTCACGATTCCGGCGCTGCCTGATCTGGCCGAGTGGGATGCGTTCGACGCGGCGCGGCGTGCGATGTCGGGCAGGTTGTCGAGCACGGCGCCGGCGGCGCGCTATGGCGTTGGTGCCACCGCGCTACTGGCATGACGCCTGCGTTCGGTGGGTGAGGCCGTCGGTCGTACACGAAGAAGACGTGCCCCGGGAACTCCGCCAGCCTGGCTTCACTTCAGGGTCGGTCAGAGCGGCCGCACCTGCCATGCGGAGTCCGGTCCGAAAAGTGCCCGGCACTGGGGGCATTCGTCGGAGAAGTACGGAATCTCCGCATTGCACGAGGGGCACACGCCAAGGCGGGTCGCGGGGTCGAAGGTGTCCGGCGCCAGCACGTCATCGGTGGGGAAGCCGGCGGAAGGAAACGAGAGCGGCGCGGCCGACGCAGGCGGCACGATCGGCGTCAGCAACCTTGCTTTCAGCGCGTCGCGTGTCTGCGCGTCCAGTCCTTCGCTGTCGGCATAGGCGTCCACGACCTTGCGTCGTTTCTCGAGCCATTCCGGCTGGTGCTGGCGCCAGACGGCGAAGGCCTCGGCCAGTGCCATGCGCAGCACGGTCGGCGGCATGCCGCGGTAGAACAGGTGCAGTTCGCCGAGATGCGTGACGAAGGAAATGAAGCTCTGCAGGGTCGGTTGCGTCGTGGCGGAGATGTGTTCCCGACCCGCCAGGCCTTGCGTGGTCTCGCCCGTTGTCACGACTTCGCGGTTCTCGATCGTGAGCTCGGCCAGCTCGAAGTAGGGCAAGGGGATCGGATCGCGGTTCTTGGTCTTCACCATCACGCACTTCGTGCCGAAGGCCAGGGTGACGGTTTCGTTGGTGAAGAGGTCGTAGCCCGCCGCGTTGGCGACGATGCATGGCTCGAGCACGGGCGTTCGTGGCAGCGGCGTGAAGTCGAAATGCATGCTGAGGGTCATGGCTGGCAGGGTGTGATGCGGAGGCACGGATCGTAGTGAGTGTGCGGCGTTCCTGGCCGCCGCATCCGATGCGTCTGTTCGGCAGGATGCGCTCGCGTTCTGCGGCGGCCATGGCTGGCGGGAGGCTGCGGCATTAAAATCCGAACCCCGCAGCAGGGCGCCCCGGCCTGCTGCGGGGTTTTGCTTTTCCGGGGCCATGTAGAGGACCACCATGTACAAAAACCTCGCGGGCCGCGCCGTTCTGGCGCTGGCAGCCGCTTGCTTTTTATCTCCCGCCTTGTCCCAGATCGCGCCGTCGAAGCCGCCTCTCGCCAAGGATGCGCTGAAGGTCGGCTTTGTCTATGTCACGCCGGTCACCGATGCCGGCTGGGTGCGCCAGCATGAAGAAGGCCGCAAGGCCGTCGAGGCCGCGCTGGGCCCCCGCGTGAACACCGTCTTCGTCGAGAACGTGCCCGAAGGCGCCGACGCCGAGCGCGTGATCCGCGACCTTGCGCAGCAGGGCAGCCAGCTGATCTTCACGCCCAGCTTCGGCTACATGGAGCCGACGCTGAAGGTCGCGAAGGACTTTCCCGGCGTGAAGTTCGAATCGATCACCGGCTACAAGACCGCGCCCAATGTGGCGACCGCCAACGCCCGCTACTACGAAGGCCGCTACCTCGCGGGCATCGCGGCCGGGCGCATGACGAAGACGAACGTGGCCGGCTACGTGGCGGGCTTTCCGATTCCCGAGGTGCTGCAGGGCATCAATGCCTTCACGCTCGGCATGCGCTCGGTGAACCCGAAGGCCAAGGTGATCGTGGTGTGGCTCAACGAGTGGTTCGATCCGCCGAAGGAGCGCGATGCGGCGATGGCGCTGTTCAACCAGAACGCCGACGTGCTCGCCTTCCACACCGGCTCCACCGCCGTGATGGCCGCCGCGCAGGAGCGCGGCAAGATGGCCGTGGCCTACCACTCCGACATGCGCAAGATCGCGCCCGACGCGCAGATCGTCGCGGTCACGCACCAGTGGGGCGGCTACTACACGCAACGCGCGAAGGCCGTGCTCGACGGCACCTGGAAGAGCGGCAACCTCTGGGGCGGCGTGAAGGAAGGAATGATCCGCGTCGGCGACTTCGGCACCAAGGTACCCAAGGCCGTGCAGGACGAGGTGCAGGCGCGGCAGAAGGACATCGCGGCGGGCAAGCTGCAGCCGTTCCGCGCGGTGGCGGCCGATGTGCGCGACAACGAAGGCCGCGTCGCGATCGCCAAGGGCGCCCAGTTGAGCGACGAACAGATCCTGCAGATGAACTGGCTGGCCGAGGGCGTGCAGGGGCGGGTGACGCGCTGAGCGCGGCCTCTTGCCCCGCCTGAAGAGAGCGTTGCGCGTATAGCACTCATACGCGCAGGGCAATTCCCGCCGTCCGGGGCTGGATTACCCTCCGAATCCACGATGAAAAAAGCCTACCGCGCCTCCCTCCTGCGATTCGACGCCGCCGGCCTGCCCGTCTTCGATGAAGACGGCCTGCTGGTCGTCGCCCCCGACAGCACCGGCCGCCAGCGCGTGCTCGACGCCGGCAGCCATGCCGACGTGTCGCAGCGCCATGCCGGCGCACACACCACCCACCTGCCGGGCCGCATCCTGGCGCCGGGCTTCGTGGACATGCACGTGCATTACCCGCAGACCGACATCATCGGCGCGCCCGCCGCCGGCCTGCTGCCCTGGCTCGAGAACTACACCTTCCCGGCCGAAAGCAAGTTCGCCGACCCCGCGCACTCGCGCGTGGTGGCCGACGTGTTCTTCGACGAGCTGCTGCGCAACGGCGTGACCACCTCGCTGACCTTCGCGACCTCGCACGTCGCCTCGGTCGACGCCTTCTTCGAGAGCGCGCAGCGCCGCCAGCTGCGCATGATCACCGGCAAGGTGCTGCAGGACCGCAACTCGCCCGACGGCGTGCGCGACGACACCGAGCAGAGCCTGCTCGACACCGAGGCGCTGATCCGCAAGTGGCACAACGTCGACCGCCTGGGCTACGCCATCACACCGCGCTTTGCGCCCACCAGCACCGACGCGCAGATGCGCGGTGCCGGCGAGCTGGCCGCGCAGTACGGCGACACCTGGATCCAGTCGCACGTGGCCGAGAACCGCGACGAGGTGAAGTGGGCGCGCGAGCTGTACCCCAAGTCGCGCTCGTACCTCGACGTGTACGCCGACTTCGGCCTGCTGCGCGAGCGCGCGGTGTACGCCCACTGCATCTACCTGGACGACACCGACCGCGCGCTCATGCACGAGACCAAGACGGCCGCCGCCGTGAGCCCCACGAGCAACCTGTTCCTGGGCAGCGGCTTCTTCGACTTCGGCGCGGCCGACCGCCTCGAGCAGCCCTACGGCCTGGCCAGCGACGTGGGCGGCGGCACCAGCTTCAGCCCCTTCCACACCATGCTGGCCGCGTATTACGTCGGTCGCGAGGGCCAGACCAAGACCGGCCTGAGCATCGCGCCTTCGCGGCTGTGGTGGCACCACACCGGCGGCGCCGCGCGCTCGCTGGGGCTGGGCGGCGTGGTCGGCAACCTGCAGCCGGGCTGCGAGGCCGACTTCCTGGTGCTCAACCCGTCCGCCACGCCGCTCCTGGCGCGCAAGACCTCGCTGGCCAACAACCTCGAAGAGCTGCTGTTCGCGATGATCGTGCTGGGCGACGACCGGCTGGTCGAGCGCACGGTGATTTCGCAGGCGGGCTGAGCGGCGCCTGCGGGGGGAGGGCGCGCAGGGCGCCCATGCCACAATTCGGCCCCGATTTCCCCCGCAGCAGCATCAGCGAGCGCATATGAGCATCAAGAGCGACAAATGGATCCGGCGCATGGCCGAGAACGAAGGAATGATCGATCCCTTCGAACCGGGCCAGGTGCGCGAGAACGACGGCCACAAGATCATCAGCTACGGCACCTCGAGCTACGGCTACGACATCCGGTGCGCGCCCGAGTTCAAGGTCTTCACCAACATCCACAGCACGGTGGTCGACCCGAAAAACTTCGACGAGAAGAGCTTCGTCGACATGCACGGCGACTACTGCATCATCCCGCCCAACAGCTTCGCGCTGGCGCGCACGGTGGAGTACTTCCGCATCCCGCGCAACGTGCTGACCATCTGCCTGGGCAAGAGCACTTACGCGCGCTGCGGCATCATCGTCAACGTGACCCCGTTCGAGCCCGAGTGGGAAGGCTACGTGACGCTGGAGTTCAGCAACACCACGCCGCTGCCCGCCAAGATCTACGCGGGCGAGGGCTGCGCCCAGGTGCTGTTCTTCGAGAGCGACGAGGTCTGCGAGACCAGCTACAAGGACCGCGGCGGCAAGTACCAGGGCCAGCGCGGCGTCACGCTGCCCAAGACCTGACAGCCTGATACAGGCATCCTGACCGCCGGTTACGTTCCGGGCGGCCGGGCCAAGTACCATCCTGCGACGTTCCGGCAAATACGCCGTTCAGCAAGCCGGCAAGGAGACTGCGATGAGATGGGAAGGCAACGAACAATCCGACAACGTCGAAGACCGCCGTGACGGCGGGGGTGGCGGCGGAGGCGGTGGCTTCATCGGCGGGCGCGGCATCGGCATCGGCACCATCGCGGTCGCGCTCATCGCCGGCTGGATCTTCGGCATCAACCCGCTCACCGTGCTGAGCCTGCTCAGCGGGGGCGGCGACCCGGTCCAGGTGCAGCAACAGCAACAAGGCCCCGCGCCCAAGCCGCCCACCGGCGATCGCGAGGCGGCCTTCGTCTCCACCGTGCTGAAGAACACCGAGGTGGTCTGGACCGATCTCTTCCGCAAGAGCGGCGGCAGCTACCAGGCGCCCCGGCTCGTGCTGTTCCGCGGCGCCACGCCCACGGCCTGCGGCACCGGTCAATCGGCCATGGGGCCGTTCTACTGCCCGGGCGACAAGAAGGTCTACATCGACCTGGCGTTCTACGACACCCTCAAGAACCAGCTCGGCGCACCGGGCGAGTTTGCGCAGGCGTACGTCATCGCGCACGAGGTCGGCCACCACGTGCAGGACGAACTGGGCATCACCGCCAAGGTCGACGGCATGCGCGGGCGCCTGAGCCAGTCGCAGAACAACGCCATCAGCGTGCGCGTCGAGCTGCAGGCCGACTGCTTCGCGGGCGTGTGGGCGCACCACTCGCAGGAGTCGAAGAAGTGGCTCGACCCGGGCGACATCGAGGCCGCCATGAACGCCGCACAGAAGATCGGCGACGACGCCCTGCAGCGTTCCGCAGGCCGCGCCGTGGTGCCCGACAGCTTCACCCACGGCTCCAGTGCACAGCGCCAACGCTGGTTCGGCACGGGCTATCAGACGGGTGAAATGAAGTCCTGCGACACCTTCAACGCGCGCAATCTGTAAAGATTGTCTCCCGAGAGCCCCGGATTCATTGGGGGTTTTGCTATTGAATAAATAGCAATTCGGCCTGCGCGGATGTTGTCGTTTCGTTGTCACTGCCGTTTTTTGCGGCAGTGCGACAATAGAAGGCTCAATGACAATGTCCTTCTCCAATCTATCGCTGGCAGAACCGCTGGCCCGCGCCGTGGCCGAAATGGGCTACGAGACCATGACGCCCATCCAGGCACAGGCCATTCCGGTCGTGCTTTCAGGCCAGGACGTGATGGGCGCCGCGCAGACCGGCACCGGCAAGACGGCGGCGTTCTCGCTGCCCTTGCTGCAGCGCATGCTCAAGCACGAAAACGCCTCCACCTCGCCCGCGCGGCATCCGGTGCGTGCGCTGGTGCTGCTGCCCACGCGCGAGCTGGCCGACCAGGTCGCGCAACAGGTCAAGCTGTACGCCAAGTACACCAACCTGCGCAGCACCGTCGTGTTCGGCGGCATCGACATGAAGCCCCAGACGCTGGAGCTGAAGAAGGGCGTCGAAGTGCTCGTGGCCACGCCGGGCCGGCTGCTCGATCACATCGAGGCCAAGAACGCGGTGCTCAACCAGGTCGAATACGTCGTGCTCGACGAGGCCGACCGCATGCTCGACATCGGCTTCCTGCCCGACCTGCAGCGCATCCTGAGCTACCTGCCCAAGCAGCGCACCACGCTGCTGTTCTCGGCCACCTTCTCGCCCGAGATCAAGCGGCTGGCCAGCAGCTACCTGCAGAACCCGGTCACCATCGAAGTGGCGCGGCCGAATGAAACGGCCTCCACCGTCGAACAGCACTTCTACAGCGTCTCTGACGACGACAAGCGCCGTGCGCTCAAGCAGATCGTCAAGCAGCGCGGCATTACGCAGGCCTTCGTGTTCGTCAACAGCAAGCTCGGCTGCGCGCGCCTCGCACGCTCGCTGGAGCGCGACGGTCTGCGTACCACCGCACTGCACGGCGACAAGAGCCAGGACGAACGCCTGAAGGCGCTCGCCTCGTTCAAGGCCGGCGAAGTCGACCTGCTGGTGTGCACCGACGTCGCGGCCCGCGGCCTCGACATCAAGGACGTGCCCGCCGTCTTCAACTTCGACATCCCGTTCAACGCCGAAGACTACGTGCACCGCATCGGCCGCACGGGCCGTGCCGGCGCCTCGGGCCTGGCCGTGAGCTTCGCCAGCGGCGGCAACGATGCGCGCCTGGTGGCCGACATCGAGAAGCTGATCAAGAAGAAGATCGAGCTCGAACCCGTCGAGTTCGAAGAAGACCGCCCGCGTGGCCGCATCAACGACGGACGCCGCCACTGGCGTGAAGAAGGCGAAGCCGGCGACGCACGCGACGTGCTCGACCAGCCGCGCGAACGCCGCGAAGCCGACACCCGCCGCAGCATGAGCGGTGGCGGTCGCCCGCACCGTGCGCCGTCCGCGCCGCGCGATCCGTTCTTCGACAAGCCCTACGAATCCGGCGAGCGCGAAGCCGCGCCGGCCTGGGAAGCGTCGGCCAAGGCCGCGCCCGCACGCGGCATCTCGAGCAACATCAAGAGCAAGCGCAAGGTCGCGGCACTGTTCAAGGCGGCCGAGCCGGGTTGAGCCGGGGCTGCGCGACAGCGAAAGTCAAAAAAGCCGGGCATGCCCGGCTTTTTTTCGTCTGCGCTGCGCGCGCTCAGGCCACGCGAAAGTGATGCGTGCCGTCGCGCCCGAGCTGCTCCACCAGCCCGAACTCCCAGTCCAGGTAGGCCTGCATGGCTTCTGCGGGCGCGTCGGTGCCTTCGTAGGGCCGGCGGTAGCGGTCGGTGCGGGCCGTGGCCAGGCGCGTCTCGCCGGTCTCGGCCGGCAGCCCGGCGGCGAACCAGGCGGTGTTGCCGCCCGCGAGCACCTGCACCTCCACCTCGCGCTGGCCGCGTGCGTCGAGCAGGGCGCGCAGGTCGGCCGCGGCGTAGCGCGCGAGCAGGCTGCTGCCGCAGGTCAGCACGTAGCGCGGCGCGGACGGAAGGGCCTGGCGGTCGATTGCCTGCGCCAGCTGCGCGCGGATCGCGTACCAGGCGCCGGGAATGTGGCGCTTCACGTAGTTGGCGCTCGTGGTCACGTCGATCACGGCGGTGGCGGGCTGTTGCTTCAGCAACTCGGCCAAGGCTTGGGGCGCGATCTCGGTGACCGTGACGGCGACGGGCGGGTAGGTCGCGGTCGGCGTGCCGGTCTCGCTGTGCGCGGCGGCCGGTGGAACCGCATCGAGCACGTACACCTCCCAGCCCATCTGCGCGAGCCATGAGGCGCTCATCGACGCGCGCACGCCGTCGTCGTCGGCCAGCACGATGCGGGCGCCGCGCACCGGCACCTGGTGGTCGGTTTCCTGCACCAGCTGCCCGCCGGGCGCGCTCGCGAAGCCGGGCAGGTGGCCGGCGGTGTATTCCTCGGGCGTGCGCACGTCGAAGCGGTACACGGTGCGGCCCGGGGCTTCGAGCGTGTGGAGCGCATCGAGGGCGACGCGGCGCACGCCCGCGGCATCGGCCACGCGGCGTGCGTCGGCTTGCGCCTGCGCGCGGTTCGCGTCCGACACCGCAGCCGGTGCCTGCCGGCCGGCGCCGTGGTCGAGCACCTGGCCCGCGAGCTTCCAGCCGATGGTGCCGTTGCGCAGCGCCGCGACCGGGTTCGGGATGCCCGCGTTCACGAGCGACTGCGTGCCGATGATGCTGCGCGTGCGGCCTGCGCAGTTCACGATCACGCGCGTGGCCGGGTCGGGCGCGAGCTCGCGCACGCGCAGCACCAGCTCCGCGCCGGGCACGCTGGTGGCCGAGGGGATGCTCATGGTCTGGTATTCGTCGAAGCGGCGCGCGTCGAGCACGACCACGTCGGCGCGGCTGTCGATGAGCGCCTTCACCTCGGGCGCCGACAGCGACGGCGTGTGCCGCTCGTGCTCGACCAGTTCGCCGAAGGACTTGCTCGGCACGTTCACGTCGTGGAACAACTCGCCGCCCGCCACGCGCCAGCCTTCGAGGCCGCCATCGAGCAGGTGCACGTTGGTGTAGCCGAGCGCGGCGAAGGTGCGTGCCGCCAGCGGCGCCAGATCGACACCGTCGTGCGCGCCGTACAGCACGATGAAGGTGTCGCGCCGGGGAATGCGCCGCCACGCCTCGATCTCGATGCGCGACAGCGGCAGGTTGGCGGCCCACAGCGGGTGCTCTTGTGCGAACGGGTCTTCCTCGCGCAGGTCGAGCAGCGCGGTCTCCTCGCGCGCGATCAAGCGTTCGCGCAGCGCGGCGAAGGGCAGCAGGGGAAAGGAGGCGGTCGTTGTCGTCGTCATGCGGCAGTGTTTCGGAGTTCGGCGGAGCGGTCCCACAGGTTGGGCAGCAGCGTGTTGGAGTAGCCGGAGACGAAGGGCTTGCGCCCGCCTTCGGCCGGGTAGGTGTGGCGGCGCACGGCGCCGATGTTGGCGCCGTACACGTGGATGCTGATCGACACGCGGTCGGCGTGCGCGTTGTGCACGCGGTGCAGGTCGCCCACGGTGGGCGACACGGCCTCGACATGGCCCGCGTCGAGCCGCACCGGCGCGCCCTGGGGCCGCGCGGTGCCGTCGGCGTCGAGTGCGTAAGGCTGGCTGTACTCGGCGCCGCGCAGCATGCCGATGAGGCCCCACACCGTGTGGTCGTGGATCGGCGTGGCCTGGCCCGGTCCCCAGACGAAGCTCACGACCGAGAAGCGCTCGGTGCTGTCGGCATGCAGCAAGAACTGCTGGTAGTAGGTCGGGTCGGCCACGGCGAAGGCGTCGGGCAGCCAGTCGTCGCGCGCCACCAGCGTGCGCAGCAGCGCGCCGCCTTCGGACAGGATGCGCGGCTCGTCGGGCCGACTGTCGAGCAGCCGGCCGAAGGCGCCGACGAAATCGCGCAGCGGAGCAATCATGCGGGGCGTTTCCAGAGTTGGGTGTCGGTGATCGCGCGCACATCCACGCGTGTGGGAAGGATACCGTCACGCGCCGAACGGTCGGCCACAGTTTGCAGCGCGGCGATGTCGGCCTCGCTCACGGGCCGCCCCGCCACCGAGGCGCGCGCCGTGATGAGGCGCGCCGACGCGATCGGCAGCCGCGTGAGCTGGCTGTAGGCCTGCGCATAGGCCTCGGGGTTGGCCAGCGCCCAGTCGCCCGCGCGGGCGAGCCGCTCGAGGAACTGCACGATGGCCGTGCGCCGGGCCGGGTCGGCCAACGAATGCTCGCTCGCGGTGATGAAGCCCAGCGCCGTGTTGATGCCGCGCCCGTCGCGCAGGATGCGCCCGCCCTGCTGCAGCGCGATCGCGTAGTAGGGGTCGAAGATGGCCCAGGCGTCGATCTGCTTCGACGCGAACGCGGCGGCCGCGTCCGTGGGCAGCACGAACTTCACCGTGACCTCGTCGCGCCGCACGCCGGCCTCTTCGAGCGCGCCGTAGAGCTGGTACTGCGAGATGCTGCCGCGCGCCGACGAGACGACCACCGTCTGGCCGCGCAGGTCGGCCACGCGGCGCAGCGGCGAGTCGGGCTGCACCACGATGCCCAGCGACTCGGCCTTGCCCACGCGCGTGGCGACGATCTTCAGCGGCGTCTTGCCGACGGCCGCCGCGAGCACCGGCAGGTCGCCGGCCATCGCTGTGTCGACGGCGGCGCTGCGCTGCGCCTCGAACAGCGGCGCGGCGCCCTGGAAGTTGGCCCAGCGGTAGGCAAAGGGCGCGTCGTCGAGGGCTTTGGAGGCCTCGAACAGCGAGCGCAGGCCGCCGGCCTGGTCGCCGAGCACCAGCGTGGCCTGGGGTTGTGCCACCGCGCGCACCGGGCCGGCCACGGCCAGCGACAGCGCGGCGCCTTGTGCGAGCCAGGTGCGGCGAGAAATTGGCAGCGCGCTCATGCGGCACCTCCCGATGCCTGCAACGCCCGCTGGCCCGCCGCGACCAGGATCGCGTCGTTCTGCGGCGTGTGGATGCGGCTGCACAGCACGTCGCGGTAGTGGCGTTCGAGCGGGTTCTGGCGCGTGAGGCCGTGGTTGCCGCTCAGCTGCAGCGCCAGCTCGACCACGCGGATGGCGTGCGTGGTCACGGTGTGCTTGAGCAGGCCGCTGTCGGTGGCGGGCGGCGTGTGGCCGCTGTCGACCGCGGCAGCGGCGTCGTCGAGCAGCACGCGGTTGGTGCGCAGCAGCGCCTCGATCTCGCCGACTTGCTCCTGCACGCGCGGCAGGCTGGCCAGCGGCGCGCCCAGGCTGCCGGGCGCGCGCCGGTTCAAAAAGTCGACCAGCCAGTCGCGCGCGGCGCGCGCCACGGCGTCGTAGAGGCTGCCCAGCAGCACGACCATCCAGGCCTGCTGCGCCGCATGGGCGTCGATGTCGGTCTGGCTGCCGGCGCCGGGCGCCCAGTCGGCGGGCGCGCGCAGGTCGACGGCGTGGTCGGCGGCAATGGCGACGTCCTCGAACACCACCTCGTGGCTGCCCGAGGCGCGCAGGCCCAGGTGGTCCCAGCTCGCGATCACGCGGAGGCCGGGCGCGTCGCGCGGCACCAGGAACACGCCGGTGCGCGGCGCGGCCTCGTCGGTGCGTGCCCAGACCGCCAGCCACGACAGGCCCTCGATGCCGGTCGTGTAGAGCTTGTGGCCGTCGATGCGCCAGCCCTCGGGCGTGCGCCGCGCCACGGTGCCGGGCAGGCCGCCGCGCGCGGGCGAGCCCAGCGCGGGCTCCACGCGCAGCGCGTTGATGAGCGCGCCATGCGCCACCGCGTCGCGCGCCACGCGCTCGCGCAGGTGCGCGGGCCAGCGGCTCTCACGGCGTGCGAGCGCCTGGTGCTGCAGGTAGGTCATGGTGAGGATCAGCGCGGTGGCGGGCTCGCCGCGCGCCACCGCCGCGATCACGCGGCGCGCCGTGGCCAGCGTGGCGCCACCACCACCGTATGCGGCAGGTGCGACGAGGCCGATCAGTCCGTGCGCCTGCAGCGCCTCGAAGTTCTGGCGCGGAAAGGCGCCGCTGCGGTCGTGGTCGGCCGCCGTGGACGCGAACTGGTCCGACAGGCGGGCCAGCACGGCGGGGTCGACGGAGGGCGGGGTGTCTGTGTCGGGAACGGCCGGCGCGCGGCGCAAGGGGAGTGCACTCATGGTGCCCGCACGGTAAAGGCCCGCTGCCAGTGCGCGAAGGATGCATCGCGCATATCCAAATTCGTTTTTCTGCGTTCGTTTTCGGGGGCGCTCTCGGTACGGTCTCGCTTCTCCTCGTGAGTGAGTGAAGAAGAAAGAACACAAGGCATGACACCCGATTTCCCGCTGGACCGACGCCGCCTGCTGCAGGCCGCCGCCGCATGGGGCGTGGCGGCTTCGGGCGTGGCGCAGGCCGCCGCGCCCTCGCGCGACCTGTCGGGCGTGACCCTGCGCGTGGGCACCTACAAGGGCCTGTGGCGGCCGCTGCTCACGGCCTCGGGCCAGGCCGACACGCCCTACAAGATCGACTGGCGCGAGCTCAACAACGGCGTGCTGCACATCGAGGCCATCAACGGCGACGCGCTCGACCTGGGCTCGGGCAGCGAGATCCCGCCCGTATTCGCGGCTCGGCAGAAGTCGAGCGTGCGGCTCGTGGCCGTGACGCACGAAGACCTCAACAACCAGGCCACGCTGGCACGCAAAGATGCGCCGATCCGCAGCATCGCCGACCTCAAGGGCAAGCGCGTGGGCTACGTGCGCGCCACCACCTCGCACTACTACCTGGCCAAGCAGCTGGCCGAAGCGGGCCTGTCGTTCGCCGACATCCAGCCCGTGAGCCTCACGCCGGCCGACGGCCTCTCGGCCTTTGCGCGCGGCGACCTCGATGCCTGGGCCATCTATGGCTACAACGGTCAGCTCGCGCGCACCCAGTACGGCGCGCGCACGCTCAAGACCGGCGTGGGCTACCTGTCGGGCAACTTCCCCATCTACGCCAACCCGCGCGCGCTCGACGACACGCTGCGCCGCGCGGCGCTGGGCGACCTGCTGCAGCGCCTGCAGCGCGCGTTCGCCTGGATCAACGGCAACTTCCTGGCCTACGCCCGCGCGCAGTCGGCCGAGACGCGCGTGCCCGTGGGCGACCTGGTCGAGCTGTTCAACGGCCGCAGCGGCGACTACAGCCTGGGCCCGGTGACCGACGCCGTGGTGCGCAGCCACCAGGACGTGGCCGACACCTTCCAGAAGATCGGCGTGCTCGACGGCCCGGCCGACGTGAAGCCCCTGTGGGACCGCCGTTTCGAAAACCTGCTGCGGCTTCCCGCCGCCTGACCCCTTCATTCCATCCGCATCCACGAGGACACCATGAGCCAGAACGACGTTGAATTCATCGGCATGATCCAGGGCCAGAAGGTCTCGGAGATCCACGCCGCCAAGGGCCCGGCCATCGACCGCGACTACGTGCGCGCCTTCGCGCAGGCGCACGAGAACGCCGGCTTCGACCGCGTGCTGGTGCCGCACCATTCCACCAGCCCCGATGCCACGCTCACCGTGGCCTACGCGGCCTCGGTGACCGAGCGCATCCACTTCATGCTCGCGCACCGCCCGGGCTTCGTGGCGCCCACGCTCGCGGCGCGCCAGTTCGCTTCGCTCGACCAGTTCAGCGGCGGCCGGCTCGGCGTGCACTACATCTCGGGCGGCTCCGACGAAGAGCAGAAGCGCGACGGCGACTGGCTCGACCATGACCAGCGCTACGCCCGCACCGACGAATACCTCGAGGTGCTGCACAAGGTGTGGACGGCCGAGAAGCCCTTCGACCACGAAGGCGCGCACTACCGTTTCCAGAACGCGTTCTCCGAAGTGAAGCCGCTGCAGACGCGCCACGGCAAGCCGCACGTGCCCGTGTACTTCGGCGGCGCGTCGGAGGCCGCGATTCCGGTCGCGGGCAAGTACGCCGACGTGTACGCGCTGTGGGGCGAGTCGCTCGACCAGGCGCGCGAGCTCACGACACGCGTGCGCGCCGAAGCCGCCAAGCACGGGCGCAGCGTGCGCTTCTCGGTGTCGTTCCGCCCGATCCTGGCGGACACCGAAGAGGCCGCATGGGCGCGCGCCGAGAACATCCTGGCCGAGACGAAACGCCTGCGCGTGGTGCAGGGCTACAACCGCGGCGGGCCGCAGCAGAGCGAAGGTGCCAAGCGCCTGCTGGCCGCGGCCGAGAAGGGCTCGCGCCTGGACAAGCGCCTGTGGACCGCGGTCGCGCAGGAGATCGGCGGGCGCTCCAACAGCACCGCGCTGGTCGGCACGCCCGAGCAGGTCGCCGATGCGCTGCTCGACTACTACGACCTCGGCGTGACCACCTTCCTGATCCGCGGCTTCGATCCGCTCGAAGACGCGACGGACTACGGCCGCGCGCTGATTCCGCGCACGCGCGAACTCGTCGCGCAGCGCCTGCAGTCGCAGCGCAAGGCGGCCTGAGCCATGAGCGCCGTCCTGTCCATCGACCGCAGCGCGGCCCAGCCGCTGAAGCTGCACGCGAACCCGCAGCAGAAGCACTGGTTCGACCCCATCCCGCCGCGCCCCACCGTGCAGGCCGAGCGCCGCCACCGGCAGGAGCGCCTGGCGGGCGCCTTCCGCCTGTTCGCGCGCTTCGGCTTCGCGCAGGGCCTGGCGGGCCACATCACGGCGCGCGATCCCGAGCTGACCGACCACTTCTGGGTCAACCCGCTGGGCGTGCACTTCTCGCGCATCAAGGTGTCCGACCTGCTGCTGGTCAATTCGAAAGGCGAGACCGTCGTCGGCGACCGGCCGCTCAACAAGGCCGCCTTCGCCATCCACGCCGCGATCCACGAGCACAACCCGAACATCGTGGCCGCCGCCCACACGCACTCGACCTACGGCAAGGCCTGGTCCACGCTGGGCCGCAAGCTCGACACGCTCACGCAGGACGCCTGCGTGTTCCACGACGACGTGGCGCTGTTCGACGACTTCACCGGCATGGTGGTCGACACCAGCGAGGGCGATCGCATCGCCCGCGCGCTGGGCGACAAGAAGGGCGCCATCCTCAAGAACCACGGCATCCTGACGGCCGGCCCCACTGTGGAGGCCGCCGCGTGGTGGTACATCGCGCTGGACAACGCCTGCCACACGCAGCTGCTGGCCGAGGCGGCCGGCACGCCGCAGCCGATCGACGAGGCCACCGCGCGCCACACGCACGGCCAGATCGGCGGGCCCGAAGGCGCCATCCATTCCTTCGACAGCCTGTACGACGGCCTGGTCGAGGCCGAACCCGAACTCCTGCTTTGACGATGACGACGAACCCCCGGAGCCTTTCCCCGATGAACGCATCCCTTTCCCGCCGCAGCGTGCTGCGCACCGGCGCCGCCGCCGCCGTGGTCGCCTCGGGCGGCCTCATCGCCTCGCAGGCCTTCTCGCAGCAGGCGCGCAAGCTCACCTTCGCCTGGAACGCTGCGGCCTTCTGCCTCTCGCCCGTGGTGGTGGCGCAGGAGCGCGGCTATTTCGAGCGCAACGGCCTGCAGGTGGACCTCATCAACTACACGGGCTCGACCGACCAGTTGCTCGAATCGCTGGCCACCGCCAAGGCCGACGCGGCCGTGGGCATGATCCATCGCTGGCTCAAGCCGCTCGAATCGGGCTTCGACGTGAAGATCGTCGGCAGCTCGCACGGCGGCTGCGTGCGCCTGGTGGGCGCCAAGGACGCGGGCGCCACCAGCCTGGCCAGCCTCAAGGGCAAGATCATCGGCGTGTCGGACATCGCGAGCCCGGGCAAGAACTTCTTCTCGATCCTCCTCGCGAAGAACGGCATCGACGCCGACCGCGACGTGACCTGGCGCCAGTACCCGGCCGACCTGCTCGACATCGCGGTGAAGAAGGGCGAGATCCACGCCATTGCCGACGGCGATCCGAACGTGTACCTGATCGAGAAGCGCAACCAGGGCACCTTCGTCGAGCTCGCGAGCAATCTCTCGGGCGAGTACAAGGACAAGGTCTGCTGCATCGTCGGTGCGCGCGGCGAGCTGGTGCGCAAGGACAAGGCCACTGTCGCCTCGCTGGTGCGCGCCATCGCGCAGGCCTCCGACTACGTGGCCGAGAACCCGAACGAATCGGCCAAGCTCTTCGCCAAGTACTCGCCCAAGGTTCCGGTCGAAGACCTGCGCGCGCTGCTGGGCACGCTCACGCACAACCACCACCCGCTGGGCCGCAAGCTGCGCGACGAGGTGGAGTTCTACGCGCGCGACTTCCGCGGCGTCGGCGTGCTCAAGAAGACCACCGACCCGGTGCGCTTCGCGGAGCACGTGTCCTTCGATCCGTTGGCATGAGCGCCGTCATCGACCGGGTGCTCGAGGCACCGCCACCGGCGCCGGGCAGTTGGCGCCGCCCCGGCATCGAGAAGGCCGCGCCGGCCGCCGTGTTCGCGCGCCCCGCCGAAGGCTTCTGGCGCACCGGCGCGCTCGCGAGCGCGGGCTGGATCGCGCTGGGCCTGCTCACCGTCTACTGGCCCAACAAGGCCGTGGGCTTCAGCGATTGGGCCTATACCGACGAATTCGGTATTGCGGCGATTGCCATCGGTGCGCTGCTGCTGCTCGTGGCGCTGCTCGGCACGCGCGCGGGCCGCGTGGCGCGCACGTTGCGCCCCGCCGGGCCGTGGCTGGTGGCGCTGCCCGTGTTGTTCGCCCTCTGGGAGATCGCGACGGCCAAGCTCGCGTTGCTGCCCACGCCGTTCTTCGCGCCGCCGCAGAGCCTCATCGAGACCTACATCGACGACTGGCGCCGCCTCGGCGAAAGCCTGGCGCATTCGGCGCGGCTGCTTGCCCACGGCTTCGTGCTGGGTGCGCTGGCGGGCTTTCTCACGGGCGTGACCATCGGTTGGTCGCGCATCGCGGGCTACTGGGTGCATCCGGTGCTGCGCTTCGTGGGGCCGGTGCCGGCCTCGGCGCTGCTGCCGCTGGCGTTCTTCTTCTTTCCATCGAGCTACGCGGCGGCCGTGTTCCTCATCGCGCTGGCCACGGGCTTTCCGGTCGCGGTGCTCACCTGGTCGGGCGTGGCGGGCGTCAACCGCAACTACTACGACGTGGCGCGCACCATGGGCGCGAGCGAGCGCTTCCTGGTGTTGCGCGTGGCGATTCCCGCCGCGCTGCCGCAGGTGTTCGTGGGGCTGTTCATGGGGCTGGGCGCCGCGTTCTCGGTGCTGGTGACGGCCGAGATGATGGGCGTGAAGGCCGGGCTGGGCTTCTACCTGTCGTGGGCGCAGGGCTGGGCTTCGTACTCGAACATGTATGCCGCGCTGATCGTGATGGCGCTGCTGTGCTCGGGCCTGATCACGCTGCTGTTCAAGGTGCGCGACCGCGTGCTGTCGTGGCAGAAGGGGACCGTGAAATGGTAGCCACCGTTGAACCCCATGTGCGCCAGGCCGGCGCGCAGATCGACATCCACGGCGTGAGCCACTGGTTCGACGTGCCGGCGGGTCCGCTGCAGGTGCTCGACGACATCGACCTCACGGTCAAGCCCGGCGAGTTCGTCGCGCTGCTCGGGCCGAGCGGCTGCGGCAAGTCGACGCTGCTGCGCCTCGTGGCCGGGCTGGAGCCCGCCACGGCCGGTCGCATCACGCAGGACGGCGCACCCATCACGCGGCCCGACCCGTCGCGCATCGTCGTTTTTCAAGACCCGACGCTCTACCCCTGGCGCAGCGTGTGGGACAACGTGGCGCTCGGCCTGCAGGCGCGCGGCGTGCTCAAGGCGCAGCGCGGGCGCGTCGACGAAGCGCTGAAGCTCGTGGGCCTCACCGACTTCGCCAAAGCCTTTCCGCACCAGCTCTCGGGCGGCATGGCGCAGCGCGTGGCGCTGGCGCGTGCGCTGGTCAACGACCCGCAACTGCTGGTGCTCGACGAGCCGCTGGGCAAGCTCGACTCGCTCACGCGCATCGCGATGCAGAGCGAGCTGGTCAACCTGTGGCAGCGCGCGGGCTTCTCGGCGCTGCTGGTGACGCACGACGTGGAAGAGGCGCTGTTCCTCGCCAACCGCGTGATCGTGCTGAGCGACCGGCCGGCGCGCATCGCGGCGGAGCTCGTGGTCGATTTGCCGTACCCGCGCCATCGCGGCCATGCGCGTCTTGCCGAACTTCGTCACGAGGCGCTGCGCCACTTGGGGCTCGACGCCACCTGGTAGATGTAGCTCGCCCCCAGGCTGCGCGCACTTCGTGTCGCTTCGCCAACCCCCTACCGGGGGCGGGCCGGCCGCTTCGGGCGGCCGTGCGCGGCGGCCCCCTTGAACAGATATGAACGCTCTGCCGGAAGCCGACTGGCTCAATTTCCTGATTGACCTGCTCCAGGGCGCCCAACTGCAGCTGCTGCGCGTGCTCGATGCGCTCGGCCTCGTGCAAAAGGTGAACGGCCAGCCGGCGTGGCCGTGGGCGCACCGGCTGTCGGGCGAGAACCTGCTGATCGACCTGGGTCAGGCGCGCAGCCTCGCGTGGACGCTGGCGTGCGTCGGCGTCGCTTTGCTGCTGCTGTCGATCGCGTTGCTCTGGCGGCGCCCGCGCTGGTACCTGCTCGCGCTGGTGCCGATGCTGCTGATCGCCGCGCCCTGGCCCCATGCGAACGTCGTGCTCGTGCCTGCGACGCCGGCGAGCTTCCACGCGTCGCCGACCGGCTTCACGGCCACGTCGATCGCGCAAGGGCGCGTGCTCTACGCGCAGCACTGCGTGAGCTGCCACGGCACCGACGGCAAGGGCGAAGGGCCGCTGGCCGCCTCGCTGGCCGTGTGGCCGCCGAACCTCACGGGCCCGCTGCTGTGGCGCCGCGCCGATGGCGACCTGCTCTGGCGTGTGCTTCATGGCACGGCCGCCATGCCCGGCTTCGGTGGCGCGCTCGACGCGGCCGATGCCTGGGCGCTCATCGACTACATGAAGGCGCAGGGCGCGGGCCAGAGCCTGCGCGCGCAGGGCCACTGGCCGCAGCCCGTCGGCTTGCCCGACATGGCGGTGCGCTGCGGCGCGCAGGCGCCCCGGTCGCTCGCGCAGTGGCGCGGGCAGCGCGTGCGCGTCGTGGCGGGCGCGGTCGCGCCCAGCGAAGACCCGCGCCTGGTGACGGTGCAGCTGCTGCCGCCCGGGGCGAAGTCCGCAGGTGTCACCGCCGATTGCGTGGCCGATTCACCGGCCGCGTGGGAGGCGCTGGCGCTCATCGCGGGCACCGACCAGCTCGCGGGCATGCAGCTCATCGCCGACCGCGACGGCTGGCTGCGCGTGCGCGGCCAGCCGGGGCAGGCCGGCTGGTCCGACGACGACCTGCTGTGCCGCAGCGACAGCCCGCCGGCTGCCTCGGCGAAAGGCACCGTGCTGCCACCCGATGGCCTGGGCGCGCTCATCGCGCGCATGGACGCCGAGCCGGTGCGCTTCGTCAAGGGCGGCTTCATCCACTGATTTCTTTTTTCACTGCTTCCACGGAGAACGAACCCATGACCTCACACCTCGACCGACCACGCCGCCAGCTGCTTGCCGGCGGTCTTGCTGCTGCCACGACCGCCACCTTGCCCGCCTTCGTGCGTGCACAAGGCCGCCCGGTGCTCAAGGCCGGCGACCAGAAGGGCGGGCTGCGCGCGCTGCTCGAAGCGGCGGGCGGGCTCGAAGGCCTGGGCTACGACATCCAGTGGTCGGAGTTTCCCGCCGCCGCGCCGCTGGCCGAAGCGCTCAACGCGGGCGCGGTCGATTCGGGCCCGATCGGCGATGCGCCGCTGATCTTCGCGCTCGCGGCCGGCACGCGCGTCAAGGCCATCGGCGCGAACCGCTCCGACGCCTACGGCACGGCGGTGCTGGTGCGGCCCGATTCGCCGCTCAAGAGCGCGGCCGAGCTCAAGGGCAAGAGCGTCGCGACCAACCGCGGCTCCATCGGCCACTACGTCACGCTGAAGGCGATCACGGCGGCGGGCCTGAAGCCCGAGGACGTGAACCTGCGCTTCCTCGCGCCGGCCGATGCCAAGCTCGCGCTCACGCAGGGCTCGGTCGATGCCTGGGCCACCTGGGAGCCCTACACCGCGCTGGCCGAAATCAGCCGCCATGCGCGCGTGCTGGTCAGCGGGCGCGGCCTGCTGCCGGGGCTGAGCTACCTCGCCGCGACCGACGCCGCCATTGCCGCCAAGCGGCCGGTGCTGCAGGACTTTCTGCAGCGCGTGGTGAAGGCGCAGCGCTGGTCGTACCGCAACGTCGATGCGTTCTCGGCCACGCTCGCACGCATCATCGGCATTCCGCCTGAGGCGGCGAAGCTGCAGTTCGAGCGCCGCCAGCAGCAGTGGATTCCCATCGACGCGCAGGTCATCGCCGACCAGCAGGCCACGGCCGATTTCTACCGGCAGGTGGGGCTCATCAAGCAGCCGCTCGACGTGAAGGGCACGTTCGACACGGGCTTCGGCACGGCGGCCTAGAACCGCCGTTCGAGCGCCTGCACGCGGAAGTCCTGCGGCGCGATGCCGTAGGCGCGGCGAAAGGCGCGGCTGAAGTCCGAGGCGCTGCGAAAGCCGGCGCCGTAGGCGATATCGGTCACCATCACATGCGGGTAGCGCGCCAGGTCGCTCGCCGCCTGGCGCAGCCGCAGGCTGCGGATGTAGCTGCCCAGCCCGCCCTCGTGCTGGAACATGCGGTACAGCGTGGGGCGCGGCAGCTGCAGCGCAGCCAGCACGCTCTCGGGCGTGAGGTCGGCGCGGTGCAGGTGCGTCTGCACATGGCGGCGCACCCGGTCGAACATGGCGGCGCGTGCCGCCGCGCGCGCGTTGCCGTCGAAGCCGGCCTGCTTGCCGAAAGCCGACACCACCAGCTGCGCGCCCGTGCGCACCGCACTCTGCGCCGCCGCCGGCGTCATGCCGCCGATGTGGCGCGCCAGCGAGATCGCATGCCCCGCCGCCAGCCGCGCCAGCGGCGTGGTGCAGGCCAGCGTGCGCCCGTGCAGGGCCTCGGGGTCGGGGAAGCTCTCCTGCACCAGCGCGCCGGGCACGAAGAAGGTGTGGACGCGGCAGTCGTGGCGCCGCATGCGCACCGGCTGGTTCATGTCCAGCGCGAGGATCGTGGGCGTGCCGGCGGGGGCGGGCGGCGGTTCGCCCTTGCGGCGTGCACCCGGGGTGGCCCGCACCCGCAGGTCGTCGACGCCGCCTTCCTCGAACACATGGAACACGAAGTCGCGCACGCTGTCGGTCGACACGCGGGCCAGCGAGCGCTCCAGCACTAGCGTGTCGGAGCGGCATTCGGTGAAGACCAGGCCGCCCACGTCGTAGCGGTCGATCGCGGCGTGGAAGGGGCGCTCGAGCGCGTCGCGCGAGGGCAGGGCGTCCATCACATGGCCGACGCGTGCGCGCCAGGCCAGGAACTGCCGGTCGGGCGGCTCTGCGTGCACGTCGAAATGGCTGTGCGCCACGCCCGGGGGACAGAGGGGACGTTCGGGGGCCGTGGCGGCGCTGTGCGTCATAGGGCGAGGTCGGAGCGGCGCCAAGGGGCTGGAGGGTCCATGCCCGCCAAATAGTACTAACTAAGCGTTAAAAAATCACAGATTTTGCGAAATTCTCCCAAGAACTGAGACGGAAGGTCAAGGCTGTTTACAAAGCGACCTCAGGCTCGCGAGAGGCGTCCTTGCATTGCATTTCGTGGCAGAGGGACGCCGGGTTTACTTTTTCCCCTAGCGTTGATCGACCGAGCGAGCATTGACATGTCCAAAGGAAGCGCCGAGCTGCGTGCCATTTCGGAACTGGACGACGCACCGCCCTTGAGCCCCGCCGTGGCCGCGAACGCCGCGGCGCGGCTTTTTGCCCAGGCCAACCAGCTGGACCTGGCCAACCTGATGACGGCGGTCGAGCGCGGCGACGTGTGGGCAGCCGCGCGCACGGCGCGGCAGATCCTGTGCGACATCGAGGAGGCGGCCCTGGCGACGCACGGGCTCGACCGGACGCACGAAGAAACCGGCGACGAGGGCCTGCTCTCGCCGCGCGAACTCAAGGTGCTGGAGCTCGTGGCCCAGGGCTGGAGCAACCGGCGCGTGGCCGAGGCGCTGCACCGCTCCGACAGCACGGTCGCCAGCCAGATCAAGAGCATCTACCGCAAGCTGTCGGTCCATTCGCGCACGCAGGCCGTGCACGAGGCCACGCGGCGCGGGCTGCTGCGCCCCTCGGGCGCGACGCAGCGCCGGGTGATCAGCTTCCCGGGGGCCGGGCCCGCGCGCGGCTGAGCTCAGGCGGCCTTGCGCGTGCGTGCCCTGGGCGTGCCACCGGCCGGCGGCAACTGCTCGCGCAGGTAGGCCAGGAAGGTACGCACCACCTCGGGCAGCGTGCGATCGGCCAGCGTCTGCAGCTCGACCGAACGCCCGCGCATGCCGGGCTCGCGGATCTCGGCCGCCACCAGTTCGCCACGCTGCACGCGGTCGCGCACCGTGATCTCGCCCGTGATGGCCAGGCCGCCGCCCTGCAGCACAAAGTTGGCAAGGGCCTCGAAACGGTTGCTCACCAGCACGGGCTCGAACACCAGGCCGCGGTTGCTGCAGCCCACGTCGAACAGCTGGCGTACGGTGTTCTCGGGGCTGCCCAGCGCGATGGGGAAGGGGTGCATCTGCGCCAGCGTCACGCTGCGCGACTTCGCCAGCGCGTGGTCGGGCCGCATGACCACGAACACCGACGCCGGCTGGCGGTGCTCGACCCGGATGCCGCGCACCGCCGCGCGGCTGTAGGTCAGGCCGATGTCCGCCTCGCCGAGCAGCACGGCATCGCTCACCTGTGTCGGGCCGGTGGCATCGAGCCGGAAGCGCACGCCCGGGTACTGTTCGCGGAACGCCGCGATGGTGCGCGGCAGGAACTCGTTGGCGAAGCCCGAGGAACAGGCGATGCGCACCCGCCCGCTCAGCGGCCCCTGCAGCGCCTGGATGTCCGACAGCACGCGCTCGGCCTCCAGCGCGCCGCGCAGCGCGTGCGCCGCCAGCAGCTCGCCCGCGGCGCTGGGCACCATGCCGCGCGGGCGGCGCTCGAACAGCGGCGCGCCCACCAGCGTTTCGAGCGCGGCCACCTGGCGGCTGATGGCCGAGATGCTGACGTTCAGCCGCGCGGCCGCCTCGGTGAGCGAGCCCGTGCGGGCCACTTCGAGGAAGTAGCGCAGCGAGGTTTCCTGCAGGCGGCGGCTGGGCATGGGGGAGTGTGAGGTTTGCAAGGAATGCAAAGGTAGCTCAAGAAAATAGCAATTGTTGAAAAGGTGCCCGCTTTTTATGCTGCGCAGATTCCCGGTTCCCCGTCCTGCTCCCTTCTGCGCCGTCACCCATGCCCACTCCTTCCCCTCGCTTCCCTCGTGCCACCCGCCGCCTGATGGCGCTGCTCCCCACGGCCGTCCTGCTGCTGGGCCACGGCCTCGCGCAGTCGGCCGAACTCTCGCCGGCCCAGGCCGAGCGCCATGCGCAGGCCACCTACCGCGAGTACTTCGAGTTGCTGACCCTGCCCAACGACGCCACCGTGCCGGAAGACATCCGCAAGAACGTCGACTGGCTGGAGCAGGCCTTCCGCAAACGCGGCTTCACGACAAAGCAGCTGCCCAACAGCGGCAAGCCGATGCTGTATGCCGAGTTCCCGGGCAGTGACCCCGCGCGCAAGACGGTGCTGTTCTACATGCACCTCGATGGCCAGCCGGTGATCCCCGCGCAGTGGGCGCAAAAGAGCCCGTGGACGCCCGTGCTCAAGCGCAAGACAGAGAAGGGCGAATGGGAAGAGATCGACGCGGCCCCGCTCTTCAGCGGCCCGCTGGACCCCGAGTGGCGCGTGTTCGGCCGGGCCTCGGCGGACGACAAGGGCCCGATCATGATGCTGCTGGCGGCCATCGACGCGCTGAAGGCCGGCGGCGGCCAGCCGGCGGTCAACGTGAAGGTGATCCTCGACAGTGAGGAAGAAAAGGGCTCGCCGTCGATCAGCCAGGTCATGCAGGCGCACCGCGAACTCTTGCGCAGCGACGCCATCGTGATCCACGACGGCCCCATGCACGCGACCAACCGGCCCACGCTGGTGTTCGGCAACCGCGGTGCGGCCGATGCGCGGCTCACCGTGTACGGCGCCAAGGTGCCGCTGCACAGCGGGCACTACGGCAACTACGCGCCCAACCCGGCCCAGCGCCTGGCCAGCCTGCTGGCCACGATGAAGGACGACACCGGCCGCGTGACCGTGCCCGGCTACTACGACCGCGTGAAGATCGGCGAGGCCGAGCGCAAGATCATGGCCGCCGTGCCCGACGACGAGGCCGCGCTCAAGCGCCGCCTGGGCATCGCCCGCACCGACCGGGTCGGCGCCAACTACCAGGAGGCGATGCAGTACCCCTCGCTGAACGTGCGCGGCATGGCCTCGGCGGCCGTGGGCGACAAGGTGGCAAACATCGTGCCCGACAAGGCCGAGGCCGAGATGGACCTGCGCACCACGCCCGACTCCGATGCGCCCTACCTGGGCAAGCTGATCGAGGCGCACATCGTCAAGCAGGGCTACCACCTCGTGAAGGGCGCGCCGACCTACGAGGAGCGCGCCCGCTACGACAAGCTCGCGAGCTTCAGCTACCGCAGCGAGGGCGCCGACGCGGCGGGCTCGCCGATCAACTCACCGATCGGCCAGTGGGCCTACAAGGCGCTGACCGACACCTTCGGCACCACGCCCGAGCCGGTGCGCATCCGCATGATGGGCGGCACCGTGCCGACGGCGGAAATCGTGCGCGTGCTGCAGGTGCCCTTTGCGATCATTCCGCTGGTGAACGCCGACAACAACCAGCACGCGGCGAACGAGAACCTGCGCATGGGCAACTACGTGACCGGCGTGCAGACGGTCTACGCGTTGATGACGCACGGGTTCTGAGCCCCCGAACGGGGCGGGTGCTCGTCAGGCCCCCTTGCCGGGCTTCTGCGCCTGCTCGCATTCCACCTGGATCAGCTCGCGCTGGTCCAGCGTCGCGCCGAAGCGCACCGCACTGAGGCAGCCGCCCCACACGCAGCCCGTGTCGGTCGAGAGCAGGTCGGGCCGCGAGAGCCAGCCCAGCGTCGACCAGTGGCCGAAGGCGACGGTGGTCGCTGCCGTCTTGCGGCCCGGCACGTCGAACCACGGCAGGTAGCCCTCGGGGCCGGGAATGGCGCCGTCCTTGCTCTCGAACTCCATCACGCCCTCGGGCGTGCAGTAGCGCAGGCGCGTGAGCGCATTGACGATCACGCGCAGCCGCGCGTGGCCCGTGAGCGCGTCGTCCCAGTGGTCGGGCGTGTTGCCGTACATCTCGTGCAGGAAGTCGCCCAGCGCGGGCCCGCGCAGCACCGACTCGACCTCCGACGCCAGCGCCAGCGTGTCGCCCACCGTCCATTGCGGCAGCACGCCGGCATGCACCATCAGCAGGTCGCCGCCGCCGACCTGCATGTGCAGCGCCATGTGCTGCTGGCGCAGCCAGTCGAGCATCGCCGCGCTGTCAGGTGCGGCCAGCAGGCCGGCCACCGTGTCCTTGCGGCCGCCCTTGCGCACGCCGTGCGCCACGCCCAGCAGGTGCAGGTCGTGGTTGCCCAGAAGGCTGCGTGCCGAGGCGCCGTAGCCCTGCAGGCGGCGCAGCACCGCGGCCGAATCGGGGCCCCGGTTGACCAGGTCGCCGAGCACCACGAGCGTGTCGCGGCTGGGGGAGAAATCGATCTTGTCGAGCAGCCGGCCCAGGGGGGCATCGCAGCCCTGGACGTCGCCGATACAGTAAAGTGACATTCCCTCATTCTCTCCCCCTGTTCATGGATGTCTTCCTGCTGGCCTTGCTGACCACCCTCAATGCGGTGTTCGCAATGTCCGAAATGGCCCTTTCCACCAGCCGCCGCGCACGCCTCGCGGCCTTGGCCGAAACGGGGGACACCGGGGCGGAGGCCGCGCTGAAGCTGATGGAATCGCCCACGCAATTCCTCTCGACCGTGCAGATCGGCATCACCTCCATCGGCATGCTCAGCGGCATCGTGGGCGAGGCCGCCTTCGCGGCGCCGCTCGCGGTGTGGATGGAAGGCCTGGGCATGGGCGCCGGCACCTCCAGCATCGTGTCGACCGCGGTGGTGGTGACCTGCATCACCTTCTTCACCATCATCTTCGGCGAGCTGGTGCCCAAGCGCATCGGCCAGCTGTACCCCGAGCCGGTGGCGCGCTTCGTGTCGCGTCCCATGCGCGGGCTGGCCAAGGCGGCCAAGCCCTTCGTGTGGCTGCTGGCCGGCGCCACCGCCACCACGCTGAAGCTGCTGCGCATCGACGCCAACGCCGCGCGCTCGGTGACGGAAGAAGAAATCTCGGCCAGCCTCGAAGAAGGCGTGGACGCCGGCGTGATCGAGCAGCACGAGCACCAGATGGTGCGCAACGTGTTCCACCTGGACGACCGCCGCCTGTCGTCGCTCATGATCCCGCGCGCCGACATCGAATGGCTCGACGCCTCCAACACCGTGGCGCAGGCGCTGCAGAAGGTGGCGGACGCCGCGGCGCTCAATCTCGTGCATTCGTGGTACCCCGTCTGCCGCAACTCGCTGGACGACGTGGTCGGCGTGATCAGCGTGGCGCACCTGCTGCGCCTGGGTTCCGCCCATAAGGGCGTGCTCGGCCAGGAGGCCACGCCCGCCGTGTTCGTGCCCGAGACGCTCACCGGCATGGAGCTGCTCGAGCAGTTCCGCACGCGCGCCGGCCGGCTGGTGTTCGTGGTCGACGAGTACGGCGTGGTGCAGGGCCTCATGACCCCGCGCGACCTGCTCGAGGCCATCACCGGCGAGCTGCAGCCCGGCATGCAGGCCGACGCCTGGGCCCACCAGCGCGCCGACGGCATGTGGGAGCTCGATGGCCTCATGCCCGTGTCGGAACTGCGCGCGCGCCTGGGCATCCGCGAGCTGCCCGATGAAGAGCGTGGCCGCTACAACACCGTGGCCGGCCTGCTGATGTCCGTGTCGGGCCACCTGCCCGCCGTGGGCGAGCACATCGACTGCGCGGGCTGGTGCTTCGAGGTCGTGGCGCTCGAAGGGCGCCGCATCGACCGCGTGCTGGCCTCGCCGGACCCGGCCGCGCCGCAAGAAGACTGAAGAGGAGGGCGCGGCCATGCTGTCGCTGCTTGCACTGAGTTGCCCCCAATGCTCGGCCCCGCTGCCGCGCGCGGCGCGCTGGCGCACCGTCACCTGCGGCTACTGCGGCGCCACCATCACGCGCGGCACCGAGACCGTCGAGCGCGAGAGCTTTCGCGCGGCCTGGCGCCGCGCCAACGCGGCGCAGCTGTCGGACACCGGTCGCCTCCTGCAATGGCGCGGCGCGCACTACCGCGTGCTCGCGCCGCTGGGCCAGGGCGAGCACAGCGAGGTGCTGCTGGCCGAACGGCTTGGCGCCGTGCCCGAGCGCGTGACGATCAAGCTCGCGCGTGAAGAGGCCGGCAACGCGGTGTTGGCGCGCGAGGCCACCGTGCTGCAGGCGCTGCAAGCCCTGTCGGTGCCCGGCGCGGCCTACTTCACGCGGCGGCTGCCGCAGCCGCTGGGCCTGGGTGTGGCGCAAGGCCTGGGCGACGGCGAACGGCAGGCGCTCGTGCTGCGCCACCCGACCGGTTTCTGGGGCAGCCTGCAGGAGGTGCAGCAGGCCAATCCGCAAGGCATCGATGCGCGCCATGCCGTCTGGCTCTGGCGGCGCATGATCGAGGTGCTGGCCTTCGTGCACGGCGCCGGCTGGACGCACCGCGCGCTCGCGCCCGCGCATGCGCTCGTGCATCCGCGCGACCACGGTGTGCTGCTCATCGGCTGGTCGCAGGCCAGGCAGGACGTGTCGGGCGGCGCCATCGGGCGCGACCTGATGGCGTCGGCGCGCAGCGTGCGCGCGCTGCTGTCCGACAGCGCCACCTCTGCGCCGCTGGCCGCCTTGCTGCGCGAGTGCAGCGACGACGCCGTTGCCTGCGAGCGCCTGGGTGCGCAGGGCATCGAGCAGGCGCTGTCGGTCGCCTCGCGCGAGGCCTTCGGGCCGCCGCGCTTCGTTCACTTCGACCCCGCGCCGGCAGGCTAGCCGCCAGCCTTTCACTTTTCCTCACGAAGGAGCACGTCCATGGGTTACGGAAACTATTCGCATGCCGCCCACGCGGCCATCGTGGCCGACCGCGCCGCCAAGTCCGGCAGCGAGGTCTTCACGCAGACCGCCACGCACGCGCTCATGAACCCGCAGGGGCTCAAGGTGCGCGAGTCGCGCGACAACGCCGACCATCCGAACTCGCTGGGCATCGCCTTTGCGCTCGACGTCACCGGCTCGATGGGCGACATCCCGCAGACCCTGGCGCGGCGCGAGCTGCCGACCTTCATGAAGCTGCTGACGGACTGCGGCGTGGCCGACCCCCAGCTGCTCTTCATGGCCATCGGCGACGCCACCTCCGACCAGGCGCCGCTGCAGGTGGGCCAGTTCGAATCGACCGCCAACCTCATGGACCAGTGGCTCACCTGGAGCTACCTCGAAGGCGGCGGCGGGGGCAGCGGCGAAGAAAGCTACGAGCTCGCCTTCTACGTCATGGCGCAGCACACCGACATGGACTGCTGGGTCAAGCGCAAGAAGCGCGGCTACCTGTTCGTCACGGGCGACGAGCTGCCGTACCCGGCCGTGTCGCGCCACCAGGTCGAAGGCCTCATCGGCGAGAAGCTCGACGAGGACATTCCCATCGAGGAAGTCATCGCCGCCGCGGCCGAGACCACGCACCTGTTCTTTTTGATCCCCGACGCGCAACGCCGCCGCCGCTGCGAGCCGCGCTGGCGCGAGCTGCTCGGCGATCACGTGATCTGCATGGACTCGCCCGACGACGCCTGCGCCGTGGCCGCGGGCATCGTTGCGCTCACCGAGAAGGCCGTGCCCAGCCTCGACGCGCTGGCCGGCGTGATGGCCGCCACCGGCATGGCCAAGGAGCGCGTGGGCGGCGTGCTGCACGCGCTCGACGGCTACGCCGCGCTGCTCGACCCGACCGCACCGCGCCGCGCCACGCCGGCCGCCGGTCACGGGGCGCGCAGCTCGTGGTGGAAGCGGCTCTTCGGCTGACTGTTTGCCATTGAGCTCCACGCGCTACGTCTCGCTGCTCGGCCTCGGCTTCGGCGACTGCGGCAAGGGCCGCTTCACCGACTTCCTGTGCGACGCCTGGGGCGCGCACACCGTGGTGCGCTTCAACGGCGGCGCGCAGGCCGGCCACAACGTGGTGCTGGCCGACGGCCGCCACCACACCTTCTCGCAGTTCGGCGCGGGCAGCTTCCACGCCGGCGTGGCGACCGTGCTCGCCAGCCCGGTGGTGGTGCACCCGACGGCGTTGCGCGTCGAGGCCGAGGTGCTGCAGCGCGCGGGCGTGTCTGACGCTTTTGCGCGCCTGTTCATCGATGCGCGCTGCCGCGTGACCACGCCTTTCCATCAGGCTGCTGGCCGCCTGCGCGAATGGGCACGCGGCACCGCTGCGCACGGCAGCTGCGGCGTCGGCGTGGGCGAGACCGTGCGGCAGGCGCTGGCCGCGCCTGAAATGACGCTGCACTACGGCGACCTTGTTCACCCCGCGCGCACGCTCGACAAACTCGAAGCCCTGCGCCTCGCGCTGCACCGCGAGTTCGCGAACGCGCTGCCTTCGTCGGCCGAGGCCGCGCAAGAGCTGGCCGTGCTCGCCGACGCGTCACTCGCACAACGCTGGCTCGACGCCGTGCAGCCCTGCCTGCGCCAGTCGCCGCCCGCGAGCGCCGACGCCATCGGCGAACGGCTCGCGCGTGCCGGCACCGTGCTGTTCGAAGGCGCGCAGGGCGTGCTGCTCGACGAGTGGCGCGGCTTTCATCCGCACACGACCTGGAGCACCGTCTCCACCGCCGCCGTCGAGGCGGTGCTTCGCGATGCGGGCATCGCGGCGCCCGTGCAGCACCTGGGCGTGCTGCGCAGTCACCTCACGCGGCACGGCGCCGGTCCGCTGCCCACGCACGACCGCGCGCTCGATGCGCGGCTGGCCGAGCCGCACAACGCCGACGACGGATGGCAGGGCGCGTTCCGCCGTGGCCACCCCGACGCGGTGCTGTTGCGCTACGCACTCGCCGCCGCCGGGCCGCTCGACGGGCTGCTCGCCAGCCACCTCGATGCGGTCACGCGTGCCGATCTGCGCTGGTGCACCGGCTACCGCAGCGCCGACGGCCACACGCTGTCGTCGTTGCCGCTGAGCGACGCACCCGACCTCGACCACCAGCACGCGCTCACCCGCCTGCTGGAGGGCGCCCAGCCCCTGTACGACCCGCAACCCGTCGCCAGCGCCCCCGAGTGGGTGCGGCGCGTGGAAGCCCTCAGCGGCCTGCCCGTGCGCTTCGGCGCGTTCGGCCCGGTGCGCGAGGCCGTCCGCGCGCGCGACCTGCTGCTCTGATCTCCTGAGAAAGCCCGCGTGACCCCCAACCTCTTCCTGATCGCCGGTGCCGTGCTGAGCGCCATCGCCGCGCTCTTGCACATCTGCGTCATCTTCGGCGGCCCGGCCTGGTACCGCTTCTTCGGCGCAGGCGAGCGCATGGCCGCGAGCGCCGAGGCCGGCCACCTGTACCCCGTGGCCGTCACGCTGGTCATCGCCGGCATGCTGGGCGTGTGGGCCGCCTACGCGCTGGCTGGTGCCGGCGTGTTGCAGCCGCTGCCGCTGCAGGCGCTGGTGCTGCCTGCCATCACCGCCGTGTACCTGCTGCGCGGCCTTGTCGCCGTCGCGATGTGGCTGTTCGACCGGCGCCGCCTCAGTGCTTTCTGGGTGTGGAGCTCGCTCGTGTGCTTCGTGTACGGCGTGGTGCACCTCGTCGGGCTCGTGCAGGTCTGGGACACGCTCTGACGACCTGGCCGCTGCGGCACTCAAGCAGAATCAGAACCGACAAGCTTCTCTCCGTTTTCCTTCCCCCACGACACACACCATGACCACTCCCGAAGACATCTACACCGAACCCCCGGCCGACCCCGACACGCTCGCCAACCTCGGCCCGCTGCGGCCGATGGCGGGCATCTGGGAGGGCACGAAGGGCGTCGACGTCAAGCCGAAGAAAGACGGCCCGAAGACGCAGGTCTACGTGGAGCACTACGAACTGGAGCCCATCGACGCGCAGACCAACGGCCCGCAGCTGCTGTACGGCCTGCGCTACCACACCTACATCCACAAGCCCGGCCTCACGAAGATGTACCACGACCAGGTCGGCTACTGGCTGTGGGAGCCGGCCACCAGCACCGTGTTCCTCACGCTGGCCATTCCGCGCGGGCAGGTGGCCATGGCCAGCGGCCACGTGAAGCCCGGCGACACCGAGTTCACGCTCAGCGCCGAGCACGGCAGCCTGGTGAACGGCATCGTGTCGAACCCGTTCCTGGAGCGTGCCTTCACCACGGTGGCGTGGAACATCACGGTGAAGATCAACGCCGACGGCACCTGGTCGTACGACCAGGACACCGTGATGCAGATCCTGGGCCAGGCCGAGCCCTTCCATCACACCGACCGCAACACGCTCACGCGCGTCGGCGAGCCGGGGCTCAATCCGCTGGCGATGACGGCGGCGGCCTGAGGCCGTTCAGTCGGCGGGCGGCTTCGGCGTGCGCAGGCGCCGCAGCCGCACGGTGAGCTCCTTCACCAGCTGAAGCTCCCCGCGCCGCTGCGCCACCTCCAGCGCCTGTGCGAACGAGGCTTCGGCCTTCGCGGCGTCGCCGAGCGCCAGCCCGAGCAGGCCCTGCAGCCGCCACGCGGCGGTGAACTCGGGGTCGAAGGCCAGCGCCTTCTCGACATGCATCAGCGCCGTGGGCGCGTCGTCGCGCCGGTGGTGCACCAGCGCCAGGCTCATGCGCAGCAGGGCGCCGTCGCGGCCGGCGGCCAGCAGGCGCTCGAGCGCCTCGGGGGAGGGGCCGGGTGGGGTGGTGGCGGTGTTCATGGCATTCGTTCGACCTTCCTTGAGGGACTTTGAGCGCCGGCCGGCGGCTGTGTCAATATCAAAGAATAATCTTTGATATTTAAAAACGCAGGCGCTCCGATGAATCTCCCTACCTCCGTCTGGCTGTTCCAGTCCCTCCACGCGCTGGGCATGGCGCTGTGGCTGTCGATTGCCGTGCGCAACAACTGGCGCGGCTTTGCGGGCTCCGCGTTCGCGGTCGGCGGCACGATGTCGATGGCGCCGTTGCGCGTCGACCCTGCCATCGACACGCCCTTGCTCACGCGCGCCATCCGCTCGGTGGCGCTGCACCGCGCGGCGCTGGGCGTGGTGTTGGCACTGCAGTTGGCGGCGGCGCTGGCGTTCTGGGCCGGCAGCGCGATGCTGGTGGTCGGCGGCGACCTGTCGGCCGCACGGCCGTGGCTCAACCTGGGGCTGGCCGGCTTTGCTGCCTTCCTCTTCGCGATGCACCTGGGCGGCCTGTGGTTCGGCTACTGGATACGGCAGGAGGGCCTGCAGCTCACGCACCTCGTGCTGCTCCTGTGGGTGCTGGCGGCGTTCTTCCTGTTCAACCTGTCATGGCATTGATGCCGCCTTCGTCCTACGCGCGCGGTGAGGCCACGCCCACAGCCCGCACGTCGCGCTGCACTCACCATCGGTGCCCATGAACAGAGTGATTCTTGCGTTCCTGGGTGGGGTTGCCTGCGCCGCCGCTGTGGTGGCCATCGCAGAGCCCGTGAGAGTGCCCGTCGACAGCGACGACAAGGGCACGGCCTACATCGCGCCCAATGTGAACTCCACCGAAACCTCGGCCCGCACGAACGGCGCCACGGTCGGCGTGCAGCGCCCCGACGGCAGCGCCCTCGAAGCCGGCACCGACACGTCTGGCAAGCGGCCCACCTATTCGGTCGGTGCCAAGACCGGCGGCGACGTTTCCTTCTCGGGCGGCGCGCATTCGGACGGCAAGGCCAACACCGGCGTGAAGGCCGGCATCACCATCAAGTACTGACCTTCAGCGCGGGTGTCAGACCATCGTCGCGTAGACGATGAAGCCCTCGTGCTTTGCCATCTTGTCGTAGAGCATCCGCCCCGCCGCATTGGTCGTGTGCGTCTGCCAGTACACGCGGTGTGCACCCGCGCGTCGCACCTGTTCGTACACGCCCTCGATCAACTGCCGGCCCACGCCCTGGCCGCGTTCGGACGATTGCGTGAACAGGTCCTGCAGGTAGCAGTTGGGCTCGATGCGCGTCGTGCTGCGGTGGAACAGGTAGTGCACCAGCCCCACCAACTGCCCCTCGCGCTCGGCCACCAGCGCATGCACCGGCTCGTACGGATCGAAGAAGCGCTGCCACGTGACCTGCGTGATCGCCTCGGGCAGGGCCGTGGGGCCCTCGCGGCCGTAGAAGGCGTTGTAGCCGTCCCAGAGCGGCTTCCAGGCGGCGAAGTCGTCGGGCGTGGGTGGGCGGATCAGGAGCGCGGGCGTGGTCATGAACTCAGGGGGCCTTTCCATTGGGCACGGGTGTGTTGCGCGCCACGATGGCGGCGTTGACGGGACAGGCCGGCAGCGCCACCGGCACCGCCGCGGGCATGGGTTCGGGCACCGGCCCCATCGATTTTTCGAGAAAGTCGAGCATCGCGCGCATCGCCGCGCTGTTGTGGCGGCGCTGCGAGTACGCGGCATACAGCCAGTGCTCGTGCGGCATGTGGTCGCGCAGCACAGGCACCAGCGCGCCGCGCTCCAGGTGCGACTGCGCCAGCGGCTCGGGCACGTAGGCCACGCCCACGCCGCGCAGCGCCAGCTCGATCAGCGCCACCGCGTCGTTGGCCTCCATGCGGCTGTGCACCGCCACGTCGTGCGGCTGGCCGTCGGTCTCGAACGGCAGGTGCGTGGTGGGCATCGGCGAATAGCTCAGCACGTCGTGGCGCGCCATGTCCTCGGGCACCTGCGGAATGCCGCGCTGCGCCCAGTAGGCGGGCGACGCGCACACCACCATGTCGAAGCGCACCAGCCGGCGCACGATCAGGTTCATGTCGTCGATGCGTCCGCCCGTCAGGTGGATGTCGATGCCTTCCTCGATCAAGTCGATGTCGTGGTTGGTGAAATTCAGGCTCACGTACACGTCGGGGTAGAGCTTGATGAACTCCGCGATCACGTCCGAAAGCCAGCCCGCGATGAGCCCGTGCGGCGCGCTCATGCGAAGGCGCCCGCGCGGGTGCGAGCCGTGCGCCTGCAGGTCGTTGAGCGTGTTCTCGGCCATCGTCACCAGCTCGGTGCTGCGCTCCAGCAGCACCTCGCCCGCGTCGGTGAGGCTCAGGGAGCGGGTCGAGCGGTTGAGCAGGCGCACGCCGCTGCGCGCTTCCAGCTCGGCCACATAGCGGCTGACCGTCGCCTTGGACATACCCAGCGACAGGGCCGCGCGGGAGAAGCTGCGCCGGAACGCGACTTCGCGGAACGTTTTGATGAGATCGAGACCATCCATAGATCGGCGCATTGTTCCAGCATCGGGGGAGGGGGCACGGGTCGTAGGGGCATCCCGGTTTTGCGCTGCGAAGGGGGTGGGGGTGCGTGGCTATACTGCCGCCCGTTGCGCCTGAGGAGGCGCGGCCGGGCTTGGACTCCCGAAGCACCTCTGCGCTCACCTCTTGGAGGCCATGATGGCGCTCGTTCCCTTGCTCCCCGAATCCTCGGCGACTCTCTGCGCCGAATCGCTCGCCCTTCAGGCCTGCGACGACCTCGACAGCTTTCACATGGTGCGCCGCGCGTATGCGTGCATCGAGAAGCTCATCGTGCCGCAACACGTGAACGACACCGACGATGTGTACCCGACGCGCACCGAACTCGGCGCGCTCGTGCGGCTGGTCAATGAAGAGCTGCAGCGGCGCATCGAAACGGCGGAGACCACGCTGCAGTCGCTGAGTGCTGCCGTGGGCGATGCCCAGCGGGGCTGACGGCTCAGGCGGGGCGCTCGCCGTTTTCCGCCGGGGGTTGCTGTTGTCGCTGCTGTAGCGTCGTTGAGATGCCGTAGAGCGCCAGCATGCCGAGCACGTGCCCGATGGCAACGCCCGGCTCCCCCGATTCGATCCGCGCGATCGTCTGGACGTGAACGCCCAGGCGCGCGGCAGCAGCGGCCTGGCCCTCGCCAGCCGTTGTGCGTGCCAGCTTGGCGGCAGCACCGAACGCCTTGATCGCTTCGATCGCGTCGTCTCCGATGTCGGAAGAAATTCGTTTTCCTTGGGCCATGGGGCGATTGTCACTTCTTGCCGGGCAGGTACGGTCGACCACGAATGAACGCAGAGGAGGTCGCTTTGGTGGGCGTTCCTACAATGCACGACCATCATGCTCACCGGCGCCTCGATGAAGCTTCTCAGTGCTTGCGAATACGCCATGGGTGTCTCCATGGGCGATCTGGTTGTCTTTCCTGACCCGGAAGGTCGCAACTTCATTGCGAACCCTGACCTTCAAGCAGCGCTGGTTGCCTTCGGTGTGAAGGTCGACATCATTGCCCTCTACGAACAGTTCTTCAAAGAGCCTCGCCTCGGCCTCGGCGATGTCCATGCTTTCCAGAGCAGCACAACCGAACTCAATGTGTTCGTCATCGACATGTATCAGGACAGAGTCAACCAGGTTGACTTCGTTGCGATCGCCTTTCGGTGCGATGGCTCGATAGCTCCGACCGTCGGAAAGCACCTGAGAGCTTTCTTTGACGCCGCCTCCGTCCAGGCTGGATATGAAGAGGCGAATTGCCTGCCTCGGTTCAGGGAGTTGTTCGACCCCACGCAATACCCACGAGTGATTCAGGAAACTGACTACATGCAACAGTTCCACCTTCGACGCTGTGGTTGAGGCAGTTCATGGCTGGACGCCGATACTGAATTCCTTGCACGAGCATCAAGGCCACCCATGCACTCACGAGCGGTCTCTTTCGGTTTCGCATGCACGCTATTGACCTTCGGCGCTTCGTCCTTCGCGTGCTCGCCCCCCAGCGACCCAGCCCGTCGAGCCGAATTCTTCGAGAGTCTCAAGGGCCGCTACAGATTCTGGGCAGTCGTTCTCGGAGAAGAGTCCGTCGCGACAAAGGCGGAGCCCTTGCGACCTGCGGCGACGATGACCGGTCTGCGCGTTCGGATCTTGGAAAGCGCGTACGCAGCGCTTTCCGTGTCGAAAGAGTTCACCTTCGTCGAAGCGGCAATTGGATCGGCTTGTGAGCCGGACTACCGCTCTCTTTCGATCCTCAAATACCCGTCGGAACAGAGGTGCAGCTGGGCTCTGAGGACCTCGTTGGCATCCGTGTGTTGGGCTTCTCGCGTGCCGCAGCTCGGCAATGCCCTGAGGCTGCTCTGGCCATGAACACAAAGACTCGCATCGACGGTGAGATTGAATGGGTCGCGATGCCAAAAGCCATACCAACTGGTTACAGCGGCTGTCGGTATTCGTGGTCTCGCTTCACCGGCAGCCGGGCTCCCATGACATCTGACTCCACCAGTCATTTCCTGAATGGACGTCTGCAATGGCTTCGAACGCCGGAGATGTTGTGTACCTACGAAGCCGGCGCCCTTGTCGCAGCGAAGTCATTCAGCGCGCATATCTGTCCAACGTCGGAAGCCATTGCGTCAGAACGTTGGCGGCTTAATGGAGCCGCAGCAAGCCTGAACAGCCCATGATCCTGGACTTCATCTCCCTCAGTCGATCGCTTGTCGAGGACGCATGGAACAACCCCGACAAGTGGGAAGCCAACCTTGCCTCTGCGCAAGCGTTGCTCTCGAAGGCGCTCATTGAATCTCCTGGCAATGTCCTTGCCCTGACGTGCTTGGGCGCCGTGCTTTCCGATCAAGGCAAGCACAAAGAGGCTGCATCCGCCCTGCAGCGTGCAGTCGAACTCGGCTCCACCGATCGGAACACTTTCTTCAACCTCGGCGTCGCAACGATGAACTTCGGCACGCGCGCGAAAGCGATGTCTGCATTCCGTGGGGCCGAAGGGCTCCAGGCTTCGCCACTGTCGTGGCCGGCATACTTTGATGCGCAGGCCCATTGAGCACCCTCCCACCCCAAGCAAGGAGACCCGCATGAGAACGCTGAAAATCATGGCGCACATCTCGCTGGATGGCGTGATCCAGACCTCGGGCGAAGATGGTTTTCCCTACGCGGACTGGACCACGCCCTACCGCAGCCGCGCCGGCCGGGATGAGGTGCTCGCCGCGCATGGCGGGCGCTTCGATCTGCTGCTCGGGCGTCGCACCTACGACATGTGGTCGGACTACTGGCCCAAGGCACCGAGCAGCGCGATGGCAGACGGCCTGAATGCAGCGACCAAGCATGTCGTGACCCACCGTCCCGAAAGCCTTTCGTGGGGCCCGTTCGAAAGCGTGGGGCCGGACGTCGTCGAGGGCGTTCGCCGCATCAAGTCGCAGGCTGGCCCGAACCTGATTCTCTGGGGCAGCTCCACGCTGACATCGACACTGCTTGAGCACGGCCTGGTGGATGACGTCGTGCTGCTCGTCTATCCGGTGCTGCTGGGCGCGGGAAAGCGCTTCTTCGCACAGGGCACTCCACCACGCGCCTTCGAGCTTGTCACCACGAAAGCAATGCCATCGGGCATCCTCCTCAGCGCCTACAAGGTCGTCGGCCCTTTGAAGGCCGGGTAGTCGAACCGCGAAACTTCGCGAGCGAAATCACAAGGAACATCTTGATCCACCGCATCCGCACGGCCCTCGCGGCCTGCACCTTGGGCGCCGCGGCACTGGCCGTTTCCGCGCAGGTCAACATCGGCTTCATCGGCACGCTCTCCGGCCCCGGGGCCGCGCTCGGGCAGGAGCAGTACGACGGCTTCATGCTGGCGGTCGAGCAGCGCCAAGGCATGCTCGGCGGTGTTCCCGTGGCGGTCCTCAAGGAAGACGACCAGCACAACCCCGAGCGCGGGGCGCAGCTGGTGCAGAACCTGATCGAGAAGGACAAGGTCAGCTTCGTCACCGGCGTGACCTTCTCCGACGTGATGATGGCCATGGCCAAGCCGATGGCCCGGGCGGGCATGCTGTTCGTCGGCTCGAATGCCGGCCCCGCGCCGATCGCCGGCAAGCAGTGCAATACCCGGTTCGTCTTCGCCTCGTACCAGGACGAGTACCAGGCCGGGATCGTGGGACGCTACGCCGTCGACAAGGGCTACTGGAAGACGCTGTTCATTGCGTCCGACAACGCAGCGGGCAAAGACCAGCTGCGCGGCTTCAAGCGCTATTACTCGGGCGAGGTGGTGAGCGAGATCAACGTCAAGCCCGACCAGACCGATTACGCGGCGGCGCTGGCGCAGATCCAGCGCGTGGCGCCCGATGCGGTGGTGGCGTTCCTGCCGGGCGACATGGGCGTGAACTTCATCCAGCAGATGAACCGCTCGGGCCTGCTGGGCAAGGTGCCCTTGCTGACCGTGGGCACGGTCGATGGCACGACGCTGCCGCTGCTCAAGGATGCCGCGCTTGGTGTGGTGGCCGGCGCGGTCTGGGGCCCCGACCTGCCGAGTCCGACGAGCAAGGCTTTTGTTGCCGCCTTCGAAAAGAAGCACGGGCGCATCCCCTCGCAGTACGCGGCGCAAGGTTTCGATGCGGCGCTCCTGATCGACAGCGCGTTGAAGGAGACCAAGGGCTCCGTTGCCGATCGCGGTGCCTTGCGCAACGCACTCAACGCGGCCGATTTTGCGTCGGTGCGCAGCGGCTTCAAGTTCCTGCGCAACGGGTTCCCGGTGCAGGACGGGCACATCTTCGTGGTCGCGAAGGATGCGCAGGGCCGCACATCGCTGAAGCGGATCGCCACGCCGCTGGAGGCGAATCCGGATGGGTACTGGAACGAGTGTCGGTAGGGGAGGCGGCCGGGACATGTCGCTCGCCGGGTCTTCGGCTCGCGCGGTGCGAGCCGGAAGACCCGGCGGTTCCTCTCAGACTCAGGGCGCCAGGGTGAGCTTGAAGATCTGGTTGCCGTTGGAGGCGCCCACGTAGACGCTGCCGTCATTGGCCACCGCCACGCCGATCGGGAAGTTGAACGCGATCGCCGCGCCGGTGCTGTCGCGCAGCGTGCTGATCTCGCCCGCAGGCGTGACCACGCGCGCCACGCCGTCCCAGGCATGGGTCAGGAACACGTTGTCGTGCGCATCCACCGTCACGCCGTAGGAGAAGCCGAGCCGGGCTGGCGTGGCGGAGGTTCCGTCGACCACGCCGCCGTTGGCGCAATCGCCCAGCGGCGTGCTCACCGTGGCGCTGGCCACGTCGATCTTGCGCAGGCACAGGCTGTCGGTGTCCGTGTCGTACAGCGTGCGGCCATCGCGGCTGATCGCCAGGCCCTGCGGGCGCGCAAACTGGGCGGCGGTGCCGACCCCGTCCAGGTTGGCCTGCGTGCCGTCGCCCGCGAGCGTGCTCGTGGTGCCATCGGGTGCGACCTTGCGCACGCGCTTGTTGCCCAGGTCCGCCACGAACAGGTTGCCTGCACCGTCGAGCGCGATGCTGGCGGGGTTGTCGAACATCGGCGTGGCCGGGCTGTCGGCATAGCCGCTGCTGGTGTCGCCGACCCAGGTGCTGTAGGTGGTGGCGTTGGGGGCGATCTTGTTGATGCGGTGCTGGTCGCTCACGTACAGGGTGCCGTCGGCTGCCAGTGCCAGGCCATACGGCGTATTCATGGTCGACCCCGGCGTGACTTCGGCGCCGGTGCCGCTGGCCGTGTCGATGCGGTAGACCGAGCCGTTGCCGCCCATGGCCACGTAGAGGTTCGCGCCGCTGGCGTCCAGGACGAGCTGGTAGGGGCGGTTGTAGGTCACGCCGGTGGTCGCCAGCACGGTGGCGACCCAGGGCTTCACGGTCAACGTGGCGGCATGGCTGGTCACGCTGCCGTTGCCGCCGGTCACCTGCACGCGCAGCTGCTGGCCGCTGTCGGCCAGCTGGCCGGCGGCGGTGGTGAAGCTGTCGCCGGTGGCGCCTGCGACGTCGCTCCAGCTGGCGCCGCCATCGACGCTGCGCTGCCACTGGTAGGCGGTGGCGTGCACGGCCTGCACCTTCAGCGTGGCGGCCACGCCCTGGCCCACGGTGGTGTCCGATGGCTGCGTGGTGATGGCGGGCGTGGTGTCTTCCGGCGCGGGGGCGGGCGGCGGTGTGTCCTGGGCTGCAGGGGCCGGTGCAGGGGCGACGGCGAAGCCGGGGAAACCGCCGCCTCCGCCGCCGCCCCCACCGCAAGCCGCGAGCACGAGGTTCATCACCATCAGCGCGGCAGGTGCGCGCCATGCACGAAGAACGGGACGAGAGGTAGTCATGAGGGGCCTTCCTTTTTTCAAGTGGAGTGAGAGAGAAGGCCTCCACGGTAGGGTCGGCAATACCCGCAATCCAGTGTCGAAGGTCATCGACACCCCGCAAAAAAAAGTGCTCAGGCGCGCATGCCGGCGTGCGTTGCATCGTGCCCGGTCAGCGATGCCAGGGTCTGCAGCAGCCGGTCGGCCGCCACAGGCTTGAGCAGCACCTGCAGCCCCGATTCGCGCATCTGCTGCTGCCGCTGCGGCGCGGTTTCGCCGGTGATCAACAGCGCCTGCAGGCCGGGGCCGAAGCGCGCGCACAGCCGCTGCGCGGCGGCCAGCCCGTCGCCGCCGTCGGCCAGCCGCACGTCGCACAGCAGCACCTCGACAGGGGCGCTTGCGTGCGCGGCCTGCGCGAGCACGGCCTCGGCTTCGGCCTCGCTGGCCACGGCGTCGATGCGCACGCCGTGGGCCTGCAGCAGCCCGGTGACGGCCTGGCGGATCGCGGCTTCGTCGTCGATGAGCAGCACGCGCTGCGGCAACGGCAAGGCAGCGTCCGGGCGCACGGCGAGCGGCGCGACGCCCGAAGCCGACACCGCCGGCAGCACCAGGCGAAAGCGGCTGCCGTGGTCCAGGCGCGAGCGCACCTGCAGCGGGTGCGCCATCAGGCGCGAGAGCCGGTGCACGATGGACAGGCCGATGCCCAGCCCCTGCGCGCGGTCGCGCCCCGGATTCCCGACCTGGTAGAACTCGTCGAAGATGCGGCCCAGGTGCTCGTGCGGGATGCCGATGCCGGTGTCGCAGACGTCGATCCACACCAGCGGCCCGCGTGCACGGGCGGCCACCACCACGCCGCCGCGCACCGTGTACTTGAGCGCGTTGTCCACGAGGTTGGACAGCAGCCGCTGCAGCAGCTGCGGGTCGCTCAGCACCCAGCACGGCGTGGCGCGCAATCGCAATTGCAGGTCGCGGTCGGCCGCCTGGGCCGCGAACACATTGTTGAGCGCAAGGAACAGCGGGTTGAGTTCCACAGGGCGGATCTGTGGCGACACCTCGCCGGCGTCCAGCCGCGAGATGTCGAGCAGGGTGTCCAGCGAATCGCCGAGCGTTCCGACCGCATCCATCAGCCGCGCCGCGTGGTTCCATTCGTCGCTGCCCTGGAGCTTCTTCTCGATGACGGCGCCGAACAGCGCGATGGCGTGCAGGGGCTGGCGCAGGTCGTGGCTGGCCGCGGCAAGGAAGCGCGTCTTCTCCTCGCTGGCGCGCTGGGTCGCGGCAATCTGGTGGCTCAGCTGCTCGGCCAGCGCCTCCTTCTCGAAACGCATGGTCAGTGCGGCGGTCAGCAGCCGATGGTGCTGCAGCGCGAAGATGATCATGACGCCCATGTACAGCAGGCAGCCGGTGGCCAGGAACAGGTGCACGGTATCGCCGCGCCAGGCCAGCGCCAGGGTCAGGCTCGCCATGCTGGGCACGATGAAGCGGGGGATGTTGCGCTTGAGAACGGCCAGCGACAGCGCACCGCCGGCGCAGCCGCCCATCATCATGACGATGACCATGACCCACAGCCCGAGGTTGCGCCCCGGCGGCACGCACAGCCAGGGCGCCAGGCCCCAGACGCAGGAGCGCATGAGCACGTTGCGCGCATTGAAGCGGGCCCAGTACTCGGGGTGGGCCGCCGCATCGGGGCTGCGCTGGTAGCGCCGGTACGCGCGTCGCAGGGTCAGTGCCAGGTGCAGCGCCATCCACAGCAGCACCTGCCAGCGCCGCGTGGCTACGAACAGGCCGATGCCCAGCGTCTGCGCCGTGAGGAAGTCCGCGAGGTAGGCGGCCGGCGCGTTGGCATGCACCGTGGCCACCTGCTCGCGCAGCACGCGCTGCGCCAGCGCGGGCGGATGCAGCTCGGTCATCGCAGGCATGCGGGCATCGCCATGTCGAAGGCCGCACCGTGCGCGGGCGTCACCTCAGGCTGCTGATGAGCTGGGCCCGCGAGCGCATGCCGAACAGCAGCAACAGGGTGGACACGTGGTTCTTGACCGTGCCCTCGGTCAGGCGCGACAGCTGGGCGATCTCCTTGTTCGACTTGCCGGCCAGCAGCCAGTCGAGGATCTCGACCTGGCGCGCATTGAGCTGCGGCTGCAACTCGGCCACGGCCGCCTTCGCGTGCACGGGGGCGGGTGCGTCCGCCAGGGGCCGGGCCGGCAGGCCGACCAGGTCGTTGTCGCGCACGTAGCGCAGCACCTCGCCCAGGTGCCCGGTCTTGGGCAGGAAGGCCTGCGCGCCGAGCGCCATCGCGCCCTGCATCAGCGCATGGCTGTCCTTGCCCGAGAGCACGACCACGCGCGATGCGGGAAAGGCGCGCTTGAAGCGCACGAGGGTGTCCAGCCCCTGCGCGTCGGGCAGGTCGAGGTCGAGCAGCACCAGGAAGTGCGACGCCAGATGGAGCTCGTACAGGTGCAGTGCGTCGGCCAGCGAGCGCGCCTCGTACACCGGCACGCTGCCGGTCTCCGCCAGCAGCAGCGCCCGCAGGCCCAGGCGCACCAGCTCGTGGTCATCGACCACCAGGATGCCTCGCGCGGGGATGGCAATGCCGGCCTCGCTGCGCAACGGCGCGGCATGCGACGGCTGTGGTGTGGCAGTGGCCATGGTCCGGGCATGGTAGTGCGGACACCAGCGAACCTGAAATGACCAAAGTCATGACGCACGCCGCATTCGCGAAGGGAAAAGACATACGCACAAAGGCATATGCCTTGCCGGCCGACCGGCTACAGTCGGTCGGGACCGACCTGCGCAGCGCCTGTTGCAGGCGTTCAGAAACCAGCCTCCTTCCTCCTGGCCACTGACGGGAGACAACCCGCCCATGCAATCGACCGGAACCCTGCGCGGCATCGCCGCGATGCTGTTGGCCTGCGCCTTCTTCGCCTGCATGGACGCGCTGCTCAAGACCCTGGCCGGGCACTACCCGCCAGTGCAGGTGATGGCGCTGCGCGGTCTCACGGCGCTGCCGCTGGTGTGCGTGTACATCGCCTGGCGGCGCGAGGCGGCCGGCGTTTTCAACCGCCGGCTGCGCTGGCGCCTGCACCTGCTGCGCACGGCGCTGAACATGACGATGCTGGTGCTCTTCGTGCACGGCCTGAAGACCCTGGGCCTGGCCGAGGCCTACACGCTCACGTTCATCGCGCCGCTGCTGATGGTGCTCATCGCCGTGCCGATGCTGGGCGAATCGGTCCAGCCGCGGCACTGGATCGCCATCGGGCTGGGCTTCGTCGGCGTGGTGGTGGCGCTGCGGCCCGAGCAGGGGGCCTTCCTCTCGACGGGCGCGCTGGCGATCCTGGTGGCGGCCGTCTGCTATGCGCTGTCGAACATGCTGGGCCGGCTCATCAGCCGCACCGAGCCGAGCGCTGCACTGGTCTTCTGGACCACGGCGGGCATGGCTGTCGGCGGCAGCCTGCTCGCGGCGCCGCAATGGGTGCCGCTGCAGGCCGGGCACGCGTGGGCGCTGGCGGGTCTGGCCCTCAGCGGCTTCCTGGGCCAGCTGGCCATCGCCGAGGCCTTCCGCCACGGCCAGGCCGCGGCCATCGCGCCCTTCGAATACAGCGCGCTCGCGTGGGCGCTCGTGATGGACTGGGTGTTCTGGCAGGCCGCACCCGATGCATGGACGCTGGGCGGCGGGGCGTTGATTGTCGCGAGCGGACTGTGGCTGGCGCGAAGCGAGGCGCCGAGGTCCGCACAGAAAAGGCAGAAGGCCGCCTGAGCCGCTAGAGTCGGCCAGAAGCAGCCACGTGCACAAGACTTTCAATGCCTCGAACCACTTCCGAGATCGCCCACGACATCGCCAACTTCGCACCGCCGGAGGATGGCAGCTGGCGCCACCTGGACTCGCTTCTGGATGAACTCTGGCGGGCAGGCAGTCCGGAACAAGCCATGCCCGAAATGCTGAGCGTCTTCGAGCGCTACCCCGAGGAAGACGGCTACGGGGTCATGTGGACCATCGTTCACGGATTGGAGAGCTTGCCGAACTACCAGCCTGAGCTTCTTCGCTCCCTCGCGCGACAGCCCAGCGAACTCGGCATCGCCATGGTCGGGCGCATCCTGAACGTCGGCACGACGGAGATCGGCGGCGTCTCATTGCTGCAGACGCTGCACGATCTGGCGAACACGGCGGCCTCTTCGTACCTCAGGGAAGAGGCGCTCCGCGTGGCGTCGCGACCGCGCTGAACGTCCGCCGTGAGGTGCACCTGATCGGCGGGGGCGTCGTCTGGTCCGTGGTCGCCGAAAACGCCCTCAAACCTTGCGGGCATGGCCGCCGTCAAGAACCTAGAACTGCTTCGGCGCAGCGTCGACCCAGAAGAGGGGCCAGGATCACGCCAGGGTGCGCGACCACGGCATGCAAGCCTTCGATCGTTCCCACGGGGCCGCAAAGCGGCTTGCCGTCGGCCGTCATGGGCCGCTGCGCGGCGTGGATGGAAAGCAGCGGTGGTGCCGCCGCGATCCCGAACAGCTGCGCAATGGCGTCGCCGGTTCGCGCGGCAAGGGCAGGCAGGCCGCGCTCGCCGTCGTCCGGGCAGTCGGCCGCAGACACGAGGCCGCCGCCCAGGGCGGGGCGCAGCTCCAGGTCCTGCGCGCAAACCAGGTGACGAAGGCCGTGTGCCTGCGCACCGAACCGGATCAGCACCGCGGGCGACGCATGGACCGGCAGGTCGACGCCGACCGTCGAGGCCAGCGTGCAGGCGCCGTGGCCGTTGGTGAGCACCACGATGTCGGCAGAAAGTGGGTGCCCGTCGATCACGACACCGGTGACCCGATGGCCCGTGGCTTCGATTGCTTCCACCGTGCCCTGGCGGACACAGGCTCCGGCAGCCTGCGCTGCTGCCAGCAGTTGGCGTGCAAGGGCGGCCGGTTCCAATGCGAAGTCGTCGGGTGCCCAGGCCGCGAGCGGCGGTGGGTCTGCCAGCATCGGTTCCATTTCGGCGACCTGGTGGCGGGCGAGTCCTTCCATGCGTGTGCCGGCGGCTCGATGTTCGGCAATCATGGCGGCCGTTTCGTCTTCCGTAGAGCACCACAGAAGCGCGCCGCGCGCTGCGATCGGCAACGGGCCGAGTTCGCGCGCGAGACGGGAAAACTCTTCCAGCGCCTTCAGTCTCTGGGCGAAGGCTTCCGGGTTGTCGGAAGGCGTGCTCGCGCTGGCACCGACCCATCCGAAAGACGACGCGGTCGCAGAGAAGAGATCGTCAGGGGCGCGTTCAACCAACGTAACCGCGGCACCTGCCTTGGTCAGATGCCACGCAGCCGACGCCCCCATGAGGCCGCCGCCCACCACGATGACCTGGGCTCTGCGCTTCACGAAGCAGGGGTGCCTGATGACCGGGCCAGCACAGGCGCCTCATGCCGCGAGGCCACTTCCGGCTGGCCATCGAGCGTGGCCCGCGCCTTGGCAAAGCAATCCACGTCGGCCGGCAAGGCCACGCCGCTTTGGGCGGAGCGGGTCCAGATGTGGCTCGTGAGTTCGACCGCGTTGGGATCGTCATAGCACCCGCGCGAGATGGCGCGCACATCGGGCCAACGCTCGAAGGTCAGGCCCATCGTCGTGCCGCACGAGGGGCAGAAATGAACGAAAACCTGCTTGTGGCTGCCGTCCGATCGGTGCGCGTACTGCCGCAGTTCGCCTTCGTTGAACTGCACGGCGTCCATCGGAAAAAGCGACTCGGCGTAGAAGGACGTGCCGGTCATGCGCTGGCAGAACGTGCAATGGCACGCGAACGTGCGCAGCGGCGGCTGGGTCGTGCTGAATCGGACCTTGCCGCAGAGGCAACCCCCTTCAAGTACAGCTGGCATACGGCACCCGGAAAAAAGAGGGGATTCTGCCCCCTCGATCGACGGCGTTCGATGCAGCTGCGCGAACCGGGCGCTCAGGCCAGCCCCAGCTCCTTGGCCTCGGCTTCGTAGTGGGGGTACGACGCCTTCATCGTCGCGCCGTTGAGGATCATCTCGGCCACGAGGGTGCGCGACGGCATCTCGTAGACCTTGGTGCGCACCCACACGGACTCGGTGCGCGCGCTCTCGCTCAGCGCGATGATCTCGCGCTCCAGTTCGTAGTCCTGGTCGACGAAGAGCGGGCCCTTGATCAGGCGAATCTCCTGCCCGGCGAACAGGCCCACGGCCGGCTTGCGGCCATTCAGTTGCGCCTCGGCGCTGGTGGAGCCGAGCAGCACGCTGATCATCTCGGTCGGGATGATGGCCCGGCCCCACGGCGAGCGCTTGCCGCCTTCGGCCGTGTACCAGTCGCAGGGCTCGGTGATGACCTTGAGCTTGTCGGCGAGCGTGAAGGGGTAGTGGTCGCCCATGTGCTGGTCGAAGCCCATGCGGATCTTCTCGACGACCGCGCCGCGCTGGCCCACGCGCAGGTCGCGGTTGATGACCAGGCCCTGGGGCGGGCGCAGCTTCGCGATGCGCTGGGGCAGCTCGTGCGGGTGTTGGCCGGCATCGCCCACCGACGCGGTGCCGGTCAGCACCGGCGTGCCGTCGGCCTTCTCGGCGCGCAGGCGCACGAAGGTGGCGCCGGGCGTGGGCAGGTCGACAAAGGCGCGCACCGACTCGCCCTCGACCACCATGTTCTGGTAGTGGGCGCTGATGCAGCCGGTTTCGAACCAGGCCTGTCCGAACACATGGAAGAGCAGGGGATCGAACTGGCTGAAGTGCGTCGGCCCTTCGATCGGCCCGGCGCGCAGGCCCAGCGTTTCCGCCGTCGCGTCGTCGTGGATGGACTTGTGGTCGTCGTAGGTCTGGTCGGCCAGCATCTGGCGCGGCTGGCGCAGCGGGCCGCACAGGCCCAGGGCGGTGGTGGTGAAAGGCGAGGTCATGGGGGAGGGCTCCGTGTAGCCGGCGGCGGGCGCCAGTCGAGTTCGCGATGATGGCAAAGTCTCCGCGCCGCGCCTGTCGCCTAGGGAACGCCTGATGCGGCCGGCCACACAGTCACTGGCGGTCGGCGCACGGAAGATGCATCGGTCGTCCTTGCATGACGGTCCGGGTGGTCGCCTGCCTCATTGCGCCTCGACGCCCAGCTCGCGCATCCGCCTGGTGATCACGTTGAACTCCTCCTTGTACGACACCGCGAACTGCTCGGGCGTGCTGTTCATCACCTCGAAGCCACGGCCCACGAACAGCTGGCTGACGTCGGGCGAGCCGACGATGGCGCGCACTTCTCGGGCCAGCTTGTCGACGATGGGCTGTGGCGTCCGGGCCGGCGCCAGCAGCCCGATCCAGACGTTGGTGTCGTAGAGCGGGTCCTTGAAGCCCAGTTCGTTCATGGTCGGAACCTGCGGGAGCGTGCTGGAGCGCTGGCGCCCCAGCACGGCCAGCGGCACGACCTTGCCCGTCGGCACATGCTGCATCGCGCTGGGCACCGACGACAGGCCGAGGTCGATGGTGCCCGACAGCAGGTCGGTCACCACGGGCCCTTCGCCGCGTTGCGGCACATGCACCATGCCTGCATTCAGGCCGCGGTTGAGGCTCTCGCCGGCCAGGTGGCCCAGCCCGCCGACGCCCCAGGACCCGTAGCTCAGTTTCGCGCCGCCCTTGGCCACCTTGGCCTTCAGGTCTTCGATGCTCCTGATGCCGGTGCCGGGGTGCGTGGAGATCAGCGCCGGGCTGCGCACCACCTGCGTGACGCCGACGAAGTCCTTCTGCGGGTCGTACGCCAGGGTCTTGAACAGCGCCGTGTTGTTGATCTGCGAATCGGTGATGGTCATCAGCAGCGTGTAGCCGTCGGGCTTGGCGCGGCCGACTTCGCCGGCGCCGATGGCGCCTGCCGCGCCCGCCTTGTTGTCGACCACCACCGGCTGCCCCATTGATTTCGACAGGCGATCGCCCAGGGTGCGTGCCACGAAGTCGGTCGCGCCGCCGGCGGCGTAGGGCACGACGAGGCGGATCGGCCGCGAGGGGTAGCTCTCCTGCGCGGCGATGGGCAGGGCCAGCGTGATCGCTGCACAGGCGGCCGTCATTTTCTTGAACATGGTTGTCTCCAGTGGTGGGGTTGAGTTGTCTGCTTGTTATTGGGGGGAATGTCAGAGATCGAGAACGAGCACGGCGCTGCGTGCGCGAGACACACAGGGCAGGATGCAGGTGTGGCTGTCGCGCTCTTCGTCGCTGAGCACGAAGTCGCGGTGATCCGCCTCGCCCTCGAGCAGCGGCACCTCGCAGCTGCGGCACATGCCTTCGCGGCACGAGAAGGGAACGCTGACGTTGGCGCCTTCCAGGGCATCGAGCAGGCTCTGCCGCGGTGCGACCTCGATCCTCTGGCCGCTGCGATGCAGCACCACGGTGAAGGCGCCGGCCGGCGCTGCGGGCGTGGCGGGTTCCGGCGGTGCGAAGCGTTCGAAATGGGTGGCCGCCTTGTCGATGCCGACAACGCCTGCGGCCGCGCCGACCGCGTTCATCAGCCCTTCGGGGCCGCAGCAGTAGAGGTGGGCGCCTGGGGCCGCACCCGCCAGCCAGCCCGCCAGATCGGGTGGCGTGCCCGCCGCTTCCTGGTCCACGTGCAGCTGCACGCGGTCATGGTGGCGCGCCAATGTCCACGCATAGGCGGCACGGGCCCGCGTGCGCACGCAGTACAGCAGCTTCCAGGGCCTGGCGTGGGCCTCGCACCAGAGGATCATGCTCAGGATGGGCGTGATGCCGATGCCCCCGGCCACGAACACGTGCTCGGTGGCGGCCGGGTCGATGCCGAACAGGGCGCGCGGTGCGCCCACCTCGAGCACATCGCCCACGGCAAGGCGCTGGTGAACGAAGGCCGAGCCGCCGCGCGAGGCTGGCGCCAGGCCCACACCGAGCACGTAGCGGTGGCGCTCCAGCGGCGAGTTGGCCAGCGAATACTGTCGGCGGATGTCGCCGGGCAGCAGCAGGTCCACATGGGCGCCCGAGGTGAAGGGCGGCAGCACGGTGCCGTCCTGCGCACGCAATTCCAAGCCGAGCACATCCTGCGCCTCGTGCGTGAGGCGGGTGACGAGGAGCTTCATGGCTCAGGCCCTGGCGGGTTCGGGCGCTGCTGTGGCGGCAGGGCGGGCCGCGGCTTCCTCGAGCGCTTCTTCTTCCAGCCGGCGCGAGACCATCCAGCGGAACTGGTTCAGCGCGGCGTCGATGCCGAAGGCCATCATCTTGAAGTCGGGCGCCAGCGCCAGGCTCTTTTGCTGCGCGGTGATGATGTCGCGGTCTTCGTCGAAGGCATCCACCACGGCCTGGTGGATCGAGTGCGTGACTTCGGGCTGGTCGATGGCGAAGTTGTGGGGATGCGCGAAGAAGTAGTGGGTGGAGTTTTCCGTCTCGGGCGTGATGGCCTGGCAGCCACGAAACTCGATCGCACCTTCGCGGTTGCCTTCGGCGGCGCCCTGGCCGGTGGGTGCCATGCCGGAGTCCATCAGCAGGATGGCCGGGATGGTGAAGTTGTAGATGTTCCATCGATCGACCCTGCTGCCCCAGTCCTTCACCGCCTGGGCGAACGGCGGAGGCTCGGTGTCGAGGGCCCACCGGGTGATGCGCACGCCGTTGTCGATGCGTTCGACCTTGGGCTGGGCGGCGGCGTAGTCCGCACTGCCTCCCAGCGTGGTCGGGTGCACGAAGGGCAGGTGGGAGAAGTCCAGCAGGTTGTCGCAGATCAGCAGGTAGTTGACGTCGTAGTGGATGTAGCCGTCCAGGCTGCGCCAGTGCGGGTCGTCCAGCCAGGGCGTGTCGGGGATCAGCGCCGGGTCGGCCTTGTCGGGAGCGCCCATCCAGATCCAGACCCAGCGGTGGCGTTGCACCACCGGGAAGCTGCGCACCCTGGCCTGGGTGGGAATGCGCTTCTGGGCCGGCGCCTCGATGCACTGGCCCGAGGCGTCGAACTTCAGGCCGTGGTACATGCAGCGCACGCAGTCGCCTTCTCGCCGTCCCACCGACAGGGGCGCGCCGCGGTGGCAGCAGCGGTCTTCCATGGCGACGATCTCGCCGTCGTCCTTGCGGTACATGAGAACGGGCACGCCGATGATGGTGCGGGCGAACAGGCCCTGCGGCGTGAGCTCGTTGTCCCAGGCAGCCACGTACCAGGTGTTTTTGATGAACATGGGGCGTCTCCTTTGTTGTTCGCCGCGTTCGGGTCACGGCATGGGCAGAGCGTAGGACGAGGGTTCCCATGTATCAATGTCATTTCAGTCATTCCTAGAATGCGTGGCATGCATGCGGAAAACCTCGACCTGAACTTGCTGGCGGTCTTCGACGCGATGTTTCGCGAGGCCAGTGTCACGAAGGCTGCGCAGGGCCTCGGGCTGACGCAGAGCGCGATGAGCCACGCGCTCAACCGGCTGCGTGCTTTTTTCGACGATCCCTTGTTCGTCAAGGTCGGCAGCCGCATGGAGCCCACGCGCAAGGCCGAGGGCATGCGCGCCGCGGTGGTGGAGGTGATGACCACCGTGCGCCAGCAGATCCTGGCGGGCGCCCGGTTCGAGCCCGCAATGGCGCGACGCACCTTCACCCTGTGCATGACCGACATGGGTGAACTGGTGTTCCTGCCGCCGCTGCTCGAGCGCTTCAAGAAGGAGGCGCCCGGATGCTCGCTGCGCACGCTGCAGGTGCCGCTCGAGCAGGTCGAAGGGCTGCTTGCGTCAGGCGAGGCCGACCTGGCGGTGGGGTCCATCCGTGCGGCGCCCGAGGGGCTGTTTCATCAGCGCCTGTTCCTGCACTCCTTCGTGACCATCGCCAGCGCGCGGAACAAGGACATCGGCGCCACCCTCACGCGCGAGCGCTTCGAGGCGATGCGGCACATCGTGGTCTCGCTCACCGGCCACTCGGCGGAGAGCTACGACAAGGTGCTGGAAGACCAGGGCATCCGCCGCACCGTGGCCGTGATGACGCCCCATTTCCTGATGGTTCCGCTCCTGATGGACCGGCACGCCGATCTGCTCGCGACCGTGCCGCGCGAGTTGGCGGAGGTCTTCGCCCGCATGGGCACGGTGCGCATGTTCGAGCCGCCGGTGCCCGTGCCCCAGTTTCAACTCAACCAGCACTGGCATCCGCGCTTTCACCACGACCCTGCCGTGGTCTGGCTGCGCGATGTGATGAAACATACCTTCGAGCACTACCCGCGCATCACCACGCAGGCTAGTCCTCCGGCCAGGAAAGGGGCGCGAGCCAAGTCGCGTTGACGCGCCGGCCGGCATCGACTTTGCCTCTGCTGCGAACCTCATCCCCCACCCGTTTCTCCGTGCCCGCTTGTTCGAGCGGCCGCGCACTGTTACAAAGGGCGTCTCCATGCGCTCGCCCACCATTCTTTTCGTTTCGCTGCTCTGGCTTGTCGTGGCCGCGCCGGCCGCGCAGGCGGAGGTGGTGCGTTGCACCGACGCCGACGGCCGCATCGTCTACACCGACGGCGCCTGCCCGCCGGGCACCAGGCAGTCGCGGCAATTGCGGATCGACGAGCCGCCGCCTGCGCCGCCGCGTGCCTCCAGCGAGGAAGCCGAGCCGCGCCGGCCGGACTACGCGGCACCGTCCGCCCCACCGCCGCAGCCCGCACCTTCGGGGCCGGCCATCATTCCGCGCTACCCGGTGGGCGAGGCGCCCGCGGCCGACCCGGGGCCGACCTACATCTGGGGCGGCGATCCGTACTACGGCCCGCCGCGACCGGGGTATCACCCCCGGCCGCCGCGTCCGCCGCGCGACCCGGGGCCGCCGCCCGGCCAGCGGCCGTGCAATCTCGCGGGCATCAAGCGCAACAACTGCTGAGCGCGTTCGTCCCCCTTCCTCTGCTTCCTGTTTCTTCATGACCGTTGCCGCGCCTGAGCGCCTTCCCCCTTGGGTCGTCCATTGCGACGGCAGCGCCATGCCGAACCCCGGGCGCATGGGCGTCGGCGTCGTCATCACGCAGCCCGACGGCACCCGCCACACCTTCTCGCAGGCCACGCACACCACGGGCTGCAACAACGAGGCCGAGCTGCGGGCACTGACGCTCGCGCTGCGCGAGCTGCAGGCGCGCGGCGCCACGAGCGTGCAGGCCTTCAGCGACAACAGCACGCTGGTCGAACAGCTGAGCGGCGCTGCCGACGTGCGGCCGATCGTGCGCATGGCGCCGCTGTTCGACGAGGCGCGCACGCTGCTGCAGGGCTTCGACGAGGCGCGCGTGCAATGGATTCCGCGCCACCGCAACGGCGAGGCCGACGCGCTTGCGCGGGCCGCGCTGGGCTTCGGGCCGAAGCCGCCGCCCAAGGCCTGGAAGAAGCGGCGCTAGCGGCGCCCGCGAAGGGGCATGCGGCAGGTTCTATCATTCGGGTCGATTCAGACACCCGTTTCCCCATGACCGAAGAAGCCACCTCCAAGCCTGCGCTGCCCGACCATCTCTCGACCGATCCACGCAGCCCGCACCACATTCCCGCCGTGTTCGAGCACCCGATCGGCATCCGCTTCAACGGCAAGGACCGCCTGGACGTCGAGGAATACTGCATCAGCGAAGGCTGGATCAAGGTGCCCGCCGGCCGCACGCTGGACCGCAAGGGCTATCCGCTGCTGATCAAGCTCAAGGGCGCTGTCGAGGTGTACTACCGCGACTGACGGCCCGGGGCACACGCCCCACCGTTCCTGTTTTTTCTTTCAGCGCCACTGCAGCAGCAGCGACCACGGCTGCCGGCTCATGTGGCGATCGATGCATGCGCTGCCGCCCGCCGTGCAGCCTTCGGGCAGGTAGCTCGGGTCCAGCAGCCGCGTGCCGGGCGCAAAGGCCAGGCGCCGCAAGGTGACCGACTGCAGCACGTTGCCACCCACGGCATCGAAGCCCGCCCCGTCCACGCCCACCACCACATCGCAGTGCATCGGCAACGGCGCGCCGCCCGTGGGGCGCCCAGTGAGCCACTCGCCGATCTTGCCGAAGCCGTCGAGCGCGGCACCGCGCAGGCCGCGTGCATGGCAGACCAGGTCGCCCGGGCGCGGCGGCGTGCGCATCAGGTCGCAGGCACGCAGGGCCTGCGGTGTCGCGCGGCCCGCCGCCTCGTCGATGCCGGCCTGCCACGCGGCGCCGGCGTAGTCGACATGGGCCTCGGAAAAGACGAACTCGTCGGCGCCGAGCCCGGCCTCGCGCGCGACCCAGCTGATGAACGCGGCGGACCACGGCGTGTCGATCACCGCGACGCGCTGCAGGGCCACTTCGAGGGCGCGCTGGTCCGACGCGTCCAGCCCCTGGCCGGGGCCGACGCCCAGGCCTTGCAGGCGCGCGGCGCTCGCCTGGTTCAACGCGTCGGTCAACCGCGTGCGGTCGGCCGCGTGCGGGGCACCGAAGCGAACGAGCGAGGGCAACCGCTCGCTCGCCGGATCGACCGCGCGCCAGTAGCGCAGCACGCGTTGCCATGCGGGCAGCGCGTCTATCGGATAGCGCGTGTCTTCTGCTTCTGAATAGCCAGACTCGGTGAGCCGGCCTTCGGCGTCCATCGTCTGGCTGCCGAAGGCAACGTGCTCCTGCCGGGCCAGCGCGGCCATCGCGAGGGCGCGGGGCGGCGGCGGAATGTAGGAGGCCGTGGCAAGGCAGCCGGACGCGGCCGATGCGAAGGTGGGCGCCGCCGCGAACGCCAGGGCTGCGCACAGCGTGCGCGCGGCGTGTTGCAGCGTTTGGGTGAGCGCGGAGGAGGGCGCGATGACGGGCGGTGGCGGCATGTGAGGCGAGCATAGCGGGGCACTGCCCGCGACAAGCAGAATGCAGGGCGCTCCCTGAAGCGCCGGGCCGTCCGGTGCAGGCGCTCCACCGTGAAGCTCAAGACCATCCTGCTGCGGATCCTCGGCGTCATCGCCGGCCTCGTGATCGCGGGCTATGCCGCGTTCCAGTGGAGCCCGTGGCCTTCGGTGCTGATGATCCGCTACGCCTTCGGCAAGGGCTCGGACGCCGCGTCGCAGTCGCTGCAGAAGCACGTGCCGCCCGGTATCGCGGCGGTGCTCGACCAGCACTACGACGAGGCCGACCCGGATGCCTACCTCGACGTGTTCCGTCCGGCCTCGGCGGGCACCCGGCCCTTGCCCACCATCGTGTGGGTGCACGGCGGCGCCTGGGTCTCGGGCCACCGGCGCGACGTGGCGAACTACGCGCGCGTGCTGGCGGGGCAGGGCTTCACCGTGGTGGCCGTCGGTTATTCGATCGCGCCGGGCGAGGGCTATCCGGTGCCGGTGCGGCAGGTGAACACGGCGCTGGGTTATCTGGTGCGCGAGGCGGCGCGGCTGGGCGTGGACCCCGCGCGGCTCGTGCTGGCTGGCGACTCGGCGGGTGCGCACATCGTCGCGCAGGTTGCGAACGCGGTGGCCGTGCCGGGGTACGCGAAAGCCGTCGGCCTCACGCCCGTCATCGCGCGCGAGCAGCTGCGCGGCATGCTGTTGCACTGCGGCGCCTACGACGCGGCGCAGGCCAAGCTCGACGGTGCTTTCGGCGGCTTCCTGCGCACCGTGTTCTGGTCGTACAGCGGCAGCAAGGATTTCCAGAACGCGCCGGCCTTCGAGACTGCGTCGGTGCGCCGTTATGTGAGCGAGGCTTTTCCGCCGTCGTTCATCACCGCGGGCAACGGCGATCCGCTCGAAGGGCAGTCGCGGTCGATGGCTGAAACGCTGATGGCGAAGGGCGTGCAGGTCGACAGCCTGTTCTTCCCCGCAGACCAGACGCCCGCACTGCCGCACGAGTACCAGTTCAATCTCGACGATGCGCCGGGGCGGCTGGCGTTGGAGCGCTCGCTGCAGTTTCTCCGGCGCGTCACGGCACCGTAGCCGCGTCAGCCCTGGGGCTTGCTCGGCAGGTCGCCTTCGCGCAGCTTGCGGCCGACCCACATCAGGCCGGTTTCATAGTCGGCGCTGCCGACCTGCACGCCGCCCACGGTGCGCAGCGCGCCGGTGCCGTCGTCGGTGGCCGGGCCTTCGCCCGTGAGGTCGCCGGGGACCAGCAGGCGGCCGTCTTTCAGGAAGTCGGCAATGCGCAACTGGCGCATGCCGCGGCCCCAATGCCAGTGCTGCTTGAGGTCGAAGGATTTCGGCGATGGCGCGGGTTTGGATTTCTTCACGGGATGTCGGGGAGGGGCTTGCGAAGGTTCGCGTCGGCGCGATCAAACGTACAAGTGAACGCACCATGAAAAAAGCCTGCTACCTTGTGGGTAGCAGGCTTTCCAGCGTTGCCGCGATGTTGGTTGGTGGGCCCTGAGTGACTCGAACACTCGACCTACGGATTAAGAGTCCGCTGCTCTACCAACTGAGCTAAGAGCCCTTGCTTTGAAAACCGTTAGTGTTTTCTGGCAAGACCACGAGTATATACCAATCTTTTTGGGACTTCAAAAAATTTCTGCACATTTGTACGAGAGCGTTAGGATGCGCGACCTTCGGGGCCCGACCCCATCCCTGTCAGAGGAGAAATTTCGATGAGCGATGCAAGCAACACCCCCCATGTCCTGATCACCGGCGCCGCGGGCGCGCTGGGCCGGGCCGTGGCCCAGCACTTTCTTGACCAGGGCGCGCGGCTTGCGCTGGTCGATCACCACGCCGGTCGCCTGGCCGAAGTCTTTCCGGGCCTGGACAACTCGCAGCACCTGCTGCTGGCCGGGGACGTGACCTCGGCGCCCGACATGGCGGCGCTCACCGGCCAGGTGCTGCAGGCCTTCGGCCGCGTCGATGCGCTGGTGCACATTGCCGGCGGCTTCGAGATGGGCGAGGCGACGCACGCACTCACGCGCGCGAGCTGGGACCGGATGATGAACCTCAACGCCTGGTCGTTCGTCGCCGTGACGCAGGCCGTGCTGCCCTCGATGATCGAGCGCCGCGCGGGCCGCATCGTCGCGGTCACGGCCAAGGTGGCGGCGCGCGGCCTGCCGGCGATGGCGGCGTACATCGCATCGAAGAGCGCGCTGCAGCGGCTGGTGGAATCGATGGCGGCCGAGGCCGCGCCGCACGGCGTGAACATCAACAGCGTGGCGCCCAGCGTGCTCGACACGCCGGCCAACCGCCAGGCGATGCCCGACGCGAACCCGGCCGAGTGGGTGTCGACCTCGGTCGCGGCGCAGACCATCGGCTTCCTGGCATCGCCAGGCGCCGCGGCATTGCACGGCCAGCACCTGACGCTCGACGCCTGACATTTCCCGGCGCCAGCGCACAGCTGCAAATGAAAAAGGCCTTGGCGATTGCCAAGGCCTTTTTGCTGGGTCGGTTGGTGGAGAGGAGGAGGATCGAACTCCCGACCTCCGCATTGCGAACGCGGCGCTCTCCCAGCTGAGCTACCCCCCCAACACAGGCCACATTTTATCCAGCCGGGCATTTCCATGCACGCGGCCGTGCCAAGATGCGCCCCGGAAAAACAAGGAGCAAGCACCGCATGGACGCGCACGACCCCGCCTGGCTGGAAGGCATGTACAACAACCTGGCGCGGGTGAAGGACCACCCCGCCTACTTCGCGCGCTGGGGGCGCGATTCCGCCGCGGCGCGCGACACGCTGCCGTGCCGCATCGACGTGCCCTACGGCACCGGCCCGAACGAAACGCTCGACGTCTTTCCGGCGCCCGTGCCCGATGCGCCGGTGCTGGTCTTCATCCACGGCGGCTACTGGCGCGCCATGGACAAGAAGGACCACTCGTTCATCAGCCCCGCCTTCCACGACCGTGGCATCTGCGTGGTGCAACCCAACTACGCGCTGTGCCCGGGCCCGGTCGACCAGCCGGTGACGGTGCCGGACATCCTGCTGCAGATGGTGCGGGCGCTCGAATGGACCTGGCGCCACGTGGCGGCGCATGGCGGCGACCCGTCGCGCATCACCGTCGCGGGGCATTCGGCAGGCGGCCACATGGCGGCGGCGTTGCTGGCCTGCGACTGGAAGGCGGTGGCGCCCGATCTGCCCGCGCAACTGGTGCGCAATGCGCTGTCGGTCTCGGGCCTGTTCGACCTGCGGCCGTTGCAGCGCACGCCCTTCCTCGAGCACACGCTGAAGCTCACCGATGCCGACGCGCGGCGCGCGAGCCCGGCGCTGTGGCCCGCGCCGGCGCGCGGCCAGCTCTATGCGGCGGTGGGGGGCAACGAGAGTGCGGAGTTCATCCGCCACAACGCGATGATCCGCGAGGCCTGGGGCCGCCACACCGTGCCGGTGTGCGAGGTGCTGCCGGGGCTGGACCACTTCGGCGTGGTCGATGCGCTGGCCGATCCGGCGCATGCGCTGCACCGCTACGCAGTGCAGCTGCTCGAGGCCTGAAAGAAAAAGAAAAGACGGGCGGACAGACCGCCCGTCGCGCTCACATCAGCAGGTGTTCGCCGGCGTTGTCGCCGCCCAGCGTGACGTAGTTGACCTTGCGGATGTCCATCAGCGTGCGGCCGCCCGCGTAGCTGATCGAGCTCTGCACGTCCTGCTCCATCTCGACCAGCGTGTCGGCCAGCTTGCCCTTGATGGGCTCGAGGATGCGCTTGCCTTCGACGTGCTTGTACTCGCCCTTGTTGAAGTCGCTGGCCGAGCCGTAGTACTCCTTGAAGAGCGTGCCGTCGACGTCGACCGTCTTGCCCGGCGATTCTTCGTGGCCCGCGAACAGCGAGCCGATCATGACCATCGACGCGCCGAAGCGGATGCTCTTGGCGATGTCGCCGTGGTCGCGGATGCCGCCGTCGGCAATGATCGGCTTGGTCGCCACGCGCGCGCACCACTTGAGCGCCGACAGCTGCCAGCCGCCCGTGCCGAAACCGGTCTTGAGCTTGGTGATGCAGACCTTGCCCGGGCCGATGCCGACCTTGGTCGCGTCGGCGCCCCAGTTCTCCAGGTCGATCACGGCTTCGGGCGTGCCGACGTTGCCGGCGATCACGAACGACTTCGGCAGCTTGGCCTTGAGGTAGCCGATCATGTTCTTCACGCTGTCGGCATGGCCGTGCGCGATGTCGATGGTGATGTATTCGGGCACGAGGCCTTGGGCCACCATCTGGTCGACGGTGTCGTAGTCGGGCTTCTTCACGCCCAGCGAGATCGAGGCGAACACGCCCTTGCCCTGCATGTCCTTCACGAACTGGACGTTGTCCAGGTCGAAACGGTGCATCACGTAGAAGTAGCCGTTCTGCGCGAGCCACAGGCAGATCGACTCGTCGACCACCGTTTTCATGTTGGCAGGCACCACCGGCAGGCGGAAGGTGCGTTCGCCCAGCGTGACGCTGGCGTCGCATTCCGAGCGGCTTTCCACGCGGCATTTGCGCGGCAGCAGAAGGATGTTGTCGTAATCGAAGATTTGCATGACCAGGCTCCAGAAAGGAATCGTTGAGTGGAACGAATGAGCGCTTGGTCCGGCCGGTTCTCGTGGTCGCGTCATGAAAATGACGGCCAAAAAAAACCGGACGCAAGAAACTTGGGCCCGGTGATTGATTTTACGGCCATGGCGATGATGCGCAAGTCGCCGGAGCGTATTGACCCTATGGGTTGCTGCGTATACCCGACGACTGCAGTGCGCTTCTTCCTCAGAACCGGTAGCCGATGCCTACGCCGAACAGCCACGGATCGACCTTCACGGTCGAAAGCTGCACGCCATTCATGTTCACGGCGCTGCGGATGCACAGCTTCTTCACGTCGAGGTTGAGGTAGGTGTTCTTCGCCACCTCGATGTCGACGCCGGCACCCAGCGCGAGCCCGAAGCTTTCGTTCTGCAGCTGCAGGCGACCGACCGTCGGCACCTGCAGGTTGACGCTGCTCAGGCGCGTGTAGTTCAGGCCCGCGCCGATGTACGGGCGGATCTTCGCGGTGGGCATGAAGTGGTACTGCAGCATGAGCGAGGGCGGCAGGTGCTTGAAGGTGCCGATGTCCACCGGGCCGTCCAGCGCGCTCTGTTGCACGGTGACCGTCTGTTTCTGCGACACCGTCAGCACCAGCTCGGCCGCGATGTTCGGCGTGAAGAAGTAGGTGACGTCGAGCTCGGGAATGGTCTTGCTGTTGACCGTGATGGCATCGGCCGGAATCGACAGGTCGGCCACCGGCGCCGAGTGGTTCGCCGGCTTCAGGTACACGGCACGGGCGCGCACCAACCAGTTGCCTTGTGCGTCCTGCGCCGCGGCCGGCAGGGCGGCCATGGCGCCGAGCAGGGCGGCGAGGCAGGCGGGGGCGAATTTCTTGGGCATGGGTTCTCCAGTGACGGCCGGCGCACAGGGCCGGCAACTGAGAGGCAGTCTCCCGCCGGGCACGGCCGTCTCGCTTGATCTGTCGCAAGCGCGGCGGGCCGGCGCACGCGAGCGAGCACTGCCTTGATCCAGGTCATGCCCGCAGGGGCAAGCGCGCTCGGCGAGGCCCTGGGCGGGGCAGCTTTCTACAATGGCACCCATGCTCCCTCACGACCTGTTTTCCGGCGCGTCCGCAGCCGATACGGGCGGCCCTGCCTCGCCGTTGCTGAACAACCTCAACGCCGAGCAGCTTGCTGCCGTCACGCTGCCCGCGGGCAATGCCCTCATCCTTGCCGGTGCCGGCTCCGGCAAGACGCGGGTGCTCACCACCCGCATCGCCTGGCTGCTGCAGACGGGGCAGGTGTCCGCCGGCGGCATCCTGGCCGTCACCTTCACCAACAAGGCCGCCAAGGAAATGATGACGCGGCTGACCGCGATGCTGCCGGTGAACGTGCGCGGCATGTGGATCGGCACCTTCCACGGCCTGTGCAACCGCCTGCTGCGCGCGCACTGGAAGCTGGCCAACCTGCCCTCGACCTTCCAGATCCTCGACACGCAGGACCAGCTTTCGGCCATCAAGCGCCTGATGAAGCAGTTCAACGTCGACGACGAGCGCTTTCCGGCCAAGCAGACGCAGTGGTTCATCGCCGGCGCCAAGGAAGACGGCCTGCGCCCCGGCGACATCGAGGCCCGCAGCGACGACGACCGCAAGAAGGTCGAGCTGTACCAGCTGTATGAAGAGCAGTGCCAGCGCGAAGGCGTGGTCGACTTCGGCGAGCTGATGCTGCGCAGCTACGAGCTGCTGCGCGACAACGACCCGGTGCGCGAGCACTACCAGCGGCGCTTTCGCCACATCATGGTCGACGAGTTCCAGGACACCAACCGCCTGCAGTACGCGTGGCTGAAGATGCTCTCGGGCCACACGGCGGCCGGCGGCCACTTCACGCCGGGCGAGCACAACAGCGTGATCGCCGTGGGCGACGACGACCAGAGCATCTACGCCTTCCGCGGTGCGCGCGTGGGCAACATGACCGACTTCGTGCGCGAGTTCGACGTGCGCCACCAGATCATCCTGGAGCAGAACTACCGCAGCTACAGCAACATCCTCGACTCGGCCAACGAGCTCATCAGCCACAACAAGAAGCGCCTGGGCAAGAACCTGCGCACCGAGCAGGGGCCGGGCGAGCCGGTGCGCGTGTACGAGTCGCCCACCGACCTCGCCGAGGCGCAGTGGATGGTCGAGGAAATGCGCCAGCTGGCGCGCGACGGCTTCGATCGCAAGGAAATGGCCGTGCTCTACCGCAGCAATGCGCAGAGCCGGGTGATTGAAACGGCGCTGTTCAATGCCTCGGTGCCGTACCGCGTGTACGGCGGCCTGCGCTTCTTCGAGCGCGCCGAAATCAAGCATGCGCTGGCCTACCTGCGCCTGCTCGAGAACAAGGACGACGACACCAGCTTCCTGCGCGTCGTCAACTTCCCGCCGCGCGGCATCGGCGCACGCACGCTCGAAAGCCTGCAGGACGCGGCGCGCGCCGCCGGGCGTTCGCTGCACGACGCGGTGAGCGCGGTCGGCGGCAAGGCCGGCTCGAACCTCACGGCCTTCGTCGCCAAGATCGACGTGCTGCGCGAGCAGACGCAAGGTGTGAGCCTGCGCGAGATCATCGAGCTGGTGCTCGACCACAGCGGCCTCGTCGAACACTACAAGGCCGACCGCGAAGGCGCCGACCGCCTCGAGAACCTGGACGAACTCGTGAACGCGGCCGAAAGCTTCGTCACGCAGGAAGGCTTCGGCCGCGACGCCGTGGCGCTGCCGGTCGACGAGCTGCGCCAGTCGCCTGCGAGCCAGGGGCTCGACCCCAGCCGACCGGTGCTCGACGAGCCGCTGGCGCCCGATGCCGAAACCGGCGAAACGCTGAGCCCGCTCGCAGCCTTCCTGACGCACGCGGCGCTCGAGTCGGGCGACAACCAGGCGCAGGCCGGGCAGGACGCGGTGCAGCTCATGACCGTGCACGCCGCCAAGGGCCTGGAGTTCGACTGCGTGTTCATCACCGGCATGGAAGAGGGCCTGTTCCCGCACGAGAACTCGATGAGCGATTTCGAGAGCCTCGAGGAAGAACGCCGTCTGATGTACGTGGCGATCACGCGCGCCCGCAAGCGCCTGTACCTGAGCCATTCGCAGACGCGCATGCTGCACGGCCAGACCCGCTACAACGTCAAGAGCCGCTTCTTCGACGAGCTGCCGGAAGGCGCACTCAAGTGGCTCACGCCGAAGAACCAGGGCTTTGCGCCTTCGGCCTTCGGCTATGGCGGCGGCTACGGCAGCACGCGCGGCGGTGCCGGTGGCTACGGTGGTGGGGGTGGCGGCGGCAACCGCTACGGTGGTGGCGGCAGCAGCGCCGGCAAGGACACCTTCGCCAGCCCGCCCGTGCCGCCGCAGAAGACGGCGCCGTCGCACGGTTTGCGTTCAGGCATGCAGGTGTTCCACAACAAGTTCGGCGAGGGCACGGTGACCGCGCTCGAAGGCACCGGCGACGATGCGCGGGCGCAGGTGAAGTTCGCGCGCCACGGCGTGAAGTGGCTGGCGCTGTCGGTGGCGAAGCTCACGCCGGTCTGAGTCCGGCGGTCCCGCTTGCCCGAAAGGGCAGCGGCGATGCCGACTTCAGTTCGCGTCGAAGCTGTCGCGGAAGGTGAACCAGGTCGAGGCCAGTGACATGGCCGCCAGCACCAGCGCCGTGCCGATCATCAGGATGTTGCCGATCGCCAGCGCTGCGCCGTCGGAGCCCATGGCGCCGACGCCGATCAGCACGGTGGCGAGCAGGCCGATGGCGATGCCCGCGAGCATGAACACGCCGAACCACGCCAGGCCGAACAGCGCGTAGGCACCGAAGTTGCGGAACAGCGCGACGATGCTGAAGAAGACGCTCTTCACCGGCTCCACGCGGTGCCAGTGCACCAGCGCCGGCGCATGCCACATGGCCAGCGACAGCGGCAGGTTCAGGCACATCAACAGCGTGCGCGCCGTGAGGAACTCGCTGCTCTTCATGACTTCGGGCGTCACCGCTTCGTCGAACAGGTAGGCGCGCATGAGCTGGCCGCCGTCGACCAGCGCCGTCAGCGTGACGGCCAGCACGAAGTACACGGCCGAGATCACGCCCAGCACGACCAGCGAGCGCCATTCGGTGCGCATGGCGTCGAACACCGCGATGAACATGGCCGAGCCCGTGGGACGGCCCAGGTCGCCCGCGTTGCCCAGGCCATCGGCGTTGTCGGTTGCTGCCACCGAGGTCGCGACCATCAGGCCGAGCGTCATGAAGGGCAACAGGATCGGCGCGAGCACGCTGCCGAGCAGCGGCAGCATCGACACCGTCGAGATCATCGCCATCAGCAGGAAGAACAGCGAGATGAAGGCCAACGGCTGGCGCCAGAAGGTCTTGAGTCCGAGGCGGACCCAATCGAAGCCGGTGCGCGCCGGCACGAGGTGGAGTTTCATGTGGGGGGTCAGAAGGTGTGAATGAATCCGGCGTGGCCGAGCAGGCCGCCCAGACGCGCCCAATCAAGGCGCAAAGCGCAGCCATAGCTTGGGCTATGGCGAGCATTTGCAACGCAGAGTGGGTGTGTCTGGGCGGGATGAGCGGGCATGGCGGGTTCGGTCACACCTTCTTTAGGCTGCCAGCGCCGGCTCGAGGACGTGGGCGATGGCGTGCGGGTGGGTGGCGCGCTCGCGCAGCACGCGCTCGAAGTGCGTCGGGTCGTGGGGCTTGAGCATGCTGGCCTCGCGCGGCAGGTGGAAGTCCCACAGGCGCGAGATCCAGAAGCGCAGCGCGGCGGCGCGCAGCATCGCGGGCAGCAGGGCGCGCTCGGAGGTGTTCAGCCTGCGCACGCTTTCATACGCGGCGAGCAGGGCGTCGGTGCGGGCGGCGTCGTGCCGGCCGCTGGCCAGGTCGATGGCCCAGTCGTTCAGGCACACGGCCAGGTCGAACAGCCAGGTGTCGGTGCCGGCGAAGTAGAAGTCGAACACGCCCGTGAGGCGCGGCGGCGCGTCGGGCTCGCCGCCGGTCGCGAACATCACGTTGTCGCGGAACATGTCGGCATGCACCGGGCCGCGCGGCAGCGCCGCGTAGGCCGACGATTCGGCGACGTGGTTCTGGTAGGCCAGCTCGGCGCGCAGCAGCGCGGACTGCGCCTCGTCCATGTGGGGCAGCACCACCGGGGCGGTCTCGTTCCACCAGGGCAGGCCGCGCAGGTTGGGCTGGATGCGCGGGTAGTCGCGCCCGGCCAGGTGCATGCGGGCCAGCATGGCGCCCAGTTCGGCGCAATGGGCGGCGGTGGGGGCCAGCTCGCTGCGGCCCGACAGCTTCTGCACCAGCGCCGCGGGCTTGCCGGCCACGCGGTGCAGCAGCTCGCAGGGCGCCTGCGCGGGGATCGACAGGGCATGGCCGGTCGGCGGCGCCACGGCCGGATCGGCCACGGGCGCGGGCACCGGCAGGCCGGCACCGGCCAGGTGCTTCATGAGGCAAAGGTAGTACGGCAGCTGCTCGGCGCTCAGGCGCTCGAACAGCGTCAGCACGAATTCGCCCGACTCGGTGGTGGCGAAGTAGTTGGTGTTCTCGATGCCGCCCTCGATGCCGCGCAGCTCGCGCAGGGCGCCCATGCCAAGGCGCTGGACGAGCGCGTCTGCCTCGCCGAACTGGACTTCGGTAAAAACTGCCATGGCGATGCTCAGCGCCGGACGGCGGCTGCGGGAGAAAAGAGGGAGGGCGGGAAGGAGAACGACAGCGTCACGGTCAGAACTTCAGCACGTTCCAGACACGCGGGCCGTTGCCGCCGCTGTTCGCGTCGCCAGTCGTGCCGGGGCGGGCGCTGCCGCCGTCGTTGGGCAGCACTTCGTAACCGGGCATGTTCGACTTGGGCTTGACGTTGATGCTCTGCGTGCGGCCGCCGTAGCGCACCTCGTCGACCGAGGCGCCGCTGTCTTCCGTGTGGATGTGCTCGACCTTCTGGTTGCGCCGGCCGTCGGCCTGCTCCTGATTTTGTAGCGGTTCCGCCGGGGCCGGCTTGGCGGCAGGCGCGGCCGGCGCCTGCGCGAGGGCGGCAACGGGGGTGGCGAAAGCCAGCGCCAGCAGGATGCGGCGGGCGACCAGGAGTGGGGAGCTAGGCATGCACGGATTGTAGGCGTGCACCCGCTGGCGGCGTGTCGGCCGCCAGCCGACCCTGGTGTCGTTCCGGACGCCGGTCCGGGCACGGCAAAATGCCCCGATGACCGACAAGAAAACGCTGCTGCTCGTCGATGGCTCGAGCTACCTGTACCGGGCCTTCCACGCGATGCCCGATCTGCGCGCCGTGCCCGGCGACCCCAAGAGCCCGGCCACCGGGGCGATCCGGGGCATGATCAACATGATGACCGCGCTGCGCCGCGAGGTGCGCGCCGACTACGCGGCCTGCATCTTCGACGCCCCCGGCAAGACCTTCCGCGACGACTGGTACCCCGAGTACAAGGCCAACCGCTCGCCGATGCCCGACGACCTGCGCAGCCAGATCGACCCCATCCACGAAGTGGTCAAGCTGCTGGGCTGGCCGGTGATCACCGTGCCCGAGGTCGAGGCCGACGACGTGATCGGCACGCTCGCCAAGGTCGCGGCCGCGCAAGGCGTCGAGGTGATCGTGTCCAGCGGCGACAAGGACCTGAGCCAGCTGGTCGACGAGCACATCACCATCATCGACACGATGAACGGCAAGAAGCGCGACATCGCCGGCGTGACGGCCGAGTTCGGCGTGCCGCCCAGCCTCATGGTCGACTACCAGACGCTCATCGGCGACACGGTCGACAACGTGCCCGGCGTGCCCAAGGTCGGCCCCAAGACAGCGGCCAAATGGCTGCTCGAATACGGCTCGCTCGATGCGCTGGTCGAACGCGCCGCCGAAGTGAAGGGCGCCGCCGGCGAGAACCTGCGCCAGGCGCTCGACAAGCTGCCGCTGAGCAAGCGCCTCGTCACCATCCGCACCGATTGCGACCTGAACGGCCATGTCGAAGGCCTGCCCTCGCTCGAAGGCCTGCCCGTCGGCGCGCCGCAGACGGCCGAGCTGAAGCCCTTCTACGAGAAGTTCGGTTTCAAGAGCCTGGTGAAGTCGCTCGAGGCCCAAGAGGTGCCGCCCGAGCTGATCGAAGAGAACGCGAAGAAAAAGGCCGCCGCCAAGGCCGACCGCGACCAGGGCGGCTTGTTCGACGAGCCTTCCGAGCTGGAAGCGCAAGAGGCCGCCGCGCCCGCGAGCAACCTCAAGTACGACACGGTCATGGAGTGGGCGCAGTTCGACGCCTGGCTCGCCAAGCTCGAGGCCGCCGAACTCACGGCCATCGACACCGAGACCACCTCGCTCGACGAAATGGTCGCGCAGATCGTGGGCATCAGCTTCAGCGTCACGCCGGGCGAAGCGGCCTACATTCCGCTCACGCACAACTACCCCGACGCGCCCGCGCAGCTGCCCATCGACGAGGTGCTCGCCAGGCTCAAGCCCTGGCTCGAGAACGCCGACAAGAAGAAGCTCGGCCAGCACATCAAGTACGACCGCCACGTGTTCGCCAACCACGGCATCGAGGTGCAGGGCTACGCGCACGACACCATGCTGCAAAGCTACGTGCTCGAAGTGAACAAGCCGCACGGCCTTTCGTCCCTGGCCGAGCGCCACCTGGGACGCAGCGGCATTTCGTACGAAGACCTGTGCGGCAAGGGCGCGCACCAGATCTCCTTCAGCCAGGTCGACATCGCCAAGGCCGCCGAGTACTCGTGCGAAGACAGCGACCAGACGCTCGACGTGCACCACGCGCTGTGGCCCCTGCTGCAGAAGGAAGAAAAGCTGGCCTACATCTACCAGCTCGAAATGGATTCGAGCGAGGCGCTGTACCGCATCGAACGCAACGGCGTGCTGATCGACGCGCCCACGCTGGCCGCGCAGAGCCACGACCTGGGCACGCGCATCATGGCGCTGGAGCAGGAGGCCTACGACATCGCGGGCCAGCCCTTCAACCTCGGTTCGCCCAAGCAGATCGGCGAGATCTTCTTCACCAAGCTGGGCCTGCCCGTGGTCAAGAAGACGCCGAGCGGCGCGCCCAGCACCGACGAAGAGGTGCTCGAGAAGCTGGCCGAAGACTATCCGCTGCCCGCCAAGATCCTCGAGCACCGCGGCCTCTCGAAGCTCAAGGGCACCTACACCGACAAGCTCGGCCAGCTGGCCAACCCGCGCACCGGCCGCGTGCACACGCACTACGCGCAGGCCGTGGCCGTCACGGGCCGCCTGAGCAGCAACGACCCCAACCTGCAGAACATCCCGATCCGCACGCCTGAAGGCCGCCGCGTGCGCGAGGCCTTCGTGGCGCCGGCGGGCAGCGTGATCGCCAGCGCCGACTACTCGCAGATCGAGCTGCGCATCATGGCCCACATCAGCGGCGACGAGTCGCTGCTGCGCGCCTTCACCGACGGCGTCGACGTGCACCGCGCCACGGCCGCCGAGGTGTTCGGCACCACGCCCGACCAGGTGTCCAGCGAGCAGCGCCGCTACGCAAAGGTCATCAACTTCGGGCTCATCTACGGCATGAGCAGCTTCGGCCTGGCGAAGAACCTGGGCATCGAGACCAAGGCCGCGGCCTCGTACATCGATCGCTACTTTGCGCGCTACCCGGGCGTGAAGACCTACATGGACCAGATCGTGGAGTTCGCGCGCGACAAGGGCTATGTCGAGACCGTGTTCGGCCGGCGCCTCTACCTGAGCGAGATCAACGGCGGCAACGGCCCCCGCAAGAAGGCGGCCGAGCGCCAGGCCATCAACGCGCCGATGCAGGGCACGGCGGCCGACCTCATCAAGCTCAGCATGGTCAAGGTACAGAACGTGCTTGACGAAGAAAAGCGCGCCACCAAGATGATCATGCAGGTGCACGACGAACTGGTGTTCGAAGTGCCCGAGGCCGAGATCGAATGGGTGCGCACCGAAATCCCGCGCCTGATGGCCGGCGTGGCGGCGCTCAAGGTGCCGCTGCTCGCCGAGATCGGCGTCGGTCCCAACTGGGACAAGGCCCACTGATCCATATTCGCACGATCCCCAAGAGACAAACGACAGAAAGAAGAAACACGCCCATGAAACTCCAGCCCCGCACCTTCCTGCTCGCCGCCGTCTGCGCGGCCTTCCTCGGCACCGCTTTCGCCGCGCCCGATGCCCGCATCGCCGCGTTGGCCGCCAAGGAAAAGCCCGCCCTGCTCGAGACGCTGAAGGAGCTGGTCTCCATCGAGTCGGGCAGCCGCGACATCGAAGGCCTCGAGAAAATCTCCGACCTCATCGCCGCCAAGTTCAAGGCGCTGGGCGGCGAGGTCGAGCTCATCGACCCGAGCGCCGACGCTTACCGCATGGAAGACACGCCCGAGAAGATCGGCCGCGTGGTGCGCGCCACCTTCAAGGGCACGGGCACCAAGAAGATCATGCTCATCGCGCACATGGACACGGTCTACACCGTGGGCATGCTGAACAAGCAGCCGTTCCGCGTCGACGGCGACAAGGCCTACGGCCTGGGCATTGCCGACGACAAGCAGGGCGTGGCCGTCATCACGCACCTGGTGTCGATGCTGCAGGCGCTGAAGTTCAAGGACTACGGCACGCTCACCGTGCTGATCAACGGCGACGAGGAAATCAGCTCGCCCGGTTCGCGCGCCTTGCTCACCAAGCTGGGCGGCGAGCACGATGCCGTGCTGTCGTTCGAGGGCGCGTCGATCAAGGACGACAAGCTCTCGCTGGCCACCGCGGGCATCGCCTCGGTCACGCTGAATGTGGCGGGCAAGGCCTCGCACGCGGGCTCGGCACCCGAGCTCGGCGTGAACGCGCTGTATGAGCTGTCGCACCAGATCCTGCAGATGCGCGACCTGTCCGACCCGTCCACGGGCCTGAAGATGAACTGGACCATCTCCAAGTCGGGCACCAACCGCAACGTGATCCCGGCCAGCGCCACGGCGGGTGCCGACGTGCGCGTGCTCAAGGTGGCCGACTACGACCGCATCGAGCAGCAGGTGAACGAGCGCGTGAAGAAGCAGCTGGTGCCCGAGGCCAAGGTCGAGCTGAAGTTCGAACGCCGCCGTCCGCCGCTCGAGGCCACCGACGCGTCGCGCGCGCTGGCCAAGCACGCGCAGGCCATCTACAAGGACGAGCTGGGCCGCCCGCTGGGCGCCGACGACAAGGCCGCCGGTGGCGGCACCGACGCGGCGTTCGCCTCGCTCAAGACCAAGGCGCCGGTCATCGAGCGCTTCGGCCTGCAAGGCTTCGGCGCACACACGGCCGACGCGGAGTACGTGCTGATCGACTCCATCGAGCCGCGCCTGTACCTGGGCGTGCGCATGGTGATGGACATCGCCACCGGCAAGACCACCGTTCGCTGACCGCCACCGACCGCTGTCGGCCATGCGGCTGCGCCACATCGAGGTCTTCAACGCGATCATGCTCGCGGGCAGCGTGAGCGCGGCCGCGCGGCTCATCAACATCACGCAGCCGGCCGTGAGCCGCACGCTTCAGCATGCCGAGCTGCAGCTGGGCTTCCCGCTGTTCCAGCGCGCCAAGGGGCGGCTCACGCCGACCACCGAGGCGCTCACGCTGTACCCGCACATCGAGCGGCTGTTCGCGCAGCTCGACGAGGTGCAGCGGCTGGCGGCGAACCTGCGCGCGGGCAACGACACGGGCGAGCTGCGCATCCTCAGCGTGCTCGCGCTGAGCTACGAAATCCTGCCGCGCGCGCTCAAGGCCTTCCGCGAGATGCACCCGGGCTATGCGATCACGGTCGAGTCGCTGCACTCGCCGCAGATCATGTCGGCGCTGCTGCTGCAGGAGGCCGATGTGGGCTTTGCCTTCAGCCCCGCGGTGCATCCCTCGCTCACGCAGGAGACCCTGGCCGACAGCCGCATGGTGTGCGTCGCGCCCAAGGGCATGCTGCCGCGCGCGCTGGTGCGCAACGGCTCGGTGGCGCTGCACGACCTCATCGACCGCCCGGTGATCGGCCTCGATGGCCGCGACCCCGTCGGCACCAGCCTGAGCCAGGCCTGCCGGCAGGCGGGCGTGGGCTTCCAGCAGGCCGTGGTCACGGTGCAGACCTACCACGCGGCGCTGGCCATGGCGCACCACGGGCTGGGCGTGGCGCTGGTCGACGGCTGCACGGCGCGCTCGGCCGACCGCGCCAAGGTCGACGTGCTGACGTTGGAGCCGCACATTCCGGTGCCGGTGCGCGCGCTGCGCTTCGCAGGTCGGCCCGACTCGGTGGCCGTGCGCGGCATCACGCGCTGCATGCGCGAAGCGATCGAGCAGACCGCCTGAGAAAGATGCGGGGCATTCGCCTCGCGCCATAATCCGCGCCCATGCACGCCCTTCGAACCTTCTGCGCAATGCACCGCCTGGTGCTGGAGTGGTTCATGGCGTCGCTGCTGGTCGCGGGCGCGTCGCCGCTCGTGAACCCGCAGGCGATGGAACTCGTGTGTTCCGCGGCGGGCACCGTCAAGCTCATCGTGCAGGGCGATGACGGCGCCACCGAAGTCGGCATGGCGGCCATGGACTGCCCGCTGTGCATGGTCTCCGGGCCGCCGCCCGCCACCGTGCAGGTGACGCTGCCCACGCCGCTGCCGCTGGGCCGCGCGCTGCAATCGATTCCCGCTGCCCGCCTCGCGGCAGCCACGGCCTCGCCGCTGCCGGCGCGCGGGCCGCCCACGCATCTCTCCTGAGCTTCGTCGTTCCTGCACCTGACGCCGCCTGAACGGGCCGCGCGGTGCGTTCCCGGTCGTTGTGCGGCCGGCGCTGCGCTTCATTGGTTTCGCCAGCGCCGTCGCAAGAGAGATGCCATGCCCACCCTTTCCCGTGCCCCCGCCCTGGGGCTGCTTGCCCTGTTCGGCGCCGTCCATGCGCCTGCCCATGCCCAGACCACTGTGTCGTCGCTGCCCCCGATCGAGGTGGCCGACGACGCCCCGCGCCCGAACGGCCGGCTCGACCTCGACACGCCCGCCGACACCGCGAGCCGCCTGGGCCTCACGCCGCGCGAGACGCCCGCTTCCGTCACGGTGGTGAACCGCGCGGTGCTCGATGCGCGCGGCGCGCAGAACACGCAGGAGGCGCTGCGCGCCGTGCCCGGCGTGACCGCGCACGACGCGCCCGGCAACGTCGGCGTGAGCTACCGGGGCTTCGGCAGTGGCTCGATCGCGCAGCTGTTCAACGGCATCAACCTGCAGTACTCGATCGCGGCCCGCCCGGTCGACAGCTGGATCTACGACCGCGTCGAGGCCATCGGCGGCCCGTCGAGCTTCCTGTTCGGCTCGGGTGCGCTGGGCGGCTCGATCAACTACATCACCAAGACGCCCGAGCGCAGCGACTTCACCGAAGCGCAGCTGCGCCTGGGCACGCAGAACCTGAAGGAGGCCTCCTTCGGCCTGAACCGCCGCATCGCCGGTGACGGCGGCGCGGGCAGCCACTATGCGCGCATCGACGTGAACCACCGCGACGCTCACGGCTGGAGCGACGGCACCAAGAGCCAATCGACGCAGTTCGCGGCCTCGCTGCTGTCGGACTTCGGCGGCGGCCTGAAGCACACGCTGGCCTACGAGTACCAGGACGAAGACGTCACGCGGCCCTACTGGGGCACGCCGGTGCTGAACCCGGCGGGTGGCGAGATGCGCATCGACCGCGGCACGCGCTTCAAGAACTACAACAGCGCCGACGGCCTCTACGCGCAGCGCGTGCAGTGGCTGCGCTCGGTCACCGAATGGCAGGCCAGCGACGCGCTGCAGTTCAAGAACACCTTCTATGCCTACGACGCGCTGCGCGACTACCGCAACGTCGAGAACTACCGCTACAACGCGCGCAACACGGCCGTCATCCGCTCGGGCGCCTTGCTGCAGCGGCACGACCAGGACGTGTGGGGCAACCGCGTCGAAGGCCTCTACAAGGGGCAGCTCGGCGGGCTCAAGAGCGACTGGTCCTTCGGGCTGGACTTCAGCGTGAACCGGCAGACGCGCTTTCCCAACAGCCTGCCCGGCACCGTGAGCACGGTGAACCCGTACGTCTTTGCCACCGAGCGCTTCTTCGACGTGCCGGGCATGACGCCCGGTTTCCGCCCCGACCGCGACAACAAGGTGCGGACCACCGCGGTGTATTTGGAGAACCGCACCGCGCTGCAGCCGTCGCTGCACCTCGTGACGGCGCTGCGTCACGAGCGCATCGACCTCGACCTGGTCAACCGCCGCACCGTGGACGCGGCGAACCCGGCCACCTTCCATCGCGGCTACCGGCCCACCACCGGCCGCATCGGCCTGGTGTGGGACTTCGCGCCCGGCGCCAACCTGTACGCGCAGTACGCCACGGCGGCCGATCCGCCGTCGGGCGTGCTTTCGACCGCCTCGTTCGCCGACGTGCGCAACAACAGCGAGCTCACCACCGGCCGGCAGGTCGAGGTTGGCACCAAGCTCGACTTCTGGCAGGGCAAGGGCACGGCCACGCTCGCGGCCTACAGCATCCGCCGCACCAACATCGCGACGCAGGACCCGGCCAACAGCGCGCTCACGGTGCTGGTCGGCGAGCAGTCGTCCAAGGGCGTGGAGCTGGTGCTCGGGCTGCAGCCCACGCCGCAGTGGTCGCTGCAGGGCAACCTCACGTACGTCGATGCGCGCTACGAGCAGTTCCGCCAGGGCGGCGTGTCGCTCGCGGGCCGCACGCCGACCAACACGCCGGCGGTGGTCGCGAACCTCTGGGTGTCGTATGCCATCACGCCGCGCCTGCAGGCCACGGCGGGCGTGCGGCATGTGGGCAAGGTGTACGCCGATGCGGCCAACACGATGCACTGGCCCGGCTACACGCTGCTCGACCTCGGGCTGAGCTGGCAGGTGAACCGCAACGTCACGCTGGTGGGGCGCGTGCGCAACGCGACCGACCGCGTGTACGCCGCGAACGTCGGCGCCGGTTTCGCTTACCTCGGCGCGCCGCGCACGGCCGACGTGTCGGTGCGCGTGAGCTTCTGAATCGAAGGAGCGCCGCCATGCATGCCAAACGCTGGTCGTTCCTGGTCCACCGCTGGCTCGGCGTGGTCGTCTGCGCCTTCTTCGCGATGTGGTTCGTCTCGGGCGTGGTGATGATGTACGTGGGCTACCCCAAGCTCACCGAGGCCGAGCGTCTGCAGCACCTGCCGCCGCTCGATGCAAAGGCGCCCTTGCTGGGGCCGCGGCAGGCGCTCGATGCGGCCGGTATCGCGGGGCCGTTGCAAGACCTGCGTCTGGCTGTCGCCAGCGGCGGGCAGGCGGTGTACCTCGCGGTGCCGGCGAGTGCGGCAGAACCCGGCGCGCGCCGATCACCGCCGGGGCGCGGCGTGGTCGTCGTCGATGCGCAGACCGGCGCCGTGCTGCGCCAGATCGACCGCGCCCGCGCGCTCGTGAGTGCGCAGGCCTATGGGGGCGAGGCCGTGGTGCTCCAGTACCGGGGCACCATCGACGAAGACGCCTTCACCCATTCGCGCGGGCTCGACGCGCACCGCCCGCTGCATGTGGTCGACCTGGCCGATGCGCAGGCCACGCGGCTGTACATCTCGGGCCGCACCGGCGAGGTGGTGCGCGACGCGCCGCGCGCCGAGCGGCGGTGGAACTACGCCGGCGCGTGGATCCACTGGCTGTACCCGCTGCGCGGCACGGGCCTGGACCGCTACTGGGCCGACATCGTCAACTGGCTGTCGATCGTCGGCATCGCCGTCACGCTGACGGGCACGGTGGTGGGCGTGATGCGCTGGCGTTTCCGACGCACCTACAAGAGTGGCTCGCACTCGCCGTACCAGGGCTTCATGATGCGCTGGCATCACATCAGCGGGCTGCTGTTCGCGCTCGTCACGCTGACGTGGATCTTCAGCGGGCTGATGTCGATGAATCCCTGGCGCGTGTTCGACAGCGGCGCGCCGGCATTGCGCATGGCGGCGATGCAGGGCGGGCCGCTCGTTGTAGAAGCTGGCGATGCGGCGCCTGCTGCGCTGCTGGCTTCCACGCGCGGCGATGTCCGCGAACTGCGCTGGGTGCGCGCGGGAGGGCAGACGCTGGTGTTGGCCAGCACCGCCAACGGCCGGCCGCTGGTGCGCGACGCGGTCGGCGCGCAGCTTCGGCAGATCGAGCCCGCGATGCTGCGCACCGCCGTCGCGCAGCTGCTGCCCGACCCGGTCGCGCGCATCGACGTGCTCACCGCCTACGACAGCCACTACTACACGCGCGAAGCGCACACCATGACCGGCGGCAGCGAGAAGCCGCTGCCCGTCTGGCGTGTGGTGTTCGCCGACACGCACGCCACCTGGGTCCATGTCGATCCGCAGACCGGCGCAGTGCTCGGCCGCAGCGACAGCACGCGCCGCCTGAGCCGCTGGCTGTTCGCGATGCTGCACAGCTGGGACTGGCTGCCGCTGCTCGCGCACCGCCCGCTGTGGGACGTGCTGCTGGTCGCGCTGAGCGCGGGCGGCGCGCTGCTGAGCCTGACCGGCGTGGTGGTCGGCTGGCGGCGCCTGGGCCGCAAGCTCAGGCGCGCGGCGGGGCCGCGTCCAGCGCCTGCGCGATCCGCTGCGCCGAGCCGAAGGCCAGCGTGAACCCCAGCGCGCCGTGGCCGGTGTTGAAGAGCATGTTCGACGGCGCATGCGGCAGCCGCCCGATGATCGGCAGGCCCTTCGGCGTGGCCGGGCGCATGCCGGTCCAGGGGTGCAGTTCGGCCAGCCGGCTGGCGCGCGGGAACACGGCGCGCGTGGCGTCGGCCAGTGTCTCGATGCGCGTGGCGGGAATGCTCGCGTCGTGCCCCACGAGTTCGGCCATGCCGGCCACGCGCAGGCGCGAGCCGATGCGCGCGAAGACGACCTTGCGCGCGCTGTCGGTCACGTTCACGCGCGGCGCCGCGCCGGGCGCGGGGTCGACGTCGACCGTGATGCTGTAGCCCTTGAGCGGGTACACCGGCAGGTAGGCGCCGAGCGCGCGACCGAGCTTGTGCGAGGCCGAGCCCAGCGCCATCACGAAGGCATCGGCTTCGATGTCGCCCTCGCTCGTCTGCACGGCCGCCACGCGACCTTCGCTGCGCGCGAAGCCGTGCACGTCGGCACCGAGCATGAACCGCACGCCGCGCGCGCTCAGTGCGCGCATCAGCTCGGCGCACACCTTGAGGCAGTCGGCCGCGCACTCGCTCGGCGTGTGGACCGCGCCCGCCATCTGGCCGCGGTAGTCCGCGAGCGCAGGCTCGATGGCCACGCACTCGTCGGGCGTGACGATGCGCTGCTCGCTGCCCAGGGTGCGCTGCAGTTCGACTTGTGCGCGCGCGCCGGCCAGCGAGGCGGCGCTCGCATAGAGCACGAGCTTGCCGGTGGCGGAGAAGTCGCAGTCGGGCGCGATGTCGGCCTGCATGGCCTCGAAGCCGGTGCGGCTCGCGGCCGCCAGCGCGAGCAGCTGCGCGGTGGTGTCGCGCGAGGTCGCGGCGTTGCACGCGGCCAGGAAGGCCAGGCCCCAGCGCCACTGCAGCGGATCGAGCTGCGGGCGCAGCTTCAGCGGCGAGGTGGGGGAGAACAGCAGCTTGGGCAGCTGCGTCCAGATCGACGGATCGGCCAGCGGCTGCACGTACGAGTAGCTCAGCTGCGCGCCGTTGCCGCCGCTGGCGCCCGCGCCGGGCGCCGCGCGGTCGATCACCGTGACCTGGTGGCCCTGGCGCTCGAGTTGCCAGGCGGTCGCCAGGCCCACGATGCCGGCGCCGAGCACGCACACATGCATGGAGGCAACTTTCCGGAAGTGAAGAAGAAAGGGAACAGAAGAGACAGCGTGCGACTGTAGAGGCCCCTCGCCGTGCCCGGAAATGCCAAAAGAACCCAGCCCATAACCTTTGGGCATGACCCCGGGGTTAATTTGAATTGTCCCGATGTGTCACTCCTTCTTACACTGGCTGTCTGTTCAATCCAACCGATGAAGGCTCGAATGAAACTCTCCGTTTTGATGGCGTCCCTGGCTGCCGCGGTCCTCTTCACTGCACCGGCCGCGCAAGCTGCCGACACGCTCGCCAAGATCGCCGAGTCCGGCAAGATCTCGCTCGCCTACCGCGAGTCGTCGGTGCCCTTCAGCTACCTGGACGGCCCCAACAAGCCGATCGGGTTCTCGGTGGAACTCTCCAACGCCGTGGTCGAGGCGGTGAAGAAGAAGTTGAACAAGCCCAACCTGCAGGTCTCGCTGATGGCGGTCACCTCGCAGAACCGCATCCCGCTGATCACCAACGGCACCATCGACCTGGAGTGCGGCTCCACCACCAACAACACCGCGCGCGGCAAGGACGTGGCCTTTGCGGTGAACCACTTCTACACGGGCACGCGCCTCTTGACGAAGAAGTCTTCCAAGATCAAGGACTACGCCGACCTGGCGAAGAAGACCGTGGCCAGCACCACCGGCACGACCAACGCGCTGGTCATGCGCAAGTACAACACCGAGAAGAACCTCGACATGAACATCGTGCTCGGCAAGGACCACGCCGACGCATTCCTGCTGGTCGAGAGCGACCGCGCCGTGGCCTTCGCCATGGACGACATCCTGCTGTTCGGCCTCATCGCCAACTCGAAGAACCCGGCCGACTACGAAGTGGTGGGCGAGTCGCTGCAGGTCGAGCCCTACGCCTGCATGCTGCCCAAGGACGACCCGGCCTTCAAGAAGCTGGTGGACGACACCTTCACCGCCATGATGAAGAGCGGCGAGTTCGAGAAGCTCTACACCAAGTGGTTCATGCAGCCGATCCCGCCGAAGAACGTGCCGCTGAACCTGCCGATGAGCGACCAGCTCAAAGAAAACCTGAAGGCCTTCAGCGACAAGCCAGCAACTTGAGCTCGCCCCCAGGCTGCGCGCACTTCGTGTCGCTTCGCCAACCCCCTACCGGGGGCAATACCAGCGGCCCGGCAAAGCCGGTTCCGCGGTATTCCTGAAACAGAGAAAGACCATGGCTTCGACGAACGTAGTTGGCATCTTGGGGGGCATGGGCCCCGCGGCGGGCGCCGACTTCGTCCGGCTCTTCGTGCAGGCCTGCGCGCAGCAGATGCGTGCGCGCGGCGAGCCGGTGCGCGACCAGTCCTTTCCCGAACACTGGCTGGCGCAGGTGCCGGTGCCCGACCGCACCGGCGCGCTGGCCTCCGACGCGCAGGGCGCGCACCAGCCGCTCGAGCCGATGCTGCAGGCGCTGGGCCGGCTGGCCGCGCTGGGCAGCCGCGCCGTGGCCATCGCCTGCAACACCGCGCATGCGTGGCATGCCAACCTGCAGGAGCGCTTTCCGCAGGTCGAGCTGCTGCACATGGCGCGCGAAACCGCGCAGCACCTGGCCGCGCAGGGCGCGAGCGAGGTGGCGCTGATGGCCACCGAAGGCACCTACCGCGTGCGGCTGTACGAGCAGGCGCTGGCCGAGGCCGGCCTGGGCTGCCATGTGCCGTCGGCCGACGAGCGCCAGACCATCATGCGCGGCATCTTCGACGGCGTGAAGGCCGGCAACCTGCCGCTGGCCGAACGCTGCTTCTCCGAGGTCGCGCTGCGGCTGGCCGAGCGGCACGGCCCGGTCACGATCATCATGGGCTGCACCGAGGTGCCGCTGGGCCTGCAGGGCTCGGCCGCGGTGGCGGGGCTGCGCCTCGTCGATCCGGCGCAGGTGCTGGCCGAGGCGCTGGCACGGCGGGCCTACGGCACCTAGCCACAGCCCGAAGCGGCCCGGCTGCTTTACGGTCCGGTCACACGGCCCGGCCCGATTTCGCCTACATTGCGGCGTGCGTTTTTCTACGCCACACCCCCTTGTCAGACGATTCAACCGGAGCCCTTGCATGACCTCCTTCGACGACAACCGTTCCGAATTCGATTCGCTGCGCCCCGGCGACAGCACCGAGCAGGGGGCCACGCGCCGCACCGCGCTCAAGGCCGCCCTCGGTGTCGGCTACGCCGCCGCCGTGCTGCCGGTGGCCGCGCAGACGGCCATCACCACCCCGGCCGACGGCCTGAAGGCCGGCCCCATCAAGTACACCGTCAACGGTTTCGGGGTGCCTGCCTATGCCGCGGCGCCGGCCGGCAAGACGGGGCTGCCCGTGGTGCTGGTGATCCAGGAAATCTTCGGCGTGCACGAGTACATCGCCGACACTTGCCGCCGCTTCGCCGAGCTGGGCTACCTGGCCATCGCGCCCGAGCTGTATGCGCGCCAGGGCGATCCGCGCGGCTACACCGACATTCCCAAGCTGCAGGCCGACATCGTCACCAAGGTGCCCGATGCGCAGGTGATGGGCGACCTCGACGGCGCGCTGGCCTGGGCCAAGGCCAACGGCGGCGACACGAGCAAGGCCGGCATCACCGGCTTCTGCTGGGGCGGGCGCATCGTGTGGCTGTATGCGGCCACCGGCAAGGTCAAGGCCGGCGTGGCCTGGTACGGCCGGCTGGTGGGGCAGGCCAGCGAATTGCAGCCGAAACACCCCGTCGACATCGTCGCCAGCCTGCAGGCGCCGGTGCTCGGCCTGTACGGCGGAAAAGACCAGGGCATCCCCCTTGACACGGTTGATAAGATGAAAGCTGCTCTGGCCACTGGAACTGCAGCGGCCAAGGCATCGAGCTTCGTCGTGTACCCCGAAGCAGGCCACGCGTTCCACGCCGACTACCGCCCCAGCTACCTCAAGAGCGCCGCGGAAGACGGCTGGCAGCGTGCCACGGCCTGGTTCAAAGCCAATGGTGTCGCCTGACCGAAGACGGCGCCCGTAGCCACCTGCCGCCGAAGGCCGTCCGAAGTGACGGCCTTTCTCTTTTTATGAACGGAACAAGGTCATAACGGCCGTCCCTCTTGCGCAAGCAGCTATGAATTTGATAGTAATTCTCGTGGCGACCCTGGTCGCCGGCATCGGTAGCGTCTGGCTCGCGGCCCTGCTGCTGCGCGTGGGCGTGCGCAGCGGTGGCGGCGGCGTGAACCCGCAGCACCTGCTGAGCCTGGCGGCCGGCGCGCTGCTGGCCACTGCCTTCATGCACCTGCTGCCCGAGGCCTTCGAAAGCCGCATCGAGCCTGCGCTGCTGTTCGCGGTGCTGCTGTTCGGGCTGGTGTTCTTCTTCCTGCTCGACAAGGCCGAGCTGTGGCACCACGGGCATGAGCACCACCATGGCGATGCCGCACCGGCGAAAGAGGGCGCGCACGACCACCACGGGCATGATCATCACGGCCATTCGCACGCCCATCACCACCACGCGCCCCCCACGGGCGGCGGCGGCTGGGCTGTGCTCACCGGCGACAGCGTGCACTGCTTCGGCGACGGCATCCTGATCGCCTCGGCCTTCGTGGCCGACATCCGCCTGGGCCTCGTGGCTGCGCTGGCCGTGCTCGCGCACGAGGTGCCGCACCACATCGGCGACCTCGTCGTGCTGCGACAGAGTTCGGCCAATTCGCGCGCGGCGCTGGTGAAGGTGTCGCTCGCGGGCACGATGACCATGCTCGGCGGCATCGCGGGCTGGTGGCTGGTCGACCAGCTGCATGGCTGGCTGCCGTACTTCCTGGTGCTGGCGGGCAGCAGCTTCGTCTACGTGGCGCTGGCCGACCTGATTCCGCAGCTGCAAAAGCGCCTGCCCGCGCGCCAGACCGCGGCGCAGATCGCGTGGCTGGCAGCGGGCATCCTGCTGGTCACGCTCGTGAGCCGGCTCGCGCACGGCGAGCATGGCCACGAACACGGCCATGATGAAGGACACGGCGAGCACGGCCACGTCCACAAGGACTGACGACAACGCGTGTGGGCGGCCTCGGGAGACGGGAAACTTTCCGACACCGACGTCAGCCCGTCGATCCACCGCAAGGGGCAAAACAGGCGCACCATAGAGGGCCGTTTACTCATCTGCCGAGGAATTCGATCATGACGCCCCAAGCCGATGCCACCGCGCGCTCCGCCTCGTCGTCCGAAGACGACGATGACGACAGCACGCCTGCCGACGACTTCGACGAACTCGAAGCCGATGCGTCCGACGACCTGTCGGACGAAACGGGCATCGACCTCACCGATGCCAGCGAGCTCGATGCCGACAACGTGCCGGCCGACGAAGAGTTCGACCGCGTGATGAACGCGCCGGACTGATTCGCCTGACCCAGCCCGGTCAGGCCGGTTCAGGCCAGCGCGCCTGTGCCGGACGCACCGATTCGTAGAAGCGCGCCATCTGCAGCACGCCCAGGTCGTCGAAGCGGCGCCCCGCGATCTGCAGGCCGATCGGCAGGCCATTTTTCGCATGGCCGCAGTTGATCGACGCGGCCGGCTGTTCTGACTGGTTGAACACCGACGTGAAGTGCGAGTCCTTCAGCAGGTTTTCCGAGCCGCTGTTGATGGCGTCCGCCGCGAACGGCAGCACCGGCGACACCGGCGACAGCACGTAGTCGAAGGGCTGCGTGGCCGCCACGGTGGCCGCGCGCAAGGCCTGCATGCGCGTGAAGGCGCGGAAGGTGTCTTCGGGCGTGAGCGAGGCGGCGAACTCCGCCGCCTGGTGGATGTAGCCGGCCGCGAGCTTCGCGCGCTCCGGTGGCATCGCAGCCAGGTCGACGCGGCAGCGCATCGTGAAGAAGTGGGCCATGCCCATGCGCATGTCCAGCGTGGTCCAGTCGGCCAGCGGCTCGACGATGGCGCCGGCCTGCTCGAACAGGCGGGCCGCGGCCAGCACCGCCTCCTTCACTTCCGCATCGATCGGCCAGCCGCCCATGGTCTCGGTCCACAGGCCGATGCGCAGGCCCTTCACGCTGCGCTCGAGCCGCTGCCACGCGAAGTCGTTCGGCGGCAGGCACATGTAGTCGCGTGCGTCGGGGCGCGTCACCACCTGCATCAAGAGCGCGGCGTCGGCCACGGTGCGCGTCATCGGGCCGATCACGCGCGCCGCGGCGGGCGGGTCGACTGGAATGCGGCCCTGGCTGGGCTTGAGGCCGAACACGCCGCAGAAGCTGGCCGGGATGCGCACCGAGCCGCCGATGTCGGTGCCCAGGTGCAGCGGGCCGTAGCCCGCGGCAGCGGCGGCGCCGGCGCCCGAGCTCGAGCCGCCGGTGTTGCGGCCCAGGTCCCACGGGTTGCGCGTGAGCGCGTGGAAGCTCGACGGCGCCGCGCCGAGAAAGCCGAAGTCGGGCATCGTCGTCTTGGTCACGATCACCGCGCCGGCTTCGCGCAGGCGCGCGGCCGCGGGGGCGTCGGCTGCGGCGGGCGCCAGCACGGTGGCGGCGCTGCCGATGGGCGTGGGCGTGCCGCGCGTGGCGATGTTCTCCTTCAGCGTGACCGGCACGCCGTCTAGATCGCCCTGCGGCTTGCCCTGGGTCCAGCGTGCCTCGGAGGCGCGCGCCGAGGCCAGCGCGGCTTCGGCGTCCAGCCCGTAGGTGGCGTGGATGTGCGGCTCCCAGCGTTCGATGCGCGCAAGCACGGCCTGCGTCACCTCGACCGGCGACAAGGCGCGGTCACGGTAGTGTTCGAGCAACTGGAGGGCATTGAGTTCGTACAGGGGTGTGGTCATGTCTTCGTTTCTTCTTGGGGTGGTGGGATGAAGGTGGGTTGAAAGAGAGGAAGAGGACGGCGCTCAGCCGCCCCCGAACGCATAGCCCTGGCCCGGCGCCGCGGCCAGCAGCGTGCGCGTGTAGGCCTCGCGCGGCGACAGCAGCACGTCGTGCGCGCTGCCTTCTTCGACGATGCGGCCCTTGTGCATCACGATCAGGCGGTCGCAGATCTGGCTGGCCACGCGCAGGTCGTGGGTGATGAACAGAATGCCGATCGACAGCCGCTGCTGGATCTCCGCGAGCAGCTTCAGAATCTGGTCCTGCACCGACACGTCGAGCGCCGACACGGCCTCGTCGGCGATCAGCACGCGCGGCTCGCAGGCCAGCGCGCGCGCAATGCACAGCCGCTGGCGCTGGCCGCCCGAGAACTCGCTCGGGTAGCGGTGCAGCACCTCGGGCTGCAGCCGCACCAGCGCCATCAGCTCCTCCGCGCGCTGCCAGGCCTTGGCATGCGGCACGCCGAAATTCACCGGCCCCTCGACGATCGACTGGCCCACCGTGCGGCGCGGGTTGAGCGAGCGGTTCGGGTCCTGGAACACGACCTGCACCATGCGCCGGAACGCCGAGCGCTGCGCGCCGCGCGAGCCCTCGATGCCGGGCACGCGGATGTCGCCGGCGGTCGGCTCGATCAGCCGCGCGATGCAGCGCGCCACGGTCGACTTGCCCGAGCCCGACTCGCCCACGATGCCGACGGTCTCGCCCGCATGCAGCTTCAGCGACACGTCGGCCGCCGCGTGCACCGTGCGGCGCTTGCCGGGCCAGCTGCCCGTGCGGTAGACCTTGCCCACGCCGCGCGCATCGAGCAGCGGCGCCTGGGCGTCGAGGGGCGCGCGCAGCACCGGCGCCAGCCGCGGCACGGCGTCGAGCAGCATGCGCGTGTAGGCCTCCTTCGGTCGGCGCAGCACCTCGTCCTTCGGGCCGCTCTCGACCTGCCGGCCCAGCTGCAGCACCACCACCTGGTCGGCGATGTCCGCCACCACGCCGAAGTCGTGCGTGATGAACAGCACGGCGGTGCCGTTCTCCTGCTGCATCTCGCGGATGAGCGCGAGGATCTCGGCCTGCGTGGTCACGTCGAGCGCGGTGGTGGGCTCGTCGCAGATCAGCAGGGCCGGGCGCAGGATCAGCGCGATGGCGATCACGATGCGCTGGCGCTGCCCGCCCGAGAGCTGGTGCGGGTAGGCGTCGTAGATGCGCTGGGGCTCGGGCAGCCGCACGCGCTCGAAGATGGCGAGCACGCGCTCGCGGCGCGCGGCGGCGCCCAGCGTCGTGTGTTCGGCCAGGATCTCGTCGACCTGCGCGCCGCAGCGCATCACGGGGTTGAGCGCGGTCATCGGCTCCTGGAACACCATCGCCATGCGCGCGCCGCGCAGGGCGCGCAGCCGCGCCGGGCTGGCCGCGAGCACGTCTTCGCCCTGCACCTCGATGCGCCCGGCCGAGGGCCGCAGCGACGCGGGCAGCAGGCCCATCGCGGCCTGCGCGATGACCGACTTGCCGGAGCCCGATTCGCCCAGCAGGCACACGACCTGGCCGGGCATGACGTCGAACGAGATGCCGTGCACCGCATGCGCGCGGTCGGCGCCGGCGGGCAGGTCGATGGCGAGGTCGCGCACCACGAGGCAGGGCGCGGCGCAGGTTGTGGAAGTAGGGGAAGTCATGCTCAGCCTCCGCGTGCCTTGAACTTGGGATCGAGTGCGTCGCGCAGGCCGTCGCCGAGCATGTTCACGGCCAGCACCGTGAGCGCCAGGAAGAGGCCGGGCAGCAGCACGGTCGAGGGGTGCGAGGTGAAGTGCGTGCGACCTTCGGACATGATGTTTCCCCATGTCGGCACTTCGGACGGCAGGCCGATGCCGAGGAAGGACATCACGGCCTCCACCAGCATCGCTGCCGCGCAGATGAAGGTGCCCTGCACGATCAGCGGCGCCACCGTGTTGGGCAGGATGTGGCGCAACATCAGCTTCCAGGTCGGCGTGTCGAGCGCGACGGCCGCTTCCACATACGGCTCTTCGCGCACCGACAGCACCACCGAGCGCACCAGCCGCGCCACGCGCGGCGTCTCGGGCACCACGATGGCCAGGATCACCGTGAGCAGGCTGGGCCGCCACACGGCCACCAGCACGATCGCGAACAGGATGCCGGGGATGGCCATCATCCCGTCCATCACCCGCATGATCACGCCGTCCAGGCGCCGGAAGTAGCCCGCCACCATGCCCACCACGAGGCCGAACGCGACCGAGCCCAGCGCCACCGCCACGCCCACCGACAGCGAGATGCGCGCGCCGTAGGCCGTGCGGCTCCACAGGTCGCGCCCCATGCTGTCGGTGCCCAGCGGAAAGAAGCGATCGAAGCTGTCGCCTGCCAGCGTGGTGAACTCGGCGCGCGCGCCGGGCGGCAGGTGCGAGTTCGCGGGGTCCATCGCGTTCGGGTCGATGGTGCCGAGCCAGGGCGCGGCCACCGCCAGCAGCAGCATCGCGGCCAGCAGGACGCCGCCGATGCGCACGCCGCCGTTGGCGAGCAGGCGGCGCAGCAGCGAGCGGGCCGGGGCCCGGGGTGCGGCGGGCGGAACCGCGGCAGAGGCAGGCGCATCGTCGCGCAGGGAGATCGAAGTCATGGCGGGGCTTTCGAAAGGAGGTCAGTACCGGATGCGCGGATCGAGCAGCAGGTAGCTCAGGTCCACCAGCAGGTTGACCACCACGTACACGAGCGAGAAGAAGAGGGTGATCGCCTGGATCAGCGGGTAGTCGCGCGAGAGCACGGCGTCCACCGTGAGCTGGCCCAGGCCGGGGATCGCGTAGATCGTCTCGGTGACCACCACGCCGCCGATCAGGCCCGCCACGCTCAGGCCGATGACGGTGGCGATGGGCACGGCCGCGTTGGCCAGCGCGTGGCGCAGCAGCATGCGCCACTCGGCGATGCCCTTGGCGCGCGCGGTGCGCACGTAGTCTTCGGTGAGCGCCTCCGACACCGCCGCGCGCGTGACCCGCGCGATGAGCGCCGCATACATCACGGCCAGCGTGACGCAGGGCAGCGCCAGGTGGCGCAGCCACGGGCCGACGCCGTCGCCGATGCGCTGGTAGCCCTGCGAGGGCAGCCAGCCGAGCTGCATCGAGAACAGCCAGATCATCACGTAGCCGGCCACGAACACCGGCACCGAGAAGCCGAGCACCGAGGCGCCCATGATGAAGCGGTCGAGCCGGCCGCCGCGCTGCGAAGCCGCGAGCACGCCCAGCGGCACGGCGATCAGCACCGTGAGCACCACCGTCACCGCCGCCACCGAGAGCGTGGGCTCCAGGCGCTGGCCGATCAGGTCGGTCACGCGCATCCGGTAGAAGAACGAGTAGCCGAGGTCGCCGCGCAGCACCTGGCCGAGCCAGTGCACGAACTGCGTCACGATCGATGCGTCCAGGCCCAGCTGGGCGCGGATGCGTGCGATGTCCTGCGCGCTGGCCGCGTCGCCGGCAATGGCCGCCGCGGGGTCGCCGGGCGTCATGCGCAGCAGCAGGAAGACGATGACGGCCACGATCAGGAGCACGGGCGCGGTGGCCAGTCCGCGGCGCAACAGGAAGTGGAGCATGTGAATCAGGTCCTTGACGAGGGGCCGGGCGTGTGGCGCGGGCAAAGGAAGTCCCGCCCGGCTGCCGCGCAAGGCGCAGCCGGTCAGGGGTGGCGATCAGAAAGGGGAGAGGGGCGGGCGCGCGGGCCGGCCTATGTCGCGGTCATGGCGATGGCGCGGACGTCTTGCGCACGTTCCAGTACAGCACCGCCGGCGACGGCAGCAGGCCGGTGATGGTGCCGCGGCGCACGGCCGTGGGCGCCTTGCCTTCGCCGAGCGGCGCGAGCACGCCGTGTTCGAGCACGACCTGCTGGATCTGCGTGGCGATCTCCTTGCGCTGCGCGAGGTCGGCGGTGGCGATGAACTTGGTCTTCAGCGCCTCGAGCTCGGGCACCACGGACCAGCCGAAGTAGCCCTGGTCGCCGTTGCCGGTCAGCGGGCTGTAGCCGATGGGGCTGCTCGCGTCCACGCCGCCCCAGAAGGTGATGAAGGCGTTCCAGCCGCCGTTCTCGGGCAGGTCCTTCTTGGCGCGCCGGGTCACGAGCGTGGCCCAGTCGGTGGTCTGCACGTCGACGTTGAAGCCCACCTGCTTGAGCAGCTGGCCGTACACCGCGGGCAGCTTGTTCAGCGCGGGCGCGTCGCCCGGCAGCAGGATCACCACGGGCTTGCCGTCGTAGCCCGATTCCTTGAGCAGCTTGCGTGCCTCTTCGAACTGCGGCTTGCCGGTGTAGAAGCCCGTCTTGTCGCTCGCGTAGAGCGAGCCGCACAGGTAGATCGACGCGCAGGGCTTGTAGAAGTCGCGGAAGGTGACCTGCGCGCGCAGCATCGCCTCCTGGTTGATGGCCAGCATCGCGGCCTTCAGCGCCTTGGGGTTGTTGAAGGGCGGCACCTTGTGGTTGTAGAGCACCGTGAAGGGGCCCGCCGGCATCACGTCGACCAGCTCGATCTTCTCGTTGGTGCGCATGCCCGTGTAGCCCGAAGATGGCACGGTCTCGAGCATGTCGACCTCGCCGTTGAGCAGCGCATTGGCCTGCGTCTGCGGGTCGCGCAGCATCACCCACTCGACGCGGTCGACGTGCACCACCTTGCCGCCGGCCAGGCCCGAGGCGGGCTCCTTGCGCGGCACGTAGGCGGTGTTCTTGCGGTAGATGACGCGGTCGCCCGGGCGGAAATCTTCCTTGGCGAGCGTGAAGGGGCCGGAGCCCACCAGCTCGTCGATCTGCTTGTCGGCGGGCGTGTCGGCCACGCGCTTGGGCATGATGAACGGCACCAGCGGGTTGGGCTTGCCGAGCGCGTCGAGCACCACGCCGAAGGGCTGCTTGAACGTCATGCGAAAGCCGTTGGGGCCGTCGGCAGTGATGCTGTCCATCGCCTCGTACATCTTCTGGCCCAGCGTGTCGCGCTTGGCCCAGCGTGCCAGCGAGGCGATCACGTCCTGCGAGGTGACCGGCGCGCCGTCGTGGAACTTCAGGCCCGGGCGCAGCGTGAAGCTCCACACCTTGTTGTCGGCGCTCGCGCTGTACTTGTCGACCATCTGCGGCTTGATGACGCCCTTCTCGTCCATCGCGAAGAGGGTGTCGTAGATCATCAGGCCGTGGTTGCGCGTGATGTTGGCGGTGGTCCAGATCGGGTCGACGATCTTCAGATCCGACGAGGGCACGGTGCGAAGCACGGTCTGGGCGGACGCGGTGGCGGCGAAGCACAAAGCGAGCGCCGACAGGGAAGCCGCCGCGACGCGGCGCGGTGAAAGGTGGATTGCCATGGAGCCTTACTTCTTTCGGGAGGGAGCGGAAGAACCGGGGGAGGAAGGGGGCGATTCCTTGCTTTCGCGCAACTGCACCAGCAGGAATTCGAAGATGTCGCGCGAACCTTCTTCCGCGTCGATGAGCTTGTGCATGATGCGGCGCAGGTTCTCGATGTCGGCGACGCTCAGGCAGTCGAGAAAGCGCGCTTCCATCTCATGCCCGATGGGCTCGGCGCGCAGCACCATGTCGATGCCGGCTGGGCTCAGGCACAGGCGGATCTGCCGGGCGTCCTCGGTGCCGATCTGGCGCTCGACCAGCTCGCGCTGCACCAGCGAACTCACCAGCTTGGAGACCAGCGTCTTCTCGATGGCGCAGGTCTGTACCAGCTGGCCCATGGTGATGCCGGGCGCGGCGCCGATCATGCGCAGCAGCCGCACGTCGCGGATCGACAGGCCGAGCTCGATCTCGTAGATGCGCGAGCCGCGGTCGCGCGTGCGCTGCGACGCCAGGTCGAGCAGGACGTTGAGGTAGTCGTCTTTCAGGCGAAGCGGGGCGTGCATGACGGGTTGGTAGAAGTCTTCAATAGTTGAAATGTTCAACTATGTGGGCAAACTACGCAAGCTCCGGGCCAGCTGTCGAGGGAAATCCCCTAGGGGCGCACTGCCAGAGGGAAAGAGCGCCAGGGAGAAAGAAAAACCGGGCCCGTGAGGCCCGGCGTGTTCACCGATCCGGTGCTGCGCATGCACCAGGATGCGAAGGCGGGCGCCGTGCAGGCTCCGCCGGGGTGCGCGCTGTCAGGCTGCGTCCTGGCGCACGATCACCTGGCCGTTGCGCGCCCCGCTGTGCACGCCGTGGCGCCACGTCACGGCGCCGTTCACGATCACCGCATCGATGCCTTCGGCCGGCTCGGTCGGCGTTTCGTAGTTCGCGGTGTCGTGCACGGTGGCGGCATTGAAGACCACCACGTCGGCGTGGTGCCCGACCTTGAGCGCGCCGCGCTCGTGCAGGCCGAAGTTGCGCGCCGTGAGTCCCGTCATCTTCCACACGGCCGTCTCCAGCGGGAACAGCCCCACGTCGCGGCTGTAGTGCCCCAGCACGCGCGGGAAGGTGCCCCACAGGCGCGGGTGCGGCTTGTCGCCCAGCGGAATGCCGTCGGAGCCGATCATGGTCTCGTCGAAGGCGAGCACGCGCTGCACGTCGTCCTCGTCCATCATGAAATAGATGGCGCTGCCGGGCGACAGGCGCAGCGCGGCCTCTTCGCCCGACACGCCCCATTCGGCGGCGATGTCCTTCAGGTCGCGGCCCGCGCACTCGGGGTGCGGCACGCTGGAGGCGATGAGCACGCGGCCGTCCATCATCCCGCGGTCGGTGCGGATCATGGTGGAGCCTGCGGTGTACGGGTAGCAGTCGAGCCCGATGCACTGGTGCTTCATCGCTTCCTGGATGAAGGGCAGCGTGACCTTGGTCTTGCCGAAGTTCTGCGTGTTCTGCACCTTGTGGTGCGACACCACCACGGGAATGTCGAGCGCGCGGCCGATGTGGAAGGTTTCTTCGAGCGACTCCATCACGCGGTCGCTCTCGTCGCGCATGTGCGTCACGTACAGCGCCTTGCGCGCCGTGAGCGGACGGCCGACCTCGATGATCTCCTCCGTGGTCGCCTTCACGGCCGGCGGGTAGAAGGTGCCGGTCGACAGGCCGATGGCGCCGGCCTGCATCGCTTCTTCGACCAGCGCCTGCATGGCGGCGATCTCCTGCGCGGTGGCGGGTCGGTCGAGGTCGGACATGGTCACGGCGCGCAGGGTCGAGTGGCCGACCATCGCCGCCACGTTGACCGACGAGGGCGTGGCGCGCAGCGCGTCGAGGTAAGCCGCAAACGTCGTGAAGCGGTCTTCCGGCGGCGTCTCGAGCAGGCTCAGCGGCATCGGCAGGTCCATGTCGGCGCGCAGCGGCGCGGCGCTGATGCCGCAGTTGCCCGCCACCACGGTGGTCACGCCCTGCGACACCTTGAACGGCATCTGCGCGTGCGACAGCACGGCCTGGTCGTCGTGCGTGTGCGAGTCGATGAAGCCCGGCGCGACGATGCGGCCGGTGGCGTCGAGCGTCTGGTCGGCCGTGTGGCCCGCGAGCTTGCCGATGGCGGCGATGCGGCCATTGACGATGCCCACGTCGGCGTCGAAGCGCGGGGCCTTGGTGCCGTCGATCACGGTGCCGCCGTGGATCAAGAGGTCGTAGTGGGGTGTCTTGTCGGTCATGAGGGCAATGCTTTCAACGGAAGTGGCAGGCGACCCAGTGGCCGCCCTGGGAAGTCGAGGGGCGCTCGCTCAGCTCGGGCGTCTTCTCCTTGCACACGGCCTGCGCCATCGGGCAGCGCGTGTGAAAGCGGCAGCCCGAGGGCGGGTTGGCCGGGCTCGGCGGGTCGCCCTGCAGCAGCAGGCGGCGCGCGGGCGTGCGCGGGTTGGGCACGGGCACGGCCGACAGCAGGATCTCGGTGTATGGATGGCGCGGCGCCGAGAACAGTGTGTCGCGGTCGGCGATCTCCACGATGTGGCCGAGGTACATCACGGCCACGCGGTGGCTGATGTGGCGCACCACGGCCAGGTCGTGCGCCACGAACAGGTAGGCGATGCCGAACTCGGCCTGCAGGTCCATCAGCAGGTTGACCACCTGCGCCTGCACCGACACGTCGAGCGCCGACACCGGTTCGTCGCAGACGATCAGCTTGGGGTTCAGCGCCAGCGCGCGCGCAATGCCCAGGCGCTGGCGCTGGCCGCCCGAGAACTCGTGCGGAAACTTCTTCGCCGCCTCGGGCCGCAGGCCGACGCGCGAGAACAGCCACTGCACGCGCTCGCGGCGCTCGGCCACCGACACGTCGCCGAAGTTGCGCAGCGGCTCGGCCACGATGTCGCCGGCCGTGAGGCGCGGGTTCAGCGAGGCGTACGGGTCCTGGAAGATGATCTGCAGGTCGCGCCGGCGCTGGCGCATCGCGTTCGCGGGCAGGGTCAGCAGCTCTTCGCCGTTCAGCCGCACCGAGCCCGAGGTGGGCTCGACCAGCCGCATCACCGACTTGGCCGTGGTGGTCTTGCCGCAGCCCGATTCGCCGACCAGCGACAGCGTCTCGCCGTGCCCGACGTTGAACGACACGCCGTCGACCGCCTGGATGGCCGGCTTGGCCGGGCGCAGCCAGCGCCGCGGCGAGGTGTAGTGCTTGCGCAGCTCGCGCACCTGCAGCAGCGGCGCCTTCGCGGATGTTGTTGTGGTTGTCGTCATGCGCTCACCTCGGCAGCCTCGTCGGTCCATTGTTCCTGCACCGCGAAGCAGGCGACCACGTGGCCGTCGCCCTGCGTCGAGAGCGGCGGCGTCTCGCGGCGGCAGCGTTCGCGCGCCTGCGCGCAGCGCGCGGCGAAGGCGCAGCCGCGCCCGAGCTCGTGCGCGGCGGGCACCATGCCCGGGATCTCGTGCAGCCGCGCGCTCGACGTGCTCATGGCGGGCATCGAGGCCATCAGCGCGCGGGTGTAGGGGTGCAGCGGGCGGTCGAACAGGTCGACCACGTCGGCCTCTTCCACCTTCTTGCCGGCGTACATGACGACGACGCGGTCGCAGCTCTCGGCCACCACGCCCAGGTCGTGCGTGATCATCACCACGCCCATGCCCAGCTCCTTCTGCAGCCGCTTGATGAGGTCGAGGATCTGCGCCTGGATGGTCACGTCGAGCGCGGTGGTGGGCTCGTCGGCAATCAGCACCTCGGGGTTGCAGGCCAGGGCCAGCGCGATCATCACGCGCTGGCGCATGCCGCCCGAGAGCTGGTGCGGGTACTCATTCACGCGCCGCTCGGGTTCGGGGATCTGCACCAGCCGCAGCATCTCGACCGCGCGTTGCAGCGCCTCGGCGCGGCTGGCCTTCTGGTGCAGCTGCACGGTCTCGGCGATCTGCCGGCCCACGGTGAGCACCGGGTTCAGCGAGGTCATCGGCTCCTGGAAGATCATCGAGATGCGGTTGCCGCGAATCTGGCGCATCTCGCGTTCGCTGAGCTGCATCAGGTCGGTGCCGCGCAGGCGCACCGCGCCCATGTGGCGACCGGGCGGCGTGGGCACCAGCCGCAGGATCGAGAGCGCGGTCACGCTCTTGCCGCAACCGGACTCGCCGACGACGCCGAGCGTGCGGCCCGCACGCACGGTGTACGACACGCCGTCGACCGAGCGCACGGTGCCCGCGAGCGTGCTGAAGTAGGTGCGCAGGTTGTCGACCTCGAGCAAGGGCTCGCCGGGGGCGAGGGTGGCCTGGGACATGGGGATCGTCATGGCGCGTTCCTCTTCACAGCTGCCGCGCCAGGCGCGGGTCGAGCGCATCGCGCAGGCCGTCGCCGAGCAGGTTGATGGCCAGCACCGTGGCCGCCAGCAGCAGGCCCGGGTACAGGATGATGTGGAACGCCACGGTCACGAAGTTGCGGCCCTCGGCCATCATGTTGCCCCAGCTCGGCGTCTGCGAAGGCACGCCCACGCCGAGGAAGGACAGCGCGGCCTCGGTGAGCACGGCGGCGGCGGCCACGAAGGTGGCCTGCACCACCAGCGGTGCGACGATGTTCGGCAGCACGTGCCGCACGAGGATCACCGGCAGCCGCGTGCCCACCGCATGCGCGGCCTCCACGAACAGCTGTTCGCGCAGCGTGAGCGCCAGCGAGCGCACCAGCCGCACCACGCGCGGAATCTCGGGCACGGTGATGGCGATGATCACGGTGGTGAGGCTGGCGCGCGTCACGGCCATGAGCGCGATCGCCAGCAGGATGCCGGGGATGGCCATGAGCCCGTCCATCACCCGCATGATCGGGCCGTCGGCCCAGCGCACGAAGCCCGACACCAGGCCCAGCGCGATGCCGAAGAAGGTGGCGAGCACGGCCACCGAGGCGCCGACGATCATCGACACGCGACCGCCCCACACGGCGCGGCTGAACACGTCGCGGCCCAGCGCATCGGTGCCGAACCAGTGCTCGGCCGAGGCCGGCTGCATGCGCGCCAGCGGGTCGATGTCCTGCGGGTCGTGGGTGGCGATCCAGGGCGCGGCGATGGACAGCGCGGCCACCGCGATGAGCAGCAGCGCACCGACGATCAGCGTCGGGTGCTTGCGCACCCAGCGCCAGCGCGGCGGTACGAAAGGAGGGTCTTCGGCGGCGTCGGCGACGGCGGTGCTGGGCACCGGCGCATCGACCTCGCGCAAGGGCAGGGCAGTGGACATGGCGTCGTGGGGCTCGTTCTTTGTTCTAGTACTGGATGCGCGGATCGAACAGGCGGTAGCTCAAATCGATCAAGAGGTTGATCAGCACGTACACGCCCGCCGACAGCAGCAGCACGCTCTGGATCACCGGGTAGTCGTGGCGCTGCACCGAATCGATGACCAGCCGGCCCACGCCCGGAATGGCGAACACCGTCTCGGTGACCACCACGCCACCGATCAGGAGCGCAATGCCCGCGCCGATGGTGGTGGCGATGGGAATGGCCGCGTTGCGCAGCGCATGGCCCAGCACCGGCAGCACGCCCAGGCCCTTGGCGCGTGCGGTGCGGATGTAGTCCTCGTGCAGCACCTCGAGCACGGTGGCGCGCGTCATGCGCGTCACCAGCGCGATGTACACCAGCGCCAGGTTCACGCAGGGCAGCACCAGCGCGCGCAGCCAGGCGCCGGGGCCTTCGGAGAAGTTCACGTAGCCCTGCACCGGGAACCACGGCAGCTGCACCGCGAAGGTGTAGACCAGCAGGTAGCCCACGAGGAACACCGGCACCGAGAAGGCCAGCACCGCGAACAGCATCACGAGCCGGTCGATCCAGGTGCCCGCGCAGTAGGCCGCGAGCGTGCCCAGCGGCACGGCCGTCACCAGCGTGATGAGCATGGTCAGCGTCGCGATCGACACCGTGGGCTCCAGCCGCTGGCCGAGCAGTTGCGTCACGGGCACCTGCGTGAAGATCGAGGTGCCCAGGTCGCCGGTGAAGATCTTGCCGATCCACAGCCCGAACTGCTGCCACAGGGGCAGGTTCAGGCCGAGCGCGGCGCGCAGCTTGTCGATGTCCTCGGTGGTGGCGAGGTCGCCCGCGATGAGCGCGGCCGGGTCGCCGGGCGAGAGGTGGATCAGCAGGAACACCACCACGGCCACCACCGCCATCACCGGCAGCGTGGAAAGAAAGCGTCGAACGATGTAGCCCATGGCGGTGCGCGTGGCTTACTTGTCGAGCATCCAGACGGTGGGCAGGCCGGCCCACATCTTGTCCAGCCCCTTGATGCTGGCGCGCGCCGCGAACGCGGCCGAGTACTGGCCCGCGTTGATGTACGGCACGGCCTCATAGGCGCGCGACTGGAAGGCGTCGAGCAGTTCCTTGCGCTTGGCCGGCACGGTTTCCTTCAGCCAGGCGGTGCGCAGCTCGTCGAGTTTCTTGTCGCAGGGCCAGCCGGGCAGCGTGTTGCCGCAGGCCGCGCCCAGGTAGGCGTTGCTGATGGGCGAATTCACGTCGAACTCGCCGGCCACCGTGACGTACATGTTCCAGCCGCCGGCGTCGGACGCATCGCGCTTGGCGCGACGCGCGCCGATCGAGGCCCAGTCCATGGTCTGCGCATCGACGTTCAGGCCGATGCTCTTCATGGTCTGCGCGGCCATCAGCGCCTCGGCATTGAGGTAGGGCACGTCGCTGGGCACCATCAGCACCACCTTCTCGCCCTTGTAGCCGGCGTCGGCGAGCATCTTCTTCGCCTTGGCGACGTCGGCCTTGCGGAAGGGTTCCGCGCCGGCCGAGGTGTCGTTGGGGCTGCCGCAGATGAACCAGGTGGCGCAGTAGGCCATGCGCATGTCCAGCGGGAAGCCCATGGCCGCGACGAAGCGTTCCTGGTTCACGGCCTGCAGCAGCGCCTGGCGCACCTTCGGGTTGTCGAAGGGCGGGTGCAGCTGGTTCATCACCAGGAAGCCCTGGTAGGCGCCGCCGGAGCCGATCTTGATGTTGCTGTCGGTGCGCAGCGGCGCGATGTAGTCGGGCGCCAGCTGCTCGATGTAGTCGACCTCGCCGCGCTTGAGCGCCGAGATCGCGCTGTTGGCGTCGGGCAGGTAGAGCCATTCGACGCGGTCGAGGCTGGTCTTCTTGCTGCCGGCCAGGCCGCTGGGCGGCTCGCTGCGCGCCACGTAGTTCGGGTTGCGCACGAACACCGTCTTGTTGCCCGGCACCCATTCGTCACGCTTGAAGATGAAGGGCCCCGAGCCGACGACCTCGGTGAGGGGTGCGGTGGCCGGCAGCTTGGCGATGCGCTCGGGCAGGATCACCGGCGGAAAGCCCGAGGGCTTGGCCAGCGCGTCGAGCACCATGCCGAAGGGCTCGTTGAGCGTGAGCGTGAAGTTGCGCGCGTCGGTCGCCTTCCACTCGGCGCCGACGGCCGTCATGGCGCGGCCCAGGCTGTCGCGCGCCGCCCAGCGCTGCAGCGAAGCCACGGCGTCGGCCGAGGTCACGGCGGCGCCGTCGGAGAACTTCAGGCCGGGGCGCAGCGTGAAGCTCCACTGCTTGCCGTCCTTGGAAGTCGTGTACTTCTCGACCATCTGCGGCTGCGGCTTGCCGGTGGCGTCCTGCGCGAACAGCGTGTCGTACACCATGTGGCCGAAGTTGCGCGAGATGTAGGCCGTGGTGAAGGTCGGGTCGAGGATCTTCAGGTCGGCATGCGCCACCACCTTGAGTGTCTTGGGCGGCGTCTGGGCGAGCGCGGGAAGGCTGGCGGCCGAAAGGGCCAGGGCAGCGAGGGCAGCAAGCGTTCGTCGGGTCATCGTCGGTTCTCCGGTCGGTGGGGCGAAACAAAAAAGAAGAAGAGGGAGTTCAGGCGGCGACGCCGATGGGCCACTTCGGCAGGCGAGCCTTGCGGTACGGCAGGGTGGTGAGGTCGAGCGTCACGGCGCCCGGTGCGCCGGCGTAGATCACGTGCTTGGCCACCTGCGAGTACGACGCGTAGAAGTGCTGCGACGACTTGACCACGACGATCTTCTTGGCCGCCAGGTCGCAGCCCAGCTGTGTGAACATATCGGTGCCCATGGCCTGATTGCGCCGCGTGATCAGCACGATGTCGATGCCGTCCACCTCGACCAGCGCGCAGTCGCCCATGGCAGTGGGCGTGTTCGACAGGCCTGTCATCACCAGGTCTTCCTTCAGCGCCTTCACGGTGCATTCGAGGTCCAGCGGGTCGCCCGACAGCGGGCTGATCTTGCCGCCGATGCGCATCTGCAGCCTGGCGCCCACGCCGGCGTCGAAGGCGATGCGCACGGCGATCGGGTCCCACATCGGGCCCAGGGCTGCGTTCGTGATGCCGCGCTCGAGCATGCGGCGCAAGATGAAGGTGGAGTCGCTCGCCGCGCCGCCGCCGGGGTTGTCGGCGCCGTCGGCCAGCACCACCGGGCCGCCGTCGAAGGCCAGGGCCTCGTCGAGCGAGTCGTCGATGCTCGGGTAGTTGACCGTGAGGCCGTCGCGCATGGCGATGACTTCGTCGGCCAGCTGGCGTGCCAGCGCATTCGCCTTCGCTTGGTCGCCGTCGGTGTAGACCAGCACCTTGGTGCCCATCTCGGGCACGTCGCCCCACGAGAAGCCGTGCGTGAGCGAGACCGAGAGCACGCCGTCCTTGCCTTCGAGCGCCTGCATGCGCTGCACGAAGCTGCGCGCCGGTTCGCGCGAGGTGTGCACGGTGACGATGATGTCGCAGTCGACCATCGCGACCACCGGCTTGACTTTTCCTTCCACGGCCGCGGCGCAGATGTCGACCAGCTCCAGCCCGCGTTCGAGCACGTCGGTGTGCGGGTACTCCTTGAAGGAGACCATCACGTTGGCGTTGTCCACCATGGCGGGCGTGAGGTGGTTGTGCGGGTCGAGCTCGGCACCGATCACCACGTCAGGGCCGACGATCTGGCGCACGCGCGCCAGCATGTCGCCTTCGCAGTCGTCGTAGCCGTCGGCCACCATCGCGCCGTGCAGCCCGAGCAGCACCATGTCCACCGGCAGCGCGGCGCGCAGGTCGTTCAGCATTTCGTCGCGCAGGGTTTCGTAGGCGTGGCGCGTGGTGATGCCGCTGGGCTGCGCGCCCGCCACCATGCCTTCGAGCAGCGTCCAGCCCTTTTCCTTGCCGCGGATGCGCGCGGCCCACAGCGGGCCCGAGTAGATCGTCAGGGCATCGGGATGCTGGCCGGCGGGAAAGTAGCCGCGGTCCTTGAAGGAGGCGATGCCGGTCGGCATCGGGCCGAAGGTGTTGGTTTCGGTCGCAAGGGAGGCACTGAAGACACGCATGGTGATTTCTCGTGGGGAAGATTGGTGGGGGAAGGAACGCGGATCAGCCGGCCGTGCGCAGGCGCTGCGGGCCGAGCATCTCGGCCGTGAGCCCGAAGCCCGCGATGCGCTCGGGCAGCGGCAGGCCGCGTGCCAGCGCGGCGCAGGCTTCGCCCATGGCGGCCGAGGTCTGGATGCCGTAGCCGCCTTGCGCCGCGACCCAGAAGAAGCCGGGCGCGTCGGGCGCGAAGCCGCCCACCATGTCGCCGTCGGCCACGAAGGAGCGCAGGCCGGCCCAGGTGCGCGTGGGGCGGCGGATGGCGAGCGTGGTCGCCTCCTCGATGCGGTGCATGGCGATGGCGATGTCCATCTCTTCGGGCTGCACGTCCTGCGGCTCGACCGGGTCGGCGTTGGCGGGTGAGCCCAGCAACATGCCGGCGTCGGGCTTGATGTACCAGCCCTCGTCGGCGGCGAACACCATCGGCCAGTGCGCCACGCTCTGGCCCTCCGGCGGCGCGAAGATGAAGGCCGAGCGGCGGCGCGGCTCGATGCCCAGCGGGCGCACGCCCGCCAGCTGCGCGATCGTGTCGACCCACGCGCCCGCCGCGTTGAGCACCACGGGCGCCTCGTACACCGTGCCACCCGCCGTCACGCGCCAGCATTCGCCCACGCGGTCCATGGCCGTGACCTCGGCATCGCACACCAGCTTGCCGCCGGCCTGGCGCATGCCGCGCAGGTAGCCCTGGTGGATGGCGTGCACGTCCATGTCGGAGGCGTCGGGTTCGTACACCGCGCCGGCCACCTGCTCGGGGCGCAGCGCCGGCACCATCTCGCGCGCCTGCTCGCCATCGAGGCGCTGGGCGCCGACGTCCATGGCGCGCAGCAGCTCCCAGTGCGCTTCGAGTTCGTGCAGGTGCTCGGTGCCCGCGACCATCATCGCGCCGCGCGGTGTGAGCAGCGGGTGCTCGGCAAAGCCTTCGGGCGGGTGTTCGAGGAAGGCGCGGCTGGCCATGGTGAGGGCGCGCACCTGCGGCGTGCCGTAGCTCTCCATGAAGAGCGCGGCCGAACGGCCGGTGGAGTGGTAGCCCGGCTGGGCTTCGCGTTCGAGCAGGATCACGCGGGCATGCGGGGCGAGCCAGTGGGCCACGGAGGCCCCGGCGATGCCGCCGCCGATCACGAGGTAGTCGGCCACGACAGGAGTGGGTGTGCTTGTTGTCATCGCCGAAAAGTGTAGGTAGAAATTTGCGGATACGCAAATTGATTTGCACCAACCAAGGGGAAACCATGGGTGCACCACCGAGGTGAAATTTGCGTACACGCAATTTGCGCATACGCAAAACGCATGCCGGGGCTGTCGCGCCGTGCGTGGCCGGCCGGGCGCGGGGCTGGCAGAATCACCCGGCATACCTAGAGAAAGCCAAGCGTGACTCCACACACAGGGAACCGGGGCGGGGCGAAGCCGAAGGAAGAGCCGCCCACGCTGGACCGCACCACTTTCGGCCATCGCCTGCGCACCGCGCGCAAGCGTTTCGGCTGGACGCTGGCGCAACTGGCCGAGCGCTCCGGCGTGTCGATCACCACCATCTCGCGCGCCGAGCGCGGCCAGCTCGCGCTCGGCTACGAGAACTTCACCGCGCTGGGCCGCGCGCTCGAGATGGACATGAACGCCATGTTCGCGGGCGCCGGCGTCAAGCCCGAGCAGCTCGACGGCCCGGTCGTCACGCGCGCGGGCAAGGGCGTGGTCTACAAGGGGCTGGCCATCGCCTACGAGTTCCTGGGCACCACCGCCGCCGGCAAGCAGATGAGCCCCATCGTCGGCACCGTGCACGCGCGCCGCATCAACGGCCCCGAGGACTTCGTGCGCCACACGGGCGAAGAGTTCGCCTACGTGCTGTCGGGCGAGATCGACGTGTACTTCGACAACGGCGAAGTGGTGCGCCTGGCGCGCGGCGACTCGCTGTACTTCGACAGCCGCCTCGGCCACGCCTACGTGAGCGTGAGCCGCCAGCTCGCGAAGATCGTGGGCATGACCTCGGGGGAGAGCGGGCACATGAAGTCGGCGCGCGAGGCGCCTGCGATGAAGCCGGCGCGCAAGACCGTGGTGGCGAAGAAGACCGCAGGTGGCCGCAAGGGCTGAGCGCCCGCGTCAGCCTGCGGCCCGACTTGAAGGAGACATGACGATGTCAGAGCACCGGATTTTCGCGATGCCGTTCGCCAAGGTGTACCCGATGTACGTCCAGAAAGCGGAGCGCAAGCAGCGCACGAAGGACGAAGTCGATCAGGTCATCTGCTGGCTCACCGGCTACGACGCGGCGGGGCTGCAGCAGCAGATCGAACAGCAGAACGATTTCAGGACCTTCTTCGCGCAGGCCCCGGCGCTGCACCCGAACCGCGCGCTGATCAAGGGCGTGGTGTGCGGCGTGCGCGTCGAGGAAGTCGAAGACCCGCTGATGCAGAAGATCCGCTACCTGGACAAGCTGGTCGACGAGCTGGCCAAGGGCAAGGCGATCGAGAAGATCCTGCGGACGTAGTGCGAATGGGGCCTGCCTAGCCCGTCGCCACGATGACGTGCGCCTGGATCTTGCCCGCCACCGGCCCGGTGCCATGCCGGCTGGCAATCGCCTCCTCCGCGCGGTCGGTCGCGAGCTGGAGCAGGCTCGCGTCGCGCGCCTCGATCTCGTTGCGCAGCGGCGTGCCCTGGCAGTAGGCCACCGCCACCTCGCGTGCCGAGGGCGAGCGGCTCAGCTTCTCGCGGGTCTGGATCTCGATGTCGATGAACCCCGCGCGGCGCAGGTCGTCGCGGATCTGCGCGACGTCGTGGTAGCCGTGCGGCGTGCGTGCGAGAAAGCGCGGCGGGTCGTCCGGGAACACGGTGGCGACGGCGCGGGTGACGTCGTCGGCGAAAGCGTTGTCTTCGATGCGGTCCCAGACGCTGAACACGAAGCGCCCGCCGGGTTTCAGCACGCGGCGCGCCTCGCTGTGGCCGGCGACCCGGTCAGGGAAGAACATGGCGCCGAACTGGCACAGGACCACATCGAACGACGCATTCTCGAACGGCAGGGCGAGCGCGTCGGCCTGCAGCCATTCGATGCGGTTGTCGGTTGCCTGGCGGGTGACGGCATAGTCGAGCATGGCGGGGTTGAGGTCGGTCACCACGTAGCGCGCACCGGCGCCAAGCTGGGGTGCCAGCATCCGCGTGACCGCGCCGCTGCCGGCCGCCGTTTCCAGCACCGCGCCGGGCGAGAACGCAGCGACCAGGGCGGCCGCGTCGACGGCGTAGCCCTCGAAGATCAGGGGGACCATCAGCGTGTCGTAGAACTTCGGGATCGAGCCCGCGAACACCTTGTCGCTTTCGTCGGCCATGGGAACTCCTTGAAAGCTCTGAACAGAGCGGGCCTGCTCCCTTGCTCCAACGAGTCCGTTGCCTGTTCGGGCATGCGTGACGGGGACGATGGGCCATGGTGGCCCTGCCAGGCATCGTCGTCAACGCCGTTGCGCGGGCGTCCTCCCCTGTAGTGGGTACCGGAGATGTTGCCGGGCGTTTCGGGCGCGCTGATCGGTCGACCCCCTAACGGCCGCGGTCCCCGTCGCGCACCGATTCGATCGTGCCGTTGTAGATGCGCACGATGCCGAAGAAGGTGCCCGGCCCGCGGTCGTAGGTCCACTCTTCCATCGGTACGCATTGATTGGCCAGCACCGCCTCGGGGCTGCCCGGCCGATAGGGCGTGAGGATCCAGCCCAGTTGCACCATCGGCACGCAGACCATCTGCCGGTAGACCGGCTCGCCGCAGGTCTGGAGCAAGGTCGCGGGCGACGCCCCTTTTCCGACGAGGTAGCCGTTGCAGGCGAGGGACTGTGCTGCCGCGGAACTGGCGATCAGCAAGGCGGCCGCTGCGATCGAAACCCCGGTGACCAGGCGTGCGAAACGAGCCGTGCCCCGCATCGTTGACCCTCTTGAATGCTTCATGTGCGCATCACTCACTCATTCACGAACCAGCTGGGCGTACCGCCAGAGGCCCCAGATCGCGCCGACGGTGATGCCGATGCCCACGCTCCAGCCCGCCGGCACATCGAATCCGAGCGCCAGGATCAGCATCAAGCCGACGCTGACCAGCGCGATGAAAGTCAGCGTGACGAAATCGAAGCGCGCGACCTCGACGGTGTCTTCCGCCACGCTGCGGTTGCGCTGGCCGTGCTTGCGGCGCAGGCCGCGGAACAGCAGGACATCGAGAACGAAATCGAAGATGCCGACGACAAGGTCGGCCAGGATGCTCCACATCGGGACGCTCCATTTGCGGTGACACCCTGGGTTGTCGCTGTGCGTTCAAGGGTCCGACCCGGGTGGTGCGGCGGAGCCGGGCGAAATGTTAGCGCGCTTCCGGCAAGGCAGGCCATCGTCCTCCGACCCGCTTCACGCCGGCATCTTCGGCGGCCAGTGGTGCGTCTCGCCGTGGCCCTCGCTGCACCAGGCATAGAGCGCGTCGTACATCACGAGCCCGTGCCGCAGCATGGCGTGGTCATCGGCGAACACGCGCGACAGGCCCAGCGAGATGGCGTAGAGCCCCGCCGACTGCGGCGTGAGGTCGAGCCGCGCGGTGTCCGCGCCGCGCACGATGTCGGCCATCTGGTGCAGCGCAGGGTCGGCGAGCCGGTACTTCGCGAGGAAGGCGTCGAAGCTGCAGCGTTCGCCGACGTGGCTCATCTCCACGCCCGGAATGTCGTAGGGCGTGGCGCCGGTGCTTTGCGCCATGGCCAGCACGTCGGCCGGCGGCACGTAGAGAAACTCGGCCTCGCGGTCGATGAAGCGCATGATCAGCCACGGGCAGGCGATGCGGTCGATCTTCGGGCGTTCGCGGGTGATCCATTTCATGGCGTGGCTCCTGGGTCGGCAGGCTTGGGCTGGAGCGGCCGGCCGGCGGCCTGCCAGCCGTCGATGCCGCCGCGCAGATAACGTGCGTCCAGGCCCGCGGCGCGCAACCGCAGGGCCGTGCTGCGTCCCACCTCGTGGCCGTACACGCAGTAGACGACCAGCGCGCGATCGGCCGGCAGTTCGGCGGCCCAGTGCTCGACCGCCGCCGGGTCGCGCCAGCGGGCACCGGGGAGCATCGACGCGGCCTGCGCGAACACGCCGGCGCGGCGCACGTCGAGCAGCATCGAGCCGGCCACGTCGTCCTGCGCCGCGCCGAAGAGTTCGCTGGCGGCGTGCACCGCCTGCTGGTAGCGCGCGTACACCGGGGCCCAGTCGATGTTGGCCATGAAGGCATCGACATACGCACCGGCGGCGGCGCCGTGGTCCAGGTGGTAGGCGTGCTCGTACATGTCCAGCGCCAGCAGCGGCGTGCCGCCTGCCAGCGCATGGGTGTGGTCGGCGGCCCATTGGTTGACCAGCGTGCCCTCGCGCGGCTGGAAGGTGAGCAGCACCCAGCCCGAGCCGCCGCCAAGCGCCTTGCCCATCGCTGCGAATTCCTCGCGCCATCGATCGACGCTGCCGAAATTTGCCGCCAATGCGAGCGCCATGGCGGGCTCCATCGACCGGCCATCGCCGCCGAGCGAGGCGAAGTACAGCTCGTGCAGCAGCATTGAGTTGCTGGCGATGAGTTCTTCGCGCTTGAGGCCGTTGAGTGCGAAGCCGGGCATGGTGGTGAACGATGCCGTGGCGAGCTGGGCGCGGATGGCGTTGAGGCGCCTGACGGCGCCGCCATAGTTGTTCTGGTGGTGGCTGTTCAGAAGCTTCTGCGACAGGCCGCGCAGCGTGGCGGGGTCGAAGGGCAGCGGTTGGGGTCGGGCGTCCATGGGAACTCCTTCAGCGCGGCAGGGCAGACAGCCACGTGAGCGCCAACCCGATGGCCGCGCAGGCACCGAGCAACGTCATCACGCCGACCTTGAAGCGGAACAGGGCGATGGCCGCGGCCACGGCCATCACCGCCGAGATCGCGTCGAAGCGGCCTGCGAAGCCGTGCGGCCAGAGCACGTGGTACGCGAAGAACAGCGCCAGGTTCAGGATCACGCCCACCACCGCCGCGGTGATCGCCGACAGCGGCGCCGTGAAGCCCAGCCTGCCGTGCGTGGCCTCGATGGCGGGCCCGCCGGCCAGGATGAAGATGAACGAGGGCAGGAAGGTGAAGAAGGTGACGACCGTCGCGGCCAGTGCGCCGGCGAGGAACAGCGAGTCGGGCCCCAGCACCTGCGTCAGCCAGCCGCCGACAAAGCCGACGAAGGCCACGACCATGATGAGCGGCCCCGGCGTGGTTTCTCCCAGCGCCAGCCCGTCGATCATCTGCGCGCCGGAGAGCCAGTGGTACTGCTCGACGGCCCCCTGGTACACGTAGGGCAGCACGGCATAGGCGCCGCCGAAGGTCAGCAGCGCGGCCTTGGTGAAGAACCCGCCCATCTGCGTGAGCGTGCCATGCAGGCCTTGGGTCGCGACGAGCACGCCCATGGCCAGCAGCCACAGGCCCAGGCCGATGCCCAGGATCTTCAGCAGGTGCGCGCGTGAAAAGCGCGCGTGCGCCGGCGTGGGCGTGTCGTCGTCGATCAGCGCCGGGCCGTAGTGCTGTTGCGCGCTGCCATGGCCACCGCCGAGTGCGAACACCTCGGGCGCCCATCGCGCGCCGACGTGGCCGATGAGGCCGGCGGCCAGCACGATCGCCGGAAACGGCGCGTCGAACGCGAAGATGGCGACGAAGGCCGCGGCGGCGATGCCCCACATCCAGTGGTTCTTCAACGCGCGGCTGCCGATGCGGTGCGCCGCATGCAGCACCAGCGCGGTGACCGCGGGCTTGATGCCGTAGAAGATGCCGGCCACCACCGGCACGTTGCCGAAGCGCAGGTAGACCCACGACAGCGCGATGAGGATGAAGAGAGAGGGCAGCACGAACAGGGCGCCGGCCGCGAGGCCGCCGCGCGTGCGGTGCATGAGCCAGCCGATGTAGGTGGCCAGCTGCTGCGCCTCGGGGCCGGGCAGCAGCATGCAGAAGTTCAGCGCATGCAGGAAGCGCTTCTCGCTGATCCAGCGCCGCCGCTCGACCAGCTCCGCATGCATGATCGCGATCTGTCCGGCGGGCCCGCCGAAACTGATGAAGCCGAGCTTGAGCCAGAAGCGAAGCGCTTCGGCAAAGGAAATGGGGGCAGGGGGCGCAGGAAGCGCAGAGGAGGCGTCAGGCAAGGCGGTGTCCACGGAAAACTCCGTTGAGGGTCACCAGCGCTTGGACGGGACACCGTCTTGCTTTGCAGCGCGGGAGGCTGTTTTCCCGCGGAAGGGCATCGTAGCAGTGGCCGTTCCTGCTGGCAACGCAGGGCCCTCAGGCCCTCTTCACGTTGCTGGAAAGCGCCCGTGCGTCTTTTCGGTCAGCGCGCCTTCGCGCACACGTGCTTGAACACGATCCCGCTCACCGTGGTCGGGCCGCCCACGGCTTTCCACTCGCTGCGCCGGGCGAGGTCGATGTCGTGCACTTCCAGCGGCCCGTTGTGGCTCACGACGCGGCGCATCTTTTCACGCCGGCCCTTGCAGTCGTAGTCGTAGAGATAGCGCGAGGTGCGAAACGGGGTCTTGCCCACGTCGGTCTGCAGTTCGTCGTAGCGGTAGAGCGTCCACGCTTCCACGGCATCGCCATGCGGCTTGATCGAGTCGCGTTGCAGCAGCACCTGCTTGCGAGGGGTGGTGGCGATTTCGGTCCAGGTGTCGGCGGCGTGTGTGGCAACTGCGGTCAGCAAGGTCGCTGCTGCGCAGGCGGATGCGACAAGGTGGCATGCCAGCACGGCGCGGTGCTTGGGCAGACGAGGCTTCATTGGTTTCACTCCCTGTGAATCGGTGGGCAAGCAGGCGAAGAATGCCATGCATCGCCGCGGGCGAGAACCTGCGCCTCAGGCCGCGATGAACGCCGAAGGCTTCTGTCCGAGCCGCTTGCGGAACATGGTGGAGAAGGCCCCCGGGCTGTCGTAGCCCAGCTGAAGCGCCACCGCGGTCACCGAGCGGCCCGTTGCCAGCTGGGCCATGGCCGAGAGCAGGCAGGCCTGGCTGCGCCATTCGGCGAACGTCATCCCGGTGTGCAGGCGGAAGAACCGGCTGAAGGTGCGTTCGCTCTGGTGCAGCTGCTGCGCCCAGGCCAGGGGCGACGTGCGCACGTCGGGCGCGTGCAGGAAGGCGATGCACAGCGCCGCCAGCCGCGGCTCGCCCGGCAGCGGCGCAAAGAAGGGCAGGGCCGCCGCGCGGCCGACTTCTTTCAGCACCAGCGACATCAACAGGCCGTCGCGGCCGCGTTCGTCGTACAGCGCCGGCACGTCGATGGCCTCGATCAGCAGCTGCCGCAGCAGCGGCGACACGGCCAGCACTTCGCACTGCGGACCACCGCGCGGCGCGGCGGCCGGTTCGATGTAGAGGCTGCGGGTGCTGACGCCCACCATCCGCACCCGGTGCGGCTTGCCGGCCGGAATCCAGACACCGCTGTGCGGCGGCACGACCCAGGCGCCGTCGTCCGTGCCCACCTCCATCAGCCCGGTCGCGCCGTAGAGAAACTGGGCGCGGCGGTGGCTGTGCATTTCGAGCAGGGTGCCGGGCGCGTAGTCGGTGCCGATGGCCAGCACGGCGCGGGGCGTGGGGTCGAGGGTGTCGAGAGACTGGTTGCGCACGGCAGCGGATCGGTGGGTTGGCCGGAACGCAAATATTGTTGACCGAACATCGCAAGCGCGCCAGCCCCCTCGGACTCTAGCCTCGAGGCTTCTTTCCGTGTCGATGGAGTGCCTTGTGTCGTTGTATGTGATGTTGGTGGTGTGCGGATGCCTGACGGGCGTCACCACCGTGCTGTTCGGTTTCGGTGGTGGATTCGTCGTGGTCCCGTTGCTCTTCCAGCTGCTGTCCCAGCTGAACGCGGCCGACAGCGCCGTCGGGCAGTCGGCCATGCAGATCGCGGTGGCCACGTCCACCTGCGTGATGGTCTTCGGCGCGCTGCTGGCCACGTGGCGCCATCAGCGAGCGGGGACGCTGGACTGGTCGCACATCCGGCCGCTGCTGGGCGTCATCGGTGCCGGTGCGGTGCTGGGGGCGCTGGCCGCCACCGCGGTCCACGGGGAATGGCTGCGCTGGGCGTTTGCGGCGTACCTCGCGCTGACCATCGTGGACTGCTGGCTGCGCCCCGGCTTTCTTTCGCCGATCGTGGCGAGCAAGGCGGCGCCCTCTCTCGCGGCCACGACGCTGTCGGGCCTGGCGATCGGCTGGATTGCCGCGTTCCTCGGCGTCGGCGGCAGCGTGATGACGGTGCCGCTCATGCGCCGTCGCGGCATCGAGATGAGCCGCGCGACGGCCATGGCCAACCCGCTGTCACTGCCGGTGGCGCTGGCGGGTACGGCCACCTACGTGGCCCTGTCCGCCACCTCGACGCCGGCGTTCGGGCCGTGGCATGTCGGGTATGTCGACGTGCGCGCGGCGGCGGCGCTCGTGGTGGGCTCGTGGATCGGCATCCGCGTCGCCGCGCTGTGGATCGGGCGCATTCCGGACCGCATCCACGCCAAGGTCTACCTGGTCTTGTTGATCGTGGTGTTCGGGGCGATGGTGCTGCGCTGAGCGCGCAGCACCGTCCGGCTTCACGCCATCGATGCGCCCAGCAGGAAGTCCGTGACCTCGTCCGAGAACACGCTGCGCCGCGCACCGATGAGTACACCGTCCGCGTTCTGCGGGTCGGGCCGCGCGGGAGGCATGCCGTGCGCCACCAGGGCCTGGGCGCAGCCGACCCAGTCGCCGCCTTCGACGGGCTCGTTGAGCGAGGCCCACGACAAGGTGCCGCAGGCGTTGTCGCCGAAGCCGTGCGGCGCCTGCCAGTCGGCACCGTGGTCGAGCAGGAACCGGGTGAGCGCCGCATCGCCGCAGAACACGGCGTGGTTGAGCGCCGAGGCGTCCCAGTCGCCGCCACGGACTTCGAGGGGCCAGCCGAGCGTGACCATCGCCTTCACCGCATCGCTGCAGCCCTGGGCGGCGAGCTCGGGCAGCAGGCGAAGCTGCGTGGGGTCGAGCGCGCCGATGAGGCCAGGGGGCCGCACCTGCAGCGCTCGCGCCGTGGCTTCGTCGCCTCGCGCGCAGGCTGCGATGAAGGCCTCGCTGGTGGGGAGCGGCGTCGGGTCGCCGCTTGCGGCCTGCAGCAGTCGCGCGACCTCGGTCAGCCCGAAGCGCAGGGCGATGATGCGCGCGGACGTGCCATCGGGCGTGCACGCATCCGGTCGCGCGCCGGCGGCCAGCAAGGCCTCGATGTGCGCCGGTGAACGGCGGCGGCGAAGGGCCCACAGCAGCGGTGAACCCCAGTCCGAGATGGGTGGGCCCTGCGGCGGCTCGTTCGCGTCGCCGCCGTGTGCGAGCAGGAGGCGCAGCGTTTCGACGTCGTTCAGGTCGAGCACCCGGTACAGCGCGTTGGAACCCGTCACGCGCGCGCCGGCTTCCAGCAGCAGCTTCGTGCAGGCAGGCTGGTCCAGCGAGTGGTACAGCGATTCGCCGTCGTTCGGGTCGGCCCCGGCGTCGAGCAGCAGCTTCGTCAGTTCGGGGTCGTGGTTCTGGCCGGCCGCGCCGTACAGCGCGGAAAGCCGCTCGGTGTCGGCGGGCGCTTCGAGCGATGCGGGAGGCCAGCGGTTGCCGGCCGATTGATCGGGCGAGGCGCCGGCGTCGAGCAGGAACTTCGCGCACGCGTGCAGGCGTTCGCGATGGCCGGGCAGTCGCATCAGGCCGGAATGCGTGACGGCCACGAGCGGCGGCAGGTGCAGCGGGCCACCCGCGCGATGGACCCATGCCGGGTCTTGCGCGGTGGCGTGGCGCAGCGCGGCTTCGTCGCCGATGGCGCAGGCCACCCAAGGGTCGCCACCCGCCGCGAGGGCAGGGTTCTCGTCGCGCATACGCAAGGCCACCGCGGGCCGTGCGCGGTTCGTGCCGCCGGCGATGTCGCCCGCGTACACGAGGCGCAGCCAATGGAGCACTGCTTGGGCCGGGTCATCGGCCTGCGCCCTGCGGGCGTGGACAAAGCCCTGCAGGTCGGCCCACGAGGCGAAGCCGTACTCGCGCGCCACGCACGATTGGGCATCGTGCAGGCGCAACGCCTGGGCGGCCAGGGCGCCGTCGGTCTTGCCCGATGCGGCCGGCAAGGCGCTGCGAAATCGGTGAAAGGCCGTGGGGTCGTTGCTGCGGTAGAGCGCCAGCAGTTCCTTGGCTTGCTTCTTCAGGTGGCCGATGTCGGGCCGGGCGGGAATGCGCTTCATGGAAACCTCCGTGCATCAGGCGCCGATGACCCGCAAATCCGGCTGCACAAAAGGCTGTGGATCGTCATGAAGAAGGCAAGTGGGTTCAACCCTTCCCGCGGGCCCGGGCGCGGCTTGCACCGCGGCTCGGATGGTAGCGGATCGGGGCGGGGCGACGCCACGCGCCGAAGTGCAGGTCACCGTTTGCGCGCCACGATGAAGGGGCGGTTCTCTCCACCCTTCGTCGCGTGGTTCTCGCTCGCAAGCACCTCGAAGCCGGCAGCCTGCAGATGCGTCCCGAGCTCCGCCGCCCGGAACACGCCGGCATGCGGCGCCAGACCGATCGCGCGCATCGCGGGCAGCAAGGCCAGCCGCAGCAGCGGGGTCATGTTGCCGAGGCAGGGCGTCTTGGAGACGAACAGGCCCTGCGGCGCGAGCAGGGCGTGGATGCGGCGCAGCGTGCCGGGCAGGTCGCGCACCAGGTGGAGGTAGTTGAAGCCCAGCACGGTGTCGAAGGGGCCTTCGCCCGGTGCCAGCGTCTCGGCGGTCGCCACGCGGAACGCCAGGCCGGGGATCGGGGCGGCGGCGTGCTTCTCTTCGGCGATGGCGATCATGCCTTCGGCGATGTCCGTCGCCAGGTACGCGCGAACGTGGCCCGCGAGGCGCAGGGCCGTCGTGCCGGTGCCGCAGCCCAGTTCGAGCACGCGCGCGTCGGGCTGGAAGAGGGCGCGGGTCCGCTCGAGCGTGCGCGCGTAGCCGGCCTCGTCCGCGATGGCGCTCTTCGCGTAGCGGCGAGATGTGCGGTCCCAGAATCTGGCGTCGTTCGCGAGGCTCATGGTCTTGGATCGGCGGCGTGTGGAAGGGTGCGGCGCACTGTAAACCGCCGCCGGGGCGCTGTCGCCGATTTGCGCCGCTTCGCCCGCCATGTCGCTATGCTGGCGCCCGCCAATCACTCCAGGAAAAGAGACTCTCATGACCATGCGTACCTCGTCTTTCTTCTCCCTGCGTTCCGTCGCCCTGGCCTGTGGCCTGGCGCTCGGCGCCGTGGCCACCGTGCAGGCGGCCCCCGACGCGAAGCTGCTGGCCGCTGCCGAGAAGGCGCAGCCCGCCGTCATCGACAACCTGAAGGAGATGGTGTCCATCGAGTCGGGCAGCCTGAACGTCGAGGGCCTGATGAAGATGGCCGACGTGATCGAAGGGCGCCTGAAGGCCGCCGGCTTCAAGACGGAGCGCCGCAAGGCCTCGGCCGGCGCGGGCGCCGACATCGTCATCGGCACGATCAAGGGCACGGGCAAGCGCAAGATCATGCTGCAGGGCCACATGGACACGGTGTACGCGCCGGGCATCCTGAACAGCCAGCCCTACAAGGTGGACGGCAACCGCATCTACGGCCCCGGCATCGCCGACGACAAGGGCGGCCTCGCGGTGATGATGGCGTCGCTGAAGATCCTGGCCGATGCGGGCTGGCGCGACTACGACACGCTCACCGTGCTCGTGAACCCCGACGAAGAGATGGGCTCGGTGGGCTCGGGCGAACTCATCGCGACCACGGCCGACCTGCACGACACGGTGCTGTCCTTCGAGCCGACGGCTGCCAAGGCGGTGGCCAAGGGCGAGTCGCTGCTGCTCGGCGCGGCCGGCATCGCGCAGGCCACGCTCGAGGTGAAGGGCCGCGCGGCGCACGCCGGCGCCGCGCCCGAGCTGGGCCGCAACGCGCTGTACGAGCTGTCGTACCAGATGCTGCAGACCAAGGACCTCGCCAAGGACATCCCCGGCGTGACGCTGAACTGGACCGTGGCGCGCGCCACCGGCCCGATCAACCAGATCACCGAGAAGGCGCAGGCGCTGGGCGACATCCGCATCACGCAGCCCGGCGCCGAGAAGAAACTCACCGAGGCGCTGCAGGCCAAGATCGCCAGCGGCAAGCTGATTCCCAACACCGAGACCACGGTGAAGGTCGAGGTGGGCCGCCCCGCCTTCGTCGCGGGCGCCAAGGGCCGCGCGCTGGCCGAGAAGGCGCAGGCGATCTACAAGGAACTCGACCGCGAACTGGCGCTGACGCCGATGACCGGCGGCGGCACCGACGCGGGCTTCGCGGGCCGCTCGGGCAAGGCCACGGTGGTCGAGAGCTTCGGCCTCGCGGGCTTCGGCTACCACGCGCGCGACGAGTACATCGAGGTCGACTCGATCGTGCCGCGCCTGTACCTCGTGACGCGGCTGCTGACCGAGATCGGCAAGAACTGAGTTCGTAGCGCGCAGTGCGCCCGCGGCAGGAGCCGCGGGTTCACTGCGGTGCGTTGGGATCGCCCGGGCGGCGGCGATGGGCGGCGGCAGCCGCTGCGGCGGCCTGAGCCTGCGCCTGCTGCTGTTGCGCCTGCTGGCGTTGCATCTGTTCCTGCTGGTGCTGCTGCTGGCGCGCCTGGTTCTGCGCGGCCTGCTGTTGTTGCTGCATCTGCTGGCGCTGCATCTGCTCCTGTTGCTGGCGTTGCTGGGCCTGGGCGGCCTGCTGCTGTTGCATCTGCATCTGGCGCGCCTGTTCCATCTGGGCCTGGCGTTGCTGTTGCGCGGCCTGGGCTTGCGCCTGTTGTTGCTGCTGCAACTGCTGCTGACGACGGGCTTGCTCCTGTTGAGCCTGTTGCTGCATCTGCTGCGCTCGCTGGGCCTGTTCCTGTTGAGCCTGCTGCTGCATCTGCTGCGCGCGCCGGGCCTGTTCCTGCTGCGCCTGCCGTTGCTGTTGCTGGGCGGCCTGGGCCTGCTGCTGTTCCTGCTGGCGACGTAGCTGTTCCTGTTGTGCCTGTTGCTGCTGCATCTGTTGGCGGCGGCCCTGCTCCTGCTGGTCCTGGCGTTGTTGGCGCAATGCCTGTTCCTGTTGCTGCGCCTGCTGCTGGCGACGCGCCTGCTCTTGCTGGGCCTGTTGTTGGCGCTGCTGGTCTTGCGCGGCCTGCTGTTGCTGCTGCATCTGCTGGCGACGGGCTTGGTCCTGCGGGTCCTGGCGTTGACGCTGGGCCTGCTCCTGTTGCGCTTGCTGCTGACGTCGTGCCTGTTCCTGCTGCGCCTGTTGTTGACGTTGCTGGTCTTGCGTGGCCTGCTGTTGCTGCATCTGTTGGCGACGGGCCTGGTCCTGCGGGTCTTGCCGCTGACGCAGTGCTTGTTCCTGTTGCGCTTGCTGTTGACGTCGTGCCTGCTCCTGCTGGGCTTGTTGCTGACGTCGTGCCTGCTCCTGCTGGGCTTGTTGCTGACGCTGCGGGTCCTGCGTGGCCTGCTGTTGCTGCATCTGCTGGCGACGGGCTTGTTCCTGCTGATCCTGGCGTTGGCGCAGGGCCTGGTCCTGTTGCATCTGCTGCTGGCGGCGCGCCTGTTCCTGCTGCGCCTGCTGCTGACGCTGCTGGTTCTGCGCCGCTTGTTGCTGCTGCATCTGCTGTCGACGGGCCTGCTCCTGCTGCACCTGTTGCTGGCGCCGCGCCTGTTCCTGTTGGGCCTGCTGTTGCTCGCGCACCTGGTCCTGGGCCGCCTGCTGCTGCATCAGCGCTTGTTGTTGTTGCTGCTGCTGGGCACGCGCCTGTTGCTGCAGCTGCTCTTGCTGCTGCGCCGCCTGCCATGCCGGCGCGCCGATCGGCGCGCCGCTGCGATCGCCTGCGTAGTTGTTGTTGTAGACGTTGCGCACGTTGTTGACCACCGTGGTCGAGCGCGACACATACGTGCTGTTGTTGTAGACCACCGCAGGCCGGTAGGCCGGTGGCGGCGGCGCCGCGCGGTCGCGCCAGCGCGGCGCGCCCCAGTTCATGTTCCAGGCGTTCCAGCCCCAGCCGTGGCGCTCCAGTGCCGAGCCGACGATCACGCCGCTGCCGAAGGCCAGCGCGCCCACCGCGGCCACCTGGCCGCGGCTGTAGCCGGGCTCGACCACCACCGGCGGCGGTGCATAGGCATAGCCGGGGTAGACGGCCACGGGCATGTCGTACACCACCTGCGGGTCGTAGCGCGGCACGTACACCACGTCGGGCTGCACGGGCTCGATGGTGATGAGCTCCTCGGGCGGTTCGATCACCAGGGGGCCCGCGTACATCGGCTGCATGTCGGGCCCGGGCGTGTAGTTGGGCGGCGTTGCGGCGCGCGCCACGCGCAGCTTGTCGTTGTTCTTGAGGCGGCCGGCCTTCGACGCGCGCTGGCGCATCACCTGGATCGCGTTCATCACGTCGGCCGGGTCGTTGTAGTAGGCCTTGCCCAGCGAGGTGGTCCACGCGATGTTGCCGGCCATCTGGTCCATCACGGGCCGGAACGCGGTGAGCGACTTCACGCTCGGGTCCCACGGCTGCTGGTTGGCGGCGTCGGCGAGCGGGCCGGCCTTGAGCGTGGGGTTCTGCTGCAGCCAGCCGTGGGCCGCGGTGATCTGATCGGGGTAGGTGGCGCCGGCCAGGATCTGCGCGACGAGCTTGTCGGGGTACAGCGCGATGGGCGCGACCAGCTGGTAGAGCTGCTCGGCCGAGGGCGGCGTGTAGGCGGCCGGCACCGGCGCGGCGACGGGCGCGGGGGCCTGGGTGGCCGGTGCTTCAGCGGCGGGAGGTGGTGGTGCGGGCTTGTCGCAGCCTGCAACGAACAACGCTGCGACGCACAGCGAAGCCATGAGGCGCCGCTGAAGGAGGGGGCGGTGGGGAGAGGGTGTCATCTGGCATGTCCTGAAGACGCCGGCAGGGTGCCCGGAACTCCTTCAACGGCGGGCCAGAGCAGGCGATGACACAGCCTGCGCCCCGGATGCAACGGTCTGTGTCGGCGGTGCGCCGCCTGTGCTGTCGGCGCAGGACCACGAGACCACCGGGCGACGTGGCGATCGCCCGGGGAAAGACCTCTTTGTCGTTACTTGGCGCCGCCCGAGTACTTGGTGACGCTGCTGGCCTTCACGTGGTAGCCGCTCACGCCCATCATCGAGTCGTTGCGCAGCGTCTGCAGCTTGCCGGTGACCCACACGGTGTCCATGGCGCGGAACTTGGCGCCCTTTTGCGGAATGACGTGCAGGATCTGGTTGGCCGGCGGCGGCGGCGTGTGGATGCAGGCGCCGAAGTAGGGCACGAGCAGGAACTCGGTGACCTCGCCCTTGGCTTCTTCGAGCGGCACGATGAAGCCGGGAATCTTCACTTCCACGCCGTTGAGCGCGGGGTTGGTGGGCGCGTTGTTCGACACTTCCTGCATCTTCATCAGCAGCTCGTTGGCGCGCGGGTCGCCGTCGTCGAGCGTGCTCAGGTCGATGCCCTTGAAGGCCTTGGCCGGGTCCCAGTCCTTGGGCACCAGTTCTTCCCAGCTGATCTGGCGCGGCTGGCCCGCCGCGGCCTGCGGCGCGGTGGCGGCCGGCTTGCCGCCCAGCGGGTTGGTCGCGGTGGTGTCCTTCGGTGCGGGCTCGGCGGCCCAGGCGGCGGCTGCGAGGCCGGCGCCGGCCAGCAGCATCGACAGGGCGGTGAGCACACGGGGTGTGGAGGTCTTCGTCATGGTCAGATTCTCGGAGAAAGGCCGTCGGCCAGCGACAGTCGATAGGCCCGGATGCCGGGCAGCAGGCTCGCGAGCCAGCCGGCGACCAGCAGGCTCGCCGTCAGCAGCCATTCGTTCAGTGTAGGTTCGGACAGGCTCAGCGTCAGCCCGAACTGCGCCTGCAGCCATGGCGAGAGCAGGGCGATGCCGAGCACCGCCATCGTCACGCCCAGCAGCACGCCGAGCACGGTGACCAGTGCGCCTTCGAGCGCCAGCAGCGCCAGCACATGGCGCAGGCCCGCACCCACGGCGCGCAGCACGGCGAGCTCGCGGCGGCGTTCGTTCAGGCCCGCCATCACCACCGACACCAGCCCCGCCAGGCTCACGAGCGCAACCAGGGCCGACATCAGCAGCAGCGCGTTTTCGCCGATGCCGATCACGCTCCACAGTTCGTCGAGCGCCACGCCGGGCAGGATGGCCATGAGCGGTTCGCCGGTATAGGTGGAAATCCAGCGCTGCACGCCGAACACGGCGGCGCGGTTCTTCAGGCCCACGAGCGCAGCCGTCACGTTCTTGGGCGTGAGGTCGAACTTGCGCACCTGCTCGGCGGGAATCTTCACGCCCGGCATCGGCGCGCCGCCCACCCATTCGAGGTGGATGGCTTCCATCGCCGCCAGGCCGATGTGCACCGTGCGGTCGACCGGCGTGCCGGTGCGCGCGAGCACGCCCACCACGGTGAAGGGCTTGTCGGCATGCTCGGCCACGTTGAGCTCGCCGCTGCCGTGGGCGAGCGTGATCTTCTGGCCCACGTGGTAGCCGAGCTTGTCGGCCACCTCGGCACCGACCACGGCATCGAACAGCGCGTCGAAGGGTTTGCCTTCGCGCAGCTTCAAGGTCTGGCGGTCGCCGTAGCGGAAGTGCGAGAAGTACTCGGGCGTGGTGGCAAGCACCGAGAAGCCGCGGTGCGAATCGCCCAGCGACAGCGGCACCACCCAGTCGACGCCGGGGTGCGCCTGCAAGGCCTGCACGCTCTTCCACGAGATGTTGTTGGTGGCCGCGCCGATGCGGAACACCGAATACAGCAGCAACTGCGTGGAGCCGGTGCGCGCGCCCACGATGAGGTCGGTGCCCGAGACCGACGACGCGAAGTTCTCGCGCAGCTCGGTGCGGATGCGCTCGACGCCCAGCAGCAGGAAGGTCGACAGCGCGATCGAGAACACGGTGAGCGCGAGCGTGAAGCGGCGGTTCCAGGCGCTGCGCCAGGCAATGGAGAACAACGCTTTCATGCGTCCACCGCCATCGCGCTCGATGCCGCACGGTTGATCTCCGGCAGCAGCACGTGCCGCGCAAAGCGTGGCGCGATGCGCTGGTCGTGGCTCACGAACACGAGCGCGCTGTGGTTCACGGCGCAGGCCGTGAGCAACACGTCGAGAAAGGCTTCGCGCCGGTCTTCGTCGAGCGCGGAGGTGGGCTCGTCGGCGATGACGACCTCGGGCTGGCCGATGAGCGCGCGCGCCGCGGCCACGCGCTGCTGCTGGCCCACGGACAGCTGCAGCGCCTGGCGCTTCCACAGCGCGCGGTCCAGGCCCATCTGGTCGAGCAGGTGCTCCGCTTCGTCGCGGGAACTGCCGTTGCGCGCAGCCTGCGCCTCGCGCCGTGCCGAGAAGCGGCAGGGCAGCAGCACGTTGTCGAGCACGCTCAGGTAGGGCAGCAGGTTGAACTGCTGGAAGATGTAGCCCACGTGCGCCACGCGGGCGCGGTCGCGCTGCGTGCCCGAGAGCTTGGCCCAGTCGTGGCCCAGCAGCGTGACGCGGCCTTCGTTGGCCACCAGCACGCCGGCCAGCAGCGACAGCAGCGTGCTCTTGCCGCAGCCGCTCGGGCCGTGCAGGAACACGGACTCGCCCGCCGTGATGCGCAGGGCCTCGATGTCGATGCAGGGTGTCTTCACGCCGGGCCAGGTGAAGCGCAGGGCTTCGGCGGCGAGCACGACGCGCAAGTGCGTGGTCTCGGCCTGCGGGAGGGTGCTCACGCTGTCACTTGCCCAGCGTCAGGCGGGAAGGCTGCGCCGCCTGCGCGCCGCTCGGGCGCTTCAGCTGGCGCTTGAACTGGCCTTGCGCGCTGGCGATCTGCACGTCGATCTGGCGTGCGCCCTTGAAGGCCGTAAACAGGTTCAGGTCGATGAACTTCGCGGCGGCGGCCTGTGTGCAGTTGAAGGAGAAGGAAGCGTCGAGGTCGGCATGCCCGCTCGATTCGGCGGGGTCGGGGTTGCCCAGGCCGAGCGCGCCGGAGCGCAGGTCGACGGGGCCGAGCTTGCAGTTGGCGGCGGGGTCGATGGTGAAGAGCTTGTCGGCCGCGCGCAGCTGGGCGATGGCGGCTTCGACGGTCTTCTTCTCGGCGTCGGTCTTGGGCGCGCGCTCGAAGCCGACGATGTTGTCCAGCGGCGACTCCATGGCGATCACGATGGTGGGCCCGTCGATGGCCACGTCGAGCTTGAGCTGGCCGTGCACATGCGCGTGCTGTTGCTGGGCCTGTGCGGGAAGGATGGCGGCCGCGAACAGCGCGGCGGCGGTCAGTGCGAAGCCGGACGACGTGCGTCGAAGTCGGGTGTGCAGGGTGTGCATCATGGTTCTGCGCCTTGCCGGGTCGGCAGCCCCGGCGTGTTGCTCCATTCGCTCCAGCTGCCGGCATAGAGCGCGGTCGTCCCGAACCCCGCGATCTGCATCGCGAGCAGGTTGGGCACGGCGCTCACGCCGCTGCCGCACTGGTGGACGACGGTCGCCGCATCGCGCCCCGCGAGCAGCGCTTCGAACTCGGCGCGCAGTTGCGCGGCGGGCTTGAACTTGCCGTCGGGACCGATGTTGTCGGCGAAGGGCCGGTTCAGGGCCCCGGGGATGTGACCCGCGATCGGGTCCAGAGGTTCCACCTCGCCGCGGTAACGTGCACCGGCACGCGCGTCGATCAGGTTCTGGTCAGGCTGGCCGAGCCGGCGCACCACGGTGTCGGTGGTCACGAGCCTGGCGATCGGCTCGCCCTGTACGAAATTCGACTGGAAGCGCGCGGGCTCCTCGCTGTCGGTCACTTCGCCGCCCGCGGCCTGCCAGGCCTGCAGGCCGCCGTCGAGCACGGCCACGGCGTCGTGGCCCATCCACTTGAGCATCCACCACAGGCGCCCGCAGTAGTTTGCGCCGTTGCGGTCGTACACCACGGCCTGCATCGTGTTGGAAAAACCCACCGACGACAGCCAGGCCGCGAACTTCTCGCGGCTGGGCAGCGGATGGCGTCCGCCCGAGGCGGGCACGCCGTCGTCCTGCGCCACCACCACGTCGCCGCGCGCGCCGGGCAGGCCATGCTTGGCGCTGAGGTCGGTGTCGAGGTTGGCGTACTGCGCGCCCGGGATGTGCGCGGCGGCATACAGCTGCGCGCCGGCCTCGGGCTTCATGAGGTCGAAGCTGCAGTCGAACACCATGAGGGGCGAGTCGCCCTCGCGCAGCTGCCTGAGTTGTTCGACGGAGATGAGGGTGGTGTACATGGCGGGAGCTCCTTCGAAAAATGGTTCGGCGATGGGTGCCGTGGCTGCTGCGTTCAGTGTTCCTCGGCCGGCGCCTTCGGCACGGCCCGCTGCCGCAGCACGGTGGCCGCGATGCCGCTGGCGATGATCAGCGCCATGCCGCCCCAGCCGGCCGCGTCGATGCGGTCGTCGAACAGCACCACGCTGTAGAAGGCCGCGAACACGATGCCCGAATATTGCAGGTTCGCCACCACCAGTGTGCCGGCCTGGGTCTTGGCGGTGGCGTAGGCGCGGGTCATGCACAGCTGTCCGAGGGCGGCCAGCAAGCCGATCGGCAGCAGCCACAGCGCATGCTGCCACGTCCACGAACTGCCGCCCGAAAACCCGGTCGCGGCCGTGGCGAAGGCGCCGGCCACGGCCGAGCCGACCGCGAAATAGAAGACCGTGCGCAGCTCGGGCTCGCCGATGCGCGACAGCGCCACCACCTGCATGTAGGCAAAGGCGGCCGTGACGCCCGACAGCAGCCCCAGCATGCCCGCGAAGCCGTCGCCGCCGCCCACCGTGGGCTTGAGCATGAGCACCACGCCGGCAAAGCCCGCGAGCACGGTCATCACCAGCGGGCCCTGCAGCGGCGGGCGCTCGATGCGGCCGTCGCGCCCGGGCACCGGCACCCAGGCCAGCAGTGCGCCGCCGACCAGGAAGGCCGCGACCCACACGCTGCTCATGTAGTTGAGCGTGACGGCCGTGGCCAGCGGCATGTGGGCGATGGCGTAGAACCACGCGCCCAGCGACACCACGCCGATGGTGCTGCGCCAGGCGTGCATGCCGGGGTACTTGGTGGCGAGCGAGGTGCCGCGGTTGCGCGCCAGCAGCCAGAGGAACACGATGCCGATGAGGCCGCGCCCCAGGACCATCTCACCGCTGTTGAACCATTGCGAGGCCACCTTCACGACCACGCTCATGGTGGCGAACAGAAAGGCCCCGAGCACCATCCACAGCGCTTGCATCGATTGAATCCAGGTCAGAAAAAAGAAAGCCCCGGCGGGTGCGGGGCGGGGCGGCGTTCAGGCGCGTGGTTGTTGCATCGCGTTGCGGTACCACTCGTGGAACTGCTGCATGCCGTCTTCCATGGGGCTCTGGTAGGGGCCGGTTTCGTTGTCGCCGCGCAGCATGAGCGCGCGGCGCCCGGCGTCCATGCGCTCGGCGATCTCGTCGTCCTCCACGCAGGTTTCCATGTAGGCGGCCTGCTGGGCCTCGACGAACTCGCGCTCGAAGGCGACGATTTCCTCGGGGTAGAAGAACTCGACCATGTTGAGCGTCCTGGTCGGGCTCACCGGGTGCAGCGTCGACACGGTGAGCACGTGCGGGTACCACTCGATCATCACGTGCGGGTAGTAGGTGAGCCAGATCGCGCCGTACTTCGGCGGCTTGCCGTCGCGGTACTTGAGCAGTTGCTCCTGCCACTTCTGGTAGACCGGGCTGCCCGCGCGGCCCAGGCGGTTGGCCACGCCCACCGTCTGCACCGAGAACTCGGGCTTGAACTCCCAGCGCAGGTCGTCGCAGGTGACGAAGCTGCCCAGGCCGGGGTGGAACGGGCCGACGTGGTAGTCCTCGAGGTAGACCTCGATGAAGGTCTTCCAGTTGTAGTTGCACTCGTGCAGCTCGACGCGGTCGAGCGCGTAGCCCGAGAAGTCGAGGTCGGCCTGCGGGCCCAGGCCCGCCATGTCGGCCGCCACGTCGCGGCCGCTGCCGTCGGCGTTCTTCTCGAACAGAAGACCGTTCCATTCGGTGAGCGGGTAGTTGTGCAGGTTCAGGCACGGGTCCTGGTCGAAATGCGGGGCGCCGATCAGCGTGCCGGTGGTGCGCGCGTCTTTGGCGGCGTAGGTCCAGCGGTGCAGCGGGCAGACGATGTTGCCGCCGGTCTGGGTGTCGAGCTGGCCCCGGCCCTGCAGGATGAGGGCCTGGCGGTGGCGGCAGACGTTCGAGATGAGCTCCACGCCCTTGGGCGTGTGGACCAGCGCGCGGCCCTGGTGTTCTTGCGGCAGGGTGTGGAAGTCACCCGGCTCGGGCACGGCCAGTCGGTGCCCGACGTAGCGGGGCCCTCGCGCGAAAAGGTTCTGCATTTCGCGGGCGTACAAGGCCTCGTCGAAATACGCGGTAACTGGAAGTTGGCTCGCGGCCTGCTGCAGTTGAAGACTTAAATCAGACATGGAGGACCTGACCAAGCTCCCCACAGGGAGAAAAAAGAAAAAAACGGAAGGCGCCGTCTGCAAGGGTGACGGCCCGAAGAGGTGTGCCGGTGCGACCGGCGGGGGAAGCGGGGATTGTACCCGGGGGGCATTTTTGCGCCCGCCGGGTTTTGGCCTCGCATCCCCGGGCGTCATACAGGGTGTTGCAAAGGGTCGCGCGCGCGTGCGCAGGCTGCCCGGCGGTTCGTTGCGCCCCCGCCCTAAAATGTTCCGTTTCATCCACGATTCGTTGCATGCCCAAGGTGCCTTCTCCTTCCACGACCAGCCCGGCGGCCACGCCCGACACCGGGCCGCTGCCCGCCAGCTACGAAGCCGGGCTCCAGGAACTGGAACAACTGGTTGCAGAACTCGAATCGGGCCAGCTGCCGCTGGACCAGCTGCTGGGCAGCTACCAGCGCGGCGCCGCACTGCTCGGCTTCTGCCGCGACAAGCTGCAGGCGGTCGAGGACCAGATCAAGGTGCTCGACGCAGGCAGCCTCAAGCCCTGGACGGCCGAATGAGCGCCGTCCCGATGACTTCCACCGCCATCACCCCCTGGGACGCGAAGACGCTGGCCGGCTGGGCCGAGCCTCATCTGGCGACGGTCGAGGCGGCGCTGTCGCGCTGGGTCGGCGTCGATGCGCCGGTGCTGCTGGGTGACGCCATGCGCTATGCCGTGCTCGACGGCGGCAAGCGGCTGCGGCCGCTGCTGGTGCTCGCGGCCAATGAAGCGGTCGGCGGCAACGCCCACGCCGCGCTGCGTGCGGCCTGCGCCACCGAACTCATCCACGCCTATTCGCTGGTGCACGACGACCTGCCGTGCATGGACAACGACGTGCTGCGCCGTGGCAAGCCCACCGTGCACGTGAAGTTCGGCGAAGCCGACGCGCTGCTCGCGGGCGACGCGCTGCAGGCGCTGGCCTTCGAGCTGCTCGCGCCCGAGGGCGACGAGGTGCCCGCCGCGATGCAGGCCCTGCTGTGCCGCCTGCTGGCGCGCGCCGCTGGCAGCCAGGGCATGGCCGGCGGCCAGGCCATCGACCTGGCCAGCGTCGGCATCGCACTGAACGAAACCCAGCTGCGCGAAATGCACCGCCTGAAGACCGGCGCGCTGCTGCAGGGCAGCGTCGAGATGGGCGCCGCCTGCGGCACCGTGTCGCCGGCCGCGCTGGCGGCGCTGCGCGACTACGGCGCCGCCATCGGCCTGGCGTTCCAGGTGGTCGACGACATCCTCGACGTCACCGCCGACTCGCAAACCCTGGGCAAGACCGCCGGCAAGGACGCCGCAGCCGACAAGCCCACCTACGTGTCGCTGCTCGGCCTGGACGGCGCGCGCGCGCAGGCGAGCCAGCTGCTCGCCGATGCCATCGCCGCACTGAACAAGAGCGGCCTGGCCGACACCTCGGCACTGCGCGCCCTGGCCCACATGGTGGTCGACCGCGACCGCTAGGATGAAACTTACCCCCAGTCTTCGCGCACTTCGTGTCGCTTCGCCAACCCCCTTTCAGGGGGCGACACCAGCAGCCCGGCAAAGCCGGTTCTGCGGTGTCTCCCCGACTGAATCGCGGCAGTTTCGTGCGCCGCGCGTCATGCGATGCGTGATGGAACACTGAGAAAAGAAAAACCATGGCTCCGCTGCTTCCCACTCTCCACGACCCTTCGCCGATCCGCCAGTACGACCGGGCCCAGCTCAAGCAGCTGTCCGACGAGGTGCGCGCCTGCGTGCTCGACAACGTCTCGCGCACCGGCGGCCACCTGAGCTCCAACCTCGGCACGGTCGAGCTGACGGTGGCGCTGCACCATGTGTTCAACACGCCGCACGACCGGCTGGTGTGGGACGTGGGCCACCAGACCTACCCGCACAAGATCCTCACGGGCCGGCGCGAGCGCATGCCCACGTTGCGCCAGCTCGGCGGCATCTCGGGCTTTCCGCAGCGCACCGAGAGCGAGTACGACACCTTCGGCACCGCCCACTCGTCGACCAGCATCTCGGCCGCGCTCGGCATGGCCATGGCCGCCAAGCAGAAGGGCGAGAAGCGCCATGCCGTGGCCATCATCGGCGACGGCGCGCTCACGGCCGGCATGGCCTTCGAGGCGCTCAACAACGCGGGCGTGTGCGACTGCAAGCTGCTGGTCATCCTGAACGACAACGACATGTCGATCAGCCCGCCGGTGGGCGCGCTCAACCGCTACCTCGCGCAGCTCATGAGCGGCAACTTCTACGCCGCCGCCAAGAGCGTCGGCAAGAGCGTGCTGCGCAATGCGCCGCCGCTGTTCGAGCTGGCCAAGCGCCTGGAGCAGCATGCCAAGGGCATGGTCGTGCCGGCCACGCTGTTCGAGCAGTTCGGCTTCAACTACGTCGGCCCCATCGACGGCCACGACATCGACTCGCTGGTGCCCACGCTCGAGAACCTCAAGCACCTGGACGGTCCGCAGTTCCTGCACGTCGTCACGAAAAAAGGGCAGGGCTACAAGCTGGCCGAAGCCGACCCGGTGGCCTACCACGGCCCGGGCAAGTTCGATCCGCAGGTGGGGCTGGTCAAGTCGACCACGGCGGCCAAGCAGACCTTCACGCAGGTCTTCGGCCAGTGGCTGTGCGACACGGCCGCGCACGACGGCCGCCTCGTGGGCATCACGCCCGCGATGCGTGAAGGCTCGGGGCTCGTGGAGTTCGAAAAGCGCTTCCCCGACCGCTACTACGACGTCGGCATCGCCGAGCAGCACGCCGTCACCTTCGCGGCCGGCCTGGCCTGCGAGGGCCTCAAGCCCGTGGTCGCGATCTACTCGACCTTCCTGCAGCGCGCCTACGACCAGCTGATCCACGACGTGGCGATCCAGAACCTGCCCGTGGTGTTCGCGCTCGACCGCGCGGGCCTCGTGGGCGCCGACGGCGCGACGCACGCGGGTGCGTACGACATCCCGTTCCTGCGCTGCATTCCCAACATGAGCATCGCCTGCCCGGCCGACGAGCGCGAGTGCCGCCAGCTGCTGACGAGCGCCTACGAACAGAACCATCCGGTGGCCGTGCGCTACCCGCGCGGCGCGGGCGCCGGCACCACGCCGCATCTCACGCTCGACGCGCTGCCCTTCGGCAAGGGCGAGGTCCGCCGCGAAGGCCAGCGCATCGCCATCCTCGCCTTCGGCACCTTGCTGTACCCGGCGCTCACCGCGGCCGAGTCGCTCGACGCCACCGTGGTCAACATGCGCTGGGCCAAGCCGCTCGACGTCGAACTGCTGCTGCAGGTCGCGGGCACGCACGACGCGCTCGTCACGCTTGAAGAGGGCGCCATCATGGGCGGCGCGGGCAGTGCGGTGGTCGAGGCCCTGCAGGCCGCGGGCGTGCAGAAGCCGGTGCTGCAACTGGGCCTGCCCGACCGCTTCATCGAGCACGGCGATCCGGCCAAGCTGCTCGCATCGATCGGCCTCGATGCCGACGGCATTGCCGCCGCGATCAAGAAACGCTTCGTTTGACAAGAGGTCGCAGGGTAAACCCCCGCCGGCCACCTGTAAGCGCGTTTTTACAATCAAAAGGACTCACAAAAGTCCCTGACGCGGTCACAAGCCGCGTTTTGTTTTTTCCAAAGCACTCGGAGTGAATTCAATGGATCGTCGTTCCCTCATCAAAAACGCCGGCATCGCGGGCGTTCTGGCTGCCGGCATCGCGCCCGCGGTTCACGCGCAAGCCACCGTTCGCTGGCGTCTCGCATCGAGCTTTCCCAAGTCGCTGGACACCATCTTCGGCACCGCCGAGGTGTTCTCGAAGAGCGTGAGCGACATGACGGGCGGCAAGTTCCAGATCTCCGTGCACGCGGGCGGCGAGCTGATGCCCGCCTTCGGCGTGGTCGACGGCATCCAGAGCGGCGCGGTCGAAATGGCGCACACGGCGCCTTACTACTTCTACGGCAAGGACCCGACCTTCTGCCTGGGTTGCGCCGTGCCCTTCGGCATGAACACCCGCCAGCAGAACGCCTGGATGTACGAAGGCAACGGCCTGAAGCTGATGCGCGCCTTCTACGCCAAGTACAACATCATCAACCTGCCGGGCGGCAACACGGGCGCGCAGATGGGCGGCTGGTTCCGCAAGGAAATCAAGTCGGTCGCCGACCTGAAGGGCCTGAAGTTCCGCACCAACCCGTTCGCCGGCAAGGTGCTCGAGCCCTTCGGCGTGATCCCGCAATCGATCCCCGGTGCCGACCTGTACCCCGCGCTCGAAAAGGGCACGCTCGACGGTCTCGAATGGGTCGGCCCGTACGACGACCAGAAGCTGGGCTTCAACAAGATCGCCCCGTTCTACTACTACCCCGGCTGGTGGGAAGGCGGCCCCGAGCTCGACTTCTACATCAACACCAAGGCATGGGAAAGCCTGTCGGCCGATTTCAAGGCCGTGGTCGAAGCGGCTGCCGCGCACGCCAACATCACGATGACGGCCAAGTACGACGCCAAGAACCCGATCGCGCTCAAGCAGCTCGTGGGCTCGGGCACCAAGCTGCGTCCGTTCTCGCAGGACGTGATGAACGCCGCCTTCAAGTCGGCCCAGCAGATCTACTCGGACCTGAACAACAGCAACCCCGAGTGGAAGAAGATCTACAGCGACTGGTCCAAGTTCCTGGCCGACCAGAACGCCTGGTTCCGCTACACCGAAGGCACCTTCGACCGCTTCATGCAACAGCAGAAGCTGTAAGGCACGCGGCGCCGCAACCCGGCGCTTCGCACCTCACAAGAAAAAAAGCCCCGCCGGTTTCGGCGGGGCTTTTTTCATTTGGACGCGGGGTCGGGGTCGGGGTCGGGTTCGGGGGAGGGCGGTGGCGCGGACGGCAGCGTGCGCATCGCCACCTGTTCGCCGAACGCGATCAGCACCTGCGGGTCGTAGGCATGGAACCAGGTGATGCCGCCGAAGCGCCGGCGCACCAGCAGGCGCGGCGCGATCACGCGCTCGAGCATGCGGATGTGCACCAGCTTGAGCTGCGCCACGTCCTGCGCGCTCACGCGCTTGTTCCACAGCCAGGTCTGCGTCAGCACGTCGCCTTCGAGGCGGGTGCGGCTGTAGACGATCCAGTAGCCGACCCAGATCACGCACAGGCCCGCCACGCCGAAGACGAACAGGCTGGTGGCCGACCAGCTGGTGGTGCGCAGCGACGGCAGGCTCCACAGCGCGAAGGCGAAGAGATCGACCACCAGCACCACCGCCAGCGTGCGCAGCAGCGGCGGGAAGGCGGCGCTTTCGAGCGGGCCGCCTTCTGTCGTCGCGGGGTGGTCGTTCGGGGCGTCGCCGGGGCGGGCGTCGCTCACGGCTTGGAAGCTTCGCCCGCCGCCGGGGCCGCCGGCGCCGGCGTTTCCTCGGGCGTCTTCTGGTTGCCGAACGGGTCTTCCATGTTCACGCCGTTGTCGGTGGCGGGCGGCGCGTTCGGATCGACCGGCATGTCGAGGTTGACCTTGTCGATGTCGACGACCTTTTCCTTCTCGAGGAACACGGTCACCGTCTGCGGGAAGAAGATCACGATGGCCACCAGCAGCAGCTGCATCACGACCCAGGGCACGGCGCCCAGGTAGATGTCGCGCGACTCCACCTTCTTGGGCAACGCCCCGTTCTTGAACAGGGTGTCGGCGATGCCCCGTAAATAGAACAGCGCGAAGCCGAACGGCGGGTGCATGAACGAGGTCTGCATGTTCACGCACAGCAGCACGCCGAACCAGACCATGTCGATGCCCAGCTTGTGGGCCACGGGGCCCAGCAGCGGCAGGATGATGAAGGCGATCTCGAAGAAGTCGAGGAAGAACGCCAGGAAGAACACGAAGATGTTGACCGCGATCAGGAAGCCGATCTGGCCGCCCGGCAGGCCCGAGAGCATGTGCTCGATCCACTTGGCGCCGTCCACGCCCTGGAACACCAGCGAGAACACGCGCGAGCCGATCAGGATGAACACCACCATCGCCGTGAGGCGCATGGTGCCTTCCATCGCGTCCTTCATCAGCGCCCAGTTCAGGCGCCGGTGAATGAGCGCCAGCACCAGCGCGCCCACCGCGCCCATGGCGCCGGCCTCGGTCGGCGTGGCGATGGCCTTGTCCATGAAGGGCAGGCCGCCCATCGAGCCGAGCACCGCGAAGATCAGGATGGCCGAGGGGATGATGCCGCGCAGGCATTTGCCCCACAGCGCCCAGCCGTGCAGCGTGCGCGCCGTGGCGGGCAGGCCGGGCACGTAGTGCGGGCGGATGCGCGAGACCAGGAAGGTGTAGATCGCGAAGATCACCACCTGCAGGATCGACGGACCCCAGGCGCCCTTGTACATCTGGCCGACGTCGGTACCGAGCTGGTCGGCCATGACGATCAGCACCAGCGAGGGCGGCACCAGCTGCGTGATGGTTCCCGAGGCGGCGAGCACGCCGGTCGAGTAACGCATGTTGTAGCCGTAGCGCATCATGACCGGCAGCGAGATCATCGCCATCGCGATCACCTGGCCGGCCACCGTGCCGGTGATGGCGCCGAGGATGAAGCCCACGATGATCACCGAGTAGCCCAGGCCGCCGCGGATCGGGCCGAAGAGCTGGCCCATCGAGTCGAGCATGTCCTCGGCGAGCCCGCATTTCTCCAACACCGCTCCCATGAGCGTGAAGAACGGAATGGCCAGCAGCGTCTCGTTCGACAGGATGCCGAACACGTTGAGCGGCAGGTTGGCCATGAAGCCGGCCGGGAACCAGCCCATCTCGATGGCGAAGAAGCCGCAGATCAGGCCGAGGGCCGAGAGCGAAAACGCGACCGGAAACCCGATCAGCATGATCACCACGAGCCCCGCGAACATGATCGGGGCGAAATTTTCCATGTGCATGATGTCTACGTGTCCTGCTGTGCGGGAAAGGTCGGGGCGGTCTGGCGAAGCGCGACGAACGCCATCACTGCACCGGCTTCTCGTAGTGCGTGTTCATCTCGATCAGTCCGCGCAGGTAGGCGATGCGCTTGATGATCTCGGCGACACCTTGCAGGAACATCGTGCAGAAACCCACGGGCATCAGCAGCGCGGCGGGCCAGCGGATCAGCCCGCCGATGTTGCCCGACATCTCGCCCGACACCCAGGTGTTCCAGAAGAACGGCCAGGTGAGGTAGGTCAGCAGGCCCATCACCGGCAGCAGGAAGAAGGTCAGGCCGAACAGGTCGACATACACCGGCCCGTGGCCCTTGAGCTTGCCGTAGATGATGTCCACGCGCACGTGCTCGTTGAAGCGCAGCACCACCGGCGCACCGAGCATCACGGTGGCGGCGAACAGATACCACTGAATCTCGAGGAAGGCGTTGTTGCTGAAGTCGAAGCCGTACCGGACGAAGGCATTGGCGGCCGAGATGAGCGACGCGGCCAGAACGGCATAGCCGGCAAATTTGCCGAGTTTTTCGCTGACCCAGTCCATGACGGCCGCGAATTTGAGGAATACAGACAAGGGGTGTCTCCCGCGAAGCCCAAGGTGAAGCGCCGGCCCCTGGTGGGGGCTGCGCGCAAAGCCCGCAATGGTATCTCGGTGAACCTTAGTATTGCCTTGACACAAACTCGGGTTTACCCGGAATCCGCGTCGTCAGAGGGCCTGTCGGGCGGTCGCCATAATGGCCCATGTCTTCGAGCCCGCCGCCTTCGACGCCCTTCGGTGCGGCGAGCCCGCCCCTGTCGATCGACTCCCCCGACATGCGCCGCGCCGGCCGCGACCTGCTCTCGCTGGCCCTCATCGACGCGCGCAACCACACGCTGCACCTGCTGTCCCTGTTCGAACAGGCGTTGGGCGAAGCCATGCGCGTGCCGCCGCAGCCGGGCGTGGTGCCGCCGGTCTGGCTGGCGGGCCACATCGGCTGGTTCGCCGAATGGTGGATCGGGCGCAACACCCAGCGCGCCTTCGGCATCGACTGCCCCGTGCGCCCCACGCGGCTGGCCGCCATCGACCCCGACGCCGACGACTGGTGGAACCCGGCCCAGGGCGCGGCCGAGCGCTGCTGGTCGCCCGACCTGCCGGGCCTGGGCCAGACCAAGGCCTACCTGCTCGAAACCCTCGAAAGCACGCTCGAGCTGCTCGAGAACGCCGCCGAGACCGACGCCGGCCTGTACTTCTACCGGCTCGCGCTCTTCCATGAAGACCTGCGCGGCGAGCAGCTCGTGGTGCTGGCGCAGACGCTGGGCCTGCCGCTGAACATCGAGCAGCCGCCCACCGCCGTCACGCGCGAGCCGCTGCTGCTGCCGGCCACACGCTGGGAGCTCGGCCTGCCCGAGCACAGCGGCTTCCTGTTTGCGCAAGAGGGCGCGGCGCACCGCGTCGACGTGCCCGAGTTCGAGATCGACGCCCAGCCCGTCACCTGGGACCAGTACATCGAGTTCGTCGACGACGGCGGCTACGACCGCGAGGAACTGTGGCACAGCGACGGCTGGCGCTGGCTCGCCGCGCAGACCGAAGGCCGGCGCGGGCCGCGCCATGTGGAGCAGATCGGCGTGTCGCGCAACGGCACCGGCGGCTCGGTGCTGCAGCAGCGCTTCGGCGTCACCGTGCGCGCGGCCGGGCACCACAGCGCCGTGCACCTGAGCTGGTGGGAGGCCGACGCCTGGGCGCGCTGGGCCGGCCGGCGCATCGCGACCGAGGTCGAATGGGAAATCGCCGCCCACACGGCCGCGCGGCGCGGCTTTCGCTGGGCCGATGTGCACGAGTGGACGGCAGGCACGCTGCAGCCCTGGCCGGGCTTCCGGGCCGATCCGTGGAGCGCCGGTGGCGAGTTCGATCCGGTGGCCGCCTTCGGCCGGGCGCGCGTGCTGCGCGGCGCCTCGTTCGCGACGCGTGCGCGCCTGCGCTCGCCGCGCCGCCGTGGCTTTGCGCTTCCCGATGCCGACGACGGCTTCTTCGGCTTCCGTACCTGCGCGCTGTAGCCGCCTTCAGGGCCGCTCGCCGCCGGCCTCCGACGACAGCGGCGGCGCCACTTCCTCCAGCGGCTTGCGCTCCGCATCGGCCGCGTAGCGCAGCGCCAGCAGCCCCGCGACGATGACCAGCACGGCACCGATCAGGTAGCCCACCATCACCGCGCCGCGGCTGCCGGTCTCGATCAGCATCCCGAACAGCACCGGCGCCGCGAAGCCGCCCGCGCCCATGCCGATGGCGTAGAAGATCGCGATGGCCATGGCGCGCATCTCCAGCGGGAACACCTCGCTCACGGTCAGGTAGGCCGAGCTGGCCGCCGCCGACGCAAGAAAGAACACCGCCGACCAGCACAGCGCCTGGCTGCGCGCGTCGAGCCAGCCCTGCATGAAGGCCCAGCCCGTGAGCGCCAGGCCCACGCCGGCCAGCACATAGGTCAGCGCGATCATCCTGCGCCGGCCCACGCTGTCGAACAGCGGGCCCAGCAGCAGCGGCCCGAGCACGTTGCCAAGCGCAAACGGAAAGATGTACAGCGCCACGCGGCCCTCGGCCACGCCGTAGAAGCGCGTGAGCACCAGCGCGTAGGTGAAGAAGATCGCGTTGTAGAAAAAGGCCTGCGACACCATCAGCGCCGTCGCCACCACGCTGCGCGCCGGGTAGCGCCGCAGCAGCACGCGCGCCACCTCGCGCATCGGCGGGCTGTTCTGGCGCGCGGCGGTGTACACGACGTGGCCTTGCGCGGTGGGCAGCGGGCCGTGCTGCACTTCGACTTCGCGCTCAATGTCCGCGACGATGCGCTCGGCCTCATCCGCGCGTCCGTGCGCGATGAGCCAGCGCGGGCTCTCGGGCACATGGCGCCGCACCAGCAGGATGGCCACCGCCAGCACCGCGCCCAGCGCGAAGCCCGCGCGCCAGCCCCACACGGGGCCGATCACGCGCGCATCGAGCAGCACCAGGCTCAGCGCCGCACCGAGCGCCGCACCGATCCAGAAGCTGCCGTTGATCGCGAGGTTGACGCGCCCGCGCACGCGCGCCGGAATGAGTTCGTCGATGGCCGAGTTGATGGCCGCGTACTCGCCGCCGATGCCCAGCCCGGTGACGAAGCGGCACAGCGCAAAGAAGGCGAAGTTGGGGGAGAAGGCCGTGGCCAGCGTGCCCAGCGTGTAGACCACGAGCGTGAGCAGGAAGAGCTTCTTGCGACCGAGCCGGTCGGTGAGCCGACCGAAGACCAGCGCGCCGATCACCGCGCCCGCGATATAGATCGAGCCCGACCAGCCGATTTCTGAGGCCGTGAGTCCGAGCGTGTCGGGCCGCTCCAGCACCGCGCCGATGGAGCCCACCAGCGTGACCTCGAGGCCGTCGAGGATCCAGGCCACGCCCAGCGCGATCACCACGCGCCAGTGCCAGCGCGACCACGGCAGGCGGTCCAGGCGGGCAGGGATGTCGCTGCGCAGAACCGTCATGCGGGACATTATGCGAAGCGCATCACCCCCGCGTTGTAGGACCGGCGCTGCAATGCGCCGGTCCGCTCACAGGTGCTTCAGGCCGCGACGGCCGCCGTCACCTGCCGGATGCCCATCGCTTTCAGCGTGTCGGCAATGGCCGCCACCGCGCCCGGAATGCCCGCGTCGCCGAAGTGCCCCATGCAGCCCACGCGGAAGGTCTCGACCTGCGTCAGCTTGCCGGGGTAGAGGATGTAGCCGCGCTTCTTCACCTCCTGGTAGAAGGTCTTGAAGTCGTAGTTGGCATCGTCGGGTGCGTGGAAGGTGACGATGATCGGTGCCTGGATGGCCGGGTCGAGAAAGGGCCGGAAGCCCAGCGTGGCGAGGCCGTCGACCAGCGCCTTGCAGTTGCGCGTGTAGCGCCCGCCACGCGCGGGCAGGCCGCCTTCCTCGATGTACTGCGCGATGGCGGTGTCGAGCGCGGCCACCACGTGCGTGGGCGGCGTGAAGCGCCACTGCGTGGTCTTCTCCATGTAGACCCACTGGTCGTACAGGTCCATGCTCAGCGAGTGGCAGTTGCCTTCGCACTTCTCGAGCGTGCTGCGCTTGATGACGACGAAGCCCATGCCCGGCACGCCTTCGAGGCACTTGCCCGAGGCGGCGACCACGGCATCGAAGGGCGTCTTGCGCGCGTCGATCCCCAGCGCGCCGAAGGAGCTCATCGCATCGATGATCAGGCCGCGCCCATGCTTGGCGACCACCAGCGCGATCTCGTGCAGCGGGTTGAGCACGCCGGCGCCGGTTTCGCAGTGCACCACCGCGACGTGCGTGATGCTCGGGTCGGCCGCGAGGGCGCGGTCGACGTCGGCGGGCGAGACCTGCTTCTCTTCGGTGTAGTCGATGGTGGTGAGCTTGCGGCCCAGCACCTTGCAGATCTTGGCCAGGCGCTGGCAGTAGGCGCCGTTGCTCGGCACCAGCACATGGCCGTTGCGCGGCACGATGGTGCCGATGGCCGCTTCGACCGAGAAGGTGCCGCTGCCTTGCAGGGGCACGCATTCGTGCGTGCCCGTGCCGTGCACGATGTTGAGCACTTCCTTGCGGATGCGCGCCGTGATCTGGTTGAAGTCGGCGTCCCATGAACCCCAGTCGCGCAGCATCGCTTGGCGGGTGCGGTCCGAGGTGGTCAGGGGGCCGGGCGTGAGCAGGATGGGGTGGGCGGCTTGACTCATGGTGTCTCCAGGCAGGGAAAGGGAATGAGGGGCGAGAGGTAGGGTGTTCGTTCAGCCACGGGCGAGGTTGCGCCAGGCCTGCGTGCGTGCGAGCAGCACGCGGGTGAGCAGTGCGTAGGCGATGCATACCAGCGTCGAGGTGACGACGATCAGGCTGGCCAGCGCGGCGGCCGGGCCGATGTCGCCGGCGTCGTCCAGGTGCATGATCGCGACCGACGCGAGGATGGTCTCCGGCGTGTACAGGAAGATGGCGCACGAGAGGCTGGCCATCGACACCACGAAGAAGTAGCGCCCGATGTCCAGGATGGCAGGCAAGCACACCGGCACCGTCACGCGCAGGAAGGTCTTGAAGAACGGCACCTTCAGCGACGCCGACACGGCTTCGAACTCGTTGTCGATCTGCTTGAGCGCCGTCACCGCCGTGAGGTGGCTCGAGGTGTAGTAGTGCACCACCATCGAGATGACCAGGATCGCCATCGTCTGGTACAGGAAGTTCAGCGGGTTGGCCGGATGGTTGAAGAACATCACGTAGCCCAGGCCCAGCACCAGGCCCGGCACCGCCATCGACAGCACCGCCATCAGGTGCATGCCCTTGCGCATGAGGCCCAGGTTGCGCGTCTTCTCGATCAGGTAGGCGCCCACGAACACGATGAGCGAGCCGGCCACCGCCGTGACCATGGCCACCAGCAGGCTGTTGCCGTAGGCGGCGGCCATGTCGCTTTCGACCAGCACGAAGTGGTAGTGCTTGAGCGTGAACGACAGGTCGTAGGGCCACAGCGAGATCGCCGAGGTGTAGATCGCCATGCCGATGGTGGCCAGCAGCAGGCTGCAGACCACGGTGCAGAACAGCGTGAGCAGCGCATCGGCCACCTTGCGCGGCTTGGGCGTGTAGGGCACCGAGCGCGCCGTGAGCTGCGCCTTCAGCTTGCGCCGCACCACGTAGTCGATCACGAAGGAGATGATCGACGGAATGAGCAGCAGCATGCCCACCACCGCGCCGATGGAGAAGTTGTGCTGGCCCACCACCTGCTTGAACACGTCGACCGACAGCACGTTGAAGTTGCCGCCGATGACCTTGGGCGCGCCGAAGTCGCTCACCACGTAGGTGAAGACCACGGTGGCCGCGCTGATCAGGCCGTACTTGCACGAGGGCAGGGTGATCGTCATGAACTGGCGCAGGGGCCGCGTGCGCAGGGCCGTGGCCGCCTCGTACAGCCGGCCGTCGGCCAGCGACAGCGCGGTGACCAGGATCATCAGCGCGTGCGGGAAGGTGTTGTAGACCTCGGCCAGGATGATGCCGGGCGCGCCGTAGATCGAGGCGCCGCCCAGCAGGAACTTGAGTGCGCCCTGGTTGCCGAACCACTGCACGAACGAAATGGCCGACAGCAGCGAGGGCGCGAGCAGTGGAATGAGCGCGATGAGCCGGAACACCGCCTTCAGCGGCGCCGGCATGCGGCTGCGTGTGAGCGCGTAGGCGAACACGAAGGCCGTGGGCACCGAGATCATCACCACCGCGGCCGACACCCACACCGAGTTCCAGGCCGCGCGCAGCAGGCTCGGCGTCTGGAAGTAGGTGATGAAGTGGGCCAGGCCGACGAAGCGGCCGTTCTTGTCCTGCACCGCGTGGGCCAGGATGGTCAAGAGCGGCGCGATGAGGAACACGAACAGCATCGCCATCACCACGAACAGGATGGCGCGCGCGATGGTCTCGTCGCGGCTCCAGCGCAGGGCGGGGCGTGCAGCGAGCACAGGGCGGGGATGTGCCAGCGTGTTCATGGCTTGGCGGTGCGCGCGGCAAAGGCGCGGATGCGGTTGGCGCGCAGCGCGATGTCGATGGTGTTGCCTTCGCGGATGTCCAGGTCGTGCAGCTGGTTCAGCGAGAAGTGCAGGCCCAGCGTCTGGCCGTGCAGCGCGTCGGCCGTCACTTCGGCAATGCACAGGCCGCCCAGGAACTCGACCTTCGTGACCTTGGCCTGCAGGCGGTTGGGCGTGTCCTCGCGCAGGTGTTCCACCGCGCGGTCTTCGGGCCGCAGGTACAGGTTGACCGCGTCGCCGGGCTCGAAGGCGCCGTCGCAGGCGTCGCACTGCAGCTCCATGTCGCCGACCTGGAAGCGCTGGTTGCCCAGCGCCATCGCGCGCAGCACGTTGACCTTGCCCACGAAGTCGGCCACGAAGGGCGTGGCCGGCTGCTCGTAGATTTCCATCGGCGTGCCGACCTGCTCGATCACGCCGTGGTTCATCACCACGATGCGGTCGGCCATCGACAGCGCTTCTTCCTGGTCGTGCGTGACCATGATGGTCGTGATGCCGACCTGCTTTTGCAGCCGGCGGATCTCGCCGCGCAGGCGGATGCGCTCCAGCGCGTCGAGCGCCGACAGCGGCTCGTCCAGCAGCAGCAGGCCGGGCCGCGTGGCGAGTGCGCGAGCCAGCGCCACGCGCTGTTGCTGGCCGCCCGAGAGCTGGCTCGGGTACTTGGCGCCCGAGGTCGGCAGGCCGACCAGCTTCAGCAGCTCGTCGACGCGTGCCTTGATCTCGCCGCGCTTCGCACGGCTGTTGACGAGGCCGTAGCCCACGTTCTCGGCGATCGACAGGTTGGGAAAGAGCGCGTACGACTGGAACACGATGCCGTAGTCGCGCTTGTCCGGCGAGAGCCACGAGACGTCCTTGCCGTTCTGCAGGATCTGCCCGGCGGTCTGCGTCTCCAGGCCCGCGATGATGCGCAGCAGCGTGGTCTTGCCGCAGCCCGAGGGGCCGAGAAAGCACAGCATCTCGCCGGGGTTCACGCGCAGGTGCACGTCGCGCAGCGCGCTGAAGGTCTCGAAGTCCTTGCGAACGCCGACGATCTCGAGGGCCGCGGGCGGGGCCGAGGTGGGAGTCAACTGGCTGGCGATGAAGCGGGTGTCGGTCATGTCCATTTTTCGCACTCGTCGTTGGAGGGCGTCACCAGCTGCGGCGGCACCCTTGAATTGAAAACCGGGGGATGCCGTCGGGCTTACTTGGGTTCGGCCTTGCCCTCGTAGCGCTTGCTCCACTCCGCGAGGATGCGTTCGCGGTTTTTCGCAGCCCAGTTCAGGTCGTTCTTGGCCAGCAGCTTCTCGTAGTTGTCCGGAATGCCTTCGAGCTTGGAGACCACGCCCGGGTAGGCGACCACCGCCCACCAGCGCGCGCTGATCTGGTTGGCTTCCTTGCTCGCCATCCAGTCGGCAAAGCGCTTGCCCTGCGCCAGCTTCGTGCTGGTCTTCATGAGGCTGGTGGCCTCGATGTCCCAGCCCAGGCCTTCCTTGGGGAAGATCAGGTCGACCGGCGCGCCCGACTTCTTCACCTGGTGCGCGCGGAACTCGAACGAGATGCCGATGGGGAACTCGCCCGCGCCCGCCTGCTTGCAGGGCTTGGAGCCCGAGTGCACGTACTGCGCGATGTTCTGGTGCAGCGCGTCCATGTACTTCCAGCCTTCGGCGTCGCCCATGTTCTGCAGCCAGTACGACACGTCGAGGTAGCCCGTGCCGCTGGAGGCGGGGTGCGGCATCGAGATCGTGCCCTTGTAGACGGGTTTGGTCAGGTCCTTCCAGCTCTCGGGCTTGGGCAGGCCGAGCTTCTTGGCCTCGACCGTGTTGAAGCAGATGGTGGCGGCCCACACGTCCATGCCGACCCAGGCGGGCGGGCGTGCGGCGTCGGAGTACGCGGGGTTCAGCTCCTTGAAGCCCTTGGGCTCATAAGGCAGCAGCATGCCTTCCTGCTGCAGCAGCGCCAGGCTGCTGGCGGCCAGGCCGGCCACCACGTCGGCCTGCGGGTTGGCTTTTTCGGCCAGCAGCTTGGCGGTGACGATGCCGGTGGAGTCGCGCACCCACTTCACTTCGATGTCGGGGTTGGCCTTCTCGAACGCGTCCTTGTACAGCTTCATGGCGTCGGTCTCGAGCGCCGTGTAGACCAGGAGCGGCGTCTTTTGCGCCCACGCACTGCCGGACACGAGGCCGAGGGCCGCAACACACAGGGCGGCCGTGAGACGGCGCGTGCTTTGTTTCATCGTCATCTGTTTCTCCTGAAAGGCTGGCTGTCACTGAAGAAGGGTGAGGGCTGGCGCCAGCGCGAGGGTGGGCAACGCCATCCGGTGTTTGCAATGTAGGTTGCTGATTGATGACTGTCAATAAAAAATTGTTGACAGTTGACGATCCTTCGGGAAAATACGCACCATGGTCACCAGCAATCACTCCGCCGCCCTCGCGTTCCTCCAGTCCAGCTCGCTGCCGATGCTGATGCAGGAAGAAATCGAGCGTTTGATCATGACGGGCGAGCTCCCGGTGGGCAGCCGCATCAACGAGAGCGAGCTCTCGCAGCGCTTCAACACCAGCCGCGGCCCGATCCGCGAGGCGTTGCGCGCACTGGAAGAGGCGGGCCTCGTGCGCAACGAGAAGAACCGCGGCGTCTTCGTGCGCGAGATCGCGTTCGAGGAAGCCGACGAGATCTACGAGCTGCGCGAGGCGCTGGAAGAAATCATCGGCCGGCGCGTGGCCCTGGCGATCCAGCCCGACGCGGTGGAGCGCCTGCGCGCCATGGTCGACGCCATGCGTTCGGCCGCCCAGGCGCAGGACGTGGAGCAGTACGCGCAGCTCAACCTGCAGTTCCACGAGATCCTGCTCGACACCGCCGGCAGCAAGAAGCTCACCGAAACCTACAAGCGGCTCGTCAAGGAGCTGCACCTTTTCAGAATGCGCGCGCTCGACAGCGGCGGCGGCCTGCGGGTCTCGGCCGACGAGCACAGCCACATCGTCGACGCCATCGCCAGCGGCAACCCCGACACGGCAGGGCGCGCACTGCGCGAACACGTGGCCGGCAGCCGCGCACGCATGCACAAGGCCTTCGGCCGCATCGACGCCGATGCGGCCACTTCCAGCAACACCACCGCTACCCCGAACCACCCACCCCAAAAGGAAGTCTGAAATGACACCGGAGACACTTGAAGTCAATGCCAGGAGCTATCGCTGGATGGCGCGTCCGATCGTGGTCGTGTGCGTGGACGGCTGCGAGCCCGCGTACCTCGACGCGGCCATCGAAGCCGGCGTGGCGCCCTACATCGCCCGCATGCGCAAGGACGGTGCCGACCTGCTCGCCGACTGCGTCGTGCCCTCGTTCACCAACCCCAACAACCTGTCGATCGTGACCGGCGCACCGCCCGCGGTGCACGGCATCTGCGGCAACTACTTCTTCGACCGCGAGCTGGGCCAGGAAGTGATGATGAACGACCCCAAGTACCTGCGCGCAGGCACCGTGCTGGCTGCGTTTGCCGACGCGGGCGCCAAGCTCGCGGTGGTCACGGCGAAAGACAAGCTGCGCAAGCTGCTGGGCCACAAGATGAAGGGCATCTGCTTCTCATCGGAGAAGTCGGACCAGGTGACGATGGAAGAGAACGGCATCGACAACGTGCTCGACATGGTCGGCATGCCCGTGCCTTCGGTCTACAGCGCGGAGCTGTCGGAGTTCGTGTTCGCCGCCGGCGTGAAGCTCATGGAATCGCGCCGCCCCGACCTCATGTACCTGTCGACCACCGACTACGTGCAGCACAAGGCCGCGCCGGGCAGCCCTGCCGCCAACGCGTTCTATCAAATGATGGACGGCTACCTCGCGCAGCTCGATGCACTCGGCGCCACCATCGTGCTCACGGCCGACCACGGCATGAACGACAAGCACGGTGCCGACGGCTCGCCCAACGTGATCTACCTGCAGGACGTGCTCGACGGCTGGTACGGCGCTGAAAAAGCCCTCGTGATCCTGCCGATCACCGACCCCTACGTGGTGCACCACGGCGCGCTCGGCTCCTTCGCCACGGTGTACGCACCCGACGAAGCCAGCGTGCCGGGCTGGATCGAACGCATCAAGGGCATTCCGGGCATGGAACTCGTACTCTCGCGCGCCGAAGCTGCCAAGCGCTTCGAGCTGCCGCCGGACCGCATCGGCGACATCGTGGTGGTGAGCGAGCAGAGCACCGTCATCGGCACGGCCGCCAGCCGCCACGACCTGTCGGCCCTCGAAGTGCCGCTGCGCTCGCACGGCGGTGTGTCCGAGCAGAAGGTGCCGCTGATCTGCAACCGCCCGGTCGAAGGCATCGCCCCCGGCCGCCGGCTGCGCAACTTCGATGCGCTCGACCTCGCCTTGAACCACGCACGCTGAAGCCACACGGAGCAAGCACCCATGAGCCAAGCCATCCTGAAGCCAGGCACCGTCCACCGCGAGGCCCTGCGCATCGCCGGCGAGAAAGTCCACCGCGACCGCACCATCGAGGTCACCTACCCGTACACCGGCGAGGTGATCGCCACCGTGCCCAAGGCCACGCTGGACGACGTGCGCCACGCCCTGCGCATCGCCCGCGACTACAAGCCCACGCTCACGCGCTACGAGCGCTACAAGATCCTCATGCGCGCCGGCGAGATCATCGCCTCTCGCCTGGACGAGATGTCGCGCACCATCACGCTCGAATCGGGCCTGTCGCGCAAGGACTCGCTGTACGAAGTGGGCCGCGCCTCCGACGTGCTGCTGTTCGCCGCCAACCAGGCGCTGGTGGACGACGGCCAGGTGTTCTCGTGCGACCTCACGCACCACGGCAAGAGCCGCAAGGTCTACACGATGCGCGAGCCGCTCTTGGGCGCCATCACCGCCATCACGCCGTTCAACCACCCGCTGAACCAGGTGATCCACAAGGTGGCGCCGGCCATTGCGACCAACAACCGCATCGTGCTCAAACCCAGCGAGAAGACGCCGCTCACGGCCTTCCTGCTGGCCGACATCCTGTACGAGGCAGGCCTGCCGCCGCAGATGCTGTCGGTGCTCACGGGCGACCCGAAGGAGATCGCCGACGAGCTGCTGACCAATGCCGACGTCGACCTCGTCACCTTCACGGGTGGCGTGCCCATCGGCAAGTACATCGCGGGCAAGGCCACCTACAAGCGCCAGATCCTGGAGCTGGGCGGCAACGATCCGATCATCGTGATGGAAGACGCGGACATCGAGGAAGCGGCCACGCTGGCTGCCAATGGGTCGTACAAGAACTCGGGGCAGCGCTGCACGGCCGTGAAGCGCATGCTGGTGCACGAATCGGTCGCCGATCGTTTCGTCGAACTGCTGGTCGAGAAGACCCGCGCACTGAAGTACGGCGACCCGATGGACCCCGACACCGACATGGGCACCGTGATCGACGAAGCGGCCGCGAAGCAATTCGAAGCCGTGGTCAACGACGCCATCGCAGCGGGCGCCAAGCTCCTGTACGGCAACGAACGCCGCGGCGCGCTGTACTCGCCCACGGTGCTCGATCACGTCGACCCCGAGATGACCGTCGCCAAGCAGGAGACCTTCGGTCCCGTGTCGCCGGTGATCCGCTTCAAGAACATCGACGAGGCGATCCGCATCTCGAACGGCACGGCCTACGGCCTGTCGTCCTCGATCTGCACCAACCGCCTGGACTACATCACGCGCTTCATCCGCGAGCTGAACGTGGGCAGCGTCAATGTGCGCGAGGTGCCGGGTTACCGCCTGGAGCTCACGCCCTTCGGCGGCATCAAGGATTCGGGCCTGGGCTACAAGGAAGGCGTGCTCGAAGCGATGAAGAGCTTCACCAACACCAAGACCTACTCGCTGCCCTGGTAACCATGAGCCTCAGCATCCCCGACATCGTCGGCCTCTTCGAAACCAAGGGCCATGCGCAGTACGACGGCGAGCCGGTCACGCAGCTGGAGCACGCGCTGCAGTCGGCGCACCTGGCCGAGCAGGAAGGCGCGGACAGCGCGCTGATCGCCGCCGCCCTGCTGCACGACCTGGGCCACCTGCTGCACGACTTCGGTGGCACGCCGACGCAGCAGGGCCTGGACGACCTGCACCAGTACCGCTGCCTGCCGTTCCTGCGCGCGCTGTTCGGTCCGGCCACGCTGGAACCGATCCGGTTGCATGTGGACGCCAAGCGCTTCCTGTGCGCGCGCGTGCCCGGCTACCTGGAGGCGCTGTCGCCCGACTCGAAGCGCAGCCTGCAACTGCAGGGCGGCGTCTTCGACGAGGCACAGGCCAAGGCTTTCGAGACGCTGCCGTATGCAATGGACGCGGTGCGCCTGCGGCAGTGGGACGACACGGCCAAGCTGGCCGATGCCGACATGCCCGGCCTCGCGCACTTCGTGCGCCACCTCGAGATCAGTTCCGCCGAACACCGGCAAGCCCTCACCACCGCTTAAGGCACACGGATGCGCCCCTTCTGGATCGAACAAGCGCTCTTCAACGACGGCGATCTGGCCCCGGCGCTGCAAGGTGAAACCAGCGCCGACGTCTGCATCGTCGGCGGCGGCTTCACCGGCCTGTGGACGGCCATCCAGGCCAAGCTGCAGGCGCCCGCGCTCGACATCGTCATCCTCGAAAGCGACCTGTGCGGCGCCGGCGCCAGCGGGCGCAACGGCGGTTGCCTGCTCACCTGGTCGGCCAAGTTTTTGACGCTGCGGCGGCTGTTCGGCGAAGACGAGGCGGTGCGCCTCGTGAAGGCGTCGGAAGCGGCGGTGGGGCACATCGCCGACTTCTGCGCCGCGCACGGCATCGACGCCGAACTGCGGCGCGACGGCACGCTCTACACCGCGACCTCGCAGGCGCAGATCGGCACGCTCGATCCGATGATGCAGGCGCTGGAGGCGCGCGGCATCCACTCGTACCACGCACTGCCGCCCGACGAGGTGGCGCGGCGCTCGGGCTCGGCGCGCAACCTGGCCGGCGTGTACTCGCCGATCGCCGCCACCGTGCACCCGGGCAAGCTGGTGCGCGGGCTGCGGCGCGTGGCGCTGGCCATGGGCATCCGCATCCACGAGCGCACGCCGATGCTCGACTTCAGCACCGGCCAGCCCGTGGTGGTGCACACGCCCACCGGGCGCGTGCGCGCGAAGAAACTGGTGCTCGCGATGAACGCGTGGATGGCCAGCCGCTTCCCGCAGTTCGAGCGGACCATCGCCATCGTGTCGAGCGACATGATCATCACCGAGCGCTGCCCCGAGCTGTTGCAGCAGATCGGGCTGACCGACGGCGTGTCGGTGCTCGACTCGCGCACCTTCGTGTACTACTACCGCAGCACGGTCGACGGCCGCATCATGCTGGGCAAGGGCGGCAACACCTTCGCCTGGGGCGGACGCATGGCCAAGGTTTTCGACGAGCGCTCGCCGTACGAGGGCGAGCTCACGCAGGCCCTGCATTCGTTCTTCCCGGCATTGAGCAACACGCCGATCACCGCCAGCTGGAACGGCCCGTCCGACCGCTCGGTGACCGGCTTTCCGTTCTTCGGCAAGCTCGATGGGGCGCCGCATATCTACTACGGCTTCGGCTACTCGGGCAACGGGGTGGGGCCGACCTACATGGGCGGGCAGATCCTGTCGTCGCTGGTGCTCGACCAGGACAACGCATGGACGCGCAGCCCGATCACGGGCGGGCCACTGGGCTACTTTCCGCCGGAGCCCATGCGCTATGTGGGCTCGATCGTCGTGCGCAACGCGATCCGCCGCAAGGAACGCGCTGAGGATGAGGACCGCCAGCCGTGGCTGGTGGACCGCATGCTCAGCAAGCTCGCGAACGCCGCAGGCAAGGCTGATAAAGCCTGACCTGCGGAGACCGCATCAACGGTTCGAGGGGAACGAGAACATCGTCCCTTCACGCACGCCGGCCGAAGGCCAACGCTGCGTGACGGTCTTGCGCTTGGTGTAGAAGCGCACGGCGTCGGGGCCGTAGGCGTGCAGGTCGCCGAACAGCGAGCGCTTCCAGCCGCCGAACGAGTGGTACGCCACGGGCACCGGCAGCGGCACATTGATGCCGACCATGCCGACCTGGATGTTGTCGCTGAACCAGCGCGCGGCCTCGCCGTCGCGCGTGAAGATGCAGGTGCCGTTGCCGTACTCGTGCGCATCGATCAGGTCCATGGCTTCCTGCAGCGTCTTCACGCGCACCACGCCGAGCACCGGGCCGAAGATTTCTTCCTGGTAGATCGTCATGCCGGGCTTGACGTGGTCGAACAGGCAGGCGCCCAGGTAGTAGCCGCCTTCGTGGCCTTCGACCTGGATGCCGCGGCCGTCGACCACCAGCTTGGCGCCGGCGGCCACGCCCGCGTCGACGAAGGCCTTGACCTTCTCGAAGTGCGGCTGGGTGACCAGCGGGCCCATGTCGTTGCCGTTGTCGGTGCCGGGGCCGACCTTCATCTTGGCGATCTCGACCTTCAGGCCCTCGACCACCGCGTCGGCCGTGGCGTCGCCCACGGCCACCACCAGCGGGATCGCCATGCAGCGCTCGCCGCACGAGCCGTAGGCCGCGCCCATGAGCGCGCTCACGGCGTTGCCGATGTCGGCGTCGGGCATCACCACCGCGTGGTTCTTGGCGCCGCCCAGCGCCTGCACGCGCTTGCCGTGGGCCGTGCCCGTGGTGTAGATGTATTCGGCGATGGGCGTGGAGCCCACGAAGCTCACGGCCTTCACGCGGCGGTCGGTCAGCAGCGTGTCGACCGCTTCCTTGTCGCCGTTGACCACGTTCAGCACGCCCGGCGGCAGGCCGGCCTGCAGCGCGAGTTCGGCCATGAACAGCGTGGAGGAGGGCGTGCGCTCCGAAGGCTTGAGCACGAAGGTGTTGCCGCACGCCACGGCCATCGGCCACATCCACAGCGGCACCATGACGGGGAAGTTGAACGGCGTGATGCCGGCGGCGACGCCCATGGCCTGGAACTCGCTCCACGAGTCGATCGACGGGCCCACGTTCTTGCTGTGCTCGCCCTTGAGCAGCTCGGGCACGTAGCTGGCGTACTCGACGTTCTCGATGCCGCGCTGCAGCTCGCCGTGCGCGTCGGCCAGCACCTTGCCGTGCTCGGCGGTGATCAGCGCGGCGATGGTGTCGGCGTTTTCCTCGAGCAGCGTCTTCAGGCGGCTCATCACGCGGGCGCGCTTGAGCGGCGGCGTGTTGCGCCAGGCCGGGAAGGCGGCCTGCGCCGAAGCGATGGCCTGCTCGACCGTGAGCTTGTCGGCGAGCGCCACGCTCTTGGCCGACAGGCCGGTGGCGGGGTCGAACACCGGCTGCACGCGGCTGCCGCCGCCGACGTGCTTGCCGTCGATGAAGTGGCCGATGGTGGCGGTGACGTTCTTGTCGTGTTGCATGTCTTCAGGTCTCGTAAGGGGAATGCGGGCGCCGCCGGGCCGCCCCAAGGCGGCCCGCGCCTCCCCCTCGGGGGGTGGCGAATTACACGGAGCGAAGCGAAGTGAAAAGCCGGGGGGCCTTGTTTCAGTTGGTTTCGGCCAGGGCGTCGGCGAGGGCGTTGACCATGCGGTCGATCTCGGCCTTCTCGGAAATGAAGGGCGGTGCGAGCTGGATTGTGTCGCCGCCGTAGCGCACGTAGAAGCCCTTCTTCCAGCAGTTCATCGCGATCTCGTAGGGGCGGCGTGCGGGCTCGCCCGGCAGCGCGGCGATGGTGATGCCGGCGGCCAGGCCGTAGTTGCGGATGTCGGCGACGTGCTTGCTGCCCTTCAGGCTGTGCACGGCGTTCTCGAAGTGCGGGGCCAGCGTTTGCACGCGGCCGATCATGTCTTCCTTCTGGAGCACGTCGAGCGCGGCGATGCCGGCGGCGCAGGCCACGGGGTGCGCGCCGTAGGTGTAGCCGTGCGGGAACTCGAGCATGTACTCGGGACCGCCGGCGGCCATGAAGGTGTCGTAGATGTCCTTGCTGGCCACCACGGCGCCCAGCGGCTGCGCGCCATTGGTGACCTGCTTGGCGATGTTCATGATGTCGGGCGTGACGCCGAAGGCATCGGCGCCCGTGAGCGCGCCGCAGCGGCCGAACCCGGTGATCACTTCGTCAAAAATCAGCAGGATGTTGTTGGCCGTGCAGATGTCGCGCAGGCGTTTCAGGTAGCCCTTGGGCGGAATCACCACGCCGGCCGAACCGGCGAAGGGCTCCACGATCACGGCCGCGATGGTCGAGGCGTCGTGCAATGCGATCAGGTCGAGCAGGCGGTCGGCCAGCTCGGCGCCGCTTTCGGGCATGCCGCGCGAGAAGGCATTGCTGGCCAGCTGCGTGTGCGGCAGGTGGTCGGCCTCGACGCCCTGGCCGAACAGCTTGCGGTTGGCCGCGATGCCGCCCACCGAGATGCCGCCGTAGTTCACGCCGTGGTAGCCCTTCTCGCGGCCGATCAGGCGTGTCTTGCCGGCCTGGCCCTTGGTGCGCCAGTAGGCGCGCGCCATCTTCAGCGAGGTGTCGGCGGCTTCGGAGCCCGAGCCGGTGAAGAACACGTAGTCCAGGCCGGCGGGCGTCAGTTCCTTGATCTTGTTGGCCAGTTCGAACGAGAGCGGGTGGCCGAACTGGAAGGCGGGCGAGTAGTCGAGCTTGGCGATCTGGCGGCTCACCGCCTCGGTGATCTCGGGGCGGCCGTGGCCCAGGCCCGAGCACCACAGGCCCGAGAGGCCGTCGAAGATCTTGCGGCCGTCGTTGTCGGTGAAGTAGGCGCCCTTGGCCTCCACGATGATCCGCGGATCGGCCTTGAAGTTGCGGTTGCCGGTGTAGGGCATCCAGTGCGCCTCGAGCCAGGCGGCGTCGGTGCGCGCGGTGGGCGTGGGTTCGATGGCGGGTGTGGCGAGGGTCATGGCGCATCCCGCGCAGGGCGGGCTCCGGGGGTGAAGGGATGCGCCGATTGTTCGCAACGCCTTCAGTGTGGAGAATGGCGCAATATCAATGTTCACTTGACGATCCATGCAAGTAAAGGCCAAGGCCTCGCCCGCCGACGAAACCGCTGCCCAGGGCACCCGCAACCGCGCCGTGCTGGGGCAACTCAGCGACATGGACCTGCGCCTGCTCAAGGTGTTCAAGAGCGTGGTCGACTGCGGCGGCATGGCGGCGGCCGAGCTGGAGCTGAACATCGGCACCTCGACCGTGAGCCGCCACGTGAAAGACCTGGAAACGCGCCTGGGCCTCGTGCTGTGCCGGCGCGGCCGGGCGGGCTTTGCGCTCACGGCCGAGGGCCAGCGCGTGTACGACGAGACGCTGCGCCTGCTGGCCTCGGTCGACGCCTTTCGCGGCAGCATCGACGACATCCACAACCGCATGGGCGGGCAGCTCGACGTGGCGCTGTTCGACAAGACCGCGACCAACCCGAAGGCGCGCATCGGCGAGGCCATTGCGCGCTTCACCGAGATCGCGCCCGAGGTGAACCTGGCGGTGCACGTGGGCTCCATCAACGCCATCGAGCAGGGCGTGCTGGAGGGCAATTTCCAGATCGGCATCATCCCGGCGCACCGCAGCTCGAAGAGCCTGGTCTATGCCGACCTGTTCGACGAAACCATGCTGCTGTACTGCGGCCAGGGGCATCCGCTGTTCGACAGCCCGCACGGCAAGCTCACCTGGTCGAAGCTGGGCGAGCACCATTTCGCGGGGCTGGGCTACCACTCGCCGAACATGGAGCTGAGCCACCGGGCGAGGTTGTCGCGCAAGGCGACGGGGTTCGACCAGGAGGCGATTGCGACCTTGATCCTGTCGGGGCGCTTCCTGGGCTTTCTGCCCGACCACTACGCGCAGGTGTTCGAGCAGCGCGGGCTGATGAAGGCGGTGCTGCCGGCGCGCTTCAACTATGCGTGCCGGTTCGTGAGCCTGCTGCGGCGGTCGCCGAAGCCTTCACGGGCGGTGCTGGCGTTTCAGGCGTGCCTGGAGCAGGCGCATGGCGGTGCGAAGATCTGAAGGCACTGAAACCACCCCAGATGACCGAAACACCACTGCGTATTCGCCCTGCACTTGCGTCGGAACACCGGGCACTCGAAGACTTGCAGCGGCGCGCATCTCTCGCGAACCCCGGCGATCGCGAGGCGATTCAGTCCGACCCGGACGCCATCGAACTGCCTCTGGCCCAGATCGTCGATGGCCGGGTGTTCGTGGCAGAGATCCATGGCGTGACGGCGGGATTCGCTGTCGTGCTGCCCAACGACGACGGCAGCGCCGAACTCGATGGATTGTTCGTCGAGCCCGAGGCATGGCGTCGCGGCATCGGCAAGGCATTGGTCGCGCACTGTGTCGAGCTTTCCAGGCGCCAGGGTGCGTCGGCACTCCACGTCACCGGCAATCCGCACGCCGGGTCGTTCTACCTTCGCTGCGGATTCGAGGCGAACGGTACTGTCGCCGTGCGCTTCGGCAGGGCCGAGCGGTTCCGCAAGGTCTTCTAGACCTTTGTGGTGCTATCGCTGTCCGCTGGGCAGCAACAAATGCTTCGCCCCGATGTGCGCTTCCATCTCATGCATGTGGTGCTCCGCATCCACCATGTGCTCCACCATCAACCGCCGCACCTCGTCCGCATCTTCCTTGCGGTAGGCCGCCAGCAGCTGCGTGTGGTAGTCCACGTTGGTCTCGCCGAAGTGGTGGTGGTCCAGCGCCTTCTTGTAGACGACGAGGTCGCGCAGCAGGTCGTTGAGAAAGCGGCACATGAAGGACAGCACCGGGTTGGGGCAGGCCTCGGCCAGCATCGTGTGGAAGGCCAGCTCGGCTTCGCGCTGCGTGCGCAGTTCGTCTTCGTTCGTGGGCTCGATGGTGCACAGGCGCACGTTCTCTTCGAGCCGCGCAAACTGCTCGGGCGTGAGCCGCCCGACCACGCTCACGGCCAGTTCGGGCTCCAGCGCCTTGCGCAGCTGGTAGATGTGGTGGCCGTCCAGGTGGTGAAAGTGCAGGAAGTTGCGCAGCGGCTCCGACGCATGGTCGACCGACACCTGCTGCAGGTACGCGCCGCCGCCCGGGCCGGTGCGGATCGAGATCAGCCCGCGCACCTCGAGCGCCTTCAGCGCCTCGCGCACCGTGCTCTTCGAATAGCCGAAGAGCTCGATCAGTTCCTTCTCGTTCGGTAGCCGGTCGCCGGGCTGCTTGCGCTCGGCAACGATCCATCGCTTGACGTCTTCGACGATGACGTCCGAGAGCTTTTGCCGCTTCGGAGGGTTGTGCCCCACTCTCATCAAAACGCTCCATCCATGCACATCGGGAGATGCGCGGGATGCGCAACAGCGCGCGATCTTAACGGCGTCATCGGCAGGGTCGGGTTGGGTTTGGGCACGGGGCTTGCTAACGGGTTTTTACCAACATATTAATCCTATTTATCCGCTTAAATTGCCGGCGATCGCAGGCACTGTGTTTTCTTCCCCACTTTCCACACCACGACCGGAGAACCCCATGCAACGCAGACAACTCCTTCAGCTCGCCGCCCTGTCGGCCGCCCCGGCCTCGCTCCTGATGAGCCGTTCGGCCATCGCCCAGGCCACCGACGTGATCCGCTTCGGTGCACCGGTGCCCATGTCGGGTGCCTTCGCGGCCAACGGCAAGTTCGCCGACCTGGGCACCAAGCTGGCGATCGAGCAGTACGGCAAGGTGCTGAACCGTCCGCTGGCCTACACGCTGCTCGACACCGAAGGCAAGCCCGCCACCGCCGTGCGCAAGGTGCAGGAAGCCTCGCAGCAGCAGGGCGCCAAGTTCTTCGCGGGCGGCATCCTGTCGTCGGAAGCACTGGCCATGGGCAAGGAGGCCGAGAAGGCCGGGGGCCTGTTCATCACCACCGCAGGCGCCGACGAGATCACCGGCAAGGACTGCAACCCCGCCACCTTCCGCTGGTCGGTGCCCACCTTCGGTGCGATCGAGCAGACGGTGCGTCCGCTGATCGCGTCCATGCCCAAGGCCAAGCGCTGGTACACGATCACGCCGCAGTACGTGTTCGGCGACGGCCTGCTGAGCGCGGCCAAGACCATCTTCCAGGAGAAGGGCATCGAGCACGTGGGCAACAGTTACCACTCGCTCAACGACAAGGAGTTCAGCGGCTACCTCACCAACGCGATGGCCGCCAAGCCCGACGTGCTGCTGCTGCTGAACTTCGGCGCGCAGTCTTCGGCCGCGCTGCGCCAGGCGGTGAGCTTCGGCATGCACAAGAACATGACGATCCTCATGGCCTGGGCCTCGGGCCTGGAGCAGTTCGACGAGCTGGGCGCCGACCTGTGCGACGGCGTCTACTTCGGTGCGCAGTACTGGCACACGGTCGACACGCCGCTCAACAAGGACCTGGTGAAGCGCACCGCCGACAAGCTCAAGATCGTGCCCAACTACAGCCTGGCCGGCTCGTACATCTGCACCAAGATCCTCATCGACGGCATCGTGAAAGCCGGCACGGTCGACCAGAAGGCCGTCATCGCCGCGCTCGAAGGCATGAAGTTCGACGGCCTCACGGGCGTGGAAGAAATCCGCAAGGCCGACCACCAGGTGATCAAGGACTACTACCTGCTCAAGGGCAAGGCGAAGTCGAAGATGGCGAATCCGGCCGACTACGTGGACGTGGTGAGCTCGGGCAAGTCGTTCCTGCCCGTCGACAAGACCGGCTGCAAGCTGGCCTGACGCCGCCCGGCCTCGCGCCGCGCCCGCGCCTTTTTGGGCGCGGGAAGGGCGCGTGCCGCCTGCACGTTTGCCACCCCACGACACCTATGTCCGTCTACCTGCTCCAGACCATCAACGGAATCGGCATCGGCATGCTGTATTTCCTGCTGGCCGTTGGCTTGTCCATCGTGTTCGGCCTGCTGCGCTTCGTGAACTTCGCGCACGGCGCTTTCTACCTGCTGGGCGCCTACCTGTGCTTCCAGGCCATGCAGTGGGGCCTGAACTTCTGGGCCGCGCTCGTGCTGGTGCCGCTGTTCGTCGGCGCGCTCGGCTGGCTGGCCGAGAAGCTGCTGCTGCGCCGCGTGTACGCCAAGGCGCATGAGTTCCACATCCTCGTGACCGTGGGCCTGGCGCTCGCGGTGCAGGAGATCGTCATCGTGTTCTGGGGCCCGCTGGGCAACAGCGTGCCCACGCCCGACCTGCTGCAGGGCGTGGTGATGTGGGGCAGCTTCATCTACCCGAAGTACCGCCTCTTCGTGATCGGCTTCACCGCCGTGCTCGCGGTGGGGCTGTGGTGGGTGCTCGAGGGCACGCGCCTGGGCAGCGCGGTGCGCGCGGGCAGCGAATCGACCGAGATGGTCTCGCTGCTGGGCATCAACGTGTTCCGCGTGTTCAGCCTGGTGTTCGCGCTCGGCGCGGCCACGGCGGCGCTGGCCGGCGTGCTGGCCGCGCCCATCCGAGGGGCCGAGCCCTTCATGGGTGTCGAGGCGCTGGGCGTGGCCTTCGTGGTCGTGGTGATCGGCGGGCTCGGCAGCTTCAGCGGGGCGCTGGTCGGCGGCGTGCTGATCGGCATCGTGCAAAGCCTCATGAGCACCATCTGGCCGCCGGGGGCGAGCCTGATGATCTACATCGCGATGGGCGCCGTGCTGCTGCTGCGCCCGCATGGCCTGCTCGGCCGCAGAGGATGAACGCGCCATGCCAAAGAAATACACCTTCCTGCTGGCGCTGATCGTCGCGCTCGCGTTGCCGCTGTTCATGCGCTCGGGCTCGCTTGCGAGCGAAGTGCTCATCTACGCGCTCGCGGCCCTGGGCTGCAACCTGCTGCTGGGCTACACGGGGTTGCTCTCGTTCGGCCAGGGCATCTTCTTCGGGCTGGGCAGCTACACCATCGCGATCCTGCTCACGCGGCTGCAACTGCCGATGCCCTTGGCATTGCTGGCGGCCATCGGCATGGGCGCGCTGGGTGCGGCGGTGGTCGGCTGGGTCGCCATCCGCCAGCGCGGCACCTACTTCGTGATGCTCACGCTGGCCTTTGCGCAGATGTTCTATTTCATCGCCTACACGGCCTCGGGGCTCACGGGCGGCGACAACGGCCTGCTCGACGTGCCGCGCCCGGCCTTCATGGACACGCCGTGGAAGTACTACGCCTTCGTGGCGGTGATCTTCCTGGCCGCGTTCGCGCTGCTGCTCAAGGTGACCGACTCGGTCTTCGGCCGCACGCTGCTCGCCATCCGCGACAACGAGGACCGCGCCGCCGCCGTGGGCTACGACCTGAAGCGCTTCAAGCTGCTGGCCTTCGTGATCTCGGGCGCCGTCACCGGCCTGGCCGGCGGCCTGCACGCGATGATGACCGGCATCGCACCGCTGTCCAACGCCGAGTACCACACGAGCGAGATGATCCTGGTCATCACCGTGATCGGCGGCACCGGCAACCTGTTTGCCTCGGTGCTCGGCTCGGCCTTCTACGTGCTGCTGGCCGACTGGCTCTCCACGCTGTGGCCGCGCTGGCTGCTGCTGCTGGGCCTGCTGCTGATCGGCGTGAGCATCGGCATGCAACGCGGCCTCTGGGGCCTGGGCGAAAGCGCCTGGCGCCGGGTGTTCCGCAAGACGGCGGCTGCCGCCGAAGCGCCGCTGGCACAGGGAGAAAAAGCATGAGCGACATCCTCATCGAAGCCATCGGCGTCACCAAGCACTACGGCAAGTTCGCCGCGCTCGGCGGGGTCGACCTGAAGATCCGGCGCAACACCGTGCACTCGGTGATCGGGCCCAACGGCGCGGGCAAGACCACGCTGTTCCACATGCTCACGGGCACCGGCACCACCACGGGCGGGCGCATCCTGTTCGACGGCCACGACGTGACGCGCGAGCCAGACCATCAACGCGTGCAGCGCGGCATGGCGCGCTCGTTCCAGGTCACGAGCCTGTTCCCCAGCCTGTCGGTGCGCGAGAACCTGCGCGTGGCGGCGCAGGGCGTTGCGCCGCGCCAGGCCATGAACTGCTGGCGCGCCCCCATCGGCGAGCGCGCCTGTGCCGACACGGTGGCCGAGGTGCTCGCGCGCGTCGGCCTCGAACGGCTGGCCGACACGCCCGCCAGCGTGCTCTCGCACGGCCAGCAGCGCCGCCTCGAAGTGGGCATGGCGCTGGCGGCCAAACCCAAGGCCATCTTCCTGGACGAGCCGACCTCGGGCATGGGCATCGACGACCTCGACGACATGAAGCATCTCATCCGCGGCCTGCGTGACGCGCACACCGTGGTGCTGATCGAGCACAACATGAACATCGTGATGGACATCTCCGACACCGTGACCGTCATGCAGCTGGGCCGCGTGCTGGCCGAGGGGCTGCCGGGCGACATCCGGTCCGACGCGCGCGTGCGCACGGCGTACCTGGGCAACATGATCACCGGAGGCAAGGCATGAGCAACATCCTCGAAGTCGAAGGCCTGCATGCGCACTACGGCAAGAGCCATGTGCTGCAGGGCGTGTCGCTCACGGTGGGCGAGGCCGAACTGGTCACGCTGCTGGGTCGCAACGGCGCGGGCAAGTCGACCACGCTCAAGAGCATTGCCGGTGCCGTCACGCCCACGAAGGGGCGCGTGCGCTTCCAGGGCGCGGACATCGCGGGCCAGCCGCCGCACCGCATCGCCACGCGCGGCGTGTGCCTCGTGCCCGAGCACCGCGGCATCTTCAAGCTGCTCACGGTGGAAGAGAACCTGCTGCTCGGCCTGCGGCGCGATTCGTCCTGGCAGCTGGCCGACATCTACCGCATCTTTCCGCGCCTGAAGGAGCGCCGGCGCAACGGCGGCGGGCAGCTGTCGGGCGGCGAGCAGCAGATGCTGGCCATCGGCCGCGCGCTCATGAACCACCCGCGCCTGCTGATCCTGGACGAGCCGGTGGAAGGCCTGGCGCCGGTGATCGTGGAGGAGATCGTCGCGCAGCTCAAGACCATCAAGGCCGCGGGCGTGGCCATCCTGCTGGTCGAGCAGAACCTCGAGGTCTGCGTGCAGCTGGCAGACCGCCACTACATCGTGGAGCAGGGCGTGATCGTGCACGAGGCCGGCAATGCCGCCTTCATGGCCGACCACGACGTGAAAGACCGCTATCTGGGTGTCGGCCTTGCCTGAACCCGCCATCCATTCGTCGCAAAAATCATGAACACAACGAACGAACTTTCCGCCGCCACGGACGTGCGCGCCCTGCGCGTGAACGGCCAGCGCCTCTGGGACTCGCTGATGCAGCTCGCGCAGCTCGGCGCCACCGAGAAGGGCGGCGTGTGCCGCATCGCGCTCACCGACCTGGACCGCCAGGGCCGCGACCTCTTCACGCGCTGGGCGCGCGAGGCCGGCTGCGAGGTGCGCGTGGACGCCATCGGCAACATCTTCGCGCGCCGCGCGGGCCGCAACAACGCGCTGCCACCCATCACCACCGGCAGCCACATCGACACGCAGCCCACGGGCGGCAAGTTCGACGGCAACTACGGCGTGCTCGCGGGGCTCGAGGTGGTGCGCGCGCTAAACGATGCGGGCATCGAAACAGAAGCACCGCTCGAAGTGGCGGTGTGGACCAACGAGGAAGGTTCGCGCTTCGTGCCCGTGATGATGGGCTCGGGCGTGTTCGCCGGCGCCTTCACGCTGGAGCATGCGCTCGCGCAGCGCGACACCGAAGGCGTGAGCGTGGCCGAGGCGCTGTCGGCCATCGGCTACGCGGGCGCCGTGCCCGCCTCGGCGGCGGCGTCGCCGGTCGGTGCCTACTTCGAGGCGCACATCGAACAGGGGCCGGTGCTCGAAGCCAACGAGCGCGTCATCGGCGTGGTCGAGGGCGCGCTGGGCCAGCGCTGGTACGACGTGGTGGTGCAGGGCATGGAAGCCCATGCCGGCCCCACGCCGATGGAGCTGCGAAAAGATGCGCTGCTGGCCGCCGCCGAACTCGTGGTCGAGGTGAACCGCATCGCGCTGGCCCATGCGCCGCACGGGCGCGGTACGGTCGGCTGGATCGACAACTACCCGAACTCGCGCAACGTGATCCCGGGCCGCGTGAAGCTCAGCGTCGACCTGCGCGCGGCCGACGACGTGGTGCTGTCGGCCATGGACGCGGCCCTGAAAGAAGCCGTGCAGCGCATCGCCACGAAGGGCAAGGTCGAGGCGACGGCCGAGCAGGTCGTGTACTTCCCGCCGCAGCCGTTCACGCCCGCGCTGGTGTCGGCCGTGCGCGAGGCCGCGCAGGACCAGGGCATGACATGGATGAACGTGATCAGCGGCGCCGGCCACGACGCCGTATACCTGGCGCGCGTGTGCCCCGCGGCGATGATCTTCGTGCCCTGCCTGGACGGCATCAGCCACAACGAGATCGAGGACGCGCAGCCCGACCACCTCGAAGCCGGCTGCAATGTGCTGCTGCAGGCGATGCTGCAGAGCGCGGGAGTCGCCGCGTGAAGGCGGTGCTTCGCCGCATCGGCCTTCACTGCGTGATGGCGATGGGCATGGCCGCAGCGTCGACGGCGGCCCTGGCGGCCGGAGAGCCGATCCTGGTCGGCCAGTCCGCGGTGCTCACCGGCCCGTTCACGCCGAACAGCCTCGCGTTCATGGAAGGCCAGACGCTGTTCCTCGACCAGCTGAACAAGGCGGGCGGCGTCGGTGGCCGGCCCGTCAAGATGATCACCTACGACGACGCCTACATCCCCGAGAAGGCCGCGGCCAATGCCGAGAAGCTGCTCGGCACGGACCGCGTCGTCTGCCTGTTCGGAACCATGGGCACGGGCATCGGCGCGGCCATGGTGCCGGTGGCGGCGAAGTACGACAGCTTCATCTTCGGCGGGCTGACCGGCGCGGCGGTGCTGCGCGGGCCGAAGGTGCCGATCTATCACGTGCGGGAGTCGTATGCCGACGAGGTCTCGCGCGTGATGAACCACCTGACGACCATCGGCGTGACGCGCATCGCCATCGTCTCCAGCGACGATGCGTACGGCAAGGGCATCGAGAAGGACGCGCTGGCCGCGCTCGAGAAGAACAAGCAGCCGGCCCTGCTGTCGCTGCGCTTCGATCCGAAGGAAAAGGACCATCCCGCCATCGCGCAGCAGGTCATCGCGAGCGGGGCGCAGGCGGTGTACGTCATCGCGGCCGGCACGCCGGCGATCAACATCATCCGTTCGCTGGTGGCCGCGCCCATCCATCCGCAGATCTACACGAACTCGGTGGCGAGCTCGTTCCTTCTGTACAAGGAACTCGGCGACAAGAGCCGCGGCATCGTGCTGTCGCAGGTGGTGCCGCCGTTCTGGAAGACACGCTTTCCCATCGTCGACGAATACCAGCGCGCGAGGAAGGCCGCGGGCAGCGAAGGCGAAGGCTCCTACCTGGGGCTGGAGGGCTACATCACGGCCAAGGCCTTTGCGGAATCGCTGCAGCGCGTGAAGGGGCCGATCACCACCGAATCGCTGCGCCGCAGCATCGAGAACTCGCCGCCCATGAACCTGAACGGCTTCACGGTCGCGTTCCGTCCCGACAACCGCAACGGCTCCAGCTTCGGCGACATCACCATGCTGGGCAGCGCCGGAAAGTTTCCCCAATGAAAGTCCTGATCGCACGTCTCAACCACGAGACCAACACCTTCTCGCCCGTGCCCACGCCGCTCGCGGCCTTCGGGCCCGACGGCCCGACCTTCGGCGAACAGGCCTACGCCGACAACAAGGGCATGCGCACCGCGATGTCGGCCTTCATCGACCTGGCCGAAGCGGCCGGTGCGCAGCTCGTCACGCCGGTGTCGGCCTCTGCCAACCCGAGCGGACCGGTCGATGCGCAGGCCTACATCACGCTCACGCAATGCATCGTCGATGCGGCGCCGGGCTGCGACGCGATCCTGCTCGACCTGCACGGCGCGATGGTGGCGCAGAACAGCACCGACGGCGAAGGCGACCTGCTGGTGCGCCTGCGCGCCGCCGCGCCCGGCGTGCCGATCGGCGTGGCGCTGGACCTGCATGCCAACGTGACGCCCGCGATGGTGGAGAACGCCGACGTGATCGTCGGCTTCAAGACCTACCCGCACGTCGACATGTACGAGACCGGCGAGCACGCCGGCCGCCTGCTGTTCGACCTGCTGGCCGGGCGCAGCCAGCCGCACATGCGCTGGCGCCAGCTGCCGTTGATGGCGCACACGCTGCGCAGCGCCTCGTTCACCGGTGCGATGCAGCGGGCCATCGAGGCGGCGCGCGCGGCGGAGGAATCCGAGTCGCTGGCGGTATCGATCCTGGCGGGCTTCTCGCTGTCGGACATCACGGCACCGTGCATGAGCGTGATCGCGGTCGATGCGCAATCGCCCGCGCGCGCGCAGGCCACGGCCGACCGCATCGCGGCGCAGATGTGGGCCGAGCGCGAAGCCTTCATCTACCGCAGCGAGCCGCTGGCCGAGTCGGTCGCGCGCGCGAAGCTCATCGCCGGCGGTGCCACGCGCCCGGTGCTGCTGCTCGACCACGGCGACAACTGCATGTCGGGCGGCAGCTGCGACACCATGGACGTGCTGCAGGAGGCGCTGGCGCAGGGCCTGGACGGCATCGGCGTCGGGCCGCTGTGCGACCCCGAGGCGGTGGCCGCGCTGGTCGCGGCGGGCGAGGGGGCCGAAGTGACGGTGGCGCTGGGCAACAAGGTGTCGCTGGAAGGCATCGGCCTCGCGAAGACGCCGGTGCGGCTGACCGGCATGGTGCGAACCATCAGCGACGGCGAGTACGTGATCACCGGCCCCACCTACACCGGCCAGCGCAGCAGCATGGGGCGTACCGTGCTGTTCGACATCGGCGCGGCGCGCATCGTCGTCACCGAGCGCACGCAGGAGCCCTGGGACATCGGCGTGTTCGAGTGCGCCGGGCTCGACCCGCGCACCGAGCGCTTCCTGCTGCTGAAGTCGCGCATGTACTGCCGGCCGGTGTTCGAGCCGCTGTCGGCGGCGCTGGTGGAGTGCGACAGCCCGGGCGTGACCAGTTCCGACTACAGCCTGTTCCCGTTCAGCCAGGTGCGCCGGCCGGTGTTTCCGCTCGATGCGAACGCGGCGATGGACGCGCCGGCATAACCTGCCACGTCATCGACGCGCGGCGCGTGCCCCGCGACCATTCCTTCACCCCGCGCTGTTGCGGGTCGAACCCTCGAAAGGAACAGTCGCCATGAACACCGCCGCCCACGACGCCCACGCCATCGCCACGGGCTACATCGCCGTCTGGAACGAGACCGACGCTGCGCGCCGCGCTGATCGAAGCCAGCTGGACCGCCGACGCCCGCTATGTCGACCCCATGGCGCAGGCCAGCGGCCGCGAGCAGATCAGCGCGCTGGTCGGCGCGGTGCACCAGCGCTATCCGGGCTTTCGCTTCCACCTGCTCGGCAAGGCCGAGGCGCACGGCGACAACCTGCGCTTCTCGTGGACCCTGGGCCCGAGCGGTGCCGACGACCTGATCCAGGGCACCGACTTCGCGCAGGTCGACGCAGGCAAGCTGCGCGTGGTGACGGGCTTTCTCGACCGCGTGCCCGCAGGCGCGTGATGAAGCAGGCGGGTCAGTCGCCCGCCGGCCGACCGCGCCAGAGCTTGCGGTAGACCGTGGCGCGGCTGATGCCCAGCGTGCGCGCCGCCTCGGCCACGTTGCCGCGCGCGTCGGTCACCGCCTTGCGGATCAGGGCGGTCTCCACGTCGCGCAGGCGGGGGCGGCCATCGGTGGCGTCGCCGGGCATGCCGGGTACGCCGCCATGCTCGCTGCCGCCACGCTGGGCCCGCACCTGCACCCGCAGGCCCGACCACAGCGGCACCTCGAGCATCGCGTCGCCGCGCCGGGCGGCGTCGAACATCATGTGCAGCGGCAGCGCGAACAGGTCGTTGAAATGCAGGCCGCCGGCATGGCAGACCAGCGGCTGGTGCAGCATCTGCCGCGCCGCCGCGTTGGCCCCGGTGACATGGCCCGCGGCGTCGATGCACAGCAGGCCCTCGGTGGTCTCGCTGCTCGGGCAGCCGGGCCAGAGCAGGCGCAGCAGCAGCTCGCAGGGCTCGCGCTGCACCAGCAGGTTCTCGATGCTGCGCGCCGACAGCGTCGCCAGGTGGCGCAGCTCGGGCCGCTCGACCACCTGCACCCCCGTGAGGTCGAGCATGCCGATGCAGTCGCCCCGGGGGCCGAAGAGCGGGGCGCCGGCGCAGCTGTACACACTGGTGTCGTCAAAGAAGTGTTCACCCCGGTGCAGCCACACCGATTCCTGCTCGGCCAGCGCCGTGCCGATGGCGCTGGTGCCGATGGCGTTTTCGGACAGGTCGACGCCGATGCGCCCGATGTCGCGCGCATAGCGGGCGGCCGGGTCGGTGCCGTCGGGCAAGGTACCCACGTCGACCACGATGCCGCGGGCGTCGGTCAGGATGGCGAAATAGCGGGTGTCGGCAATGGCGCGCGAGAGCCGTTCGATCACCGGACGCGCCGCCGTGACCAGGGCCCGGTTGCATTCCGTGACCTCGCGGCTGGCGGTGCGGCTCACGGGCTCGAAGCTCACGCGCTGCTGGGGCCGGCGGCCGGCCTCCAGGCAGCGCTGCCAGGAGCGGGTGATGCCCGGGTCGACCCGCACGCTGCCGCGCGGGCGGGGGCCGTCGCCGTCGATCAGCTCGCGGCGCGCCTGCGCAATGGCCAGCGAGCGCTCAGCAGGAGGGGGGACGGCGGAAGCGGACATCATCGTGAAAGTTCTTCTTCGCGCGGGGAGGGCTGCTTTTGCGGGCCGGCCGGTTGGCAAGCTGTTTCATTTTGAGAATTTCCCGCGCTCTGTGCAAGTGTCAAGGGTTTTTGCCTAGGATAGTGCGAAAGGGCGGCATCCAAGATGCCTCGCTGAACCAGCCATCACCTTTCACGGAGACAGCCACATGCAGGTCGCTTTCAAGGTCAACGGCCGGCCGGTCACGGTCGACGCCCCACCCAACACCTTCCTTGTGCACGCGATCCGCGAGCACCTCCACCTCACCGGAACCCACGTCGGCTGCGACACCGCCCAGTGCGGCGCCTGCACGGTCCACCTGAACGGCCGCGCGGTCAAGTCGTGCAACATCCTGGTCGCGCAGGCGGCCGGCGCCGATGTCACCACCATCGAGGGCGTGGCCGCCGCCGACGGCACCATGCACCCCATGCAGGCGGCCTTCAAGGAATGCCACGGCCTGCAGTGCGGTTTCTGCACCCCGGGCATGGTCATGAGCGCCATCGACCTGTGCACCCACCACCCCAAATCGAGCGAATCGGAGATCCGCGAGCTGCTCGAGGGCAACCTGTGCCGGTGCACGGGCTACCAGAACATCGTCAAGGCCGTGAAGATGGGCGGCGAGGCCATGGCATCGGGCAATCCGGTGCCGACCCAGCAAACCACGGTCACGGCCTGAGGAGAGCGACATGGGCGCTTCCGACTTCTCCAACCTGCCGCACATCGGCGAGGCATTGCGGCGCAAGGAAGACTACCGCTTCCTGACCGGCGCGGGCAATTACACCGACGACATCACGCTGGCCAACCAGAGCCACGCCGTTTTCGTGCGCTCGCCGCACGCGCATGCCGTCATCAAGTCGATCGACATCGCCGAGGCCTCGAAGATGCCCGGCGTGGTCGGCATCTTCAGCGGCAAGGACATCGAAGGAAAGATGGGCGGGCTGCCCTGCGGCTGGCTCATCAACAACCCCGACGGCACCCCCATGAAGGAGCCGATGCACCCGATCCTGGCGATCAACAAGGTGCGCTACGTGGGCGACCACGTCGCCATGGTGGTGGCCGAGACGGTCGAGCAGGCCAAGAACGCGGCCGAGGCCGTGGTGGTCGACTACGACGTGCTGCCCGCCCTGGTGAGCGTGGCCGACGCCGCGAAGAAGGCCAGCGGCGTCACCCTGCACGACGAGGCGCCCGACAATCAGTGCTACAAGTGGGCGCTGGGCGACAAGGCGGCGGTCGATGCGGTGTTTGCCACCGCCGCGCACGTCACCAAGCTCGACCTGGTCAACAACCGGCTCGTGCCCAACCCGATCGAGCCGCGCGTGGCCATCGGCAGCTACAGCCGCGGCACCGACGACTACACGCTCTACGTGTCGAACCAGAACCCGCACGTCGAGCGTCTCCTGATGACGGCCTTCGTGCTGGGCCTGCCCGAGCACAAGGTGCGCGTGATCGCGCCCGACGTGGGCGGCGGCTTCGGCTCCAAGATCTTCCTGTACGCCGAAGACGTGTGCCTGACCTGGGCCGCCAAGCAGCTCAACCGCAACATCAAGTGGACGGCGGAGCGCTCGGAGTGCTTCCTGTCCGACGCGCACGGCCGCGACCACGTGAGCCACGCCGAGATGGCGATGGACAAGGACGGCAAGTTCCTGGCCATGCGCGTGCACACCGACGCCAATCTCGGCGCCTACCTGTCGACCTTCTCGACCGCGGTGCCGACCATCCTGTACGCCACGCTGCTCGCCGGCCAGTACACCACGCCGCAGATCTACGTCGAGGTCGATGCCTGGTTCACCAACACCTCGCCGGTCGACGCGTACCGCGGGGCCGGGCGGCCCGAGGCCACCTACCTGCTGGAGCGCCTGGTGTCGCGCTGCGCCTGGGAAATGAACCTGGGCCAGGACGAGATCCGCAAGCGCAACTTCATCACCAGCTTCCCGTACCAGACGCCCGTGGCGCTGCAGTACGACACCGGCGACTTCCATGCCTGCATGGACAAGGCGCGGGTGCTGGCCGAGGTCGACGGCTACGCCGCGCGCAAGGCGGCGACCGAGGCCAAGGGCAAGCTGCGCGGCATGGGCTATTCGAGCTACATCGAGGCCTGCGGCATCGCGCCGTCGAACATTGCGGGCGCGCTCGGCGCGCGCGCGGGCCTGTTCGAATGCGGCGAGATCCGCGTGCACCCGACCGGCAGCGTGACGGTGTTCACCGGTTCGCACAGCCACGGCCAGGGCCATGAAACCACCTTCGCGCAGGTCGTGGCGGCGCGCCTGGGCATTCCGGTCGAGAACGTCGACGTGGTGCACGGCGACACCGGTCGCGTGCCCTTCGGCATGGGCACCTACGGCTCGCGCTCCATCTCGGTGGGCGGCGCGGCCATCATGAAGGCGCTCGACAAGATCGAGACCAAGGCCAAGAAGATCGCCGCGCACCTCATGGAGGCGAGCGACGCCGACATCGAGTTCGCCAACGGCGAGTTCACCGTCAAGGGCACCGACAAGAAGATCCCGTTCGGCCAGGTGGCGCTCACGGCCTACGTGCCGCACAACTACCCGCTCGACAAGCTCGAGCCGGGCCTGAACGAAACCGCCTTCTACGACCCGACCAACTTCACCTTCCCGGGCGGCACCTACATCTGCGAGGTCGAGATCGACAAAGAGACCGGCGAGGTCAAGGTCGACCGCTTCACCGCGGTGGACGACTTCGGCACCATCATCAACCCGATGATCGTCGAGGGCCAGGTGCACGGCGGACTGGTGCAGGGCATCGGCCAGGCGCTGCTCGAGAACTGCGTGTACGACAACGAAACCGGCCAGCTGCTCACCGGCAGCTTCATGGACTACGCCATGCCGCGCGCCGGCGACTTCCCGCAGTTCAAGCTCGACACCGTCTGCACCCCCTGCACCCACAACCCGCTGGGCACCAAGGGCTGCGGCGAGGCGGGCGCCATCGGGTCGCCGCCGGCGGTCATCAACGCCGTGCTCGACGCGCTGGCGCCGCTGGGCGTCAAGGATTTCGACATGCCCGCTTCGTCCAGCCGCGTCTGGGAAGCGATGCAAGCCGCCGCCAAGCCCTGAACGACACAAGAAATAACAGAGAAGGAATCACCCCATGTATGCCTTCACACTCGAACGGCCCGCCAGCGTGGCGGACGCGGCCCGGCTCATCGCCGCGGGCGGCAAGCCACTGGCCGGCGGACAGACCCTGCTGGCCTCGATGAAGCTGCGGCTGTCGGCGCCTGAACAACTCGTCGACCTCGGCGGCATCAAGGAACTCACCGGCATCAAGAAGGACGGCGGCGCGATCACCCTCGGTGCCATGTCGCGCCACCTCGACGTGGCGAACAATGCCGACGTGAAGGCCGCGTACCCCGCGCTGGCCGACCTCGCGTCGCGCATCGGCGACCGGCAGGTGCGCGCGATGGGCACCGTCGGCGGCTCGGTGGCCAACAACGACCCCGCGGCGTGCTACCCGAGCGCGGTGCTGGCCTCGGGCGCGACCATCGTCACCTCGAAGCGCGAGATTGCGGCCGACGACTTCTTCCAGGGCCTGTTCACCACGGCACTTGAAGAAGACGAACTGATCGTCGCCATCCGCTTCCCGATTCCGAAGCGCGCGGTGTACGAGAAGCTGCGCCAGAAGGCCTCGAACTTCCCGCTGGTCGGCATCTTCCTGGCGCAGTACGACAGCGGCGTGCGCGTGGCCGTCACCGGCGCGGGCAACGGCGTGTTCCGCCACGCCGGGCTCGAGGATGCGCTCAACAAGAGCTTCACCGCCGCGGCAGCTGCCGCCGTGAAGATCGACGCGAGCGACCTGAACAGCGACCTGCATGCCTCGGCCGCCTATCGCGCGAACCTGATCAGCGTGCTGACCCAGCGCGCCGTGACCAAAGCACTCGGCTGAAGCAGCCCAGCGCCGTCGCCCACCGGAAGGCGCGACACCCTCGTGTCTTCCGCTACGCTTGCCCATGATCTTCCCGACCATCGACGCCCTTTCCGACGGCTTGCGGCAGGCCGGCTACTTTGCCGACCGCCGCCTGGCCACCGCGGTGTTCCTTGCGCTCAAGCTGCAGCGCCCGCTGCTGCTCGAAGGCGAGCCCGGCGTCGGCAAGACCGAGCTGGCCAAGGCACTGTCGACGGCCCTGAACCGCGAGCTGCTGCGCCTGCAGTGCTACGACGGCATGGAGCAGCGCGAGGCGCTCTACGAATGGAACTACGCCGCGCAGCTGCTGCACATGCGCGCGGCCGAAGCCACCGGGGCAGCACGCGACGTGGAGGCCGAGGTCTACCAGCCGCACTACCTGATCCGCCGCCCGCTGCTGCAGGCACTGCAGACACCGGCCCCCGGCTCGGTGCTGCTGATCGACGAGGTCGACCGCGCCGACGAGCCCTTCGAAGCCTTCCTGCTCGAGTACCTGGGCGAGTACCAGGTCAGCATTCCCGAGCTGGGCACCGTGCGCGCCGTGGTGCCGCCGGTCACTTTGCTCACCAGCAACCGCACGCGCGAGCTCAACGACGCCGTGAAGCGGCGCTGCCTCTACCACTGGCTCGACTACCCCGAGCGCGAGCGCGAGCTGGCCATCGTGCGCGCGCAGGTGCCGCAGGCCGGCGAGGCGCTGTCGGCGCAGGTGGCGGCGTTCGTCGCGCGGCTGCGCTCGGCGCCGTTCGTCAACGCCTTCCAGCGCGCGCCCGGCATCGCCGAAAGCGTGGAGTGGGCGCGGGCGCTCATTGCGCTCGACACCGTCGAGCTCGACCCCGAGGTGGTCGTCGACACCGCCGGCATCCTGTTCAAGCAGCGCGACGACGTGGCGGCGCTGACGCACGAGCTGGCCTCCGACCTGTTGAGGCCCGAGGAACCGCTCGCGAGCTGAGCGAGGCCGAGGCACCTACATGGCCGGCATCCAGCAACTCGGCGACGTGCGCAGCGGCAAGCTGGCGGGCAACATCGCCGCCTTCGGCCGCGCACTGCGCCGCGCCGGCGTGCGCACCGACGCCATGCGCATCGCGCTCGCCACCGAGGCGGCCACGCTGGTCGGCGTGGAAGACAAGCTCGACCTGGGCGCCGCCATGGAAGCCGTGATGGTCAGCCGCGAGCAAGACCGGCTGGTGTTCCGCGAACTCTTCGACGCGTGGTTCCGCGACCCCGAGCTGGCCAACAAGCTGCTCGCCCAGATGCTGCCCAGCGCCGAGGGCAAGGCCGAGCCCTCCAAGCGCCGCCCGCGCGTGCGCGAGGCGCTGAGCCCGCCGCGCGACGCCGTGAAGCCCGCGGCACCGACCAAGCCCGACGAGGAGATCAAGTTCGACGCCGCCATGACGGCCAGCGACCGCCAGCGGCTGCAGCATGCCGACTTCAACGCGCTGGGCGCGGCCGAGTACCGCCTGGTCGAGCGGCTGGCGCGCGACATCCGCTTGCCGGTGCCCGAACTGCCCGCGCGCCGCCTGCGCCCGGCGGGCGACGCGGGCCGGGCGCACGCCCGCATGCACTGGCCCGGCGTGCTGCACGAGGCGGCCCGCACCGGCGGCGAGATCCTGCGCCTGCCCCGGCTGGCGCGGCGCGAGCAGCCCTTGCCGCTGCTGGTGCTGGTCGATGTGTCGGGTTCGATGGAGCGCTACGCCCGCTTGCTGCTGGCCTTTCTGCATGCCGCCACGCGGCGCGCTGGCCGGCGCGACGTGTTCGCCTTCGGCACGCGGCTGACCGACCTCACGCCGGCTTTCCGGCTGGCCGACACCGACGCCATGCTGGGCGCCGCCAGCCTGGCCATCGACGACTTCGCGGGCGGCACGCGGCTGGGCGGCTCGCTGGCCGAGCTGCGCCAGTCGCACGCGCGCCGGCTCATCGGCCGCCGCACGCTGGTGCTGGTAATCAGCGACGGCCTCGACACGGGCGAGCCCGCGCAGCTCGAGACTGAACTGCAGTGGCTGAAGCGCCATTCGCGCCGGCTGTTGTGGCTCAACCCGCTGCTGCGCTTCGAGGGCTACGCCCCTCTGGCGCGTGGGGCCGCCGTGCTGCACCGCCATGCGGACGCGATGCTGGCGGTCCACAATCTGAATGCACTCGAACAGCTGGCCGCCAGCCTGGCCGCGCTGATGCGCGCCAGTCGCTAGGCCAGCGCCCAGGAAGGAACAAAGGAAACCCACCATGGAAATGCTCGGAAACCGCCGCCTCGGCGTCACCCAACAACAGGCCTGGGACGCGCTCAACGATCCCGAGACGCTCAAGAAGTGCATCCCCGGCTGCGACAAGTTCGAGCTCACGGGCGACAACACCTACAGCGTGGCGCTGGCCGTGAAGATCGGCCCGGTGTCGGCCAAGTTCAGCGGCAAGGTGATGCTGTCGGACATCGTCGCGCCCGACGGCTACAAGCTCACTTTCGAGGGGCAGGGCGGCGTGGCGGGGTTTGCGAAGGGCTCGTCGAGCGTGTCGCTCAAGCCGGTGGCCGTGGCCGACAGCGCACCCACCGCAGAGGGCGCACCTGCTGCCGAAGCCGCCCCCGTGGCTCCAACTCCTGCCGGCTGCGAACTCGACTACACCGTGCAGGCCCAGGTCGGCGGCAAGATCGCCCAGCTCGGCCAGCGCCTGATCGACGGCGCGGCCAAGTCCACCGCCGACGATTTCTTCAAGCGCTTCGAGGCCGAGATGCAAAGCCGCTACGGCCCGCCGCCTGCACCGCCCGCGGAAGCGGCGGCCGAGGCGCCCGCCGAGAAGGCCGGCGTGATGTCGGGCCTCATGAAGAAGATGGGCTTCGGCAAGAAGGACGGCGAGGACGCCGCCACCCCGGGCGACGCCGCCTGACGCACAAGGTCCTGCCATGGAAAACCTCGACGTCATGGTGCTGCGCACGCTGCGCGACTGGCGGCGTGCCGGCAAGCGCGCGCTGCTGACCACCGTGGTGCGCACCTGGGGCTCGTCGCCGCGGCCCGTGGGCTCGATCATGGCGCTGGCCGAGGACGGCGCCGTGGTCGGCTCGGTCTCGGGCGGCTGCATCGAGGACGACCTCATCGCGCGCTACAGCCACGCCCACGGCAAGGGCGAAGACGTGCCGCTGGGCGCGCCGCCCGCGCTCGTCAAGTACGGCATCACGGCCGACGAGGCACACCGCTTCGGCCTGCCCTGCGGCGGCACGCTCGAGCTGCTGCTCGAATACGCGCCCGACGCCGACGCGCTCGACACGCTGGTCGCCGAACTCGAACGCGGCAAGCTCATGCGCCGCACGGTGACGCTGGCCACCGGCGCGGTGCGGCTGGCCGAGGCGACCGCGCCCGACGAGCTCACGGTGAACGACACCGAGCTCACCAACACCTTCGGCCCCGAGTACCGCATGCTGCTGATCGGCGCCGGCCAGCTCGCCGAGTACCTGGCGACGATGGCCAAGTTCAGCGGCTTCGCCGTGACCCTGTGCGACCCGCGCGCCGAGTACCGCACCGCGTGGACGCTGTCCGGCGTGACGATCACCACCGAGATGCCCGACGACGCCGTGCTGGCCTTCAAGCCCGACCGCCGCAGCTGCGTGGTCGCGCTGACGCACGACCCCAAGCTCGACGACCTCGCGCTGCTCGAGGCATTGCAGAGCGAGGCCTTCTACGTGGGCGCCATCGGTTCGCGCCGCAACGCCGACGCACGGCGCGACCGCATGATCGAGCACTTCGACCAGACGGCCGAATCGCTCGCGCGCCTGCGCGGGCCCATCGGCATCTTCATCGGCAGCAAGACGCCGCCCGAGATCGCGGTGAGCGTGATGGCGGAGATCCTGGCGGTGAAGAACGCGGTGACCTTGCCGCGCGAAGTGGAAGTGGCGCGCGCCAAGGAAATCCAGCAGCTGCAACCCAGCTGAACTGAACCGACCTGCTGCGCGGGACTCAGTCCACGCCCAGCAGGTCGTAAATGCGGCGCACGTACTCGCCGAACTCCGGGCTGGTCTTCACGTGCAGCTTGCGCGGCTCGGGCAGCTCGATGCGAAAGAAGTCGGCCATGCGCGCCGGCCCGGCCGTGAGCACGGCGCAATGCGAGCCCAGGAACACCGCCTCCTGGATGCTGTGCGTGACCACGATGAAGGTCTTGCGGCTGCGCTCCCAGATGCGCAGCATCTCCAGGTTCATCTTCTCGCGCGTGAGCGCATCGAGCGCGCCGAAAGGCTCGTCCATGAGCACCAGCTTCGGGTCGTGGATGAGCGCGCGTGCGATGGCGGCGCGCTGCTGCATGCCGCCCGAGAGTTCGTAGGGCAGCTTGTCGGCGAAGCCCGTGAGGCCGACCATGTCGAGCAACTGGTGCGCGCGTGCCTTGGCGGCCTTGCGGTCCAGCCCGAGGATGTCGGCGGGCAGCAGCACGTTCTCGAGAATGGTGCGCCACTTCAGCAGCAGCGGCTGCTGGAACACCATGCCGACGTCGCGGCCCGGGTTGAAGCCCGTGCCGCCAGGGCCGCCGATTTCGAGCGTGCCGCCGTCGTGGCCGTGCAGGCCCGAGAGAATTTTCAGCAGCGTCGACTTGCCACAACCCGAGGGGCCGACCAGCGAGATCATGTCGCCCGCATGCACGTCCATCGTGACGTCGGAGACGGCGAGGAACTCCTCGTTGCGCTTGCGGTAGACCTTGCGCAGCTGCCGCATGCGGATCAGCGGCGCGGGCTCCTGCGGTTGCAGCACGGCGCTCATGCCAGCCACCGTGCCAGGTTGTCGCGCACGAAGGCGTCGTCGGCCAGGTCGCCGTGCTGGCGGTAGACGCGATCGATCTCCGCCGATTGGCCCTGGCCCAGGCCTTCTTCGGGATCGAGGCACCAGATGCCTTCGAGCAGGCCCTGGCGCCGCAGCACCTCGTGGCAGCCCGCGATGCAGCCGTGGAAGTTGTTCGCCACGTCGAAGAAGGCGGCGTTGCAGTCGGTCACGCGCGAATCGAGCGCGAGCAGGGCGGGGCTCAGCGCGCCGCCGCTGGCGGCCAGCTCGGCCTTGATCTGCTGCAGCTGGTGCACCGCGCTCGACGTCCACACCGACCAGTGGCCCAGCAGGCCGCCGCGAAAGCGCACCTGCACGGGCGCGCCGTCGCGCATTGCGGCAAAGGGCAGCGCCAGGTCGAGCACGATGTGGTCGTCGTTGCCGGTGTAGAGGAACACGCGCTCCTCGGCGCGCGCATCGACCAACCCGCGCACCACGTCGATGCTGCGGTAGCGGTTGAAGGGCGCGACCTTGATCGCCAGCGCGTTCGGAATGAGCGCGAAGCGGCGCCAGAAGTCGCTCGAGAGGATCGGGCCGCCGACCACGGTCTGCAGGTAGAAGCCGATCAGCGGGATCTCCTGCGCCACCGCCTCGCAGTGGGCGATGAGCGCGTCTTCCGACGACCCGGCCAGCGCCGCCAGGCTCAGCAGCCCTGCGTGATAGCCGAGAGCCACGGCTGTGCGCGCCTCGGCCTGCGCCTGCGCGGTCGGGCCGCACAGCCCGGCGATCATCGCCATCGGGCGGTCGTTCCAGGCGAGGCGGTCCTGCATCGCGGCCTCGAGCACGGTGGCGTACAGGCCGCGCTCGCGGATCGCGAACTGCGTGGTGTGCACGCCCACCGCGAGGCCGCCCACGCCGGCATCGACGTAGTAGCGCGTGAGCGCGCGCTGGCGCTGGCGGTCGAACTGGCGGTCGGCGTCGAGCGCGAGCGGATGCGCCGGGATGACGGTGCCTTGCGACAGCAGCGCAAGCACGTCGGCGGGAAGGTCGGAGCGGTTCAGTGGCATGGGAAAAGGTCCTCAGGCGAACTCGGGGCCGGCGATGGCGTGGATGAAGGCGGGGTGTCCGGTGGGCGGCTGCGCGCCCTCGCGCGTGGCCAGCGCCATGCGTGCGAAGCTGCGTTGGGGTGTGAAGCCGGCGGCGCGCAATGCGGCAGCCATGGCCTTGCGGTCGTCGGGTACGTCGACATAGATGCGGCCGTCGATGCCGCGTGCGGCCTGTGTCAGCAGCGCGGCGGCCGTGGCCTCATCGGACGACAGCAGCGGCCCGATGTGGTGCGCGGTGCGGCCCGCACGCACGAGGCCGAAGCCCAGGCCGTTGCGCACGCAGCGGCTGTCGTCGCGCCCGAGCAGGTCGGCGAGCACGGCGGGGCGCGCGAAACCCAGCGCCTGCGCGTCGAGCGCGGCGAGGTTGTCGAGGGCTGGCTTGTCCGTGGCGAGCGATGCGGTGGCGGGCGCGGCCTCGCGCTGCCAGCGCGTGAGCCGCCACAGCGGCGTGAAGCCGAAGCTCGCATAGAGCGGCTCGCCCTGCGGCGTGGCGTCGAGCATCGCGACGAGGCCGGCGGTCTTCACCTGGTCGAGGCAGCGCGCGAACACCGCGCGGCCCAGGCCTTGACCGCGCGCGGCAGGCATCACGAGGATCATGCTGATCCAGGCCACGCCTTCCATCGGCAGCACGGCACCGCTGGCGACGAGCTGGTCCTCGCCATCGCGCACGCCATGCACCGTGCCGAGCCGCTCGAACAGCCGCCAGTCGAGCGCGGTCTGGTTCCAGCCGCTCGCGGCAACCAGCGCGTCGAGCATCGGGGCGATGCCGGGCGTGATCGACGTGAGGGCTTCGACGGCGGGCATGGTCATGGGCTCAGTACTTGCCGTCGCGCGATTCGAACTTCGTGGGCTTGCCGTACTGGCGCTGCTCGCGCGAGATCCAGTCAGCCACCCAGCGGATCTGCTGCGCCAGCGGCACGCGCGGGTAGCCGAACAGGCGCTCGGCTTCGCCGGTGTTCATCAGCCACGCGGTCGGGGCCTCTTGCCCGCTGATCGTCACGGGCTTGTCGAACTGGCGCGCGAACTCTTCCGCGAGCCAGCGGATCGACGTCGTCTCGGGCCCGCTCACGTTGAGCGGCGAGGTCGGCACGGTGGCCGCCGCGAGGCAGCGCAGCGCCTGTGCGTTCGCGTCGCCCTGCCAGATCACGTTGACGTGGCCCATGGTCACGTCGACCGGCTCGCCGCGCCACACCTTGAGCGCCACGTCGGCCAGCACGCCGTAGCGCAGGTCGATGGCGTAGCTCAGGCGGAACAGGCGCCCCGGCGTGCCGTGGCGCTGAGAGAAGTACTCGAACATGCGCTCGCGGCCCACGCACGAGTTGGCGTACTCGCCGGGCGGGTTGGGCGCGTCGCTCTCGCTCGCGCCCTGGCTGGTCACTGGCACGAAGGGGTACACGCAAGCGGTCGAGAAGGCGACGATGCGCGAAGCGTGGAAGTGCTCGGCCACCAGCGCCGGCACGTGCGCGTTCATGGCCCAGGTCAGCGGGTTGTCGGCGTCGGCGCCGAACTTGCGCCCGGCCATGAAGACCACGTTGGCGCACGGCGGCAGCGCGGCGATGGCGGCGCGGTCGAGCAGGTCGCAGGCGATGGTCTCGATGCCGTGTGCTTCGAGCGCTTCGCGCACGCCGGCTTCGCTGAAGCGGGCGACGGCGATCACGCGGCGACCGGGCATGGCGTTCTTGGCGAGGCGGGCCAGCGTGGGGCCCATCTTGCCGCCCACGCCGAGGATCATCAGGTCGCCGTCGAGGCGGGCCATGTCGCGCACGAGGTCACGCGAGGGCGTGGCCAGGTAGTCTTCAAGCGCGGCTTCGCTCTCGAAGCGCTCGGGAAAGGGCAGGTCGTCGAGGACTGGCGTGGAGGTCATTGGATTCTTGCGTCCTGGGTGATGAAGAGGCGCTCCAGCAGAAGCACCAGCAGATAGAGCAGCACGCCCAGGCCCGTGATGAGCAGCACGGCCATGAAGACCGCGGGCGTGTCCAGCGAGGCCTGGACCTGGATCATCAGATAGCCCAGGCCGCGTTCCGAGGCGATGAACTCGCCCACCACCGCGCCCGCCACGGCGAGGATGGTGGCGACCTTCATGCCCGAGAACACGTACGGCAGCGAGCCCGGCAGCTGGATGTAGCGAAACAGCTGCCAGCGCGAACCCTTGAGCGCGCGCACGAGGTCGAGCAGCTCGGGCTCGGTCTCGTTCAGGCCGCGGATGGTGGTCAGCAGGATCGGGAAGAAGCACAGGCTGAACGTGATGAGGATGTTCGGCCCGATGCCGTAGCTGAACCACACGATCACCAGCGGCCCCATCGCCACCTTCGGGATCATGTTGAGCGTGACCAGCAGTGGGAACACCAGCAGCATCAGCCGCTTGCTGGTGATGAAGAGCAGCGCGCAAAGAATGCCGAGCACCAGCCCCAGCGCGTAGCCGCCGAACACTTCGAGCGCGGTGACGCCGGTGTTCTTGAGCCAGCTGTAGTTCGGATTGGCCAGGGTGGCCAGCACCTTCGAGGGCGCCGGCAGGATGAAGGGCTGGATCGCGAAGACCCGCACCGCCAGCTCCCACAGCGCGATGCCCGCCAGATGCACCGCGACCACGAGGGCCCAGCGCTGCCATTCGGGGCGCTCGCCCGACAGGGGCGTGGAAGCGAGGGGCGCCAGCGCGCCGTCGGGTGCCGTCATGTCTGTTCCTGGGTCAGGGAAGAAGCAATGCGGCGAATCATAGGAGTCGCCACGACCCGAGTCAACCAACTAGTTGATAATTTTCATGCGGCAGCCTTGTCGGGTCGCAAGGCGTTGAGCGCGAACTCGATCACGTGCCGGCGCCGCTGCAGCAGCGCGCCGCGCGCGTCGAGCGGTTTGCCGAAGATGGCCGACAGCGTGTGGTTGTTGGAGAAGAAGAAGTACGAGATGCCGGCGATCGAGATGTAGAGGTTGATCGCGTCGAAGTCGGGCCGGAACACGCCGGCCGCCACACCGCGCTTGAGCGTGGCTTCGAGCATCTCGATGAAGGGCGAGTGCATCTTCTGCAGCCGCTCCGACTCGCGCAGGTGCGCGCCGTGGTTGCGGTTCTCGTCGGCCAGCAGCGCGATGAACTCGGGGTGCTCGGCCAGGTAGTCGAACGAGAAGGCCACCAGCTGCTTCATGGCCTCCAGCGGCTCCAGCGCGTCGAGCGTGAGCTTCTGTTCCTTCTCGCGGATCTCGGCATAGACCGATTCGAGCGCGACCAGGTACAGCCCCTGCTTGCTGTCGAAGTAGTGGTACACGAGCTGCTTGTTGACGCCGGCGTTGGCGGCGATCTCGTCGACGCGCGCGCCTGCGAAGCCCTTGGTGGCGAACTCGGCCACCGCGGCGGCGATGAGGGCTTGCTTGGCGGCGACGGGGTCGCGCTCGCGTTTCGTTGCGACGGCGGTGCGGGCGGGGGTGGCGGGGCTCGCGGGCTTGGTGGCGGTCATGGTGTTTTTGATTCTCCCGGCAGGGGCAACGCAGTCTGGATGATCTGGATTGCCTGTCAACCAAACAGTTGGTAATATGAATTTCAGGACCTGTTTTTACCTTCTTTTGGAGTGTTCCGCATGAAAAAGCTGTTGTCGGCCGCCGGCGCCACCGCCTTGCTCATGGCCTCGGCCCCTGCCGCATTCGCGGCCGATGCCATGAGCCTGATGCTCAACTGGACACCCACGGCCGATCATGCGCCGATCTATTTCGCGAAGGCCAAGGGCTGGTACACCGAGGCGGGCATCGACCTGAACATCGAGGCCGGCAAGGGCTCGGCCGTGTCGGCGCAGCGCGTGGGCACCGGCGGCAGCGACCTCGGGATTTCCGACCTGCCCACCACGATCCAGGCCAAGGGCAAGGGCGCCGACGTGAAGGCCGTGATGGTCATCTACGCCAACAGCCCGCAGGGCTTCTACTGGCTCAAGTCGTCGGGCATCAACGGGCCGAAAGATTTCGCGGGCCGCAAGATCGGCAATCCGCCGGGCGACGCCGCGCGCCTCATGTGGCCGGCCTTCGCCAAGAAGGTGGGGCTCGACCCGGCCAGCGTGACCTTCGTCAACGTGAGCCCGCAGGCCAAGGTGGCGGCGCTGAAGAGCAAGTCGGTCGACATCATCAGCGACTTCTACAACGAGCACGACCTGAAGGCGCGCGAGTTCGGCGCCGACCTGGGCTTCCAGTCGTGGCGCGACGCGGGCGTGAACGTGTACGGCAACTCGCTGATCGTGAACGGCCCCTACCTCGCGAAGAACCCCGGCCAGGTGAAGAAGTTCGTGGCCGTGACCCAGCGTGCCTACGACGCCTGCGTGAAGAGCTTCGAGCCCTGCCTGCAGGCGCTTCAGGCCAGCGTGAGCGGCCTCACGCCCGACAACCAGCGCGACCAGTGGAACCGCATCAAGCAGCTGATGCGCGACGACACCACCACCAAGGTGGCGCTCGGCGCTTTCGACGGTGCGCGCGTGAAGGCCGACTACGAACTGGTGTCTTCGCTGATCGGCATCGACAAGGCCTACGACCCGGCGACGCTGTTCACCAACGAGTTCCTCGACAAGGGCGTGCGCATGGCGCCCAACTGATGGGAAGAAGTCGCTTCAGCGCGACTCGGAGGAGGGCGGCACCTTCGTGTTGCCCTTCTGCCGTTCGCGGAAGAGGGCGGCGCGCATCAGGAAGATGGTGGTGATCGGCGCCGTCAGCACGATGAACAGCACGATCAGCACCGCGTGCAGGAACAGGCTGAAGCCCTGTACCGAGAAGTAGGCGATGGTGGCCACCGTCAGGCACCACGCGCCCACCGTGGCGCCCAGCGTGGGCGCATGGATGCGGCGGAAGAAGGTGGGCATGCGCACCAGGCCGAAGGAGCCGATGGCCGCGAAGGCCGCGCCCAGCACCGCGAACACGGCGGTGATGATCTCGGCCCACAGGGGCAGGGCAGTGGCGCTCATTCGATGACCTCCCCGCGCAGCAAGAACTTGGCGATCGAGGTCGATCCCACGAAGCCGAACAGCGCCACCAGCATCGCCGCCTCGAAGTACACGCTGCTTGCGTAGTTGATGCCGAGCACCAGCATCATCAGCATGCCGTTGATGTAGAGGCAGTCGAGTGCCATCACGCGGTCCTGCGCGGACGGGCCGGCCAGCAGGCGAAAGAGCGCGCACAGCATCGCCACGGCCAGCAGGAAGAGCGCGGCCTTCAGGGCCCAGAAGAGAACAGGCGTCATGATTCGAAAATCTCCATCAGCGGACGTTCGTAGCGGGTCTTGATCAGTGCGATGAAGGCCGCCTCGTCCTCGAGGTCGAACACGTGGATCAGCAGCGTGGTGCGGTCGAACGAGACCTCGCCCCAGGCCGTGCCTGGCGTGAGGCACATGATCATCGCGAGCACGGCGAGGCCGTTGGGGTCGCGCATGTCCAGCGGAATCTGCACGAAGCGCGCCGAGATGTCGGCGGTGCGGCGCGTGAGCAGCAGCCGCGCCACGTCGTACGCCGACTTCAGCATGTCGAAGGTGACGAGGAACGACAGCCGCAGCGCCACGCCGGGCCGGCGCATGCGCACGGTGGCGGGGCGCAGGCCCTTGGTGATCAGCGGCACGGCAATGGCGAGCAGCGCGGCCGACAGCAGCGTGGCCGCTTCGAGCGACTGGTTGAGCAGCAGCCAGATGACGAACAGCGCGAACGACAGCGGCGGGGAAGGCATCAAGCGCTTCATGGCTTGGCCTCCTCTTTCTTCGCGGGCACCGGGTTGGGCTTCTGCTTGGCACCGAGCACGGCCTCGCGGTACGCAGTGGGCGTGCGCAGGCCGCCGGCGGTGGCCTGCGCGTGCTGCATCACGGGCTCGGCCCAGACCGTGAGCGCGACGCAGGCCGCGAGCAGGGCGGCCACCGGCAGCACCTCGAGCGCGGGCAGCGAGGGCATGGTGGCGTGGGGCTGCGTCCAGAAATGGCGGATGCCGGTGCGGCTCAGGGCGATCAGCGAGAGAAAGCCCGAGACGATCAGCAGGCCCAGGAAGGTCCAGCCGGCCGAGGCCACGGTCCTGCCGTCGAGCAGGCCCGAGAGCATCGCGAACTTGCCCACGAAGCCCGACAGCGGCGGCAGGCCCGCCAGCAGCAGCGTGCACAGCATGAAGCTCAGGCCCAGGAAGGCCACGCCCGCCGGAATGGCGCGGCCGTAGAGCGCCTGGGCATCGTCGTCGAGGTTCACGTCGTCGAGCGCGCGCAGGTCTTCGGCCAGGAAGGGCGCGTTGCCCGCCGCCTCGTGCGGCGCGACGCTCATGCCCGCGTTGCGCCAGCGCTCGATCATGTCGATCAGCAGGAAGAAGGCCGCCACCGCGAGCGTCGAGCTCAGCATGTAGTACAGCGCGCCCGCCCACACGGCCGGATCGCCCAGCCCGACGGCGGCCAGCAGCGTGCCCGCCGACACCAGCACGCTGAAGCCCGCGAGGTTCGACAGCCGCTGCGTGCCGACGATGCCGATGGCGCCCACGAACAGCGTCGCCAGCCCCACGCCCACCAGCGCGGCCTGCCCGAAGGCGGCCGAGGCGCCGGTGTCGGGCGCGAACAGCACGGTCCACAGGCGCAGCACGGTGTACACGCCGAGCTTGGTCAGGAGCGCAAACACCGCGCCCACCGGCGACACGGCCGCGCTGTAGGCCGGCACCAGCCAGAAGTTGAGCGGCCACGCGCCCGCCTTGGCGAAGAAGGCGGTGGCCAGGATGGCGGCGGCCGCGTGCACCAGGCCGCGGTCGCCCGGCGCGAGCTCGGCGATGCGCGCGCCCAGGTCGGCCATGTTGAGCGTGCCGGTCACGCCGTACAGGATGGCCGCGCCGATCAGGAACAGCGACGAGGCCGCGAGGTTGATCGCGATGTAGTGCAGCCCGGCGCGCACGCGCAGCCGGCCCGAGCCGTGCAGGAGCAGGCCGTACGAAGCCGCCAGCATCACCTCGAAGAACACGAACAGGTTGAACAGATCGCCCGTGAGGAAGGCGCCGTTCAGGCCCATGAGCTGCAGCTGCAGCAGCGGATGAAAGTGCACGCCCGCGCGGTCCCAGCGCGAGGTCGAATAGATCGAGGCCGCGAAGGCCACCACGCCCGTGAGCGCGACCATCATGGTCGAGAGCCGGTCGGCCACCAGCGTGATGCCGAAGGGCGCGCGCCAGTTGCCCGGCAGGTACACGCCGATCGAGCCCGGGCCGCCACCGGTGTCGGCAGCGTTCACCCAGCGCAGCAGCGCGAGCGCGGCCAGCAGGCCGACCAGGCCCGAGACCACGCTGAGGAAGGACTTGGTGCGCCGGTGGTTCTCGTTCATCAGCAGCATCAGCGCCGCCGTGAGCATGGGCACGAGGATGGGCACCGCCACCAGGTGCGGCATGCTGAACTCGAGGAAGCGGTCGAGCAGGTGGAACACGTCGTTCATTCGACCGCCTCCCGCTCTTCACCGTCCACGTGGTCGGTGCCCGACAGGCCGCGCGAGGCGAGCATGACCACGAGGAACAGGGCGGTCATCGCGAAGCCGATCACGATGGCCGTGAGCACCAGCGCCTGCGGCATCGGGTCGGCCGTGTTGGCCAGCGTGGCCTTGAAGCCTTCGACCAGCACCGGCTCGCTGTCGACCTTGAGCCGGCCCATGCTGAAGATGAACAGGTTGACCGCGTACGAGATGAGCGTCAGGCCCATGATGACCTGGAAGGTGCGCGGGCGCAGCAGCAGGTACACGCCCGACCCGGTGAGCACGCCGATGGCGATGGCCAGCACGATTTCCATCAGCGGGCCCCTCCGGTGGCGGCGGCAGCCTCTTCGGCTTCGGCGGCGGCGCGGGCCTGCGCTTCTTTCTCTTCTTGTTCGTCGGCCCAGCGGTGGCTTCGGATGGACTGGTGGGCCAGCGCGGTCAGGATCAGCATGGTGGCGCCGAGCACCAGCGCGAACACGCCGATGTCGAAGAAGAGGGCACTGGGCACGTGCATGTCGCCCAGCAGCGGCACGTGCACGTGCGCGGTGTGCGTGGTGAGGAACGGGTAGCCGAACACGATCGCGCCGCCGCCGGTGGCGAGCGCGAACAGCAGGCCGATGGCGATCCAGCGGCGCGGGTAGATGCGCAGGTGTTCTTCCACCCACTCGGTGCCCGAGACGATGAACTGCAGCACCAGCGCCACCGACATCACCAGCCCCGCGACGAAGCCGCCGCCGGGCGCGTTGTGGCCGCGCATGAAGAAATACACCGACACCAGCACGGCCACCGGCAGCACGAGGCGCACCAGCACGGCCGGCACCATCAGGTAGCCGATGGCGGAGTCGGTGGCGCGGCGCGGGTTCAGCAGGTCGCTGCTGCCGTCGTCGACCTGCAGCCGCTGCTGGATTGGCAGCGCCATCGATTCGATGGCCGGGCGGAAGCGCCGCAGCAGCGCATACACGGTGAGCGCCACGATGCCCAGCACCGTGATCTCGCCGAAGGTGTCGAAGCCGCGGAAGTCGACCAGCATCACGTTGACCACGTTGGTGCCGCCGCCTTCGGTGAGCGCGCGTTCGAGGAAGAAGGGCGAGATGCTCTGCGGGAAGGTGCGCGTCATCATCGCCCAGGCCAGTGCCGCCATGCCGCAGCCGGCGATGGTGGCCACCAGCAGGTCGCGCCCGCGGCGGCCCCAGGGGCGCAGGCGCATGCGCGCGGGCTGCACCACGTCCTTGCTGCGCATCGGCAGCCAGCGCAGGCCCAGCAGGATGAGCACGGTGGTCACGGCTTCGACCACCAGCTGCGTGAGCGCCAGGTCGGGCGCCGAGAACCAGATGTAGGTGACGCACGAGACCAGCCCGGCGCCCGCGGCCAGCATCAGCGCCGCGAGCCGGTGGAACTTGGCCTGCCAGGCGGCGGCCACGGCGCAGGTGCAGCCGATGAGCCAGGTCATCGCGAACATCGGCGAGAACGGCAGCAGCTCGCGCGTGCCGCGATCGGCCGGCGTGGTCCACAGCGAGGCCGCGGCGCCCGCCACGGCCACTACCACCAGCCACAGCAGCTGCCATTGCAGGCGGCGCGTGCCGAAGAGGCGGCGGCTGCGCCGGCCGGCTTCGCTCAGCAGCGCGATCAGGTGTTCGAAGATGAGCTGCCCGTCGAAGCGGTGCAGCAGCGGCGTGTGCTCCAGGCGCCCGCTGCCCAGCGGACGGCGCAGCAGCAGGTAGAGCACGGCGCCGCCTGCCAGCGCGACGAAGCTCATCATCAGCGGCAGGTTGAAGCCGTGCCACACGGCCAGGCTGTAGACGGGCAGCGTGCCGCCGACCACCGGCGTGGCCGCGGCCGCGAGCATCGGGCCGACCGACCAGGCCGGCGCCACGCCCACCACCAGGCACACCAGCACCAGCAGCTCGACCGGCACGCGCATCCAGTGCGGCGGCTCGTGCGGGGGCTTGGGCACGTCGGGGCCGCAGGGCGGGCCGAAGAACACGTCGAACACGAAGCGCGCCGAGTACGCCACGCTGAAGATGCCCGCGAGCGTGGCGATGACCGGCAGGCTGAGGTCGATCCAGGGCGTGGCCTGGATGAAGACCGTCTCGGCGAAGAACATCTCCTTCGAGAGAAAGCCGTTGAGCAGCGGCACGCCGGCCATCGAGGCGCTGGCGATGATGGCCAGCGTGCCCGTGATGGGCATGAGGCGCATCAGGCCGCTGAGTTTGCGGATGTCGCGCGTGCCGGTCTCGTGGTCGATGATGCCGGCCGCCATGAACAGCGAGGCCTTGAAGGTCGCGTGGTTCATGACATGGAACACTGCCGCGACGGCCGCCAGCGGGCTGTTCAGGCCCAGCAGCAGCGTGATGAGGCCCAGGTGCGAGATGGTCGAGTAGGCCAGCAGCGCCTTCAGGTCGCGCTGGAACATGGCCGCGAAACCGCCCAGCAGCAGCGTGATCGCGCCCGCGCCGCCCACCATCCAGAACCACTGCTCGGTGCCCGAGAGCACGGGCCACAGCCGCGCCATCAGGAACACGCCCAGCTTCACCATGGTGGCCGAGTGCAGGTAGGCCGACACCGGCGTGGGCGCGGCCATGGCGCGCGGCAGCCAGAAGTGGAACGGGAACTGCGCGCTCTTGGTGAATGCGCCGAGCAGGATCAGCACCAGCGCCACCGGGTACAGCGCGTGTGCGCGGATGATGTCGCCCGAGGCCAGCACGATGTCGAGCTCGTAGCTGCCGACGATGCGGCCCAGCACGAGCACGCCGGCCAAGAGGCACAGCCCGCCCGCGCCGGTGACGGTGAGCGCCATGCGTGCGCCGCGCCGCGCGTCGCGCCGGTGGTGCCAGTAGCCGATGAGCAGGAAGGAGAACAGGCTGGTGAGCTCCCAGAACAGCACCATCTGGATCAGGTTGCCCGAGAGCACCACGCCCATCATCGCGCCCATGAACGCGAGGAAGAACGAGAAGAAGCGCGGCACCGGGTCGGAGGCCGACATGTAGTAGCGCGCATAGAGCACCACCAGCGCGCCGATGCCCAGCACCAGCATGCAGAACAGCCACGCGAAGCCGTCGAGGCGGAACACGAGGTTCAGGCCGAGGGCGGGGAGCCACTCGATCTCCTGGCGCAGCACGTTGCCGTGCGCGATCTGCGGAAAGAGCCAGGCGACCTGGATCGCGCAGCCCAATGCGACGAGCCCTGCAAGGGTCGACTCCCGGTTGCGCGCGTTGGACGGCATCAACGCGGCCAGCACGCTGGCAAGAAAGGGGAGTGCGACGAGAAGGGCGAGGGGCATCGGGGGTCGATTCTATCGACCGACCCTCTGGAGAGCCCCTGTCTATAACCGCAGGAGCACGGGCAGTTTTTTCGCTGTCACGCAGCCAGCACGAGCTGCACGCTGCGGATGCCCAGCCAGGTCAGCACCAGCGAGCCGCACAGGTGCAGCAGGCCGGTGCCCAGCGCCAGCAGCGGCCGTCCGCCGAGCAGCAGTGCGACCACTTCGGCCGAGAAGCTCGAGAAGGTCGTGAGCCCGCCGAGGAAGCCGGTGATGAGCAGCAGCCGCCACACCGGGTCGAGCTGCGGCAGCGCCTGGAAGACGGCCACCGCCACGCCGACGAGGTAGCCGCCCACGAGGTTGGCGGCCAGCGTGCCGTAGGGCACGGGGCCGCCGGTGTTGAGCCACAGGCCCAGGCCCCAGCGGGCGAGGGCGCCGCACGAGGCGCCCACGCAGATCGCTAGAGCCGGCAATAGAGGAGGCATCCGTTCCCTTGTCGTCGTCGCACTGTCATTTCTCCTTGCCCATCACCAGGTCAGGCAGGATCGTGACGATACCCGGGAACAGCGTGATCAGCGCGATGCACAGCACGAGGCAGAAGAAGAACGGAATCGCCGCCTTGGCGATCACGTTGCTGTCCTTGCCCGTCATGTTCTGCAGCACGAACAGGTTGAAGCCCACCGGCGGCGTGACCTCGGCGATCTCGACCAGCAGCACCACGAAGATGCCGAACCAGACCAGGTCGAAGCCCGCCTTCTGGATCATCGGCAGCACCACGGCGCTGGTCAGCACGATCATCGAGATGCCGTCCAGCGCCGTGCCCAGCACCAGGTACACCACCACCAGCGCACCGATCAATGCATAGGGCGACAGATGCATGCTGTCGACCCACTCGGCCAGCTCGCGCGGGATGCCGGTGAAGGCCATGGTCTTGGTCAGGAACGCAGCCCCGGCCAGGATGAACATGATCATGCAGCTGGTGCGCGTGGCGCCCATGATCCCGTCCTTGAAGTTCTGCCAGGTCAGGCTCTTGCCGTAGGCCGCGATGGCCAGCGAGCCCAGCACCCCGAAGGCCGCGCACTCGGTGGCCGTGGCCCAGCCGGCCACCAGCACCCAGACGATGAACACGATCAGCAGCGCGCAGGGAATGAGGTTGCCCGACAGCCGGATCTTCTGCATGAAGGTGGTGGGCGGGTCGGCCGGCGGCACCTTGTCCGGATGGCGCAGGCTCCACCAGGCGATGTAGCCCGAGAACAGCAGCATCAACAAAAAGCCTGGAAGGAAGCCGGCCAGGAAGATGCGGATGATCGAGGCGTCGGCCGCCACCGCGTACACCACCATCGTGATCGACGGCGGGATCAGGATGCCCAGCGTGCCGGCGGTGGCCAGCGAGCCGATGGCCAGCTTCTCGTCGTAGCCGCGGCGCTTGAGCTCGGGCAGCGCCACCTTGGCGATGGTCGCGCAGGTGGCGGCCGACGAGCCCGAGACCGAGCCGAACACGCCGCAGCCGAGGATGGTGGTGTGCATGAGCCGGCCGGGCACGCGGTTGAGCCACGGCCTCAAGCCTTCGAACATCTCTTCGCTGAGCTTGGTGCGGAACAGGATCTCGCCCATCCAGATGAACAGCGGCAGCGCCGCCAGCTCCCAGCTCGCATTGCTTTCCCAGAAGGCCGAGAACAGGTTCTTGCCGGGCAGGGTGTTGGTGAAGAAGGCCTGGCCGACCCAGCCGACGATGGCCAGGGTCATGGCGATCCAGACGCCGCCGGCGAGCAGCAACAGCATGATGCCGAGCAGCAGCGCGCCCATCAGAAGGGTTTCGAGCATCGGGTGTCTTGGTTGTTGTCGTTGTCGGTCAGACGTCGGAAGAGAAGTCGCCCGCCGCGTGGCGCTCCTCGACGGCGCGCTGGTAGCTGGGCTTCTCGCCGCGCACCACGCCGACGAGTTCGTCGACCATGGCGATCAGGAGCAGCCAGCAGCCGATCACGAAGCTCGACTGCGGAATCCAGATCGGGATCACGAGCAGGCCCGTGGCCATCTCCTTGAACTCGTAGCTCTCGTAAGTGAAGCTGGTGGCCCAGTAGGTGAGGTAGGCGACCGACACGGCGGCGACCAGCAGGCAGGCCACGTCGAGCACGCGGCGCACCTTAGGCGGCACGGCATCGAGCAGCAGCGTGACGCGCACGAAGTCGCCGTGGCGGAAGGCATGCGCCATCGCGAAGAAGGCCGCCGCCGCGCACAGCCAGGCCACCGCGTCGTTGAGCCCGCTCACGTGCCAGTTCATCTGCCGGCCCACGCCGGCCACGATCATCAGCACGAAGATCAGAAAGACGCAGAACGCACCGAGCGCGCCTGCACCGTTGTACAGGCGGTCGAGGAAGCGGCGCACGGCTTACTTCTTCTTGTAGGCGTCGACGATGGCCGCGCCGTCGGCACCGGCAGCCTTGAGCCAGTCGGCCTGCATGATGCCGCCGACCTGGCGCATGTCGGTGTCCAGCTTGGGCGAAGGCTTGTGGATCTTCATGCCGCGCTCGGCCAGCAGGCGCTTGTACTCGTCGTTCTTCTCCTGCGCCACCTTCCAGCCACGTGCCTCGGCATCGGCCGCGGCCTTGGTCACAGCGGCCTTGCCGGCGGCGTCGAGTGTATCGAAGGCCTTGGCGTTCACGAGGATCGCGTTCTTCGGAATCCACGCCTGCGTGTCGTAGAAGTTCTTGATGTGCTCGAAGGTCTTGGTGTCGTAGCCGGTGGAGCCGGAACTCATGTAGCTCTCGATCACGCCGGTGGCCATGGCGGCGCTCAGTTCAGCCTGCTGGATCTGCACCGGCTGCGCGCCGATGAGCTCGGCGATCTTGGCCGTGGCCGGGCTGTAGGCGCGCCACTTGATGCCGCGCAGGTCGGCCACCGAGCCGATCTCCTTCTTGGTGTAGATGCCCTGCGGCGCCCATGGCACCACGAACAGCACCTTGATGCCTTGCGCGGCCAACAGCTTGTCCATCGCGGGCTTGGAGGCGTCGTAGAGCTTGCGGGCTTCGGGATACGTGGTGGCCAGGAAGGGCACGCCGTCCAGTGCGTAGATCGGGTTCTCGTTGGCGTAGTTGGCCAGCAGGATCTCGCCGGCCTGGGCCTGGCCGCTTTGCACGGCGCGCTTGATCTCGGGCGCCTTGAACAGCGACGCGTTGGCATGCACCGTGATCTTCAGCTTGCCGCCGGTGGCCGCGTCCACGTCTTTCGCGAACTGCGTGATGTTCTCGGTGTGGTAGTTGGTCGCGGGGTAGGCGGTGGGAAGGTCCCACTTGGTTTGCGCGAAGGCGGCGGCGCCAAGGGTGAGGCCCGCCAGGGCAATGCCGAACTTGTGATTCATGGACGCGCTCCGGAATGTAGTCAAAGCTGAATGAAAGAAAAGCATACGTGCAAATTCCGGGCCATTCGCTGAGGCATTTCCCTGCCATGTGGTGTCGATGCGGCACCAGCTGCGGGCATGAAAAAACCGCCTCGAGGGCGGTTTCTTCGGTTCAGGGTGGCGTCACTGCTTGGCGGGTTTCGCCTCGGCCACCTTGGCGGCCTTGCTTGCCTTGGCCGGTGCCGCCGCGCCGTTGAAGCTCTGGCCGTTGACCGTCAGGCCCTCGGCCGACAGCTTGGCCGCGCTCTTTTCCTTCACGCCCTTCACGCGCTGCATGAGGTCGGGCCAGTCCTTGAACTCGCCTTCCTTGCGCGCGTCGAGGATGCGCTTGGACAGCGACGGGCCGACGCCCTTGAGGCCGTCGAGGTCGGCGGCGCTGCCCTTGTTGGCGTCGACGGCGGCAAACGAGACGGCCGCGAAGCACATGGCGAGCGTGGCGATGACTTTCTTGAACATGGTGAAAACTCCCTCTTCAATCGTTGGTATGGCTATGCCGACAGGAATATCGGCTTCGGCTCAACGAGAGGGCGCGCGCGGCAGTTGACGTGAAAACGGGGCCAAGGGCCCCGTGTGACTATTGTTCCGAACCGTGGTCAGAGTTCTTCCACGCGCCGCGGTGGATAGCTGTCCCAGGCCTGGCAGCCAGGGCAGTGCCAGAAGTACTGGTGCGCCTCGAAGCCGCAGGCCGCGCAGCGGTAGCGCATGAGCGGCCGGGTCGCCTGGTCGAGCGCGCGTTGCACCTGCGGGTGGAACTGTTCGTGCTCGAAGCGCTCGCCGGCCAGCCAGCGCGACGCCGCGACGAGCGAGGGCTGGTGCGCGAGGTGGGCGATGTAGCTGTCGCGCGGCGTGGGGGCTTCAGTGGGCGTGTCCGATGGCGTGGCGTCGGGTGTGCCGCCGAGCGCGATCATCGCTTCGAGCACGTCGATCGACGGCGACTCGGCATAGCGCCGCTGCAGCAGCGCCAGCGCCTCGCCTTCGCGCTGCGCGGCCACGGCGGCTTTCTGCAGCGACGCGGCATACAGCGGCAGCGCCAGCGGCGCCGTGTCGCTGAGCCCTTCGAGCGTGTCGAAGGCCGCGGCGGCTTCGCCGTTGCGCAGCTGCAAGGTGGCGGTGTCGATGGCCGGGCGTGGTGCCTGCGGCGCCAGGGCGCGGGCCTGCGTGAGCAGGTCGCCGGCGCCCTGCAGGTCGCCGGCCGCGACGCGTTCGTTGGCCTGCTCGCACAGGTGGTGGGCGCGGCGCGTGCTGTAGCTGGCCTGGTCGGACTCGTCGAGCTTCTGCGCCACGTCCGCGGCCTGCGCCCATTCGCGCGAGCGTTCGTAGATGGCCAGCAGTGCGAGGCGGGCCTCGTTCTCGTAGCGCGTGCCTTCGAGCTTCTGCAGCGCCGCTTCGGCGCGGTCGAGCAGGCCGGCGCGCAGGAAGTCTTGCGCCAGCGCGTGCTGCGCGCGCTCGCGGTCGGCACGGCTCAGGTCGCCGCGCCCCAGCAGGTGCTCGTGCACGCGCACGGCGCGCTGGTACTCGCCGCGGCGGCGGAACAGGTTGCCGAGCGCGAAGTGCAGCTCTTGCGTGTCGGGGTCGTTCTGCACGGCCTCGATGAAGGCGTCGATGGCCTGGTCCTGCTGCTCGTTCAGCAGGAAGTTCAGGCCGCGAAAGTAGGCCTTGGGCGCCTGCCGGTTCTCGAGCTTGAGCTGGCGGATGTCGAAGCGCGATGCGAGCCACCCGAGCACGAAGGCAACGGGCAGGCCGATCAGCAGCCAGCTGGGATCAAAGTCCATGTTGACGTACGGCGGGAAGGTCGGTGGCGGAGATGGACGGCGTTGCCGCGGAGGCGGTCGCAGTGGCCAGCGGTGCGGGCGAGGGGGCTTCGGTGGTCGCAGGCACTTGCGCCGCGGCGGCGCGGTGTTTCCACCAGCCGGGCAGCATGCCCAGCGCGCCGACCACGAGCCCGCCGGCAAAGGCCGCGAGCACGACGAGCACCAGCGGCGCGCGCCAGTGGGTTCCGAAGAAGAAGTAGACGGTCGCGTCGTGCTGGTTGTTCAGCGCGAAGGCGAAGAGCGTAAAAAAAATGGCTGCCTTGAGCAGCCACAGGAGGTACTTCATAGCTGTTCCCGTTGCCGGGAGCATTCTACGTTTGCATTCATTTGCATCAGGCCTTGCGGCCGGCGGCTTCCTTGCCTGCATCGAGCTCGGCGGTCTTCGCGTCGACGGCTTCGCGCAGCGCCTTGCCCGGCTTGAAGTGCGGCACGCGCTTCTCGGGAATCTGCACGCTCTCGCCCGAACGCGGGTTGCGGCCGATGCGCGGCGGACGGCGGTTGACCGAGAAGCTGCCGAAGCCACGGATCTCGATGCGATGGCCGCGCACCAGCGCGTCGCTCATGGCGTCCAGGATGGTCTTGACGGCGTATTCGGCATCGCGGTGCGTGAGCTGCGCGAAACGGGCTGCGAGTTCTTCGACGAGGTCTGAGCGGGTCATAGGCCAAACATAAACGAAAAACGTGGACGAAAAAAAAGACAGAGCGGCCCCGGGGGCCTGTCTCTGTCTTCGGACTCAGCTTACTTGTTGTCGCTGTTGTCGAGCTTGGCGCGCAGCAGGGCGCCCAGGCTGGTCGTGCCCGCGTTTTCGCGTGCCGACTGCTGGCTCAGGCTGGCCATGGCGCCTTGTTCGTCGACCATGTCCTTCTGCTTGATCGACAGCTGGATGTTGCGGGTCTTGCGATCCACATTCACCACGATGGCCGTGACTTCGTCGCCTTCCTTGAGCACGTTGCGGGCATCTTCGACGCGGTCGCGCGAGATTTCCGAAGCACGCAGGTAGCCGATGATGTCTTCGCCGAGGTCGATTTCAGCGCCGCGGGCGTCCACGGTCTTGACCTTGCCGGTCACGATCTGGCCCTTGTCGTTCACGGTGGTGAACGTGGTGAACGGATCGCTGTCGAGCTGCTTGATGCCCAGCGAGATGCGTTCGCGGTCGACGTCGACAGCCAGCACGATCGCTTCGACTTCCTGGCCCTTCTTGTAGTTGCGAACGGCGGTTTCGCCGGTTTCGTTCCACGAGAGGTCCGAGAGGTGCACCAGGCCGTCGATGCCGGCAGCCAGACCCACGAACACGCCGAAGTCGGTGATCGACTTGATCGGGCCCTTGACGCGGTCGCCACGCTTCGTGTTCTGAGCGAACTCTTGCCACGGGTTGGCCTTGCACTGCTTCATGCCCAGGCTGATGCGGCGCTTGTCTTCGTCGATTTCCAAGACCATGACTTCGACTTCGTCGCCCAGCGAGACGATCTTGTTCGGAGCGATGTTCTTGTTGGTCCAGTCCATTTCGGAGACGTGCACCAGGCCTTCGATGCCGGGTTCGAGTTCGACGAACGCGCCGTAGTCGGCAATGTTTGTGACCTTGCCGAACAGGCGGGTCGATTGCGGGTAGCGGCGCGAAACGCCCATCCACGGGTCGTCACCCATTTGCTTCAGACCCAGCGAGACACGGTTCTTTTCGGTGTCGAACTTGAGGATCTTGGCGGTGATTTCCTGGCCGGCCTGAACGACTTCGCTCGGGTGGCGGACACGGCGCCATGCCATGTCGGTGATGTGCAGCAGGCCGTCGATGCCGCCGAGGTCCACGAACGCACCGTATTCGGTGATGTTCTTGACCACGCCGCGCACGACTGCGCCTTCCTTCAGGGTTTCCATCAGCTTGGCGCGTTCTTCGCCCATGCTGGCTTCGACCACGGCACGGCGCGACAGCACGACGTTGTTGCGCTTGCGATCGAGCTTGATGACCTTGAATTCGAGGGTCTTGTTTTCGTACGGGGTCAGGTCCTTGATCGGACGCGTGTCGATCAGCGAGCCCGGCAGGAATGCGCGGATGCCGTTGACCAGGACGGTCAGGCCGCCCTTGACCTTGCCGCTGGTGGTGCCGGTGACGAAGTCGCCCGATTCCAGGGCCTTCTCGAGGGCGAGCCACGAAGCCAGACGCTTGGCGGTGTCGCGCGAGAGGATGGTGTCGCCGTAGCCGTTTTCAACGCTGCCGATGGCAACGGAAACGAAATCGCCGGCCTGGACTTCGAGTTCGCCCTTGTCGTTCTTGAACTCTTCGATCGGCACATACGCTTCGGACTTCAGACCGGCGTTGACGACGACGTGGTTGTGTTCGACACGCACGACTTCGGCGGTGATGACCTCGCCGCTGCGCATTTCGGAACGCTTCAGGGACTCTTCGAATAGGTCGGCAAAAGATTCAGACATTTATGGTTCCTTCCGTCAGGCAGGGTTGGCAGGCGCTCTTGCGAAATTGCGTGCGGCTGCTGTGGGTCTGTAGACGGCGGTTAGGTTGTGGGCGTGAGCCCGGTTGGTTGAACAACCAGCAGGCCGGTGCGCTGTCGCGCGGAAGGAGCCTGCTGGAGCGGTAGGCGCCACCCGGAACACCCGGGAGACGCAAGCCTTTCAAGCGGACTTGAAAGGCTGCACTTCAATCCGCTCAAGCGGACTTGAACGGTTGAATTTCTTGCCACCAGTTCAACACCGTGTCGATCGAGCGTTCGATGGACAGCTGGGAGTTGTCGAGGTGGCGAGCGTCCTGCGCCGGCTTCAGAGGTGCAACGCTGCGGGAAGAGTCCCGGGCGTCACGTGCTTCCAAGTCGGAGCGAAGACTGTCGAGTGTAGTCGAAATACCCTTTGAAATCAACTGCTTATGCCGCCGTTCGGCGCGCTGGGCGGCACCCGCCGTGAGGAACACCTTGAGCGCTGCGTCGGGGAAGATCACGGTGCCCATGTCGCGCCCGTCGGCCACCAGGCCAGGCAGGCGGCGAAAGCGGTGCTGCAGGTCTTGCAGCGCCTCGCGCACGGCCGGCAGTGCGGAGACGCGCGAGGCGTCCATGCCGGCGGCTTCGGTGCGGATGTCGTCGCTCACGTCTTCGCCGGCCAGCAGCACCTTGCCCTCGGTGAACTGCAGGGGCAGGGCGGCGGCGAGGGCGGCGATCTGCGCTTCGTTCGCGGCGTTGGCCTCCAGGCCGGCGCGGCGCGCGGCAAGCCCGGTCACGCGGTACAGCGACCCCGAATCCAGGTAGTGGTAGCCCAGCAGGCGCGCGACTTCGGCGGCCAGCGTGCCCTTGCCCGAGGCGGTCGGGCCGTCGATGCAGATCACGGGCACTTCGGCGGCCTCGGCCACCGAGAACAGGGTCTCGAAGTAGTCGGGGAAGGTCTTGGCGACGCAGTGCGGCTCGAGGATGCGCACCGGCACGCCGGCGGGGTTGAAGGCCGCGAGCGAGAAGCACATGGCGACCCGGTGGTCGTCGTAGGTGCGGATGCTGGCGGGCCGCCAGCCGGCGGCGGGCAGGGGGTGGACGCGGATGAAATCGGGCCCGGCCTCGACCGTGGCGCCGAGCTTTTGCAGCTCGTTCGCCATGGCGTCGATGCGGTCGGTTTCCTTCACGCGCCAGCTTGCGATGTTGCGCAGCGTGCTGGGGCCGTCGGCGTACAGCGCCATGACGGCCAGCGTCATGGCGGCATCGGGGATGTGGTTCGCGTCGAGGTCGATGGCCTTGAGCGGCCAGGCGCCGCGGCGGATTTCGAGCCAGTTCGGGCCGCTGTCGACCAGCGCGCCCATCTGCTGGGCAGCGTCGATGAAGCGGATGTCGCCTTGGATCGAGGCCGCGCCCACGCCTTCGATGCGGATGCCGTTCTGGCCTGAAACGCCCGTCGCAATGGCGCCAAGCGCTATGAAATAGCTAGCAGACGACGCATCCGCCTCGACGTGGATCTCGCCCGGCGAGCTGTAGCGGCTGCCGGCGGGAATGGTGAAGCGCTCCCAGCCGTCGCGCTGCACCGTGATGCCGAAGCGCGCCAGCAGGTTCAGCGTGATCTCGATGTAGGGCTTGGAGATCAGCTCGCCAACGACCTCGATCACGATGTCGTTGGCTGCTGCGAGCGGCAGCGCCAGCAGCAGGGCGGTGAGGAACTGGCTCGACACGTCGCCGCGCACGCGGATCGGTGCGCGCAGCGCCAGTTCGTCGTGCGACACGGGGTGGATGCGCAGCGGCGGGTAGCCGGGGTTGCCGAGGTAGTCGATGCGGCAGCCCAGCTGCGTGAGCGCGTCGACCAGGTCGCCGATGGGGCGCTCGTGCATGCGCGGCACACCGCTGAGCTCGAATTCGCCGCCAAGCAGCGACAGCGCCGCCGTCAGCGGACGCATGGCCGTGCCGGCATTGCCCAGGAACAGCGGCAGCAGCGTCGCGCCCAGCGACGGCGGCAGCTGGCCGCCCAGGCCCGTGATGCGCAGCGAGGCGCCGGCCGGCTCGATGCCGCAGCCCAGCGCGCGCAGGGCGTCGAGCATCACGCGCGTGTCGTCGGAATCGAGCAGGTCGTGGATCGTGGTGGTGCCGCTGGCGAGCGCAGCCAGCAGCAGCACGCGGTTGGAGATGCTCTTGGAGCCCGGCAGCCGGACCGTGCCGGCGGCGCCCACGAGGGGCGGAAGGTCGAGGAAGGCGGTCGAGAACATGTCAGCTGTCCTGCTGAGCCAGAGCGTCGGTGCTCGAGTTCGGCTTCCAGGCGGCGCGCGCCTTGCTGGCGGCGGCGATGGATTGCTCCAGCCCCTGCAGGTCGCCGGCGGTCATCAGCGCCTCGAGGTCTTCCAGCGCCTTGCGGAAGGCCTGCGACTGCTGCAGCACCTGCTCGCGGTTGGCGAGCAGCACGTCGCGCCACATGACGGGGTCGCTGGCGGCGATGCGCGAGAAGTCGCGAAAGCCCGGCCCTGCCAAGCTCAGGAAGCGGTCGCCCTGCGGCTGGCCGATGAGCGCGTTGGTGTACGCAAAGGCCAGCAGGTGCGGCAGGTGGCTCACGGCGGCGAAGGCGGCGTCGTGTTCTTCGTGCGTCATGGTGACGACGTTGGCGCCGATGCCACTCCACACCTGCGAGGCGCGCTGCACGTTCGAGCGCAGCGTGGTCTTGACCGGGGTCAGCACAACCTGGCGGCCGGTGAACAGCGAGGCTTCGGCGTGCTCGATGCCGGAGACTTCCTTGCCGGCGATCGGATGCGCCGGCACGAAGCTGGCGAACTGCTTTTGCAGGCCGTTGCGCGCGGCCTCGATCACGTCGCCCTTGGTCGAGCCCACGTCCATCACCAGCGTGTCGGCCGAGATGCCGTGGCGGATCGCCTTGAAGGTGGCTTCCGAGGCGGCCACCGGCACGGCCAGCAGCACGATGTCGGCGCCCGACACCGCCAGCAGCGCCGAGGGCGCCGCCACGTCGATCACGCCGAGCTGGCGCGCCCGCTCGGTGGTGGAGGGCGACTTGCTGTAGCCGACCACGCGTTTCACCAGCTTCGCGCGCTTGAGCGCGAGCGCAAAGGAGCCGCCCATGAGGCCGCAGCCGATCAATCCCAGTTGCTCGAACATCGCGTCGGTCCGTTCGGCTCAGGCTTTGATCGGGTAGGCGCCGAGCACCTTGTAGAAGGCGCAGAGGCCGCGCAGTTCGGCCAGCGCCGCCGCCACGTTGGGCTGCGAGGGGTGGCCGTCGAGGTCGATGTAGAAGTAGTACTCCCACTGGCCGGTGCGTGCGGGCCGCGACTCGAAGCGCGTCATCGACACGTTGTTGGCCTTCAGGGGTACCAGCAGGTCGTGCACCGCGCCGGGGCGGTTCGGCACCGAGACGATGAGGCTCGTGCAGTCCTTGCCCGAGGCCGGCGGCATGGCCAGCGTCTGCGGCAGGCAGATCACCGAGAAGCGGGTGCGGTTGTACGAGTCGTCCTGGATGGCGTGCGCCACGATGTGCAGGCCGAAGCGGGTGGCGGCGCGTTCGCCGGCCAATGCGGCCCAGGCCGGGTTGGTGGCCGCGAGGCGTGCGCCTTCGGCGTTGCTCGACACGGCGCGTCGCTCGGCGTTGGGCAGGTGCTTGGACAGCCAGGTCTGGCACTGCGCCAGTGCCTGCGGATGGGCCAGCACGGCCTCGACGCCTTCGAGCGAATTGCTGCTGCGCATCAGGTGGTGGCGCACCAGCAGGCTGACTTCGCCGACGACATGGGTGGGCGAGTGCAGGAACAGGTCGAGCGAGCGGGTGACCACGCCTTCGGTGGAGTTTTCGACGCCGACCACGCCGTACTGGGCGCTGCCCGCGGCGGTGGCGTGGAACACCTCGTCGAAGCTGGCGCAGTAGATCAGGTCCGCGGCGCCGCCGAAGTACTCGATGGCGGCCTGTTCGCAGAAGGTGCCCTCGGGGCCGAGCACGGCCACGCGCTGGGGCGATTCGAGTGCCAGGCAGGCCGACATGATCTCGCGCCAGATGGCCGCGACATGGAGGTCCTTGAGCGGACCGCCATTGCTTTTCTGCATCTTGTCGATGACCGCGGCGACGCGGTCGGGGCGGAAGAAGGGCGTGCCTTCGCGCTTCTTGACCTCACCGACCAACTCGGCCACATGGGCGCGCTCATTGAGCAGGCTCAGCAGCCGTTGGTCGAGGGAGTCGATCTGCACGCGCAGACCGGCCAGGCTTTCGGAATTGTCGGGGGTGGTGGGTGGTGTGGGGGCAGAGGCGGTCATCGGTGCGAGCAACAGGGCATGCGCCTACGCATGCGATCGCTCGAATTCTCTCATGTAGGCCACCAAGGCCTGCACCCCGGCCAGCGGCATGGCGTTGTAGATGCTCGCGCGCATGCCGCCGACCGACTTGTGGCCCTTGAGCTGCAGCAGCCCGGCTTCGCGCGCACCGGCCAGGAAGGCTTCGTTGCGGCCCTCATCAGCCAGGAAGAACGGCACGTTCATGCGCGAACGGCAGTTGGCGTCGATGCGGTTGGCGTAGAAGTCGGAGCCGTCGATGAAGTCGTACAGCAGCTTCGCCTTCTCGACATTGCGCTGCTCCATGGCGGCAACGCCGGTGAGTGCGCCTTCCGTCTGCTGCAGCAGCCACTGGAACGTGAGCCCCGCCATGTAGATGCCCCAGGTCGGCGGGGTGTTGTACATGGAGTGGTTGTCGGCCACGGTCTTGTAGTTGAACGCGCTCGGGCAGATCTCGAGCGCGTGGCCCAGCAGGTCGTCGCGCACGACCACGATGGTCAGGCCGGCGGGGCCGAGGTTCTTCTGGGCGCCGCCGAAGGCCAGGCCGACGCGGGTCCAGTCGACGCTGCGCGAAGCCACGTGGGAAGAAAAATCGATGACCAGCGGCGCCTTGCTGCCGAGCGCAGCCAGGTCGGGCAGTTGCTGGAACTCGATGCCGTTGATGGTCTCGTTGCTGCACACGTGCACGTACGAGGCATCGGCGGACAGCTGCCAGCTGGCGGGATCGGGCAGCTGCGTGTGCTGGTTGTCGGCGTTGCTGGCCGCCACGCGGGCGGTGCAGTAGCGCTGCGCTTCCTTGTGCGACTTGGCGCTCCAGCTGCCGGTGACGACGAAGTCGGCAGCGCCGCCGCGCGACAGGTTCAGCGGCACGATGGCGTTTTCGCCGAGGCCGCCACCCTGCATGAACAGGATGTGAAAGTGCGAGGGGATGGCCAGCAGCGTGCGGATGTCGGCTTCGGCCTGGGTGCAGATGGCACCGAATTCCTTGCCGCGATGGCTCATCTCCATCACGCTCATGCCGCTGCCCTGCCAATCGAGCATCTCGGAAGCGGCGCGTTGCAGCACCGCCTCCGGCATGGCAGCCGGACCGGCCGAAAAGTTGTAGGGGCGCTTGCCGGCCGGCGTCTGCTGCTGGGTCACGTTGCTTTACTTCTTGGCGGGAGCCTTGGCGGCGGGCGCCTTGGCGGGAGCTGCTGCACCGTCGGTCGGAGCACCGAGGGCCTTGGCGACGTTGGTGTCGAGTGCGCGCATCTTGGGTTCGATGGTGGCGCGGGTTTCGGTCACCAGCTTTTCCGTCAGAGCGGTCTGCATCTTCGGGTTCAGTTCCTGGTACTTCTTGCTCAGGGGCGAGTTGATCCAGGCCAGCAGCTGCTTGAGCTCGTCTTCGCTGAAGTTCTGCTCGAGGATGGGCGTGAGGGCGCCAGGGGCGATCTGCACGGCCTTGTCGCGCACCAGCGGGTAGGCGTCGTCGAAGTACTTCTTCAGCTCGGCGTCGGCGGCCTTGGCGGCGGATTCGCGCTTGGCTTCGGGCACCTGGGTCTGCAGGTACTGCGAACCGGCTTGCGCGATGGGGGCGCTCGACTGCTCGATCAGGCCGCGTGCCAGCGACTCGATGCCGGGGCGCTGGATCTCGATGAACTGCTTGATCAGCGTGGCCTTGTCCTGGGCCATGGCGGCCATGGACGAGCCGGCGAGGGCAGCGGTCAGGAGTGCGAGCTTGAGTTGTTTTTTCACTGAGGATTCTCCGTTGAAGATGTGGAAGTGTCGTCTGCGTCCGGCTCACCTTCGCCGTTCGCGTCGTTTTCGACGATGCGTTGAAGCCCGCTGAGTTTGGCGCCTTCGTCGAGCCCGATCAGCGTGACGCCTTGCGTCGCCCGACCCAGTTCGCGAATCTCGGCCACACGGGTGCGCACGAGCACACCCTTGTCGGTGATGAGCATGATCTCATCGTCCGCATGAACGAGCGTGGCGGCAACGACCTTGCCGTTGCGCTCACTCTGTTGAATCGCGATCATGCCTTTGGTTCCGCGGCCATGACGCGTGTATTCGGTAATGCTTGTGCGTTTTCCGTAACCATTTTCGGTGGCGGTGAGCACGCTCTGCTGCTCGTCCTCGGCCACCAGCATGGCGATCACGCCCTGGCCCGGCTCCAGCGACATGCCGCGCACGCCGCGGGCGTTGCGGCCCAGCGGGCGGACGTCTTCCTCGTCGAAGCGCACGGCCTTGCCGTTGTCGCTGAAGAGCATCACGTCGTGCTTGCCGTCGGTGAGTGCCGCGCCGATGAGGTAGTCGCCCTCATCGAGGTTCACGGCAATGATGCCGCCCTTGCGCGGGTTGCTGAATTCGTCGAGCGCCGTCTTCTTGACGGTGCCCATCGAGGTCGCCATGAACACGTACTGGTCGGCCGGGAAGTTGCGCTTCTCGCCGGTGAGGGCGAGGGCGACGTTGATCTTCTCGCCTTCCTGCAGCGGGAACATGTTGACGATGGGGCGTCCGCGCGAACCGCGCGAACCCGCCGGCACTTCCCACACCTTGAGCCAGTACAGCCGGCCGCGGTTGGAGAAGCACAGGATGTAGTCGTGCGTGTTGGCGATGAAGAGCTGATCGATCCAGTCGTCGTCCTTGGTGGACGTGGCCTGCTTGCCGCGCCCGCCGCGCTTTTGCGCGCGGTACTCGCCCAGCGGCTGGCTCTTGATGTAGCCGCTGTGCGAGAGCGTGACCACCATGTCGGTCGGCGTGATCAGGTCTTCGGTCGAGAGGTCGTAGGCACTGTGCTCGACCAGGCTGCGGCGCGCGCCGATCTTCGACTGGCCGAATTCCTGCTTGATCTCGCCCAGCTCGTCGCCAATGATGATCGAGACGCGCTCGGGCTTGGCCAGGATGTCGAGCAGGTCGTCGATCTCGGCCATGACGTCCTTGTACTCGGCGACGATCTTGTCCTGCTCGAGGCCGGTCAGGCGCTGCAGACGCATCTGCAGGATTTCCTGCGCTTGCGTTTCCGACAGGCGGTACAGGCCGTCGCCGCCCATGCCGTACTCGCGCTCGAGGCCTTCGGGGCGGTAGTCGTCGGCATTGATCACGCCGCCGTCGGCGCGCGAACGCGTGAGCATTTCGCGCACCAGCTTGCTGTCCCAGCTGCGGGTCATGAGCTCGGCCTTGGCGACCGGTGGGGTGGGCGACTCGCGGATGATGCGGATGAACTCGTCGATGTTGGCCAGCGCCACCGCCAGGCCTTCGAGCACGTGGCCGCGTTCGCGGGCCTTGCGCAGCGTGAAGACGGTGCGGCGCGTGACCACTTCGCGGCGGTGCTGCAGGAAGACCTCGATCAGGTCCTTCAGGTTGCACAGCTTGGGCTGGCCGTCGACCAGCGCCACCATGTTGATGCCGAAGGTGTCCTGCAGCTGCGTCTGCTTGTAGAGGTTGTTGAGCACCACCTCGGGCACTTCGCCGCGCTTGAGCTCGATCACCAGGCGCATGCCCGACTTGTCGGATTCGTCCTGGATGTGGCTGATGCCTTCGATCTTCTTCTCGTGCACCAGCTCGGCCATGCGCTCCTGCAGCGTCTTCTTGTTGACCTGGTAGGGGAGCTCGTCGACGATGATCGCCTGGCGCTGGCCGCGGTCGATGTCCTCGAAGTGGCACTTGGCGCGCATCACGACCTTGCCGCGGCCGGTGCGGTAGCCGTCCTTCACGCCGTTGATGCCGTAGATGATGCCGGCGGTGGGGAAGTCGGGCGCCGGCACGATTTCCATCAGTTCGTCGATGCTCGCCTGCGGATTGCGCAGCAGATACAGGCAGGCATCCACCACTTCATTCAGGTTGTGCGGCGGGATATTGGTGGCCATGCCGACCGCAATACCGCCGGAGCCATTGACCAGCAAATTCGGAAGCTGGCTGGGCAAAACTTTCGGTTCTTTTTCGGAGCCGTCGTAATTGTCCTGAAAGTCGACAGTTTCCTTGTCGATATCGGCCAGCATTTCGTGCGCAATTTTGGCCAGCCGGATTTCCGTATAACGCATTGCGGCGGCGTTGTCGCCGTCGACCGACCCGAAGTTGCCCTGGCCGTCGACCAGCATGTGGCGCATCGAGAAGTCCTGGGCCAGCCGGACGATGGTGTCGTAGACCGACTGGTCGCCGTGCGGGTGGTACTTACCGATCACGTCACCGACGATACGGGCCGACTTCTTGTATGGCCGGTTCCAGTCGTTGTTGAGCTCGTGCATCGCGTACAGCACGCGCCGGTGCACCGGCTTGAGGCCGTCGCGGGCGTCGGGAAGCGCCCGGCCGACGATCACGCTCATGGCGTAATCGAGGTAGCTGCTGCGCATTTCCTCTTCGAGACTGATGGGCAGGGTTTCTTTGGCGAAGGAGGTCATGAGCAAGAGGCTGGCGGCAGGAAGGCGAAATTTTACGCTGTGAGGGGTGTCGCACCGCCGCAACACAAGGGCTCTATTCCGCCTCCGTCCTACGCTTCAGGGGCGTCCAGCGGCCTGTTTGCCAAAGACCCTATGGCACAATCGTCTCAACGTTTTGGGTGGTGGTCACTTAAAGCGTCCTTGATTCGCAGCGCGGCTGCGGCTTTTTCCCCAAGAGGAGAACCATGAAGAAACTGAATAAAGTGGCGATGATGTTTGCAGTCGCTGCGCTCGCCACTGCCGCCGGCGCGCAGACCCGTGTCACCGCTGCGAACGGCGGTCCTACGATCGACAACTGGCAAAACGGCACCGGCGAACTGGTCTGGAAGAACGGCACGAACGAACTGTGCTGGCGCGATGCCAACTGGACGCCCGCAACGGCTGCCGCCGGTTGCGACGGCGCTCTGGTTCCGGCTGCTCCGGCTGCTGTGGCTCCCACGCCTGGCGCTCCGGTCGCTCCGCCTGCCGCACAAGTCGCTGCTTCGAAGGTCACCTTCGCTGCTGACGCCTTCTTCGACTTCGACAAGTCGGTGCTGAAGCCCGAAGGTCGCGCCAAGCTGACCGACCTGGTCGAGAAGATCCGTGGCGTGAACCTCGAAGTCATCATCGCTGTGGGTCACACCGACTCCATCGGTACCGACGCCTACAACCAGCGTCTGTCGGTGCGTCGCGCCGAAGCCGTCAAGGCCTTCCTGGTCTCGAAGGGCATCGAACGCAACCGCGTCTACACCGAAGGCAAGGGCGAGAAGCAGCCTGTGGCTGACAACCGCACCAAGGAAGGCCGCGCCAAGAACCGTCGCGTGGAAATCGAAGTGGTTGGCACCCGCGCCAACTGATCGATCGATTCCATCGACGAATGAAAACCCCGCCTCGGCGGGGTTTTTTTATGCCTGCCGTATTTGCGGCCGTGCCTGAGGCAAGCCCATTGCGTTCGAGCCGGGCTTTGCTCGCTTCATAATTGCCCCATGACAGAAAACGTGAATGCAGACCCGGCCGAACTGGCCAAGTTTTCGGAACTCGCACACCGGTGGTGGGATTTGGAGAGCGAATTCCGCCCGCTGCACGAAATCAATCCATTGCGGCTGGAATGGATTGACGGTATTGCGCCTATTTCGGGCCAGCGCGTGGTCGATATCGGCTGCGGCGGCGGCATCCTGGCCGATTCGATGGCGCGCAAGGGCGCCGACGTGCTGGGCGTCGACCTCGCGACCAAGGCGCTCAAGGTCGCTCAACTGCACGCCCTCGAAGCCGGGACGCGCGGCGTCAAGTACCGCGAAGTCAGTGCCGAGGCGCTGGCAGCCGAGCAGCCCGGCAGCTTCGATGTGGTCACCTGCATGGAAATGCTGGAGCACGTGCCCGATCCGGCATCGGTGATCCAGGCCTGCGCCTCGCTGGTGAAGCCGGGCGGCTGGGTGTTCTTCTCGACCATCAACCGCAACCTGAAATCCTTCATGCTGGCGATCGTGGGCGCCGAGTACGTCCTGGGCATGCTGCCGCGCGGCACGCACGAGTACCCCAAGCTGATCCGTCCCAGCGAACTGGCCGGCTACTGCCGCGCTGCCCGCCTGGACCTGCGCCACACCCGGGGCATGGAATACAACCCGCTGACCCGCCGCTATTGGCTCAGCGCCGACACCAGCGTCAACTACCTCTTCGCGACCCAGAAGCCGGCGCTGCCGGAGGCGCAGGGATGATGAAGATCGGGAGCACGACCACACAGGCCATCCTGTTCGACCTCGACGGCACGCTGATCGACAGCGCGCCCGACCTGGGCGCGGCGGCCGACAAGATGCGCACCGACCGCGGCCTGGCGCCTTACCCGCTGGAGCGCTACCGCCCGATGGCCGGTGCCGGCGCGCGCGGCATGCTCGGCATCGCCTTCGGCATCACGCCCGAGGCGCCGGAGTTCGACGCGCTGCGCGAGGAGTTCTACGTCGGCTACGAACGCCGCATGCTGCTCAACACCCTGGTGTTCGACGGCGTGGCGCCGCTGATCGAGGCGATCCGCGAGCGCGGCCTGCGCTGGGGCGTGGTCACCAACAAGTCGGCCCGCTTCACCGAACCGCTGACCGCCGCGATGCCGCTCTTCGCGAGCGCCGGCGCGATCGTGAGCGGCGACACCACGCCGTTCGCCAAGCCGCACCCCGAGCCGCTGCACGAGGCGGCGCGCCGTCTCGGCGTGGCGCCCGAGGCCTGCATCTACGTGGGGGACGACGAGCGCGACATCATCGCGGGCCGCGCCGCGGGCATGGGAACCGTGGCGGCCACCTACGGTTACATGGGTTCGCAGGCCGATGCGGTGCTGTGGAAAGCCGATGCCTCAATCTCTTCGCCCCTGGAGCTCTTGAAGTTACTCAATAGCGCCTAAAATGAGTCGCTTGGGGCTGCACTGGTTTCGACGTGGGTTCGGAGTCGCAGCGGGGCATGTCGAGCTGAATGCGCTCGTAAAACAGATTCAAACAAACTAACTGCAAACGACGAACGTTTCGCACTCGCTGCTTAATTGCCAGTGAGCCTTGCAACAGTTGGCCGATGGGCTGGGCAAGGGGGTCTGGAGCAATCCTGACCTCCCGGCTGCAAGGATAATTACATGGGCTGGCTCCGATCCGGGTACCTTGGGTCGGGGCGAGAAAATAGGGTGCTGGCGTCCGGTTTAGCGTGTGACTGCGCGACTCCGGAAGCGAGACTTAAATCAGATCACTACACATGTAGAACTGCGCGATGAAGGCTTGCGGACGGGGGTTCAAATCCCCCCAGCTCCACCAACATAACGTCCAAGGGCGTTCACTGAAGTTCAGTGAACGCCCTTTTTCATTGGCCAGGCGGCTGTTGACTGTGCTTCGCCGTCTCACTCGGGATGTCTGCGTCTGGATGACGACCCCCGCGATCCCGTCGATGGGGTTCACTCCACACGCTAGCTAGTCGATCGCGATCTTGTTCTTCTTCACGAGGTCTGCCCAGCGCCGCATGTCGGTGTGGATGTAGTCGGCGGTCTGCTTCGCGCTGCTGGCTTCGGGAAACATGCCGACGTTCTCGAAGCCCTTCATGACCTCCGGGTCCTTCAGGGCTTGTGCCACCGCTTCGTTGAGGCGATCGCTTCGGTCTGCCGGGAGGCCCGTGCGCGCAGCCAGGACGAACCACTGACTGGCCTCGAAGTTGGCGATGCCGGCTTCCCTGAGGGTCGGCACCTCGGGCAAGGAGGCGGAGCGCGCCGCCGTGGAGACCCCGTACGCCTTGAGCTTGCCGGACTTGATGTGCGGCAGCACGGGCGTGATGCCCAGTACGGCTAGGGGGAGCTGTCCACCGATCACGTCGGTCACGGCCTGGTTGCCGCCCTTGTAGGGCACATGCGTCATCGTCACACCCGTCAGTGCCTGGATGAGTTCTCCGGTCAGGTGCTGGCCGGTGCCGTTGCCGGAGGAGCCGTAGCTGTACTTGTCCGGGTGGGCGGATGCGTCTGCAAGCAGGGCCTTGAGGTCCTTGGGCGCATCGGGCCGTGCCGGTCCCACGAGGACGGTGGAGCCTTTGGCGAGCATGGCGATGGCGCTCATCTCCTTGCCGATCTGCGGCATCGGGATGCTCGTGAGCACCGGGCCGGGAACCGTCACCAGGGTATAGCCATCGGCCGGCTGGGTTGCCACATACCGCAGCGCGAGCGAGCCCGTGGCACCGGGCTTGTTGTCGACCACGATGGGCTGGCCGAGCGTCGCTTCCAGCTTGCGGGCGACAAGGCGCGTGACAACATCGACGCTGCCCCCGGGTGGGTAGCCGACGACCCAGGTGATCGCTCGCGAGGGGTACTTCTCTTGCGCGAGCGTCGCAGAAGACGCCAGCGCCGTGAGTGCGCAGAAGATCAGAAAGAGGCCTCGGCGGCCGCCTGGGTGCTTGGACATGGAATGAGCCTTCTGGGACGGTGGGGAGATGCGCGAGCGCGTCAGGGATTCCGCGGCCTCAGTCCGGCGCGCCCGGCGCCGTGTGAGGATGTACTGTCGCACTCTGATGAAAGGCGCGGACCATCCGCTGGATCGGCCCCAGGACCCACGTGTTGTAGACGAGCACATCCGACTCCTCCTTGGGGTCGCGCGTGATGTTGAAGAGATAGGGCGACTCGAGCTTGCCCTTGCCTTCGTTCACCTCGGGCTCCCAGTAGAGATGCAGCTTCCAGTCGCGCCACTTCACTGCGCGCAGTTCGTTCTTGATATGGAAGAGAAAGCCCTCGCGCAAGGACTTCTGTTCGCCGAGGAAAAAGGGCATCTGATCGATGCCATCGATCGGCCTGTCCTCGGGAATGCGGGCGCCGCCCGCGCGTGCCAGCGTGGAGAAGAGGTCGGTGACGTGCACGATCTCGTTGCTCACCCGACCTGCGGCGATCTTGCCTGGCCAGCGCACGATGCACGGCACGCGCAGGCTGCCTTCCATGGCCGTGTGATAGGTGCCGCGCCAGGGGCCGGCCGTGCCGCGGTACGGAGCGCGGAACTCGGGGCCGTTGTCGCTCGCGAAGATGAAGAGGGTGTCTTCCGAAATGCCGAGGCGCTCGATCTCGTCGATGACCTGGCCCACGCGGTGGTCCATCTCCACCATGGAGTCGGCGAAATCGCCATGGCCGGTGCGGCCCGCGAAATCGCGGTGAGGCAGGGTGGGAAAGTGCAGGTGCGTGAGCGGCAGGTAAAGGAAGAAAGGCTTCTGTGCCGCGTGGTTGCGCTGGATGAATGCCAGGGCCCGGTTCGTCAGCGTCTCGTCGATGCGCCGGCGCGAATCCAGGTTGTATTCCTCCACGTTCTGCGAAGGCGCACCGGCACGGCCCTGCATGATGTACGGGATGTCCGCCACGCTCGGGTCGTAGCCGACACTGGCTGTGAACTGGCTCTCGTCCGTGGTGCGCGGAATGCCGTACCACTCGTCGAATCCCCGGTCGCTCGGGAAGCGGCCTTGAACATCGCCCAGGTGCCACTTGCCGTAGTGCGCAGTCGTATAGCCCTGTGCCGAGAGCAATTGCGCCAGGGTGATCTCGCGGCGTGCCAGGCCCTGAGGCAGGCCGGGCGGCACCGACTGCAGGCAGCCCGTGCGGATCGGATGCCGCCCGCTCATCAGCGCGGAGCGCGTCGGCACGCAATCGCTCTCGACATTGAAGTTCTGCAGCAGAAGGCCTTGGCTGGCGAGCGCGTCGATGCGTGGCGTGGGCGCGCCCCGCAGCGCCCCGCCGCCGTAGCAGCCGAGCTCGCCCCAGCCGAGGTTGTCGGCAAGGATGAGAACGATGTTGGGTGGGTTCATGGAAGGACTCATTGCGACTGCAGTCTAGGAACGGCTAGGATTCGGGTGTTTCCATTTGGGAAGTTTTCGTTAACTTTTATTCATGTCCTTCTCGGCACGTGACCTCGACTACTTCCTGGAAGTGGCGCGCCATGGGCAGCTGGCCCGTGCAGCAACCAGCCTGACGGTGACGGCCGCGGCGCTTTCCAAGGCGATCCGTCGGCTGGAGGACGAGATGGGGCTCGGTCTCTTCGAGCGCTCGGGCCACGGCATGACGCTCACGCCGTTCGGCGTTGCGTTCCGCGAACGTGCGCAACGCATGAAGTCAGAGCACGACGAGGCGCTTCGTCATGCGGGCGACGTTCGTGCAGGACGTGCCGGGCTCATCCGTGTGGGCGCGACGCTGGCGGTTCTGGATGCCGTGCTTTCACCGGCGCTTGCGGCGCTGCAGCCCCGTCGCCCGGGCATGCATGTGCGCCTGGAAGTGGCGTCCTCGGACGAGTTGATCGACTGGACGCGCCAGGGCCTGCTCGATGTCGCCGTGATTCCGACCTATGAATCCATGCCGCACGGCCTGGTGCATGAGGATCTGCTGACCGATGCGCTCGTCGCCGTGGCGCGCGTGGGGCATCCGGTCTTCGCGCGTCGCCGTCTCACGATGGGCGATCTGTCGAAATTCCCCTGGGTGCTGCCGTCCGTTCATTCGGCCGCACGCGCGAAGCTGGACGGGGTATTTCGCTGTGCGGGCGCGACGCCGCCGCAAGGCGCGATCGAGGTGCACTTCAGTGCGTCGTGGTCGCTGCCGGTGCTTGCAGCGACCGATCTGATGGGCATCGTCCCGGTCTCCGTGCTCGCGCTGTCCCAGGCGCGTGGCGTCAAGGTGATTCCTGTCGAGGCGCTGTCGATTCCGAGGCGCATCTCGCTTTTTTCACGTCCGAATACCTACCGATCCCCACTTCTCGAGGAGTTCGTGCAGGCGCTCAAGGCACTGGCGCCGGCGCAGCGAAGCAGCGCGGCGCGCAAGGGCTGACGGGCGCTCGCTGAGGCCGTCTTCAGTTCGCGGTCGCCGCCTTCACCGGCCAGTCGCGCAGCTTGCCCGGGTTCAGCAAGCCCATCGGATCGAAGCGTCTCTTCACCTCGATGACTTCCGGCGGCAGCGGACCGCCGGCCTTGCCGTCTTCCACGATGTTCACGTGCGGGTTGTTGATGTGCACCTGGTGCGCGCGGTGGATGTCGATGATCTCGTTCAGGCGATCCTCGGTGCTGAAGCGCACCAGCTGCAGCCCGCTGCAGGTCAGGAGCCCTGCCGCGTTGCGCAGGAACTCGACGTGCATCATGACCTCGCCGCCCAGCAGTTTCTCCATCTCGATGACCTGCTCGACATGCCGGCCGGGAATGAACCCGCTTTGCAGGTAGGTCAGCGTCGGGTCGATCTTCAGCGCGTGCAGCGTCGTGTGGTTCCAGGTGAATTCCATCAGCGTGCGGTTGCTCTTCTGCACCTCGGCCGCCGTCTTGCGGTAGCTCACGGTGCCACCGTGCGCCTGCACCAGCAGCATCATGGCCGGCTCGCTCTGCTCGGCCACCAGCGACAGCACCGTGTGGCAGCCCTTCGGCAGGTGCATCGCCAGCTGCGCGAGGTGGTCGGCGATGGGCGCGGCGAAGAAGGTGACGCCGCGCTTCACGATGCCCGGCGCATGCGCGAGCTTGTCCGCGAAGTTCAGCGCGTTCTCGAAGTCGTCGAAGGTCACCAGCGTCTCGAGCCACGGATGCGCGGGCGCCAGCGCGATCTCCAGCTCCAGCACGAGGCCGTTGGTGCCCCACAGGTGGTGCATGCGCATCGCTTCGGCGCCGCGCAGTTCGATCACCTGCGGCTCGGCCTCGATGGTCATCGCGCGAATGCCCAGCACATTGCCGGGCGCGCCCAGCGGCCCGTAGTTGATCGAGCCCACGCCGCCGAAGCCACCACCGAACAGGCCGCCCAGCGTCGCGCTGCGGTAGGTCGAGGGCACGCAGCGCATCTCCTGGCCGGTGGGTTTCGTCTGCTTCTCGAGTTCGCCCAGGCGGATGCCGGCCTGCGCGCGCGCCACGCCGGGCTGCACCCACAGGCAGGCGTTGTAGCCCGTCATGTCGAGCACCACGCCGCCGGCGAGCGGCGTGGTCTGGCCGTAGTTGCCGGTGCCGCTGCCGCGAATGGTGATGGGCACGCCGCGGCGTGCGCAGGCGCCGACCACCGCGCGGATGTCTTCTTCGGTGCGCGGGCGCACCACCACGTCGGCGCGCTTGTCCTTCAGCTGGCGGGTGAGCACCGGGCTGAACCAGGAGAAGTCCTGGGAGAGGCGCGTGACGCGGCCTTCGTCGGTGATCCAGTCGAGGTCGGGGAGTTCGAGCAGCAGTTGTTCGATGGCGGAAGCGGGAGCATTCATGGTCGATTTCAATCCTGGGAAAGTTCGCTCGCGTGCCACGAGCCCAGCGCCACCTTGGTGAGCCAGGCCATCAGCACGAAGAGTGCGACACCGGTGAGGGAGATGAGCAGCAGGGCCGCGAACATGCGCGGAATGTTCAGCTGGAAGCCCGCCTGCAGGATCTGGTAGGCCAGCCCGGCGCCGGAGCCGCCCGTGCCGGCCACGAACTCCGCCACCACCGCGCCGATCAGCGCCAGGCCGCTGGAGATGCGCAGCCCGCCGAAGAAGTACGGCAGCGCGCTTGGAATGCGCAGGCGCACCAGCTGCTGCCAGCGCGTGGCGCGGTTCAGCTTGAAGTAGCTCTGCAGGTCGGGGTCGATGCTGCGCAGGCCCAGCGTGGTGTTGCTGATGATGGGAAACAGCGCCACCAGCGCCGCGCACACCGTCATGGCCGCCACCGGGTTCTTTACCCAGATGATGATCAGCGGCGCCACGGCCACGATGGGCGTGACCTGCAGCAGCACCGCGTACGGAAAGAGGGCGGTCTCGATGCGCTTGCTCTGCACGAACAGGAACGAGATCAGCACGCCCGCCACCGTGGCCAGCGCGAAGGACAGCACCGTGATCTTCAGCGTGACCAGGAGCGCGCTGCCCAGCGGCGCCCAGTCGGTCACCAGCGTCTGCATCATCAGCCAGGGCGAGGGCACGAGGTAGGGCGGCAGTTCCATGGCGACCACCATCCATTGCCACAGCGCGACCAGCACCACGCCGATGAGCACCGGGTAGAGCACGCGCTGCACGCGCGGCTGGCCCAGCAGGGGCGTTGCGGGTTTCGTCGCCGTCTTCATGGCGCGGCCTCCTCTTCTTCTGTGGTGCTGGCGCGCAGCAGGCTGTCCTGCAATTGCTTCGCGTGGCGCGCGAACTCGGGCGTGACCATGAAGTCGGCCTGGCGTGGGTAGGGCTCGTCGATCTGGAACTGCTCGACCACGCGACCCGGCCGCGCGGCCATCATCACCACGCGGCTCGAGAGGAACACCGCCTCGTGGATCGAGTGCGTCACGAAGATCACCGTGAGCTTCTTCTTGCGCCACAGCTCGAGCAGGTCGGCGTCGAGCTTGTGGCGCGTGATCTCGTCGAGCGCGCCGAAGGGCTCGTCCATCAGCAGCAGGTCGGGCTGCGTGACCAGGCCGCGCGCGATCGACACGCGCATCTGCATGCCGCCCGACAGCGCGCGCGGCAACGCACCGGCGAACTTCTCCAGCCCCACGAGCGCGAGCGATTCCGTCACCCGCGCATCGGCCTCCTTGCGGGGCACGCCGGCCAGGTCCAGCGGCAGCCGCACATTGGTCTGCACGCTGGCCCACGGCATCAGCGTGGGCGACTGGAACACGAACGACATCTTGTGCGGGCAGTCGTGCAACTGCGCCACGGGCTTGCGCCACACCAGCAGGCGCCCGTCGCTGGGTTCGAGCATGCCCGCCACCATCTTCAGCAGCGTGCTCTTGCCGCAGCCCGAGGGGCCGAGCAACGTGACGAACTCGCCTTCGGCGATCGACAGGTCCACCGGCAGCAGCGCCTGCGTGCCGTTGGGGTAGGTCTTCTCGGCCGAGAGCACTTCCACCGCGGGCACGGCAGGGGTGGTCGGCGGTGCGAGGGTGTGGGGTTCGATGCGGTTCATGAAGAAGAAGCGACGAAGTTCAGGGCAGCACCTTGGCGTCCTTCACGAACTCGGTCGTGTAGGTCTTGGCGAGATCCACCTTGGCGGGGTCGAGCAGCTTCGCGTTCACCAGGAAGTCGTAGCTCGCCTTGGCGCGCGCATCGGTCATCACGCCGATGCCCAGCTTGGCCGCGTCGCCGCCGGTGACCATGCCCATCTCCTTGAGCTTGGCCACGCTGTAGGCGAGCTGGTCGTCGGTCATGTTGGGGTTGTCCTTCTTGATCAGCGCGTTGGCCGGTGCCGGGTCGGCCAGGTAGCTCTTCCAGCCTTCGGCCGAGGCCTTCACGAAAGCGGCGACCTGCTTGCTGCGCTCCTTCACCGTCTTGTCCATGCACGACACGGTGACTGCGTAGGAGGGGTAACCGTGGTCGCTGAACATCAGCACCGTGCTCTTCACGCCGGCCTTCTGGATGGCGTAGGGCTCGGAGGTCAGGTAGCCCTGCTGCGCGGTGTTCGGGTCGGCCACGAAGGGCTGGATGTTGAAGGTGTAGGGGCGCGTCTGTTCGTCCTTCAGGCCGAAGCGGGCCTTGAGCCAGGGCCAGTAGCCGCGGTTGGCCTGCGCGCCGATCAGGAGAGTCTTGCCCTTGAGGTCCTCGAATTTCTTGACGTCGTCGTGCGCGATCAGCACCTGCGGGTCCTTCTGGAAGAAGGCCGCCACGTTGACCACGGGCACGCCGCCTTCGCGCACCTGCATCATCTGGATGTCGCTCGATCCCATGATGCAGTCGGCCTGGCCCGCGGCCATCATCTGCGTGATGTTGACCTGCGGGCCACCCATGCGGATCGTCACGTCCAGGCCGTGCTTCTTGTAGATGCCCTGCGCCACCGCCTGGTAGAAGCCGCCGTGCTCGGCCTGCGCATACCAGTTGGTCATGTAGGTGAACTTGTCCTGGGCCTGTGCGGGTGCAACGGCCGTGAGGAGCGAGAGCGCGGCGGCGCCGGCCAGGGAAAGAGCGAAGGAACGCATGGTGGGGACCTTTCGAAGGCGGGATGAAAAAGAAGAACGAAGCCGTTGCAAGGAGCGCGCCTCAGGCCGGCACGAACGACTGCTGGATGAAGCCCTGCTGGTGGCCGCGCTCCCAGGTGGCTTCCTCGCGCACGACCCAGCGCAGCGCATGAAGCTCGGTCAGTGCCTGTGCCCAGCTGTCCGAGAGCGTGTCCAGGATCTCCAGGCCCTGTTCGCGCGTGGCGCTGGTCGGGTCGCCGATCACGCCGCTCGGGCCGAAGTCGCGCGCGGTCCAGGCGCAGGCCGGGCGGCCGTCGGCCGACAGCAGCTTGATCGGGAAGGGCGGTGGAAAGTTGGCCGCCGCGCGTTCCATGTGCACGGTGTCGGGCGCCAGCGCGAGCATCAGCGCGGTTTCGGAATGGCCCGCGTGCATCGCGAGCTTCTTCTCCTGCTCGCTCACCTGCCGGCTCGCAGCGCTGGGCAGGCGCGACACGCCGTGCGGCACGATCACGAAGTCGCCATGGCGCAGGCGCAGTTCGCGCGCCGCCATCTCCAGCACCTGCGGCTGGCCGCCGTGCCCGTTGGCGAACAGCAGCTTGCGAAAGCCCGAGCGGTACACCGATTCGCCGATCTCGATCACGGTCGACAGCAGCGTGGTGCCCGTGAGCGTCACCGTGCCGGGAAAGTGCAGGTGCTCTTCCGACTTGCCGTAGGTGATCGGCGGCAGGGCAAAGGCGCGCACCTCGGCCGGCAGCTTCTCGAGCGCCTTGCCCATCACGCCCGAGGCGATCACGCTGTCGACCGAGCACGGCAGGTGCGGGCCGTGCTGCTCGATCGAGCCGCACGGCAACACGATGACGGTGTTCTCGCGGTCGGGCAGCGCGGCGATTTCGGTCCAGCTCAGGTAGGGCAGGAAGCGGTGGGGCGGGATGTAGCCGTGGAGCATGGGGGTCCTTGCGTGTTCTTTATTCAGGGAAGAAAGGCGATGCGTCGCCGTGCGTCACGCGGCCGTCGCGCAGCACCACGCGGGTGGCGCTGCGCGAAGGCCAGCCGTGGCGGTCGGCCTGCGTGAACAGCACCAGGTCGGCTTTCGCGCCGACCAGCGTGGGCGTCGTCGTGGCGGGCGCGCGTTCCAGCCAGTCGCTGCGGCACAGCGCCTGCGACCACGTATCGAAGGGTTCGTCGAGCTGCGCGACCAGCGCGGCCGTGCCCAGTGCCTCGACGGGGTCGAAGCTGCCGAGCCGGCAGAACGGGTCCTGCACGTTGTCGCTCGCGAACAGCAATGGAATGCCGCGTGCATGCGCTTCCTTGACCAGCGTGATGCCGCGCTGGCGCGGCGTGCGCCCGGTGATGGCGTCCTGCAGCAGCAGGTTGGTGGCGGGCAGCGACACCACGGTGATCGGCGCGCGCGCCACGGCGTCCAGCGTGGCGAAGGCCTGCGCCTCGGGCTGGGCCGCCAGCGCGCAGAGGTGGCCGCAGACCACACGGCCTTCGTAGCCGATCTCGCGCAGAAGGCGCGCGGTGGTCTGCAGGCCCACGGCCGAGGCGTCGAGTTCCTCGTCCACGTGCAGGTCGATGTCGAGCTCGCAGGCCTGCGCCGCCAGCAGCAGGTTGCGCAGCGCGTTCTCGCTCCAATTGGTGGAGTGCACGAAGCCGCCGAGCAGCGCGTGCGGTCCGGTGGCCTTCACCTGTCGCGCCAGGCGCAGCGCCTGCGACGCGTCTTCGAACAGGGGCAGCTTGATGAGGGCGACCTGCTCCAGCCGCACCCGGCCGGCCCATTCCTGCGCCAGCTCGGCCATGACGGGCCAGGCGGTGGGCAGCGCATCGGGCTCCCACCAGTCGACGTGCGTGCGCACGTGGGCGGTGCCGCATGCCCAGGCCCATTGCAGGCCGCGCGATGCGCGCTCGCGCACGTCGGCGGGCGTCCAGTGCACGCGGTCGGCCAGCATCGCGTCGATCGCCCCGAGCAGGCCGGGCTGCACCTTTTGCATGCGCGCCAGCGTGAATGCCTTGTCCAGGTGCGTGTGCGCGTCGACGAAGGCGGGGAGGGCGAGCGTGCCGGCGAGGTCCCAGCCGGCGCCGGGTGTGATGTCCCTCGCGGGCTGCACCGACCGGACGCGGCCGGCCTCGATGGCGATGCGTGCGAGTTCGGGCACCCCGTGGCGCTGCGGCCAGTCGGCGGGCAGCAGCCAGCGCGGCAGCCGTGCGTTGTCCAGCAGCGCGGGCGCGGTCATGCGAAACGGGCCCCCGTCGGGCATGCGGGGGCGCTGGTTTCCATCGAAAAGCAGCAGGCAACGCGGACGTGCATGAATTTGACCAATCAATCAGAGCAACTGGTCAGGTTATGCAAGCGACGTGCCAATCCGGGTGCACCGGACTGGGGAGGCGGGCGTTAGCCCGCGACTGATGCGACTACGTTGCCTGGCGCGGCCAGAGCCGCACCGCCAGCGCGGCGGTGGCCGTGGCGGTCGCCAGCGCCGTCACGCCGGCCCAGCCCCACGCGGCGAGCACCAGCGCGCCCAGCGCCGAGCCGGTCGCCATGCCGATGAACATGCTGGTGAACAGCACGGCGTTGAGCCGGCTGCGCGCACCGGGCTCGATGCCGTAGACGATCGTCTGGTGGGCGATCAGCGCCGCCTGCATGCCCAGGTCGAAGCCGACCGCGGCCAGCGCCAGCAGCCACAGCTGCGCATGCGGCGTCATCAGCGGTGCCAGCCCCATGGCTGCGAACGACACCAGCGCCAGCCCTGCGCCCAGGCGCGTCACCAGTTCCGGTCCGCGCCGGTCGGCCAGCCGCCCGGCCAGCGGCGCCGCCAGCGCGCCCGCCGCGCCGGCCAGGCCGAAGGCGCCTGCGGCCGCGCTGCCCAGGTGGAAGGGCGCGCCGTGCAGCATCACGGCCAGCGTCGACCAGAAGGCGCTGAACCCCACGGCCAGCAGCGCCTGGGCCAGCGCCGCGCGGCGCAGCGTGCCGTGGCGCGACCACAGCGTGCCCAGCGAGCCGAGCAGAGCGCCGTAGGCCAGGTGCGTCGTCGGCCGAAAGCGCGGCAGCCCGCGCCAGGCCGCGGCGCCGATGAGCGCGATGCTGGCCGCGGCCGCGATGAACATGGCGCGCCAGCCGAAGTGCTCGGCCACGAAGCCGCTCACCACGCGCGACAGCAGGATGCCCAGCAGCAACCCCGTCATCACCGTGCCGACCGTCTTGCCGCGCGTGGCGTCGGGCGCCAGCGTGGCGGCGGCGGGCACGAGGTCCTGCGCCATCGTGGCCGCCAGCCCGATCGCGAGGCTGGCCGCCAGCAGCACGCCGATCGACGGTGCCGCGCCGGCCACCAGCAGTGCGGCGCACAGTGCCCCTGCCTTGATCAGCACGATGCGGCGCCGGTCGAAGCGGTCGCCCAGCGGCGCCAGCAGCAGGATGCCCAGCGCATAGCCCAGTTGCGTGAGCGTGGGAATGAAGCCCACCGCACGGGTGGAGGCGCCGATGTCGGCGCCCAGCACCCCGAGCATCGGCTGGGCGTAGTAGAGCGAGGCCACCGACAGGCCCGCGCCGGCGGCCAGCAGCAGGATCAGCGAGGCCGGCAGGCCGTGCCCCGGCGCGGCGGCCGGTACATGCGTGGTTTGAATGGAAGACATGGTGTTAACCCTCGATTATCGAAGCAAGGGTTGGAATGTGCCCGTTGGGGGCTTGGCTTGGTAGTCCCGCGGATCGCACAATGCCCATACGCCAAACGTATAAATGAGGCCATGTCAACTTCACCTACCGTCGACCGCATCGAGCTGATGCAGACCTTTCTTCACATCGTCGAGGCCGGCAGCCTGTCGGCCGCCGCGCTGCAGATGGGGGCCACTCAGCCCACCGTGAGCCGTCGCCTGCAGGCGCTGGAGCGCTCGCTGGGCGTGCGGCTGCTGCGTCGCTCCACGCACGCCATGAAGCTCACGGAGGATGGCGAGCGTTGCTACGAGCGGGCCAGGGAGCTGATCGCCGACTGGCACGCCTTCGAGGCCGACCTGCGCGGCGTCGGCGACGAGCCCGAGGGCACGCTGCGCGTGGTGGCGCCGCATGCGCTGGGCCAGCTGTTGCTGGTCGGTCCGCTGGCCGAGTACCTGCGCGCCTATCCGCGCGTGTCCGTCGAATGGCTGCTGAACGACCGCCGGCCCGACTTCATCGCCGAAGGCGTCGACTGCGCGATCCAGGTCGGCGAGATGACCGACGCCATGGCCGTGGCGGTCAAGGTCTCGGAGGTTCCGCGCGTGGTGGTCGCCGCGCCTTCGCTGCTGGAAGGGCGCTCACTGCCTGCGCACGCGGCAGAACTGGCCGAGCTGCCGTGGCTCGCGCTGCGCACCTTCTATCGCAACGAGGTGCTGCTCACGCACCGGCCGACCGGCGAGATCGCGCGCGTGCCGATCCGTCCACGCATGAGCACCGACAGCCTCTATGCGCTGCAAAGCGCGGCGCGCATGGGGCTGGGCGCCTGCCTGGGTTCGGCCTGGCTGCTGAACGAAGACATCGCCGCCGGACGGCTGGTGCAGCTCGTGCCGCAATGGCATGTGGCACCGCTGCCCGTCTACCTGACCTACCCGCACGCGCGCTTCCAGCCGGCGCGCCTGCGCCGCTTCATCGAGATGATGCGGCTTGCGTTGGCCGACCCGACGGGCCAGGTCTGGGAGGCCCGCGTGGGCTGAGCGAGGGCGGCGCGGAACTCAGGCCTTGATGCCGCAGCCGCCCAGGACGAACGCCACCAGTTCCCGCGCGATCGGTTCGCGGTCGATCGGCGCCTCGGGCGGCAGGCCGAGCATCACGCGCGTCTGGATCGCGTAGTCGGCGTAGCTCTGGGTCATGGCCCAGATGTGCATCAGCAGCAGGCGCGCATCGAGCGGGCGCATCTGCCCGCGCGCGATCCAGCCGTTGATGATGTCGACCTTCTTCTGCGTCCACGCCTGCGCGTTGGGCCAGTAGCGGTCGAGGTTGCGTCCGCCGTCGAGCACCTCGCGCGTGAAGATGCGCGAGATCTCCGGGTTGTCGAACGCATGGTCGAGCTTCTTGCGGATGTAGTCGCCCAGCACCGTGGCCGGGTCGCTGGCGTCCTCGAACGAGAACACCACCTTCCAGGCATGCAGCACCTGCATCAGCAGCTCTTCGTAGAGCTCTTCCTTGCCGGCGATGTAGTAGTGCAGCTGGGGCTTGGTGAGGCCGGCGCGCGCGGCGATGGCCTGGGTGGAGGTGCCCTTCAGGCCGTGCAGGCTGAACTCGGTCACCGCCGCCGTGCGGATGGCCGCCATGATGCGTTCGCGTCCCGGCCTCGCGCGCGACAGCGGGCCGTCGGGGGCGGGCATTTCTTGGGCGATGGCGGGAGGCACAGGGGCGGTGGCGACGGTCATGGGCGTGGGAGGCGCGGCGTGCGCCCGGCCGATGGTAATCCTTGGCCCGTGGCCCTTTCTTGCAATGAGTGCGCCTGCGCCTTTCTCGATGGGCGATGAAAGGTGACAGCGGTCGGCATCGAGGCGTTTCCCTGAGCTATTTTTTTCTTCCCCTTGCCTCTACCAGCGCCGAACCGCTGTCGAAACGTAGTGTGCGCAACGCAGGTGAAGTCAGAGTGAAGTCTGTGCAGGCCTTGCGTGAACGGATCGGAGGCCGTCCAGTTCGCCCTTGACGTGCGTGCGCGTGTCGCCGCCGACCCAGACCTGGCCGGCGTCGTCGCGGGTCAGGTGGATGCGGCCGTGCCGGCCCAGGCGTGTGCCCTGCGCGGCGACATAGTCGTCTTGTGCCACGCCCGTGGCGAAGAGCCACTGCGCGAGCGAGGCATTGAGGCTGCCCGTGACGGGGTCTTCGACGATGGCGCCCAGATGGTCGGTGAAGAAGGCGCGCACTTCGAAGGCCGCGTCACCGCCCTCGGCATGAGGGCCGACCACGCCGACGTCGATGCGCGTGGGCCAGCGTCGGGCCGGCTCCAGAGACAGCACCTTGTCGGCCGACGCCAGCCGGATTCCCAGCCATCCGGGGCCGTTGTCGATCCAGGCCGCGTCCTGGATGTCGTCCGCTTCGATGCCCAGCAGCCGCCGTGCGTCCTCGAGTTCGGCCGGGGTCGGCGTGCCCGAGCGGATCAGCGGCGGCGCGGCGAACGCGAGCCGTCCCTGGTCGCGCCGAATCTGGACCAGCCCTGCGCCGCACTCCTGCGTGATCACCGTGGCTTGTTGCCTGGGCGCGCCCGGGCCTGACAGCCAGGCGTGGCAGCTGCCGAGCGTGGGGTGCCCGGCAAAAGGCATCTCCCGGTCCAGGGTGAAGATCCTCACGCGGTAGTCCGCCTCCGGGTGCGTGGGTGCGAAGACAAACGCGGTTTCCGAGAGGTTGAACCAGCGCGTCAGCTGCTGCATGTCGTGCGTGGCGAGTGCGTCGGCGCCGGTGACGACCGCCAGCGGATTGCCCGAGAGCGGGCCGGCGCCGAAGACGTCGACCATGTGGACGGTGATGCTCATGCGTTCGGTCTTTCGAAGGGATTCATTGCATTCAGTTCTGCGAGGCCAGCAGCTTGAGCCCCGCGGCCGCGAACACCGCCGAGAGCACGCCTTCGATCCAGCGCCGCAGCCGCGCATACAGCGCAATCATCGACGCGGTCGAAAAGACGATGGCGTAGCCGCCGAACACCATGATGCCGAGAAGCACGCAACCGCCCACGATCGCCGGCAACCCACCGGCGGGCGTGTCCTGGCGCACGCCGAGCGAGATGATCGCGATCCACGACATGATCGCCTTCGGGTTGCCGATGTGCATGAGCACGCCCTGGCGGTAGAGGGTGCGGTAGCGCAATGCGCCGCGTTCCGCGCTGTTCTTCACCGCGTCGGTGCCGGGTCGCATGGCGGACCGGCCCGCGCGAAAAGCCAGGTACAGCAGGTAGAGGCCGCCGGCGATCTTGAGCACGACAAGCGCCTGCGCGTACGCGGTCAGGACCGCGGAAACACCGGTCGCCGCCAGGATCGCCCAGAAGAGCGAGCCCGTGACAACGCCGGCCGCAAGTGCGAGCGCGGGGCGGCGGCCGTCGCGCATCGCGGTGCCCATGATGGCCATGTTGCTCGGCCCCGGGCTGGCGGTGGCGATGAGGTACGTCCCGTAGACGAGTGCGATCTGGCTGACGGCCATGCGGGTGCTCCAAAACCAAGGGTGTCTTCAGCGGCCTTCAGCGCGATGGAGGCCGTGCGGTGAAAGTTACACTATTGGAATATTCGAAAAGTGTCACATGACACTTTTATTTGCGAGGCCGCGCACGTGCTCCTTCGATCCTCCTGGACGCCCCGTCTGGCAAGCAACGGCACGAATGCCACCGAGCGGGTGGTGCTGGCCCTGGCCGACGACATCGTCGAGGGGCGGCTCGCGGGCGGCGATCGCCTGCCTGCCCATCGGGACCTGGCGAAGACGCTGCAGATCGGCCTGGGCACCGTGACGAAGGCCTATGCCATGCTGGAGCGCAGGGGCCTGACGCGCAGCGTCAAGGGCCGGGGAACCTTCGTGGCGATCCATCAGGCGCACGGCGACCGGCAGATCGATCTGTCGTCGAACGCGCCGCCGGCCGCGCTCGGTGCGCGCGTGCTGGCGCGCACGCTGACGGGCATCGCGCGCAAGATCGACGCGGATCACTTCAACCTGTACGCGCCACCCGGCGGGCACGTGGAACATCGCCGCGTTCTCGCCCGCTGGCTCGAAACGATCGGCTTGGTCGTCGATCCGTCGCAGCTGGTGCTGACCAGCAGCGCACGCCAGGCGCTGTCGTTGGCCTTCGATCTGGTGTGCGGACGGCAAGGCGTTCTGCTCACCGAACGGATCACCTATCCCGGCGCCCTCGCGCTGGCCCGGCGCAAGGGGTGTCGCATCCAGGGCGTCGAGATGGACGCGGAAGGGATGGTGCCGCAGGCGCTCGCACAGGCGCTCGACGGCGTAGCGCCCGCCGGTGGCACGGCGGTCTATCTCACCCCGACGCTGCACAACCCGACGACGGCCACGATGAGCGCGAAGCGACGGCGCGCCATCGTGGCGGTGTGCCGCCGCGCGGGTGCCTGGATCATCGAAGACGGCGTGTACGCGGCGGCCTCCGACGGCTTGCCCCAGCTGGCCAGATTGGCGCCCGACATCACGTTGCATGTGAACGGGCTTTCCAAGTCGCTCGGCCCGGGATTGCAGGTCGGCGTGCTGGCACTGCCGCCCGACTTGTGCGGCCCGGCGCAGGACCTTCTGCAGGACGTGCCCATGGCGCCGTCGGCGTTCTCCTGCGCGGTGGTCGATGAATGGCTGGCCACCGGCGTGGTCGCCTCGGTCCAACGCGATCTGCGCCATGAGGCCCGGCGGCGTTCCAGGCTGGCCGTCTCGTTGCTCGGTGCCGGCGAGCTGGTCTGGCATCCCGATGCCTACAACGTCTGGCTGCCGATGCGACGCGATGCCGCCGAAGGTGTCGTGGCCGCGGCGGCGCAAGCCGGCGTGAAGCTCACTCCGCCGCAGACCCTGATGGTGAACCCGAGGGACCGGGCGAGCGGCCTGCGGATCTGCCTGGGCGGCCCCAGCTTCGACGAGTTGACCGGGGCCCTGGCGCTTCTGGCCACCTTGCTGAAGCGAAGCGCCTGACGCGGCGCGGACCTCAGACCACCGGTGCCGGGGCGCCGTCGGTGGGCACGCTGGCGTGCCGGTCGTCGGGCGGCGCGGTCACGATCGAGTCGAGGGCGGGCTCGGCCTTGCGAAGGCGTGCGAGATCGGGCCGCGGCCGGCGCAGCCGCGGGTCGGGCGCGAAGGCCTGTTCCATCGCCTGCGCGGCCGACAGCAGCGCGAGGTCGCCGCGAAAGCGCCCCACCACCTGCAGGCCGAAGGGCATGCCGCGCTCGTCGGTGCCGCACGGCAGGCTGATTGCAGGGTGGGTGGTCAGCGTCACGACGTAGGTCAGTGCGAGCCAGCGGTAGTAGTTCTCCTGCGGGCGGCCGTCGATCTGCAGCGCATGCGACTGCGTCCAGGGAAAAGGCGACACCGGTGTCGTGGGCGAGAGCACGAGGTCGTAGTGCTCGAACACCTTCTGAAAGCGCTGGAGGATGCGCGTCTGTTCCGTCTGCGCCCAGGCCGCGTCCGGCAGGCTCATGCGTGCGCCCATCTCGTAGTTGCTGCGCGGGTTCGGGCCCAGGCTCTCGGGGGCGCGTTCGTAGGCTTCGCGCATGCCGGCGACGAAGGCTTCCGCGCGCAGCACGTCGAAGCAACGGTGCACCTCGCCCAAGTCGAAGCGCACCTCGTCGCAGGCCGCAAAGAGCCCGCGCATGGCGGCCATGCGGTCGTGCATCGTCCGGCGGATCGACGGGTCGACATCGCACAGGCCGAAGTCGGTGGTCCAGGCCACGCGCAGGCGCGACAGGTCCAGCGGCGCCGGCCGCGCAAAGGCCGACGCCTCCAGCGGATAGCTCAAGGGATCGCCCGGATGCGGGCCCGCCGTGGCCGCGAGCTGGAGGCAGGCGTCGGCCACATCGCGTCCCATCGGACCGACCACCGAGATCGGCGACCAGCCCAGGCTCTTGCGCACGCTGGGCACGATGCCCGGCGACGGCCGCAGGCCCACCACGCCGCACTTGGCGGCCGGGATGCGCAGCGAGCCGCCGGTGTCGGAGCCGGTGCACACCGGCAGCATGTCCAGCGCCAGCGCCGCGGCCGAACCGCCCGACGAACCGCCGGCGTTGAGGTTGGGGTCGAAGGGATTGCCCGTGGCTCCCCAGACCGGATTGCGGCTGTTGGCGCCGGCGCCCATCTCGGGCACGTTGGTCTTGCCCACCACGATCGCGCCGGCGGCACGCAGGCGGCGCACCAGCTCGATGTCGTTCGACGGCACATGGTTGCGCAGGGCGGGCGTACCCATGGTGGACAGCAGTCCCGCCGTCGGCTCGAGGTCCTTCACGCCCAGCGGCAGGCCGTGCAGCAGGCCCAGCGGCTCGCCGCTCCTCACGGCCCGCTCCGCCGCTCGGGCCTCGGCGCGGGCGCGCTCGTAGCAGGTGGCGGTCACGGCGTTGACGAAGGGGTTGAGCTGTTCGATGCGCGCGATGCAGGCCTCGAGCAGCTCGACCGGCGAGAGGGCGCGCGTGCCGATCAGCCGTCGCAGTTCCACTGCGGAAAGTTCGACGAGATCGGAGGAGGAAGAAGAGAAAGGTTGGGTCATGGCTTTCGGAATGTGCCGCACTCAGTCGGCCTGGATGTTGGCGCGCCGGGCGACGGCGCGCATGAGCGGAAGTTCGCGTTCGATCTGCGCGAGCGAGGCGGCGGCGCCGGCGAAGGCCGGCTCCGCGCCCTGGGCCTGCAGGGCCGCCTGGGCCTGGGGCGTGGCGACGATCTTGGCGAGTGTCTTCTCCAGCCGTTCGCGCACCGGCGCGGGAGTGCCCTTCGGCGCCACGACCATGATCCAGGTGTCGGCGTCGACCTCGGGGTAGCCCGCCTCGGCGAAGGTCGGGACCTGCGGCAGCTGCGAGGAGCGCTGCCGGGTGGTCACGGCGATCGCCTTGACCTTGCCGCCCTTGAGCTGCGGAATGGCGGCGGTGACGGTGTCCACCGAGAACGGCACCTGGCCGCCGATCAGGTCCGTCATGGCCGGTGCGCTGCCCCGGTAGGGCACGTGCATGATCTTCGCGCCCACCGCCTGCAGGATGATCTCGCCGGTGAAGTGCGAGGACGTGCCCGTGCCGAAGGATGCGTACGAGTACTTGTCGGGCGCTGCGCGCACCGCGCTGGCGAACTCCTTGACGTTGCCGATGGGCACGTTCTTGTTGGCCAGCAGGATCAGCGGAATGCGCGCGACGATCGCGACCGGCTCGAAGCTGCCCAGGGCGTCGTAGGGCAGGGTCGGGCGGATGGCCGGGTTCATCGTGAGGGTCGAGCCCGAGCCGAGCAGCAGCGTGTAGCCGTCGGGCGATGCCTTGGCCACGAACGCGGCGCCGACCGCCGTGCCGGCACCGGGGCGGTTGTCGATGAGCACCGGCTGCCCCAGTTCCTCCGACAGGCGCTGGCCGACCAGGCGTCCCACCGTGTCCGCGCTGCCGCCGGGCGGGTACGGCACCACCAGCGTGACGGGGCGCGTCGGGTAGGCCAATTGAGCCTGCGCCTGCGCCTGTGCCTGCGCGGGCAGGGCCGTGCCGAGGCATGCGGCCAGGCCCGCGAGGACGGCACAGCACCAGCGCCGACGCGGCGCTTGCGAACGGGGAGCGTTCATTGACAGGGTCCTTCCGTAGAGCGAAGAGAAGAGGGGGAGGGGAAATGCTGGGGCACGCCCTGCGGTGTAGCAAGCACAATGATTGGAAGGTTGCGTTGCTGCTGGCGCAACGCAGACCACGCCGATGAAATCTCCCACTTCCAAGCCTTCAGCCTCCGCCCGCACCGGGGCGCGCACCGAACGCCCGATCAACCAGCGCGTGCTCCAGGAGGAGTCGATGCGCTACTTCCTGGAGGTGGCGCGCGTCGGCTCGGTCACCGAGGCGGCCGTGCGGCTGAACGTGGCGCCGTCGGCCGTGAGCCGCCAGATCGGCCGCATCGAGCGCGAGCTCGACACCCTCCTGTTCGAGCGCCGCGCCCGCGGCATGGCGCTGAACTCAGCCGGCGAGCTGCTGGCGGCGCACGCGCGCCGGGCCTGGCTCGACATCGAGCGTGTGACCGACGACATCCTCGCGTTGCGCGGCCTGCGCAAGGGCGAGGTGCGCGTGGCCGCGACCGAGGGCTTTGCCTACGAGTTCCTGCCGGCCCTGGTGGCTGGGTTCCAGGCGCGCTGTCCCGGCATCCGCTTCTCGCTCGACATGTGCGTGCAGCGCGAGGTGGCGCGCCGCGTGCGCGAAGGCCTGGTCGACCTCGGCGTGACGGTGAGCCTGGGCTCGGAGCACGGCCTGGACGTCGAGATCCGGCACCCCTCGCCCGTGTGCGCGGTCATGGCGCCTTCGCATCCGCTGGCCGAGCGGCGGCAGGTGTCGCTGGCGCAGGTGGTTCACTACCCGCTCGCGCTGCCGGCCCCCACGTCGACGCTGCGCCAGCTGCTCAACATCAGCTGCGCCCGCCAGCGCCTGCCGCTCGAGGCGGCACTGACCAGCGACCACCTCTACCCGCTGGTGCACTACGCGGCGCACGGCCAGGCCGTGACCTTCTGCGGCGAGCTCGCGCTGCGCCAGCAGCTCGAGAACGGCACGATCGTGGCGCGCGCCTTGCGCGACCGCGAGATGAACGAGCGGCATTTCGAGGTGCAGAGCATGGCCGGTCGGCGCCTGCCCGATGCGGCGCGCGCTTTCGTCGAGCACCTGCGCGAAGTGCTCAGCGCCTGATGCGCGGCGCGGGGCCGAAGCTCAGTCGGCCGTGATGTTGTTCGCCTTCACGACGGCGCCCCACATCTTGTACTGGTCGCGGGTCATCGCGCCGAGCTGCTCGGGCGAGCCGCCACCGGGCTCGTCCCCGCGATCGACGATGCTCTTGACCACGGTCGGCTCCTTCAGTGCCGCGTTCATCGCGCTGTTGGCCTTCTTCACGATCTCGGGACTCAACCCGGGCGGCCCGTACAGGCCGATGAAGGAGATGATGCTGAAGTCCTTGATGCCGCTTTCCGCGGCGGTGGGCACATTCGGCAGCATCGGCGAACGCTTGTCGCTGGTCACCAGCAGGGGCCGCAGCTGGCCCGACTTCACGAACGGGGCGACGACGGAGGTGGCGTCGAACATGGCGTCGAGGCGCCCGGCCATCAGGTCGACCATCGCCGGACTGCTGCCCTTGTAGGGAACGTGGTTCATCGCCGGGTTGCCCAGGCGCTCGCGCAGCAGTTCCATGGTGACGTGGATCAGCGAGCCTGCGCCCCCCGTTCCGTAGTCGATGCCCTTGCCGCTCTTGGCACGCGACTTCACCTCTTCGGCGAACTGCGCGTAGGTCTTGATCGGCGACGTGGCGGGCACCACCAGCACCAGCGGCGACTGCAGCATGATGCCGATGGGTGTCATCTTTTGCGGATCGACGATGCCGAGCTTGGTGTACACGTGCGGCATGATCGTCATCGAGCCGTTGCCCACCAGCAGCTTGTGGCCGTCCGGTGGCGCCTTCATCAGTTCGACGGACGCGATGTTGCCGTTCACGCCGGCCTTGTTGTCGATGACCACGGGCTGGCCGAGCGCGCCCTGCATGCCGTTCGTCAGCACGCGGCCGGCGAAGTCGGTCTGCCCGCCGGGCGGGAAGCCGATCAGCAACGTGATCGATTTGCTGGGCCAGGCCGTCTGTGCCCACGCGGGGCTTGCCCCGAAGGCGCCCAGGCCGAGTGCCGCGGCACCCAGGCAAAGAAGCAGGCGGCGCGGCGCCGCACGAGGGGGCTGGGTGGCTTGGATCATGAAGTCCTCCGATGGGTCGTCTGTGGCACATCGCAGCGCGCCCGCCCGTGGATCGACGCACGGGCCGGGGCGCCGCCCTGCGGGCTCAGTTCACGGCGAAGCAGTACATCAGGCCGGCACTGCCGCTTTGCTTGAGCTGGTCGACGCTGCAGCCCCGCGTGCCGTGCGAGGCGTTCCACGAGGCGTTGGCGACCGGGTCGGGGTTGGTGCCCTTCTTGTCGTGGTGGCCGACGATGGCCGAGCCGTCGACACTGCGCGTCCAGTTGCCGCAGGTGGTGTCCTTGCCGGCGGCGGCCGGCGCGAGCGTGCCGTCGGGGCGCGAGCCGGTGAGGATGTCGTGCCGGTTGACCGGGTCGCCGAAGCCCGAGACCACCTCGCCCTTCTCGGTCAGCGAGGTGTCCTTGCCGAGCTTGGCGTTCGCGCTGTGCAGGTCGGCCACGCTGGTGGCCACGACCACGCCCTTGGCGTTGCGCCACGGCCCGGCGCCGATGCGGTCGCGTGCGTTGACGGCCGGCTGGCCGCCCGCTTCGGCGGCGCTCAGGTAGGCACGCCAGGTCTTGCCGCCCGCACCGGCGCTGGCGGCCAGCGCCTGGCACTGGCGGTCGGCGCCGGCCAGGCCGCCGAGGTCGCCGCCCTTGCCGGGATTGGCACTCGTGATGAAGAAGCTCATCGGGTTGGCGTCCTTGCCCGAAGACATGGCGCCGCATGCAGCGAGGAGCGCGACCGCCGAGGCCGCGGCACCCCATGACAGAACGGAACGATGGCGCATGCGAGGTCTCCTTGGAGTGGTTGGAGTTGGCGAGGCTACCCGCTTCGCACACGCAGCGTTCCCCTCGACAACCCGCAGACACGCTGGCCGTGGGCGAGGCGGTCGAGGGGCGCGGCGCGCGCTCAGGGCGTCAGCGCCGCGGAGCCCGCGATCGCATTCGCCTCGGCCGCGCAGTCGGCGGCGGGCGGGGCGCTGTCCGGGCGACTGCGTGCCTGCGCGATCTCGTTCTTCGCCGCGCTCATCTGCGCCGTGAACACCGGGTTGGCGTGCAGCCGGCCCACGGTGGCCGCGCCGATCAGGCGTCCCGCTTCGATGTCGCTGCGCCAGTGCACGCCGCAGATGCCGCGGCTTTGCGCGAAGGCGCGGCCCCGCTGAAGCAGCGCATCCGCGCGCTCCGGCGCGAGCTCCGTCAGCACCAGCGCCCAGGCCCAGCCCAGCGCCGAGTGCCCGGAGGGGTAGGAGCCATCCTTGGCCAGGTGCGCTTCTTCCTTTGGTGTGCAGCTGGCGGCCTTCAGTGCCACGAAGGGCCGCGTGCGCTGGTACTTCTCCTTGGCCTTGTAGGTGGCGCCGCCGGCATCGGCCAGCGTGCGCCGCAGCAGCATGTTCAGGTGCGGCGTCTGCTGCTCGGAGATGCGCACGCCCAGCGCGCAGGAGAAGGTGGAGGCCGCCTCCGGAAAGCGCAGGTTGGCATCGCGCACCGCGAGCGCGCCGCGCGGCGAACCCTGCAGCGCGGTGAGGCTGCGGAACGCGGCGACGTCGGCCGCCAGCGCGGCCGAGTTGGCCTCGGGCGGCGGCGGCAGCAGCGCCAGGCTGTCGGGCATCTCGGCCGAGGCCAGGTAGCCCTTGAGATAGCCCGACCCCGGGCGTGTTTCGCCGACGTCGGACGGCGAAGTGGTCGGCGCGGGCGATGTCGCGCATCCGCCCGCGAGCAGGGCCGCCACGAGCAGCGGCGACAGGTGTTTCAAAGCCATGGGTACCTCCTTTCGCATGCGCTCAGAACGCGTGGCGGATGCCGAAGTCGTAGCCCATCGACGAGCGCGGCGCCCAGCCCGCGGCCTGCGCGGTGCCGCCCGTGAGGTAGGCGGCCGAGCCGCCGGTGATGGCGCCCATCACGCCGGGGTTGTTCCAGCCGTCCTTGATGCGGATGCGCGACACCGAGGCGTACAGCGCGGTGCGCTTGGACAGGTTGTGCACGTAGCCCAGCGAGATCTGGTTGGCCGTGGTGTCGCGGTTGCCGTTCAGGCCCCACAGCAGGCTGTTCAGGTCGGTCGCGGCCGGCGCGCCGTTCTTGTACTTCACCGAGGCGTACGACGCGCGGATGAGGCCCGGGCCCACGGGCACGGTCACGCCGAGCATGTAGCCGTTGTACTTGTCCTTGCGCGTGGCGGTGTTCATGAACGGAACCGCCAGGCCCGGCTGGTTCTGCAGCGTGCCGGTCTCGTTCTTGTCCTGCACGCGCGAGACCTCGGCGAACAGCTTGGCGGGGCCGAAGTTGTACGACGCGCCCAGGTTCAGCGCGTTGATCTTGCGCTCCTGCGTGGCGGTCGCGATGCCCAGCGCGTTGAGCGTGGTGCTGTCGGCGGCCGTGCTCTGGCCGTAGGCCAGGGCCAGGTCGAGCGGCCCGCTGGCATAGCCCAGGCGGCCGCCCACGTAGCGGCCCTTGGCCGACGGCGTGCCGGGCTGGTCGCTGCGCTTGGTGTTCTCGTGCAGCGTGTACTGCAGCTGGCCGTAGACGCCGCCCAGGTTCGGCGGCAGGAAGTAGCCGATCGAGTTGCCGGTGCGGATGTAGTTGTCGGTCGCGGCCACCACGGAGCCGGGGCCGGCGATGGCGGCGATGCGGCTGTTGATGTTGGCGATGAGGTTGGTGCCGACGCCGTTGGTGCCGAAGGGATCGAAGACGGTGTCGTTCCAGAAGGTCGCGGCGTAGTCGCGGCCCAGGCGCAGTTCACCGAACGGGCCCGACAGGCTCATCGTCGAGCGGCGGTTGAAGTTGGTGATGCCCTTGGCGCCGTCGTCGTTGGTGATGCCCGACTCCAGCCAGAAGCTCGCCGCCAGGCCGCCCCCCAGGTCCTCCGTGCCGCGAAAGCCGACGCGGCTGCCCGCATAGCCCGAGTTCGACAGCGCGGTCTGGCTCGTCTTCGCACTGCCGCCCGCGGCGTTCGCCGGCGGCAGCGGGAAGGGGTTGGGGCTGTGGTACGTGCTCTTGGACGTGTAGCGGCTGATGCCGACGTCGACGATGCCGAACACCGTGACGGACGATTGCGCCGATGCAGTACCGGCAGTCGCGAGAAAGGCCAGTGCGGCGAGGGAGTGATGTTTCATGGCAGGTCTTGCTTTGCTTGCTTCTTCAGGGATGAACGAGTCCGCTGGTGCGCATCGCTGCGTTCCAGGGCTCGGGTGTTCCGAAGGGCGGATGCCCTTCGGGGACTTCGGGAAAAAGGAGTGCGGCCTCTAGCCGCGCGCGCAGGGCGTGTGGCCGCGCATCACGGCATTCGCATCGCGTCGCGCGAGCCGCGCATGCTGCGCAGGGGTCTCGTCGTTCGCGCATCGCGTCGCATGCGCGACGCAAGAAGCCGGATCAACGAACGCGCCGCGGTGCTGCAAAACAGCGGCAGGCGTGCAGGCAGGGAACGTGCATGTCTCACTTAGGGAGTTCCTCGTTGTTCTTTGATTGGCCGGTCCTATGATAGGAATCGCTGCTCTTCGAATCCGTCAACCAGGCAACAGTTTTTGCTGAGTCATCCCATGGAATACCCGCAACCCGTATCGCAGAGCACAAGGGAAGAGATCGAGCACGGGCTGAGCACGTGCGCGGTGTTTCTCGATTGGCCGAAAGACCGGCTGCGCGAGTTGGCGAACGCCGCGCGCGCCAGGCACTACCGGCGCCGCACGCCGCTCGTGAGCCGCGGCAACCACCAGCGGGAGGTGTTCGTGATCGTGTCGGGCTCGATCGAGATCGCGGCCACCAACGCGGCCGGCGACAAGTACATCCTCTCGGTGCTCGGGGCCGGCCAGATCACGCGCATGGTGCACCTCATCGACGACATGCAGCCCATCTTCGCCTTCGATGCGCGCGCCGATTCGCACATCATCCACATCCCCGGTGCCGCGATGCGGCGCATCCTCGATGCGGAGCCGGTGCTGTGGCGCAGCATCGCCCAGACCATGCTGCGGCGCTATCGCATGAGCGCCGAGATCCTGCAGGACCAGGTGCTGGGCTCGGTGCGCCGGCGCACGGCGATCACGCTGCTCAACATGGTGTATCGCTACGGCGACGCGAGCGGCGCGCCGTGCGACACCGAGCTGCGCGTGTCGCAGACCGACCTGGCGAACATGCTGGGCGTGTCGCGCCAGACCGTCGGCAAGGAACTGGCGCAGTTCAAGGACGAGGGCGTGCTCGGCTGCAACGAGGGCTACCGCCTGGTCACCGTGGTCGACCTGCCCCGGCTGCACCGCATCGCCGCGGAAGACTGAGGCCTCAGCACGGCGCGCAGCTCAGGCGGTAGGCGTGCGGGCTGGTGCCGGTCCAGCGCACGAAGGCATGCCGGAAGTTGGCGGCCTCGCTGTAGCCCAGGCGCTCCGCGATCTCCTCGGTGGTCATGTGGGTCTTGCGCAGGTACTCGATGGCCAGCCGCAGGCGCACCTCGTTGAGGATCGACCGGTACGTGGTGCCGTGCGTCGCGAGCCGCCGCCGCAGCGTGCGCGGCTCCAGCGCGAGCGTGCGGGCCATCGACTCGATGCTCGGAAAACGCCACGGCATCTGCTCCACCAACTTGCGGCGCACCGCCGCGGCGATGCCGCCGGCATGCGCGAGCCCGGCCACGAACTGCTGGCAGCTCTCGCTGGCCATGGCGTGCGTGAGCGGATCGTGCAGGCGCGGCGCGCGCGTGCACCAGGCCTGGTCGAACTGCAGCGCGTTGTCGGGCTGGCCGAACTGCACGGGGCACTGGAACCACGCCTCCCAGACGCCCGCGCCGTGCTCGGGCGCGGGGCAGGCCAGGCGCAGGCCCGTGAAGCCGAAGCCATCGCCGTACAGGTCGCGCGCCAGCGTCAGGTGGGCCGCGAAGGTGAAGGCCAGCGCAAAGCGGTAGAGCGGGTCGCGCGGGTCGGGCGACACCAGCACCTCGAAGTTGCAGGCGCCGGGCGCGCGCGCGGGGTCGTGGTGCATGTCGGCCAGCGGCCCGATGGCGCGGCGGTAGGTGATGGCGAACTCGATCAACGCGCTGAAGGTGGGGCTGCTCTGCAGCGCATAGCCCCACATGCCGTAGGCCGTGAGGTGCATGCGCGCGCCGGCACGCAGGGCCACCGTCGGGTTGCGTGCCAGCGCGAGCGCATTGCGCAGCACGGTCACCGTCTGCGCATACGACACGCGCGTGCCGGGATCGCGCAGTGCGGTCTCGTCGAGCTCGCTGCCGGCCAGGGCCTGTGCGGCGGGGATGCCGTCCGAGGCCAGCGTGGCGACGACCGCGGCGATGCGCTGCGGGGTGTACACCCGGGGTTCGAAATCGGGAGGCGGGTGATGCACGGTTCTCGAGAAGCGGAGCAATCAGTCCAGCGTGACGCCCGTGGCCCGCGTGAGCTTCAGCGACACGGGCAGGAACGCCTTGTACGCCGCCGAGGCTTCGGCCGGCGTGTTGCCGATGGGCTCGGCACCCATGTCCTCGATGCGGCGCTGCACCTCGGGCTGCTTCACCACGGCTGCGACTTCGCGGCTCAGCTTCTCGACGATGGCGTCGGGCGTCTTGGCCGGCACCAGCAGCGAGGTCGGCGCCATGAGCATGAACATGTCGTCCTTGTAGCCCTGCTCGGCGAAGGTCGGCACCGTGGGCGCGGCCTTGGCGCGCTGCGCGCCCGGCACGGCGATGGCGCGCAGCTTGCCGGCCGCGACGTAGGGCTGGAAGGTGCTGATGGAACCCACGGTCATCTGGATCACGCCGCTGAGCAGGTCGACCGCCATCGGGCTTTCGCCCTTGTAGGCCGCGTGCAGCGTCTGCGTGCCGTAGGTCTTGTCCATGAAGACCTGCATCTGGTGCGGCTGCACGCCGGGGCCCCAGGAGCCCATCGCGTACTTGCCGGGCGCCTTGCGCACGGCCTCGACGAGGCCCTTGAAGTCCTGCGCCGGCACCGAGGGGTGCACGACCATGATCGTGCGCGTGCTCGCGATGTCCGACACGTGGCGCAGGTCGGTGCGCGGGTCGTAGGGCAGCTTCTTGTACAGCGCCAGGTTCGCGGCGATCGGGCCCGGTACCGACAGCAGCACGGTGTAGCCGTCGGGCGCGCTCTTGGCCACGTAGTCGGTGCCGATGATGCCGCCGGCGCCGCTGCGGTTCTCCACCAGCACGGGCTGCTTCAGCCGCTTGGCGAGCCCGTCGCCCACCAGCCGCGCGAGCGCGTCGGCCGAGCCGCCGGCCTGGTACTGGACGATGATGCGGATCGGCTTGCTCGGGTAGTCGGCCTGCGCCAGGGCGGCGCCGGCCGTCAGGTGGAGCCCGACGATGCACAGGCCGGGCGCGCGCAGCGCGCGGAAGCGGGAACGGTTCATGAAGTGAGTGCCTTTCGGGTGGGAGACGATGCGGTCGGTCCGGTCAGGGCAGGCGCTTCAGCGCGGGCGGAGCCCAGCGCCCGTCGAGCACCGGCGCCTGCGGCACGTACAGGCGCAGGTTCATGCTGAAGGGGCCGGCGGGCGCGGGCAGCCAGTTCGGGGCCTTGGCCGGGCCCGGCGACGCGTGCTGGATGTACAGGTCCAGCGAACCGTCGGCGTTGAAGGCGAGCGCGTCGCGGTCGCCGATGGCGTAGCGGTTGAGCGCGTTGTCGACGAAGAACTGGTCGGGGCCGTACAGCGTCAGCGACCAGAACGCATCGGCCGGCGGCAGCTCGTGCGCATCGAAGTGCAGCACGTAGCGCGCGGTGCCCGATAGCGGCTGGCCCTCGCTGTCGCAGACCGAGCGCGGGTACATCGCCTCTTCGCGCGGCAGGGCGCCCAGGCCTGCGTAGGCGACGAAGGCGCGCGCCAGGTAGTCGTTGCCGTAGACGCCCACATTGCTGCCGAGGCTCCATCCGTTGCGCACCATGCGCATCGCCGGCGCGCGCTCGAGCATGCGTCGGTAGGCATCGGGCGCGGCACGCGTCAGGGCGCGCTGCACGGCCTCGGGTGCTTCGGCCAGTGAGAAGCGGCGGCCGGGAACGAGGCCGATGCGTTCCATGCGCAGCAGCAGCGCACCGTCGGTGGCATGCGGCGGGTTGCGCTGGAGCAGTTCGGCGAAGAGCGCGAAGAAGTCGCCGACGCCGAGCGCGGCCACCTGTTCGACGGGTGGGCGCATGTCCAGCGCTGCATCGACGTGGCCGGCGGGTGGGTCGTGGGGCTTGCCCCAGGCCGACAGCGGCACGGCCTCGAAGCCGGCCTGCCGCGTGTGCACGTGGGCGTAGTCGGCCGCGCCGTTGGTCTGGATGCGCCCCACGATCCAGCCCACGTCCGTGGGGCTCACGATGGCGCGCATGCCCTCGGGCAGCGTGCCTTTCCAGCGCGGGCCGACGAGCGCGAAGTGGCCACCGCCATTGCCGTTGGTGCGCGTGCCCAGCGTGGCGAACACGTCGGTCCACAGGTCGTAGAACGGAATGACGTGGTAGCGATCGCCCATGTCCGGCAGCGTCAGTACCAGCGGCTCTTCGCCGACGTCGTACCAGATGTTGGAGTACAGCGTGTCGGCGTTGGGACGCACCACGTCCTTGAAGCCGGCGTCGGGGTAGGTGGGCACGTGCACGAAGCGGTTCATCGGCCCGCGCACGCGCGCGCCGTCGGGCTGCGCGACGTTGGTGGCCACGCGGCGCGTCAGCTCCATCACCACCATCGGATAGGCATAGGTGTAGGCCTCGATGCCGATGGCGTAGGCGTCTGCTTCGGTGATCAACGTGCTCACGACTGGGCCTCCGCATAGCGCAGCCAGACGTCGTGGATGCGCCCGTCGAAGCCGAACGGCGCACGCTCGAAGTACTCGGCCGCCACCGGCGAGCCCAGGTCGCAGCCGACGTCGAAGGTCTCGCAGGCCGAGAAGATGGCCGTCACCGTGACGCTGACGTCGCACGCCGCCACCTGCACGCCATCGACGCGCAGCACGGCGCGCGCGGGCCGCTGGGGCGCCGTGCCGTCGCTCATCGTGAACTCGACGTCGATCGCATGGCGTCCGGCGGCGATGCGCGCGGGCGAGCGTGCCTTGAAGCGGTACATGCCGAGCATGTTGTATTCGTAGGCCAGGTGGCCGTCGTCCAGGTACAGGCAGATGCCGCCGTTGAAACCGCCCAGCGCGAACAGCACGCCGCTCGCGCGCTCGCCCAGCGTGGCATCGACGGTGGCCGTGTGGCTGCGCGTCTTGATGTTGGGCGCGCAGTTCTCCGGGATGCGCGTGATGTCGCCGCTGAAGTGCCACGAGGTATGCCGGGGCGCGATGCGGTGCTGCGGCTTCAGCGTCAGGTGGTAGATCGCGCCCAGCGGATAGACGTGGTTGATGCCCGCCTGCACGGCGAACATTTCCTTCATCTGCGCCAGCCTGGCGGGCTGCGCCTGCGCCAGATCGTGCGCCTGCGCGTAGTCCTGCGCGACGTGGTACAGCTCCCAGACGTCGTTGTCCGGGTCCCAGGTGGCCAGCCCGGGCGCGGCGCCCGCGACCCAGGGAATGCGCGGGCCGAACACGCCCGCGGTCCAGCCGTCGTGGTGCACCATGCGGCTGCCCGCCACCTCGAAGTACTGCACGCCCTTGCGGCCCTCGGCCTGCGGATGGGCGAAGGTGTAGGCCATCGAGATGCCGTCCAGCGAATCCTGCCGCACGCCGTTGAGCTCGACCGGCGGCGTGATGCCCAATATGTCGTAGAGCGTGGGCGCGATGTCGTTGACGTGGTGGAACTGCGAGCGCGGCGTGGTGTCGGGCTGGATGCCGCGCGGCCACGACACGACCAGCGGCGTGCGCGTGCCGCCGAAGTGCGCGGCGATCAGCTTGGTGCTCTGGAATGGCGTGGAGCCGGCCCAGGCCCAGCCCGCGTGGTACATGTTGTCGGTCTTGCGCCCGCCCAGTGCGTCGAGGCCGCCCAGGCCTTCCAGCAACTCGAGGTGCTGCGAGATTTTTGTGGAGATGCGGTTCTGCGCCAGCAGCTCGACCACGGTGCCGTTCTGTCCTTCGGCGCTGCCGCCGTTGTCGCTGAACACGAAGAACACCAGCGTGTTGTCGCGCAGCCCGAGCTGCTCCAGCTCGTCGACGACCTTGCCGATCTGCGCATCGGTGTGCTCCAGGAAGCCGGCGTAGACCTCCATCAGCCGGCGCTGGAACGGGCGCTCGGCCTCGGGAATGCTGTCCCAGCTGGCGAGCGTCTCGGGCCGGGGCGTGAGCTCGGCGGTCTCGGGGATCCAGCCCATCTCCTTCTGGCGCGCGAAGGCGCGTTCGCGGTAGGCGTCCCAGCCGTCGTCGAACTTGCCCTTGTACTTGTCGGTCCATTCCTTGAAGACGTGGTGCGGGCCGTGCACCGCGCCGGGCGCCCAGTACATCAGGAAGGGCTTGTCGGGCGTGATGGCGCGGTGGCGGCGCAGCCAGCCGCAGGCCTTGTCGGCCATGTCCTCGCTCAGGTGGTAGCCCTCGTCGCGCGGCGGCTCGATGAGCGTGGTGTTCTCGACCAGGCGCGGCTCGTACTGCGAGCTCTCGCCGCCCAGGAAGCCGTAGAAGTGATTGAAGCCGTGGCCGGTGGGCCAGCGGTCGAAGGGGCCCATCTGCGTGGTCAGGTTGGCCGGCGTGTTGTGCCACTTGCCGAACGCGGCCGTGTTGTAGCCCCAGGCCCCGAGCACCTCGGCCATCGTGCCGGCGCTCTTGGGGATGACGCCCACGTAGCCGTCCCAGTCGGTGGCGTATTCGGAGATGTGGCCGTAGCCCACGCGGTGCGCGTTGCGCCCCGTCAGCAGCGACGCGCGCGTGGGCGAGCACACGCCGCAGTTGTGGAAGGCGTTGTAGGTGATGCCGCTGCCGGCCAGCCGCGTCAGCGTGGGCGTGTGGATCTCGCCGCCGAAGGTGTCGGGGTGCGCGAAGCCGGCATCGTCGAGCATCACGATCAGCACGTTCGGTGCGTCGTCGCGCAGGTGCGGCACGGCCTTGCGCCGCTCGTGCGTGGACTCCGACAGCTTGCGCCCCGCGATGCTGGCGCTGGGCGGCGCGTCGAAGGGCAGGTGGCTGCCCTGGCCGGGCAGGGTGTTGAAGCCGCCGAGGGGGGCGGACGGGTTGGATTTTTCTTGTGTCATGGGGGTTCTCCGGGACGCGCGGGGGCAGGGCCCCGGCGTCGTGGTGGATCGGGTGTCAGTCCAGCGTGACGCCGATGGACTTGACCAGGGCGCTCCAGTCCTGCAGGTCCTGGCGCAGGACCTCCTTGAACTGCTCCGGCGTGGGGCGCGGCAGGTCGGTGAAGTTGAGTTCGCGCAGGCGTTGGGTCACGGCCGGGTCCTGCAGGGCGCGGTAGATCTCTTCGTTCAGGCGCTTGACGATGGCGGGCGGCGTCTTGGCCGGCACGAAGAAGCCGTACCAGGTGTAGTTCTTGAACGGGAACCCGGCCTGCGTCATCGTGGGCACGTCGGGCAGCATCGGCAGGCGGTCGGGGCCGCTGTAGGCCAGGGCCTTGACCCGGCCGGCCTTCACCACCTCGATGGTGGAGGAGATGTCGGCGAAGCCGGCGTCCACCTGGCCGCCCATGAGGTCCTGCACGCAGGGGCTGCTGCCCTTGTAGGGCACGTGCAGCAGCGAGATGCCGGCCTGCTTCTTCAGGCTTTCCATCGTGAGGTGGCCGCCCGAGCCGTTGCCCCACGAGCAGTAGTTCAGCTTGTCGGGGTGGGCCTTGGCGTGGGCGACGAAGTCCTTGAGCGTGTTCGGCGGCAGGTCCTTGCGCACCAGCAGCAGGTTGCCGCCGCGGCCCACCTGCGCGACGGGCGCGAAGTCCTTGAGCGGCTCGTAGGGCAGCTTCTTGTAGAGCGCCGGATTGATCACCATCGTGGCGGCGTAGGTGAACAGCACGCGCGTGCCGTCGGCCGGCCCCTTGGCGACGTAGTCGACGCCCAGGATGCCGTTGGCGCCGGCGCGGTTGTCGACGATCACGCTCTGCTTGAAGGCCTTGCCCAGCACGTCGGCGAACAGCCGCGCGATGAGGTCGGTGCCGCCGGCGGGCGGCGTGGGCACGACGATGGTCACCGTCTTGCCCGGGTAGGCGGCGCCGTCTTGCGCCGTGGCCGTGCCGGCGAGGGCGAGAAGGGCCAATGCGGTGAGTGCCGGCCGCAGCAATGTCCTGTTCACGGAAGTGTCTCCTTGGGAATGGGTCGCGCAGGCCCCGCGCCTCTGGGCGCGTCCCCCGTTGCGACAGGGGGTTGGACTGCGTCTCCATGCTAGGAAACAGCGGCCATCGATTCCGTCAACCAGCCGACAGATTCGCCGACACCGGCTCGGGGAATACCCTCTGGCTCAGCCGGATGCGGGCTGCATGTCGACCGGCGAGGGCGCGTTGTCGTTCCGTGGTCGCGCGCACCCTCGACGGGGTGCTTTCATGCGCCCAGCTTGCGTGCGATCAGGTCCTTCATGATCTCGCTCGTGCCGCCGTAGATGCGCTGCACGCGCGCGTCGGCATGCATGCGTGCGATCGGGTACTCGACCATGTAGCCGCAGTCGCCGAACAGCTGCAGGCATTCGTCCAGGACCTTGCCCTGCTGCGTGTAGGGCTAGGCCGCCAATGCCACCGAATGCTGCTGCCAGTCCCCACGCTCCAGCAAGGCGGTCATCGTGGAGACCGGCGCGTGCTCGCGCACGGCCGGAATGACCTCGTCCGCCTCGTCCGGCGATCCGACCAGCACCGCGCCGACAAGCCGGCCCTCGGCGACCACCAGCTTGCGATAGATGCCCTGCGCAGGCTCGGACTGCGTCAACTCGAATTCGCCGGGCCGCGCGGCGTGCACCGAGCCCGCGGAGCGGACGTCGATGCCCGAGACCTTCAGTGCGGTCACGGGCACATGGCCGCGATAGACGCGCTTGCCGCCCAACGCATTGACGGCCGCAATTTCTCCCTGCTCGGCAGCCACGGCCCACAGGGGGATCGAGTGGCCCTCGAACTCGGCCACATCGCCCGCGGCGTAGACATGGGGGGCACTGGTGCGCATCTGCGCGTCGACGATGATGCCGCGGCCGAGCGCCAGGCCGGCCGACTGCGCGATGTCGACGTTGGCGCGCACGCCGGTGCACACCACGACCACGTCGGCGGGGAGCTGGCGTCCGTCCTTCAGCACGAGCCGCGCCACGCGGCCCTCGCTGCCCGGCTCCAGCCGCGCGGCGTCGGCACCGGTCATGACATGGATGCCCTGGGTTGCCAGGTGCGCTTCCAGCAAGGCGCTGGCCGGGGTGTCGATCTGCCGGTCCAGGATCTGGCCGCTGTTCGACAGCACCTGGACCTGCGCCCCGAGCTGCGCCAGCGCCTGCGCCGCTTCCAGGCCGAGCAAGCCGGCGCCCAGCACGACCGCGCAGGTGCCGTGGAAGCGCTGCATGTAGTCGCGGATCGCCATCGCGTCGTCGGCATCGCGCAGGACGAAGCTGCCCTCGATGCCGTAGCCGTCGAGCGGCGGGACCCATGCCGAACTGCCCGAGCACAGGATGAGCCTGTCGTAGCCCAGCGTCTCGCGGGTCGCCAGCGTGAGCTCGCGACGCTGCGTGTCGACGCCCGACACGTGCGTGTTGAGCCACGCGGTGACACGGTGCTCGGCATACCACTGCTCGGGGAGCAGGTGCAGGCCCTGGACACCCGTCGGCATGCTGATCAGCTTGGCAATGGCCATCCGGTTGTAGGCGTTGTGGTTCTCGCGGCCGATGAGATGGATCTCGCAGTCGGGGTGGCGGCGCCGCACATGGTCGGCCGCGGTCAGGCCGGCCACGCCGTTGCCCACGATCACGACGCGGCGGATCGACGCATCGAAGGGCACGACTTCGGGCTTGCGTGTCTCGCGCGCTACCGGGGTCGCCTCCCGCTTCAGGTCGATGCGGATGGGCCCGGCATTGCGGATGCGCGCCATGCAGGCCAGGCGCGTGCCGTCGGCGCAGCCGAGCCGGGCCAGCGTCGCCCGCTCGTCGCTGCCGATGGGGGCGAGCCGTTCGCCGCCCGCCACGACGGCGATCGGGTCGGCGCCGCACACGCCGGAACGACAGCCGGCGTTGATGGGGGCGCCGCAGTCCTCGAGCGCTTCGAGCAGGGTCTGGCCCTTGCGGATGGGGGTCTTCATGCCGGTGGGGTCGATGCAGAGTTCGGCAGGCTGCGGGGACGCATCCGCCGGCGCGGCCGCAGCGGCCTCGTTCTCCGGCGGGGCTGCAACCGGCGCCTTGCGCGCGGCGTCGTTCGGGCCGCGGTGCAGCCGCATCGTCTCGATGACGATCGGCGCCAGCCGGGAACCGTCCCGGACACCCTTGCGCAGTTCACGGCGAAGGAACAGGCGCTCGACATGCAGCGACCGCGCGATCCACGTCAGGCTCGCGATGATCGTCAGGCCGCGCAGCGTGGCGACGACTTCGGGGGCGATGGCCATGCCGCTCAGGCTGCTCAAGGTGCTGACGACCAGCGGGGCGGTGAACCAGTAGTACAGCGAGAACGCGGCCGCCGCGAAGAGCACCGGCGACAGGTTGCGCGTCTTGCTGCCCAGCAATTCGATCAGGTTGAAGAGCGTCAGGCTGGCCGCCATGTAGACCAGCATCTGCATGACCGTGGAGACCGGGCCGATCTCGGCGGGCGAAGGCACGAGGTAGTAGCCGAGGATCAGGCCCGGAAAGACGCCCGCGAAGAAGCTGCGGAAGTTGCGGTAGGCCGGGTTCGGGTCGTACTGGTCGGCCAGGTACGCCGCGCCGGGGTTGAGGTCGTAGCAGTTCTTGGCGCAGCCCACGCACGGTTCGCAGTGCGTGTTGGCGATGCGGATGAACGGCGTCTGGCCGTACAGCCGCTGCACCGGCAGCAGGGGGCAGATGCTGCTGCACCAGCCGCTCTTGCCCTTGAACAGCAGGCCGCCGATGAGCGCCGCCCCCATGGCTGCCGCCAGCAGGCCGGCGGTGGCCATGCCGTTGCCGTTGAACAGCAGCTTGCGCGCGACGACCGCGCAGATCAGCAGGCCGATGCCGATCGGAAATGCCGCGCCCTGTGACAGGCGGCGGCTCGTGAGTGCGCGCGTGATGCCGAGCCTGCGGGGGATCTGGTTGATGGCGGCCAGCGGGCAGACGTTGCGCCACAGCCCGGGTGCCAGCATGAACACGAGCGGGAGCGACGGCACGATCAGCCCCCAGAACAAGGGCATCGCGGTGGCGGGCCGCAGCGCCAGCATGACGGCCAGGGCCAGGGCCGAGGCGATGCTCACCACGCGCAGCGCGCGCCACACCGCTTTCGGCACGATGGTCGGCAGCTGCATGAAATTGGCGAAAACGAGAGCGGGAGAGGGCTTGAACATGGTTCGGTGGTACCTGCGTGAGAAGGTGTCGCCATTCATGCCCCGGGGGGACGCTGCGACAGTGGTGGCGCCATCGGTGAGTGATGGGGCTCTGCGAGTGGTGCGATTCTGGCCAGTCGCACGTCTTAAGGTTGCTATCTTGTGTGCGGCACGCTTACGAGTCTGAAGACGACGGGCTCAGGTATTCAGGCGGTAGCCGACCCCGCGAATCGTGCGGATGATCTGCCGCCCGAGCTTGCGCCGCACGTTGGACAGATGCACTTCCAGGGCGTTGCTCGTCGGTGCGCCGTGAATCCCCTGCACCAGCAGTTCCACCTGGGCCTTGGGGACCGTGTGATCGAAGCGCAGCGCGAGCGCCTCCACCAGGTTCCATTCCCGCTCGGTCAGCGCGACAGGCATGCCGCAGCGGACCGTCGTCCGGCTGCCCAGGTCGAACTCGACGTCGCCGCACCGCACGCGCGGCGTCGCCAGGCCCGCGGCCCGGCAACGCAGTGCCCGCACCCGCTCGGCCACCAGCTCGGGGCGGCACGGCATCACCACGAAGTCGTCCGCGCCTGCGTCGAGGACCGCGGCCTGCGCGGCCGGGCCGGGCGCTCCCACCATCAGCATCAGGACCGGGGTCGTGATGTGCTGCACCCGCAACAACCGGACCCAGTCGAGTCCCGATCCGTCGGGCAGTTGAGAGCTGACGAGCAGCACGTCGTAGGACTCGTTCTCCAGCACGTCGATGTCGCCGAGTCGCTCGACGCTGTCGATCAGGAACCCGTTCTTGCGCAAGTGCGTGAACAGGCCGTCGTCGACCCGCGCGCGATCCTGAAGCAGAAGCAGTCGCATGGCGTCACCTGCATGTTCAGCGCCGTCATGGCCGCGAGCAGTCGCTGGTGCTGTCGGTACGTGCCATGGCATGCCTCGTCATTGGCGGGCCGGCGTTCTCCTGGACACGGAGACGGGCGCCGCGCTGTCGACCGGGGTGCGGCCGTGGGTTGCAAGCGCGGCATCGATGGCGTTCAGGTCCTCGGGCACCAGCGTGCCGTTGGCCTGCCGCAGCTTGAGATTGCCGAGCAGCACCGAATAGCGCGCCACCGCCAGGTCGCGCTTGGTCTGGAACAGCTGGCTCTGCGCGTTGAGCACGTCGATGTTGATGCGCACGCCCACCTGGTAGCCCATGCGATTGGCCTCCAGCGCGATCTGGCTGGAGACCTCGGCGGCTTCGAGCGCTTTCACCTGGCCGGCGGCCGACACCAGCCCCAGGTAGGTGGCGCGGGTGGCCTGCGCGACGCCGCGGCGCGTGGCCTCGAGCAGCGAGCGCGACTGGTCTTCGAGCGCCAGCGTTTCCCTGACGCGGTTCTCGATCGCGTAGCCGGCAAACAAGGGCAGGTTGAGGGAGACGCCCACGGTGAGGGCCTTGACCCGCGAGCGGCCCGGCGTGGAGTTGGTGCCCTGGGGGTTGTTCGTGACGTTGTAGCCCAGGGTCGCATCGAGCGTGGGCAGGTGGCCGGCCTGCGCCTTCTGCACCTCGAGCCCGGCCACGTCCAGGCCCAGGCGGGCCTGCTGGATCGCAGGGTGCCCGGCATCCGCGTGCGAGGTCCAGACCTCGATGTCGGCGGGCGCGAGCGGAGGCAGCATCACGGGCGCCGCCAGCGGCACGGGCACGCTGCCGGTGCTGCCGACGAGCTGGTCGAGCACGATCTTCTTCACCTGCAGGTCGTTCTCGGCGGCGATCTCCTGCGCGATCACCAGGTCGTAGCGGGCCTGCGCTTCGCGCGCGTCGGTGATGGTGGTGGTGCCGACCTCGAAGTTGCGCTTGGCCGATGCGAGCTGCTCGGCCACGGCCACCTTCTGCGCGCGCACCAGGGCCAGGCTGTCCTGGCTGGCGAGCACGTCGAAGTAGGCCTGGCTCACGCGCACGATGAGGTCCTGCTCGGCGATGGTGAGCACCATCTGCGCCACCTCGGCCTGGCGCTGGCCCTGCTCGTAGGCGGCCCAGTTGGCGGGGCGGTACAGCGGCTGCGTGGCGTTGATGCCGACGCTCTGGGTGTTGAACCCGCGCGTCGTCGCACTGCCTTCCGTCGAGAGGTCCTGCCGGGTGTGCGAGGCGCCGGCCGACAGGCCGACGGTGGGCAGGATGCCGGCCCTGGACTGCGCCGCCCGCGCCAGCGTGGCCTCGTACTGGGCCCGCGCGCCCTGGTAGGTGGCGTCGTAGCCGCGCGCCGACGTGTAGATCTCGACCAGGCTCTGGCCATGGACGGGCCACGCGAAGCTCGCTGCGAGCACGACGCCCCATGCCAGGACGAGACGCTTCCCGGTGGCGGGGGCCCGTGAGCCCTGTCCACCGGGCGGGGGTCGGCGCAGGCGCTGGTTCAGACCGTGCTCCGAGGGTCGGCCTGCAAGATGGCGCCACCCGCGCGGCGAACCGGGGCCGGGCTGCGATCGACATGCAGGATGGCGGCCACGATCTGCTCGGGCGCCGCCAGCGCTGGCGCCATCGACCAGCGGTCGTAGACGTCGTTGCCGATGCGCACCATGCCGGTGTGGCGATTGATCTCCTTGTCGACCTTCGGGTCCGGGTCGTAGAAGCCCAGGGCAAAGCGCACGAGGTCGATGTTGCTCCGGCTCCCGGTCAGGAAAAGCCAGCCCGGGTTCACGCTGTGCATCTCGGCGTAGTCGGCCAGGTGCTCCACGGTGTCGATCTCCGGGCGGATGGTGATCGAGTACATGAAGATGTCCCGGCCCACCCGAGAGGCCAGGCGCTCCTGCACGCGCAGGAGGTTGTTGGTCATGAGCGGACAGATGCCTTCGCAGTCCGCGTACATCATGTTGATGGCGACGATCTTTCCCCGGACCAGGTCGTCGTAGAAGTTCACCTTCGCCCCGGTGTGGGTCTTCAGTTCGACGTTCGGCATGCGACGCCCCGGGCGTGCAGCCGTTGCCGGCGCCTCGGCGGAGGCGGGCAGGCCGAACGCGTACAAGGACGCGACGCCCAGGCCGGCGATCAAGTGTCTGCGGTGGTTCATGAGAATCTCCTGGAAGTCATCGGCGTTCTTCACACGATGTCGAAGCGAACCATCATCGAGTGGTCCTCGTGGGTGAGGTTGTGGCAGTGCATCAGGTACTTGCCCGAGAAATCGCGGAAGCGCACGAACACCCGCACGGTCATGAGTTCGCCGACGACGAAGACGTCCTTGCGTCCGCGCTCGTTCACGGGAATGGGCAGGCTCACGCCGTTGACGCTCTTGCTGAGAATCCGTCCCTCTTCGAAGTGCACGTGGATCGGGTGCTGCCAGCCGTTGTCGGGATTGATGAACTCCCAGATTTCGGCGGTGCCCCGGGTGACCCTGGCTCTGGCCGTGAGCGAATCGAAGAACAGCCCGTTGACGTTCCACATGCCGCTGTTGCGCTGGAACACCCAGGTGCGAACCGGCAGGGCCGCGAGTTCGCTGGCACTGGGCAGGTCGCGCAGCGGGCGCAGCACGCTCGGCACCACGCTCAGGTCGGGCGTCGGGGGCTGGCGATCGACGATGAACTTGAGCACGCGCGTGCCCGGCGACTGCACCACGCCGGGTTTGCGGGTGTCGACCTGCGTGAGCTGGTTGACGAGGTACAGCGTGGTGTTCAGCGGGAATCGCGAGAAGTCCACCACGATGTCCGCGCGCTCGGCCGGGGCGATCCGCACCCTCAGCTGGTTCAGGATCGGTGCCGGCAGCAGGTTGCCGTCGCTGGCGATCTGCGTGTACGGGTACACGATGGTGCCGCCCGTGTTCTGCAGCACGAACTCGTAGAAGCGCGACGGCCCGACGTTCAGCAGCCGCAGCCGGTACTTGCGGCGTGCGACGCGCAGCACCGGCTCGATCTTGCCGTTGACCACGATCTTGTCGCCCAGCACGCCCTCGGGGTTGAGCTCGTCGAAGGTCAGCCGGCCGCCCGAGTCGAATCGCTTGTCCGAGAAGCTCAGGGGGTAGTCGTACGCGCCGCTGGGCAACCGCAGCCCCGTGGTCTCGTCGCCGGTGTCGAGTGCGTCGAAGACCATGTAGCGCCCGAACATGCCCTTGAGCACGTTCGGTGCCGTCACGCCTTCCGTGTGGTCGTGATAGAAGAGCGAGCCCAGGGCTTCGCGCGAATCGCCGAGGCCGCCGAACTCGTCGAAGCCGGCGTAGAGGTTGGGGTAGAAGTGGTCGTTGAAGGTCCCCGGCGCGGTCAGCGTCACGCCGCCCTGGACGGCGCTGTAGAAGTCGCTCGCGAAGCCGTCGCTCTCCGACGGCGTGTGCATGTTGTGCAGGTGCGTGCTGATCTCGGGCGAGCCGAATCCCGTGTGGTTCTGCGGCAGCTGGTTGCGGATGCGGCAGATGACCGACTGCCCGTAGCGCGCGTGGATCGTGGGGCCCGGCGTGGTCACCCCCGGCGTGTTGCCTTCGTAGCCCCAGATGGGCTGCGGGGGGTAGTAGGGGTTGTTGCCGTTGAACAGCCAGGCCGGGTTCTCCTTGGCCGTCAGCTGGTACAGCAGCGGCGTGCCGGCCTTGCCGGGCACGGTCAGTTCCGCGTAGCGCTGGTGCGGTGCACGCCCGCACTCGCCGCCTGCGATGTTCGCGTTGAGGGTCGGGGCCGGGGTCAGCGTGGCCAGCGGTGTGAGCGGCGTGACCTGGTTGGGCAGGTCCTCGACCCACGGTGTCGTCGGCGGGCTGGGCGGCAGGGGCGTGGGTTGTGCGCGGGTCTTGCCCGGTGTCAGGACCAGGGGGGCGGCCGTGGCTGCCAGCGAGGCCTTGAGGAACGTGCGTCTCTTGCTGTGGGCGACAGGCGTCACGGGGTCGTGGTGGTTGGAATCCTTGCGCATGATGTATTCCCCTCGTTGACAGAGAACAGCCCCGCTACATCTGCCGTCCCGATCGGCGGATGGTGGAGGTGATGGGCTCGATGACGTACTGCAGCGCGGTCTGCGAGACGCCCGCGATGTAGACCTCGGCGGGCATGCCCGCCTGGAGCTTGAAGTCGCCGATGGCCCTGAGCGACTCGGCGTCGGCCAGGATCATCACGCTGTAGTAGGGCAGGTTGGTCTGGCGCTCGATCAGCCGGTCGCCGGCGACATAGGTCACCTTGCCCGTGACCATCGAGGTGTTGCGGTACTTGAAGGCGGTGAACTTCACCCGCGCGCGCTGGTTGAGGTGCACGTTGCTGATGTCTTCCGGACGGATGCGCGCTTCGATCATCAGCTGGGCGTCGCTGGGCACGATGTCCGCGATCGACTCTCCGGGCCCGACCACCGCGCCGGGCGAGGTGAACTTCAGGTCGATTACTTCGCCGCTGGCCGGGGCCACGACGACCTGCCGCTGCGCCGCGTCGTTCGACTTGCGCTGCTCCTGCTCGATCTCGCCCAGGCGCTGGGTGGTGGCCTTGAGCTGGTCGCTCGCCGCCTTCACGTAGTCGTTGCGGATCGACTGGATCTTCAGGTCGATCTCCACCAGGCGCTGGGCTGCGCGCGCCAGTTCCGTGCGCCGCTCTTCGAGCTTGGCCGCGTACTCCATCACCACCGATTCGAGCTGGGAGATCCGGCTCGACGAAATGAAGCCTTCCTGGATCAGGCCGCGGTTGGCCTCCAGGTCCTGCCGCTGCAGGACGAGCGAGTTCTGCGCCTGCGCGATCTGCGCGTGCACGGCAACGATTTCCTGCTGCACGCGATCGCGCTGCGTTCTCATGAGCGAGGCCGCGCTGTCCAGCGAATGGCGCTGGGCCTGGAACAGCGCCGTCTCCTTGAGCAGGGCCTGCCCGATGCGATCGTCCTGCCGGGCCGCGCGCAGCAGGTCTTCGGGGAAGGCGAGCGTCTTGGCGACGGACTGCTCGGCCTCCAGGCGCACCAGCATGGCACGCTCCAGATGGACGCGGTAGCTCAGGCGATTGCGGTCGGCGTCCACGCGCACGTCGCCCAGGACCAGGATCGGATCGCCGGCGTTCACATGCTGGCCGTCGCGCACCATGACTTCGCGCACGGTGCCGCCTTCCAGGTGCTGCACCGGACGGCGGTTGAGGTCCACCTTGACGAACGCGGGGGCCACCACCGCCATCGAGAGCGGGGCGAGGCCCATCCACAGGCCCAGGGGCAGGATCGCGCCGAGGATGACCCAGCATCCGCTTCGCGCGAGGCGTCGTGCATGTTCCCGGCTGCTGCGTGGGGCGGCAACGGGAGGCATCGGGAGTGTGGCGGTGCTCATGGTGCGGGGTCCTTGTTCGCAACGGCGGTGCGGCGCTCAGGCGGCCTTCTGGTCCACGATGGCCTGGGCCTGGCGCTGCATGTCGCGCATCACCTCGCTCGCCGGGCCGAACTGCTGGATGCGGCCTGCGGCGAGCACCAGGATCTTGTCGACGTGGGCGATCAGCGACGGGCGGTGGGTGACGACGACCGAGGTCACGCCCGCCTGGCGCAGGCCGCTCATCGCCTGGGCGAGTGCGACTTCTCCCGCGCCGTCGAGATTGGAGTTCGGCTCGTCCAGGATCACCAGCTGCGGGTTGCCGTACAGCGCGCGGGCGAGCGCGATGCGCTGGCGCTGGCCAGGAGACAACCGCGAGCCGTGTTCGCCCACCGGCGTGTCGTAGCCCTTCGGGAGGGTCAGGATCATGTCGTGCGCATTGGCGCGCACGGCGGCGGCAACCACCGCTTCGGAGTCCACCTTGTCCAGGCGCGCGATGTTGTCCGCCACGCTGCCGTCGAAGAGCTCGACGTCCTGGGGCACGTAGCCGATGTAGGGGCCCAGTTCTTCGCGCGGCCAGTACGACACGTCGGCGCCGTCGAGGCGGACCTTGCCGCTGCTGGGGCGCCACACGCCCGTGAGCACGCGCGCGAGGGTCGACTTGCCGGCCGCGCTCGGGCCGACGATGGCCAGGGCCTCGCCCGGCGCCAGCGCGAAGACGATGTTCGAGAGCACCAGGGTGTCCGAGCCGGCTGCGCGGTACGAGATGTTCTCCGCGCTCAGGCGTCCTTCGGGGCGCGGCATGGCGACATGCGGCTCGGTGCGCTCGAAGTCCTTCGACAGTTCCTGCAGGCGCCCGTAGGCCGCCCGCGCCTCGATCAGCGTGCGCCAGCTGCCCACGAGCTGCTCCACCGGCTGCACCGCGCGGCCCAGCAGGATGCTGGTGGCGATCATCACGCCGGCGGAAGCCTGCTGGCTCAGCACCAAGTAGGCGCCCAGGGCCAGCATGAGAATCTGGATGGCCTGGCGCGCGGCCTTGGTCCCGGCGGTGAACGCCACGGTGCTGCGGCTGGCGCTGGTCTGCATGGTCGCGATCTGGTCCTGCAGCGCCCGCCAGCGCACCAGCAGGCGCTGTGTCATTCCCAGGGCCTGCAGCACTTCGGCGTTGCGCAAGGAACTCTCGACGTATTGCGCGGCGCGTCGCCCTTCGTTCTGCAGGGTTTCGAGCGACCGGCGGCTGATGCGGTCGTTGAGCCAGGCCAGGCCCAGCATGAGGACCGCGGAGAACGCCGCGCCCAGGCCGAGCGCGGGGTGGAACATCCAGATCACGAACACGTACACGAACACCCAGGGCGCATCGAACACCGCGATCAGGCCATTGGCGGAAAACACGGCGCGAAGCGCGGCCACGTCGCGGATTCCTTCTGTCCTCACGCCGCTCGGGGCGCGTGCGGCGCGCTCCACGATGGCGTTCACCACCGGTGGGGAGAGTCGCTCGTCCACCATGATGCCCACCACGTTCTGCAGCCGGGTTCGCAGGTAGTCCAGCAGCAGCAGGATGAACAGCGCCACGCCGGTCCCGGCGAGCAGCACCAGCAGCGTTTCATGGCTGCTGGTCGAGATGACCCGGTCGAACACCTGCAGGGTGAAGAACGCGGGCACCAGGAACAGCAGGTTGATGAAGAAGGAGAACGCCGCGATGTAGCCCAGCAGCGGTCGCAGTTCCGTCCACAGGGGTTTCATGTGCTTCTCCTTCGGTTTCGCCGGCCGGCGCTCAGTCCGCGCGCTGGTCCTGCGCGGCGGCCGGGGTCTGCGCCCCGTTGCCGTTCATGCCGCGCGCCGTGCCCGCGGCCGCTGCCTCCAGCAGCTTCACGCGTCGCACGAGCCTGTCGATGGTCAGCATCTGCGCCGAATAGGCGCGAGAGAGCTGCTGGGTCGCGTCGCTGAGCGCCTTGATGGCGATGGTCAACTCGTCCTTCTTGGCGTTGACCATGCCGATGCGTGACATGATCAGTGCCGCAACCTCTCGCGGGTCGGAGACCGAACGCGCTTTCTGTTCCGGGGGTGAGGTGTTTTGCTCGTCCATGTCTTTCTCCGTGATCGATGTCATTGAAACGTCAGCCGCGCCTCATGCCGACAGCAGGAAATCGGCCTGCGTGATGGTGTTCGCCCCGTTACCGTTCACACCCACCAGCAGGATGCTGTCCAGGCCTTCGAACTCGATCAGCGTGTCGGCACCCAGATCGGTGATGGTCACGTTGGCGGCAAAGTTGCCCGCGTTGATCCCGAGCCCGGAGATGTCGAGCCGGTCCTGTGCGTTGGCCCCGTTCGGACTGGCGTCGAAACCGTTGATCGTGTCGCTGCCGAATCCCGTCACGAACACGAAGATGTCGTTGCCCGCCCCGCCGTCCATGGTGTCGTTGCCATCACCCGCCGTGGCGACGATGGTGTCGTCGCCGGCACCGCCGTTCACCGTGTCGCTGCCCAGCCCGCCCGTGAGGGTGTCGTTGCCCGCTTCGCCGTTGAGGGTGTCATTGCCGGCGCCACCCAGCACGACGTCGTCGCCGCCGCCGGCGTTGATGGTGTCGTTGCCGCCCTGGCCGTCGATGAAGTTCGCGCCGCCGTTGACGACGATGACGTCGTTGCCCTGACTGCCGATGATGTTCTCGACCGTGTTCAGCGTGTCGATGCCGATCTGCGCGCTGATCGCGAGATTGGCGAGGACCGTCGCTCCCGCCGTGGTGGCGGACAGGTCGTAGGTGTCGACGCCCGCTCCACCGACATAGCTGTCGCTGCCGTCGCCGGCGGCCGCGAAGAAGGTGTCGTTGCCGCCGCCGCCGTTCAGCGTGTTGGCACCGGCGCTGCCGGTCATCGAATCGTTGCCGGCACCGCCGGTCGCGTTCTCGATGTTCGCCACCGATTCGAAGCCCGTCGCCGTCCCGGCACCCAGGTTCACCGTGACGGCCGTGGTCGTGGCGCCATAGCTCAGGGTATCGACGCCGCCCTGCAGATCGGCCGTGACCGCCTCGACATTGGCAACGCTGCCGCCCGCAACGGCCGTGATCGCCGTTCCTGCCAGGACGACCGCGAGCGTCTGGCCCAGCGCCGTGCCGTTGATGCTCAGCCTGTCGTTGGTGCCGGCTCCGCCATCGATGGCGTCCGCGCCATCGCCGACGACGTAGTGGAAGGTGTCGTCCCCCTCGTTGCCGTTGAGCGTGTCGTTGCCCGCGCCGCCGGTGAGCGTGTCGTTGCCGGTGCCGCCGGTCACGACGTCGTTTCCGCCTCCGGCGTTGATGGTGTCGTTGCCGCCCTGGCCGTCGATCACGTTCACGCCGCCATTGACGTTGATGTTGTCGTCACCCTGGCTGCCGATGAAGTTCTCGATCGAGGAGAGCGCGTCGGTGCCGGTCTGGGCGCCCGTTGCGGTCGTGACGGTGACCGTCACCCCCGCGGTGATCGCGGACAGGTCCAGGGTATCGGTGCCGCCACTGCCGACATAGCTGTCGTTGCCATCGTTCAGCGTCGCGATGAAGGTGTCGTTGCCGCCGCCGCCGTTGAGGGTGTTGGCCAGGGCATTGCCCGTGAGCGTGTCGGCACCGGCGCCGGTCGTCACGTTCTCGATGCCGGCGATCGACGTGAAGCCCGAGGCAGTTCCTGCCGACAGGTTCACCGTGATTGCCGCTGCGCTGGTGTAGGTCAGCGTGTCGACACCGGCCTGCAAATTGGCCGTGACGGATTCGACGTTGCTCACCGTGCCGCCGGCGACTGCCGTGAGTGACGCGCCGTCGTAGCTGACTGCCAGCGTTTCGGCCGCGGCCGTTCCGATGACGTTCAGTGTGTCCAGCCCTGCGCCGCCGTCGACGGTGTCGGTGCCGCCTCCGATGGTGTAGTTGATGGTGTCGTTGCCCGCGCCGCCGGCGATGCTGTCGGCACCCGTTCCGCCATCGATGATGTCGTCCTCTCCAAGGCCGTTGATCGCGTCCGCACCACCGCCACCGAAGATCACGTCCTGGCCTTCGGTGCCCGTGAGAACCTGGGCCGCGTTGTTGGCGGGGATGTTGTCGCCCGTCACCACGGTCGTGGCCGAGCTCAGCGTCTCGAGCGTGCCGCCGTTGTCCGTGAAGCTCACCGTCAGGCGCAGTTCGCGATTGACCTGCCCGGCGCCCGGCGTGAAGGTCTGCTGGGTCGCTCCCGCGATCGCCGTGAACCCGCCTGCGCCGCCGCCGACACCCGTGTTGACGGCTTGCTCCCATTGGAAGCTGAAGACCGAGCCCGCCAGGCCATCGGCGTCGGTGATGCCGAGGGTCGAGGCCGTCAGGAGCTGGCCTTCGGTCGGTGTGGTGTCGCTGATGGTGGGCTGGCCGGTCGCCGCGGTATTGCCGGCGCCAACCGGGCCGGTCGCGGCGGAGTACACGTTCTCCAGCACGTCGTTGGCGTCCCTGTAGACCGCCCGCACGCGCAGCGCGAGGCCGAGCTCGAAGACCCGCGGCGCATAGGTGGCCCCGGTGGCCCGCGCGACTTCACCGCCGGCGTTCTCGATCAGGATGTCTTCGAAGATGCCGGGGCGAACCTCGGCCTGCCAGAAGTAGGCAATGGGCCCGGTGATCGCTCCGTCGGGGTTGGTGCCGCTGACATTGTCAGGATCGGTCACGCCCAGTGCCGATGCGGTGAGCAGCTGGCCGACGGCCGGCGTGGTGTCGCTGATCGTCAGCAGTCCTTCCGGATCGAAGTTGAAACCTTCTTCCGCAATGAACGCCGCGCCATCGGAGAACTGCAGGCGCTCGATGTTGCGCACCACGTCGATGCCGTCGGCGCCGGCCACGCCGTCCACCACATGGCTGATGCGCCAGACATCGTTTTCGAGGAAGGTGATCTCGTAGTTGCCGAAGACGTCCGAGAAGACGGCCGTGTCGAAGTCCGGCGCATCCGATATCAGGATCTCGCGGGCAATGGTGAGTTGACCCGGGTTGTAGGTGCCGTCGAAGACGCGCCCCTGCAGCTCGAGGTCGGTCATGGTGTCATAGCTCGCGATCTCGGCGCCCGTTCCGTCGGCGTTCTCCCGCACGCTGATGCGCACGTTCAGCCAGGCATCGCCGTCGATGATGTCGTTGCCGCCGCGGCCCTCCAGCAGGTCGCTGCCGCCGCCGCCCAGGATGATGTTGCCGGCGAACGAAGTCACCGGTCCGTCCATCTCCATGCCGACACCGAGCACCTGGTCCAGGAGCTCCTGCAGGCCGTCGATGAGTTCGATGTGGGTCAGCACGCTGCCGGTGGTGCCCGACAGCGCCATCGCGGCCGCATCGTTGTCGTCGCCGCGCAGGACGTCGGCATGCGCCGAGCCCGACATGCCCTCGACCGACGTGAACCGCGCCAGCACGGTCGCGTTCGAGATCGGCACGGGCGTTTCGTCGAAGGCACGAAGGAACAGGTCGGCCGTGACGCCGAAGGCGTCGTCCTTGAACCCGGCCCAGTCGAAGCCGGAGCCGCCTTCGTAGCGGTCCACCTGGCCGCCGTTGCCGAACATGATGTCGTCGCCGCCTTCGCCGTCCATCCGGTCGGAGATCGAGTTGCCGATGAAGACGTCGTGGCCCACCACCTGGTCGCGGGCGAAGGCGTCGAAGTTCTCGCCGGCGCTGCCGTCGGCCATGCCTTTCTCGATCCAGTCGTCGCCTTCGTTGCCGAACACGAACTCGTTGCCGCGGGCGCCGAGGATGAAGTCGTTGCCCGTGCCGCCGAACGCCTCGGACGGGTCTTCGCCGGTGACGATGAAGTCGTTGCCGTGGCCGCCCAGGATCAGGTTGATGCCGTTGCCGCCGTGGATGGCGTCGTTGCCGTCGCCGCCCTGCATGTTGTCGTCGCCACCCAGGTCCGTCATGATGTCGTCGCCGGCCCCGCCGAAGACGAAGTCGTTGCCGTCCCCGCCTTCGAGCCGGTCATTGCCGGCGTCGCCCCAGAGCGTGTCGTCGCCGATGCTGGAAATGATGGTGTCGTTGCCTGCGGTACCGCCCAGAACGACGTGGTCCTCACCGCTGTACTGCAGGTAGTTCGGATCGGCCGCTTCGGTGCCGGGGTTGTTGCGCAGCACCAGTGGCGTCAGGCTGCCTTCGGCCGTCGGATCGTCGCGCCCGTCGAGCCCCAGGCCCGTGAACTGCCGGGACGGGTCCACCTCCAGCGTGAACCCCGGCGTCGTGAAGATGTCGCCGGGCAGGTGCTCGACATCGGTGTTGGCCATCACCAGCCGGGCGAAGGAGTTGTTCTCTAGCTCGGTGAGGAAGTTCAGGCCCTGCGTGCGCTCCAGGTAGTAGAAGCGGTCGCCGTCCTGCAGCTTCTCCATCTGCTCCTCGAAGACGAAATTGAAGGTCGAGCCCAGCAGGCCGCCGAACGGCATCTGCTTTTCGGCCAGGCCGCCGATCCACAGGTCGATGTCGTCGACGCCGGTGGTCGTGATGCCGGCTTCGTCCGCGTAGGCGTTGCGTCCGTACAGGAAGTCGAGCCGGTCCTCCGGCGCACCGATGCCGCCGTAGACCAGTGCCACCGCCGCCGCGCGCTTCTCGATCAGGGTGTCGGCGGCGGCCAGGCTGGCGTGCACGCCGTAGGCCGCAATGAAGTTGACCACCGAGGCCTCATGCTTGATGTGCTGCATGAAGTCGACCCAGTTCGCGTAGGGCTTGAGCTGGCTGTCGCCGGTCACGCTGTAGAAGTCGCGCCGCGCGGCGTTGAGTGTCGGCACGCCGGTGTCGCGCCCGCGCACGATGTTGATCGTCGCCAGGTCGAGCGGCAGGCCGAGCAGGTTGTTGCGCAGGGCCTCGGTCACGAACTCGTCGATCTCGTTGCCCTGTTGCCGCGTGAGGCCGCGCGCGAGCGCGCCGGCCGCTTCATCCGCCGTGATGCCGCTGGCGGCGAACGCGAGCGGATTGAGGAAGGCCTCGATCAGCCCGAGCTGCTGGGTGGGGTCGGCCGTGCCGCCGATCACGTTGAAGTCGACGTCGAAGCGGTCCACCGTCTCCGTCAGCATCGAGTGGCCGAAGCGGTACACCGTGTGGGCGAACTCGGCGACGATCGACGGATCGATCTCGGTGTCGTAGACCTGGGTGGCGGCAAAGAAGATGTCGATCTGCGGCTGCACCTTGCGCGCGAACTCTTCGAACACCAGGTGCTGGTACTGCATCTCGGTGCCGAAGCGGGCCGCCTGGAACAGGCGCTCGCCGTCCCACGAGCCATCGGGCAGGTGCCATTCGGCAATGAAGGCCGCGTCGCCCGACGCCATGATCACCGCCTTGGTGTGTTCGACCAGCCGGTTGTGCTCGGCGTGGAACACATGGTGAATGCTGGTCAGCGCGATGTTTTCGTTCACCCGGCCGTCGCCGGCGATGTAGTGCGCGTCGAGCAGTTCGTCGTCGTAGAAGCCCGCGGCCGGTGTGCCGCCGATCTGGTCGTCGGCATCGGCCGTCAGCGCGACGCCCTGGCTGTTCACCGGGTTGGCGGTGTGGGCGATGTCGGCCAGGAACACGTGGCCCGTGCGCACGGCCAGGCTTGCATCGATCGGCGCGCCCGGCGAGCCCGAGGCCAGCGTGCCGCCGGCCTGCAGCACGATCTGCGCGAAGCCGGTCACCGGGTCGGGAATGAAGTTGCCGTACTCGTCGGCCGCCAGCAGCGGCAGGTTGAGCGCGTCGGCATTGTCCAGCGCGATGCCCAGCAGGTCGCGCGCCTGCGCCTTGACCACCGCCCAGGTGGCCATGCCGCCCAGCTCGATGTCGTCGGCCGTGCCGAAGAGGCCGTCGGCACCGAGGTCGCGGTTGGTGATCAGCCGCCCGGTGGCGACCGGCTTGCCGTCGGCGTTGAGCTCATAGGCGCGCAGGAAGACCTGGTGCGACGGGTGCGACGTGTAGGTCTGGTTCTGGTCGATGAACGGCGTCGTGAGGTTCGTGGCCTCGTGCGTGGTGTCGTCCGCGGTGCCCATGACGCCGTCGGCGCCGGGTCCGGCAACCTGGGTGGCGCGCGTCAGCACCAGGAAGTTGCTGTTGCTGCCCGACACATAGAGCGGATCGTCGGGCTGCAGCGGGACGAAGATGGTGCCGTTGCCGCCCTTGGCCACGAGGTCCAGGCCGTGGTCGAAGAACTGGCCGAAGAAGGTCATGAAGGCGTTGAACGGCGCCGACAGGCCCTCGTCCGGCGCGGTGTTCGGAATGACCAGCAGGGTGCCGACGGGAATCGCCACGCCGTCCAGGTCGTACAGCACACCGTCCACCAGCGTGCCCAGGCCCGCGTCGACGAACGCGCTCACCGCCGCCGGGTTGTTGCTCGTCATGTCGACGATCAGGTTGCTGATGATGCGCGGGTCGGCGTCCACCACATTGCCGCTGGGGCCGTAGTCCGTGTTGGTGAGCGTGCCCCCCGGGCCGAGGTTGATGCTGTCACCGTCCTGGTCGTTGCGGAACACCGGATCGACCAGGCGCGGGAACACCTGGTCCGCCGCGCCAAAGCCGGACTGGCCCTGCACCAGGTTGTTGTAGGAGCCGTCCACCGTGCGCAGACCGAGCGGCGCGCGCGCGTTGTCCAGGATGTCGGTCAGCGCCTCGCCGTTCGCGTGTCGCTCCGAGATCTTGATCTGCTCCAGGATGAACTGCAGGTCGGACTGCAGGAAGCGCACGCCCGCGCTGTCGACCAGCGCGGAGGAGGGCGGGGGCGCCGGCGGCACGACGGCCGCCACGCCGGTGACCGCCGCGGTGGGCGCGGAGTACACGGTTTCCAGCACGCCGTCGGCATCGCGGTAGACGGCCCGCACCCGGATGGCCAGGCCGTCGAAGGGCGCGGTGACCCGGAAGGTCGTGCCGTTCACCGTGGCGGGCTGGCCGCCGCCCAGGTCGATGATGTCGCGGAACACGCCCGGCGCGCGCACCGGGTCGGCCTCGTACTGCCATGTGTAGCTGATCGGCCCGGTGACCGTGCCGCCAGGGTTGTCCGCATCGGTGAGGGCGGCCGACACGCTCAGGAGCTGGTTGATCTGCGGCGTGTCGTCGCTGATCGTGACCGAGCCGCCCGGTGCGTTGTTGCTGCCGGACAGCAGCTGGACGGTGTCGGAGAACTGCAGCCGCTCGATGTTGCGCAGGATGTCGGTGCCGTCGGTGCCGACGTTGTCGGTGACGGTGGTGCGGCCGTCGGCGCCGGTGGTGACGGTGTAGTTGGCGCGCAGCCCGGAGAACATCGCGGTGTCGTAGTCGGCGCTGTCGGACATCAGGATCTCGCGCACGATGCTGAGCTGGCCCGGGTTGATCTCGCCCGAGAGCATGCGCGGCACCAGCTCCTTCAGGCTGTCGACGCTGGTGAGGCCGGGCACGCCCGAGACGGCGATGCGCACGTTGAGCCAGGCGTCGCCGTCGATGATGTCGTTGCCGCCGCGGCCCTCGATGAGGTCGCTGCCGTCGCCGCCCAGGATGATGTTGCCCTCGCCGAACGAGGTCATGCCCGCGGGCAAGAGGCCTTGCAGGCCGTCGATCAGCGCGATGTTGGCGAGCACGCTGCCGGTCCAGCCCGCCTGCAGGATCTCGACGGCGTCGGCGTCGTCGCCGCGCAGGAAGTCGGCGAAAGCCGATCCCGACAAGCCTTCGGTGAAGGCGAAGCGGTCCATCATCGCGGCGTTCGAGTTGACCACCGGGGGCACCACGAAGTCGTTGACGATCATGTCGGCGGTCACGCCGTACTTGTCGAACTTGTAGCTGGCCCAGTCGAAGCCGGAGCCGCCGTCGAAGTGGTCTTCGCCGTCGGAGCCGGTGAAGATGTCGTCGCCGCCTTCGCCGATCAGCTCGTCGAAACCGCCGCCGGAGATCAGGACGTCGTTGCCGATGACGCTGTCTTGCACGAGCGGGTCGAAGCTGTCGCCCGTGGTGCCGTCCTGGGTTCCCAGCTCGATCCAGTCGTGCCCCTCGTTGCCGAATGTCGGCAGGTTGCCCTTGCTGCCCAGGACGAAGTCGTTGCCCTGGCCGGCGAAGACTTCGGAAACGTCCTCGCCGGTGATGATGAAGTCGCTGCCGTCCCCGCCGATGATGAGGTTCGCGCCGTTGCCGCCGTGGATGACGTCGTTGCCCTCGTTGCCCTTGAGCACGTCGTCGCCGCCGCGGTCCGTGATGATGTCGTCGCCCGCGCCGCCCTCGACCTGGTCGTTGCCGTCGCCGGACTCGATGCGGTCGTTGCCGCCATCGCCGTAGATGGTGTCGTCGCCGATGCTGGCGATCAGGGTGTCGTTGCCGGCGGTGCCGCCGAGCACCACATGCTCGTCGCCCGTGTAGCGCAGGTAGGTGGTCTCCACGGCCGCGGTCGTGGGATCGTCACGGATCACCAGCGGGGTGAGTTCGGTGCCGCCCTCGGTCGGGTCGCCGTGACCGTCCACGCCGATGCCGGTGAACTGGCGCAGCGGGTCGACTTCGAGGATCAGGCCCGGGGTCGAGAAGATGTCGGCCGGCAGGTGCGTGGCGTCGGTGTTGAGCATCACCAGCTTGGCGAAGGTGTTGTTCTCCAGTTCGGTGAGGAAGTTGAGGCCGGCCAGACGGGAGAGGTAGTAGAAGCGGTCGCCGTTCTGCAGCGCCTCCATCTGCGACTCGAAGACGAAGTTGAAGGTCGAGCCCAGCAGGCCGCCGAAGGGCATCTGCTCTTCGGCCAGGCCGCCGATCCACAGGTCGATGTCGTCCACGCCCGTGGTGGTGACACCGCCGACCATCGCGTAGATGCCCGTGCTGTTCAGGAAGGCGAGCCTGTCTGCTTCGTCTGCAACGAAGCTGCGCTCCGCGGCCGTGCCGGCGTTGAGAACCACGGTGCCGCCGAAGACGAGTGCGGCCGCCACGGCCCGCTTCTCGGCCATCGTGTCGACGTCCGCGGCGGTCAGCGCGCCATGCGTGCCGTACGCCGCAATGAAGTTGATGACGGAGGCTTCATGCTTGAGGTGCTGCGTGAGGTCGACCCAGCTCGTATAGGGCTTGAGCTGCGGGTCCGCGGTCGAGGTGTAGAACTCCCGGCGCGCTTCGTTGAGCGTGGGAATGCCGGTGTCCCGGCCGCGTGCGATGTTGATGGCGGCGAGGTCCAGCGGCAGGCCCAGGAGCTGGTTGCGCACCGCGTCGGTGACGAACTCGTCGATCTCGTTGCCCACCTGCCGGGTCATGCCGCGCACGATGGCGCCGGCCGCCTGCTCCGGCGTCAGTGCGCCGTCGTTGTTGAACCCGATCGGGTTGAGGAAGGCATCGACCAGCGCGAGATCGCTCGACAGGAAATTGGGGTCCAGCCGGTCCACGGTCTCGGTCAGCATCGTGTGGCCGACGCGGAAGACCGCGTGTGCGAACTCGGCGACGATCGCCGGATTGATCGTCGTCTGGTAGTTGGTTTCGGCCAGGAACTCGTCGACGGCCGGCTGCATCTTGCGCGCGAACTCTTCGAACACCAGGTGCTGGTACTGCATCTCCGTCGCGAAGCGCGCGGCCTGGAAGATGCGCTCGCCGTTCCATGAGCCGTCGGGCAGCTGCCATGAGGCGATGAACGCAGCGTCGCCGGTGGCCAGGACGGTGGCCTTGATCTCTTCGGCCTGCCGGTTGTGCTCGGAGTGGAAGACGTGGTGGACGGAGGTCAGGGCGATGTTCTCGTTGCCGCGGCCGTCGCCGGTGATGAAGTGACGGTCCAGCAGCTCGTTGTCATAGGTGCCGGGTTCCGAGAGGCCGACGGCCGAGTCGCTGTCGGGCGCCAGCACGCCGCCCACGAACACGGGCGCCGCGGCATGCGCGATGTCGTTCAGGAAAGCATGGCCGGTGCGAACGCCCACGCTGGCGTCGAGGGGCGCGCCGGGCGTGCCCGAGGCGAGCCCGTTGCCGTCCGGGTCCAGCGGCCCGCCGACGTCGGCGGCTCGCAGCACGATCTGCGCGAAGCCGGTCACGGGATCGGGAATGAACTTGCCGAACTGGTCCGTCGCCAGGAGGGGCAGGTCCAGCACGTCGGCGTCGTCGAGCTGGATGCCGAGCATCAGCGCCTGCGCCTTGACCTGGGCCCAGTTGGCAAGGCCGCCGTCGGTGCCATCGAGAAGGCTGCCCGTGGCCACCGGACGGCCGTTGGCGTCGAGCACGTACTCGCGCAGGAACACCTGGTGCGAGGGATGCGAGGTGTAGGTCTGGTTCTGGTCGACGAAGGGCGTCGTCTGGTTGGTCTGGTCGCCGTTCGCATCGCGCGTGGCGCGCGACAGGATCATGAAATTGGGGGCGCCGGGGGTCGTATCGAACAAGGGGTCGTCCGGCTGCAGCGGCATGAAGATCATCTCGGTGCTGCTCTTGTTGACCAGGTCGAGTCCGTGGTCGAAGAACTGGCCGAAGAAGGTGAACCATGAATTGAAGGGCGCCGAGAGGCCTTCGTCGGGCGTGGCGTTCGGAATCTCCAGCAGCGTGCCGGGGGGAATGACGACGCCCTGGAGGTCGTACAGGACGCCGGCTGCGTCGAGCGTTCCGAGGCCCGCGGCCACGAAGGCGCTCACCGCCGCGGGGTTGTTGCTGGTCATGTCGGCGACCAGGTTGCTGATCAGCCGCGGGTCGGCATCGACCACGTTCCCGGCGCTGCCGTAGTCCGTGTTGGTGATCCCTGCGAAGGCGTCGTCCTGCTCGTTGCTGTAGGTCTGCGGCACCAGCTGCGGAAACGGGTTGTCTGCGGCACCGAACTCGCTCTGGCCCGGCATCAGGTTGTTGTACGACCCGTCGACCGTCCTGAGGCCGAAGGGCGCAAAGGCGTTCGGGACCAGGCTCGCGGGGTCCGCTCCCGCTGCTTGTGCTTCCGCAATGAGAATTTGTTGAAGAATGAATTCGAGATCGGACCTGATCAGCGTGGCCATTTCTATTCTCCTCAAGACGAACGACTTTCAATGCAGCCCCGGTCCCGCCTACATGGCGAAAAGGCTCATGTAGCGTGGCTCAGGAGTGACCGCGCGCCTGGAATTGCCAGCCGCGGGTTTTTCGAGGAAGTGATGCAGCGCGCGACCCGGTGGCGGTCACGCCTGGGGAGCGACTAGGGTCGTCGTCGGCCGCTCAGGCACCGCAGCGGGGCGGTGCAGCAAATATCCATTGCGCGATGCCGGTCAGGCGCGATGCCGGCATGGAGATGAAGCCCGCATTTCATGCGGACCTTGATTCGACACTTGTTCATGCGATACCCCCACCATGGATCCTGTCAAAAAGAATCTAGGTCGGCGCGCCGAAAGTCGTTGCCGCTTGTAAGCGGACGGCAACCGGTGGTCGATTGGTTGTCTTCGAAAACGAAGGTGCTAATTATGAGAGGCCATCTTCAGGAATGCAACTTTCTCACATACAAATTAACTGACGAGAACCTGACTACGCGCGCCAGAGCCAAAAAAAAACAGCGACCGCGGCGACACCGGCCGAAATCAGGGCGATGAGCGCCATTTCGGCATGGCCGCCATTGCTTTTTTGGGACGCCGCAGCGAAAGCGGGAGGGCGTTCATTGCCGTGTGGCGGGCTCGCGAAGGGGCTGTAGACGGCGGAGCCGGGGCGCTCCGGGTCACCGCTTCCTGTTGTGGCCGCCGGATCGTCGGGAGAGGCCGTCACCACGGCCGCGTCGTTTGCGACTTCGCCGTCCGCAACGCCGCCATCCGGGTTCTCGTGCGCCGCAACGGCGGCCGACGTCGCTTCCGTCGCGATCGCCAGGTCGGCGTACATGACCTGCGTGGCCCAGGCCGCGACAAGCATGGCCTGGACGAAGGGCCGCTTGTCGAGCGCGCGGCGAGGGCGCGATCCGGCGGCGAAGGGGCAATCGATCGGGGCCATGGGGTCGCTGCCCTTCAGATCAGGCCCGTGTGAACGGCGAAGTTCACCGCTTGGGCGCGCGAATGCACATGCAGCTTCTTGTAGATGCTCTTGATGTGCACATTGACGGTCTGGCCCGTGATGCCGAGCTTGGCGCCGATCTCCGCGGAGACGTAACCCGAGGCCACGCAACGCAGGACCTCGCTCTCTCGCGGCGTCAGTGTCATGTCGCGCGACGGCGGCCTCGGCGGCGTCGGCGCCTTGTCGGCGACGGGCTCGCGGGGGTGGTAGTCCAGGCGGTGCAGCAGGCGCCGCGTGAGTCGGGGCGTGATCGCCGCCCCGCCGTTCACCACGTGCAGCACGGCATCGGCGAAGCTCTGCAACCAGGCGTTCTTCAGGAGGTACCCCATGGCACCCAGTTCGAAGGCGCGCAGCACGTGGGCGTCGTCCTCGAGCGAAGAGATCACGATGACCTCGCTGCTGCGGTGCAGGCGGCGTGCCTCGGTGATCAGCTCGAAGCCCATCTCGTCGCCCAGCTGCAGCTCGAGCATCAGCACGTCGAAGGTGTGCGTGGTCAGCAGCCGGCGTCCCTCGCGAACACTGTCGGCCTGGCCTTCGAGCTGGATGCGCAGGTCCGACAGCAGCTCCTGGGCGATCACCCGGCGCATGTACTCGTCGTCGTCGACGAGCAGCACGCGCACCGGCGATTTTTCCTGGCCGATCAGGAAGTCCGGCCACAGCCTCGCGGCGGGCGCGCAGACGCCGACGGAGGCCTTCTCGCCAGAGCTGATGAGCCTGTGATCAAGCATGTGCGTGCCCCGGTTGGCGTGAGCGACGCAGGCCGGTCGTTGCGAGCGTGGGCGAGGAGACGCAAAGGTCGTCCGTCGAGCGCTCCGGGGCCACTTTCCCCATCGGCGGCAAAGCAGTTTGGGGTTTCATACATTTTCAAGAGAAAAATGGAAAGCAAGTGCCGAATTGGATTTTTTCTGCGAGTTTTAATTGAAATTCAATTCAGCCCGAGGCTTGCGCAATCCTATGAACTTGACGGGGCGGTTGCGCGGGTCTTTTGCTCCTGTTTGTGGAAAGACATGAGTGTTTCAAAATGGAACTACCTGAACCATGACGTTCGATATACCTAATTTCTATGTTTTTGAGGCGGATCGTGAAAAACGACGCATTGTTCGCCAAGTGAGCAATGCTGGTTGAAAAGTGGAATTGGCTTATTTATGCATGGAAATTTTGAAAAGAATCAAATTAATCAAACATGAAATTCATTTTTAAATGGGTATTTGGTGTTCGGTGAAATAAAATATTCAAAAAACCAATTGAAACCGTGGAAATAATTTGATTATTGAAATTCCAATGATATTTGAATTGAATGAAATCTTCTATTAACCAAATTGTCTGTTATTCAGTTTTTATTTTGTGAGATTATTTTCTCGCTTGATCATGATTTTTTCAATTCAATTGAAATTCAATTTCTTTGAGGTGGCACGAAATACGGTGCCGAATCTTTTCCTCCTCTGCCAGTGCGGTGCGCTCCCGCACGCCAGCTGATCGCAGCAGGCGGGGATCGGAAAAGCGGGGAAATGGCGGGTCCCGGAGGGGCATGCCGACGCTGAGCGGCCCGCAGTGGGCGTCCCGAAGGACGGGGGCGGGCAGGGCGCTGTCAGTGCGCCATGGCGTCGAGGTGGTGCTTGACGGCGTAGATGTAGAGCTCGAGCCGGTTCGTCACGCCGAGCTTCTGGTAGATCGACGTGAGGTGGTTGCGCAGCGTGTGTTCGGTGACGAAGGCCTGCCCGGCCAGCGTCTTGTTGGAGGCGCCGCTGCCGTGCACCACGGTGCGGACGATGTCGCGCTCCTTCTGGGTCAGGCTGGCCTGCCTGGCGGACTCGGGGTCGGCTTTCGGCGGCTTCTTCACCGAGGTGAGTTCCGAGAGCACGCGGCCCATGGTCGGGGCGTCGACGCAGAGTTCGCCGTGGTGCACGCGTTCGATCGCATCGAGCACCTGCTCGGCCGAGGCGTCCTTGCGCATCACGCCGCGCGCGCCGCGCAGCACCGCGAGGTCCAGGGTGCGCTGCTCGCGTTCGCCGGTCAGCACGACCACGCGCGAGACCTCGTTCGACAGCAGCTGCGGCAGGATGTCGAGGGCGCAATGACCGTCCAGGTCGAGGTCGAGCACGATGACGTCGGGGGCCAGGCTCTGCGTGTGCGCCACGGCCTCTTCGCAGCAGCTGGCGGTGGCGACGACCTTCATGCGCGGCTGTTCGCCGTCGATCAGCCGGGACAGGCCCCACAGCATGGTCTGGTGATCGTCCACCAGCAGGACGCCGATGGGATGGGCTTCGGTTTGCATGAGGAGACTCCTCGGACTGTTGTCGTGCTTTGGGGGCTCAGATGGGGATTTCGATCAGCACCTCGGTGCCGCCGCCGCGGCACCGGCTGACCTGCGCGCGGCCTCCGAGCGCCGCCGCGCGGTCGCTGAGGGAGCGTGGCCGGAAGGGCGCGAAGTTCTCTTCGCCGCTTTCGTTCTCGATGCGCAGGTGCAGGCAGCCATTGCGGCAGCCGATGCGCACGCTGCCGCGGCGGGCCTGCGTGTGCTTGCAGATGTTGTTCAGGCCTTCGCCCACCATCTGCAGGACCTCCGCGGTCATGCGGTCGTCAAGACGCACGTGGCCTTCGACGTTCACCGAAATCTCGATGCCGTAGAGCCCCTGGATGCGGGCGGCCTGGCTGTACAGCTGATGCAGCACGAGGCCGCACGAACTTTCCGGGCCGGCCTTGACCGCGCCCGCGAAGCGCCGCAGGTCGGCGATCACGCCGCTCGCCACCTCGGCGAGCTTGTCCAGGTCCTCGAGCAGCGGGTTGTCCGCGGCGGCCTTCTTGCGCAGGGCGCACAGGCCCATGCGCAGCCCGATGTAGGGCTGCACGGCGGTGTCGTGCAGGTCCAGCGAGATCTTCAGGCGCTCGGTCGCGGCCGCTTCCGAGGCCATGCGGTCGAGCACTTCGATGGTCTCGATGACCGGGAAGATCTGTTCCATGAGGTGCGCGAGGAACAGCGCGTCGGACTTGCTGAAGTGGCCGTTGCGCGACGAGATGAACACGCGCCCCTCGCCCAAGCGCAGCGGCAGCGCGGCGCTGATGAACGCGCGGGCCTCGAGCATGGCGGCCACCGCGGCACTGCGCTTGGCGCCGTCGCGGCCCTCGGGGCGCCAGCCGATCGCGCCGGGGCCGTGCATGTGGCTGCGCGCAAAGAAGTGGTTCAGGGGCCAGGGCAGGCGGTTGCTCAGCACGGTGTGCGGATGCTCCAGCGCCATCAGCGGCGACTCGGCGATGCCGCCGAGCGTCTCGACACCGACGTGCTCGCAGGTGTCGTCCTTGCGCAGCGTGCGCAGGGTCCAGTTGCCGGTGGCGGTGTCCCGCGTCATGAGGATGCAATGGCTGGCCTTGAAGAAGGCCAGCGTCTTTTCCATCGTGCGGGCGATGGTGCGGCCCGCGCCGAAGCGCGGGTTCGACAGCTGGCTGATGTCGCCCAAGAGGGCCAGGCGCCGCTGCAGGGTGAGCTTGGAGCCGCCCCAGTGCACGATCATGTGCCCCAGCGCCAGCAGGAAGGTCGTGCGCATCAGCAGCTGCGGCGCGTCGTCGCCCGTGCTCGTGCCGAGCCCGCAGGCAGCGAACGACGCGACCGAGACAATCGTCACGCGGGCGCCTTCCTCGAAGCCCCAGCGGAACGAGGAGGTCAGGATGGCGAAGAAATAGAACAGGAAGAACAGGCTGTGCACGCCGCCCGTCACGAAGACGATCAGCGTGAACCACATCACGTCAGACCAGTGGACCGCCTTGCCCTGGACATGGCGCCAGCCGCCCTGTGTGCAGGCGTGCACCAGCACGCTGTGCAGGAGGTATCCGCAAAAGGCCAGCCAGACCGCGCTGGCCACCGGTTGCCGTGCGGGCCCCGCATCGACCGCCATGGCCAGCACCGCCGAGATCGACAGCACCAGCCGCATGCGGGCGGCCATGAGCGCATCCGTCGACAGGCTGCTGTCGAGGCTCGGGGCGGAGACGGGGGCGCGCATGGCAGGACATCCTTCGCATGAACTGTTTCATGCACGGCAGAGGCCGAAGTTCGGTGGTAACAGCCTGGCGTTCATTTCTTCTTGCAAATGACGTGGTGTATGTGAAGGTTTCACATTACTGCTTTGGTACTCGAAGGGAAACTCGTGGGTGATCTGTGACGTCTGTTTCACATGGTTGCATTTGTGTAGTGGGCAGGCTTTTTTCATCGCCGTACGAGGGGCTTCCTTTCGGGCGGGGAGCGCCGCATCGCAAACGGGTACCCGGTTCATGGAGGTTCAGGGCAAGGGGGCGCGAGGGGCGGTGTTCGTGCGCGCCGGGCGCACCGATCCCCGGCGTGCCAGGGCGGGCGCGCCGTGCGATCCGGAGCTGGATTCAGCCCCGCCGTGGCACCAGCGCCGTCCGTCCCAGGGGCGTGACGCGCAGGACGGTGGCTTGGCGCAGCTTCTGCCGTGCGCGGCAGATCGGGGGGAGGGTGGCCTCCACCATGCCGGCGGCTTCGAGGACCGCCACGGAGTTGATCTCCGACGGGTCCTCGGTGTGCAGGGGAAAGGTCGAGTTGCCGATCCTGCGCAGGTAATCGAGCGGCATCACGCTCCATTGGGGGCGTTCTTCATGCACCGAGGCGCCGTTGCCGCAAAGCGTGGCGATCTCCGCGTGCCCTTCCTCCGTGATGGCGAAGACCTGGGCGCTTTCGTACCGCTGGTAGCCGAAGTTGTCGACGTGGAACTCGGCTTCGATGAGTCCGGTGGCGACCAGCACCGAGGCATGCCGGATGTCCGCGTCCGCCGTGAGCATGACCGGAAAACGCTTGTTCATGAGGCGAAGAAGAAGGACGAGCGGCATGCGGTACTCCTCGCAGTGTCAGCGCTGCCGGCTGGTCCGGCGACGAACAGGCACCCGATGCGCAGCCCCGCACAGGGAGGCATCCGTCAGGCGTGGGCCTGCGATGCCAACGGGGAGCAACGGTCGCACTGAACTCGCGGGAACAGACACGGAAGCCACCAATGTAAGAAATGTGATTTTTTCACTTTAGTCCCTTTTTCGTACTTTCGCCATGGATTTGGAGATAGATGGCCGAAGGTGTTATCTGGCCCGCGTGCACGCAGGCCGACGCCCGCCCCGCTGCGACGGTGTCGAACTGGAACTGAAGAAGTGCGAAAGCCCGGCGTCGCCTGCCACCGGAAGGGGCGGGGCGCTGGGCCGCCGCTTCAGGTCACGGGTTGAAAGTCACCCGCTGGGCGATGAGAACGCCGTCGACCACCCGGTCTCCCACGACGGCCACGCGCTGGCCGTTGGCCAGGTTCGCGGCGGTGCCGTTCTCGAACGTGGTACCCGGCCCGCTGGCGTCCACCGGCTGGCCCTGGACCCGGAAACGGGCCGCAGACTGGTAGCCGCCGATGGCGCCGATGAGCGTGAACGAGGCCGGCCCGCCCGTGCCCGGCACATGGCGGATGCGCAGCTTCTTGACGACCAGCACCCCGCTGGACATGAAGCCGTCGACCTCGACCTTCACGCCGTTGCCGAGCGCACCGACGGGGCCGCCCGTGATCTGCGCGTTGGTGGCGTCCACCGGCGTGCCCAGCACCTTGAAGGCGCCGCGCGAGACGAAATCGGTGATGTCCCCCGCCAGTTGCAGTGCGATGCCGTTGCTCGTCGGTATCGCGTACCAGCCCTGCACCTGGGTCGCCGTGAACGCGTTGCCGACCGGCGCGGCCGTGCCGCGGGCGCGCACGATGACGCCGTTGGCCAGCGACGAGGCGTCGATGCCCGCGAAGCTGGCGCCGCCATAGCTGACCGTCAGCTGGCCGAGCGTGAAGGTCTGGCTCGTCACATTGAGGTTCTGGATGGCGCCCGTGACCAGCGGGGCGGTCAGCGTGGGTGCGGTCAGCACGCGGGTGGCGCGCAGCGTGCCCGGCGCGCCGGGCAGGCCCCACACCTGGACGAGGCTGCCGTCGGCCACGTTGGCAAGCCCGTTCGCGTCGGCCCAGACCGTGGCCGCGTCGATGGTCACGTTGATGCCCATGACGACGAAGCTGCCGGCACCCACGTCGATGCGCGAGACGGCGCCGCGCAGTTCGGCCGCCGACACGACCTGCGTCGCGATGCCGCGGGTGAAGTCGGGGTCGACCTTGCCGGCGACCCGCGCGCTCATGCCGATCTGGAGTTCGGTGGCGTCCTCGACGGTGATGGTGGCCGTGTCCGTGGTGTAGCGCAGGCCGTTCAGGATGATGCTGCCCAGGCCGTCCGCGGCGCCGATGCCGGCGGCGTCCGCAGTCACGCCGGTGCCGCCCGAGCCGACACCGGAGCCGTCGGTGTTGCCGTTGCTGGCGGTGTCGCCGGAGCCGCCCGTGCCGGCGTTGCCCGAGCCGGACCCGGTCCCATCCCCGCCTGTGCCCGTGCCCGCGCCGCCCGGGCTGTCACCGCCGATCGCGGTGCCGGTGCCCAGGCCCAGGTTCCCGGTCGAGGCACCACCGCCGCCTCCGCAGGACATCAACAGGGCCATGAGGCCGGCGCAGAACAGGCCCAGCAGGAGGCGGCGGGGTGTTTGGATCGTGCTCATGAGGGGCGCTCGCTTTCAGAGGACGCGGGCGGGGGCGGCGTGCCCTCGTCCTCGTAGTAGGTGTAGATGCCGACACGGATTCGTCCTTCGGCGCGGGCCGGCGCGCGGCTGACCGCCTGTGCCATTTCCTGCGCGAGCTCGTGGTGCAGGGCGGACCAGCGGTCGCGCACCAGGCGGTGGATCTGTTCGCAATCGTTCAGCGACAGCCCGCGCGCGTACACCGCGCGCTCGAGCATGCGGGGCTGCTCGCCCAGCGTGTTGGCGACGGCCGCCAGCAGGTGGTCCCGGCCGTTGTCGCCCAGGAAAGCCAGCATCGATTGAAGGTCCTGCACGGGCACGAAACCGTCGGCGGTGAGTTCGGCCATGCCCTCGTTTTCGGTCACCATGTTCAGCCGGATCAGCTCGTCGAGGATGGTGCGGTGGTGGACGTTGCCGCGGCTGCTCAGGCGGGCGACCGCCTCGAACGAGGGCGCCGTGTGGCCCGAGGTGACGGGCAGGCGCCGGAACGAAGCGTCTTCGGTCAGCATCTGCAGCCACAGCGTGAACGTCTTGGCTGCGGCCGACAGTTCGGTGTGGGGCAGGGGGTCGACGGTGGAGCGGACCTTGGCGGTCACGGCCTTGCGGTTCAGGCCGGTGGTGACCGACAACTGGCTCAGGTTGGGCTTGGGAACGCCCTGGCTGCGCCAGGAGTGCTGCGCCTCCTCGATCAGCAGGTCACGCAGCAACTCCTCCAGGTGGGGGTGCTTGACCCCCATCGCGAGGGCGAGCTTCACCACGGGTCGAAGGATGCGTGAGCAGGCCGCCAGGGCCCATTCCAGCCGTTGTTCCATGACGCGACGTGTGTAGTCCTGAAAGTGCGATGCCGACAGGATCGGAGGCGGCGCCCCGACCACCATCAACGCCCCATTGTCCTGCGCACCGCGCTGCAGTGAAAGCTTTGGACTGCGGTTTGACGGCCAGTGAGCCAAAGTTTCATGTTCAGGCGCGGGGCGACCGTCCGGCCGGTGCTGCCAAGGCCGATCGGCCGACGGGCCGGCCAGGTTGCCTATGTCGCCCTGCAGCGTGCCCGCCGCAGGGCGCGCGCGGCCTGGACGACACCCAGGGTCGGCCCTTTCCCACATGCGGGCCCCGCGCCGGAGGCGACAAAGACACCTCTGTTTCTTTGCATGTCTCAAGGAGCCGAGATGGCCAATGCGAACCCCCGAAAGAACGACGCGGCCGGCACGACCGCCGTCACGCACCGCACGGTGCAGATCGATGGCGTCGAGGTCTTCTATCGCGCGGCCGGTCCGGTGGGGGCCCCGGTGCTGCTGTTGCTGCACGGCTATCCGTGTTCTTCGTTCCAGTACCGCGCGCTGATGCCGGCGCTGGCGGACCGCTGGCGCGTGGTGGCGCCCGATTTCCCGGGCTTCGGCTACAGCGGCACGCCCGAGGAGAACTTCGTGTTCGATTTCGATGGCTACGCGTACTTCCTCGACCGCTTCACCGCCGCCCTCGCGCTGCGCCGCTACGCGCTGTACCTGCACGACTACGGTTCGCAGATCGGCCTGCGCCATGCAATGCGGCGGGCCGGGCGGGTGACGGCGCTGATCATCCAGAACGGCGACATCTACGAAGACACGCTGGGGCCGAAGTACGCGGCGATCCGGGCGTACTGGAACGACCCGAGCGAGGCCCATCTCGCGGTGCTGGAGCGCGCCGTGAGCGAAGAAGGCTTTCGCGACGAGTTCATCGGCGAGGTGTCGTCGCGCGTGGCCCCGCGGCTCGCGCCCGATCTCTGGCGCCTTCACTGGCCGTTGATGGACACGCCCGCGCGGCGCGGCATTGCGCTCGGTCTCATGAAGGGGCTGAAGGACAACCTGCGGTGGTTTCCGCGCTACCAGGACTACCTGCGCACGTACCGCCCGCCCACGCTGATCCTGTGGGGGCCGCAGGACGGCTACATGCCGATCGAGGCCGGCCGTGCCTACCTGCGCGACTTGCCCGACGCCCAGTTCCACGCGTTCGACGACGGGGGCCACTGGCTGCTCGAGACGCACCTGGCCGAGGTGCTGCCGCCGCTGCGCGATTTCCTGGGGCGGCACCTGCCGGCGCCAGCGTCTGCATCCACCCGGACGATCGAAGGCGTGCCGGTATGAGCGTCGCCACCATCGCGCGCATCTGGCGCGGCCGCGTCACGCCCGATCGCGCGGAGGCCTACGAACGCTACCTGCTGGCTGAAGGCATTCCGCCGTTGCGCAAGACGGCGCTCGCGGTGCAGCTGTTCCGGGAAGACCGCGCCACCGAGACCGAGTTCGTCACGACCTCCTACTGGCCCGACGTGGCCGCGATGAGCGCGTTCACCGGCGGCGACCCGAATGGGGTGCACCACCTGCCGCGCGATGCGGAGTTTCTGATCGAGCTGCCCGAGCGTGTCGAGGTGCTGCGCATCGTCGTCGACACGTGGACCTGAAGCGTCAGGCTGCTGCCGAAGCCGCTTCGAGCCCCGTCGGAAAGTGCACGCCCGCGCGCTGCGCGGCCTGCACGATGTGCTGCGTCATCGCCTGCTGCGCCAGCGCCGGGTTGCCTTGCGCGAGCGCTTCGATGATCGCCATGTGCTCGTCGTAGGTGGCATGGCGCGCACCGCGCTTGTAGAAGGGCAGGCGCTGGCTCTCCTGCATCACCTCGGCGCTGTTGCGCAGGATCTCGGCGATGGCCTGGTTGCCTGCGATGCCGATGATCTGCATGTGGAAGTCGAAATCGAGCTGCGTGGCCTGCGTGAAGTCGCCGGCGTCGATGCATGCGCGCATGGCTTGCGCATTGGCGCGCAGCGCCGCCAGGTCGTCCGCTTCGATGACCAGGCAGGCCAGCCGCGCGGTGAAGTTCTCGACCGCGAAGCGCAGCTGGTACACGTCCTGCAGCGAATGCGAGGTGGCGAACTTCCAGGCCGGGGAGGCGGTCGGCGCCTGTTGTCCGCCGTCCTCGGCCACGTACATGCCCTTGCCGGGGCGCGGAATGACCAGGCCCGTGCCCTGCAGCGTCGACAGCGCTTCGCGCAGCGAGGTGCGGCTGATGCCGAGCTGCTCGGCCAGGTCGCGCTGCGAAGGCAGCAGCCCGCCGGCCGCGTAGGTGCCGTCCGCGATCCGCTGCTGGATCAGGCGGGCGGCGGTGGCGGCGACGGCGGGGGAGGCGAGCATGGGTGGTTTTCGGTGCGAAGTGCGGCAGTGGCGGGAGCTGGAAATCTTACTGTGGCCGCACCCCGGGGCCTTCCCTACTTGTTGACCAGCTTGGCCGGCACCGTCCAGGTGAGGAAGGCGCCGAACAGCAGCACGCCGGCCAGCACGAACAACGCGATGTCGGTGCTCTTCGTGGCGTCCTTGATCAGGCCGATCATGTACGGGCTCACGAAGCCGGCCAGGTTGGCGAAGGAGTTGATGAGCGCAATGCCGGCTGCTGCGCCCGCGCTCGACAGGACGGCTGTCGGCAGGCTCCAGAACAGCGGCGACGTCGCCAGGCTGCCGCCCGCGGCCAGGGCCAATGCGGCCAGCGAGAGGTACACGTTGTTGCTGAAGATCGCGCTCAGCGTGAGGCCCAGCGCGCCGCAGCAGAAGGGCACGATCAGGTGCCAGCGGCGCTCGCGCATGCGGTCGGAGCTGCGGCTCACCAGCAGCATCGAGACGATGGCCACGGCGAAGGGAATGGCTGTGAGCAGCCCGATGTTCAGCGCGCCCGACACGCCCGACTGGCGTACCAGCGTGGGCAGCCAGAAGGTCAGGCCGTACTGCCCCATCACCGTGCAAAAGCAGATCAGCGCCATCTTCACGATGCGGCGGTCGGCGAACAGCGCGCGCAGCGTCATGTGGCTGGTGCCGCCCTTGGTGGCGTTCTCGGCGGCGATGTTGCGTGCGAGCACGGCCTTTTCTTCGGCGGTGAGCCAGCGTGCGGCCTGGATGCTGTTGTCGAGGTACACGATGACCAGCAGGCCGATCACCAGCGAGGGCAGCGCCTCGATGAGGAACAGCCACTGCCAGCCGCGCAGCCCGCCCATGCCGTGCATGGCGTCCATGATCAGCCCCGACAGCGGTCCGCCCAGCACGCCCGACACCGGAATCGCGCACATGAACACCGCCACCATCTTGGCGCGCCGGTGCGAGGGAAACCAGTAGGTAAGGTACAGGATCATCCCCGGGTAGAAGCCGGCCTCGGCCGCCCCGAGCAGGAAGCGCAGCACGTAGAACTGCGTGGGCGTGGTCACGAACATCATCGCGGCCGAGATCAGGCTCCACGTGATCATGATGCGCGAGATGGTGGCCTTGGCGCCGATGCGGTGCATCAGCAGGTTGCTCGGCACCTCGAAGAAGAAGTAGCCGATGAAGAACAGGCCCGCGCCCAGCCCGTACATGGCTTCGCTGAACTGCAGGTCGCTGAGCATGTTCAGCTTGGCGAAGCCGACATTCACGCGGTCCAGGTAGGCGGCCACGTAGCAGAGCATCAGGAACGGCATGAGTCGCCATGCCACTTTCTTGTAGAGCGCGTTCTCCGCTGCAGCAGAGGTGGTGGCCGGCTGCAGCGGCGCATGAAGGGTGGTGGTTGACATGGCGGTCCTCGAAGGCGTCGATGGGGGTGGATTAACTGGTATTACCGGTATGATTTAACGCGACCGAGACCTTAAGGCCTCATGCGCCATTGGACACTAGCGATTTCCCTGACGCCGGGAGATTGACTGAGTGGATGTATCGCAAGGATACTGGTAATACCAGTTGGACCAAAAGCCGAGGAGTTTCTGTTGACGATTGCCAGCCCCACTTTCCTGCCCCCGGCGCCGGGCACGCCCGCGGCGCTCGCGCTCGTTGCGCAGCCGCTGACGCGCGAGGCGTTCGCCGCGTTCGGTGACGTCATCGAGAGCGCGCACGCCCGGTCGATGCCGATCAACGCGGGCATGACCACGCGCTTTCACGACCTGGCGCGCGTGGACCCGGGCCCCGGCGACAGCCGCGTGCTGGTGAACATCTTCGAAACGCAGCCCTACGCGATGCCGCTGCAGGTGGGCATGCTGGAGCGCCACCCGCTGGGCAGCCAGGCCTTCGTGCCGATGGACGGCAGCCGCTTTCTCGTGGTGGTGGCGCCGGCGGGCGACACGGTGCGCGTGGAAGACATCCGCGCCTTCGTCACCGACGGGCGCAGGGCGTGAACTACGCGCGCGGGGTCTGGCACCACCCGCTGGTGGTCACGCAGCAGCCGGCCAGCTTCGTGGTGATCGACCGCGGCGGGGCCGGGCCGAACTGCGACGAGATTCTGGTGCCGATGGCGTGCGTGGTGCGCGTCAGCCTGGCGGGCTGAGCGCGCGCCATCCCTGCGGCCATCGCCCGGCGGCTGCGCCAGCGTCGACGGGTACCGCGACGCCGACTTGCGGCCATTGGCGAAAGAGGCCTACACCGCCGGGAGCGCCCTGGTGAAACCTTCGGGCATGGGTGAACGCCATGCGCAATCCAACGAAATCGATGTTTGCCGGAAGCCTCGCCATCGGGGTCTTGGGCGTCGCGGCGCTCGTCGCCGGGCCGGCTGCTGCGCAGTCGGCCGACAAGTCGCCGCCACCGCCGGTCAAGCCGCAAGCGCAACCCGGCCCCGACCCCGAACTCCTCGTGAAGCCGCCGCCCCATGGCCATCCGCGGCTGGTGAAGCCCGCGCCGCCCGACCGCGACCCCGGCATGGTGAAAAAGCCACCGACGGACGCGAAGCGGGCCGGCGAGGACAAGCCCCGCGTGGACGACCCCGGTGCGCCCTCGCGCCAGGACGACTGCCGGGGCACCGCCGAGGACTGCAGGCAGAACTCCCCCCGATGACGCCTTGAACGGAAGAACACGCCTCGCCATGTAATGGTCGAGTCGCCGGGCTACCTGCGCAAGACCTGCGACCGCGAGAGCGGGTTGGCGCTCATCGACATCGACGCCTGAGCGGTGCGGCCGGGCGTCAGCCCTGCGTGATGAGGTGGCTTACTGGCACTGGAACAGCACGCCGGATTCGGCCGGTGCCTTGCCGAGCCACTTCGGCTCCTGGCTCTTGGCGCTGCAGTAGTCCGAGGCCTGGGTGTAGGTCATGGCACGCAGCACACCGTCGCGGAAGGGAACGATCTGGTTGGGCGGCGTCGAGCAGCCGGCAATGACCAAAGCCAGGGGAAACAGTGTGATGCGCCAGTTCATCGGGCCATTCTAAAGAGGTCGTGCAAGCGCATGAGCCTGCGGCCAGGGCAGGGCGGGTCGGCCCGCGCCGGCTTCTTTTTGCGAGGGCACGGGGCTATAGTCTGCGAGCACTGCTGCAGCCCCTTCCGATCCCCAAAGGACGTTCGTGCCGGACTCTCTGACTTCCACGCTCACCAGTTACTACGATGCGGTGCCCTACGACTCGCACCCGTTCCCCCAGTCCGCCGTGGAGCACCTGGAAGCCCTGGCCTTCCTGTTCGGACTCGAGGCGCCGCCGCCGCACAAGGCGCGCGTGCTCGAGCTGGGCTGCGCCGCCGGCGGCAACCTGATTCCCTTCGCGACGCGCCATCCGCAGGCGCGCGCGGTGGGCGTGGACCTGTCGCGCGTGCAGGTGGCCCAGGGCGCTGCGGCGCTCGACCACGCGGGGCTGTCGAACATCGAGCTCAAGGCCTTCAACATCGCCGACATCGACGCCTCGTTCGGCCTCTTCGACTACATCGTCTGCCACGGCGTCTACAGCTGGGTGCCGGGGCCGGTGCAGGACGCCATCCTGCGCGTGTGCGCCGAGAACCTGGCGCCCAATGGCGTGGTGTACGTGAGCTACAACGTGTACCCCGGCTGGAAGGCGCGCGAGATCGTGCGCGACGCGATGATCCTGCGCGGCGGCCCGCGCGACACGCCCGAAGAAAAGCTCTCCTACGCGCGCGGCATGCTCGAGTTCCTCGAGCAGTCGGCCCGGCCCGACAGCGTGCTGCGCAAGACGCTCGAAGAGACGATGCCGATCGTGCGCAACTCCGGCAACTACTACCTGCTGCACGAGTTCCTCGAGCCCTGCAACGAGCCCTGCTATTTCAAGGAGTTCGTCGCGCGTGCCGAGGCGCGCGGGCTGGCCTACCTGTGCGACGCCGAGCCCTCGACCATGTTCGTGCAGAACTACGGCGAGAAGGTGCGCGACCCGCTGCTGCGCGAGTGCGGCGGCAGCCAGGTGATGATGGAGCAGTACCTCGACTTCCTGGTCAACCGCACCTTCCGCCAGACGCTGCTGGTGAAGCAGGGCAACGCCGCGAACATCCGCTACCGGCTCGAGGTTCCCCGCCTGCGCGCGCTGGAATTCGCCGGCATCTTCCGCGTCGATGGCGGTGATGCGCTCACCATCGACGCCCGCGAGCAGCCCTGCACCGCGCTGCGCGACCTGAAGGTCACGTTGCGGCTGCCGGCGCACAAGGCGGTGGCGCAGGCGCTCGACGCGAGCTATCCGTGTTCGATGTCGACCGAAGCGCTGCTGGCCGCTGTCGTGACGCTCACCGGCGAGCCGCGCGCGGCCGTCGAACCCATCGTGCTGGCCATGCTCGAGGAGCTGCTGATCCTCGGCGCGCTGCGCATCCGCCGCACGCCGGTGTCGGCGGCTTCTGCCGTGTCCGCGTTGCCGCAGGTGCTGGCGCCGGTGCGCCGCGCGCTGGCCGGCGTGCCCGCGTCGCAAGCGACGGCCGTGCTCTGCAACCAGTGGCACGAGCCGGTGTCGCTCACGGTGCTCGAACGCAGCCTGCTGCCGCTGCTCGACGGGGCGCACACGCACGAGGCGCTGGCCGCCTTCCTGCTCGACGAGGTGCGCGCCGAACGCCTGCGCTTCCTCAAGGACGACCAGCCGCTGACCGACCCGTCGGCGCTGCACGCCTTCGCGCAGGAGCAGGTGGCGCAGGCGCTGCAAAGCCTGCGGCGCAAGGCGCTGCTCACGGCCTGACGACCCACTTTCCATTCACCCCTCCCTCATTCTTCATCCAACGCACAGAGGAGACTTTTCCATGCAGCACTTCAAGTGGACCCCCACCCTGCGCGCCGCCGTCGCGGCCGCGCTCACCCTGGCGGCGGCCGGCGGCTCGCAGGCCGCGTCGCAGGCGCCGGTGGCGGCCGAACACGGCATGGTCGTGAGCGCGCAGCACCTGGCCAGCAAGGTCGGCGTCGATGTGCTCAAGCGCGGCGGCAACGCGGTCGATGCGGCGGTGGCCGTGGGCTATGCGCTGGCGGTGGTGTACCCGGCGGCCGGCAACCTCGGCGGCGGCGGTTTCATGACCGTGCAGCTGGCCGACGGCCGCAAGACCTTCCTGGACTTCCGCGAGAAGGCCCCGCTGGCCGCCACGGCCAACATGTACCTCGACAAGGACGGCAACGTCGTCAAGGGCCTGAGCACTCACGGCCACCTCGCCGTGGGCGTGCCGGGCTCGGTGTCGGGCATGGAGTACGCGCGCGAGAAGTACGGCACCATGAAGCGCGCCGACCTCATCGCCCCCTCGGTCCAGCTGGCCGACAAGGGCTTCGCGCTGGAGCAGGGCGACATCGACATGCTGCTCACCGCCACCAACGACTTCAAGAAAGACCCGGTCTCCGGCGCCATCTTCCTGAACAAGGGCGAGCCCTTCGCGGTCGGCCAGAAGCTGGTGCAGAAAGACCTCGCCAAGACACTGAAGGAAATCAGCGCCAAGGGCACCGACGGCTTCTACAAGGGCTGGGTCGGCAAGGCCATCGTGGCGTCGAGCCAGGCCGGCAAGGGCATCATCACGCAGGCCGACCTTGACCAGTACAAGACGCGCGAACTCGCGCCGGTCGAGTGCGACTACCGCGGCTACCGCGTGGTGTCGGCGCCCCCGCCGAGCTCGGGCGGCGTGATCATCTGCGAGATGCTCAACATCCTCGAGGGCTATCCGCTCAAGGACCTGGGCTTTCGCTCGGCGGAGTCGGTGCACTACCAGATCGAAGCCATGCGCCACGCCTACGTGGACCGCAACAGCTACCTGGGCGACCCCGACTTCGTGAAGAACCCGCTCGACCGCCTGCTCGACAAGGGCTACGCCGCCAAGATCCGCGCCGCCATCGACCCCAAGAAGGCCGGCGTGTCCAAGGACATCAAGCCCGGCGTCGCGCCGCATGAAGGCAGCAACACCACCCACTACTCGATCACCGACAAGTGGGGCAATGCGGTCTCGGTCACCTACACGCTGAACGACTGGTTCGGCGCCAAGGTCACGGCCGACAAGACCGGCGTGCTGCTGAACAACGAGATGGACGACTTCACCTCGAAGATCGGCGTGCCCAACATGTACGGCCTGGTGCAGGGCGAGGCCAACGCCATCGCCCCGGGCAAGCGCCCGCTGAGCTCGATGAGCCCGACCATCGTCTCCAAGGATGGCAAGCCCGTGTTCGTGGTCGGCACACCCGGCGGCAGCCGCATCATCACGGCCGTGCTGCACACCATCCTGAACGTGGTCGACTACGGCATGAACGTGCAGGAGGCCGTGGATGCGCCGCGCTTCCACCAGCAGTGGCTGCCTGATGTCACCAACGTCGAGACCTTCGCGATCAGCCCCGACACCCGCAAGATCCTGACCGACATGGGCCATAACCTGGGCGTGCCGCAGCCGGCCAACCACCTGGCGGCGATCATCGTCGGCGCGCCCTCGCTGGGCGGCAAGCCGGTGGGTGCGAATCGCTTCTACGGCGCCAACGACCCGCGCCGCAACACGGGCCTGGCAGCAGGCTACTGAACCTGCGGCACACTTGAAGGCGGTCGTGCCCCTGTCGGCACGGCCGCTTTTTTCATTTTTCATGCACCTGCAAGACATCCTCTATACCCAGGGCTTCGGCACCCGCCGCGTGTGCGCGGGCCTGGTCCAGCAAGGCCACGTGAGCATCGCCGGCGCGGCCGTGACCGACCCCTTCGCCGACCTCGACCCCGAAGGCCTGCTGTTCACCGTGCAGGGCACCGAGTGGGCCTGCCACGAGAAGGCCTACCTGATGCTGCACAAGCCGGCCGGCACCGAGTGCTCGCAGAAGCCCTCGACCTACCCGAGCATCTACACGCTGCTGCCGTCGCCGCTGCGCCTTCGGCCCAACAAGGGCGCGGTGCAGGGCGTGCAGGCCATCGGCCGGCTCGACCAGGACACCACCGGCCTGCTGCTGCTGACCGACGACGGCCAGTTCATCCACAAGATGGGTTCGCCCAAGCACCATGTGCCCAAGGTCTACGAGGTGACGGCCAAGCACCCGATCGACGAGGCGCAGATCACCAAGCTGCTGGCCGGCGTGGTGCTCGACGACGATCCGAAGCCCGTGCGCGCGGCCGCCTGCGAATCCGACAGCCCGCTGCACCTGCGGCTCACGCTCACCGAAGGCAAGTACCACCAGGTCAAGCGCATGCTGGCCGCGGTCGGCAACCGGGTCGAGGGGCTGCACCGCTCGCGCATCGGCGGCCTGGCGCTGCCGGACGACCTGGCGCCGGGGCAATGGCGCTGGCTCACGGCCGAACAGGTGGCCCAGCTGCGCGCGCCGGTGCCCCGGGCCGCTTGACATAGGTCAAGGCGCCGCGCGCAACAGCGGGTGAGGGGGCGCCGGCGGTCAGCTGTTTGTCGGGTTCGACCGTTAAGATTGTTAACCCTCTCCCGGAACCTTCCCTTGCGACTCCCTGCCCGCCCGAACGGCCGCATCGCGGCCTTCCTGCTGTCCTGCCTGTGCCTGACAGCCCTGGTGACCCTCCCCGCCGCGGCGGCGCCGCCGGCCCCTCCACCGGTTTTTGTGCTCAATTCGCTGGACGCCAGCGTGAGCGTGATCAACCCGGTCGACTGGACCGAGAAGCAGCGCATTCCCACCGGCAAGGAGCCGCACCACATCTACATGACGCCCGACGAAAAGTCGGTCATCGTGGCCAATTCGGCGGGCGATTCGCTCACCTTCCTGGACCCGCGCACGGCCGAGGTGCAGCGCGTGGTGTACGGGATCATCGATCCCTACCAGCTGCAGTTCTCGCGCGACATGAAGTGGTTCGTCACGGCGGCCAACCGCCTGAACCACGTCGACGTGTACCGCTGGGACGGCAAGGACCTGAAGCTGGTCAAGCGCATCGCCACCGGCAAGACGCCCAGCCACATCTGGATCGACAACACCAGCACCGTGGCCTACGTCACCATGCAGGACAGCGACGAGCTGATCGCGGTCGACCTGCCGACGCAGACCATCCGCTGGCGCATGGCCACCGGCGCCATGCCGGCCGACATCTTCGGCGCCCACAACGACAAGACGCTGCTCGTGGGCCTCACCGGCAGCGACGGCGTGCAGGTGTTCGACGTGGCCGGCGCCCAGCCCAAGCTGGTCGGCAAGATCCCCACCGGCAAGGGCGCCCACGCCTTCCGCTCGGCCGGCGACGGCAAGACCGTGTTCGTGAGCAACCGGGTCGCCAACACCATCAGCCGCATCGACCTGACCACGCTGAAGGTCGTCGCCACCTACAACGTGCCCGGCGGCCCCGACTGCATGGACGTGTCGGCCGACGGCAAGACGCTGTACGTGACCTCGCGCTGGGCCAAGAAGCTCACGGTGGTCGATCTCGCGAGCCAGAAGGTCGTGCGGCAGATCAACGTCGGCCGCTCGCCGCACGGCGTCTGGACCCTCGACCATGCCAAGCGCATCTGAGCGCGTGCGTGGCTTGCGCACCGCCGGGGTGGCCTTCGCCGTCGCGGCGCTGGCCTGCGCCACCGTGCCGGCGGCCGGGGCCCAGGACGCTGCCGCCTGCGACAAGCCGGTCTACCTGACGCTGGACACGGGTCACATGGGCATCGCCCCGCTGGTGGCCGACGTGCTCAAGCGCCAGGACGTGCGCGTCACCTTCTTCGCCGCCGCCGAGCGCACCCAGACCGACGGCGACAGCCTGGACGACCACTGGGCGCCGTGGTGGAAGGCGAGGGCGGCCGAAGGCCACGAGTTCGGCTCGCACACCTACGACCACGCCTACTGGCGCGGCGACGTCAAGGGCACGCCGCCGAGCTTTCGCATCAAGCCGTCGGCCGGCCCGCAGACCGGCAAGGAGTCGGTCTGGAGCGCGGCCCAGTACTGCGCAGACATCCGCAAGTCGTCCGACCGGCTGGCCGCCATCACCGGCAAGAAGCCGCTGCCGCTGTACCGCGCGCCGGGCGGCAAGACCTCGCCCGCTCTATTGGCGGCCGCCAGGGACTGCGGCTACGCGCATGTGGGCTGGTCGCCCGCCGGCTTCCTGGGCGACGAGCTGCCCAGCGAGGCCTTCAGCAACCAGAAGCTGCTGGCCCAGGCGCTCGCGGGCATCCGCCCCGGCGACATTCTGCTGGCGCACCTGGGCATCTGGTCGCGCAAGGACCCGTGGGCGCCCGCCAACCTGGAGCCGCTCATCGTCGGCCTGAAGGCCAAGGGCTTCTGCTTTCGCACGCTGCGCCAGCACCCGGACTACCGCGCCTGGATCGCCTCCCACCCTTGATTCCTGAGTTTTCGCCGTGATCGACTGGTTGACCGACGTTTTTTCCGCCATGCAGGGCTGGCTCTTCGAGACCGCCGTGCAGCCGCTGGTGTACGCCATCGGCCTGGGCGGCTGGGCCGAGGACGCCTTCGACGCCACCGGCTGGTTGCTGGTCGGCGTGATCCAGATCCTCGTGCTGCTGGCCGTGATCGGTCCGCTGCAGCGCTGGCGCGCGGTCGAGCCCGTGACCGACCGCCGCGCCATCCGCATCGACGTGCTCTACACGCTGATCCACCGGCTGGGCCTGTTCCGGCTGGCGCTGTTCTTCACGCTGCAGCCCCTGTTTGACGACCTGCTCGGCAGCCTGCGCATGGCCGGGTGGGGCACCTTCCACCTGGACGAGGCCTGGCCTGGCGTGACCGACGTGCCGTGGGTGGCCTTTGCCATCTACCTCGTGGTGCTCGACTTCGTCGGCTACTGGATCCACCGCGGCCAGCACCAGTTCAACTGGTGGTGGAGCCTGCATTCGCTGCACCACTCGCAGCGCCAGATGACGATGTGGAGCGATGACCGCAACCACCTGCTGGACGACGTCATCCACGACACGCTCATCGTCATCGTGGCGCAGCTGATCGGCGTGGCGCCGGGCCAGTTCATCGCCGTCGTGGCCTTCACCCAGCTCAGCGAGAGCCTGCAGCACGCCAACCTGCGGCTGAGCTTCGGAGCCATCGGCGAGCGGCTGTGGGTCAGCCCGCGCTTCCACCGGCTGCACCACAGCATCGGGCTGGGCCACGAGTCGCACGGCCGGAGCACGCTCGGCGGCCACAACTTCGGCGTGCTGCTGCCCTGGTGGGACATGCTCTTTCGCACCGCCAACTTCGAGAACCGCTACGACCCGACCGGCATCCGCGACCAGGTCGAGCCCGGCGCCGACGGCCGCCCGCGCGACTACGGCCAGGGCTTCTGGTCGCAGCAGTGGCTGGGGCTGAAGCGGCTGTTCGGCCGCGCCTGATCCGCCCGCAGGCCCGGCAGCGGGCGGGCCGGGGCCTTGCGCTATCCTCGAACCTCATGCGCCTGCTCCTTGACTCCTTCTGGCGCGCGGTGGCCTATTGCATGCTCCCGCGCGTGATCGTGCTGTCGCTCCTGCCGCTGGCGCTCATGGTGCTGCTGGCCGCGGGGCTCGGCTACTTCTACTGGGACGCGGCCGTCGCCTGGACGCGCGAGGCCCTCGACGCCTGGCCGCTGCTGTCCAGCTTCTGGGCCTGGATCGGGCGCCTCTTCTCCAGCGACGTCACGGCCGCGCTGGCGCCGCTGGTGGTGGTGTTCGGCGTCACGCCACTGATCGTGGTGCTGTCGCTGCTCATCGTGGCCGGCTTCATGGCGCCGGCGCTCACCAAGCTCGTGGCCGAACGGCGCTTTCCCACGCTCGAACAGAAGAAGGGCGCCTCCTTCTTCGGCAGCGTGCTGCGCTCGCTCGGCGCCACCGTGCTGGCGCTGATCGCGCTGGTGGTGTCGATGCCGCTGTGGCTCATTCCGCCGCTGGTGCTGATCCTGCCGCCGCTGATCTGGGGCTGGCTCACCTACCGGGTGATGAGCTTCGACGCGCTGGCCGAGCACGCCAGCCCCGAAGAGCGCGCCGCGCTGCTGCGCGCCCACCGGCTGCCGCTGCTGTGCATCGGCGTGCTGTGCGGCTACCTGGGCGCCGCGCCGAGCATCGTGTGGGCCTCGGGCCTGCTGTTCGCCGCCGCCTTCTTCGTGCTGGTGCCGATCGCCATCTGGATCTACACGCTGGTCTTTGCTTTCTCCGCGCTCTGGTTCGCGCACTACTGCCTCGACGCCCTGACCCAGCTGCGCGCCCAACGCGCGGCGCAGCAGCCCGCGGCCGGCAGCGGCGACGCACAGCAGCAGGCGATCGAGGCGGCGCAAGCCACCGAGGCCAACAAGGCCGCTCTTTCTCAATGGAGTTCTCCATGACACGCGCATTCGGTCTCATCGTCGTCGGCGACGAGATCCTTTCCGGCAAGCGGGCCGACAAGCACATGGCCAAGGTCATCGAGCTGCTGGCCGCGCGCGGCCTGCAACTGGGCTGGGCCGAGTACGTGGGCGACGAGCCCACGCGGATCACCGCGGCCCTGATGCGCGCCTTCGCCTCGGGCGACATCGTGTTCTCGACCGGCGGCATCGGCGCCACGCCCGACGACCACACCCGCCAGTGCGCCGCCCAGGCCCTGCGCGTGCCGCTGGCGCTGCACCCCGAGGCCGAGGCGCTGATCCGCGAGCGCATGCAGGACACGGCCCTGGAGCAGGGCATGCCCTACGAGCCCGACCGGCCCGACAACATCCACCGCCTGAACATGGGCGTGTTTCCGCAGGGCGCGTCGATCATCCGCAACCCGTACAACAAGATCCCGGGGTTCAGCGTCGAGCACGTGCATTTCGTGCCGGGCTTTCCGGTCATGGCCTGGCCCATGATCGAGTCGGTGCTCGACAGCCGGTATGCCGATCTGTTCACCCGCAACGCCATTGCCGAGAAGTCCGTGATCGTTTTCGGTGCGATGGAAGCCACCCTCACGCCCCTGATGCAGGCCATCGAGCAGGCGCACGCCGGCATCAAGGTGTTCAGCCTGCCCAGCGTGGATCACCCCCAGTACGGGCGCCACATCGAGCTGGGCGTCAAGGGCGACCCCGCGAAGCTCGATGCCGCCTATGGCCAGCTCATCGAAGGTCTGCACACTTTCGATGCGAAGCTAGGCCCCGAATTGGTGCGTTAATCTGCATTGCACCAATTTAGTGATTTTTTCCTTTTCCGGCAGCCCCTGGGCCGTCACCCGGGCCTCATCCGGCGGGGTGACAATGGCACAGAAACTGCATCCTCCCGTCCCTGTATTCCTAACCACCATCCAACTCAGGAGAAACTGATGGCAAAGACCGTCGCCGATGTACTCAAGCTCGTCAAGGAAAACGAGGTCAAGTTCGTCGACTTGCGCTTCACCGACACCCGCGGCAAAGAGCAGCACGTGACCGTGCCCGTGTCGCACTTCGATGAAGACAAATTCACCTCGGGCCACGCGTTCGACGGTTCGTCCATCGCCGGTTGGAAGGGCATCGAAGCCTCGGACATGCAGCTCATGCCCGACCCGAACACCGCCAACATCGACCCGTTCTTCGAAGAAACGACGCTGATCCTGACCTGCGACGTGATCGACCCGGCAGACGGCAAGGCCTACGAGCGCGACCCGCGTTCGCTCGCCAAGCGCGCCGAGGCGTACATGAAGGCTTCCGGCCTGGGCGACACCGCCTACTTCGGTCCGGAACCCGAATTCTTCGTGTTCGACGGCGTGCGCTGGAAGAACGACATGTCGGGCTGCTTCGTGAAGATCGAGTCCGAAGAAGCCTCGTGGAACACCGACAAGGAGTTCGAGCACGGCAACAGCGGCCACCGTCCCGCAGTCAAGGGCGGCTACTTCCCGGTGCCCCCGGTCGACAGCTTCCAGGACATGCGCTCGGAAATGAGCCTGGTGCTCGAATCGCTGGGCATCCCGGTCGAAGTGCATCACCATGAAGTGGCCAACGCCGGCCAGCTCGAGATCGGCACCCGCTTCAGCACGCTGGTGCAGCGCGCCGACTGGGTTCAGCTGCAGAAGTACGTGATCCACAACGTGGCCCACGCCTACGGCAAGACCGCCACCTTCATGCCCAAGCCCATCGTCGGCGACAACGGCTCCGGCATGCACGTGCACCAGTCGGTCTGGAAGGACGGCAAGAACCTGTTCGCCGGCGACGGCTACGCAGGCCTGTCGGACTTCGCGCTGCACTACATCGGCGGCATCATCAAGCACGCCCGTGCCCTGAACGCCATCACGAACCCCGGCACCAACAGCTACAAGCGCCTGGTGCCCGGCTTCGAAGCCCCGGTGAAGCTGGCCTACTCGGCCAAGAACCGTTCGGCCTCGATCCGCATCCCGTTCGTGGCCAACCCGAAGGGCCGCCGCGTCGAAGCGCGCTTCCCCGATCCGCTGATGAACCCGTACCTGGGCTTTGCCGCGCTGCTGATGGCCGGCCTGGACGGCGTGGAAAACAAGATCCATCCGGGCGAAGCCGCCAGCAAGGACCTGTACCACCTGCCGCCGGAAGAAGACGCGCTGATCCCGACCGTCTGCCACAGCCTGGACCAGGCCCTGGAGCACCTGGACAAGGACCGTGCGTTCCTGACCAAGGGCGGCGTGTTCACCGACTCGTACATCGACGCGTACATCGACCTCAAGATGCAGGAAGTCACGCGCTTCCGCATGGCGACCCATCCGGTCGAGTTCGACATGTACTACTCGCTGTAAAAAGCGCCACAGCAAGCCCGCCCCGGCGGGCAAGTAAGACAAAAGGACGGCCCCGGCCGTCCTTTTTCCTTGGTGCGGAACACCCTGTCGTGAGCGGGCCCGAATTGCATCAAAATGCGCGTTTGTCGCGCCCTCTCCGGATCCAAATGAAGACTGCTTCCCTGATTTTCCTGGCCGCCGCCTCGTTCGCCACCGCCACGGCGGCGCTCGCGCAAGAGCGCGTCTGGCGCTGCGGCAACGAGTACACCAACAACGCGACCGTGGCCCAGCAAAAGGGCTGCAAGATCATGGAAGGCGGCAACGTCACCGTCGTGCAGGGCACGAAGCCTTCGGGCGGCGGTGGTGGCAGCGCGTCGTCGTCGGGCGGTTCATCCGCCGCGCGCGCCCCGGCGGGCAGCCCGCGTGTCGAAGGCGTCGACCAGCGCGCCCGCGACGGCGAGGCGCGCTCGGTGCTCGAGGCCGAGCTGCGCAAGGCCGAGGCCCGCCAGACCGAGCTCAAGAAGGAATACAACAACGGCGAGCCCGAGAAGCAGGGCAGCGAAGGCCGCAACTACCAGAAGTACCTGGACCGCGTGGCCGAGATGAAGGCCGAACTCGCGCGCAACGAGAGCGACATCGCCGGCATCCGCCGCGAAATCGGCCGCCTGCCCGGCAAGCCGCAAGCGCAGTAAGCGGCGCGCAGTCCATGGTGTTCGGCAAGAAGGCGACTGGCGCCAATCCGCGCTTTCGCGCCTTCGACCTCTTGTCCACGCTGATCGCGGTGGTCAACAGCGACGGCTCGGTGCTGTTCGCCAATGCAGGCCTCGAAGACGCGCTGGGTACCTCGCGGCGCACGCTCGAGGGCTCGCAGTTCGGCGCCTGTTTCCATGAGCCGCAGGTGCTGCGCACCGCGCTCGACGGCGCCAGCAGCAACGACTTCGCCACGCTGCGCTACGAGGCCTTTTTGCGGCGCGTGAACCACGAGCTGATGCCCGTGCAGGTCACGCTCGCGCACGGCGACAAGAAGGGCGAACTCATCATCGAGATGTCGCCGCTGGAGCAGCAGGTGCGCCAGGACCGCGAGGAGCGCCTGATCGACCAGGCGCAGGCCAACAAGGAACTCATCCGCAACCTCGCGCACGAGATCAAGAACCCGCTGGGCGGCATCCGCGGCGCGGCGCAGCTGCTGCAGATGGAGGTCGAGTCGCGCGACCTCATCGAGTACACCCAGGTCATCATCCACGAGGCCGACCGGCTGCAGACGCTGGTCGACCGGCTGCTGGCGCCGCACCGGCGCCCGCACGTGGTGGGCGACGTGAACATCCACGAGGTGTGCGAGCGCGTGCGCTCGGTGATCCTGGCGGAGTTTCCCCGCGACCTGCACATCGAGCGCGACTTCGACGTCTCCATTCCCGAGTTCCGCGGCGACCGCGAGCAGCTCATCCAGGCCACGCTCAACATCGCGCACAACGCGGCGCAGGCCCTGGCCGAGCGCCGCGCGGCGGGCGACGCGCAGATCACTTTCAAGACCCGCGTGGCCCGCCAGGTGATCTTCAACAAGCAGTGGTATCGATTGGCACTGGAATTGCATGTCATCGACAATGGACCGGGTGTGCCGGACACGATCAAGGACCGCATCTTCTATCCGCTCGTTTCGGGCAGGGAAGGCGGGACCGGGCTGGGACTGACGCTTGCGCAAACTTTTGTGCAACAGCATCACGGCGTGATCGAGTGCGACAGCGTCCCGGGCCGAACCGATTTCAAGATATTGATTCCGCTGCCCTAGCGCAGCCCCGGCAACAGAGGAGATGCATGAAGCCGATCTGGATAGTTGATGACGACCAATCGATACGCTTCGTGCTCGAGAAGGCGCTGCTGCGCGAAGACCTGCCCACGCGCAGCTTCACGAACACACGCGAAGTGCTGGCCGCGCTCGAACAGGCCGAAGGCGACGAGCAGCAGGGCCCGCAGGTCCTGGTGAGCGACATCCGCATGCCGGGCGGCTCGGGGCTCGACCTGCTCGACAAGATCAAGGCCAAGCACCCCGGCCTGCCGGTCATCATCATGACCGCGTTCTCCGACCTCGACAGCGCGGTCTCGGCCTTCCAGGGCGGCGCCTTCGAGTACCTGCCCAAGCCCTTCGACCTGCCGCGCGCCGTCGAACTCATCCGCCGCGCCGTCGACGAAAGCCAGCGCGAAGAGGTGTCCGAAGAGCGCATGGTCGCCGCGCCCGAGATGCTCGGCCAGGCGCCCGCGATGCAGGACGTGTTCCGCGCCATCGGCCGGCTGTCGCAAAGCAACGTCACGGTGCTCATCACCGGCGAATCGGGCTCGGGCAAGGAACTGGTGGCGCGCGCGCTGCACAAGCACTCGCCGCGCGCCAACGGCCCCTTCGTGGCGATCAACACCGCCGCCATTCCCAAGGACCTGCTCGAGAGCGAACTCTTCGGCCACGAGCGCGGCGCCTTCACCGGCGCGCAGACCATGCGCCGCGGCCGTTTCGAGCAGGCCGAGGGCGGCACGCTGTTCCTCGACGAAATCGGCGACATGCCCTTCGACCTGCAGACGCGCCTCTTGCGCGTGCTCAGCGACGGCCACTTCTACCGCGTGGGCGGCCACAACTCGGTGAAGGCCAATGTGCGCGTCATCGCCGCCACCCACCAGGACCTCGAGCAGCGCGTGAAGCTCGGCGGTTTCCGCGAAGACCTGTTCCACCGCCTCAACGTGATCCGCCTGCGCCTGCCCGCGCTGCGCGAACGCGGCGAAGACGTCCCCGCGCTCACGCGCCACTTCCTGCAGCAGAGCGCGCGCCAGCTGGGCGTCGAGCCCAAGCGCATCTCCGACGCGGCGCTGGCCAGGCTCGCGGCCTTCAACTTCCCGGGCAACGTGCGCCAGCTCGAGAACATCTGCCACTGGCTCACTGTGATGGCGCCCGCGCAGCTGATCGAGTCGAAAGACCTGCCGCCCGAAGTGATGGCGGGCAGCGGGGCGGACGTGCATGTGGCGGTGGCCGAGGTGGCGGCGCCCGTGCAGGCTGCAGCGCCGTTGGCCGTCGAGCGCGACGCGTCCGCACCGGTGGTCGCGGCCCCCGAGGCGGTGCCAGGCGCCCCCACCGGCCCCAGCGCCTGGGAAAGCGGCCTCGAAGCCGAAGCTCAGGCGCTGCTGGCCGCAGGCCGCACCGACGTGTGGGACGTGCTCACGCGCCGCTTCGAATCGCGGCTGATCCTCACCGCGCTGGCCAACACGCGCGGCCGGCGCATCGAGGCGGCCCAGAAGCTGGGCATCGGGCGCAACACCATCACCCGGAAAATCCAGGAACTCGGTATCGAATGAAAAGGCCCTCCCAGGGCCTTTTTTTATTACCGGCTGCGTTGGCCTAGCGTCAGCGAATCGAGCTGGAAATTGCCGCTCTTGTCCCAGAGCCAGGTGTCGACATACGTGTGACCGCCCAGCTTGCCGGGGCTCGGCAAGGGCGAGGTCGCCTTGACCAGCTCCGCGATCATCGGCGGCACTTCGGGCGCATGGCTGGGCACGCGGCTGAAGGTGACGTTGGTGACCTTGCCGTTGGCATCGATCTCGGTCTCGACCACCACCACGGCGTACACCAGTGGCGGGATCTTGCCCTTGTAGATGCGGCTGGCATACGCCTTGTAGATGTGGCGTGCGCCGGTCTTGCGGTAGGTGCGGATCGCGGGCGTCTGCGCGGTGATGAGCCGCACGGTCGGCACGTCGCGGCTGCCTTCGGTGGCGGTTGCGCCGCCGGGCGATGTGCTGCCTGTGCCGCTTTCCGATCCGCTGCCCGGCTTGAGCACCGAGCAGGCGGTCAGCGCGAGCGCTGCGGCGGCGATCGCGGCGGAACGGGCCAGGCGTGCGGCGATCGGCGTCGTCATGGCCGTCAGGCGCCCGCGCCGAGTTCGAGCACCACCGGGGCGTGGTCGCTCGGCTTTTCCCACTTGCGTGGCACGCGGTCGATGACGCAACCCTTCACCAGCGGCCGCAGCGGTTCGCTCACGAGGATGTGGTCGATGCGCAGGCCGCGGTTCTTCTGGTAGCCCAGCATGCGGTAGTCCCACCACGAGAAGCTTTTTTCGGGCTGCTCGAACATGCGGAAGCTGTCGGTCAGGCCCAGGCCGAGCAGCGCCTTGAAGTGGTCGCGCTCTTCGGTCGTATGGTGGATCGTTTCCTTCAGGCCCACCGGGTCGAAGCTGTCGCGGTCCTCGGGCGTGACGTTGAAGTCGCCCAGCAGCACGAGGTTCGGGTGCGCCGCGAGTTCACGCGCGATGTAGGCGTGCAGCGCGTCGAGCCACTTCATCTTGTAGGCGAACTTCTCGCTGCCCGGTTCCTGGCCATTCACGAAGTAGCCGTTGATCACGCGCAGGGGGCCCGAGGGCGTCTCGATGGTGGCGGCGATCACGCGCGACTGCTCGTCGGCGAAGTTCTCGATGTTCTTCACCACGTCGCGCACCGGCGCCAGGCTGAGGATGGCGACGCCGTTGTAGGTCTTCTGCCCGAACACCGCGGCTTCGTAACCGGCCGACTTCAGCACCTCGAGCGGAAACTTGTCGTCGGTCATCTTGAGCTCCTGCAGGCACAGCACATCGACCGGGTTGGCGATGAGCCAGTCGAGCACATGCTGCAGGCGCGCGGTGAGGGAGTTGACGTTCCAGGTGGCTATTTTCATGAGGGCTCTGCGTATTCGGTTATCGGGGGGCGGTCGTGCGTTCGCAGCCGGTCGGTGGGGTCTCTGTGCAGGCGAAGGAAGTGGCCCCGCCCAGACCCGGAAGGAAGGCGTGTCGGCAGCGAGACCGCGACAGTGATTTCCATCGCGGTATTTTGCCTCGCTGGATCGGGATGCCGTGTAAGCGAAGGCGAGGGGCGCGGAACCGCCGACCCGCCCGCCGGCGCTAGGGCTGAAGGTACCAGCCCAGCTCGCCCTGCAGGAACTGGGCGGCCTCGGGCGGCAGGTCGTCCGAATCGAAGAAGCTCGCCACGGGCCGCTCGACCACGATGCGCCCCGCGTGCAGGTAGGCCACGCGCGTGGCCAGGCGCTTGGCCTGCCCGAGGTTGTGCGTGCTCATCACGATCGTCACGCCACTGTGGGCGACCTCTTCGATGAGGGCCTCGATCTCGTTTTTGGCGCCGGGGTCCAGGCTGGCCGTGGGCTCGTCCAGGAACAGGATGTCCGGCTGCAGCGCCCAGGCGCGCGCCAGGCCCAGGCGCTGTTGCTGGCCGCCCGACAGCGAACGCGCCGAGCGCTCGGCATGTTCGAGCAGGCCCACGCGCGCCAGCGCCAAGCCGCAGCGCTCGCTACGCTCGGCGGCCGGCACGCCCGCCAGCCACAGGCCCACCCACACGTTGCGCCACACCGAGAGGCTCAGCAGGAACGGGCGCTGGAACAGCATGGCCGCGCGCGGCAGGCGGCCTTCGGGCCGCAGCGGCAGGCGCTCGCAGCGCCCTTCGCAGGGCAGCAGGCCGTGCAGCAGCCGCAGCAGCGTGGTCTTGCCCGAACCGTTGGCGCCCACGAGCACGAGCCGGTCGCTCCGGTGCAGGGTCAGCGAGGCCTCGTCCAGCGCGACCAGCGCGCCGAAGCGCACCGTGGCGCGCTCGAGCCGGATCAGCGGCACCGTGCCGGCCACGGCCGGCGTGTGCGGGGCGAGCGCGCGGCGCACCGCGCGCGGCTTCGCCGGCGGGGCAGCGTTCAGCGGACGCGTGGCCAGCCATTGCAGCAGCCCGATGGCGCCGTTGACCGCGCCGACCACCGCCAGCAGCACGATGCCCAGCGCCAGGGCCAGCGCGAGGTCGCCCTTGCTGGTTTCCAGCGCGATGGTGGTGGTCATCACGCGCGTCACGCCGGCGATGTTGCCGCCGACGATCATCACGGCCCCCACCTCGGCAATGGCCCGCGCGAAGGCCGTGAGCAGCACGGTGGCCACGCCCATCCGGTCGTGCACCAGCATCAGCAGGGCGGTGGCGAGCGGCCCGGCGCCCAGCGAGCGCAGCTGGTCGCCGCCGTCGGCCAGCGCCGCCATCACGAGCCGGCGCGACAGCGCGGCGATCAGCGGCGTGACGAGCACGCTCTGCGCCACCACCATCGCGGACGGCGTGAAAAGAATGCCCAGTTCGCCCAGCGGCCCCGAGCGCGAGAGCAGCAGGTACACCAGCAGGCCCACCACCACGGCGGGCAGGGCGAGCAGCGTGTTCACCAGCCACACGGCCAGCGCATGCCCCGGGAACCGCGCCACCGCGAGCCAGGCGCCCAGCAGCAGGCCGAACAGCGCGCCGATCAGGCAGGCCGTGGCGCTCACCTGCAGCGAGAGCGCCGTGATGCGCGCGAGTTCGGGGTCGGCGCCGGTGATGAGGCGCCAGGCCAGCGCCCAGCCTTCGGTCACGGTGTTCATCGAGAGACGGCTTTCATCGCCGACGCGAGGCCGTGCGCATTGCACAGCCCGGCACCGTCATCGACCGGCGCGCCGTTCACTGGCCCGCGTTCGGGAAGAAGAGCTGCTCGCCGCCGATCTTGTACGCGGCGATGGCGGCCTGCCCGTCGCGCGACACGACCCAGTCGGAGAAGCCTTGCGCCAGGTCCTTCTTCACGTGCGGGTGTCTGGCCGGGTTCACGACGATCACGCCGTACTGGTTGAACAGCTGCTTGTCGCCCTCGACCACGATGCCCAGGTCGGCGCGGTTCTTGAAGTTGAGCCAGGTGCCGCGGTCGGACAGCACGTAGGCATTGGTCGACGCCGCGATGTTGAGCGCCTGGCCCATGCCGCAGCCGCACTCCTTGTAGCCGGCCGGCTTGGCGGCGGCCAGGTCGATGCCGGCCAGCTTCCACTGGCGCAGCTCGGCCGCATGGGTGCCGCTCTTGTCGCCGCGCGAGACGAAGGCGCCGCCCGTGGTGCCCAGCCGCTTGAGCGCGGCCGCGATGTCGTTGCCGCGCACGGCGGCCGGGTCGGACTTGGGCCCGATCAGCACGAAGTCGTTGTACATGACCGCACGGCGCGGCAGGCCGAAGCCTTCGGCGACGAACTTCTCTTCGGCAGGCTGGTCGTGCACGAACAGCGCGTCGGCGTCGCCGCGGCGCGCCATGTCCAGCGCCTGGCCCGTGCCCACCGCCACCACGCGCACCTCGGTGCCCGAGGCTTTGGTGAACTGCGGCAGCAGGTGCTTGAACAGGCCCGACTGTTCCGTCGAGGTGGTCGAGGCCAGCACGATGAACTTGTCCTGTGCCTGCGCCATCGGCGCGAGCAGCGTGCCGATAAGCGCACCGGCGAGGGCGAGAAGGGTGAAGCGTCTGCGCGAAGCCATCGTCATCGTGTCAGTCCTCGAGAGTGAAAGAAAGAAGCGGTTCGGCCATCAGGCTGCGGCGTCGACGCGAAAGCCCAGCCGGCCCAGCGCCTCGCGCGCCGCGGCCGATTGCAGCAACGCAATGAAGGCCTGCACCGGCGCGCGCCCAAGCCGTGCCTGGGGCACCACGAAGTCGTAGCGTTCCTCCTGCACGGGAATGAAGCCCAGCCCGTACTGCCGCGCGACCGTGTCGATGGCCAGGCCCCAGTCGGCGCGCTGCTGCGCCACGGCCACCGCCACCGCGTTGTGCGACTTGGTCTGCACGCCGTAGCCGGGCGGCTGCGCGCCGCCGAGCAGGCGGTCGATGAGGATGCGCGTGCCGCTGCCGGCGTTGCGGTTGACCATGGTGCAGCCGGGGCGCGCGGTCGCGGCCGCGATGGCCGCGGCGGCGTCCAGGCCCTCGAAGCGCGTGTCGCCCGGGCGATGGACCACGCCCTGCATGCGGCCGTAGCCCGTCACCAGTTCGAGGCCCGGCGTGAGCAGCGGCCGGTTGTAGACGCCCGTTGCCGGGTCCATCAGGTGGATGCCGGCCACGTCGCATTCGCCGCGCTTGGCGGCCATCAGCCCGCCGGTGCTGCCCACGTTCATGGCCTTGATGCGGATGCCCTGGCGCATCAGCTCGCCGGCCAGCCAGTCCAGGCCCACGCAATGGCTGCCGATGAAGATCAGGTCGGCGGCGTCCAGCCCCTGGCCCAGCAGCTGCACCTGCACGGGGGCGCCGGCATCGACGATCTCGGTGTGCTGGCCGATGGTGATGAAGCCGTCGGCGCTGCTGAAGGTGGTGACCGAGCCCGAGCCCTTGCCCATCGGGTAGGCGGCCACGCCGTCGTCGGTGGGCACCAGGCCCACCAGCAGGTACTCGGTGCGGCCGCGCTCGGAGTTCACGCGCATCGGCAGCGTGGCCGCCACGTGCGCGTGCCGCTGCGGCGGCCGGCCCGCGAAGGCGCGGATCACGGGCGCGAGGAACTCGTGGAAGGTGAAGACCGCTGAGGTCGGAAAGCCCGGCAGGATCACGACCGGCTTGCCGCCCGTGACCGCCAGGCACACCGGCTTGCCGGGCTTGAGCGCCACGCCGTGCGCCACCACGCCCGGGTCGCCGAGGGCGGCCACCACGCGGTACGACAGGTCGCCTTCGCCCTTGGACGTGCCGCCCGAGAAGACCACGGCGTCGCATTCCAGCCCGCGTGCGAGCGCGGCCGACAGCAGCGCCTCGTCGTCGGGGATCACGCCCAGGCGCACCGGCTCGCCGCCCAGTTCCTCGACCGCGGCGCCGATGATGGCGGCGTTGGAGTCGTACACCGCGCCCGTGGGCAGCGGCGCACCGGGCGCGACGATCTCGTTGCCGGTGGAGAAGATGGCCACGCGCGGCTTGCGCCACACGGCGACCTCGGCCAGGCCCAGCGCGGCGAGCACGCCGATCTCGCGCGAGCTCAGCACCTGGCCGGCGCGCAGCACGGTCTCGCCGCGTGCGATGTCGGTGCCGGCGTAGCTGACGTTCTCGCCGGCCGTGGCTGCGCGGCGCACCTGCACGTTGCCGTCGTCGAGGTCGGTGTGTTCCACCATCACCACCGCGTCGGCGCCGCGCGGCAGCATGCCGCCGGTGGCGATCGCCGTGGCGTGGCCGGGCGTCACTTCGCGCCGCGGCACGATGCCGGGTGCGAGCGTCTCGCCCACGAGGGCCAGCGCGCGGACCTGTTCTTCCATCGCGCCCCAGGTGTCGGCGGCCTGCACGGCAAAGCCGTCGACGTTGGAGCGGTCGAAGCCGGGCACGTCGATGGCGGCCACCGCGTCGTCGGCGAGCACCCGGCCCAGCGCCGCGTGCAGGGGAACGGTCTCGCGGCCCAGCGGCGCGAGGCTCAGGTGTTCGCGGAAGCGGCGCTCGGCCTCGTCCCGCGTGACGACATCGAGAAATTGCGATTGGGCTTTCACAGGCACTCGTACAGATGAACAGTGACGTCGGTCCCGGGCCCGAAGCCTTCGCTTTCGGCGGGGGCGATCACGAAGCCGTCGGCGCGCGTGGTCGAGCTCAGCACCGAGGCGCCCGAGAGCGCGAGCGGCTCCACGCCGTCGGCGCCGATCTTCACGCGCACGTAGTCGACGCGCCCCACCTGCGAGACGATCTTGCGCGCCACGGTGGCGCGCGTGCGCGGGTAGGGCCAGTCGGCGGGCCGGCCGCCGAGCAGGCGGATCGCGCGCCCGGCAAAGAAGTCGTAGGCGCACAGGCAGGAGACGGGGTTGCCCGGCAGCAGGAACACCAGCGTGTCGCCGATGCGCCCCATGCCGGCCGGGCTGGAAGGTCGCATCGCGATGCCGTGGATCGCCAGCTCGCCGAGTTCGGCCAGCAGGCGCGGCGCGTGGTCCTCGGCGCCCACGCTGGAGCCGCCGGAGATGAGCACCACGTCGGCACCGGGAGCGGCCATTGCCTGCGCGATGATTTGCGGGTCGTCGCCCAGGCGCTGGTGCGACGCGAGCAGGCCGCCGTCGCGCGCCACGAGGCCGCGCAAGGTCACGGAGTTGGCGTCGTAGATCTCGCTCGGGCCCTTGGGCGTGCCGGGCGCGCGCACCTCGTTGCCGGTGACGAGCAGCCGCACGCGCGGCCGGCGCACCACCTGCAACTGCGCCAGGCCCAGCGACGCCACCAGCCCCGCGTCCTGCGGGCGCAGGCGACGGCCCGCGGGCAGCGCCGTGCTGCCGCGCGCGATGTCCTCGCCGACATGGCCCACGTGCTGGCCCGGCGCGACGGCGCGCGTGATGGCCAGGCGCCCGTCCTGCTCGCTCGCGTACTCGGCGGGCACCACGGCATCGAGCCCGCACGGCACCGGGGCGCCGGTCATGATGCGGATGGCGGCGCCCGCGGGCACCTCGCCTTCGAAGGGGCGCCCGGGCCAGGCGTGGCCCGCGATCGGAAATTCGAGCGGGTTGTATTCGCCGGCCCCCGTGGTCTCGCCGCCGCGCAGCGCATAGCCGTCCATGGCCGCGCGGTCGAACTCGGGCACCGCGATGGGCGCGATCACCTCCTGCAGCAGCACCCGCCCCGTGGCCTCGTCGACGGCCACGGATTCACCGGGCAGCAAGGGCGTGTGGGCATCGATCCAGGCGAGGGCGGTGGGCACCTCGGCGCGTTGCGTGAAGCCGCGCATACGCACATCGGTCGAGGCGGTTCGTTCGGGTGTGGGCATCGGGGCCAGTATAGAAGTTGGAGGTCGCCGGCGTGGTCGGGCATGGCACCCGACAGCCATGCGCAAAGGCGGCTGTGCCGGACCTTGCCGGTGGGCCATTTGCGGTCGTTTTTTCTTCAGCCGCGTCCGCGCACGCGCGGTGCGTCGCCGGCTTACTTCTTGGGTGCGGGATTCGTCTGTGCCGAGGTCTGGTTCGAACTCGGTGGCGACGCGGCCGTGGGGGCCGGGGAGTGGGCGCCCGATGCCTCGATGGGCTTGGTTTCAACCTTGGGGGCGGCGGCGTAAGGCCCCGGGTCCACGCAGGGCGGCGTGGCCACCGCGGCCGGTGCCGGCTTGCCGGCGGCCTGCGCGCTCGCGCGGTACTTGGCGGCGACCTGGTCCTGTGACTTGCACAGCAGGTAGCCGTCGGTCTTGGCGCTCCACGCGGTGCGGGCCGCGGCCTCGGCGGCCTTGGCCTGCGCTTCCGGCGTGGGCGGGGGGAGCTTGGCGACAGCGGAGGTCGCAGCGAGTGCGCACAGGAGAAGGGTCAGCGTGTGCTTCATGCGGAGGTTCCTTGCTGCGCCGTCGCCGGCCGTGCGGGCTCGGGTGCGCCGGCCGGTTGCGAGCGCTGCGCGGGGATCTTGCCGGCCTGGATGTCGTCGTACCAGAGCTTGTGGTGCTCGCGCGCCCAGGCCTCGTCGACATAGCCTTCGCGCATCGCCTTGTAGGCGCCGTCCATGCCCAGCGTGCCGATGTAGATGTGGCCCATGATCATCGCCATCATGAGCAGCGTGGCCACCGCATGCACCATGTGCGCGACCTGCATCTCGCCGCGCGTGTAGACGAAGCCGGGCAGCAGCTTGTCCAGGAACAGGCCCGAGGCGATGACGATGCTGCCCAGGAACAGCACGCCGCCCCAGAACACCGCCTTCTCGCCGGCGTTGAAGCGGTGCGACGCGGGCTCCTTGCCGCCGAACAGGCCGCCGCCGTGCCGCAGCCAGGTGAAGTCGTCCTTGCTCGGCCAGTTGCTGCGGATGAAGGTGAAGATCATGAACAGCGTGGTCACCACGAACAGCGGCCCCACGAAGTTGTGCACCGTCTTGAGCACGTAGGCGAGCCAGCCGAACAGCGTGCTGCCCAGCACCGGCAGCAGGAAGAACTTGCCGAAGGCCATCACGATGCCCGAGATCGCGAGCGTGACGAAGGCCAGCGCGTTCGACCAGTGCGTGGCGCGCTCGAAGGGCGTGAAGCGCTCGATCTTGCGGCCGGTTTCGGTGCCGTGCAGGCGGATCGGCCCGCGCGTGAAATAGAAGATGGCCAGCGCCAGCAGCGTCACGAAGAGCAGCGCCGCGCCGTACGGAATGATCCAGTCGTTGCGCACCTGCCGCCAGGCCTCGCCCGCGTTGGTGAAGCGCGAACCCGGGTACTGCACGAAGCGCTGGATCAGGTTGCCGGCCTCGGGCGCCTGGCTCACCGGCAGGCTGCTGTAGCCGGTGACGCCGCCGCTCACCTGGCGCCACATCGGCGCGTTGTTGCCGGGCTGCACCTTGTTGCGCTCGCCGTTGGTCTGGTTGAGGTAGTTGGGATCGGCGCTGGCCTCGGGCTTGACGTCGAAGATGTTCTGGCTGCGGATGCCGCCCTCGGCCTTCGGTGCTGCAGCCGTGGCTGCGGCAGGCGAAGCAGGGGCGGGCGCCGCGGTCACGGCGCCGCTCGCGGCCGGGGTGGCCTCCTGGGCCGGCGCCACCGCCGCCCAGCCCAGGAGCGTGGTCGCCAGCAGCGCGTGGAACGCGTGCCTGGTGCGAATGGTGACGCTCATGCGGCCTCCGGTTCAGTTTTCTCGGGTGTACTCGTTCTGGCCGTTGGAGCGCGTCTTGATCTGCTGCTCCCACGCCGTCTTGTCGCCCACCTTCCAGCCGGGCGCGGTGAAGGCGGTGCCGGTGTTGGCCTGCGTGCCCGTGCCGCTCCAGGGCACCGCGTCGTGCTTGACGCCCTCGGCGTTCGTCTGCGGCTTCTCGCTGCAGGCCGCCAGCAGCATCGCGCCCGAAGCGAGCGCGACGAGCATCACGACCGCGCGCTTCACTTGGTGCCTCCGGTGGGCGGCGTGCCGGCCTGCTGCGAGCCGTAGGCCGTGCCCCAGCCCCAGACCTCGGCGCCCGTGCCGCGGTGCACGACGCGGGTGCGGAAGATGTCGGCCACCACGTCGCCGTCGCCGGCCAGCAGCGCCTTGGTCGAGCACATCTCGGCGCAGGCCGGCAGCTTGCCTTCGGCCAGGCGGTTGCGGCCGTACTTCTCGAACTCGGCTTCGGAGCCGTTGGCTTCGGGGCCGCCGGCGCAGAAGGTGCATTTGTCCATCTTGCCGCGCGCACCGAAGGTGCCCTGCGAGGGGAACTGCGGCGCGCCGAAGGGGCAGGCGTACGAGCAGTAGCCGCAGCCGATGCACACGTCCTTGTCGTGCAGCACCACGCCTTCGTCGGTGCGGTAGAAGCATTGCACGGGGCACACCGCCATGCAGGGCGCGTCGGAGCAGTGCATGCAGGCCACCGAGATCGATTTCTCGCCCGGCAGGCCGTCATTGAGCGTGACCACGCGGCGGCGATTCACGCCCCAGGGCACCTCGTTCTCGTTCTTGCAGGCCGTGACGCAGCCGTTGCACTCGATGCAGCGCTCGGAATCGCAGACGAACTTCATTCTTGCCATGGTGATTCCTTATGCTTTCTCGATGTTGCAGACCGTGGTCTTGGTCTCTTGCATCATGGTGACGCTGTCGTAGCCGTAGGTGGTGGCGGTGTTGATGGCCTCGCCGCGCACGATGGGCGCCGCGCCCTTCGGGTAGTAGGCCAGCAGGTCTTCGCCCTGCCAGCGGCCCGAGAAGTGGAAGGGCATGAACACCGTGTCGGGCCCCACGCGCTCGGTTACGAGGGCCTGCACGTTGAGCTTGGCGCCCGTGGGCGTGTGCACCCAGGCGCGCTCGCCGTTGCGGATGTTCTTCTCGGCCGCCACCTTCGGGTTGATCTCGATGAACATCTCCTGCTGCAGCTCGGCCAGCCAGGGGTTGGAGCGGGTTTCCTCGCCGCCGCCCTCGTACTCCACGAGCCGACCCGAGGTCATGATGTAGGGGAACTTCTCGGCGATCTTGTCGGCGATGTTCTTCTGCTGCACCGTCTTGTAGAGCGTGGGCATGCGCCAGAAGGCCATCTTGTCGTCGTGCGTCGGGTACTTGGCGACGAGGTCGGGGCGCGTGCCGTAGATCGGCTCGCGGTGCTGCGGGATCGCATCGGGAAAGTTCCACACCACCGCGCGCGCCTTGGCGTTGCCGAAGGGGTGGCAGCCGTGGTTCTTCATGAACACGCGGATCATGCCGCCCGAGCTGTCGGTCTTCCAGTTCTTGCCTTCGGCCTTGGGCTTCTCGGCCTCGGTGAGTTCGTCCCACCAGCCGAGCTTCTTGAGCAGCAGGTGATCGAGCTCGGGGTAGCCGGTGGTGATGTCGGCGCCCAGCGAGTGGGAGCCGTCCTCGGCCAGCAGGTTCTTGCCGTTGCGCTCCACGCCGAAGTTCGCGCGGAAGTTGCCGCCGCCGTCCATCACGTGCTTGGACGGGTCGTACAGGTTCGGCGAGCCGGGGTGCTTGAGCTCGGGCGTGCCGTAGCAGGGCCAGGGCAGGCCGAAGTAGTCGCCCGAGATGTCGTAGCCGTTGACCTTGTCCTTGACCGCCCCCTTGGCCCGCAGCGTGCGCACGTCGAAGGCGGCCATGTTGCGCATGTGCGCCTGCAGCCGCTCGGGACTCTGGCCCGAGTAGCCGACGGCCCAGCAGCACTTGTTGATCTCGCGCAGGATGTCGTCGGGCACGGGCTCGTCCATGCCCTTGACCTTCTGCATCTTGTAGTTCTTGCTGAGCTCCTTGCCGAAGCCCAGGCGGTCGGCGAACTGCTGCATGATCATGTGGTCGGTGCGGCTTTCCCACAGCGGCTCGATGACCTTCTCGCGCCACTGGATCGAGCGGTTCGACGCCGTCACCGAGCCGCTGGTCTCGAACTGCGTGCACGCGGGCAGCAGGTACACCGCGCGGTTCGCGTTGGCGTCCTCGGGCCGGCCCGGCATCGCGGCCATGGCGGCCGTGGCCGAGGGGTACGGGTCGACCACGACCAGCAGGTCCAGCTTGTCCATGGCCCGCTTCATCTCGAGGCCGCGCGTCTGCGAGTTGGGCGCATGGCCCCAGTAGAAGACGCCGCGCAGGTTCGAGTCCTGGTCGATGAGCTCGTTCTTCTCGAGCACGCCGTCGATCCAGCGCGACACCGTGATGCCGGGCTTGCTCATCATCGCGGGCGAGGCGAAGCGGCCCTTGATCCATTCGAAGTCCACGCCCCAGGTGGCGGCGAAGTGCTTCCACGAGCCTTCGACCAGGCCGTAGTAGCCCGGCAGCGAATCGGGGTTGGGGCCGACGTCGGTCGCGCCCTGCACGTTGTCGTGGCCGCGGAAGATGTTGGTGCCGCCGCCCGAGGTGCCCACGTTGCCCAGCGCCAGCTGCAGGATGCACGAGGCCCGCACGATGGCGTTGCCGATGCTGTGCTGCGTCTGGCCCATGCACCACACCACGGTGCCGGGGCGGTGCTCGTGCAGCATGGTCGCGACCTTCAGCACCTGCGCCTCGCTCACGCCGCAGGCCTCCTCGACCTTGTCGGGCGTCCACTTGCTCATGACTTCCGCGCGCACTTCTTCCATGCCGTAGACGCGGTCGTTGAGGTAGCGCTTGTCTTCCCAGCCGTTCTTGAAGATGTGGTGCAGGATGCCGAACAGGAAAGCGATGTCCGAGCCCGAGCGGATGCGCACGTACTCGTGGGCCTTGGCCGCCGTGCGCGTGAAGCGCGGGTCGACCACGATCATCTTGCAGCCGTTTTCCTTGGCATGCAGCATGTGCAGCATGCTCACGGGGTGCGCCTCGGCCGCGTTCGAGCCGATGTACATCGCGATCTTCGCGTTGCGCATGTCGTTGTACGAATTGGTCATGGCGCCGTAGCCCCATGTATTCGCCACGCCCGCGACCGTGGTCGAGTGGCAGATGCGCGCCTGGTGGTCGCAGTTGTTGCTGCCGAAGAAGCTCACGAACTTGCGCAGCAGGTAGGCCTGCTCGTTGCTGTGCTTGCTCGAGCCGATCCAGTAGATCGCGTCGGGGCCGCTGGCCTTGGTGAGTTCCTTCAGCTTGGCGGTGATCTCGTCGAGCGCGGTGTCCCAGCTGATGCGCTCATACTTGCCGTTCACGAGCTTCATCGGGTAGCGCAGGCGGTACTCGCCGTGGCCGTGCTCGCGCAGTGCCGCGCCCTTGGCGCAGTGGGCGCCCAGGTTGATGGGCGAGTCGAACACGGGCTCCTGCCGCACCCATACGCCGTTCTCGACCACGGCGTCGGACGCGCAGCCGACCGAGCAGTGCGAGCACACGGTGCGCTTCACTTCGATCTTGCCGGCGCCGATGGCCGTGGGCCGGCCGTCGGCGGCCTTGGCCTTCTGGATCAGCGTGAGCTGGCTGGCCGCCAGGCCCACGCCGACGCCGAGGCCGGAGCGCCGCAGGAAGGCGCGCCGGTCCATGGTCGGCAGGGCGTTCGCGAGGCCGCGCCGCAGGCTGCGAACGAAGGGCGACGCGTCGGAGGCCCGCGAGCTCGCGGTGCCTGGGGATTTTCTGGTCAGAAGCACGGGGTCTCCTCAGGCTGACGTGGTGGCGTAGTAACGCTTGACGTGTTCGCTCAGGGAATAGCCGCCGCCGTTTTCGGGCGGGGGCGGCAAAGAGGGGGCGACGACGGCGACGGGTGTCTCGGCCATGTTTGGCAGCGACGTGACGGCCACCGCGGCGGCGCCGGCGGTGGCGGCACCGATGAAGAATCCGCGGCGGGAGGCCGGCTTGATGCCGGTGTTTTGGCTGTCCTGCATATTGACTCCAGGAGTGGCTGGGCGCGACGAGAGAGGGGAAACCCGGTCGGCCTTGTGGATACTAGACCAGCAACAAGGTGTGAGCAACCTGAATACCCCTCGCATTCGTTCGCCTCAGAAGGTGTGAATGAATCCGGCGTGGCCGAGGGGGCGCGTCTGGGCGGGATGAGCGGACATGGCGGGTTCGTTCACACCTTCTCAGTCCAGCATGTCGAAGGCCTGCGCCTCGACGTCGCCGAACGCGCGCGTGAAGGCGGCGAGCGCCGCGTAGAACCGCGCCTTCGGATGCTGCAACACAGCATCGCACAAGGCGGGCAGCCACGGCTGGACGTGTCTGGAGAACATCGCCTGTTGCTGCGTGAGGTTGGCCACCGCCACGTCCTCGCCGGCGATCAGGTAGCGCATGACCTCGAACAGGCAGGCGATGTGGTCCTCGGTCTCGTAGGTGGTCTCGGTGCGCGCCAGGCCCAGCTTGTCCAGGTCGTGGCGCAGCTGCACGAGCGGCTTGTCGTTGAGAAAGCCGCTCAGGTAGTGCGAACCGAAGAGAAAGACCTCGGGCTTGCCGATGCCGCCGAAGAGCGCGTCGTATTCCTCGTGCGCGGCGGCCGCGTCGGTGTCGCGCGCGATGCCGACCAGCTGGCGCCACGGTTCTTCCAGGAAGGCGCCCGCGGCCGGCGCCTCGGTGGGCGCGACCTGGAAGGCTTCCAGCAGTTCGGCATCGGGCGCGGCGTACCACAGGCGCGCGAGCAGGCCGTAGAGCTCGGCCCGGGCCACCTCCTCGTCGAGCGCGGACGTGGCGGGAAAGGTCTGGCTCATAGCGGGGCGATCTTCACTTCGTTGGTGGCGCTGTACAGGTCGATGACGCGGCAGTCGCTGCACATCTTGAGGCGCTCCAGCGCCTCGCCCTGGAACATGGCGTGCCCGGCCAGCTTGCCGAGCATGGCCTCGATGGCTTTTTGCGTGCCGAAGGGCTTGCTGCAGCGGATGCAGGCCCAGGGCTTGGCCTCGTTCAGCAGCACCTGCTGCTTGCGCTCGGGCGCGGCCAGCAGGCGCGGCACGAGCGAGACGGCATCCTCGGGGCAGGTGGTTTCGCACAGGCCGCACTGCACGCAGTTCTTCTCGATGAAGCGCAGTTGCGGCGCGCTCTGGCTGTCCAGCAGCGCGCCCGACGGGCAGGCGCTGACGCAGGCCAGGCACAGCGTGCACTTGTCCTTGTCGACCGCGACGGCGCCCAGCGGCGAGCCCGCCGGCAGCGCGAACGCCAGCGGGGCCTCGGCGGGTGCCTGCAGGGCCGGGGCCGCGCCCATCAGGTGGTCCAGCGCCATCTCGAGCCGGTCGCGCTTGTCGGCGCCGACGGCGAAGCGGGCGGCCGTGGCCGGCACGCGCTGCGTGGTCGTGCGCAGGCCGGCCAGCGCTGCGTCCAGCGCGGCGGGCGAATCGGCCTCGATCACGTGGAAGTGCGTGCCGGTGTAGCCCAGGCCGAGCAGCAGCGCCTGCGCGACGTCCCGCTGTTGCTTGAGCGCCGCGAGGTACTGCGGCGCCTCTTCGCCGGTGCACAGCACGGCGACCTGCGAAGCGCCGAAGGCGACGGCGCTCAGCCACAGGTCGATGCCGGTGCTGGCCGCGTGAAAGAGGTCGACCGGCATCACGCGCGCCGGCACGCCCTGCGCCTTGCCCAGCTGCGCCTGCCGCCCGAGCTGCTCGAGCAGCGCCTGGCCGCCTTCCTGGCTGTGCAGCAGCAGCGCGGCATCGCGCCCGCCCGCCGAGGCATAGGTGCTGAGCAGCTTGCGCAGCTTCAGGCCCTGGTCGGGCGCGCGCGGGTAGGTGTAGCCCAGCGCGCCCGTCGGGCACACCGTGGTGCAGGCGCCGCAGCCGACGCACAGGTTCGGGTTGACCACGATGCGCTGGCGCTGCGGGTCGCTGCTCACGGCATGGGCCGAGCACACCTCGACGCACGCGTTGCAGCCGACCACCTCGTTGCGGCTGTGGGCGCACAGCTTCTGCTTGTAGTCGAAGAACTTGGGCTTCTCGAATTCGCCCACCAGCTCGCGCAGGCGCAGCAGCGTCTGCAGGCCCTCGGCCTGCGCGACGCCGCCGGGCAGGTGGAAGTAGCCCTGCGGCGGCGCGTGCCAGTCGATCTGCGGCGCGGCGCCGAGGTCGAGCACGAGGTCGAAGGCCGCGTCGAGCGCCTGCGGCTCGCGGCTGAAATTGATGGCGCCGGCCACGCTGCAGGCGCGCTCGCAGTCGCGGTGCGAGGTGCAGCGCGCGTTGTCGATCTGGTAGTCCAGCCCGATGGCCTGCTCGGGGCAGGCGACCACGCAGGCATTGCAGCGGGTGCACAGGTCGAGGTCGATCGCGTTGTCGCGCGTCCAGCGCAGCGTGAAGGCGCCGAGCCAGCCGGTGAGCGCATCGATGCGCCCGGCGATCACCGGCCAGCGGCGCGCCTGGGCGCCACCGTCTGCACCGGGGCCCTGCGCGAGCAGGGTGACGTCGAGCGTGTCACCGACCAGCGCCGCGGCGCGCTCGGCCGCGTCGAGCGCGCCGATGATCAGCAGCCGGCCCTGGCTGGTGTAGCTCACGGTCGAGACAGGGTCGGGCTCGGGCAGGCTGGCCGCGGCCAGCAGCGCGGCAATCTTCGGCATCGCGCTTTTCGCGTCGCGGCTCCAGCCGCCCGTCTCGCGGATGTTGATGAAGCGGATCGGCGAGGTGGCGCCGGGCGTCTGCGTGGCGAGCTCGCCGAACAGCCGTTTTTCCTGGGTGCAGGCGACCACGACGTCGTCGCCGGACTGGATGGCGCGCTGGAAGGAGGTCGCCTCGCGGCGGCACAGCGACGAATGCAGCGGGAGGGTTTCAGCCAGTGCCGCGCCGAGCGTCTTCGGCTCGAGCGGCATCGTCTGGTTGCAGTCGCAAATCAGCGTGGTGGTCATCGGTTTCTTGGCTGGCGGGTTGCATCGCGGCAACCGGCGGGCTGGGAAGCGTTTCGGAACCCTGGGACTGTGCCACGTCCGACGTTTCGGCGTCGTCGGGGGTTTCCGGGGGAATGTCTTCGGGGTCTTCGTCGAAGAGCTTGAGGAACTTGGCGCTGGCCATCTGGCGCAGCACGCTCTCGGGCACCGGGGTGGACTGGGAGTAGTCGTCGACGTAGGTGTCCAGGCCGTCCATCACATTGAAATGCGGATCGGCAAAGAGCTTGCGGAAGGCCGCGTTCTTGACCTCGGGCGCGACCTCCTTCGTGAGGAAGGGCTTGAAGTCGGAGCCGATGTCGAGCGCGTCCACGTCCGCGAGCGTCAGCGGCGGCGCGGTGTCCTGCTCGCCTTCGGGTGCGGGGGCTTCGGCGAGAGGGGCGGGCGCCGGCACCGCAACAGGTTCCACGGCCGGCAGGGTCTTTTCTTCCACGACGCCCTCGGCCGCGCGCACCTCCTGCTTGCGGCGCGACCAGCGTCCCAGGAAACCCTCAGACATCGCCCGCACCCCGTCCGCGCTTTTTCTCGGTCGTCACGCTCGCGGCGTTGCCGAAGCGATCGACCAGCGAGCGGAAGCTCTCGGGCCGGCGGCGGCGCTTGGGCTCGACCACGTAGTGTTCGTCGACGAAGGCGCGCACCCAGTCGACCACCTCCGCCGGCGCCGGCACCTGTTCCACGGTTTCCTGCGCATCGAGCCAGCGGCCGGCCTCGTAGTAGCTGAGCGTGACCACGACCGGGCGCGGAATGGGTTCCGTGGAAAGCGTCGGTTCCTCGTCCATGCGCCACAGCACGAACCAGCACGGGGTCGGCGTGATCGCGTTGAGGTGGTAGCCCTCGGCCTCGTCGCGGTACAGCTCGACCTGGAAGCCGGGGTGCAGCCAGTGCTGCTCGCCGTCGTCGTCGCGCAGGAGGCGCGGTTCGGTGCCGAAGCCGGGCTCGTCGGGCAGCACGCTGTCGAGCGTCCAGCGCCAGGGCTGCCAGTGGCTCGAGGGGCCGTGCAGGCGTTCGCGGCGCATGACCACCGCGACGTCGAGCGTCGGGCGGCCCGTGGGCGCGGTCGCGGGAGTGTCCGAAGAAGGCATGAACGAACCATAGCCGATGGCGCGCCCGTTCGCGAGCAGTACCCCTTCGCGCTCCGCTCGCAGCGGTGGCGTAGGATTCCGCATGGCCCCACGTGAAGACGACGCAGAAGACGAGACACCGCTGGCTTTCGATGCGGTCCCGCTGCCCCGGCGCGCGGGTGCGCCGCGCCTGAACCCGGCGCGCGGCCCGCTGCTGCGCCGCATCGAGATCGTCGACCAGCACGGCGAGCGCCGCGACATCGACATCCCGGCGGAGCGGCCGTTGACCGTCTTCGTCGACAAGCGCGAACTCGTGACGCTGATGACCCTGGGCGCCGCGCCCGAGCTGCTGGTGCTGGGCTACCTGCTCAACCAGGACCTGGTGCGGCGCGCCGACGAGGTCGAGAGCATCGACGTCGACTGGAGCGTGGAGGCGGCCGCCGTGAAGACCCACCGCGGCATCGCGAACCTCGCCGAAAAGACCGCGCACCGGGTCGTGACCACCGGCTGCGGACAAGGCACCGTCTTCGGCGACGCCATGGCGCAGATCGGCGCCGTGCGGCTGCCGGCCGCGCAGTCGGCACGCATCGCGCAGGGCACGCTGGCGCGCATCCTCGAACAGATGAAATCGCGCAACAGCGTGCACCGGCACGCCGGGTCGGTGCACGGGTGCGCGCTGTTCCGCGGCACCGAGATGCTGGTGTTCGCGGAAGACGTCGGACGGCACAACGCCATCGACACCATCGCCGGCTGGATGGCGGTGCATGGCGTCGACGGCGGCGACAAGGTCTTCTACACCACGGGCCGCCTGACGAGCGAGATGGTGATGAAGTCGGCCCACATGGGCGTGCCGATCGTTGTCTCGCGCAACGGCGTCACCGCGATGGGGCACGAGCTGGCCACCCAGCTCGGCATGACCTTGTTCGGCCGCGCGGCCAACCGCCACTTCCTGTGCTACTGCGGCTTCGAGCGCTTCGACGCCGAACCGTTGGCGCAGGCGCTCACCGCCGACTGAGGGCTCGCGCGGCTTAGCCGCGCGCCACGTCGATCACCGCCTTCGCGAACGCCTCGGGCGCCTCCTGCGGCAGGTTGTGGCCGATGCCGCCGCTGACCAGCCGGTGCTCGTAGCGCCCCGAGAACTTCTTCGCATACGCGCTGGGTTCCGGGTGCGGCGCGCCGTTGGCGTCGCCTTCGAGCGTGATGGTCGGCACATCGATCACCGGCGCCTGGGCGAGCCGGTTCTCCAGCGCCTGGTACTTCGCCTCGCCCTCGGCCAGGCCGAGGCGCCAGCGGTAGTTGTGCACCGTGATCGCCACGTGGTCGGGGTTCTCGAAGGCGACGGCGCTGCGTTCGAAGGTGGCGGCGTCGAAGTTCCACTTCGGCGAGGCGAGCTGCCAGATGAGTTTGGCGAAGTCGTGGCGGTTCTTCTCGTAGCCCGCGCGGCCGCGTTCGGTCGCGAAGTAGTACTGGTACCACCACTGCAGCTCGGCCTGCGGCGGCAGCGGCGCCTTGCCGGCCTCCTGGCTGCCGATGAGGTAGCCGCTGACCGACACCAGCGCCTTCACGCGCTCGGGCCACAGCGCGGCCATGATGCACGCGGTGCGCGCGCCCCAGTCGCAGCCGGCCACGGTGGCGACGGGGATCTTCAGCGCGTCCATCAGCGCAATGATGTCGACGGCCACCGCCGACTGCTGCCCGTTGCGCGGCGTGTCGGCCGACAGGAAGCGGGTGGTGCCGTAGCCGCGCAGGTACGGCACGATCACGCGAAAGCCCGCGGCGGCCAGCTGCGGCGCGACGTCGACGAACATGTGGATGTCGTAGGGCCAGCCGTGCAGAAGGATCACCGGCGCGCCGTCGGCCGGGCCGGCCTCGTAGTAGCCGATGCGCAGGCTGCCGGCGTCGATGCTCTTGAGGGGTTCGAGGCGACGGGCGCCGCCTGTGGCGGCGGATTGGGCGAAGGCGGGAACGATCGATGTGAGCTGCGTGGCGGCGAGGCCGAGCGCGGCCTTGCCGAGGAACGCGCGGCGTGGCAGCGAGGGGGAGGCGGTCATGGAAATCTCCTGGGATGCGAAGGGGGGACGGCGCGATTGTTCGGGGGGAAACCCACCTGCTGATCGGCTTGTGTATGCCTCTGTATCCGCGCCGGTTCCGGCCACACTAAATTTCAAACGCAGGCGCGCGAAGGCACCTCGACGAAACGTGGTGTGTCGATGTCGGGCCGGGATACACAGGCATACGCAATGCCCGTTGCGCGGCGCGCGGGCGGCCAACAATCCGCCCGTCATCCACTCATTGCCCGAAGGAAATCCCCATGACGCGCCCTCGCGGATTCAAGAAGCTCTGGTTCGCGCTGCTGTTCTTCGCGGGCGGGCTCGCGCACGAGGCGCGCCACCCGACCCAGTGCCAGAGCGTGGCGTCGGTCAGTCTCTCGCTTCGACCGCCGAAGCGAGCACGTAGCCTTCGCTGCGCACGGTCTTGATGTAGCGCGGCTCGCGCGCGTCGTCGCGCAGGCGCTGGCGCAGCCGGCTCACGAGCAGGTCGATGGAGCGCTCGAAGAGCTCGGCTTCGCGCCCCTGCGTCAGGCTCAGCAGCTGGTCGCGGCTGAGCACCTTCTGCGGGTGGTCCAGGAACACGCGCAGCAGCCGATACTCGGCGCCGCTCAGCGCCACCATCACGCCGGCGTCGTCGATCAGGTGGCGCGCCACCGTGTCGACCTGCCACTCGCCGAACCCCAGCTTCTGCGAGGGCTCGACGGTGCCCATGTTGGGCGGCAGCATGCGCGTGCGCCGCATCACGGCGCGGATGCGCGCCAGCAGCTCGCGCGCGGAAAAGGGTTTGGCCAGGTAGTCGTCGGCGCCCATCTCCAGGCCCAGGATGCGGTCGGCTTCCTCGCTGCGCGCGGTCAGCATGAGGATGGGCGTGGCCTTGTACTTGCCGGTGCGCAGGTCGCGGCACAGCGTGAGCCCGTCTTCGCCGGGCAGCATCAGGTCCAGGATGATCAGGTCGAAGGGCCCCGACGCCTCGAGCGCGGCGCGCATGTGGCGCCCGGTGGGCACCGCGACCACGCGCAGGCCGTTCTTCACCAGGTAGGTGGTGAGCAGTTCGCGGATGTCCCGGTCGTCGTCGACGATGAGGATGTGGTCGGAGGTCTTGGGCGTCATGGCAGGAGAGGCATTGGCGGCACGGCGCCGCAGCCGCAATGTAGCGTTCCGGCGGCGTGCCGGGGGTGGCCGTGGAAACGTAGTGTGTGGATGTACGGGCCAGATACACAGGCATACAGAAGGCGATCCGGCAGGGGGTGGGCGGCCCAACAATCCGTGCGTTTTCCAACCACCCTGCATTCAAGGAACCTTCATGACCCGCATCGACAAAGTCCTCTACACCGGCAAGACCCGCACCTCCTCGGGAGGCCGCGACGGCGAGGCGCGCAGCTCCGATGGCCGCCTGGACATCAAGCTCTCGTCGCCCGGCAGTGCCGGCACCGGCACCAACCCCGAGCAGCTGTTCGCGGCCGGCTGGTCGGCCTGCTTCATCGGCGCGATGGGCAAGGCGGCCGGCAAGATGAAGGTCGCGCTGCCGCCCGACCTGGCCGTCGATGCCGAGGTCGACCTGGGCACCGCCGGCGGCGAATACTTTCTGCAGGCGCGCCTGAACGTGAGCCTGCCGGGCCTGGACCGCGAGGTGGCGCAGGCCCTCACCGAGGCCGCGCACCAGACCTGCCCTTATTCCAAGGCGACCCGAGGCAACATCGACGTTGCCATCCACCTGGTGTGAGCCCGCTGCGCCGATGACGCATCGCCACGCCGCCTGACTGAAGAAGCTGTTCATGTCCACTTCCGCGAATCCCGTTGCGAATCCGACCGGTAGTGCGCCGCGCTGGCGCCGGCTGCTGCCCGGCTCGCTGTTCTCCCGCGTGACGCTGATCATCGTGGTGGGCCTGGCGATCGCGCAGCTGCTCACCTTCGCGGCGATCCGCTACGAGCGGAACATGGCGCTTCGCGAGCTGATGATGATCGGCATCGAGCGCGACATCGCGAGCTCGGTCGCCATCCTCGACCGGCTCCCCGCGGCGGAGCGCGCCGGCTGGCTCGACCGGCTGGAACGGCGCAACTACCGCTTCGTGCTGGGCGGCAATGCGCAGGGCAGCGCGCCCCGCTCGGAGGCTTCGCAGCAGTTTGCCGCGGCCATCGTCGACGCGATGCGCCCGTTCCCGGTCGTCAAGGTCGGCGAGGTGGCCTGGCCGCCCGAAGGCCTGCAGATCGAGGTGCGGCTGGGCGACGGCTCGTCCGTGGTCGTGCACGCCATGCGCGTGGGCATGCCGGTGTCGGGCTGGGTGATGTGGCTGCTGGTGGGCCAGCTGCTGGTGCTGGCCGTGTGCGCCTGGGTCGCGGTGCGGCTGGTGACGCGGCCGCTCGCGCAGCTGTCCGCCGCGGCCGACCAGCTCGGCCCTGATCTGAAAGGCCGCACGCTGGCGGAAGAGGGCCCGACCGAAGTGGCGCACGCGGCGCGCGCCTTCAACGCGATGCAGCAGCGCATCGCGGGCTATATGGCGGAGCGCGTCGAAATCCTGGCGGCCATCTCGCACGACCTGCAGACGCCCATCACGCGGATGCGCCTGCGCACCGACCTGATGGACGACACGCACGACCGCGAGAAATTCCGCCAGGACCTGGACGCCATGAACGCGCTGGTGCGCGAAGGCGTGACCTATGCGCGCACGCTGCACGGCGCCACCGAGCCGCCGCTGCGCATCGACGCCGACGCGCTGTTCGAGAGCATGGTGGCCGACTACGAAGACGTGGGCCAGCAGGTGCGGCTCGACGGCCGGGCCGGCGCGCCGATCGTGAGCCGCCCGAATGCGCTGCGCCGCATCCTGATGAACCTGATCGACAACGCACTGAAGTTCGGCTCCGACGTGACGCTGCGCGTGCAAACCGACGGCGAGGGCGGCCGCCTCGTGGTGAGCGTGCTCGACAACGGCCCGGGCATTCCCCCCGACGAGCTCGACGCGGTGCTCAAGCCCTTTTACCGCGTCGAAAGCTCGCGCAACCGCAGCACCGGCGGCACCGGCCTGGGCCTGGCCATCGCGCACCAGCTGGCCATGGCGATGGGCGCGGAGCTCACGCTGCACAACCGACCCGAAGGCGGGCTCGAGGCGCGGCTGGCCTTGGCCACCGCGCCCGCCCGCTGAACCCGACCCCCATCTTTCACATCCCCATGCTCATCCTCTTCATCGCCTACCTGGGCGGGGTGCTCACGATCCTGAGCCCCTGCATCCTGCCGGTGCTGCCCTTCGTGTTCGCACGCGCCGACCGGCCCTTCCGCTCGCACGGCCTGCCGATGCTCGTGGGCATGGCGCTGGCCTTCGCCGTGGTCGCCACGCTGGCCGCGGTGGGCGGCGGCTGGATCGTCACGCTCAACGAATACGGGCGCTACGCGGCCATGGCCTTGCTCGCGCTGTTCGGTGCGACGCTGCTGTTCCCGCGCGTGGCCGAGCGCCTGAGCCGGTCGCTGGTGGCGCTGGGCCAGCGCATGTCCCGCACGTCTGATGAGCCGCAGGCCTCGGTGTTCTCGCCGCTGTGGCTCGGCGTGGGCACGGGCCTGCTCTGGGCACCGTGCGCGGGGCCGATCCTCGGGCTGATCCTGACGGGCGCGGCGCTCAACGGCGCGAGCGTCGGCACTTCGCTGCTGCTGCTCGCGTATGCGACCGGCGCGTGCACCTCGCTCGCGGTGGCGCTGCTGTCCGGCGGCCGGCTGCTGTCGGCGCTGAAGCGCACGCTGCCGACCGGCGACGGGGTGCGGCGCCTCGCCGGTGCCGCGGTGCTCGCCGGCGTGGGCGCCATCGCGCTGGGGCTGGACACCGGCTGGCTCGCGCGCCTGTCGCTGGGCACCACGTCGGCGTTGGAGCAGGCGCTGGTGGACACGTTGCGCCAAGACGCGCCGCAGGCACAGCGCGCAGACACTGGCTTCGTGCGCGTCGCGGACACCCGCCCGGTGCCCGCGCGCGATCTTCGCGTCGAGGGCCGCCTGCCGTCGCTGGCCGGCGCGACCGAGTGGATCAACTCGGCGCCGCTCACGCCCGAGGCCTTGCGCGGCAAGGTGGTGCTGGTCGACTTCTGGACCTACTCGTGCATCAACTGCCTGCGCACGCTGCCCTACGTGCGTGCCTGGGCCGAGAAGTACAGGGACGCGGGCCTGGTCGTCCTGGGCGTGCATGCGCCGGAGTTCGCGTTCGAGAAGAACCCGGCCAACGTGCGCAAGGCTGTGAAAGACCTGGGCATCGGGTTCCCGGTGGCGCTGGACAACGACTTTTCGATCTGGCGCGGCTTCGACAACCAGGCCTGGCCGGCGTTCTATTTCGTCGATGCGCAGGGGCGCATCCGTCATCACCAGTTCGGCGAGAACCGCTACGACAAGGCCGAGCAGGTGATCCAGCAACTGCTGGCCGAGGCCGGGCAGGCGCAGGTCGCCGCCGGGCTGGTGGCGCCGCAGGGGCAGGGCACCCAGGCCGCACCCGGCGCCGAACCGGCGCAGTCCGGCGAAACCTACCTGGGCCATGCGCGGGCGCACGGTTTCGCGTCGCCCGGCGGCATCGCGCGCGACCGTGCGAAGGCCTACGAACCCATGGCTTCCTCATTGCGCACCAACCAGTGGTCGCTGGGCGGCGACTGGACGGTGGAGGGCGAGCGGGCCGTGCTGAACCAGGCCCACGGTCGCATCGCCTACCGCTTCAAGGCGCGCGACCTGCACCTCGTGCTCGGGCCGATGGCCGACGGCAAGCCGGTGCGTTTCACGGTGCGGGTCGACGGCCAGCCGCCGCTGGCGGACCACGGCGCCGACACCGATGCCCAGGGCCACGGCGTGGTCGATGCGCAGAAGCTGTACCAGCTGGTGCGGCAGTCGGCGGGCAGCGGCAGGGAGCGGCTGTTCGAGATCGAGTTTCTCGACGCCGGCGCGCAGGCCTACGCGTTCACTTTCGGTTGAGCGGCGAGCCGGTCAGGGCGTCAGGCCCGCCGCGTTGACGGCCCGGCAGGTGTCGACCTCCTGGCGCGTGGGCAGCACGAAGCAGCGTGCGTCCGCCTCGCGGGCGACGGCTTCGCGCAGCTGGCGTTCCTGCGCGGTTTCCACCTGCAGCTCGACCAGCCACTTCATGAGCAGTGCCATCACGATCAGCAGCACCACGGAGGCCGCCAGCAGGGTCGTGCGCCAGCTCTGGACGCGGAAGACGGAGGCGTTGGAAGTACTCATCGCGTGCGGCCCTCAGCTCGACAGCTGCGGAAAGATCCAGATGCTCATGCCGAGCACCACGCCCGCGCCCAGCGACATGGCTGCCGCGGTCGCGAACAGGCAGGCCACGAGCAGGCTCGGCACGACCACCGACATGCTCAGGAAGGCGATGGCGACGAGCACATAGGCCAGCACGGGCATCAGGGCGATGTAGGCCGGCCGCGCGGTGCCGGTCGGCAGTTCGTCGGGCGTCATGTCACGCAGGAACGGGTTCAGCATGGCGGGCGATCAGCAGTTGCCCTTCTTGGCCTGGCCCGGCGGGCAGAAGTTGCCGCCCTTGTGCGCCGGCCCGGGCTCCGCGCGCGGCGGCGGCGCGTGGTGGTGCACGCAGGCGCTCATGAGAACGGATGCCGCCAGCGCGAGCATCACGGTGATCGTGGATTTGGTCATGGGAACTCCCTGCTTCGATTTCTTGTGCACCCGGGGTGCTTCGGGGCAGGACAATAGTTGCCGTATTAACAATCTCACAGGGAAATGCTCACATTTGTGGGCGAATTGAGAAGGGTGCGGTCAATCTCCGAGCGGGATTGCGCAGTACTTCACACCCGTGCGGCCGACCGGCCGCCGCCGCGCAACCGCTACATTGCATGCCCCATGGACCGCCTCGAGAACATAGAGACCTTCGTGCGGGTCGCACAGACCCAGAGCTTTGCCGAAGCCGCGCGCCAGCTGCGGGTGTCGAAATCGGTGGTGACCAGCCGCGTGAAGCAGCTCGAGGACCACGTCGGCGCGCCGCTGTTCCACCGCAGCACGCGCGTGGTCCGGCTCAGCGACGTGGGGCAGGCCTTCCTGCGCGACTGCGTCGAGCTGGTCGGCCGGGCCAACGACATCATGGACCAGATGCGCGACGCCAAGGACGGGCCCACCGGCACGCTGCGCGTGCATGCGCTCACGGGCTTCGTGCTGGGGCATTTCGCGACGCTGCTGCGCGCTTTCCAGGTGAGCTTTCCGGACATCCACCTGGAGCTCATCGTGAGCGACGCGGTGGTCGACCCGGTGAAGGCGGGCGTCGATTGCGCGCTGCAGATCTTTCCGGCGGCATCGACCGAGCTGGTGTCGCGCCCGCTGTTCCCGGTGCGCCGCGTGTTCTGCGCCACGCCCGAGTACCTGCGCGCGCATGGCCGGCCCACGAGCCCGCGCGAGCTGCACAAGCACACGCTCGGCTTGTACTCGGGCTACCCCACGCGCGACCGCTGGACCTTCCATCATGCCGGCGAGCAGGTCACGCTGTACATGAGCGCGGCGCTGCTCACCAACAGCGTCCACCTGCTGCGCGAGTACGCCATGGAGCACGCCGGCATCGTCTGCCTGCCGACGCTGGTGGCCGGCGAGGCGATCCTGCGCGGCGACCTGGAGGTGGTGCTGCCGGCGCACCAGCTGTCATCGTTTTCGCTCAGCGCGGTGTACGCGGGCACCTCGCGCAATGCCTTCAAGCTGCGCCTGTTCATCGAGCACCTGACCCAGGCGTTCTCGAAGGTGCCGCCGTGGGACGCCGCCATGATCGAGCGCGGCCTGCTGCCGCCGGGCCTGATCTGGGACGCCTGACGCGAACGTGGTCCGTTCCGGGGTAAACCCTGTGCATTGAACGGATTTGCCGAACAATGCGGCCCGCGTTTCGGGCCTACCGCTCACGCCCCCCGTTTCCTACAGTGCACACATCGCAGCCACCACGCTGCACCGTCCGGCACCTCAGGAGACACCCATGACCGTCGCATACCAGACCCGCTTCGGGTCCCTCAAGCACTTCGAGAAAGGCCACGTCGAGCCCATCGACGACGACGTGCGCCACTACGCGTTCTCCAACTGCTTCGAGATCGCCAGCATCAGCCAGCCCTACGAGAAGGTCGTGTTCGGCCAGAACCAGATCTACGTGCTGGAAACGCTGCGCGCCGAAGGCACCTCGCCCTGGTTCACCTGCGCCCACGACGAGTTCGCGCTGGTGATGGACGGCGAAATCGAGGTGCACCTCGTGCAGCTCGATGCGGCCCAGGCCGTGGCCGACACCGAGAAGAACGGCGCGGTGCGCGTGAAGGGCGAGCCGCAGGGCAAGAAGATGGGCTGGATGAAGCTCTCGCGCGGCCACCAGGGCCTGCTGCCGAAGAACACCGCCTATCAGTTCCGCGTGGCCGGCGACCCCGGCGTGATCGTGCTGCAGACCTGCAAAGGCGACCTCTCGGTGGAGAAGTGGGCCGACATCTGCCAGACGCACTGAACAAGCCATCCAGGAGCCACACCATGAACGCACCCGCAGAACTCGCCAAGGTCATCGCATCGCAGCCCGATGCCACGCTCGGCTACAAGGATTTTTCGCTCGGCAGCTTCGGCTTCCGCCGGGACGAGTACTTTGCCCACATCACCTGGAAGACCCGTGACGGCCGGCCCATGAGCCACACCATGGACGCCGGCAACTACCTGCGTGCGCTGATGCGCGACGTGGCCTGGGGCTTCTTCTACGGCTGGGTCAACTTCGACAACGTGTTCGGCACCATCAACCACTACGACTCGGTCGACCTGTACGCCGGCAGCTTCAACGGCACCATGAAGGACGCGGGCATCGACCTGCTCGAGAACTTCCCCACGGCGCAGATCCGCGCCACCTTCGAGGCCATGCTCGACGACTGGACCAACGAGGCCTTCGACCCCTTCGCCGCGCCGCAGGAAACCGGCTCGCCCTACGGCCGCAAGAGTGGCAACAACACCGCCAAGATCACCCGGGCGCGCGAGCTGGCCAAGCGCTGCGTGGGCCTGAAGGGCGACCTCGACCTGCGCAGCGACGCACGCGGCGCGCCCGTCAACCGCGCCTTCGCCGACGTGCCGCAGGGCCAGCCCGAGCTGCACCCCGAGCCGGGCTTCGAGAACGAGGTGCACGCCTTCAACCTCTTCGGCTTTTTGAGCCGTTCGCAGGTCACGTGGAACCCGAGCTTCACCTCGGTGGTGAAGCACAGCTACATGTGCCCGACGACCGAGGAGCACATCCTGCCGATCATCCACGGCAACGACCGCGTCGAGTGGTTCTTCCAGATGACCGACGAGATCCACTGGGACTGCGGCGACAAGAACACCGGCAAGCCCATGGCCCGCGTGATCATGAAGGCCGGCGACATGGCCGCCATGCCCGCCTACTGCCGCCACCAGGGCTTCAGTCCCAAGCGTTCGATGCTGCTGGTGTGGGAGAACGGCTCGCCCAGCCTGGTCTACGAGATCCAGAAGGGCGAGTCGCCCGAGATTCCGGTCGAGTTCTGAGCGGCCGGCCCGCCGCCGCCTCTTCTTTCTTTCCGCCATTCATCCATCCAGCCCTCCCCGCGCGGGGAGGGCGAGGAGAACCCATGCCCGCTCTTTCCATCCGCCACCAGCTTTTCATCGACGGCCGTTTCGTCGACGCCGAATCCGGCGAGACGCTCGCCACGCTGAACCCGCACGACAACACGCCCATCGCCCAGGTCGCGCTGGCCGGCAAGGCCGACGTCGACAAGGCCGTGGCCGCCGCGAAGCGCGCGTTCCCCAAGTGGAGCCGCATGGCCGCCGCCGATCGCGGGCGCATCCTGCTGAAGCTGGCCGACCTCATCGAGGCCAACGGCGAAGAGCTCGCGCGGCTCGAATCGCTGGACACCGGCCACCCGATCCGCGACTCGCGCCGGCTCGACGTGCCGCGCACGGCCGCGTGCTTTCGCTACTTCGGCGGCATGGCCGACAAGTTCCAGGGCGAGACCATTCCGGTGGAAGAGGGCTTTCTCAACTACACGCTGCGCGAGCCGGTCGGCATCGTCGGCCAGGTGGTGCCGTGGAACTTCCCGCTGATGTTCACGAGCTGGAAGATGGCGCCCGCGCTCGCGGCCGGCAACTGCATCGTGATGAAGCCGGCCGAGATCACGCCGCTCACCTCGCTGCGCATCGCCGAACTCATGGCCGAGGCCGGCGTGCCGCCCGGCGTGGTCAACATGCTGCCCGGCCTGGGCAGCGTGGCGGGCCAGTACATCGCCGAGCATCCCGAGATCGCCAAGATCGCCTTCACCGGCAGCACCGCCACCGGCCGGCGCATCGTGCAGGCCAGCGCGGGCAACCTGAAGAAGGTGCAGCTCGAACTCGGCGGCAAGGGCCCCAACATCGTGTTCGAGGACGCCAACCTGCAGGCTGCCGTGAACGGCAGCGCCTGGGCCATCTTCCACAACCAGGGTCAGGCCTGCATCGCAGGCTCGCGGCTGATGCTGCACGAGAAGATCGCCGACGCCTTCCTCGAGCAGTTCATTCCGCTGGCCCAATCCATCCGCCTGGGCAACCCGCTCGACGAGGCCACCGAGATGGGCCCGCTCACCAGTGCCCAGCACCGCGACCGCGTGCTGAGCTATGTCGAGGTGGCGCAGGCGCAGGGCGGCGAAGTGCTGGCGGGCGGCGGCGCGCCCGGCGGCGACCTGGCGCAGGGCTGCTATGTGCAGCCGACCGTGGTGCGCGCCCGGTCGTACCAGGACCGCGTGGCGCAGGAAGAGGTGTTCGGCCCCTTCGTCACCGTGCTCACCTTCAAGAGCGACGAAGAGGCGATGCAGATCGCCAACGGCACCGACTACGGCCTGGGCAGCGGCCTGTGGACCCGCGACCTGCAGCGCGCCCACAAGGTGGCGCGCGACCTGCACGCCGGCATGGTCTGGATCAACAGCTACAAGCGCGTGAACCCCGGCTCGCCCTTCGGCGGCGTGGGCCAGAGCGGCTACGGCCGCGAGATGGGCTTCGACGCGATGCGCGAGTACACGCAGGTGAAAAGCGTGTGGGTCAACGTCGACGCGCAGATTCCGCCGCACTTCGTGCGCTGACGTTTTCCATTTTTCTTTCCAACCCGACGGGCGCACACGATGTCTTTCTCGATCCTTTCCCGGGCCCTGGTCGCCTGCACGCTGCTGTGGGGCATGGCCGCGCAGGCCCAGGCACCGGCCTGGCCGACCAAGCCGGTGCGGCTGGTCGTCGGCTTTCCGCCGGGCGGCATCGTCGACACCGTCGCGCGCCAGTTGCAGCCGCGCCTGCAGGCCGCGCTCGGCCAGACCGTGATCGTGGACAACCGCAGCGGCGCCGGCGGCACGCTGGCGGGCGCCGAGGTGGCTCGCGCGGCGCCCGACGGCCACACGCTGCTGATGGTGTTCGACAGCTACGCGACCTACCCGCTGGTCTATCCGAGGCTGAGCTTCGACATCGCCAAAGACCTGCAGCCCGTGACGCAGGTGGCGAGCAACCCGCTGGTGCTGGTGGTCAACCCAAAGGTCGAGGCGAAGGACTTCGTGCGCTTCGTCGGCCTGCTCAAGGCGCAGCCGGGGCGCCTGAACTACGCCAGCGTCGGGCCGGGCTCGAGCAACCACCTCACGGCCGAGTACTTCAAGGCCGTGAGCGGCACCTTCGTCACGCACATCCCTTATCGCGGTGGTGGTCCGGCCCAGCAGGACCTGCTGGGCGGGCAGGTCGAGATGATGTTCCTCTCGGCCGTGCTGGCCCAGCCGCATGTCAGCGCGGGCCGGCTGCGCGCCCTGGCCCAGACCGGCGCGCAGCGCGTGGCCGCCTATGCCGATGTGCCGACCGTGGCCGAGAGCGGCTATCCCGGCTTCGAGGTGAACTCCTGGGTCGGCCTGCTGGCCCCGGCCGGCACGCCGCGCGCCGTGGTCGACCGGCTGCAGGCCGAGGTGCGAAAGATCGTGACCGAGCCCGCGTTCCAGCAGCGGCTGCGCGAACAGGGCCTGACCGGCATCGCCAACACGCCCGAGCAGTTCGCCGCCGTGCTGCGCACCGAGCAGGACAAGTGGGCCCGGCTGGTGCGCGAGCGCCGCCTGAGCCTCGAATAGCCAGAAAGAAAAGGAGCGCGCCATGCACGACTTCATCCACACCACCCATCCGCAGCGCGTGGTGTTCGGCGCCGGTTCGCTGCGCCACCTGGCGCGCGAGATCGATGCGCTGGGCGCGAAGAAAGCGCTGGTGCTGTGCACGCCCGAGCAGCGCCCGCAGGCCGAGCGCGTGGCGGCCTCGCTCGGTGCGCAGGCGGCCGGCCTGTTCGACCGTGCCGTGATGCACGTGCCCGTGGAAACGGCGCGCGAGGCGCGCGACCTGGCGCGCCGGCTCGGCGCCGACTGCGCCGTGGCGCTGGGCGGCGGTTCCACCACGGGGCTGGGCAAGGCCATCGCGCTGGAATCCGGGTTGCCGATCGTCGCCATTCCCACCACCTACGCGGGCAGCGAGATGACGCCGATCTACGGCCTCACCGAGAACGGCCTGAAGAAGACCGGCAAGGACCCGCGCGTGCTGCCGCGCACCGTGATCTACGACCCCGAGCTGTCGCGCACGCTGCCCGTGGGCCTGAGCGTGACCAGCGGCATCAACGCCATCGCGCACGCGGCCGAAGGCCTGTACGCGCAGGACAGCAACCCGGTGATGGACCTGATGGCCGAGGAGGGCATCGCCGCTCTCGCCCGCGCGCTGCCCGCCATCCGCCTGCTGCCCGACGACCTGGCCGCCCGTTCCGACGCGCTGTACGGCGCCTGGCTGTGCGGCGGCGTGCTCGGCGCGGTGGGCATGGCCCTGCACCACAAGCTGTGCCACACGCTGGGCGGCAGCTTCAACCTGCCGCACGCCGAGGTGCACACGGTGGTGCTGCCGCATGCGCTCGCGTTCAACGCGCAGGCCGCGCCGCGTGCCATGGCGCGCATCGCGCGCGCGCTCGGCGGCGTGTCGGCGCCGGCGGCGGTCTTTGCGCTGGCGCGCGACAACGGCGCGCCGGTGGCGCTGAAGGACATCGGCATGCGCGCCGCCGACCTCGACCGCGCGGCCGACATCGCCGTTGCCAACCCGTACTGGAACCCGCGGCCCTTCGGCCCGGCCGAGCGCGACGCGATCCGCGCGCTGCTGCAACGCGCCTTCGACGGCGAGCCGCCGGGCTAGGCCACGGCGCGGGCATCGAAGACACACACGAACAACGAAGGAGACAGCCATGACATTCAACCGCAGACAGTTCACGCAGGCCGCCGCCGCGCTTGCCGCCACGGGCGCCGTGCCGCTGGTGTTCGCCGCCGACACGCTCAAGATCGGCTACGTGTCGCCGCAGACCGGGCCGCTCGCGCCCTTCGGCGAGGCCGACAAGTGGGTGATCGAGCAGATGAAGGCCGCTTTCAAGGACGGCATCAGCGTGGGCGGCAAGAAGTACGCCGTGCAGATCGTGCTCAAGGACAGCCAGTCGAACCCCAACCGCGCGGGCGAGGTGGCGAACGACCTGATCCTCAAGGACAAGGTCGCGCTGGTGCTCACGGCCGGCACGCCCGAGACCGCCAACCCGGTGAGCGACGCCTGCGAACTCAACGAGGTGCCCTGCATCTCCAGCGTGGTGCCGTGGCAGCCCTGGTTCTTCGGCCGCAAGGGCGATCCGGCCAAGGGCTTCAACTGGACCTACCACCTGTTCTGGGGCCTGGAAGATGTCATCGCCACCTTCACCAACGGCTGGAAGACCGTGGCCACCAACAAGAAGGTCGGCGGCCTGTTCCCCAACGATGGGGACGGCAACGCCTGGGGCGACAAGGAGCTGGGCTTTCCCAAGCCGCTCGCGCAGATGGGCTTCACGCTCACCGACCCCGGTCGCTTCCAGAACGGCACGCAGGATTTCAGCGCGCAGATCGCGGCCTTCAAGCGCGACAACGTCGAGATCGTCACCGGCGTGGTGATCCCGCCCGACGCCAAGACCTTCCTCACGCAGGCGCGCCAGCAGGGGTTCAGGCCCAAGGTGATCACGCTCGGCAAGGCGCTGCTGTTCCCGGGCGCCATCGAGGCGCTGGGCGACCTGGGCGAGGGCCTGTCGACCGAGGTGTGGTGGAGCCCGTCGCATCCCTTCAGCTCCAGCCTCACGCAGCAAAGCGCCAAGGCGCTGGCCGAGGCTTACGAGGCTGGCACCAAGAAGCAGTGGACGCAGCCCATCGGCTTCGCGCATGCGCTGTTCGAGGTGGCGGCGAACGCGCTGTCGCGATCGAAGTCGCTGAAGGCCGGCGACGTGCGCGACGCCGTGGCCGCGACCTCGATCAACTCCGTGGTCGGCCCCGTGAAGTGGGGCGGCCAAGGCCCGTTCAAGAACGTCAGCAAGACGCCGCTGGTGCTCGGCCAGTGGGGCAAGGGCAAGCAGCGCAAGGTGGAGTTGACGCTGGTGAACAACGAGGCCGCGAAGGCGATCCCCACCGGCGGCGCGCTGCGCCTGCTCTGAGTGACGGCTGCCATGACGCTGCTGGCCTTGCACGGCGTGAGCAAGTCCTACGGGGCGCTCAAGGTCACCGACGGCATCACGCTGGCGGTGGCCGAGGGCGAGACGCTGGGCATCCTCGGGCCCAACGGCGCGGGCAAGACCACGCTGTTCAACCTGATCTCGGGCGACGCGCGCGTCGACGCCGGCCGCGTGGAATACGCGGGCCGCGACGTGACGCGGCTGCGCCCGCACCAGCGCTGCCGCGCCGGCATCGGCCGCAGCTACCAGGTGCCGCAGCCCTTTGGCCACATGAGCGTGTTCGAGAACCTCGTCACTGCCGCCTGCTTCGGCGGCCAGCAGGCCGAGCGCGAGGCCTGGGAGACGGCGCACGAGGTGCTGGCCCAGACCGGGCTGGCGCCGCACGCGAACAAGCCGGCCGGCGGGCTCACGCTGCTCGACCGCAAGCGGCTGGAGCTGGCGCGCGCGCTCGCGACCAAGCCGCGCCTGCTGCTGCTCGACGAGATCGCGGGCGGGCTCACCGAGCCCGAGGCGGCGGTGCTGGTGACGGAGCTCAAGCGCATCAAGGCGCGCGGCGTGACCATGATCTGGATCGAGCACGTGGTGCATGCGCTGCTGTCGCTGGCCGACCGGCTGTTCGTCATCAACTTCGGGCAGCAACTCGCGGAAGGCGCGCCGCGCGCGGTGATGAACGACCCCGAGGTGCGGCGCGTGTACATGGGGATCGAGGCATGACCGCGCTGCTCGACACCCACGGCCTGCAGGCCTTCTACGGCGATGCGCAGGCGCTGTTCGGCATCGACTTCACGCTGTCGGCGGGCGAGCTGGTGGCGGTCATCGGCGCCAACGGCGCGGGCAAGTCGACCTTTCTGAAAAGCCTCACGGGGCTGCTGCGCGCGCCCTCCGACGCGATCCGCTTCAAGGGCGAACCCATCGGCGGCCTGCCGCCCGGCGAGATCGTGCGGCGCGGCCTGGCGATGGTGCCCGAAGGCCGGCGCCTGTTCCCGAGCCTGAGCGTGGAAGAGAACCTGCTGATGGGCGCCACGCCGCGCCGCGCGGGGCCGTGGAACCTGCAGCGCCTGTACGGCCTGTTCCCGATCCTGGCCGAGAAGCGGCGCCAGCCCGCCACCTCGCTGTCGGGCGGGCAGCAGCAGATGGTGGCGCTGGGCCGCGCGCTCATGAGCAACCCCGAGCTGCTGCTGTGCGACGAGCTCTCGCTCGGCCTGGCGCCGGTCGTCATCCGCGAGATCTACGCGGCCATGCCGGCCATCACGGGGGAGGGCATGACGGTTGTGATCGTGGAGCAGGACGTGCGCATGGCGCGGCAGGTGTCGCAGCGCGTGTACTGCTTCCAGGACGGGCGCGTGTCGCTCACGGGGCGCTCGGACGAACTCACGCCCGAGCAGATCTCGCAAGCCTATTTCGGCATCGAGGAGCACCATGCTTGAAACCCTGCTCCAGGGCGTGCTGCTCGGCGGCCTCTACACGCTGTTCGCGCTCGGCCAGTCGCTGATGTTCGGCGTCATGCGGCTGACCAACACGGCGCAGGGCGACTTCATCATCCTGGGCGCCTTCGCGGTGATCGCGGGTGTCTCGATGACCGGCGCATCTGTGCCATGGGGGGTGGTGCTCGCGGTGTTGCCGCTGGCCTTCGGCTTTGGCTACCTGCTGCAGCGCCACGTGCTCAACGGCACGCTGGGCAAGGACCCGTTGCCCTCGCTGGTCGTGACCTTCGGCCTGTCGATCGTGATCCAGAACCTGCTGCTGGAGCTGTTCTCGGCCGATCCGCGCGCCATCGAGGTCGGTGCGCTCGCCACCGCCTCGGTGCCACTGGGCGACACGCTGGCGCTGGGGGCGCTGCCGCTGGTGATCCTGGCGGTCGCGGTGGCGGCCACGGGCGCGATGCAGTGGATGTTCACGCGCACGCCGCTGGGCCGCACCTTCCGCGCGGTGTCCGACGACCGCGAGATCGCCGAGCTGATGGGGCTCAAGGCCAAGCAGGTGTATGCGTTGGCCACGGGCATCGCCTTCGTGCTGATCGCCATCGCCGGCGCGCTGCAGGGCATGCGCACCACGGTGTCGCCGTCGGACGGTCCGCTGCTGCTGCTGTTTGCCTTCGAGGCCGTGATCATCGGCGGCATGGGCTCGTTCTGGGGCACGCTGGCCGGCGCCATGATCCTGGGCATCGCGCAGCAGATCGGTTTTCGCATCGATCCGGGCTGGGGCATCTGGTTCGGCCATCTCGTGTTCCTCGCGGTGCTGGTGCTGCGGCCGCAGGGACTGTTCCCCAAGACACGCTGACGCCTTCCGACATGACCGACAAGACTTCCCCCGCGCCGCTCAGGCACGTGCTGTTCATCATGTGCGACCAGCTGCGCGCCGACCACCTCTCGTGCTACGGCCACCCGCGCCTGCAGACCCCGCACATCGATGCGCTGGCCGCGCGCGGCGTGCGCTTCAGCCATGCCTATGCGCAGGGCGCGGTCTGCGGCGCCTCGCGCATGTCGACCTACACCGGGCGCTATGTCAGCAGCCACGGGACGATGTGGAACTTCGTGCCGCTGTCGGTGGGGCAGAAGACGCTGGGCGACCACCTGCGCCCGCACGGCGTGCGCTGCGCGCTGGTCGGCAAGACGCACGTCGAGGCCGACACCGAGGGCGCCCACCGCCTGGGCATCGACCCGACGCAGGGCGCGGGCCGGCTCGCGATGGAAGGCGGCTTCGAGCCCTATGCGCGCGACGACGGCATCTGGCCGCCGGGCTTCAAGGTCACGGGCAATGCCTACTGCGACTGGCTGCGCGCGCAGGGCTACGACTCCGACAACCCCTGGCACGACTTCGCCAATTCGGGGCGCGGCCCCGACGGCGAGATCCTGAGCGGCTGGCAGATGCGCTGGGCCGACCGGCCCGCGCACATCGCCGGCGCGCACAGCGAGACGCCCTACACGACCGACCGCGCCATCGACTTCATGCGCGAGGCCGGCGACGCGCCCTGGGTGCTGCACCTGTCGTACATCAAGCCGCACTGGCCCTACGTGGCGCCCGCGCCGTACCACGCGATGTACGGGCCCGACGACATGCGGCCGGTGGTGCGCAGCGAGGCCGAGCGCGTCGACGCCCACCCGGTGGTCGAGGGCTTCCGGCGCGAGACCGTGAGCCGCAACTTCAGCCGCGACGAGGTGCGCAATACCGTGGTGCCGACCTACATGGGGCTCGTGAAGCAGGTCGACGACCAGCTCGGCCGGCTCTTCGCCTTCATGGCCGAACAGGGGCTGGACCGCGACACGCTGGTGGTCTTCACCAGCGACCACGGCGACTACCTGGGCGACCACTGGCTGGGCGAGAAGGAGCTGTTCCACGACCCGATCGTGAAGGTGCCGCTGATCGTGGTCGACCCGCGCGCCGAGGCCGACGCGCGCCGCGGCACCGTGAGCGACGCGCTGGTCGAGTGCATCGACCTCGTGCCGACGATGCTCGACGCGCTGGGCCTGCCGCAGCCGGCCGAATGGCTCGAAGGACAGTCGCTGCGCCCGCTGCTGCACGGCCACGCCGGCGCGGCCGGCAAGGACCTGGTGGTGTGCGAGAACAGCTTCGCCTTCCGCGACGAGGTGCGCCTGCCGCTGGCCCAGCCCGTCGAGCGCTGCCACATGACGATGCTGCGCACGCGCCGCTGGAAGTTCGTGCACTTCGAAGACCTGCCGCCGCAGCTGTTCGACATGCAGGCCGACCCCGACGAGCTGGCCGACCTGGGCCGCGACCCGGCCCTGGCCGCGGTGCGCGAGCAGATGCTGGGCCTGCTGTTCGACTGGCTGCGCCAGCGGCGGCGCTTTCCCACGGTGGCGCCCGAGGACATCGCGCGCTGGAACGAGCGCGAGCTGGCGGCCGGCATCCTCATCGGCGCCTGGTAGGCGAGCGCGCACCCATTTCAAAAAAAGGAGACATCCCATGAACGCTTTTCGCCGACCCCTCGCGGCCTGCATTGCGGCAGCCGCCGTGCTCGCCACCCTCGCGCCCGGCCACGCCGCCGAGGCCTGGCCCAGCAAGCCCGTGCGGCTGGTGGTGGCCTTCCCGGCCGGTGCGCCCGGCGACATCGTCTCGCGGCTGATGCAGCCGGCCCTGCAGAAGGCGCTGGGCCAGCCCGTGGTGGTCGACAACAAGCCGGGCGCGGGCGGCAACATCGGCATGCAGGAGGTGGCGCGCGCCACCGACGGCCACACGGTGCTGGTCGGCCCCGACACCATGCTGACCATCAACCCGCACCTGTACCGCAAGCTCGCCATCCGCCCGATGGAAGACCTGGTGCCCGTGACCCAGCTCGCGGCGTTCAGCCAGGAGCTGGTGTGCTTTCCCGGCGCCGGCATCAAGACCCTGCCCGAGCTGCTGGCCGCGGCCAGGGCCAAGCCCATGAGCTATGCCTCGGGCGGCCCCGGCGTGCCCGGCCACATGGCCATGGAAATGCTGCTGGCCGACGCCGGCGTGCAGATGCAGCACGTGCCCTACCGCGGCCCGAGCCCGGCCATGCAGGACGTGATGGGCGGCATGGTGCCCTGCGGCTTCCTGGCCTCGCCGACGGTCGGCCCGATCATCCGCGACGGCAAGCTGGTGGCCATCGCCGTGTCCGGCAGCAAGCGCCTGGGCAGCCAGCCCACGGTGCCGACCGTGGCGCAGGCGGGCATCCAGGGCTACGACGCCAGCTTCGCCGAGATGATGGCCATGCCGCGCGCCACGCCGCCGGCCGTGGTGGCGCGCCTGCAGGCCGAGGTGGCGAAGGCGCTGGCCGCGCCCGAGCTGCGCGAGCGCCTGGCCACCATGGACCTCGAGGTGGTGGCCAACACGCCCGAAGAAGCGGCGCGCCGCCTGCGCGCCGAACACCAGCGCTGGGGCCAGGTGGCCGCGCGCGTGCAGCTGCAGCTGGACTGAACGCCATGGCCTCCGTCGTCGTCACCATCGACACCGGCAGCAGCCGCCGCGCGGGCTGGACCGCCGCCGCGCTGGTGGCGGTGGCCGCCACGTTGCCTTTCTGGGGCGAGCCCAGCTGGATGCGCGAGTTCGTCGAGATCGCCTGCTACTTCATCTTCGCGATGATGTGGAACCTGCTGGCCGGCTACGGCGGCATGGTCAGCATCGGGCAGCAGGCCTTCTTCGGCTTCGGCGGCTACGTGATGCTGATGCTGGGCAACTTCGCGGGCGTGAATCCGTTCGTGGCGATTCCGCTGGGGGCGCTGGCCGCCGCGCTGATCGCGGTGCCGGTGTCCTTCGTGGCGTTCCGGCTGTCGGGCGGCTACTTCGCCATCGGCACCTGGGTGATCGCCGAGGTGTTCCGGCTCAGCTTCGCCAACGTGTCGGCGGTGGGCGGCGGCTCGGGCACCACGCTCACGGCGCTGCGCGGCATCGAGCGCGCCACGCGCGAGAGCGTCACCTACTGGATGGCGCTGGGCTGCGTGGTGGCGGCGGTGTCGCTGGTCTACCTGTTCTTGCGCAGCCGCTTCGGGCTGGCGCTGCTGGCGATCCGCGACAACGAGATGGCCGCCGAATCGCAGGGCATCCCGGTGGCGCGCATGAAGCTCGCGGTGTACGTGGTGGCGGCCTTCGGCGCCGGGCTGGCGGGCGCGTTGTACTTCGTGGGCAACCTGCGCATCAGCCCCGACGCGGCCTTCGCGCCGAACTGGACCGCCTTCGCGATCTTCATGGTCGTGATCGGCGGCATCGGCCGCATCGAAGGGCCGCTGGTGGGCGCGCTGGTGTTCTGGGCGCTGAACAAGTTCCTGAGCGACTACGGCACCTGGTACCTGCTCGGCCTCGGGCTGCTGGCCATCGTGGCCACGATCTTCTTCAAGCAGGGGCTGTGGGGCTGGGCGCAGCAGCGCTGGACCTGGTCCCTGTTCCCGACGCAGCGGCGCCTGGCGACGCCGCACGCGCCTTCTTCCCACCCGGAGCCCGACGCCCATGCGCAACATCGATGAACACACCATCACCGCCGCCGTGCTCGAGCGCATGGCTGGCTGCGAAGACGCGCGCCTGAAGGAAGTGCTGTCGGCGCTGGTGCGCCACCTGCACGACTTCGCGCGCGAGGTGCGGCTCACCGAGGCCGAGTGGGCCGCGGGCATCGACTTCCTCACCGCCACGGGCCAGAAGTGCGACGCGCAGCGCCAGGAGTTCATCCTGCTGTCGGACACCCTGGGCCTGTCGATGCTCACCGTGGCGATGAACCATGCCAAGAGCCCGCAGGCGACCGAGGCCACCGTGTTCGGCCCCTTCCACGTGGCCGGCGCGCCGCAGCTGCCGCTGGGCAGCGACATCGCGGCCGGCGCGGTGGGCGAGCCGCTGTTCGTGCAGGCCATCGTGCGCGGTCGCGACGGCGAGCCGGTGGCCGGTGCGGTGGTCGATGTGTGGGAGGCCGACGCCGAAGGCTTCTACGACGTGCAGCGGCCCGGCGGCCCCATGCAGGGGCGGGCGGTGCTGCGCACGGACGAGCAAGGCCGGCTGTGGTTTCGCGGCGTGGCGCCGGTGGCCTATCCGATTCCCACCGACGGGCCCGTGGGCGCCATGCTGCGCGCCACCCGCCGCCATCCGTGGCGGCCCGCGCATGTGCACTTCATGGTGCAGGCGCCGGGCTACGAGACGCTGATCACGCACGTCTTCCGCGAGGGCGATCCGTACCTCGACAGCGACGCGGTGTTCGGCGTGCGCAGCTCGCTCATCGGCGACTTCGCCGCGCATGCCCCGGGCCGCGCGCCCGACGGCAGCGTGCAGGACGGGCCGTTCCACACGCTGGACTTCGCGTTCGTGCTCGAGCCGGTCGGGGGGTGAGGAGGGGGCCGCGAACCGTTTCGGCGTTTCGCCGCCTCTCTTGCAGGTGTCCCTCTTCAAGGAGCCCTGCATATGTGTCCCGTTTCCATCACCTGGCATCTGCTTCGCGGCGCGGGAGCGCTCGTGCTCATCGCGCTGGCGGCGCTGCAGTCGTCCGCCCATCCCTGGATCGCGCCGCCCGCCCTCGTCGGCGCCTTGCTGCTGCTGCGCGGCTGCCCGATGTGCTGGCTCGTCGGGCTGCTCGAAAGGCTGTCCGCGCGCAAGGCGGCAAAGCCTTCCGAGGCCACTTCCCAGAGGGCTTTCTGAGCGTCAGGTCCTCTTGAAATGGAAGGCTGATCCGGGATTCCATCCGCCCGTGTCGAGGGGGTGACGCCCCATTAGTGTGAGTTTGTTTGCACACGATGACAAAAGAACAGGGCTACCTGTTTCCGTTGGTCAATATCGGCACTTTTCCCTATCGACTGTACATAAACGTTAATACATTCCACTCCATTGTGAGAGGCATGCGGGGAGCGATGAAAAGGGAAGCGATGGTGGACAGGGTGGAACAGAAAAACGGTCGTGTGGTGGTGCTGACGGACTCCGGCGAAGAGATCGACTGGCTGCGAGGCCGGTTGAAGGACGCCGGCTTCAGCCCCTTGTGCGTGGTCAACGAGGAAGACCTGCTGGAGGCCGCCTCGATGCCCGGCGTCGGGCTCTTCCTGCTGATGGGCGAGGCGATGGAGGGCGCGCTGCCGGAAATCCTGTTCGGCATCGGCGCCAGCCGTGCGGCCACCGCGCCGGTGGTCGTGCTGACCCGGTCGCGCGGCGTGCTTGAAACGCCCCGCGTGTCGGTGTTCGACGTCGACGATTTCCTGGTGAGCCCCTGGAACGCGGAAGAGGTCGTGGCGCGCGTGTCGACGCTGTGCGGCAGGAAATCGCTGCGCCGGAACGCGAAGCCGCACGGCCTCTACGGTTTCCAGCTCGTGCGCAGCCGCCTCGCGGTCGAGTACGCGAGCCGCGAAGCCATCATGACGCCGAGCGAATTCGAGATCGCCCGGGTGCTGGTGCGCCACCTCGACACGCCCGTGTCGCGGCAGCAACTGCCCCAGGGCCCCCGATGCAACGGGGAGCTGGGCGCCAGTCGGTCGCTCGACGCGCTGGTGTCGCGCGTGCGCAAGAAGCTGGCATCGATCGTGGCGGGCGAATTCCGCGTGCGCTCGCTCTACGGCGTGGGCTACACGCTGGAGCGCGCACACAACCGGCACGGCAAGTGAGTTTTCGCGGGCAGCGCCCGCGGCATCCGAAGGGGTGACGCAAGGTCACCTTGAAAAAAGACGCTCGCCCATTCGCCTCCGAATTGAGGCCGGGCGTCGGCAGACCAACGAATGAATTTCGGCGAAGTGAGCCGGCTGGGATTGGCTTGAATTGAATTCAGGTCAATGGCGCAGCCGTGCCTGTTTGAATGGAATTGGATTTTGAAAAATCCATCAAGCCGTATTTCACGCTGCCCGTGATTGAAACCATTGGGGGACAGGGTGCGCATGCAGTCGCTGAAATTCATGGCGCCTGATTACACAGTCTGTGAATTTGTAAATTCAGTTTCGAAGTGGCCCCGGGGGGCCAGTCCGAAGCCGCTCGAAGTGCCTCGTTTCTCCCTTGAAACACTGGGTGATCGTGAGGCGGCGGGTTGATGTGGAAGTGAAATTATTCAAACGCATCAACAACTTGGAGGCAATCTGCTTGTGAAATTGATCACACTCCAATTGCAGGTTTATTCACAATCTGAGCAGACGTCCAGATTACATCTGTATTCACAGTTGTTAACTTTGGAGGGCCTCTCGTGACATTTTCACGGAACCCTCGGCCATTGCAAGTGGCGGATCGCGGACGTTCGATTGTTTTTGTAAACATTCAGAAAATAATATGAACGTGGTAAATGGCTCATGGAAGTGGCTCGAAAAGGGCGTGCTTGCGTGAGGCCGAGAGTGGGCATCGGAGGCGGTCGTCGCCGATGCCGGTGTGTCAGTGGTGTGCTGCAAGTGGCTGGGAAATGGCTTCGACGCCAATTCGCGAGGCCACAGGTCAAGTCGATTTGATCTTCGTGTTGCCTCGGTCTGGCTTTGAAGTTGTTTTTTAGGAGTTGTCTATGTCTATCGGAAGTTCGTCTCAATTGAATTCATTCATGTCGCCGGTGGTCCGGCTGACCGTTCGCCTCGGCCTGGGGCTCGGCGTGGCCATGACCCTGGGGCTGGGCGGCCTGGCCGCCGCGCAGGGCACGAAGGCCGCGCCCGCGCCCACCGAGGCCGCGCAGAAGAAGACCGTCGCGGTCGTGCTGACGCAGGCCAAGGTGGTCAAGGACGCGCAGGGCAAGGAGCAGCTGGTGGCGGCCGATTCGGTCAAGCCGGGCGACGTGCTCGAGTACACGGCCACCTACACCAACCACACGGGCAAGGCCGTCACCGGCCTGGTGGCCAACCTGCCGATCCCCGAAGGCCTGGAATACCTGCCCAAGACCGCCAAGCCCGGCGCGACGCTGGTCAAGGCCGCGACCAAGGACGGCGCCTTTGCCGCCGAGCCGCTGGCGCGCGTCGTCAACGGCAAGTCGGAGCCGGTTCCGTACAACGAGTACCGCTCGCTGCGCTGGACGCTGGGCCAGCTGCCCGCCAACGGCTCGGCCGCGGTGACCGCGCGCGCCAAGGTCGAAGTGGTGGTGCCGCCCGCGCCGGTGGCCGCTGGTGCCGATGCGCAGAAGGTTGCGCGCAGCACGCCCTGAGCTTCCCGCGCTGACGACGACCGTCGGCGGCACTGAGCCGCGCTGACGGCCGGTTCTCTCTTTTCTTCAAAACCCCGCTGGTTTTTCCATTGCCGGTTTCCGTTCGCGGAAATCCCCGGCTGGGGTGAGTTCGTCCTTTTTTTTGACCTTTTTTGACCCCAACCCCCGAGGAGAAACCCAAGTGATCCCTACCTTGTCTGCCCGTCGCACCGGCCCCGCGCCGCGCGCGCTCTGGGCGGGCGCAGCAGCCCTGACGCTGAGCTTCCTTTTTGGAAGTTCCGGCGCACTCGCTGCGGCTCCACCCGCCAACACCATCATCGGTAACCAGGCTTCGGCCACCTACCTGGACCCGAACGGCGCCAGCCAACTGGCCACCTCCAACCTCGTGCAGACGACGGTGCAGCAGGTCGGCTCGTTCAACCTGGACACCTACACCACCGTGACGACCAACGTGGTCAACACGAAGACCGGCGCCGCAGGCACGACCGTGTATGCACCGCACGTGCTGACCAACACCGGCAACGGCACCGACACGTTCACGCTGAGCGTGGCCGCACCGGCCAGCCCGAACGGCTTCACCAAGGTCGAAGTGTTCGCCGACGCGAACGCCGACGGCGTGCCCGACAGCACGACCGCGCTGTGCTCGGTGGTTCCAGGCGCTGTCTGTAATGTTCCGGCCCAGACCGTGGCAGGCAACAACGGCACCTTCCCGTTCGTCGTCGCGTACTCGATCCCGAGCACGGCATCGTCGGGTACGTTCACCTCGCCGGTGGCTGCGACCATCACGGCCACCGCAGGCACGCCGGCGCTGTACGCGCCTGCCAACCTGACGGCAGCCGACGTCGACAACGTGAACCTCACGGACAAGGCGGCCTTCAATGCCACCAAGAGCCTGAGCGTTCCGTCGGTCGCCTGGTCCGCCAACGGTGGCACCTGGCCCGCGGCTTCGACGAGCGGTCCGCGCTCGGTCGCCGGTTGCGCTGCCACCGTGGCAGGCGCGACCACGCCGGCCACAGGCTGCGTCTACACCACCTACACGTTGAAGTTCAACAACACGGGTGGTGCGGCTGGCCGGTTCGCCTTGACGGACACGCTGCCCGCCGGCTTCACGTACGTCCCCGGTTCCGCGGTCTGGAGCAACGCCCCTGGCGTCGCGCTCACGGATGCGGCAGCGGGCGACGCGGCCGGGATCGATTTCAGCGCCGCTGGAAACGACCTGACCGTCGTCGTGAACACGCTGCAGCCGAACGTCACGCAGACGGTGAGCTTCGTGGTGATGGTCAACGACACGGCGGCCATCGGCACGTCGACCACGACCAACACGGCCAAGTACAACCCTGTCGACGCACCGGGTGCGACCTCCACGACCCCTGGCACGACGGGTTCGTCGACCAACCCGGCGAGCTACAACGTCATCGGCACCTTCAGCATCATCCTGGGTTCGGCTGACGCCACCGCCAGCCCGACGGCCTCGAAGGACACCGGTGCGGGCAACCCCAACACGAGCGTGGCCGACACCACGACCGTCGCCAGTGCAGGGGCCGGCACCACGGTGAAGTTCAAGCAGACCGCGTTCAACACCGGCAATGCCACGGACGTCGTGAACCTCACGGTGGCTGCGGGCAGCACGTTCCCGGCCGGCACGACCTTCAAGTTCTTCGCCGCCGACGGCGTCACGCCGTTGATCGACAACAACAGCGACGGCGTGCCCGACACCGGTCCGATCGCGGCCAATGGCAGCGTTCAGTTCGTGCTCGCGGCCACGCTGCCGGCCTCGGCAGCGCCGGGCACGGGCGGCACGGCGATCGTCACCGGTACCTCGACGGGCGATGCCACGAAGGTGGAATCGACGCGCGACACGCTGACGAACGTGACGGGCGTGCTGGTCGACCTGACCAACACCACCGGCGGTAGCAACGACGCGCTCAAGGGTGACCTGGGCACCGGTCCGAGCGCACAGCCGACGACCGTGAACTCGACGCCTGCGGGCACGGGCACGATCTTCACGCTGTTCGTGAAGAACAACGACTCGACGGCCAACACCTACAGCCTGGCGGCCAGCCAGAGCAACAGCTTCCCGGGCAGCCTGCCTGCGGGCTGGACCGTCAAGTTCGTGGCGGCAGGTACGACCTGCACGGGCGCAGCGGTCACCACCTTGGCTGTCGCCGGCAACGCGCAAGCGCCGGTCGATGCCTGCGTGACGCCGCCTGCCTCGCAGACGCCGGTCACCGGGCAGGCGATCTACTTCCAGGTGCGTTCCACCATCGCGACCTCCACGGGCGTGGTGGCGATCGACACCAAGATGGACGCAGTGACCGTGACCACGGCCAACACCTTCGGCGCGACCCTCACGCCGAACAACAACGGCCAGGTCGCTCCCGGCGGCTCGGTGGTGTACGCCCACACGGTGACCATCACCGGCGCGCAAAGCTGCGGCACCAAGTACAACGTCACGGCCACGCTGCCCGCGGCCGACGTGACGGCGGGCTGGACCACGGCGCTGTACGTCGACGTGAACGGCGACGGCCAGATCGACGGCGGTGACACGCTGGTGACGAACGGCACGGTCACGCCGACCGCACCGGCCACCGGCACCGCGCTGGACAGCGGCAAGACCCAGAAGCTGCTCGTCAAGGTGTTCGCACCGGGCGGCGCCACGGCAGGCACCACCGACACCGCCACGGTGACGGTGACCTTCCCTGACGTCGCAGCCTGCGGCTCGCCGACGGCCACCGACATCACCACGGTCATCACGGGCCAGATGCGCCTGGTGAAGACGCAGGCGCTGGACGTGAACTGCGATGGCACCGAGGTCCCGTCCTCGTCGGCCCCGCTGGTCGCCAAGCCGGGTGAGTGCCTCGTGTACCGCGTCGTCGCGACCAATGAAGGCTCCGCTCCGGTGACCAACATGTCGATCAACGACGCCGTGCCGGCCTACACCACCTTCACGGGTGCGACGCAGCCGCCGGTGCTCACGCGGTGCACGTCGACCGGTGTGACGCCCGCCTTCGTGGCAGCGAACTACACCTCGACCGCGACGACGGTGGCTTGCGGCAGCGCAGCCAACACCGTGGCACCTGGCGGCACCGCCACGCTGCTGTTCTCCGTGAAGGTCAACAACTGAGCTTCACCTGAGTGAAGCGGAGCCGACGAGCGCAAGCCCGTCGGCTCCCTCGCACAGGGCATGCGAAAGCCTGTGCGTTTTTCCTTTGCGCCTTCCCTCTCTTCCTCTGTCGAGGCGAGGGCGCAAACGAAAAAGTTCTTTCGTTTCTTCTGATCCCCACGCGGTGATCGATCAAGGGTTCGCGGCATGCTGTTCACTTTCAATCCCAGGAGCACACACCGGCCATCGTGGCGCGGATGGGCTGCCGCGCTCGCCGCTGGCGCGGCGCTGCTGCTGGGTGGCGCCGTGCAGGAAGCGAACGCCGCACCGGCACCCGCCGGCATCGTGATCCGCAGCATCGCCACGGGCACCTACGTGCCCAACGGCCTGGCGCAGACCGAGACCATCTCGTCCAACGAAGTGATCGCCACGGTGCTGCCGGTGGAAGCACTGGTGCTCACGCAGGACCAGTCGCTGTCGCGCCCGCCTGCGAGCATCGTCACGCTGAGCCACCTGCTCACCAACACCGGCAACGTCGCCTCCACCTACACGCTGGTGCTGGCCAACAACGCCGGCGGCTGCGCGGCCGACACGCTGGATCTCTCGGCGCTTCGCGTCGTGCGGGACAGCAACAACAACGGCGTGGTCGATGCGGCCGATCCGGTGGTGCAGCTCAACGCCGCGGGCGCCCTCGCGCTCAAGCCCGGCGAGACCGCCGCACTGCTGGTGCAGGGCACGATCCCCACGGCCGCGACGGGCGTGGCCTGCGTCGGTTTGACGGCCACCACCGCGCTGCAAGGCCTCACCGCGATCAACCGCGACACCGTCACCGTCGGCAACGCCGCCGCGCTGCAGCTGGTCAAGTCGGCCAGCTATCCCGGTAACGTCATCCCCGGCCAGACGCGCATCGACTTCTCGGTCTCGGGCACCAACATCGGCGCGCAGGACGCGCAGCCCTCCAACGTCATCGCGCCCACCAACACGCCGCTGCTCGTGAACGGCGCGCCCAGCGCCTTGGTCCTCGTGCGCGACCCCGTGCCCGCCGGCACTCAGTACGTGCCCGGCACCTTGCGCACCACCGCCGCCAACGCCGTCAAGCTGTACCGCCTGGCCAACGATCCGGCGTTCAGCTACCGCACCGCCGAAGACGCCTCGGCCGTCGAAGTGGCCATCGGCATCTCCACGCCCGTGGCGCGCAACGTGTCCATCGCGATGCAGTTCGCCGTCAAGGTCAACGCCGACCAGGTGGGCGAGATCCGCAACACCGCGCACAGCCAGTACAACGACGGCACGGGCCCGGCCACCGTGCCCTCGAACACCATCGTCATCAGCTCCACCCAGGCGCGCATCGGCGTGGCCAAGGCCGCATCCACCCCGCGCGTGAACCGCAACGCCGACGGCAAGACCGACGGCACCGCCACCGTGCGCTTCAGCGTCAACGTGCGCAACTACGGCACGTCATGGCTGTACGGCGTGCAGGCCGCCGACGTGATGGAAGGCGCGGGCGCCACGCAGTTCGGCACCTACACGGCAGCCGCCGTGCCCGGCGCGAACCAGTACACCATCGTGCCCGGCTCGATCGTGATCGCGCCCGCACCCAGCGGCGGCACCGTCGCCGCCCCCAACCCCGCCTTCAAGGGCACCGCCGCCGCCTCGAACCTGCTGGCCGACGGCGCCGTGCTGCCCGTGGGCGCGCAGTTCACCGTGCAGTTCGATGCCCGCATCAACTTCACCGGCCGCACCGGCACCTTGCTGAACACCGTCAAGGCCTCGGGTGCCCTCAATGCCGGCGGCCCGGCGGTGGCCCTGGACGATTCCGTCAACGGCGACAACCCCGACGCCGACGGCGACGGCAACCCCAACAACGACACCTCGCCCACGCCGGTGTCGACCCAGCTGCCCACGCTCACGCTGACCAAGCAGGCCTCCATCGCCCGGCGCGTGTCGCCCGGCGTCTACGAGCTGGACTACACCTTCAAGGTCACCAACACCGGCGCCGTCGCCGCGCCCAACGTGCGCGTGATCGACAACCTGAACTGCACCTTCGACATGGACAAGTCGAGCGGGCAGGTCGCGTCGTGGGAACTGCTGGGCCCGCCCAAGGCCGCCAACGGCAACCTCAACGCCGCCACCGGCTTCACCGGCCGCGCCACCTGCAACCGCAGCACGCAAGACAGCGCCGACCCCTTCCAGCTGCCCACCGAAGTGGCGCTGAGCCTGACCGACGGCGCCCGCGCGCTGGCCCCGGGCCAGAGCGAGCAGATCCGCCTGAGCGTGCGCATCACCGAGAAGCCCGCCGCCATCGGCGGGCGCGTGTCGCTCACCAACAAGGCCTGGGCCGCCGCCTTCGAGCAGAACACCGTCAACGTCACGCCGACGATGCTGCTGGCCGCCACCGCCACCTCGGTGCAGTCGCTGCTGGTCGATCCGCAAGGCACGGTCTACAACGCATTGACGCGTCAACCCGTGGCTGGCGCGCTGGTCACCTACACGCGCCAGTCGTGCAGCAGCGGCACGGCCGGCCCCATCACCGCGGCCGAGATCTACGGCGCCGACTCGGGCACCTACACGCTCAACCCCAACGGCAGCATTTCGATGACCACGGGCGCCGATGGCGCCTACCAGTTCTACCTGCAGACGCCGCCCGTGACGGGCCTGTGCACGTACGCACTCTCGGTCACGCCGCCGGCAGGCAGCGGCTACGTGTACCCCTCGCAGCTCGTCCCCGTGACCGGTGGCTCGTTCACGAGTTGCGGCGCCGTCGTGCCCAGCGCCGTGCCCCCGAAGGACGCGGACCCGACCAGCTATTACTTCCAGGTGCAGGCCGGAGCCAAGCCCGATGGCACGCCGTGCGACGCCGTGCACAACCACATCCCGCTCGACCCGGGCAACATCCTGGGCCTGGTGCTGCGCAAGGACGGCAGCAAGCGGCAGGTCGAGTTCGGCGACTTCATCGACTACGCGCTCACCGTCACCAACAAGACCGGCTTCCCCGTCACCGGCGTGACCTTCAACGACACGCTGCCCCCAGGCTTCGCCTACGTGGCCAACAGCGTGCGCCTGAACGGGCAAGTGGTGCCCAACCCCGCCGGCGGTGCCGGCCCGGGCCTGATCTTCCACTACCCCACGCTGGTGGTGGCCCCCGACCAGTCGGCCATGGTGCGCTACCGCGTGCGCATCGGCGTGGGCGCGCCCACCAACGGCGACGCCATCAATCGCGCGCGCGCCACCTCGGGCCCGATCCAGTCGAACCTCGCGAACTGGACCGTGCGCGTGACGGGCGGCGTGTTCTCCGACGACGCCTTCGCCTTCGGCAAGGTGTACCTGGACTGCAAGCGCGACGGCCAACGCGACGGCAGGCAAGAGGGCGCAGACGAGATCGGCGTGCCCGGCGTGCGCCTGTACATGGAAGACGGCACCCACGTCGTCACCGACATCGAAGGCAAGTGGAGCCTGTACGGCCTCAAGCCCGTGACGCACGTGCTGCGCTTGGACCAGACCACGCTGCCGCTGGGCGCCAAGCTCGAAGTGCTCGACAACCGCAACTCGGGTACCCCCGAGAGCCGCTTCGTCGACCTGAAGAAGGGCGAGTTCCACAAGGCCAACTTCATCATCACCAACTGCGACGAGAAGAGCGTCATCGCCGACGTGGCCGCACGCCGCGCCGCCATTGCCGCGCGCCCCGACACCGAGGCCGAAGCGCAGGTGCGTCTGCGCCTGGACCCCGAAGGCAAGGTCGTGCCCGTGGGCGACGTGCGCGGCCTGCCCGCCACCGGCCAGGCCCTGGCCAGCGGCAGCACCGGCGCCGTGCAGCCCACCTCGGCGCCGCTGATCGCGCTGCCCGTGGCGCCGGCCAATGCCAGCAGCTTCGTCAGCGGCGGTGGCGGCAGCATGGGCGGCACGCTGGGCGTGCAACCCGCGATCCCCACCGGCAGCCTGTTCTCGCCGCTGAACGGCGTGCCCACCTCGGGCCTGCCGTCGTCGCCCACCAGCGGCTCGGCCACCGGCGTCGGCGCGCAGGCCATGCGCCCCATCGGCACCGGCGGCGCGATGCTCGAGCCGCGCGCCAACCCGCTGCTGCCCCAGGCAGTTCCGAGTCCCATCGAACTCGAGACCCTGCTGCCCCAGCTGGAGAACAACACGCTGGGCTTCATCGGCCTGAAGGACCGCGACACCGTCGCCGGCCAGTCGATCAACGTGCGCGTCAAGGGCACGGCCGGCACCTCGTTGCGCCTGAGCGTGAACGGCGCCGCGCTGGAAGAACGCCGCGTCGGCAAGAAGACCCAGTTGGCCTCCAAGAACATCGCCGCCTGGGAATACATCGGCGTGGCCCTGCGCCCCGGCACCAACACCCTCAAGCTCGAAGCGGTGGACGGCTTCGGCAACGTGCGCGGCAGTGCCGACGAGATCACCGTCATCGCCCCCGACAAGCTCGGCGCCATCGAGGTCGACCTGCCCGAGGTGGCGCGCGCCGACCTGCGCACGCCCGTCGTCGTCAAGGTGCGCCTGATCGACGCGGCCGGCGTGCCCGTCACCGCCCGCACGCAACTCACGCTGGAGACCGACCGCGGCCGCTGGCTCGCCGAAGACCTGAACCCGACCGAACCTGGCACGCAGGTCTTCATGGATGGCGGCGCCGCAGAGTTCCAGCTGATGCCCCCGGGCGAACCGGGCGATGCGCGCCTGCGCGTGAGCGCCGGCACCTTCGTCAAGGAAGTGCGCCTGGCGCTGCTGCCCGAGATGCGCCCCATGATCGGCGTGGGCATCGTCGAAGGCGTGCTCGACTTCACCAAGCGCGGCAAGCTGCCCATCGGCGCGATGCCCGCCGGCGCCGCCTTCGAGGCGGAACTCTCGGGCCTGAAGGACGAAGGCACCAACAGCCGCGCCAGCGGTCGCGCCGCCTTCTTCTTCAAGGGCACCGTCAAGGGCGAGTACCTGCTCACGGCCGCCTACGACTCCGACAAGACGCGCAAGGACCGCCTGTTCCGCGACATCCGCCCCGACGAGTTCTATCCGATCTACGGCGACTCCGCGGTCAAGGGCTTCGACGCCCAGAGCACGCAAAAGCTCTACGTGCGCATCGACAAGAACCGCTCCTACCTGCTGTACGGTGACTTCACCACCGCCAGCAGCACCGAGGTGCGCAACCTGAGCCAGAGCAACCGTTCGCTCACGGGCCTGAAGCACGTGTACGAGGACGAGAACGTGCGCGCCACCAGCTATGTCTCGCGCACCGCGCAGACCCAGCAGGTGGAGGAGTTCCGCGCGCTGGGCACCTCGGGCCCGTACTACCTGAGCGCCAGCAACGGCGAGTTCGTGGACAACAGCGAACAGATCGAGATCGTGGTGCGCGACCGCAACCAGCCCAACATCGTGCTGCAGCGCACGGCCGTGGCGCGCTTCGTGGACTACACGGTGGAGCCGCTCACGCGCCGCATCCTGTTCACGCACGCCATCGCCTCCATCGACGCGAACCTGAACCCGCAGTCGATCCGCGTCACCTACGAGGTCGACTCGGGCGGCCCCAAGTTCACCGTGGCCGGTACCGACGTGCAAGTGAAGGTCAGCGAGAACCTGCAGCTGGGCGTGGTGGCCTCCACCGACCAGAACCCGCAGAACAAGCGCAACCTGCAGGCGCTCACGGGCGTGGCGCGCATCGGCCAGAACACCAGCGTGGCGGCCGAGCTGGTCAAGACCGACTCCGACGACAAGGGCAACGGCCATGGCGCGCGCGTGGAAGCGCGCTACCAGGACGAGAAGCTGGCCGTGGTGGCCCTGGCGGCCAAGACCAGCAAGGGCTTCGACAACCCCGGCGCCAGCTTCTCGGCCGGCCACACCGAAGCCTCGGCGCGCGCCGAGTACCGCGTCGACCCGACCCTGGCCGTGCGCGGCGAGGTGCTCTACAGCAAGGACGCGACCCAGGTCGACGAGCGCAAGGGCGCCACGGTGAGCGTGCAGAAGAAGCTCAGCGACAAGACCGTCGCCGAGGTGGGCCTGCGTCACGGCCAGAGCAACAACGCATTGGGTTCGAGCTCGGGCTTCGACTACGGCCAGATCTCCACCTACAACGGCCAGATGGGCAGCAGCATCGGCGCCAACAGCGTGACCACGCTGGGCGCGGCCGCCGCCGCAGCCGGCGTGGACACGCAGAGCCAGACCACCGTGCGTGCACGCCTGTCCACTGAAGTGCCCGGCGTGGCCGGTGCGCAAGTCTTCGTCGAAGGCGAGCAGGACCTGAAGGACGGCAAGCGCCACGTGCTGGCCGTCGGCGGCAACTACGCCATCACCGACAAGACGCGCGTGTACGGCCGCTACGAGCTGATCTCCACGCTCAACGGCCCCTACGAGCTGGACAGCACGCAGCGCAACAACACCGGCATCGTCGGCATCGAGAGCAACTACATGGAAGGCGGTCGCGTGTACAACGAGTACCGCATCGCCGACGGCGCCGAAGGGCGCGGCGTGCAGGCGGCCATCGGGGTGCGCAACACCTTCAAGATCAACGAGCAGATCCGCGTGACCGGGGGCATCGAGCACACGCGCGACATGAGCGGCTACAGCAACAGCAAGAACACCGGCACGGGTTATGCCGGTGGGCTGGGCGAATCGACCGCCATCACCAGCGGCATCGAATACATCACCGACCGGATCAAGGCCTCGGGCGTGTATGAAGCGCGCCGGGGTGATGATGCGAACACGCGCCTGTTCAGCGCCGGCTTCGGCTTCAAGCTCGATCCGTCCTGGAGCCTGCTGGCGCGCAGCATCGTGAGCGACAGCGAAGGCCAGGGCGCCAACGCGGGCAACGAGCGCCACCTGCAGCGCCACCAGATCGGCATCGCCTACCGGCCGGTGGACGACGACACCTGGAACGCGCTGGCACGCTACGAGCGCCGCTCCGAGCGCGTGGTGGGCGCGGGCAATGCGGCCGGCGCGCTGCAGGGCAGCAGCGTCTTTGGCGCCGACAACGGCGCCAGCCTGCCGGGCAAGACCAGCGCGGACATCGTCTCGGCGCACGTCAACTACAACCCCGAGCCGGGCAAGGCGGTGATGGCGCGCTACGCCTTCAAGCTCAGCCGCGCTGACGACGGCACGCTGGCCAGCAAGTACTGGGCGCACCTGGTGCAGGCGCGCTACACGCAGGACATCAACCAGGACTGGGACTTCGGCGTGCAGGCCGGCCTGCTGTACGGCAAGGGCGGCGCGCTGCAGAAGACCTTCGGCGTCGAGGTGGGCTACCAGGTGCAGAAGAACATGTGGGTGTCGGCGGGCTACAACTTCGTGGGCCTGAACGACCGCGACCTGACGGCCAACGAGTACACGAGCAAGGGCGCTTATGTGCGGCTGCGCTTCAAGTTCGACGAGACGCACCTGGGCTTCGCTTCGACGGGGGAGACGAACACGGCCAAGGCTGCGAAGGCCGAGAAGGTGGCTGCGGATGCGCCCGAAGTGGCGCCGCTTCCGATGCGCACGGTGTTGCAGGCCGAGGCGCTGTTCGAGCCCGCCAAGTCCTTCATCAAGCCGCAGGCGCACGACACGCTGAACACGCTGGCCGCGCAGATCAAGGCGACCGAGGCGCAGGTGGTGATCCACATCAGCCACTCGGACGCGCAAGGCAGCGCTGACGACCGCATGCAGCTGGTCGCGCAGCGGACCAACGCGGTGCGCAGCTACCTGATCGGGCGCGGCGTCGACGTGCTGCGCCTGCGCACCGATACCAAAGAAGACACGCAGCCTGTCGCAGGCGATGACAGCAGCGCCAAGAGCCGCTGGGTCGTGATCGCCGCGGCCGCACAAGAAACCCGCTGAACGAGACCATGATGCAAAGCAGAACGAGAAACGAAGCGGGCGGGATGGCGCGGCTCGGCGGGGTGTTGAAGGGCGTGCTTGCCGCGACGGCCTTGTGGCTGTTTGCCATGCCGGGTGCGCAGGCTGCAGTCGCTACGTGCACGCCGCAGTCGGGCTACAACACCTGCGTGGCGTTCACTTACGCGGGTTCGGCGCAGACCTTCACGGTGCCCGCAGGCGTGTCTTCGGTGCGCGCCACGATGTGGGGTGGTGGTGGTGGCGGCTCGCTGGCGGCAGGCGGCAACTCGGCCAACGGGGGCGCCGGCGGCTTTGCCGACGGCACCGTGTCGGTCACGCCTGGCACCGCGATGGCGGTGACGGTGGGGCAGGGCGGGCAGAACGGTGGCACCGGCTCGACCTACGGCCGCGGCGGTGGTGGTGGCACTGGCGCGAACGCGGGCGTCGCCGGCTCTTCCGGCGGTGGCATGAGTGCACTGTGGAATGGCAGCACGGAGTTTTCGGCAGCCGCCGCACGACTGATCGCAGGCGGCGGTGGCGGCAGCGCGTTCTGGACCGACGTCGGCAGCCCGGTGCCGGGCGGCGGCGGTGGCGCCAACGGTGGCTCGTCCTCCGGCACGGGCGGACGAGGCGGTACCCAGGCCGCCGGCGGCGCGCGCGGCACCCCGAGTGCGGGGACCGTCGCAGCCACCTGTCCGGCTGGCACTGACGGCAGCGCCTTGCAGGGCGGCACCGGGTGCTCGGCGGTCGGTGGCACCCCCGTCCAGTACGAGGGCGGCGGCGGCGGTGGCGGCGGCTGGTTCGGCGGCGGCGGCGGCATGGCCCAGTGCAGCAACACGCCCAATCCCGTCTCGGTCAACTGTTCCTACAACGGACCGGGCGGTGGCGGCTCGGGCTTCATCGGCACGGGCGTGACCGGCGGCGTGCTCACTGCAGGGGCCAACGGGAGCTACTCGGCGACTTCCGATCCGGGCAACACGAGTGCGCCCTACCAGTCGGGTGTCGGCGTGGGCGGGTCGCGCAGTTCGTTGACCGGGGACACCGGCGGCAACGGCCTCGTCGTCATCCAGTTCAACGTGGTCAGGCTGCAGCTCGCGAAGGCCTGGTCGGCCGGCAGCAACACCGGCGACGTGGCGAGCATTGGCGCCTCCACGGGCGGGACCAACTTCTTCGGCGCCAGCAACACCTCGGCCTTCACCTCGACGGCGTCCACTGCCGCCTCCAGCTCCGTCGTGGGCGTGAACATCGGCAACGTCATCACGCTGCCCGCCGAAACACTGACCACCGGCACGCTGGCGAACTACAACACCGTGCTGTCATGCACCGTGAATAGCGGCACGATGGCCAGCACGTTGAGCGGCACCAACGGACAGGTATCGAACACGCTGACGATCGCCCTCGGTGACATCGGCAAGGACATCGTCTGTACCTACACCAACACGCGCAAGACCGCGACCTTGCAGCTGGCCAAGTCGTGGAACCCCATCAGCGTGACGGGCAACGTGGCGAACATCGGCGCCACCACGGGCGGCGCGGCGAACACCGTGGCGTTCTCGTCGACGGCGCCGACGGCCAACACCAGCGCGACCGTGACCGTCGCGGCCGGCAACACGATCACCTTCCCCGCGGAAACCATGAACGGCGGCGTGCTGCCGAACTACACGACCGTGCTGTCGTGTACCGCCGGTGGCGGGGCGACTGCCAACAGCCTGAGCGGCACCAACGGCCAGGCGACCAACACGCTGCAGATCGGCGCGGGCGACGCGGGCAAGGCCATCGTTTGTACCTACACCAACACGCCGAAGACTTCCACGCTGCAGCTGGTCAAGTCGTGGGGCGCCAACAGCCTCACGGGCAACGTGGCGAGCATTCCCGCCTCCACGGGCGGCACCAACAACACCACGGCCTTCACGGCCACGGCCCCCACGGGCGCGAACAGCGGCACCGCCGTGACCGTGGCCACGGGCAACACGATCACGCTGCCGGCCGAGACGATGTCGCCGGGCACGCTGGCGAACTACAACACCGTGTTGGCGTGTACCGCCGGCGGCGGTGCCACGGCCAATGCGCTCAGCGGCACCAACGGACAGAACAGCAACACGCTGCTGGTCGGCGCGGGCGACGCGGGCAAGGCCATCGTCTGTACCTACACCAACACGCCGAAAACGGCGACGCTGCAGATCGCCAAGGCCTGGGGCGCGAACAGCATCGCCGGCAACGTGGCGAGCCTGGGCGCGAGCACGGGCGGCGCGAACAACACCGCCGCCTTCACGGCGACGGCGCCCGCGGGCGCCAACAGCGGCGCGGCCGTGACCGTGGTCGCCGGCAACACCATCACCTTCCCCGCGGAAACGATGCCGACGGGGACGCTGGCGAACTACAACACCGTGCTGGCCTGTACGGCCGGCGGCGGCGCCACGGCCAACGCGCTGAGCGGCACCAACGGGCAGGCCACCAATACTTTGCTGATCGGCCCGGCCGATGCGGGCAAGGCGATCCTGTGTACCTACACCAACACGCCGAAGACGGCCACGCTGCAACTGACCAAGTCCTGGGGCGCCGGCGCCATCAGCGGCAACGTCGCGAGCATCGGCGCGAGCACGGGCGGCGCGAGCAACACCACGGCGTTCACGGCGACCGCGCCCACGGCGGGCAACAGCAGCACGGTGAACGTGGTGGCGGGCAACACCATCACGCTGCCGGCCGAGACGATGCCCACGGGTTCGCTCGCGAGCTACAACACGGTGCTGTCGTGTACGGCAGGGGGCGGCGCCACGGCCAACGCGCTGAGTGGCACCAACGGGCAGAACAGCAACACGCTGCTGATCGGTGCAACCGACGCGGGCAAGGCCATCGTCTGTACCTACACCAACACCGGCAAGCCCGCGACCCTGACCCTCGCCAAGCGTTCGCTCGGCGGCGTGGCCGGCTTCGACTTCACGGGCACCAACGGCGTGGCGGCGCACACCATCACCACCACCGTGGCCGGCACGGCCGTCAACGGGCCGCTGCAGACGCTGACCGCGACGGGCACGGCGACCACCTTCACCGAAACCTACACGCCGGCCGCGGGCGTGCCCGACTACGTGATCACCGACGTCAGCTGCACGGGCATGGGCAGCGGCGGCACGGTGACGCGCGGGACCGCGCAGAACACGAACCAGTTCACGCTGAACGCCGCGGCGACGGTGGCGGGATCGAACATCGTCTGTACCGTCACCAACGCCAAGGCGCCGACGGTGCAGCTGCGCAAGAAGTGGGTCAACGCGCTGGTCAACGACGCCTTCACGCTGACCGCGTCGGGCACGGTGCACCCGAACCACAACATCGGCTACGCCTTCAACCTGCAGGCCACGGCCAACACGCCCAACGAGACCGACACCGGCGGCGCGCAGCGCGTGGCGGTGGGCGACACCGTGACGCTGTCGGAGACGCCGTTCGGCACCAACGCCGGCTCGTACACCGCCAGCGCCTGGAGCTGCACCGGCGGCGGCTCGCTCAGCGGCAACCTGCTGACCCTGGGCAACGCCGATGCGGGCCTGCCGATCATTTGCGAGATCACCAACACCGCGAAGACGGCGACCGTCACGCTGGCCAAGACCTGGTCGGGCGCGATCGTCAACGACGCCGTGAGCGTCACCGGCACGGGCCTCACCACGCTGGCCTCGGTGGCCAACACGGCGGCCGAAACCGACACCGGCACCGCGCAGGCCGTGCCCGTGGGCAGCGTCATCACGCTGGCCGAGAGCTTCACCACCGGCAGCGCCGCCAACTACACGAGCGCGCTGAGCTGCACCGGCACCAGCGGGCTGTCGGGCAACACGCTGACGGTGGGCGCGGCCGACACGGCCATCGTCTGTACCTACGCCAACACGCGCAAGACGGCGGCGGTGACCTTGTCCAAGAGCTGGAGCGGCGCCATCGCCGGCGACAAGGTCAACCTGACGGTCAGCGGCAGCGCCGCCGAAGTGACGGGCGCGACCGCCGGCACGTCCACCGCGCCGGCCACCACCACCAACGCCACGGCCACCGCGGCCAGCGGCGCCACGGTGACGCTGGCCGAAGCCTTCACCACCGGCAACGCCGCCAACTACACCACGACGCTGGCCTGTACCAAGGTGTCGGACGGCAGCGCGGTGACGGTGAGCGGCAGCGGCCTGAGCCGCAGCTTCACCATGCCGTCGGACAGCGCGGTGAACTGCGCCTACACCAACACGCGCAGGACCGCGACGCTGCAACTGGCCAAGGCCTGGAGCGCCGGCAGCACCACCGGCAACGTGGCGAGCATCGGCGCGACCACGGGCGGCGCGAACAACACCGCCGCGTTCACGGCGACGGCGCCGACGGCGGGCACCAGCGGCACCGCGGTGTCGGTGGCCGCGGGCGACACGCTCACCTTCCCGGCCGAGACGATGACCACGGGCACGCTGGCGAACTACACCACCGTGCTGTCGTGTACCGCCGATGCCGGCGCCACGGCCAACACGCTCAGCGGCACCAACGGCCAGGCCAGCAACACGCTGGTGGTCGGCGCGGGCGACGCGGGCAAGGCCATCGTCTGTACCTACACCAACACGCCGAAGACGGCCACGCTGCAGATCGCCAAGGCCTGGGGTGCGAACAGCATCGCCGGCAACGTGGCGAGCATCGGCGCGAGCACGGGCGGGTCGAGCAACACCACGGCCTTCACCGCGACGGCGCCCACGGGCGCCAACAGCGGCACGGCCGTGACCGTGCAGGCCGGCAACACCATCACGCTGCCGGCCGAGACGATGGCGCCGGGCACGCTCGCCAACTACACCACGGTGCTGGCCTGTACGGCCGGCGGCGGCGCCACGGCCAATGCGCTCAGCGGCACCAACGGGCAGAACAGCAACACGCTGCTGGTCGGCGCGGGCGACGCGGGCAAGGCGATCGTCTGTACCTACACCAACACGCCCAAGACCGTCACCGTGCAGCTGCGCAAGGCCTGGAGCGCGGACAGCACGAACGGCGACGTGGCCAGCATCGGCGCCACCTCGGGCGGCAGCAGCAACACGTCGGCGTTCACCGCGACGGCACCCACCGCCGGCAACAGCGGCGCGGCGGTGTCGATGGTCGTCGGCGGCACGCTCACGCTGCCGGCCGAGACGATGACCACCGGCTCGCTCGCGAACTACAGCACGGTGCTCGCCTGTACCGCCGACGGCGGCGCCACCACCAACCCGCTGAGCGGCACCAACGGCCAGGCGAGCAACACTCTGGCGATTGCCGCGGCCGACGCCGGCAAGGCCATCGTCTGTACCTACACCAACACGAAGAAGACGGTCACCCTGCAGGTGCGCAAGGCCTGGGGCGCGAACAGCGAGACGGGCAACGTCGCCAGCATCGGCGCGACCATGGGCGCGACCAACAACACGGCCGCGTTCACCGCGACCGCACCCACGGCCGGCAACAGCGGTGCGGCGGTGGTGGCGGCCGTGGGCAACACCATCACCTTCCCTGCGGAAACGATGACGACGGGCACGCTGGCCAACTACACGACCGTGCTGTCGTGTACCGCCGACGGCGGCGCCACGGCCAACGCCTTGAGCGGCACCAACGGCCAGGCCAGCAACACGCTGGTGATCGGCGCGGGCGACGCCGGCAAGGCCATCGTCTGTACCTACAGCAACAACCGCCTGCCGACGGTGCAGATCCGCAAGCAGGCGCTGGGCGGCACGGGCACCTTCGCGTTCAGCGGCACCAACGGCTTCGGCTCGGACAGCATCAACGTCTCGGTGGCGGGCTCGACGGTGGTGGGCACCATCAAGACGCTCACCACGGCCAACACCCAGACGGTGCTGACCGAAGTCGCGGCCTCGATGCCCGGCGGCTTCGCGTTCTCGGGCGCGACCTGCACGGGCCTGGCGGGCGGGGCGACGGCGGCCGTCGACCTGGTGGCGGGCACCGTCACACTGCCCGCGGCCGGGCTGACGAACGGCACGGCGGTGGTTTGTACCTTCACCAACACGCTCGCGGCGATCGTGAGCGGCCGCGTGTTCCTGGACAACGGCGTGGGCGGCGGCACGGCCAACGACGGCCTCGTCAACGGCGGCGAGGGTCCGCTGTCGGGCGTGAGCGTGCGGCTGACCAACTGCGGCGCCACCGTGTATGCGAGCGCGCTCACGGACGCGTCGGGTGCCTACAGCCTGAGCGTGCCGGCCGGCACGGCCACGGGCTCCGCGATGTGCGTGGAAGAAACCAACCCCGGCACGCGCGTGTCGACCGGCGCCTCGGTGGGCAACGTCGCGCTGCCCTCGGGCTCGGCGGTGGCCGCGGCCGGTGGCACCTACACCTACACGCGCACCGGCACGCCCGACCGCATCGCCTTCAGCTGGAACGGCACGGGCCACGCCAACCTGAACTTCGGCGACGTCGACAACAGCGCCTTCGCGACCGACGGCGCCAAGACCGGCCTGCCGGGCAGCACCGTGACCTACGCCCACACCTTCACGGCCGGCACGGCAGGGCAGGTGCGCTTCAGCGTGGCGAGCGAGACGGCCACGCCGGCCATCACCGGCTGGACGACGAAGGTCTTCGCGGATGTGGGTTGCACCGGCAGCCTGCAGCCCGGCGCCGCGCAGCTGTACCCGCCGAGCGCGGCGGCCACGCCCGTGGCCTTCGCGGGCAAGGTCTGCGTGATCGTGCAGGAGTTCATTCCCGCCACGGCGCCGCTGGGCTCGAACAACAAGGCGACGATCCGCGCCGACTTCACCTACACCAATGCGAGCCCGTCACTCAGCGGCAGTTTCACGCTGGACGACCTCACGACGGTGTCGGGCGTGGCGCTGGAGCTGAAGAAGGAAGTGCGCAACATCACGCAAAGCGGCACCTTCGGCGTCAACAACCAGGCCAAGTCGGGCGAGACGCTCGAGTACCGCATCACCTACACGAACAACGGCGACGCGCCGATCCGCAGCATGGTCGTGAACGACATGACGCCGGGCTACACGACCTTCGTGAGTGCGACGACGGGCACCACGCCGGCGTCGCTCACGGGCTGCGTCAAGACCACGCCGGCGAACGCGCCGCCTGCGGGCGCGGTGGCCTGCACCACCGTTCAACCCGCAGGGGGCACGGGCGCGATCGACTGGCGCTTCACGGGCACGGTCGAGCCGGGTGGCACGGGCTTCGTGCTGTTCCAGGTGAAGGTGGACTGAAGACCTGGCAGGGCCTTCAGGCCCGGCGCTTGAACAGTGCGGACGCGCCGCTGGCCCGCGCCACGTCGTCCGCCGCGGCCAGCAGCTGCGGGCCCAGCGCGAGCATGCGTTCTTCCGTGAGCCGCACCAGCGGCCCCGCGATGGTGATGACGCCGATCACGCCGCCGTGCGCACCGCGCACCGGCGCGGCCATGGCCGTCATCGCGGGGGCGAACACCTCGTTGATCATCGAGAAACCGCGCTTGCGTGTGGCGCGCAGGAAAACGAGCAGCGCCTTCACGGTGGTCGGCGCCTTGGGGCCGAAGTCTTCCGGCTGGCCGAAGCCCTGCTTCGCGACGAGCTGCAGCGCCTGTTCGTCCGTCATGGTCGAGAGCCATGCGTGGCCCGCGGAGCTGCATGAGAGGTTCACCGACAGGCCCATGTCCGGGTCGTAACGCAGCCCGCGCGTGGCGCCTTGCGCCTTCGCGACGAAGGTGAGCTCGTCGCCGTCGACCACCGCCAGCCGCACCAGTTCGCCCGATGCGACCGCGAGCCGGTCGAGCAGCGGCTGCGCCACGTCGACGATGCCGCTGTTGCTCAAGAAGCTCAGGCCCAGCGACACCAGCTTGATGGTCAGCATGTAGTCGCCATGGCTCTGGTCCTGCCGCACATAGCCGTAGCGCACCAGTTCGCTCAGCAGGCGGTGGGTGGCGCTCAACGGCATTTCCAGCTCGGCAGAAAGCGCGGAAAGCGCACGGCCCTCGGGGTGGCCGGAGAGGTGTTCGAGCACCTTGAAGCTGCGTTCGAGTATGGCTGTCATGAGACGACTCTAGCATTTTGCCAAGTGTTTTCACTAGTAGAAAGATTTTCCACTAAATCGATAAGATCGCGCCGCCAGGAGTCGGAGCGCGTGTGAAGCGCCCCGGCATGGACCGCTCAATCGCACGCTGGAGAACAACTTTGAGAACGCTTTACCGCTCGCTGGCCACCGCCGGCCTTGCCCTCGCCCTGGTCGTTCCTGCTGTTGCGCAAGCGCAGCAGGAGCGCGTGATCCGCTTCGGCCACCTGAACAACGCCGACCATCCCGTGAGCTTCGGCGTCAAGCGCTTTGCCGAACTCCTGTCGGCCAAGAGCGGCGGCAAGATGAAGGTCCAGGAGTTCCCCGCCTCGCAGCTGGGTAACGAGATGCAGCAGCAGTCGGCCCTGCAGGGCGGCGTGCAGCAGATGTCGGCGCCGGCCACCACGTCGCTCGCAGGCATCGTCAAGGAGTTCGGCCTCGTCGACTTCCCCTTCTCGGTGAACAACTTCGCGCAGGCCGATGCGCTGCTCGACGGGCCCCTGGGACAAGCCCTCATCGCCAAGCTCCCCGAGAAGGGCCTCGTGGCCCTGGGCTACTGGGACCTGGGCTTTCGCAACGTCACCAACAGCAAGCGCCCCATCGCCAAGCCTGAAGACCTCGAAGGTCTGAAGATCCGCGTGATCCCCAACCCCGTGTTCCTCGAAACCTTCAAGGCCTTCAAGGCCAACCCGGTGCCGATGCCCTTCGCCGAGCTGTACGGCGCCCTCGAAGCCAAGGCAGTCGATGGCCAGGAGAACCCCTATGCGGTGATCCTGTCGAACAAGTTCTACGAAGTGCAGAAGTTCGTGAGCGCCACCAACCACGTGTACGCCGCCAACATCGTGCTGGTGAGCAAGAAGTTCTGGGACTCGCTCACGCCCGCCGAGCAGAAGATGATGAACGACGCGGCCAACGAGGCGCGCGGCTACCAGCGGCAAGTGAGCCGCGCTGCAGCACAGAAGGCCGTGGGCGACCTGCAGGCCAAGGGCGCACAGTTCAACGAACTCAGCGCCGCGGAACAAAAGCGCATGCGAGACATCGCCAAGCCCGTCGTCGACAAGTTCGCCGCCCAGTACGACCCCGCCATCGTCAAGCTCTACAACGACGAACTCGTGCGCATCCGCAAGTAGCGCGTCCCCACGGCCGACGACGAATTCCTTCTTCGTTCCCGCCGGCAATTTCCGTCACTCCCACGTCTGCGCCTGCCGCCACCCGCGGCGCAGCGACACGTGCTGGGCGCGTGCGCCCGTCCGATTCCGCCATTGACCACCAAGAGGAGACTCCGTTGACACATCCCAGATCCATTCCCTTCGGACTTGCATCGGCCGCTGCGCTCGCACTGGCATTGAGTGCCTGCGGTGGAGGCGACGGCGGCGGCGGGGCGGCCTTGCCGTTCCTGCCCGTGGCGCCCGCGCCCGCTGCATCGGCACCGCCGCCCGCACCGACCGACGAAGTGCCAGCCACGCCCACCGAGCCGGTGGCCGAGGTCGACGACAGCTTCGACGAGTACTACAACGTCTGCCGCGGCACCAACCCCAAGTGCTACAACGACTGGGGCGCCTTCGCCAGCACGCCCGACCGCGTGCTGATCTACTCGCGCACCGCCGGCCCGCGCCATGCCGTGCTCGGCACGCCGATGGCGGCCGGCCTGAACCCGACGATGAACACCGACAACGTGATGCAGGCAGGCCTCGTGCGCATGCTGTCGGCCGAGGGCATCACGGTCGACTGGACCGAGGACGTGGCCGTGCTGGGCAGCCGCATCAACAACTACAAGGCGATCATCTTCGCGAGCTCGAACCGCGACACCTTGTGGAACGGCGCCGTGAGCACCAGCCAGGATGCCGCGCGCACCGCACTGCGCAACTACATGCGCCGCGGTGGCGGCTTCGTCGGCCTGCACAACGCCTTCGGCGCGGAATACAACTGGCCCTACTACGAAGGCCTGCTGGGCAACGCGAACTTCTACAACCACGGACCGAACCGCGCGGGCGACGTCGAGATCGTCTCGGACGACCCTTCGACGAAGGACGTGCCCAAGCGCTTCTCGTTCCAGGACGAGTGGTACAACCTGATGCCCTTCCCGACGAAGGTGAAGTTCCTGGCCAAGGTCGACACCTCGACGCTGAAGCCGCTCACCTCCGCGCCGCATCCCGGCCACGCCGACTTCCATCCGGTCGCCTGGTGCCAGTACTACGACGGCGGTCGCGCATGGCTCACGACCCTCGGGCACAACGCGCACTCGTTCACCGCCGACCTGTCGGGCGTGGGCGCGATCGAGTTCCAGAAGCTCGTCGTGCAAGGCGTGAAGTCGGCGATGGGGCTGACACCTTTCTGCACCACCGAGTAACCACGACCTCCCGGGGCCGGTGCGGCGCCGTGCGCGCCACCGGTCGTTTCGAACATCCCTGTTCCAACGTTCACCGAGTAGAGACATCCATGAAGAAAAAATCATTGGTCACGCTGCTGATCTCGTGCGGCGTGCTTGCATCGCCGTTGCTGATCACCGCCTGTGGCGGCTCCAGCGGCGGTGGCGGCACGCCCGTGCTGCCCGTCGTGCCGGCCCCTGCGCCGTCGCCGTCTGCCGGCACTCCGCCGCCCGCATCGCCACCGGCCGCCGCCACACCCGCGGCCGACCTGTCGGACTGCTGCACCGCCGGCGACAAGGACTTTCCGAAGGTCGGCGGCAACCTGGGCAACCAGAACTATTCGAGCCTGCGCAAGATCAACAAGGGCCTGGTCACGCAACTCGGTGGTGCCTGGGTCAACCAGATCGAAGGCGGCATGACCACCGGCAACAACCAGAGCACCACCGTCGTCGTCGACGGCGTGCTCTACATCGAGTCCGCACTGGGCAACGTGGTCGCGGTGGACGGCAAGACCGGTGTGACCAAGTGGAAGTGGACCACGCCCTACGGCGGCATCACCCGCCGCGGCGTGGCCGTCGCCAAAGACCTGGGCCTGGTGTTCACCGTGGCCACCGGCAATCGCCTCGTGGCACTGCGCACCGACACCGGCGCCGTCGAGTGGATCAAGCAGTACCCGACCAGCAGCACCGACCCCGACTACAAGGGCGCGCTGCAGAAGGTCGCGCTGGTCTACCACGACAAGCGCCTGTACCTGGGCACCAACGATGGCAACCGCGGCGCCGCGTTCTCGGCCGACGCACTCACCGGCAAGGTGCTGACCACCTTCTGGGGCGTGCCCCGCGCGGGCGAACTCGGCTACGACACCTGGGGCGGCGCACCCGACACGGCACGCACCGGCGCCACGCCGTGGATTCATCCCGCGGTCGATCCCGAGCTGGGCCTGGTGTACTGGACCTTCGGCAACGTGCGCGGCGGCTCGTCGCAAGACGGCTCCTCGCGCCCGGGCCAGAACCTGTTCGCCAACTCCATCGTCGCGCTCGACCTGAAGAGCGGCGAGTACAAGTGGCACTTCCAGTCGGTGCACCACGACATCTGGGACATGGACAACGTGATGTCGCCGGTGCTCGCCGATGTGAAGATCGACGGCAAGGACCGCAAGGTCGTCATCTACGGCAGCAAGACGGGCATGTACTACATCCTCGATCGCAAGGACGGCAGCGCGCCGCTGGGCATCGACGAAGTGCCCGTGAAGCAGGACGCCCGCCAGGCCAGCTGGCCCACGCAGCCCCTGCCGCGCCAGGGCGCCTGGACCGAGACCTGCATCGTCGACCAGCCGCTGGGCACGGCCATTCCGGGCGACCCGAACCGCGCGGTGCCCAACTACACGAAGGGCTGCCTGTACGACGCGCACTGGGACGTGCCGATCCTGTCCATCCCGGGCCACGGCGGCGGTGCCAACTGGAACCACCAGTCCTTCAGCCAGCGCACGGGCCTGGTCTACACGGGCATGGGCTACGTGTCGGCGGCGCACTCGCTCAGCGAGTCGAGCAACGGCCTGCGCCCGCCGGGCACCTACATGACCGGGGCGGTCGTGGCGGTCGACCCGAGCACCAACCTCGTCAAATGGAAGAAGCCGCTGCCGTACTCGGTGGCGCACGGCAACGGTATCCTGAGCACGGCCTCCGACCTGCTGTTCATCGGGCAGCCCGACGGCAACCTGCTGGCGCTCGATGCGCAGGACGGCACCGAGCTGTGGCGCTTCCAGACCGGCGCGGCGATCAGCGCGAGCCCGGTCTCCTACGAGATCGACGGCGAGCAGTACATCGCGGTGTTCTCGGGCGGCACCAGCATTCCGTACGGCGACTCGGCCCCGCGCGGCGACCGGCTGTGGGCCTTCAAGGTCGGCGGCGCGGTGACCGCGGCCGCTACGCCGACACCGCCCGTGGTGCGTCGGCCCGTGTCGGGCGCGGCGGTGGAGGGCGCGGCACTGCCGACGCCGAACACCGTGTTCCTGGCGCGCGTGCAGACGCCGACGAACGAACCGGGCGCGACCGAGTCGACGGCCGTCAATGCCATGACGCCGACCTTCATGCGCGTGCCCGTCAACACCGCCGTGACCTTCACCAACCCCGCAGCCAACGCCAACACCCACTGCGCCACGCAGTTCTTCGAAGGGCGGTTCAATTTCAGGCTGAACCCGGGCCAGTCGCAGACCCACACCTTTGACACGCCGGGCGAATACTTTTACAACGACTGCCATAGCCCGCGCCCGACGGGAAAGATCGTCGTCTATTGATATGTCCTCAACCCCAACCACTGAAGGAGCAATGCGATGAAATGGTGCAAGCCTGAGTTCGAAGAAATGCGTTTCGGTTTCGAAATCACGATGTACATCTCCGCTCGCTGAGCGCGCAGACCCACGGCACCGGCCTTGCGCCGGTGCCGTGTTTTTTTGTTGGGCCCCCATGAAGATTCTGGTGCTGGGTTCGGGAGCGGGCGGTGGCTTCCCTCAATGGAATTGCAATTGCCGCCTGTGCGCCGGCCAGCGAAGCGGGCAGGTGCGGGCCATGCCCCGCACGCAGAGTTCGATCGCCGTGTCGGCCGATGGCGAACGCTGGATTCTGCTGAATGCCTCCCCCGACCTCGGCGCGCAACTGCGCGCCTCGCCGGCCCTGTGGCCGCGCCACGGACTGCGCCATTCGCCGATCGAGGCGGTGGTGCTGATGGACTCTCAAATCGACCACGTCGCAGGCCTGCTGAGCCTGCGCGAAGGGCAGCGGCTGCAGCTGTACTGCACGCCCGAGGCCCATGACGACCTCAGCGGCAGCCTGCCGCTGCTGCGCACGCTCGACAGCTACTGCGGCGTGACCTGGCACCCGTTGTCGCTCGAGGCCGGCGGCGGTGCCTGGCACGACATCGCCGGCCTGCGGCTGCAGGCCGTGCCGGTGCCCGGCAAGGCGCCGCCGTATTCGCCGCGCCGCCAGACCGAGGCGCGCAGCGAGAACGCCGCGGTGCTCATCGAAGACCCCGCCACCGGCAAGCGCCTGCTCTACGCGCCGGGCCTGGCGCAGGTCGGCGAGGCCGAGCGCCGCAGCCTCGACGCCTGCGACTGCGTGCTCGTCGACGGCACCTTCTGGACCGAAGACGAGATGGTCACGGCCGGGCTCGGCAAGAAGCACGCGGCCGACATGGGCCACCTGCCGCAGTGCGACGGGCCGCACGGCCCCGGCATGCTGCAGGCGCTCGACGCCTGCGCAGCGCGGCGCAAGGTGCTCATCCACATCAACAACAGCAACCCCATCCTGGACGAAGACGGGCCACAGCGTGCGCAGCTCGTGCGCCGCGGCATCGAGGTCGCGTTCGACGGCATGGCCCTGGAGATCTGAACACGTGACCCAAGAGACACAAGGCCCATGGTCCCCGCAGGCGTTCGAAGCGAGGTTGCGCGCCATGGAGTCGCGCTACCACAGCCACCACCCGTTCAATCGCCGGCTCAACGCGGGCGAGCTGCAGCCCTTCCAGGTGCGCGGCTGGGTGGCGAACCGCTTCTACTACCAGTGCCGCATCCCGGTGAAGGACGCCGCCGTTCTGTCCAACTGCGACGACCGCGCCACGCGCCGGCGCTGGGTGGTGCGCATGCTCGACCACGACGGGCATGGCGACCATGAAGGCGCCAACGCGGGCGGCATCGAGATCTGGACCCGCCTGGGCATCGCCACCGGCCTGGCGCGCGAGGTGCTCGAGTCGCATGCGCTCGTGGTGCCCGGCGTGCGCTTCGCGGTCGATGCCTACGTCAACTTCGCGCGCACGGCGCCGTGGCAGGAGGCGGTGATTTCGTCGCTCACCGAGATGTTCGCGCCGCGCATCCACAAGGACCGGCTCGCGGGCTGGCCCACGCACTACCCGTGGATCGACACCTCGGGCCTGGACTACTTTCGCAGCCGCATTCCGCTGGCCGACCGCGACGTCGAGCACGGCCTCGAAGTGGCGATGCAGTGGTGCACCACGCGCGAGCGGCAGCAGCGCGCGCTGCACATCCTGGGCTTCAAGCTCGACATCCTCTGGGCCATGCTCGACGCGATCGAGAAGGCTTATCCCGACGACCTTCCGAAAGACCAGCAGCCATGACCGCATGGACCGACGATGCCCAGCCGGCGCTCACCTCGATCTACCGCATGCAATGGGAAGAGGCGCAGCAGTGCCACGTGCTGCTGTTCCCCGAGGGCATGATCAAGCTGAACGGGCCGGCGGCCGAGATCCTGCAGCGCTGCGACGGCAAGACCTCGGTGGCCGCGCTTGTGGCCGACCTGGAGCGCACCTTCGGCGAGAGCGACCTGCATGCCGACGTGCTCGAATTCCTGGAGCAGGCCCATGGACGCCACTGGATCCGCTGAGCTGCAACCCCGCGCCGTGGCCAAGCCGCCGCTGTGGCTGCTGGCCGAGCTGACCTACCGCTGTCCGCTGCACTGCGCCTTCTGCTCCAACCCGGTCGACTACACGCGCTACCGCGAGGAGCTGGACACGGCCGAATGGATTCGCGTGTTTCGCGAAGCACGCGCGATGGGCGCGGTGCAGCTGGGCTTCTCGGGCGGCGAGCCGCTGCTGCGCGACGACCTGCCCGAGCTGGTCGCGGCGGCGCACGAGCTCGGCTTCTATACCAACCTGATCACCTCGGGCGTGGGTCTCACGCCGCAGCGCGCAGAGACGTTGAAGCGGGCAGGGCTGGACCACATCCAGCTGTCGTTCCAGGATTCGAGCCGCGAGCTCAACGACTTCCTCAGCTCCACGAAGACCTTCGACCTCAAGCAGCGCGTGGCCCGCACCATCAAGGAGCTCGGCTACCCGATGGTGCTGAACTGCGTGATGCACCGCTACAACCTGCCGCACGTGGGGCGCATCATCGAGATGGCCGAGGCAATGGAGGCCGACTTTCTCGAACTCGCCAACGTGCAGTACTACGGCTGGGCCTGGCGCAACCGCGAGATGTTGATGCCCTCGCGCGACATGCTGGCCACGGCCGAAGCGGTGGTGGAAACCCACCGCCCGGGCCTGGACGGCCGCATGAAGATCCTCTGGGTGGTGCCCGACTACGCAGAAGGCAAGCCCAAGCCCTGCATGGCGGGGTGGGGCAGCGTGTTCCTCGTGGTCGCGCCCGACGGCGTGGCGCTGCCGTGCCACAGCGCGCGCATGCTGCCCGGGCTCGACTTTCCCAATGTGCGCGAGCACAGCATCCGCAGCATCTGGCAGGAGAGCCCGGCCTTCGGCGCCTACCGTGGCACGGGCTGGATGAGCAGCACCTGCCAGAGCTGCGACGAGAAGGAGAAGGACCACGGCGGCTGTCGCTGCCAGGCCTTCCTGCTGACGGGCGACGCGGCGGCCACGGACCCGGTGTGCCCCAAGAGTCCGCGGCATGAGGAGGTGGAGGCGATGGTCAAGGCGGCGGGTGATCCGCGCGACGTCGGCACGCCGATCCGCTTCGTGCCGGGCGCGCGGCGTGCGGGCGACCTCGTCTTTCGCACCGACGCGAACGCGCTGAGCTGAGAACACGCGCCAATGACGATCACCCATCGCCTGCCTCTGGACGGCGGGCATGTGATGCACGTCGAGGAGCATGGCAACCCGGCGGGCCTGCCGGTGGTGGTGTTGCACGGCGGGCCGGGCTCGGGCTGCTCGCCGCTGTTGCGCCGGGGCTTCGATCCGGCGCACTACCGCATCGTCTGCCCTGACCAGCGCGGTTCGGGCCTCAGCACACCTGCAGGATCGATCGAACACAACACGCTCGCCGATCTGCTGGCCGACCTGCGTCTGCTGCGCGCGCACCTGCGCATCGATCGATGGCTGGTGGTGGGCGGCTCGTGGGGTGCCACGCTGGCGCTGATGCATGCGCTCGACGCACCGGAGGCCGTCGCGGGCCTGCTGCTGCGCAACGTGTTCCTCGCGCGCCCGGGCGACATCCACGCGCTCTTCGCTGGCGCCCTGCAGCACGACGGCCCCGCATGGCGCGCACTGTGGGACGAGGCCGGGCGCCGGCAATGCCCGGTGACGGTGCCGATCGCCGAGGTCTTCGCGCACGGCACCTGGGCGCGGCAGTGCGCGCTGACGCGCCACTGGTTCGACTGGGAGCAGCGCCTCGCCACCGGAGGCACAGCGCCGCCGATCGACGAAGCGACGCTGCCGCGGCTCGTGGCGCGCTACCGCGTGCAGAGCCACTACCTGCGGCACGGCTGCTGGCTCGATGCGCCCTCGTTGTTGCAGCGCTGCGTCGCATTGCCTGCTGTTCCCACACTGATCGTGCACGGCACGCAGGACGCGCTGTGTCCGCCCGAGGGCGCTCAGGCGCTGGCGCAGGTGCTGGGCGCGCCGCTGCAGTGGGCGCAGGGCGCGGGCCACGACCCGACGCACCCCGCCATCGCCGTAGCCATGCAGCAGGCCTTGCGCGACTACGCGGCCACGCAGGCCTTCGGTGTCAGCGCAGCCGCTCCTTGAGCGGATCGCCGATCAATGTCACCTTGCCGTCCCTGCGGTGCGACCACAGCCGGTCGTTGCCATGGCCGTCGTCGGCCACGAAGAGCACCGCGTCGCCCAGCGCGCGAAAGCCCAGCGGCATGGCGTGGCGTTCGCCCGCGGCCAGGTCGGCCACCGCACGCGTGCCGGCCGGCGTGCCGTCGCTGGTCCACGGCTCGACGCCACGGCCACCGCCGCCGTTCGCCGCGAACCACAGGCGCGCGCCGATGACGGCGAAGCGCGCTGGTGAGCCGTTCTCCGCGCCCGGTGCGATGTCCTTCACGCGCACCGTGCCCGCCGCCGTGCCGTCGCTGCGCCACAGCTCCGCGCCCGACACGCCGTCGGTCGCGGCGAAGTAGAGCTTGCCGCCCATCACGGCGATCGCGCTCGACATGGCGCCGCTCGGGCCGGGGCGGATGTCCTTCACCAGCACTGTGCCCTTCGCGGTGCCGTCGGTCTTCCACAGCTCGATGCCGTGCACGCCGTCGTCGGCCGAGAAGTACAGCGTGCGGCCCAGCACTGCCAGGTGCGTCGGCCGCGAGGGCGCGGCGCCGGAGCGCAGGTCTTTCACCAGCTGCGTGCCGTGTGCGGTGCCGTCGCTCTTCCACAGCTCGGTGCCGTGTTCGCCGTCGTGCGCGGTGAAGTAGAGGTCGTTGCCCACGGCCGTGAGGTTCTGGATGCCCGCGTCCTCAAGGCCCGGGCGAATGTCCTTCACGAGGCGCGTGTGCTCGGGCGTGCCGTCGGTCACCCAGAGTTCGTGGCCGTGCGTGCGCGTGGTTGCGGTGAAGAACAGGCGCGGGCCGGCCACAGTGAGCTGGCGGGTGAGGGCGCGCGGCCCGGCGTCGACGGCGGACACGCGCGTGGTGCTCTTCGCATCGCCCGTGGTCTTCCACACCTGGAAGCCGGTCTGGCCGTCGTCGGCCACGAAGTAGAGCGCGTCGCGGAACACGGTCAACTCGTTGGGCATCGCGCCTTCCTCGCCGGGGCGCAGGTCGATCACCTGCGTCGTGCCGGCGGCGGTGCCGTCGGTGCGCCACAGTTCGAGCCCGCTCGCGCCGTTGGTGGCCGTGGTGTAGACGTGGCCCTTGAATGCGACCTGACCGGCGGGGAACGACCCCCGGAAGCCCGGCCGGATGTCCTTCAGCAAGGTGGTGCCGGCATTGCTGCCGTCGGTGACCCACAGTTCCTGGCCGGTTGTGACGTGGAAGGCGCTGAAGACCATCTTGCCGCTGCCCAGCGGCGCGAGGCCGGAGGGCGCGATGAAGGCCAGCCGCTGGCGCTGCTCGGGCAATACCTCGCGCTCGGGGTCTTGTGCGGCCGCGGGCAAAGCCGCGAGCAGGGCGAGCGCGGCGAGACAGATAGCGCGCATCGGCTCAGCCCCCGAACCACCGCGCCGGCACGATCACCAGCTGCGGAAACGCCACCATCACGAACAGGATCGCGAACTCGGCCAGCATGAACGGCACCACGCCGCGCGTGACGTCGTCCATCGAGATCTTGCCGACGCCGGCCACCACGTTGAGCACCGTGCCCACCGGCGGCGTGACGAGACCGATCGAGTTGTTGATGATGAACAGCACGCCGAAGTACACGGGGTCGATGCCGGCCGCCTTCACCACGGGCATGAGCACCGGCGTGAGGATGAGGATGGTCGGCGTCATGTCCATCGCCGTGCCCACCACCATCACGAGCACCATGATCGCGATCATGAGCAGCATCTGGTTGCCCATGAACGGCTGCAGCATGCCCACGATCTTGGAGGGCAGGTCGGCCACCGTGATGAGCCAGGCGCTCACCATCGCCGCGGCGATCAGGAACATCACGATGGCGCTGGTCTTGGCTGCGCTCACGAAGATGGCGTACAGGTCCTTCCAGGTGATCTCGCGGTACACCACCGTCGACACGAACAGCGCGTACACGGCGGCCACCACCGCGGCCTCGGTGGGCGTGAACACGCCCATGCGCAGGCCCACGAGGATGATCACCGGCAGCATCAGCGCCCACAGCGCGTTGCGGAAGGCGGCGGCAATCTCGGCCGACGACTTGCGCGGCGGCGGCACGATCTTTTCGCGCCGCACCAGCCAGGCCCAGGTGATCCACAGCGCGCCGCCGATCAGCAGGCCCGGCACGATGGCCGCGAGAAACAGCTTGGAGATCGACACGTTCGCCGCCACGCCGAAGATCACCAGGCCGATGCTCGGCGGAATCACGGGGCCGATCACGCCGGTGGCCGCAATGAGGCCGGCCGCGCGCGGCTTGTCGTGGCCCGCGCGCACCATCATCGGCAGCAGCAGCGCGGTGAGCGCGGCGGCGTCGGCCACGGCCGAGCCCGAGAGCGCCGAGAGCAGACAGCCGGCCATGATGGTCACGTAGCCCAGCCCGCCCTTCACGTGGCCGACCAGCGCGAGCGCGAAGTCGACGATGCGCTTGGACAGGCCGCCCACGTTCATGATCTCGCCCGCGAGCATGAAGAAGGGCACGGCCAGCAGAGGAAAGCTGTCAGCGCCGCCGATCACGTTCTGTGTGAGGATCTGCGCGTCGAACAGGTCGAGGTGCCACATCAGCGCCACGCCGCTGGCCAGCAGCGAGAAGGCGATGGGAATGCCCATCGCCATGGCGAGCAACAGCGAGCCGACGAAAACAGCGATGGTCATGGCCGTGCCCCCGGTTCCTTGGCGTCTTGCGAACCCAGGATCTGCTGCAGCTGCACCGCTTCTTCCGACTCCTGCACCATCACCAGTTCATGGTCGGCGATGCGCCCCGTGAGCAGGCGCAGCAGGTCGAGCGCCAGGATGAGCCCGGCGAGCACCGAGAACACGATGCCCGCCGCGTAGACGATGGCCATCGACGCACCGGTGACGGGCGCCGTCACGTCCCAGTTGATGCGCGCCTGCGCGATGCTGCCTTGCAGCAGCAGCCAGACGATGTAGAGCATGACTGCATGGCCGACGGCCAGGCAGATCTTCTTGCCGATGGGGGGCAGCTTCTGCACCACCATGTCCACACCCAGGTGGCCGTGCTCCTTCAGCGCCACCACGGCGCCCAGGAAGGTCATCCAGATGAAGAGCCAGCGCGAGATTTCCTCGGACACCGTGATGCCCGAGTTGAAGCCGTAGCGCAGCACCACGTTGCCGAACACGAGCACGACCATGACCGCGAGCGCGGCCGCGATCAGCGCCTCGATGCCGGTGCAGCACCGGTCGAGCCAGCGGGTCATGCGGAGGCCTGTGCTTGCGCCTGCGCCTGGCGCTGCATGTCGACCAGCGCGCGCAGCGCCGCCAGGTACGACAGCGGGCCCAGGCCCTGGACCGTGCCCTTCACCGCCGGCGAGATGATCGAATGCGCGCGCCATGCTTCGCGCGCGGCGATGTTGGACATGTGGACCTCGATGGTCGGGAACGGCATGGCCTTGATCGCATCGTGCAACGGCACGCCGTGCTGCGTGAGGCCGGCGGGGTTCACCAGCGCGCCCTGCGCATCGTCGATGTGGGTGTGCAGGAAGTCGATCAGGTCGCCTTCGTGGTTCGACTGGATGGTGTCCAGCGTCACGCCGAGTTCGCCGGCAAGGGCCTGCAACTGCGCGTTGATTTCGGCGAGCGTGGTCTTGCCGTAGATGTGCGGTTCGCGGCGACCGAACAGGTTGAGGTTGGGGCCGTGGAGAACGAGGATCTTCATGGGGAGCTTCGGTGAGGGACGGGCTGGCTTGCTGACTTACTTGCGGATGCGTGCGAGCTCGTCGTTGTAGAGCTTGACGATGGCGGGGTCGTACTGGGCGGCGAACTTGTCGACGACGGGTTTGGCGATGTCGCGCATGCGCTTTTGCTCGGCGGCGCTGAGCTCGTTGAACTGCGCGCCCTTGGCCTGCAGGTCGCCCACGGCCTTCTGCGCGGCGGCGCGGCTGACCTGGCGCTGGTAGCCGCGCGCCTCGTTGGCCGCGTCGTTCATCATCTTCTGCTCGGCGGGCGTGAGCGAGTCCCAGAACTTCTTGCTCACCAGCACGATGTTGGCGGCGTACACGTGGTTGGTGGCGCTGACGAACTTCTGCACTTCGTAGAACTTGTTCGACAGGATCACCGCATAGGGGTTCTCCTGGCCATCGACAGCCTTGGCTTCGAGGGCGCCGTACAGCTCGGCAAAGGGCATCGGCACCGGGTTGGCCTTGAAGGCCTTGAAGGTCTCGAGGAACACAGGGTTGGGGATCACGCGGATCTTCAAGCCCTCGAGGTCTTCAGGCTTGGCGATGGGACGCTTGCTGTTGGTGACGTTGCGAAACCCGAGGTCCCAGTAGCCCAGGGCGACAAGGCCCTTCTCGGGGAGCTTGGCGATCAGGGCCTGGCCCAGAGGCCCGTCGAGCAGCGCATCGGCCTGTGCGAAGTTGTTCACCGAGAAGGGGAAGTCGACGAGGCCGAACTCCTTGACGATGCCGGCCAGCGACGTGGTGGCCGGCGCAGACATCTGTTGCACACCACCCTGCAGGGCCGACTGCTGCTGCATCTCGTTGCCCAGCTGGGAGGCGGGGAACTCCTGGACCTTCATCTTGCCGCCGCTCTTGGCCGACAGGAGTTCGGCAAAGCGCTTGACGCCGAAGCTCACGGGGTGGTCGGCGTTGTTCAGGTGGCCGAAGCGGATCACGCGCTCCTGCTGCGCCCACGACGGGGCGGTGAGGCCGGCGCACAGGCCGGCCACGGCAAGCATACGAAGAAGTTTCACGAAGGGTCCTCGGGCGGGAAGGAAGAAAGGGGGAAGGAAAAAATGCCGGACGGAGGCGATCGTATTTTTGTTGGAAAGAATTTCCATAATGGAAATCCCTTCCCCGAGTTCTGCTACGCTGGCGGACCCTGAGTGGCGGGCCGCATCGCCCGCGTTGACGAGACGACATCTGGAGGACGAAATGAGCGGAATACTGGAACGCAGCTTCAAGGTGCTGGAACATCTGGCGGAGCATCCCGAGGGGTGCGCGCTGTCGGCGTTGGCCAGCGAATTGCAGATTCCATTGAGTGCATCGCACCGATTGCTCGCGGAGCTCATCCGCTGCGGCTACGTGCGGCAGGAGGCGCGCGACGGCCACTACGTGCTGACCATCAAGCTGGTCTCGATCAGCCTGTCGTTCCTCAGCCGCTCGGGCATCGTCGACATCGCGCAGCCGCTGCTCGACCAGCTGGCCTCGACCTCGGGCGAGCTCGTGCGCCTGGCGGTGGTCGACGGCGAAGACCTGACCTTTGTCGCGAAGGCCCAAGGCGCCACGCATGGCCTGCGCTACGACCCCGACATGGGCCTGTCGGTCGCGCTCTCGTGCAGCGCCGCCGGGCACGCGTGGCTGTCCACCATGGGCGAGGACGACGCGATGGCGCTCGTCGCCAAGAAGGGGCTGGGCAAGCCCGAGGACTACGGCCCCAAGGCCCCCACGTCGCTCAAGGCCGTGATGGCTTTCGTGAAGGCGGCGCGCCAGCGCGGCTTCAGCATGATCAACGAGGTGTTCGCCCCCGCGATGACCGCCATGGCCGCGCCCGTGTTCGGCGCCGACGGCACGGCGATCGGGGTCGTCACCATCGCGGGCCCGTCGGTGCGGCTCACGCCGCAGCGGATGGAGGCGCTGGGACCGGCGCTGTGCCAGGCCGCCGAGGAGGTGGCTCGCGCCAGCGGGGCCTCGGCGTTGTTCAAGAAGAGGGCGTAGGCCCAGCCGTTTGCACCATCCCCAAAAAAGAGAAGGAGACATCACCATGAAGACGAAGCATTCGAAGCGCACCCTGTTGTTGGCCGCCGTGGCGGCGGCCCTCGCGTTCGCCGCCCCTGGTGCGTTCGCGCAGCTCAAGGAGCGCACCATCAAGTTCGCGTTCCAGAACCAGGCCGGCCATCCGCAGGCGCAGGGCGCACAGAAGTTCGCCGACCTCGTGGCCGCGAAGTCGGGCGGCAAGATCACCGTGAAGCTGTTCCCGGGCGGCACGCTGGGCGGCGACCTGCAGACCGTGTCGGCGCTGCAGGGCGGCACCGTGGAGATGACCGTGCTCAACGCCGGCATCCTGTCGGCGCAGGTGAAGGAGTTCGCGGCCTACGACTTCCCGTTCCTCTTCAACAGCGGCAAGGAAGCCGACGTCGTCACCGACGGCCCCTTCGGCCAGAAGCTGATGGCCAAGCTGGAGGACAAGGCGCTGCACGGCCTGGGCTACTGGGACCTGGGCTTTCGCAACCTGACGAACAGCAAGCGTCCGATCGTCAAGGCCGACGACATCGCGGGCCTGAAGATCCGTGTGATCCAGTCGCCGATCTACATCGACATGTTCAGCGCGCTGGGCGCCAACGCCACGCCGCTGCCGTTCCCCGAGCTGTACCCCGCGCTCGACCAGAAGGCGGTCGACGGCCAGGAGAACCCGAACACGACCATCCTGTCGTCCAACTTCGCGGAAGTGCAGAAGTACATCACCCAGACTCGCCACATCTACAACCCGCAGGCGCTGCTGATCAGCCGCAAGACCTGGGACGGCATGAGTGCCGACGAAAAGAAGATCGTCAACGAGGCCGCCGCGGAGGCGACCACGTTCCAGCGCCAGGCCTCGCGCGGCGCTGCCGACAGCGCGCTCGATGCGCTCAAGAAGGCCGGCATGACGGTTTCGGAGCTGCCGCCCGAAGAGATGGCGAAGCTGCGCGCCAAGGTGAAACCGGTGATCGACAAGTACACGGCCTCGGTCGGCGAGGCCACCGTCAAGGAACTGATGGCGGAGATCGAGAAGGCGCGCAAGTAGCAGGCGGGCGTGCCGTTGATCCGAGGCGCCTTGCCTTCATCGTCCCCGGTTCCCGGTCAGAGCTCGCGGTAGTCCCGGATGCGCGCGCGTGCGAGCTGCTGCGCCGCTGCAATGGCGGCCGGATCGGCCGCGGCCGCATCGGGCAACCAGTGGAAGGCGTCCGGGCCGTGGCACAGCAGCAGGCCGTCCTTGAAGCGGCGGGCCTTGGTGTAGGCCTCCCAGCCGTGGCGCACCTCGCTGTGGCGGCCCCGTGCGTGGGAGCCGCTCTCCGACAGCGAGAAGTCGATCTCGTCGTTGTAGAAGGGGCTCTGCCTGAAGCGATGGAGGGCCAGCCGGGCGATGGCCGGCGCGCTCAGCAGCAGCGCGATGCCGACCGCGAAAACGACCGCCAGGACGGGCAACCCTTCGTAGACGCATATGGCCAGGGCGAGGGCGAACAGCAGCGCCAACGGCCACTTGAACCGGACCCACCAGACCTGCTGCAGGTTGCGCAGGAAGCCGGTGAGCACATGCGCCTGGGAGAACTGGAAGCGGTAGCTGATCTGCATCTTTGAATTCCGAAGCGGGCCGTGCGGGAGGGCGCGCGGGGCGGGATTCTGACCGCTTTTGCGGGCGCCGGTGGGCTCCGGCGATGTTCCAAGTTGGGGCCTCACCACGCCGCGCGCCCCAAACAACGCACCTTGTTGGGGTTTTGCGCCTCAATGTGGTTCTTCGATCCGGCAAAATGCAGGATTCGCATAAGGTTATGCACCGTTTTGGAAAACAGAGGATTGATTGGAATGAAGCACGCATCCGCCGGGGGGTTCCTCGCACACGTCGCACAACGCAACCCCGGACAGCCCGAGTACCTGCAGGCCGTGACCGAAGTGATGGAGAGCCTGTGGCCCTACATCGAGAAGCACCCCAAGTACACGAGCCAGAGCCTGCTGGAGCGGCTGGTCGAGCCCGAGCGCGTGATCATGTTCCGCGTGTCCTGGGTGGACGACCACGGCGAGGTGCAGGTCAACCGCGGTTTCCGCATCCAGCACAGCCTGGCCATCGGCCCCTACAAGGGCGGCATGCGTTTCCATCCCTCGGTGAACCTGTCGATCCTCAAGTTCCTGGCCTTCGAGCAGACCTTCAAGAACGCGCTGACCACGCTGCCCATGGGCGGCGGCAAGGGCGGCGCCGACTTCGACCCCAAGGGCAAGAGCCAGGGCGAGGTGATGCGCTTCTGCCAGGCCCTCGTGACCGAGCTGTTCCGCCACGTGGGCTCCGACACCGACGTGCCGGCCGGCGACGTGGGCGTGGGCGGGCGCGAGGTCGGCTTCATGGCCGGCATGGTCAAGAAGCTCACCAACCGCGCCGACTGCGTGTTCACCGGCAAGGGCCTGAGCTTCGGCGGCTCGCTGATCCGCCCGGAGGCCACCGGCTACGGCAACGTCTACTTCGCGCAGGAAATGCTCAAGCGCAAGGGCCGCAGCTTCGACGGCCTGCGCGTGAGCGTCTCGGGCGCGGGCAACGTGGCGCAGTACACCATCGAGAAGGCCATGGCGCTGGGCGCCAAGGTGGTCACCGTGTCGGACTCGAGCGGCACCGTGGTCGACGAGGAAGGCTTCACACCCGAAAAACTCGCCGTGCTGATGGACGTGAAGAACCACCTCTACGGCCGCGTGAGCGACTACGCCGAGCGCACCGGCACCCGCTTCGTGGCCGGTGCCACGCCGTGGCACGTGCCGGTCGACGTGGCGCTGCCCAGCGCCACGCAGAACGAGCTCAACGAGGAAGACGCGCGCACGCTGGTGAAGAACGGCGTGGTGTGCGTGGCCGAAGGCGCCAACATGCCCTCGACCATCGAGGCCGTGAAGGTGCTCGAAGGCCACGGCGTGCTGTACGCACCGGGCAAGGCCAGCAACGCGGGCGGCGTGGCCACGTCGGGCCTGGAGATGAGCCAGAACGCGGCCCGTCTGTCATGGACGCGCGACGAGGTCGATGCGCGCCTGCTGCAGATCATGCAGGGCATCCACGAGTCGTGCCTGCACTACGGTTCGCGCGCCGACGGCAGCGTGAGCTACGTGGATGGCGCGAACATCGCCGGCTTCGTGCGCGTGGCCGATGCGATGCTGGCGCAGGGCGTGGTCTGACGATTCGGGTTCGTCAGAGTTCGATGAACGAAGAGGTCGCCTTGTTCAGGGCCAGGCGGCCCTTCGCGGTGATCGATTCCACCTGGGCCAGCTGATGGATTGCGCGCTCGTCGGGCGCGTGCTCCGACGGCGGAATGAAGGCAGTCACGAGATCGGCGGCACGCAGCACGCGCAGCCTGTCGATGTCTGCGGGCGTGTGGAGGACGTATGGCAATTTCTGCTCGGCGAGGGTCCGAAGAAATTCCATGGACATGGGTCGTCTCCTTGTGTTGAGGGGAGGGCGGTTCGGACATTGTGCGCACAAACAATTAGCGCTGTCTAAACCCTGCGCCGCGCATGCCTTTCGAGGCGTGTACCGAAGTTTCCAGTTCTTTCTGCGGGCGCGAGGGACGTGCCACTTTGTTTCTGGTCGTAGCCATGCTTTCGGCCAGCGTGGCGGGGTCCATGCATTCGCCGGCGGCCCAGGTCTGGCGCAAGGTGGCGCGCAGGTCGGTCAGGTCGCGCCGCTGCGCGCGCAGGCCGGCCATGAGCTGGTCGATTTCGCGCACGCGGCCGTCGAGCCGCTCGAGCAGGTCGTCGGCCGAGAAGACCTCGCAGCCCGCGAAGGCGCTGCGCAGGCTGTCCAGCGAGAAGCCGAGGTTCTGCGCGATCTGGATCAGCTGCAGCCGCTTGAGCGCGGCCTCGGTGTAGACGCGGTACCCATTGGCGCCGCGCTCGGGCGCGGGCAGCAGGCCGCTTTGCTCATAGAAGCGGATGGCCGAGGGCGCCATGCCGGTCTTGTCTGCCAGTTCACCGATCTTCATATCGCTTGACCTTCAAGTTGGCTTGAATCTTGGCATCGGGTTTTCCACTCCACCACCCGGTCCTCATCGTGAACTCCTCGCCGCTTTTCCTGCCGCTGACCCTGCCCAACGGGAGCGTCCTGCCCAACCGCTTGGCCAAGGCCGCCATGGAGGAAAACATGGCCGACGCCGGGCAACTGCCGGGCGCGGCGCTGCACGACCTGTACCGCGTCTGGGCGCAGGGCGGGGCGGGCCTGATCCTCACGGGCAACGTGATGATCGACGGCCGCGCGCTCACCGGCCCGGGCGGCGTCGTGCTCGAAGCCGACACGCCGCTCGAGCGCTTCACCGAATGGGCCGCGGTCGCGCGCAGCGGCGGCGCGCAGGTGTGGATGCAGATCAACCATCCGGGCCGCCAGGTGCAGATCAGCATGGGCGGCACGGCCTGGGCGCCGTCGTCGGTGGCGCTCGATCTGGGCAAGCACAGCAAGCTTTTCGTGCAGCCCCGGGCGATGAGCGAGGCGGAGATTGCCGAGACCGTCGACCGCTTCGCCGCCACGGCGCAGGCGGCCGAGCGCGCGGGCTTCACCGGCGTGCAGGTGCATGCGGCGCACGGCTACCTGCTCTCGCAGTTTTTGTCGCCGCTGACCAACCAGCGCACCGATGCCTGGGGCGGCGGCCTGGAGAACCGCGCGCGCTTTCTGCTCGACGTGGTGCGTGCCGTGCGGGCCCGCGTGGCGCGCGGCTTCGCCGTGGCCGTGAAGCTCAACTCCGCCGACTTCCAGCGCGGCGGCTTCTCGGAGAACGATGCGAAGCAGGTCATTCGCTGGCTCAACGACGAGGCCGTGGACCTGGTCGAACTGTCGGGCGGCAGCTACGAAAGTCCGGCGATGCAGGGACGCACCGCCGACGGCCGCACGCTGGCGCGCGAGGCCTACTTCCTGGAGTTCGCCCGGGAGCTGGCCGCCGAGGCGCGCATGCCGGTCATGACCACGGGCGGCATCGTGCGCCGCGCCGTCGCCGAACGGGTGCTGGGAGAAGGCGTTGCCGTGGTGGGCATGGCCACCGCATTGGCCGTGGCGCCCGACCTGCCCGCACGCTGGCGCGCGGGCGAAGACGCGGCGGCGCAGAGCCCGCAGGTCGATTGGAAGGACCAGGTCATGGCCGCGCTGGCGCGCATGGCGCTGGTGAAGCGCCGCCTGCGCACGCTGCGTCCGGGCCGCAACAGCGCGCCCGCGCACTCGCCGTTCCTGACCCTGGTGCTCGACCAGCTGCGCACGAAGCGGCTGACGAAGCGCTATCGGCGTTGGTTGGGCGCGCGCACGGCGTGACCCGCCGCTATCGATTGGCCGGTTGAATGGGCCAGGCGGTGGTGTCGGGCCGCAGCAGGTGCCAGACCACGGGCGCGATGCCTTCGAAGGTGGCGCGGTAGCGGTCGGACAGCCGGTTCTCGTCGGTCACGTCGCGGATCACGATGCCGTCGATGCGCTGCGGATGCGCGCGGAACACCTGCGCATAGATCTCGGGATCGGCCTCGCCCGAATCGCCCACGAGCAGGAAGCGGCGCTGCGGAAATTCGGCCAGCAGCCGCTCGATCACGCCGAGCTTGTGTGCGCGCGAATCCTCGGCGCTGGGGATCAGCGTGCGCCACGTCGTGCTCTCGCGCAGGTGCATGCTGCCGGCGGGGAAGTCGGCGTCGCGAATGAAGTCGGTGAGCGCGGGGTACAGCTGGATCGGGCTGCCCGAGAGGTAGTGAAAGCGCGTGCCGGGCGCCTGCGCCAGCGCGCGGTAGTGCGCCGCCATGCCCGGCGCGGCCTCGAAGCGGCGCGCGAAGGTGTTCAGCAGCATCTCGCGCCGGTCGCGCACCTGCGTGCGCTTGATGGTGTCGTCGATGTCCGAGATGACCGACACGCCCTGCGCCGGCACGATCTGCGCACGGCCGCGAAAGCGCGGCAGCAGCTCGCCCGGGCCGGTCACGCCGTGGAACGGCAGCCACTCCTGTGACGCCGGGATGTGCGAGGCCTCGACGACCGCGCGCAGGTTGCTGCGGCCGTCGGCGCCCGTGGGCGGCATCGTGAGGCGCGTGGCCGAGCCGTCGAAGACGACGTCGATCACCTTGTCTTCTTCCGACTCGGCATGGAACAGCGCCGTGCGCTGGCTGAAGCGCAGCCGCGCGGCCGGCGTGAGCTTCTTCAGGTTCATGCCGAGGTAGCGCGCGAGCGCGGCGTCCAGGCCCCAGCGGTGCTCGCGCTCGAACACCCAGGCATGCACGTCGACCTCGAGCCGGCCGTCGGCCGTGGGGCGCGCGGTGCCAGGCATGAACAGCGCCTCTTCGTCCGACTCCAGCGGCCCGGCGGCCTGCAGGGCCTGCAGCGGCGCGAGGCCGGCGAGCAGGGTGGCACCGGCCAGCATCGTGCGCCGCGACAGCCGCAGCGGGGGACCGGGCGTACGGTGCGGTGCCGTCATGCCGCGATGCGTTCGTAGGTCACGAAGCTGAAGGGCAGGCCGTCCTTGGCCGAGACGTGCGACTCGCGCTGCGTCTCGCGCCACACGGCGGCGTCGAGCACGGGGGCGTGCGCGTCGCCTTCGTAGTCGCGTGCGATCTCGGTGACCACCGCGCGTTGGGCCAGTGGTTCGGCTTCGGCGTAGATCTGTGCGCCACCGATCACCCAGACTTCGGGCGAGTCCGCCGGCGTGCACAGCGACAGCGCATCGGGCAGGCTGCCGACCGCTTGCGCGCCTTCGGCCTGCCAATCGGTTTGCCTGGTGACCACGATGTTCCGGCGGCCCGGCAGCGGGCGAAAGCGCGGCGGCAGCGAGTCCCAGGTCTTGCGGCCCATCACCACGGGTGCGCCCGCGGTCTGCTGTTTGAAGTGGGCCATGTCCTCCGGCAGGTGCCAGGGGATGGTGTTGTTCACGCCGATCACGCCGTTGGCGGCGCGCGCGAAGATCAGGTTGATGCGGGGCGTGGTGGCGCTCATCGCGTTCACACCGCCACCGGCGCCTTGATTGGATCGCCGTGCTTGTAGTCCAGCACTTCGAAGTCTTCGTACTGGTAGTCGAAGATCGAGTCGGGCTTGCGCTTGATGTGCAGCGTGGGGTAGGGGAAGGGCGTGCGGCTGAGCTGCAGCTTCACCTGCTCGGCGTGGTTGCTGTAGATGTGGCAGTCGCCGCCGGTCCAGATGAAGTCGCCCACGTCCAGGTCGCACTGCTGCGCCACCATGTGCGTAAGCAGCGCGTAGCTGGCGATGTTGAAGGGCACGCCCAGGAAGATGTCGGCGCTGCGCTGGTAGAGCTGGCAGCTGAGCTTGCCGCGCTCGCCCTCGGCCTGCGGCGGCGCCACGTAGAACTGGAAGAAGGCGTGGCAGGGCATGAGCGCCATCTTCGACAGCTCGGCCACGTTCCAGGCGCTCACGATGATGCGGCGCGAGTCGGGGTTGCTCTTCAGCGTCTTGATGACGTCGGAAATCTGGTCGATGTGGCCGCCGTCGGGCGTGGGCCAGCTGCGCCACTGCACGCCGTACACCGGGCCCAGGTCGCCGTCTTCGCGCGCCCATTCGTCCCAGATGGTGACGCCGCGTTCCTTGAGCCAGTTGTTGTTGCTGGAGCCGGTCAGGAACCACAGCAGTTCCTGGATGATGGACTTCAGGTGCACCTTCTTCGTGGTCACCAGCGGAAAGCCCTCGTTCAGGTCGAAGCGCATCTGGTGGCCGAACACGCTCTTGGTGCCCGTGCCCGTGCGGTCGCTCTTGAACACGCCGTGCGTGTCGACGTGGCGCATGAAATCTTCGTACTGGGAGCGGACGGGGCGGGCAGGGAGGGTCATGTTGGGAATTTTACGGGGCGGCGCTAGCATCGGCCGATGACCGGCCATGACCACTCTCACGACCATTCCCACGACCACAGCGAACTCGGCGAGATGGACCTGCGCGTGCGCGCCCTCGAAAGCGTGCTCACGCAAAAAGGCTACATCGACCCCGCCGCGCTCGACGCGCTGATCGACACCTACCAGACCCGCATCGGCCCGCGCAACGGCGCACGGGTGGTGGCGCGGGCCTGGGTCGACCGCAAGTTCCATGAATGGCTGATGGCCGACGCCACGGCGGCCATCGCCTCGCTGGGCTACACAGGCCGCCAGGGCGAGCACATGGTCGCGGTGGCCAACACCGACGACCAGCACCACATGGTGGTCTGCACCCTGTGCAGCTGCTACCCCTGGCCCGTGCTCGGCCTGCCGCCCACCTGGTACAAGAGCGCGCCCTACCGCTCGCGCGCCGTGAAAGACCCGCGCGGCGTGCTGGCCGACTTCGGCACCGCCTTGCCCGAGACCACGCGCATCCGCGTCTGGGACTCGACCGCCGAGGTGCGCTACCTCGTGATCCCGCAGCGCCCGGCCGGCACGGAGGGCTGGAGCGAAGACGAACTCGCCGCGCTGGTCTCGCGCGATTCGATGATCGGCACGCGCGTGGTCGAGGCGCCCTCGGCAAGGAGTGCTGCATGACCTACACGACCCACGCCGACCTCGGCGGACAACCCGGCTTCGGCCCCGTCACGCCCGAGCCCGAAGGCGAGCTGTTCCACGGCGCCTGGGAGCCGCGCGCGCTGGCGCTCACGCTGGCCATGGGCGCCACCGGCTCCTGGAACATCGACACCAGCCGCGCCGCGCGCGAGACGCTGCCCGATTACCGCGACCTGAGCTACTACCAGATCTGGCTCGGCGCGCTGGAGCAGCTCATGCTGCAACGCGGCCAGGTCTTCGCGGACGAGATCGCGTCCGGGCAGATGCACCATCCGGCCGCGCCGGTCGCCCGCGTGCTGCAGGCCGCGAACGTGCCCGCCGTGCTCGCCAAGGGCTCCGGCACCGAGCGCCCCGCATCGGCGCCCGCGCGCTTTGCGGTCGGGCAGACCGTGCGCATGCACCTCGGGCGCGTCGACCACCACACGCGCCTGCCGGGCTATGTGCAGGGCAAGCGCGGCACGATCGAGCACATCCATGGCGCGCACGTGTTCGCCGATGCGAATGCACAGGGCCTGGGCGAGCAGCCGCAATGGCTCTACACCGTGGTCTTCGACGAAGCCGAGCTGTGGGGCGACGCCGCGCCGCGCCAGAACCTGGCCGTGTCGGTCGATGCGTGGGAAAGCTACCTGGAGCCCGCGGCATGAAGGCGAACGACATGCCGCCGCTCGCACTCGCTCCGGGCATGCCGCGCGACGCCGACGGGCCGGTGTTCCGGGAACCGTGGGAGGCGCAGGCCTTCGCGATGACGCTCGCGCTGCACGAGCGCGACCTGTTCAGCTGGGTCGAATGGGCCGAGGCGCTGGCCACGCAGATCAGCGCCGCGCAGGCCGCGGGCGACCCGGACACGGGCGACACCTACTACCGCCACTGGCTCGCCGCGCTCGAAGGCCTCGTGGCCCGCAAGGGCGCGAGTTCCGGCGACGAGCTGGCCCGCTACCGCCACGCGTGGGACCACGCCGCGGAGCGCACGCCGCATGGGCAGCCGATCGAGCTGCGCGGCGAGGATTTTTCTGGCTAGACGCGGATCACGCGCCCCGGGTTCAGGATGTTCTTCGGATCGAGCCCGCGCTTGATCGCCCGCATCATCTCCAGCGCCACCGGCGACTTGTGCTTCTCGAGCTTGTCGACCTTGAGCGAGCCCACGCCATGCTCGGCCGAGAACGACCCGCCGAACTGCTCGACCGCGTCGTAGACCAGCGTGTTGATGCGCTCTTCCTCGTTCTTCAGGAAGGCCTTGGTGTCGATGTTCTCGGGCGCCTGCACGTTGTAGTGCAGGTTGCCGTCGCCCAGGTGGCCGAAGTTCACGAGCCGCACGCCGGCGATCTCGCGTTTCAGCAGTGCGTCGGTCGCTTCCACGAAGGCGGGAATGCGCGACACCGGGATCGAGATGTCGTGCTTGATGTTCAGCCCTTCCTCGGCCTGCGCGAGCGGAATGCTCTCGCGGATGTGCCAGAGCTGGTGCGCCTGCGTGAGGTTCTCGGCCACCACCGCGTCGGTCACGCAGCCGTCTTCGAAGGCGGTTTCGAGCAGCGCCTCGAAGCGCGCGCGGGCGTGGTCCTCGGACTCGCTGTCGGAGTTCTCGAGCAGCACGCAGTAGGGCACGGCCTCGTCGGCGATGAAGGGCACGCGCAGCTGCGGCATGTGCTTGTCGACCAGGCTCAGCGCGAACTTGCCCATCACCTCGAAGCCCGTGAGGCCCGAGCCCAGGTGCTTGTGCGCCAGGCCCAGCAGCGTGACCGCGTGGTCGAGCGAAGGCACGGCGGCCCAGGCCGTGAGCTGCGCGGCGGGCAGCGGGTACAGCTTCATGGTCGCGGCGGTGATGACGCCCAGCGTGCCTTCGCTGCCGACGATCAGGTCGCGCAGGTCGTAGCCCGTGTTGTCCTTGCGCAGGCCGCTCGTGCCTTCCCAGATCTCGCCCTGCGGCGTGACCACTTCCAGGCCCAGGCACAGGTCGCGCGTGTTGCCGTAGCGCACGACCTGCGTGCCGCCCGCGTTGGTCGCGAGGTTGCCGCCGATGGTGCAGCTGCCCTCGGCCGCCAGGCTCAGCGGGAACAGGTAGCCGGCTTTCTCGGCCGTCTCCTGCAGGGTCTGCAGGATGCAGCCGGCCTCGACGGTCATCGTGAGGTTGGCGGCGTCGATGTTGCGGATGGCGTTCAGGCGCTGCAGGCTCAGCACCACCTGCGTGCCGCTGTCGTCGGGAATGGAGCCGACCACCAGGCCGGTGTTGCCGCCCTGTGGAATGACGGCCGTGCCGGCCGCGGCGCAGGCCTTGACCACGTCGGCCACCTGCTGCGCATTGGCCGGGCGCACCACGGCGAGCGACTTGCCGCGCGCGCGCTTGCGCCAGTCCTGTTCGTAGGCCGCGAGGTCGCCCTCGGTCAGCACGTGCGTGGCGCCGACGATGGCGCGCAGTTGGTCGAGGAGGGAAGAAGAGGTGGTCATTGGGCGGAAGCCTCCAGGGGACGGGCAGCGGCAGCGGCGGCCTTGGCGTGGCGCAGGCGAAGGCGCACATGCCACGCGCAGGCCGCGAAGAGCACGAGGCACAGCAGCACCTCGACGAGCGCGAGGATTTGCCCCATGCCGTTGGTGTCGCTCCAGGCGCGCACCACGCCCTCGGTGAAGTAAAGCCAGATCATCAGGCTGACCCAGCGGTAGGTGTACATGCGGTTCTTGTAGAGCCCCGCGAGCGGAATGACCAGCGGCAGCACCTTGAGCGCCAGCAGCGAGCCGCCCGGGCGCAGCGGCGCCAGCCACAGTTCCCAGGCCAGGCCCAGCACGATCAGGCCGACGAGGCTGCCCACGGCGGCCCATCGGGTGGCGCGGACGGAAGAGGGCGGGAGTGGGGTGTCGGACACGGTGGCGGCGAAAGAGAGAGGGGGAGGCGCACCGGGTGTGGCGCATCTCGGGAAAGAGCGGATGGCATGATACCGGCCATGAATCGCAGGCAGCTTTGGAGGGATCTTTCGCGCTTTCCTTGGCGCAACACCGCAGCGGTATTGGGGGAGCGTTTTCGCGAAGACCGCCTCGGCCTCACGGCCAGCAGCCTGACCTTCACCACCACCATCGCCATGGTGCCGTTCTTCACGGTGGCGCTCGCCCTGTTCACCGTGTTCCCGATGTTCGCCACCATGCAGGGCCGCCTGCAGCGCTGGCTGATCGAGAGCCTGATTCCCGACAACATCGCGCGCCAGGTGCTGGGCTACCTGAACCAGTTCGCGAGCAAGGCCAGCGGGCTGGGCATCGCGGGCCTGGTGGTGCTGCTGATCACCGCCATCGCGCTGATCCTCACCATCGACAAGACGCTCAACAACATCTGGCGCGTGCGCACGCCGCGGCCGCTCGCGCAGCGGGTGCTGATCTACTGGGCCACCATTACGCTGGGGCCGCTGATCCTTGCGGTGAGCCTGTCGACCACCTCGTACGTGTTCGCCGCGTCGCGCGACGTGGTGGGTGGAGGCATCGTCAAGCTGGCCTTCGACACCCTGGAATTCCTGCTGCTCGCGGCGGGCATGGCCGGGCTGTACCACTACGTGCCGAACACCACGGTGCGCTGGTCGCACGCCTGGGCCGGCGGCCTCTTCGTGGCGGCGGCCATCGAGATCGCCAAGCGCGTGCTGGGCTACTACCTAAGCCTGGTGCCGACCTATTCGGTGCTGTACGGCGCCTTCGCCACCTTCCCGATCCTGCTGGTGTGGATCTACGTGGCCTGGGTGATCGTGCTGCTGGGCGCCGTCATCGCGGCCTACCTGCCGAGTTTGCTGACGGGCGTGGCGCGCCGGGGCGGCGCGGCGGGCTGGCCGATGCAGCTCGCGATGGAGGTGCTGCAGCACCTGGCGCGCGCGCAGGCCACGCCGGCCAAGGGCATGGGCGCGAGCGAACTGCTGACGCGCATGCGGGTCGACGGGCTGCAATTGGCGCCGGTGATCGACACGCTGGTGCGGCTCGACTGGATCGCGCCGCTGGCCGAGGAGCCCGCCAACCAGGACCCGCGCTACGTGCTGCTGGCCGACCCGTCGACGCCCATCGAACCGCTGCTGCGCGAGCTGCTGATGCCGCGCGCCGAACCGCTCGAAGACCTGTGGCAGAAGGGCCCGCTGCGCACGCTGCGGCTGGGCGACGTGCTATTGATCTAGGAGCGCCCTGGCGTGGGCCGTCAGATCTTGACCCGGCCGGCCCAGATGTCGCGGTACATCGTCCAGTCGCCCATGAAGGAGTACAGCGGGCGCTTGAACGAGGCGGGCTTGTTCTTCTCGAAGCCGAAGTGCCCGACCCAGGCAAAGCCGTAGCCCGCCACCAGCCCGGCCAGCAGCCACCACGGATTGAGCGTGACCACCAGCGCCACGAGGCACAGCAGCGAGATCGTCGAGCCCGCGAAATGCAGACGCCGGCAGGTGACGTTGGCGTGCTCGGTCAGGTAGAAGGGATAGAACTCGGCAAAGCTGGTGAAGCGGCGCGGATCGACCGGGGCCGGCGCGTCCGGTGCGGCAGGGGTGGAGGTGTTCATCGTGGGTCTCCTGCGCCCCGCAGGGGCTTTGTTGATAATAGCCACGACCCCGCGGCCGCACCACCCGGGTTCGCCATCCCACCTTCGCCGTATCCACCTTGAGCGCTGTTCCCGTCGTCCCCGTCGATTCTTCCGCCGATGCCAATGCGCTGTGGGTCGTGTGCCTGTGCGCCGAATGGTGCGGCACCTGCCGCGACTACCGGCCGCTGCTGGTCGAGCTGGCAAAGGCGCACCCGCAGTTCCGCTTCGCCTGGGTCGACATCGAGGACCACGCCGAGATCGCCGACGCCTTCGACGTCGAGACCTTCCCGACCCTGCTGGTGGCGGGTGCCGACGGCACGCGCTTTCTCGGTCCGCTGCTGCCGCACATCGAAACGCTGTCGCGCCTGCTCGGCGCGCTGCAGCCGCCGCAGCCTTCCAGCCTCGACGTCGACCTGCTGCTGGCCGTGCTCGAGAAAAAGCCCGCGGCCTTCGCGGTCTGACCGCTTCGGAGCTTCCCTCCCATGAACATCCTGATCTTTGGCGCCACCGGCATGGTGGGGCAGGGCGTGTTGCGCGAGTGCCTGCTGGCGCCCGACGTGGAGCGTGTGGTGGCCGTGGGACGCAGTGCCACCGGGCAGCAGCATCCCAAGCTGCAGGACCTGGTCCACAAAGACATGTTCGACTACCGCGCCATCGAGTCGCAGCTGACGGGCTTCGACGCCTGCTTCTTCTGCCTGGGCGTGTCGTCGGTCGGCATGAAGGAGCCCGAGTACAAGCGCATCACCTACGACCTGACGATGGCCGCCGCCACCGTGCTGGCGCGGCTCAACCCGGGCATGACCTTCACGTATGTGACGGGCGCGGGCACCGACAGCAGCGAGCGCGGCGAACGCATGTGGGCGCGCGTGAAGGGCGCGACCGAGAACGCGTTGATGCGCCTGCCGTTTCGCGCGTCCTACATGTTCCGGCCCGGCATGATCCAGCCGCTGCACGGCGTGCGCTCGAAGACGCCGCTGTACGACGCCGCGATCGTGGTGCTCAAGCCCGTGCTCGGGCTGGCCCACCGCTGGTGGCCCGACCGCGTGACCACCACCGAGAAGGTGGGCCGCGCGATGCTCGCGGTGGCGCGCCGGGGCGCACGCAAGGTGCTGCTCGATCCGGCGGACATCAACGCGCTGGGCAGCTAGGCCGCCCCGCGTTCTTCACAGTTTTCAGCCCGCGACGAAGTCGCGCAGCGCGAACAGCACCTCGTCCGGCGCCTCGCTCATCAGCGCGTGGCCGGCATGCACCGTCACCACCTTGGCGTTGCGCGCCTTGCTCACCAGCGCCTTGGTGGCGCGCGGCGGCGTCATCTGATCGGCGTCGCCCAGGAGGAACAGCACGGGGCACTGCACCTTCTCCATCGCGGCTTCGCCGTTCGCGTAGTCGTTGCAGGCCTTGAAACCGATGTGGAACACATTGGCCTCGCGGTTGCTCGCGAGCACGCGGCGCATCAGCGCGCGCGAGCTGCCGTACAGCCACGTGCCCGGGCCGAGCGACGAAGGCGGCGGCGCCAGCAGCGAGTGCGAGAAGGTGTTGACCATCGCGATGGCGCGCTGCGGATCGCTCACCGAGCTTTCGAGCAGCGCGGGCGACACCACCATCGGATAGGCCGTGCCGACCATCGCGAGCTGCGTGATGCGCTCGGGCGCGCGTGCCGCGGCTTCGAGCGCGATCAGCGAGCCGAAGCTGTGGCCGACCAGCGCGGCCTTCTGTACGCCCGCTGCGTCGAGCAGCGCGATGACGAACTGCGCGGCCTCTTCCACGCTGGCCGGCGGTGCGCCGGCGCTCTTGCAGTGGCCCGGCAGGTCGACCGCCAGCACGTTCCAGCCGTGGTTGGCGAACCAGCGGCTTTGCAAGATCCACACGCTGTGGTCGTTGAGCACGCCGTGGATGAACACCACCGTGGGCTTGGTCGCATCGAAGGGCTTGCCGGCGGTGTAGCAGTAGGTGTCGTGGCCGTTGACGGTGTAGTTCATCTCAGGCACCTGCCTTTTCCGCGGCCTTCAGCGCGCGCTTGAGGTCGTCGATCAGGTCGGCCGGGTCTTCCAGGCCGATCGACAGGCGGATGGTGCCCTGCGAGATGCCCGCGCCCGCCAGCGCCTCGTCGGTCATGCGGAAGTGCGTGGTGCTGGCCGGGTGGATCACCAGGCTGCGGCAGTCGCCCACGTTGGCCAGGTGGCTGAACAGCTTGAGCGCCTCGATGAAGGCCTTGCCCTGTGCGCGGCTGCCCTTGATGTCGAAGCTGAACACCGCGCCCGCGCCGCGCGCGCCGTGGCGCAGCAGCTTCTGCGCGAGCGCATGGCTCGGGTGCGACTCGATCAGCGGATGTCCCACGCGCGACACGAACGGATGGCTGGCCAGGAACTCGACCACCTTCTGCGTGTTGTCGATGTGGCGCTCCATGCGCAGCGGCAGCGTCTCGATGCCCTGCAGGATCAGCCACGCCGTGTGCGGGCTCATCGAGGCGCCGAAGTCGCGCAGGCCTTCGCGGCGCGCGCGCAGCAGGAACGCGCCGACGGTGCTTTCCTCGCTGAACACCATGTTGTGGAAGCCGTCGTAGGCCTGCGTGAGCTCGGCGAACTTGCCTGACTTCTCCCAGTCGAAGCTGCCGCCGTCGACCACCACGCCGCCGATGACGGTGCCGTGGCCCGACAGGAACTTGGTGGCCGAGTGGTAGACCAGGTCGGCGCCCCAGTCGAAGGGTTTGATGAGGTAGGGCGAGGTGAGCGTGGAGTCGACCAGCAGCGGCACGCCGGCTTCGTGGGCGATGTCGCTCACGGCGGGAATGTCGAGCACGTCCAGGCCCGGGTTGCCCACCGTTTCGCCGAAGAAGAGCTTGGTTTCGGGGCGCACCGCGGCGCGCCAGCCATCGAGGTCGCCGGGCTTCACGAAGGTGGTCTCGATGCCGAAGCGGCGCATCGTGTAGTGCAGCAGGTTCTGCGAGCCGCCGTACAGCGCCGTGCTCGCGACGATGTGCGAGCCCGCGCCCATCAGCGTGGCCACCGACAGGTGCAGCGCGGCCTGGCCGCTGGCGGTGGCGATGGCGCCGATGCCGCCTTCGAGCGCCGACACGCGCTGTTCCAGCACCGCGTTGGTCGGGTTGCTGATGCGCGAATACACGTGGCCCGCGCGTTCCAGGTTGAACAGCGCGGCCGCGTGGTCGCTGGATTCGAAGACGAAGGAGGTCGTCAGATGGATGGGAACGGCCCGCGCGCCGGTGGTGGGGTCGGGGGCGGCGCCGGCGTGCAGCGCGAGGGTGTCGAAACCGGGGTCGGAATAACCGGGCATGAAGGCCTTTCTGTTGTCTCTTCGCAATGCCCCGTGACGCCGGCAATGCTTGCACAGGCGACAGGGGCGTTCGGGTCGGCGTCGATTGTGGGCTATATTCAAATCGGCACGACGCCGAGAACGACGAATCCCCGAGAGGAGCACCACCATGAAAGTCAGCGACATTCTTCGCGTCAAGGGCAACACGCTCTTCACCACCACGCCCGACGACCCGCTGGCGGAAGCCGCCAAGACCATGGCGGACAAGGACATCGGTTCGCTGGTGGTCATGGAGCACGGCGACCTGGTCGGCATGCTCACCTTCCGTGAAGTGATCGTGGCGGTCGTCAACAACGGCGGCCAGGTCGGGACCACGCTGGTGCGCAAGGCCATGGACGACGCGCCCGTCACCTGCACGCTCGAAACCGACCTCGACGAAATCCGCCGCATCATGCTGGAGCGCCACGCGCGCTACATGCCCGTGATGGACAAGCGCATGCTCATGGGCGTGATCAGCTTCTACGACGTGGCCAAGGCCGTGGTCGACGCGCAGAACTTCGAGAACAAGATGCTCAAGGCGTACATCCGCGACTGGCCGGAAGACGAGAGCAACGAAAAGGCCGGCTGAGCCTTTTCAGCCAGCCACTGACCGACTCTGCGTCGGCCCCTTCAAGCGAACACCGAGGAACCGGCTTTGCCGGGCCTCAGGTGTTGCCCCCGGTAGGGGGTTGGAGAAGCGACACGAAGTGCGCGCAGCCTGGGGGCGAGCTTCTTACTCTTTGATGTTGGCGGTCTGCACGATCTTTTGATTGCGTGCGTACTCGGCCTGCACGAACTTCCCGAACGCCTCCGGCGTTCCGCTGCCCGGCAAAGCGCCTTGTTCCGCCAGCTTGGCGCGCACGCCTTCCTCCTGCAGCACCGCATTCAGTTCCTGGTTGAGCCGCGCCACCACGGCCGGCGGCGTTTTCGCGGGCGCGAAGATGCCGGTCCAGCTCACCATGTCGTAGCCCTTGAGGCCGGGCATCTCGTTGAAGGTGGGCACCTGCGCGAGCGCTGGCAGGCGCTGGCTGCCGGTGATGCCCAGGGCCTTCAGGCGCTTGCCGTTCACGTGCGGGATGGCGCTGGTGCTCACCAGCATCGCGAGGTCGACCTGGTCGCCGATCACGTCGGTGGCGATCTGCGCACCGCCGCGGTAGGGCACGTGGGTCACGAAGATGCCGCTGCGTTCCTTGAGCAGTTCCATCGCCAGCTGCAGCACGGTGCCCACGCCCGAGGTGGCGTAGTTGTAGTGGCCCGGCTGGGCCTTGGCGAGCTTCACGAAGTCGGCGTAGCTGCGCACATCGAGGCCGGGGCGCGCCACCAGCACCATCGGCGCGGTGTTGAGCAGGCCGACGGGCGCCAGGTCTTTCAGCGGATCGAAGCGGAAGGCCGAGGGGTTGACCAGCCGGCCGATGGCGATGGCGCTGTCGGGGCCGACCACCAGCGTGTAGCCGTCGGGCGCCGCGCTCACGGCCTTGGCCACGCCGATGGCGCCGCCCGCGCCGCTCACGTTCTCGATCACGACCGACTGCTTGAGCCGTTCGCCCAGGCGCTGCGCCACGAGGCGGGCGTTGACGTCCACGCTGCCGCCGGCCGTGTAGGGCACGATCAGCGTGAGGGGCTTGGCGGCGGGCCAGGCCGGCTGGGCGAGGGCGCCAACGGGCAGGGCGGCGCAGAGTGCGGCGGCAGCGAGGATCAGGCGGCGGTTCGTGGTCATGGCGGGGTTCATCCGGGGAAGGGGGTGGCGGAAGGCGTGGGTTCGCAGGGCAGGCGGGCGCGCAGCGCGTCGAAGTCGGCGCTCCATTCGGCGCGCCACTGGCGGCGCTGCGTGTCGTCGATCCAGGCGCCGGCCAGGCCGTTGTGCATGAAGCCGCGCAGGTCGTCCAGGCCGAAGCCGAAGTCGCGCACCATCATCAGCCAGGCGCCCGTGGGCGTGACCTGGTGCAGCGTCGGGTCGTCGGTGTTCGGGTGGATGCGCAGGCCCAGGCCGGGCATGCGGCGGATCGGGTGGTCCAGTGCCCAGCGCTCGGGCGGCAGCGTGCGCAGGTAGTAGGAGTTGGTCGGGACCACGGTGAAGATCACGCCGCGCTCGGCGCACTGGCGCGCGAAGTCGGGCTGGTCGACCACCGTGTAGCCGTGGTCGATGCGGTCGACCTGCAGCAGCTCGAGCGCGGTGCGCACGTTGGTCCAGGGCATGCCGAACTCGCCGGCGTGCGCGGTGGTCTTGAGGCCGGCCTTCTTCGCCTCGGCGTACGCGCGGGCGAAGAGCTCGGGCGGCCGGTCGTTCTCGCGGTAGTCGATGCCGATGCCGATCACCTCGTCGCAGCGATGCGACTTGACCCACTCGACCATCTCCACCGCCGCCTCGGCGCTGGCCTCGCGGTCGATGGCGGCAATGAGCCGGCCGGTGATGCCGAACGCCTGCTGCGCATCGTGGATCGCGCGCACGATCGCGCCCTGCGCCAGCGGGTAGGCAATGCCCGAGCCGTGCACCGTGCCGGTCGGGTTCCAGAAGAACTCGGCGTAGCGCACCTCGTGCGAGGCCGCGTCCTGCAGGTATTCGAGGGTGAGCTGGTACAGGTCGTCGGCGCTGCGCACCAGCTGGGCGTCGAGTGCGCGCAGCACGCGCAGCACGCCCACGGGCTTTTCGCCGCGCGTGTAGAAGCCGTCGATTTCCGCGTCGGCCAGCGGCGCGCCGGCGCGCTGGTTGAGCTGGCGGAAGGTGTCGTGGCGCACGGTGCCGAAGAGGTGGCAGTGCAGCTCCACCTTGGGAATGGCGCGCAGCATCGCTTCGAGGGTGAAAGGAGCAGGCGTGGGCGCGGCTAGGGTCATGCGGCGCAGTCTAGGCAGTGCGTGCTCATAAGGAAAATTTTGAATTTCTATAATTTGATTCATTGAATCGATAACCAGGACGCCCATGGCCGCTTTGCCCCTGCGTGCGCTCACGCTGCGCCAGCTGCAGTGTTTCTCGGTGCTGGTCGAGGAAGGGCACTTCGGCCGCGCGGCGCGCCGGCTCGCGATCACGCAGCCCGCGCTGAGCAACGCGATCAAGCAGATGGAAAAGCTGCTCGGCGCCGAGCTGCTGACCCGCTCCACCCACCGGCTCGAACTCACGCCCGTCGGCGCCGAGGTGCTGGCGCGCACCGACTTCCTGGTCCACACCTTCGAGGTGGCGCTGCGCGACATCGAAAGCACGGTGCAGCGCGGCCGGGCCTACGTGCGCGTGGGTGTGATCCCCTCGGCCAGCGCGCGCGTCGCGGCGGCGGCGGCCGGCTTCCTGCAGCAGCGCGCCGAGGTGGAACTGGCCTGGCGCGACGCGCCCTCCACGGTGCTGCTGGCCGAGCTGCGCAGCGGCCAGCTCGACATGGCCGTGGCCGCGATCACCGAGCCACCGGGCGGCCTGGAATGCATCGATCTGTTCCGCGACCCGCTGGTGCTGGTGGTGCGCAGCGACCACGCGCTGGCGGCGGCCGGCGAGGCGCGCTGGGAAGCCATCGGCAGCGAGCGCCTCGTGCTGTTCGAAAGCGGCAGCATGCCGGCGCTGGGCGACCCGGCGCGCGCGCAGTTCGCGCAGGGCGCGCAGCCGTACCGCGTGAGCTATTCCGAAACGCTCTACGCGCTGGTGCGCAGCGGGCAGGCGCTGGGGCTGATGCCGCAGCTGTACACCTCGTCGCTGCGCGACCCCGAGCTGGCCGTGGTGCCGCTGTCGGCGCCGCGCATCGAGCGGCGCGTGGTGCTGGCCTACCTGCCGGGGCCGATGCGCAACGTGGCGGCGCAGGAGCTCATCGGGTTCCTGCGCGAGCGGTTGCCGCAGGCCTAGGCAGTCTCCAGCATCGCCATGCGCGTTTCGCTGCTGAAACGCTCCAGCGTCCAGCCTTCGCCGAGCATGAACATGCGCGTGTGCAGCTGCGACAGCGTGTCGCCGTCTACTTCGCTGCCGAGATAACTCAAGCGCTTCTCGCGCAGGTCGACAAAGCCCGTCACGTAGTCGCGTCCCAGGCGCAGCCACAGCGCGTGCGCGCCCGGCGACTGGCGCGCGCCGCTCATCAGGCACATGCCGCTGCCCAGTGCCCAGCGGTACACGGCCGAGGCCAGGCCGCGCCGCTGGTAGGCGGGGTCGTACTGCGAATGCGGCGCGCGGATGTGGCGGTCGGCGCGGCGGTCGAGTTCGATCAGGCGGTTGAACACGGTGTAGCCGACCAGCCGCTGGTGGCGCACGTCCTCGATGTACACGTAGGTCTCTCCATCGGCCTCGCGAAAGCGTGCGCGCAGGTCGGGGTCGTCCAGGCGCAGCGCGGGCAGGTCCTGCACGCGCTCGCCCATGGCGCGCATGCGCTCGTACACCGGCGTCAGCGGCTCGCTCGGGCGGCCCTTCTTCGGATCGACGTCGATGCGCAGCTCGGCCGGCCGCAGCAGGCGGCGGCGCAGCGCGTCGAACGACAGCCATGCGGGCCAGGGCGGCAGGGCAGGCGAAGGCGAAAAAGAGACGGAAGGGGAGCAGGCAAGAGCCACCACGGGGAAATCCTCACGACGAAACACGACGGCGAAGCGGGCGAGGTCCTTCCGCGCGGCACGGGGCCGGAGGCGGGAAGAAGGTCGGACGCTGGGGGAAGTGGTGCGTCGCCCGGGCCGAGCGATCAATGGATCAGGGCCAGGACGCGCGACCGCGCGGGGCGGGTGCCCGACGGTCGATGTGCGCTGAAGAAAAAAGGAGGCTGACCGCCGGGCTCAGGGATGTGCGAGGGTCTGCTGCGACCTCGCCGTCATCGCCGCGGGTGCGCGCACGCGCGCGTCGCCCGGGGCCGCAGAGGCCGCCGCGCGATCGAAACCGGGGATGAAAACCATGACGTTCATAGGGTCGATTGTAGGAAGCCGGGGGTGTTCGGGCAACCAAAGCCCCCGCGGTCTCTGCCAGATTGAACGCGGGTTGCGCTCAGTGCAGTTCGTCGGCCGCGTGGATCGTCTCGCGCACGCGCGGGTAGATCTGCGTGTTCCATTTGCTGCCGCTGAACACGCCGTAGTGCCCCACGCCGGCCTGCAGGTGGTGCGTCTTGAGGTAAGGGCGGATGCCGCTGCACAGGTCTTGTGCGGCCACGGTCTGGCCGACCGCGCAGATGTCGTCGCGCTCGCCTTCCACCGTGAGCAGCGCGGTGCGCCGGATGGCCGCGGGGTTCACGGTGCGCCCGGCCACGGTGAGCACGCCGCGCGGCAGGTCGTAGGTCTGGAACACGCGCTCGACGGTCTCCAGGTAGAACTCGGCCGGCAGGTCGTTCACCGCCAGGTACTCGTCGTAGAACTCGGCGATGGTGCGGGCCTTGTCGAGCTCGCCCTCGACCAGCAGGCGTTCCATGTCCTCGAACTGCTTCTTGTGGCGCTCGGGGTTCATGCTCATGAAGGCCGTGAGCTGCAGGAAGCCCGGGTACACGCGCCGCATCGCGCCCGCGTGCGGCCACGGCACATGGCTGATGAGGTTGCGGCGGAACCAGTCGATGGGCCGGTCGGTCGCGAGCTTGTTCACGGCGGTCGGGTTGATACGGCAATCGACCGGCCCCGCCATCAGCGTGAGGCTGCGCGGCGTGGCCGGGTGGTCGTCTTCCGCCATGAGCGCGGTCGCGGCCAGCGCGGCCACGCAGGGCTGGCACACGGCGACCATGTGCGCGCCCGGGCCCACGGCCTCGACGAAGCGCATCAGCTGCAGCGTGTAGTCGTCCAGCCCGAAGCGGCCCTGCCACAGCGGCACGTCGCGCGCGTTGTGCCAGTCGGTCAGGTACACGTCGTGGTCGCGCAGCAGCGTGCGCACGGTTTCGCGCAGCAGCGTGGCGAAATGGCCCGACAGTGGTGCGACCAGCAGCACGCGCGGGTGCACCGCTTCGGTGTGCGCCTTGCGAAAGTGCAGCAAGGTGCCGAAGGGCGAGACCAGCGCGACCTCTTCGTGCACGGGCACGTCGGTGCCGTCGACCACGACGCTGTCGATGCCGTAGGCCGGCCGCGTGTGGGTGAGCCGCATGCGCGAGAAGACCTCGCAGCGCGCGGCCATGCGCCGCAGCGCGGTGCGCTCGGTGCCGTCCTGCCAGAGGGCGCGGCCCAGGTACTGCGCGGTGAGCCGCCATGGCGAGAGCAGGTCGGCCTGGTTCTGGTAAGCGCGGTACAGCATGCACGGGCTGCAGGCAAGTTGCGGGCCAACCGTGTGGCACGGCGCTTGCACACAGCACGCATCGTCCAAGGAGTGTCGCGATGGCCAAACCCGTTCTCACGATCAGCAGCAAGAACTACGGCGCCTGGGCGCTGCGCGGCTGGCTGATGTGCAGGCTCGCGGGGCTGGACTTCAGCGAGAAGGTCATCCCGCCCGACGACCCGGCCATGAAGGCCGAGATGCTGCTGCTGTCGTCGTCGATGCTGGTGCCTTCGCTGCAGCATGGCGGCATCAAGGTGTGGGACACGCTGGCCATCGGCGAGTACCTGAACGAGATCAAGCCCAAGGCCGGCCTGCTGCCCACCGACGCCGCGGCGCGTGCGCACTGCCGCGCCATCTGCGGCGAGATGCACTCGGGCTTTGCCTCGATGCGCGGCGCGCTGCCGATGAACATCAAGGCCCGCTTCAAGAACTTCAAGGTGTGGTCGCGCGCGCAGGGCGACATCGACCGCATCGTCGCCATCTGGCGCGAGTGCCTGAAGGCCTACGGCGGCCCCTTCCTCTTCGGCAAGCAGCCCGGCATGGCCGACGCGATGTACGCGCCCGTGGTCACGCGCTTCCTGAGCTACGACGTGGCGCTGGACAGCGTGTGCGCCGCGTACTGCAAGCGCGTGATGGAGCTGCCCGCCATGAAGGAATGGGTGGCCGCCGCGCTGCAGGAGCCCGACGAGATCGACGAACTCGACGCGGAGTTCTGACGCTGCTTTTTCAGGTGCTCGCGGGCGGCAGGCCGAGGCCGTCCTGCCGCAGTCGGCGTTCAATGCTTTGCGCGGCTTGCTGCAGGTCGCCCAGGTGCGCCGACACGATCTCGCGCTCGCTCTTCACCGCCGGCAGCCACGCGCAACTGAGGCAACCCACCACCTGCTCGCCCAGCCGCACCGGCACCGACACCGCGCCGAAGCGGTCGGGCGAGTCGAGGCTGGTGGACGTGGGGTCGCGCGCCGCATAGCCCTGGTCGCGTGCGTGCGCCACCATGCGGCGGATGCTGTCGGGGCGCCGCGCGCCGCGGTCGAAATCGTTGGGTGAACGCGCCAGTGCCGCAACGATTTCTCGCCGTTCATCCTCGGGGCAGAACGCAAGGTAGCAGCGCCCGAGCGACGACAGCAGCATCGGCGGGCGAAAGCCCAGCGCGCGGTAGTTCACCGCGAGGCCATTGCGCGGCCGGTCGGTGTCGAGGATCAGCATGGCCGTGCCGTCGCGCACGCCCAGGTCGATGGGCCACGGCACCAGCCGCTGCAGCGTGGCGCGCGGCGACGCCGCCAGGGCCGTGAGGCGCGTGCGCCACGCCGCCGTAGCGCCCGACTGGCCGGTGGCCGAGGTGGGCACGTAGCGTTTCTCCAGCTCGTTGCGTTCCACCCAGCCGGCCTGCTGCAGCGTCTTCAGGATGCGCAGCAGCGTGGCCTTCGACAGGCCGGTTTGCCGGTGCAGCTCCTGCAGCGTGACGGCCGACGAACGCTGGATGGCCAGCATCACGTCGAGCCCGCGACGCAGGGCATCGATCGACTTCACGCTGTGCGCGCCGCTGGTGTCCGACATGCCGCCTCCGAAGAAAAAAGGTTCACTCGGTGAAACTATATCTTCTGGCCGCGCGGCGCCATTCCTACAGTCCGACGACACCCCCACGTCGTCTCACCGAGAAGGAAAACGCAAGATGTTCCACCAACGAAACATGGTCCGTGCCGCTGCAGGAGCCATTCTTTTGCTGTGCGCCGCGACAGCGGCGCTGGCGCAATCGTGGCCCGCGAAGCCGATCACGCTGGTCGTCGCCTACCCGGCCGGCGGCGACACCGACGCCATCGCGCGCACCTACGCCGAGAAGCTCGCGCAGCGCCTGGGCCAGCCGGTGCTGGTCGACAACCGCCCCGGCGCGAGCGGCATGATCGGCAACGCCTGGGTCGCGAAGGCGCCGGCCGACGGCTACACGCTGCTCTTCACGCCCAGCACCTTCCCCATCGCGCAGCACGTGCTCAAGGCCGGCCCCGGCGTGGCGCACGACGTGGTGAAAGACTTCACCCCCATCGTCAAGACCGGCAACATCCCGGTGCTGATGGTCACGGCGCCCACGAGCGGCATCCAGACCGTGGCGCAGCTGGTGGCCGGTGCCAAGGCCGGCAAGGCCTTCACCTACGGCACGCCGGGCGCGGGCTCGCCGATGCACATCGCGGGCGAGCTCTTCAACAAGGACGCCGGCGTGGCCATTGCACACGCGCCGTACCGCGGCGTGGCGCCGGTGGTCAACGACACGCTGGGCGGCCACGTGAGCGTGGGCTGGATCACGCCCGGCGCGGTGGCGGGCCACATCGCCGCCGGCAAGCTGGTGCCGCTGGCCGTGGCCGAGCGTCAGCGCACGAAGCTCATGCCCAACGTGCCCACCTTCCTGGAGCTGGGCTACCGCGACATGGACGTGAGCGCCTGGATGGGCCTGCTCGGGCCGAAGGCGATGCCGGCCGAGGTCGTGCAGACGCTGAATCGCCACGTCAACGAGATCCTGAAGATGCCCGACGTGCAGGCCCGCATGGCCGCGCTGGGCATCGAGCCCGTGGGCGGCGAGCCGGCCGTGCTGGCCCGCCAGATCGCCGACGACGACCAGCGCTTCGGCAAGCTGGTGCGCGAGTTCGGCATCCGCGCCGACTGACCCTACACACCCGCAGACAAGGAGACGATGCATGTTGAGCGAAGAAAAGAACCGCCTGCTGACCGAAGTGGGTCCGGGCAAGCCCATGGGCGATTACCTGCGCCGCTACTGGCACCCGATCGCCGGTGCCAGCGAGTTCGACGACAAGGCCGTGAAGCCGCTGCGCATCCTCGGCGAGGACCTCGTGCTCTACAAGGACCTGAGCGGCAACTACGGCCTGGTCGACCGGCGCTGCCCGCACCGCAACGCCGACATGTCGTACGGCTACGTGGAGAAGTGCGGCCTGCGCTGCAGCTACCACGGCTGGCAGTACGACACCAGCGGCCAGTGCATCCACCAGCCGTTTGAAGAAACGCTGGACCCCGACGCGCGCATGCGCAAGAACACGAAGATCAAGGCCTACCCCGTGCAGGAAAAGGCCGGCCTGCTGTGGGCCTACATGGGCCCGCAGCCCGCGCCGCTGCTGCCCGACTGGGAACTCTTCAACTGCAGGAACGGTTTCGCGCAGGCCGTGTTCGCCGAGATCCCCTGCAACTGGTTCCAGTGCCAGGAGAACTCCATCGACCCCGTGCACTTCGAGTGGACGCACAACAACTGGACCACGCGCCTGCAGGGCGACGAGGGCCCCTACGTGCCCACGCACCTGAAGCTCGCCTTCGAGGAGTTCGAGCACGGCTTCGTCTACAAGCGCCTGCGCGGCGGCGAGCGCGAAGACAACGTGATGTGGACCACGGGCCGCGTCACGCTGTGGCCCAACGGCTTCTTCCTCGGCCACCACTTCGAATGGCGCGTGCCCATCGACGATCACCACACGCTGAGCGTGCTGTGGGTGCTCAGCCGCGTGCCGACCGAGCAGGAGCCCTATGTGCAGGAACGCATTCCCTCGTGGTACGGCCCCATCAAGGACCCGGCCACGGGCCGCTGGATCACCAGCCATGTCGCCAACCAGGACTTCGTGGTCTGGGTCGGGCAGGGCACCGTCACCGACCGCACGCGCGAGAAGCTGGGCCAGAGCGACAAGGGCATCGTGATGATGCGCCGGCGCTTCTTCGAAGAACTCGAGTCGATGCAGTCCGACCCGTCGCATGAGCCCAAGGGCCTGATCCGCGACCCCGAGAAGAACCGCGACGTGTTCCTGCCTTCGGCCTGCCGCGACGAGATGCTGCACGGCCTGCCGCGCGAGGAACTGGCCGCCCATCCGCTGCTGGGGCCCTACCTGAAAGACTTCTTCGGGCAGGCCGGGCAGCCTGACGATGTGCGCGCGGCGTATGAGCAGGCCATCGGGCAGAAGGTCGAAGGGGCGCAGTTCTTCAAGGTCCACGGCGGCACATCGGACGCCGAGGCGGAAACGCAAGAGGCTGCATAACGCACGCCGCGATCCGGGTCTTTGCGCCGGGGCTCGCCTCGACGCGAACGGCGTGTGAACATCCCCTGTCGGGAGCACACGCCGTGAAGTTTCGTGATCGCGCACAGGCCGGCCGCCAGCTCGCTGCCTTGCTGCGGCGGCGCGGCGGTTTTGCGGACGCCGTGGTGCTGGCGCTGCCGCGCGGCGGCGTGCCGGTGGCCTTCGAGGTGGCCCGCGCGCTGCGGCTGCCGCTCGATGTGCTGGTGGTCCGCAAGCTGGGCCTGCCTGAACAGCCCGAGTACGCCTTCGGCGCGCTCGCGGGCGACGGCGTGCCGGAGATCGACGCACACCTGGTGCGCACGCTGGACCTGCGGCCTTCGGAGATCGATGCCGTGGTCCGTGCCGAGCTCGCCGAGTTGGCGCGTCGCACGCAGGTCTATCGCGGTGATCGCCCGGCGTGCGAGGTGCAAGGCCGCACGGTGCTCGTGATCGACGACGGGCTTGCCACCGGCGCCACCATGCGCGCGGCCGTTCGCGGGCTGCGACGGCAGAGCGCCGGCAGCGTGATCGCCGCCGTGCCCGTGGCGTCGCCCGAGGCCTGCGAGGCCTTGCAGCGCGAAGCCGACGACGTGCTGTGCGTGCGCTGCCCCACGGTGTTTCGCGCGGTCGGTGCCTGGTATGAAGATTTCTCGCAGACGACGGATGAGGAGGTCTGCGCGCTGCTGGCGCAGTCCTAGCGCCTGAACATCCGCAGATCGAGCGCGCTCTCTTCGCCCAGCCACATCGCATGCGTCGTGTGGTCCGCGAAGTCGTCGCCGGTCACGCCGTGCACGAACACATCGAGGCCGTTGCGGTTGGCGTCGAGCCAGCCGATGACTTCGTCGAACTCGGCGGCGTCGAAGGCCAGCTGGCAGCTCCAGTGCGGGTGCGGGCCGACCAGGCGTTCGTGCACGCGACCCACCACCACCATCAGCTCGCGGCCGGCGCGCTCGCTGAGCTCGCGCGCCTGCGCCAGCGTGGCGGGGGCGAAGTAGATGTGGGCGTGGTACTGGGCGTAGAGGTTTTCGGGGCGGCGCGGCATGGTGGGCTCATTGTGAACCGAGGCGGAAGCGTCCGCTGTAGCGAAACACATCGCCGAACCAGCGGTGGCGCAGCAGCATCTTCATCGTGAAGTGGTCGGGGTCGGACGGATCGGGCCGTTCCTCGACGTAGGCGGTGCCGAGCAAGAGGCCCAGCGGCAGCGGAATGCGCAGCCCCGCGAGGCGCCAGATGTAGCCCCGGTCGCGGAACACGAGCGCGCCGTCTTCCGCGCTCACCGCCAGGCGCATGCCGATGCCGAAGCGCACGTATTCGATCACCTCGCTGCCTTGCGCCGCGTCGTGTTCCATGTGCGAGCGGAAATGAAAAGGCGGCCTGTTCGGAAAGTGGAAGACGCGGTCCCAGTAGAGGTGGGCGTTGTCGGGGTGGCAGCGGTAGTGCACCTCGATCGGCACCTGGGTACCCTGGTGCGGAACCAGCGCGCCGAACAGCCGGCCGAAGGGCATCAGCAGCGCGGCCCAGGGCGCGTGCCAGACCTCGCTCATGGTGCCGCGCACGCAGACGTAATCGTCGGAGAACGGTGCCATCGTGTAGTGCCGGCGAATCACGTCGCCGAGCCGGTCCCATGCGGCGCCGAGCGCCTGCTGGAAGACGGGTGGCGCGCTCATCCCGCCACCGCCCCGGTGGCTTCGCTGCGCGCCTTGTAGAAGCGCAGGATGTTCTCGGAAGCGTCGCCAAGCAGGAACTGCATGACCGGGTCCGCATACCAGTTGAAGCGCGTGCTCAGCCGCCACGACACCGCGACGCGCAGCTCGGTGCCGCCGTCGCGCGGGGTCAGGGTGTAGGTGGCGTCGCGCAGGTCGAAATACTGGCCGCCGATCATCACGTGGTCGTCGAGCGCGCCGGCGGGGAAGGAATCGGGCGTGAAGCGAAAGCGCCACTTCAGCAGGTGGTTCGGCTGCCACTCGGTGACGACCTCGTCGAAATGCACGTTCTTCTGCCACTGCACCTGGCGCACGCGGCCCTCGGGCGTGTCGACGGTCACGCCCGACACCGGCATCGGCACGCCGACGCGGTAGGCCCACGCGTCGCCGACTTCGCTGGGGCGGATGTCGCGCGCGGCGTTGAGCTCGTGCCACACGCGCTCGGCCGGCGCCGCGATGAAGAGCGTGCGCGAGGTGTTCGAGAACTGGTCCGGGTTGGGCCATTGCGGCTCGATGCCGCCGAGCAGCAGGGGCACCAGGGCGACGCTGTACAGCGCGGGCTTGGGCCAGTTGGTGATGCGGCACACGATGCCCATGGCCAGCCCGCCGACGCTGCCCATCACCGCGAACAGCGGCACGATGAAGGCGGCGCAGATGATGCCCTCGATGAAGACCATCAGCGTGCCGCCGACGAACAGCGCAGTGGCCACCCACGGCGCCCAGAGGTAGTAGCCCCAGCTGCGCCGTTCGATGCGCTCGGCCAGGTACACCGTGACCGCGCCGCACGCCGCGGGCGCGAAATAGACGAAGGAGCCCAGCATGGCCGAGAAGGGCTGGCCGGGGCCGCCGCTGAAGACGAGGCGCAGCACGAGCGCCAGCGCCGCGCCGGCGAACATGGGCCAGAACCAGCCGAAGGGCATGCCGCGCACGGGCTTGGGGGCCGGCACTTCGTCGTTGGCAGGCAGGTCGGCGAGTTTGCTTTCTTCGGGCTCGGTGCGCATGGAAATCTCTTCTCCTCTTTTTGTGATGTCTCAGCTGGCGCTGCGCCGGGCTGTCACCATGGCGTAGTCGAAGTCGCGCCAGAACATGCCCAGCGCGAGCGCGCAGTAGCTGGCCACGATGTGCTTGCGGCGCCAGGGGCTGAGCTTGCCGCGCGCCTTCCACAGTTCGGCCAGCGTGAAGCGCGTGGCCAGCACCGGGATGTGCAGCGCGCTCGGTGCCACGCGCCAGCGCAGCGAGGTGAACGCGATGTCCTCGAAGCCGTGCGCGCGCAGCGCGGCCGTGAAGTCGTCGCGCTGGGCCAGCGTGGGCACGGCCCAGCTGTCGGCCCACAGGCGGTGCAGCCAGCCCGCGAGGCGGCCCGGCCGGCGGCGCAGCAGGAAGCCGTCGACCACCACCAGCCGCGCGCCGGGCTTGAGCAGCCGCGCGGCCTCGCGCACGAAGTCGGCCTTGGCGGTGCCCTCGGCGTAGCAGGCGCTTTCGAGCGCCCAGGCGCCGTCGGCCTGGGCGGCGGGCAGGCCGGTGCGGGTGTAGTCGGCCTCGACGTGCGCGACGCGGTCGGCCACGCCGGCCCGGGCGTCGAGCCGCGCGGCGATGCCGTTCTGCACCGGCACGTTGGTCACCGTGACCGCATGCAGCGCGGGGTCGTCGCCGACCAGCGTGCGCGAGGTGGCGCCGGCGCCGCAGCCGAGGTCGAGCACGCAGCGCGGGCCGGTGGTGGCCGTGTCGAGCCGCAGGGCGCGGCCGACGGTGCGGTTCATCTCGATCAGCATGCCTTCGCGCCGCAGCGGGTTCAGGCCCAGGCGCCAGAAGCCGAAGTGCATGTTGTAGCTGGGGCTCCAGGCGCGGTAGTCGTCGGCGACCTCGGTGAAGTAGTCCTGCGTGTCCTCGCGGCTCACGTGGCCTTCGACCGCGGGCGGCGCAGGCCGCGCGGTGCCGGGCAGGCGGAAGTCGGGCTGGAAGACGTCGGGCATCGAAAACTCCTTCGGACGTGAGCGGGTGGGGTGTGACAGCGTGGGTTTTTTAGAGCTTGCAGTGGTCGTCAGCGCAGGTGGCCGGCGCGATCGCACCGTGCCCCGCGAGCCGCAGCACGAGCCAGCGCGGCAGCCGGTAGCGGTTGCGCGCCAGCACCGCGTAGGCGCGGTCGGCCAGCCGGCCGACCACCGGCAGGTCGAGCACGGCGCCGCCGGCCGGCAGGCCCACCGCGGCGCGGCAGGCGCGGATGGCGTCGACGCCCACGCGCAGCCGGCCTGCGGCATCGACCGCGTGCAGCGAACGCATCAGCGCCTCGCGCGGCGCCGGGCCGTCCGAGAAACCGATGGGCGAGCAGTCGACCAGGCGCAGCCGCTTCGCAGCGTCGCGCGCCTGCATGGCGCCCATCTCGGCCGTGCACAGCGGGCAGGTGGCGTCGAAATAGACGGTGAGCGGGTAGGTGGCGGGGGTGAAGCGGGTCATGGTGTTTTTGGTTCTCGATATTTCAGTCAAAACAGAAATAAGAAGGCAAAAAAAAAGGACGCGGCCTTTCTCAGATCATGGGCAGGCTGGCGTGGTGCGCGTCAGGGTCGTCGCCCTTGCCCGCGCCCGGAGGGGCGGGGGGCGGTGCGCTGTCGCCGCGCACGAACTTCTGCACGCTGGCGCCCAGCGTGAGCACCTTGTCGAGCGTGCCGGGCGACAGCCGCAGCATCTCGTCGGCCCAGGTGGCGAGCTTGGTCATGAGGTCCATGGTGGAGCGGATGCGGTCCTGCGCATCGGGCGGCTCCTTCTGGAAGTCGGGGCTGGCGACGATCTCGCGCAGCACGCGGATGGTGGGGTCGAACTCGCGCTCCTTGCGCTCGCGCACCACGGTGCGGAACAGCTCCCACACGTCGACGCTGGTCTCGAAGTAGTCGCGCCGGTCGCCCAGCGTGTGGGTGACGCGCACGAGGTTCCAGGCCTGCAGTTCCTTCAGGCTGTTGCTGACGTTGGAGCGGGCCACGCCCAGCGTTTCCGACAGCTCTTCGGCGTGCATCGGCTTGCCGTGCGCGAAGAGCAGGGCGTGGATCTGCGAGACCGTGCGGTTCACGCCCCACATGGAGCCCATCTCGCCCCAGTGCAGGACGAACTTGCGTTGAATGTCGGTGAGTTCCATGGCGTCGAGTTTAGGAATTCCTGAATTTCTGTCAAGACAGAAATAAAAAACGCTGCGCGGCGGCCGCAAAAGTGAAATACTGTATGAATAAACAGTTATTCGACTTGTTTCCTGTTTCCTTCCAAGGACTCGCCATGCCCGCCGCCCAGGTTCCCATCCACATCATCAAGGGCCGAGGCGCGGCCACGCGGCTCGCGCACCGGTTCTCCAAAGACGAACGCGACGCCTTCGACGACGGCTGGGGCACGCTGGAAGACGGCGAAGCCGAAGCCGCCGGGCTGCTGCCGCTGGCCACCGAGGTGCGTTTTGAAGACGTGAAGTCGGTGCTCAGCAGCAACGAATCGCCCGACATCCCCTTCGACCGCTCGCTCAACCCGTACCGCGGCTGCGAGCACGGCTGCATCTACTGCTTTGCGCGGCCCACGCACAGCTACCTGAACCTCTCGCCCGGCCTCGACTTCGAGACCAAGCTGATCGCCAAGCGCAACCTCGTCGAGGTGCTGCGCGCCGAACTTGGGCGCAAGGGCTACCGCCCCAGCAACCTTGCGATCGGCACCGCCACCGACTGCTACCAGCCGATCGAGCGCGAGCTGCGGCTCACGCGCGGCGTGATCGAGCTGCTGAGCGAGGTGCGGCATCCGTTCGCGCTGGTCACCAAGTCGAGCGCGGTCGAGCGCGACCTCGACCTGATCGCGCCCATGGCCGCCGACCGGCTCGCGGCCGTGTACGTGACCGTGACCACGCTCGACGGCGAGCTGGCGCGCAAGCTCGAGCCGCGCGCCGCCGCGCCGCACCGGCGGCTGCGCACCATCCGCACCCTGGCCGAGGCCGGCGTGCCGGTGGGCGTGAGCGTGGCGCCGCAGATTCCGTTCATCACCGAAGACATGGAGCAGGTGCTCGAAGCCGCCTGGGAAGCCGGCGCGCGCAGCGCCTTCTACACCGTGGTGCGGCTGCCGTGGGAGGTGGCGCCGCTCTTCAAGGAATGGCTCGAGCTGCACTACCCGCAGCGCGCCGAGCGTGTCATGGCGCGCATCCACGAGATGCGCGGCGGCAAGGACTACGACGCCGACTTCGCCACGCGCATGAAGGGCAGCGGCCTGTGGGCCGACCTCATTCATCAGCGCTTCCAGAAGGCGACGCACCGGCTGGGCTTCAACCGCGAGCGGATCGCGCTGGACACCGGGGCCTTTCGCCCGCCCGGCGCCGTGGGGCAGGGCAACCTGTTCTGAACACCGCGCCGACGCGGTAGATTCGTGGCCGTGCCGGCTTCGGCACGCATTCGGCATCGGCTGCTTCAAACAAGGTCAAGGGCGCGCATGAACAGGGTCTGGCTCGTGGTGATGGGGGTTTCGGGCTGCGGCAAGTCCAGCATGGGCGCGGCGCTGGCCACGGCGTTCGGGCTGCCGCTGATCGAGGGCGACGACCACCATCCGCCCGCCAACGTCGACAAGATGAGCCGCGGCATCGCGCTCACCGACGCCGACCGCGCCGGCTGGCTGGCCACGCTGGGCCGCGCCCTGGCCGACGCGCCGCAGGGCGCCGTCATGACCTGCTCCGCGCTCAAGCGCAGCTACCGCGACCAGCTGCGCGCCGCCGCGCCGGGCCTGCGATTCGTGTTCATGCAGATCGACCGCGCCGAAGCCGAACGCCGCGTGGCCGCGCGCGCGGGCGCCGGGCTGCACATGTTCCCGGCCAGCCTCGTGGCCAACCAGTTCGCCACGCTCGAATCGCCCGTGGGCGAGGCCGGCGTGCTGGCGGTGGATGCGACCGCGCCGCTGGCGCAGTCGGTCGGCGTGGTGCGCGACTGGCTGGCCGACGCCGGTTGAGTCGCATCACCTGAAGAGGCGGCGAGCGGGCATTCACCAGAAACACCGCGGAACCGGCTTCGCCGGGCCGATGGTGTTGCCCCCGGTAGGGGGTTGGCGAAGCGACACGAAGTGCGCGAAGCCTGGGGGCGAGCCCAATTTATTTATTCGATGACTTCCGGCCAGTCCGTGTGGAAGAACTGGCCTTCGGGCTTGTCCACGCGTTCGTACGTGTGCGCCCCGAAGAAATCGCGCTGCGCCTGCAGCAGGTTCGCGCTCAGGCGCGCCGTGCGGTAGCTGTCGTAGTAGGCCAGCGAGGCGCTGAAGGCCGGCACCGGAATGCCGTTGCTCACCGCCAGCGCCACCACCTCGCGCCAGTTCTGCTGCGTGCGGTTCAGCAGGTCTTGAAAGAACGGGTCGAGCATCAGGTTGCCCAGCGCCGGGTCGCGGCGGAAGGCGTCGGTGATGCGGTTCAAAAAGCGCGCGCGGATGATGCAGCCGCCGCGCCAGATCGAGGCGATGCCGCCCAGGTCGAGCTGCCAGCCTTTCTTTTCGCCCATGGTCTGGATCAGGTCGAAGCCCTGCGTGTAGCTGATGACCTTCGAGGCGTAGAGCGCGTCGTGCACCTTGGCCACCAACGCTTTTTTCTCCAACGACAGTGCGATCTTCGGCCCCTGCAGCAGCTGGCTGGCCGCCACGCGCTGCTTCTTCTGCGACGACAGCACGCGCGCCTCGACGGCGGCGTTGATGGTGCTGATGACCACCGCGTTCTCGGCCGCGTTCAGCAGCGTCCACTGGCCCGTGCCTTTCTGGCCCGCCTTGTCCAGGATGAGGTCGACCACCGGCTGGCCGGTCTCCGGGTCTTTCTGTTCGAGCGCCTTGGCGGTGATCTGGATCAGGTAGCTCTGCAGCTCGCCCTCGTTCCATTCGTTGAAGATCGCGGCCATCTCGTCGGTCGTGAAGCCGGCCGCCTTGAACAGGCTGTAGGCCTCGCAGATCAGCTGCATGTCGCCGTACTCGATGCCGTTGTGCACCATCTTCACGTAGTGCCCCGCGCCGCCCGGGCCGATGTGGATCACGCAGGGCTCGCCGTCCACCTTGGCCGCGATGCTCTCGAAGATCGGCTTCATCACCTCCCAGGTCGACGCCGGGGCGCCCGGCATGATCGACGGCCCCTTGCGCGCGCCTTCTTCGCCGCCCGACACGCCCGCGCCGATGAAGCGCAGGCCCTTGCTCGCAAGGTAGGCGTCGCGCCGTTCCGTGTCGGTGTACAGGCTGTTGCCGCCGTCGATGACGATGTCATCCTTGTCGAGCAGCGGAATGAGCTGCTCGATCACCTGGTCGACCGGCGCGCCGGCCTTGACCATGATCTGGATCTTGCGGGGCTTGGCCAGGCTCTGGACGAACTCCTCGAGCGTCTTCGCGCCCACCAGCTGCTTGCCGGGGTGGGCGGCAATGAAGGCCTCGGTGGTGGCCTCGGTGCGGTTGTAGACGCTGACCTGGAAGCCGCGGCTTTCCACGTTCAGCACCAGGTTCTGTCCCATCACGGCCAGGCCGATCAGTCCGAAATCGCTTTGCTTGCTCATGTGTGCCGGGCCCTTCGTGCGTGTGCGGTGGATGAAGCGGGCCATTGTGCCGGGCACCCGCGCGGCGCGGCGTCGGAGGGCGTCTATACCCGCTTGGCAAACGGGCCCGGGCTGGCTATGTTGGCGGGATGACTTCCGCCGCCATGCCCGCAGCCCCTGCTGCGATCCACACCTGGTCGACCGACACCGTGCCGCCGCCGCAGCGGCTGGACTACTGGATCGGCGCGGTCTGCGAAGGCTTTCTCGAGATGGACGTGACCAGCCCGCTGGCCGGCCGCTTCGGCGCCTCGCTCGAATCCGCGCCGCTCGGGCCGCTGCACGTGAACCGGGTGCGCGGCAGCGCGCAGGACGTGTACCGCACGCGCCGCGCCATCGCCCACAGCCGCCACAACTTCTACTACCTGCTGTGCAAGGCCGACTCGCCCTGGGTCGCGGTGCAGGAAGAGCGTTCGGCGCGCCTGCTGCCAGGCGACGCGGTGCTGGTCGATTCGCGGCGCTGCTATGCCTTTCACCTGCAGCAGTCGGCCGACACGGTGTCGATCGAGCTGCCGACCGCGTGGGTCGAGTCGTGGCTGCCCGACGCCGGCGACCACGTGGCGCGCCGCATCGACGGCCACAGCGGCTGGGGCGCGGCGCTCAGCGGCTTCGCGCAGGCGCTGTCGCCCGAGGTGGCCCTGCGGCCGCCGCTGCCGGCGGCGCTGCTGGCCGACCAGCTCGGCGGCCTGCTGGCTTTGGCGCTCGGTCCCGGCGTGGCGGTGCCCGACGCCTGTGGCCGCGCCGCCTTGCGCCAGCGCGTGCTCGACGCCACGCGCGAACGCCATGCCGAGCCGGGCCTCACGGCCGCGGCCGTGGCGCAGGGGCTCGGCATTTCGGAGCGCAGCCTGCACCGCTGCCTCGCGGAAGGGGCAGGGGATGGCACCACCACTTTCGCCAACGCGCTGGCCGCCTGCCGCATGCAGGTGGCGCAGCGCATGCTGGCCGACGCACGCTTCGACCGCCTGAGCGTGGCGCAGATCGGCCTGCGCGTCGGGCTGGCCGATGCCTCGCATTTCGTGCGCCTGTGCCGCCGCCACCTGGGCGGTACGCCGGGCGCGCTGCGGCAGTCGCGCGGCTGAGCGGCGGCTACGCCTCGAACCAGTCCCGCGCCGAGCGCCCCTGGTCCGGCCCCAGCATCGAGAAGCCGCCATCGACCGGAATGTCCGCACCGGTGACGAAGCGCGCCGCGTCCGAGCAAAGGAACAGCACCACCTGCGCCACGTCGTCGCCGTCGCCCACGCGGCCCAGCGGGTGCATCGGCGCGCCGACGCGGTCGGCCCGTGTGCGGTCGCCGTTCGTCATGCGCGACAGCGCGTCCGACCAGGTCCAGCCCGGCGACACCGAGTTCACCCGCACGCCCCGCGGCGCCAGCGTGGCGGCCTGGTTGCGCGTGAGCTGCAGGATGGCGGCCTTGGCCGCCGGGTACAGCGCCCGGCCCGCCGCGCCGAACTTGCCGCCGACGCTGCCCATGTTCACGATGGCGCCGCCGTGCGCGGCCAGCGCGTCGGCGGTCTTCTGCACCAGCATCGCGCCGGAGACGAGGTTGACGTTCAGCGCGCCCAGCCAGTCGGCGCGCGCGGCATCCAAGCCTGCATCGCCGTAGACCACGGCGTTGTTGATGAGAAAGTCGATGCGGCCTTCGGAGCGCAGCGTGCCGGCCACGAGCGCATCGAGCGCGTCGTCCGAGGCGATGTCGCAGGCGACGAAGCGGCAGCCCGTGCCCACGTCGGCCGCCAGCGCGGCGCCGCGCGCCGTGTCGATGTCGACCGCCACCACGCGCGCGCCGGCCTGCACGAAGGCCCGCACGATGGCGCTGCCCAGCAGCGCGGCGGCGCCGGTCACGATCGCGACCTTGCCTTGCAGCGTCGTCATGGCCGGCCTCCCATCTGCGCGACGGCGTCGTCCACGCGCACCACGTCCGCGAGCATCGCCAGGGTTTCCAGGCTTGCCGCCTGCAGGTGCGCCTGCGCGGTGCTGCAGGCATCGGCGACCACCGCCACGTCGTAGCCCAGGTCGCTCGCATGGCGCGCACCGTGTTCGACGACGTGGTTGGTGGCGATCCCGGCCACGTACAGGCGGCTGGCACCGGTGGCACGCACCGCCTCTTCGAGCCCGCTGGCCCAGAAGGGGTTGTTGCGCTTGTGGGTGACGATGGCTTCGCCCGGCCGCGGCGCGAGTTCGTCGTAGAAGCCCGCGCCCCAGCTGCCTTCCTGCACCGCGCCGCTCTCGGCCACGCGCCGGAACAGCGTGCAGTTGCGCAGGCAGTCCGCGTAATCCGGTGCGAAGGCGATGCGAACGAAGATCACCGGCACGCCGTTCGCGCGCGCCCCGGCGATGAGCCGCGCGGCCGAGGCGATGAGGCGCGGGCGCGCCGGGTCGTCGGCGGCCATGCCCACGCGCACCTTGCCGTCGACGTGCAGCACGTCGTTCTGGTAGTGCATCGCCAGCAGCGCGGCCTTCACAGGAACACCTGCAGGGCTTCGTGCGGTGCGTCGCAGTTCACGAGGTCGACGCGCTTGGTCTGGATGCGCCAGCCGTCGTCGGCGCGGCGCAGCGTGTGCAGCACGCTGCCGCCGAAGGTGCGCTGTTCGGTCTTGCGCCACTCCAGCAGCAGGAAGGTCGAGCGCACGGTGCAGCCCGCATCGTCGTCGCGCGACTCGAGCGCGATGTTGCCCAGCACGTGCACGGTGCGCGTGGGCGGCTGCTGCGAGTAGGCGCGCGCCTGCTCGAGCCGCCGCGCGCGCATCGAACGCAGCAGGGCGTCCTCGCAGAACAGCGAGGCGTGGTTGAGGTGGTCGGCCTGGCCGTGCACCAGCGGCACCCAGTACAGGCCGTCGGGCGTGAAGAGCTTCTGCCATTCGTCCCAGCGGTGCTCGTCGAGCAGGCGGGCCTCGTGGTGCAGGAACTGCGCGAGGTCCTGCTGTTCGTTCCAGTCGCGGAAGTTCATTCGGCGCTCCCGGTGTGTTCGTTCGTCTTTGCACCCGTGTCGACGCCCATGTACCCGGCCCACGCCGCGAACATGTTGCGCGAGGGCATCTCGCTGTTGCCGTTGGACGCGCGCCCGCCCGGCAGCGGCTGGTCGCGCCCGGCGGCGCGGTGCATGCTGACCCAGTCGCCGCCGTCCGAGCCCAGGCCTTCCTGCACGCGGTTGTAGGCTTCCAGGTCGTCGGGCATCACGTTCGACGAGGGCGAGTTGACGATGTTGGTGTACTTGAGCGTGCGCTGGAAGGTGGCCTCCGGCGCACCCTTGAGCCGGAAGCTGAAGATCTCGACCAGCGTGCGGTCCACCGACAGCGGCCGGATCACGCGGATCTGCTGGAAGGAGGTGTGCGGCGAGCAGCTCGGGTACACGATGGTGTTGTGCCGGTTCACGCGCAGGATCGCGTCGGCCTCTTCGGCGCCCTTCGCGGCTTCGAGCGAGGCCACGTAGGCCAGGCTCACCGGGTCGGTGGGCGGCACGAAGATGCCTTCCATGAAGCCGTGGCCGTGGTCGTAGCCCTTGAGCTCCAGCTTCTCCCAGAACTCCAGCGGCTCGCCGTTGCCGTCGACGATCACCACCTCGAAGGGCTTGGGCGTGCCGGCGGGCATGGCCTCGTGCTCTTCCTTGGCCGCGCGCCACGACGACTCGTGCGTGGCCACGGCGTGGATGGTGTCGTGCAGGTTCTCGAAGAAGATCTTCCAGTTGTTGCGCTGGATCACGCGCTGAACGCCGCCCGCCACTTCCACTTCGCCCTCGGGCGCGCGGTCGCAGAAGTTGTCGAGCGACGTGGCCACGCCGCCCAGGAACTCCTTCAGCTCGGGCCCGTCTTCCGACAGGCTGGCGAACACGAAGCCGCGGTGCGAAGCCACGCGCGCCACCTTGCGCACGCCGTACTGCGGGTCTTTCAGGTCGAGCGCGGTGCATTCGTAGCCGCTGCGCAGCGGCACCGACAGCAGGCTGCCGTCGCACTTGAAGGTCCAGCCGTGGTACAGGCAGCGCAGGAACTTGCCGGCGCTGCCGCTGCCGTCGGGCACGAGCTTGGCGCCCTTGTGCGGGCAGCGGTTGAACATCACGTGCACCTGGCCGTCGGTGTGCCGCACCATCACCACGGGCTCGCGGCCCAGGCGGGTGGTGAAGTAGTCGCCGGGCTTGGGCACCTGGCTTTCGTGGCCGATGTAGATCCAGGTCTGGCCGAACACGCGGTCCATCTCCAGCTCGAAGATGGCGGGGTCGGTGTAGACGCGCTTGTGCACGCGGTCGGGCTGCACGAGCGACTGGATGTCGATCGGGTTTGTCGCCGTCATGGGGATGATGGGGATCACGGAATTCATCGGGTGGGTCTCCTGAAACGTCATCAGATGTCGAGCACCAGGTGCGGCGTCTTCGCGCGCGACACGCAGGTGCACAGGGTCTTGCCGTCCGCCTTCTCGCGCGGACTGAGGTTGTGGTCGCGGTGGTCGGGCACGCCCTCGACCACGTCCACCACGCACACGCCGCAGTCGCCCTGGCGGCAGTCGTACAGCGGGTCCAGGCCGGCGGCGATGAGCACGTCGAGCAGGCTCTGGTCGGGCGCCACGGTCAGCGTCTTGCCCGAGCGCAGCGTGCGCACCTGGAAGGGCGCATCGCCCGCCTGCGCGATGGCGCCGGCGAAGAGTTCGAAGTGCACGTGGTCGTCGGGCCAGCCGAGCGCGCGGGCGGTGTCGACCACGGCCTGCACCATGCCGCGCGGGCCGCACACATGCAGGTGGCGGCCGGGGACGGGCGCGGCCAGCAGCGCGCGCAGGTCAATACCGCGTGCCGGGTCGCCGCCGTCGTGCACCACCGTGCCGCCGAGCGCGCGCACCTCGTGCAGGTAAGCCGTGGCTTCTTCGCTGCGCGTGGCATAGATGAAGTCGAAGGGGCGCGCTTCGGCCGCGAGCGAACGCGCCATGCACAGCAGCGGCGTGATGCCGATGCCGCCCGCGATGAGCAGCGGCGGTGCGCTGCCCGCGTGCAGTGCGAAGTCGTTGCGCGGCGCGTGCGCGGCCAGCGCGGTGCCCGGTTGCAGCGCGTGCATCCAGGCCGAGCCGCCCGCACCTTGGGGCTCGCACAGCACCGCGATCTCGCAGCGGTCGGAGCCGTCGTGCGGCTTGGCGAGCGAGTACGCGCGCTGCCCCGCGTGGCCGTTGGCCTGCACGACCTGCACGCCCAGGTGTGCGCCCGGCGCGAACGGCGGCAGCGGCTCGCCGTTCGCAGAGCGCAGCACGAAGGCCTTGATGGCCGGCGTGAGCGGCGTGACCGCGTCCACGACCAGCGCCAGCATGTCAGAGGCGCTGCTCATCCCAGGGGCAGCGCCGGGTCGGCGATGGTGAGGCCGGTCGATTTTTCCCAGCGCGGCATCAGCGTGTTCGACGGCTGCGTTTCGTCGACCAGCTTGCGCGCGGTCTCGGCGCCGGCCACGGGCAGGCCCTTCGGATCGAGCAGGCCGATCTGCACCAGCACGCTGGCCTGGTCCCAGTAGATGTGCTCGTGGTACAGCTTGTCGCCGCGGAACTTCACGATGGCCACGAGCGGAATCTCCACCGGCTTGCCGGTGGGCGCGATGCCCGGGAGCAGCCAGTCGATCTCGACCGTGTGGGTGAAGCAGAACAGCATCTCGTCCACGATCTGCGTCGCGCCCACCGTGCGCGAGATGGGCGTGAGCCGCGTGTCGGGCGGCGTGCTCGGAATGAAGTGGTGCTTGTAGAAGCGCGACAGCTCCTTGGCGCCCACGCCGCCGGTCATGGTCGGGATGTGGTTCACGTAGGGCTCGCTCACCATCGTGGCCATGGTGGCGACCACGTCGCGCGTGGCGAACTCGTACTCGCAGTGCTTGTCCCACAGCGCCGAGAGGTCGTACACGGGCCCGATCGCGTCCTTGAACAGCGCCATCGAGCGCTGGTGCGCCATGAGCGTGGAGGGCTTGTCGAAATGGTCGCCGCCGGTGCGTGCAAAGGCGTGGTCGACGCCGGGGTAGACGTACATCTGCGCATCGGGCTGGCCGGCGAAGGCTTCGAGCACCTGGGCGCGGGCCTCGGGCGGGCAGAACTGATCGAGCTCGGCGAAGTGCAGGGCGATCGGGCATTTGATTTGCGGCACGAGGTCGAGCGCGCCTTCGATGCCCACGCCGTAGTAGCCCACGGCCGCGTCCACGCTCGAGTGCGCGGCGGCCAGGTAGGCCAGCTTGCCGCCGAGGCAGAAGCCCAGCGCGCCGACCTTGCCAGTGCAGGCCGGGTGCGCGCGCAGCGCCTTCACGCTCGCCGTGACGTCGGCCACGCCGGCTTCGATGTCGAACTTCTGGAAGAAGCCGAAGGCGCGCTGCCAGTCTTCGGGCGAATCGCCCAGCTCGACGCCGGGCTCCATGCGCCAGAACAGGTCGGGCGCGAGCACCACGTAGCCTTCCTGCGCATAGAGGTCGGCCACCTCGCGCACGTAGGCATTGACGCCGAAGATCTCCTGGCACAGCACGATGCCGGGGCCGCGCCCCGAAGCCGGCAGGGCCAGGTAGCCGCGAAAGGTCTGGGTGCCGTCGCCGGCCGGGATGTCGATGGTGTCGCTCATCGGTTCGTCTCTTGAAGTGGTGGGGTCGGCGGCGATTCTGGGGAGCGCGCCGGCCTGTTGTCTGTCCATTTCGTGCAGCGGTTTGCGCCGCACGAAACGGATAGCGGGGCGCCGCCGCCGCACAGAGACTGCGCCCTGCATTTGCTGCCCCCACGTTCAACGAACTCACCCCGAGGAGACCTTTCATGTCGCAGGCCACGCCCCGATCCGTCTTGTGCGCGCTCACCGTCCTGGTGGGCGCGCTGGCTTTACCCGCGCAGGCGCAGACCGTGAAAGTCGGCCTGGCGATGGACCTGTCCGGCCCCTTCGCCGTCGGCGGCGCCGAGGCCAAGGCCGGCTTCGCCGTGGCCATGAAGCAGCTGGGCGGCAAGCTCGGCGGCGTGCCGGTGGAGTTCGTCGAGGCCGACACGGCCGGCAACCCCGAGATGGCGCGGCAGGTGGTCGAGCGCATGCTGCTGCGCGACAAGATCGATCTGTTCACCGGGCCCGTGGGCTCGTCGGTCGCGCTGGCCGTCGGCCCGCCGCTCTTCGCCGCCAAGGTGCCCTACCTGTCGAGCAACACCGGCCCGAGCGACTATTCGGGCGCGCGCTGCAACCCGTACTTCTTCGGCGCCTCGTACCCGAACGACGCGTACTACGAGTCGGCCGGCAAGTTCGCGAGCGACAAGGGCTTCAAGAAGGTCGCGATGATCGCGCCCAGCTACCCCGGCGGCAAGGACGCCATCAACGGCTTCAAGCACACCTTCAAGGGCGCCGTCGGCGACGAGCTGTACACCAAGCTCGGGCAGCTCGACTACTCGGCGGAGCTGGCGCAGATCCGCGCGTCGAAGCCCGATGCGCTGTACTTCTTCCTGCCCGGCGCGATGGGCGTGAGCTTCATCAAGCAGTTCGTCGGCGCGGGGCTCTCGAAAGACGTGGCGCTGATCTCCACCGCGTTCTCGGCCGACGAGGACATGATTCCGGCCGTCGGCGAGCCGATGCTGGGCCTGTTCAACACCGCGCACTGGTCGTTCGACCTCGACAACCCGACCAACCAGCGCTTCGTATCCGCGTTCCGCCAGCAGAACAACGGGCGCAACCCGTCGTTCTATGCCGGCCAGGCCTACGACGTGCTCATGGCGATGGATGCGGCGGTGCGCGACGTCGGCGGCAAGGTGGCCGACAAGCCCGCGCTGCTCAAGGCGATCAAGGCGGCCAACTACAAGTCGGTGCGCGGCGATTTCCGCTACGGGCCGAACAACTTCCCGATCCAGAACTACTACCTGCGCGTGGTCGCCAAGGACGGCAGCGGGCGCATCGCCAACAAGGTGATCGGCACCGTGCTGGAGCGCTACCAGGACCGCACCGCCGCGCAGTGCGCGATGAAGTCCTGAGGATGTGTGTTCAGTGCCGCGCGGCGGGCAGCCGCGCGGGGTCGCGCGAGGTGTCGCGCGGCAGTTGCCCGAAGCGCTCGCGGTAGCAGGCGGCAAAGCGGCTCAGGTGCGAGAAGCCGCAGTTCAGCGCCACCTCGGTGACGCTGGCGCCGTCGTGCCGCGTCAGCAGTGCGTGCGCGGCATCGAGCCGCATGTTGCGCAGCACTTCGCCGGGCGACAGGTCGCGGTGGCGCCTGAAGAGCAGGGCGAGGCCGCGGCGCGTGACGCCCGCGGCCTGCGCCACCTCTTCGAGCGAGAGCAGCGAGTCGAGCCGCTCGCGCATGAACTCTTCGGCCCGGCGCAACTGCCGCAGGCTGGTTTCTTCGGTGCCACGCTGCGCGTCGGCATGCTGCTGCAGCACCGAGTTGGGCCGGTGGCACAGCAGGTACAACATGAGGTTGTCTTCGCAGTGCGCGAGCCAGCGCGGGTCGTAGCGCTCGAACTCGGTGGGCGGCAGCAGCGAAGCCAGGCTCGCCACCATGCGGCACCACTGCGTGCCCGCCGCGTCGTCCAGGCGCAGGGGCATGTCGAAATCGATTTCGCCCACGGTGTCGCCACCGCGCAGCGCGAAGGCATGGCGCGCCACTTCCTGCAGGCGGCTGAGTTCGATCTTCAGCATCAGCTGTTCGCAGTCGGCGTGCCAGCGCAGGCGCACCGGCTTGTGGGCGGAAATGATGGCGCCCTGGCCGGGGTGGATCTGCAGCGTCTGCCCGCCGGTGTGGATGTCGGCACGGCCGCGCAGCGGCATCTGCACCAGCACGAAGTTGCCGAGCGCGTCGGGCTCGATGTCGACATCGCAGCCGTAGCGCAGGATGCACAGCGACAGTGCGCTCATCTCGGCGCGGCAGAAGATGGCGTCGACATCGCCCGAGCGCCACACGCTGCGGTGCGGCTTCAGCTCATGGGCCACGCGCGCGTGCGTCTCTTCGGCCTCGCGCGAGCGGAAGACCTCGCGCCTGTACAGCGGGGACAGTTGCTGACTCGACCATGCGTCCATGGACACTCCTGCGGGGCCAAAGTGGGGGAAAGCGACGGAAACGGACGCTTTTTTCTACGCTGGAATCTACGTGGGTGCGCCGCGCGCCGCCATGGGAGTTGCCCGGGCAACGGGCGTCCCCGTTGCAAGAAGCTTGCCGGCCCTGTGTCTAAATGCTGCGCAGGTTGACGCGCTTCGACAGCGCCTCCGCACTCTCGCGCCGCTCGCTGTAGCGGTCGACCAGGTGGTCCGCGCAATCGCGCGTGAGCAGCGTGAACTTGACCAGCTCTTCCATCACGTCGACCACGCGCTCGTAGTAGGCCGAGGGCTTCATGCGGCCCGCGTCGTCGAACTCGAGGAACGCCTTGGCCACCGACGACTGGTTGGGGATGGTGATCATGCGCATCCAGCGGCCCAGCACGCGCAGCTGGTTCACCGCGTTGAACGACTGCGAGCCGCCCGACACTTCCATCACCGCGAGCGTCTTGCCCTGCGTGGGCCGCACCGAGCCGACGGCCAGCGGAATCCAGTCGATCTGCGCCTTCATGATCCCGGTCATCGCGCCGTGGCGTTCGGGCGAGGTCCACACCATGCCCTCAGCCCATTGCGCGAGATCGCGCAGCTCCTTCACCTTCGGATGGTCTTCGGGCTCGCCGTCGGGCAGCGGCAGGCCGCGCGGGTCGTAGATGCGGGGCTCGGCGCCCATCGCGCGCAGCAGGCGCGCGGCCTCTTCGGTCAGCAGGCGGCTGTAGGAGCGCTCGCGCAGCGAACCGTACAGCAGCAGGATGCGCGGTGCATGCGTGGCGCGTGCGGTGGGAAGCAGCTCGTGCAGGCGGGGGACACGGAACGCATCGGCGTCGACGTGTGGCAGGTCAGGGCTTGGCGACACGCTGGCCTTTCGCGTCGATCACGGCTTCGCCGTCTTCCTTGGCGAACGCGCCTTGCTGCGGCTTGGGCAGGATGTCGAGCACCGCCTCCGAAGGCCGGCACAGGCGCGTGCCCCGCGGCGTGACGACGATGGGGCGGTTGATGAGGATCGGGTGCTGCAGCATGAAGTCGATGAGTTGTTCGTCGCTCCACTTCGGATCGCCCAGGCCCAGCTCGTCGTACGGCGTGCCCTTCTGGCGCAGCACCTCGCGCACGGGCACGTCCATCGCCGCGATCAGCTGCGCGAGCGCGGCGCGATCGGGCGGGGTCTTCAGGTACTCGATGACGGTGGGCTCATCGCCCGTGTTGCGGATCAGCGCGAGCACGTTGCGCGAGGTGCCGCAGGCGGGGTTGTGATAGATCGTGATGTCGCTCATGGCAAGCTCGTTGAGAGAAGAAAAAATAGCTCAGCCGAGGCTGAGCCGCAGCGCCAGCGCGGCGAGCGTCGCGGCCAGCACGGGCAGGGTCAGCACGATGCCGATGCGGAAGTAGTGGCCCCAGGTGATGGTCATGCCCTTTTTCGCGAGCACGTGCAGCCACAGCAGCGTGGCGAGGCTGCCGATGGGCGTGATCTTCGGGCCGAGGTCGCAGCCGATCACGTTGGCATAGACCATCGCCTCCTTCACGAGGCCGACCGCGCCCGAGGCCTCTATCGACAGCGCGCCGACCAGCACGGTCGGCATGTTGTTCATGACCGAGGAGAGCGCCGCCGCGAGAAAGCCGGTGCCCATGGCCGCGCCCCAGACGCCGCCTTGCGCGAACAGGTTCAGCAGCGTGGCGATTTGGCCGGTGAGTCCGGCGTTGCGCAGCCCGTAGACCACGAGGTACATGCCCAGCGAGAAGACGACGATCTGCCAGGGCGCGCCGCGCAGCACCTGGCGCGTGCCGATCACCGGGCCGCGTGCCGCCACCGCGAGCAGGATCACCGCGCCGAAGGCGGCCACGGCGCTCACCGGCACGCCCAGCGGCTCCAGGCCGAAGAAGCCCACGAGCAGCAGCGCGAGCACGACCCAGCCCGCGCGGAAGGTGTCGCGGTCGCGGATCGCATCGGCGGGTTGCTTGAGGCGAGCCATGTCGTAGTGGGCGGGAATGTCGCGCCGGAAGCACCACAGCAGCACGCCCAGGCTCGCGAGCACGGCCGCGACGTTGACCGGCACCATCACCGAGGCGTACGCGTTGAAGCCGATGCCGAAGAAGTCGGCCGACACGATGTTCACGAGGTTCGACACGATCAGCGGCAGGCTGGCCGTGTCGGCGATGAAGCCCGCCGCCATGACGAAGGCCAGGGTGGTCGCCGGCGTGAAGCCGAGCGCCACGAGCATGGCCATCACGATGGGCGTGAGGATCAGCGCTGCGCCGTCGTTGGCAAAGAGGGCCGAGACCGCGGCGCCCAGCAGCACGATGAAGGCGAAGAGCCGGCGGCCGTTGCCGCGTCCCCAGCGGGCCACGTGCAGCGCGGCCCATTCGAAGAACCCGGCTTCGTCGAGCAGCAGGCTGATGAGGATCACCGCGATGAAGGTCGCGGTGGCGTTCCAGACGATGGCCCAGACGACGGGGATGTCGGTGAGCTGCACCACGCCGAAAAGCAGGGCGATGATGGCGCCCAGCGAGGCGCTCCAGCCGATGCCGAGGCCGCGGGGTTGCCAGATGACGAGCAGCAATGTGCCGGCGAAGATGAGGAGGGCGGTGGTCATTTTTTCAGGGCGCGTGCGCAGGCCACCGGGTACTTCCCTCCGCGAATGTCCCCCGCCTTCGGCTCCTCCTTGATTTCGCTGCGGGAAGCACCCAGTGTCCTGCGCACGGGGACGCGCTGTTGGTGTGCGCCGATCAACGACTGCACTGCCCAACGCTCACGTCGATGGGGTGCCTTGCGCAGCGAAATCAAGGGGGAGGCCGCAGGCCGGAGGACATTCGCGGAGCAAGGTGCCCCGTCGGCGGGAGCACGCCAGAGCACACGCACTCGGCGTGCAACAGCACAAGCTTTCATGGTCAGCAGTCGCAGGTGGTCGCCGGAAGACAGGGCTCCCCCTGGCAGCAGTTCTCGGTGAGGTAGCCGAGCAGGCCGTTCATCCGCTCGAACGACGCGCGGTAGATGAGGTTGCGCCCCTGGCGCTCCTGCGAGACCAGGCTCGCGTTCACCAGCTCCTTGAGGTGAAAGGACAGTCCCGTGGCCGACACCGCCAGCGCTTCGGTCAGCGCACCCGGCGTCAGCCCGTCGGGCCCCGCCACCACCAAGGCACGGAACACCCGCAGGCGCACGGGTTGCGCGAGTGCGCCCAAGGCGCGGACCACATCGTTTTCTTCCATTCTTCAAGTATCTTTGAATTATTGAATCGAGGCAACCCACGGCGCAAAAAGACCGGTGGCACGAATCGGCCATTGCCCTGGCGGGCAGCGGCCATCCGCGATGCACCGCTTTTTCTACAGTCGCCCTCGGTCCATTTCCCAACGACGCATCCAACAAAGGAGACATCCATGTCCGACACCTATGTTCTGGTTCACGGCGCCTGGCACACCGGCGCCGAAATGGAGGCCGTGGCCGACGGCCTGCGCGCGGCCGGCCACACCGTGCATTGCCCCACCGTGGCAGGCAACAACCCCGGCGACGACCGCGCGGGCACCGGCCTGGCCGACGCCATCGCCTCGGTGGTCCGCTTCATCGAGGCCAAGGACCTCACGCAGGTGCGGCTCGTGGGCCACAGCTACGGCGGCATGGTGATCTCGGGCGTGGCCGACCGCATCGCGGCGCGGCTGCGGCGGCTGGTCTACATCAACGCCTTCGTGCCGCTCGATGGCGAGGCGCTCAACGACATGGTGCCGCCGCATTACGTGACCATGTTCGACGCGGTGGCGGCCGCCAACAACAACGCCGTGACGCTGCCCTTCGAGATCTGGCGCGAGGCCTTCATCAACGACGCCGACCTGGCGCTGGCGCAGTCCGCCTACGACAAGCTCAACCCGCACCCGTACCGCACCTTCACCGACAAGATCCAGCTGAAGCAGCCGCTGGCGGCGCTGGCGCTGGGCAAGTCGTACGTCAACTGCCAGCAGGACACGGCGCTGCCGCACAGCCTGCCGTGGCATCCGCGGCTGTCGGAGCGGCTGGGGTTGTTCCGGCTCGTGGAGTGCCCGGGCAGCCACGAGATGTTCTTCTCGAACCCGCAGCGGTTGGCGCAGGCGATCCTCGAAGCAGGGCGCGACTGACGGAAGACTTCAGTCGTTGGGAAAGAGCGCGTCGAACACGCGCAGCGACGCATAGGCGTCGTTGGCCGCGTAGCGGATCTGCGATTCGCTGAGCTGCTTGTGCGCCCAGTTCGAGGTGGTCGCCTTGCGCGACTTGGCGAAACGGCGGTTGAACATCAGCGCCACCGCCGTCTTCACGCCCACCGAGCGGCGGTAGCCGCGCCGGCGGAATTCGTCGTCGATGTCGAACACGGCCTGCGGCGCAATCGCCAGGCGCAGGCGGATCAGCGACAGGTCGCTCGAAAGGCCGAAGCCGACCTTGCGCAGTTCGGTGGACGCGAGCAGGCCAGCCACCACGGGGTTGCATTCGTCGCGGTGCAGCTGGAACAACCAGGCCGTGTCGCGCGTGGCGAACTGCACGACGTGCGGGCCGGTCGACACTTCGTTCTTCGCGAAGGTGGGGCGCGACTCGGTGTCGAAGCCCGCCACGCCGGCGTCGAGCAATTCATCGGCGGCGCGCTCGGCTTCGGCGAGCGAGCTGACGACCACGATGTCTTTCAGGTCGAGGCTGTCGAAGGGGTCGAGCAGTGCGATTTGTTCGCGCTCGGGAAGCGGAGGGAGCCGGTGGCTGTTGTTATGCGGGGCGTTCACCGGGTCTTCGCTTTCGCGGCCTTGGGGGTTGTCTTGGGTTTGGGCTTCTTCGGCTTCGGCGGCTGGCCCGAACGCAGCGCGGCCTCGTAGGCCAGGCGGCCCCAGCGCGCGGCTTCCTCGCGGTCTTCGAACAGGTCGGCCGGCGCCAGGCGGTACGACATCGGCATCTCCTTGCCTTCGCGCACGTAGGTGAAGGGCGGCAGGTTCAGCGCATCGAAGTGCGAGGCGCTGCCGGCGTCGGCCTTGAGGTACAGCGTGTCCTTGGCGACGAGCGCGATCATGCGGCCCTCGTGCCACACGCCGTGGCCGCCGAACATGCGGCGGGTCTCGATGCGGCCGAGGCGCTCGAAGGTCTCGTGCAGGCTTTGAACAAAGACACTCATGAAGTGATCTCGATGCGGTTGCCGTCCGGGTCGAGCACCACGCTCTCGTAGTAGCCGTCGCCGGTGCGGCGCGGGCCGTCGAGCAGCGGATAGCCGTCGGCCTTCAGCCGCTGTGTGAGCGCATCGACCTCGGCGTCGGAGCCGACCGAGATCGCCAGGTGCGTCCAGCCCATGCGCTGCGCGCCGGCCTCGGCGACCACGGGCGAGAGGGTGCTCGTGGTCATGGCCTCGATGCGCGCGCCGTCGCCCAGGCTCAGGAAGCACGAGGCGAAGCCCTTGGCCGGGTTGACGTAGCCGGCGCCGGCGGTGGCGCCGAAGTAGTCGACATAGAAGCGCTTGCAGCGTTCGAGGTCGGTAGTCCAGAGGGCGATGTGGTCGATGCGGATGCGCATGGGGCAGGAAGGAAGTGCGAAGGGTGTCAGCCCGTGCGCCAGGGCGCGCGGGTGGGCGACCAATGGTAGGCGATGCGTTCGCGCCCGCTGCCGGGGTGCCGGTCGACCACGCCGCGCACGAGGCCGTAGCGTTCGTAGAAGCGCTGCGCCTCGGTGTTGGTGACGGCCACGTGCAGCCGCCAGCCGTGCGGCATGCGCACGCAGGCCTCGTCGAGCAGCGCCTTGCCCAGGCCCTGGCTGCGCAGGTGCGGTTCGACGAACAGCTGGGCCACGTACTCGCGCGCCGTGAGCAGCACCATGAAGGCCAGCACCTGGCCGTCGCGCTCGGCCAGCACCACGTCGGCGGGCGGGATGAATTCGGTCTGCACGCGCCGCAGCCAGTGGCCGATGGGCTCGACGTGGACGGCGCTGCGGTTGGCCGACACCCAGGCGCGGCGCCAGATGCCCGCGAGCACCATGTTCTCTTCGGCGCCGCCATCGCGCGAGCGCAGCTGGAAGGCAGGAATCTGGGCGGCGGACATGCGGACCATGATAGCCACGCCGGGTGCGGACCGCACCCCTTTGTGCTCAGCCGTTCAACGTCTGCGCATGGTGCGCGATGTGGTCCGCCATGAAGCTCTGGATGAAGTAGTAGCCGTGGTCGTATCCCGCATGGCGGCGCAGCGTGAGCGGCTGGCCGGCGGCGAAGCAGGCGGCCTCGAAGGCTTCGGGGTGCAGCTGCTCGGCGAGGAATTTGTCGGCCAGGCCCTGGTCGATGAGGATGCCCTGCGGATAGGGCGCCACGGTCTGCGATTGCATCAGCGCGCTGGCGTCGTGCGCGAGCCACTGCGCGCGGTCGTCGCCCGGTTCGCCCAGGTAGCCGGCGAAGGCTTTCTGGCCCCACGGGCACTGGGTGGGCGCGCAGATCGGCGCGAAGGCCGAGAGCGACTTGAAGCGCCCCGGGTGCCGCAGCGCCAGCGTGAGCGCGCCGTGGCCGCCCATCGAGTGGCCGAAGATGCCGATGCGCTCGCCGTCGATGGGAAAGTGGCGGGCCACCAGCGGCAGCAGCTCGTGCACGATCCAGCTTTCCATGCGCCAGTGCGTGGCCCAGGGCTCGGCGGTGGCGTCGAGGTAGAAGCCGGCGCCGATGCCGAAATCCCAGCTGTCTTTCGCGCCCGGCAGGCTTTCGGGTTCGGCGCCGCGCGGGCTGGTGTCGGGTGCGATGAGCGCAACGCCCAGGCTCGCGGCCATGCGCTGTGCGCCGGCCTTCACCGCGAAGGTCTCTTCGTTGCAGGTCAGGCCCGCAAGGTAGAGCAGGGCGGGCACGCGCGTGTGCGCGGCCTGCGGCGGCAGGTAGACCGAGAAGCGCATCGGCAGGCCGATTTCGTGCGAGCGGTGCTCGACGAAGCGCTGCACGCCGCCGAAGGCGTGGTGTTCGGAAAGAAGGGTCGGGGTGGTGTCGGTCATGAAGAAGAGGTCGTCTGGCTTCGCAGCGCGGGCACGAGTTCGAGCACGGCGTCGGCGAAGGTGCGCGGCGCTTCCTGCGGCAGGTTGTGGCCCGCGCCGGGCACGAGGCGGTGCGAACGCGGCCCGCTGAAGCGGTGCGCGTGGGCCGAGGCATCGGCGGGCGGTCGCACGCCGTCGTCGATGCCGTCGAAGGTGATGGCGGGCACGGTGATCGTCGGCTGCGCGGCGAGGCGGCGTTCGATGTCGGCATACGCCGGGTCGCCGGGCACGAGGCCGAAGCGGTGGCGGTACGAATGGATCACCACGTCCACGAAGTCGGGGTGGTCGAAGGCGGCGGCGCTGCGATCGAAGGTGGCGTCGTCGAACCGCCATGTCGGTGACCACAGCTGCCACAGCAGCTTCGTGAGGGCCTTGCGGTCCTTCGCGAGGCCGGCGCGGCCGCGTTCGCTGTGGAAGTAGTACTGGTACCAGAGGCTGTGCTCGTTGGCGGGCGTGTCGGGTTCCATCGCCTTGGCGATGTTCTGGATGTTGTAGCTGTTGAGCGAGACCAGCCCGGCGCAGCGTTCGGGCCAGAGCGCCGCCACGACGCAGGCGGCGCGGCCGCCCCAGTCGTAGCCGGCCAGCACGGCACGCTCGATCTTCAGCGCGTCGAGCAGTGCGAGCAGGTCGGCGCCGAAGGCCGCCTGTTCGCCCGAGCGTGGCGTGGCGTCACTCAGGAAGCGTGTGGCGCCGTAGCCGCGCATGTACGGCACGATCACGCGGCAGCCTTGGGCGGCCAGCATCGGCGCGACCTCGGCGTAAGTGTGAATGTCGTACGGAAAGCCGTGCATCAGCAGCACGGGCGGGCCGTCGGCCGGGCCGGCTTCGTAATAGGCGATCTCGAGGACGCCCGCTTCGATGGTGCGCAGGGGTTCCATGCGGTTCATGGCGGGCGCCTCCTCGGGCTCAGTACAGGACCACGCCGCGGATCGATTCGCCGCGCTTCATGAGGTCGAAGCCCTTGTTGATGTCTTCCAGCGGCATGGTGTGCGTGATCAGGTCGTCGATGTTGATCTTGCCTTCCATGTACCAGTCGACGATCTTCGGCACGTCGGTGCGCCCGCGCGCGCCGCCGAAGGCCGAGCCTTCCCACTTGCGGCCGGTAACCAGCTGGAACGGGCGCGTGCTGATCTCGGCGCCGGCCTCGGCCACGCCGATGATGATGCTGCGGCCCCAGCCCTTGTGCGTGCACTCGAGCGCCTGGCGCATCACCTGCGTGTTGCCGATGCACTCGAAGCTGTAGTCGGCGCCGCCGTCGGTCAGCTGCACGATGGCGTCGACCACGTTCTCGGTGGTCTTGGGGTTGATGAAGTGCGTCATGCCGAACTGGCGCGCCATGGCTTCGCGCTCGGGGTTCAGGTCGACGCCGATGATCTTGTCGGCGCCCACCATCTTGGCGCCCTGGATCACATTCAGGCCGATGCCGCCCAGGCCGAACACCACGACGTTCGCGCCGGCTTCGACCTTGGCCGTGAAGATCACCGCGCCGATGCCGGTGGTGACGCCGCAGCCGATGTAGCAGACCTTGTCGAAGGGCGCGTCTTCGCGGATCTTGGCCAGCGAGATTTCGGGCGCGACCGTGTAGTTGCTGAAGGTGCTCGTGCCCATGTAGTGGAAGATGGGCTTGCCGTCGAGGCTGAAGCGGCTGGTGGCGTCGGGCATCAGGCCCTTGCCCTGCGTGCCGCGGATCAGCTGGCACAGGTTGGTCTTGCGGCTCAGGCAGAACTTGCACTGGCGGCATTCGGGCGTGTACAGCGGAATGACGTGGTCGCCCTTTTTCAGCGTGGTGACGCCGGGGCCGACGTCGACCACGATGCCCGCGCCTTCATGGCCCAGGATGGCGGGGAAGATGCCTTCGGGGTCGGCGCCCGAGAGCGTGTAGTAGTCGGTGTGGCAGATGCCGGTGGCCTTGATCTCGACCAGCACTTCACCGAACTTGGGGCCTTGGAGGTCCACGGTTTCGATGGTCAGGGGTTGGCCTGCTTGCCAGGCGACGGCGGCTTTGGTTTTCATGGGATTCGGTTCTTCAGAGAGCGGAAGGGGACAAGGATACTCAGGCGAGCCTTCAGGCGGGGCCAGCCGGGAAGATACCCGACATGCCCACAAAGCCCGGCAGGTGACGAAAGTCCCAGACCCAGCGGCGCAGCGCGGGAAACTCGTCGAGCGAGATGCCGCCTTCGCCCGCCAGCGCCACGTACGGAAAGCAGGCGAGGTCGGCAATGGTCGGCTCGGGCGCGGCCACGAGCCAGCGCAGGCCGGTGGCGGCGTGCTGCTCGGCCAGGTGGTCGTCGAGCACACGGAAGGCCGCGCACGCACCGCGCCGGCAGGCCTCGATGTCCAGGTGCGTGTAGCCCAGCGCGTCGTGCAGCCGGGCGGCCGAGGCGGTGCGCGTGATCTCGTCGGCCATGGCGAGCCACATCGCGACCTGGCCGCGCAGCTTCGGGTCGGCGGGGTACCAGCGCTGCCGTGCGTCGTCGTAGCGGCTCGCCAGGTAGACCAGGATGGCCTGCGCGTCGCGCAGCACGAAGCCTTCGTCGTCGATCACGGGGAGCTGGCCGAGCGGGTTGACCTGTTCGAGGAATCGTGCGGACTTGTGTTCGCGACCCGGATGGAAGTCGACCGGCACGCTCGCATGGTCCACGCCGAGCCACAGCAGCATCTGCTGCACCTTGAAGCAGTTGCCCGAGAGCGGGTAGTCGTAGAGCCTGACGGTCATGCGGCGGCCCTCGCGGTGCCGAAGCGCATGCCGCGCTCGCGCAGCCAGCGGCGGTAGGTGACGGAGGTGGTGTCGCCGCGCGTGGGTGTCTCGGCGCGGCCTTCGAGCGGCATGCGCTTGAAGGCGTGGTTCTCCAGGATCGGCTTGTCCTGCCCGAAGATCGTGTGCTGGAAGGCGATGAGCTCGGCGTCGCTCGACACGTCGTCGAAGTAGGCCAGCAGCGTGTGGGCGATGACGTGCTCGTCGTCCACCGGCTGCAAGAAGAGGCCGATGGCGTCGAGCTTGTCGGGCCGGTGGCTCGACTTGTAGAGCATGGCCGAGAAGGGCTGCATCACGCGGTACTTGTAGAACACCTCGCTGCCCGTGTCGTGGGCGGCCGAAGCGCGGGGTTGCCAGAAGCGGCAGTCGGTGGCCCAGATCTCGTCGGTGGCGCCGTCGACCTCGACGTTGTATTTGGCCACCTCGGTGTGCGGCACCTTGCCGAGGCAGTCGGGGTGCACGAAGGGAAAGTGCGCCATGTCCAGGAAGTTCTCGATCACGCGCAAGCCCGACACGGCCACGCCGAGCCCGCCGCAGTCGACGATGCGGCGGCCGGGCTCGTCGTACTCGGGGAAGGCGAACAGCGGGCGCGCCGGGCGGCCGCTGGGGCAGACCCAGAGGAAGCCGTAGCGCGATTGCACGGTCAGCGCGTCGGTGCCGAGCAGGGCGTGCGGCGTGCCGTCGGCGTCGGTGTGCAGCTGCAGGGTTTCGCCGAGCAGCCGCGCCGTGCGCGGCAAGCCGCTGGCGGGGCCGACGACGAGCCAGTCGTCGAGCATGTTGGGATCGTCGGTGACGAAGGGCATGTTGCTTCTTTCTTCTTGTTCAGTGCGAGGCGGCGGCTTCGATGTCGCTGCGCAGCTGTCGCGCCGCGCGGTGCACCCGGGCCATCGCATCGGAGCCGGGGGCTGCGTCGGTCCACAGGTGCAGGAAGCTCAGCTGCGGCTGGGCGTCGAGCAGCAGCGCGGCGACGGGCGATTCGCCCAGCGTGCCTTGCCATGCATCGGGCGTTCCTGTCGACGCGAAGCCATGCGACGCCAGCGCAGCGCGCACCTCGGACGCGGCCACGCGCAGCGTCAGCGTGCGGGCGAGGTGCCAGCCGGTGGGCACGGCATCGGCCAGTCCGGCCGGCGCAGACGGGCCGTCGGCCGCGAGGCGCACCCACAGCATGCCCGCGGCGTCCGCCGTGGCGAACACCTTCGCGCAGACGTTGCGCGGCGCTTGCATGGCCGGGTGCGCCGGGATGCGCACGCAGGCGCCACTGCCGGCCTCGTACTGCCAACCGTGGTACGCGCAGGCCAGGCGGTCGCCGCCGGTCACCTGGCCGAGGGTGAAGCGCACGCTACGGTGCGGGCAGCGGTTCTCCCAGGCTTGCGGCGTGCCATCGGCCGCGCGCCACAGCGCGAGCTCCTGGCCTTGCGCAAAGCCGGCGACGATGTTGGCGCCGGCGCGCACCTCGGCGGAGGGAGCGACGGGGTGCCAAGCCTGTGAGATGGCGGAAGGATTCATGGGTCTTGATCGTGGGGGCAGCGGGAAAGGGCGCCGCAAATCGGCATAGCATCGGCCATGCCCTTGTCGGCGGTGCCGCCTACCGTAGCGTGTCCGCCGCACCGATGAAAGCCCCATGCCAAGACGCTCCTTTTCATTCCTGCAACGACGACTTCCACAGCGGGGGCATTCATGAGCGCAGGGCGCATCGACCTCGCGCTGGTCGAGGCCTTCGTGCTCGTGATGAAGAGTGGCAGCCTCACCAAGGCCGAGAGCCTGTCGGGCGTGTCGAAGGCCACGCTGAGCCGGCAGCTCACGCGGCTGGAGGAACTGCTGGGCGCCCAGCTGTTGCTGCGCAGCTCGCGCCGCATCGCGCCCACCGAGGCCGGGCGTGCGTTCTTCGCACGCTGCGAGGGGCTGCTCGGCGAGGTGAGCGGCCGGCTGGAAACGGCGCGCACCGAGGTGCAGGAGCTCACGGGCGGGGTGTCGGGGCGGCTCACGCTGCTGTCGGACACGCAGTTCAGCACCTCCTTCGTCTGCCATGTGGTGCGGATCTTTCTCGAATCGCACCCGAACGTGCGCTGCCAGCTCGACGTGGCGAACGGTGCGCAGGCCCCGCGGATCGGCGAGGTCGACTGCTATGTGGGCTCGGCGCCGCCGGACCTGCCGGACCTGGTCGCCAAGCTGCTGGGCCGGCTGGCCTACGGCCTGTACGCCAGCCCGCAGTACCTGGCGCGGCACGGCACGCCGCAGACGCCCGAGGCGCTGGCGCAGCACCGGATGATCGCGATGCGCGAGCCCTCGGGGCCGCCGTCGCCGCTGCGGCTGGTGTCGCAGCAGGCCTCGGGGCGCCATGTGGTGCGCACGGAGCCGGCCTTCGAGACCAACGACCACTGGGTGATGAAGACCTTCTGCATCGACGGCCTGGGCATTGCGCCGCTGCCGGTGTTCTTCGCCGGGCCTGAGGTGGCGCAGGGCGTGCTGGTGCCGGTGCTGCCGCAGTGGCCGCCGGAGGCGCGGCGGCTGTACTGCGCCTACCAGCGGCAGCGCTACATGGGGCAGAAGCTGCGGGCGTTCGTCGACCTGATGGCGCGCTGCGTGGCGGACATCGGGTCGTACAACCACTACGTGGGGTCGACGGCGGCGGTGTCACCTGCACGGCGGGCGCGGTCGGCGGCGCGACCATAATCGGCTTTCTTCTTCCTGCATCCGCCAGCTTCCTTCACCGATCCATCATGAAGAAAATCCTCGTCCTCAACGGCCCCAACCTCAACCTGCTCGGCACGCGCGAGCCCGAACAGTACGGCCGCGACACGCTCGCCGACGTCGAACGCCTGTGCAAGGAGACGGGCGCGAAACTCGGTGTGGAGATCGAGTGCCGCCAGTCGAACCACGAAGGCGTGCTGATCGACTGGGTCCAGGAGGCGGGCCGCGAAGTGGCCGCCGGCAACATGCTGGGCGTGGTGATGAACCCGGGCGCCTACACCCACACGTCGATCGCACTGCACGACGCCATCAAGGGGGCGAGCGTGCCGCTGATCGAGCTGCACATCTCGAACGTGCATGCACGGGAAGAGTTTCGCCACCACTCGTACATCTCGCCTGCGGCGCGCGGGATCATCGTGGGGCTGGGGGTGAAAGGCTACACGCTGGCGATTGCTGCGCTGGTTCCCTGAGGCTGTCTTCGGGGGGCGTGCGCAGGACACCGGGTACTTCCCTCCGCGAATGTCCCCCGCCTTCGGCTCCTCCTTGATTTCGCTGCGGGAAGCACCCGGTGCCCTGCGCACGAGGGCACGCTCTGCTGGGGTGAACGGCTGATAGACAGCCGCTCTCTTTGTATCGCAGCGTCTCAGTAGGTCTGCTTGGGCGCGGCAGCCTTCCAGCTGCGGCTGACCCGGCCTGCGCTGTCGACGCTTTCCAGGTGCACGTCGAAGCCCCAGAGCCTTGCGACGTGCTTCAGCACTTCTTCGGCGTTGTCGTTCAGTGGCAGGTTATTGCGCTGCGTGTGGCGCAGCGTGAGCGAGCGGTCGCCGCGCGTGGCCACGCTCCAGACCTGGATGTCGGGCTCGCGATTGCCGATGTCGTACTGGCGTGACAGCGATTCGCGCAGCGCCTGGTAGCCGCTGTCGTCATGGATGGCCGACACCTCGAGCTCCGATTCGCTCTGGTAGTCGCGGATCGAGAACAGGCGGAAATCGCGCATCGTCTTCGGGCTGAGGAACTGGCCGACGAAGCTCTCGTCCTTGAAGTTGCGCATCGCGTAGTCGAGCGTCTTGACCCAGTCGGTGCCCGCGAAGTCGGGGAACCAGCGGCGGTCTTCGTCGGTCGGCTTTTCGCAGACGCGGCGCAGGTCGGTGAACATCTTGAAGCCCAGCGCATAGGGGTTGATGCCGCTGTAGGCGCGGTGGCCCACGGGCGGCTGGAACACCACGCTGGTGTGCGAGCTGAGCCATTCCATCATGAAGCCGTCGTCCAGCTGGCCGCGGTCGTACATGGTGTTGAGCAGCGTGTAGTGCCAGAAGGTGGCCCAGCCTTCGTTCATGACCTGGGTCTGGCGCTGCGGGTAGAAGTACTGCGCGATCTTGCGCACGATGCGCACCACCTCGCGCTGCCACGGCTCGAGCAGGGCGGCGTTCTTCTCGATGAAATAGAGCAGGTTCTCTTGCGGCTCGGGCGGAAAGCGGCGCGCGGCTTCCGACTCGGCGGCCTGTTCGCTCTTGCGCGGCAGCGTGCGCCACAGGTCGTTCACCTGCTGCTGCATGTGGCGCTCGCGGTCGGTGCGCTGCGCGCTCTCCTGTGCCAGCGAACGCTTCTGCGGACGGCGGTAGCGGTCGACGCCGTAGTTCATGAGCGCATGGCAGGAGTCGAGCAGGTCTTCCACCGCATCGAGGCCGTGGCGTTCCTCGCACTCGGCGATGTAGTGCCGCGCGTAGACGAGGTAGTCGATGATCGACGACGCGTCGGTCCACATGCGGAACAGGTAGTTGCCCTTGAAGAAGCTGTTGTGCCCATAGGCCGCGTGCGCGATCACCAGGGCCTGCATGGCCATGGTGTTTTCTTCCATGAGGTAGGCAATGCACGGATCGGAGTTGATGACGATCTCGTAGGCCAGCCCCATGTGGCCGCGCTTGTAGTTCTTCTCGGTGGAAATGAACTGCTTGCCGTACGACCAGTGCCTGTAGATCATGGGCATGCCCACGCTGGCGTAGGCGTCCATCATCTGCTCGGCCGTGATCACCTCGAGCTGGTTCGGGTAGGTGTCCAGGCCGAAGCTCCTCGCGGTCTTGGCGATTTCGGTGTGGTATGTCTCGATGAGTTCGAAGGTCCAGTCGGACGGGCTGGGCAGGCGCTCGAGGCGGGAGGTGGGCAGGTCGGTGCTGCGCGGCAGGACAGGGGCCCCGGGAGGGCGTTCGGTGGTGATCATGTGGGCACCCCTTCCTTCTTGAACAGGTCGCGGAACACCGGGTAGATGTCCTGCGCGTCCGACACCTTGCGCATGGCGAAGTTGGGCGCCACGCCTTCGAGCTGCTGGTACTCCTGCCACAGGTTCTGCTCGGTCTCGGCCACCTGCACGTAGGCGTAGTAGCGCACCACGGGCAGGATGTTGTCGACCAGCAGTTCGCGGCAGCGGCCGCTGTCCTGGTGCCAGTTGTCGCCGTCGCTGGCCTGGGCGCCGTACACGTTCCATTCGCCGCTGGCGTAGCGGGCCTTGATGATCTCGTCCATGAGCACCAGTGCGCTCGACACCACGGTGCCGCCGGTCTCGGTGGCGTGGAAGAACTCTTCTTCGGTCACTTCCTGCGCCTGCGTGTGGTGGCGCAAGAACACGAGGTCGATGCGTTCGTAGTGCCGCGTGAGGAACAGGTACAGGAGCATGAAGAAACGCTTGGCCATGTCCTTGCGCGCCTCGTCCATCGAGCCCGACACGTCCATGAGGCAGAACATCACGGCCTTGGCGCTGGGCACGGGCGTCTTCACGCGGTTGCGGTAGCGCAGGTCGATCGGGTCGATGTAGGGCACATGCCGCATGGTGCGGCGCAGCTCGGCGATGAGGTCCTCGGTCTCGCGGATTTCCTTCTGGATCAGTGCGGTCTCGACCTGTGGATGCGCTTTCAGGACCAGGAGGTGTGCCTCCAGGCGCTTGAGCTCCTTGCGCGGTTCGCCGCCCAATGCAATGCGCCGCGCCAGCGCGCCGCGCATGGAGCGCACCACGTGCAGGTTGTTGGGGGAGCCGTCGCTGGTGAAGCCGGCGCGGTGGCTCTTCCATTCGGGCACTTCGGCGATCTGGGTGCGCACGAGGTGGGGCAGCGCGAGGTCGTCGAAGAAGACGCGCATGAACTCCTCGCGCGTGAGGCGGAAGACGAAGTCGTCCTCGCCTTCGCCGCTGTCGCTGGCCTCGCCGCTGCCCGAGCCACCGCCGCCCTGGCCCTCGGGGCGCGCGATGCGATCGCCCTTGAGGTATTCCTGGTTGCCGGGGTGCACGTACTCGCGGTCACCGCCGCGCGCGTGGCCGAACACCGGCTCGGAGACATCGTGGCGCGGCAGGGTCACGTCTTCGCCTTGCTCCAGCTCGCGGATGTTGCGCCCACTGACCGCGCGCCGCACCGCCTCCTGGATCTGCCCCTTGTAGCGCCGAAGGAAGCGCTCGCGGTTGCCGATGGACTTGTTCTTGCCCGAGAGCCGACGATCGATGATCTGCTGCAGGATGGCCACGATGTTTTCAAAGCTCCTTGCAAAACGGTGGACGGTGCGCTGGTTAGGTCCTTCGCACGCGTCCGTTGTTCCCGCTGTCCGCTATGAACTCTTGCGCACCCGCAGGTACCACTCGCACAGAAGCCGGACCTGCTTGGCGGTGTAGCCCTTCTCGACCATGCGGGTCACGAAGTCCTCGTGCTTCTTCTGCTCGTCGGCGCTGCTCTTGGTGTTGAAACTGATCACCGGCAGCAGCTCTTCGGTGTTGGAGAACATCTTCTTCTCGATGACTGCGCGCAGCTTCTCGTAGCTGGTCCACGCCGGGTTGCGCCCCGCGTTGCCGGCCCGTGCGCGTAGCACGAAGTTGACGATCTCGTTGCGGAAGTCCTTCGGGTTGCCGATGCCGGCGGGCCGCTCGATCTTCTCGAGCTCCCCGTTGAGCGAGGCCCGGTCGAACACTTCGCCGGTGTCCACGTCGCGGAACTCCTGGTCCTGGATCCAGTAGTCGGCGTAGGTCACGTAGCGGTCGAAGATGTTCTGGCCGTACTCGCTGTAGCTTTCCAGGTAGGCGGTCTGAATTTCCTTGCCGATGAACTCGGCGTAGCGCGGCGCCAGCAGCTCCTTGATGTAGCTGATGTACTTCTGCTCGGTTTCCGGCGGAAACTGCTCGCGCTCGATCTGCTGTTCGAGCACATACATCAGGTGCACCGGGTTGGCGGCCACCTCGGTGCTGTCGAAGTTGAAGACCTTGGAGATGATCTTGAAGGCGAAGCGCGTGGAGACGCCGCTCATGCCTTCGTCGACGCCCGCGTAGTCGCGGTACTCCTGGATTGACTTGGCCTTGGGGTCGGTGTCCTTGAGGTTCTCGCCGTCGTACACCTGCATCTTGCTGAAGGTGCTGGAGTTCTCGGGCTCCTTCAGGCGCGTGAGCACCGACAGCTGCGCCATCATGCGCAAGGTGCCGGGCGCGCAGGGGGCCTTGGCCAGCGAAGAATTGCGCACCAGCTTCTCGTAGATCTTGATCTCTTCGGAGGCACGCAGGCAGTACGGCACCTTCACGATGTAGATCCGGTCGAGGAAAGCCTCGTTGTTCTTGTTGTTGCGGAACGCCTTCCACTCGCTCTCGTTGCTGTGGGCCAGCACGATGCCGTCGAAGGGAATGGCGCCGAAGCCTTCGGTGCCCTTGAAGTTGCTTTCCTGCGTGGCCGTGAGCAGCGGGTGCAGCACCTTGATGGGCGCCTTGAACATTTCCACGAACTCGAGCAGGCCCTGGTTCGCCAGGCACAGACCGCCGGAGTAGGCGTACGCGTCGGGGTCGTCCTGGGCGTAGGTTTCGAGCTTGCGGATGTCGACCTTGCCGACCAGCGAAGAGATGTCCTGGTTGTTCTCGTCGCCCGGCTCGGTCTTGGCGACCGCGATCTGGCGCAGCACCGAGGGGTAGCGCTTGACCACCTTGAACTGGCGGATGTCGCCGCCGTACTCCTCGAGCCGCTTCACGGCCCAGGGCGACAGGATGCGGTTCAGGTAGCGCACGGGGATGCCATACTCTTTTTCGAGGATCTCGCCGTCTTCGAGGGTGTCGAACAGCCCGAGGGGCGATTCGTTCACCGGGGAGCCGTGGATCGCATAGAAGGGCACGTGCTCCATGAGCTGCTTCAGGCGCTCCGCGATCGAGCTCTTGCCGCCGCCGACGGGCCCCAGCAGGTAAAGGATTTGCTTCTTTTCTTCGAGTCCCTGCGCGGCGTGGCGGAAATAGGACACCACCTGCTCGATGGCATCTTCCATGCCATAGAACTCCTTGAACGCCGGATAGATCTTGATGACCTTGTTCGCGAAGATGCGCGAAAGACGGGGGTCATTGCGGGTATCTACCAGTTCCGGCTCGCCAATGGCCTGGAGCATTCGTTCGGAGGCCGTTGCATATGCCGTCGGATCGCGTTTGCAGATATCCAGATATTCCTGCAGCGAGAGAACTTCCTCGCGGGTGCGTTCGTAGCGGGCTGCAAAGTTGCTGATCACGTCCATGGTCGCGCCTCCTTCAGGTCGGCGGGGCTTTTGACCCCGATGCCTACAGCCAGAGACTGCGTCGCTCCTCTTGGAAGAGGGGCCCCGCCCATGGCCGTATGCCGTGGAAAACTCCCTTACACACTATCTACACAATCGGTTCAATCAGCATAAAGCAAAGAATGAACCGGGCAAATGTTTTATTTATTCTGAACCCCTCTGCCGAGTAAAGTTCCTCGGAAAACAAGGAACTTCTATTCGTGTTTCTGTTAAATTGAAAAGCTCGCGCTCGCGTAATTGTCCCCGGATGAAATGACTATGCCGAATGGCTATCGTCCTCATTGAAATTCTGTGGCGAACACCTTTCCTAATTGAACCCGGGTTCAATAAAGCCGATGCCTTTCAGCAATAACGCGCGACCTGTCGTTTGGTTTATTGCATATCCAAAAAAACATTAAAGCAATCCCCGCGCCACTCCTGTGGCGAGTGGCTGGCGCATGGCAACGTGGGAAGACAACGCGGGTGCCGGTCGGCGGCGTTCCGCAACGGTGCGGGGAGCACCGTTCGCGTGCCTGGCGCGCCGCCGCAGGGCGGCAGCGGCCGAAAGAGGGCACGCTTCGGGCCGACAGGGCGTCGGCCCGGCGCTGACGAAGGCCGTCAGCGCGTCAGCATCATCATCAGCTGAAGAATTCCTTGGCCTTGTCGAACCAGCCCTTGTCGGTCGGGCTGTGCTTCTCGCCGCCCTTCTTGAGCGATTCGTCGAGCTCCTTGAGCAGCTTGCGCTGGTGCTCGGTGAGCTTCACGGGCGTTTCCACGCGCACGTGGCAGTACAGGTCACCCGGGTAGCTCGAACGCACGCCCTTGATGCCCTTGCCGCGCAGGCGGAACTGCTTGCCGCTCTGGGTGCCGTCGGGAATGTCGATGGCGGCCGCGCCCTTGAGCGTGGGCACGTTGATCTCACCGCCGAGCGCCGCGGTGGTGACGCTCACGGGCACCACGCAGTGCAGGTCGTCGCCGTCGCGCTCGAACAGGTCGTGCTTCTTGAGGCGGATCTCGATGTACAGGTCGCCGGGTGGCCCGCCGTTGGTGCCGGGCTCGCCGTTGCCGGTGCTGCGGATGCGCATGCCGTCGTCGATGCCGGCCGGAATCTTCACTTCGAGCGTCTTGTTGTTCTTGATCTTGCCCTGGCCGTGGCACACGGTGCAGGGCTCGGGAACGATCTTGCCGCTGCCGTGGCAGGTCGGGCAGGTCTGCTGCACGCTGAAGAAGCCCTGGCGCATCTGCACGGCGCCCGCGCCGTGGCAGGTGGTGCAGGTGATGGGCTTGGTGCCGGGCTTGGCGCCGGAGCCGTGGCAGGTGCCGCAGTCGTCCCAGCTCGGGATGCGGATCTGCGCGTCCTTGCCGTCGGCGGCTTCCTCGAGCGTGACTTCCATCGCGTAGCTCAGGTCACTGCCGCGGAACACCTGGCGCCCGCCGCTGGTGCGGCCGCGGCCGCCGCCGAACACGTCGCCGAAGATGTCGCCGAAGGCCTCCGCAAAGCCGCCGAAGCCTTCCGCGCCGGGGCCGCCGCGCATGTTGGGGTCGACGCCGGCATGGCCGTACTGGTCGTAGGCCGCGCGCTTCTGGCCGTCCGACAGCATTTCGTACGCTTCCTTCACCTCCTTGAACTTGGCCTCGGCGTCCTTGCTGGTGTCGCCGTGGTTGCGGTCGGGGTGGTGCTTCATCGCAAGCTTGCGATAAGCCTTCTTGATTTCTTCCTCGCTCGCGTTCTTGGGAACGCCGAGGGTTTCGTAGTAGTCGCGTTTGGTGGCCATGGCAGCAGATTCGGTCGGGCGGCGGGAACTCGTCGGGGAACTGGAAGCGAGAAAGGCTGGAGCACCTGTTCAGGTGTTCCAGCCTTGTTAGAAGGGCAGGGGATCAGCCCTTCTTCACTTCCTTGACTTCGGCGTCGACCACGTTGTCGTCAGCCTGGGCATGCGCCGCAGCTTCCGCGCCTGCCGGGCCGCTGGCGGCCGAGGCGTTGGCCGCAGCCTGCGATTCGGCATACATCTTCTCGCCGAGCTTCTGGCTCGCGGTCATCAGCGTGTTGGTCTTTTCCTCGATCACGGTCTTGTCTTCACCCTTGAGGGCTTCTTCCAGGTCCTTGATCGCGGCTTCGATCGCGTCCTTCTCGGCGGCTTCGAGGCTGGCGCCATGCTCGCCGAGCGACTTCTTCACGCTGTGCACCATGGCTTCGCCCTGGTTGCGCGCCTGCACGATCTCGAGCTTCTTCTTGTCTTCGTCGGCGTTGAGCTCGGCGTCCTTGACCATCTTCTGGATCTCGTCTTCGCTCAAGCCCGAGTTCGCCTTGATGGTGATCTTGTTTTCCTTGCCGGTGCCCTTGTCCTTGGCACCCACGTGCAGGATGCCGTTGGCGTCGATGTCGAAGCTCACCTCGATCTGCGGCGTGCCGCGCGATGCCGGCGGAATGCCTTCCAGGTTGAACTCGCCCAGCAGCTTGTTGCCCGAGGCGATCTCGCGTTCGCCCTGGAACACCTTGATGGTCACGGCCGGCTGGTTGTCCTCGGCGGTCGAGAAGGTCTGTGCGAACTTCGTCGGGATCGTGGTGTTCTTCGTGATCATCTTGGTCATCACGCCACCCATGGTCTCGATGCCCAGCGACAGCGGGGTCACGTCCAGCAGCAGCACGTCCTTGCGGTCGCCCGAGAGCACTTGCCCTTGAATGGCGGCGCCGACGGCCACGGCTTCGTCGGGGTTCACGTCCTTGCGCGGTTCCTTGCCGAAGAAGGCCTTCACCTTTTCCTGCACCTTGGGCATGCGGGTCATGCCGCCGACCAGGATCACGTCGTTGATGTCGCTCACGCTGATGCCGGCGTCCTTGATGGCCAGGCGGCAAGGCGCGATGGTGCGCTCGACCAGCTCGTCGACCAGGCTTTCCAGCTTGGCGCGGGTGAGCTTGATGTTCAGGTGCTTCGGACCGGTGGCATCGGCCGTGATGTACGGCAGGTTGATGTCGGTCTGCGCGCTGTTCGACAGCTCGATCTTGGCCTTTTCAGCGGCTTCCTTCAGGCGCTGCAGGGCCAGCACGTCCTTGCTCAGGTCGACGCCCTGTTCCTTTTTGAACTCGCCGATGATGTAGTCGATGATGCGCTGGTCGAAGTCTTCGCCGCCCAGGAAGGTGTCGCCGTTGGTCGACAGCACTTCGAACTGCTTCTCGCCGTCGACGTCGGCGATCTCGATGATCGACACGTCGAAGGTGCCGCCGCCCAGGTCATACACGGCGATCTTGCGGTCGGCCTTGTCCTGCTTGTCCAGGCCGAAGGCCAGGGCTGCAGCGGTGGGTTCGTTGATGATGCGCTTGACGTCCAGGCCCGCGATGCGGCCGGCGTCCTTGGTGGCCTGGCGCTGTGCGTCGTTGAAGTACGCCGGCACCGTGATCACGGCTTCGGTGATGGTTTCGCCGAGGTAGTCTTCGGCGGTCTTCTTCATCTTACGCAGGATGTCGGCGCTGACCTGTTGCGGGGCCATCTTCTTGCCGCGCACTTCCACCCATGCGTCGCCGTTGTCGGCCTTGGCGATGGTGTAGGGCATCAGGTCGATGTCCTTCTGGACTTCCTTTTCCTCGAACTTGCGGCCGATCAGGCGCTTGATCGCGTACAGCGTGTTCTTGGGGTTGGTGACGGCCTGGCGCTTGGCCGAGGCACCGACCAAGACTTCACCGTCTTCCTGGTACGCGACGATCGACGGCGTGGTGCGGGCACCTTCCGAGTTCTCGATCACACGCGTGGTGTTGCCTTCCATGATCGACACGCACGAGTTGGTGGTGCCGAGGTCGATGCCGATGATCTTTGCCATGTTCTTACTCCTGAAATTCGGAAAAATATGTTGTTATGAACTTGTGGATAACCCGGTGCGATTCAAGGGACGACGCGGGGATTTCCTGTGGGAATCTTGTGGGGCAGTGCCGATTTACTTCGGGGCGGCCACGGTGACCAGCGCCGGGCGCAGCACGCGCTCGTTGATCGTGTAGCCCTTTTGCAGCAGGCCGACCACGGTGTTGGCGTCCTGGTCGGCGGGCACCATCGAGATGGCCTGGTGCAGGTGCGGGTCGAACTTGTCGCCGGCAGCGGGGGCCACTTCGATCACCTTGTTGCGTTCGAGGGCGCTCTTGAGCTGGCGCAGCGTGGCCTCGGCGCCTTCGCGGATCTGCTCGGGCGTGGCGTCCTTTATGGCCAGGCCGGCTTCGAGGCTGTCGGTCACCGGCAGCAGGCTCTCGGCAAAGGCTTCGACCGCGAACTTGCGGGCCTTGGTGATCTCGTCGTCGGCGCGGCGGCGGGCGTTCTGCACGTCGGCCTGGGCGCGCAAATACTGGTCGGCCAGTTCGGCATTCTTGGTCTGAAGGGCAGCCAGTTCGCCTTGCGCCACGGCCAGGGCGTCGAGCGCCTCGGCTTCGTTGGCGGCTTGCGCGGCCTCCAGTTCTTCGGGACTGGGCTCGCCTTGCAGCATTTGAGAATTCTGTGCGGATTGTTGCGGGTCAGACATTTTTCAAAGAACCGGCGTGCGCCGGAAAACAAACACAGCCAGCCACTTGGGGCTGCTCCAGGGCTTTTCAAGCGTAAAAATGCGGCCAAAGCGGCCGCAAGAGGGGTGCGAAGTGGCTTTCGCGAGAGACACCGCGGAACCGGCTTCGCCGGGCCGCAGGTGTCGCCCCCGGTAGGGGGTTGGCGAAGCGGACACGAAGTGCCGCGCAGCCTGGGGGCGAGCCTGATCAGTGTGCGTCGAGGAGCTCGACGTCGAACTTCAGGGTGGCGTTTGGGGGGATCACGCCGCCGGCGCCGCGGGCACCGTAGCCCAGCGAGGCGGGGATGATCAGCGTGCGCTTGCCGCCGATCTTCATGCCGGCGACGCCTTCGTCCCAGCCCTTGATGACCTGGCCGGCGCCCAGCGAGAACGCGAAGGGGTCGTTGCGGTCGCGGCTGGAGTCGAACTTGGCGCCTTGCACGCCGTCGTTGAAGAGCCAGCCCGTGTAGTGCACGTGCACGTGGTGGCCGGCCTTGGCTTCAGCGCCGGTGCCGACTTCGGTGTCTTCGTATTGCAGGCCGGAGGGGGTGGTGGGCATGGGAAACGCTCCTTGCGTCGATGAAATGGGAGAGGAATCGGAGGCGCGGAGTTTACCGAGGCCCGCGAGGACCCCGCTTCAGCCCTGGCTGTCGGAGCCGGGCGGCGTGGCTGCGGGAGGTGCTGCGTCGGGGGCGGAAGGCGCCGGCGCAGCAGGCGCCACGGGTGCGGAGGCCTCGGTCGACGTGGGCTGGGCGGCGGCCGGTCCCGCGGCCTTCTTGCTCTGCCCCAACTGCCATTTGGCGGCGAAGGCCTGCAGGTCTGACAGGCGCTTGAGCAGGTCTTGTCCGCTCAGCGTGAGGCAATAGCCGTCGCTGCCGTGGCTCACGACGCCGGCTTCGCGCAATTCCTTGATGCGGGTGTTGAGGGTGTTGGGAGTGATGCCGCCGACGCTGTCCTGCAGCAGCCGGAAGGTCTGGGCGTGGCCGTCGCGCAGGGCCCACAGCACACGCAGCGCATAGCGGGCTTCGAGCAGGGCGAGCAACTGGCTGATGGCTGCGTTTTCCTTGGTACTCATCGACATCATCTCCTCGAAGCTGGGCGGACCGTCGGCCGGGGGCGGGCCGGGGCGGCGCACTCTTGTTTGTGATTGGTCGTCATGGACCGTCTGGCTGGCCGACGACTATAGCGCGAAGGATCAGGATGCTACTGGTTTTATAGCTGTACAGGCATGCAGCATGCGGGTTTCGAGACAAAGCTTCACAAATCAGGCGTAGTTGGCCATGGCTTCGCCCAGGCGGATCGCGCGGGTGGGCGACCAGTCCGGGTTGAAGGCCAGCGCGGGCGCCGGAAACAGCATGACGACGGTCGAGCCCAGCAAGAACCGGCCCATCTCGTCGCCCTTCTTGATGTCGATCTGCTGGTCGTTGTAGTGCCACTCGCGCAGCTCGCCCACGCGCGGCGGGTTGACCACGCCGTGCCACACGGTGGCCATGCTGCCGACGATGGTGGCGCCCACGAGCACGAGCACGAAGGGGCCGTTGGCCGATTCGAAGACGCACACCACGCGCTCGTTGCGCGCGAACAGGCCGGGCACGCCGCGCGCGGTGGTCGGGTTGACCGAGAAGAGGTCGCCGGGCACATGGATCATGCGCACCAGCCGCCCGTCGCAGGGCATGTGGATGCGGTGGTAGTCCTTGGGGCTCAGGTACAGCGTGGCAAAGCTGCCGTGCGCGAACTTGGCGGCCAGCGCGGCATCGCCGCCGACCAGCGCGGTGGTCGTGTAGTTGTGGCCCTTGGCCTGGAAGATCTGGTCGCCCTCGATGGCGCCGAACTGGCTGATGGCGCCGTCCACGGGGCACACGAGGTCGGCCTGCGCGAGCGGGCGCATGCCGGGCTTGAGGGCGCGCGTGAAGAACTGGTTGAAGCTCTTGTAGTGATGGATGTCGGACTCGAGCGCCTCGCCCATGTCGACGTTGTACTTGGCAACGAAGCGGCGAATGATCCAGGTGGTGACCGCGCCTCGTTCCTTGCCTGCGACCCAGCCGGCGAAATTGGTCAGGGCCTGCTTGGGGAACAGGTATTGGGGCAGAACTGCGGAGCGATCGGACACGTTGTGAAAGGCCTGGAATGCGGAATCGGACGGGCATTCTATAAAGCGCTTCTCCGGGGGAGCGTAGGAAGCTTCCCTTGGTTCGCGAGGGTGGGCGCTCTTTGCGGGGCACGCGCCCGGCGGGCGGCGCGGCGCGGGCGGCCCCACTGTGCCGGCCGCTTCGCGGCTGCCCTGCGGTGCTCGCGTTTCGCGGGGTCTCGCAGAACTCGCTGCGCTCAAACAGCTGCGAGCCCTGATCCGCGAAACGCTGCGCGCCTCGGCGGCACAGAGGGGCCGCCCGCACCACACCGCCCACCAGGCGCTTGTCGGGGCGTGGAGGCTGTCGGGGGCCGCCGCTGCTGGGGTTGGGTCAGTCGGCCTTGATGCCTGCGGCCTTGATCACCTGCGCCCACTTCTCCACTTCGGTCTTCTGGAAGGCGGCGATCTGCGCGGTCGTGAGGTCGGCGGGCTCCATGCCGAAGCCCTTGAGCTTGTCCTGCATCTCGGGCGTCGCGAGGATCTTGCGGATCTCGGTGTGCAGGCGGTCGACGACGGGCGCCGGCGTGCCCGCGGGCACAAAGATGGCCTGCCACGACACCACCTCGAAGTCCTGCAGCCCGGGCACGCCCGACTCGGCCACCGTGGGCACGTCGGGCATCGAGGCCAGTCGCTTGGCCGAGGTGACGGCGATGGCGCGCAGCTTGCCGCTCTGGATGTGCGGGCCGGCCACCACGGTGGTGTCGAACATCATGTTGACCTGTCCGCCGATCACGTCCTGGATCGCCGGGCCGCTGCCCTTGTACGGGATGTGCGTGAACTTCACGCCCGACTTGTAGCCCAGCAACTCCAGCGCCAGGTGCTGCGAGGTGCCCGTGCCCGCCGAGGCCGACGAGAGGCCGCCGGCCTTGGCCTTGCTCGCGGCGATCACGTCCTTCAGCGTCTTGTAGGGGCTGGCCTGGTTCACCACCAGCACCACGGGGTTGGTGCCGATGAGCGTCACGGGCGCGAACGACTTCTGCGGGTCGTAGCCCAGCTTGGGGTACAGGCTCACGTTGATGGCGTGCGAGCTGATCGTGCCGCCCACCAGCGTGAAGCCGTCGGGCGCGGCGCGTGCACCGATCTCCGAGCCCACGCTGCCGCCGGCGCCGCCCTTGTTGTCGATGATCACGCTCGTGCCCAGCACGGTGCCGAGCTTCTGCCCGATGAGGCGGCCCAGCACGTCGGTGGTGCCGCCCGCGGGGAAGGGCACGAGGTAGGTGATGGCCTTGCCCGTGGGCCAGGTGTTGCCACCCTGCGCGAAGGCGGGCAGGGCCGCCGCCAGCGAGGCGGCGAGGGCGGACTGGATGAGTGTGCGGCGTTGCATGGTCGTGCTTCCTTGTCGTGTCGCGCTCACGGCTTGATGTTGAGCTTGGTGATCAGCGCCTTGAAGTAGGCGTTGTCCTTGGCGAGCGTTTCCTTGAACACGGCGCCGTCGGTGTAGACGTAGCCCAGGTTCTGCTTGTCCATCACCTCGTGCATCAGCGGCTCGGCGGCGGTCTTGGCGGTGATCTCGCGCAGCTTGGCCATCACTTCGGGTGGCGTGTTCTTCGGCGCGCCCAGGCCGCGCCACGTGCCGATCGACAGGTCGATGCCGCGCTCCTTGGCGGTCGGGATCTTCTCGAAGCCCTTCACGCGCTTGTCGGCCATCACCATCAGCACCTTGAGCTTGCCGCCCTGCACGTGCGTCGTGACTTCGGCGGGGCTCACGGCCACCGCTTCGATGTGGCCGCCCAGCAGCGCCAGCACGGCGGGCGCGGCGCCCTGGAACGGGATGTGGCCGAACTTGGTGCCGGTCTTGTCTTCGAGCGCGGCGGCGGCCAGGTGCCAGATCGAGCCGTTGCCCGAGTTGCCCACGCGGATGCCCTCGGGCGACTTCTTTGCGGCGGCGAGGAACTCTTCGATGGTGTTCCACGGCGCATCGGCCTTCACGGTGATCGCGGCCGGGTCGGCGTTGAGTTGCGCAATGGGCTGGAAGTCGTCGTAGTTGAACTTGGCCAGGCCCAGGTGCGGCAGCGTGAGCAGCTCCACGGTGAGCACGGCGAGCTTGTAGCCGTCGGGCTTGGCGTTGATCACCTCGGTCCAGCCGATGGCGCCGCCCGCGCCGGGGCGGTTGACGATCACGATGCTCTGGGAGATGTGCTTGCGGCTCGCTTCCGAGAACGCGCGCGCCAGGCCGTCGGTGCCGCCGCCGGGCTGGTAGGGCACGAGCAGCTCGATGGTGCGGTTCGGGAAGTCGTTGGCTTGCGCCGCGGCGGGCGCGGCCAGGCCGAGCGAGAGGGCGGCGGTGGCCGAAAGGGCGGCAAGGCCGCGGACGAACTGGCTTCTTTGCATGGTGTCTCTGTCTCCGTTGTTGATCTGTTGTGCTGAGAAGGCGGGGGAGTGAGTCAGGGCATGTACTGCCCGCCGTTCACTTCGAGCACCTGCCCGGTCACGTAGCCCGAGAGCTGCTCGGAGGCGAGGTACAGGAAGGCGCCCACGCATTCGTCGGCCGTGCCCAGGCGTCCCATGGGGATGCCGGTCCTGAAGGTCTCGAGCATTGCGGGCGTCGAGAAGCGGTCCTGGAACGGCGTCTGGATCACGCCCGGCGCGACCGCGTTCACGCGGATGCGGTCGCCCACGAGTTCCCGTGCCAGGCCGTGCGTGGCGGTGCTCACGAAGCCCTTGGCGCCCGCATACAGGTAGGCGCCTGGCCCGCCGCCGGTGCGCGCGGCCACCGAGGTCACGTTGATGATGGTGCCGCTGCCTTGCTTGCGCATCTGCGGCACGGCTTCGCGGCAGAAGGCCAGCACGGAGCGCGCGTTGATGTGCATCACTTCGTCGAACAGCGCATCGTCGAACTCGGCGATGGGCATGCGCTTGACCAGGCTGCCGGCGTTGTTCACCAGCACGTCGATGCGGCCGAACTGCGCCGTCGTTTCCTGCACGCAGGCGCGGATCGCGGCGGTGTCGCGCACGTCGGCCTGCAGCGCGAAGGCGGTGCCGCCGGCGGCGCGGATGGTGTCGACCACGCGGGTCGCCGCCTCGGCCGAGCTGTTGTAGTGCACGGCCACGCGCATGCCGCGCGCGGCGAACGCGATGGCCACCGCGGCGCCGATGCCGGTGCTGGCGCCGGTGACGAGGGCGGTCTTGTCCTTGAGGTCTTCCATGGCTGTGCTCCGTGAGGGTGAGTCGATCAGGTGACCGGTGCCGGGTTGAACAGCACCAGCGCGTTGTGCAGCTTCCAGTGCTCGGCCCAGGTCTTCTTGCGGCCGCTGGCCACCTCGAGCATCAGGCGGAACATCTCCCAGCCGATGTCCTCGATGCTGGCTTCGCCGTCGGCGATGCGGCCTGCGTTCACGTCCATCAGGTCGTGCCAGCGGCGCGCCAGGTCGCTGCGCGTGGCGACCTTGATCACCGGCACCTCGGCCAGCCCGTAGGGCGTGCCGCGGCCGGTGGTGAACACATGCAGGTTCATGCCGGCCGCGAGTTGCAGCGTGCCGCAGATGAAGTCGCTGGCCGGCGTGGCGGCGTAGATCAGGCCCTTCTGCTTTACCTTCTCGCCGGGCGCGAGCACGCCGGTGATGGGCGCCGAGCCCGACTTGACGATCGAGCCCATCGCCTTCTCGACGATGTTCGACAGCCCGCCTTTCTTGTTGCCCGGCGTGGTGTTGGCGCTGCGGTCGACGCGGCCCTTGTCGAGGTAGGCGTCGTACCAGGCCATCTCGCGGATCATGGCGTCGGCCACCTCGGGCGTGGACGCGCGCGAGGTGAGTTGGTCGATGCCGTCGCGCACCTCGGTGACTTCCGAGAACATCACGGTGGCACCCGCGCGCACCAGCAGGTCGGTGCAAAAGCCCACGGCCGGGTTGGCAGTGACGCCCGAGAAGGCGTCACTGCCGCCGCACTGCACGCCCACGACGAGTTCGCTCGCGGGCACGGTCTCGCGCCGGCGTTGGTTGAGGCGCGCGAGGTGCGCGTCGGCCTGGCGCATCACCGAATCGATCATCGACATGAAGCCGACGTGCGCGTCGTCCTGCAGGCAGACCACGTCGAGGTCGTCGGCGGGCGCACCGCGCTGGTCGGCGATGGGGATGGTGCCGGGCGGCAGCAGCCGCTCGGGCTGCAGCTTCTCGCAGCCCAGGCTCACGACCATCACCTCGCCGCCGAAGTTCGGGTTGAGGCTGATGTTGCGCAAGGTGCGGATCGGCACGATGGCGTCGGGCGCGTCGATGGCGACGCCGCAGCCGTAGCTGTGCTCGAGTGCCACCACGTCGTCCACATGCGGGTACTTCGGCAGCAGCTCGGCCTTGATGCGCTGCACGGCGAACTCGGTCACGCCGGCCACGCACTGCACGGTCTGCGTGATCGCGAGGATGTTGCGCGTGCCCACCGAGCCGTCGGCGTTGCGGTAGCCCTCGAAGGTATAGCCGTCGAGCGGCGGCAGGGCAGGGGGCTTGACCGTGGCGATGGGCAGGCCGTCGAGCTCGGGCGCGACCGGCATGCGCATCACGCGCTCGTGCACCCAGCTGCCGCGCGGCAGCGCCTTGAGCGCGTAGCCGATCACCACGTTGTAGCGGCGGATGGCGTCGCCTTCGGCCAGGTCGACGAGCGCCACCTTGTGGCCCTGGGGCACGGTGTCGACCAGCACCAGGCCGTCGTCGAAGGCCGTGCCGGCCTTCAGGCCGCCGTCGTTCGCGACGATGGCCACGTTGTCGGCCGCGTGGATGCGGATGTACAGCGGCGGTCGGGTGTTCGCATCGGCCATCGGGAGGCCCTTTCTCTTTTCTTTACTTCACCACCATGAACAGGCTGGGCAGCCAGGTGGAAAACGCCGGCACGAAGGTGACCACGCCGAGCGCGAAGATCAGCGCGCCGTAGAAGGGCCAGATCGTGCGCATCACCGTGCCCACCGACACCCCGCCGATGGCGCAACCGACGAACTGCGTGGTGCCCACGGGCGGCGTGTTCAGGCCCAGCGCGCAGTTGATGAGCATCACCACGCCGAACTGCACCGAGGTCATGCCGTACTGCTGTGCAATGGGCAGGAAGATCGGCGTGCACAGCAGGATGGTCGCGGCCATGTCCAGGAAGGTGCCCAGCACGAACAGGATGATGTTGATGAGCAGGAAGATCATCCACGGCGTGGTCGTCACCTGCGACAGCATCTGGCCCGTGAGCTCGGCCACGCCGTACAGGCTGATGAGGTAGCCGAAGGTGCTCGAGATGCCGATGAGCAGCAGGATCACGCCCGTGGTGCGCACGGCCTTCGAGGCGGCCTTGATGAAGTGCTCCCACTTCAGCGTGCGGTACACGAAGATCGTGAGCGCCAGCGCATAGAGCACCGCCACCGCCGCCGATTCGGTCGCCGTGAAGATGCCCGACAGGATGCCGCCGAGGATCAGCACCACGATGAACAGGCCCGGCAGCGCCGCTGCGAACGAGCGCGCCACGATGGCCCAGCCCGGGAAGCTGCCGGCCGGGTAGCCGCGCTTCACGGCCACGAGGTAGGCGGCCGCGAGGTTGCTGAGCGTGAGCACCGCCGCCGGCAGCAGCGCCGCCAGAATCAGCGCCGCGATCGACACCTTGCCGCCCGCTGCGAGCGAGTAAATGATGAGGTTGTGGCTGGTGGGCATCAACGCGCCGACCAGGGCCGCGTGCGTCGTCACGTTGACCGCGTAGTCGGCGTGGTAGCCCTCCTTCTTCATCATCGGGATCATCACGGCGCCCATGGCCGAGACGTCCGCCACGGGCGAGCCCGAGACGCCGCCGAACAGGGTGCAGGCCACCACGTTCGACATGCCCAGGCCCCCGCGCACGTGGCCCACGAGGTTGCGCGCGAAGTTGACGATGCGGTCCGCGATGCCGCCGTAGAGCATCAGCTCGCCGGCAAAGATGAAGAACGGAATCGCAAGGAACGAGAAGATGCCCATGCCCGAGGTCATCTGCTGGAAGCCCACCGCGAGCGGCAGGCCTTCGTACAGCAGCGTGGCCAGGGCCGACAGCCCGATCGAGAACGCCACCGGCACGCCGAGCAGCAGGAACAGCGTGAACGAGAGGCAAAGAATGAGAAGAGGGGTCGTCATGATGAGGTTCAGCCCCAGGCGGGTTCGACTTCGCGGCCTTGGGCCAAGGCGATGATGTGTTCGATCGAGAACATCACAATGAGGACGCCGGACACGGCGGCGGGCACGTACTTCCAGCCTTCGGAAATCCACAGCGTGGGCAGGCGGTAGTCCCACACCGATTCGGCGAGCGAGGCGCAGTTCCAGGCCATGGCCAGGCCGAACAGCAGGATCAGCGCGTGGATGAGGTATTCCATCTTCAGGCGCAGCCAGTCGGGCGCGAGCACGAGGAACGATTCAAGTCCGATGTGGCCCGCGTCGCGCACGCCCACGGCCACGCCCAGCATGGTCACGTAGAGCACCAGCAGCAGTGCGAGGCTCTCGGCCCAGGTGGGGGTGTTGTTGAGCACGTAGCGGCCGAACACCTGCCAGCTCACGGCGCAGATCACCGCGACGAGACCGAGGATGCCCATCCACATGCAGGCACGGGCGAGCGTGCGGCAAAGTTTGGTGTACATATTTCCAGCGCGAAAAATGGAGAGGCTCCGCCCCTTCGTGGCCCCCCGGCAGGGGCGCAGGGTCACGAAGTGCGCGAAGCCTGGGGGCGAGCCCTGTTTACTTCGTGTCCTGGACGCGCTTCACGAGGTCCTTGAGCTTCGCGTCCGTGATGAACTTGTCGTACACCGGCTTCATCGCGGCCTGGAACGGGGCCTTGTCGACGTCGATGATCTCGGCGCCGCCGGCCTTCACCGTGGCCAGCGACTTCACTTCACGCTCCTGCCACTGCTTGCGCATGTAGGGCACCGATTCCTTGGCGGCCTGGCGCAGCCAGCCCTGCTCTTCGGTGGAGAGCTTGTCCCACGCGCGCTTGGAGAACAGCAGCATCTCGGGCGCCATCGAGTGCTCGGTCTTGCTGTAGTACTTGGCGACCTCGAAGGCGCGCGCGCTTTCGTAGGTGGGGTAGTTGTTTTCGGCGGCGTCGATGAGGCCGGTCTTCAGGCCCGTGTAGACCTCGCCCATCGGCATCGGCGTGGCGTTGGCGCCCATGGCCTCGAGCATCGACACCCACAGGTCGGACTGCTGCACGCGCACCTTCAGACCCTTCATGTCGGCGAAGTTGCGCACGGGCTTCTTGGCCGTGAACATCGAGCGCGCGCCGCTGTCGTAGTAGGCCAGGCCCACGAAGCCCTGCTTCTCGCACGACTTCAGGATTTCTTCGCCGACCGGACCGTCGAGCACCTTGTGCAGGTGCTCCACTGAACGGAACAGGAAGGGCATGGTCGGCACCTGCGTTTCGGGGCAGATGTTGTTCATGGGCGCGATGTTCACGCGCACCATCTGCAGCGCGCCGATCTTGGTCTGCTCGATCGTGTCCTTCTCGTTGCCGAGCGCGCTGTTGTTGAAGACCTTGATGCTGTGCTTGCCCCCGGACAGCGCCTTGAGCCGTTCGCTCATGAACTTCACGGCGGTCACGGTGGGGTAGTCGTCGGGGTGGATGTCGGCCGAGCGGAACTCGGTGGCGCCGGCAGCCAGCGTGGTCAACGCGGCCGCCGCGCCGGCAGCAAGTGCGATGAGTGTCTTGTAGAGCTTCATTTGTCTCGTCCTCTTGGTGGTTGTCGTCAATAAAAAAGAAAAGGGGTCAGCCGAAGGCCGGCTCTGGCACGCCCGCCACGCCGGGGCGCAGCGCGAACACGCCGCCGGCCAGCGGCTGGTCCGACAGGTCGATGCCGCCGGGGCGAATCGAGGTGACGAACAGCGTGTCGAGCGTCGGGCCGCCGAAGGCGCACATGGCGGGTTTCTTCACCGGCACGGCGAGCGAGCGGTCGAGCCGGCCGTCGGGCGTGAAGCGGTGCACCAGGCCAGCGTCGTTGCCGCAGATCCAGTAGCAGCCGTCGACGTCCATCGCCGCGCCGTCGGGGCGGCCGGGCAGGGGATTCATGTCGACGAACAGGCGCCGGTTGCTCGGCGTGCCGGTGTCGGTGTCGTAGTCGAAGGCCCAGACGGCCTGCACGCTCGGGTGCGAGTCCGACAGGTACATCGTGCGGCCGTCGGGGCTGAAGGCCAGGCCGTTGGGCACGATCAGGTCGTCCAGCTGCAAGGCCGCGCCGTCGTCGCCGGGGCCGTGGCGGTACAGGCGGCCGACACGCGCGCCGGCGGCCATGTCCAGCAGCATCGTGCCGGCCCAGAAGCGGCCTTGCCGGTCGCAGCGACCGTCGTTGAAGCGCATGCCCGGCGCGGCGTGCGCCACCGGGGCGAGCGGCGTGGCCGCGAGCGTGCCGTCGGCGCGCGGGCGCAGCGAGAACAGGCCGCTTTCCATGCCGGCGATCCATTCGCCGGGGCGGTCGGCGCGCGGTGCGATGCAGGCGATCATTTCGTCGGCACGCCACTGCGCATGGCCTTCGCCGGCATGCCAGCGGTTCAGCGTGCGCGCGGGAATGTCGACCCAGTACAGCGCCTGCTGCGCGGCCAGCCACACCGGGCTTTCGCCCGTGCCGTTGCGCGCGTCGAGAACGAGTTCGGCTTGCATGGTGTGCAGCGCGGTCAGTCGCCGAACGGGCCTTGTGCGGTGAAGGCGCCGCCCTGGTAGATGGCGTTCGGATCGGTGGGCGCCACCTTCGGCTGCGCCTCGACCTTGTCGCGGAACACCTCGGAGCTGTCTTGCGGCACGAAGCCCAGGTGCGCGGCGGCGGCGTTGTCCCACCACAGGTCGCGGTTGGCCGACATGCCGTAGACCACCGTGTGCTTCACGCCGGGCGTGAAGAGCGACTTCTGGATCAGCGTCGTGAGGTCGCGGTAGCTGAGCCAGGTGCTCATCATGCGGCGGTTGAGCGGCTCGGGGAACGAGGAGCCGATGCGGATGCTCACCGTCTCGATGCCCCAGCGGTCGAAGTAGAACTGCGCCATGTCCTCGCCGAAGGACTTCGACAGGCCGTAGTAGCCGTCGGGCCGGCGCGCGGCGTGCGCGTCGATGTGCTCGTCCTGCTTGTAGAAGCCGATCACGTGGTTCGAGCTGGCGAACACCACGCGCTTCACGCCGTGGCGGCGCGCGGCTTCGTACAGGTTGAACACGCCCTTGATGTTGGCTTCGAGCACTTCCTCGAACGGGCGCTCGACCGACACGCCGCCGAAATGGGCGATGGCGTCGCAGCCGGCCACCAGCGCGTCGACCGCGGCCTTGTCGGACAGGTCGCAGGGCACGACTTCTTCATGCGCGCCCGTGGCCGGTGCGATGTCGGCGATGTCGGAAAGGCGGATCACGTTCGCAAAAGGCGCGAGCCGTTCGCGCAGCACGCGGCCCAGGCCGCCGGCGGCGCCGGTCAGCAGCAGGCGGCCAAGCTTGGGGGAGGGGGCTTCAGGCGTCGACATGTCTTCGGGATGTGTGAGGGGAAGCGGAGGAGGTGGACAACGTCGTCACCGCTTTTTAGGTGATAAGTTATCTGTTGTCGTACAACTGTGAGGGGATTATGATCGTCGTCATGGCCTCAACGACTGCGGGTAATCCCGAAGTTCAGACAACGACCGCTGACAACCCGGCGGGCAACGCCGCTTTCGTGGGGCGGCCGCGCCAGCGCGCGCGCGGCCTGGCGAACGGGCTGGTGGAAGACCTGGGCGAGAAGATCCGCAGCCAGTCGCTGCGCCCGGGCGACAAGCTGCCGACCGAGTCGGCCATCATGCAGGCCTACGGCGTGAGCCGCACCGTGGTGCGCGAGGCGCTGTCCAAGCTGCAGGCGGGCGGGCTGGTCGAGACGCTGCACGGCGTGGGCACCTTCGTGCTGCAGCCGCGTCCGGGTGGCATGGGCGGCGTGTTCCGCCTCGATCCCGGCGAGATCGCGACTTCGGTCGACGTGCTCGCCGTGCTCGAGCTGCGCATCAGCCTGGAGACCGAATCCGCCGGGCTGGCCGCGAGCCGGCGCACCGACGAGCAGCTGGTGGCGATGCGCCAGGCGCTCGACGCGTTCGAGCAGAACGTCAAGGTGGGCGGCGACACCGTGGCGCCCGATTTTGCCTTCCACCTGGAGATTGCGCAGTCGACCGGCAACCCCTACTTCGCCGACATCATGCGGCACCTGGGCACGACGATCATCCCGCGCACGCGCATCAGCGCGATCCGCGTGCAGGACGGCAGCTACCTGAGCCGCGTGAACCGCGAGCACGAGGAAATCTACGCGGCCATCGCGCGCCGCGACCCCGAGTCGGCACGCGCCGCGATGCGCATCCACCTGACCAACAGCCGCGAGCGGCTGCGCATGGCGCAGGAAGCAGCGCAACAGCACAAAGCAAGGACGGAGGCGGCCGGCCACGGCACCGCCTCGTCCGACAACACCCCTTCGCGCTGAGTTCGCCCCGGGTTTTCGGGGTCCAAGTCTGGACAAGCTGATTTTCTAGTTGTACGATGACTGATAACATGCAGTGCCATCGCGACCCGCATGCCTGCATCGAACCTCAGGAGACAGCCCCCATGACCGTCAACCGACGCGGCGCGCTCGGCGCCGCCCTCGCCACCACACTGGCCGCCAGCCTGCCCCTGCACGCGTTCGCGCAAGGGGCGGGCGGCACCTGGCCTTCCAAGCCCATCCGTCTCATCGTGCCGTACCCGCCGGGCGGCTCGTCGGACATCATTGCGCGCGCCATCGGCCAGCCGCTGTCCGAGGCGCTGGGCCAGCCCGTGGTCATCGAAAACCGCGCGGGCGCCAACGGCAACCTCGGCGCCGACATGCTGGCCAAGGCGCCGGCCGACGGCCACACGCTCATGCTGTGCGACCTCGGCGCGCTGGCCATCAGCCCGTCGCTGTACCCCAAGCTGCCGTTCGATCCGTCGAAGGACCTGCGCAGCGTGGCCATGCTGGCGTACTCGCCGCACCTGCTGGTCGTGCACCCGTCGGTGCAGGCCAACACGCTGAAGGAACTGGTCGAGCTGTCGAAGAAGAGCGACCTCAACTTCGCCGTCACCGCCAGCGGCAGCACCGCGCACCTGGCCGGCGTCGAGCTGCAGCGCAAGAGCGGCGCCAAGTGGGAGTACGTGCCCTACAAGGGCGGCGTGCAGGCCGTGCTCGACACCGTCGCCGGCCAGACGCAGGTGCTCATGAACGGCATGCTGGCCACCTACCCGCATGTGCAAAGCGGCAAGCTCAAGCTCATCGCGGTGTCGAAGTCGACGCGCATGCCGCTGATCGGCAGCGTGCCGACCATCGCGGAGCAGAGCGTTCCCGGCTACGAGTCCGGCACATGGCAGGGCGTGGTCGCGGCGCGCGGCACCCCTGACGCGGTGATCGCCCGGCTCAACAAGGAACTGGTCCGCATCATCCGCACGCCCGACATCCGGGCGCGCCTTGCGGGGCAGGGCGCCGAGGTCGTGACCATGACCGCGCCCGAGCAGGACCAGTTCTTCGCCAAGGAGCGCGCGCGCTGGGCGCAAGTGATCCAGCAGGCCAACCTGAAGCTCGACTGAGCGGCCCCTTCTTCTTCTTTTCTCTTTTCCTCATTTCTCTTTTTCACTGGACGACTTCCGATGAACCCGCAAGAACTCAAGACCATCATGGGCTCCGGCCTGCTCTCGTTCCCGCTGACCGACTTCGACAGCAACGGCGACTTCAACAAGAAGGGCTACGTCGAGCGCCTCGAATGGCTGGCACCCTACGGCGCGAGCGCGCTGTTCGCCGCGGGCGGCACGGGCGAGTTCTTCTCGCTGACCGGTGACGAGTACCCCGGCATCATCCAGACGGCGGTCGACACCTGCCGCGGCGTGGTGCCGATCATTGCCGGCGCCGGCGGCCCGACGCGCTTCGCCATCCAATGCGCGCAAGCGGCAGAGAAGGCCGGCGCGCACGGCATCCTGCTGCTGCCGCACTACCTCACCGAAGCCGGCCAGGAAGGCCTGGCCGCGCACGTCGAGGCCGTGTGCAAGAGCGTGAAGTTCGGCGTGATCGTCTACAACCGCGCCTCGAGCCGCCTCAAGCCCGACACGCTGGCCCGCCTGGCCGAGCGCAATCCGAACCTCGTCGGCTTCAAGGACGGCGTGGGCGACATCGAAGCGATGGTCGCGATCTTCCAGAAGATGGGAGATCGCTTCGCCTACCTGGGCGGCCTGCCCACGGCCGAGGTGTATGCCGCGGCCTACAAGGCGATGGGCACGCCCGTGTACTCGTCAGCGGTCTTCAACTTCATCCCGAAGACGGCGATGGACTTCTATCACGCGGTCGCGAACGACGACATGGCCACGCAGCACCGCCTGCTGAAGAACTTCTTCATGCCCTACCTGGAACTGCGCAACCGCGTGCCCGGCTACGCCGTGAGCATCGTGAAGGCGGGCGCCAAGCTCGTCGGCCACGACGCCGGCCCCGTGCGCGCACCGCTGACCGACCTGAAGCCCGACGAGATGGACGCACTGAAGGCGCTCATCGACACGCTCGGCCCGCAGTAAGTAGGCACTGATCGCAGTCGACCGCACCACAAAACAAACAGGAGACAACGACATGCTCATCAGAAAATTCCTGCTCGCCGCCGCAGCGACCGCCGTGTTCGCGGGCTGCGCCGCCAGCGGAGGCAGCAACAGCGGTGCATCGGCCGAACCGGCAGTGGCCGCGGCCGCCGAGCGGCTGCGCGTCGCCATGGTCGACCCGACGCCCGCCGCGCTGCGCGCGCTGGTGTCCGACGACCTGAGCTACGGCCATTCGGGCGGCAAGGTCGACACGCAGGCCAGCTTCATCGCCGACCTGCTCGACCGCAAGTCGGACTTCGTGACCATCGCGATCACCGACCAGACCATCAAGGTCGTCGACGGAAACACCGCCATCGTGCGCCACACGCTCACGGCCGACACCAACGACTCGGGCAAGCCCGGCAAGGTCGCGCTGAAGATCCTTGGCGTCTGGCAGAAGCAGGGCGGCGAGTGGAAGCTGCTCGCGCGCCAGGCTGTGCGCCTTCCTTCCTGATCGGACCACCGCGCATGAAGAGAATGCAATTCCTGGCGACGGGCTTCGCGCTCGCCGCCACCGCTCTGCTGTCGCCGCTGCACGCTTCGGCCCAGGCCGATGCATGGCCGCAGCAGAAGCCCGTGACGATCATCGTGCCGTTCCCGGCCGGCGGTTCCACCGACATGGTGGCGCGCGCACTGGCCCAGCAGCTGCAGGGCAAGCTCGGCGGCAGCTTCGTGGTCGACAACCGGCCCGGCGCCACCGGCACCATCGGCACCGGCTTCGTGAAGCGCGCACTGCCCGACGGCTACACGCTGCTGGTGTCGTCGCTCGGCGCCTTCGTCGTCACACCGCATCTGCAAAAGAGCGTGCCCTACGACGCCACCAAGGACTTCGACTACATCAGCGTGCCCGTGCAGGCGCCCAACGTGCTCGTGGCGAATGTCGCGCGGCCCGAGCGCAGCGTGGCCGACGTGCTCGCGCTGTTGCGCAAGACGCCCGGCAAGGTCTCGTTCGCGAGCTCGGGCAACGGCTCGTCCGACCACCTGTCGGCCGAACTCTTCTGGCAGCAATCGAAGACCGAAGGCGTGCACGTGCCCTACAAGGGCGGCGCGCCGGCGGTGAACGACCTGCTGGGCAACCAGGTCGACTTCTCGTTCCAGAACGTGAACGCCGTGCTGCCGCACATCCGCGCCGGCAAGCTGCGCGCGCTGGCCGTCACCGGCGACAAGCGCTCGCCCGTGCTGCCCGACGTGCCCACGCTCGCCGAGGCCGGCGTGAAGGGCGCCGAGGTCTATTCGTGGCAAGGCATGGCCGCGCCCAAGGGCCTGCCGCCCGCCACGAAGAAGAAGCTGAGCGACGCGGTCATCGCCGCCATGCAGGACCCCGAGACGAAGAAGCGCATGCTCGACCAGGGCCTGGAAATCGTCGCCAGCACGCCCGAGGACTTCACCGCCTTCCAGTTGCGCGAGTGGACGCGATGGAAGACATTGATCGACACCCGCCACATCACTGCCGATTGAGGCCACAGCCCGAAGATGACAAGTCCTGAATCCGTTTCCCATGTCGTGTCGGGCGCGCCCGTCGTCACCGCCATGCGCGTCGTGCCCGTCGCGGGCCACGACAGCATGCTGATGAACCTCAGCGGCGCGCACGGCCCGTTCTTCACGCGCAACCTGCTGATCCTCACCGACAGCGCCGGCCACACCGGCGTGGGCGAGGTGCCGGGCGGCGAGAAGATCCGCCAGACGCTCGAAGACGCGCGCGACCTCATCGTGGGCCAGCCCATCGGCAACCACAACGCCGTGCTCAACCGCATGCGCAGCGCCTTTGCCGCGCGCGACAGCGGCGGGCGCGGCCTGCAGACCTTCGACCTGCGCGTGACCATCCATGCCGTGACCGCTGCCGAAGCCGCGCTGCTCGACCTGCTGGGCCAGCACCTGGGCGTGCCCGTGGCCGCGCTGCTCGGCGAAGGCCAGCAGCGCGATGCGGTGCAGATGCTCGGCTACCTCTTCTACGTGGGCGACCGCACCAAGACCGACCTTCCGTACGAGACCGACCCCGGCGCCGACAACGACTGGTTCCGCCTGCGCCACGAAGAAGCCATGACGCCCGAGGCCATCGTGCGCCTGGCCGAGGCCACGCATGCGCGCTACGGTTTCACCGACTTCAAGCTCAAGGGCGGCGTGCTGCGCGGCGAGGAAGAGGTCGAGGCGATCCGCGCGCTGCACGCGCGCTTCCCGCAGGCGCGCGTCACGCTCGACCCCAACGGCGGCTGGCTGCTGGCCGATGCCATCCGCCTGTGCCGCGACCTGCACGGCGTGATGGCCTATGCCGAAGACCCGTGCGGCGCCGAAGGCGTGTTCTCGGGCCGCGAGGTGATGGCCGAGTTCCGCCGCGCCACGGGCCTGCCCACCGCCACCAACATGGTCGCCACCGACTGGCGCGAGATGGTGCACAGCCTGTCGCTGCAGTCGGTCGACATTCCGCTGGCCGACCCGCACTTCTGGACGATGCAGGGCTCGGTGCGCGTGGCGCAGCTGTGCCAGGCCTGGGGCCTGACCTGGGGCTCGCATTCGAACAACCACTTCGACGTGTCGCTCGCGATGTTCACGCACGTGGCCGCGGCGGCGCCCGGCAAGGTCACGGCCATCGACACGCACTGGATCTGGCAGGACGGCCAGCGCCTCACGAAGGCGCCGCTGCAGATCGAGGGCGGCCTCGTGCAGGTGCCCACGCGCGGCGGCCTGGGCATCGAGCTCGACATGGCCGAGGTCGAGAAGGCGCACCAGCTGTACCTGCAGCATGGCCTCGGCGCGCGCAACGACGCGCAGGCAATGCAGTTCCTCATTCCGAACTGGACCTTCGACAACAAGCGCCCCTGCATGGTCCGCTGAGCGCCCGGTGCCTTCGTGCGCTGACGGCTGAAACATCCAAGGAGACTGAATGAACAAGCACATGGATCGCCGTCGCCTGCTGCAAGCGGCTGCCGGCTCGGCACTCGGCGCCGTGGCCGCCGCCGCGGGCGCCCAGTCGTTTCCCTACAAGCCGCAGCAGCGGTATCCCGATCCGTCGGTGCTGATCCTCGACCCCAGCTTTGCGAAGTACCGCATCTACAGCAGCACGCTCGAGCAGGTCGGCACCGGCATGCGCTGGGCCGAGGGCCCGGTGTACCTGCCGCGCGAGGGCTACCTCGTGTGCAGCGACATCCCGAACAACAGGCTGATGCGCTACGAGGAGAAGACCGGCGAGTTCAAGGTCCACAAGGCGAACGCCGGCTACTGCAACGGCAACACGCGCGACCGGCAGGGCCGCCTCATCAGCTGCGAGCACTCGGTGACGCGGCGCGTGGTGCGCACCGAGGCCGACGGGCGCATGACCGTGCTGGCCGACCGCTACCAGGGCAAGCGGCTGAATTCGCCGAACGACGTGGTTGTGAAGTCGGACGACACCGTGTGGTTCACCGACCCGCTCTTCGGCATCTCGGGCACGTGGGAAGGCGAGAAGGCCGCGCCCGAGCAGGCGACGACCAACGTGTACCGCCTCACGCCCGACGGCCAGCTCTCGGCGGTGATCACCGACCTCGTGAACCCGAACGGCCTGGCCTTCTCGCCGGACGAGAAAAAGCTCTACGTTGTCGAGTGGAAGGGCACGCCCAACCGCAGCCTCTGGAGCTACGACGTGGCGGCCGATGGCAGCGTGTCGAACAAGCTGAAGCTCATCGACGGCACGGGCGCCGCGGCGCTCGATGGCTTTCGCGTCGACCGCGACGGCAATCTCTGGATGGGCTGGGGCTGGAACGGCGCCGTCGCTCCCGAACCCGTCGATGCCGGCAACGGCATGAAGGTCTATCAGCCGCAGGCGAAATCCGAAGACCTCGATGGCGTCAAGATCTTCAATTCGCAAGGCAAGCCCATCGGTTTCATCCGCCTGCCCGAACGCTGTGCCAACCTGACGTTCGGCGGCCCCAAGAACAACCGCCTCTACATGGCGGCCAGCCATTCGCTGTACGCCCTCTACGTGGAGTCCGAAGGCGCCACCTAGCCTTGAGACTTTTCCAACCTCCTCACCGCAACACGCACACAAGGACATCGACGATGACTGAGTTCAACAACCTCATCAATGGCGAATGGCTGGCTGGCCAAAGCTACAGCCCCAACATCAACCCCAGCAACCTGGCCGACGTGCTGGGCCAGTACACGCAGGGCGACAAGGGCCAGGTCGATGCGGCCGTGGCCGCCGCCACCGCCGCTTTCCCCGCTTGGGCGACGGGCAGCATCCAGGCGCGCTCCGACGCGCTCGACAAGATCGGCATCGAGATCCTCGCGCGCAAGGAAGAGCTGGGCACACTGCTCGCGCGCGAAGAAGGCAAGACCAAGGCCGAAGGCATCGGCGAGGCCACGCGCGCAGGGCAGATCTTCAAGTTCTTCGCGGGCGAATGCCTGCGCCTCGCGGGCGAGGTGCTGCCTTCGGTGCGCCCGAACATTGGCGTGGAGATCACGCGCGAGCCGGTCGGTGTGGTCGGGCTCATCACGCCGTGGAACTTTCCCATCGCGATTCCCGCCTGGAAGATCGCACCCGCGCTGGCCTTCGGCAACTGCGTGGTGCTCAAGCCCGCCGACCTCGTGCCGGGCTGCGCGTGGGCGCTGGCCGAGATCATCAGCCGCTCGGGCATTCCGGCCGGCGTGTTCAACCTCGTGATGGGGCGCGGCAGCGTGATCGGCGATGCGCTGGTCAATCACCCCGGCATCCATGCGATCAGCTTCACGGGCTCGGTGGGCGTGGGCCGCAACATCGCGATCCAGTGCGTCACGAACCACAAGAAGGTGCAGCTCGAGATGGGTGGCAAGAACCCGCAGGTGGTGCTCGACGACGCCGACCTCGCGCAGGCCGTGGAGCTCAGCGTGCAGAGCGCGTTCTACTCGACCGGCCAGCGCTGCACGGCGTCGAGCCGACTCATCGTGACCGAAGGCATCTACCCGAAGTTCATCGAGGCGATGAAGGCGCGCATGGCGAAGATCAAGGTCGGCGATGCGCTCGCGCAGGACACGGACGTGGGGCCGGTGTCGTCGAAGTCGCAGCTCGACCAGGACATGGAGTACGTCGCCATCGGCAAGGGCGAGGGCGCCACGCTGGCGGCCGGCGGTGAGCTGCTGAAGCTGGAGACGGACGGCTACTACATGTCGCCGGCGCTGTTCAGCGAGTCAGCCGCGAACATGCGCATCAACCGCGAGGAGGTGTTCGGGCCGGTGGCGAGCGTGATCCGCGTGAAGAACTATGAAGAGGCACTGGCGACGGCGAACGACACCGAGTTCGGTTTGTCGGCCGGCATTGCGACGACCTCGCTGAAGTACGCGACGCACTTCAAGCGCCACAGCCAGGCAGGGATGGTGATGGTGAACCTGCCGACGGCGGGGGTGGACTATCACGTGCCGTTTGGTGGCCGCAAGGGGTCGAGCTATGGGCCGCGGGAGCAGGGCAAGTACGCGCAGGAGTTCTTCACTACGGTGAAGACGGCTTACACGCTCGCCTGACGCTTTTCTTGTCTCGTTGGAAGCCCTCGGTTGGGGGCTTTTTAACGTCTGCCTTGTTCGGGGCGCGTGCACAGGCCACCGGGTACTTCCCTCCGCGAATGTCCCTCGGGGCTTCGCCCCTCCTCCTTGATTTCGCTGCGGGAAGCACCCAGTGTCCTGCGCACGGGAAGCGGCGGTGGTGCGCAGCCCATCAACGACCGCACTGAACACGCTCACGTCGATGCGGTGCCTTGCGCAGCGAAATCAAGGAGGAGGCCGAAGGCCGGGGGACATTCGCGGAGCAAGGTACCGCGTCGGCGGGAGCGTCGCCCTGAACAGCTCAGGCCAATGGTGCCCTGCGGCTGCGACGCATCAGGAACTCGATCAGTTCGAAGACCCCTTCACTGATCAGCGCCATGGCAGCAGCCGGCAACGCTCCGGCCATCAACAGCTCGCGGTCGTTGAGCGCGAGTCCTGTCACGATGCGCTCACCGAAACCACCTGCGCCGATGAAAGCCGCGATGGTGGCCGTGCCGATGGCAATGGCTGTCGCGGTGCGAACGCCCGCCAGCAGCGTGGGCAATGCAAGAGGCAGCAGCACCAACTGAAGGCTCTGCGGCGGCGTCATGCCCAGCGCGGTGCCGGCCAGCCGAAGTCCATTCGGCACTTCGGCCAGCCCGGTCACGGTGTTGCGCATGATCGGCAGCAGCGAATACAGCGTGAGCGCGATGAGCGCGGGCAGGGCGCCGATGGCGCCAAGCAAAGAGATCAGCACCGCGAGCAGCGCCAGCGAGGGCACGGTCTGCATCACGCTCGCAAAGCCCAGCACCACGGCGCGCAGCCGCAGGTGCGGAAACAGGAGGATCGCGAGCGGCACGCCGATGAGGATGGCCACGCCGACCGACACGGCCACCAGCAGCAGGTGCTGGCGCGCCAGCGGCCAGAGGTCGGGGCCGAAGAGCTTGGCGGTGAAGCCGCGCGCGGCGCTCGGTGGCGTCTTTCCGTCTTTGGTGGCGCCGGCCAGGAAGTCGCGCGCGATCGTGTCGAAGCGCACGCCCTGCAGCTCGGCGCGCGCGTTCATCGCGATCATCGCGTGCTCGTCGATCCTGCCTTCGAGCGCCTGCAATGCGGCCCAGGCCTTCGGCAGCCGCGCGGGCAGGTCGAGCTTGTAGAGCACCACCGCGTCGTAGCGCGGAAAGTACTGCTTGTCGTCCACGAGCACGCGCAGGCCGAGGTGGTCGATCTTGGCGTCGGTGGTGTAAATGTCGATGGCGTCGATCTGCTTGGCCGTCATCGCCTCGTAGGCCAGGCCGTGGTCGAGCCCGGTCGGCGTCTGCGTGAAACCGTAGCGCGCGGCCAGGCCCTTCCAGCCGTCGGCGCGGCCGATGAATTCGTTCGACAACCCGATGCGCAGTTCGGGGTGTTTGGCCAGGTCGCTCAGCGTGCGCAGCCCGAGCTTGTCGGCGTCGGCGGCGCGCACGGCCAGCGCATAACCGTCGTTGAAGCCCAGCGGAATCGCCACGCCCAGCCCGAGCGGCGTGAGCGCGGCGTTCATCGCTTCGCGCGTGTCGGCGGGCGAGCCCTTGAGGATCTCGAGCGCGATGGTGCCGGTGTATTCGGCGTACAGGTCGATGGCGCCCGAACGCAGCGCCTCGTACACGATGGCCGTGTTGCCCAGCCCCTGCCGCACGACGGGCGGCGACGTGGTGTGCGGCGCGGCCGTCTGCGCCAGCACCTCGGCCAGGATGTACGACTCGGTGAAGCGCTTGGAGCCGACGCGCAGCGTCTCGTCGGCGGCCTGCGCGCGGGGTGCGGCGGCGGCCAGCCAGAGCATCGCGAAAAGCCACAGGGCGGGGTGCCAGAAGCTGCGAGGCAGGTGCATCCGGGTCAGTGTATCGGCATCGCCGCGCCAGCCGTACCCGTCCGTCTCCTACACGCCGTGGTGCGCGAAGCCGATGCGCCACGGGCGCGCAGCGGCCCATAGTGGCCGTCATGAAAAAAACCAGGCACGCGCCCCCCGGTCCCGACATCCACGGCCTGCGTGAGCTGCCCGGCCTGCGCGTGGACGGCTACAGCCTGCAGCTGCGCGACAAGGACGGCTTCGTCGGCGACCAGGCCAGCCAGACGGCGTTTCGCGAACTGCTCGAGCGCTGGCGCAAGCGACGCCGCAAGAGCGGCCGCGACCCGCTGGGCGCGGCCCACTCGCGCGACCTGAGCAAGAAGCAGCTCGACCGCGCGCTGCAGGGAAAGACCGCCACGGCCGCCGGCGACGTGATGCACGGCGCCATCGAGGAGTTCGCGCAAGAGCTGGCCTTCGTGGTCCAGCGCTTCGTGCGCCAGCCCTCGTGGCGCAAGGTGCAGCGCATCGTGGTTGGCGGCGGCTTTCCCGAGAGCGATGTGGGCGAGCGCGCGATCTTGGAGGCGGGCGCGATGCTCGAGGACCTGGGCGTGCACGTGCAGCTGGGCCGGCTGTCGCACAACGTGGACGACGGTGGGCTGATCGGCTGGGCGCACCTGACGCCGCCGCCGCTGCTGAAGGGGCACGACGCCATCCTGGCCGTGGACATCGGCGGCACCAATGTGCGCTGCGGCATCGTGAAGACGCGCCACCGCAAGGCGTCCGACTTCTCACGCGCGAAAGTGGTCAAGCGAGAAAAGTGGCGCCACGCCGACGACGGCCCGAACCGCAGCCACATGGTCGAACGCATCGCCGACATGCTCGAGGACATGGTGATCTACGCCGAACGCCGCAAGATCCGGCTCGCGCCCTTCATCGGCATCGGCTGCCCGGGGCTGATCCGCTCCGACGGCTCGATCGCGCGCGGCGCGCAGAACCTGCCGGGCGACTGGGAGAGCCGGGCCTTCCACCTGCCGGCCGCGCTGTGGCGGCGGCTGCCGATCATCGGCTCGGGCGCGACGCTGGTGCTCATGCACAACGACGCGGTGGTGCAGGGACTGAGCGAGCTGCCCTTCATGCGCGACGTGCGCCACTGGGGCGTGCTGACCATCGGCACCGGGCTGGGCAACGCCAGCTTCACCAACCGGCGTTGAGCGCGATCTCTTACAGGTCTTCGGGCCGCAGTTCCGCGCCGACGCGCGCGGTGGCCGAGGTGGTGGCGACATTGCCCGCCGCATCGGTGGCGCGCAGCTCGATGTTGGCCAGGCCCGCGCGCGCGGGTGTCCAGCTGCAGGCGTAGGGCGCGGCGCGCAGCGCGCAGACGGTCTTGCCGTCGACGATGAAGGCCAGCTCGGCCACGCCGGCGTCGTCGGTCGCGCTGGCCGACAGCCGCACCGGCAGGCCGGCGGCCGACGAGGCCATGGGCGGCACGTTCAGCGTGACGGTCGGCGCCGTGGTGTCGGCGGGCGCGCGCACGATCACCTGCGCCGAGGCAACCTCGGCATTGCCCGCGGCGTCGATGGCGATCACGCGGACGATCTGCACGCCCGGCGCGGTCGGCGTCCAGTGGCAGGTGTAGGGCGGGGCGGTGAAGGTGCAGATCGGCAGGCTGTCGGTACCGATCACCTTCACGCCGAAGACGCCGACGTTGTCGACCGCCACGGGCGCCAGCGCCACCGGCTGACCCACGGTCGCCATCGCGGGCGCGGCCAGCGAGACAGCCGGCTTCTGGCTGTCGGGCACGCCCAGCGGCAGGTCGATGGTGAAGGCCGCCTGCCCCTGCACCGCCTTCTGCTCGAAGGCATCGAAGATGGTGAACCAGGTGGCGCCCGGTGCGCGGCCCGGGGCCTGGGCCTTCACGAGCAGCGTGGTCTTGCCGACGGCGAAGCAGCTGAAGCCGCAGCGCCAGTCGAAGACGAAGCGGCCCTCGGCGTTGGTGCTGCCCTGCGCGATCGGCTCCAGCGGCTTGCCGGCGCCCGGGTCGCGCCACACCGAGACGGGCGCGCCGGCCAGCGCGGCGCCGCTCTCGCGCTCGGTCACGCGCACCTGCGTGGCGGTGGTCGTGGCCATGAACTTCGAGCTGCCGAGCTTGGGCCAGTCGCGCCAGTCGGTGTTGATCTGCGCCTTGGTGCCTTCGGTGAAACGGATCAGGCCGAGCGTGGCGACGCGGTTGGCGGCCGGGTCGTAGCGCTGCTCGAACACGGTGCCCAGCAGCGGATCGAGGCGCCAGTGCTGGCGCGGCCACCAGTAGCGGTCGGTGTGCTTCACGAGCGCGAGGTCGCTGGCGGGCGCGGTCTCGGTGGTGTCGGCGACGGCGATGGCGTTGTAGTACTCGCCCGAGCCGGCGCCGAACACGTGCTCCAGCTCGTGCAGCAAGGTCTTGAGCTGGCGGCCGAGGTAGTCTTTCTCGGTGGACTCGGGCGCGGCCGGCGTGATGGCGCGCGACAGGCGCAGCGGGTCGTGGATGGCGGTCCAGTTCAGGTTCCAGGTCACGCCGGTGGGCGGGAAGGTAGTGCTGGTGGTCAGGCCGCCGTGGCTGTAGCCGCGCTTCGAGGGGCCGACGCACAGCACGATCTCGCCGCCGGCCACGCCGTTGAAGCCGCAGGGCGGCGCCGCGCCGGGCGCGACGATCTGCAGGTCTTTCGCGGGGTCGAAGGTGAAGCTGCGCACGGTCTCGCGCTGGAACACGGTGTTGAGGTCGGCCACGTACTGCGCAAGCCGGCGGCCGGCCTCGGGCGCGCCGATGTCGGCCGCCAGTTGCGGGTCGATGAAGAAGCGCAGGCGGTGCACGCTCGGCGTGGCGCGGCCGACTTCGTTCAGGGCCGCCCAGGTCGGGGCGGCGGACAACGGCAGCAGCAGGGCCCAAACGACAGGCAAGGCTGCGCCCAGCCGGCGCGCGAGCGCCAGCAGCGAATCAATGAAAGGCATCGATTTTTCTCCCCGTGCTCAGGGGAATCCGGCAGTGATCGACAACAAAGGGGATCGCTTGGGGCCGTGCGAAGGTGTCGCCCGGCGCCCAGCGCTCAAACCCCGCGGCGACCGCCTTTGCCGGTCACGCTCCTGCATCGCATCGAGGTCGCCGAAGGCGATACGCCCTGACGGGCGCCGATGCTTCTGAAGTGCGGGGGACTACTGGTTGCTCATTCAGTGCAAAGGGGCGGGCGGACCGCTCATTCCTCCACACGATGTGGCAACAATCAGTGAACCTTTATCTTAATTTCTGGGCTCGTAGGAAGGGAACTGGCCTCGCTGTAGTGGTGCCTGTTATTTGGGCACTTTCTCACGACAACGGCGGTACGAATGGCGCTTCGGTGAGCCCCATGAGGCCGGGCCGGAGCGGGCTGCCCCGCAATGCAGGGGGTTCCGGAAGAGCGGTCATCCACCGGAACCGGTGGCGATTCTAGTGCGATTGTTCAATTGGTTGCAATTGTGTTGCGTCCGTGCATCTTGGGCGATGCGCCGCCCGTCTACAGCTGGAAGGCGACGGTCAGCAGCAGCCCTTCGGCCACGTCGCGCAGCAGCCCCGGGCGCCGCGCGCGGTAGGGCTCGCCGGCCGAGGCGGTGGTCTCGATCCATTCGGCCAGCCATTCGATGTCGTCGTGGCCGTAGAACACCACCGCCGCCTCGTGGTTCAGCAGCAGGCTGCGCAGGTCGAGGTTGATCGAGCCGCACATCGCCAGTTCGTCGTCGACCACCACGGCCTTGGCGTGGGCCATGAAGGGCAGCATGCGAAAGCTCACGCCCGCGCGCGCCAGGTCGCGCATGGCGCGTGCGCGCACGAAGTCGGCCAGCCGGTGGTTCGACTGCGCGGGCATCGCGATGGTCACCTGCACGCCGCGCCGCGCGGCGAGGCGCAGCGCATCGCGCAGGCCGTCGCCGGGCACGAAGTAGGGCGTGATCGCGAGGATGCGGTGCTCGGCGCGAAAGCAGGCGTCGATGAGCAGCGCGTGCGCCGTGTCCTCGGTCTGGTCGGGGCCGCTCGGCAGGAACTGGGCCATCGCGCAGCCGGGCCCCGCGGGCACGTCGGCGGCGGTGATGGCGCGCGCCTTGCGCCCGCGCACCGAGCTCCAGTCGTGGTCGAACTGACGCGCCGCGGCGGCGGCCACGCTGCCGTGCAGGTCGAACGACAGGTCGTGCCAGGCTTCGGGGTGCTTGTCGTTGCCGGAGAAGTACTCGCCCGCGAGGTTGCGCCCGCCCGACCACAGCCAGCGGTCGTCGGCGATGGTGAGCTTGCGGTGGTTGCGCAGGTTGCGCGGACCGATGCGGCGCAGGCTGAAGAAGGGTCGGAACACCGCCACCTCGCCGCCGGCCGCGCGCAGCCGGTCGAAGTGATGGCGCGGCAGCGAGAGCGCGCCGAAGCCGTCGAGCAGCACGCGCACCTTGATGCCTTCGCGCGCGCGCTGCGCGAGCCGCGCCAGCACGGCGTGGCCGAGCGCGTCGTCGCCGATGATGAAGGTGCACACGTCCAGGCGCTGGCGCGCGCCGTCGATCACCTCGAACAGCGCCTCGCGCGCGGCCTCGCCGTCGGCGTGCATGCGGATCGCGCAGCGCCCGGGCGGCGCCAGGCCGAAGCTCTCGATCAGGTCGGCCGCCCAGTGGCCCGGCGGCAGCGAACGCGGCGGCCGGGGCGCGCCGGCCGGGCGCAGCTTGCGCTGGCCGAACAGCAGGTACATCGGAAGGATCACGTAGGGCATGAGCACCAGCCCCATGACCCACGCGATGGCGGTGGTGGGGGCGCGCTGCTCGCGGCGCGTGCGCGTGGTCAGCACATAGACCAGCAACGCGAAAGTGACGACAAGAAAATGCTGCGAAGGGGAGGGCAGCCAGTCGAAGAGGGTGTCCGGCATGGGCGGGTGATGCCTCGGTGCCCGCTCAGCGCTGCAGGAAGGCCGGCACGCCGCGCCCTTGCGAAGCCAGGAACCGCATCATCGGATCGACCACCGCGCGCACCGCGGGCCGCGCGCCCACGCGATCGCGCCAGGCCACGAGACGCGGCGTGGCGTCGGTCATGCCGGCGCCCTTGCGGTCGGCGAACACATGCGCCATGTAGAAGGCGATGTCGGCGAAGGAATAAGGGCCGGCCAGATACTCGCGCGTGGCGAGCAGGCCTTCCATCTCTTCGTAGAAGCGCGCGCAGGCGGCGCAAGCCGCGACCGCAGGGGCGCTCTGCATGGCGTCCTGCAAGCCGAAGAGCTTGATGACGTTGGGGAAGAACACCTCGTCCGACTTCTGCTCCAGCTGCCGCGCGCGGGCCCGGTCGGCGATGCCTTCGGGCCACAGCGCGGGCTGCGGGTAGCGGTCTTCGAGGTACTCGAAGATCTGCGTCGAGTCGAACAGCGCCACCTCCTCGTCGACCAGCACCGGCACCTGCTGCTTCACCGGGTTCACGCGCAGCACCTCGGGGTGCTTGGGCTCGTAGGCGTCGTCGGTGGTGAACGGCACCATGGTGAGCTCGAAAGTGATGCCTTTTTCGTACGCGGCGATCTGCACCTTCGCGCCGAACATGCTGAGGGGGCCGGAGTAAATCTGCGTCGTCGTCATGCCCCCGACTTCAACAGAAAGCGCGCGTCAGGTCGAGCCCCAGACCTCCTGCGCCGTCTCGACCACGAGGCGCAGCTTGTTGCGCTGCGCTTCCACCGCGATGTTGTTGCCGTGCACCGTGCTGGAGAAGCCGCACTGCGGCGACAGCGCGAGCTGGTCGAGCGAGGCGTACTTGCTGGCGTCCTCGATGCGGCGCTTGAGCTCGTCCTTGTCTTCCATCTCGCCGAACTTCGTGGTCACGAGGCCGAGCACCACCGTCTTGCCCTTGGGCAGGTAGCGCAGCGGCTTGAAGTCGCCCGAGCGGGCGTCGTCGTACTCCATGAAGTAGGCGTCGAGGTCCATTTCCTTCAGCAGCGCCTCGGCCACCGGCTCGTAGTTGCCGGCCGCGGCGTGCGTGCTCTTGAAGTTGCCGCGGCACAGGTGCATGGCCAGCAGCATGCCCGGCGGCTTCTGCGCCACCACCTTGTTGATGAAGGCGGCGTAGCGGTGCGGCAGCTCGTTCGGGTCGTCGCCGCGCTTGCGGGCGGCTTCGCGCATGTGCTCGTCGCACAGGTAGGCGAGGTTGGTGTCGTCCATCTGCACGTAGGTGCAGCCGGCGGCGGCCAGCGAACGCAGCTCGTCGCCGTAGGCCTTGGCCAGGTCGTCATAGAACACGGGGTCGAGCTCGGGGTACGCGTCCTTGCTGATGCCGGCGCGGCCGCCGCGGAAGTGCAGCATCGTCGGCGAGGGGATCGTCACCTTCGGCGTGCGGCCGGCCGAGACCTGGCTCTTGAGGTACTGGAAGTCGGCGAGCTGGATGTCCTTCACGTGGCGCACCTTGTCGATCACGCGCATCGCGGGCGGCGCCAGTTCCTCGGTGCCGTCGGGGCGGCGGATGGTGACCGGGATGTCGGTCTTCACGCCGCCGAGCTGGTCGAGGAAATCGATGTGGAAGTAGGTGCGGCGGAACTCGCCGTCGGTGATGCTCTTCAGGCCGATGTCTTCCTGGAAGCGGACGATCTCGGTGATGGCCTTGTCTTCGACCTCGCGCAGTTGCTCGGGCGTGATCTGGCCCTTGGCTTTCTGCTCGCGGGCTTCGAGCAGGTACTGCGGGCGCAGGAAGCTGCCCACGTGGTCGTAGCGGGCGGGCAGGGCGGCATGCTGGGACATGGAATGAACTCCGTCGTGACTGTGAACGAGCGGAATCCTAGCGCCTTCGTGAAAAGCCTGTTTGTATACGTAGACGTCAGTATTTACCCTCGAATAAGGGGTTTCATGCTGGAATTTCTCGTTGTTCTGTATACATTGCGTATTCATGAAGACGCCCACGACCGCCTTTCCGCTCAACGCTTGGTATGCCGCCGCCTACGACGTCGAAGTGCGTCACGCGCTGCTGCCACGCACCATCTGCAACCAGAAAGTGGTGCTGTTCCGCCGCACCGACGGCCAGGTGGCCGCGCTCGAAGACGCCTGCTGGCACCGGCTGATGCCGCTGTCGCTGGGCCGCCTCGAGGGCGACGAGCTGGTCTGCGGCTACCACGGCCTGGTCTACAACAGCCAGGGCCGCTGCACCCACATGCCGAGCCAGGAAACGCTCAACCCCTCGGCCTGCGTGCGCAGCTTTCCGGTGGTCGAGAAGCACCGCTTCGTGTGGATCTGGCCCGGCGACCCGGCCAAGGCCGACCCGGCGCTGGTGCCCGACATGCACTGGAACGACGACCCGGCCTGGGCCGGCGACGGCAAGATGATCCGCGTGAACTGCGACTACCGCCTCGTGGTCGACAACCTCATGGACCTCACGCACGAGACCTTCGTGCACGGCTCGTCCATCGGCAACCGCGAGGTGGCCGAGGCGCCCTTCGTGGCCACGCACGGCGACCGCTCGGCCACCGTCACGCGCTGGATGGAGAACATCGACGCGCCGCCGTTCTGGGGCAACCAGATCCGCCACGCGCGCGGCTACACGGGCAAGGTCGACCGCTGGCAGATCATCCGTTTCGAAGGTCCGTGCACCGTGAACATCGACGTCGGCGTGGCCGAGGCGGGCAGCGGCGCGGTGCCGTCGGGCGACAACCCCGGCGACCGCAGCAAGGGCGTCAATGGCTACGTGCTCAACACCATCACGCCCGAGACCGACAAGACCTGCCTGTACTTATGGGCCTTCGCGCGCAACTACTGCCTGGGCGAGCAGCGCCTCACGCACGAGCTGCGCGAAGGCGTCTCGGGCATCTTCCGCGAGGACGAGATCGTGCTCGAGGCGCAGCAGAAAGCCATCGACGAGCACCCCGACCACCAGTTCTACAACCTCAACATCGACGCCGGCTCGATGTGGGCGCGCCGCCTCATCGACCGCATGATCGAGAAGGAACGGCCCGCGCGTGCCGCGATCCCGATCCGTCCCGCCCCCGAGAGCCAGGCCGCGTGATGAAGGTCGCCACCGTCTCCACCGCCGAGCCCGGCGACAGCGGCAGTTCGCAGGCCGTGAAGGCGCAACTGCGGCTGCGCGAAATGATCCTGGCGGGCGAGCTGCCCGGCGGCGCGCGCATCGCCGAGGTCGCCATCTCCGAACAGCTCGGCGTGTCGCGCACGCCGGTGCGCAGCGCGCTCATGCGTCTCGAACAGGAAGGCCTGCTCGAAGCCCTGCCCAACGGCGGCTATGCGGTGCGCACCTTTTCCGAACGCGACGTGGCCGACGCCATCGAGCTGCGCGGCACGCTCGAAGGCCTCGTGGCGCGGCTGGCGGCCGAGCGCGGCGCGGCGCCCGTGGTGCTGCGCGAAGCGCGCGCCTGCCTCACGCGCATCGACGAACTGCTGCGAGAGCCCGCGCTCGACGACGCGGCCTTCTCGCGCTACGTGACGCACAACGAGAAATTCCACGCCTTGCTGTGCGAGATGGCGGGCAGCCCCGTCATCGCGCAGCAGCTGGAGCGCGTGGTCAACCTGCCGTTCGCCTCGCCCTCCGGCTTCGTCATCGTGCAGGCCAATTCGCCGGCCGCGCGCGACATGCTCGTGATCGCGCAGGACCAGCACCTGCAGGTGCTCGACGCCATCGAGTCCGGCGAGGGTTCGCGCGCCGAAGCGCTGATGCGCGAGCACAGCCGCATCGCGCGGCGCAACCTGCGCGAGGCGCTGCACGGCACGCCGAGCGCCGAACAGCGCCCGCTGCCGGGCGTGCAACTGATCCGCCGTCGCGGCTGAGCGACGACTTCTTTTTCTTCTCTTTCCCCGCTGGTGTTCCCCGATGAAAAGCGATCTTCAATGGATGCAGGCGCAGGTGGTGGCGCTGCGCGACGTCACGCCCACCGTGCGCGAGTTCACGCTGCGCCCCGACACCGACTTCGTTGCCGCGCATGAGCCCGGCGCCCACCTGCAGGTGCAGGTGATGACCGAGCAGGGCCGCGTGCAGACGCGCTCGTATTCGCTGGTGGGCGAGGGCGACGGCAGCTGCTGGCGCATCGCCGTCAAGCGGCTGGACGACGGCCGTGGCGGCTCGCGCGCGATGTGGCGCCTGGCCGTGGGCGACCGGCTGCAGGTGAGCGCGCCGCAGAACCACTTTCCGCTCGACCTGGCAGCGCCCGGCTACCTGCTGGTGGCCGGCGGCATCGGCATCACGCCGCTGGTGCTGATGGCGCAGCGCCTCGGTGCACTGGCGCAACGTCGCGGCGTGCCGGTGGCCATGCTGTACGGCGCGCGCCATGCGGGCGAGTTCGGCTACCTCGACACCCTGCGCGACGCGCTGGGCGAGGCCGGCGTGCAGGCGCACGAAGGCGCCGCGCCCATCGATTTCGATGCCGCCATCGCCGCGCTGCCGCCCGGCGGCCAGCTCTACACCTGCGGCCCCGTGCCGATGCTCGAAGCCGTCAAGCGCGCCTGGGCCGCGGCCGGCCGGCCGCTCGCCGACCTGCGTTTCGAAACCTTCGGCAGCAGCGGGCGCCTCGCCACGCAAGCCTTCACTGTGCGCATTCCACGCCACGACCTGTCGATCACCGTGCCGGCCGACTGCACCCTGCTCGACGCGCTCGATGCGGCCGGCGTGCAGACCCTGTCGGACTGCAAGCGCGGCGAGTGCGGCCTGTGCGCCATGGACGTGCTGGCCGTGGACGGCGAAGTCGATCACCGCGACGTGTTCCTGAGCCCGCACGAGAAGCAGGCGACCACGCGCATCTGCGCCTGCGTGTCACGCGCCGTGGGTACGCTCACGCTCGATTCCGCGTACCGCCCCGACCGTTGAAAACATCGGTTGCGCGATCATCGCGCAACCATTCGACTGATCGCGCAACAAAGACCCGTGCGGCGGGTGGGTAGGTGGTTGCCTGCTCCGTCAATTGTTGCGAATTGTTCAAAATACGCCCGGTTTCGCGTTCCGTCCCTCAAAGGAAAAATTCCATGCAAAGACGCCATCTCATCCAGACCGCCGGCCTTTCGGCGATTGCGCTCGCCACCGCGCTGTCGCTGCCTGTGGCCAGCGCCCAGGACAACAAGTTCAAGATCGGCCTGATCCTGCCGATGACGGGGCAGTCGGCCTCCACCGGCCGCCAGATCGAGGCCGCCGCGCGCCTGTACATGGCCCAGAACGGCGACACCGTGGCCGGCAAGAAGGTCGAACTGATCGTGAAGGACGACACCGGCCTGCCCGACGTGACCAAGCGCTTGGCGCAGGAGCTCATCGTCAACGACAAGGTCAACGTGATCGCCGGCTTCGGCATCACGCCGGCCGCGCTGGCCGCCGCGCCGCTGGCCACGCAGTCGAAGACGCCGCAGGTCGTGATGGCCGCCGCCACCTCGAGCATCACCGAGGCCTCGCCCTACATCGTGCGCAGCAGCTTCACGCTGCCGCAGGTGTCGGTGGTGATGGGCGACTGGGCGCCCAAGAACGGCGTGAAGTCGGTCGTGACGCTGGTCACCGACTACGGCCCCGGCAACGACGCCGAGAAGTTCTTCAGCGACCGCTTCCAGCTCAACGGCGGCAAGGTGCTCGAGAAGCTGCGCGTGCCGCTGCGCAATCCCGACTTCGCGCCGTTCCTGCAGAAGGTGCGCGACGCCAAGCCCGACGCGCTGTTCGTCTTCGTGCCCTCGGGCGCGGGCGCGGCGGTGATGAAGCAGTTCCTGGAGCGCGGCATGGACAAGGCCGGCATCAAGATGATCGCCACCGGCGACGTGACGGATGACGACCAACTGAACGACATGGGCGACGGCGCGCTGGGCGTGGTCACCTCGCACCACTACTCGGCCGCGCACCCCTCGGCGCTGAACAAGAAGTTCGTCGAGGCCTTCCAGAAAGCCAACCCCAAGATGCGCCCCAACTTCATGGCCGTGGGCGGCTATGACGGCATGCGCGTGATCTACGAAGCCCTCAAGACCACCAAGGGCCAGGGCGGCGGTGAAGCGCTGCTGGCGGCCATGAAGGGCCAGGTCTTCGAGAGCCCGCGCGGCCAGGTGCTGATCGACGCGCAGACGCGCGACATCGTGCAGGACGTGTACCTGCGCAAGGTCGAGAAGAAGGACGGGCAGCTCTACAACGTCGAGTTCGACGTGCTCAAGGGCGTGAAGGACCCGGGCAAGGCCAAGTAATAAAGCTCGCCCCCCGGGCTGCGCGCACTTCGTGTCGCTTCGCCAACCCCCTACCGGGGGCAACACCTGAGGCCCGGCAAAGCCGGTTCCTCGGTGTTCCCCGAAGAAACCGCAGTGCGCGCAAGCTGTTGAATCGCTGATATGTTGACCATTCTTTTCGACGGCATCGCCTACGGCATGCTGCTCTTCGTCCTCGCCGTGGGGCTGGCCGTGACGCTCGGGCTGATGAACTTCATCAACCTCGCGCACGGTGCCTTCGCCATGGCGGGCGGCTACCTCACCGTGTTCGCGATGCAGAAGTTCGGCGTGCCGTTCCTGGCCTGCCTGCCGCTCGCGTTCATCGTCGTCGCGCTGGCCGGCGCGCTGCTGGAGCGCACGCTCTACCGGCCGATGTACGGCAAGCCGCACCTGGACCAGGTGCTGTTCTCCATCGGGCTGGCGTTCATGGCCGTCGCGGCCGTCGACTACTTCGTCGGCTCGTCGCAGCAGAACCTGCAGCTGCCCGAGTGGCTGCGCGGGCGCAGCGAAATCGGCGACGGCGCGTTCCTGCTGGGCATGGGCCACTACCGCATCTTCATCATCGCCGTGTGCGCCGTGCTCACCGTGGTGCTGCAACTGATCCTCTCGAAGACGCGCTTCGGCAGCCGCCTGCGCGCCGCCGTCGACGACCCGCGCGTGGCCGCCGGGCTGGGCATCAACGTCAACATCGTGTTCCTGCTGACCTTCGCCGTGGGCTCGGGCCTGGCCGGGCTGGGCGGTGCGCTGGGCGCGGAAATCCTCGGGCTCGATCCGACCTTCCCGCTCAAGTACATGATCTATTTCCTCATCGTCGTCTCGGTCGGCGGCACCTCGTCGATCACCGGGCCGCTCGCCGCCGCGCTGCTGCTCGGCATTGCCGACGTGGCCGGCAAGTACTTCATTCCGAAGATGGGCGCGTTCACCGTCTACCTGCTCATGATCCTGATCCTCATGTGGCGGCCCCAGGGCCTGTTCACGCGCAAGGGAGGCCGCTGAGATGAGCGCGCCTGCCTATGAATCGGCCCTGCTGCGCACCGCGCGCTGGCGCCCCTGGGAGTTCGTGGTCTGGGCCGTGGCCTTCGCGTTGCCGCTGGCCATGCCCTCGCACTCGCTGTTGGTCAACGAGATCGCCATCGTCGCGCTGTTCGCGATGTCGCTCGATCTCATCCTCGGCTACACCGGCATCGTGTCGCTCGGCCACGCCGCCTTCTTCGGCTTCGGCGCGTACGCCGCCGCGCTGTTTGCCAAGCTCGTCATGCCCGACCCGACCGTCGGCCTCGTGTTCGCCACCGTGCTGTCGGCCGTGCTGGGCCTCGTGGCCAGCGTGACCATCCTGCGCGGCAGCGACCTCACGCGGCTCATGGTCACACTGGGCACCGCGCTGCTGCTGCTCGAACTCGCCAACAAGCTCGACTGGCTCACCGGCGGCGCCGACGGCCTGCAGGGCGTGGTCATGGGGCCGGTGCTCGGCCTCTTCGAATTCGACCTGTATGGCCGCACGGCCGCCTGGTACTCGCTGGCCGTGATGCTCGTGCTGTTCCTCGTGATGCGCCGCATCGTGCATTCGCCCTTCGGCGCCACGCTCAAGGCCATCCGCGACAACCGGCTGCGCGCCATGGCCATCGGCATCCCGGTGGTGTCGCGGCTCGCCGTGGTCTACACCGTGGCCGCCGGCATCGCGGGCGCCGCGGGCGCGCTGCTGGCGCAGACCACCGGCTTCGCCTCGCTCGACGTGCTGGCCTTCGACCGCTCGGCCGACGTGCTGCTGATGCTGGTCATCGGCGGCGTGGGCTGGCTGTATGGCGGCGTGGCCGGCGCCATCGTCTTCAAGCTGCTGCAGACCTGGCTGTCGTCGGTGACGCCGCAGTACTGGATGTTCTGGATCGGCCTCATCCTCGTGCTGCTGGTGCTCGTGGGACGCGACCGCCTGCTCAAGCCGTGGACCTGGTTCGGCACTGCGAAGAAGAAGGGCGGTGCGGCATGACGACCGACACCGTGCTCTCGACCCAGGGCCTCGTGATGCGCTTCGGCGGCATCACGGCCACGAACAACGTCACGATGGAACTGAAGCGCGGCGCACGCCATGCGCTCATCGGCCCGAACGGCGCCGGCAAGACCACGCTGATCAACCTGCTGACGGGCGTGCTCACGCCCACCGAAGGCCGCATCTCGCTGCTCGGCGAAGACATCACCACGCTCGCGCCGCACAAGCGCGTGGCGCGCGGGCTGGTGCGCACCTTCCAGATCAATCAGCTCTTCGACTCGATGACGCCGCTGGAAACGCTGGCGCTCGTGGTGTCTCAGCACAAGGGCATCGGCGCGCAATGGTGGCGCCCGCTGGGCGCGGACAAGCGCATCGCCGAGCGGGCCGGGCAACTGTTGGAGCAGTTCCACCTCGCCGACGTGTCGCAGCAGCAGACGAAATTCATGGCCTACGGCAAGCGTCGCCTGCTGGAGATCGCGATCGCGCTGGCCTGCGAGCCGCGCGTGCTGCTGCTCGACGAGCCCGTGGCCGGCGTGCCCGCCGGCGAGCGCGAAGAGCTGCTGCAGACCGTGGCCGCGCTGCCGGCCGACGTGTCGGTGCTGCTCATCGAGCACGACATGGACCTGGTGTTCAGCTTCGCCGACCGCATGACCGTGCTGGTCAACGGCGCGCTGCTGACCGAGGGCGACCCGGAAACCATCGCCAACGATCCGAAAGTGAAAGAGGTCTACCTGGGCCACGGAGAACACGCCCATGTCTGAACTGCTGCGCATCGAAAACCTGAGCGCCGGCTACGGCGAGGCCGTGGTGCTGCACGACGTGGCCTTCACGCTCGGCGAGGGCCAGACGCTCGCGCTGCTGGGCCGCAACGGCACCGGCAAGACCACGCTCATCAACACGCTGGCCGGCGCCACGCGCCAGCACGGCGGCACCATCGCGCTCGGTGGGCAAGCGGCGCTGCACAAGCTGCAGCCGCACCAGCGCGCGGCGGCCGGCATCGGCTGGGTGCCGCAGGAGCGCAACATCTTCAAGTCGCTCACCGTGCACGAGAACCTCACCGCTGTGGAGCGCCCCGGCCAGTGGAACCCGCAGCGCGTCTACGAGATGTTCCCGCGCCTGGCCGAGCGCAAGACCAACCTGGGCACGCAGCTGTCGGGCGGCGAGCAGCAGATGCTGGCCGTGGGCCGCGCGCTGGTGCTCAACCCGAAGCTGCTGCTGCTCGACGAGCCGCTCGAAGGCCTGGCGCCGATCATCGTGGAAGAGCTGCTGCGCGCCATCCGCCGTATCACGCGTGACGAGGGGCTGGCCGCAATCATCGTGGAGCAGCACCCGCAGGCGATCCTCGCGATCTCCGACCACGCCGTGGTACTCGACCACGGGACCATCGTGCACACCGACACGGCCGTGGCGCTGCGTGCGCAGCCGGAGGTGCTCGACCGGTTGCTGGGCGTGGCGCGGTAGCGGCTGGTCAGTCACAACGAACTACTAGGAGACAGACAGATGGCGATCCCCCAGACAGTGTTCAGCGGGGGCGCCATGCTGGCGACCGCCGCGTTGCTCGCCGCATGCGGCACAGCCCCGAACGGCCCCACGCGCCTCGGCCTCGGCGCCGATCCGGCCCAGGCTTGTGCGGCGCTCACCGCGCCGGTGGCGGCCACCGCCATCGGCCTGCCCAGCGGCGCGGCGACGATCGACTCGGCAGCGCTCGTGCCGGCGTCTGCACTGGCCGTCGCCGAGCGCGGCCCCAGCCCCGCGTCCCGCATCACGCCGGCGATGCCCGCGTACTGCAAGGTGCTCGGGCGCATCGCACCGATTGACGCGAGCGCGCCGCCGATCCTGTTCCAGGTCAACCTGCCGCTCGCATGGAACGGGCGCAGCGTGCAGTACGGCGGCGGAGGCTTCAACGGCACGCTGATCACCGGCCTGGCGCTGGTGCCTGCCGCGCGCTTCGACCTGCCCACGCCGCTCGCGCAGGGCTACGTAACCTACGGCACCGACTCGGGCCACCAGAACGTGCAGGGCCAGCCACCGCAGGCCTTTGCGCTCAACGACGAGGCGCTCGTGAACTTCGCGCATGCCTCGTACAAGAAGGTGCGCGACGTGGCGGTGGCGCTGACGCAGCGCGCCTACGGCCACGCACCGCAGAAGCTCTACTTCATGGGCAGCTCCGAAGGCGGGCGCGAAGCGCTCACGATGGCGCAGCGCTATCCGCAGGACTTCGACGGCATCTTCAGCCGCGTGCCGGTGATCAACTGGACCGGGCTGCAGCATGCGGGCACGCGCAACGGCATCGCCACCTTCGGCGAAGGCTGGCTGCGGCCCGCGCAGGTGCAGCTGGTGCACAACGCGGTGCTCGCGTCGTGCGACGCGACGGACGGCGTGGCCGACCGCATCGTGTCGAACCCGGTGGCCTGCCTGCAGCGCTTCGACCCGGCCACCTTGCGTTGCGCGTCGGGCACGAGCGGCGACAACTGCCTCAACGACGCGCAGGTGCAGGCGGTGCGCACGCTGCGCTCGCCGTGGCGCTCGCCCGTGCCGCTGGCGCATGGCGTCACCGAGTACCCGGGCTGGGGCATCGGCGGCGAAGGCACGCCGGCCTTTGCGTCGATGGGCGGCTGGAACGCCTGGTGGACCGGCACCGCCGCGCCGACCGTGCCGCCGCAGCCGAGCAACGGCATCGCGTGGTTCTACGGCAGCGGGGCGCTGCAGTATTTCTACGCACGCAATCCGTCGCTCGACGTGCGCAACTACCGCGCCGAAGACTTCGCCGCGCGCATCGCCACCGTGTCGCAGCTGATGGATTCGACCAACCCCGACCTGAGCGCCTTCCATGCGCGCGGCGGCAAGCTGCTGGTGCTCGAGCACATGGCCGACTACGCGCAGAGCCCGTTCGCGGGCATCCGCTACTACGAGTCGGTGGTGGCACGCATGGGCCGCGAGAACGTGGACCGCTTCATGCGCCTGTACACCGCGCCCGGTGTCGACCATGTGGGCAGCGGCGCACCGGCCAACGTCGACATGCTCGGCGCGCTGGCCGACTGGGTCGAGCGCGGGCGTGCGCCGTCGGGGCTGCAGCTGCTTGAACAAGAAGTGCAGCCGCCATTCAAGACGACCCGCGCGCGTCCGCTGTGCGAGTGGCCGCTGTGGCCGCGTTATGTGAGTGGGGATGTGTCGCAGGCGGCGAGCTTTCAGTGCAGCCGGTAGCGCGCGCTTGAAGCGGTCGCGATCTTCAAGGGGCGGTTGAAGGAGTTTCGGGGCGAGGGGGCTTTTTCATGTGCGGGGGTCGCCGCAGACTGCAGGCATCCGAACTTCACAACGACCCATGAGCACCACGCCCCTCATCAGCATCGCCGTCCTGAAGGCCAAGACCGGCCAGCGCGAGGCGCTGCGTGACGCCTTGAGCGCGCTGGTGGCGCCCACGCGGCAGGAGCCCGGCTGCCTCGACTACACCTTGTTCGAACTGCGCGACGAGCCCGGCAGCTTCTACATGCGCGAGTCGTTCCAGGACCAGGCCGCGCTGGATGCGCACTTCGCCACGCCGTATTTCCAGGCCTTCGAAAAGCGGTCGGGCGAACTGCTGGACGCGCCGATCCGGCTGGTGTTCCTGGAGAAGGTCGCCTAGGCGTCGGCCTCAGAACTGGTACTTCGCGCTCGCGACCACCGCGCGGTCGCTGCCGGGGTAGTACTTGCTGTACGCGCGCGATGCGGCGTACTGGCGGTTGGCCAGGTTCGTGGCGCTCAAGGCGAAGCGCCAGGGCCCGCGCTTGTAGTGCACCGTCGCGTCGAGCAGCGCGACGCCGCCTTCGGACGAGGTGTTGCCCACGTCGTTCCAGCGCTTGCCGATGTAGCGCACGCCGCCGCCGAAGCCGAAGCCGTTGCCCATCGTGTAGTCGAGCCAGAGCGAGGCCGTGTTGCGGGGCACCTGGATCGGTGTCTTGCCGCGCTCGGTCTCGTTGGCGCTCTCGCGCACCTTGGTGTCGAGCCAGGTGTAGGAGGCCGTGAGGTTCAGGTCGCGCGCCAGCTCGGCCTTGGCTTCGAGTTCGAGCCCGCGCGAGCGGATGCGGCCGATCTGGCGCGCCTCGAAGGTGTTCTGGTCGTAGGTCACCACGTTGGATTTGCGCAGGTCGAACACGGCCGCGGTGAACAGCGCGCGCGTGCCCTCGGGCTGGAACTTGACGCCGGCCTCCACCTGCTTGCCACGGCTCGGCCGGAACGGCGTGCTGTTCAGGTCGACGCCGCTGGTCGGCATGAAGGATTCGGCGTAGCTGAGGTACGGTGCCCAGCCGTTGCCGACGAGGTAGCTCAGGGCCGCACGGCCGCTGAACCTGTCGTCGGTCTGTGTCGTGCGCTCGCCTTTCAGCCGGTCGTAGGTGGCGGACCTGACGTGGTCCTGCCGGCCGCCGAGCGTGAGCAGCCAGTGGGGGCTGAACTTGATCTGGTCCTGTGCGTACACGCCGAGCTGCTCGGTGGTCTGCGTGAAGTTGCTGTCGGGCCGGAACGGTTCCGCCACCGGCAGGCCGTTGACGGGAAAGCGCAGGTCCAGGCTCGGCGCCGGCCCCGAGAACTGCTTGGCCGTGTACCGGACGCGCGACCAGTCGACGCCGAACAGCAGCGTGTGCTCGACGTCGCCGGTGCGCACGCGGCCCTGCAGCTGCGTGTCGGCGGTCCATTGGTTGACCCACTCGGGGGCGAAGCGCGCGGTGCGCCGCAGCGTGTAGCCGTCGGGTGCGAGGTTGACGACCACGTGGTGCTTGTCGGTGTCGAAGCTGAAGTAGCGCGTGTTCTGGCGCACCGTCCAGTCGTCGTTGATGTGGTGTTCGAACAGGTAGCCGAGCGACGATTGCTGCTGCTTGATCCGGCTGTAGTTCGGTTCGCCCTGGATGAGCCCGGTGTCGCGCCCCTTCGCGTCGGTCACGTTGAAGGTGTCGTCGCTGGCATCGCTTTTCAGGAACTCGCCGAGCAGGGTGAACGAGGTGGCGGCCGACGGCTGCCAGCGCAGCGAGGGCGCGAGGTAGCTGCGCTTCACTTCGGCGGGGGCGCCGTTGGGATAGCGCTGCTGGCTGTTGCTGTCCAGCTCGACGCCCACGAGGCGGTAGCTCAGCGTGTCGCTCAGGGCGCCGCCCAGGTCCACGGCCAGCTGCTTGCGCTGGAAGCTGCCGTACTGCACTTCGATCTCGCGCGTGGGCGTGCTGCTCGGCATCTTGCTGACGCGGTTGACGATGCCGCCTGCATCGCCCAGACCGAACATCACCGACGACGGGCCGCGCAGCACCTCGACGCGCTCGACGCCGTAGGGCTCGGTCAGCGAGTAGGCGGGCAGCAGCAGGCCGTCGCGGTACATGGCGTTGCCCGCGGTGGCGTCGAAGCCGCGCAGCAGCAGCCAGTCGATGCCGCGTGCGTCGTAGCCCCAGTTGCCGGCGACCACGCCCGGTGCGTAGCGCACGGCTTCCATCACGGTCTGCACGCCGCGCGCTTCGAGTTCTTCGCGGCCGATGACGGAGATCGACTGCGGCACTTCGAGGATCGGCGTGTCGGTCTTGGTGGCGCTCTGGCTGCGCCGGGCGACATAGCCCGGCACCGGGCCCAGGCTGGTTTCGAGTTCGGCGGTGGCGCTCACGGTCACGGCCGGCAGGGTGGCGCCTGCGGCGCTTGGCGCTTTCTCGATCACCAGCGTGCTGCCCGCTACGCGGCCGGCCAGCCCGCTGCCCTGGAGCAGTTGCGCGGCGGCGGCCTGCACGCTGAGGCTGGCCTGGACCGGGCGGCCCTGCAATCCCTGCAGCAGACCCGGCGCCGCCAGCAGCTGCACGCCGGCCTGGCGCGCAAGCTGGTTCAGCGCCTGGTCCAGCGGCTGGGCGGGGATCGAGAAGGTGATGGCTGCGCCGGCGGCGGGCGGTGTCGCGTTTTGGGCCCAGGCGGTCTGGCTGGCCTGCGTGACCAGGCACAGCACGGCCGCCGCGATCAGGTGGCGCCGGCCGGCGGGGAGAAGAAGGTGGCGGGAGGGCATGCGGTTCTCTCGGTTCAGGTCGGGGTCATGAAAATTCCGGAACGTCCGCAGGGCGGTTGTTCCGGGCTCCATGGACTGATACGACCGAGCGAGCGCAATCCCTCATGCAGATCGCAAGAAATACAAGGCCAGCGGGCGGGTTCCGGCGTCAGGAGATCGGGCGGCGTTCGATGACCAGGGCGCGTTCCGCCCCGTCGTCTTCGCGCACCCGCACCGGCAGGCTGTTGGGCAGCAGGCGCAGCCAGGTGCCCGCTTCGGCGATGCGCACGCGCCCGAACACCGGGAGTTGCGCGGCCTCGGGCGCCACGCGCAGGGGGCGCGGGCTGTAGCGCGCCAGGCGCTCCACCACCTCGCCGAGCGGCTGGTGATGAAAGTCGAGCCAGCCGTCGCGCCACGGGGCCACGGCGCTGTTCACGGCGTTCGCGGCCGGTTGGGCGGCGGACAGCTGCAGCGCCGTGTTGATGAAGGCGCGGTCGCCCGCGCCGAGCACGCGCGCGTCGCCGCTCGCGCTGCGCACCCGCACCTGGCCCGATTCCACCGCGACGCGCACGCCGCCGTCCTGCAGCGCGACCTCGAAGCGCGTGCCCAGCACCGTGATCTCGTGGCCCAGCGCGCTGACGATGAAGGGGCGCGCTTCGTCGCGCGCCACGTCGAAGAACGCGCTGCCGGCCAGCAGCCGCACGGTGCGGCGCGTGGCGAAGTACTGGACCTCGGCGCGGCTCGCGGCGTCGAGCGTGAGGCGGCTGCCGTCGGGCAGCGCCTGTGCCTGGATGCGTCCGATGGCGGTCGCCAGGGTGGCGCTGTAGCCGGGCATCCACTGGCGCCAGGCTTGCCAGAGCGCGGCGCTGCCGACGCTGAGGCCGCCCACGCCGAGCAGGGCCGACAGCGCGCGGCGCCGCCCGGTGCGCGCCGGCGCCACGTCGCCGCGCCAGCGGTGCAGCGCGGCCTCGACGCTGTCGAGCGCCCGCATCACCTCGCGCTCCACGGTCTTGATCGACACGCCATGGCGGCGCGCCAGCTCGGCATGGCAGGCGCCGTCGAGCCGGTCGGCCAGGAAGATGTCGCGGCTGCGCGGCGGCAGGGCCCGCAACGCGGCATCCACCGCGTCGAGTGCCTGCCGGTGGGCGACGCCGTCGGCCACGTCCCGTGTGCTGTGGTGGTCGTGTCCCGTCGTCAGCCCGGTGTCGAGGTCGACGGGGGCGGGGCTGAAGCGCTCCGCGCTGCGCTGGCGGCGGCGCAGGTGGTCGATGGCGAGGTTCTCGGCCACGGTGTAGACGTAGGCGCGCACGGCGGCCTCGGGCGGGGCGGGGTCGGCGGTGGTGTCGTCCCGCGCTTGCGCACGCTCGGCCAGCCGGACCCACGTGTCATGCGCCAGCTCTCGCGCCTCGTGCGGGCTGCCGGTGCGGCGCGCGATGAAGCGCACCAGTTCCTGGTAGCTGTCCTGGAAGGCTTTCAGCAGCGGGCTGGAGGAGAGTTGGGCGGACATGGGCTGGGGTGTGGCGCGCGAATCGCAGGAGAATTATTGTCGAGAATAGTTCTCATTTGATGGCGGCATACCCGAATCGGCCCCGTTCTGTGGTGAACGGGGCCATCGCCGGCCCAGACCGGCGATGCGGCTAGATCGCGCAGCCGTCGGGGCCGCAGGCTTCGGACGTCGTTGCAGAAGGCGCCGGCGCGACGAAGGTGGCGAGCTGCGCCTTCCAGTCGTCGGCACGCCCCAGCCACGGCCCGATGTCGATGCGGCCTGCAGTGCCGTCGGCCTGCGCCAGCACGAAGGTCGGAAAGCCCTGGCCGCCCGCGCGCTGCAGCAGGTCGCGACTCGCGGCGATGTGCTGTGCGGTGGCGTCGCCCGTGTGCTGCGCGAAAGCCGCAGCGAAGGCTTCGGCATCGAAGCCGAGTTCGACCGCCAGTTCGGCCAGCACGCCGGCCTTCGCGATGCGTCGGCCTTCGACATAGTGCGCCTGCTGCACGCGGTGCGCCATGTCCAGTCCGCCGCCTGCACGCAGCGATTCGGCGGCGAGGATGGCGGTGATCGGCGGTTCGGAGTCCATCACCGCACCGGTGTCGCGCAGCAGGCCTTCGAAGTAGGCCTCGCCGAAGGGCTGGCCCGTGAGTTCGGCGATGCGCCTGTCGTGCGGGATCACGTAGTCGCGCCACTGCGGCGTGATGGGGCGGCGGTTGGCGCCGGTCATCATGCCGCCGGCGTGCAGCTCGACGCGCAGGCCCGGCACGGTGCGCGCGGCCTCGACCAGCGGCGCGGCGGCGTAGCACCAGCCGCACAGCGGATCGAAGATGCAGTGCAGCGTGGCGCTGTTGTTGGTTACTGGGGCCACTTCATTTCTCCCTTGATGACCTTGGCGCCCAATTCGAGCGACGAGGCGTCCTCGAGCTTCGGATAGCGCTGCTTCATGGCGGCGATCAGCGCGCCCGAGTCCTTGGCCTTGGTGGCTTCGGTCTCGAAGGCCTTGAGGTAGTCGCGCGTGAACTTCACCGAGGCCACGCTGTAGGGCGCCGAGCCGTCGGCGTTCGGCAGGTAGTGGCCGGGCACGACGGTCTTGGGGTGCAGCGCGGCGATGCGGTCGAGGGTCTTGAGCCAGTCGCGGCGCGACTGCACCGTCTGCGTGTCGGCCACCCAGACGTGGATGTTGGCCGACACCGGAATGCCGCCGACCACCGCCTTCAGCGAGGGAATCCACGCGAACGTGCGCGCGGGCGAGGGACCGTCCAGGCCGACGACCTGGATCTTCTTGCCTTCGAGCGTCAGGCTGTCGCCAGCCAGCGGCTCGGGCACGACCAGCGCCTGGGGCGCGTTGTCCTTGAGGATCGGGCCCCAGTGCGCGAGCTTGCCGTCCTTGGAGGCCTGGATGGCGGCGACGGTCTGCGGCGTGGCGACGATCTTCGCGTCGGGGAAGGCGGCGCGGATCACGTCCAGGCCGAAGTAGTAGTCGGGGTCGCTGTGGCTGATGTAGACCGTGGTCAGCTTCTTGCCGCTGTCCTTGATCTTCTGCACCAGCGCCTGCGCGTCGTTGCGCTGGAACTGGGCGTCGACCAGCACGGCGTCGGTGGCGCCGGCGACCAGCACCGAGGACACGGGGAACATCGACTTCGTGCCGGGGTTGTAGACGTCGATCTTGAGCGGCTGGGCGGCCTGGGCGGCGAGCGGCGCGAGGGCGAAGGCGGCGGACAGGGCGGCGGCGGCAACGAGGGTTCTGCGGAACATGGCGGTGTCTTTCGGTCGATGAGGTTGAGGGTGACAGCGTGAACAGACCGGATGTTAGGTTGCGTGAAACGAAACAAAAACTACCGCCAGCACAATGGATCGTTTCTGATATCGGACGAATCAGATGGCTTCGGAGCGGTCCGTGGCGCAGCGCTCGAGGTGCGCGACCAGCAGCTGCGCCGAGGGCGACAGCGCCGCCTCGCTGCGAAAGCAGATCGCGAAGCGCCGGCGCGCCCAGTCGTCCGTGAGCGGCATCAGCCGCAGTCCGAAGGCCTCGGTGAACGGCCGGGCGACCTCCGCCGGCACGACGCTGATGGCCAGCCCGGCGCGCACCACACGCAGCGCGGCATCGAAGTTGGACACCAGCACGCGGTACACGAGCGGCTTGCCGGCCACGGCCGCCTCGCGCGCCAGCATCAGCTGCACGGCGCTGAGCGCGGGCATGCCGACGAATTCGTGGTCGAGCACCTGCTCGAAGCGCACCGCGTCGTGGCGGGCCACGGGGTGCGACGGGTGGGCCACGATGGCCAGGTGGTCCGAGCGGTAGTCGCGCCGCTCCAGCCCGTCGAGGTCGGCCGCGTCCCAGCACAGGCCGATGGACGCGATGCCCTCGCGGATGCCGCGCACGATCTCGGGGCTCACGCGTTCTTCCATGTCGACGCGGATGTTGCGGTGCGCCGGGTCCTGCAGGAAGCCGGCCACGTCCTCGGCCAGCGACTCGGCCATGACCGAGGCCGAGGCCAGGATGCGCACGTGCCCGCGCGCGCCGCCCGCGTAGGCGGCCATGTCGCGCTCGATGCGGGTGGCGCTGCCGAGCATGGCGCGCGCGTGTTCGAGCAGCGTTTCGCCGGCCGGCGTGGGCACCACGCCGCGGCGCTTGCGCAGCAGCAGCGGCGTGCCGACCGTGTCTTCGAGCTGGGCCAGGCGCTTGCTGATGGCCGAGCCGACGATGTTGGCCTGCTCGCCCGCGCGCGCGATGCTGCGGCTGTCGCAGACGGCGACGAACAGGCGCAGGGTGGTCAGGTCGAGGTCTCTCATGAAGTTCCAATCGGGAAGCAAACGGCTTCCAAAATATACCTTCAGGACTGAATCGGAACTTCTACGATCGGCGTCATTCCCTCACGACGGAGACACGCTCTTGATTCACGCCTTCCTGCCGCCGCGCGCGGTCGTCCGCGAAGTGGGCCTGCGCGACGGCCTGCAAAGCATTGCCCGCGTGCTGCCCACCGCACGCAAGCTCGAATGGATCCGCGACGCGCACGCGGCCGGCCAGCGCGAGATCGAGGTCGGCTCCTTCGTGCCGGCGCACCTGCTGCCGCAGCTGGCCGACACGGCCGAGCTGCTGGCCTATGCCAAGACGCTGCCGGGCCTGTTCGCCTCGGTGCTGGTGCCCAACCTGAAGGGCGCGGAGCGTGCGATCGCAGGCGAGGCCGACCTGATGATGGTGCCGCTGTCGGCCAGCCACGCCCACAGCCTGGCCAACCTGCGCAAGACGCCCGACGAGGTGGTGGCCGAGGTGGCCCGCATTCGCGCGGCGCGCGACGCGGCGGGCTCGAAGACGTTGATCGACGGCGGCGTGGGCACGGCCTTCGGCTGCACGCTGCAGGGCCATGTGGCGCCCGACGAGGTGCTGCGGCTGATACAGGCGCTGCTCGACGCGGGCGCCGACCGCGTGAGCCTGGCCGACACCGTCGGCTACGCCGATCCGGCGATGGTGCGCAGCCTGTTCGAGCGCGCGTTGCGAATCGCGGGCGACCGGCTGTGGTGCGGGCATTTTCACGACACGCGCGGGCTGGGCCTGGCCAATGTCTACGCCGCGCTGGAGGTCGGCATCACGCGCTTCGACGCCTGCCTGGCCGGTATCGGCGGCTGTCCGCATGCGCCGGGCGCGAGCGGCAATGTCGACACCGAGGACCTCGTCTTCATGCTCGAGAGCATGGGCGTGCAGACGGGGGTCGATCTGCCGAAGCTGCTCGATCTGAGGAAGCGCGTGGCCGGCTGGCTCGACGGCGAGACGCTGCAGGGCACGGTGTGGCGCGCGGGCTTTCCGAAGACCTTTGCGCCGGCGGAAGGCGTCGCCGCATGAGCACCGAAGCAAAGCGCCTGCCGCTCGCCGGCATCCGCGTGGTCGAGTTCACGCACATGGTCATGGGGCCGACCTGCGGCATGGTGCTGGCCGACCTGGGCGCCGAGGTCATCAAGGTCGAGCCCATCGACGGCGACCGCACGCGGCATCTGCTGGGCGCGGGCGCGGGCTTCTTCCCGATGTTCAACCGCAACAAGAAGAGCATCGCGCTCGACCTGCGCCATCCGCAGGGGCTCGAGGCCGCGCTGCGCCTGTGCGCCACGGCCGACGTGGTGGCGCAGAACTTCCGCCCCGGCACGATGGACAAGTACGGCCTGGGCTACGCCGCGCTGGGCAAGCTCAATCCGCGCCTCGTGTACGTGAACCACACGGGCTTCCTGCCCGGCCCCTACGAGCATCGCACCGCGCTGGACGAGGTGGTGCAGATGATGGGCGGGCTCGCGTACATGACCGGGCGCCCCGGCGATCCGCTGCGCGCGGGCAGCAGCGTGAACGACATCATGGGCGGCATGTTCGGCGCCATCGGCGCGATCGCGGCGCTGATGCAGCGCGCCGAAACCGGCCGGGGGCAGGAGGTGCAGTCGGCGCTGTTCGAGAACAACGTGTTCCTGGTCGGCCAGCACATGCTGCAGTACGCCATCACGGGGCAGGCGGCGGCGCCGATGCCCGAGCGCATCTCGGCCTGGGCGCTGTACGACGTGTTCACCGTGAAGGACGGCGAGCAGATCTTCCTGGCGGCCGTGAGCGACGCGCAGTGGAAGACCTTCTGCGACGCGCTGGGCTTCGACGACCTGAAGGCCGACGCCACGCTGCAGACCAACAACGACCGCGTGCGCCTGCGCCCGACCTTGCTGGCCGCGCTGCGCACCCGCCTGGCCGACCGTTCGGCCGCCGAGCTGTCGGCGATCTTCGAGGCGCGCGGCCTGCCGTTCGCGCCGATCACGCGGCCCGAAGACCTGTATGCCGATCCGCACCTGCAGGCCACCGGCGGCCTCGCCGACATCCGGCTGCCCGACGGCGAGCGGGCCGGCGAGATGGCGCAGACCACGCTGTTCCCGATCACGCTGGGCGGCGAGCGGCTGGGCGTGCGCCTGCATCCGCCGACGCTGGGCGAGCACACGCGCGCGCTGCTGGCCGAGCTGGGCTATGCGCACGAACAGGTCGAGGCGCTGCATGCCGAGGCGGCCGTGGCCTGATCCTTCAAGCACCGACAAAGACAAAGAGAGACAAGACCCATGAGCCCGATTCCGTTTTCCTCTTCTTCATTCAACCGCCGCGCGTTGCTCGGCCTGGGGGCGTCGGCGGTCGTGCTGTCGGCCGCCCGCCCGGTGTTCGCGCAGGGCGGCGACAAGCCCGTGCGCTTCATCCTGCCGATCAGCGCGGGCTCGGGCGTGGACGCCATCGCGCGCGCCGCCTCGGTCGCGCTCGGCAAGGCGCTGGGCCAGCCGGTGGTGATCGAGAACCTGCCGGGCGCCGGCGGCATCACCGGCACCTCGGCCGTGATCAAGGCGCCGCCCGACGGGTTCACGCTCGGCATGGTGTCGAACAACCACGTGATCAACCCGAGCGTGTTCAAGAAGATGCCTTTCGACGCCATCGCCGACATCACGCCCATCAGCGTGGTGGGCGCCACGCCGCTGGTGCTGGCCGTGAACCCGAAGCTGCCGGCGAAGAGCGTGAAGGAGCTGGTGGCGCTGCTGCGCGCAAAACCCGAGGGCTACAACTACGCTTCGTCGGGCAACGGCACCATCATCCACCTCGCGGGCGAGATGTTCATGGACGAGGCCGGCGTGAAGGCGCGGCACATTCCGTACAAGGGCACCGGGCCGATGGTGACCGACATGATCGCGGGGCAGGTCGAGATGGGCGTGGTCGCGTTGCCGGCGGTGCAGCCGCATCTGAAGAGCGGCGCACTGCGCGCCATCGGCCTGTGCGGCCCGGCGCGTTCGCCGGCCGCGCCCGAGATTGCGACGATCGCGGAGCAGGGGCTGCCGAACTACGCGGTCGAAGGCTGGTTCGCGGTGATCGGCCCGCCGAAGATGCAGCCGGCCGACGTGAAGCGCGTGCACGAGGCCATCGTGGCCGCCTTTGCCGCGCCCGAGGTGCGCGAGGCGATGGACAAGCAGGGCAACATCGTCAAGCCCACGTCGCCCGAACAGGCCGCGAGCTATTTTCGCAGCGAGGCCGCGCGCTATGCGGCGCTGGTGAAGAAGGCGAACGTGGTGCTGGAGTGACGCCTTGCGCCTTCCCCTTCGCGAGAAGGGGGAGGCGACGTGCGGGCCCTACGCCGGGCTCACCGCGCGGTACAGCGCCCGCACGAAATCCGACTGCGTGATCATTCCCGTCAGCCGCTTCTCTTCATCGATGATCGGAATGTGGTGGTGGCCGCCTTCGGAGAACAGCGGCACCAGTTCGACCACCGGCCTGTCGGCGCTGGCCACGCGCACCTGGCGCGTCATGATCTGGCCGACCACCTCGGGCTTGTTCGACATCACCGTGCGCGTGGCGCGGATCAGGTCGCGCAGCCGGCCGGCGATGCCGTCGTGGTGCTGCAGGTCGAGCTGGCGGAAGAAGTCGGCCTGCGTGACGATGCCGACCACGCGGCGCGTGCGGTCGGTGACGGGCAGGGCCTTGATGCGGTGCTGGTGCATCAGCGTCCAGGCCTCCTGCAGCGGCGTGCCGAACTCCACCGAGATCGGCGTGCGCGACATGATGTCGGCGCAGTGCAGCGTGCCCAGGCGGCGCTTGTATGACTCGAGCTCGGTCTGTTGAATGAGCGATTCGAGGTCGTCGCGGCTGATGTCGAGCACCTGGTTGTAGCGCGCCAGCACGGCGTCGATGTCGGCCTGGCTGAAGCGCGCGTCGGGCGAGGGCGGGCGCGCCACTTGCACGTGCGGATAGCGCCGCCCCGTGAGCGTGTTGTAGGCCACGCCCGCCATCACCAGCAGCAGCGAGTTCACGAGCACCGGGAACAGCGCCGCCGAGAAGTCGGTGGTGTGCGTGAGCACCGCCAGCAGCGCCGCCGCGCCGCCGGGCGGGTGCAGGCAGCGCGTGAAGAACATCAGGCCGATGGCCAGCGCCACGGCCACGGCGGCAGCCACGGCGGTGTCGGGAATCCAGCTGGCGCAGGCGATGCCCACCAGCGTCGACAGCGTGTTGCCGCCGATCACCGACCAGGGCTGCGCCAGCGGACTGGCGGGCACGGCAAACACCAGCACGGCGGTGGCGCCCATCGGTGCGACCAGCCACACCGCATGCTCCAGCGGCACGGCCAGCCAGCGGCACAGCAGGCCGGTGATCAGCAGCCCGATGCCCGCGCCGCCCACGGCGCGCAGCCGCTCGCGCGCATTGACGTTGGAAGGGCCCGGGAGCCAGGCGCGCAGATAAGTCCACAGTGCGGCGAATCGCATCCCCCGTCCCCCTCAGGCTTCTTCGTGCGCCACCCGACGCCCGATGTCGGGCCAGCGGTGATGCAGCCAGACCCAGGCGACCAGCCCGATCGTGAGCATCAGCGCGGAGGTGAGGGCCAGTGCCAGCGTGGAGTGCATCACCAGCGGCGCCACCGCGCCGGCCACGACGCCGTTGGCGGTGGAGCCGATCACGGCCTGCAGCGACGAGGCCATGCCGCGGCGCTCGGGGTGCAGGTCGAGCACCAGCAGCGTGACCACCGGCACCATCAGCGCCCAGCCGAAGGCGAACACCGCCAGCGGCCACACGGCCCAGGCCACATGCGCCTGGAAGAAGATGTTGGCCACCACGTTGACCACCGAGGTGACCATCATGATCAGGAAGCCGTCGCGGATTTGCCGCTTGGGCGCCACCTTGCCGGCCATGCGGCCGCTGGCGCGCGCGCCGAGCATGATGCCGCCGATGGTCAGCAGGAAGAACCAGAAGAACTGCTGCGGTTGCAGCGCCAGGTGGTCGCCCAGGAACGCGGGCGCGGCCAGCACGTAGAGGAACATGCCGTTGAACGGCACGCCGCTCGCGAAGGCCAGCAAGAGAAAGCGCGGGTCGGAGCACAGGTCGCGGTAGCCGCGCATCAGGTGGCGCACCTGGAAGGGCTGGCGGTGGTCCTTGTGCAGCGTCTCGGGCAGCAGCTTGTAGTTGGCGACGAACAGCACCACGCCCACGGCCACGAGGAACCAGAAGATCGAGTGCCAGCCCGCGTGCACGAACAGGAAGCCGCCCACGATGGGCGCAATGGCCGGCGCGACGCCGAAGTAGATCGTCACCTGGCTCATCACCCGCTGCGCCTCGGCCGGCGGGAACATGTCGCGGATGACGGCGCGCGACACCACGATGCCGGCACCGGTCGACAGGCCCTGCAGGCCGCGGAACAGCACCAGCTGCGTGATGTTCTGCGACAGCGCGCAGCCCAGCGAGGCCAGCGTGAACACCGCCAGCCCCCACAGCACCACGGGGCGGCGGCCGAAGCTGTCCGACAGCGCGCCGTGGAACAGGTTCATGAAGGCGAAGCCGAACAGGTAGGCCGACAGCGTCTGCTGCATCTCGGCCGGCGTTGCGCCGATCGATTTCGCAATGCCCGAGAAGGCCGGGATGTAGGTGTCGATGGAGAAGGGCCCGAGCATGCCCAGCACGGCGAGCAGCACGGCAAGCGCCCAGCGCGGGGCCTGCCAGAGTTTGTCTGCGTCGGGATTCATGGAAAGGCGGCTCCGTTGTACTTGTGTGTTGTGTGTCGGTGGAAAACGAGAACGCCCGCCGCCCGGGTGAGGGGCAAGGCGGGCGCTTGGGCTTCAGCGAACCTGGATTACAGGGTGTCGATGAAGCTGCGCAGCTTGTCGGAACGCGACGGGTGCTTCAGCTTGCGCAGCGCCTTGGCTTCGATCTGGCGGATGCGTTCGCGGGTCACGTCGAACTGCTTGCCGACTTCTTCCAGCGTGTGGTCCGTGCTCATCTCGATGCCGAAGCGCATGCGCAGCACCTTGGCTTCGCGCGGCGTGAGGGAGTCGAGGATGTCCTTGACCACGTCGCGAAGACCCGCTTGCATGGCAGCCTCGATGGGGGCCGTGTTGCTGCTGTCCTCGATGAAGTCGCCCAGGTGCGAATCGTCGTCGTCGCCGATGGGGGTTTCCATCGAGATCGGCTCTTTCGCGATCTTCATGATCTTGCGGATCTTGTCTTCCGGGATCTCCATCTTGGCGGCCAGGATGCCGGCGTCGGGCTCGAAGCCGAACTCCTGCAAGTGCTGGCGCGAGATGCGGTTCATCTTGTTGATCGTCTCGATCATGTGCACCGGGATGCGGATGGTGCGCGCCTGGTCGGCGATCGAGCGGGTGATCGCCTGGCGGATCCACCACGTCGCGTAGGTCGAGAACTTGTAGCCGCGGCGGTATTCGAACTTGTCGACCGCCTTCATCAGGCCGATGTTGCCTTCCTGGATCAGGTCCAGGAACTGCAGGCCGCGGTTGGTGTACTTCTTGGCGATGGAGATCACGAGGCGCAGGTTGGCCTCGATCATTTCCTTCTTGGCATCGCGCGAGGACGATTCGCCCTCGTTCATGCGCTTGTTGATGTCCTTGAGCTCGGTCAGCGGCACCACCACGCGCGACTGGATGTCGGTGAGCTTCTGCTGCAGTTCCTGCACCGGCGGGATGTTGCGCGCGAGCACGGCGCTCCAGGGCTTGCCGGCGGCGGCCTGCTTCTCGACCCACTTGAGGTTCAGCAGGTTGGAGGCGATGCGGTTGCCGTTCTTGTCGAAGCCGCTGAAGTCGCGGATGAACTCGTCCTGCGGGAAGCCGCACTTGTCCACGATGATGCGGCGCAGTTCGCGTTCCTTCTTGCGCACGTCGTCCACCTGCGTGCGCACCAGGTCGCACAGCTTCTCGATGGTCTTGGCCGTGAAGCGGATGGTCATCAGCTCGTCGGACACGGCCTGCTGGGCCTTGGTGTACGCGGGCGTGCCGTAGCCTTCCTTCTCGTAGATCTTGTGGATCTTCTCGAACATTTCGGCGATGCGGTCGAAGCGCGAGAGGGCTTCGTTCTTGAGTTCTTCGAGCTTCTTGGTCAGGGCCTTGGAGCCGCCCTTGCCGTCATCGTCGTCTTCTTCGTCGAATTCGTCGAAGTCTTCTTCGGCCACGTAGTCGTCGGCCTCGTTGGGGTTCGAGAAGCCGTCCACGATGGTCGAGATGACGACCTTGCCTTCACGGATGGTCGCGGCCATTTCGAGGATCGCGGCGATGGTGGCGGGGGAGGCCGAAATGGCTTCCATCATGGCCATCAGGCCGCCTTCGATGCGCTTGGCGATTTCGATTTCGCCTTCGCGCGTCAGCAGCTCGACCGTGCCCATTTCGCGCATGTACATGCGAACGGGGTCGGTGGTGCGGCCGAATTCGCTGTCCACCGTGGACAGAGCCGCTTCGGCTTCTTCCTCGGCTTCTTCCACCGTGGTGGCGGTGGGCGCGGTGTTGTTCAGCAGCAGGGTCTCGGCGTCGGGCGTCTGCTCGTACACCGCCACGCCCATGTCGTTGAGCATGGTGACCACGACTTCCATGGTCTCGGCGTCGACCAGCTTGTCGGGCAAGTGGTCGGAGATTTCGCCGTGCGTGAGGTAGCCGCGGGTCTTGCCCAGCGTGATCAGGGTCTTCAGGCGCGAGCGGCGCTTGGCCAGGTCTTCTTCGGAGAGCACGGTCTCGTCGAGGCCGAACTCCTTCATCAAGGCGCGTTCCTTCGCCTTGCTGATCTTCATGCGCAGCGGCTTGACCTTCTCTTCAGTGGTCGCGACGGCCGCGGGCTCGTCACCGGCCAGGTCTTCCTCGATGTCCGACAGGTCGATGTCGCTCTCGCCGGCTTCCTTGGCGGCCTTGGGCTTGCGCCCGCGCTTGGCGCCGGTGGCGGGCGCGGCGGCAGCGCCGGCGGCCTTGGGCGGACGGCCAACTTTCTTGGCGGCGGGGGCAGCCGTGGCAGTGGCCGCGGCTTTTTTTGGATCGTCGAGAGAGGTCGATTTCGTGGGCACGGTTTTCACTTTCGTTGCGGCTGCCGTTTTGGACGCGGCGGCAGCCGTCTTGGTTGCCGGTTTGGCACCGGCTTTCAGCGGTTTTTCTGCTGCGGGCTTGGTGGCGACGCTCTTGGCGCTTTTGGCAAGTGAAGGAGCAGGCTTCTTTGAACTGGGCATACGACCTCGTTACGACAAGAAAAGACAAGCGGGATCACAGGCGCGCTGCCACGCGGACAGCGCCACCATGCCCGTGCACAGGCACGGACAAAACAATTGGGAAACGAGGAATTAATTCCTCACCAGGCAAGATGTCGGGCGAACATTTGGTGTGCAGTCCTTGCGGTTATTGACCCTTTCCGCCGGAATTTACCGTTGGAGTGCGTTGCGCTAGGGGTCGGCCCGGAGGTGCTGCTGTCGCTCTTGCCTAATTTCGCCAGTTGCGAAGCCCTACATTATAGCCTGTTGCGCAAATTTCAAGCAGTATCTGTCCCCGATGCGCGAATGCGGTCACGCAATTCGAGCCGGCGGGCTTCCAGCGCCTTGTAGCGTTCCAGGGCTTTCGGGTCTTTTCCAACCGAAGCGATGGCCTCGCTCTGCTGGGCCTTGAGCCGGTCGTCGAGCATGAAGTCGAGCACGCTCCCCAGCTCCTTGGCGGCCTCGGCCAGGTGCTGCTCTTCCTCGCCCTCGGGCACCGGCCCGGCCTCGGAAACGCTCATGAGGCGTTCGGCCAGCGGCGCGAAATCGAGCCCGCGCAGGCCTTCGCGCAGCGCCGCCCAGGGCTGCACGCCGTGCTCGTGCAGCTGGCTGTCCAGCCAGGTGAAGAGGGCGCCGTGCTCGCCCGGCAGATCGCACAGCATCACGTGCAGCTCGTGCGACAGCGCCTCCCACTGCGCCATGTTCGACAGCACCAGCCGCACCGCCACGTCGGGCCGGCTCGGCGGCTTGCCGCGGCCGCGCAGCGGCTCGATGGGCTCCTCGAACTTGCCGCCCCAGCGCTTGCCCTTGGTGAACTTGCGCGGCTGGAACTTGGGTTTGCTCTCGTTTTCGTAGCGCGGCGGCTCATAGTCCTGCGTCGGCGGCAGGTCCGGGTAGTAGTCGCCGGGGTCGTTGCCGTAGCTGTCGGGTTCGCTGTGGCGCTGTGGCGCCTGGGACGGTGCGCCGGCGCCCTTGCGCGGGCCGGGCGCGGCCGTGGCCCACAGGTCGGACAGCGCCGCGGCGTCGAGCTGGACCAGCGCGGCGATCTCGCTGAGCAGCTGCCGCTTGAGCGCGCCGTCAGGCATCGCGCTCCAGAGTGGACGCACGTTGCTCGTCATGTGGGCGCGGCCCTCGGCGGAGCTCAGGTCGCAGCCTTCGCGGGCGGCCTCGAGCATGAAGCGCGACAGCGGCGTGGCCTCGGCCACGAAGCCCGCGAAGGCCTCGGCGCCGTGCGCGCGGATGTAGCTGTCGGGGTCGTGCTCGGCCGGCAGGAACAGGAACTTGATGCTGCGCGTGTCGGTGGCGTAGGGCAGGGCGCCGTCGAGCGCCTTGCGCGCGGCGCGGCGACCGGCGGCGTCGCCGTCGAAGCTGAACACCACCGATTCGGTGAAGCGGAAGAGCTTTTGCACATGCTCGGTGGTGCAGGCGGTGCCCAGCGTGGCCACCGCGTTAGGAAAACCGAGCTGGGCCAGCGCCACCACGTCCATGTAGCCCTCGGTGACGAGCGCGTAGCCGCGGTCGCGGAAGGCGGCGCGCGCCTCGTACAGGCCGTAGAGCTCGCGGCCCTTGCTGAACACCGGCGTCTCGGGCGAGTTCAGGTACTTGGGCTTTTCGTCGCCGAGCACGCGCCCGCCGAAGCCGATGCACTCGCCCTTGACGTTGCGGATCGGGAACATCACGCGGTCGCGGAAGCGGTCGTAGCGCTTGGCCTCCTCGTCGCTGAGCTTGCCTTCCTCGTTGTTGATGATCACCAGCCCGCTCTCGGCGAGCAGCGGATCGTCGTAGTCGGGGAACACGCTGGCCAGCGCGCGCCAGCCGGCCGGCGCGTAGCCGATGCCGAACTGCTTGGCGATCTCGCCCGACACGCCGCGGCCCTTGAGGTAGTCGATGGCGCCGGGCGCCTGGCGCAGCGCCTTGCGGTAGGCGTCGCCGGCCTTTTCGAGCACGTCGGTCAGCGTGGCCTGCTTCTGGCGTTGGCTGGCGGCACGGGCGCGCTCGGCCGGCGAGACGTCGTCCTCGGGCACCTGCAGGCCGTACTGGCCGGCGAGATCGTGCACGGCCTCGACGAAGCCCATGCCTGCATGTTCCATGAGGAAGCCGATGGCGTTGCCGTGCACGCCGCAACCGAAGCAGTGATAGAACTGCTTGGTCGGGCTGACCGAGAACGAGGGCGACTTCTCGCCGTGGAAGGGGCACAGCCCCATGAAATTGGCGCCGGCCTTCTTGAGCTGAACGTAGCGGCCGACGATTTCGACCACATCGGCGCGCGCGATGAGTTCCTGGATGAATGAAGCGGGGATGGTCATGGCTGCGGGGAGCGGCAAATCATACGCAAGCGCACGGGCGGCATACTGAACCCCGCCGCAAATCCACATCACGCATGAAGACGCCACTGCCTTTGCAACACGCCGCGCCGCTGCTGCGCCATCCGCTGCGCTTCGTCTGGGGCGCGCTCAAGGACTTTCGCGCCAACCAGGGCCTGCTGCTGGCGGGGGCGGTGGCCTACTACGCGCTGCTGTCCATCGTGCCGCTGTTGATCGTGAGCGTGATGGCGCTGTCGCACGTGATCGACCAGGCCGAGTTGCTGCGCACCATCGGGCGCTACCTCGAATGGCTGCTGCCGGGGCAATCGAAAGCGATCGTGGCGGAGTTGTCGAGTTTCCTGGACCACCGCTCGGTGCTCGGGCCGGTGCTGCTGGTGACGATGATCTTCTTCAGCTCGCTGGCGTTCAGCGTGCTCGAAAGCGCGATGGCGGTGATCTTTCACCACCGCAAGGACGATCACAAGCGCCACTTTCTCGTGTCGGTGGCGATGCCGTACCTCTACATCCTGAGCCTGTGCGCGGGGCTGTTGCTGGTCACGCTGGTGTCGGGGGCGCTGCAGCTGGTGGGGCAGGAGAGCGTCGACCTGCTGGGGCGCAGCTGGTCGCTGTCGGGCATTTCGGGTTTGCTGCTGTACCTGCTGGGGCTGGGCGGCGAGATCTTCATGCTGACCTCGCTCTACCTCGTGATGCCCGCCGGGCGCATGTCGCTGCGGCATGCGCTGCTGGGCGGCGTGACCGCCGCGCTCTTGTGGGAGGCCACGCGGCGCGTGCTGATCTGGTACTTTTCGACGCTGTCGCAGGTGAACATCGTCTACGGCTCGCTCACCACGGCGATCGTGGTGTTGCTGAGCCTGGAAATCGCCGCCATGCTGGTGCTGATCGGGGCCCAGGTGATCGCGAACTACGAGCGCCTGGACCGCACCGGCAGCACGAAGCTGCCGGCGTCCGAGATCAGCGAGGGGCCAATCGAATCGCTCCGTCCAGACGAATCACCTCGCCGTTGAGCATGTCGTTCTCGATGATGTGCTTGGCCAGCTTGGCGTAGTCCTCGGGCGTGCCCAGGCGCGACGGGAAGGGCACGCTGGCGGCCAGCGCGTCCTGCACTTCCTGCGGCATGCCGAACAGCATGGGCGTGCCGAAGATGCCGGGGGCGATGGTCATGTTGCGGATGCCGCTGCGCGCGAGGTCGCGGGCGATGGGCAGGGTCATGCCGACCACGCCGCCCTTCGAGGCGCTGTAGGCGGCCTGGCCGATCTGGCCGTCGTAGGCTGCGACCGAGGCCGTCGAGATCAGCACGCCGCGTTCGCCGGTGGCTTCGGGCTCGTTCTTGCCCATGGCGTCGGCCGCCAGGCGGATCATGTTGAAGCTGCCGATCAGGTTGACCGTGACGGTCTTGCTGAACACGGCCAGCGCGTGCGGGCCGTTCTTGCCCACGGTCTTCTCGGCCGGTGCGATGCCGGCGCAGTTCACGAGGCCGACCAGCTTGCCCAGCTTGAGCGCGGCGGCCACCGCGGCCTGGCCGTCGGCTTCCTGGCTCACGTCGCACTTGACGAACACGCCACCGATCTCGCGGGCGACGGCTTCGCCCTTGTCAGCCTGCATGTCGGCGATGACCACCTTGGCGCCGTTGGCGGCCAGCATGCGCGCCGTGCCTTCGCCGAGGCCCGAAGCGCCACCGGTCACGATAAAAACTTTGCCGTCGATCTGCATTGAGAGTCTCCTGAAATGAGACCCGCATTATCGAAGACGGCCGCCGGCCAAAAAAAAAGGCCTCATCCGAAGATGAGGCCCTGAATTGGATCCGTGAGGACCCAAGGAGACAACTGGTGGTGGTCGGTGCTTAGCGCTTGCGCGAAGCGGTGGCCGTCTTGGCAGCGGCGACGGCTTGGGTCGACACGGCGTTGAAGTTGGCTTCGGCGACGTCCGACGCTTGCTTGACGGCCTTCTGGACCGATTCGAAAGCGTTGTTGGCGGCAGCCACGGCGCTCTTCAGCACGGCGACGGCGGTTTCCGAACCGGCGGGGGCGTTCTTGGAAGCGCTGTCGACGAGGCCGACGAAGGCTTGCTGGGCTTCAGCGGCCTTGGCTTCGAAAGCCTTCGAGAATTCGGCGCTGGTGCCTTGGGCGATGTCGTACAGGTGACGGCTGTAGGCAGCGGTCTTTTCAGCCAGGGGCTGGAACAGGCTGGCTTGCAGCGTCAGCAGCTCTTGGGCGTCCTTGACGCTCAGGGCAGCCTGGGCGGTGCTCTGGGCTTCGGTCAGGGCGGCCTTGGAAGCGGTCACGTTCAGTTCGACCAGCTTTTCAACGCCTTCGAAGGCCTTGGTGGTCAGGCCGAACAGGGTTTCGAGGTTTGCTTTTTGAGCGGCGAGGATTTGGTCAGCGGTCAGGGCCATTTGAGATCTCCAGAAAGGATGATGGGGTGGTCGATTCACGTTGCGCTGCGCCTCGTCGTCTATGTTGCGGTGCAGCATGGCCTCAAGTATAGGCAGCTGAACGCGGCGATCAAGTGGTTTTTGCTGCTCTGCAGCAATTTAGAAGCGGCCTTCTAAATCCGGCCTGCGCGGCCAGAATGCGGCCATGCGTGCTTTCTATTCCGGGCAGTTCGTCCTGCCCCTGCCGCCGGGCCACCGCTTTCCCATGTCGCGCTACGCGATGCTGCGCGATCGCCTGCAGGAGCAGCTGCCGGCCGTCGAGATGGACCCGGCCCCGCGCGCCAGCGATGACGAGCTGGCGCTGGCCCACACCCCCGAATGGATCGCCGCCGTCAGCGAAGGCCGCGTGAGCCCGCAGGCCATGCGCGAGATCGGCTTTCCGTGGAGCGAGGCGATGGTCGAGCGCTCGCGCCGCTCCACCGGCGCCACCATCGCCGCCTGCCGCGCCGCCTTCGCGGGCGGCGTGGCGGCCAACATGGCGGGCGGCACGCACCACGCCTACGCGGACAGGGGCAGCGGTTTCTGCGTCTTCAACGACGCGGCGGTGGCGGCCCGGCTGATGCAGGTCGAGCAGGCCCGCGCCGGGCGGCTGCTCAGGGTGGCCATGATCGACCTCGACGTGCACCAGGGCAACGGCACCGCCCGCATCTTCCAGGGCGACCCGAGCGTGTTCACGCTGTCGGTGCACGGCCAGAAGAATTTCCCGTTCCGCAAGGAGGCGAGCGACCTCGACGTGGAGCTGCCCGACGGCTGCGGCGACACCGACTACCTGGCGGCGCTGGAGCACGCGCTCGACGAGCTCGACCGGCGCTTCTCGCCCGGCCTCGTGATCTACCTGGCCGGCGCCGACCCCTTCGAGCGCGACCGGCTGGGCCGCCTCAAGCTGAGCTTCGACGGGCTGGAGGCGCGCGACCGCCGCGTGTTCGACTGGACCTGGCAGCGCCGCATCCCGACGGCCTTCGCGATGGCCGGCGGCTACGCCAGCGACATCGCCGAGACGGTGCAGGTGCAGCTGGGCACCTTCCGGGTGGCGCTCGATTACTGGCGCCGCTGGCAAAATGCCGCGCGATGAGCGCCCCCACCACACCCGCACCCACCCCCAAGCCCACGCCTCACACCCGCAGCGCCTACCGGGCGTTTCGCAGCATCCCGACGCGCTGGGCCGACAACGACATGTACGGCCACGTCAACAACGTCGTCTACTACAGCTGGTTCGACACCGCGGTGAACGCGCTGCTCATCGAGCGCGGCGCGCTCGACATCCACGGCGGCCAGACCATCGGCTTCGTGGTCGAGACGCAGTGCAACTACTTCGCGCCGGTGGCCTTCCCGCAGACGGTGGAGGCGGGCATCCGCGTGGCGCAGGCGGGCCGCTCGAGCGTGCGCTACGAGATCGCGCTCTTCGCCGAGGGTTCCGACACCGCCGCGGCGCAGGGGCACTTCGTGCATGTGTACGTCGACCGCGCGACGCAGCGGCCGGTACCGCTGCCCGAGGCGCTGCAGCAGGTGGTCGATTCGCTGCGCGCCTGAGCGCCCATGAAGAACGGCGCCCGGAGGCGCCGTTCGTGGATGAGTGGGGTGTGACTCTGCTTACATCGTCTTCTTCATGGCCTTGATGTCGGCCTTGCCCTGGGCTTCATCAGCCTTGGCCTGCTTCACGCAAGCGTCCTTGGCCGCGCCATTCTGGTCGTCGCACTTTTCCTTCGCGACTTCATAGGCAGCCTTCACCTTCTCTTCGGCCACCTTGCGGGCATGGCTGTCGCTCGGCTGGTACTGCTGCTCCAGCTCGGCCTTGGCCACTTCTTCCTTGCCCTTGGCTTCCTTCTGGCAGACGTCCTTGGCGTTGTCCTTCATCGTGTCGCACTGGGCCTTGGCGACCTTGTAGTCGGCCTCGACCTTTTCCTTGGCGACCTTGTACTCGTCCTTGGTCATCGCCCCGGCCTGGCCGGCGACGAAGAAGGTGGAGGCGAGGGCAAGCATGACGAGGTGTTGTTTTTTCATGGTGTGTGTCCTTTGCGGTGAATGACAGGGAAAGAGAAGAAAAGGGCGCAGGGCGCTTGCTTCTTTCTCAGTTCTTCTCGAACCAGAGCGCGTCCGGCGAGCGGCCGTCGCGAGATTCCCAGTCCTTGACCTGCTTCTCGGCCTCGTCGCGGCTGATGCCGTGGCGTTCCTGGATGCGGCCCAGCAGCTGGTCGCGCTTGCCGGCGATGACGTCGAAGTCGTCGTCGGTCAGCTTGCCCCATTGCTCCTTGATCTTGCCCTTGAGCTGCTTCCAGTTGCCTTCGATGGTGTCCTTGTTCATGCGAATCTCCTTGAGAAAGAGTGATGACCCGGCGGAACATGCCGCCGCCGTGAAACCAATGTCGCGTGAGTGATTCCCCCTGCCGGTAGGACGTGCAGGCCGACCCTCGTAGGCACAGGCCGACGCAGGCCGTGATAATGGAACGGACGCCGACGACAGAGACCCGAGACACCGCGCACCGCACCATGATCATTCACAGCCTGCTCGACACCGACCTCTACAAGTTCACGATGATGCAGGTGGTCCTGCACCACTTTCCGGGGGCGCGGGTCGAGTACCGCTTCAAGTGCCGCAACCCGGGCGTCAACCTCGCGCAATTCGCGGGACAGATCCGCGACGAGATCCGCAGCCTGTGCTCGCTGCAGTTCCGCGACGCCGAACTCGCCTACCTGCGCTCGATGCGCTTCATCAAGAGCGACTTCGTCGACTTCCTGGGCCTGTTCAGGCTTAACGAGAAGTACATCAACGTCATCCCCCAGCCCTCGGGCGAGCTCGAGATCCGCATCAAGGGGCCGTGGCTGCACACCATCCTGTTCGAGATCCCGGTGCTGGCCATCGTGAACGAGGTCTACTTTCGCAACACGCAGAAGAACCCCGACTTCGAAGAAGGCCGCCGCCGCCTCGACCTCAAGATCAGCCAGCTGCAGGAAGCCGGCCTGGGCGACCTCAAGATCGCCGACTACGGCACGCGCCGCCGCTTCTCGAAAGACTGGCACGAGGAAGTGCTGCGCACCCTGACCCAGCGGCTCGGCGCCGTGGCCTCGCCGCCGGCCAAGTCGCCCGCGGGCGAGCGGCTGCCGCAGCTGGCGGGCACCAGCAACGTGCTGTACGCCATGAAGCTCGGGCTCATTCCGCTGGGCACCATGGCGCACGAGTACCTGCAGGCCTGCCAGGCGCTGGGCCCGCGGCTGCGCGACAGCCAGATCTTCGGCTTCGAGAGCTGGGCCCGCGAGTACCGCGGCGACCTGGGCATTGCGCTGTCCGACGTGTACGGGATGAGCGCGTTCCTGCGCGACTTCGACCTGTACTTCTGCAAGCTCTTCGACGGCGCCCGCCACGACAGCGGCGACCCGTTCCAGTGGGGCGAGCGCATGCTGGCGCACTACCACGCGAACCGGGTCGACCCGCTCACCAAGACGCTGATCTTCAGCGACGGCCTCACGGTGCCGCGCACCATCGAGCTGTACCAGCAGTTCCGCGGGCGCTGCCTGCTGGCCTTCGGCATCGGCACCAACCTCACCAACGACCTGGGCTACGAGCCGCTGCAGATCGTCATCAAGATGATCCAGTGCAACGACCAGCCGGTGGCCAAGCTGTCGGACACGCCGTCCAAGAACATGTGCGAGGACGAGAAATACCTGGCCTACCTGCGCCAGGTGTTCGAGATCGAACAACCCCCCGTTTGAAGGCTGTACTGACCTGTCTGGTACGGTACAGCCCCCATGAAGAAAACGATCCGACTGACGGCAGCCGCGGCGCTGCCGATGCTCTTTCCCGCCCTGGCCTTCGCCGCCGATTTCGACGGTGCCGCGCTCTCGCCGTTGTGGGGCGTGCCGTTCGCCGGCATCCTGCTGTCCATCGCGCTGCTGCCGCTGGCCACGCCCTCGTTCTGGCACCACCACTACGGCAAGATTTCCGCCGCCTGGGCGCTGGCCTTCCTGCTGCCTTTTGCCGCGACCTACGGCGCGGGGCTGGCGGGCGTGCAGCTCGTGCATGCGCTGGTGGCCGAGTACATCCCGTTCATCATCCTGCTCACGGCGCTGTTCACCGTGGCGGGGGGCATCCACATCCGCGGCAACCTGCACGGCACGCCGGGGCTCAACACGGCGATCCTGGCCATCGGCGCGGTGCTCGCGAGCTTCATGGGGACCACGGGCGCCTCGATGCTGCTGATCCGGCCGCTGATCCGGGCCAACGACAACCGGCAGCGCAAGGTGCACGTGATCGTGTTTTTCATCTTCATCGTGTCGAACGCGGGCGGCTCGCTCACGCCGCTGGGCGATCCGCCGCTGTTCCTCGGCTTCCTCAAGGGCGTGGGCTTCTTCTGGACCGCGCAGCACATCCTGCCCGAGACCATCTTCATCCTGGCCGTGCTGCTGGCGCTGTTCTACGCCATCGACCGCCACTTCTATCGCAAGGACGGCGTTCTGCCCGTCGACCCGACACCCGACACCCCGCGCCTGGGCTTCGACGGTGCGGCCAACTTCTGGCTGCTGGGCGGCGTGGTTGCACTGGTACTGCTGAGCGGCTTCTGGAAATCGCCCGTGGTGTTCGACGTGTTCGGCACCGAGGTCGGCCTGCCGGGCCTGGTGCGCGACGTGGGGCTGGCGCTGATCGCCATCGTCTCGTACAAGCTCACGGCGCCCAAGGTGCACGCCGACAACCAGTTCGAGTGGGGCCCGATGGCCGAGGTGGCCAAGCTCTTCGCCGGCATCTTCCTGACCATCATCCCGGTGATCGCCATGCTCAAGGCCGGCACGCAGGGCCCGTTCGGCGCCATCGTGGCGGCCGTGACGCGCTCCGACGGCCAGCCCGACCCGGCCATGTACTTCTGGGCCACCGGCATCCTGAGCTCGTTCCTGGACAACGCACCGACCTATCTCGTGTTCTTCAACACGGCGGGCGGCGACCCGGCGGCGCTAATGACCACCTATGCCAGCACGCTGGCCGCCATCTCGGCCGGCGCCGTGTTCATGGGCGCCAACACCTACATCGGCAACGCGCCGAACCTGATGGTCAAGGCCATCGCCGAAAGCCGCGGCGTGCGCATGCCCAGCTTCTTCGGCTACATGGCGTGGTCGGGCGCGATCCTGGTCCCGCTGTTCGTCCTGTGCACCTTCATCTTCTTCCGTTGATCCTTCCAGCCCTTCAAAGAAAGAGACACGTTCCATGAGCAGCAGCAAGCCCAAGATCCTGGTCGCGCGCGCGGTGTTCCCCGAGACCCTCGCGCGCCTGGCGCAGCATTTCGAGGTCGAGTCGAACCAGGCCGACGAGACCTGGAGCAAGGACCAGCTGATCGCGAAGCTGCAGGGCAAGCAGGGCGCCTTCACCACCGGCAGCGAGCGCATCGACGCCGCGGTGCTCGACGCCTGCCCCGAGCTGAAGATCTGCGCCAACATGGCCGTGGGCTACAACAACTTCGACGTCGACGCCATGGCCGCGCGCGGCGTGCTGGGCACCAACGCGCCCGACGTGCTGACCGAGACCACGGCCGACTTCGGCTTCGCGCTGCTCATGGCCACCGCGCGCCGCCTCACCGAGAGCGAACACTTCCTGCGCGCGGGCAAGTGGGAAAAGTGGAGCTACGACATGTTCGCCGGCTCCGACATCCACGGCTCGACGCTGGGCATCATCGGCATGGGCCGTATCGGGCAGGGCATTGCCAGGCGCGGCGCGCACGGCTTCGGCATGAACGTGATCTATCACAACCGCTCGCGCCTCGACGCCGCGCTCGAAGCCGAATGCAAGGCCCGCTATGTCGGCAAGGAAGAGCTGCTCAAGACCGCCGACCACGTCGTGCTGGTCGTGCCGTACTCGCCGGCCTCGCACCACACCATCGGCGCGGCCGAGATCGCGCTCATGAAGCCGACCGCCACGCTGGTCAACATCGCGCGCGGCGGCATCGTCGACGATGCGGCACTGGCCGTGGCGCTGCGCGAGAAGCGCATCGCCGCCGCCGGCCTCGACGTGTTCGAGGGCGAGCCCAAGGTCCACCCCGACCTGCTCACCGTGCCGAACGTGGTACTCACGCCGCACATCGCCAGCGCCACTGTGCCCACGCGCCGCGCCATGGCCGACCTGGCGGCCGACAACCTCATCGCCTGGGGCACCGGCAAGGGGCCCTTGACCCCAGTCACCCCGGTCACGCCGGTGCCGGCGGCCACGAAGTAACCTGAAACCTGACCGCGAGCGCGACACGCCCCCACCTTGGAACTGACGGATCTGATTCTTCTTGCACTGGCCGCATTCGCCGTGGTGCAGCTGGTGCTGGTCATCTGGTTGCTGGCCCGCCGGCCGCCCCCACCTGATCACAGCGAAATGCTGGGCGTGCTCGCCGCCATGGGCCGCGCCCACGAACGCACCGAGCGCGAGCTGCGCCACGAGATCGGCGAGGGCTCGCGCGGCGCACGCCAGGAAACCGCGCAGGCCTTCGCCACCTTCCAGCAGTCGCTGGTGCAGCAGGGCGGCGAGGCCACGCGCACACAGAACGCGCAGCTCGACGCCTTCGCGCTGCAGCTCGCGTCGCTGCAGAAGACCCTGGCCGACACGCTGAACACCCAGCTGCAGGGCCTGAGCGAATCGAACGCGCGGCGCCTTTCCGAGGTGCGCACGACCATGGAAACCCAGCTGGCCCAGCTGCAGCAGAGCAACACCGCCAAGCTCGACGAGATGCGCAAGACCGTCGACGAGAAACTGCAGAGCACGCTCGAAGCGCGCCTGGGCGAAAGCTTCAAGCAGGTGGCCGACCGGCTCGAGCAGGTGCACAAGGGCCTGGGCGAGATGCAGACGCTGGCCGTCGGCGTCGGCAGCCTGCAGCGCGTGCTGACCAACGTGAAGACGCGCGGCGTGTTCGGCGAAGTGCAGCTCGAGGCGCTGCTCGAGCAGGTGCTCACGCCTGAGCAGTACGCGCGCCAGGTCGAGACCAAGCCGCGCAGCGGCCAGCGCGTCGACTTCGCGATCCGCTTTCCGGGGCGCGGCGACGACGGCGCGCCGGTGTGGCTGCCGATCGACGCCAAGTTTCCGCGCGACGACTACGAACGCCTCATCGACGCCCACGAGCGCGCCGATGCGGCCGGCGCCGAGGCCGCGGCCAAGGCGCTCGAGACGCGCATCCGCGTCGAGGCCAAGTCGATCGCCGAGAACTACCTCGCGGCGCCGCACACCACCGATTTCGCGATCCTGTTCCTGCCGGTCGAGAGCCTCTATGCCGAGGTGCTGCGCCGCCCCGGACTGATGGACGCGATCCAGCGCCAGCATCGCGTGACGCTGGCCGGCCCGACCACCTTGCTCGCCATGCTCAACAGCCTGCACATGGGCTTTCGCACGCTGGCGCTGGAGCGCCAGGCCTCCGAGGTCTGGAAGGTGCTGGGCGCGGTCAAGACAGAGTTCGAGCGTTACGGCGAATGGGTCGCGCGCATCAAGGAACAGGTGGCCAAGGCCTCCGACACCATCGACAAGGCCGACACGCGCGCCAAGCAGATGCGCCTGGCGCTGCGCAAGGTCGAGGCCTTGCCCGAGGCGCAGTCGCAGGCGTTGCTGCCGCCCACGGCCGACACTGACAGCGAGGCCGACGACACCCCGTGAAAGGTTCTGAACTGCTGCGCGTCATCGTGGCGCAGGTCTGTTTGCACGCCACGATGGCGGGCATGCGGCTCGCCACCCCGCTGCTCGCGCTGCAGCAAGGCTACAGCGCAGCGGCCGTCGGTCTGCTGATCGCGCTGTTCGCGCTGACCCAGGTGTTTCTGGCGCTGCCGGCCGGGCGCTTCGCCGACCGGCACGGGCTCAAGCGGCCGCTGTGGCTGTCGGTGATCGCGGCCTCGGGCGGGGCAGGGCTGGCGCTGGTTTTTCCGGTGTTCCCCGTCATGTGCATCGCCGCGCTGCTGACTGGCGGCGCCACCGGCGCGACCGTCATCGCGCTGCAGCGGCACGTGGGCCGCTCGGCCACGGACCCGACGCAGCTCAAGCGCGTGTTCAGCTGGCTGGCCATCGCGCCGGCGGCGGCGAATTTCGTCGGGCCCTTCCTGGCCGGGATGCTGATCGACCACGCCGGCCGTGCGCCGGCCGACCTGCTGGCGTTTCGCATCTGCTTCGCCGTGATGGCCTTCTTGCCGCTGCTGTGCTGGCTGCTGGCGCGCGGCGCGCACGAGCCGCCGCGGGTGGCGCCGGTGCCGGGCGCCGCGCCCACGCGGGCCTGGGACCTGCTGCGCGAGCCGATGTTCCGCCGCCTGCTGTTCGTGAACTGGCTGCAGTCGTCGAGCTGGGACGTGCACGCCTTCGTGCTGCCGGTGCTGGGCCACGACCGGGGCATCAGCGCCTCGGTGATCGGCTCCATCCTCGGCGCCTTCGCGATCGCCGCGGCGGTCATCCGCATCGTGTTGCCGCTGATCGCGTCGCGTGCGTCGGAGCGCAGCGTGATCCTGAGCTCGACCGTCGTCACTGCGGCCGTGTTCGCCATCTACCCGCTGCTGAATTCACCGTGGACCATGGGCATCTGCTCCGTGGTGCTGGGTTTCGCGCTCGGCGCGGTGCAGCCGATGGTGATGAGCATGCTGCACCAGATCACGCCGCACGCGCGGCACGGCGAGGCGCTGGGGCTGCGGCTCATGACCATCAACGCATCGAGCGTCGCGATGCCGATGCTGTTCGGCTCGCTCGGGGCGCTGATCGGCATTGCCGGCGTGTTCTGGGTGGTGGGCGGCGTGCTGGCGCTGGGCGCCAAGGCGACCTGGGGATTGAAGCTGTGACGGCGGTTTGAATCCCACGTTGCAAATAACAGTAATTCTCATTTGATTGACAGAATACTGACTCGAAGTCAGTATCGACGCCTTCTTTCTTCCTGACCCGAAGGCGTCCATGGACTCCCATTCCCCGTCGGCGGCTGCCGACCCGCGCCGCCGCCTGGCCCTGGTGGCGGCGGTCTACCTCGGCAGCTTCATCGCCACGCTCGACGTGAGCATCGTCAACGTCGCGCTGCCCACGCTGCAGCGCGCGCTCGCCACCGACCTGGCCGGGCTGCAGTGGGTGATCGACATCTATGCGCTGTGCCTGTCGGCCTTCATGCTGTCGGCCGGCCCGATCGGCGACCGCTACGGCCGCAAGCGCGCCTGGCTGGCCGGCGTGGTGGTCTTCACCGTGGGCTCGGCGATGTGCGCGATGGCGTCGGGGCTGCCGATGCTGCTCGCGGGTCGCGCGGTGCAGGGCGTGGCTGGCGCGCTGATGATTCCGGGCGCGCTGTCGTTGCTGGCGCATGCCTTCCCCGAGCCGGCGAGCCGCGCGCGGGTGATCGGCGGCTGGTCGTCGTTCACGGCGCTGTCGCTGATCCTCGGGCCGATGCTCGGCGGGCTGCTGGTGGACCACGCGGGCTGGCAGAGCATCTTCCTCATCAACCTGCCGATCGGCGTGCTGACCGTGGCGCTCGGGATGTGGGGCCTGCGCGAGTCCTCGCACCCCGAGCATGCGGCGCTCGACCCGGCCGGGCAGGTGCTCAGCGTGCTCTGGCTGGGGGCGCTGACCTACGGACTCATCGCCGCGGGCGAACACGGCTGGGGCTCGCGCCACGCGGTGGTCGCGCTCGTCGCAGCGGGTGTCGGGCTGGCGCTGTTCCTGGCCGTGGAGGCGCGCGTGGAACGGCCGCTGCTGCCGCTCGCGCTGTTCCGCGACGCACGCTTTTCGGTCACCAACTTCGCCTCGTTCGTGCTGGGCTTCTCGACCTACGCCAGCCTGTTCTTCTTCTCGCTGTTCCTGCAGCAGGTGCAGGGCTGGTCGGCCAGCGAGACCGGCTGGCGGCTGGTGCCGCAGTTCGTGGCGACCGGCCTCGTGGCCTCGCAGTTCGGACGGCTGGCGCGCCGCTTCGAGGTGCACACGCTGATGGTCGCGGGCTACGGACTGATCGGCGTGGGGATGCTGCTGCTGACGCTGTTCTCGGCCGACACGCCCTACCTGCCGTTGGCGCTGCTCTTCGTGGCGCTGGGGGCGGGCGCGGGCCTGGCCGTGCCGGCCACGAGCACGGCGGTGATGGCCTCGGTGCCCGCGCAGCGCTCGGGCATGGCCTCGGCCACCATGAACGCGCTGCGCCAGGGCGGCATGCTGATCGGCATCGCGCTGCTCGGCACGCTGATGCGCACGCGCGCCACCGCGCTGATGGCCGAGTCGCTCGCGCGTGCCGGCGTGCCTGATGCATCGCAGGCCGCCGTGGCAGCGGTGTCTCGCCACGACCTTGGCGCGCTGGCCGCGCTCGACGCGGGCATGGCGCAGCGGCTGCTGAGCGATGCGCTCGCGGGCGGCTTCCACGCCGCGATGGCCTGCGCCGGCGTGGCCGGCCTGGTGGCGGCGGGGCTGCTGCTGCGCGTCAGGCCGCGGGCCGCCGCGCTCGCCGCCCCCACGCGCGCCTGAGCCGTTCGCCATGCCCGCCGTCCGCATTCCCTTCCTGCGCCGCAGTGCCCGGCGCCTTCCGGTTGTCTGCAAGGAGTCTTTCATGATCCGTCACGAACTCAGTCAATGGCCGCTGGTCATCAGCGTGTCCGCAGGCCTGCAGACGCTGGAAAGCCTGCAGGCCTTCACCGAGGACTGGAACCGCTGGCTCGACCGCGGCGAGCCCTTTGTCTCGCTGCGCGTGTTCGCGGACGCCGACGCGCTGGTGCATCCCGAGGGCAGCGCCCAGAGTGCGAAGCAGTGGCTGCAGGCGCGCGGCGCCGACATCCGCCGCCATATGATGGGCATGGCGAGCGTGGTGCCCGCCGACCAGTTCGAGAAGATCAGCAAGATGAACGTCGAAAAACTCTTCGGCATTCCCGCCAGCACCTTCGCCCGCACCGACGAGGCCCTGGCCTGGCTGCGCGAGCGCGTGCTGGCCCCGCGCGGCCTGCGTCTCGATGCTGCGGCCGTGCACGCCGCCATCGACACGGCACGCGCCGGTGCCATGGCCGGTTCTTGACCATGACAAGCAGCAGCCCCGACGACGCTCCCGCCACCGCCGCGCGCCGCCGCACCAAGGCGCCGCAGACCCGCGCCGTCGCGCTGATGGACGCCGCCGAGCAGCTGTTCATCGCCAAGGGCATCCCCGCCACCAGCATCGACGACATCGCGGCCGGCGCGCAGGTGGCCAAGGGCACCTTCTATCTGTACTTTCCGTCGAAGGAGGCGCTGCTCGGCGCGCTGCAGCAGCGCTTCGTCGACACCTTCTGCGCCCGCCTGCAGGAGGCGATGGACCGCCACGCGCCGGGCAAGTACCGCGCGCGGCTCAAGGCCTGGGTGGAAGCGGGGCTGGAGACCTACCTGGACAACGTTGCGTTGCACGACGTGGTGTTCCACGAGTACCGGCCCGAGGACCGCCGCATGCGCAACGACAACGTCGTTATCACGCAGCTCGTGACCCTGCTGAAGCAGGGCGACGCCGCGGGCGTGTGGGAGGTCGAGGACGCGACGCTGACGGCCGTGATCCTCTTCAATGCGCTGCACGGTGTGGCCGACGATGCCGTGGCCATGGGGCCGCATGCGAACCCCGTGGCCGACCGCCGCCGCCGCGCCCGCGCGCTCACGCGCTTCTTCGAGCAGGCCCTGCGGCCCGACGACGGCGACGACGCCTGACCGGGGCGGTCAGAGTTTGTAGAAGCGCTTGATGGCATCCCACGCGTCTTCGGGCGCGTCGACGTATTCGAAGAGCTTCACGTCGCCGGGCGAGATCACGCCTTCGTCGACCAGGAAGTCGAAGTCGATCAGCTTCTTCCAGTAGTCCGAGCCGAAGAGCACGATCGGCACCGGCTTCGACTTCTTGGTCTGGACCAGCGTGATCACCTCGAACAGCTCGTCGAGCGTGCCGAAGCCGCCCGGGAACGCCACCAGCGCCTTCGCACGCATCATGAAATGCATCTTGCGGATCGCGAAGTAGTGGAACTTGAAGCTCAGCGCCGGCGTGACGTAGGGGTTGGCTTCTTCTTCCATCGGCAGCGCGATGGCCAGGCCGACCGAGAGGCCGCCGGCTTCGTGCGCGCCGCGGTTGGCCGCCTGCATGATGCCGGGGCCGCCGCCGGTGCACACGAAGAGCTTGTCCTGCGGCTCCTTCTTCTCGCTGTACTGCGCGACCAGCTTGCCGAAGGTGCGCGCCTTCTCGTAGTAGTGCGAGTTGCGCGAGAGCCGGCGCCAGCGCTCGGCCAGGGCCGTGTCGCCGGCCGCCTCGGCCTGCGCGACCAGCGCGGCGGCCTCGTCTTCGCTGCGGAAGCGCGCGCTGCCGAAGACCACCACCGTGTTCTCGATGCCATGGGCGCGCTGCTCGAGGTCGGGCTTCATCAGCTCGAGCTGCATGCGGATGCCGCGCGTTTCGCGGCGCAGCAGGAACTCGGGGTCGGCGAAGGCCAGGCGCGAGGGATCGGGATCGAGGGGCAGGCCCCGGTCGGAATGGGACTGCAGCGTGGCCCAGGCATCGGCCAGGCGCTTGTCGTGAATGTTGTGCGTGTTGTTCATGAAACGGTCGTCGAACGGAATTGGCTTGGCATTGTGCGCCGATGCAACCCGCGTGCCCGCCAACGAAAAAGGCTCCTTGCGGAGCCTTCGTCGTGGTGGTGGTCAGCCGGGTGCGGACGCGCTCAGACGCGCTTGCGGTATTCGCCGGTGCGGGTGTCGATTTCGATCTTGTCGCCTTGCGACACGAACAGCGGCACGCCGACTTCGAAGCCGGTGGCGATCTTGGCGGGCTTCATGACCTTGCCCGAGGTGTCGCCCTTGACGGCCGGCTCGGTCCAGGTGATTTCGCGCTCGACGCTGGTGGGCAGTTCGACCGAGATGGCCTTGCCGTCGTAGAACACCACTTCGACGGCCATGCCGTCTTCGAGGTAGTTCAGGGCGTCGCCCATGTTCTCGGCTTCGACTTCGTACTGGTTGTACTCGGCGTCCATGCAGACGTACATCGGGTCGGCGAAGTAGGAGTAGGTGCACTCCTTCTTGTCCAGCACGATCTGGTCGATCTTGTCGTCGGCCTTGAAGACCACTTCGGTGTTGAAGTTGGCGATCAGGCTCTTCATCTTCATGCGCACGGTGGCGCTGTTGCGGCCGCCGCGGCTGTATTCGGTCTTGAGGACGACCATCGGGTCCTTGCCGTGCATGATGACGTTGCCGGCGCGGATTTCTTGAGCGATTTTCATATCAGGTTCTCTGGATGTTGGCCGCTCGGTGCGCGGGGCCCTCGGCGCTGCATGCCGTCGTATCTGGCCCCGCCGTACATGTCCCGCGGCAGGTTTGGCGAAAGGCCTCCCCGACCGTGGCGGCCAGGGCTGAATTCCGCAAAGCCCACTATTTTAGCTTTTTCCGGCGACCAGCTGCCGCAACTGGGCCAGCAGATCGTCCTGCGCGAGCAGCCTGCCGCGCGCCGCACGGGCGGTTTCGCGCCAGGCGTCCAGCGGGCCGGGCGCGGGCAGGGCCGCGTCGCCGAAGCCGTTCCAGGCGTGGTGAAAAAGCCGCAGCTCCGGCGGGGCGCCGAGCCAGTCGAGCCAGGCGTTGAGCTTGACGTGGTGCGCGTCGTCGTCCTGCGGGTAGATCTGCCAGACCAGCGGTGCGCCGGCCCAGAGGGCGCGCACCAGCGAGTCTTCGCCGCGCACGAAATTGAGGTCGCAGGCCCACAGCAGGTGGTCGAAATCTGCCTGGCTGAGGTAGGGGAGGTATGAAATTGATAGCGAACTTTGAACGTCCAACGGGCGATCTGACATGCACGCCTGCACCGCATGCGCGGCCCGGCCTGCGGTGACCAGCAGCCGCGTGGGCACCGGGTCGGCGGCCAGCCTGGCGAGCAGGGCGGCCAACGCGGGCGGCTCGTAGCAGAAGAGCGACACCAGGCGCTCGCCTTCCTGCCAGGGAATCTGCTGCGCCTCCAGCCAGCGCGCCCGGTCGAAGCGCGCCTGGCGCGCCATCAGGTCGGGCTCGCGCAGCAGGCCGCCGGTCGCGGGCGTGAAGCCCGGGTAGAAGAAACGTTTCGTCAGCCCGGCGCCCGGGCCCTTGAACACCGGCGAGGGCAGCCGGTGCAGTTTCTCGACATAGGGCTCGGCCGACAGGTACTCGAGGTTGATCCAGGCTTGCGCAGGGCTCGGGGCCTGTGCGAAACGCGCGATGAGCTCGGGCTCCGGGTCGCAGCCGAAGGCCTCGACCAACACGTCAGGCACAGGGTCGGCGACGGCACGGCGCACAGCTTCGGCGTCGGACCAGTCGATCACCTGCACGCCGTCGCAGCCGGCCGGCGCCATCCAGTTCAGTGCCGTCGGGTCGTCGACCCACAACCGCGCGCGTTCACCCGCCGCCGCCAGCTGGCTGGCCAGGCGCCAGCAGACGCCCAGGTCGCCGTGGTTGTCGATGACCTTGCAGAAGATGTCCCATTGCATGCGCGTGCCCATGGCCGCGAGTGTGCCTGCGTTCGCGGTCGCTCAGGCGCGGGCGAAAACGCGGCCCGCTTGCTATGCTGCCCTCGCTACAACAACCATCGGAGAGAGCCAGACCATGAGGATGCAGACCCGTCGCCGTTCGTCGTTTTCTTCTTCGCCCTTGACCGCCGCCCGACGCGGCGTGCTCGCGCTCTCGCTGGCCCTGGCCGGCATCGCCGGCGCCCAGGCCCAGACCGCGCCGCTCACCGCGCAGCAGCAGCGCTTTCGCGAGATCTACAAGGAACTGATCGAGATCAACACCACCCACTCGGTGGGCGACAACACGGTCGCGGCGCGGGCCATGGAAAAACGGCTGGTCGACGCGGGCTTCGCGCCCGGCGACATCCAGATCTTCGAGCCCTTCCCGAAGAAGGGGAACCTCGTGCTGCGCTTCAAGGGCGACGGCAGCAAGAAGCCGCTGCTGCTGCTGGCCCACATCGACGTGGTCGAGGCCCGCCGCGAAGACTGGAAGACCGACCCCTTCAAGCTGCAGGAAACCGGCGGCTACTTCACGGCGCGCGGCGCCATCGACGACAAGGCCATGGCCGCGGCGCTGGTCTCCGTGCTGGGGCAGCTCAAGCAGGAAGGCTTCAAGCCCAAGCGCGACATCATCCTGGCGCTCACCGCCGACGAGGAGCGCGGCGACGCGCTGAGCAACGGCGCCTTCTGGCTCATCAACAACAAGCCAGAGCTGCTGCAGGCCGAGTTCGGCATCAACGAGGGCGGCGGCGGCGAACTGCGCGGCGGCAAGCCGAACCTGCACCGCATGCAGGTGGCCGAGAAGATGTACACCACCTACATGCTGGAGGCGCGCGACGTGGGCGGCCACAGCTCGGTGCCCACCAAGACCAACCCGATCTACGCGCTCTCGGCCGGCCTGGAGCGCCTGGGCAACTACGCCTTCCCGATCAAGCTCGCGGACGTCACCAAGACCTACTTCGCGCGCAGCGCCCCCTTTGCCACCGGCCAGCTGGCCGACGACATGCGCGCCATCGGCAGCGGCAACCCCGACGCCGGCGTGCTCGAGCGCATGACGGCCAACCCGGCCTACAACGCGCAGCTGCGCACCACCTGCGTGGCGACGATGGTGCAGGCCGGCCATGCCGAGAACGCACTGCCGCAATCGGCCAAGGCCACGGTCAACTGCCGCATCCTGCCGCACGATGACCCTGAAGAAGTCGAGCGCCTGCTGACCCAGGCCGTGGGCAACGACAAGATCGTGGTGCGCAACATGGGCAAGCCGCTGCGCAGCCCGGCCTCGCCGCTCAACGGCGACCTCGTGAAGACGGTCGAGACGCTCACGCAGCAGATGTGGCCCGGCGTGCCCGTGGTGCCCGCCATGAGCACCGGCGCCACCGACAGCCGCTTCCTGCGCAACGCCGGCATCCCGATGTACGGCGTGACCGGTATGTTCCTGGAGCCGGCCGATGCGCGCGCGCACGGGCTGGACGAGCGCATCGAGACCCAGCGCCTGTACGACGGGCGCGAGTTCCTGTACCGGCTTGTGTCGGAAGTCGCGAAGTAAACAGGCGGGTGATCAGGCAAGGGGGCTGGCGCAGCGAAGGCGGCGCCAGCCCCCTTTGTCGTTCAGGGCGCGAAGGTGTCGCCCAGCACGATGCCTTCGCGGCGCGGGTCTGCGCCGCCGGTCAGCACGGGCTTGCCGCCGACGTTCGTGCGGATGATGGTGCTCACGCCGCTGGACTGCGCCCCGAGGTTCACCGTGTGGCCGAGCGCGCGCAGGCCGGCGATCAGCGGATCGTTGTTGCCTGAGTTCGAGGTGTCGATGGCCGGGTGCTCGCCGCCCACGTTGGTGAGGCTGTAGGTGGCGCCGGCGGGCGTCGGTGGCGGGGTGTTGGTGGCACCGAAGTCGACCAGTGACGTGGCTTGTTGCGCGTCGAGTCCCCAGTCGAGCGCGCCAACCAGTGTCTTCACCACGTACTGGATGATCGTGCCGCCGCCCGGCGAGCCGGTGCCCATCACGAACTCGCCCATGCTCCCGTCGGCGTTCTTCTTGAACACCAGCGTCGGCGCCATCGTGCTGCGCGGGCGCTTGCCGGGCGCGACGCGGTTGGCGAATTTCACGTTCGGGGTCACCGAGGTGTCGATCGGGTTGAGTGCGAAGTCGGTCAGCTGGTTGTTCAGCAGGAAGCCCTGCGTCATGTGGAACGAGCCCATGCTGCCTTCCACCGTCGTGGTCATCACGACCACGTTGCCTTGCTTGTCGACGACGGTGAAGTGCGTGGTGCCATGCTCTTCGGTCTTGTCGATGCCCAGCGGCACATCGCCCCGGTCGCCAGCCTTGGCGAGGTTCATGCTCTTCGTCAGGCTGATGAGGCTGGCGCGGCCCTGCAGGTAGGACTTGTCGATCAGCATGGCGGGGCTGCCGCCGGGCAGCGGCACGAAGTCGGTGTCCGCCACGTACTTGTCGCGGTCGGCATACGCCAGCCGCTCGGCTTCGCTCACCAGGTGCACGCCCATCACGCTCGGCTTGCCGCCTTCGAGGTCGATGGCGGTCGGCTTGTACAGGCCCAGGTTGAAGGTCTCGAGGATGCCGAGGGTTGCCACCACCGCGATGCCGCCCGAGGACGGCGGCGACATGCTGCAGATGTAGTACTCGCGGTAGGTGCTGCAGACCGGGTCGCGGCGCTTGGCCTTGTAGGTGGCCAGGTCGGCCAGCGTGGTCTTGCCGGGCGTGATGGCCGAGCCGTCGACGGCGGCGCTGACGCCGATCTTGTCGACGATGCCCTTGGCGATGTCGCCCGTGTAGAAGGCGTTGGCGCCTTGCGTGGCGATGGCGCTCAGCGTCCTGGCATAGGCCGGGTTCGTGAGCTTGGTGCCCAGCGCCTTGGGCGTGCCGTCGGCGTTGAAGAAGTAGGCCGTGGCGTCGGCGTCGCGCTTCAGGTATGCCGCGGAACCCGCGATGGCGACCGCCATGCGTCCACCGATCAGGAAGCCGTCGGACGCCAGTGTGATGCCGTAGCCGAACAGGTCTTTCCAGGGCAGCTTGCCGTGGTCTTGATAGGCGAGGTCGAGCATGCGCACGGCGCCCGGCGTGCCGATGGAGCGGCCGCTCCAGCGGGCGCCGCCGGGCTTGGGTGCGGTCTGGTCGTTCGTGTCGTCGATCCAGCGCAGGTAGTTCTCGGTGGCTGCTGCGGGCGCCGTCTCGCGACCGTCGTAGGCCTGCACCTTCTTCGTCGCCGCGTCGTAGTGAAGCATGAAGGCACCGCCGCCCAGGCCGCTCGACTGCGGCTCGACCAGGCCGAGCACGGCCTGCACCGCCACCGCCGCATCGACCGCGCTGCCGCCGGCCTTGAGCACGTCGCAGCCGGCCCGCGTGGCCAGCGGGTGGTTCGCGACCACCATGTAGTTCTTGGCGTACACCAGCTTGTGGCCGGGCACATAGCCCGACGCCGGCTCCGGCGCGGCCGGATCGCCCGGGTCGCCCGAGCCGACGACCACCGAGGTGCCGCTGCTCGGGATCTGGCAGCCGTTGTCGGCGGCGGGCGGTGTCGTGGGGGTAGGTTGGTTGGCCGCGTTGATCGCGGCGATGGCCGCGACCAGTGCGGCGTTGTTCTGCGCGTTGTTGTTGCTGTTGCCGCCGCAGCCGGCCAGGGCCAGGGAGAGCGCGAGGGGCGTCAGGGCCCACCACGCGTGCGTGGAATTCTTGTTCATGGAGAGTGCTTCCCGAGTGGTGTTATTCGAAGGACAACGGGCGCTCCTCGCGCCCGCGTCCATGATGAGCACATTTCATTCCCGTGCGTGTCGCGTTCGTGCCGGGGGCGCCGCAGGGCCCCGCGCCGCGCGCCACAATAGCCGCCATGTCCGACGTGCATTCCGATCAATTGCTCAGCGAAGTCGCGGCCCTGCCGCAGTTGCCGGGTGTCTACCGCTATTTCGACGCGGCTGGCGCCGTGCTGTATGTGGGCAAGGCGCGCAACCTGAAGAAGCGGGTCGCCAACTACTTCCAGAAGAGCCACGGGGGCACCCGCATCGGCCACATGATCTCGAAGATCGCGCGCATGGAGACCACGGTGGTGCGCTCCGAGGCCGAGGCGCTGCTGCTCGAGAACAACCTGATCAAGACGCTCAAGCCGCGCTACAACATCCTGTTTCGCGACGACAAGAGCTACCCCTACCTGAAGATCGCCTCGCACGGGTTTCCGCGGCTGGCCTACTACCGCGGCGCGGTCGACAAGAAGCACCGCTACTTCGGGCCGTACCCGAGCGCGTGGGCGGTGAAGGAGTCGATCCAGCTGCTGCAGAAGGTGTTCCGCCTGCGCACCTGCGAGGACACGGTCTACGCCAACCGCACGCGGCCCTGCCTGCTGTACCAGATCAAGCGCTGCAGCGGCCCCTGCGTAGGCCTCATTTCGCCCGAGGCCTACGCGCAGGACGTGGCCAGCGCCGAGGCCTTCCTGCTCGGCGACACGCAGGGCGTGCTCTCCACGCTCGAACAGCGCATGACGGCGCACGCCGAGAAGCTCGAGTTCGAGCAGGCGGCCGAGCTGCGCAACCAGATGTCGGCGATCTCGCGCGTGCTGCACCAGCAGTCGATCGAGGTGGTGTCCGACAAGGATGTCGACATCCTCGCGGTCAAGGTGCAGGGCGGCAAGGCCTGCGTCAACCTCGCGATGGTGCGCGGCGGGCGCCACCTGGGCGATCGCGCGTACTTTCCGGTGCACGTGGACGACGCGGCGCAGATCCATCACGGCGAGCTCGACGCTGAAGAGGGCGCCGACCCGGTGGTCGCCGACTCGATCGAGGTGCAGGTGCTCGAAGCCTTCATCGCCCAGCACTACATCGACGTGCCGGTGCCCGCCACGCTGGTGCTGGGCCGGCAGGTGAGCCGGGCGCTCATCGAGGCGATTTCGCAGCAGGCCGGCGCGCGCGTGACGGCCGTGTTCCAGCCGCACGAGCAGCGCCGCCACTGGCTCGAGATGGCCGAGACGAATGCCGGCCTGCAGCTGGCGCGGCTGCTGGCCGAAGAAGGCTCGCAGCAGGCGCGCACCCGTGCGCTGGCCGACGCGCTCGAGCTGGCATCGGACGACCTGGAGAACTTCCGCGTCGAGTGCTTCGACATCTCGCACACGGCGGGCGAGGCCACGCAGGCCTCGTGCGTGGTGTTCGCGCACCACACGATGCAGAACCGCGAGTACCGCCGCTACAACATCGAGGGCATTACGCCCGGCGACGACTACGCCGCCATGCGCCAGGTGCTGCAACGCCGCTACGGCAAGCTGGCCGAGGCGATGGCGGCCGAGACCGAGGCACTGGCGCCGGGGGACGCCGAGAGCGAAGGGGCCGAAGGCGTCGAGGCGCCGCCGCCCAAGACGCCGGCCGCGCGCATGCCCGACCTGGTGCTGGTCGACGGCGGCAAGGGCCAGGTGTCGATGGCGCGCGAGGTGTTCAGCGAGCTGGGCCTGCCGCTGTCGCTGATCGTCGGCGTCGAGAAGGGCGAGGGCCGCAAGGTCGGGCTCGAAGAACTGGTGTTTGCCGACGGCCGCGAGAAGGTCTACCTCGGCAAGGATTCGGCGGCCCTGATGCTGGTGGCCCAGATCCGCGACGAGGCGCACCGCTTCGCCATCACCGGCATGCGGGCCAAGCGCGCCAAGGTGCGCGTGGGCGGCAGCCAGCTCGAAGACATTCCGGGCATCGGCCCGAAGCGCCGGGCGCGCCTGCTGCAGCGTTTCGGCGGCATCCGCGGCGTGGCGGCGGCGAGCGTCGAAGACCTCGCCTCGGTCGAGGGCATCGCCACCGAATTGGCCGAGGAAATCTATCGCGCGCTGCGTTGAAGCCGGGATTGCCCCCGACCTTCCAGCGCTTCACGCGTGCATGACACAATCGCCCGCATGTTCTGGACCCTACCGACCATCATGACCTGGACGCGCATCGTCGCGATTCCGTTGATCGTCGGCGTTTTCTACCTGCCGATCAGCGAACCGACGCGCAACCTGATCGCCACGGTCATGTTCATCGTGTTCGCCGCCACCGACTGGCTCGACGGCTACCTGGCGCGCAAGCTCAACCAGACCTCTTCCTTCGGCGCCTTCCTCGATCCGGTGGCCGACAAGTTTCTCGTCTGCGCCGCGCTGCTGGTGCTGGTGCATCTGCAGCGGGCCGACGTGTTCGTGGCGCTCATCATCATCGGACGCGAGATCGCCATCTCGGCGCTGCGCGAATGGATGGCGCGCATCGGCGCCGGCAAGAGCGTGGCGGTCCACATGATCGGCAAGGTCAAGACGACCGTGCAGATGGTCGCGATTCCCTTCCTGCTCTATGACGGACATCTCTTCAAGGTGATCGACACCGGCCTCTGGGGCCAGTGGCTGATCTGGATCTCGGCGGTGCTCACTGTCTGGTCGATGGTCTATTACCTGCAAAAGGCCATTCCCGAGATCCGGGCCCACTCCAAATGACCGCGGCCGTCTCGGTCCGCAACGCAGGCTGGCTGCGGGCGATGCCGGCGGTCTTCGTGCTGATCTGGAGCACGGGTTTCATCGTTGCGCGCTATGGCATGCCCTATGCGCCGCCCCTCAAGTTCCTCGCCGTGCGCTATGCGCTGTCGCTCGCCTGCTTCGGCGTGTGGGTCATGCTCGCGCGCGTGGCGTGGCCATCGAAGCGCGCGCAATGGGGGCATCTGGCGGTCACGGGCGTGCTGATGCAGGCCGGCTACCTCGGTGGCGTCTGGGCGGCGGTGCATGCGGGCATGGGCGCGGGGCTGGTGGCGCTGCTGGTCGGCATCCAGCCGGTGCTCACGGCTGTCTGGCTGTCTTTCAACGGTGGGCGCATTTCGGGACGGCAGTGGATCGGGCTGGCCCTGGGTTTCGCCGGGCTGGTCTTGGTGGTGTCGCGCAAACTGGGGCAGGGCACCGAGGTCAACGCGCTGACGATGGGGCTGGCCGTGATGGCGCTGCTGTCGATCACGGCGGGCACGCTGTACCAGAAGCGCTTCGTCGCGCCTTGCGACGTGCGCAGCGCCAGCGCGGTGCAGATGGCCGCCGCGCTGCTCGTGACCCTGCCTTTCGCCGCGCTCGAGGCGCAGGCCATCGAATGGAACACGCATTCGATCGGCGCGATGGCATGGTCGGTGCTGGCGCTGTCGCTGGGCGGCAGCTCGCTGCTCTATATGTTGATCCAGCGCGGCACGGCCACCGCCGTCACCAGCCTGCTGTACCTCGTGCCGCCGTGCACGGCGCTGATGGCGTGGCTGCTGTTCGCCGAACCGATCACCTGGACCACGGTGCTGGGCATCGGGCTGACGGCCGTCGGCGTGAGCCTCGTGGTGCGCGCGGAGCGCTGACGGCGCTTTCTCCTTTTCAGCGCCCGGCCGGCTTGGCCGGCTTCCAGGGCTCCAAACGGAACTGCTCGACCAGGTGATCGACCAGCAGGCGCACGCGGCGCGGCGTCTTCGGTCGCCACGGCGCGACCCAGTGGATGTCGGCGTCGGGCATGCTGTACAGCGGCAGCACGCGCACCAGTTCGCCGCTTGCGAGCTGCGGCGCGATGTCCCAAAGGCTGCGCAGCATGACACCGTGGCCCGCGAGGCACCAGTCGCGCACCATTTCTCCTGAATTGCTCGTGAGCGGACCCTGCACCCGCACGCGCGCCGTGCTGCCGTCGCGCGCATGGCGCAGCGTCCAGAGCGCGAACTGGCGCGACTGCGCGGCGTCGCCGTTCTCGCGCGCGATCAGGCAGTCGTGCGTGGCCAGCGCTTCCACCGTGGCCGGCGTGCCGCGGCGTGCCAGGTAGTCGGGCGAGGCGGCCAGCACGCGCTGGTTGCGCGCGATGCGGCGCGTGGTCCAGTCGACGGCGCGGTGCTGCTGCACCGCCCACAGCCAGACCGCGCCGTCGTAGCCTTCGGCGCCGAGGTCGGGCAGCTGCTCGGTCAGCAGCAGCTCGACCTGCAGGCCGGGGTGCTGCGCCTGGAAGTCCGCGAGTGCCGGGCCGAGCCAGTGCCGGCCAAAGCCGAAGGTGGCCGCGAGGCGGACCGTGCCGATCAGCGCGTTCTGCCGTTCGCCGAGTTCGCTTTCGAGCGCCGCGAAGCCTTCGAGCAGCGTGCGCGCATGCAGGCACACGGCCTCGCCTTCGGCCGTGACGCTGAGCCGCCGCGTCGTGCGGTCGAACAGCCGCTGCCCGAGCCGGGCCTCCAGCGCGCCGAGCCGCTTGGTGATGACCGAGGGCACCACGTCGAGCGTGGCGGCCGCGCCGGCCAGGCTGCCCTGGTCGCGGATGGCCAGCACCAGTTCGAGATCGCCGCGTTCCATTGCGTGGGGATTCGTGCCAAAGTGGAAAGTATGAATTGGCTGATTGTTGCTTGATGGCCGCCGGGGTGCAACGCACAATCGCGGCGTGACGGCTTCCTTCCTCGACTTCCCCTGCTTCGAAATCGCTCGCGATGGCGTGCGCATCCACGGTCGCATCGGCGGGCAGGGCGCTCCCTTGCTGCTGTTGCACGGCCATCCGCAAACGCACGCGATCTGGCACCGCGTCGCGCCCGCGCTGGCCGAGCGTTTCACGGTGGTGGCCGTGGACCTGCGCGGTTATGGCGACTCGGGCCGTCCGGCGGCCGACGCCGAACATGCGGTCTACAGCAAGCGGGAGATGGCGCGCGACGCGCTGGCCGCCATGCATCACCATGGCTTTGAACGCTTCGCCGTCCTCGCGCACGACCGCGGCGCGCGCGTGGCCCACCGGCTCGCGGCCGACCATCCCGGCGCGGTCGAGCGCATGCTGCTGCTCGACATCGCGCCGACGCTGGCGATGTACGAACACACCTCCGAAGCGTTTGCCAAGGCCTACTGGCACTGGTTCTTCCTGATCCAGCCGCCGCCACTGCCCGAGGCGCTGATTGCGTCCGACCCGGTGCGCTACGTGCGCAGCGTGATGGGCGGGCGGCACGCGGGGCTCGCGCCGTTCGCGCCCGAGGTGCTGGCCGAGTACGAACGCTGCATTGCCATCCCGGGCACCGCCGAATCCATCTGCGAGGACTACCGCGCCTCCGCCACCATCGACCTCGTGCACGACCGCGCCGACATCGCCGCGGGCCGCCGCCTCGCGCAGCCGCTGCGCGTGCTGTGGGGCGAGCACGGGGCGGTGGGGCGCGCGTTCGATGTGCTCTCGCTCTGGCGCGAGCGGGCCGACGAGGTGTCGGGCCGCGCCTTGCCTTGCGGCCACTACATCCCCGAAGAAGCCCCCGACGCCTTGCTGGCCGAGGCGCTGAATTTTTTCGTTTCCCCTGAACACCCAGGAGCCACTTCATGAGCACCCACAGAATCGCAGTCATCGCCGGCGACGGCATCGGCAAGGAAGTCATGCCCGAGGGGCTGCGCGTGCTCGATGCGGCGGCGCGCAAATTCGGCATCGACCTGAAGTTCGACCACTTCGACTTCTCGAGCTGGGACTATTACGAGAAGCACGGCCAGATGCTGCCTGACAACTGGAAGGACCAGATCGGCGGTCACGACGCCATCTTCTTCGGCGCGGTCGGCTGGCCCGAGAAGATTCCCGACCACGTGTCGCTGTGGGGCTCGCTGCTCATGTTCCGCCGCGAGTTCGACCAGTACATCAACCTGCGTCCCGCGCGCCTGATGCCCGGCATCGTTGCGCCCGTGGTGCGCCGCGACGGCTCGCCGCGCGCGCCCGGCGAGATCGACATGTACATCGTGCGCGAGAACACCGAGGGCGAGTATTCGAGCATCGGTGGGCGCATGTACCAGGGCACGCCGCGCGAGATCGTGGTGCAGGAAACCGTGATGTCGCGCGTGGGTGTCGACCGCGTGCTGAAGTTCGCCTTCGAGCTGGCGCAGTCGCGGCCGAAGAAGCACCTGACCAGCGCCACCAAGTCGAACGGCATCTCGATCACCATGCCGTACTGGGACGAGCGCGTGGTGGAAATGGCCAAGGGCTACCCGGGCATCACGCTGGACAAGTTCCACATCGACATCCTCACGGCGCACTTCGTGCAGCGGCCCGACTTCTTCGACGTGGTGGTGGCGAGCAACCTGTTCGGCGACATCCTGTCCGACCTGGGCCCGGCCTGCACCGGCACCATCGGCATCGCGCCCAGCGCCAACCTCAACCCCGAGCGCACCACGCCCTCGCTGTTCGAGCCGGTGCACGGCTCGGCGCCGGACATCGCCGGGCAGGGCATCGCCAACCCGATCGGGCAGATCTGGTGCGGCGCGATGATGCTGGAGTTTCTCGGCCACAAGGACGCGCACGACGCGATCCTGGCGACCATCGAGAAGGTGCTCGCGCCCCAAAGCGGCGCGCCGCGCACGCCGGACATCGGCGGTCGGGCGGGCACGGCCGACCTCGGAAAGGCAATTGCCGAGGCCCTTTGAAAAGTACGTCGCGAAACGCCCCTAAAATCGCGCGCTCCGCTGGGCTGCAGTGCGTTGTGTCTTATTGACACCCCGCAGACCAGTGGTTGTAATCCTCGCTGGCAGTGAGCTGCCGAGGCGTCAGGCCTGCCATGTTCTTGAGTCGCTCCCGTCGCGGCCAGGTCGCAGCTGACGAAAGCCGACCAACTTTTTTTCGACAAGGGGCCCTTGTGAACAAGACCGAACTGATTGAGCACATCGCAAAGAACGCCGATATTTCCAAAGCCGCAGCGACCCGTGCGCTCGAATCCACCATTGGCGCCATTCGTACCACGCTCAAGAAGGGCGGTTCCGTGTCGCTCGTCGGTTTCGGCACTTTCGCAGTCGGCAAACGCGCAGCCCGCACCGGCCGGAATCCCCGCACCGGCGACGCGATTAAAATCAAGGCAGCCAAGATCCCGAAGTTCCGTCCCGGCAAGGCGCTCAAAGACGCGCTGAACTGAGGCTGTAGACTCGGAGAGTATTCCAGGTGGGGTGCTTAGCTCAGTTGGTAGAGCGGCGCCCTTACAAGGCGTAGGTCGGGGGTTCGAGCCCCTCAGCACCCACCACCACCCGATGCAAAGGCGAACACCGGTTCGCCTTTTTTATTGCCGTCCGGCGCCCGTCGAAAAAGAGTGTTCAAGCATGTTTGATACCTTCCGCAAGTACAACAAAGTCGTGATGATTTTCTTGTTCTTGCTGATCATTCCCTCGTTCGTCTTCTTTGGTGTCGAGCGCTACCAGGGCATGGGCGGCGACGAGAAGGTGGCCCGCATCCAGGGCCATGACATCACCAAGCCCGAGTGGGACCAGCAGCACCGCGTCGAGACCGACCGCATCCGCCAGCAGTCGCCCAACGTCGATCCGACGCTGCTCGACTCCGACGCGCTGCGCTACGCCACGCTGGAGCGCATGGTGCGCGATCGCGTGCTGGCGGCCGCGGCGGTCAAGACCAACATGTCGGTGTCCGAAGACCGCCTTACGCGCATGTTCGCGCAGGACGCCGGCCTGGCTGCGTTCCGCACGGCCGACGGCAAGTTCGACCGCGAAGCCTTCCTGCGCGCCACCGGCCGCACGCCCGAGCAGTACGAAGCCTCGGTGCGCGCCGACATGGCCTCGCAGCAGGTGCTGCTGGGCGTGACCGGCACGAGCTTCGCACCGGCGGCGCTGACCGCGGCCACCGTCAATGCGTTCTACGACCGCCGTGAAATCCAGGTGGCGCGTTTCGCGCCCGAGAGCTTCGCGTCGAAGGTCACGGTGAGCGACGCCGACATCGAGGCTTACTACAAGGACCACACGTCGCAGTTCCAGGCGCCGGAGCAGGCCAGCATCGAGTACCTCGTGCTCGACCTCGAAGCCGCGAAGAAGAACATCGTCGCGAACGAAGCCGACCTCAAGACCTACTACGAACAGAACACCGCGCGCTTCGGCACCAAGGAAGAGCGCCGTGCGAGCCACATCCTGATCACCGCGCCCGCCAGCATGTCCAGCGGCGACCGCGCCAAGGCGAAGGCCAAGGCCGAGCAGTTGCTGGCCGACGTGAAGAAGGCGCCGAACACCTTCGCCGACGTGGCGCGCAAGAACTCGCAGGATCCCGGCTCGGCCGAGAAGGGTGGCGACCTCGACTTCGTCACGCGCGGCGCGATGGTCAAGCCTTTCGAAGACGCGATGTTCGCGCTCAAGAAGGGCGACATCAGCGACCTCGTCGAGACCGAGTTCGGCTATCACATCGTTCAGCTGACCGACATCAAGCCGGCCGTGGTGCCGCCTTTCGAGAAGGTGCGCGCGACCATCGAGAACGAAGTGCGCGCCCAACAGGCCACGCAGGAATTCGCGAAGGCTGCGGAAATTTTCACGGACACCGTCTATCAGCAGCCCGAGAGCCTGAAGCCGGCCGCCGAGAAGCTGAAGCTCACGATCCAGACCGCCACCAACGTGCCGCGCACGCCCGCACCGGGCGCCACCGGTCCGCTCGCCAGCCGCAACTTCCTGCAGGCGCTGTATGCCTCCGACTCGCTCGACCGCAAGCAGAACACCGAAGCCATCGAAGTCGGTCCGAACCAGCTCGCATCGGGCCGCGTGACGCAGTACACGGCCGCGCATCCGATTCCGCTGGCCGAGGTGAAGGACAAGATCCGCGCACAGCTCATTACCGAGCGCGCCGCAGCACTGGCCAAGACCGAGGGCGAAGCCAAGCTCGCCGCCTGGAAGGTGAAGGCCGACGGCGCTACTTTCGGCGCGCCGGTCACGGTGTCGCGCATCGATGCGCAGTCGCAACCGACGCCGGTGATCGACGCCGCGCTGCGTGCCGACGGCGCCAAGCTGCCCGCACTGCTCGGCGTGGACCTCGGCACACAAGGCTATGCCGTGGTCCGCGTGACCAAGGTCGTGCCGCGCACGCCGCCGACGGCCGAACAGGCGCAGCAGGAAAGCATGCAGATCGCCCAGTCGGTGACCGCCGCCGAAGCCGCTGCCTACTACGAGCTGCTGAAGCAACGCTTCAAGGTGGAGATCCTCGTGCCGAAGCCGGCCGACACGCTGCCGACCGCTGCCGCGGCGCGCTGAGACAGACGGGCAACTGCTGCTCGCCACAAGCCCGGGTTCGACGACCCGGGCTTTTTTTTGGTCGCACGAGGGACAAGCGCGTGTCGCGCTTCTTGCCAGAATCCGGCGCATGGGAACCCTTTACCTCGTGCGCCACGGGCAGGCCAGCTTCGGTGCTGCCGACTATGACAACCTGAGCGAGCTCGGACACCGGCAGTCCGTGCGCCTGGGCGAATACTGGCGCGAGCGCGGCATGCGTTTCGATGCCGTCATCACCGGCACGCTGAAGCGCCACAAGCAGACCTGGGAGGGCATCGCGCAGGGGCTCGGGCTGTCGCGTGACGACGTGCTGCCCTGGCCGGGGCTCAACGAGTACGACAGCGAAGCCGTCATTGCCACGGTGCACCAGGGCAAGCTCGAGAAGCCCGATTCGCCCGAGATGTACCGCCATCATTTCCGCCTGCTGCGCGATGGGCTCGGCGCGTGGATGCAGGGGCGCACGGCGCCGGTCGGCATGCCGAGCTACGTCGATTTCCTGGCCGGAGTGACCACCGCGCTCGACCATGTGCGCGAGCGGCACCACGGCGCGAAGGTGCTGGTGGTGTCGAGTGGCGGGCCGATCAGCACCGCGGTCGGCCACGTGCTGGGCACGAGCGCCGAGACGACCATCGAACTCAACCTGCGCATCCGCAACAGCTCGGTGACCGAGTTCGCCTTCACGCCGAAGCGGCACATGCTCGTGACCTACAACACTTTGCCGCACCTCGACGGCCCGGCGTATGCGGACTGGGTCACCTACTCCTGAACCGCGTCAGGCCTGCCAGACGCCGTAGCCGGCGCGGCGCAGGGCGATGCCCAGGTCGACCTCCATCAGCCGCGCATCGTCGTACGGCATCGGGTTGTAGCGTTCGTAGAGCGCGGGCAACAGTCGCAGGCCGAATTCCTGCACGAAGCGATTGGCCTGGATGCCGGCCTTGTGCTTGTCGAAACGGATGTCGGGGTCCAGGCCGGTCATGCCGACATAGACGAAGGGCTTGCCGAGCTGGTAGTCGGGGTTGGCGCGCCGGAAGCGGCCGTTGTTCCAGACGCGGTCGTCGAGTTCGACCACATAGACGTGATGACGGGCGCGTGGTTTGCGGGGCATCGGCGGGAAGGCCTCGCGAGGCTGGCTGAAGAAGTGGGGGGCTCAGGCAGCCGGAAGAACCGCCGGCCGCGTTGCGCGGCACGGCGTCAGGGGCATCAGCTCTTGCGCTTGATGAGGCCGTAGAGAATCAGCAGCACGATCGCGCCCAGCACGGAGGCGATGAAGCCGGCGCCCTGGCCGGCGGTGTACCAGCCCATTGCCTGGCCGAGGTAGGTCACGCCCAGCGAACCTGCGATGCCGATCAGCGTGGTCACGATGAAGCCGGCGGAATCGTTGCCCGGCTTGACGGCCCGCGCCACGAGACCCACGACGAACCCGATCAGGATAGTCCAGACGATGCTCATGAAGAAGTTCCTTTGATGAAGTGAAGTGGCGAAAGCCGGGCCCGGTCGGGCCGCTCGCATTCATGATAGCGGAGCCATTCGCACGTCGGCGTCGGCCTGGCACATCGAACGGGTGACTGCGAAGTTATGCCCATGGGGCAGGACGCATGTGTGGCGGCAGGCCATCGCGGACGGTCTCTGAAGGCGTTGGGCCGCATGTCGATGTGGCATTTCAGCGTCTTTGGTGATCGCGGGAGCGAAAGCCGCGATTTTTAACGCTACAATCAGAGGCTCTACGGTGGCTGTAGCTCAGTTGGTAGAGTCCCAGATTGTGATTCTGGTCGTCGTGGGTTCGAGTCCCATCAGCCACCCCAAAAAATTCAGTCCCAGCGCTATTTCTCAATAGCTCCCAAGGGATTCCAACGCCGGGCTTGCCCGGCGTTGTCATTTCTGGCTTCGCCGTCGCTTCAAGCGCTAGGTTGCACGCCGCATTCTTTCCTCCTCCGCCCCGATTTTGAAAGTACCCAAAATGGTGCGCATGTGTTGCGGGTTGTTGCATTCAACCAATGCGCCTGCATTTTTCTGCTGAAAAGGCGCTTGTGGCAAAAGTGGTTTGAATTAGAATTCAGCCGTTTTCAATTCACAACAGGAGTCCAACAATGGCTTCGTCACTCGCCGATATCAATTCCCAGATCCAGAAGCACGACGAGCAGATTGCGCAATTGCGCAAGCAGGCCGAAGACCTGCGCAACCAGGAACGGGCCGGCGTGATCGAAGAAGTGCGCAGGAAGATTGCGGAATACGGTTTGACCGCTTCCGATCTGAAGCTGGGTGGTGGCCGTGCTACCGCAACCAAGCGCAGCGCAGGTCCTGCAGCCGCCAAGGCCGCCGCCAAATACCGCGGCCCGACGGGCGAAACCTGGTCCGGTGGCCGTGGCCGCAAGCCGCGCTGGGTCACGGAAGCCCTGGCAGCCGGCAAGTCGCTCTCCGATTACGAGATCAAGTGATTGCCTGCAGAATCAGTTGGACATTCGCCCAATAAAAAAGCCCGCTTCGGCGGGCTTTTTTATTGGATGGCGCGCACGGCGATGCGCGCGCGTTCGATCAGTTGACCATCACCAGTTTTCCCTTGACGCCGCGCGATCCCATGTGCGCATAGGCGGCCTTCAATTCGGCCATCGGCATCGTGCTGTCGATCACCGGCTTGATTTTTCCCTGGCCGTACCACTGGGCCAATTCGGCCATCATCTGCGCATTGGCCTTGGGTTCGCGTCTGGCGAAATCGCCCCAGAACACGCCCACCAGCGACGCGCCTTTGAGCAGCGTGAGATTCAATGGCAGCGACGGGATCGGACCCGATGCAAAACCGACCACCAAATAGCGACCGCGCCAGCCAATCGAGCGGAATGCGGGTTCTGCGAAATCGCCGCCCACGGGGTCGTAAATCACATCCGGGCCTTTGCCGTCGGTCGCGGCTTTGATGGCATCGCGGAAACCATTGGGCAGCGCATGCGTCGTGTAATTGATCGTCGCGTCGGCGCCGATCGAGCGGCAGAGTTCGCACTTTTCGTCGGTCGAGGCTGCCGCAATCACCTTGGCGCCTGCCGCCTTGGCGATCTGGATCGCCGCGGTGCCCACGCCGCCGGCCGCGCCCAGCACCAGCACCGTTTCGCCCGCCTTGAGCTGCGCGCGGTCCATCAGTGCGTGCCACGAGGTGGCGTAGATCATGATGAAAGCGGCCGCGTCGACATGGCCAAAGCCTTCGGGCAGCGGCATGCACAGCGCGGCGGGTGCCAGCGTGTGGGTGCCGAAGCCGCCCGTGCCCGACAGGCACGCCACGTTCTGGCCGACCTTGAGGTGCGTGACGCCTTCGCCCACCGCCTGGATCACGCCCGCATATTCCGATCCGGGAACGAAGGGCAGCGGCGGCTTCATCTGGTACTTGTTCTGCACGATCAGCAGGTCGGGAAAATTCAGGCTGGCCGCCTTGATCTCGATCAGCACCTGGCCCGGGCCCGGCGTGGGGGTGGGCAGTTCTTTCCAGGTCAGCGCGTCGACGCCGGTGGGGTTTTCGCAAAGCCATGCGTGCATGCTCGGGGTCTCCTTCGAATGAGTCGTGTGGGCAATGAATTCGGGGCGATGATAGGCGGCGCTGTGGTGCGGCGTTGTCCCTGCTGCGACGCACCCCGCACCTACAATCCGCTGCACCCAGAAGCACCATGAAGATACTTATTTCCAATGACGATGGCTTTCAGGCGCCGGGCATCGTCGCGTTGCACGACGCACTCAAGGACATCGCCGACGTCGAGGTCGTGGCCCCCGAGCACAACAACAGCGCCAAGTCGAACGCACTCACGCTGGCCGCACCGCTGTATGTGCACAAGGCGCACAACGGTTTCCGCTACGTGACGGGCACGCCGGCCGATTGCGTGCACATCGCGCTCAAGGGCCTGCTCGACTACCGTCCTGACCTGGTGGTCTCGGGCATCAACAACGGCGCCAACATGGGCGACGACACCATCTATTCAGGCACCGTGGGCGCGGCGATGGAGGCCTACCTGTTCGGCATTCCGGCCATCGCCTTCTCGCAGATCGAAAAGGGTTGGGCGCACGTGGATGCGGCGGCCCAGGTGGCGCGCCGGCTGGTGCAGCAGATCGAGCGCGAAAAGATGCTCGGCGGCCCCGCCTTCCTGCTCAACGTGAACGTGCCGAACCGCCCGTTCGACGAACTGAAACCGGTCAAGGTGTGCCGGCTCGGGCGCCGCCACGCGGCCGAAAAGGTGATCACGCAGGACAGCCCGCGCGGCGAAACCATGTACTGGATCGCCGGTGCAGGCAGCGCCAAGGACAGTGGGGAGGGCACCGATTTCCACGCGACCGCGGCCGGTCACATCGCGCTGACGCCCTTGCAGATCGACCTGACCGACCACGCCAACCTGGGCCAATGGCGCGAGACGGTTGCCCGTCTCGGCAATTGACGACATGGCGACCCCTCCGCGGCCCAGTTTCCCGGTTCGACTGACCCCCACCGCTTCGGCCGCCACGCGCGGGCGCATGCCCGCCGTGCCGGTCAAGCCGATGGTCCCGTCCACGCCTTCGATGGCGTCCGATGCCGTGCGTGCGCGCATGGTGCAAAAGCTCGCGGCGCAGGGCATCACCGACGCGCGCGTGCTGCGCGCCATGGGCACTGTCGAGCGGCATCGCTTCGTCGACAGCGCGCTGGTCAACCAGGCCTATGAAGACACCAGCCTGCCGATCGGGCTGGGGCAGACCATTTCCAAGCCCAATGTGGTGGCTCGCATGATCGAGCTGCTGCTGGGCGCGCCGGCGCTGGTCGGCAAGCCGCAGGAGCGGCTGGGCCGCGTGCTCGAGATCGGCACCGGCTGCGGTTACCAGGCCGCGGTGCTGAACGAGGTGGCCACCGAGGTCTACAGCATCGAGCGCCTGCGCGGACTGCACGAGCGCGCGCGCACCAATCTGCGGCATTTCCGCCTGGCCACCGTCCACCTGATGCTGGGCGACGGCATGATCGGTTACGCGAAGGGCGCGCCGTACGCGGGCATCATCGCCGCGGCAGGCGGCGAGGCCGTGCCCGAGGCCTGGATCGCGCAGCTCGCGGTGGGCGGGCGCATCGTCGCGCCGACCCATTCCGCCACGGGTGGACAGGCCCTCGTCGTGATCGACAAGACCCCCCGTGGGCTCGAGCGGCGCATTCTTGAGGCGGTTCACTTTGTCCCCCTAAAATCGGGCATCGCTTGAAGGAATAACAAATGCAGGGTTTTGGCAATCGGAGTTTGTTCGCAGGCATCACGTTGGCTGTTGTGCTCGTGATCGCGGGCTGCTCCGCACCGCGCGGTCCCGCACCGGTCGAAGACCGGGGCACCATGACGCGCGCACCCGGGGCAACGACGCCCAGCGGTCCTCCCATCACGACCGACGCGTCCGGCAAACCGCTCCCCGGTATCGAGAACTACGGCAAGCCCGGCTACTACGCCGTGCGCCCCGGTGACTCCATCCGCCGCATCGGCAGCGAAACGGGCCAGCGCTGGCAGGACATCGTGCGCTGGAACAACCTCGACAACCCCGACCTGATCGAAGTCGGCCAGGTGTTGCGCGTGATTCCGCCGACCGGCGGGAGCACGGCGGTTGCCACGGCACCGTCCACCTCGGCGCCTGCTGCGCCCACCGAGGCGACCACGAAGCCGGTGACCCCGCAGGCGTCTGTCACGCCGGCGGTGCCGGCCAGCGGCGCGAGCGGCACCACCAAGCCGCCCGTCACGGCGTCGCCTTCGGGCCCGAGCAGCTCGGGTGACGACGACCTGGGCTGGATCTGGCCTGCGAGCGGTTCGCTGATCGCCGGTTTCGACGAAGCCAAGAACAAGGGCTACGACATCAGCGGCAAGGCCGGCGACCCCGTGCTGGCCGCGGCCGATGGCCGTGTGGTCTACGCCGGTGCCGGCCTGCGCGGCTACGGCAACCTGATCATCCTGAAGCACAACAACACCTACCTCACGGCGTATGCGCACAACCAGACGCTGCTCGTGAAGGAAGACCAGTCGGTTCAGAAGGGCCAGAAGATCGCCGAAATGGGCAACAGCGACGCCGATCGCGTGAAGCTGCATTTCGAGATCCGCCGCCAGGGCAAGCCCGTCGACCCGTCGCGCTACCTGCCCAACCGGTGATGCCATGGCTGCCTCCCGCCCTCTTCGCACACTGCCCGTGCGTGGGCTGGCGGGGCAGGGCAGCCCTTCACCTCGAAGCAACGGTGGCCACAATGGCCATCAGGACAGCAGCGACGAGCCGCTGAGCACGGACTCTCTTCCCGACGACCCCGCAGCGGATCCGTCGATTCCCTCCGCAGCATCGGCCCCGCCCCACGGCACCGCCGCCGAGGTCATGGGCGGCGAGGGCGCCGATGCCCTGACCATCTACCTGCGCCAGGTCCGGCGCACCGGGCTCTTCACTCCCGCCGAGGAATACACCACCGCCTGCGCCGCACGCGCCGGCGACTTCGCGGCGCGGCAGTCGATGATCGAGCACAACCTGCGGCTCGTGGTCAACATCGCCAAGAACTACCTGGGGCGCGGCATGCCGCTGTCCGACCTCATCGAGGAAGGCAACCTCGGGCTGATGCATGCCATCACGAAGTTCGAGCCCGAACGCGGGTTTCGCTTCTCCACGTATGCGACCTGGTGGATCCGCCAGTCGGTCGAGCGCGCCGTCATCACACAGTCACGGGCGATCCGCCTGCCGGTGCATGTCGTGCGCGAACTGCAGCAGGTCCTGCGGGCACGCCGCACGCTCGAGGGCGATGCGGAGTTCCTCGCGAGCCGGCCGGACGGCGTGCGCGTCGAGGACGTGGCCGCACTGCTCGGTCGCGAGGTGCAGGCGGTGGCCGACTTGCTGGCGCTGGCCGAGGCGCCGCGTTCGCTCGATGCAGGCGACGCGCGCGGCGAGGAAGGCTTCACGTTGGCCGACACCGTGGCCTCCGACGACGAGCAGGGCAACCCTGCTGGCGTGACGCACACGCACGAGGTGGAACGCCTGCTCGACCAGTGGGTGCAGGCCCTCAACGCGCGGGAGCGCGAGGTGCTCGAAGGTCGCTACGGCCTGCACGACCGGGAGCCCGAGACGCTCGAGGTGCTGAGCGTGCGGCTGGGCCTGACACGCGAGCGCGTGCGGCAGATCCAGAACGAGGCGCTGGCCAAGATGCGCAAGCAGCTGGCGCGCTCCGGCGTCGGCCGCGACGCGCTGTTCTAGCGGTGTGAAGAAAAGAAGGTAACCCGTCGCGCCGGGACCACCCCGGCCACGCTGAGACAATCGGGGGATGACGGAATCCATCGAAGAAAAGAAAGTCCCCGCGAACCCCGCCGATGAATGGCTTCAGGTCGAGTCGCTCGACCTGGACGCGCAAGGCGTCTCCCACAAGTCCGACGGCATGGTCGTGTTCATCGAAGGCGCATTGCCCTTCGAGGAAGTGCAGTTCAACGTCCACCGCCGCAAGAACAACTGGGAGCAGGGCACGGTCACGCAGATCCGCCGCGAGTCCTCGCAGCGCGTGCGCCCCGGCTGCCCGCACTTCGGCCTGCACACGGGCGCGTGCGGCGGCTGCAAGATGCAGCACCTGGACGCCGCCGCCCAGGTGGCCGTGAAGCAGCGTGCGCTCGAAGACAACCTCTGGCACCTGGGCAAGGTCAAGCCCGAGAACCTGCTGCGCCCGCTCGAAGGCCCGGCCTGGCACTACCGCTACCGTGCGCGCCTGTCGGTGCGCCACGTGGTCAAGAAGGGCACGGTGCTGATCGGCTTCCACGAGCGCAAGAGCCGCTACCTGGCCGACATGCAGGTCTGCCCCGTGCTGCCCAAGCAGGTCAGCGCCATGCTGATGCCGCTGCGCGCGCTGATCGGTTCCATGGATGCACGCGACACCTGCCCGCAGATCGAGCTGGCCTGCGGCGACGCGCCGGACTCCACCGCGCTGGGCACCATCGCCCTGGTGCTGCGTCACCTGGAGCCGCTGTCGGGCGCCGACATCGGGCGGCTCAAGGCGTTCGCGGCCGAGAACGAGGGCGTTCAATGGTGGCTGCAGGCCAAGGGCCCGGACACCGTGAAGCTGCTGGAAGAGGGCGGCACGCCGCTGGCCTACCGCCTGCCCGCGTTCGGCGTGACGATGCCGTTCAAGCCCACCGATTTCACCCAGGTCAACCCGCACATCAACCGCGCGCTGGTCGGCAAGGCGCTGCGCCTGCTCGACGTGCAGCCCGAGGAGCGCGTGATCGACTGGTTCTGCGGCCTGGGCAACTTCACGCTGCCGCTGGCGAGCCAGGCGCGCGAAGTGCTCGGCATCGAGGGCAGCGACACGCTGGTGGCACGCGCCACCGACAACTTCCAGAGAAACCAGCCTGCAACGCCCGAGCGGCGTGCGCTGTCGACCACCCGGTTCGTGGCGCGCAACCTGTTCGACATGACGCCCGAGATGCTGGTGGCCGACGGCAGCGCCGACAAGTGGCTGGTCGACCCGCCGCGCGAAGGCGCCTTCGCGCTGGCCAAGGCCATGGCCGACCTGCACCAGCAGCCTGAATTGCGCACCGGTGGCTGGACGCCGCCCAAGCGCATCGTCTACGTGAGCTGCAACCCGTCGACGCTGGCACGCGACGCCGGCCTGCTGGTGCACCAGGCGGGCTACCGCTGCACCTTCGCGGGGGTGGTGAACATGTTCCCGCACACGGCGCACGTCGAGTCGATCGCGGTCTTCGAGCTGGAATGAAAAAAGGCCCCTCGGGGCCTTTTTTCTTGGGGGTGGAGGAAGCCGCTCAGTCGCGCTCGCCGCCGAAGATGCCCAGCAGGGCCAGCAGGCTCTGGAACACGTTGAACATGTCCAGGTACAGGGCCAGCGTGGCGCTGATGTAGTTGGTTTCGCCGCCGTCCATGATCTGCTTCAGGTCATAGAGCATGTAGGCCGAGAAGATGCCGATGGCCGCCACCGAGATCACCAGCATGCCGGTGCTCGAGCCCACGAAGACGTTGATGACGGCGCCGAGCATCAGCACCAGGGCGCCGACGAACAGGAACTTGCCCATGCCCGACAGGTCGCGCTTGATGACCGTGGCCAGCGAGGCCATCACGAAGAACACGCCGGCGGTGCCGCCGAAGGCCGTCATGATCAGCTCGGGGCCGTTCTTGAAGCCCAGCACCATCGCGAGCAGGCGCGACAGCATCAGGCCCATGAAGAAGGTGAAGCCCAGCAGCACCGGCACGCCGGCGGCGGAGTTCTTGGTCTTCTCGATCGCGAACATGAAGCCGAAGGCGCCGCCCAGGAAGACGATCAGGCCGAGCCCGCCGGTGAGCGAGCGGGTGATGCCGGTGCTCACGCCGATCCAGGCGCCCAGCACGGTGGGCAGCAGGCTCAGCGCCAGCAGCCAGTAGGTATTGCGCAGCACGCGCTGGCGTTCGGCCTGCGGCAGTGTCTGGCCGTAGCCGGTGGAAGTGTCGAGGGTGGTCACACGGTCGTTCATGGCCGAAGCTCCTGAGGTTGCTGCATGCAATGACACGCAGTTGGGCGCATTCTAGGGGGCTGCAAGAGGGGGCCTTGCAAAGACCGTATGCCCGTTGTTCTTAAGCCCCCGTGGGACGCTGCGGCGCCCCGCCGTTATGCTGTCGGGTTTCGACGCAACCTGAGCCTATCCATGAAGACCAAATCATTCCTCGAACTCGCCGACGTCAAGGCCATCGCCGCTGCAGCGGAAGCCGAGGCCCTGAAGAACAACTGGGCCGTGACCATCGCCATCTCCGACGACGCCGGCAACCTGCTCTGGCTGCAGCGCCTGGACGGCGCCGCCGCGCTGTCCTCGCACATCGCTCCGGCCAAGGCACACACCGCCGCCATGGGCCGCCGCGAGAGCAAGGTCTATGAAGACATCATCAACGGCGGCCGCACCGCGTTCCTGACGGCGCCCTTGGTGGAAGGCCTGCTCGAAGGCGGCGTGCCGATCGTGAAGGACGGCCACGTCATCGGCGCTGTGGGCGTGAGCGGCGTGAAGTCGAACGAAGATGCGCAGATCGCCAAGGCCGGCATCGCCGCGCTCGGCCTGTAAGCCGTTTCATTCGCCCAAAGCAAAACGCCGACCTGATGGTCGGCGTTTTCTTTTTTCGGGGCTTCAGCGTGAAAAAAAGCTTGGCTAGTCGGCGAACCGTTGGCTAGCAAAAAACGACCCTTCGGAGATGAATCTCCTCGAGTCGCCCCACGATGAAACTTGCGCGAGGGGCGGGGTGAACGACCTACTTGGTCAGGATCAGCTTGCCGAGTTTGGTGGCCTGAAGCCGGTAGAGCGAGCCGTTGTGCATGATGCCCACGGTCTTGCTTCCCTTCAGAAGCTCCGTGCTTTCGACCATCGGCGCCGGACGCGCTGCCTGGATCGATGCATGACCGCCACCCGATTGGTCGAGCGAAGGGTGGTTCAGGACAGAAAAGGCATTCGGGGTGGCTGGCATCTGGAGTTCCCTTTTATGGAAGCGATGAGTGAATGATAATGATTCTCAATATAAAGTCAATCGTCGCGATCAACTTTTTTTCGATCCGTCATTCACCCGTTCAGATCACTTCGTGTCGGGCTCGGTGATGAAGCCGATCTTGCGCACGCCGGCTTCGCGTGCCTCGGCCATGGCCTTGGCCACGCGCTCGTAGCGCACGGCCTTGTCGCCGCGGATGTGCAGCTCGGGCTGCGGCTCCTTGGCCGCTTCAGCGGCCAGGCGGTTCGGTAACTCGCTGTCGTCGATCTTCTGTTCGTTCCAGTAGTAGGCGCCGTCGGCCGTGACGCTGAACAGGATGTTCTGCGGCTTGGGCTGCTCAGGTTCGCTGCTGGCGCGGGGCAGGTCGATGTTGACCGCATGCTTCATGACCGGCACGGTGATGATGAAGATGATCAGGAGCACCAGCATGACGTCGACCAGCGGCGTCATGTTGATCTCGTTCATCACCTCATCGGGTTCGTCTTGCGTTCCGAAAGCCATGATGCTGCTCAGCCCTTCTTGAGCGGAACCACGACGGCTTCGCCGCTGCCGCTTTGCACGCGGGCGCCGGTCACGAAGTAGGCGTGCAGGTCGTGGGCGAAGCTGTTGAGCTTGGTCAGCACGAACTTGTTGCCGCGCACCAGGGCGTTGTAGCCCAGCACGGCGGGGATGGCGACCGCCAGGCCCAGGGCCGTCATGATCAGCGCTTCGCCGATCGGGCCGGCCACCTTGTCGATGGTCGCCTGGCCGGCCGAGCCGATGCTCATCAGCGCGTGGTAGATGCCCCAGACGGTGCCGAACAGGCCGATGAACGGCGCCGTCGAACCCACCGAAGCGAGGATGGCCAGGCCGGTCTGCAGGCGCGCCGTGAAGGCGTCGATGCCGTTGCGCAGGGCGCGCGTGATCCAGTCGCTCACGTCGAGCGCGTCATGCAGGTGCGCCTTGGTGTTGCGGTGGTGGGCGGCGGCTTCGCGGCCTTCGAGTGCCAGGGCGCGGAAGGGGTTGCTGTCGTCGGTGCCCAGCTTGTTCAGGGCGGTGGCGAAGTCTTCGCTGTGCCAGAAGTCCTGCGAGTGCTTGGCCAGGCGCTTGTATTTGATGACGTCGAGCGCCTTCACGATGATCACGATCCACGATGCGAGGGACATGCCGATCAACAGAACCGCGACAGCCTTGGTGACGAAGTCGCCCTGATTCCAGACGTTCATCAAGCCAAATTGGGAATCCATACGAAGTTGCTCCAGAGAAAAATTAGTTCAGGACGTAGTTGACGGGGGCGTCGTAAGACATGGCCTGCACCACGCCGTTGACCTTGCCGGGCACGAACCGGCATTTCATGATGTATTCGACGGCGGCCTCGTCGAGGCGGTCGAAGCCGCTGGACTTCTTGACCTCGGCGCTCTTGGGCAGGCCGTCGGCGCCCACGAGCACGCGCACGATCACCTTGCCCTGCTCGCCGAGCCGCTTGCTCATGGCGGGATAGACCGCCTTCGGGTTCTGCAGGTAGTCGGCATTGCTCGACGGCAGTTGCACAGCGGGCGGCGCCGGGGGCGACGGCGGCGGTGCGGGAGGGGCTGGCGGCGCGGGCGGTGCCGGTGGCGCAGGCGGGGGCGGCGGCTCGGTGGTGCCCGAGGTCGCGTTCGGCGCGGGCGTCGGCTTGGGTTCGCGGATGGCCTGCGGACGCGGCGGCGGCGGGGCCTTGCTCACCTTGGGTTGCGGTGGCGGAGGCGGTGGGGGCGGCGGATCGGCCTTGGGTTTCGGCGGTTCGACGAACTGGCTCAGGATCTCGACGGGAATCACCACTTCGGCGGCCCGGCGCAGCAGGCCGCTTTGCAGCGCCCACAGCGCGGCGCCGTGAAACAGGATCACGCCGCCGGCAATGACGACAGTGCGCGACAGGCCAAGAAAGGAGGGAGGGGGGGCAAAGCGGTCAGACACGATCAACCATTCGAATGCGGGCACTACAAATCGTGCCCCGATTGCAGCAAAACCGCTACAGAGACGCTACTTGCGAAAAATCCACCAGACAGAGCCGGCGACGAGGATCAGGCTGCCGCCGAGAGCCGAGACGAGTTCCATGCTTTGCTTTCCTTGATGGAGTTGGCAAGCTGGATCGCTCTCGGCGCCGATTCGCAGTTCAAGGCGGCGACCGGGTGAGAGACACTGCACTGCGCCACGATGTCGCGGGCACAACCTTCACACTGGCCACACTGGGTGGCCACGCCGAGTTCGAACTGGACTTCGTCGAAAGTCATGCCCGCGCGCACATGACGTGCGATTTCACGGTCAGAGACTCGGCGGCAGACGCAAACGATCATGGCGGTGAAAGCGGCAGTTGGCTGGCTGTTGGATGTGACTCATTATAAATAAGAATCCATCGCATTTGCAATCACTATGACTGACATGCAGTCGGAGTTTGCAAGCCGGTGTTACACCTCGGCCCAGAGGCGCAGCAGGTTGTGATAGTGGCCGGTGAGCGCCACGGTTTCCTCGCATTCGCCCAGGCGGGCGCGCAGTTTCTGGATGGTCTGGTCGAGTTCGAACAGCATGCCGCGCTGGGCATCGCTGCGCACCATGCTCTGCAGCCAGAAGAAGGAGCACACCCGCGCCCCGCGCGTGACCGGGTGCACGCGATGCAGGCTGCTCGCCGGGTAAAGGATGAGGTCGCCGGCCGGCAGCTTGACCTCGTGGGAGCCGTAGGTGTCGATCACTTCCAGCTCGCCGCCGTCGTAATCCTCCGGATCGCTCAGGAAGAGGGTGCACGACAGGTCGGTGCGCAGCTGCTGGCTGCTGCCCGGCACCGCACGCACCGAGCCGTCGACATGCACGCCGTAGTGCTCGCCGCCCTCGTAGCGGTTGAACAGCGGCGGCACGAAACGCGCGGGCAGCGCGGCCGAGAAGAACAGCGCGTGGCGCGAGAGCGCGGCCAGGATGGTCGCGCCGAGTTCGCGCGAGACCGGCGAAGACTCCGGCAACTGGCGGTTGCGCTTCACCTGCGCGCCTTGGTCTCCCACGGTTTCGCGGCCGTCGACCCAATGGGTGGCATCGAGCGCGGCGCGCATCTCGCGCACCTGGTCCGGGCTCAGCACGTCGGGCACATGCAGCATCATTTCGGTGAACTCCACAAGAAAAAAGCCCCGGCGCAGGCCGGGGCTCGAGTGTCGCACCGCGCCTGCCGCAAGGGCCGGCACGGAGGAGACGCGGTCGTCGGGATCAGAACGCGAAGTTCGCGGTGATCTTGGCCGAGCGCGGGATGCCCGGCGTGTAGCGGTAGCCGCTCTTGTTGATGGCAGCCGCGTACTGCTTGTCGAACACATTGGCGATGTTCAGCTGGATGTCGACGTTCTTGTTGATGCGGTACGACGCCATGGCATCGAACACCCAGTAGGAGTCGATGTAGGCCGGCGTGCCCACCGCGCCGTCGGTGCCGCGGTGCAGCTTGCCGTTGTAGCGCGCGCCGCCGCCGACCGTCAGGCCGAACGGGAACTGGTAGGTGGTCCAGGCCGTGAACGAGTTCTTCGGCGTGTAGGTCAGCACGTTGGTGCCGTCGGCCGTGACGTTGGGGCCGCTTTGCACCTTGGTGTCCATCGTCGTGAAGCCGGCGCTCATGCCCCAGCGTTCGGTGATGGTGCCCGCCACGCCCAGCTCGATGCCCTGCACGCGCTTCTTGCCGCTCTGGTAGTACAGCGCGGTGTTGGTCGGGTCCTGCACGACTTCGTTGGTCACGTCGGTGCGATAGACCGCGCCGGTCAGCGACAGCTTGTCGTCCAGCACGTCCCACTTCGTGCCCACTTCGAAGGTCTTGGCCTTTTGCGGCAGGAAGTCGGTGCGCGCCGCGCTGTTGCCCGTGCCGGCGGCCGACAGCGAGAAGTTCGCGCCGCCCGGGGGCTGGGCCGAGGTGCCGTAGGCCGCGTAGATGCTGCCGTTCTTCGCGGGCTTGTAGACCACGCCGATCTTGCCGGTGAACAGGTTGTCGGAGAGCTTGAGCGACGAGGGCACCAGCGTGCCGACCGGCAGGCCGGGGTTGGTCGTTGCGGTCGACAGCGCCGCGCTCTGGAACGAGGTGCTGTAGTGATCGAAGCGCAGGCCGCCGGTGATCTGCCATTGCTCGTTGAGCTTGATCGTGTCGAAGGCGTACAGGCCGACCGTGTTGGTCACGCCCTTGCTGTCGGCGCCGCTGAGCATGCGGTTGTAGCCGTTCACGTACGGGTTCGGCGCGTACAGGTTGGCCACGGGCCATGCGCCGTTCTGCACGACCTTGCCGTTGAACGTGGCGCCGGGGCTGAAGTAGCCCAGGCTCGACTGCTCTTCACGGATCAGCTCGACGCCCGCGCTGAGCGAGTGGCTCAGGCTGCCGGTGTTGAACTTGGCGGTCACGTTCGTCTGGTTGACGAAGATCGTGTTTTCCTGGTTCTTGTTGGTCGGCAGGTTGCGCGTGGTCGTCCAGGTGGACGGCAGGCCCGGGATCGGCGTACTGAGGAACGCGGTGTTGCCCGAGGGCGGCGGGTTGCCGTTGGTGCCCAGGCCGCCGAGCATGAACGCCGTCAGCATGTAGTCCTGCTTCGTCTTGCCGTAGCGGGTCGTGTTGCGCAGCGTGATGTCGGGCGTGAAGTCGTGCTCCACGCGCGCGGTGAACATGTCGGCCGTCACCTTGTTGAAGTCGTAGGCGGTGCCGTAGAAGTTCTTCGGATCGACCGGTGCCGCGTAGTTCAGGAAGCTGCGGCGACGTGCACCGAGGGCGACCGGATCGGGGTTCGAGTAGCTGGGCAGGCCGATGGTCGGCACGCCGCCATCGGGCACGTTGTCCTGGTCGACGTGCAGGTAGTCGAAGTAGAAGCGCGTGGGCGAATTCAGGCCGAGTGCGATCGACGGTGCAATGGCCGTGCGCTTGTTCTTGACGAAGTCGCGGCCGGGCACGCCCGAGTCTTCCATCGCTGCATTCAGGCGGAAGGCGGCGCCGATGCCGTTGGCGCTGCTGAGCGACTTGTTCCAGTCGATGCTGCCGCGCTTGTAGTCGGCGCTGCCGAAACCGAGCGAGCCCAGGAAGCTGTCTTCGAGCTTCGGCTTCTTGGTGACGAGGTTGATGTAGCCGGTGGGCGAGGTGCGGCCCACGTCGGTGCCCGACGGGCCCTTCACGACTTCGACCTGCTCGATGTTGAACATGTCGCGCGAGACCGAGCCCAGGTCGCGGATGCCGTCCACGAAGATGCTGCTGGAGCTGTCGAAGCCGCGCATGAACACGGCGTCGCCGGTGTTCGTGTTGCCGTTCTCGCCCAGGAAGAAGGTGCCGACGCCGGCGGTATTGCGCAGCGCTTCGGTGAGCGTGGTCGCGCCCTGCTCGCGAATGATCTGTTCCTTGATCACCTGGATGGTCTGCGGCGTGTTCACCAGCGGGGCCGTGAACTTCGGGTTGGCCGAGGTGTCGGTCTTGTAGTCGGCGGCGCTCGAATCCTGCACGCGGACTTCAGGCAGTGCCCGCCCGGTCTGGGCAAAGGCGGCGGGGGCTGCGATGGCCAGCAGCGTGGCTGCGGCGGCACCCGAAAGGTGAGGAACGGCGCGTGCGACGGCGTGTTTGCGGCTCTTGATATAGGCCATGTTGTTTTCTCCAGAAAGGGCGGGCGGGCAGAGCTCGACTGGCTGGGTCCGGGCGGCGCACTCTCGGGGAGAAAAAGGGCGGCAAGACTGGCTGGGTGAGCTGATTTGCGAAGGGTTTTTGCAAATCGATGCAAATGATATTGCTTCTCAATACCAAGGTGCTCAACTGGCCGCTTTTAACCAGAAAGTTTCGCTCGCTCCGTTGCCGGCGCGCAACTGACGAGGCCGCGCGGGCCGTTCAATAGACGTCGCGGCGGTAGCGTCCGCTGGCCGACAGCTCGGCCCAGAGGTCGTCGCCGGCGATCTGCCGCAGCGCCGCGTCCACGCCCGATGCCATGCCCTGCAGGCTGCCGCAGACATAAACGGCGGCGCCGTCGCGCAGCCAGGCCTGCAGCGTGTCGGCCACCTGCAGCAGGCGGTGCTGCACGTAGAAGCGCTCGGTTTGGTCGCGCGAGAACACCATGTCGAGCCGGGCGAGCGTGCCGTCGGCCTGCCAGGCCTCGATTTCCTGGCGGCAGAGGAAGTCGTGGGCGGACTGGCGCTCGCCGAACACCAGCCAGTTGTCTTTTCGGCCAGCGGTGGCGCGTGCGCGCAGGTGGGCGCGCAGGCCGGCCAGTCCGGTGCCGTTGCCGATCAGGATCAGCGGACGGTTCTCGTTGCCCTCCAGCCGGAAGCCGCGGTGCGGCCGCAGGCGCAGCGCCACGGAGTCGCCGACCGAGAGCGTCGAGGTGAGCAGGCCCGACGCGGCGCCCATCGAGCCGTCGGGATGCTGCTCCTGCCGCACGAGCAGTTGCAGCTCGCCGTCGGCGGGCAGGGAGGCGATCGAGTAGTCGCGCGGCCGCGCCGGATCGCTCGCGACGGCGACCTGCACCAGGTCGCCCGACGCCCAGTGCGGCAGGGCGCCGGCTTGCGGCGTGAGGCCGAGATGGAAGACCGGGCCGCCCGTGCTGCCGGCGTTGAGCAGTTCGCGCCGCGTGAGCTTCCAGGGCGCAAAGCTCGCCGGGGCGTCGTCGCCGCCCTCCGGCGCATCGCCCCAGCGGGCGTGCCAATCGGCGAGCGCGGCGGGGTCGCTGTTGTCGACCTCGATGGGGGCGAAGTCGCGCACGGCGCCGGCCGTGTGGAGCCACGCATCGAGCGCGCGGCCGAAGCCGCAGAAGTGGGTGTACTGGCGGTCTCCCAGCGCCAGCACGGCGTAGCGCAGCGATGGCAGCGCCAGCGGCGCGCCCATCACGCGCTCGGCGAACACGCTGGCGCCGTCGGGCGCATCGCCTTCGCCGTAGGTGCTGGCCACGAAGAGGGCGCGGCGGGCCGAGGCCAGCGTGGCGCTGTCGAGGGCGTTGAGGGCCATCACGCGCACGGCGGTGCCCGCCGCGCGCAGCCGCCGCGCGGTCTGCCACGCGATGGTTTCCGCCTGGCCGGTCTGGCTGGCGAACAGCACGAGGGTGGGCGACGTTTGCTCGCCGTCACCGGCTGACAGTGCCGCGGCTTCGCGTGCGGCCGTGGCCTGCAGCCGTCGCTGGCGTGCGTAGATGCCCAGGCACAGCGCGGCATAGGCCGTGACCGTCGCGCTGGCGCCCAGCGCACGCCACAGGGTCTCGGTCATGCGCCCGCCTGCGCCTGCCACGCGGGCGTAGCGCGCTCGGAGATCGATCCGTCGTCGGCGCGGGCGATGAACAGGGCCGCGATGTCGCGCTGCTGCGCGAAGGCCAGGCCCTCGTCGGGGCCGAGCACCGTCAGCACGGTGGCGAGCGCATCCGCCTGCATGCACTGCGGGTGCAGCACGGTGACGCTGGCCAGCGCATGCGCCACGGGCTCGCCGTCGCGCGGATCGATGGTGTGCGACCAGCTGCGGCCTTCGATGGCGCGCCGATGCCAGCGGTCGCCCGAGGTGGCCACGGCCATGTCGGCCAGGGCGATGCGTTGCGGGGTCGGCAGCTCGGTGTCGACCTGCACCTGCCACGGCGCGCCGCCGGGTCGCCGGCCGATGCCGCGCAACTCGCCGCCGATTTCGAACAGCAGGTCGGTGAAACCGAGCGCGCGCAACGCGTCGACGCCATGGTCGACTGCGAAGCCCTTGGCGATGCCCGACATGTCGAGCTGCACGCCGCCGGGTTGCAGCAGCGTGTGGTTGACCTCATCGAAGGTCAGCCGTTGCCAGCCGACGTTCGAGTGGAGTGCGGCCAGCGCGCCGGGTGAGGGCAGGGCGTTGTCCTGTGATGCTGCGGGGCCGAAGCCCCAGCGCGCCACCAGCGCACCGACCGTCGGATCGATCGCGCCGCCGCTGGCCTGCGCCCACGTGAGGGCGCACTGCATCACCTGTGCGAATTCGGCTGGCAGCGCATGGCGCGAGCCGGCGGGCGCGGCGTTGAAGCGGCTGATGAGGGAGTCGGGCTCCCAGTGGCTCATCTGGTCGATCACGCGCGCGAGCGCGGCCTCGACCGCCTCGCGCACCTGTGCGAGCGGCAGCATCCGCGGGTTGTCGAAGCGCAGTGACCAGGTCGTGCCCATCGTCTGTCCGCCGAGCTGCTGGAGGCTGGCGGGATCGGCGGGACGGGGAACGGCCGCGTTGGCGTAGCCGCCCGCGCGCCAGGTGCTGAAGGAAAGGCCCAAGGAAAAACGCAGGGTCAGGGCATCACTTCCAGGGTGGCCGCGTAGCTCAGGCGGCGTTCCTTGGCTTGGGGCACGGTGGTCTTGCTGTCCTTGGTGCTGGCGTCGAGCCAGTACATGCCGGCGGCCGGCCAGGTCACGCTGAACTGGCCCTTGTCGTCGGTCTTGAGCTTGATCTCTTCGAGCTTGTCGCGGTACTGCGTGTTGCCGGCGGTCACGGTCACTTCGAGGTCCTTGGCGGGCTTGCCGTCCAGGTGCAGCGTGAAGGTAGCCTTCTCGCCCTTGGCGAGGTCGGTCGGGCTGCCGGCGGCGATCAGCTCCAGGCCCTGGCCGATGGGCTTGAGCGCCGAGGGCTTGCCGACGGTCACGAAGGTCTCGATGCGGCCGGCCGATTGGGTGATGGTCACTTCCTGCGCATCGGCCGGGATTTCCTTGGCGATGGTTTCGGCCGTGCCGCGGGCGCGCTTGTTCTGGCCCGTGGCCTTGTCCTTCCAGGCGGCGAACGCGCCGTTGTTGACCACCGCGATGCGGTAGGTGCCCGGCTGCGCGACGTTCACGTCGAACACGTTGCGCAGCTTGAGCTTGGCCTCGGATTCCGGCTTGACCGTGCTGCCGTCGGGGGCGGTGATCTGCAGGCCGTCCAGGCGCAGCGGCGCATGGTTGGCAACGAACAGGTCGTTCGACACGGCGGCGTCGACGCTCACGGTGTCGGCCTTCGACAGCACGGTGGTCGAGGGCAGAAGCCAGGCGTTGTGCGCCTGGGTCACGGAAGCAACGGCGGACAGGGCGAGGGCGAGGCCGGCGGCGCGCAGGGTGAAGCGGGTCATGGTGGTCCTTGGAATGAGAGAGGGGGCGGATCGGTCGGAAGTCAGGGCTTGAGTTCGAGCTTGACTTCGCCGAGCTCTTCCTTGCCGGCAGCAACCGGTTGCGCGGCGGCGGTGGGCGGCCACTGGAACGGGATGGTCACGACCTCGCGGCCGCCGACTTCACGGGCGGCTTCCACCACCAGCTTGTAGGCGCCGGGAGCGAGCTTGGGCATGGCGCCCGAGCCCTCGGTGAAGCTCAGCTGGTGCTTGCCGGCGGGCTTGGAGGCGCCGGTGACGCCATCGACCGGCACCGCCAGTTCACGGCCACCGCGGCGCCACCACTGGCGCATGTCCTTGAGCCACTTGGTACCTTCGCCCTCGGGGTTGTTGGTCTTGGTGCGCACGTCGTACCAGACGGCCAGCGTGCCGGCCATCGTGCTGTCGGCGCGTTCGATCCAGGTCGCCACGTAGGGGCGGTGGTACTCCGACACGTTGAGCCGGGGAATCTCGATGTTGACCGACAGGCCGGCGGCAATGGCCGGGGCCGCGAACAGCGCCGACATGGCGATCGGTGCGAGCGAGTAGCGAAGGTGCACGGGAAAACCTCTTTCTTCCTGAATCAGCAAAGATGACGCACGGGCCGACCCGTCGATCGGATCGGTCAGTGAATGAACAGCAACGCGAGCAGCACCGGCACCACCAGCCCCATGCCCACCATGGGCCAGGTGAAGGGGCGGTTGCCCGCATGCATCTTGAGAATGAACAGCCCGGTGACCGAGAAGACCAGCGTGGCGGCCGCGAAGATGTCGATGAACCAGCTCCAGGCCGTGCCGGTGTTGCGGCCCTTGTGCAGGTCGTTGAAGTAGGAGAGCCAGCCGCGGTCGGTGCGCTCGTATTCGATCTCGCCCTCGGGCAGGCTCAGGCGCAGCCAGGCGTCGCCGCCGGGGCGGGGGAGCGAGAGGTAGATTTCGTCGTCGGACCACTCGGCCTCGCGGCCGGCGGTGTCGATGTCCCATTGCTTGCGCAGCCAGGCTTGCAGTTCGGCGGGCAGCGGGGCCTTGCCTTGCTGAGCCTTGGCGGCCGGCAGCTGCTGTTCGAGGCGGGCGCGCAAGGCGTCGTCGACCGTGCCGTTGTGCGTGGTGACGACCGGCTTGGCCTCGATCTGGCCCGCGTGATTGAGCGTGAAGCCCGTGACGCTGAACAGGATCATCCCGACGAGACAGATGGCGGAACTGACCCAATGCCACTCGTGGAGGGTCTTGAGCCAATAGGCGCGGCGGCGGTTGTCGGAACGGGCGGGGGCAGTCATCGAAAACGCGAATTGTAGTCGCGCGAATGAGAATGACTGCTATTCAGTGGTTATGAAGTTAAGTAAAGAGCAATAAAAAACGGGGCCGAAGCCCCGTTTGTTTGCAATGCCGTGACAGCGTTGCGTTGTGCTTACTCGAGCTCGCCCACTTGCAACTGCAGGTAGTTCTGCAGGCCGACGCGGTCGATCAGGTCGATCTGCGTCTCCAGGAAGTCGATGTGCTCCTCGGTGTCGTCCAGGATCTCTTGCAGCAGGTCGCGCGAGACATAGTCGCGCACCGATTCGCAATGCGCGATGCCGTCCTTGATGGTCGCCTGCGCGCCGGTTTCGGCGCCGAGGTCGCAGCGCAGCAGCTCGGGCACGTCTTCGCCGATGTTCAGCTTGCCCAGGTCCTGCAGGTTGGGCAGGCCGTCGAGCATGAAGATGCGGTCCATGAGCTTGTCGGCGTGCTTCATCTCGCCGATGGATTCCTCGTATTCCTTCTTTGCCAGCTTGTCCAGGCCCCAGTGCTTGAGCATGCGGTAGTGGAGGAAGTACTGGTTGATCGCGGTCAGCTCGTTCTTGAGCTGCGCCTGCAGGTGTTCGATGACTTTGGGGTCGCCCTTCATGATTATTTTCCTTGTTCTGAAAGCGGTGATTGTCGGAGGGGCGAACACACGCTTGCAAGCAAACCCATGCTGCGCCGGTCTGCATGCGTGTGATGGTGATACACGTTCGTATTGACCTGGCGCAAGGCGATGCGCGAGGCGATGGCAAACATAGCGGGTTCCAATACTTTCAATAGTTGATATCTATCAAAAACGATATATTGGTAGTTATACTCATGGCTCACGCTTATTTTTCCAACCGCAGCATCCAAGGAATCACATGTCCCTGATCAACACCGCAGTCCAACCCTTCAAGACCCAGGCTTACCTCAACGGCAAGTTCATCGATGTGTCCGACGAGACGCTCAAGGGCAAGTGGTCTGTGCTGATCTTCATGCCGGCGGCCTTCACCTTCAACTGCCCGACCGAAGTCGAAGACGCGGCCGACCACTACCCCGAGTTCCAGAAGCTGGGTGCCGAGGTCTACATCGTGACCACCGACACGCACTTCTCGCACAAGGTCTGGCACGACACGTCGCCGGCCGTCGGCAAGGCCAAGTTCCCCCTGGTGGGCGACCCGACCCACACGCTGACCAACGCGTTCGGCGTGCACATCCCCGAAGAAGGCCTGGCACTGCGCGGCACTTTCGTGATCAACCCCGACGGTGTCATCAAGACCGCCGAAGTGCACTCCAACGAAATCGCCCGCGACGTCAAGGAAACCCTGCGCAAGCTCAAGGCAGCGGTCTACACCGCCGAGCACCCGAACGAAGTCTGCCCGGCCAAGTGGAATGACGGCGACAAGACCATCGCTCCGTCGTTCGACCTCGTCGGCAAGATCTAAGCGCCCCGCGCAAAGCCCGGGCGCTCACGAGGCCCCGGGTTTTTTTGTCCCCAGTTGATAGTTTCCAGTTATCGAAAGAGAGTCCGCCATGCTTGACGCCAGCACCAAAGCCCAATTGAAGAGTTACCTCGAACGCGCCACGCAGCCGATCGAGATTGTTGCCTCGCTCGACGACAGCAAGGCTTCGGGCGAAATGCTGTCGCTGCTGAAGGACGTTGCCGAAGTCTCGCCGCTGGTCACGCTGACCGAAAGCCGCGACGACAACCACCGCAAGCCCTCGTTCTCGGTCAACCGCCCGAGCGAAAACCACGGCCCGCGCTTTGCCGGCCTGCCGATGGGCCATGAATTCACGTCGCTGATCCTTGCGCTGCTGCAGATCGGCGGCTACCCGCCCAAGGTCGAGCAGGCCGTGCTCGACCAGATCAAGGCGCTCGACGGTGATTTCGAGTTCGAGATCTATGTCTCGCTCACCTGCCACAACTGCCCCGACGTGGTCCAGGCGCTGAACCTGATGGCTATCCAGAACCCGCGCATCCGCACCACGATGATCGAGGGCGGCACCTTCCAGGACGAAGTCAAGGAACGCCAGATCATGGCCGTGCCGACTGTGTTCCTGAACGGCACCGAGTTCGGCCAGGGTCGCATGAGCCTGGAAGAAATCCTCGCCAAGATCGACACCAGCGGCGTCGAGCGCGAAGCCGCCAAGATCGCCGCCAAGGACGCCTTCGACGTGCTGATCGTCGGCGGTGGCCCCGCCGGCGCCGCAGCCGCCGTGTACGCCGCGCGCAAGGGCATCCGCACGGGTGTCGCCTCGGAGCGCTTCGGCGGCCAGGTGCTCGACACGCTGGGCATCGAGAACTTCATCTCGATCAAGGAAACCGAAGGACCGAAGTTCGCCCACGCACTCGAAGAGCATGTGCGCGACTACGATGTCGACATCATGAACCTGCAGCGCGCCAAGGCCCTGGTGCCGGGCAAGGACCTGATCGAGGTGCAGCTCGAAAGCGGCGCGTCGCTCAAGAGCAAGACCGTCATCATCTCGACCGGTGCCCGCTGGCGCAACATCAACGTGCCGGGCGAGCACGAGTTCAAGAACAAGGGCGTGGCCTACTGCCCGCACTGCGACGGCCCGCTGTTCAAGGGCAAGCGCGTCGCGGTGATCGGCGGTGGCAACTCGGGCGTCGAGGCGGCGATCGACCTGGCCGGCATCGTCGGCCACGTGACGCTGATCGAGTTCGACACGCAACTGCGCGCCGACGCCGTGCTGCAGCGCAAGCTCAAGAGCCTGAAGAACGTCGACATCTTCACCAACGCGCAGACCACCGAGATCACCGGCGACCAGAAGGTCAACGGGCTGGTCTACAAGGACCGCGCATCGGGCGAGTTGAAGAAGGTCGAGCTCGAAGGCGTGTTCATCCAGATCGGCCTGGTGCCCAACACCGACTGGCTCAAGGGCACGGTCGAGCTGACGAAGCACGGCGAGATCGTTGTCGACGCGCGCGGCCAGACCTCGGTGCCCGGCGTGTTCGCGGCGGGTGACGTCACCACGGTGCCGTTCAAGCAGATCATCATCGCGGCCGGCGACGGCGCGAAGGCGGCGCTCGGTGCGTTCGACCACCTGATCCGCACGACGGCCCCTGCGTGAGTAAGTCTTAAGTGCTGAAGTTGTGAAGATGAGAATTATTCTCATACAATAAAAACACGGGCACACCGCTGCCCCTCATTGCCAGCCAGGTCACTCGCGCAAGCCTTTGCGCCTCAAGGTCCAGCAAGCAGTTCTTCAACTGTTTTCTGGACCTTTTTCGTGGCCGCTCATTTCCCTCGACCGTCTTCCCATCGACCCGCGCTGCTGCCCTGGCTGATCGCCTCGGCCTTCGGCATGGCCGCCGCGCCTGCGTGGTCCCAGCAACTCGCGGCGCTCGGCGAAGTGGTGGTGAGCGGATCGCGCTCGGAGCAGGCCAGGGACGACCTGCCGCTGAGCATCGAGGTCATCAACCGCCAGGACATCGAGAGCAAGCAGATCCACGACATCCGCGATGCCGTACGCGACCTGCCCAACGTGTCGGTCAAGCGTTCGCCGGCGCGCTTCGGGTTGGCGCAGGGCAACACCGGGCGCGACAGCAACGCGGGCTTCAACATCCGCGGCCTCGACGGTAACCGCGTGCTGCTGCTGACCGACGGCATCCGCACGCCGCGCAGCTACGTGTTCAGCGCCAATGCGTTCGGGCGCGACTACTTCGACATCAGCCTCGTCGAGCGCATCGAGATCATCAAGGGCCCGGCCTCGGCGCTGTACGGCTCGGACGGCCTGGCCGGGCTGGTCAACTTCATCACCCGCGAGCCCTCGTCCTTCCTGCGCGAGGGCAAGACCTTCGGCGGCAGCGCCAACATCGGCTACAGCGGCGAAGACAACGGCGTGCGCGGCGGCGTCACGCTCGCGGGCAAGGCGAACGACGTGCTCGAGTGGCTCGTGTCCGCCAACCTCGGGCGTGCCAGCGAACTCGAGAACCGGGGCTCGCTCAACGTGCCCAACCTCGACCGCACCACGCCCAACCCGCAGCGCGACCAGACCCGCTCGCTGCTGGCCAAGGCCATCCTCACGCCCAACGCCGACCAGCGCCACGCCTTCACCTTCGAACACGTCGAGAAGAGCAGCCGCTACAACCTGCTGTCGGGCGTGGCCAAGCCGCCGTATGCGTCCACCTCGGTGATCGGCCTCAATGCCAAGACCGACCTCGACCGCGACCGCCTCACCTACGAAGGCCGGCTGCGCCTGAACAGCGTGGTGGCCGACAACCTGCTCGCCGTCGTGAGCTACCAGAAGGCCGGCTCGCGCGAGTACATCCACGAAGACCGCTTCACCGCGGCCGACCGCACGCGCGACGTCACCTACGACGAGAACACCTGGCAGTTCGGCCTGCAGGCCGACAAGACGATCCGCATGGGCAGCTGGGCCCAGAAGATCACCTACGGCCTGGACTACACGCGCACCAATGTCGAGAACCTGCAGACCGGCCTCGTGCCGCCAGCCGGCGAGAGCTACCCGCTCAAGCGCTTCCCCGACACGCGCGAAACCTCGACCGCCTTCTATGTGCAGGACGAGTTCATTCACGACCGCTGGAGCATCACGCCCGGCATCCGTTTCGACCGCTTCTCGCTCGACGCGAAGCAGGCGGGCTTCAACGCGCAGGCCGTGTCGCTGTCGGGCTCGGCCGTGTCGCCCAAGCTGGGCGTGCTGTTCCGCGCCACGTCGCAGTTCAGCGTGTATGGCAACTACGCCTCGGGTTTCAAGGCGCCCAACGCGTTCCAGGTGAACAACTTCTTCGAGAACGTGATCTCGGGCTACAAGACGATCCCGAACCCGAACCTCAAGCCCGAGAAGAGCCAGAACATCGAGCTGGGCGTGCGCGGTCGCACCGGCCTCCTGAGCTTCGACGTGGCCGCCTTCACCGGCGACTACAAGGACCTCATCGAGAACGACAGGCTCGTGGGCGGGCGCGGCATTCCGCGCATCGACCCGCTGATCTACCAGACCGTCAACGTCGGACGCGCGCGCATCAGCGGCTTCGAGATCAAGGGCGAGCTCGATTTCACCGAGAACGGCAACGGCTTCTCCGTGCCCTTCGCCTACGGCCGCACGCAGGGCCGCGACCGCACCAACAACCGGCCGCTCAACTCGATCGATCCGCAGAAGTTCAGCGCCGGACTCAAGTACCAGGCGCCGGCCTGGAGCGTGCGCCTCGATGCGGTTCATCATGGCGCCAAGGAGTGGGAAGACGTCGATCGCAGCGAAGTGACCACGGGCCTGCAGTTCCGCACGCCGGCGGCCACCACGCTGGACATCAGCGCGCAGTGGCGCATCCGCAAGGACCTGCGCCTGAACGCGTCGGTGACCAACCTCACCAACAAGCGCTACTGGATGTGGAGCGATGTGCGCGGCGTGACGACCACCTCGGCCATCCGCGACGCCTACACCCAGCCGGGCCGCAGCTTCAACGTCTCGCTCGTGGCGGACTTCTGAGCCGCACCGCCACTTCTCTCCAAACAAAGGACACCCGATGAATGCCGAAGACATCCGCACCCGTTTCGCCGAACTGCGCGCCAAGGGCATGCGCCACAAGGACGCGGCCGCGGCCATGGGCCTGAGTGAAGGCGCCGCCATCGCGGCGCACACCGGCGCGCACGACAAGGCGCTGCGCGCCACGCGGCTGAAGGGCCCGTGGGTCGAGCTGCTGCAAGCCTTGGAGCTGTGCGGCCCCGTGCTGGCGCTCACGCGCAACGAGACCACGGTGCACGAGAAGACCGGCGTCTACGAGAAGGTGTCCGGCAGCGACGCCATGGGTCTCGCATTGGGCGAGGCCATCGACCTGCGCCTGTTCTTCAGCCGCTGGCATGCGGGGTTCGCGGTCAGCGAGGCGGCGGCCAATGCCGGGGTGCCGCCGTCGCTGAGCCTGCAGTTCTTCAATCCGCAGGGCGTGGCGGTGCACAAGATCTTCGTGCGCGACGCGACCGATCGCGATGCGTTCCAGTCGGTCATCGACACCTACACCGCCGCGCCCCACGCACCGGTGCAGTTCGTGCCCGCCGAGAAGAAGGCGGCGCCGCGCGACGACAGTGCCATCGATGCGGTCGCGCTGGCCGATGCCTGGCGCGGCATGCAGGACACGCACGAGTTCTTCGGCCTGCTGAACAAGTTCGACGTGGAGCGCCAGCAGAGCTTTCGCCTCACCGAAGGCGAGTTCACGCAGCGGGCCGAGACCGGCGCGGTGCGCGAGCTGCTGCTCGAGGCTTCGTTCGACGGCACGCCGATCATGGTGTTCGTCGGCAGCCCCGGCTGCATCCAGATCCACTCGGGGCCGGTCGTGCGCATCGAGCCGATGGAGATGCATGGCATGCAGTGGCTCAACGTGCTCGATCCCGGGTTCAACCTGCACCTGCGCGAAGACCGCATCGCGAGCGTGTGGATCGTCCAGAAGCCGACCAGCGACGGCATCGTGACCTCGGTCGAGGCCTTCGATGGCGAGGGCGAGCTGATGGCGATGTTCTTCGGTGCGCGCAAGCCGGGCGTGCCCGAGCGCGCGGAGTGGCGCCAGATCGTGGCCAAGCTCTCGCGCCTGGCCACCTCGGAAGCGCCAGCGCGATGAGTGCCGACACCTTTCCGGGCGTGGTCGAGATCAAGGCCTTCGTGCCGGCGAAGGCCTTCGCGCTCTCCATTGCCTTCTACCAGGACCTGGGCTTCACGCTGGCCTCGAACGAGGACGGCATTGCTTACTTCTTCTGTGGCGAGAGCAGCTTCCTGCTGCAGGACTTCTACGTCCAGACCCATGCAGAGAATTTCATGATGCATCTGCTCGTCGATGACGCGCTGGCCTGGTGGGACCGCGTGCAGGCGCAGCGGCTGACCGAACGCTACGCAGTGCAGACCACGCCGCCCGCCGAGCGCCCGTGGGGCATGGTCGATTTCACGCTGACCGACCCGACCGGCGTGCTCTGGCGCATCGCACACAACATTCCCCGGCGCGGCTGACGCGCATCTTTCTCTTTCGCTGTCCGTGATCCCATGACTGAACAACGAGATCTCTCTTTTCTTTCTTCTTCCGTGCCGCGTCGCCGTGATGCGCTGCGCCTGCTGTCTGCTGCGGCGCTCGGCGCGGGCGCGTGGCCCGCGTTCGCACAGGACAGCAAGCGCCTCCCGCGGCTGGTGACGGTCAGCGGCGCGATCACCGAGGTGGTCTATGCGCTCGGCGCCGAAGGCCAGCTGGTCGGCACCGACACGACCAGCCTGTTCCCCGCTGCGGCGCGCGCCACGCCCAAGGTGGGCTACATGCGCCAGCTGTCGGCCGAAGGGCTGCTCTCGCTGAAGCCTGACGCGATCATCGCGACCAACGAGTCGGGCCCGACCGTCGTGCTCGACCAGATCCGCACGGCCGGCGTGAAGGTCGAGATCATCGAGGCCGACCACAGCTGGGGCGAGGTGCAGCGCAAGGTGCAGGCCGTGGGCCGCGCAGCTGCCAAGGAGGTGCAGGCGCGCGAACTGCAGGCCCGGCTCGATGCCGAATGGGCACAGGTGCTGCAGCGCATCGGCGGCGCGAAGGGGCGCAAGCCGAAGGTGCTGTTCGTGCTGTCGCACAGTGCGAGTCCGCAGGTGTCCGGCGAGAAGACCGCGGCGCATGCGGTGATCGGCTTTGCGGGTGGCGTGAACGCGCTGGGCGGCTTCCACGGCTACCGGCCGATGACGGCCGAGGCCATGGCCAGCGCGGCGCCCGACATCATCCTCACGAGCACGCAGAGCATCGAGGCGCACGGCGGCGTCGACAAGTTCTGGGAGCGGCCCGAACTGGCGCTGACGCCGGCTTACAAGAAGCGCGCGCTCATCACGCAGGACGCCTTGCTGCTGCTGGGCTTTGGCCCGCGCCTGCCGGCCGCCATCGGCGAACTGCACGACAAGTTCCGGGCCGCGCTCGCATGAGCCAGCGCTTGGGGGCGCGTGCCGTGCTCTGCGGCAGCGCGGTGCTGCTCGTTGCGGCCTTCGCGGTGGGGGCGGTGTCGGGGGCCTATGCCATCAGTCTTTCGCAGCTCTGGAATGTGTTGACCTCGCTGGGGCAGGGCGCAGGCAGCCAGTCGCCCGAGCATCTCGTGTTCCTCAACATCCGCTTGCCGCGCCTCGTCCTCGGTGTGGCGGCGGGCGCGGGGCTCGGCATGGCGGGCACGCTGATGCAGGGGCTGTTCCGCAATCCGCTGGCCGACCCGGGGCTGATCGGCATCAGCAGCGGCGCGGCGCTGGCGGCCGGCATCACCATCGTGCTGGGCGCCTCGTTCTGGCCGATGCTGCCGCGCACGCTCGGCAGCTGGACGCTGGTGCTCATGGCTTTCGGCGGTGGCTTCGTCGTGACCTTGCTGATCTACGGTCTGTCGCGCAGCGAAGGCGGCACGCGCATGGCGCTGATGCTGCTGGCGGGCATTGCGATCAATGCGCTGGCCGGTGCCGGCCTCGGCCTGCTGAGCGTGATGGCGACCGACGAGCAACTGCGCAGCCTGCAGTTCTGGCTGCTGGGCAGCCTGGGCGGCGCGCGCTGGAGCGCGGTCATCCTGGTGGGGGTGGCGGTGTTGCTCTCGTGCTGGGCCGCGGCGTCGCTCGCTTCGCCCCTGAACGCCATCGCGCTCGGCGAGGCGCAGGCGGCGCTGCTGGGCGTGGACGTGGAGCGCACCAAGCGGCGCGCCGTGGTCATCACGGCGGTGGCGGTGGGTGCGGTGACGGCCACGACCGGGATCATCGGTTTCATCGGCCTGATCGCGCCGCACTGGGTGCGCATGGTGGCCGGGCCCGATCACCGCATCGTGCTGCCGGCCTCGGCGCTGCTGGGCGCGGCGCTGGTGCTCGCGGCCGACACGGTGGCGCGCACGGTGATGGCACCGGCCGAGTTGCCGCTGGGTGTGCTCACGGCTTTCATCGGCGTGCCGATGTTCCTCGTGATGCTGCGGCATTTCAGGGGGCGCATATGACGGCGGCGAAGGGATACGGGGCGCTGGCGTGCGCCGCTGTCGAGGTGCGCATCGGCGCGAAGACGTTGTTGGCGAATGCATCGGTCGAACTGGCGCCGGGCCGCGTGACTGCGATCCTCGGCCCGAACGGCGCCGGCAAGTCGACGCTGCTGTCGGTGCTGGCCGGCCAGCGCGAGCCGACGCAGGGCAGGGCGATGCTCGACGGCCGGCCACTGTCAGACCACGGCATGCCCACGCTGGCATTGCGCCGGGCCCTGATGCCGCAGGAAAGCGCGGTCGCCTTCGACTTCACGGCGCAGGACATCGTCGCGCTCGGCCGCTACCCGCACCGCCGCGCGCCGACCCGCGACGAGGACGCGATCATGGCCGAGGCGATGGCCCTGACCGACGTCACGGCGCTGGCGCCACGCATCCTCAACACGCTGTCGGGCGGCGAGAAGGCGCGGGTCCACCTGGCGCGGGCGCTGGCCCAGCTCTGGCATCCGCGCCCCGATGGCGCGAGCCGCTGGCTGCTGCTCGACGAGCCGACCGCCGCGCTCGACCTCGCGCACCAGCATTCGGCGATGCGCCTGCTGCGCGCCTGGGCGGCGCGGGGCGTGGGCGTGGTGGCCGTGCTGCACGACCTGAACCTGGCGCGGCGCTATGCCGATGAGGTTGTGGTGCTGGGTGCGCCCGGCAGCCTGCGCCAGGGGGCGACCGCCGAGGTGCTGCAGCCTGCGCTGATCGAGGCCGTGTGGCGCATGCCCTGCCAGCCGGTGACTGGCGCGGACGGCGTCACGCAGTATCTGTTCGGATAGCCCGGCGGGCGAGTGGTGCTTGCTACTGAAAAGATAGCAAATCAGTAGACCAATCGCTCCGGCCGCAGCTCCTGCAGGATCGTGGTGGCGATTTCCTCGATCGACTTGGTGGTCGTCGAGAGCCAGCGGATGCCGGCGCGCCGCATCATGGCCTCGGCCTCGCTGATTTCGTGGCGGCAGTTCTCGAGGCTGGCGTAGCGCGAGTTGGGCCGGCGCTCGTTGCGGATCTCGCTCAGTCGCTCGGGCTGGATCGTCAGGCCGAAGATCTTCTTGCGGTGCGGGCTCAGCGCCGGCGGGAGCTGGCGGCGGTCGAAATCTTCGGGAATCAGCGGGTAATTGGCCGCCTTCAGGCCGTGCTGCATCGCCAGGTAGAGCGAGGTGGGCGTCTTGCCGCTGCGGCTCACGCCGACCAGGATCACGTCGGCGCCTTCCAGGTCGCGGTGGCTCTGGCCGTCGTCGTGCTGCAGGCTGAAGTCGATGGCCGCGATGCGGTCGTTGTAGGCCTTGCTCTTGCTGACGTCGCTGAAGCGGCCGATGCGATGGTTCGACTTCATGGCCAGCTCGATTTCCAGCGGCCGCACGAAGGTGCCGAACATGTCCAGCAGCATGCCCTTGCAGCCGGTTTCGATCACGCCCAGCACGTCCATGTTGGCCAGCGTGGTGAAGACGATGGGGCGCACGCCCTCGACTTCGGCCGTGTGGTTGATCTGCCGCACCGCCTGGTGCGCCTTGTCGACCGTGTCGGTGAACGGCAGCCGCACGTGGCGCGGCTTCATCTCGAACTGGGCCAGAACGGCATTGCCGAAGGTTTCGGCGGTGATGCCGGTGCCGTCGGAGACGAAGAAAACGGTGCGTGTATGCATGGTGTTGCTTTTGCGGCGGAGTCCTGCGGCGCGCGCGACCTGCCACGCCTACAATCCGGGCCATTATCGGGAATCCGCTTTCCCCACCCCCTCGAATTCTTTCCATGCACACCGCGACCGCACCCAAAGCAACGACAACGATCGTGCTGCGCCGTCTGCATGCAGCGCCGGTTTCAACTTCTGGAGCTTCCCCATGTCTGCACTTTTCGAGGCGACCGCACTGGTCGTGCCATTTGAAAACCTGAGGATGACCGACGTCGAGTCGGTTGGCGGCAAGAACGCCAGCCTCGGCGAAATGATCTCGCAGCTGCCACAGGGCGTGCGCGTGCCGACCGGTTTTGCGACCACGGCCCACGCGTTCCGCCAGTTCCTGGCGCACGACGGCCTGGCCGACAAGATCAGCAAGCGCTTGGCCGCGCTGGACACCGAAGACGTGCGCGCCCTGGCCACGGCCGGCGCCGAAATCCGTGCCATGGTCGAGGCCCAGCCGTTCCCGGCCGACCTGCAGAAAGCCATCGGCGAGGCCTTTGCCACGCTGAGCGCCGGCAACCCCGCCGCCTCGTTCGCCGTGCGCTCCTCGGCCACCGCCGAAGACCTGCCCGACGCTTCGTTCGCCGGTCAGCAGGAAACCTTCCTGAACGTGGTCGGCATCGACGACGTGCTGCACAAGATGAAGGAGGTGTTCGCCTCCCTGTACAACGACCGCGCCATCAGCTACCGCGTGCACAAGGGCTTCGAGCACGACGTGGTCGCGCTGTCGGCCGGCGTGCAGCGCATGGTGCGCTCCGACCTCGGCGCCGCCGGCGTGATGTTCACCATCGACACCGAGTCGGGCTTCGACCAGGTCGTGTTCATCACTTCGAGCTATGGCCTGGGCGAGACGGTGGTGCAGGGCTCGGTGAACCCCGACGAGTTCTACGTCCACAAGCCGACCCTCAAGGCCGGCAAGAAGGCCGTGATCCGCCGCAACCTCGGCTCCAAGCTGATCCAGATGGAGTTCGCCACGCCCGAAGAGAAGAAGGCGAGCGGCAAGCTGGTCAAGACCACCGACGTCAAGGCCGAGCAGCGCAACCGCTACTCGCTGAGCGACGCCGACGTCGAGCAGCTGGCCCGCTACGCGCTGGTGATCGAAGAGCACTACGGCCGCCCGATGGACATCGAGTGGGGCAAGGACGGCACCGACGGCCACCTCTACATCCTGCAGGCGCGTCCCGAAACGGTGAAGAGCCAGCAGCAGGGCAAGGCCGAGCAGCGCTACAAGCTGCTGGGCAAGGGCGCCGTGCTGGCCGAAGGCCGTGCCATCGGCCAGAAGATCGGCACGGGTGCCGTGCGCATCGTGCACAACATCAGCGAAATGGACCAGGTGCAGGCCGGCGACGTGCTCGTCACCGACATGACCGACCCCAATTGGGAACCGGTGATGAAGCGCGCCGCCGCCATCGTCACCAACCGCGGCGGGCGCACCTGCCACGCCGCCATCATCGCGCGCGAGCTCGGCATTCCGGCCGTGGTCGGCTGCGGCGACGCGACCGACCTGCTCAAGGACGGCACGCTCGTCACCGTGAGCTGCGCCGAGGGCGACACCGGCTTCATCTACGACGGCCTGCTCGAGACCGAAGTGACCGAAGTGCAGCGCGGCGTGATGCCCGAGATCGATCTGAAGATCATGATGAACGTGGGCAACCCCCAGCTCGCCTTCGACTTCGCGCAGCTGCCGAACCACGGCGTGGGCCTGGCGCGCCTGGAGTTCATCATCAACAACAACATCGGCGTGCACCCGAAGGCGATCCTCGACTACCCGAACGTCGACAACGACCTGAAGAAGGCCGTCGAGTCGGTGGCCCGCGGCCATGCCTCGCCGCGTGCGTTCTACGTCGACAAGGTGACCGAGGGCGTCGCGACCATTGCCGCCGCGTTCTGGCCCAAGCCCGTCATCGTGCGCCTCTCGGACTTCAAGTCGAACGAGTATCGCAAGCTGATCGGCGGCAGCCGCTACGAACCGGAAGAAGAAAACCCGATGCTGGGCTTCCGCGGTGCCGCGCGCTACCTGAGCGCCGATTTCGGCGAGGCCTTTGCCATGGAATGCGAGGCGCTCAAGCGCGTGCGCAACGACATGGGCTTGACCAACGTGCAGATCATGGTGCCCTTCGTGCGCACGCTGGGCCAGGCCGAGCGCGTGACCACGCTGCTGGGCGAGCACGGCCTCAAGCGCGGCGAGAACGCGCTCAAGCTGATCATGATGTGCGAAGTGCCGAGCAATGCGGTGCTGCCGGAAGAGTTCCTGAAGTTCTTCGACGGCTTCTCGATCGGTTCGAACGACCTGACCCAGCTCACGCTGGGCCTGGACCGCGACTCCGGCCTCGAGTTGCTGGCGGCCGACTTCGACGAGCGCGACCCGGCCATCAAGGCACTGCTGAGCCGCGTCATCAAGGCCTGCAAGGCCGAAGGCAAGTACGTCGGCATCTGCGGCCAGGGCCCCAGCGACCACCCGGACTTCGCGCTGTGGCTGGCGGAGCAGGGCATCGAATCGATCTCGCTGAACCCGGACAGCGTGATCGACACCTGGCAGCAACTGGCCCAAAGAGGCTGAGCCAGCGCGCGGCGGGCATGCACCGCCACGTGATGCCACGCGGCGAATGGCGGAAATCCCCATGGGGGATTCCCCCGTGCCCGCCTGTGCAAATGAAACAAAGTGCGTTTCCGGTGTCAGACTCGTGACATTCGCAGGCGGCGCAATCCGGCTGCCTGCTTGAGGTGATGCGGCCCGTCAGGGCCTGTGTCAGCACTTCGCCGGAGACCCCCATGATTCTTGTCAAGACGGAAGCCGGACAGCAGGTCCTCAAGGACCGCTCGGTGCCGTTGACGCCGCGCCAGCGCTCGGCCTTCATCCAGTTCGACGGCAAGCGCTCGATCGACGACGTGCTGGCCTCGGGCTTGGGCATCGGGCGCGAGGAGGTCGATCAGATGGTCGCGCTGGGCCTGCTGGCGCCTCTGGCCGGCCAGCCGCCAGCCGTGGCGCCCGCGGTTTCGGCGGCCCCGGCGCCTGCTGCACCTTCCGGCCGCAGCCGGCAGCAGCGCTACAAGGACGCGTATCCGATTGCCACCCAGCTGACCGGCGGCCTGGGCCTGATGGGCTTCCGGCTCAACCTCCAGGTCGAAGGCACGACCAGCTACGAAGACCTCCTGGCACTTGCGCCCAAGATCCGCGCCGCCGTTGGCGCGGAGAAGGCGGCTGCCCTCGACAAGGCCCTCAACGACTGAGGTGCCTTGCCGGATTGCGCAACACAGGGCTATAATCGCCGGCTTTGCCTTGCCATACCGCGCCCGACGCTGCGGGTGGCTTTTCCTCTTCCACGGAAGAATCCACAAGGAGTGCCATGCGTCACTACGAAATCATCTTGCTCATCCACCCGGATCAGAGCGAACAAGTTCCGGCCATGCTGGAGCGTTACAAGGGCCTGATCACGGCCGGCGGCGGCAAGGTCCACCGCGTTGAAGACTGGGGCCGCCGTCAGCTGGCTTACCAGATCAACAAGCTCAACAAGGCCCACTACCTGTGCGTCAACATCGAAGCTGAACAAGCCGTGATGGGCGAACTGGAACACGCGTTCAAGTTCAACGATGCCGTGCTGCGTCACCTGACCGTTCAGAAGAAGAAGGCCGACACCGGTCCTTCGTCGATGATGAAGACGGTCGAGCGCGAAGAGGCCCGCAAGGCCCAGCAGGCCGAATACGCCGCCAACAACAACTGATGGCGTGACGGCTGCCGCTGCGGCGACCGGGGTCAACCAGCTTCTGCTGACCGCCTCTGTCGCCGAACTCGGAACCCTGCGATACACGCCAGCCGGCCTTCCCGCCCTCGATCTGAAGCTCGACCATGAGTCGACGCTCCAGGAGGCGGGAAAGCCCCGGCAGGTGAAGACGGCCCTCAAGGCCGTTGCGTTCGGCGCCATCGCCGAGCGGCTCGCAGCGCAGTCGATGGGAAGTCTCTGGCGATTCCAGGGGTTTCTCGCGACACCGGGCAACGGCAAGCATCCGGTCCTGCACATCCAGGATTTTCAGCAAGATTAATTTTCGACAAGAGGTCCCCCAATGGCCACGTTCAAGAAATTCAACAAAGACAAGCGCCCGAAGCGCAACACCCAGTCGCTGCTGTTCAAGCGCAAGCGCTTCTGCCGTTTCACCGTCGCTGGCGTCGAAGAAATCGACTACAAGGACATCGACACGCTGCGTGACTTCATCAGCGAAAACGGCAAGATCATCCCCGCACGCCTGACCGGCACGCGCGCGATCTACCAGCGTCAGCTGAACACCGCCATCAAGCGCGCGCGCTTCCTGGCCATGGTGCCGTACAGCGACCAGCACCGCGTCTAAGAAGGAGCACACACCATGCAAATCATTCTTCTGGACAAGGTTCTGAACGTCGGCGGCCTGGGCGACATCGTCAAGGTCAAGGACGGCTACGCACGCAACTTCCTGATCCCCTCGGGCCGCGCCCGTCGCGCCACCGCTGCCAACAAGGCCGAATTCGAAGCCAAGCGCGTCGAACTCGAAAAGGCTGCAGCCGCCAAGCTGGCCGAGTCGCAAGCCCAGGGCGAGAAGCTCGCCGGCTCGACCGTCAAGCTGACCCAAAAGGCTGGCGTGGACGGCCGTCTGTTCGGTTCGGTCACCAACGGCGACATCGCCGAAGAGCTGAACAAGCAGGGCTACAAGGTTGCCAAGTCGCAAGTGCGTCTGCCCAACGGCCCGATCAAGGTCGTTGGCGACAACACCGTGAGCGTCTCGCTGCACACCGACGTGGTCGTCGAGATCACCGTCACGGTCTACGGCGAAACCGCCTGATCGTTCGCAGCGCCCCGTGCGCTGACGCAAGAAAGCCGCCTTCGGGCGGCTTTTTCTTTTCTGCGCGTGGGTTGTCCAGCTCGCTGCACCGGAAGTTCACCGTTTATTAACAACCTTGTCCACACGCGGCGCGTCCTGCGCGGCTTAGCATGCAGGGTTGCAAGGGAAGTCCATGTCCGCTGTTTTCTCCTATGCCGACAATGATTCGTCGGCCGACCGCCAGATCGCGCAATTGCGCATTCCGCCTCATTCCATCGAGGCCGAATCCAGCGTGCTGGGGGGCTTGCTGCTGGACAACGGCGCCTGGGACCGCATGGGCGACCTGCTGGTCGACGGCGACTTCTACCGCCATGAGCACAAGCTGATCTACGCGGCCATCGGCGGGCTGATCAATGCCAGCAAGCCGGCCGACGTGATCACGGTCTTCGAGCAGCTGCAGAATCTCGGCAAGGCCGATGACATCGGCGGGTTGGTCTACCTGAACTCGCTCGCGCAGTACGTGCCGAGCGCGAGCAACATCCGGCGCTACGCCGAGATCGTGCGCGAGCGCTCCATCCTGCGCAAGCTCGTGACCGCCGCCGACGAGATCGCGACCAACGCCTTCAATCCGCAGGGCAAGCCGGTCGACAAGATCCTGGACGAAGCCGAGCAGAAGATCTTCAACATCGGCGAAGAAGGCACGCGGATGAAGCAGGGCTTCCAGAGCATGGATTCCCTGGTGGTCGAGCTGCTCGACCGTGTGACCGAGATGGCCGAGAACCCGAACGACATCACGGGCGTGCGCACGGGCTTCAACGACTTCGACAAGATGACCTCGGGCCTGCAGCCGGGCGACATGATCGTGCTGGCCGCGCGTCCCTCGATGGGCAAGACCTCGCTGGCGATCAACATCGCCGAGCACGTGGCGCTCGAAGAGGGGCTGCCGGTGGCGGTGTTCTCGATGGAAATGGGCGCCGCCCAGCTGGCGGTGCGTATCGTGGGTTCCATCGGCCGCATCGACCAGGGCCACCTGCGCACCGGCAAGCTCAGCGACGAAGAGTGGCCGCGCCTGACCGAGGCCATCGAGAAACTGCGCACGGTGTCGCTGCACATCGACGAGACGCCGGGCCTCTCGTCCAGCGAGCTGCGCGCCAATGCGCGCCGGCTGGCACGCCAGTACGGGCGCCTGGGTCTGATCGTGGTCGACTACCTGCAGCTCATGTCGACCAGCAGCTCGGGCGACGAGAACCGCGCCACGGCCGTGGGCGAAATCTCGCGCGGCCTGAAGATGCTGGCCAAGGAATTGAAGTGCCCGGTGATCGCGCTGTCGCAGCTCAGCCGCGGCGTGGAAGCGCGTACCGACAAGCGTCCCATGATGAGCGACTTGCGCGAATCCGGCGCCATCGAGCAGGACGCGGACATCATCATGTTCATCTACCGCGACGACTACTACAACAAGGAGTCGAAGGAGCCGGGCGTGGCCGAGGTGATCATCAGCAAGCACCGGAACGGCCCGACCGGCACGGTGAAGCTGGCCTTCCTGAAGCCGATCACCAAGTTCGAGAACCTCGTCGGCTACAGCAACAACGACGAGTACTGACCGCAGGGCAGCTCGTCAGCCGGCATCGCCGCCGGGTTCGGATGTCGAGGCCGGCGGCTTCTGCTCCCACACCTTGTGGCGCTGCGCCTCGGCCTTCACCTGCCGCAGCAGGTCGGCCAGCGTCTTGCCGGGTTCGTCCTGGAAGCGCGTCGCGAGCACCTCCACGGCCTCCATGCGGTCGACCCGGAAGCCACGGAAATCGTTGCGCAGCTCGCACCACGTCGAGAGCGTCCAGACCTTGCCCCAGTAGAAGCAGCCCAGCGGCCGCACCGTGCGCTCGCTGGCGTCGCCCGAGACGTCGCGGTAGTGCAGCCGCAGCTTCTGGTGCGCCTGCACGGCCTCGCGCAGCGTCTGCAGCCGCGTGCGCAGGGCGTCGTCGAGGCCGAGCGCGGGTGCATACAGCGCCAGCGCCTCGGCCGACACGCGCGCCGCCGGTGGCAGCACCGACAGGATCTTTCCCAGGCCCGTCTCGATGTTGCGCGCCATCGCCGGATCGACCCAGCTCTGGGTCATGCGCGCGGCGGCCACGAGCGCCGACGCCTCGTCCTGCGTGAACATCAGCGGCGGCAGCTCGAAGCCCGCGCCGAGGCGGTAGCCGACGCCGGCCTCGCCCTCGATCGGCACGCCCTGGTGCTGCAGGTCGGCGACGTCGCGGTACACCGTGCGCTCGGACACCTCCAGGCGCTGCGCCAGGAAGGCGGCCGTGGTGAGGCGGCGGCCGCGGATGAGCTGCACGAGCTGAAAGAGGCGGTCGGCGCGGCGCATCAACGCGTTCCGACGAGCTTCCTGGCGAAGTCCTCGACAAAGTAGCGCTTGCCGCGCTGGACCACCGTGTGGCCTTCGGCCTCGAGGCGCGACATCTGGGCCTCGATGCCGCCCGGGTACTTGGGGTTGAGTTCGCCGCCGATCTTGAGTGTGCGCCAGTACGGCGTGCCTGGCGTGCGACCGGCGCCCGTCGTCATGGCTTCCTCGGTGGCGTGGGCCACCATGTGGGCGAAGATCGCCGTGGTCACGGTGCAGCCGATGGTGGCCTGGTGGCGCGCCGCGATGTCTTCGCCGATGCCGAGCACGGTAGCGAGGCGGCCTTCGGGCACGCCGCGCATGGCCTCCTCGACTTCAGCGGGCGAGGGCGTGGCGATGGTGCCCTCGCCATGCCGCGCGCGCATGGCCGGGGGAATGGCCTTCACGTTCGGCAGGTTCGGGTAGCCGGCCAGCCTGTCGCGCCAGCCCTTGCGTGTGCTCATGAGACTCCGATATGGATCGCCACTGCGTCCGGCCCCTCGTAGGCTTCGAAATCGCTGCGGTAGCGGCGCACGATTTCCGGGTGCGCCTCGAAATACTGCCAGATGCGCTGCCAGGTGGCGATCACCATCTGCGGCATCTCGCCGCGGCCTGTGAACACGAGGTAGTCGCCGGCTTCGATGGCGACGCTGTTGGCGCCATCCGAGACGGCGACGCCGGCCGTCATGTCGAAGGCGCCGTGCGCGTCCGATTCGTAGGCGGAGTAGACGCTGAAGATGCGCGTGTCGCTGGTGCGGTACGGCGTCGACTCGTAGGTCTGTTCGCCGAAGAAGCGGTTCCACAGCGCGCCGATGCGTGCGGTGGCGGGGTCGATCTCTTCGCGGTTGGTGGTGCGTACCGTGAGGCCGGCGACGCGGAAGGCGTCGTGGTGTTGGCGGATGGGGTCCATGCGGTTTTTCTCCGGAAGTGGCGGATGAGGAGGGCGAAAGCGCTCAAAACAGGAGCGCCTTCGGTTCGGCCTTCATCGTCTGCGCGATCAGTTTCATGTCGATGTCGGTGATGTCGAACAGGCCGAAGCGGAACTTGTAGCCCCATTGCTTCGGGGTTTCGATGAAGGCAAGGCGTTCGATCAGCGGGGCGATGGGCGCCTCGTGCGCGGCGACATAGGCCACGTCGCGGCGCCATGGGACGAAGCCGTTGCCCATGTCGAACTCGTACGGATCGCCCGGCTGCACGATGCCCAGCGCCACGAAGCTTTGCAGCTTGTCCGTGCCGCCGAACACCGTGGCCGGCGCGTAGTAGGCCACGCGGTCGCCCGCCGCCACGCGCTTGAGTGGCGCGAGCTTGCCGTGGCCCACCTGCATGAACCCGAGCGGCCGGTGGTCCCGGCCGCGCCGGGCGTGCTCGGCGCTGGCGACCGCAATCCAGTTGCGTTGTGCCATGGGTGTCTCAGGCCGGGGCGTGCAGGCCGACTTCGTTGCCTTCGGTGTCGCGCAGGTGGGCGATGAAGCCCATGCCCGGTGGCAGCGCCGACTTGGGCGCCACGATCTGCCCGCCGGCCGCTTCGACGCGCGAGAGCACGGCATCGATGCTGGGCATGCAGTCGAGGTAGACGCGGATGCCGCTGCCGGCCTGCGCACTGGTGTTGGCGCCGGGCTTCAGCGCGCCGCCGGTGGCGGGGTCGTCGTAGGGAAACACGGCCAGCGGGTTGCCGCCGAAGTCTTCGCGGCGCAGCTTGCGCGCGAGCACGGTTTCGTAGAAGGCCTGGGCGCGGTCCAGGTTGGCGACCGGAATCTCGAACCAGGTGATGGCATGGGTGGTCATGAAGTGCTCTCTTTCGTTCGTTGCGTTGGAAGGAGCCTGGATGGTGCGAGCCGCCTCCTGACAACGTCTTGTCAGTAGCCTGTCATGGCGGGTGAAAAAAAGCCCGCGATGCTCCGGGAGCATGCGCGGGCCGGTGTCGGCCGGAGCCGATGAATCTAGAGCACGTCGCTTGCGAAGTCGGCCAGGCGCGAGCGTTCGCCGCGCGCCAGCGTGATGTGCCCGCCGTGCGGCCAGCCCTTGAACTTGTCGACCGCGAAGGTGAGGCCCGACGAGCCTTCGGTGAGGTAGGGCGTGTCGATCTGCGCGAGGTTGCCCATGCAGATGATCTTCGTGCCGGGGCCGGCGCGGGTGATCAGCGTCTTCATCTGCTTGGGCGTGAGGTTCTGCGCCTCGTCGATGATCACGTACTTGTTCAGGAAGGTGCGCCCGCGCATGAAGTTCATGCTCTTGACCTTGATGCGGCTGCGGATCAGCTCGTTGGTGGCCGCGCGGCCCCACTCGCCGGCGCCGCCGCCGTCGCCCTTGGCCAGGAACTCGAGGTTGTCGTCGAGTGCGCCCATCCAGGGGCCCATCTTTTCTTCCTCGGTGCCGGGCAGGAAGCCGATGTCTTCACCGACGCTCACCGTGGCGCGGGTCATGATGATCTCGGTGTAGCGGCGGTCGTCGAGCACCTGCGTGAGGCCGGAGGCCAGCGCCATCAGCGTCTTGCCGGTGCCGGCCGTGCCGGTCAGCGTGACGAAGTCGATCTCGGGGTCCATCAGCAGGTTCATCGCGAAGTTCTGCTCGCGGTTGCGCGTGTTCACGCCCCAGACCGCGTTCTTGCCCGAGCTGTAGTCCTTGAGCGTCTTGAGCACCGCGGTCTTGTCGCGGATCTCGGTGACGCGCGCGTACATGCTCGGCTCGCCGGGCGCCTCGAAGAAGACGAACTGGTTGATGTAGAGGTTGGGCACCAGCGGGCCGCTGATCCGGTAGAAGGTGTTGCTGCCGCTTTGCCAGCTTTCGACCGTCTTGCTCTGGCGGGTCCAGAAGTCGGGCGGGAGCGCGAGCGAGCCGGCGTAGAGCAGGTCGCCGTCTTCCAGCGTCTTGTCGTTCTGGTAGTCGTCGGCGGCCAGGCCGAGGGCGCGCGCCTTGACGCGCATGTTGATGTCCTTGGACACCAGCACGACTTCCTGCTTCGGCTTGCCCGGGCGGTCCTTGGCGTACTCGTCGCGCAGCGCGTGCACGACGCCCAGGATCTGGTTGTCGGCCTTGCCCTGGGGCAGGCTGATCGGCAGCGAGTAGTCGAGCGGGGCGGTCTGGAAGAAGAGGCGCCCGCCGGCTTCGCGGTGGCCGGTGGTGTCCAGCTTCAGGCCCTTGTCGATGTCGGCGTCCTGCGCGGCGGCCAGCGCGTCGAGCGTGCGGCTGGTCTGGCGGCCGTTGCGCGCGACTTCGGTCGTGCCCTTCTTGTGGCCGTCGAGCTCTTCCAGCACGATCATCGGCAGGAAGATGTCGTGCTCCTCGAAGCGGAACAGGCACATCGGGTCGTGCAGCAGCACGTTCGTGTCGAGCACGAACAGCTTGGCGGGGCCCGTGGACTTGCGCTTGGGACGTGCCAGGGCCTGCTGGGGCGCCGCGACGGGCGTGGCGGCTGCCGGGGCGGGCGTGGGCACGCGCGTCTCGACCTGCACCATCGCGGGTTGCTGCTGCGGTGCGCTCACCGGTGCCGACGTGGGCGCCGGGGCGGGTGCAGCCTTGGTCTTCGAGCGGCGTGCCGGGCGTGCGACAGGCGCTTCGCCGCCGCCTTCCGTGCCGAGGTTGTCGAACAGCTCCAGCGGCTGCGGTCCGCTCTTGGCGGGGGCGTCGTCGCGTGAATCGCCGGAACGGCGCGAGTTTCTGTGCGAGGGACGGGCGGGTGCGTCGATGGCATCCGGCGAGAGCAATGCGGCGCGTTTCGTGGGGGCGGGAGGCAATGGCATGGGTCAGGTCGCTCGCAAGGAAGAAAGAGGAGGGCCGGAAAACGAAAAAGCCGCCTGTAGACCCAGGCGGCTTCGTTCGGAGGATGCGGTCGTGGAGCTCAACGGCATGAGGCCATTATGCACACCGCAAAAGACGCACCAGAGGCTCTTTGCACACTGCGTGGGGCAATTCCCACGACTTGATGCAAAAGCGCACGCCTGGTGCCTTGCGGCGTGATCAGGCGGCCTTCTTGAGTGCCTTGACGGCCTTGAGGACGTCTTCGACATGGCCTGGGACCTTGAGCCCGCGCCATTCGGCCTTCAGGATGCCGTCGGCGCCGATCAGGAAGGTGCTGCGCTCGATGCCCTTGACCTTCTTGCCGTACATGATCTTGTTCTTGACCACGCCGAACATGTGGCACATTTTTTCTTCGGTGTCGGCAATCAGTTCGAAGGGGAGTTCGAGCTTGGCCTTGAATTCGTCGTGCGACTTCATGTTGTCGCGCGACACGCCGAAGACCGTGGCACCGGCTTTTTCGAAGTCTTTGTAGTGGTCGCGGAACTGCATCGCTTCGGTCGTGCAACCCGGAGTGTTATCTTTCGGGTAAAAATACATGACCATGACGTGGCCGAGGTGCGAGGTGTTCGAAACCTTGATGCCGCCCGTGGCGTTGGCGTCGAATTCAGGAATGGGTTTGTTGACAACGATCGCCATGAAACTTGTTTTCTCCGTTAGATTCCGTTCTCCGAGCCCTCTCAGCCTTTTTCGGGCTTGCTCGATGAACGGAGGATTGGTCGTTGCTAACTTGGGGTAGCTGGCCGGTTCGCAACCCGGTATTTTACCTCGAAAACCCCTCTCTCAGCCACCCGCCGGGCTCTCGACGAGCAGGGCGGCGATGACGTGCCGGCCTTCGCCGGCCAGGATGTTGTAGGTCCGGCAGGCCGCCGGGGTGTCCATGGTCTCCACGCCGGTGCGTTGCGCCATCAGGGGCTGCAGCCAGGCCGGTTGGGGAAATCGGATGCGGTTGCCGCTGCCGAAAATGACCAATTCGGCGCCCAACGAGGCCAATTGCGCGAATTGTTCGGGGCCCAGCTGGTCGAAACGCGTGCAATCCCAGGCAAAGCGTTCGCCACGCGAACCCACGACCACGCTGCCCTCCACCTTTTCGTTGTTGATCGCGACCCAGCCGGGGCCGTGTGCGGTGAGGGTCTGGACGTCGGATTTGTCGGGCTGGAGCTTCATCGGGGCACTGGGAACTGTGGTCAAATTATAGGTTTTCCCTAGTGACACGAGGCCCGCAGGGGCCTTTGACCTTCGAGTAAACCCGCCCGGGAGGGCCCCTTTGAAGCAGCTCAAGAAATCGGCCAAGCTGGCCAACGTCCTCTATGACATTCGCGGTCCCATCATGGACGCCGCCAAGCAGATGGAGGAAGAAGGCCAGAAGATCATCAAGCTCAACATCGGCAACCTGGCCGTGTTCGGCTTCGATGCGCCCGAGGAGATCCAGCAGGACATGATCCGCAACCTGCCGACCTCGGCGGGCTACTCGGACAGCAAGGGCGTTTTCGCGGCGCGCAAGGCCGTGATGCACGAGACCCAGAAGCAGGGCATCGCGGGCGTCACGCTCGACGACATCTACCTGGGCAACGGCGCCAGCGAGCTGATCGCCATGTCCACCAACGCGCTGCTCAACGACGGCGACGAGCTGCTGCTGCCGGCCCCCGACTACCCGCTGTGGACCGCTTCCACGAGCCTGTCGGGCGGCACGCCGGTGCACTACCTGTGCGACGAGGACAACGGCTGGATGCCGAACCTGGCCGACATCCGCGCCAAGATCACGCCGCGCACCAAGGGCATCGTGGTCATCAACCCGAACAACCCGACCGGCGCGCTCTATTCCGACGAGCTGCTCAAGAGCCTCGTCGAGATCGCCCGCGAGCACGGCCTCGTGATCTTCGCCGACGAGGTCTACGACAAGGTGCTGTACGACGGCGTCAAGCACACGGCCATCGCCAGCCTGTCGACCGACGTGCTCACGCTCACCTTCAATTCGCTGTCCAAGAGCTACCGCTCGTGCGGCTACCGCGCCGGCTGGCTCGTGGTGTCGGGTGACAAGCGCAGCGCACGCGACTACATCGAGGGCCTGAACATGCTCTCGAACATGCGCCTGTGCGCCAACGTGCCGGGCCAGTGGGCCATCCAGACGGCGCTCGGCGGCTACCAGAGCATCAACGACCTCGTGTGCGAAGGCGGGCGCCTGCGCCGCCAGCGCGACCTAGCCTACGAGCTGATCACCGCCATTCCCGGCGTGAGCTGCGTCAAGCCCAGCGCCGCGCTCTACATGTTCCCCAAGCTCGATCCCGAGGTCTACCCGATCGCGGACGACCGCCAGTTCTTCCTCGAGCTGCTGAAGGAAACCCGCGTGATGCTGGTGCAGGGCACCGGCTTCAACTGGGCCACGCCGGACCACTTCCGCATCGTGTTCCTGCCCCACGAAGACGACTTGCGCGAGGCCATCAACCGCATCGCCAAGTTCCTGGAGCAGTACCGGTTGCGTCGCAAGACGGGACCATGAAATCCGCCTGCGTCGCTGCCGCGCTGTTGCTGGGCGCACTGTCTGTCGGCGCGGCCGGGAAGAAAGAGCCGGTCTCGTTCTCGCACAACGACTGGGAGTTGGTCTGCGACAACACGCTGACCTGCCGCGCCGCCGGCTACCAGGCGGACGGCGGGGAGCATCAGCAGGTGTCGATGCTGATCACCCGCGCGGCTGGGCCGAATACGGCCCTCGATATTCAGCTGCAGATCGGCGATGACGGCAGTGCCAAGGGGCCGCTGCGCTTCAAGGTCGGCAAGGCCGCCCTGTCCGGCCTCGACGCGGGAACCGCCAGCTTCGACCAGGGCCAGATCCGCGCTGTGCTGCCCGAGCTGCTCAAGAACGATGACGCCACCGTCACCGCCAACGGCGGCAAGAAATGGACGCTGTCGCTCGCCGGCCTCAACGCCGTGCTGCTGAAAATGGACGAAACGCAGGGCCGCATCGGCACCCCGGGTGCGCTGGTGCGCAAGGGCGCCAAGCCCGAGTCTTCCGTGCTGCCACCGGTGCCCATGCCCGTCGTCCATGTGGTCAAGCCGCCGAAGGCGCGGCCAGGCGACGACGCGCTGGCCGCGCGCATCTTTCCGTCGCTCGACCTGAAAGACGCGCGCGAGCGGTGCAACAACCAGGACCAGGTCAACGCCAAGTCGGTGGAGGTTCACCGCCTGAGCGACCGCAAGGTGCTCCTGGCGCTGGGCTGCGGCGTGGGCGCGTACAACTACACCACGCTGCTCTGGACCGCCAACGACAAGCCGCCCTATGCGCCCGTGTCGCTCGAGGCGAGCGGCGAGTTCGACGACAAGGACGCCAGCGTCACCTCTTCCATGAAGGGGCGCGGCATCGGCGACTGTTGGTCGAGCGAAACCTGGCACTTCAACGGCACGACCTTCGTGCGCACCGGTGCGAACGGCGACGGCATGTGCCGCGGCTTCGCGGGTGGCGCCTGGAGCCTGCCGCGCTATGTCAGCCGCCTCGTGGACGCCGCAGCACCGTCTCTCACCTCATCCAAACCATGAACGCGACCCCTCCCATGAAATCCATCCAAGTAGGCCTGCTCGGCGCAGGCACGGTCGGCAGCGGCACCTTCAAGGTGCTCCAGCGCAACCAGGAAGAAATCAAGCGCCGCGCCGGCCGCGGCATCGAGATCACCATGGTGGCCGACCTCGACACCGCCCGCGCCCGCGAAGTGGCCGGCGAAGGCGTGAAGGTGGTCGCCGATGCGCGCGAAGTCATCGCCAACCCCGACATCGACATCGTCATTGAGCTCATCGGCGGCTACGGCATTGCCAAGCAGCTCGTGCTCGAAGCCATCGCGGCCGGCAAGCACGTGGTCACGGCCAACAAGGCACTGCTCGCCGTGCACGGCACCGAAATCTTCGCGGCCGCCCATGCCAAGGGCGTGATGGTGGCCTTCGAGGCCGCGGTGGCTGGCGGCATTCCGATCATCAAGGCGCTGCGCGAAGGCCTCACGGCCAACAGCATCCAGTGGCTGGCCGGCATCATCAACGGCACGACCAACTTCATCCTGTCCGAGATGCGCGACAAGGGCCTGGACTTCGCCACTGTGCTGAAGGAGGCCCAGCGCCTGGGCTACGCCGAAGCCGACCCCACCTTCGACATCGAAGGCGTCGACGCCGCGCACAAGGTCACGCTGATGAGCGCCATCGCCTTCGGCATTCCGGTGCAGTTCGACAAGGCCCACGTCGAAGGCATCACCAAGCTCGCCGCGCAGGACATCAAGTACGCCGAACAGCTCGGCTACCGCATCAAGCTGCTGGGCGTGACCAAGCGCACCGCCCAGGGCATCGAGCTGCGCGTGCACCCGTCGCTCGTGCCGTCCAAGCGCCTGCTGGCGAACGTCGAGGGCGCCATGAACGCCGTGGTCGTGCACGGCGACGCCGTCGGCACCACGCTGTACTACGGCAAGGGCGCCGGCAGCGAGCCGACCGCCAGCGCCGTCATTGCCGACCTGGTCGACATCACGCGCCTGCACACCGCCGACGCCGCGCACCGCGTGCCGCACCTGGCCTTCCACCCCGACGCCATGAGCGACCTGAAGGTGCTGCCGATGTCGGAAGTCGTCACCAGCTACTACCTGCGCCTGCGCGTGGCCGACCAGGCCGGCGTGCTCGCCAAGGTGACGGGCCTGCTGGCCACCGCTGGCATCAGCATCGACGCCGTGCTGCAGCGCGAAGCCGACGAAGTGGGCGGCGAGGGTTCGACGCAGACCGACCTCATCATCCTCACGCACGACGCGCGCGAAGGCACCGTCGACGACGTCATGGCCGAACTGCAGGCGCTGCCGACCGTGCTCGAGCCCATCGTGCGCATCCGCAAGGAAGAGCTGAAGTGAACTACCTGAGCACCCGCGGCCACGCCGACCGCAAGCGCTTCTGCGAAATCCTCCTCGAAGGCCTGGCGCCCGATGGCGGCCTGTACCTGCCTGAAACGTACCCCCAGGTCGACACCGCCACGCTCGCCAAATGGCGCACGCTGCCGTACAACGAGCTGGCCTTCGAAATCCTCTCGCTGTACATCGACGACATTCCTGCAGCCGACCTGAAGGCGATCTGCGCGAAGACCTACACGGCCGAGGTGTTCGGCACCGACGAGATCGTGCCGCTGCGCGAGCTCGAAGATGGCGTGTACCTCGAAGCCCTGTCCAACGGCCCCACGCTGGCCTTCAAGGACATGGCGATGCAGCTGTTGGGCAACCTGTTCGAGTACGAACTGGCCCGCCGCGGCGCCGAGCTCAACATCCTGGGCGCCACCAGCGGCGACACCGGCAGCGCGGCCGAGTACGCCATGCGCGGCAAGAAGGGCGTGCGCGTCTTCATGACCTCGCCCGACGGCCGCATGAGCCCGTTCCAGCAGGCGCAGATGTTCAGCCTGCAGGACGCCAACATCCACAACATCGCCATCACCGGCGTGTTCGACGACTGCCAGGACATCGTCAAGGCGGTGTCGAACGACCTGGCCTTCAAGCGCAAGTACCGCATCGGCACGGTCAACTCGATCAACTGGGCGCGCCTGCTGGCGCAGGTCGTCTACTACTTCGCAGGCTACTTCCAGGCCACGGCGAGCAACGACAAGCCGGTGAGCTTCACGGTGCCTTCGGGCAACTTCGGCAACGTCTGCGCGGGCCATGTGGCACGCATGATGGGCCTGCCGATCCAGACGCTGGTGGTCGCCACCAACGAGAACGACGTGCTCGACGAGTTCTTCCGCACCGGCGTCTACCGCGTGCGCGCGGCGGTCGACACGCACGAAACCTCCAGCCCGTCGATGGACATCAGCAAGGCCAGCAACTTCGAGCGCTTCGTGTTCGATCTGGTCGGCCGAGATTCCGCAAGGCTGCGCCAGCTGTTCGTGGACGACCTGGGCCTGACGGGCAGCTTCGACCTGAGCGCCGACCCGGCCTTCAAGCAGGCTGCAGAGCGCTTCGGCTTCCGCAGTGGCCGCAGCACGCACGCCGACCGGCTCGCGATGATCCGCGACACCGAGAAGCGCTTCGCCACGCTGATCGACCCGCACACCGCCGACGGCCTCAAGGCCGCGCGCGAGCAGCTCACGCCCGGCGTGCCGATGGTGGTGCTCGAGACCGCGCTGCCGATCAAGTTCGCGGCCACGGTGGTCGAGGCGCTGGGCGAGGAGCCCGCGCGCCCGAAGAAGTTCGAAGGCATCGAAGCCTTGCCCAAGCGCGTGGTCCAGCTGCCGGCCGATGCCGAGGCCGTCAAGGCCTACATCGCCCAGCACTGCGACTGACCGGGGCTACTGCGGCATGAAGGTCGTCGGCTTCGCCGGGTATTCCGGCGCTGGCAAGACCACGTTGGTGGAGCGCCTGATTCCCGTGCTCAAGCAGCGCGGGCTGCGCGTGTCGGTGGTCAAGCATGCGCACCATCGCTTCGACATCGACCACGTCGGCAAGGACACCTGGCGCCACCGGCAGGCCGGGGCCTTCGAGGTGGTTGTCGCGTCCGACCAGCGGCTCGCGCTGATGCGCGAGTTCGAGGTGCCGGTCGAGCTCACGGTGCACCAGCTGCTCGCCGAGCTGCACCCGGCGGTCGACTGGGCGCTGGTCGAAGGCTTCCGGCACAGCGACGTGCTCAAGATCGAGGTCTGGCGCCCGAGCGGCGACGGCGAGGCGCCGCGCCCCGCGCTGTACATCGACGACCCCTTTGTCACCGCCATCGCCACCGATGCGCCGGACGGCCTGCCCGAGGCCACGGCGCGCCCGGTGCTCGACCTCAACGACGCCGAGGCCATTGCCACGTGGTTGATCGACAGCGGCGAGCGCTTCGACTACAACCCCGGACACCATGGCTGATTCCTCTCCCGTTCCCTTCGCCGCCTCGTCCTCGCGCCCGCCGCTGATGCCGCTCGATGAAGCGATCGCGGTGCTGCTCGCCAAGGCCCGGCCGCTGCTGCCGGCCGAAAGCGTCGGCACCTTCGATGCCGACGGGCGCGTGCTGGCGCAGGACCTCGTCTCGGGCCTCACCGTGCCGCCGCGCGACAACAGCGCGATGGACGGCTACGCCGTGCGCGCGGCCGATTGCGCCACGCCCGGCACCGAGCTGGCCGTGACGCAGCGCATTCCCGCCGGCACCGTCGGCACGCCGCTCGCGGCCGGCACGGCGGCGCGCATCTTCACGGGGGCGCAGATTCCCGAAGGCGCCGACGCGGTCGTCATGCAGGAAGACACGGCCGCCACGCCGCAAGAGGGCGGTCTGGGGTCGGTGCGCATCGCCATCGCGCCCGTGGCCGGCCAGTGGGTGCGCCGCGCAGGCGAGGACGTGGCCTCGGGCGACGTGGTGCTTCAACGCGGCGAACGCCTCACGCCCGCCGCGCTCGGCCTGGCCGCCAGCGTCGGCTTCGACAAGCTGCAGGTCGCGCGCAAGCCGCGCGTGGCCATGCTCTCGACCGGCGACGAACTGGTGATGCCCGGCGAGGTCGCGCCCGACGCGATGAAGCCCGGCGCGATCTACAACTCGAACCGCTTCTTCATGCGCGCGCTGCTGCACCGCCTGGGCTGCGAAGTGAACGACCTGGGCATCGTGCCCGACAACCGCGAAGCCACCATTGCCGCGTTGCGCGAGGCGGCCGAGGCAAACGACCTGATCATCACCACCGGCGGCGTCTCAGTCGGCGAAGAAGACCACATCCGCGCCGCGCTGCAATCGCTGGGCGAGCTGCAGCTGTGGTCGCTGTCGATGAAGCCCGGCAAGCCCTTCGCCTACGGCTCCATCGCGCGCAGCAACGGGCAGGGCGCTTGCCACGTCACGGGGCTGCCCGGCAACCCGGTGTCGAGCTTCCTGACCTTCCTGATGCTGGTGCGGCCCTTCCTGCTCGCGCTGCAGGGCGCCACGCGCGTGGCGCCCGTGGCCGTGCCGCTGCGCGCCGATTTCGACTGGCCGCGCGCCGACAAGCGCCGTGAGTTCCTGCGTGTGCGGCGCAACGCGGCGGGCGGGCTCGACCTGTTCGCCAACCAGAGTTCGGGCGTGCTCACCTCGATGGTCTGGGGCGACGGCCTGGTCGACAACCCGGCGGGTCGGACCATCAAGACCGGCGACACCGTGAACTTCATTCCTCTCGCATCGCTGCTCGGTTGAACCACCCAATGAAGGTCCGCATCCGTTATTTCGCCTCCGTGCGCGAGGCACTGTCCAGCAGCGGTGAAACCGTCGACACGGCCGCCGGCACGCTCGCAGCCCTGCGCGACGAACTCATCGCCCGCGGCGGGGCCTACGCCAGCGCGCTCGCACGCGGCAAGGCTGTGCGCATGGCGCTCGATCAGACCATGAGCGACGAGGCCGCCGCGCTGAACGACGACTGCGAAGTCGCGTTCTTCCCGCCCGTCACGGGCGGCTGAGCCGCGCGTCCAGCGCCACGAGGCGCTCGCGCAGGCCGTCCGACGCGCGCGTCATCGGCGAGCGCAGCTCGTCACGCAGTTCGCCCGCATGCGCCAGCAGCGCCTTCAGCGGGCCCGGGTTGGGTTCGGCAAACAGCATCTCCAGCAGCGGCTGCAGCGGCTGCCATTCGGCGCGCGCCTCGGCCAGCCGGTTCTCAGCCAGCAGCCGCACCAGCCGCACGAGGCGCTTCGTCTGCACATGGCCACTGGCCGCGATGGCGCCCACGCCGCCTTCGGCCATGGTGGCGAAGATCTGGTGGTCTTCGCCCGTGAGCACCTGCAGCCGGCCATCGGCGATCACGGCGCGGGTCTTGGCCATGTCGCCGCCGCAGTCCTTGATGCCGCGGATGCGCGGGTGCCCGGCCAGCGCCAGCATCGTCTCGCGCGCGATGGTCACGCCCGTGCGGTAGGGGATGTCGTAGACCAGCACGGGCACCGTGCTGGCATCGGCGATGGCGTGGAACCACTCGAGCACGCCGGCCTGCGACGGGCGGATGTAGTGCGGCGCGGCCACCAGCAGGCCTGCCAGCGGGCGCTCCGAGAGCCTGCGCACCCAGGCCGTGGCCTTGCCCAGGTGGTAGCCCGATACGCCCATCACGACCGGCAGGCCGCCGGCAGCGGTGAGCACGGTGTCGAGCACGGCGAGCTGCTCGGCCTCGTCGAGCGCGGCGGCTTCGCCGGTCGAGCCGCAGGGCACGAAGCCGGTCACGCCGTCGTCGGCGAGCCGGCGCACGAGCGCCGCCAGGGCGGTATGGTCGACCGCGCCGTCGCGGAACGGGGTGACGAGGGCGACCCACAGGCCCGAGAAATCGGTGGTGGTGTCGGCGGTTGGTTGTTGATGTGGCACGCAGGCTTCCTTTCAGGAATCGACCGATGGAAAGAACCACCGTCCGATGCGCGCGCAACCCAAGAGGGGCCAAAGCCTTGGCAGGTTCCGTCGCTCATCCGACGACGGAACCTCGGCTCCGGTCAGACGAGCTTTGGTTTTTTGGCTTTGTTGCCCTGGCGCGCGCGTGCCTGGCCTTCGAACGAAGGCGAGAGGCGGGTGGACGTGCGGCGCGAAGGCATGGGCTGCATTGTCGCGCCTAGGCCGGCGGCGCGGTGGCGCTGCGTTGCAGGCTCACGACACGGCCGCCCTCGGCGGCGCGGGCATTGCTCAGGAACTCGACGGTGACCTGGTTGCCCAGCTGCGCGTCGGTCTTGAGGTCGAGTGCGCCGAACAGCTGGCCGTCGACCCGGAACCAGCGCACCTCGGCCGTGTGCTTGCCCTGCGGCACCTGGGCCGTGAGGATTTCGGTGACCGGCCCGCTCACCGTGTGCAGGTGCGTGAACCGGCGTGCGCGCAGCAGCTGCGGCAGCACGCCGACCGCGAACACCAGCGCACAGATGGCGGCCGCGTACCCCGCCATGAACAGGCCGAAGCCCGGGCGAAAACCGTCGGCCCACGCCGTCCCGATCGCCAGGACCGCGCCGCCCGCCAGCACGATGCCCATGAAGCGGCGGTCCGAGCGCCCGGTGCGTCGACGGTCGCGCGATGTGGCCGGCCGCTCGGTGCGCGTGGCCTGGCGCGCCATCGGATAACGCGTGCGCAGCAGCAGATGCACGGCGTTGTCGCGCGCCACGCATTCGATCTCGACGGGCGCCTGCGCCAGGTGCCGCACCGCCGTCAGCGGTCGGCCCGTGGCGTGGCTGCGAGGCGCGTCCAGGCCCAGCACCGGCACGACGTCGATGTGGAACTGGCCGTCGACCGTGTAGCGCAGCGCGCCGCCGGGCAGGGCGGCCACGTGGTCCACGGTGCCGGCCACGGTGAACTTGCTGTTCTTCGCCAAGGCCTCGCGGGTGGCCTGGGCCAGGCGCCGGTCGATCCGCGCCCGATGGGTGAACAGCCACGCGCCCAGCAGCAAGGTGACCAGCGCCGCCGCGTTCATCGCCAGGGCCAGGCCCACCGGGGCGCCGGGCAGCCGCCCGATCACCACGAAGACGAGGGCGCAGCCCGCCAGCAGCACGGCCAGCACCGCCAGGCCGGCGGTCGGGGTGCGCGCGGCAAGGTCGACGCGCCGCAGCATCTCGACATCGTCGGGTGTCAGGGGCAGCGACGTGGGGGCCGGCATCGGCGCAGTGTAGGGCGGCAGTGCCACAATTTGGGCATGTCCTCGCTCCCTCGCGTTTCCATCCAGACGGCCAACTTCGACGCCGGTGCCGAGATCGCCGCCCTGCGCGCGGCCGACGCGCGCGTCGGCGCTGTCTGCAGCTTCATCGGCACGGTCAGAGACCGCAATGACGGCAGCACCATCGCCTCGATGGAGCTGGAGCACTACCCCGGCATGACCGAGAAGGCCATCGAGGCCATGATCGACGCGGCCCACAAGCGCTTCGACATCCTCGGCGCGCGCGTGATCCACCGCGTGGGGCTGCTGCAGCCGCTGGACCAGATCATGATGGTGGCGGTGGTGTCCGCCCACCGCGGCCAGAGCTTCCAGGCCTGCGAGTTCCTGATGGACTACCTGAAGACCCAGGCCCCGTTCTGGAAGAAGGAGCAGACGCCCGAGGGTGCCCGCTGGGTCGATGCCCGCGTGACCGACGACGAGGCGCTGGCGCGCTGGGGCATCGCGGCCTCGAACAGCGCCACCTGAGCGGCGCGTTCGAGACTCAGGGCGCGATCAGCGCCGAGGTCGCCAGCGCCTTGGCTTCCGCGCCGCAATCCTGAGCGGGCACCGCTCCCGCCGCGCGTGCCTTCGCGATCTCTGACCGGGCACCCGCCATCTGTGCCTGGAACACCGGATTCGTGTGCAGCTTCGCCACCGTCGCCGCGCCGACCAGCCGGCCGTTCTCGATGTCGCTCTGCCAGTGCACGCCGCAGATCGCGCGGCTCTGCGAGAAGGCCCGGCCGCGCTGCAGCAGCGCATCGGCGCGTTCGGGAGCGAGTTCCGTCAGCACCAGCGCCCAGGCCCAGCCCAGGGCTGCGTGGCCCGAGGGGTAGGAGCCGTCCTTGGCCAGAAAGGCTTCTTCGGCGGGCGTGCAGCTGCCGGTCTTGAAGGCCACGAAGGGGCGCGTGCGGTTGTAGGTGTTCTTGGCCTTGTAGGTGGCCGAGCCGGCATCGGCCAGCGTGCGGCGCAGCAGCATGTTCAGGTTCGGCGTGGCTTGCTCGGAGATGGGCATGCCCAGCGCGCACGAGAACACCTCGGCGGCCTTCGGAAACTTGAGGTTGGCGTCCTGCACTGCGAGCGCGCCGCGCGGCGTGCCCTGCAGGGCCGTGAGCGCGCGGAAGGTGGCGCCATCGGCCGCCAGCGCGGCCGAGCCCTCAGCCGGGGGCGCCGGCAGCAGGGCGAGGCTGTCGGGCAGCTCGGCGGCGGGCAGGTAGCCCTTGAGGTAGCCCGAGCCCGGGCGCAATTCGCCGACGTCGGCAGGAGAAATGGGCGCGGTGCTGCCGCAGGCGCCGAGCAGCAGCGCGGCCGCCAGCGAGGCGGCGAGGGTCGTGAATCGCATGAGGGATGTGTCTCCGGCTTTGTTGTTGGAAGGCGAGGGCCCATCGTAGAGGGGCCCCGCCGGGCCGAAGATCACTCATGTGACGGCCGTCTCAGGCCGCGCAGCTCAGGGCTTGAAGCCGCTCGCCTGGATGATCTTTTCCCAGGTCTGCGTGTAGGTGCGCACGCGGCCCGCGAACTGGCCCTGGGGCTCGTAGCCGACCGTCAGGCCCATCGTGGTGAGCTTCTGCTTCACGTCGGGCATGGCCAGCACCTTCTGCAGCGCGTCGCCGTACTTGTCGATGACGGCCTGCGGCGTGCCCACCGGCGCGAAGATGCCGTAGTAGGGCAGGTCTTCCAGGTTCGCAAAGCCCAGCTCGGTGAAGGTCGGCACGTTCGGCAGCAGGGCCTGGCGCTTGGCGCCGATGGAGGCCACGATGCGCACCTTGCCCGCGCGGTGGTTCTCGATGAAGTCGGGCACCGAGGCGATGCCCGCCGTGATCTGGTTGCCCAGCATGTCGGCCGTCATGGGCGCGCTGCCGCGGTACGGTGCGGGCTGCACGTCGATCTTGTACTTGTCCGAGATCATCTTCACGAGGAACTCGGGGATCGACGCCGGTGCCGGCACGCCGATGGTTTCCTTGCCGCCCTTTTGCGTGCGGATCCACTTCACGTACTCGTCGATGCTCTTGGCCGGCGTGCCGCCCGACACCGCCAGCACGTTGGCAAAGGTGGCGAAGCCGGCCACGGGCACGAAGTCGGTCGCAGGGTTGAAGCCCGGGTTCTTCACTACCTGCGGCAGGATCGAGATGGAGTGGTCATGCGACAGGAACAGCGTGTGGCCGTCGGCCGGCGCGGCCTTCAGCGCCTGCGCCGCGATCTGGCCGCCCGCGCCCGCGCGGTTCTCGACCACCACGGGCACGCCCAGCACGTCCTTGAGCTTTTCGCCCAGGGTGCGCGCAATGGCGTCGGTGCCCGCGCCGGCGGGAAAGCCCACCAAGAGGCGCACCGGCGTGCCGCCCTGGGCCTGAGCCAGGCCGGCCATGCCCATGGCCGCTGCCAAGAGACCCACGCTGAACGCGCGGCGCATCGGTTGGACGCGCTGCATTGAAAAAACCATGATCGACTCCATTCGAAGAAAGAGAGAAATGCCTACGGCAGGAAGGTGCGGGGCCCGGTGCAATACCCGTGCCCAGGGTGCAAATCCGATGCGCAACCTTGAATCGTGCCCGAACAGCCCTATTTTGGATGCAGGAATACCACCATGCGACAAGACAAACTCACCACCAAATTTCAGGAAGCACTGAGCGACGCCCAGACGCTGGCGCTCGGTAACGACAACGCCTACATCGAACCGGCCCACCTGCTGGTCGCGATGCTGCGCCAGGACGACGGCCCGCGCGCCCTGCTGGAGCGTGCCGGCGTCAACGTGCCCGGGCTGCTGCAGGCCGCCGAAGGCGCCATCAAGAAACTGCCCCAGGTGCAGGGCCACGACATCGTGCAGGTCGGCCCCGAGCTGGGCAAGCTGCTGCAGGCGACCGAGAAGGAAGCCATCAAGCGCAATGACCAGTTCATCGCGGGCGAACTCTTTCTGCTCGCCGTGGCCGACAGCAAGGCCGACATCGGCAAGATCGCCAAGGACAACGGCCTGAGCCGCAAGTCGCTCGAGGCCGCCATCGAGGCCGTGCGCGGCGGGCAGGGCGTGAACAGCGCCGACGCCGAAGGCCAGCGCGAAGCCCTCAAGAAATACTGCCTGGACCTCACCGAGCGCGCCCGCCTGGGCAAGCTCGACCCGGTCATCGGCCGCGACGAGGAAATCCGCCGCGCCATCCAGGTGCTGCAACGCCGCACCAAGAACAACCCCGTGCTCATCGGCGAACCCGGCGTGGGCAAGACCGCCATCGTCGAAGGCCTGGCGCAGCGCATCGTCGCGGGCGAAGTGCCCGAGTCGCTCAAGGGCAAACGCGTGCTGTCGCTCGACATGGCCGCGCTGCTGGCCGGTGCCAAGTTCCGCGGCGAGTTCGAAGAGCGCCTGAAGACCGTGCTCAACGAACTCGCGAAGGACGAAGGCCAGACCATCGTCTTCATCGACGAGCTGCACACCATGGTCGGCGCCGGCAAGGCCGAAGGCGCGATGGACGCGGGCAACATGCTCAAGCCCGCGCTCGCGCGCGGCGAGCTGCACTGCGTGGGCGCCACCACGCTCGACGAGTACCGCAAGTACATCGAGAAGGACGCCGCGCTGGAGCGCCGCTTCCAGAAGATCATCGTGGGCGAGCCCAGCGTCGAGGCCACCATCGCCATCCTGCGCGGCCTGCAGGAAAAGTACGAAGTGCACCACGGCGTGCAGATCACCGACCCGGCCATCGTGGCCGCGGCCGAACTGAGTGACCGCTACATCACCGACCGCTTCCTGCCCGACAAGGCCATCGACCTGATCGACGAGGCCGCGGCCAAGATCAAGATCGAGATGGACTCCAAGCCCGAGGTCATGGACCGCCTGGACCGTCGCTTGATCCAGCTGCAGATCGAGCGCGAAGCCGTGCGCCGCGAAAAGGACGAAGCCTCGCAGAAGCGCTTCGGCCTCATCGAGGACGAGATCACCAAGCTGCAAAAGGAAATCGCCGACTACGACGAGATCTGGCAGGCCGAGAAGGCCCAGGCCCAGGGCAGCGCGCACGTGCGCGAAGACATCGACAAGATCAAGTTCCAGATCGAGGAGTGGAAGCGCAAGGGCGACTTCAACAAGGTCGCCGAGCTGCAATACGGCCAGCTGCCGGCGCTCGAGAAGCGGCTGAAGGAAGCCGAGGAAAGCGAAGCGAGCAAGGGCAAGTCCAGTGCGCCCACGCTGCTGCGCACGCAGGTCGGCTCGGAAGAAATCGCCGAGGTCGTGGCGCGCGCCACCGGCATCCCGGTCGCCAAGCTCATGCAAGGCGAGCGCGACAAGCTGCTCGTCATGGAAGACAAGCTGCACGAGCGCGTGGTCGGCCAGGACGAGGCCATCGGCGCGGTCGCCAACGCGATCCGCCGTTCGCGCTCGGGCCTGTCCGATCCGAACCGCCCCACGGGCTCGTTCCTGTTCCTCGGCCCCACGGGCGTGGGCAAGACCGAGCTGTGCAAGGCGCTCGCGGGCTTCCTGTTCGACAGCGAAGACCACCTGATCCGCATCGACATGAGCGAGTTCATGGAGAAGCATTCGGTCGCCCGCCTCATCGGCGCGCCGCCGGGCTACGTGGGCTATGAAGAGGGTGGCTACCTCACGGAAGCCGTGCGCCGCAAGCCCTACAGCGTGGTGCTGCTCGACGAGGTCGAGAAGGCCCATCCCGACGTGTTCAACGTGCTGCTGCAGGTGCTCGACGACGGCCGCCTCACGGACGGCCAGGGCCGCACCGTGGACTTCAAGAACACCGTGATCGTGATGACCAGCAACATCGGCTCGCCGATCATCCAGGCGATGGTGGGCCAGCCGAGCGAGGAGATCAAGGAAGCGGTGTGGGACGAGCTGAAGAACTACTTCCGCCCCGAGTTCCTGAACCGCATCGACGAGACCGTCGTGTTCCACGCGCTCGACGCGAAGAACATCGAATCGATCGCCGCGATCCAGCTCAAGGTGCTGCAGGCGCGACTGGCGAAGATGGACCTGGGCCTGCAGGTGTCGCCTGCGGCGCTGGCCGAAATCGCCAAGGTCGGCTTCGACCCGGTGTTCGGTGCCCGTCCGCTCAAGCGCGCGATCCAGCAGCGCATCGAGAACCCGCTCTCGAAGCTGTTGCTGGACGGCAGCTTCGGGCCGAAGGACACGATCGAAGTCGAAACCGACCCGATCCAGTCGCCGGGCCAGTTCTCGTTCCGCAAGGGCGGGGAACCAACGGCGGCTGCATCGGCCTAAAGTCGGATGATGAACTTCATTCTTCGCGTCATTCTTCTGCTCCTGGGGCTGGTCTTCGCGGCCAGCCTGGCTGTGGCGGCCCTGCTGCTGGCGGCGGTGTGGGGTGTGCGCTACGCCTGGGGGCGTCTCACGGGCAAGCCCGTGACGCCCTGGGTCATGCGTTTCAACCCGCGCTCGGGTTTCGACCGATTTCGCCATGCGGCACAACAGCCGGCCGAACCCACGGCGGCCGACGTGGTCAGCGCCCGTGCGCGCGGCGAATCGGTGCGCAGCCCGGTCGTGCTGGGCCCCGCCGACGATGTGACCGACGTGCGAGCCCGGCCCGTGCGCGGCGACTGAGCCTTTTTCTTCCCGATCAGGCGCTGTACAGCGCCTCGATCTCGTTGGCGTAGGCCTTGTAGATGCTGGAGCGCCGCACCTTCATGGTCGCGGTGACTTCACCGTCGTCATGGTCCAACTCTTTGGTGAGCAGATGAAAACGTCTGATCTGCGACACCTGCGCCAGCTTCCCATTGCCGCGCGCCACTTCGGCCTCGATCAGCGCGCGCACCTTGGGTTCCTCCACCAGCGAGCGGAAATGCGTGAAGGGCAGGCGCTGCGCTTCGGCCCATTTGCCGACCGTCTCGTAGTCGATCTGCAGCAGTGCGCCCACGAATTTGCGGCCGTCCGCCACCACGATGCATTCCTTGATGAAGGGGCTGCCCTTCATGGTGTTCTCGATCTCCGAGGGCGTGAGGTTCTTGCCGCCGGCGGTGATCATGATGTCCTTCAGCCGGTCGACAATGCGCAGCTGCCCGCCGGCCTCTTCGCGCACCACGTCGCCCGTGTGCAGCCAGCCATCGCGGATCGATGAGGCCGTGGCCTCGGGGTTCTTGTAGTAGCCCTCGAACACCATGTCCCCGCGCACCAGCAGCTCGCCGGCTTCGCCCATGCGGTGCTCGGTGCCCAGCGTGGGCGGGCCGACGGTGCCGATGGTCACGGCGTCGGCGCGGTGGCCCGAGACCATGCCGGTCGATTCGGTGAGGCCGTACACCTCGACCAGCGGCACGCCCAGCGTGCGAAAGAAGCGCACCACGTCCGCCGGAATCGGCGCCGCGCCCGTGAGCGCGATGCGCGCGCGGCGCAGGCCGATGAAGTTCTGCAGCGCGCGCAGCACGGTCCAGTAGGCGAGGGCGAAGCGGCCGCGCTCGGCCAGCGTCCAGGCGCTGCGCGGCTTCTCGGCCAGCGGCGCGCAGGCCTCGATGGCCTTGCGGAACAGCGCGCGCTGCAGCCGCCCGGTTTCCTGCATCTTGATGCTGATGCCCGCGTGCAGCTTTTCCCAGATGCGCGGCACGCCGAGGAACATGGTGGGCGCCACCTCGCGCAGGTCTTCCTGCACGGTGCGGATCGATTCGCCGAAGTTGACCTGCGAGCCCAGGTACAGCGGCACGAAGGCCGTGAGCATCTGCTCGGCCACGTGGCACAGCGGCAGGTACGACAGGTGCGTGGTGCCGCCGTCGAGCCCGAGCCGATCGACGATGCCGGGCACGACGCCGCGGATGTTGCGGTACGAAATCATCGCGCCCTTGGGCTTGCCCGTGGAGCCCGAGGTGTAGATCATCAAACCGATGTCGGCGAGTGTCTGGCGCTGCAGCGCGGCGTCGATGAGCGCGGCGCCGTCGCGTGCCAGCACCTCGGCGCCGGCCTGCTCGACTTCGGCAAAGGTCGCGATGCGCTCGCGCACCTCGGGCGGGTAGCTCGCGAGGCCCTTGGTCTCGATCACGACGATCTTGCGCAGGCGCGGCAGCTGGTCGAGGGCGTCGAGCACCTTGTCGGTCTGCTCCTGGTCCTCGCAGACGATCACTTCGATGTCGGCATGGCCCACCACGTAGGCGACCTCGTTGCTCGGGCTGGTGGGGTACACGCCCACGGTCACGGCGCCGATGAGCCCCGCGCCCATCTGCGCGAGCAGCCACTCGACGCGGTTCTCCGAGATCACGCCCAGGTGCCCGCCGGGCGCGAGGCCCATCGCGTGCAGGCCCAGGCCGAAACGGCTGGCGCGCTGCAGGTAGCCGGCCCAGTCCAGCGGATGCCAGATGCCGAAATCCTTCTGCCGGATCGCGATGCGCTGCGGCTGCAGGCGTGCCTGCTCGCGCAGCATCTGCGGCAGCGTGAGCGAAGGGAGCGGGTTCGTCGTCATGACAGCCAGCGCTTGCGGCGCTTGTAGTGCTTCAGCTCGCGGAAGCTGCGCGATTCGCCGCTGCCGCCCACGCCGAGGTAGAACTCGCGCACGTCGGGGTCGGCCGCAAGGCGCTCGGCGCTGCCGTCGATCACGACCTTGCCGCTTTCCATGATGTAGCCCGTGTGGGCGATGGCCAGTGCCACGCTGGCGTTCTGTTCCACCAGCAGCATCGAGGTGCCGCGCTCGGCGTTGATGCGCGCGATGATCGTGAAGATGTCCTCGACCAGCTTGGGCGACAGGCCCAGCGAGGGCTCGTCGAGCAGGATCAATTGAGGCTGCGCCACCAGCGCACGCCCGATGGCGAGCATCTGCTGCTCGCCGCCCGAGAGATAGCCCGCGAGGCCTTTGCGGCGCTCATGCAGGCGGGGGAAGTAGGCGTAGACGTCGTCGAAGTTGCGCGACGTGGGCGCGACGCCCGTACGCCCGGTCAGCGCGTAGGTCGCGGCGACCAGGTTCTCTTCGACCGTGAGGTCTTCGAACACGCGCCGGCCTTCCATCACATGGCTCAGGCCGCGCCGCACCAGCTGCTGCGGCGCGAGCCGCTCGGTCGGTGCGCCATCGAACACGATGCGTCCGGCCTCGACCTCGCCGTCTTCCAGCGCGAGCAGGCCCGACACCGCCTTCAGCGTGGTCGACTTGCCCGCGCCGTTGCTGCCCAGCAGCGCCACGATCTGTCCGCGCGGCACGGCCAGCGACAGGCCGCGCAAGACTTGCACGACCTTGTTGTAGACCACCTCGATGTTGTTGACCTCCAAGACGAGGTCGGGCGGTGCCGCGCGCGCGTCCATCGTGTCGGTCAGTTCAGTGCGATCCAGTCGGAGGCCGGCACCATCTTCTGCGCCTTCATGTCGGCCTTGTAGACGCGGCCCACGGGAATCGAATTGCCCTTGATGGTGATCGGCGTGCCGATGATTCCGCCGGTGTCGAAGTCCTTGATGGTGTTGAGCGCGGCCTTCAGGTTCTTGCCGTCCAGCGGCTTGCCGGCGTCGAGCGTGCGCTTGGCGGCTTCGGTGAACAGCATCGCCGTGAGGAAGCCCTGCGTGTAGGCCGTGCTCTGGTACTCGGGGCGCAGCGCGCGGATCTTGTCGAGCATCGGCGCCTTGGCCGAGGTGTCGTAGTAGTAGCGGTAGGGCATGACGCCCATGAAGCCGTCGCCGCCTTCGCCCATCTTCATGACGGTGGAACTGTCCATGGTCCAGAAGGTGCCCATCCACTTGCTGGTCATGCCCATCTGCTTGCCCTGCTGCACGAACTCGGGAATGGGCGCCAGGATGTAGCCGTGGAAGATCGTGTAGTCGGGCGCGGCGCGGCGCAGCTTGATGACCTCGGTCGACACGTCGACGCTGCCCGCGGGCGTCATGAGCTTCACCGGCACGCTGAGGCCCAGCTTCTTGGCGGCGGCTTCGCTGGCCTCGATGGGGTCGCGGCCGAACTCGGAGTCGGAGTACACGAAGGCCACCTTGGCGCCCGGCTTTTCCTTGGCGATGTGGCGCAGCAGGATGCCGATCTGCTCGGTGTAGTCGGGGCCGACCAGGAACTGGTTCGGGTACTTGGCCGGGTCGTTGAGCTCGGTCGCGAACGAGGCGCCCGCCATCAGGATCTGGCCGCCGCGGTCCAGCTCGGGGTTGATGGTCTTCGAGAAACCGGTGGAGTCGCCGTAGTAGAGGTTGACCTTGTTCTGGCTCGTGATCTTCTTGAAGGCCGCCACCGACACGTCGACCTTGTAGCCCGTGTCTTCCGGCACGTAGCGCAGCTTGCGGCCCTTGATGCCGCCCGCGTCGTTGACCATCTTCACGTAGTCGGCAATGCCGGCATTGATGCCCACGCCCGCGAAGGCGAACACGCCGGTCATGGGGATCGAGCCGCCGATGACGATGTCCTCGTTGCCTTGCGCGTTCGCCGCGAACGGCACGGCGGCGGCCAGGCCCGCGGCGATCAGCAGGGCGCGGCGCTGGGGGGAAAGCTTCTTCGTTGTCTTGGGCATGTGTGTCTCCTGGTTCTAGTTACGAAACGGCCATAGATGGAAAAAGCGGCGCAGGCGCCGCCACACTTCTGCGAGCCCGTGCGGCTCGAACACCAGAAATCCGACGATCAGCAGGCCGAAGACGACGGTGCGCACCGGCGAGAGGAACACGGTCATCTCGACGCCGCCCGGCAGCAGGTCGACCACCAGCTTGAGCAGCTCGGGCACCATGGTCATGAACACGGCGCCGAAGATGCCGCCCAGGATGGTGCCCATGCCGCCGACGATGATGGCGGCCAGGAAGAAGATCGACATCAGCAGCGGAAAGCTCTCGGGCGTGACCACGCGGAAGAAGTAAGCCCACAGGCCCCCCGCCACGCCCGCATAGAACGACGACAGCCCGAACGACAGCAGCTTGTAGCGCAAGAGCGGAATGCCCAGCACCTCGGCCGAGATGTCGCGGTCGCGGATGGCGATGAAGGCGCGCCCCACACGCGTGCGAAACAGGTTGGCCGCGCCGAGCACCATGAGCACCATCACCGGCACGATTACCCAGTACAGGCGAAACGACGTGTCCAGCGGCAGGCCGAAGAGCTGCGCGGGCGGCAGCGAGATGCCCGTGGTGCCGCCCGTGAGCTTGAGGTTGGCGAACAGGAAGTGGGTGATGAACGACGCGGCGATGGTCGCGATGGCCAGGTACAGGCCCTTCACGCGCAGCGACGGAATGCCGACGACGAGCCCGCCGAGCATCGCGACCACGCCGCCCGCGAGGATGTTCAGCAGGAAGGGCGTGCCCAACCGCGTCTGCATGATCGCGACCGTGTACGCGCCCAGCCCCATGAACGCGGCCTGCCCGAGGCTCACGAGGCCCGTGTAGCCCGTGAGGATGTTCAGGCCCGTGGCGCTCGCGACGTTGATGGCGACGAGGCACGCGAGGTACAGCCAGTAGTCGCTGGCCATGAACGGGAACAGCACGAGCAGCGCCGCGCCGATCGCGAGCCACACCTTCTGCGTGCGCGAATCGAACAGCGCCGCGTCGGCGATGTAGCTTTGCTTGAGGGTGCCGATGCGCATGGCTAGAGCCTCTCGATCTCGTGCGTGCCGAAGAGCCCGTACGGCCGCACCATCAGCACGAACACCAGCACGATGAAGGTGGCGAGCAGCTTGTATTCGCCGCCCAGGTAGGAGCCTGCCAGCGCTTCGATCAGGCCGATGAGCACGCCGCCCACCAGCGCGCCCAGCACGCTGTCGAGCCCGCCGACGATCACCACCACCAGCACCGACAGCCCGAACACGCCCATCGACGACGAGATGCCACCGATGGCGCCGACGATGATGCCGGCCACCGCCGCGATCATGGCCGAGGCCACCCAGGCCAGCGAGAACACGCGCGGCACGTGGATGCCCATCGAGTACGCCGCCGCCTGGTCCGAGGCCGTGGCCCGCAGCGCCACGCCGCCGCGCCAGAAGCGGAACAGCAGCAGCACCAGCCCGATCAGCACCACGGCGATCAGCGCGCCGTAGGCGATCTTGGGCGCCAGGAAGGCCTCGCCGATCATCACGGGCGTGTTGGGCAGGAACTCGGGCAGGCGGCGCTGGTCGGCGGTCCAGATGATCTCGACCAGCCCGACGAGGATCGACGCGAGACCCACCGTCACCATGAACACCGAGATCGGCGGCTCGCCCAGCAGCGGGCGGATCATGGTGCGTTCGATCACCGCGCCCAGCAGGCCGGTGCCGATCACCGAGCCCAGCACCGCCATCCAGATCGGCAGCGAGAAGCTCGCGGCGAAGGTGAAGAACAGGTAGGCGCCGACCATCAGCATCTCGCCGATGGCGATGTTGACCACGCGCGTCGCCTTGTAGACCAGCACGAAGGCCAGCGCCGCCAGCGCATACAGGCCGCCGCCGGCGATGCCGGTGAGCGCGATCTCGAAGAGGTAGGCCCAATCCATCAGGCGGCTCCCACGGCAGCTTCGCCGCGCAGCCGGCGACGCAGCTCGCCCACGTCGCCCGCGCCGAGGTAGGCGCGGATCACTTCCGGGTCGGCCTGCACCTGCGCCGGCGTGCCTTGCGCGATGACCTGGCCGAAGTTGAGCACCACCACGTGGTCCGACAGGTCCATCACCATGCCCATGTCGTGCTCCACCATCAGCACCGTGATGCCCCATTCGCGCCGCACGTCGAGGATGAAGCGCGCCATGTCTTCGGTCTCCTCGCGGTTCATGCCGGCCACGGGCTCGTCGAGCATCAGCACCTTGGGCTGCATGGCCAGCGCGCGCGCCATTTCCACGCGCTTCTGCAGGCCGTAGGGCAGGGCGGCCACCGAGGCGTGGCGGATGTGGTCGATCTCGAGGAAATCGATGATGCGTTCTTCGACGTCGCGGCGCAGCTCGGCCTCTTCGCGGCGCGCGCGGCCCAGGTAGAAGAGGGCGTCGAACACGTTGGTCTTCAGGTGCGCGTGGCGGCCGAGCTTGATGTTGTCGAGCACGGTCATGCCGCGGAACAGCGCGATGTTCTGGAAGCTGCGCGCCAGGCCGAGCGCGGCGCGCTTCGGGGCGGGCAGGCGGGTGATGTCGGCGCCCTCGAACAGCACGCGGCCCTGCGAAGGCTTGTAGAAGCCCGAGATGGTGTTGAACAGCGAGGTCTTGCCCGCGCCGTTGGGCCCGATCACCGCGGTGATGGAGCCGGGCGCGACGCTGAAGCCGACGTTGGTGAGCGCCTTCACCCCGCCGAAGGCCAGCGTCAACGCCTCGGCCTGCAGCACCGGGGCCGTGGCGGAAGGTGCGGACATGGAGGTATCCCGTCGAGTCTCGTCAGGCATGGCTAAGGGGCGCGCCGCAAGGTCAGGGTTTGTGTCCAGCAGCGAAATGCTACTGGCCCGTAAAATTCCTACTGGCCGGTAATGTCCGTGTTCGCCGCAGTTCGCGGCATCGGGACTTTCCCCGCCCGCACAAACCCCATGCCCCGTTCCACCGCCGTTCCTGCTTCAGCCTCCCCGTGGGCGCCTGCCGACCGCCGTGCGCAGCAGCGCGAGGTCAAGCGCATGGCCGTGTTGCGCACGGCCGCCCAGCTCTTCAACGAGCGCGGCTTCCACGCGACCTCGCTCGACGACATTGCCGAGCGGCTCAACGTGAGCAAGCCCACGCTGTACTACTACATCGAGAACAAGGACCAGATCCTGCTCGAGTGCGTGAAGATGGCGCTCGATCTCATGCAGACCGGCATCGGCGAGGTGCGCGCCGCGGGCGGCAGCGCCATCGACCAGCTCAAGGCCTGCATGCGCATCTACTCGGGCGTGGTCACGCAGGACTTCGGCATGTGCGTGATCCGCATCGGCGAAGACCCGCTGCCCGATCCGCTCAAGAAGGAGCTGCGCCGCCTCAAGGCCGGCATCGACGGGCATTTCCGCCGCCTCATCGAAGAGGGCGTGGCCGAGGGCGCGCTGGCGCCCTGCGACCCGAAGATGGCGGCCTTCATGCTGGCCGGCGCGCTGAGTTGGATCGGCCGCTGGTACCGCCCCGACGGCGACCTCACGCCCGACCAGATCGCCGACCAGGGCATCGAGCTGCTGCTCAACGGCGTGCTGCAGCGCGCCCCGACGAAAGCGAACCCATGACTTCAGAGACTTCTTCTTCGCCCCTGCTGGTGGGCCGCGAAGGCGCGGTGGCCACGCTGCGCTTCAACCGGCCGGCCGCGCTCAATGCCATCGACGTGCCGATGGCCACCGCCTTTCTCGCCGCCGCGCACACCCTGGCTGCCGACAAGAGCGTGCGCGCCGTGCTGCTGAGCGGCGCAGGCAAGGGCTTCATGGCCGGCGGCGACCTCGGCGTGCTGAGCGCCGACCCGAAGCAGGGCGCGGCCGACCTCATCGGCCCGCTGCACGAAGCGCTGACCGTGCTCGACGCCATGGACGCGCCGCTGGTCGCGCAGGTGCACGGCGTGGCGGCCGGTGCGGGCCTGAGCCTGATGCTGCAGGCCGACTTCGTGCTCGCGGCCGAGGGCACGCGTTTCAACCTGGCCTACGTGAATGTCGGCACCAGCTGCGACGTCGGCGCCTCGTGGGCGCTGCCGCGCCTGGTCGGCATGCGCCGCGCGCTGGAGATCGCGATGCTCGGCGACACCTACGACACCGCCGCCGCCGAGCGCATGGGACTCATCAACCGCGTGGTGCCTGCGGCCGAACTCGAAGCCGAGGCCATGGCGCTCGCGCAGCGGCTGGCCAAGGGCCCGACCGTGGCGCTGGGCCACCTGCGCCGGCTGATGCGTGGCTCGCTCGACCGCGACCTCGCGAGCCAGCTCGACGCCGAGTCGGCCGCGTTCCAGTCGTGCGCGGCCACCGCCGATTTCCGCATCGGCCTCGATGCCTTTTTCGGCAAGAAGACCGCGGCCTTCACGGGCCGCTGAAGAATTCCTTGTTTTCGTTTTTTCAATCCAGGAGATCCATCCCATGACCCAACGCGACATCTTCGTGGTCGGCACGGCCCGCACCGCCATCGGCACCTTCGGCGGTGCGCTCAAGGACGTGCCCAACACGCAACTGGCCACCACCGCCGTCAAGGCCGCCATCGAGCGCAGCGGCGTGGCCGCCGACGCCATCGGCCATGTGGTCATGGGCAACGTGATTCCCACCGACGTGAAGGACGCGTACCTGAGCCGCGTGGCCGCCATCGATGCGGGCTGCCCCATCGAGACGCCGGCCTTCAACGTGAACCGCCTGTGCGGCTCGGGCCTGCAGGCCATCGTGTCGGCGGCGCAGGCCATTGCGCTGGGCGACTGCGACATCGCCATCGGCGGCGGCTCCGAATCGATGAGCCGCGGCCCGTACTTCGACACCTCGGCCCGCTACGGCGCACGCATGGGCGACGCGGTGCTGGTCGATTACATGCTGGGCATCCTGCACGACCCGTGGGAGAAGATCCACATGGGCATCACGGCCGAGAACGTGGCTGCGCGCTACGGCATCACGCGCGAGCAGATGGACGAACTGGCCGTGACCAGCCAGCAGCGCGCCGCCGCCGCCATTGCCGCGGGCCGCTTCAAGGAACAGATCGTTCCGGTCGAGGTGAAGACGCGCAAGGGCGTCGTGCTGTTCGACACCGACGAGCACGTGCGCGCCGACACCACCGTCGACACGCTGTCGAAGATGAAGCCCGCGTTCAAGAAGGACGGCCTCGTGACCGCCGGCAACGCCTCGGGCATCAACGACGGCGCCGCTGCCGTGGTGCTGGCCGAAGGCGGCCGCGTGAAGGCGCTGGGCCTGAAGCCGCTGGCACGCCTCGTGGGCTATGCGCACGCGGGCGTCGAGCCGGCGTACATGGGCATCGGCCCGGTGCCGGCCACGCGCAAGGTGCTGGAGCGCACGGGCCTGAAGGTCAGCGACTTCGACGTGATCGAGTCGAACGAAGCCTTCGCCGCGCAGGCTTGCGCGGTCATCAAGGAACTGGGCTTCGACCCCGCCAAGGTGAACCCCAACGGCTCGGGCATTTCGCTCGGCCACCCGGTGGGCGCGACCGGCGCGATCATCACGACGAAGGCGATCGCCGAGCTGCACCGCACCGGTGGCCGCTATGCGCTCGTCACGATGTGCATCGGCGGCGGCCAAGGCATCGCCGCCGTGTTTGAACGCGTTTGAAGGCACACTCGCGGGCATGCTCCGCCCCCCACTCCTGATCGACCCCGACGAAGTCGAGATCAGCGCCATCCGTGCGCAGGGTGCGGGCGGGCAGAACGTCAACAAGGTGTCGAGCGCGGTGCACCTGCGCTACGACATCCACGCCAGCTCGCTGCCCGCGGACGTGAAGGAGCGGCTGCTCGCCCTGCGCGACAGCCGCATCACGCAGGAAGGCGTGTTCGTGCTCAAGGCGCAGCAGCACCGCACGCAGGAGATGAACCGCGCCGACGCGCTCGCGCGGCTGCAGGCGGTGATCGACAGCGTGGCCACGCCGCCGCGCGTGCGGCGCGCCACCAAGCCCACCTACGGTTCGAAGCAGCGCCGGCTCGAAGGCAAGAGCCAGCGCTCGCAGATCAAGAGCCTGCGCGGGCGGGTGCAGGACTGACCGGCTTGTCGCCGCGCAGCCGCTTGATCTGCAGTGTCACGCCGACCACGTACAGCGCGCCGAGCACCGCGGTGATCGCCTTCAGTTCGGGCGCCTCGGCGTTCGGCAGCAGCGGCGCGCCCAGCGGCAGCCGCGTCAGCGTCTCGGTGAAGGCCGGAATCCAGTGGAAGAGAAAGCTCGCCGAATAGGCGACGGCCTCGATGTAGCGCGACTTCGCCCCGAGCCGCCCGTACCCCGCCAGCGCGCCGACGGCCAGCGCCACCAAAGTGATGATGCCCAGCGCATGGGGCTTGCCGAAGCCGCCGTGCTGGAAGATGCCGAAGCCCGTGAGGCAGGTCAGCACCGTGGTCCAGACGAAGACCTGGCCCAGGCCGGTGCGCAGCGTGATTTCCTTGTAGCGCAGCAGGGCCCAGATGCCTGCGAACACGGCGATCAGGCTGATCGCGGTGTGAACCGTGCCGAGTGACGTCAATCCAAGCCATCCTGTGGGTGCCATGCGGATCTCCTCGTGGTCGTGGTGCGGGATTCTGGCGCTGCCTGTAACTTGTGTCATCTGTTTCAAAAAAACCGCAAGTCCTGCTTTGCACGCCTGAAACATGCCGCAAGCACAATGGAGGCATGAGTGCTTTCGTTTCGCGCGTCGTGTCGGCGTTGCTTGTGACCTTCGCGTGCATCGGACTGGCCGGCTGTGGCCAGGAGGGGGCGGGCGGGCAGGCCGCGGTCTCTACGACCGCAAAGGAGTTGCCGTGGGACGCGCTGATCCCCAAGGAATGGGACCCCACCCAGCGCTACCGCAACATCAGCCTCGAGGCGCTGCGCGACAACGACCCGCGCGCGATCCAGATGCTCGACGAGATGCGCGCCGTCTGGGACAACGCGCCGGTCAACGTCGCGCTCGACGGCAAACCCGCCACGCTCTCGGGCTTCGTCGTGCCGCTCGATGCCACGCAAGACGGCATCCGCGAGTTTTTGCTGGTGCCGTACTTCGGCGCCTGCATCCACACCCCGCCGCCGCCCGCCAACCAGATCGTCCACGTGATCGCGCCTGCGCCCGTGAAGGGGCTGCACGCCATGGACACGGTGCGCGTGAGCGGCACGCTGAAGGCGGCGCGCTACGCGTCGGCCGACATGGGCGTGAGTGGCTACGAGATCGCGTCGGCGGCGGTCGAGCGGGTGGCGGTCACGCAGGGGCCGTGAAGGCCGCCAGCTCGCCCAGGGCCGGCTGCAGCAGTCGGTAGCTCAGCCGCTCGGCCACCTGGAACGCGCCGAGCCCTTCATAGAACGCGATGCCCCGCGCATTCGTCGCCTTCACGGGCCAGTCGATGCGGTGACACCCCTGGGCGACGGCGCGCGCCGCCACCCAGGCCATGAGCGCGCGACCCGCCCCGGCGCTGCGGTGGCCCGACTTCACGTAGAGCTCCTTGAGCTGGCAGTGTCTGCGCTGCTCCGGCGCGAAGTCGACCAGCGAGAAGACCCAGGTGATCGCGGCCAGTCCGACCACGGTGTGCGCGTCTGTCGATGCCACCACGAGCTGGTGCGGCGAGCCGGGTGCGAGGAGATTGCCCAGCAGGTGCTCGCGCACCAGGTCGTGCGGCACGCGCGCGCCTTCGTTGTAGAAGGCGTGCAGCTCGGTTAGCAGCTCGATGAGCGAATCGTGTTGGGCTTCGGACACCAGATCGACGTGCATGGCATTTCCTTCGGATGGGGCTGCGTGACTGCCGGATTCTGGCCCGCCCCGGATTCACGACGATCTTGTTACTCCCCGCTCCAGCCCTCGCGCGACTAGATTGCCCTTCACCACTTCGAAAAGGACAAGAACCATGAACCCGGCCTACACCGGCGGTTGCGCATGCGGCGCCATCCGCTACGAGATTTCAGGGGAACCCGTGTTCCAGAACGACTGCCAGTGCCTCGACTGCCAGCGCAAGAGCGGCACGGGCCACGGCTCGTACCTCAGCTTCGCGGGCGCCGAGGTGAAGCAGACCGGCGAGGCCACGCTGTGGAGCCTCAAGGGCGACAGCGGCAACATCAAGACGCGCGCGTTCTGCCCGACCTGCGGCTCGCCCGTGTACATGACCTTCGCGGCGATGCCCGGCGTCTTCACCGTGCATGCCGCGAGCCTGGACGACCCGGGGCGCTACCGGCCGCAGGCGGTCACGTACGCGGTGCGCGGGCACGCCTGGGACTTCCTCGACCCGGCGCTGCCGAAGTTCGAGCGGATGCCGCCGGGCTGAACTCAGCCGGTCAGCCCATCCGCTGTGACAGGAAATCGAGGAACGAGGTGATGCGCGCCGACAGCTGCGTGTTGCGGTAGTACACGGCGTTGACGGGCTGGCGCACGTCGACCGTGTCCTTGGGCAGCACCTGCACCAGCGCGCCGCTGGCGCGGTCGGCGGCGGTCATGAAGTCCGACAGGCAGACGATGCCCACGCCGGCCAGCGCCAGCTGGCGCAGCGTCTCGCCGCTGGACGCGACCACGGTGGGGGCGATGGTCCATTCGTCGCCATGCACGCCGCGCAGCGGCCAGCGGTTGAGCGACTCGGGTTGGGTGAAGCCCAGCAGCGCGTGGCCGGCCAGCTCGTCGACCTTGCGCGGCTTGCCGTGGGCGTCGAGGTAGGCGGGGCTCGCGAGCACGCGCAGCCGGTGCGTGCCGAGCGGGCGCGCGTGCAGCGTGGAATCGCGCAGCGGGCCGATGCGGATCGCCACGTCGGTGCGCCGCTCCAGCAGGTCGATGGGCAGGTCGTCGGTGTCGAGCTCCAGGCTGATCTGCGGGTAGAGCCGGCGGAACTCCGGCACCAGCGGCACGATGGCGTGCAGCATGAAAGGCGAGGCCGCGTTCACGCGCAGCCGGCCGGCCGGCTGCTGACGGCGCGCGGCCATGTGCTCTTCGGCGTCGTCGATCGCATCGAGGATGGCGCGCGTGCGCTGCAAAAAGGCGGCGCCTTCCTCGGTGAGCTCGAGCCGCCGCGTGGTACGCCGCATCAGCGTGGTGCCGAGCTTCTGTTCGAGCCGGCTCAGCGCACGGCTGATGCCCGACACGGTCTGGCCCAGCTGGTCGGCCGCGGCGGTGATCGAGCCGGTGTCCACCACGGCGCGGAAGGCGACCAGTTCTTCGATGGTGGTTTTCATGGCGCCCGTGCTGGGGAAGAGGCGCGCGGTCAGGCCGCGGCTTCGGCTTCTTCGGGCATGTCGATGCGCGGCATCAGCGCGGCCAGCGCCTCGGCGTCGGTGCGGTAGCTGAAGAGCATCGGCCCCGGTGCGAGCAGGCCGGCGCGCTCGAGCACCTGCATCGCCGGCAGCTTCATGCCGCTCAGGTGCAGGCGCACGCCCTTGGATTCCATCATCCGGCGGATCGAGCCGAACACCTCGGCACCGGTGATGTCGATGCGGTTGATGGGTTGCGCGAACAGGCACACGTCGGTCAGGTCGGGGCGCTCGGCCAGTGCGACCGTGAGCGCGCGCTCCAGCGTGGAGGCAGAGGCGAAGTCGAGTTCGGCGTCCATGCGCACCGCATACAGCTGCGGCGCGAGCGGCGGCAGCTTCCAGAGGTGGCGGTCGCGCAGGCTGCCGTCGGGGTGCAGGCCCACTTCGATGATGCGCGGGTGCAGGTGGCGGTACATGTAGTGCGCCAGGCTGGCGAGCAGGCCGCCCAGCACGCCCCAGTAGATGCTCGGCGCGGTGGCGATGGTGAGCACGAAGGTGCCGAAGGCGATGCCGGCTTCGAGCCGCGAAACGCGCCACAGCGCCGTGAAGCTCGACGGCTTCACCAGCCCGAGGATGGCCGTGACCACCACCGCCGCCAGCACCGCCTGCGGCACGTGGTACAGCAGCGGCATGAGCCACAGCAGCGCACCGGCCACCACCGCCACGCTGAACAGCGTCGCCCAGCCGGTCTGCGCGCCCGCGTAGAGCGTGATGGCCGAGCGCGAGAACGACGAGCTGGTGGGGAACGACCCCGTGAAGCCCGAGGCCAGCTTGGCCAGGCCCTGGCCGATCAGGTCCTGGTTTTCGTTCCACAGCGTGCCGGCGCGGCCGTTGTCGACCTTGGCGCTCGACGCGGTCTCCAGAAAGCTCACCAGCGTGATCATCAGCGCGGGCAGCACCAGCGCGCTGAAGGTGTGCGCCGGCAGCAGCCCGGGCCAGTAGAACGAAGGCAGGCCCGAGGGCAGGGCGCCCACCACGGCGCCGCCGCGCAGCGCGTAGTTGATGCTCCAGCTGATGGCGGCCGCGCCGGCCACCAGCGCCATCGTGGTCGGGAAGCGCGGCACCCAGCGCTTGCCCAGCCACAGCACGGCGATGCTGCCCAGGCCGAAGGCGATGGCCGTGAGGTCGGGCAGCGGTCCGCCCTGCAGCACCTGCGGAATGGTGCGGCCGGTGAAGCCCAGCAGCGCGGGCAGTTGCGAGATCGCGATCAGCACCGCCGCGCCCTGCGTGAAGCCGATCAGCACCGGCGAATTGACCAGCCGCAGCAGCCAGCCGAAGCGACCGGCGCCGAGCACGATCTGGATCGCGCCCGACATCAGCGTGAGCCACACCGCCATCGCCACCCATTCGTCGCTGCCCGCCACCGCCAGCGGCGCGAGCGACGCGCCCACCAGCAGGCTGGTGAGCGCGGTCGGCCCCACCGACAGCCGTTGCGACGAGCTGAACATCACGGCGATGAGCGCCGGGAACAGCGCCGCGTACACGCCTGTGACCAGCGGCATGCCGGCCAGCGCCGCATAGGCCACGCCCTGCGGCAGCACCATCAGCGCGACGGTGATGCCGGCCATGGCCTCGTTGCGCAGCAGCGCGGCGGACGGTCGGGGCCAGCCGAGGCAGGGAACCCAGCGTGCGAGGCGCTGGCGAAGGGACGGTGCGGGGGAAGAGGAGGGGGAAGCCGGATTCATGAAGCGGGGCGCGCGCACGGCGGGCACGCCGCGCGCGGAGAGCGGGAGAGAGAGAAAGAGCCTAGATCAGTGAGGTCGCGTTTTTCAGGACGTAGTCGCAGGCCTTTTCCTTGACCTTCGACGACAGCCCCTTGAGGTTGAGCGACTTGCCGTCGCCGCCCTTGAGCAGGCCCTTGGCGCCGCTCGCGAAGTCGTTTTCCTGTTTCTTCTGGCCGGTGATCTTGGCCAGCAGCTTGTCCTTGACGGAGGCGGCATCGCCGCCGAGGTAGTTGTTCTTGACGCAGTACTCGAGCACGCCGGCCGCGCTGCCGACGGTGCTGGAGCCGATGGCGGGCATCTTGAAGCCGCCGAGGCTGAGGTTGCTGAGCGCGGAGCCGCCTGCGCCGCTGTTGCTGCTGCCTTGCGAGTTGACCGCTGCACCGGCCTGTTCTTTCAGCTGGTCGAGCAGGTTGTTGGCCTGCACCGAGGCGCCTGCGGCGAGCAGGGCGAGGGCGACGAATGTGGAGCGAACGTGCATGGTGGCCTCCTTGGACGGACATGGGGGGAGAAGCGCCCACCAGCATACCGGAGAGCCCGGAATGTCTCTATCGCGCGGGGCACAGCGCCACGGGGTGCGCATGGCCCGCAAGTGCACGCAGTCAGCCCCGGCGGAACAGCAGCACGGAGTTCGTGCCGCCGAAGGCGAAGGAGTTGCTGATGGCGGCCTCGAGCGCGGGGGCGGCGCTGTCGCCGGGGGCGACGAGGTTCATCCGGCAGTCGGGGTCGACCTCGCGGCAGTTCGCGTTGGGCGGCAGCTCGCGCCGGTGCAGCGCGAGCACCGTGATGAGCGCCTCGATGGCCCCGGCCGCGCCCAGCATGTGGCCGTGCAGCGCCTTGGTCGAACTGACGCGCAGGGCGTCGAAGTCGGCGCCCCAGGCCTCGGCCAGCGCGTTGCGCTCGACCACGTCGCCGATGCGCGTGGCCGTGCCGTGGGCGTTGCAGTAGCCCACGTCGCGCGGCTGCAGGCCGGCCTGGCGCAGCGCGGCGCGCAGGGCGCGGGCCTGGCCCGGTGCGTCGGGCTTGGTGAGGTGGGTGGCGTCGCTGCTCAGGCCCCAGCCGGCCAGCGTGGCGTAGCGGCGGGCGCCGCGTGCGCGGGCGCGCTCGGCCGATTCGAGGATGAGGAAGGCCGAGCCTTCGCCCAGTGCGAAGCCGCTGCGGTCGGTGGCAAAGGGGCGCACCGCGCCGGCCGCTTCGCCGGGCTGGAAGCCGGCCAGCGTCTGCATGGCCTGCCAGGCCAGCACCACGCCCGGGACGATCAGCGCTTCGCTGCCGCCCGCGATGGCGATGTCGACCTCGCCGCGCTGCACCGCCTTGGCGGCCTCGGCGATGGCCACCGACGACGAGGCGCAGGCGACCGAGTACGTGAGCACCGGGCCCAGCACGCCGTTGCGCATCGCCACGTGGGCGGCCGGCGCGTTGGGCATGAAGGCGGGAATGGTGAGCGGCGAGACCCGTCCGTTGCCGCGGTAGGCGGCCTCGAGCGCGGCGGCGCCGCCCATGCCGCAACCGGCGTAGACACCGACGCGCTCGGCATCGATGCCGGCATCGCTCAGGGTCAGCCCCGCATCGCGCAGGGCGAGGTCGGCGGCGGCCACGGCCAGCTGGCTCACGCGGTCGACGCCCGCGAGCTGCAGCTTGGTGAACCAGCGCGTCTCGTCGAAGGCGACCGTGGCGGCGGCAGCGGGTTTGGGGAGTTCGGGAAAGACCGGTGCGATGGCCGAGCGGCCCTGCAGCAGCGCATCGAACAGCGCGTCGGGCGCGTCGCCATGCGGCGCCATGACGCCCAGCCCGGTGACGGCGACTTCGTGCGTGCTCACGCTGTCTTGGCGGCCCGGACCTTGTCGACCAGCTGCGCGAGCTCGGCCAGGGTGTCGATGCTCGCGTCGTCGTCGGGCATGGTGATGCCGAAATGGTCTTCGATGGCGAACAGGAATTCGGCCAGGGCCAGCGAATCGAGTCCGCCGGTTTCACGCATCGAGGCGTGGGGGTCGAGCTTGGACGGTTCGATGCCGTACTTCTCGTGGATCAGGTCCTGCAATTCCTTCAGCGAACTCATCTGCGATGCCTGTCGTCTTGTGCCGCCGTTGATCGATGGGCTGCCTGTCCCTTGCGGGTGGCGGGCCACGGGGTCGATCCCTTCCTCGTTCGGCCTGTGTTGATGATCAATGGTGATTGATGATATCCGCTTCGACCTTAGGGAAATCCTCGGGGCGGCCCCGGATCAACGGGGGCCGGGGCGCCAGCGCAACGAGGGCAGCGCGAAGGCCAGCCCGAGCAGCGCGCCGGCCACCGCGTCGAGCACCACATGCTGCTTGACCGCCAGCGTGGAATAGGCAATGGCGGCAAACCAGGCCCAGTTGATCGCCTGCAACAGCCACGGCGTGCGCGCCGCACGGAGCACGTCGGCCAGGCGCACGGCGGTGAAGATGGCGACCGCCACGTGCATCGACGGACAGGCGTTGCCCGCCGCGTCCACACCCTGCAGCATCGCGAAGCCGGGGTAGCCCGAGACGTCGATGTCCAGCGGCGGGATCTGCGTCGGCCAGAAGTAGAAGAGGCCCAGGCCGCTCAGGCACAGCGCGCCGATCCACAGCCCGTAGACCACCAGTTCGCGAAAGGTGAGCTGCAGCCCCGGCGCGAAGCCCACGTACACCCACAGCGACAGGTAGGCGCCGAGCGTGTAGGGCTGGAACGGAATCAGGTGGTCCAGCGCCGTCAGCGGCATCACCGTGACCGGAAAGGCCGGGTTGCGCAGCAGGTGGAAGTAGCCGATGAAGAACAGCCAGGTGAAGGCCGTGGTGCCGACCGCCTTCAGCAGGAAATGGCGGCGGATGCGCAGCCAGATGTCGGCGGTCCACGTTGCAGGCCTGGCCTCGGCCGCGATGTGCAGGGGGATCGGTGAGTGCATGGTGTCGGTCGCCGATCTTGCCAGAGCACCATGGCGTGCCCGGTCCATGCCCTGCGGCATCAAAGGGTGGCCGGCCGCTTGCGGTGCTGGAACGAGGTGGGCGAGCGCCCCGTGGCCGCCTTGAACATGGCGCAGAAGGCGCTGTCGGTGGCGTAGCCGCTGGCCGACGCCACCTGGCTCACGGCCATGCCGCGCGCCAGCAGCGGCAGCGCGTGCGCCATCACGGCCTGCTGGCGCCATTGCTGCCAGCTCATGCCGAGCTGGTCGCGGAACAGCCGCGCCACCGTGCGCTCGCTGGCGCCGATGGCGGCGGCGCGCTCGGCCAGCGTGGCGCGGTCGGCCGGGTTGCGCAGCAGCGTCTCGCACAGTTGGCGCAGGCGCTTGTCGGAGGGCAGCGGCACGTCGATGCGGATCTGCGTGGCGCGCTCGACCTCGTCGACCAAGAGCGGCGCGATCATGCGTTCGCGCTGCGGCGCGTGCGGGTCGGCCGGCGGCAGGCCGTCGGGCGTGGTGTCGAGCGCGAGCATCAGGGCGCGCAGCAGCGGGCTGATCTCGAGCACCTCGCACTTCTCCCAGGTGGGTGCGATCCAGGCGTGCAGGTAGACGGTGCGCAGTTCGGCGTCTTCGATCAGCGTGATGCTGTGCGGCATGTTGGCCGGCACCCACAGCGCGCGCGACGGCGGCACGATGTAGCTGCCATCCTGTGTGCTCAGGCGGATCACGCCGCGCGTCGAGAACGTGAGCTGCGGCCACGGGTGCTCGTGCAGCTCGACCAGCGTGTCGGCGCTCAGGAAGTGTTCCTTGGCGCGCAGCGGGCGCACCGCGTCGGGGGCGTACAGGTGCGGCGTGAGCGGGCCCACGCTGTTGGTCGGCGCGGTGGGCGTGCCGCGCGCCTTGGCGGGAGTGGCTGGCTCGGGAGCGGGCGGAGCGTGAGGGGGAACGGCGCTTGGCATGGTTTCGACAAATGTTGTCGCTGTATCGCCATTCTGCCGCGTCGGTGCCGCATAGCATCGGTGCCCGCACCGGTTTTTTGTAGCAATCCATGTCATCCACTTCCTCGACAGCCGTTCCCGCCACCACTTTGCGCACCGACGCCCAACTGATCGGGCTGGTCGGCCTGGCGCATGCGGTGAGCCATTTCAGCCAGCTGATCCTGGCGCCGCTGTTTCCCTGGCTGAAGGACGCGTTCAACGTGAGCTACACCGAGCTGGGCGCGGTGCTCACGGTGTTCTTCGTGGTCTCGTGCATCGTGCAGGCGGCCTCGGGCTTCATCGTCGACAAGCTGGGTCCGCGCCCGGTGCTGTTCGTCGGGCTGGGCGCGCTGGGGCTCGCGGCCTTCGGCTATGCCATGGCGCAGAGCTACTGGATGCTGCTGGCCTGCGCCGTGGTCGGCGGCATCGGCAACGGCGTGTTCCACCCGGTCGACTACACGCTGTTCAACCGCAAGGTCGCGCCCACGCGGCTGGGCCATGCCTACAGCGTGCACGGCATCACCGGCAGCCTGGGCTGGGCGTTGGCGCCGGCCTTCGTGGTGCCGATCGCCATTGCCTTCTCGTGGCGCGTGGCGCTGGCCTCGGCCGGCGTGGTGGCGATCGTGGTGCTGCTGATCCTGTGGATCTACCGCAGCGTGCTGGCGCTCGATGCTGCGGCCGTGCACAAGGCCACGGGGCACGGCGAGCCCGCACCGGTGGGCGGCGAGTTCGACTTCCTGCGCATCCCGGCCGTGTGGATGTGCTTCGGCTTCTTCTTTTTCTACGCCGCCGTGATCAGCGTGGTGCAGACCTTCGCGCCGGTGGCCGCGGGCCATCTGCATGCGGTGCCGGTGGCGCTGGTGGCGGTGTGCCTCACGGTCTACATGGTGGCGAGCGCGGCCGGCATGGTGGTGGGCGGCTTCCTGGCCTCCGACCCCTCGCGCTGCGAGCGCATCGTGGGCGCGGGTTTCGGCGTGGCGGCGGCGCTGGCGTTGGTGCTGGCCTTTGCGCAGTTTCCGCCGGTGATGGTGCCGGTGCTGTTCGGTGCGATGGGTTTCGTCTCGGGCATCGCCGGGCCGTCGCGCGACCTGCTGGTGAAGAAGTCGACGCCGCCCAATGCGACGGGGCGCGTCTACGGCGTGGTGTATGCGGGCCTGGACATCGGGCAGGCCGTGGCGCCGCTGGTGTTCGGCCGGCTGATGGACCACGGCCAGTACACGAGCGTGATCGTCGGGCTGGCGCTGGTGCAGGGCGTGCTGATCGCCAGCGCCTTCAATGTGCGGCGCGTGCGGCGTACGGCGCTGGTGCCTGCGTCGGCGTAGGCCACTTGGGCGCGGGGGGCGGCCCCCTATCATCGGCCGCATGCAAGCCTTGTATGTCTATGTGATCGTCGGCGCTGTGCTGGCGGGGTTCGTGCAGGGCCTGTCGGGCTTTGCCTTTGGCATGGTCGCGATGTCTGTGTGGGCCTGGACGCTGGAGCCGCAACTGGCCGCCGTGCTCGCGCTGTTCGGCGCCCTCACGGGGCAGGTGATTGCGGCGCTCACGGTGCGGCGGTCTTTCGACAAGCGCATCCTCTGGCCCTTCGTGCTCGGCGGACTGGTCGGCGTGCCCTTCGGTGTCTGGCTGCTGCCGCACCTGGACATCGTGCTGTTCAAGGTGTGCCTGGGTACGCTGCTGGTGCTGTGGTGCCCGGCGATGCTGATGTCGCAGCACTTGCCGAAGATCACTTTTGGCGGTCGCGCAGCGGACGGCGTGGCGGGTGCCATCGGCGGTGTGATGGCGGGCATCGGGGGCTTCTCGGGTGTCGTGCCTACGTTGTGGTGCACGCTGCGCGGCTTTCAGCGTGACACGCAGCGCGCTGTGATCCAGAACTTCAATCTCTCGATGCTGGCTGTGGCCTTTGCGGTGCATGTGGCGAGCGGGAGCATCGGGCGGTCGGTTTTGCCGTTGCTGGTGTTGGTCGCGGCGGCTGTTGCTGTGCCGGTGTTGCTGGGGGCGCGGCTTTACATCGGGATCAGTGAAGCGGCGTTTCGCAAGACCGTGCTGAGCTTGTTGACGTTGTCTGGGGTTGCTATGTTGGCTTCGGCTTTGCCTGCCTTGCTGGCTCGTTGAACTTGGCGCGTGAGTTTGCTTTCCGGGGCCGGGAGTTCCGCCCGGCGGCCGACCTACTTTTCTTTGCTTCGCCAAAAGAAAGTAAGCAAAGAAAAGGCGACCCCACTGTCTGCGTCCCTTCGCTTCGCTACGGGCAACCTGCGGTGCTCGCGTTTCGCGGGGTCTCGCAGAACTCGCTTCGCTCAAACAGCTGCGAGCCCTGATCCGCGAAACGCTGCGCTCCTCGGCGCAGCCAGAGGGGAGGGGACCGCGGGCCGTCGCTTCGCTCGGCCCGGCAGTTGCCAACGGCCGAATCGCGTGCTCGCGTTTGCGACTACGCGCTGCGCACGCACCACTACCGATCCCAGCCGCAGCAGGCGCGCAGCGCCTGCTGCGGCCCACAGGCCGAGCGAAGCGATGGCCCGAGGGGTTCCCCAATCCCTTCTGTATGCGCCGAGGAGCGGAGCGTTTCGCGGATCAGGGCTCGCCCTTGTTTGAGCGAAGCGAGTTTGGGCGAGACCCCGCGAAACGTGAGCACCGCAGGTTGCCCGTAGCGAAGCGGAGGGACGCAGACAGTAGGGTCGCCTTTCTTTTGCCTACGTTTCTTTGGCGAAGCAAAGAAAAGTAGGTCGGCCGCCGGGCCGAGACCCGGCCCCGGGAAGCAAACCCACAGCGATGCTGAAACTACCGAGGCAGAGCCAACGCAAACGGCAAGCTAACCACCCCCAAGATCGTAGACAGCGTGACCAGCCCAGCCACATAAGGCCCGTTGTATCCCATCCGAGCCGCCAACACATAAGCACTCGAAGCGGTCGGCACAGCAGAAAAAGCCATCAACACCGAAGCCTGCGTAGCGTCCAGCTTCAGTGCAAGCGACAACCCCCAAGCCACGAGCGGCAAGAAGAAATGCCGTATCGCCAGCACAGACACCGCCAACACCTTCCCCCGCCCCAACGTCGCGAACTGCATCCCCGCCCCTGCCGCAAGCAACCCCAACGCCAGCGACGCAGCCCCGATCCGCGTGAGCGTCGGCGTCAACCAGCCAGGCACCGTGAGCCCCAGCACATTGGCCAGCAGCCCCGCCAGCGTCGCCACGATCAGCGGGTTGCGCACCAGCTGCCGCACGAAGCCCGTCTGCGCATGCCGCGTCATCGGCCAAACAGCGGCGATGTTGAACATCGGCACGCACACGCCGATCAGCACCGCGATCAGCAGCAGGCCTTCGGGCCCGGCCAGCCGCTCGGCCAGCGCCAGGCAGATGAAGGAGTTGAAGCGGAACGCGATCTGCGCGCTGGCGGCGTGGTCGTGCCGGTCGATGTGCGAGCGCAGGCCCGGCACGAAGGGCAGGGCGTAGGCCATCGCGATGCCGGCCAGCCCGACGCCCACACCCGCGGTCAGCAGGCTCGAGGTCGCACCGAAGTCGAGCGGGCTGCGCACGATCGAATGGAACAGCAGGACGGGAAATAGAAAGTAATACACCAGGCTCTCGACCTGGTCCCACACGCGGCGGTCGAGCGCGGTGTAGCGGCACAGGAGCCAGCCGATGGCGATGAGGGAGAAATCGGGGAAGAGCAGCTGCGCGTAGTTCACCGCTTCGAGCATAAACCGGCACAACCGTGGGTATTCCACAGCATGACGGAAAGCCCCGACCCGCTAGCATCCGGGCTTCGCTTTTTTCCGGCCGCCCCGGCCGGTCCCGTCAAGTCAAGGAGTTATCGATGCAACGTCGTCAATGGAGCGCGTTCGTGGGCGCTGCCGCGCTGGTCACAGTGGCAGGCCAGAGTTTCGCGCAGGGCTATCCCACCAAGCCGGTCGAACTGAGCGTGCCGTTCGCACCCGGCGGCACGACGGACATCGTGGCGCGCGTGATCGCCGACCCGCTGGGCAAGGTGCTGGGCCAGCCCGTGGTGGTGATCAACCGCGCCGGTGGCGGCGGCATCGTGGGCGCGGCCGAGACCGCGCGTGCGCCGGCCGACGGCTACAAGCTGGGCGTGGCCACGGTGTCGAGCACCGCCGCCAACCCGGCCATCAACCCGAAGACGCCGTACGACCCGATCACCGACTTCACGCCGATCATCAACATCGCGGCCACGCCGAACGTGATCGCCGTGAACCCGAGCTTCCCGGCGAAGAACTACGCCGAGTTCGTGGCCGAGCTGAAGAAGAACCCGGGCAAGTATTCGTACGCCTCGTCGGGCACGGGCGGCATCGGCCACCTGCTGATGGAGCTGTACAAGAGCCTGACCACCACCTTCGTCACGCACATCCCGTACCGCGGCGCGGGCCCGGCGCTGAACGACGTGGTGGCCGGCCAGGTGCCGATCATCTTCGACAACCTGCCCTCGGCGATGCCCTTCATCCAGAGCGGCCGCCTGGTGCCGATCGTGGTGTCGGCGCCGACGCGCGTGGCCGGCCTGCCGAACGTGCCGACCTTCAAGGAAGTCGGCCTGGAGCCGGTCAACCGCATGGCCTACTACGGCATCCTCGGCCCCAAGGGCCTGCCGAAGGAAGTGGTCGACAAGATCAACGCGGGCGTGAAGAAGGCGGTGGAAGATCCGGCTGTGAAGAAGCGCATCGAAGACACGGGCTCGCTGATCGTGGCCAACACGCCCGACCAGTTCGCCGCGCAGATCAAGGCCGAGTTCGACGTGTACAAGCAGGTCGTGAAGAAGCAGAACCTCAAGCTCGACTGATCGGCTTCGCTTCCCACAAAAGCCGCCCGCGTTCCGGGCGGCTTTTTCTTTTGTTATCTTGCACCGCATGACCGAGGCCGCCGCCGCTCCCCCCACCGCCGACATCGACACCTTCATCGACGCCCTCTGGCTCGAGGACGGGCTGTCGAAGAACACGCTGGCCGCCTACCGCCGCGACCTCGCGCTGTTCGCGCAGTGGCTGCGCGAGCAGCGCGGCGGCATGGGGCTCGATGCCGCACGCGAGACCGACCTGCAGGCCTACATGGGCGTGCGCCTTTCCACCAAGGGCAAGGCGACGTCGGCGAACCGCCGGCTCACGGTGTTCAAGCGCTACTACCGCTGGGCGCTGCGCGAGCGGCGCATCACGGCCGACCCGAGCATCCGCCTCATGCCGGCGCGCCAGATGCCGCGCGCGATCAAGACGCTGTCCGAGAAGCAGGTCGACGACCTGCTGGCCGCGCCCGATGTCGAGAGCCCGCTCGGCCTGCGCGACCGCGCCATGCTGGAGCTGATGTACGCGAGCGGCCTGCGCGTGAGCGAGCTGGTGGCGCTGAAGGCCATCGACATGAGCCTCAACGACGGCGTGCTGCGCGTGCTCGGCAAGGGCAACAAGGAACGCCTCGTGCCCTTCGGAGGCGAGGCGCGGCGCTGGATCGAACGCTACCTCGACGAATCGCGCCCCGTGATCCTCGACGGCCAGCAGACGCCCGATCTGTTCGTGACTGCGCGCGGCGCGGGCATGACGCGCGTGATGTTCTGGGTCATCGTGAAGAAGCAGGCGGCCGCGGCAGGCATCCATGTGCCGCTGTCGCCGCACACGCTGCGCCATGCGTTCGCCACGCACCTGCTGAACCATGGCGTCGACCTGCGCGCGGTGCAGCTGCTGCTGGGCCATGCCGACATCTCGACCACCACCATCTACACGCACGTGGCGCGCGAGCGCCTGAAGCAGCTGCACGCGGCGCACCATCCGCGCGGCTGAGGCAGCCTTGGTTCTCAGCCCTTGCGCTTGCGCGCCTCGATGGCCGGCACCAGCGTGTCGTAGAAGGCGCTCACCATGCGCATCTCGCGCCGCTCGGCCAGGCACAGCACGTGGGCGTAGGTAAATATTTCGGTGTCGCTGAAGCCGACCATGTGCAGGTTGGGCCCCGGCACGAACTCCACGCCCGACACGGCCGCGATGCCCAGGCCTTGCGCCACGGCTTCGCGGATCACTTCGCGGCTGCTGATCTCCATCACCACGTCGACCTCGACCTTGGCTTTCGCGAGCGCCAGTTCGAGCGCCTTGCGCGTGGTCGATCCTTGTTCGCGCAGGATGAGCCGTTCGCCCTGCAGCTCCGCGAGACGGATGTTGCGCCGCTTCGCGAAGCGGTGCGTGGAGGGCACGAACATCACGACCGGGTGCTGGCTGAAGGGCACCGACAAAAAGCGGTCGTCGCGCACCAGCTGCGCGAGCACGCCGACGTCCGCGCTGTAGTCGAGCAGGCGGTCGAGCACGTCCTGTGAATTGCCGGTGCTCACCGTGACCTTCACGTCGGGGTAGCGCAGGCTGAAGTCGACCAGCATCTTGGTCACGTGGTACGGGCCCACGGCCGCCACGCGCAGGTGGCCGGTGCGCAGCTTGCCGGCGTCGCCGAGCAGTGCCACCGCATCGCCTTCGAGGCTGAAGATCTGCTGCGCGAGCTGCATGAGCTGCTCGCCGATCTCGGTGAGCTGCACGCGCCGGCCGCGCCGGTGAAAGAGCTCGACCTGGTAGGCCTCTTCGAGAAAACGCACCTGCGTGGTGATGGTGGGCTGGCTCACATGCAGGTGCTCGGCGGCCCGCGTGAAGCTGCCTTCGCGGGCCACGGCATAGAAGGAACGCAGCTGGGTGAGGCGCATCGCGGGAGCCTTTCTGATCTATAGGTTCAGTATATAGATCATCGAAAAAATTTGAATTTGATCGATATGAGTACCAGTGATGTACTCGCGCTCAAGACGGACCAGGCCTCGAAAGAAACACGCCGGACGTCCCGAATCCTCACGTTGTCATGACCATGACACGCACGACTGGAAGACTCGAGACGGGTACTTTTGCCCTTCGAAATGACCTGAGGATTCCATGCAACGCAGACCACTGGAGACAACCATGATGAAGCGTAGAAAGCTGCTGCTCGGCACTGCCGCCGTGACAGCGTCCGCCTTCGTGCCGATGGCACGGGCACAGCAGGTTCTCACTGTCGGGCTGATTCCTTCCGAGGACTCGCGCGCCATGATTGCCAACAGCCAGGCCATGATGGACATGCTGTCCAAGGCCCTCGGTTTCGCGGTCAAGCCCTTCGTGGCGGCCGACTACAACGGCGTGATCGAGGCGCTGCGTTCCAAGCGGCTCGACGTGGCCTACCTCGGCCCCTTCTCGTATGTGCTGGGCACCACGGTGGCCGACATCGAGGCCTTCGCGGTGGCCGAGACCAAGAAGGCCGGGCGCACCTCGTACCACAGCCAGATCGTGACCCACAAGGACACCGGCATCAAGAAGGTGGCCGACCTCAAGGGCAAGACCTTCGCCTTCGTCGATCCGAGTTCCACCTCGGGCCATCTGTTTCCCAAGGCCGGCCTGCTGAAGGCGGGCTTCAACCCCGACAAGGATTTCGGCCGCGTGATCTTCTCGGGCTCGCACGACTCGAGCGCGATCGCGGTGCAGAACAAGAAGGTCGATGCCGCGGCCATCGCCGACCGCATCCTCGACGCTGCGGTGTCCAAGGGCCTGGTCAAGCGCGAGGACCTGGTCGAGGTCTGGAAGTCGGACCCGATCCCCGAGTCGCCCACCGTGTGGCGCAAGGACCTGCCCGCCGACCTGAAGACGCGCGTGCAGGCCGCCTTCCTGCAGGTGAAGGACATCCCCTGGTCCGACCAGGGCCTGCTCAACGGGTTCCATCCGACCAACGACGCGGCCTACAACATCATCCGCGACACGGCCAAGGTGCTGAACCTCGACCTGAGGAAGATGAAATGATCGAAATCCGCGGGCTGTGCAAGCGCTACGGCGACTTCACCGCACTCCATCGTGTGGACCTCACGGTGGCCAAGGGCGAGTTCGTCGTCATCCTCGGCGCATCGGGCGCAGGCAAGTCGACGCTGCTGCGTTGCATCAACCACCTGGCCGAGCCGAGCGAAGGCGAGATCCACGTGGACGGCGAGCGCTCGCGCGGCGACCGCGCCGGCCTGCGCAAGGTGCGCCGTGACGTCGCGATGATTTTCCAGCACTACAACGTGGTGCCGCGCCTGTCGGTGCTCAAGAACGTGCTGACGGGGCGGCTGGGTTCCATGCCTGCGCTGTTGTCGTGGTTTCAGGTGTTCCCCGCGAAGGACATCGCCATCGCCCGCGAATGCCTGCGCCGCGTCGAGCTCGACCCCAAGGCCGACCTGCGCACCGACACGCTCTCGGGCGGACAGAAGCAGCGCGTGGGCATTGCCCGCGCACTGGCGCAAAAGCCCAAGGTGATCCTGGCCGACGAGCCCGTGGCCAGCCTCGACCCGAAGACTTCGCGCAAGGTGCTCAACTACCTGAAGCAGGCCAGCCGGCAGGACGGCATCACGGTGATCTGCAACCTGCACCAGGTCGACTACGCGCGCGAGTTCGCGCAGCGCGTGATCGGCGTGGCGGCCGGACGCATCGTGTTCGAAGGCCGGCCCGACGAGCTGACCGACGAGGTGCTGCACCTCATCTATCCGGGCGGCGTGGAAGAGGGCACCGACGCCGCCGCTGCGGGCGCAGAGCCTGACACCGCAACACCGAGCGTGCCCGCTGCGGCCCTTCATGCGGCGCCGGTGCGCACCGCCCCGCAACTCGCCATGGAGCAATCATGATCGCCCTCGGACGCTACAACCTGCTGATCGCCCGAAGCGCCGGCAACCCCGGCTGGTGGAAATACGCCGTGGCCGTGCTCGCCGGCATCGGCGTGCTCTGGTGGGCGGCCATCGGCAGCCAGGTGAGCTTCAGCGAACTCGGCAAGGGCATGCCCTGGATCGCCGACTTTCTCGGGCGCATGCTGCCACCCAACTGGGAGTTCATGGGCAAGCTCGTGAAGCCGGCCATCGAGACCGTGCAGATCGCGCTGTGGGGCACGCTGCTGGCGGTGATTCTTGCGGTGCCGCTGTGCTTCTTCGCGGCGCGCAACATCTCGCCGAACGTCGCCGTGTTCCACGCGATGCGGCAGGTGCTGAACATCACGCGCGGCATCAACGAGATCATCCTGGCGCTGATCTTCGTGGCGGCCGTCGGCCTCGGTCCGTTCCCCGGCGTGCTGGCGCTGGCGCTGCATGGCGCGGGCATGCTCGGCAAGTTCTTCGCCGAGTCGATCGAGGAGATCGACCAAGGGCCGCTCGAGGCGCTGCGCGCCACCGGTGCCGGGCCGATCCAGACCATCATCTTCGGCGTCATTCCGCAGGTGGTCACCGCGTGGATCGGCGTGATCGTCTACCGCTTCGAGACCAACCTGCGCCAGGCCACCGTGCTGGGCATGGTGGGCGCGGGCGGCATCGGCTTCGAGCTCGTGGGCAGCATGAAGCTGTTCCAGTACCAGGACACGGCGACCTGCATCCTGGTGATCGTCGTGATGGTCATGACGGCCGACTACCTCTCGACCCGGCTGCGCGGCTGGATCCAGCAGGGCGCGCGCTGATGGCCCGCTCTCTCCCAGCGTCTCTCCCCGCGGCGTTCGCCGCCTCCTGAAGCCACTTCCCCATGAGCGCCAACTACCACAACCCCGTGCACAGCGTGTACGGGGCAGGGGCCCTGCTGTCCCTGCCGAAGCTGCTCGAAGGCCGGCGCGCCGCGCTGGTGACCTTTCCCGAGGCGCGCGCGCTGGGCCTGCTGGACCGGCTGGCGTCGGTACTCGGCGACGCGCTGGCCTGCACGCTCGACCAGACGCGGCCTAACCCCGACGTGGCGGAACTGGCCGAGACCTACGAATGGTTCTGGCGCACGCACGCCGACGTCGAGGTGATCGTCGCGGTCGGCGGCGGCAGCGCCATCGACACGGCGAAGGCGCTGATGGTGGCCGACGAGCACGGGCGCTTTGCGGACCTGGTGGCTGGGCTCGCGGGCGAGCGGCCCTTCGTGGCCACGCGCCACAAGACGCTCATCGCCGTGCCCACCACGGCCGGCACCGGCAGCGAGGTCACACCGTGGGCCACCATCTGGGACCGCGAGCGGCAGAAGAAGTACTCGCTGCATTTGCCGCAGACCTGGCCGACCTATGCGGTCATCGACCCCGAGCTGATGCTGTCGCTGCCGGCGGCGGTCACGCTGCAGAGCGGGCTCGATGCGCTGTCGCATGCGCTCGAAGCCATCTGGAACGTCAACGCCAATCCGCTGTCCGACACCTTCGCAGTCGCAGCTGTGCAGGACACGCTGGAGGTGCTGCCGCAGCTCATGGCGCGGCTCGACGACGTTGAGTTGCGCGGGCGCATGGCGCTCGCAGCGCTGAAGGCGGGCATGGCGTTCTCCAACACCAAGACCGCGCTCGCGCATTCCATCTCCTACGAGATGACGCTGCGCTACGGCCTGCCGCACGGCATCGCCTGTTCGTTCCCGCTGCCGATGGTGCTGGCGCGCGCCATCGGCCGGCGGCCCGACCGCGACGCGGTGCTGGCGCAGGCGCTGCGCATGCCGCTGGCCGACGCGCCGGCGCAGCTCGCGGCCTTCATCGAATCGCTGGGCGTGAAGACGCGCTTCGCCGACTACGGCGTGGGCGAGGACGAGGCGCGCGAGATGCTGCGCCACGCGCAGGGTGGGGCGCGCGGGCGCAACTTCATCGGCAACGACGTGCAGGTGCAGGAAGCCTGAGCTGCGCAGGGGCCGCGAGGGCCCGGGATGTTTCAAAATGGACGCTCCCCTTCAAGAGAGATCCAGAGACATCCATGAACCTTCGCAGACTCTGCACCGGCCTCGCACTGGCCACGACCGCCGGCCTCGCCATCGCCCAGGGCTTTCCCACCGCCAAGCCCATCCGCCTGATCGTCGGCTACCCGCCCGGCGGCGGCATCGACTTCGCAGCGCGCACGGTGCAGGTGCCGCTGCAGGAGGCGCTCAAGCAGCAACTGGTGGTCGACTACAAGCCGGGTGCGAGCGGCATGATCGCGGCCACCGAGCTCACGCGCCAGCCGGCCGACGGCTACACGCTGCTGCTGGCCAACACCGGCCCCTTCGCCATCGCGCCGTACCTGCAGAGCAAGCCGCCGTACGACCCCATCAAGCAGTTCACCTACATCGGCCAGATCAGCCAGGGCAGCTACATCGCGGTGACGCGGCCCGACCATCCGGCGAAGAACCTCAAGGAGTTCGTGGCGTGGGCCAAGGGCCAGCCCGGCAAGGTCAACTTCGCCTCGGGCGGCAACGGCACCTCGACGCACCTGAACGGCGAGCTCATGAACCAGGTGACGGGTCTGGACATGACGCACGTGCCGTACAAGGGCAGCGCGCCGGCGGTGCAGGACCTGCTCGGCGGGCAGACGCAGATCCTCATCGACGCGGGCAGCGTGCTGCTGCCGCAGGTGAAGGGCGGCAAGCTCAAGGCGCTGGCCGTGACGGGGCCGGTGCGCGACCCGCAACTGCCCGACGTGCCGACCGTGAAGGAGATGGGCTTCGCGGGCATGGAGGCGGTCGGCTTCCAGGGCCTGGTGGGCCCCGCCAACATGCCCAAGGAGGTGGTCGATCGCCTGTCGGGTGAACTCGCGAAAGCACTGGCGACGCCCGAGATCAAGGCCAAGTTCGCGACGGCCGGCGCCGAGGTGCATCCGCTCGGTCCGGCGGCCTTTGCGGCTTTCGTCAAGGCGGACAATGAGAAGTGGTCCAGGCTGATCCGCGAGCGCAAGCTGCAGCTGGACTGATCGATCTTTCTTCTTCTCCTCGACGCATGCCTTTCATCGACACCATGAACTTCCTCGCCGCCTCCAAGCCTTCGCGCCGCACCACGACCCGGCTGCTCGCCGCCGCGGCGCTGTGCGCGGCCAGCGGCGCGCATGCGCAGGCCGTGCCGCGCACGGTGCGGCTCATCGTGGCCTACCCGGCGGGCGGCGTGAGCGACGTGGTCGCGCGCGCGCTCGGCGACCGGCTCGCCGCGCAGCTGGGCACCACGGTGATCGTCGACAACCGCGCGGGTGCGAGCGGCGCCATCGGCATGGACGCCGTGGCCAAGGCCGCGCCCGACGGCGCGACGCTGGGCTTCTCGGCCATCAGCCCGCTGGTGCTGAGCCCGCACCTGGGCAAGCTGCCGTTCGACCCGCTGAAGGACATCGTGCCGGTGGCCAGCGTGATGTATTCGCCCGTGCTGTTGGTGGCCACGCCCGCCAGCAAGGCGAAGGACTTTCGTGCGCTGATCGCCGAAGCCAAGGTGCAGCCCGGCGCGGTGCGCTGGGCCACGTCGGGGCCGGCCTCGCTCGGCCACATCGTGCTCGAGCAGGTGCGCGCGACGGCCGGCGTGGACATCACGCACGTGCCGTACAAGGGCGGCGGCCAGCAGCTCAACGATGCGCTGAGCGGGCAGTTCGAAATCCTGTCGACCAACGCCAGCCCGACGCTCTCGGCGCACATCCAGTCGGGCAAGCTGCGCCCGCTGGCGGCGGGCGCGCCCGCGCGGCTCGAGAGTCTGCCGCAGGTGCCCACGTTGGCCGAGCTGGGCTACAGCGCGGCCAACATCCATTCGCTGTTCGGCGTGTTCGCGCCCGCGGGCACGCCGGCGGCGCTGGTCGCGAAGTACAACGCCGAGATCAACAAGGCGCTCGCCAGCCCCGAGCTGCGCGCCAAGCTCACGGCCACCGACAACGTGCCCGCCCCGGGCACGCCGGCCGCCTTCGCCAAGGAAATCGCCAGCGAGTTCGAGAGCAACGGCCGCATCGTGAAGGCCGCGGGCATCAAGGCCGATTGACCCCGGCGCTTGCAGGGGTGAGATTCCCTACCTTATAGTAGGTAGATGCACGACGCTTCCACCCTGGCCCCCGGCGGCACCCGCGATCAGATCCTCGCGGTGGCGCGTGGGCTCATCGAAACCCGTTCGTACCTGGGCTTCAGCTTCCAGGACGTGGCCAACGCGGTGGGCGTGCGCAAGGCCAGCCTCTACCACCACTTTCCGACCAAGGAAGCGCTGGGCATCGCGGTGATCCAGGGTGCCACGCAGGGCTTCAAGGACTGGGTGGCGGCGCGCGCGCGCGAGCCCAAGGATGCCCTCGAATCCTATTTCCGCATGTACCGCAACACGCTGAAGGCCGGCTCGGGCCTGTGCCCCGCGGGCGCGCTGGCGCCGGGCTGGGACTGCATCAACGAAGACCTGCGCCAGGCCGTGCAGGCCCTGCGCAACACGCAGGTGATGTGGCTCACCGGCGTGCTCGGCGCACTGGTGCCGGCGCAGGCGCAGAAAGACAACCCCGTGGCCTCGCTCGCGGCCTTCGTGTTTTCGTCGTGCCAGGGCGCGCTGCTCGCGTCGCGCATGACGGGCCGTGTCGAAGACTTCGACGACGCCATCGCCCAACTGCGGCGCGCGCTGCCGCTGGACTGACCGATCCGTTTCACCACGGGCACGCCGGACGTGCCTTTTTTTGAACCCCGAAGCCTACCGATTGGAAGGTAGTTTTTCTCCAAGGAGTGTTCCCATGAAAGCCGTGATTTCCGCCTACGCCCGTTCCCCGTTCCACTTCGCGAAGAAGGGCGCGCTGGCCGAGGTGCGTCCCGACACGCTCGCCGCCGGCGTGGTGCAGGGCCTGCTGCAGCGCACCGACCTCGACCCGGCGCTGCTCGAAGACATCATCCTGGGCTGCGCCTACCCCGAGGCGTCGCAGGGCAACAACCTCGCGCGCATCGTCGGCCTGCTGGCCGGGCTGCCGCACGAGGTGGGCGGCATGACGGTGAACCGCTTCTGCGGCTCGTCGATGCAGGCGGTGCACATCGCCGCCGCGCAGATCGAGGCTGGCATGGGCGAGGCTTTCCTGTGCGTGGGCGTGGAGTCGATGACGATGGTGCCGCAGGGCGGCTTCAACTTTTCGCCCAGCCCCGAGTTGCTGGCGAACAGCGATGCCTACATCTCGATGGGCGAGACGGCCGAGAACGTCGCGCAGCGCTGGAATGTGAGCCGCGCCGACCAGGAAGCGCTGGCCGTCGAATCGCATCGCAAGGCGACCGAGGCGCGCGCGCAGGGCCGGCTGGCCGGCGAGATCGTGCCGGTGCGCCTGGCCTCCGGCGAGGTGGTCGATGCCGACGGCTGCATCCGCCCCTCGACCTCGGCCGAGGCGCTGGCCAACCTCAAGCCCGCGTTCCGACCCGACGGCGTGGTCACGGCCGGCACGTCGTCGCCGCTGACCGACGGTGCGGCCGTGGTGCTGGTCACCAGCGACGCCTTCGCCGCCAAGCACGGCCTGAAGCCGCTGGCGCGCATCCGTTCGTTCGCGACCGTGGGCGTCGACCCGGCCGTCATGGGCATCGGACCGATTCCCGCCACGCGCAAGGCGCTCGCACGTGCGGGCCTGAGCGTGGCCGACCTCGACGTGGTCGAGATCAACGAAGCCTTCTCGTCGCAGGCGCTGGCCTGCATCCGCGACCTCGGGCTCGACCCGGCCACCGTCAACCTCGACGGCGGCGGCCTGGCCATCGGCCACCCGCTGGGCGCGACCGGTGCGCGCATCACGGGCAAGGCGGCGGCGCTGCTGGCGCGCGAGAACGGCCGCTATGCGCTCGCCACGCAATGCATCGGCGGCGGGCAGGGCATCGCCACCATCCTCGAGCGCGTCTGATCGCCCGAGAATGACGGGCAACGCAACAAGGAGACTTCCATGGACAAGCTGTATCTCGAAGACCTGAAGGTCGGCGACCGTTTCCAGAGCGGCGAACACCTGCTCGACGCGGCGCAGATCAAGGCCTTCGCGCAGCAGTTCGACCCGCAGCCCTTCCACACCGACGAAGAGGCCGCCAAGAACACCTTCTTCGGCGGACTGGCCGCGAGCGGCTGGCACACGGCGGCGCTCACGATGAAGCTGCTGGTCGACAGCGGCATCCCGCTGGCCGACGGCATCATCGGCTCGGGCGGCGAACTGCAATGGCCCAAGCCGACGCGGCCCGGCGACGTGCTGCATGTGCTGAGCGAGGTGGTCGACATCACGCCCTCGCGCTCCAAGCCCGGCCGCGCGATGGTCTCGATGCGCTGCCAGACGCGCAACCAGCGCGGCGAGGTGCTTCAGTACTTCACGCCGAAGCTCGTGGTGCACAGCCGCACCGCGACGTCCTGATCCTCGGGCGGCTCAGACGACGCGCAGGCCCAGTTCCTCGACCAGCGCGGCGGCCTGGCGGTGGGAGATGGTCGCGCCCTTGAACGGCGCGGCGTTGGCCAGCCGCAGGCCGCCCAGGTCCACGTCGCGCAGGTCGGCACCTTCGAAGCGCGCGAGCTTCAGGTGCGCGTTGCGCAGGCTGCCGCCTTCGAAGATGGCCTCGCGGAAATCGCAGCCCGAGAGGTCGGCCTCCGACAGGTCGAGCTGCGCGAGCGTCTGCTTGCGGAACGACAGGCCGCGCAGGTGCGCGTCGACCAGCAGCGAATCCTTGAACACGACGCCCAGCGCCGACACCTCGCCGAAGTGCGCGCCCGTGAGCTTCACGCCCGTGAAGAGCGCCGAGGCCAGCTTGGCACGCGCCCACTGCGTGTTGTTGAGGTCGCAGTCCTGGAAGCGCGCGTTCGTGAGGTCGGCCAGGCCGAAGTCGGCCTGGCGCGCGCGGCAGCCAACCCAGCGCGTGTCCGCCAGCTGGGCGCGGTCGAACGAGGTTTCGGCGAAGCTGCACAGCGTGAACTGTGCGCCGCGCAGATCGAGGCGGGACAGGTCGGCCTCGTCGAAATGGCAGCGTTCGAAATGCGGCGGCGTGTCGCGGCCCTGCAGGCAGGCCTGCAGCTCGGCGCGTGACCAGGTCTGGTCGGAAATCACTTCGGTCATTCGGGGCGGGAGTCGGTCAGCGCGCGCAGCTCTGCGGGGCTGAAGCCCGCCCGGCCGCGTGCTTCGAGGTTGAAAGGCGGCTTGTGGCGCGGCGCGTCGTAGCGCGCCACCAGGGCCGGGTAGTTGGCTTCGGCGTCGAGCCCGGCGCGCTCGCACAGCCAGCGGTACCAGTGGTTGCCGATGGCCACGTGGCCCACTTCGTCGCGCAGGATGATGTCGAGGATTTCCACGGCACGCAGCGCGTCGGGCGTGTTCACGCGCTTGAGCTTGGACTGGATCAGCGGCGTGGCGTCGAGTCCGCGCGCCTCGAGCGTGCGCGGCACCAGCGCCATGCGCGCGAGCACGTCGTCCTTGGTCTTCTCGCACATGTTCCACAGGCCGTCATGGCCCGGAAAGTCGCCGTAGCGCCAACCCATGGCCTGCAGGTGCGTGTGCAGCAGCGTGAAGTGCTGCGCCTCCTCGTCGGCCACGCGCAGCCAGTCGCGGTAGTAGGCCTCGGGCATGCCGTCGTAGCGCCACACGGCGTCCAGCGCGAGGTTGATCGCGTTGAACTCGATGTGGCAGATCGAATGGATCAGCGCGGCGCGGCCTTCGGGCGTGAAGGGCGAACGCTTCTGCACGGCGGTGGCGGCCACGCGCAGCGGGCGCTCGGGGCGGCCGGGCACGCCATCGTCGTCGCCGGGCGTGCGCAGGGGCTCGAGTGCTATGGAAACAGTAGCTGCCTGTGCAGCCGTGGCGCGCGTGGCGGCCACCTTGTCGTCGGGGTCTGTCAGGCGCAGCGCGGCCAGCGCGCTCAATCGGGGGTGCATCCCTACAATTCTAGTTTTGCCCCTCCGGAGACAACCACGATGGCGATTTACGAATTGGATGGCATTGCACCGCGCCTTGGCGAAGGCGCATGGGTCGCGGACAGCGCCCAGGTCATGGGCAATGTCGAACTGGCCGAGAACGCGAGCGTCTGGTTCGGCGCCGTGCTGCGCGGCGACACCGAGGTGCTGACCATCGGGCGCAACAGCAACATCCAGGACCTGTCGGTGCTGCACGCCGACATCGGCTGCCCGCTGACCATCGGCGACAACGTGACGGTGGGGCACCAGGTGATGCTGCACGGCTGCACCATCGGCGACAACTCGCTGATCGGCATCCAGGCGGTGGTCTTGAATAACGCCAAGATCGGCCGCAATTCGATCGTTGGCGCCGGCAGCGTCGTGACCGAGGGCAAGGAGTTTCCCGACAACTCCCTCATCATCGGCTCGCCCGCCAAGGTGGTGCGCACGCTCGACGATGCCGCCGCCGCCAAGCTGCGGCAAAGCGCCGAGCACTATGTAGAAAACGCCCATCGCTTCGCGAAGGGCCTGAAAAAAATCGCCTGACCCGCGCAGGCACAGAGAGAAAGATTCCGTTTTGAGCGAGCTGCACAAATTCCTGTTCGATGGCCTGCCGGTGCGCGGCATGATCGTGCGCCTGACGGATGCGTGGCAGGAGATTCTTGCGCGGCGCGCCTCCAACACCGCCACCGGCGCCTATCCGCCGCCCGTGGCCGAGCTGCTGGGCGAGATGACGGCCGCGGCCACGCTGATGCAGGCCAACATCAAGTTCAACGGCGCACTCATCCTGCAGATCTTCGGCGACGGCCCCGTGAAGGTGGCCGTGGCCGAGGCCAAGCCCGACCTGAGCCTGCGTGCCACTGCCAAGGTGATCGGCGACCTGCCGGCCGACGCGCGCCTGCCTGACATGGTCAACGTGAACAACAAGGGCCGCTGCGCCATCACGCTCGACCCGAAAGACAAGCTGCCCGGCACCACGCCGTACCAGGGCGTCGTGCCGCTGTTCGGCGACGACGGCCAGAAGCTGGGCAAGCTCAGCGACGTGCTGCAGCACTACATGCTGCAAAGCGAACAGCTCGACACCACGCTGGTGCTCGCCGCCGACGACAAGGTGGCGGCCGGCCTGCTGATCCAGCGCCTGCCCATCAAGGGCGAGGGCAACCTCGAAGGCACCTCGCAGCAGGTGCACGACGAGGCGCACCAGGACCAGATCGGCCGCAACGAGGAATACAACCGCATCTCGATCCTGGCGTCGAGCCTCACGCGCGACGAACTGCTCACGCTCGACGTCGAGACCATCCTGCGCCGCCTGTTCTGGGAAGAGAAGCTGCTGCGCTTCGAACCGCAGGCGGGCCTTTTGGGTCCGCACTTCGCCTGCACTTGCGGCCGCGAGCGCGTGGCGCAGATGATCCGCGGGCTCGGCGTGGAAGAGGCCGAGGAAATCCTGGCCGAGCGCGGCGACATCGAGGTCGGCTGCGACTTCTGCGGCAAGCAGTACCGCTTCGACGCGGTCGACACCGCGCAGCTGTTCAAGCCGCTGGGCGACCAGCTGCCGGGCAGCCCGGTCGTTCAGTAGGCGCGACGCGGCTCAAGCGGGCTGCAGCGGTTGCCGCAGCACCTTGACCATCGCGGCCAGGCGCTCGTTACCCAGGCCCGCGCCCAGCGCGCGGTCGAACTGCCCCTTCAGGAAATCCGGAAAGCTCGCATCGAGCTGCGCCTCGCGCGCCTGCTTCACGAACAGCCGGCCCGAGCCCGCGCAGGTGGCCATCGAACTCTCGGGCTCGCCGTACTGGCCGGCGTGGATGGCCTCGCCCTCGGCCTGGATCATTTCGCCGAGCACCGGCGAGATCGCGCCGATCATCTGAGAGAACCCGTCCACCGGCAGCCCTTCGGCTTCGCAGATGCGCACGCCGTGGAAGAAGCCGCTCATCGCTCCGAACATGCACGAGAGCGTGGCCAGGTCCCAGGCCGCAGCGTTGCCGATCGGCTCGCCCATGTGCTGGATGTTGCCGGCGATGGCTTCGAGCAGCGGCCGGCAGGCGGCGAGGGCGCGTGCCTCGCCGGAGATGAAGAGCGGCGTGTCGGGCCGGCCGATCTGGCCCGGCGTGGCGAGCAGGGCGCCGTCGAGATACGCCACGCCGCTGAGCGCGGCCCAGTCGTCGCGCGCGTCCTGCGGCGTGCCGGTGCTCAGCTGCACCAGCACCTTGCCGCGCAGCGCGTCGTGAACGCCGGGCGCGGCGAGGATGGCGCGCGACGCCGGGTAGTCGGCCACGCAGATCAGCACCACGGGGCTGGCCTGCACGGCGGCCAGGGCCGTCGGTGCGAGCACCGTGCCCTGGTTCAACAGAGGCTTCGCGCGCTCGGCGGTGCGGTTCCACACCGTCAGCGTGAACTTCGATGCTTGAAGGGCGCGCGCGAGGGCGATGCCCATGGGGCCGAGGCCGATGAGGGAAACGTCGGTCATGTGAGGTCCTTGGTGAGAGATCGGATCAGGCAGCAGCCGGCGTCAGGCCCTGGCCCAGCCCGCCGTCGACGGTGAGCCGAGCGCCCGTCGTGAAGGTCGCCTCGAAGGCGAAGAACAGCACTGCGCGCGCCACTTCGGCCGAGGTGCCGTGGCGCCGCATCGGCGTGATCTGGTCGCCCAGGCGCATGAACTCGGCGCGTTCTTCGGCGCTCGCATCGGTCACGCCGAGCGTGGGCGTGTCGATGAAGCCGGGGCTCACCACGTTCACGCGGATGCCGCGCGTCACGAGTTCCGCCGCGAAGCCCGAGGCCATCGAGCGCAATGCGGCCTTGGTGGCGCTGTAGACGCTCATGCCGTGCATGCCGCCTTCGTCCGCGATGGACGAGGTGAAGACGATGGCGCTGCCCGCCGGCATCAGCGGCGCCAGGCGCTGCACGGTGAAGAACGGGCCCTTGGTGTTGACGGCGAAGGCGCGGTCGTAGCCGGCCTCGGTCACCTGCTCGAAGGGCTCGAGCGACGAGATGCCCGCGTTGATGTGCAGCAGGTCGATGCGGCCGAAGCGCTCGCGCACCGTGGCGGCCAGTGCATCGATGTCGGTCAGCGAAGCTGTATCGGATGGAAGTACGTGCGCGCGCGGGCCGAGCACGCGGCGCGCGGCCTCCAGGTTCTGCGGGTTGCGGCCGGTCACGAGCACGTCGGCGCCGCCGTCGAGCAGCGCCTGCGCGGTGGCCAGGCCCATGCCGAGGGTGCCGCCGGTGATGACGGCTTTCTTGCCTGCGTAGGGAGTGTGGGGTGTGGTGTTCATGGCCGTCGATGATCCGGATCGCACGGCTTTCGGTCGCGCACGTTCAGCCGTGGGGGAGCACAAACGGTCGACGGCAAGCAGGCCGCGCGCGGCCCATAATGTTTCGATGAGCGATACCGATCTGGACACCGATCTGCATGGGCACGGTGGTGCGGCGTCCGAGGTGGCGCTGTCGGCCGACAGCTTCGTCGCGCCGCCCGCCACCGACAGCCTGCGCGTCGACGTGCGCCAGACCCCCGGCGGCGTGGTCGGCTACGAGGCGCTGCCCGATCACCGCCTCAAGCTGCACGCCGGCGCGCCGGTGGCGGGCGCCTGCCAGTTTCACCGCTTTCTCTACACGCGCGGCGACCTCGACATCCTGCCGGCCGGCAGCACCGACATCTGGTACGAGGAATCGCCGAGCACTTCGGTGGTGGTGCGCATGGCGCCCGCGCTGCTCGTGCGCACGGCCGACGAGATGGGCCTGCCGGCCGAGCGCGCGGTGCTCGGCGAGCGCCACCAGTTCCGCAACCCGCAGATCGAGCACATCGCCTGGGCACTCGACGCCGAGCGCCGCGCGGGCTTTCCCAATGGCCGGCTCTACACCGACAGCCTCGGCACCGCGCTCGCGGTGCAGCTGATCGCGGCCGGCCCGCAGGTGGCGCCGTCACCCGCACAGGGGCTGACGCGGCTGCAGCTGAAACGCGTCACGGAGTTCATCGAGGCGCACCTGGACGGCGACCTGTCGCTGGCCGCGCTGGCCGAGGTCGCGGGCCTGAGCGCCTCGCACCTGAAGACGCAGTTCAAGCGCTCGACCGGCCAGGCGGTGCATGCCTACGTGGTGCACCGCCGCGTCGACCGCGCGCGCAGCCTGCTGCTGAACAGCGAGATGCCCGCGAGCCTCGTGGCGCTCGAGAGCGGCTTCTCGCACCAGAGCCACATGGCGCGCTGCATGCGCCGCGTGCTGGGCCTCACGCCCGGCGAGGTGCGGCGCGCGGCCTGAGGCTGGTGGTCAGCGCGCTTCGTCGTCGAAGCCGCCGAATGCGATGTCGGGCGCGCTCGTGTTGTGCTTGGAGGGCAGGCTGCGGCCGAAGCGCACCTGCGTGGCGTTCAGCGTCTTCACTTCGGGCAGCGGCAACGCCTGCTCGGCCGCCTTCGGCGAGGCCTGCCAGCGCACCTCGCTCATGTCGGCGTTGTCGGGCGCCACGTACATCGAGCGCAGCACCGCGAAGGGCTGCTTCGCACTCGATGTGGGTTGGGAGAGCGTCACGTCGAGTGCAGTGCGGGTGCGGCTGATCTCGGTCACGCGCGCCACAGCGCTGCCGCCGTCGGCGAAGCGCAGGTGGATGGCCAGCGGTTTCGGCACGACGCGGATCGACGCGATGTCCACCACCGGTCGCCCGGCCTGCACGACCGGGCCGAGCAGGAACGACGAGCCGTACACGCCGTCGCCGAAGCGCGCCTCAGGCAGCGGCTTGAGGCGCCAGTAGCCGTCGGACGGGTAGAGCACGATGGCCTCGAGCGCCTTGCCGTTCTCCTTCTTGAACACCTGCAGCAGGTGAAAGCCGCGGTCGTGGCGCGCGCCGACCTGCACCGGCACGCGCGCCGGCCGCCAGAAGGTCGGCAGCGTCATGCCGACGATGCGCCACTGCGCGTTGTCGAGCAGCACGACGGTGCGTTGCTTGAAGCGGTGCGCCGGGTCGGTGGGGTGCGCGCCGCCGTCGAAATTGCAGCCCGAAAAATCGGGCGCGGTGACGTCGTTGCCGATGGTGCCGAGGTAGCTCGGCTGCAGCGCTTCGATGCGCATTTTGCGGATGCCGTCGCCGCGCAGCACCATCGACACGTTGTCTTCCTCGGCGCAGGCCGTGGGGGTGGTGGCGTTCTCGACGGCGGCGGCAACGGGGGCTGCAGAAGTGGCACCGCTGGCCAGCAGCAGGGCGAGGAAGGCGGCGGCGGGAGCGCGGCGCGCAGCAATCGAAACGGGCATCGGGTCTCCGGTGAGGGGGAGAGGGCGCGCGAATGCGCAAGAACCGGAAGGCTCAGGGCGGGTCGCGGCGCGCCATCAGGTCGCTGAAGAGCTTATGTTCGCATTCCGGGTCGGAACACTTCTCGCAAGGCCATGTCCACGAGGCGGGCTTGGCGTCGCGGCGGGTGCGCGTGCGGGCACGGCCTTCGTTGCCGGCGATGGTGTTGATCGCGTTCCAGGCGTTCGCCAGCCGTTCGCCGCCGTTGCCGTGCACCACCGCATACGAGAGCCCGGCGCGCGTGAGCGCCGCGCGCACCAGCGTGTCGGTTGGCTGGCGCGCATGCGGGCCGTCGCGCATGTCGTCGGCCACCCAGGGCAGGTCGAGCGCGGTGAGCAGCGTGATGGCGTAGCGCCGCTGTGCGGCCAGCGCGCTGTCGTACAGCGAGGTGTCGGCGAACAGCTGCTCGCTGTAGACCGCTGTCATGAGTGCCGTGGTGTCGGCCACCACCACGCCGGTGGCGGCAGCGGCGTCGATGCGGCGCCTCTGTTCGTCGGCGATGGCCTGCTGCTCGTCGGGGCGGGGCGTGCGGCCCTCGCGATCGCACCATTCGCGCAGGTACTCGCCCACCAGCGTGACGGGCGTGCCGCGGTCTTGCAGGCGCTGCGCGATGGCGCGCGAAAGCTCGGTCTTGCCCGTGCTCTCGGCGCCCACGAGCGCGATGACGCAGCCGGTCGGCAGGTTCGGCGTCATGCCGGCACCGCCTTCGTCGTGGCCTTCGGCAGGCGTCGCTGCCATGCCAGGAAGCCGGCCACGCTGAGCACGGCGAACACCGCGTACAGCGCTGTCGTGAGCCACAGGCCCTTGTGGATGAACAGGCCCACGCTGACCACGTTCACGGCCAGCCACACGAGCCAGTTCTCGATGAACTTGCGCCCGAGCAGAAATTGGCCGACCAGGCTCAGGCCGGTGACAAAGCCGTCCCACCAGGGCACATCGGTGTTGGTGAAGCGACGCAGGAAGAGGGCGACCACGGGCCACGCAATGGCGCAGGCCAGGAGGGCGTACGCGGTACCGCGCGGCGACAGCCGGCTGACCCGCAAGGCGCTGCCGTCGGCGCGAAAGCCGCGCAGCCATTGCGCCCAGCCCCACAGGGCGACGAAGGCAAAGAAAACTTGAAGGGAGGCGTCGCCGTAGATGCGTGCGTTGGCGAACACCACCACGTAGAGCAGCGAGCTGACGATCGCCAGCGGCCAGCCCCAGTGGATCTCGCGCATGTTGCAGCCGACCATCGCGAGCGCAAGCACGGCGGCGACAAGTTCGAGCCAGGTGACGGGAGAACCCCACAGCGCAAAGGCGGAGGCCGAGAGAAGCTCTGGCATCGAGAAGCAGCGAAGGAAAGGGTCAGTGCGCGATCTGCACGAAGACTTCGTTCGGTTTGACCATGCCGAGTTCCGCGCGCGCGCGTTCCTCGACCATCTCGAGGCCGTCTTTCAGGTCATTGACTTCGGACGCGAGCCGCTCGTTGTTGAGGGCGGCCTTGGCGTTGGCGTCCTTCTGGTCGGCCAGCTGGGTCCTCAGCTGGGCGACCTCGCGCACGCTGCCGCGCCCGTTCCACAGCTGCCACTGCAGGATGACCAGCAGCAGCACCAGGATGAGAGGAGGGACGAAGCGCGCGCGCATGCAGGCTGCGAGGCGCTACTTGAGGTTGTAGAACGCGCCGCGGCCCGGGTAGACGGCGATGTCGCCGAGGTCTTCTTCGATGCGCAGCAGCTGGTTGTACTTGGCGATGCGGTCCGAACGCGACAGCGAGCCGGTCTTGATCTGGCCGGCGTTGGTGCCCACGGCGATGTCGGCGATGGTGCTGTCTTCGGTTTCGCCCGAACGGTGCGAAATGACGGCCGTGTAGCCCGCGCGCTTGGCCATCTCGATGGCGGCGAAGGTCTCGGTCAGCGTGCCGATCTGGTTGATCTTGATCAGGATCGAGTTGGCGATGCCCTTGTCGATGCCTTCTTGCAGGATCTTGGTGTTGGTGACGAACAGGTCGTCGCCCACCAGCTGCACACGCTTGCCCAGGCGTTCGGTCAGGTGCTTCCAGCCGTCCCAGTCGCCTTCGTGCATGCCGTCTTCGATGCTGATGATCGGGTACTTGTCGACCCAGGTGGCGAGCATGTCGGTCCAGCTTTCGGCCGTGAGCGACAGGTTTTCGCCCGACAGCACGTACTTGCCGTCCTTGTAGAACTCGCTGGCCGCGCAGTCCAGGCCCAGGGCGATCTGTTCGCCGGCGGTGTAGCCGGCCTTGTCGATGGCTTCCAGGATCAGCTGGATGGCCGCTTCGTGGCTCTCGACGCTGGGGGCGAAGCCGCCTTCGTCGCCCACGGCGGTGCTGATGCCGCGGTCGCCCAGGATCTTCTTCAGGGCGTGGAACACTTCGGCGCCGTAGCGCACGGCCTCGCGGAAGCTCTTGGCGCCCACGGGGATGATCATGAACTCTTGCAGATCGAGGCTGTTGTTGGCGTGCGCGCCGCCGTTGATGACGTTCATCATCGGCACCGGCAGCTGCATGCCGCCCATGCCGCCGAAGTAGCGGTACAGCGGCAGGCCCGACTCTTCGGCCGCGGCGCGGGCCACGGCCATCGAGACGGCGAGGGTGGCGTTGGCGCCCAGGCGGGCCTTGTTGTCGGTGCCGTCCAGGTCGATCATCGTGCGATCGAGGAAGGCCTGTTCGCTGGCGTCCAGGCCCAGCACGGCTTCCGAGATCTCGGTGTTGATGTTCTCGACGGCCTTCAGCACGCCCTTGCCGAGGTAGCGGCTCTTGTCGCCGTCGCGCAGCTCGATGGCCTCGCGCGAACCGGTCGAAGCGCCCGAGGGCACGGCCGCACGGCCCATGGTGCCCGACTCGAGCAGCACGTCGCACTCGACGGTGGGGTTGCCTCGGCTGTCGAGAATTTCGCGGCCGACGATGTCAACGATTGCACTCATCTCTATCTCTTTCTCTGGGTCTCTTGGTGGAGTGGACTGGCAAAAAACGGAATCAAAGGCCTTCGACCGCGATCATGTTCATGATGGCGGCGCCGGCACGCGCTTCACGCGCCTTCAGGTATTCGGGCGTCTCGTAGAAGGCCTTGGCCTTCTCGAAGCTGGGGAATTTGAGCACGACGACGCGGGTGGGCTTCCAGTCGCCTTCGAGCGGCTGCACCTGGCCGCCGCGCACGCAGACTTCGGCGCCGTGCGCCTGCATCGCGACGCTCGACCACTTCTTGTATTCCTCGTACTGCGTCGGATTCGTGACCTCGACGTGGGCAATGACGTAACCGCTGCTCATGCTTGAAAACTGTCCTCGAGGAAAGCGTTTTTCTTGGTGACCCGGTCGAGCGCGACGAGCGTCTCAAGCAGGGCCTTCATGTGCTTGAGCGGCACGGCGTTGGGGCCGTCGCTCAGGGCTTTGTTGGGGTCGGGGTGGGTCTCCATGAAGAGACCGGCCACGCCCACGGCCACGGCCGCGCGCGAGAGCACCGGCACCATCTCGCGCTGGCCGCCCGAGCTCGTGCCCTGGCCGCCGGGCAGCTGCACCGAGTGGGTGGCGTCGAACACCACGGGCGCTTTCGTCTCGCGCATGATCGCGAGCGAACGCATGTCCGAGACGAGGTTGTTGTAGCCGAAGCTGGCGCCGCGTTCGCAGGCCATGAAGCTGTCTTCGTCGAGGCCGGCTTCCTTGGCGGCAGCGCGGGCCTTGTCGATCACGTTCTTCATGTCGTGCGGCGCGAGGAACTGGCCCTTCTTGATGTTCACCGGCTTGCCCGACTGCGCCGCGGCGTGGATGAAGTCGGTCTGGCGGCACAGGAAGGCGGGCGTCTGCAGCACGTCGACCACCTTGGCGGCCTCGGCGATGTCTTCGTGGGTGTGCACGTCGGTCAGCACGGGCAGGCCGAGTTCGCGCTTCACCTTGGCCAGGATCTCGAGGCCCTTGTCGCGACCCGGGCCGCGAAAGCTCGTGCCCGAGGAACGGTTGGCCTTGTCGAAACTGCTCTTGAAGATGAACGGGATGCCCAGCGACGCCGTGATTTCCTTCAACGTGCCGGCCGTGTCCACCTGCAGCTGCTCGGATTCGACCACGCACGGGCCGGCGATCAGGAAGAAAGGCTGGTCCAGCCCGATGTCGAATCCGCAAAGCTTCATGCCACTGCCTTGAGCGTCTTGTTCGTGCTGCCCGCGCCCTTGTCCTTGTGGTCGAGCGCTGCCTTGATGAAGGCGTTGAACAACGGATGGCCGCCCCACGGCGTTGACTTGAACTCGGGGTGGAACTGCACGCCCATGAACCACGGGTGCACGTTCTGTGGCAGCTCGACGATTTCGGTCAGGTGCTCGCGCTGCGTGAGCGCCGAGATCACGAGGCCGGCGTTGCGCAGCTCGTCCAGGTAGTTGACGTTGGCTTCGTAGCGGTGGCGATGGCGCTCGGTGACCACGTCGCCGTAGATGCTGTGCGCCAGCGTGCCCGGCGAGACGTCGGAGCTTTGCGCGCCCAGGCGCATGGTGCCGCCGAGGTCGGACTTCTCGTCGCGCGTCTTCACGGTGCCGTCGCGGTCCTTCCACTCGGTGATCAGCGCGATCACGGGGGTGGGCGTTTCCGGGTCGAACTCGGTGCTGTTGGCGTTCTTCAGGCCGGCCACGTGGCGGGCGTACTCGATGGTGGCGACCTGCATGCCCAGGCAGATGCCCAGGTAGGGCACCTTCGATTCGCGGGCGAAGCGGGCGGCCGAGATCTTGCCTTCCACGCCGCGCTGGCCGAAGCCGCCGGGCACCAGGATGGCGTCGTACTTGGCCAGGCGCGACACGTCTTGCGCCGAGATGGTCTCGGAGTCGATGTAGTCGATCTTCACGCGCGCATGGTTCTTCATGCCGGCGTGGCGCAGCGCCTCGTTGAGCGACTTGTAGCTGTCCGACAGGTCGACGTACTTGCCAACCATGGCAATCGACACTTCCTGTTGCGGATGCTCGACCTCGTACACCAGCTCGTCCCAGCGCGTGAGCTTGGCCGGCGGGGTGTTGATGCGCAGCTTGTCGCAGATCAGGCCATCGAGGCCCTGCTCGTGCAGCATGCGGGGCACCTTGTAGATGGTGTCCACGTCCCACATGGAGATCACGCCCCATTCGGGCACGTTCGAGAACAGCGAAATCTTGGCGCGCTCGTCGTCGGGGATCGGGCGGTCGGCGCGGCACAGCAGGGCGTCGGCCTGGATGCCGATGGCGCGCAGTTCCTTGGCGGTGTGCTGCGTGGGCTTGGTCTTGAGCTCGCCGGCGGCGGCGATCCAGGGCACGTAGGAGAGGTGCACGAAGGCCGAGTTGTTCGGGCCCATGCGCAGGCTCATCTGGCGCACGGCTTCCAGGAAGGGCAGCGACTCGATGTCGCCCACGGTGCCGCCGATTTCGACGATGGCCACGTCCACCTCGTGCGCCGTGCCGATGCCGGCGCCGCGCTTGATGTATTCCTGGATCTCGTTGGTGATGTGCGGAATGACCTGGACGGTCTTGCCGAGGTAGTCGCCGCGGCGTTCCTTCTCGAGCACGGTCTTGTAGATCTGGCCGGTCGTGAAGTTGTTGGCCTTGCGCATCCGCGTGTTGATGAAGCGCTCGTAGTGGCCGAGATCGAGGTCGGTCTCGGCGCCGTCATCGGTGACGAACACTTCGCCATGCTGGAACGGTGACATCGTGCCGGGGTCGACATTGATGTACGGATCGAGCTTGATGAGGGTGACTTGGAGGCCGCGCGATTCGAGGATCGCGGCGAGCGAGGCGGAGGCGATTCCCTTGCCAAGGGAAGATACGACACCACCGGTGACGAAGACAAATTTGGTCATGCCAGTTCCGGACGCGTGAATCCGGGCAGTGGGAAATTGCGATTATAGGTGTCCCCTTTGTGCCTCCACGGCCGAAGGCCATCCCATTCCTGATCTTGTCGGTATGTGAGCAACAATATGTCCCATGCAAGATCTCGCCGGCAAACACATCGTCCTCGGACTCACAGGGGGCATCGCCTGCTACAAATCGGCCGAGCTGTGCCGCCTGCTCGTGAAGGCGGGCGCCACCGTCCAGGTCGTGATGACCGAGGCGGCCGAGCAGTTCATGACGCCGGTCACCATGCAGGCGCTCTCGGGGCGCACCGTCTACACCTCGCAGTGGGACGCCCGCGAGCCCAACAACATGCCGCACATCAACTTGAGCCGCGAGGCCGACGCGATCGTGCTGGCGCCCTGCAGTGCCGATTTCATCGCGCGGCTGGTGCAGGGCCGCTCCGACGAGCTGCTGAGCCTGCTGTGCCTGGCGCGTCCGACCGACCGCGTGCCGCTGTTGATCGCCCCCGCCATGAACCGCGAGATGTGGGCCCATCCGGCCACGCAGCGCAACCTGATGCAGGTGTCGGCCGACGGCGCGACCGTGCTGGGCGTGGGCAGCGGCTGGCAGGCCTGCGGCGAAACCGGCGACGGGCGCATGCTCGAACCGGCGCAGCTGCTCGAGGACATCACGGCCTTCTTCCAGCCCAAGCTGCTGGCAGGGCAGAAGGTGCTGGTCACGGCCGGCCCGACCTTCGAGGCGCTGGACCCGATCCGCGGCATCACCAACCATTCGTCCGGCAAGATGGGCTTTGCCATCGCCCGCGCGGCGCGCGAGGCCGGTGCCGAGGTCACGCTGGTGGCCGGTCCGGTACACCTGCCGACGCCGCGCGGCGTGAGCCGCATCGACGTGCTGTCGGCGCAGGAGATGCTCGAAGCCACCACCCGCGCTGCGCAGGCTGCTAGCATTTTTGTAGCGACGGCCGCCGTGGCCGACTGGCGCCCCGCCACGCACAGCGACCAGAAGATCAAGAAGGACGGCAGCGGCCAGACGCCGGTGCTGCACTTCGTCGAGAACCCCGACATCCTGCTCACGGTGGCCAAGAGCGAACGCGCGCAGGCCAAGAAGCTGTTCTGTGTGGGCTTCGCCGCCGAGAGCGAGAACCTCGCCGAGCACGCCAAGGCCAAGCGCGAACGCAAGGGCATTCCGCTGCTGGTGGGCAACATCGGCCCGCTGACCTTCGGGCAGGACGACAACGCGCTACTGCTCGTGGATGCGAAGGGCGTGCGCGAGCTGCCTCGCGCGCCCAAGCTCCGGCTAGCGCGCGAGTTGATGACGGAGATTGCAGCGCGACTTCCCGATTGGAGGGCCTGATGAACACCGAATCCAACACACCGCCCAACGGCGACTTCGCCCGCTACGTGGAGCAGCTGTCGGCGCGGGCCGGCCAGTCCGCCCGCGTCCCGGGCAAGGAGTCCGAGCACGGGCTGGACGTCGGCATGACGCCTTCGCCCGGTGCGCAGGGCACCGTCGCCACGCGGCGCGAATCGCCGGGTGGCGAGGCCGCGAAGGCTGACGGCAGCAAGGCCATCCCCCCGGGCACGCTCAAGGTGCTGGCCGGCATGGGGGCGATGGTGTTCCTGGTGCTGTGGGCCATCGGCGTGCCGCTCTCCGTGCTCGTCCTGGGCGCCGCCGCGGCGGCCTGGTTCGGCAAGCGTTTTCTCAAGGGACTCAGCCTGAGGCCCGGGGTCGCCAAGTGGCAGCAGGTGCTCGAAGAGGCCGCCCGCAGGCAAAAAGAACAGCAACAGAAATAAACAAGGCAGCAAGTCAGTGAAAGTAGACGTCCGAATCCTCGATCCGCGCATGGTGGATCAATTGCCCGCGTATGCCACCCCCGGAAGCGCCGGCCTCGACCTGCGGGCCTGCCTCGATGCCCCGGTCACGCTCGAACCCAATGCCTGGCAACTGGTGGGCACCGGCATTGCGATCCACCTGGCCGATCCGGCCTATGCCGCGCTGATCCTGCCGCGCTCGGGCCTGGGCCACAAGCACGGCATCGTGCTGGGCAACCTCGTCGGCCTGATCGACAGCGACTACCAGGGCGAGCTGAAGGTCAGCGCCTGGAACCGCAGCAACACGCCCTTCGTGCTGCAGCCGATGGAGCGGCTCGCGCAGCTGATGATCGTGCCGGTGGTGCAGGCGCAGTTTCGCGTGGTCGCCGAGTTCGAGGCCTCGCAACGCGGCGAGGGCGGCTACGGTTCGACCGGCAAGCACTGAGCCTTTGCCCCGACAAAGCTGAAGGGCACCTGAGTATCCAAGGCGTAAAGAACGGAACCGCCGGCGCGTGGTTCGTCTCGAAGGTTTCAGCGTGTGTCTTTCGTCATCGCGGCTTCGGCTGAGGCGTTAGACACAGGCAGGCATGCAGCCCGTCCGGGCGCGTGCTGTTTTCTTCGAGGAGCCTCTTTCATGAACATCTCAACGCGCTTCATTTCCGTCACCGCGTCCGTGCTCGCACTGGCCACGCTCACGGCCTGTGTCGCGCCGGCCCCGGTCTACCAGACCTCGCGCTACCCCTACCAGGCCCCGCCGCGGGCGATCCAGTACCAGGAAGCCGCCTACGTCGAGTACGGCCACGTGGCCAACATCGAGGTACTGCGCAGCGAAACCGCAGGCGTCGGCACCACGGGTGGCGGTGCCATCGCGGGCGGTCTCATCGGCGGCGTGGTGGGCAACCAGTTCGGACGCGGCAACGGCCGTGCCGCAGCCACTGCGCTCGGCCTCGTGGGCGGCGCCTTGCTGGGCAACACCATCGAGGCCCAGCAGAACGGCCCGCGTGCCTACGAAAGCTACCGCGTCTCGGTGCAGACCGACCGGGGCGGCTACCGTGCCTTCGACGTGCAAAACCCGGGCGACCTGCGCATCGGCGACCGCGTGCGCATCGACAACGGGCACATCTCGCGCATGTAAGCGGTCGGCCGCGCGCGCAAAGAAAAAAGCCGGGCACTGCCCGGCTTTTGCTTTGTGAAGTGGCGTGGTCTCAGTGCAGCATCTGGCCGCCCGGCGCCATCGGCGGCACCTTGAAGAAGGCAGTGCCTGCCGTGCCGCGGCCGACTTCTTCTTCGGTGGCTTCGCGCACCGAACGCACCGTGATGTCCAGGCGGATCGCGATGCCCGCCAGCGGGTGGTTGCCGTCGAGCACGAGGTGGTCGGGGTAGATCTCGGCCACGGTGTAGATCGCGTCCTTGGGGATGCCGTCGCTCACGCCCTTGGGCAGGGCGGAGCCGTCGAAGGTCATGCCTTCCTCGGTGCCTTCGGGGAACAGCGTGCGCGGCTCCAGGAAGAGCAGCTGGTCGTTGAAGTCGCCGAAGCCCTGTTCGGGCTCGATCTGCAGTTGCACGCGCGCGCCGGGCTCATGGCCCTGCAGGGCGGCCTCGATCACGTCGAAGAGGTCGTCGCCGCCCACCATGAATTCCACCGGCTCGTCGAGCACGTCCAGCACATCGCCGAGCGTGTCTTTCATGGTCCAGGTCAGGCCGACCACGCATTGTTCAGAGATTTCCATTGCAGAATTCTCCCATGGAGATCAATCAACCGCTGCCCTTGCTTGGCGGCCTGAGTCCCGCGCAGTTCATGCGCCGGTACTGGCAAAAGAAACCCCTGCTGATCCGGCAGGCAGTTCCCTCGATGGTGCCACCGATCGACCGCCAAGCGCTCTTCGCGCTGGCGGAGCGCGAGGGGGTCGAGTCGCGCCTCATCCGGCATGGGAAGGCCGGCTGGTCGCTCAAGCACGGCCCGCTGAACCGGCGCGCGCTGCCGCCGCTGAAGCAGCCGGGCTGGACGATGCTGGTGCAGGGCGTCGACCTGCACCACGACGGCGTGCACGACCTGCTGCGGCAGTTCCGCTTCCTGCCCGACGCGCGCCTGGACGACCTGATGATCAGCTACGCGAGCGACACCGGCGGCGTCGGCCCGCATTTCGACAGCTACGACGTGTTCCTGCTGCAGGCGCAGGGCCGGCGCCGCTGGTCCATCGGCAAGCAGTCCGACCTGCGGCTGCAGCCCGACGTGCCGCTCAAGGTGCTCGAGCACTTCGAGCCCGAGCAGACCTTCGTGCTCGAGCCCGGCGACATGCTGTACCTGCCGCCCAAGTACGCCCACGACGGCGTGGCGGTGGGCGACGACTGCATGACGTACTCCATCGGGCTGCGCTCGTCCGCCGTGGGCGAGCTGGGCGCCGACCTGCTGGCGCGCGTGGCGCAGGCCTATGCCGAAGACCTGGAAGACGCGGGCCCGGCTGAACTGGCGCGTTATCGCGATCCGTCGCAGCCTGCCGTCGAGACCCCGGCTGCAATGCCGACCGCGCTGCAGGACTTCGCGCGCAAGGCCGTCGAAGCCGCGCTGCGCGACCCTGACGCCATCGACCGCGCGCTGGGCGAATCGCTCACCGAGCCGAAGGCCAACGTCTGGTTCGGCGAAGGCAATGAAGTGCCCGAGGTGCTGCGCGAGGTCGCGCTTGATCGCCGCACGCGCATGCTCTACGACGCGCGGCACATCTACATCAACGGCGAGAGCTTCCGCGCCGGTGGGGCCGACGCCACGCTGATGCGGCGGCTGGCCGACCAGCGCGCGCTCGGTGCACGCGAACTGGCCCGCGCCAGCGAGGGCGCGCGGGCGTTGCTGGGCGAGTGGTGCGAGGCGGGCTGGCTGCATGCCGAATGAAGGCGCCGTACCGGTCCTGAGCGAAGGCCGTTTCGACGGCCGCGAGGCGTTCGCTGACCTCGTCCGCGGGGCCTTGTCCGCCGCTGCGCACCAGGGTTGGAACGAGATCGTCTTCAGCGACCCCGATTTCGCCGACTGGCCGCTGGGCGAGCGCGCGAGCATCGAGGCGCTGCAGGCCTGGTCGGCCAGCGGGCGTCGCCTGTTGCTGTTGGCAGGGCGCTTCGACCTGATCGAGCGCGGTCATGCGCGTTTCGTGACGTGGCGCCGCACCTGGGACCACATCGTCGAATGCCGCGCGGCAGGCGGCCGTTCAGGCGCGGCCGAGGAGGTGCCCAGCGCCTTCTGGACGCCCACCTGGTGCCTGCACCGCACCGACCCCGAACGCAGCCGCGGCGTCTGCAGCAACGAGCCGCGTGCGCGGCGTGACCTGCGCGAAAGCCTCGATGAGCGCTGGCGCCAGGGCCGGCCGGCCTTTCCCGCCTCCACGCTCGGCTTGTAAGCCAATGCCGCAAATACACCCCCGCGACATATCCGGGCGGGGTTGGCGGTCTAGAATTTTTTGGTTCCAGACCTTCATTGCCAAAGGAGTCCTCATGAAGAAGTCGTCGTCCGTCCTGATTGCCTCGCTGATCGCCGCTGCCGCCCTGGTGGCCTGCGGAAAGAAAGAGGACGCCGCCCCCGCGGTCGTGACCCCGCCGCCCGCTCCCGTGACCGAACCCGCACCCGCCGCACCGCCGGCCGCCGCACCTGCATCGGCACCGTCGGCTGCCGCTTCGTCGGCCCTGGACGCCGCCAACGCCGCGACCGAAGCCGCCAAGAAGGGCGAGGCACCGAAGCAGTAGTTCCGCTGCAGGTCCGCACCATGCAAAAAGCCGCCCTCGGGCGGCTTTTTCATTGGGGGAGGGCGATGCCCCGCCCGCTCAGACGTCGAGCCAGGGCGAGCCCTCGGCGGCGGTGGCCGTGAGCATCTCGGCTTCATCGCCGCCCAGCGCCTCGGCCATCAGGCGCCGCACGATCTCGGGCCGGTTGTTCTGCTCGCTCAGGTGCGCCGCGACCACGTGGCGCAGCCCGTCGTGAAGCACGGCACGCGCGATCTCGGCCGCCGCGGTGTTCGACAGGTGGCCGTAGTTGCCGCCCACGCGCTGCTTCAGGAACGACGGGTAGGCCGAGCCGGCCAGCAGGTCGCTGTCGTGGTTGAACTCGAGCAGCAGCGCATGCGCGCCGCGCAGCCGGGCCAGCACGTGGCTGGTGGCGTGGCCCAGGTCGGTCAGCACGCCCAGCGTGCGGTTGCCGTCGGTGCAGCGCAGCTGCAGCGGCTCACGGGCGTCGTGGGGCACGGTGAAGGGCTGCAGGCAAAGGTCGCCGACCGTGAATTCGGCGTCGTCGCGCGCCAGGTGCAGGCGGCCTTCATAGTCGCGACCGCCGGTGGCGAGCCAGGTGCCTTCGCTCATCCAGACCGGGATGCGGTCGCGCAGCGACAGGGCATGGGCGCAACCGATGTGGTCGCCATGCTCGTGGGTGATGAAGACGGCGTCGAGGTCCGCTGCGGCCAGGCCCGCCTGGGCCAGGCGCCGGTCGAGCTGGCGGATGCCGAAGCCGCAGTCGACGAGGAGGCGAGTGGTGCGGCCGGCGCTGGTCGTTGCTTCGACCAGCGCGGCGTTGCCCGTGCTGCCGCTGCCGAGGCTTCGGAAGCGGAGCATGGGGCTTACTTCAGGTCGTCGGCGATGACCTTGACGATGCGCTGCGCGTTGGCCGAGGTTTCGGGCGCGCCGGCGTCGTTCAGGACCGAGACCGTGGTGGCTTCGCCCTGGCTCTTGACCGAGATGCGGAACTTGATCGGCGCTTCGTCCTTCTTGGAGCTGCTGAACAGCTTGCCGAAGAAGCCGTCGTCCTTCTTGTCGGGGTTCGGCGTGACGTAGCGCACGTAGTAGATGCCGGCGCTGCGGTCGCGGTCTTCGACGGTGAAGCCGGTGCGGTCCAGGGCCAGGCCGACGCGGCGCCATGCGCGGTCGAAGCCTTCGCTGATCTGCACGACCGGCTGGTTGCCGACGGTGGCCACGGTGGCGGTCTTGGGCGCTGCGGTGGTCGCGGCAAGGATCTTCGACTGCTCTTGCGACACGCCGAGCTTGACCATCAGGCGGCGCAGGAATTCGGTCTCGAGCTCAGGATCGCTCGGGCGGGGCTGCCACACGGTCTGGTCCTGGCGGGAGTTGTTGTAGACCTCCTGCATGCCGCGGTGGCTGACGAAGATCTCGGTGCCGTTGGTGCTGCGCTCCAGGCGGGTGCGGAAGCGGTCGAGTTCGCCGGTCGAGTAGACCGAGTCGACCAGCTTGCCCAGCGTGCCGCGGATGATGTCCTGCGGCAGCTTGGCGCGGTTCTCGGCCCAGTCGGTTTCCATGATGCCCAGGTTGCGCTGGTCGGTGGTCAGCAGGAAGCCGCTTTCCTGCCAGAAGTCTTTCACAGGCTCCCACAGCTGGTCGGGCGTGCGGTTGACGACGATCCAGCGCTGCGTGCCCGAGCGTTCCATGCGCACGTCGCCGATGTTGGCCACGGCGGTGGGGATGCCCGGTGCGTTCGCGATGCCGGCCTGGTAGGCGTTGGCGGTGACGGCGCCGCCCGGCACTGCGTAGCGGTTGTCGCGCGAGAGCTGGGACAGGTCGGGTGGGACTTCGAGCGTCGGGGCCTTGCCGGCGCTCTTGTAGTCGATCTTGTCGCTCTCGAGGACGGAGCAGGCGGCGAGGCTGGCAACGAGGGCCAGCAGTGCAAGTCGCGAAATGTTCTTCAACGTCGTCTTCCTTGGTGGAATGGTTCGGTCAATCGATGGGCCCCAGCGCCCCGCCCTCTCTGAGCACTGTTGCGGCAAAAGGTTGCTTGACCTTGCTGCGAACAGGGGGAAAGGGCGGACGGGAGGCGGTGTGATCGGTGGGGAAACCCGGGCTCGGTCAGTCCTTGAGCAGGCCGGTGGCGCGCAGGGCGCCCTCGACCGCCGGGCGGCTCGCTTCGCCGAGTTCCGTGAGCGGCAGCCGCAGGGCGCCGCCGCACAGACCCAGGCGGGCCATGGCCCACTTGAGCGGGATCGGGTTGGGTTCGACGAACAGGTTGCGGTGCAGCGGCATCAGTTCGAACTGCAGCTGCATGGCGCGCTTGACGTCGCCCGCCAGTGCGGCCACGCACAGCTCGTGCATCTTGCGCGGCGCCACGTTGGCCGTGACGCTGATGTTGCCCTGGCCGCCGCACAGCATGAGTGCGACCGCGGTCGGGTCGTCGCCGGAGTAGACGGCAAAGCTCTTCGGCAGGTCGCGGATGAGCCACTGGGCACGCTCGATGTTGCCGGTGGCTTCCTTGATGCCGATGATGCCGGGCACCTGCGCCAGGCGCAGCACGGTGTCGTGCGCCATATCGGCGACGGTGCGGCCGGGCACGTTGTACAGCACCACGGGCAGGTCGCCGACGGCTTCGGCGATGGCCTTGAAGTGCTGGTACTGGCCCTCTTGCGTGGGCTTGTTGTAGTAGGGAACGACCTGCAGCTGCGAGTCGGCGCCGACGCCCTTGGCGAACTTGGCTAGCTCGATAGCTTCCTTGGTCGAGTTCGCGCCGCAGCCGGCCATCACGGGCACGCGGCCCCGGGCCTGCTCGACGGATACGCGGATGATTTCGCAGTGCTCTTCCACATCGACCGTCGGCGATTCGCCGGTGGTGCCGACCACGCCAAGGCAGTCGGTGCCTTCGTCAATGTGCCAGTCGATGAGCCGCCGCAGGGCGGGGTAGTCGACACTGCCGTCGTCGTGCATCGGCGTGACGAGCGCGACGATGCTGCCTGTCAGTTGCTCCAAGGGAATCTCTTTGTCGGTGGACGAAAGCGGCCATTCTACTGACTCCGGCCGGGCCGGAGACAGTTGTGTCGGCGCGCTCAGCTGGCCTTCAGGAAGTGGCGCGGCGGGGCGCCCGCGGCCGCTTCGCCGGGCCGCACGGCGGCGATGCGCTGGACGAAGCGCGCCGGCTCCGGCAGGAAGCCGTCTTCATAGGCGATTACCTGCAGGCTGGCGCAGGCCCCGAGCAGCTCGCCCGGCTGCAGCAGGAAATCGGGCCGCGAGGGCTTCCCGACGGTCTCGTTGCCGGCCGCGAAGGTCTCGTACAGCAGCACGCCGCCCGGCGCCACCGCGGCCACGATGTCGGCCATGCGCGGGCGCCAGAGGTAGTGGGTGACGACCACCGCGCCGAAGCGCTGGGCCGCGAAGGGCCAGGGGCCCGATTCGATGTCGGCCGCCACCACGCGCCCGAAGGCGCCGGCCGCCTCGACGGCCTCGGGCGCCCGGTCGACGCCGGTCGCTGCATGGCCGCGCCCGGCGAACCACTGCATGTGCCGCCCGGACCCGCAGGCCACGTCGAGCACCGTGGCGTTCGGGGCGAGCAGGTGCGACCAGCGCACGATCCATTCGGAGGGCGCGGTGCTCGCATGCACGGGAATTGCTACATCTTTCATAGTGGCCTGGGCCCGGTTTGCGGGCATTTCGGGGCGAAGTCGTTCAGAAACAGGACCACACCTGGTCGACCAGCGTGACCAGGAACGTCGGATGCACGTACAGCGCGAACACGCCGCCCAGCGCCGCCAGCACGGCGGCGAGCCAGGCGGCCTGGGCCAGGTAGTGGTTGCGTGTGCGGGGCGTCATGGCGATGGCTCCTTGCAAACAAGACAGAAAAGCGCGGGCCGTCAGCCCGCCACGGCGACCGGCCGGACCGCGCGCGCAATGGCGCTTTCCTTGACCGGCAGGTTGATCAGCGCCGCGAACACGCCCAGCGCGATCGAGATGTACCAGACGATGCTGTAGCTGCCCGTCGTGTCATACAGGAAGCCGCCCAGCCACACGCCCAGGAACGACCCCACCTGGTGGCTCAGGAACACGAAGCCGCTGAGCATCGACAGGTGGGCCACGCCGAAGATGCCCGCGACGATGGCGTTGGTGGCCGGCACGGTCGACAGCCACAGGAAGCCCATCGCCGCCGAGAACACGTACACGCTGAGCGGCGAAATCGGCACCAGCAGGAAGAGGGCGATCGACACCGCCCGTGCAAAGTAGATGGCCGCCAGGATCTTGGGCTTGGACAGCTTCTGCCCCAGCAGGCCGACGGTGTAGGTGCCGAACACGTTGAACAGGCCGATCAGCGCCAGCGCGTAGCCCGCCACTTCGGGCGACAGGTTCTTGTCGCGCAGGTAGGTCGGCATGTGGATGCCGATGAAGGCCAGCTGGAAGCCGCAGACGAAGTAGCCCGCCATCAGCAAGCCGAAGCTCGGGTAGCGGAAGGCCTCGCCCACGGCCTGCAGCACCGATTGGTCACGGTGGCCGGCCAGCGCCGCGGTCTTGGGCTCGCGCAGGCCGAAGGCCAGCGGCACGATCACCAGCACCAGCACCGCCACCACGGCCAGCGCCGTCTGCCAGCCGAAGGCCCCGATCAGACGGCCTTCGATGGGCGCCATCAGGAACTGGCCGAACGAGCCGGCCGCCGCGGCCACGCCCATCGCCCACGAGCGGCGCTCGGCCGGGATCTGCCGGCCGATCACACCGTAGATCACGGCATAGGTCGAGCCCGCCTGCGCCGCGCCGATCAGCACGCCCGCACTCAGGGTGAACAGCAGCGGCGTCGGCGAATGCGCCATGCCGAAGAGGCCCAGCGCATAGAAGATTGCGCCGCCGATCAGCACGCGGAACGCGCCGAAGCGGTCGGCCAGCATGCCCGCGAACACGCCGAAGATGCCCCACGACAGGTTCTGCACCGCCAGCGCGAACGAGAAGGTCTGTCGGTTCCACTCCTGCGCCTGCGTGATGGGCTGCAACCAGAGGCCGAAGCCATGGCGGATGCCCATCGAGAGCGTGACGATCATGGCGCCACAGAACAGCACCTGCTTGATCGAAAGGGTGGGAGCGGGGGAGGCTTGCATCCTTCGAATGTAGCGAAATGGATGCTGCGGCAGGTGGCGTGGCGGCCAAGGCCATTGATGATTTGTGGGCGCGGTTTCGATGCGCGGACGGCATCAAAGAAAGAAGGCAGGCGCGTGGCCTGCCTTCGGGGTCAGCGCGCCGGTGCCGCTGCCGCGCCACGCGCGCCCGGAAAGCCGTGCTCGCAGGCCCGCCACGCCAGCACCAGCCCCGGCACCAGCAGCGCCAGCAGCGACCAGGGCAGGCTGCCCGCGCCGCCGCCCTGCAGCAGCAGGCCGCCCGCCAGCCCGCCACCTGCGATGGCGAGGTTCCAGGTGGTCACGACCATCGACTGCGCCACGTCCGCCGCGTCGCCGGCGGCCTGGGCCGAGGCGGTCTGGAACAGCGTCGCCGCGCCGCCGAAGGCCAGGCCCCAGACCGCGACCGCGAGGTACACGCCCGCCGCCGATTCGCCCGCCGCGGCGAGCATCAGCGCCGCCAGCGCGAAGGCGCCCGTGCCGGCCAGCACCAGCGTGCGCAGCCAGCGGTCGATCAGCACGCCCGTGAGCCAGATGCCGCCCAGCGACGCAGCGCCGAACACCAGCAGCACCCGCCCGACCTGCGCTTCGAGCCCGGCGTGCGCCAGGAAGGGCGCGATGTAGGTGTAGAGGATGTTGTGCGCCAGCACGAAGGCGAACATCACGGCCAGCACCGGCCGCACGCCCGGCAGCAGGAACACGCGGCGCACGCTTTGCTGGCGCCCGGCCTCCTGGCCCGGGAAGTCGGGCACCTGCCAGCGCACCCAGCCGAGCAGCAGCACCGACAGCGCCGACATGATCAGAAAGGCCGGTCGCCAGCCGACGCTCGCGCCCAGCAGCGTGCCGGCCGGAATGCCCAGCGACAGCGCCAGCGGCGCACCCAGCATCGCGACCGCAATGGCCCGGCCCTGCTGCGACGGCGCCACCATGCGCGCCGCGTGCCCGGCCAGCAGCGCCCACAGCAGGCCCGCGAACACGCCGGCGAAGAAGCGCGCGACCAGCGTCAGCGTGTAGTCGTGCGACAGCGCCGTCACCGTGTTGACCACCGCGAAGCCGCCGATCGCGCCCATCAGCAGCGGCCGGCGCCGCCAGCCGCGCGTGAAGGCCACCAGCGGAATGGCCGCCACCAGCGAGCCCAGCGCATACACCGTGACGAGCTGGCCGACCAGCGCGGGCGCCACGCCCAGGTCGGCGCCGATCTGCGGCAGCAGGCCGGCCGGCATCGCCTCGGTGAGGATGGTGATGAAGCCGCCGGCCGCCAGCGCCAGCAGGCCCGAGAGGGGCAGCGGTGAAGAAGAGGTCGTGTCACGCATAGACGGCGTCCCTCAACTCGGTGACGAAGCGGCCCGACATGCCTTCGTAGAGCGTGTTCGTGAAGGCCACCACGCTGAGCCCGCGCGCCCGGTCGACGAACCAGGCGTGGCCGTAGGCGCCGCCCCAGCGCCAGGTGCCGGGCGATTCGGGCGTCTGCGTGGGTTGCGGGTCGTGCAGCACCGAGAAACCCAGGCCGAAGCCCCAGCCCGGCGCGTCCGCCGGCCCCCAGGCGCCCGTGTGGTTGCGGCCCATGGCGTCGACGGTGGCGGCGCCCAGCAGCGGGGCGCCGCCGGTGCGCAGCGTGTCGAGCAGGCGCAGGAAGTCGTCCGCGCTGCCGACCATGCCGGCGCCGCCCGAGGGCCAGGCGTTGGCGTCGAAGGCGCGCGCCGGGTCGAAGTGGATGCCGACGGCGCCCTCGAACGGCGTGGCCACCACGGGGCCGTCCATGCGCTGCGGCGGCGTGGCGCCGGGGCCGTTCACGTAGGGCGTGGCCAACCGCGGGTCGCCGGGGACGGCGGCGAAGCCCGTGTCGTGCATCTGCAGCGGCACGGTCACCAGCGTGCGCACCGCCTCGGGTAGCGGCAGGCCGCTGGCCGCCTCGACCACCGCGCCGAGCACGTCGATGGCCAGCGAATAGAGCCATCCGGTGCCGGGCGGGTACAGCAGCGGCACGCCGGCCAGGCGCTGCAGGTTGGCGGCGAGCGTGAGGCCGTCGTCGCAGTCCATGCCGTCCGACACGCCGGCGCGCGCGTACGGGCCGTCGTCCGTGCTTTCGAGGAAGCGGTAGCCCAGGCCGGCCGTGTGGGTCAGCAGCTGCCGCAGTGTGATGACGGCCTCGCCGCCATCGGGCAGGCGAGGGCGGAAGTCCGGCAACCAGCGCGTCACCGGGTCGTCCAGGTCGAGCCGGCCCTGGTCCACGAGCACCATCGCGGCGGTCGAGACGATGGGCTTGGACACCGAAGCCAGCCGGAACAGCGCGTCTTCGTGCATCGGCCGGCCGGCCTCGCGGTCGGCCAGCCCGGCGGCGCGCCGGTGGACGAGGCGCCCGTCGTGGCGCACCAGCACCACGGCGCCAACCAGCCGCTGCTCGGCCAGTGCGCGGTTGATGGCGGCGTCGATGCGCGACGGGGCCGGGCCCTGCCACGCAGGGGTGAAAGTGGGGGAGATGTCGGGGAGAAAGGTCATGCGACCAACGATAGGAAGAAGCCGACTTCGGATAAAGACGGCTACAGTTCCGCTCAATGCGGACGTTCAGGTCCGCAATGGAGATACCCATGGACAGCCTCAGCGGCTTTGCCGTCTTCGTTCAGGTCGCCGAGACCCGCAGCTTCGTGGCCGCCGGGCGCGCGCTCGGCGTGTCGGCCTCGGCCGTGGGCAAGCGCGTGGCGCGGCTCGAGGAGCGGCTGGGGGTGCGCCTGTTCCACCGCAGCACGCGCAGCATCACGCTCACCGCCGAAGGCGCGCTGTTCCTGGCGCGCAGCCGCCGCGTGCTGGCCGAGATCGAGGCCGCCGAGCAGGAGCTGTCGCACGCCGCCGAGGCGCCGCGCGGGCGGCTGCGTGTGAGCCTGCCGCTGGTCAGCTCGCTGGTGCTGCCGGTGCTGGCCGACTTCATGGCCGCGTACCCGGCGATCGAGCTCGACCTCGACTTCAGCGACCGCCTCGTGGACGTCATCGAGGAAGGCTTCGACGCCGTGGTGCGCACCGGCGAGCCGGCGGATTCACGGCTGTCGTCACGCCAGTTGGGCGAGTTTTCGCAGCTGCTGGTGGCCTCGCCCGCGTACCTGGCGCGCCACGGCACGCCCGCCTCGCCGGACGACCTGGCCCGCCACGCCTGCCTGCACTACCGCTACCCGGCGACCGGCAAGGTGGAGGTCTGGCCGCTCGCGCCCGGGCCCGACGGCAGCGAGGTGCGCCCGCCGGTCTCGATGATTTGCAACAACATCGAGACCCGCCTGTGCTTCGCCCTGCGCGGGCGCGGCATCGCCTGCCTGCCCGACTTCAGCGTGCGCGCCGCGCTGGCCGAGGGCGCGTTGCAGCCCGTGCTGGCCGACCACCTGCTGCGGCCCCGTACCATCGCGTTCCGCGTGCTGTGGCCTTCGGGGCGCCATCCGTCGCCCAAGCTGCGGGCGTTCATCGATTTCCTGGGCGCGCGGATGTTCGGTCCGCCCGCAGAAACTCCCGCCTGATGTGCGAAAAGACCGAAGCCGGTGCCTGTATGGGTATCCAGTCATTTCAACCCAACTGACTACAATCCGCCCCCATGGCGACTTCCCCCAAGACATCTTCAGACTCCGCTTCCGGCTATTCGGAAGGCTCCATCCGCGTGCTCAAGGGCCTCGAGCCCGTGAAGCAGCGCCCGGGCATGTACACCCGGACCGACAACCCCCTGCACATCATCCAGGAAGTGCTCGACAACGCCGCCGACGAAGCGCTGGCGGGCTACGGCAAGAAGATCAAGGTCACGCTGCACACCGACGGCTCGGTCAGCGTCGAGGATGACGGCCGCGGCATTCCCTTCGGCCTGCACCCCGAAGAGAAGGCCCCCGTGATCGAGCTGGTCTACACCCGGCTGCATGCCGGCGGCAAGTTCGACAAGGGCTCGGGCGGCGCCTACAGCTTCTCGGGCGGCCTGCACGGCGTGGGCGTGTCGGTGACCAATGCGCTCTCCAAGCGCCTCGAAGTCAGCTCGCACCGTGAAGGCTCGGTCGCCAAGCTGGCCTTCAGCGCCGGCGACGTGATCGAGGCGCTCGAGATCCGCAAGCTCGAGGCCGGCGAACGCAAGCAGGGCACCACCGTGCGCGCCTGGCCCGACGCCAAGTACTTCGAGACCGCCGCGCTGCCCATGGGCGAACTCACCCACCTGCTGCGCAGCAAGGCCGTGCTGATGCCCGGAGTGAGCGTCACGCTGGCCGTCGAGAAGACCGGCGAAAGCCAGCAGTGGCTCTACAAGGGCGGCCTGAGCGACTACCTCATGCAGACGCTCAACGGCGACCCGGTCATTCCGCTGTTCGAAGGCAGCGGCCATGCCGACAAGAACGCCGACAACTTCGCCGAAGGCGAGGGCGCCGACTGGTGCGTGGCCTTCACCGAAGACGGCCAGCCGGTGCGCGAGAGCTACGTCAACCTGATTCCCACCAGCGCCGGCGGCACGCACGAAAGCGGTCTGCGCGACGGCCTGTTCAACGCGGTGAAGAGCTTCATCGAGCTGCACTCGCTGCTGCCCAAGGGCGTGAAGCTCCTGCCCGAAGACGTGTTCGCGCGCGCCTCGTACGTGCTCAGCGCCAAGGTGCTCGACCCGCAGTTCCAGGGCCAGATCAAGGAGCGCCTGAATTCGCGCGACGCGGTGCGCCTGGTGTCCAGCTTCGTGCGCCCCACGCTCGAGCTGTGGCTCAACCAGCACGTCGACTACGGCAAGAAGCTGGCCGAGCTGGCCATCAAGGCCGCCCAGACGCGCCAGCGCGCCGGCCAGAAGGTCGAGAAGCGCAAGGGCTCCGGCGTGGCCGTGCTGCCCGGCAAGCTGACCGACTGCGAGAGCAAGGACATCAGCCACAACGAAGTGTTCCTGGTCGAGGGCGACTCCGCCGGCGGCAGCGCCAAGATGGGCCGCGACAAGGAAAGCCAGGCCATCCTGCCGCTGCGCGGCAAGGTGCTCAACACCTGGGAAGTGGAGCGCGACCGCCTCTTTGCCAACACCGAAATCCACGACATCTCGGTGGCCGTGGGCGTCGATCCGCACGGCCCCGCCGACACGCCCGACATGAGCGGTTTGCGCTACGGCAAGATCTGCATCCTGTCGGATGCCGACGTGGACGGCTCGCACATCCAGGTGCTGCTGCTCACGCTGTTCTTCCGGCACTTCCCCAAGCTCATCGAAGCCGGCCACGTGTATGTCGCAAAGCCGCCATTGTTCCGGGTCGATGCGCCCGCGCGCGGCAAGAAGCCGGCCTCCAAGGTCTATGCGCTGGACGAGGGCGAACTGACCGCCACGCTCGACAAACTGCGCAAAGATGGCGTGCGCGAAGGCGCCTGGAGCATCAGCCGCTTCAAGGGCCTGGGCGAAATGAGCGCGGAACAATTGTGGGAAACCACGCTCAATCCGGACACCCGTCGCCTGATGAAGGTCCAATTGGGGCGGTTCGATTTTTCGTCCACCCAGGGCGAGATCACCAAGCTGATGGGCAAGGGCGAAGCGGCGGCGCGACGCGAGCTCATGGAATTGCGCGCAGACGACGTCGATATCGACGTCTGACAGTTTCCTTTTTCTTTCCTTCTTCTCACACGCATGTCGGTTTTCAAGCGTTCGCTGTGGTTGGCCCTTCTGCTGTGCATGCAGCAGGGGCTCGCGCACGCGACCGACATCTACGGTTACATCGACAGCAACGGCGTGGCGCACTTCGCGGCCGAGAAGGTCGACGAGCGCTACAAGCTCTTCTTCCAGGGCGGCCAGAGCTTCGACACCGCCAAGGGCCTGTCGCCGATGGGCCGCGGCAGCATCAACCGCCGGCTCGACGGCAAGGTGTCGCCGGCGTCGCAGAACCTGCTCGCCATGTTCGAGGCCTCGCCCGGCTACAAGACCGCCAAGGCGGCGCTGCGCGACGCGTCGAGCAAGCACGCCATCGACTACGAGCTGCTGCAGGCGCTGGTCGCCACCGAGTCGGGCTTCGATGCAAAAGCCGTCTCGCCCAAGGGCGCGATGGGGCTCATGCAGCTCATGCCGGCCACCGCGCAGCGCTACGGCGTGGCGACGGACAAGCGCGGCACGATCGAGAAGAAGCTGTTCGACCCGCACATCAACATCGCCGCCGGTTCGCGCTACCTGCGCGACCTGATCGCGATGTTCCCGGGCCAGATCGAGCTCGCGCTGGCCGCCTACAACGCGGGCGAGGGCGCGGTGCAGCGTGCGGGCAACAAGATCCCGAACTACAAGGAAACGCAGAACTACGTGCAGACCGTGCTGCAGCTGTATGCGTACCTCAAGCCCTCGGCCGTGACCGTGGGCGGCAACCTGCGCAGCGGAAGCGGAAGCGGAAGCGGCAGCAGCGGCAGCAGCGGCGGCAGGACGCCGGGGCGCATCCGCATGGAAATGTCGGTGCCCAAGGGCGGCGCGATCGGGCGCGGCAACATGCCGTCCGAGTCGCCGCGCAACGTGCCGACCATGCCCGATATTCCCGAGCCGTCCGACGTGCCGACCAGCGCAGCGGAGCCGGGCGACGCTTCGCCGCCGTCGCCGCTGTCGTGATCCCGCAGGCCGCCATGCACCCCACTTTCATTTTGGGCTGAGCGCGAACGCACGCCGCCCGTCACTGTTTTTCTTTCTCTCTTCTTCATGGACGACTCTCAACCTCCGCTCGACCTTGCAGGCCCCACCGACGGCGACACCACCCTCACGCTGGCCGACTACGCGCAGACCGCCTACCTCGAATACGCCCTGAGCGTGGTCAAGGGCCGCGCGCTACCCGATGTGTCCGACGGCCAGAAGCCGGTGCAGCGGCGCATCCTGTACTCGATGTCGCGCATGGGCCTGGGCTTCGGCGGCACCAACGGCACCGTGGGCGCCAAGCCCGTGAAGAGCGCGCGCGTGGTCGGCGACGTGCTCGGCCGCTTCCATCCACACAGCGACCAGGCCGCGTACGACGCGCTGGTGCGCATGGCGCAAGACTTCTCGCAGCGCTATCCGCTGGTCGACGGCCAGGGCAACTTCGGCAGCCGCGACGGCGACGGCGCCGCGGCCATGCGCTACACCGAAGCGCGCCTGGCCCGCATCACCAGCCTGCTGCTCGACGAGATCGACGAAGGCACGGTCGACTTCATTCCCAACTACGACGGCAGCACCGAAGAGCCGCGCCTGCTGCCCGCGCGGCTGCCGTTCACGCTGCTCAATGGCGCCAGCGGCATTGCCGTGGGCCTGGCCACCGAAATCCCGAGCCACAACCTGCGCGAGATCGCCGACGCCTGCGTGGCGCTGATCAAGTCCAACGGCAAGCTCAGCGAAGAAGAACTCTTCGCCCTCGTGCCCGGCCCCGACTACCCGGGCGGCGCGCAGATCATCAGCAGCGCCAGCGACATCGCCGACGCCTACCGCACCGGCCGCGGCTCGCTCAAGGTGCGCGCGCGCTGGAAGATCGAAGACCTCGCGCGCGGCCAGTGGCAGCTCGTGGTCAACGAACTGCCGCCGGGCGTGAGCACGCAGAAGGTGCTGGAAGAAATCGAGGAAATCACCAACCCGAAGGTCAAGGCCGGCAAGAAGGCGCTGTCCGCCGACCAGACCCAGCTCAAGGCCGCGATGCTGTCGGTGCTCGACGTGGTGCGCGACGAGTCGAGCAAGGACGCCGCCGTGCGCTTGGTGTTCGAGCCCAAGACCTCGCGCATCAGCCAGGACGAGTTCGTGACCACGCTGCTGGCGCAGACCTCGCTCGAGACCTCGTCGTCGATCAACCTCACGATGGTCGGCATCGACGGCAAGCCGACGCAGAAGTCGCTGCGCCAGATGCTCAACGAGTGGATCGCGTTCCGCGAGATCACCGTCGAGCGGCGCTCGCGCCATCGCCTGGACAAGGTGCAGGACCGCATCCACATCCTCGAAGGCCGGCAGCTGGTGCTGCTGAACATCGACGAGGTGATCGCCATCATCCGTGCGGCGGAAGACCCGAAGGCGGCGCTCATCGCGCGCTTCAACCTCAGCGAACGCCAGGCCGAGGACATCCTTGAAATCCGGCTGCGCCAACTCGCGCGGCTCGAGGCCATCAAGATCGAGCAGGAACTGGCCGGTCTGCGCGACGAGCAGAAGAAACTCGAAGACATCCTCTCCAGCCCGGCCACGCTGCGCCGCCTGCTGGTGAAGGAAATCGAGGCCGACGCCAAGACCTTCGAAGACCCGCGCCGCACGCTCATCCAGGCCGAGAAGCGCGCCGTGGCCGAGGTGAAGGTGGTCGACGAGCCCGTCACTGTGATCGTGTCGCAGAAGGGCTGGGTGCGCGCGCAGAAGGGCTGGGCCAGCGAGAAGGCAGCCGGTAACGGCGGCACCGCGCCCGAGTACAGCTTCAAGTCGGGCGACACGCTCTACGGCGCCTTCGAGTGCCGCAGCGTCGACACGCTGCTGGTCTTCGGCAGCGCCAAGGACAAGAGCGTGCGCGTCTACACCGTGCCCGTGGCCTCGCTGCCCGGCGCGCGCGGCGACGGCCAGCCCGTCACCACGCTCATCGAGCTCGATGCCGGCACGCACGTCACGCATTTCTTCGCGGGCCCGGTGGGAGCCTGCCTGCTGCTGGCCAACACGGGCGGCTACGGCTTCATGGCCACCATCGAGAACATGATGTCGCGCCAGCGCGGCGGCAAGGCCTTCATCGATGTGGGCGAGGGCGAGCAGCTGTGCCGGCCGTCGCTGGTGGGCGGCGCGAGCGGCGCCGAGCCGATGCCGGCTGCGACGCACGTGGCCTGCGCCTCGAGCGGCAAGCGCATCCTGACCTTCGACATCGCCGAGCTCAAGAGCCTGCCCAAGGGCGGACGCGGCCTGATGCTGATCGACCTGGAGGCCAAGGAGTCACTGGCCGGTGCGGTGGCCTACACGCGCAGCGTGCGGATCGAAGGCGTCGCCCGCGGCGGCAAGGAGCGCGAAGAAACGCTCGAGATCCGCTCGCTCAACAACGCGATGGGGGCCCGCGCGCGCAAGGGCAAGGTGGCAGACCTCGGATTCACGCCGGCGAGCGTGGTGCGGGTGCTCTGATGCTGGGCGGCATCGACATCAGCATCCTCGGCGTGGTCCTCGCCGTGGTCACGGGCTTCGGCAGCTACATCCTGGGGCGCCGCATGCGCGAGAAGCGCCAGGGCAAGCGGCGCGCGAAAGACCGCGCTGCGGCGCAGGCCAACGAGACGCGACAGGTGCGGCGCGCGCGCGAGCGGCGCGAGCAGGAAGGCAAGTAGGCAGGCAGGCCGAGGGCTGGCTCACCAGCCCCCGTAGCCGTCGACGTTCTCGCGCGTCACGAGCTTGGACGGCAACAGCAGCACGCGCTGCTGAGGGGGCTGGCCCTTCAGGAGCTTCAGCCCGATCTGGGCCGCCCGCTGGCCCATCAACGTGGGCGACTGCGTGGCGCTGCCGACGATCAAGGTGGCGGGGTCTTGCAGCCGCTGCGCCACCTCCGGCGAACCGTCCATCGCCGTGATGACGATGTCGCGCCGGCCCGCGACCTGGGCCGCCAGTTCCGCGCCGATGCCGCACAGGTCGTTGATCGCGAACACGCCCGACAGCTTCGGATGCCGTGCGAGCAGCCGTGTCATCTGTTCCACGCCGCCGTCCTTGGTGGCGCCGCCATTGAGCGCCATCGACACGACGCGCACGCCGGGTGCGGCGTTCAATGCCTCGCGGCAGCCGTTGACGCGGCCCACTGCGGCCGTGTTCGGCGGGCCGTCGATGATCGCCACTTCGCCTTTGCCGCCGAGCGTGCGCACCAGGTGTTCGCAAGAGAGCTTGCCGGCCGCGCGGCTGTCGGTCACCACGGCCGCGTCCGCGCCTTGCACGAGCGCATCGACCGCCACCACCTTGATGCCGGCCGCGCGCGCCTCCGCGACGCGGGCGTGCAGGCTGGTCGAATCGACCGGCGTCACGATCACCAGCTGCACGCGCTGGCGGATCATTTCCTTGAGCTGCTCGTCCTGCCGCTGCGGATCGAACCCGCTCGACACGACCGTGATGTGCGCCGCGTTGCGACTGTCTGCGGCCAGCGTGCTTTCCACTGCGCGCGCGATGTAGGCAAAGAAGGGGTTGCGCAGGTCGCTCACGAGCACGCCGACGCGCGGGCCCTTGCCATGGTTGGCATGTGTCGCGAGCGCGCTGCCCACGGGGCCCACGGCGAGGAGGAGGGCCAGCAGCCAGGTGCGCCAGGGACGTTTCATGGGTATGGGTGCGAGGGCCTCGTTGCGAGAGGGGGCCGGTGAAAGGGTGGGGATGATGACATGTTCCGCACCGTCTCGCATCCGCGATCTGCGGGGGGGCAAGCGTGGGGGAATGGACGGACCTGCCGGCCCCGGTCGGTGCCGATGTTGTCGCGGGTCAGCAGCGTGGGCGGCAGCAGTGTCAGACCTGGAGGAAGAAGGGGTTGCTCGGGTCGCTGACGATCAGGCCGATGTGCGCCGCATCGGGGGCGCCGCGTTCGCTTTGTCCCTGTGGCTCGCGGCCGCGTCGCCCGTGCCCAGGAGGACGACGGCCCGTGCGCCCGCGATCGATGCCAGCACGCGCCCCGCGGCGAAACCCCTGGCGATGCGCGCCAGGCGGCGCCTCGGGGCGCGCGTCGAGATGGCGGGAATGCCGCCTCCTTTCTTGCCGGTTCTTCTTGTGATCACCTTGCTCCCTGTGGCTGCTGCCTTGCAGATGACGGTGTCGTCCGCGATCGGCGTCCGGTGAGGGATTCGTCGCGGCGACACGGCGATTGAACCGGCTGCTGGTTAACTGTCTGTAAACCTTCCAAAAGTGGCGAGCAACATTTGAAATACACACCGCCGCGTGGACGGTGCGCTCCTTACTTCAGCCCGGCCCACCAACGCACGTTGGTGCGCGCCTGGCCCACCGTGAGCACTTCGCCGATCACCGGCGTGGCCAGGTCGATCTTCTTCGCCTGCGCCAGGTCGGCGATGCGGTCCAGCGGGTCGTGCCAGGTGTGGAAGGCCAGGTCGAAGGTGCTGTTGTGCACCGAATAGAGCACCTTGCCGCGCAGGTCTTCGAAGGCCTGCACGCTCTGCTCGGGCGTCATGTGCACGCCGGGCCAGTAGGCGTCGTAGGCGCCGTTTTCCATCAGCGCCAGGTCGAAGCCGCCGAAGCGTTCGCCGATCTGCTTGAAGCCGGGGAAGTAGCCCGAGTCGCCGCTGTAGAAGATGCGCTGGTCGCCGCTTTGCACCACCCACGATGCCCACAGCGTGCGGTCGCGGTCGGTCAGCGTGACCGCGCGGCCCGAGAAGTGCTGCGCGGGCGTGGCCGTGAGCTTCACGCCCGCATGCTCACCGCCTTGCCACCAGTCGAGCTCGGTCACGCGCTCGGCGGGCACGCCCATCTCGACGAGCCGGGCGCGCACGCCCAGCGGCACGAAGTAGCGCTGCACGCGTGTGGCCAGGTACTCGATGGTGGCCACGTCGAGGTGGTCGTAGTGGTCGTGCGAGAGGATCACGGCCTCGATCGGCGGCAGCTGCTCCAGCTGGATCGGCGGCTTGTGGAAGCGCTTCGGCCCGACCCAGGTGAAGGGCGAGACGCGTTCGCTGAACACGGGGTCGATGAGCCAGTACTTGCCCTTGAGCTTCAGCAGGTGCGACGAGTGGCCCAGGCGCACCACGTGGTTGGCGTCGGCCGCGAGCGCGTCGAGCGCCTGGGGCGTCAGCGCGCGCACCGGAATGGGGTCGACCGGCACGGTGTCGACCTTGCTGCCGACGATGAAGCGCGACCAGATGCGCCAGGTGCTGGCGGCGGGCTGCAGCTCGGGGTTGGGCATGTTCTGGAACACGCCGCCCTTGAACTGCGGCGAGTTGTCGTAGCGCGTTTCCCCGCCGCCGGCGCTGCTGCAGCCGGCCACGAACGCGCAGCCCGCTGTGGCGAGCACCGCGCTGCGGCGCAGCAGCCGGGGTAAGTAAGCGCCTTGCGAATCCGATTCGTCAGCCATGGGAAAGCCCTCTGCGTGTGTGTTGGTCTTGAGGCGCGAGACTAGCGGGAGTTGGCTTTTCAATGGTTTCAGCGACAGAAACATTCGGCTAGCGGGGGCAATCCGCGGGCCGGCGGCATACTGCGGCGATCCACGGCTTCAGCCCTTCATCGCCATGAAAACTGCCATCCTCGTCATCGACATGCAGCGCGGCCTTTGCGACGATCCGCCCCGGCCGTACGAGGCCGAAGCGGTCATCGGGCGCATCAATGCGCTCACGGCACGGGCCCGCGCGGCCGGCGTGCCGGTGGCTTTCGTCCAGCACGAGAACGCGATCGACCTGGAGTTCGATTCCGAACGCTGGCAGCTGGCCGATGCCTTGCAGGTGACGCCTGCGGACGCGCGCCTGCGCAAGACCACGCCCGACTCGTTCCTGCGCACGCCGCTCGAAGCCTGGCTGTCGGGGCAGGGCGTGCGGCGCGTGGTGGTCTGCGGCTACTCGTCGGAGTTCTGCGTGGACACCACCGTGCGCCGCGCCGCCGCGCTGGACTACGAGGTGGTGCTGGCGGCCGACGCCCACACCTCGCACGACAAGCCGCACGCCAAGGGCGCCTTCATCCGCGCGCACCACAACGCGACGCTGTCGGACATCACGAGCTTCGGCGTGCCGATCCGCGCGGTCGACAGCGCGGACATCGCATTCGGCGATTGATCTGGCGCTAGGGCATGCGCCCGGTGGCCAGTGCGTGGGCCCAGTCGGGTCGCCCATTGGCAGCGGCCAGGGCCGCCATGGCCGCGTGGTCGTAGGGCACGGTGACCAGCGTGCAGGTCCACTGCCCGTGGTCGTGCCGTTCGACCAGCGCGTAGCGCGCATCGGGTGAGCCGGTCTCCACGTGGTGCGGGTACGGATGCGCGTCGCCATAGGCCTGCAGGCCGACGCTGCCCGGGTTGACGATCAAGGTGCCGTTGGATGCGTGCATCACGCGTGGCAGGTGCGTGTGGCCGCAGGCGACCAGTTCCGTGCCGGCTTCCACAGTGCCGAGACGCGCATCGACCTCTGCTGCGGTGGCCATGCGCAGTTGCGTGGGCTCGACCGTTTCGAGGAAGTAGGTGAGGTCGCTCTCCGGCGTGCCGTGGCACAGCAGCACCTCGGGGCTCAAGCGCAGGCACGGCGTGAGCGAGGCGATCCATGCGAACTCTGCCTCGCCGAGTCGGGCGTGTGCGAAGGCGTCGGACTCGCCGCGCTGGCCGGAGGTTGGCAACGTGAGCAGTTGCCGTTCGTGGTTGCCGGCGAGCTGGACCCAGTCCTGCGCCATCAGGAACTGCGCCGTCTCCAGCGGCATCAGCGGGCCTGAGAGGCTGTCGCCGAGGTTGACGATCGCATCCACCTTGCGGCGTGCGATGTCCTCGACGACGGCTTTCAGTGCGGGAAGGTTTCCGTGGATGTCGGAGACGAGGGCGATGCGCATGCGTGGCTTCTTTGTGAGGGCGGTGATCTTAGTTCGGGGTGCGTGCACAGGCCACCGGGTACTTCCCTCCGCGAATGTCCGCCGGCCTGCGGCCTCCTCCTTGATTTCGCTGCGGGAAGCACCCAGTGTCCTGCGCACACCGAGCGCGGTCGTGGTGCTGGCCGATCAACAAGTGTTCTGAATACGCTCACGTCGATGCGGTGCCTTGCGCAGCGAAATCAAGGAGGAGGGGCGAAGCCCCGGGGGACATTCGCGGAGCAAGGTACCGCGTCGGTGGGAGCGTCGCCCTGAACCAAACCTTCAGTCCGTCCCCGCCCGCCACACCCGCGCCAACGCCGCCAGCTTGCCCCTGAAACTCAGCCGGTCGTTCGACAGCGCATCGATGAAGTCCGACAGCCGCTGCGACTTCACCATCGTGTAGATCGTGAGCCAGGTGGTGAACACGAACACCACGCCGAACCAGATCGCCTTGCGCCACAGTGGCGCATCGGCTTCGGCCAGCAGGTTCATGCCGAGGAAGCCGGTGGTGACGGTGCCGATGAGGCCGAACAGCGTGACCACCGTGAGCCGCACCACGGTGCTGGCCTGCCGGCGCAGGCTGTCGGCATCGAGGTAGGTGTTCATGTCGGCGATGCGCGACTTGACCTCGTCGTACAGCGGGTCGAGCCCAAGGTGCGCGGCGCACATGTGCGAGAGCGCGCGCACCTGCGCCTGCTCCGAAATCTCGTGGAACCAGTAGCGGTGCGTGAAGCGAAGAAAGCGCTCGAAGCTCGCGCGGATGGCGCGCTTGAACTGCTTCACGCTCGGCGTGCTGCGGATGTCGAGCTTCTTGAGCGCCTCGACCAGCTGGTCCGAGAACATCAGCAGCGAGGCCTTCTGGAAATGCGCGATGAGGAACAGCAGGAAGTGCTGGTGCCTGAACTGCGCGAGCACGCCGCGGTCGCGGCAGCAGAAGAACTCGGAGCGCGCGTCGCCCACCACGATGAGGGCGTGGCCGTTGCACAGGTAACGCGTGTTGGGCGCCGCGCCCGTGTTCACCCAGAAGCGGTCGTAGCAGTACTTGTGCTCGAAGTCGGTCAGGTGATGCTCGGCATAGGGCAGGTGGGCGTCGGCCCCGCCCGCGCCCGTGACGAGCGCGAGCCGCACGAAGTCGTCGCGCGTGAGGCGGCGCGGATCGTCCAGCGACAGGTAGGCCATCACCGGCATGCGGTAGTACTCGATCTGGCGGTAGCGCAGCACGCCGGGGTCGTCCGAATGGTCGCTCACCAGCGGCTGCATCAGGTAGGCCCAGTGCGCCGCGATGCGCGGCGCGCGGTGCTGGGCCACGTGCGACAGGAAGGCGTCGCGCTGCTGTGCGTCGGAGGCGGCGAGCACGCGGCCGTCGGCGTCCAGCCACTCGACGCTGGCCATGCAGTGCAGGGCCGCGCCGTCGGGCTCCCAGCCCGAAGGGTAGGCGCGGCCGAAGCGGTAGAGGATGTCCTGCGCCTGCGCCAGGCTCAGGTGGTCGGTGCCGACCTCGAGGTTGAGCAGCACCACGTCGATGTCGAAGAAGAAGTACAGGTCGCAGTGAATCACGTCGAGCGTGATAGGCGCCTCGCCGGGGTGCGCCACCAGCCGCACGGCCGCGATGTCGCGGCGGCGGAACACCCGCATCGGCGAATCGCCGTCGCTGCCTGCGGCGTCGGTGCTGCCGCGCGATCGGCCTTCGCCGTACAGGAAGCGCTGCACATAGGGCAGGAAGCTCACGAACTCGTTGTAGTGGCGCTCGTGGAAGCGGCCGCTGTCGCCGGTGTATTCGTCGACCTCCTCGCGCCAGGGCGAGGCCTCGCCCAGGTCGCGCAGCACGTGCCAGGGGCCGTGGTGCGTGGGCGCCGCGCCGGGCGCCGGCACGAGGCGCAAGGGCCAGAGCAGCGCCTGCCGGAAATGCTGCACGACGGGGCCGGTGGCCGGGGTGCCTGCCGGGGGAGAAGTGGGGTCCGCGTGGGGGTTCGGCATCGCGCCAGTGTAGGCAGGCGGGTAGGGCAAAACGCCCACCTAGGGGAATCCCTAGCTAGGTCTGAAACCGGTTTCATTTAAGCTGCAAGCATTCCTTTCAGGGTCTGCGCACGGCCTGGCCGTGCACGCTCCGCCATGAACTACCAGTTCCAATTCGACGCCGTCTTTGCCGCCTGGCCGCTGCTGCTCAAGGGCACGTGGATCACGGTGCAGCTCTCGCTCACCGCCACCTTGCTGGGGCTGGTGGTGGCCATCTTCTGCGCCTGGGGCAAGACCTCGGGGCCGGGCTGGCTGCGTTTCATCGTCAATGCCTACATCGAGGTGATCCGCAACACGCCGTTCCTCGTGCAGCTGTTTTTCTTCTTCTTCGCGCTGCCGGCCATCGGCCTGCGCTGGTCGCCGCAGACGGCCGCGCTGGTGGCGATGGTGGTGAACCTGGGCGCCTACGCCACGGAAATCATCCGCGCGGGCATCGAGTCGATCCCCAAGGGCCAAATCGAGGCGGGCCGCGCGCTCAACCTCAAGCCCTGGGAAATCTTCCGCTTCGTGATCATCAAGCCCGCGCTGAAGGCGATCTACCCGGCGCTCACGAGCCAGTTCATTTTGTTGATGCTGAGCTCGGCCGTGGTGTCGGTCATCTCGGCCGACGACCTGACCTCGGTGGCCGCCAACCTGCAGTCGCAGACCTTCCGCAGCTTCGAGATCTACATCGTGGTCGCGGCCATCTACCTCGCGCTGGCACTGGCTTTTTCGGCCATGTTCAAGCTGATCTACAAGCGCACGCTCAACTACCCGGACCGCCGGTAACTGACTGACCACGACGGACGGAGCACACACCATGCGCACCTTCGGTTTTCCCGAATTCCTTTTCATCCTCGAAGCCGCCCAGTGGACGCTGGCGCTGTCGGCCATCGCCTTCGTCGGCGGCGCGATCCTGGGGCTGCTCATCGCGCTGATGCGCACGTCGGAATCGACGTGGGCGCGCGCCGTGTCGACCACCTTCATCCAGATCTTCCAGGGCACGCCGCTGCTGCTGCAGCTGTTCCTGGTGTTCTTCGGCGCGCCGGTGCTGGGGCTGGACATCAACCCGTGGGTGGCCGCGGGCGTGGCGCTGGTGCTGAACAGCGCGGCCTTCCTGGGCGAGATCTGGCGCGGCTGCATCCAGGCCATTCCGCGCGGCCAGTGGGAGGCGGCGCAGGCGCTGAACCTGCACTACGTGGCGCGCATGCGCGACGTGGTGCTGCCGCAGGCCTTCAAGATCGCGCTGGCGCCCACGGTGGGCTACCTGGTGCAGATCATCAAGGGCACGTCGCTCGCGGCCATCATCGGTTTCGTCGAGATCACGCGCGCCGGGCAGATCGTCAACAACGCCACCTTCCAGCCGCTCATCGTGTTCTCGGTGGTGGCCGCCATCTACTTCGTGATCTGCTGGCCGCTGTCGCTGCTGGCAGCCCGCATGGAGCGCAAGCGCGCCCAGGCGCTCGCACGTTGACCCTTCTCGCTTTTCCTTTCTCGTCGCTTCCTTTCTTTATTCAGGAGACACATCCAATGACCGTTACCACCACCCGCCGCGCTGCCATCGCAGCTCTGGGCCTCGGCGCCGCGCTGACCGTGTTCGCTCCCTTCGCTTCGGCACAAAGCATGGCCGACATCAAGAAGAAGGGCGAGATCACCATCGGCATGCTGGTCGACTTCCCGCCCTACGGCACCACCGACGCGAAGAACCAGCCCGACGGCTACGACGCCGACGTGGCCAAGCTGCTGGCCAAGGACTGGGGCGTGAAGGCCAACATCGTGCCGGTCACCGGCCCGAACCGCATTCCGTTCCTGTTGACCAACAAGGTCGACCTGCTGGTGGCTTCGCTGGCCGTGACGCCCGAGCGTGCCAAGCAGGTGCAGTTCTCGCAGCCCTACGCGGCCGCGACCATCGTGCTGTACGGCGCGACCAAGACCTCGATCAAGGCGGCAGGCGACCTGAAGGGCCTGCGCGTGGGCGTGGCCCGCGCATCGACGCAAGACGTGGCCGTGACCAAGGCCGCGCCCGAAGGCACGGAAATCCGCCGCTTCGACGACGACGCCTCGGCCATGCAGGCGCTGATCTCGGGCCAGGTCGATGCGATCGGCTGCTCGGTCACGGTGGCGGCGCAGATCGCCAAGCGCGTGCCGGCCAACACCTTCGAAAACAAGTTCACGCTGGTGCAGCAATCGATGGGCATCGCGATGCGTCCGGGCCAGGAAGAGCTGACCAAGGCCGTGAACGAATTCGTGCAGAAGAACACCGCCAACGGCGAGCTGAACAAGCTCTACCAGAAGTGGCTGCAGGCCGACCTGCCCAAGATGCAGTGAGCTCCCGCGGCTGAAGAAGAAGGAATCCTGGCATGACGACGGAATCGATCATCCGCATGGAAGCGGTCAACAAGTGGTACGGTGAATTCCAGGTGTTGACCGGCATCGACCTGTCGGTGCGCCAGGGCGAGCGCATCGTGATCTGCGGGCCCTCGGGCTCGGGCAAGTCCACGCTCATCCGCTGCATCAACCGGCTCGAGACGGTGCAAAAGGGCCGCATCGTGGTCGACGGCATCGACCTCACGGCCGGCGGCAAGAACGTGGATGCGGTGCGTGCCGAGGTCGGCATGGTGTTCCAGCAGTTCAACCTGTTCCCGCACCTCACCATCCTGGAGAACTGCACGCTGGCGCCGATGCGCTCGCGTGGCATGACCAAGGCGCAGGCGGAAGAGGTGGCCATGAAGTACCTCACGCGCGTGCGCATTCCCGAGCAGGCGAAGAAGTACCCGAGCCAGCTCTCGGGCGGCCAGCAGCAGCGCGTGGCGATTGCGCGCGCGCTGTGCATGTCGCCCAAGATCATGCTGTTCGACGAGCCCACCTCCGCGCTCGACCCCGAGATGGTCAAAGAAGTGCTCGACACCATGATCGGCCTGGCCGAAGACGGCATGACCATGCTGTGCGTGACGCACGAAATGGGCTTTGCCCGCAGCGTGGCCGACCGCGTGATCTTCATGGCCGACGGCAAGATCGTCGAGCAGGCACCGCCGCAGGAGTTCTTCGGCAACCCCAAGGACGAGCGCACGCGCCAGTTCCTCGGGCAAATTCTCAGCTCGCACCAAGCCCACTGATGGCCTTCGAAGTCCTGATTTCTCTGTCGTCCTTCGGTGCGGCCGAGGTGGGGCGGCACGGCCAGCTCTGGTGCTCGCAACTCTCGCGCGCGGCCGGTGCCGATGCGGTGGAAGTGCGCGGCGAGATGCTGCGCGACGCCGACACCGAACTGCCTGCGCTCAACGGCCTGGCTTCCGTGTACTCCAGCCCCGAGGGCCTGTGGGCCGAAGGCGGCTGGCTCGACAGCGCCGCGCTGCAACGCGGCATCGCCGCCGCCACGCGCGTGGGCGCGAAGCGGCTCAAGATGGCCATCGGCGACTTCCAGGCTTCGTCGCACGGCTCGCTCTGGGGCCTGAAGGTGGCGCTGGCCGAAACCCGCGTCGAGCTGCTGATCGAGAACGACCAGACCGTGCGCGCCGGCACGCTGGCCGCGCTGCAGACCTTCTTCGACGTGGCCGACCGCGCCGGCGTGCCGCTCGGAATGACCTTCGACATGGGCAACTGGCACTGGCTCGGCGAGTGCCCGCTGCAGGCCGCGCAGGCGCTCGGCCATCGCGTGCGCTACGTGCATTGCAAGGGCGCGCAGCGCCTGCCGCACAAGTGGGTGGCGGTGCCGCTGGGCGATTCCGTCGCGCCGTGGCGCGCGGTGCTGCGCGCACTGCCGGCCGACGTGCCGCACGCCATCGAATACCCTCTGGTGGGCGACGACCTGCTGGCCGTCACCCGCACGCAGATCGACTTCATCCGCGCCGCACGGGCGTAGGAACACACACATGACGCAACCCACCGCCTTCGACGTCGCGCTGTTCGGCGAAGCCATGCTGCTGCTCGTGGCCGACCGGCCCGGCCCGCTGGAAGACGCCCAGTCGTTCCACAAGCGCACCGCCGGTGCCGAGACCAACGTGGCCATCGGCCTGTCGCGCCTGGGCCTGAAGGTCGGCTGGGCCAGCCGACTGGGCACCGACTCCATGGGCCGCGCGCTGCTGGCCGCGATGCGCGCCGAAGGCATCGACTGCTCGCACGTGATCACCGACGCGACGCAGCGCACCGGCTTCCAGTTCAAGGGCCGCGTCACCGACGGCAGCGACCCGCCGATCGAATACCACCGCAAGGGCTCGGCCGCCAGCCACATGGGCCCGGCCGATGTCGACGAAGCCTGGCTGCGCTCGGCGCGCCACCTGCACGCCACCGGCGTGTTCGCGGCCATCTCCGAAACCAGCCTGCAGGCGGCGCTCAAGTCGATGGACGTGATGCGCGCAGCCGGCCGCACCATCTCGTTCGACACCAACCTGCGGCCCACGCTGTGGTCGTCCACCGAGACCATGCGCCACTGGGTGAACGAACTCGCCTCGCGTGCCGACTGGGTGCTGCCCGGCATCGAAGAGGGCCTGCTGCTCACCGGCCACGACAAGCCCGAAGACGTCGCCAGGTTCTACCGCGAACGCGGCGCGAAGCTGGTCGTCGTCAAGCTCGGCGCGGCCGGCGCCTACTACGACAGCGACGTGGCCGGCACCGGCCATGTCGACGGCTTCCCGGTGAAGGAAGTGATCGACACCGTGGGCGCGGGCGACGGCTTTGCGGCCGGCGTGGTGAGCGCACTGCTCGAAGGCCGCAGCGTGCCCGACGCGGTGCGCCGCGGCGCCTGGATCGGCGCGCGCGCCGTGCAGGTGCTCGGCGACACCGAAGGCCTGCCGACGCGGGCGCAACTCGAAGAAGCGGGGCTCTGATGACCAAGAAGAATGTGCTGGTGTTCCGGGCCCTGCCCGACGACCAGCTGGCACGGCTGCAGGCGGTGCACCACGTCACCGTGGCCGATCCGCGCAAGGCGCCCGAGGCCTTTGCCGCTGCGCTTGCCACTGCGCACGGGCTGATCGGTTCGAGCTACAACGTCGACGCTGCGCTGCTCGATGCGGCGCCGCAGCTCGAAGTGATTTCGAGCGTGTCGGTCGGCGTCGACAACTACCCGCTGGCCGAACTGCACCGCCGCCACATCGTGCTGTGCCACACGCCCGACGTGCTCACCGAGACGGTGGCCGACACGGTGTTCGCGATCCTCATGGCCACGCAGCGCCGCGTGGTCGAGCTGTCGAACCTCGTGCGCGAAGGCCGCTGGACGAAGAACATCGGCGAGGAATTCTTCGGCACCGACGTGCACGGCAAGACGCTGGGCATCCTCGGGTTCGGGCGCATCGGCCAGGCCGTGGCGCGCCGCGCCGCGCTGGGCTTCGGCATGCCGGTGCTCTACCACGCCCGCCGACCGGTCGATCTGGCCGCACAGGCGCCCGAGCTGCAGGGCCGCGCCACGCACACGCCGCTGGACGACCTGCTCGCGCGCGCCGACATCGTGCTGGCGATGCTGCCGCTGACCGACGCTACGCGCGGCATGATCGACGCCGCCTTCTTCGCACGCATGAAGCCGGGCGCGTCGTTCATCAACGGCGGCCGCGGCGCCACCGTGAACGAAGCCGCGCTGCTCGACGCGCTCGACCACGGCACCTTGCGCGCCGCCGGCCTCGACGTGTTCGCGAAGGAGCCGCTGCCGGCCGACTCGCCGCTGCGCACGCACCCGCGCGTCACGCCGCTGCCGCACATCGGCTCGGCCACGCACGAGACGCGCCACGCGATGGCCGAGCTGGCCACGACCAACCTGCTGCAGGTGCTGGCCGGCCAGAAGCCCACGGCACCCTACGACACGGCCGCCGCCTGACATGAAGCCCACAGGCCGCGCCACCATCGCCGACGTCGCCGAAGCCGCGGGCGTCTCGAAGGCCACCGTCTCGCGCTTTTTGAACCACCGCGAGCGCCTGCTGAGCCCCGACATCGCCGCGCGCGTCGAGGCCGCCATCGCCAAGCTCGCGTACTCGCCCAGCCCGATGGCGCAGGCGCTGAGCCACGGCCGTTCGCGGCTCATCGGCCTGATCGTGGCCGACATCACCAACCCGTACTCGGTGGCCGTGCTGCGCGGCGCCGAGAAGGCCTGCCAGGACGCCGGCTACCTCGTGATGCTGTTCAACCTCGGCAACGAAAGCGAACGCGAGCGCGAGGCCATCAATGCGCTCGCGGGCTACCAGGTCGACGGCTTCATCCTCAACACGCTGGGGCGCGGCAGCAACGTGGTCGATGCGGTCACGCTGCACGGCAAGCCCGCCGTGCTGGTCGACCGCCGGCACACGGGCATGCACACCGACTTCGTCTCGCTCGACAACCACGCCGCCATGCGCGACACCTGCGGCCACCTGGTCGAGGGCGGCTACCGCGAGCTGCTGTACGTCACCGAGCCGCAGAAGGGCGTGAGCTCGCGGCGCGAGCGCACGGCCGCCTTCGGCGCCTGCGTGGCCGCGCACGAGCCGCGCGTGGCGGGCGAGGTCTTCGAATCGGTCGAGGGCGAGAACGACGCGCTCGACGAGGCCTTGCGTGCGCTGCGCCAGCGCGCCAAGCGCGGCCGGCGCGCGGCGGTGGTCGCGGGCAATGCCGTGGTCACGCTGCGCGTGGCGCAGGCCATGGCGCGGCTGGACTGGCGCTTCGGCGCCGACCTGGGCTTCGTGGGCTTCGACGATCCCGAATGGGCCTCGCTCATCGGGCCGGGCCTGAGCACCGTGGCGCAGCCGACCGACGAGATCGGCCGCGCCGCCGCCACCTGCCTCATCGAGCGCCTGCGCGGGCTCGACGCGGCTCCGCGTCAGCTGCTGCTGCCCGGCGAACTCATGGTGCGAGGCTCATCGACGGCACTGCCGTAGCGGGTTCCGCGAAGGAGGCAGGCCCGCGCATCCAGCCGGCCGCGCGCTCCGCGATCATGATCGTCGGCGCGTTGGTGTTGCCGCCGATCAGCGTCGGCATCACCGAGGCATCGACCACGCGCAGGCCCGCGATGCCGTGCACGCGCAGCTGCGGATCGACCACCGCCATCGCATCGACGCCCATCTTGCAGGTGCCCACCGGGTGGTAGATGGTGTCGGCGCGCGCGCGGATGTGCGCTTCGAGCTGCACGTCGGTGTGGGCGTCGGCGGTGTAGACCTCGCGGTGGCGGTATTTTTCGAGCGCGGGCGCGCGCATGATCTCGCGCGTCTTCTTCACGCCCTGCAGCAGCAGCGCCATGTCTTCCGGGTCGGCCAGGAAGCGCGGGTCGATGCGCGGCGCCGAGTCGGGGCTGGCGTCGTTCAGCCGCACGTCGCCCCGGCCCTTGGGGCGCAGCACGCACACATGGCACGAGAAGCCGAAGCCCGCGTGCAGCTTGCGCGCATGGTCGTCGGTGATCGCGATCACGAAGTGCAGCTGCAGGTCGGGCCGGCGCAATTCGGGCGACGATTTGATGAAGGCGCCGCCTTCTGCAAAGGGCGTGGCGACCAGGCCCGTGCCGTCGCGGCGCCACTGGTTGATGGCCTTCAGCAGGTGCAGCCCGCCGACCGGACCGATGCCGAACATGTCGGTCTGCTTCGACTTGTAGGCGACGATGAAGTCGCAGTGGTCCTGCAGGTTCTGCCCCACGCCGCGCAGCGCATGCCGCACTTCGATGCCGTGGCGCGCGAGCTCGTCGGGGTCGCCGATGCCCGAGAGCATCAGCAGCTGCGGCGAGTTGAAGGCGCCGCCGCACAGCGCGACTTCGCGGCGCGCGCGAATGGTCTCGACGTTGCCGCCGCGCCGCACCTCGACGCCCACCGCGCGCCGGTCTTCGAGCACCACGCGCCGGTCTTCGAGCACCACGCGCAGGGCCTGCGTGCCGGTCAGCACCGAGAGGTTGGGGCGCTGGTCCATCACCGGGTGCAGGTAGGCCGCGGCGGCCGAGCAGCGCTCGCCGTTCTTCGCGCCGCCGTGGAATTGCGTCACCTGGTAGAGCCCCGCGCCTTCCTGCTCGGGGCCGTTGAAGTCGTCGTTGCGCGCAATGCCGCATTCGGCGGCGGCGTGCACGAAGGCTTCGCTGATGGCGCGCGGGCTTTGCTGCTCCGACACCTGCAATGGGCCGTCGGCGCCGTGCAGCGCGCTGGCGCCGCGCTGGTTGCCTTCGGCGCGCAGGAAGTGCGGCAGCACCTCGTCGAAGCTCCAGCCGGCGCAGCCCGCGCGTGCCCAGTCGTCGTAGTCCTCTCGGTGGCCGCGCACGTAGAGCATGGCGTTGATCGCGCTGGAGCCGCCCAGGCAGCGCCCGCGCGGCTGGTAGCCGCGCCGCCCGTTCAGGCCGGGCTGCGGCACGGTCTGGTAGGCGTAGTTGTTGATGCGCGGGCGCCCCGGGAGCATCGCCACCACGGCGGCCGGTGCCCGCACGAGGATGCCGCGGCCGTCGCCGCCGGCCTCGATGAGGCAGACCGTCACCGACGGGTCCTCGCTCAGGCGCGAGGCCAGCGTGGCGCCGCCCGAGCCGCCGCCCACGATCACGTAGTCGAATTCCGCCATGGCATCTGGTCCTTCTTGTCGTTGGATGTTGGGGCGCCCTGCGCCGATGCGCGCACCGGCATTGTGGCCAGCGACCCCGGGTTCGGGCCCAGCGGGTTTCCCCTGCCGTGGACGCACCTTGGGGGCTTTACCGATGCTTCACCCAGCGGACAAATTGCAACGCGCCGCCCGTGGCCCAATGCGCCTTCGGAGCGGCCGACCCGAGCGGCGCGCCATCCGTCCGCCCTTCAACGCTCTGCCCATGCACCTGCTTTCAGACGCGACGATATTCACCGAGGTCCGCTTCTGGGGGCTGGTGCTGTGCTCGCTGGTGCTGCCCGCCGCGATCTTCGTCACGCTGTTCGTGCGGCGCGAGTTCTCCAAGACCACCGTGCTGGCCTTCGGCCTGCTGCTGATCGCGCTGGCGGGCGCGGACATCTTCCTGCTGCGCGCACTGGCGCGGCTGGCGCAGGCCACGCCCTCGCTGGCGGACGACCTCGTCTTCTCGTCGGAGCTGTCGATCGCGCTGTACATCTTTCCGGCGGCGTTCGGCACCATCGGACTGAACATGGTCTCGCACGTGCTCATGCACTACCTCAAGCAGAAGGAAGCGCGCTTCGAGGCCCACCGGCAAGCACCGACGCCAGCACCGCCAGAGCGCCGGGGTTCGCGCGTGCTGCGCCACCGTCGCGTGGCATCGCGCGCGTCGCCCCGGCCGGCCTCGCGCACGGCGGCGGCGCGCCATCCGCCCGCCGACCGCTGAGGGCGATACCCGGCGGGTTTCCTCCGGCGCCCACGGGGAACCGTGGGGTTCGGCGCCGGTTGCCGCCAGAATCGAAGGATGCCCGCCACCATCCTGTTGATCGACGACCACGCGATGTTTCGCGAAGGCCTGTTCCTCGCGCTGCGCGAAGCCGAGCCGACGATGACCGTCGCCACGGCCCGCAACGGCGCCGAAGCGCTCGAGGCGCTCGCCACCTTGCCCCGGCTCGACGCGGTGATGACCGACTACTACCTGCCCGACCTCGGCGGTGCGGCCTTGCTGGCCGAGCTGCACCGGCGGCGCGGCGGCCTGCGCATCCTGGTGCTGTCGGCCTCCGAAGACCCGCAGGACATCGACACCGCGCTGGACGCTGGCGCGCAGGGCTTCGTGCACAAGTCGGCCGACAGCCAGCAGCTCATGGACGCGCTGCGCCGCGTCATGGCGGGCGAGCAGAACGTGGTGCAGGCCTCGCCGGCGGGCGGTGCGTCGCTGCCCGTGCTGTCGACGCCCACCGACGTGCTGAGCACGCTCACGGCGCGGCAGGCCGAGGTGCTGCAGCTGCTGTGCGAAGGGCTGCGCAACGCCGAGATCGCGCTGCGCCTGGCCACCAGCGAGAAGACGATCAAGGCGCACATCTCGGCGATCTTCGGCGCGCTCGGCGTGACCAGCCGCACGCAGGCCGTGATCGCGGCGCGGCGCGCGGGCATGCTCGGTCGCCCGCGCTAGGGCCAACGCATCAGCGCGGCTGCTGCTGCGTCGTGCAGTGGATGCCGCCGCCGCCCGCGGCAATGGCGTCGATGTCGAGCTGCACCACCTCGCGCTTGGGGAACAGTTCGCGCAGCAGCGCGCGGGCGTTGCCGTCGGCGCGCGCATCGCCGAACTGCGGCGCAATGACGGCGCCGTTGCAGACATAGAAGTTGATGTAGCCCGCCGCGAACTCGTCCGACTCGTAGGTGCTGCGCACCGATTCCGGGCCGCGCAGCACTTCCACGCGCAGGCGCTGCCCGCGTGCATCGGTGGCCTGGCGCAGGATCTCCAGGTGGCGCCGGGTCACGGCGTGGTCGTAGGAGTCGGGGTCGTCGTCCAGGCCCGCGACCACCACGCCCGGCGCGGCAAAGCGCGCATAGAAATCGGTGTGGCCGTCGGTGATGTCGCGGCCCGCGATGCCGGGCAGCCAGATGATCTTGCGCAGGCCCAGCAGGCGCTTGAGTTCGGCCTCGCAGGCTTCCTTGCGCAGGCCGGGGTTGCGGTTGGGGTTGAGCACGCAGCTGTCGGTGATGATGGCCGTGCCCGCGCCGTCGACCTCGATGCCGCCGCCTTCGAGCACGAGCCGCGTGCGCAGGCGCTGCACCTCGGCGGCGTCGGTCACGTACTCGGCCACTTCGGCGTCGCGCGCATGCGACTGCTTGTTGCCCCAGCCGTTGAAGTTGAAATCGATGCCGGCCCATTCGCCCGCGCCGTTGCGCACGAACACGGGGCCGGTGTCGCGCATCCAGAGGTCGTCCACCGGCTGCACCTCGAGCGTCACGCGGTTGCCGCACAGGCGCGCGGCCAGGTCGTGCTCCTGCTCGCGCACCAGCAGGTGCACGGGCTCGAAGGCGGCGATGGTGCGGGCGATCTGCGCCAGGTGCTCGCGCGCCGGCTTCAGCAGGCGCCGCCCCCAGACGCGTTCGCTGGGGCCGAAGGACATCCAGGTGGCGCGGTGCGCGTCGCCCTCGTCGGGCATGTGCCAGGTGTCGGGTGCTGCGGCCGTGGCCGTGGCGACCAAGCCCAACGAGGCCAGGGGCGCCAGGCCCATGCCGTGCAGCAGGCGGCGGCGGGTCAGGGGAAGGTGCATGTCGGTCTCCGGAGTCAGGGGAGGGGGCGCGGCATCACGCCGGTTCCTGTTGCGTCGTGCAGTGGATGCCGCCGCCGCCCGCGGCGATGGCGTCGATGTCCAGCTGCACGATCTGATGGCTGGGCAGGTGCGCGGCCAGCGCCGCGCGGGCCGCGCTGTCGGCCACGGCGTCGCCGAACTCGGGCAGGAACACCGCCTTGTCGGTGAGGAAGAAGTTGACGTAGCCGGCCGCGAACTCCTTGCGCGCAAAGGTGGGGCGCACCTGGCTCGGCGTCTTCAGCGTGACGATCTGCAAGGGGCGCCCGCGCGCGTCGGTGGCGCCGGTCAGCAGTTCCAGGTGGCGGTGTGTCACGGCGTGGTCGTACGATTTCGGGTCGATGTCCAGCGCCGCCACGACCACGCCGGGCTTGAGAAAGCGTGCGTAGAAGTCGGTGTGGCCGTCGGTGATGTCGCGGCCCGCGATGCCTGGCAGCCAGATGATCTTGTCCAGCCCCAGCATGCGCTTGAGCTCGGCCTCCGCGTCGGCCTTGCTGACGCCCGGGTTGCGGTTCTTGTTGAGCACGCAGCTCTCCGTGATGATCGCCGTGCCCTGGCCATCGACCTCGATGCCGCCGCCTTCCATCACGAGGCTGCTGCGCAGCAGCGGCACGCCCGTGAGTTCGGCCATGCGCGCGGCCACCGTGGCGTCGCGTGCATGGGCCTGCTGGTTGCCCCAGCCGTTGAAGTTGAAGCTCACGGCGGCGCGCTCGCCACGGGCGTTGCGCACGAAGACGCAGCCGGTGTCGCGCATCCAGAGGTCGTCGATGGCGTGTTCGATCAGGTGCACGTTGGAGCCGCACAGTTGGCGGGCCGTGGAAGCATCCGCGGGGCTCACCAGCATCTTGACCGGTTCGTAGACGCTGATGGCATTGGCGATGCGCGCCAGCGCCTGGAACACCGGCTGGCGCATCTCGGCCGTCCAGATGGATTCGCGCGCCGCGAAGGCCATCCACACGGCGCGGTGGGCGTCGCCTTCGTCGGGCATGCGCCAGCCGGACGCAGGTGCCGGGGCCGGTGCAGGCGAAGGGGTTGGCATGGGCACGGGGAAGGGCGGCAGCATGCCGCTGCCGCTCCCACCACCGCCGCCGCCACAGGCGGTCACGAGTCCACCGAAAAGGCCCAGGCCGCCCAGGCCCAGAAGAGTGCGTCGCGTTGTCATTGGAATCAGGGTTATTACTAAGTTCTAGGAAGCCCCGAATTCTGTCGACGCCTATCCATCTACACAATTGATGTCTTTTAAAGGGATTGATCGATCTGGCTCATATCGCCAGCGTCTTCCTGCGCAAACCGCCGCAGGCTGTCGAACACCTCCCGCACCAGCGGCAGGCGTGACGGGCCCTCGGCGCACGCGATCCAGAGGGTGCCCAACGGCAGGCTCGGGCTGTCCGGCAACTGCCGCAATTGCCCCGTGCGCAAGGCGTCGTCGGCCAGCAGCCGCGACACCAGCGCGATGCCCCGGCCGCGCAAGGCCGCGTCGAGCACCAGGCGCGGGTCGTCGTAGATCGCGGCCTTGCGCAGGCCGCCGAAATGCGCGCGGATGAAGGGGCCGATGCGGTCGCTCGTGAGGTCTTCTTCGAGGCACAGCAGGCCGAGGTTGTCTTCCTCTTTCTGCGTGGGCGGGCCGACGGCCACGAGTTCGTCGGTGAGCAGCGGCACCTCGAACACGCCCTCTTGCCGCAGCGGCGCGCGGGTGATGGCGATGTCCACGTCGAGCTCGTCGATGAAGCGCGCGCTCTCGTCGACCGAGATGATCGGGCACAGGTCGGGGTGCGCCTGCAGCAGCCGGTCGACCCGCGGCTGCAGCCAGCCGGTGGCCACGGGCGCGGGACACACCAGCGTGACGAGCCGGTCGTCCATGTAGGTCTCGATGCGGGCCAGCCCGTTGCGGATGTGCTCGAGCGACTTGCCCACGCTGTCCAGCAGCAGGCTGCCCGCCACCGTCAGCTCCACGCCGCGCCCCTTGCGCCGGAACAGCGGCTGGCCGACCTGCTGCTCCAGCTGCGAGATCTGGTGGCTGACGGCGGACTGCGAGACGAACAGCTCTTCCGCCGCGCGCGAGTAGTTGCCCAGGCGCGCCGCCGCCTCGAAGCCGATGAGGAACTTGAAAGAGGGCAGCCGGGTGTTGGACATATGAATGGGGTCGATGAATTCAGCCAAGAAATGTCGCTTTTTCATCGAAGGAATTCAAGTCAGAGTGGGCGTCTCTGCAATTTCTTCTGAAGGACCCTTTGATTTCCAACGATTTCGACGCCCGCCGCGCCGGCCTGCACATGCCCGCCGAATGGGAGCCGATGGCCGCCACCTGGCTGGGCTGGCCGGTGCTCGACCACCGCGAAACCTTGTGGGGCGCGCACTACGACGCGGTCTGCCGCGCGTTCGGCCTGCTGGCGCGCACCATCGCGCGCTACCAGCGCTGCATCGTGGCCGCGCACGCACCGCTGGCCGACGCGGCCCGCGCGGTCTGCGGCCCGCAGGTGCGCGTGGTGCCCATCGCGGCCGAAGACAACTGGCTGCGCGACTGCGGTCCGATCTTCCTCGTCGACCAACAACAGGCGAGCCAGACCGCGGTGGGTTTCCGCTTCAACGCATGGGGCGAGAAGTACCACCCGCACGACGGCTGCCAGCGCGCCGCCGCGGACATCGCCGCGCTGGCCGGCGTGCCGCTGGTGCGTTCGGATATGGTGCTCGAAGGCGGCGCCTTCTACGTGGACGGGCAGGGCACGCTGCTCACCACCGAGAGCTGCCTGCTGCACCCGAACCGCAACCCGGGCCTGCGCAAGACGGAGATCGAGGCCGAGCTGCGGCGCATGCTGGGCGTGCACAAGATCGTCTGGCTGCCGGGCCATGCGGCCGAGGTGGAGACCGACGGCCACATCGACGGCATTGCGTCGTTCATTGCGCCGGCCCGCATTCTTTTCAATGCGGCCGACCCCGACCAGGGCGACTACTTTCGCGCGATGCAGGAGAACCGCCGCGCGCTCGAGCTGGCGACCGACGCGTGCGGCCGTCGCTTCGAGATCCTCGAGCTGCCCGTGCCGCGCGACGTGCACAGCTACGGCAGCGCGCGTTTTTGCGACCTCTATTCGAACTACATCCTCGTCAACGGCGCGGTGATCTCGACCGCCTTCGGCGTGCCGCGCGATGCGCAGGCGCGCGAGGTGTTCGCGCGTGCGTTCCCGGATCGCCGCGTCGAGCTGCTGCCCATCGATGCGATCTCGCTGGGCGGCGGCGCCGTGCACTGCTCGACGCAGCAGCAGCCGATGCAGGGGAATCGCCTGGCCGTGCGCGGCTTCTAGGGCGCGATCAGCTGCGACACCGTCGCCTGCAGCTGCGCCGGGTCCACCGGCTTGTGCAGCATCTGCCAGCCGCGGGCCGCCACGTCGCTCAGGCGCCGTGGGTCGGTGTCGCCGCTCACGATCAGCGCGGGAATCGCGTCGTCGTTGTATTCCTCGTGCAGGCGGTCGACCACGTCGATGCCGGTCTCGCCCGCGCGCAGGCGGTAGTCGCTGATGATGAGCGCCGGCTTGCCGGGCTGGCGCGCGGCGAGCGCCAGCAGCTCGTCGCCGCCTTCGGCCGCGATCACCCGCAGGCCCCAGCTTTCGAGCAGCAGCTGCAGGCCCAGGCGGCTTTCGCCGTCGTCCTCGGCCACGAGCACGAGGCGGCCGGTGTCGGCCGGCAGTGGCGCAGACGGCGCCTCGGGCGCGGGCAGCGCCTGGCGCGCCAGCGGCACCGTCACCGAGAACACCGTGCCCCGGCCGACGCGCGAGCGCAGCGCCAGCGGATGGCCCAGCAGCGCGGCCGTGCGCCGCACGATGGCCAGGCCCAGGCCCAGCCCCTTGGTGCGGTCGCGCTCGGGGTTGCCGAGCTGGTGGAACTCCCAGAACACCTGCTCCTGCTCGGTGGGCGGAATGCCGGGGCCGGTGTCCCACACCTCGATGTGCAGCGCGTCGGCACCCGCGCGGCGGCAGCCGATGAGCACGCCGCCGCGCGCCGTGTAGCGGATCGCGTTCTCCACCAGGTTGCGCAGCACGCGGTCGAGCAGCGCGGGGTCGGAGTGCACCACGGCATCGCCCGCGCGCAAGCGCAGCGACAGCGCCTTGCCCGCCGCCTGCGGCGCGAACTCCAGCTGGATCTGGTCGAGCAGGCCCGCCAGCGCAAACGGCCGCGCCTTCACGCGCACCACGCCCGCGTCGAGTCGCGAGATGTTGAGCAGGCCTTCGAACAGCAGCCCCATCGCCGCGGCGGCGCGGCCGATGCTGTCGACCACGTGCCGGCTCGCCGCCGGCAGCGCCTGCCCGCGCAGCACGCCCACGAACAGGCTCAGCGCATGCACCGGCTGGCGCAGGTCATGGCTGGCCGCGGCAAGGAAGCGCGACTTGGCGAGGTCGCTGCGCTCGGCCGCATCTTTCTCCAGGCGCAGCTGGCGCAGCAGGTAGAGGTTTTCGAAACGCAGCTCGAGCGAATCGACCTGCGTGCGGTACATGCGCTGCGCGAAGGCCAGCGTGACGAACAGGTAGAGCACGCCGGCCGCCGACATCACGCGCAGCAGCACGTCGTCGAGCGTGGCCATCGCGAGGATCGCGGGCGCGAAGTACGTCACCTGGAAACCGTAGAGCAGCCCCAGGTCGATGCAGTAGGCATAGATCGCGCCCGTGCCCATGGTGAGCATCGCCACCACGATGAACATCTGCTGCGGCAGCGACACCTGCAGCATCCACCCCGCCAGCGGCAGCCCCCACAGCAACCCGCCGAGCACCGCGCCCCCCATCGCGCCGCGCCGCCAGCGCCGCAGCGCGCCCGCATCGTGTTCGGCCTGCCGGTAGCGTGCCACCTGCCACGCGCGCGCTGCCGTCAGCACCGCGTTGGCGCCCACCCAGGCCAGCAACTGCTCGTGCGCAACCGCGCCCCACAGCGCCGCCACCACCAGCCCCGCCGTGAGCATCACGCCGAGCAGCGAGAACGGAAAGTTGCGCCGCAAGGCAGCCATGCGCGCGGCAAAGACGGGGTCGGCGGGCGTCGTGGGTGGGGTGGCGCTCATCGGTGTGTGGCGGGTGGGGGAGGTGGGATCGCCGAAGGTGGCGATCCCAAGGTAACGCGTGGCGTGGGGGGCGTCATGGGACTTTAGTCCAATGCGTGCGTTTGCCCGGGGTGCCGCAGGCGCATGGCATCATCGTGCGCCGCTTCCCACCACCCACCCATGTCCGCCGATTCCTTCGTCCGCCGCGTTCGCAGCCAGCTCGACCAGCTGTCCGCGACCGAACGCCAGCTTGCCGATTTCGTCCTGGAGTTTCCCGGCGAGCTGGCCAGTTACGCGGGCAACGAACTGGCGGAGCTGGCGGGCGTGTCGCCCTCCACGGTGAGCCGCTTCATCCGGCGCATCGGCTACGAGAACTACGAAGAGGCGCGGCGCCAGGTGCGCGAAGAAAAGCAGACCGGCTCGCCGCTGTTCCAGAACGCGACCGAAGCCTCCAAGCGGGGCCACCTCGTGGCCACGCACTTCCAGCAATCGCAGGCCAACCTGGCGAGCACCTTCGAGCGCCTGAGCGACAAGCAGATGGCCGAGATCGTGAAGGCGATCATCGGGGCGGGGCAGGTGCTGATCTTCGGCACGCGCAGCAGCCACGCGTTCGCGCTGTACCTGCGCTGGCAGATCATCCAGGTGGTGCCGCGCGTCACGGCCATTCCGGGCCCCGGCGAGACGCTGGCGGAGCACTTGGCGGGGCTGGGCGAGCGCGACTGCGTGATCGTGTTCGGCACGCGCCGCCAGACGCGCCAACTCGACACGCTGCTCGCGGGCGCGCAGCGCGTCGGCGCGAAGATCGTCTACATCAGCGACCGCGCCTCGCCCGATTTCGCGGGTGCCACCTGGTCGCTGCAATGCGACTGCCGCGGCCCGGGGCTGCTCGACAACCACGCGGCCGTGATGGGCGTGTGCGACCTGATCGCCACGATGGTGATCGAAGCCGCCGGCTCGGCCGGGCGCAAGCGGCTGGCGGCGATCGAGCTGGGGCACGAGGAAAACGGCGAGCTCTGAAAGAGCGCGCGGCCTCCGCGCCGGCTACTTCGCCGCTTCGCTGCGCGGCAACTGCGCCTTCAACAACTGCGCCATCTCCTTCTTGCGCGCCGGCGGCAGCCGCGGCGTGATCGCGCCGAAGCTGATCGCCGCCAGCGTCGTGGCCGACGCCGCGAAAGTGCGCCCCACGCCCGACACCCCTTCGGTGAGCGTGTCCACGATGTCGGCATGGCCCGCAGCGCGCGTGCGCTTCACGGCCTGCTTCATGCGCTCGCGGGTGAAGCCGGCCTGCGCGTACTCGGCGGTGTGGCGCTCGAGGATGCGGTCGATCTCGGCGTCGGACAGCGCGGCCATCAGCGCCAGCCCGCCCGCGCCCAGGCCCAGCAGGCGGCGTCCGCCGACGTCAGTGGTGAACACCTTCACCGGAAAGTGCCCTTCCTCGCGGTGCAGGCACACGCAGTAGTCGCCCTGGCGGATCACGAGGAACACGGTGTCGCCCGACATGCGCGCGAGCTTTTGCATGAGGGCGCGGCACGAGTCCACCAGCGGCACGCGCCGCATCGAGGCAAAGCCCAGCTGCATGGCGTCGATGCCCAGGCGGTAGGCCTTGCCGTCGGGGTCGCGCTCGGCGAACTGTTCCTCGGCCAGGCATGAGAGCAGGCGGTGCACGGTCGAGCGCTCCAGCCCCGAGGCGGCGATCACTTCGGTGAGCTTGATGCCTTCCTCGTGGTGCTCGGCCAGCAGACGCAGCAACTGCAGGGCGCGCCGCAGGCTCTGGGCGCCGGCGGTCTCTCTGGGTTCGTCCATATAGTGGGAAAAATTGGAATTAGTGTTTGGGATGCAGGAATTTCGAAGTCTAAACTGCCCCCGCCCCAGACACCGACCCGGAGACACACGATGGCGTACGACACCCTCGAAATCGAACACCACGGCGCCGTGCGCCGCATCCTGCTGGCCCGCGATGCCCAGCGCAACGCCCAGAGCCAGCAGATGCTGGACGAGCTCATGGCCGCCTTCGACGACGCCGCGCGCGACGACACGGTGAACGCCGTGGTGCTCGGCGGCAAGGGCGCGCACTTCTCGGCCGGCCACGACCTCAAGCAGGCGCAGGCCGAGCGCGCGAACTTCACCGTGGAAGAGCGCTGGGCCTACGAAGAGCTGCGCTACTTCGACTACTCGATGCGCATCTGGGACTTTCCCAAGCCCACCATCGCGCAGGTGCAGGGCGCCTGCGTGGCGGGCGGTTTCATGATCGCCAACATGTGCGACCTGGTGGTCGCGGGCGAGTCGGCCTTCTTCAGCGACCCCGTGGGCCACACGCTGGGCGCGGCGGCCACCGAGGTGCTGATCCATCCGTGGGTGATGGGCGCGCGCAAGGCCAAGGAAATGCTCTACACCGGCGGCAAGCTGTCGGCGCAGGAGGCGCATGCCATCGGCATGGTCAACCGCGTCGTGCCCGATGCGGAACTGGCCGACGCCGCACTGGCGCTGGCGCAGCAGATCGCCAAGGCGCCGCCGTTCGGGCTGCGCCTGATCAAGCGCTCGATCAACCGCACGCTCGACGCGCAGGGCCTGCGCACCGCGCTGGCCGCGCACTTCGACACGCACCAGCTCTCGCACCTGAGCGAGGGCTTTCTCACGGCCCGCGACCGCGGCCTGGCTTCGGCCATCCAGAAGAACCCCGCCTCCGCCTGAATCAAGATGACCTTGCACCGTCTCGAACCCCTGCTGAACCCGGCCTCCATCGCCGTGGTCGGCGCCAGCGGCAATGCCGCGCGCATCGGCGGCATGCCGCTCGCGCACCTCACGACATTCGGCTACCAGGGCGCGATCTACCCGATCAACCCGAAGTACGAAGAAGTCTTCGGCCTGCGCTGCTGGCCCGACCTCGAAGCACTGCCCGCCGCGCCCGACCTGGTGGTGCTCGCGCTGGCCGCGGCCGAGGTCACGCCGATGCTGCGGCGCTGCCAGGCGCGTGGCGTGCGCGCCGTCATCGTGTATGCCGCGGGCTTTGCCGAAGCCGGTGACGCGGGCGCCGCGCTGCAGGCCGAGCTGGAGGCCTTCGTGGCCACCACCGACATGGTGGTCGCGGGCCCGAACGCCATGGGCTTCGCCAACCTCAACACGCAGGCCCACACCAACTTCGCTTCGGTGTTCAACACCGCGCCGATGCAGCAGGGCCCGGGCCGCGTGAGCCTGCTCACGCAAAGCGGCAACGTGTGCGCCGCGGTGTACGCCATTGCGCGCCGGCTGGGCGTGGGCTTCAGCCACTTCATCAACACCGGCAACGAAGCCTGCGTGGACTTCGCGCAGTACCTCGAATACCTGGCGCAGGACGACGCCACCGACGTGGGCATCGGCTACATCGAAGAGCTGCGCGACGGCCCGCGCTTCATGGAGGCCGCGGCCGAGTTCGTGCGGCGCGACAAGCTGCTCATCCTCTACAAGGCCGGCGAGACCGAGAAGGGCTCCGAGGCCGTGCGCTCGCACACCTCGGCGCTGGCGGGCGACCAGCAGATCTACCAGGCGGCGTTCCGCCAGCTCAACATCATCCAGAGCCACGACTTCGCGCAGATGGCGCAGCTCGCGCACCTGGCGGGCTACCGGCATCGCAGCGCCGGCAAGCGCGTGGCGATCATCACCATCTCGGGCGCGCTGGGCGCGATCCTGGCCGACAAGTTCATCGGCCAGGGGCTCGACGTGCCCACGCTGCCGCAGCCGCTGCAGGACCAGCTGCGCGCCGGCATTCCCGACTACGGCATGGTCTCCAACCCGGTCGACGTGACGGGCAACGTGGTGAACGACCCCGGCTTCGTGCGCACGGCGATGGAAGCGCTGGCGGTGTCCGACGCCATCGACGCCATCGTGGTCTACGCGCCGGGCTACATGCTCGACCGCATGGCCGACGACCTGTGCGCCGTGGCCGACAAGCACCCGCGCCTGATCGTCGCGATCGACACCGGCGCAGCGAAGACGCGCGAGCAGTTGCGCGCGGGCGGCGTGCCGGTGTTCGAGGACATCGGCGTGGCCGTGTCGGCGCTGTCGCCCTTCCTGTTGTGGCAGGAGCGGCGCAAGCACAACCCCTGGCTGCAGGTGCGCAGCCAGCCTGCGCCCGCGCGCGCCGCGCTGGCAGGCCGGGCCGACGAGCACACCACCAAGCGCTACCTCGCGGAGTTCGGCGTGCAGCCGGTCGACGAGGCTGTGGCGCGCACGGCCGAAGAAGCCGCGGCCGTGGCCGGGCGACTGGGCTTTCCGGTCGTGCTGAAGGTGCTCAGTGCCGACATCGCACACAAGACCGAAGCCGGCGGCGTGCGCCTGCGGCTGGGCAATGCGCAAGAGGTGTGCAAGGCCTTCGACGAAGTGATGGCCTCGGCGCGCGCCTACGCGCCCACGGCGCAGATCGACGGTGCGCTGCTGCAGAAGATGGAAGCAGGGCAGGCCGAACTCATCCTCGGCGCCACGCGCGACCCGGTGTTCGGCATGACGCTGACCGTGGGCCTGGGTGGCGTGCTCACCGAGCTGTACAAGGACGTGAGCCACCGCGTGCTGCCGGTCGACGAAGCGATGGCGCGCGACATGCTGGGCGAGCTCAAGGCCTTTCCGCTGCTCACGGGGTATCGCGGCCGGCCGCTGGGCGATGTCGAGGCCGCGTGCCGCGCCATCGCCGGGTTTTCACGCGCCGTGCTGGCGCTGCAGGAACAGGCAGACGAGGTCGAAGTCAACCCGCTGCTCGTGAAGGAACAGGGCCAGGGCGTGCGCGCGCTCGACGCGCTGGTCCTGGCTTCGTAAGACACAACCACAACCATCGACAGAGACAGGAGACATCCCATGTTCAAGAAAGCACTGGCCTGCGTGGCCCTGGCCGCCGCCGCTCTGGCGGCCGGCCCCGCCGCGGCGCAGACCTACCCGACCAAGCCCGTCACGCTCGTCGTGCCGTTCTCGCCCGGCGGCGCGGCCGACATCATGTCGCGCCTGCTCGCCGAGCGGCTGCACAAGCGCCTGGGCCAGCCCGTGCTGGTGGAGAACAAGCCCGGTGCCGGCACCATGATCGCGTCGGAGTACGTGGCCAAGGCCGCGCCCGACGGCCACACGCTGCTGCTCGCGGCCTCATCGCTGGGCATTGCGCCCAGCCTGTACAGCAAGGTCAACTACGACCCGGTGAAAGACTTCGCGCCGGTCTCGCAGGTGGCCTCGGTGGTGCACGTGCTGGTGGTGCATCCGAGCATTCCGGCCAAGAACGTGGGCGAGCTGGTGAGCTGGCTCAAGGCCAACCCCAACAAGGCGAACTACGGCTCGGTGGGCGCGGGCACGTCCACGCACCTGGAGGCCGAGCTCTTCAACAGCGTGGCCGGCGTGAAGATGCAGCACATTCCCTACAAGGGCAGCGCGCCCGCGCTCACCGACATGATCGGCGGCCAGCTGCAGGTGATGTTCGATGCCTACGCGTCCTCGGGCCCCTTCATCAAGGACGGCAAGGTGCGCCTCCTGGCCGTGACCACGGCGCAGCGTTCGCAGTCGCTGCCCGACACGCCCACCGTCGCCGAGTCGGGCCTGCCCGGCTACGAAGCCATGCCGTGGCTGGGCGTGGTCGCGCCGGCGAAGACGCCTGCAGCGGTCGTGAACAAGCTGCACGACGAACTGCAGGAAGTGCTCAAGGAACCCGAGGTGAAGGACAAGTTCCGCAGCCTGGGCCTGGACATCATCGGCAACAAGCCCGAGGAGTTCGCTGCCTTCCTGCGCAAGGACATCGTGAAATGGGCCAAGGTCATCAAAGACTCGGGCGCAAAGGCCGACTGACATCCGCGAACCATCAGCAAGAACGAGAAAGCAGACAAGCATGCAAGTGGGTTACTCGGCGGAAGATGAAGCCTTCCGCCTCACGTTGCGCGACTGGTTCGATACGCACTATCCGCGCTTCGTCGCGGCCTGGCCTGGGGGCGCGCCCGACGCCAACGAGCTGACCTGGCGTCGCGCCTGGGAAGACCACGTGTGCCAGGCCGGCTGGTCGGGCCTGGGCTGGCCCGAGGCTCACGGGGGCAAGGCCTGGCCGCTCACGCGGCAGGCCATCTTCCACGAGGAGCAGGCCCGCATCGGTGCGCCGCTGGGCGTGAACATCATCGGCCACGGCATCCTGGCGCCCACGCTGATCCACTTCGCGAGCGAGGCGCAGAAGGCCCGCTACCTGCCCGGCATCTTGAGCAACCGCGAGATCTGGTGCCAGGGCTATTCCGAGCCTGGCGCGGGCTCCGACCTTGCGGCGTTGTCCACGCGGGCCGAGCGGCGCGGCGACCACTACGTGCTCAACGGCCACAAGGTGTGGACCTCGTTCGCACACATTGCCGACCACTGCTTCGTGCTCGCGCGCACCGACGCCGTGGCCGCGCGCCACAAGGGCATCAGCTTCCTGCTGGTGGACATGAAGAGCCCCGGCGTGCGCGTGGAACCCATCCGTCAGATCACGGGCGAGTCGGACTTCAACGAGGTCTTCTTCGAGGACGTGAAGGTGCCGCTCGACGCACTCGTGGGTGAAGAGAACGGCGGCTGGCGGCTGGCGATGGCCGCCGCGAGCTTCGAGCGCGGCACCTACTTCATTCCGCGCCAGGTGCGCTTCACGCAGGAGCTGGGCGCGCTCACGCGGCTGGCGGCCGGCGTGCAAAGGGGCGGACGCCCGGCGCTCGACTGCCCGCACCTGCGGCGCGACCTCGCGCGGCTGGCGGTCGACAGCCATGTGCTCAAGCTCAAGTCGTACCGCGCGCTCACGCACGCGATGCGCGGCGGCCCGCCGGGGCCCGAGGGCTCGTCGACCAAGCTGCACTGGAGCGAGTCGCACCAGAAGCTGCTCGCCACCGCCATGGAGGTGCTGGGCGAGCGCGCGCTGGCCGGCGCCGAGCCCACGGGTGCTGACCCGCAGGCCGCGGCCTGGGTGCGCGACTACCTGTGGACGCGCGCCGAAACCATCCTGGCGGGCACGTCCGAAGTGCAGCGCAACATCCTGGCCGAGCAGATGCTGGGCCTGCCCAAGAACTGACCGACGACGACACGACCCCATGGATTTCGCATTGAACGACGAGCAGCAGATGCTGCACGCGTCGGCCCACCGCTTCTTCGCCGACCACCACCCGCTCGTGCGCGCACGGCGCGCCTTGCCCTGGACCGATGCCACGCAGCAGTCGCTGTGGGCCGACATGGCCGGCATGGGCTGGATGGCACTGCTGGTGCCCGAGGCGCACGACGGCCTGGGGCTCGGCATGAGCGAGGCCTGCATCGTGGCCGAGGCCGCAGGCCAGCAGCTGTTGAACCTGCCGCTGGCCGGCAGCGCCGTGTTGTTGCCGTTGTGGCTGCAGGCGTGTGGCGACACACCGCCCGATGCGTTGCGCGAGGGGGTGCGTTCGGTGATGGCGGGCGAGGGCGCCTTCCATTGCATCGCGGACGGTGACGGCTGGATCGACCATGCGGGGCAGGCTTCGGATCTCGTGGTGGTGCAGGGCTGGCACGACGACGCGGTGCCGCTGCGCGTGGCGCTGCGGCCGATGCCCGAGGGCGCTGTGTCCGACGCGCTCGACCCTACGTTGCGACAAGCACCGACGGCTCCCGCGCCTTCACTCGCATGGGAGACGCTGCCCATCGTGCCCGAAACACGCGCCCGCGTGCGCGCCGCCCACCGCGTCGCGCTGTCGGCGGAACTCGTCGGCGTCGCGCAGGCCGCACTCGACCTCGCCAGCGCCTACGCCCGCGAGCGCGTGCAGTTCGGCAAGCCCATCGGCAGCTACCAGGCCATCAAGCACCAGCTCGCCAACGCGTGGATGGGCGTGGACAACGCGCGCCTGGCCGTGCGCTACGCCGCTGCCGCGCTCGACGGCGGCCAGCCGGACTGGCGTTTTGCCTGCGCCGCGGCCGAGTTCACTGGCATCGAAGGCGCTCAGCAGGCCACGCGCACGGCCATCCAGGTGCATGGCGGCATGGGCTTCACCTGGGAGCACGACGCGCACCTGTACCTCAAGCGCGCGCAGCACCTGGCGACGCGCCTGGGCGGTGCGTCGCGCGCGCTGGACCAGGTCGAGGCGCTGGCCCTGGCCTGAGCGGCGTCAGGCCTGCGGCGCAGCATCTGCGCGCAGGCCATCGATCAGCAGCGACAGGCCTGCCCGGAACTCGGTCTCCGCATCGCTGGCCGTGGCGGTGGTGGCGATCTCGATCAGGTGCGGAAACCGGTCCGGTGGCAGCGCCTGGAAGCGCGCGATCGTGTCGTCGGGCGATTCGTCGGCTTGCAGCGTGAGCGGCCCGGCCAGCTCCGCCTGTGCGGCGCCCATGATGAGCGCGGACACGGCGCGAAAACCCACGAGCAGGCGGGCGCCGCTGCGGCCGCTCTGGGCCAGCGTGCGCAGCAGGGCTTCGGTCACTTCGAACACCGCGGGCGAGCGGCTGCGCCTCGTGAGGATCAGCGGAATCACATGAGGATGGTCGCGGATCACGCGCCACAGCGCGATCGCGATGTCTTCCAGCGCGTCATGCCAGGGCTGGTGGCTGTCGGTCTCCCAGCGCACCTTGCCCAGCACCGCCTCGACCACCAGCATCTCCAGCTCCTCGCGCTGCGAGACGTAGTTGTAGAGCGTCATCGCGCCGGTTTCCAGCCGGCTCGCGAGCGCGCGCATGGTCAGGCCGGAGAGGCCGTCCGCATCGACCAGCGCCAGCGCGGCCTGCTGGAGCTGTTCACGGGTGAATTTGGCGGACGTCCCACGCTTGACTCCGTTCTCGAAGAGGTTGTAAAGTATTAAACGTACAGTGTACTTAAAAATCATAGGACGCTTTCCAGCCACCCGGCCCGGCGTCTTCGCAACCCTTCCTGAAGGATCATCGATGAAGTTCTCGCCCGGCGATGTGGTGCCCGCCACGGCCCTGGAAACGATCCACGGAAAGCCCTTGCAACTGCCGGACGCCGGTTCGCGCTGGGTCCATCTGCAGTTTCGCCGCTTCGCGGGCTGCCCGGTCTGCAACTTCCATCTGCTGACCTTTGCCCGAAGGCAGGGCGAGCTGGCGGCGGCGGGCATTCGCGAGGTCGTGCTCTTTCACTCGTCAGCGCAGGAGATGCGCAAGTACCAGGCGCAGCTGCCGTTCGACTGCGTGGCCGATCCCGCCAAGGCGCACTACCGGCGCTTCGGCGTGGAGACCTCGCGGCTGGCGTTCCTGCATCCGCGCGTCTTCTGGAGCGGCCTGCGCTGGGTGCTCGCGACGGGCCGCTTCTACAGGAAGGCGGAAAACGGCATCACGGGTTTGCCAGCCGACGTGCTCATCGACGCGCGGGGCACCGTGGTCGCCGTCAAGTACGGCGGGCACGCGGACGATCACTGGGACGTCGACGAGCTGCTGGCGCTGGCCGGCGCGGCGAGTTCCTAGACAGCGGCGCACGCCTGCGGTGCGCCAGCGCACGCTGCAGGTGCGCTCGGGCGCCGCTTTTCAGCCAGACCCCGGAGAACCCGTCTTCCAGGCCTGAAAAACACCCGGCATGAAGCTTGCAAACGCTCGCAACTGAATGAAATTTGAATTTCAACTATTCAAAGTAGGTGAAATCCATATGCCATCCAGGCGCGATGCCGCCTACGATGCGATCCGCGACACCGGGCTGCACCGCGCAAGCAAGCACTTCATTCCTTCTCAAGGGGTTTTTCCATGGCTGGACCTGCACTCTCCTCCGGGCCCGACTCGCCCCGAGTCGCGGAGCTCGATCGCGCGCTCGACACCATCGGCGTCACGCGCTCGCACCACACGATCATTTTCCTGATCCTCATCGGTTGCCTGTTCGATGCCTTCGAGCAGAACGCGGTCGGCATCGTCGGCCCGATGCTGCGCGAGCAGTGGGGGCTGAGCGCCTCCGACATCGGCTTCCTGAACACCGTCACCTTCGCCTGCGCGGCCATCGGGCGGATCATTTCGGGCTTCATCGCCGACCGCTACGGCCGCCGCGTGATGCTGTCGATCGACCTGCTGCTGTTCACGCTCGGCGCGGGCATCTGCGCGATGGCGCCCAACTTCACGGTGATGGCGCTGGGCCGCGCGGTGGTGGGCTTCGGGCTGGGCGGCGAGATCGCCATTGCGGTCACGATGCTGGCCGAGTTCTGCTCCACCAAGTTCCGCGGCACGGCGGTGGGGATGGTCAACGTGGGCGCCGGCGGGCTCGGCAACTTCCTCGCACCGGGCTTCGGCCTGCTGGTGTTCTGGATGTTCCCGGGCGACAACGCCTGGCGCTGGCTGTTCGCCTGCCTCATGGTGCCGGCGCTGCTGGGCGCCTTCTACCGCCGCTACATCCCCGAGACGCCGCGCTTCCTGCTGTCGCAGGGCCGCGTGAAGGAAACGAATGCGGTGCTGTCGCGCCTCGCCTCGGGGCGCCTGTCGGGCAAGCCGGCGGCGCCCCAGCAATACATCACCGACGACGGCACGCTGGCGCAGGCCGCCCGGCCGAAGGTGCGCGTGACCGAAATTTTCCGCGGCGCACTCGCGCGGCGCACGGTGCCGCTGTGCATCACGATCTGGATGACCTACGGCGCACAGATCTCGGTGCTCACGCTGATGCCGACCATCCTCGTGACGCTGGGCTACAGCATGTCCAAGAGCCTGCTGTTCACGATGGTGATGCAGGGCGGCAGCCTGCTGGGCGCCATCGCGGCCTCGCTGCTGGGCTTCCACTTTCCGCGCAAGCGCGTGCTGACGGCCGGCGCGGTGTGCGCCTGCCTCGCGGCGCTGACCATCGGCTTCGTGGCCAAGAGCATCGTCGTGATCCTCATCGCGGGCGCGGTGTTCCAGTTCTTCGTGCTGCTGCTCAACACCACCATCTGGATCTTTGCGCCCGAGCTGTACCCGACGCGCGTGCGCGCCTTCGGCACGGCCTTCATCCTGGCTACGGGCACGGCGGCCGGCGCGCTGATGCCGCTGGTGGCGGGCCGCCTCTTCGACAGCTTCGGGCTGGTCGGCGTGTTCGGCCTGGCCGCCGCGATGTACGCGGTGTTCGTCGCCAGCGTGCAGTGCGTGCCCGAGACCTACGGCCAGTCGCCCGATGCGCTGCCGCTGCCCGGCGAGGCCGAGGCTGAAGACCGCGCACCGGGCGCGACGCTGGCCCGCTCGAACTGAACCGCGCAACGAACGATCTCCAAAGAAAGCGTTTTTCCGCATGCCCGACATCCTGCTCATCAACCCCAACGCCTCCGTCGCCACCACCGACATGATGGTCGGCATCGCGTCCGCCGAAGCGCCCGCCGGTTGCCGCGTGACCGGCCGCACCGCGGTGCAGGGCCCGCCGATGATCGTCAACGAAGACGAGCTGAACGCCGCTGCGCACGAGGTGCTGAAGGTGTGGCGCGCGGCGGCGGGCGAGGGCTGGGACGGCGTGATCGTCAGCGCCTTCGGCGACCCCGGCGTGGCGCTGCTGCGGCGCGAGGCCGGCGTGCCCGTGGTCGGCATCGCCGAAGCCTCGATGCTCGCGGCAGGCGAGGGCGGCCGCCGCTTCGGCATCGCGACCGTCACGCCCGACCTGGTGGCGCCCATCGAGGCGCGCGCGGCCGCGCTCGGCTTGCGCGCGCAGTTCAGCGGCATCCGCCTCACGCAGGGCGATCCGCGTGCGCTCGCGGCCGATGCGAACGCACTCGAAGAGGCGCTGGCGCAGGCCGTGCAACGCTGCATCGACGACGATGGCGCGCAGGCCGTGATCATCGGCGGCGGTCCGCTCGGGCAGGCCGCGCTCGCGCTCGCGCCGCGCTTCGACGTGCCGGTGATCGCACCGATCGGTGCGGCGATGCGGCTGCTGTGTTCGAAGCTCGCGGTCACGCCGTGAGACGTTCGTCGCGGCGATGAGAGGCGAGGCGTTTTGGCAATGAACGCCTTCTAGAATGAAACGACACACTTGTCCGCAAACATCGGGCAAGCCGCATCGTTCGTTTTCTTTTTTGCATGCCTCACTTTCGACCGCGTTCCGCTTTCCTCGCTTTTCTTCTCCTCTCTTCCCTCGGCGCCGTCGCACAAACCGCGACACCCCAGCTGGTCCTCGTGCCGCATCACGAGCGTGCGCCGGAAATATCCAACGCTCCCGCACTCGACCTTGCCGTGACGCGCTTCGCGGGCATGGCGTCGGGCTCGTACTACTGGCCCGAAGGCCTGCTCGCCGAGCAGCTGATCTCGGGCCTGGCCTCGCGCCCCGACCGCAAGCAGCAGGCGCTGCCTGACGGCCAACGACTGCTTTCGTCGTATCGCCGGCCCTACGACGGCGGCGAGCGCGCGGCCGTGCTGGTCGACGACCGCAGCGGTGACGTGCTGGCTGCCGCGCTGGTGCATCGCAGCTGCGGCAAGGACTCGTCGTCGAGCGGTTGTCTCGACGACCAGCATGCCGTGCTCTCGATCTTCTTGCGTCCCGGCCTCGACCGCACCAAGGCGCAACCGCTGGTCGCATGGAGCCAGCAGGTTCCCGACCGCATGCAGGGCGGTGAGGGCGTGGGCGAGAAGATCGCCACGACCGAGTACGTCACGATGGACGCCGCGCGCACCACGGCACGGCCCATCGTGCGGCCCAACAAGGCCTTCTCCGCGCAGGTGCCGCTGTACCCCAAGGCATTGATCTACGGCACCGCGCAGGACGCGCTGAGCGACGCCAAGGCCAAGCGCGTGCTGCGCCTGCAGACCGTCGACACGCCGCAGCAGGTGCTGGCGTTCTACAAGCAGCTGTCGCCGCCGCTGAAGGACATCGAGTCCAGCGACGGCTTCATCGCCGGCAGCCGCAACGGCCTGAGCTTCTCCGTCGAAACGACGGTCCCGCGCGACATGCCCGCGATCACGAACATCGAAGTGGAAATTTCCGAATGAAGAAGACATTGATTCCGGCGGCGTTCGCGTCGCTGGTGCTCGCCTGCGCGTTCGCAGCCCATGCACAAGACGCGGCCGGCCCCGTCACGACCGAACTGCCGCCGCCCACGCTGCGCTTGAGCGAGCAGACGCGCATCCGCAGCGCCGTGATCGGCCTCGTCGGCTACGCGCGCGGCAGCTACACCGAACCCGACACGCTGATCGCGCAGCAGCTGCTCGAAGGCATGCGCTCGAAGTTCGACGTCACGCGCACCGTGTGGCCCGACGGCCGCCAGGTCATCGCGTCGGTCAGCGGCGGCGGCCACGGCGAAGAGCGCGCGGCGATGCTGATCGACGCCGACGGCCGCGTGCAGGCGGTGGGGCTGGTCAACGGCCACTGCCGTGCGCCCGCCAAGCGCGACGACCCCAAGGTGTGCAACCCCTTGCCGCAGACCGTGCTGTCGGTCTTCCAGCGTGCCGGTGCCAGCCAGGCCGACGCCGCGCCGCTCGTGGCCTGGAGCAAGCAGCTGCCGTCGTTCCTCGCGGCCATGGCCGACAGCGACGATCCGGCGGATGTGGCCGCCGCGCAGAAGATCGCCAGCGTCGAATACATCACCGGCCAGCCGGGCGTGCCGGGCTGGCGCGCCGAGCAGCTGCCGCCGGGTTTCCCGGCGTCGCTGCATCCGCTGCTGGTGCAGACGGCCGAGGTGAACAGCACTGCCAGCGCCGGCAAGATCGTGCTGCCCAAGGGGCTGGCCGGCCTGCCGATGCGCACGGCCTACCAGAGCGCCCAGCGCCCCGAGGCGCGGCTGCCCGATGCCGAGGTCACGCTTCGCAGCTACGAGCCGATCGCCAAGCTGGTCGACGCGTACCGCGAACTCGCCAAGGGCGCGACGCTGGACGAGGAGGGCCGCGAGGTCGTCTTCAACGGCACCGACGGCGCGGGCCGCTACAGCGTGCGCCTGCGCGACGCGAAGGAAACCGGCGTGTACATCACCGTGGCGAGCTGGAAGCGCAAGTAGCCGCGCCCTGCGTTGCATGGCCCTTTGCGGGCCGGATGTCAATCGGAGGATTCTTGCCGCCCCCCTGCGATGACACCGAGGCGGGCGGGGCAGGGTGCTCACGAGAATCGATGCATGACCGAGGCCGTCAGAGCCCGCCGCATCCACCTCGAGGAGACAACCACCATGCACCGCTCCCGTTCTTTCGCAGGCCTCGTTCGCCTGCTGCTTCGCACCACGGTCCTGTGGACGCTCGCAATGCTCGCGGCGCCCACGCTGGCCGCCTACAACCAGAGCCTCACGCGCACGCTGGACGCCGGCCAGATCTACGGCAAGGTCGCGGCCAACAACACGCACGCCTTCCTTGGCATTCCCTTCGCGCAGCCGCCCGTCGGCAACCTGCGCTGGCGCGCCCCGCAGCCGCCGCAACCGTGGAGCGGCGCGCGTGCCGCGACCACGCTGGCCGGCATGTGCGCGCAGGTCGGCAACCCCTTCGGCGAGCCCGACCCGGCCACCTTCGGCCAGCCCGTGGGCACCGAAGACTGCCTGTACCTGAACGTGTGGCGGCCGAACTCCAGCGCCGAGAACCTGCCGGTGTTCTTCTGGATCCACGGCGGCAGCAACACCAAGGGCTCGGCGCGCGAGCCGGCCTACGACGGCGCCTACCTGGCGCAGAAGGCCAACATGGTGGTGGTCACCGTGCAATACCGCATGGGCATGCTGGGCTGGCTGAACCACCCGGCCATGAAGACCGGCAACGCGCTGGACGACTCGGGCAACTTCACCACGCTGGACCTGGTGCGCGCGCTCGACTGGGTGAAGGCCAACGCGCGCGCCTTCGGCGGCAACCCGGGGCAGGTGACGGTGGCGGGCCAGTCGGCCGGCTGCATCAACACCTGGGGCCTGCTGCAGTCGCCGCTGGCCGACGGCAAGTTCCACCGCGCGCTGTGCATGTCGGGCGTGCCCAATGCGTACCCGCCGGTGGTGGGTACGCTGGCGGCCGATTCGCTCATCGACAACCTGCTGGTCGACACCGGCCGCGCCTCGACCACGCTGCAGGCCGCGGCGCAGCGCCTGACGATGAGCCAGTCCGACATCGCCGCGCTGCTGCGCGGTGCGAGCGCGGCGCAGATCATGAAGTTCACGCCCAGCCCCGTGGTGCCGGGCCACTTCACCGACGGCACCGTGATCCGCGCGAGCGGGCTGCCAGGCCTGCTGGCGGGCAACTACAACAAGATGCCGCTGATGATCGGCTCCACGCACGACGAGGGCTCGTACTTCGCCTTCCTGTTCGGCATGGGCCAGCCCTCGCAGCAGGAGCTGTGGAACCTGAGCAACTACGCGGCGCCCGGCAGCGTGACCTTCAACCAGTTGATCAAGCCCGAGTTCCGGCCGATCTACACGCAGACGCATGAAGTGATCAGCTACGCGCTGGACAACGTGATCGACAACGTGATCCGCGTGCTGCGCCTGCAGAACGGCGACATCTACCGCTACAACTACAACTGGGACGACACGCCGCAGCCCTGGAAGGACACCTTCGGCGCGTTCCACGGCATCGACGTGGCGGCGCTGTTCGGCAACTTCGTGACCGACGAGCCGAACTTCATGCGCTTTGCCTGGAGCCCCGCGAACGCAAGCAGTCGCAAGGCGCTGTCGGACAAGTTCATCGGCCACGCGGCGAGCTTTGCCCGCTACGGCGCACCGAGCCGCATGTTCGACGGCCAGACGACCTGGAACAACTGGACCAACTTCGTGTGCCTGCTGTGCAGCAAGCGCATGATCTTCGACAACCAGCCGCGCATGTCGGCCGACGACTACCTGTTCTTCTGGCCGCGTTATTCGCTGCTGTCGCCGCAGCAGCGCGAGTTCCTGTTCCAGCAGATCGACTTCAACGCGCTGCCCGATTCGGTCGATCCGCTGCGCAACGGCACTCGCTGAGTTTCTGAGGCGATCGACCTATTGGATGATCCCGTGGCGCACGGCATAGAGCACCAGCTCCGCCGTGCTGGCCACGCCCAGCTTGTCGAGGATGTTGCTGCGGTGCGTGCTCACGGTCTTCACGCTGATGAGCATCTCGTCGCCGATGGCGGTGAGCGACAGGCCCTTGAGCATCATGAGCATGATCTGGTGCTCGCGCACCGTGAGCCGCTGGTGCGCGGGGCGGTCGTCGCGGCCTTCGAGCTGGCCGCTGACCTGCGAGGCGGCGCGCGCGCTCAGGTACTGGCCGCCGGCCGCCACGCAGCGGATCGCGCGCACCAGCTCGGCGGGCTCCGCGTCTTTCGCGATGTAGCCGCGCGCGCCGGCCTGGATGGCGACCAGCGCGTACTGTTCCTCGGCGTACATCGACAGCATGAGCACCGGCAGCGCGGGCTGCAGCGCGCGGATCGAGGCCAGCACCTCCAGGCCGTTGCGGCCTTCCATGTTGATGTCCAGCAGCACCACGTCGAAGCGGCGCTGGCGCACCAGCTCGAGCGCCTCGGCGCCGTTGCCGGCCTCGGCCGTGGTGCGCAGGTCGCTCTCGTCGAGCAGCAGCCGCTGCAGGCCCGAGCGGAAGATCGTGTGGTCGTCGACCATCAGGATGTCGATCATGGGGGGCCGCTTTCCGGTTGCAGCAGCGGCACGCTCAGCGCCAGCCGCGTGCCCGCGCCGGGCGCCGCGTGAATGTGCAGCTCGCCGCCGATCTCGCGCGCGCGTTCGCGCATGCTCAGAAGGCCCAGCGCGCTGCCCTCGGGCGCGTCGGGGTCGAAGCCGCAGCCGTCGTCGTGCAGCGCGAGCCGCAGGCGCTCGCCGTCCACGCGCAGCCGCACGTCCACGCGCTGCGCCTTCGCGTGGCGCAGGACGTTCGTCAGGCCTTCCTGGAAGATGCGGTAGACCGCGGTGGCCTGCTTGGGCGCAAGCCGCAGCGCGGGCGCGTCGGTGTCCAGCGAATGCAGCACGCCCGAGCGGCGCGTGAAGGCCTGCAGCTCGTGGGCCAGCGCCACCGACAGGTCCAGGTGGTCGAGCGCGCTGGGGCGCAGCGCCTCCGAGATCTGCTTGACCGTGTCGATGGTCTGCTGCGTGAGCGCGATCAGGCCCTGCGTGAGCGCCTGCACCTCGGGGTTGTCGGCGCGGCGCTGGATGCGCGTGGCGTCCATCTTGATCGAGGTCAGCATGCCGCCGAGCACGTCGTGCACGTCGCGCGACAGCGCCAGCCGCTGCTCCTCGAGCTTGTTGGCGGTGTAGGCCGCCAGGGCCTGCAGCTGCTCGCGCGAGCGCTGGCGTTCTTCCTCGTTGCGCACGCGGTCGGTCACGTCCACGCCCACGCCCATCACGGCCGGGCGGCCCCGGTGCTCGATGCGCGAGCCGTGGACTTCGACGAAGCGCACGCGCCCGTCGCGGTGCAGGCCGCGCGTGATGAAGTGCATGCTCGGCGGATTGCCCGCCAGCCGGATGCGGATGCGCGAGCGCACGACTTCCACGAAGTCGGGCGGCACGATCTCGGCCAGCGACATGCCGGTCATTTCTTCTGCGGTGTAGCCCACGATGGCGGCCCAGGTCGCGTTGCAGTAGACGAAGCGGTCGTCCTGGATCACGTAGATGCCCGCCACCGCCTGTTCGACGATGGTGTCGAAGGGCATGTCCTGCAGGCTCTCGCGGGCGGGTGCTGTCATGGGGGCGGGCGGTGGCGCGCTGCATGATAGGTCGCGGGCCGCGCCGCACGGCCGCGCCCGAGGGTTTGCGAGCAGCAGGGTTCCCCGTAGCGCCGGCCGGAAATGTCCGATGGCCGCCGCGTGCGGTGCGCCGCCAAGATCGGGGCCCGCCTGCTTCAGGCTGCCCCACGGCCGGCGACGCCGGCAAGGACGACACGACGATGGTCTACCGCTGGCTCGCGCCTTTGCTCCTCCTGTGTCTGGGCCTGCCGGGCCGCGCCGACGAGATCGTGGTGGGGCAGTCGCTGCCGCTGAGCGGGCCGCTCGGCGAGGCCGGGCGCAACGTGAAGGACGGCATCGACGCCTACCTGGCGCGCGTGCAGCGCGACGGCCTGCTCGGGCGCCACAAGCTGGTGTGGCGCGCGCTGGACGACGGCTACTCGGTGGAGCGCCACACGCAGAACATCCGCCAGCTCGTGGTGCAGGACAAGGTCGATGCGCTGGGCCTGTCGGCCGGCACCTCGCACATCGACGCGGCCTACCCGACGATGCGCGAGGCGGGCACGCCGCTGATCGGCGCGATGACCGGCGCGTCGGCGCTGCACGGCGCGCAGCGCGCGCTCATCTACCACCTGCGCGCAAGCTACGCCGACGAGGTGCGCCAGTTGGTCGCGCAGGCCGTGTCGGTGCGGCAGCGGCGCGTGTTCGCGGTCTGGCAGGACGACGGGCTGGGACGCGACGCGTTTGCGGCGCTGGAGACCGCGCTGCGCGGCGCGGGCATCGAACTCGTGGGGCAGCAGGGCGTGGCGCTGGCGCAAATGGACGGCGCCGCGCTGGCCGCGAGCGTGCGCGCGGCCAAGCCCGATGCGCTGTTCGCGCTGTGCGTGACGCCGTGCGGGGTGAAGCTGTTGTCGGGGCTGGCGGCGGAGAGTGGTGTTGCGAGGCCGACGCCGTACATGCTCTCGATCGTCAACGGCGAGGTGCTCGCCAAGAGCGTGGGGCCGGCGGCGCGCGGCACGGTGATCTCGCAGGTCATGCCGAACCCGCGCCTGGCAACGTCGCCGCTGGTGCAGCGCTACCAGCAGGACATGCGCAGCCACATGGGCCGCGACGAGTTCAGCTATTTTTCGCTGGAAGGGTACGTGGTGGCGATGGTGACGGTGGAGGCGGCGCGCTCGGCGCTGGCCGCTTCACCGCGCCGCTCGATGCAGGACGCCATGAAGCTGATGCTGCGGCGTGAGATCGAGGGGATTCCGGTGTCGAGTGGCGACGATCCGGGTGTGCGTCCGCACCCAGTGACGCTTTCAATGATCGGAAACGGAGGGCGGCTCATTCACTAAGAACGGAGCCGCCCAGGAGAAAGATCAGCCGATCTCTGCGATCAGCTCGATCTCGACGCAGGCGCCCATCGGGATCTGCGCCACGCCGAAGGCGCTGCGTGCATGCGCGCCCTTTTCGGGGCCGAACACTTCGGCGAAGAACTCGCTGGCGCCGTTGGTCACCAGGTGCTGTTCGGTGAAGGTGCCGACCGAGTTCACGAGGCTCATCACCTTGACGATGCGCTTGACCTTGTTCAGGTCGCCCACGGCCGCGTGCAGCGTGCCGAGCAGGTCGATGGCGATGGCGCGTGCGGCCTGCTTGCCTTCGTCGGTGCCGATGTTGGCGCCGAGCTGGCCGACCCAGACCTTGCCGTCCTTCTTGGCGATGTGGCCCGACAGGAACACGAGGTTGCCGGTCTGCACGAAGGGCACGTAGGCGGCGGCAGGTGCGGACACCGGGGGCAGGGAAATGCCGAGGCTGGAAAGCTTGTCGTAAACGCTCATGGAGACTCCTGATCTGGGGATGATGATGACGATGACGGGGGTGATTGTGTCTGTGTTTGCGCCGCCGACGCCGGCAGCTGCACCACTTCCCCCACGGGTTGCACGGTCACGCCGACATGCAGCGTGTGGCGTGCGCCGCCATGCAGCACGCCGCGCATCGGCGAGACGTCGGAGTAGTCGCGCCCGATGGCGAGCGTGACGTAGTCCTCGCCGGGCTGGCGGCCGTTGGTGGGGTCGAAGTCGGCCCAGCCGCCCACGCTCTCGGGGCCTTCGCCCTCGCCGGGCAGGTACACCGACACCCACGCGTGCGAGGCATCAGCGCCCACCAGGCGCGGCTGGCCCGGTGGCGGCTGCGTGAGCAGGTAGCCGCTCACGTAGCGCGCCGGCAGGCCCATGGCGCGAAAGCACGCGATGAGGATGTGGGCGAAGTCCTGGCACACGCCCTTGCGCTGCGCCAGGGCTTCGACGGCGGGGGTGTTGATCTCGGTGCTGTCGGCGTCGTAGGCGAAGTCGCGGTACATGCGCTCGATGAGGTCCATCGCCACGTCGAAGGTGGGGCGCTCGGGCACGAAGCTGGCGCGCGCGTAGGCCACGAAGTCGTCATGGCGCGGCACGTACGGCGAGGGAAACACGAACTCCGAGGCGGGGTCGAACGGTGCGTCCTTGCGAAAGCGAAAGCGCTCGCGCACGGTCTCCCAGGGCAGCTCGCGCGCCACGGCGGGCGAGAGCACGGGTGCCGACGTTTTCACGACGCTTTCGGCCGTGACGATGAGGTGGTCGTGCGTGGTCTCGAGCGCGAAGAAGGCGCGCGTGTTGCCGTACAGGTCGGGCACCTCGTTGCGTTGTGCGGGCGCGGGGTCGATCGTGAGCTGGTGGCTCACGAGTTCCTGCGACGCGGTGGCCAGCGGGCGCAGGTGCGCCAGGTGCTGCGCCGTCTCGACCGCCGGCGCGTACGCGTAGCGCGTTTCGTGGGTGACGTGCAGCAGCATCGCGCGGCTCGCTGTCTACTTGGACTCGGCGCCGAAGTGCGAGGCGTAGATCTTGGCGTAGGTGCCGTCGGCCTTGATGTCGGCCAGGCCCTTGTCGATCTTCGCCAGCAGCTCGGCGTTGCCCTTCTTCACGGCGATGCCGTACTGCTCGGTCGAGAAGCCGGCGTCGCTCACGGTCTTGAAGCCGCCGCCCGGGTTGTTCGCCAGGTAGTGGGCCACCACGCCGTTGTCGGCCACCACGGCCTGCACGCCGCCGGCTTCGAGTTCCTTGAGCGCCAGCGGCGTCGACTCGAAGCGCTTGATGTCGGTGCTCGACTTGCCCAGCAGCTTGCCCACCACCTCGTCGCCGGTGGTGCCGTTCTGCACGCCGACCTTGAGCTTCTTGATGTCGTCGAACTTCGCGACCGTCGAGTCGCTCTTCACGGCGATGAGCTGGCGGGCCTCGAAGTAGGGCTGCGAGAAGTCCATCGTCTGGCGGCGTTCGGGCGTGATGGTGATGGCCGACACCAGCAGGTCGCGGTCGCCCAGCTCGAGCGTGTTGAAGATGCCTTCCCACGGCGTGTTGACGAACTTCACCTCGATGCCGGCCTTCTGCGCGATGGCCTTCACCACGTCGATGTCGAAGCCCACGACCTCGCCCTTTTCGTTCTGCGATTCGAAGGGCGTGTAGGCCGCGTCGGTGCCCACGACCAGCACGCGCGGCGCGGCGGCGGGCGGCGGTGCCGAAGCGGCCGCAGGCGCGGCGGATTCCTGCTTGCCGCAGCCGGCGAGCGCGAGGCCGACCAGGAGGCTGGCGGCGGTCAGTGTGAGACGGCGGTTGAGGGCGATGCCGGACATGGAAATGCCTCCTTCGAAATATCGTTGTGTAGGTATGGAATCAGGCGCCCACGGAGCGCAGCGATTCGGACGTGAGCGTGAAGTAGCGCGTGCCGATGGCGTCGGACACGTGGTACGCGGCCGTCTCGCAGGTGGCGAGCAGCTCGACCAGCGCGGGGTAGTCGGCGCCGGGGCCGGCCGCGCACAGGTGTTCGAGCGTCCAGGTGGCGGGGTCGGGCAGCTCGTACGACAGGGCGGTGAGCTTGCCTGGTGCGCTGCCTGCGAGCCTTGCGATGCGACCGCGCAGCGTCTGAGTGACCCAGGCCAGCGAGCGCGGGTTCTCGGCGTCGAGCACCAGCAGGTCGACCAGCGTGGCGACGTCGCGGCGCTGCTGGTAGCGGGCATGGAAGGTGATGGTGCTGTCGAACAGCGCCACCATCGCCTCGAAGCCGCTCACCTCGTGCACCGCGCCGTTGGCGAAGCCGGCCTCGAGCGCGCTGGAGAGAAAGCCCAGCCGCTCGATGTGGCGGCCGATCGACAGCAGCCGCCATGCGTCGTCGCGCGTCATGCGGTCGGTCTGCGCACCGGTCATGGCGGCCAGCGCGGTGCTGGCGGATTCGAGCGCGCGCAGGGCGGCGCTGGCGGCAAAGCTGCCTTCGCCGGCCTGCTCGGCCGCGCGCCGCAGGAAGTCGCTTTCGGCGCGCACGATCTGGTTCCAGTTGTCCTGCGACAGCCGTTCGCGCACGGCCGCCGCGGCCTGCCGGATGCTGCGCAGGCTGTAGCCCACGCTGCCACCGTTGTCGACGTCGCCCAGCTCGGCGATCAACGCGCGTTCGAACACGCGGCGTGACTGCGGCGCGCTCGGCGCTTCGGCCGGCACGAGCGCATTGCGCACCGCCATGCGGTGCAGCCATTCGAGCAACGGGCGCGAGGACTGGTCTTCGCTGCCCAGCAGGTTGAGCGTGAGGCGCGCCAGCCGCACCGCGTTCTCGGCGCGTTCGGTGTAGCGGCCGAGCCAGAACATGTTCTCGGCCGCGCGGCTGGTGACCGGGGCGCGGTGCCGCGCGAGCGAGGCCGGCGTGGCGTGCGGTTGCAGCAGCGTGGTGCGGTCGACCTCGCCGTGCGTCTGCACCCAGACGTCGGCGCTGCTGCCGCCGCGCTGCATCGAGGCGATCTGCGCATCGGGGCCCGCCAGGCGCGCCAGGCCGCCGGGCAGCACGCGCCACGACTGCGGGCCGTCGCTCACCGCGAACACGCGCAGCATCAGCGCGCGCGGCGCGATGTGGCCGGGGCCGAGGTCGCAGGCCCAGGTCGGCATCTGCGACAGCGGCAGGTAGCCCTGCACCGTGTGGACGTCGCCCTCGCGCACGATGCGGCCCGCCCATTCGTCGATTTCACGGCGGCCGAGCTGGCTGCCGAACACGGCGTCGAAGCTGGAGCGGCCTTGGAAGCCGGGGTAGGTCGGCTTGATGGCGCTCTCGCCCAGCTGCGGCAGCACCGCCTCGAGCGCGGCGCGCTCGCCGCACCACCAGGTCGGCAGCGCCGGCAGCTTGAGTTTTTCACCGATGAGCCGTAGCGCCAGCCCCGGCAAAAAGCCCAGCAGCGCCGGCGATTCGAGAAACGCCGAGCCCGGCATGTTGGCCACCAGCAGGTTGCCCGCGCGGATCGCCTGCAGCAGGCCGGGCACGCCGAGCGTGGAGTCGGGGCGCAGCTCCAGCGGGTCGAGGAACTGGTCGTCGAGCCGCTTGATGAGGCCATGCACCGGGCGCAGGCCCTGCAGCGTCTTCAGGTACAGGCGCTGGTCGCGCACCGTGAGGTCGCTGCCCTCGACCAGCGTCAGGCCCAGGTAGCGCGCCAGGTAGGCGTGCTCGAAGTAGGTCTCGTTGTACGGGCCGGGCGTGAGCAGTGCGATGTGCGGCGGCGAGCCCGAGGGGCACATGCGCTGCAGGCCTTCCATCATGGCGCTGTAGGTGGCGGCCAGCCGCTGTACCTGCAACGCCTCGAAGGCCTGCGGAAACTGCCGCGTGATCGCCAGGCGGTTCTCCAGCAGGTAGCCCAGGCCCGAAGGCGCCTGCGTGCGCTGCGAGACCACCCACCAGTTGCCGTCGGGGCCGCGCGCGAGGTCGAAGGCGGCGATGTGCAGCCAGGTGTCGCCCGCCGGCTTCACGCCGTGCAGCGCGCGCAGGTAGCCGGGGTGGCCGCGCACCAGCGCCGGCGGCAGCAGGCCCTCGGCCAGCAGCTGCTGCGGGCCGTAGGCGTCGGCCATCACGCGGTCGAGCACGCGCACGCGCTGCTGCACGCCGGCCTCGATCTGGGCCCAGCTCTCGGGCGAGACGATCAGCGGGAACAGGTCGAGCGACCACGGCCGCTGCGGGCCGTTGGCGTCGGCGTACACGTTGTAGGTGACGCCGTTGTCGCGGATCTGCCGCTCCAGGCTGACCGCGCGCCGCGGCAGGTCGTTGATGCCGCCGGGGCCGAGCTGTTCGAAGAAGGCGTTCCAGGCGGGGGTGAGCGGAGGCTGGTCGCTGGAGGGTGAAGGTTCCTGTGCCTGTGATTGCGAGGACGACTGTGACTGGGACTGCGATTGCGACGGGGTCGGTCGCTCCTCGGCGGCGTCGTACAGCAGCGGGGCCGCGGCGGGCGCCGGGGCCGCGCCCGCCACCGGCCGCGAGGGCGCCACGGGCGTCGCCTGTCCCCGCAATTCGTCGAAATGCCCAGGCAGGGCAGCCGGCGCGAGCGAAGACGCCAGCGCCGCCGGATGCTCCGGGGCCTGGGCGTCGAACAGGGATTCGTTCAGGGGTTCCACAGGGGGGAGATTGTCACATCACCGTCACCGGGGCCGATCCGGCGGTGCGACAGGGTTCCCCCTGAGTCCTCGGACCGGTCAGCGCCGCAGGTCCAGCGTGAACGGAAACTCCCGGCTGCCCGGCAGCTCGATGGTGGCCGGCGGCGTGCGCAGCAGGCCCGGCGTGTGGCCGGTGCGCGTGAAGCGCGAGTGGCGACGGCTCTCGGCCTCGTAGGCGTTGACCGGGAAGGTGTCGTAGTTGCGACCGCCCGGGTGGGCGACGAAGTACTGGCAGCCGCCCAGCGAACGCTTCATCCAGGTGTCGACGAGGTCGAAGGTCAGCGGTGCGTGGGCCGGGATGCTCGGGTGCAGCGCCGAGGGCGGGTTCCAGGCCTTGTAGCGCACGCCCGCGACGAATTCGCCGGTGACGCCCGTGGGCTGCAGCGGCAGCACCTTGCCGTTGACGGTGACGACGTGGCGGCTCTCGTTCAGGCCGGTCACGCGCACCTCGATGCGCTCCAGCGACGAGTCGACATAGCGCACCGTGCCCCCGGCCGAGCCTTCCTCGCCCATCACGTGCCAGGGCTCCAGCGCGTTGCGCAGCGACAGCTCCACACCCATCGACTGCATCTGGCCCACGAGCGGGAAGCGGAACTCAAAGTGCGGCGCGAACCAGTCGGCATCGAAGGCAAAGCCGGCCTGGCGCATCTCGCTGATGACGTCGTCGAAGTCCATCTTGACGAAGGTCGGCAGCAGGAAGCGGTCGTGCAGCTCGGTGCCCCAGCGGGTGACGGGCGCCTGGTAGGGCGCGTCCCAGAAGCGGGCGACCAGCGCGCGGATCAGCAGCTGCTGCGCGATGCTCATGCGCGCATGCGGCGGCATTTCGAAGGCGCGCAGTTCCAGGAGGCCGAGGCGGCCGGTGCTGGAGTCGGGCGAGTAGAGCTTGTCGATGCAGAACTCGCTGCGGTGCGTGTTGCCCGACACGTCGATCAGGATGTTGCGCAGCGTGCGGTCGACCAGCCATGCGGGCATGTTCTGGCCGTAGATCTCGCGGTTCTTGGCGATCTCCTTCAACGCGATTTCGAGTTCGTAGACCTGGTCGTTGCGCGCCTCGTCCACGCGCGGCGCCTGGCTGGTCGGGCCGATGAACATGCCCGAGAACAGGTAGCTCAGCGACGGGTGGTTGTGCCAGTACAGCAGCAGGCTGGCCAGCAGCTCGGGCCGGCGCAGGAAGGGGCTGTCGGCGGGCGTGGCGCCGCCCATCACGAAGTGGTTGCCGCCGCCGGTGCCGGTGTGGCGGCCGTCGGTCATGAACTTCTCGGCCGACAGGCGGGTCTCGAATGCGGCGTTGTAGAGGAACTCGGTGTGGGCGACCAGTTCCTTCCAGTTGTGGGCCGGGTGGATGTTGACCTCGATCACGCCCGGGTCGGGCGTCACGGCCAGCATCTTCAGGCGCGGATCGCGCGGCGGCGGATAGCCTTCCATCACGATGCGCACGCCGAGCTGCTGCGCGGTGGCTTCGACGGCGGCGACGAGGTCGAGGTAGTCCTCCAGGCGCGCCAGCGGCGGCATGAAGACGTAGAGCACGCCCGAGGCGCTGCCTTTCTTCTCGGCCGCGGGGCCGTTGGCGCGGCGCGGGTCGCGCACCTCGACGCACAGCGCGGTGCGCGTGACCCAGTGGGCCGATTCGCCGCGCAGCGGCTGGCGCGTGGCGGGCGTGGCGGCATCAGCGGCGGCTGCCGCATCGCCCTTCGCCGCATCGCCGGGGCTTTGCATGCGCAGCGACGCGGCCACCACGGGCGGCGTGCCGAAGGTGTAGGGCACCTCGCCCAGGTCGGCGCCGGCGACCGGCGTGGCGGTGGCATAGCGCGCGCGGTAGTCGGACGCGCTGGGCAGCGCGGCGCGCGGCGCGGTCGGGTCGCGCTCGATGAGGTAGGGGTAGTCGCCCTTGCTCGCCCACGGCTGCGAGTCGAGCGGCAGGCGGTAGCCCATGGGCGAATCGCCCGGGATCAGGAACAGGCGGTCGTCGCGCAGGAACCAGGGGCCGGTCTTCCAGCCGGGGCCGGCGAGCGCGGGCGTGTCGCTGTTGGCGTTGCCGGGCTCGATGGGCAGCATGTAGCCGATCACCGCGTCGAGCTTCTGCGTGAACACGCGGCGCAGGCGCACGCGTTCGAGTTCGTCGTCGAGCTTGGAGTCGAAGGGGTCGACGTTCACCGGCAGGCGGCGTTCGCGCCACAGGTAGTAGTAGGTGTCCTCGTAGCCGGCCTGGATGTAGCGCTCGGTGAGGCCCAGCTTGTGCGCCAGCACGGTGGTGAAGCGGCGCGCGTCCTCGCTCGTGTAGTGCGTGGGAAAGCGTTCGTCGGCGAACAGCTCGGGGTCGTGCCACAGCGTCTGGCCGTCGGCGCGCCAGAAGATCGACAGCGCCCAGCGCGGCAGCTGCTCGCCCGGGTACCACTTGCCCTGGCCGAAATGCAGGAAGCCGCCCTGGCCGTACTCGGCGCGCAGCTTGTGCACGAGCTCGGTGGCGTAGCCGCGCTTGGTGGGGCCGAGCGCGTCGGTGTTCCATTCGGGCGCATCGCGGTCGCTGGTGGCCACGTAGGTGGGCTCGCCGCCCATCGTGAGGCGCACGTCGCCGGCCACGAGGCGCGCATCGACCGCGTCGCCGAGCGCGAGCACCTCGGCCCATTGTTCTTCGGTGTAGGGCTTGGTGACGCGCGGCGATTCGTAGATGCGCGTGACCTTCATCTCGTGGCTGAACTCGACCTCGGACTCGTCGACGCCGCCTTCGATGGGCGCGGCGCTCGACGGCGTGGGCGTGCAAGCCAGCGGGATGTGGCCTTCGCCGGCGAGAAGGCCCGAGGTGGCATCCAGGCCGATCCAGCCGGCGCCCGGCAGGAACACCTCGCACCAGGCGTGCAGGTCGGTGAAGTCGACCGTGGTGCCGCTGGGGCCATCGAGCGCTTTCACGTCGGGCGTGAGCTGGATCAGGTAGCCCGACACGAAGCGCGCGGCCAGGCCGCAGTGGCGCAGCAACTGCACCAGCAGCCAGCCCGAGTCGCGGCACGAGCCGCTGCCGTTGCTCAGCGTTTCTTCCGGCGTCTGCACGCCGGGCTCCATGCGGATGAGGTAGCTGACGTCCTTCTGCACCTGCTGGTTGATGCCGACCAGGAAGTCGATGGTGCGCTGTTCCTTGCGCTCGATCTTGTCGAGGTAGGCCTGCAGCAGCGGCGTGGGCTTCTCGGTGACGAGGTAGGGCGCCAGCTCCTCGGCCTGCGAGGCCGTGTACTTGAAGGGGAAGTTCTCGGCCTGCGGCTCCAGGAAGAAGTCGAAGGGGTTGTAGACCGCCATCTCGACCACGAGGTCGACCGTGACCTTGAACTCGCGCGTCTTCTCGGGGAACACGAGCCGCGCCTGGTAGTTGGCGAACGGGTCCTGCATCCAGTTGACGAAGTGCTCGGCCGGTTCGACCCGCAGCGAGTACGAGATCACATTGCTGCGGCAATGGGGCGCGGGGCGCAGTCGCACGACTTGCGGGCCCAACTGCACCAGGCGGTCGTATGTGTAGTGGGTGACGTGGTGGAGTGCGGCGTGGATGGACATGCGTAGGGGCGTGCAGTGCAGCGAGGTTGCATCGAAAAGATGTCTCTGGTGAGACGCATACTAGCCCAGTTGCCAAGCAATTAACGCGCCATCGAGCGTGGGTTGGGGGAGGGTTTGCATCATGGATTCCGGGGTGTCGGGAGGGCAGTCGCGGCGTGCGTCCGAGGCTGTCGCGGGTGGGTGGGGGGCCTTCGTTGCGCTGGGCGGTACGCTGCTCGGCGCGGCGGTGCAGCTGCGCCAGCCGCTGTTGTGGGCGGCGGGTGTCTACGTCGCATTGCTGCTCGTGGGGCTCGGCGGCGGATGGCTGTTGTGGCGGTGGCGTGGGCCTCGGCTGTTCGTGCTGATGCTGTCGCTGGCCTGCGGTGCGATGGCCGGCGCGGGCCTGGCCGGATGGCGCGCCACGGCTTACGCGCAAGGGGCGCTGGAGCCGCAGCTCGAAGGACGCGACCTGCGGCTCACGGGCGTGGTCTCGCAGATGCCTCAGCGCAGCGAGATCGGAACGCGCTTCCGTTTCGATGTGGAGACGGCGCAGTGGGCCGAGGCCCTGCCTGACGCTGCGCCACCGACGGTGCCGTCACGCATCGCGCTCGCCTGGTACGGCGACTACGGCGGGATGTGGGAGCAGCCCGCCGAACGTCGCGCATCCGTCGCACGCACCGTGGGCGAGGTGCATGCCGGCCAGCGCTGGCAACTGACCGTGCGCCTGCGCGCGCCGCACGGCAACCTCAATCCGCATGGCTTCGACAGCGAACTGTGGGCGTGGGAGCAGGGCGTGCACGCGCAGGGCCACGTGCGGGCCGGGGCGCGCGACCCCGCGCCGCGCCTGCTGGGCACGACGTGGCGGCACCCGATCGAGCGGGCGCGCGAAGCCGTGCGCGATGCCGTCTTCGCCCGCGTGGACGATCGGCGTCAGGCCGGCGTGATCGCCGCGCTCGTCACCGGCGACCAGGGCGCCATCGACCGTGCCGACTGGGACGTGTTCCGTGCCACCGGCGTGGCGCACCTGATGTCGATCTCGGGCCTGCACATCACCTTGTTCGCGTGGTTCGCGGCGCATGTGGTCGGCGCGCTCTGGCGGCGCAGCAGCCGGCTCATGCTGCGGCTGCCCGCGCAACAGGCCGCGCTCGCCGGCGGCGTGTTGCTGGCCGCGCTCTACGCGCTCTTCAGCGGCTGGGGCGTGCCCTCGCAGCGCACGGTCTGGATGCTCGCGGCCGTGGCGCTGCTGCGCCTGAGCGGTCGGCGCTGGCCGTGGCCGCACGTCTGGCTGCTGACGGCGGCGGTCGTGGTGGCCGCCGACCCGTGGGCGCTGCTGCAGGCCGGCTTCTGGCTCAGCTTCGTGGCGGTGGCGGTGCTGTTCGCCTCCGCCACGGCCGTGCCGGGCGAGGGGCGGGTGGGCGCGCTCACGCGCCTGGGCCGCTTCTTTCGCGAGCAATGGACGATCACGCTGGCGCTCACGCCGCTGAGCCTGCTGCTGTTCCAGCAGGTGTCGGCGGTCGGGCTGGTGGCCAACGCGCTCGCGATCCCGTGGGTGACGCTGGTGATCACGCCGCTGGCGATGCTCGGCGTGGCGGTGCCGCCGCTGTGGGACGTGGCCGCCGGGGCGGTGAAGCTGTTCGCGCTGCTGCTGCAGGCGCTCGCCGGCCTGCCGTTCGCCACGCTGTCGATGGCCGCGCCGCCGCCGTGGCTGGCCGCAAGCGGCGTGGCGGGCGGCGTGCTGCTGGCGATGCGCCTGCCGTGGTCGGTGCGCGCGCTTGGCCTGCCGCTGCTGTTGCCGGTGCTGCTGTGGCAGCCGGCGCGACCTGCGGTGGGTGAGTTCGACCTGCTCGCCGCCGACATCGGGCAGGGCAACGCGGTGCTCGTGCGCACCGCCACGCACAGCCTGCTGTACGACGCCGGCCCGCGCTACGGGCTCGACAGCGACGCGGGCCACCGCGTACTCGTGCCGCTGCTGCGCGCACGCGGCGAACGGCTCGACCTGCTGTTGCTGAGCCACCGCGACATCGACCACACCGGCGGCGCACCCGCCGTGTTCGCCATGCAGCCGCAGGCGGCACTGCTGAGCTCCATCGAGGCCGGGCACCCGCTGCAGGCGCTGCGCCCCGCGCGCCGCTGCGAGGCCGGGCAGCGCTGGACCTGGGACGGCGTCGACTTCGAGGTGCTGTTTCCCTATGACAGCGACTACCTCGGCTTCACGCGGCCCAACGCCGTGTCGTGCGTGCTGCGCATCGGCAACGGCCGCGCCACGGTGCTGCTGGCCGGCGACATCGAGCGCCTGCAGGAGGCCGCGCTGGTGTCGCGAACGCCTGGGCTTGCGGCCGACGTGCTGCTGGTGCCGCACCATGGCAGCAAGACCTCGTCGAGCGAGGTTTTCCTGGACGCCGTGCGCCCGCGCATCGCGCTCGTGCAGGCCGGCTACCGCAGCCGCTTCGGCCACCCCGCGCCCGAGGTGGTGGCGCGCTATGTCGAACGCGGCGTGCGGGTGATCGACAGTCCCCGCTGCGGCGCCGCCCACTGGGCGAGCCCGGCGCCGGCCGAGGTGAAGTGTGAACGCGCGCACGACCTGCGCTACTGGCGCCACCGCATGCCATGACGGTCCGAAACGCGAAATGCCCTCGCATCGGACCCAAACCTAGGGCTTCTACTGGCCTCGAACTTGCTAAGCTATGGCTCAAGGAGATTGGTCGTTCCATGCACAAATTCGACGAGATGTATGAGCAGCTCCCCTACGCGGGCGCTGCAATCCGACAGCACTACAAGCGCTACGACCAATGGCTTGCGAAGCAACCCGGTGAGGTGATGCGATCGCGGCGTGAAGAGGCGGAAATGATTTTCCGCCGGGTCGGCATCACCTTCGCGGTGTACGGCGCCAAGGACGAGGACGGCTCCGGCACCGAGCGGCTGATCCCGTTCGACCTGCTGCCCCGGATCATTCCCTCCCACGAGTGGGAGAGCATGGAAAAGGGGCTGGTGCAACGTGTCACGGCGCTCAACCGCTTCCTGTACGACGTGTACCACGACCAGGAAATCATCAAGGCCGGCATCATCCCGGCCGAGCAGATCCTGAACAACGCCCAGTTCCGCCCCGAGATGATGGGCGTGAACGTGCCGCACAACGTCTACTCGAACATCTCGGGCATCGACATCGTGCGCGCCCCCGATGCCCAGGGCAACGGCGAGTACTACGTGCTCGAAGACAACCTGCGCGTGCCCAGCGGCGTGAGCTACATGCTCGAGAACCGCAAGATGATGATGCGGCTCTTCCCGGAGCTGTTCAACCAGAACCGCATCGCGCCGGTCGCCCATTACCCCGACCTGCTGCTCGAAACCCTGCGCGCCAGCGCGCCGCCGGCCACGGCCGAGCCCACGGTGGTGGTGCTCACGCCCGGCATGTACAACAGCGCCTACTTCGAGCACGCCTTCCTGGCCCAGCAGATGGGCGTGGAGCTGGTCGAGGGGCAAGACCTTTTCGTGAAGGACGACTTCGTCTACATGCGCACCACGCGCGGCCCGGTGCGGGTCGACGTGATCTACCGCCGCGTCGACGACGACTTCCTCGACCCCGAGGTGTTCCGCCCGACCTCCACCCTCGGCTGCGCGGGCCTCATGCGCGCCTACCGCCAGGGCAACGTCGTGATCTGCAATGCCGTGGGTACCGGCGTGGCCGACGACAAGTCGATCTACCCGTACGTGCCGAAGATGATCGAGTTCTACCTCGGCGAGAAGCCGATCCTGAAGAACGTGCCGACCTACATGTGCCGGAATAAAGACGAGCTGCAGTACACGCTCGACAACATGAAGGACCTGGTCGTCAAGGAGGTGCACGGCGCCGGCGGCTACGGCATGCTCATCGGCCCGGCCGCCACGCAGGCCGAGATCGAAGACTTCAAGAAGGCCGTCATCGCCAAGCCCGACGGCTACATCGCCCAGCCCACGCTGAGCCTGTCGACCTCGCCGACCTTCGTCGACGCCGGCATCGCGCCGCGCCACATCGACCTGCGTCCCTTCGTGCTCTCGGGCAGCGAGGTGCAGATGGTGCCCGGCGGCCTCACGCGCGTGGCGCTCAAGGAAGGGTCACTGGTGGTCAACTCGTCGCAGGGCGGCGGCACCAAGGACACCTGGATTCTCGAAGCGGACCGCACGGCCAAGCCGAAGGCGGCCACGCAGTCGCAAAGCCAATCGCAGTAGGAGCACCCACGATGCTGTCCCGCACCGCAGACCACCTCTACTGGATGTCGCGCTACACCGAGCGTGCCGAGAACACGGCGCGCATGCTCGACGTCAACTACCAGACCTCGCTGCTGCCGCAGTCGGCCGAGGTCGCCAAGTACGGCTGGCAGGGCGTGCTCTCGATCAGCGAATTGCTGCCCTGGTACAGCAAGAAGTACGACCAGATCACGCCCAACGAAGTCATGGAGTTCATGGTCAAGGACGAGAGCAATCCGTCGTCGATCGTCTCCTGCCTGAAGGCTGCGCGCGAGAATGCGCGTGCCGTGCGCGGCGCGCTCACCACCGAGGCCTGGGAAACGCAGAACACCACCTGGCTCGAAGTGAACCGCATGCTGCGCGCCGGCGATTTCGAGCGCGACCCGGGGCAGTTCTTCGAGTGGGTCAAGTTCCGCTCGCACCTGTCGCGCGGCGTCACGCTGGGCACCATGCTCCAGGATGAGGCGTTCTACTTCTCGCGCCTGGGCACCTTTTTGGAGCGTGCCGACAACACGGCGCGCCTGGTCGACGTGAAGTTCCACGCGCTCAACAGCGAGTTCTTCGGCGCCGCCACCGAGGAAGACCAAGAGTACGACTTCTATCACTGGAGCGCGATCCTGCGCAGCGTCTCGGCCTTCGAGGTCTACCGCAAGGTGTACCGCGACGTGATCAAGCCCGAGCGCGTGGCCGAGCTGCTCATTCTTCGCGCCGACATGCCGCGCTCGCTGCACGCCAGCCTGGTCGAGGTGGTCAACAACCTTGCCAAAGTGCAGAACGAGCAGAGCGCCGAAACCCAACGCCGCGCCGGCAAGCTGCTGGCCGACCTGCAGTACGCACGCGTCGACGAGATCCTGGCGACGGGCCTGCATGCCTACCTCACGCAGTTCCTCGACCGGGTGAACGAGCTGGGCGGGCGCATCAGCCAGGACTTCCTGGTGCCGGCGCACTGACGACGCATCGAGCCGATGTCCTGCGGGCCCGTGCAGGCCCCAGGACTCCGCGCACCCGGCGGTAGGATTCGAGTTCGATCTCGATCCAAGTTGCTGACCGCAGGGAGTTCTCATGAAGAAATCAATGCTTGCCCGTGATGGCAAGTGGAAGGCCGCCGCCTTGGCGGCTGTCGTGTTGCTTGCCGGCTGCGACCAGGCCGCCTCACCGAAAGAACAAGCCTCCGCGCAGGCATCGACGGCCGTCGTCGTCGATGCCGCCACGGGATTGCGCTGGCTGCGCTGCGCGCTGGGGCAGACCTGGCAGGGTGGTCGTTGCGTCGGCGAGGCCGAAGCCCTGAGCCTGATGGACGCGCAGGAGCGCGTGCAGGCGCTCAACGCCAAGGGCCATGAAGGCATCTCGCAATGGCGGCTGCCGACCATCGTGGAGCTGGCGGCGCTGCGGCGTTGCGACCATGGCCTGGTCGACGAGACCTTCACGCTCGAGCTGAGCCCCGAACGGGAGCCTGTCACCGTGCCTCGTTGGTGCGCCCGCGAAACCTCCGTTCCCACCATCGACAGCGCACGCTTTCCCGATACGCCGCTGCGCAAGTTCTGGTCGGGCTCGGGCAGCGAGGCCGCGCAGCACTTCTATGCCGTGGACTTCAGCAATGCATGGATCGGCCAGAACGAGGCGGCCGAGGCCGCCCACGCCGTGCGGCCGGTGGCCGATCGCTGACCTTCAGCTACTTCTACTTCGAGAACGACTCGACAGTCACCGGAATCTCCGGCGCCTGCCACCGGTAGCTGTCGCCCAGCACATTGCGCTCGGCCTTCTGCCCGCTCCAGCGGATGCCCAGCAGGTCCATCAGGCTCCAGCCGGCCCAGTCCGCGCGAAAGGGCTGCTGCGTGGCGGCGCCGGTGGGCAGTGGCTCGCGGTTGCGCCAGACGACGGCCGGGATGCGGTAGCCCGAGGCGGTCGCGGGGCTGTGGCCTGCGCGGTCGCTGCCGTGGCCGACTTCCTGGCCGTGGTCCGACAGGTACATCCAGGCGCGGTAGTCGTCCGGCTTGCCGGTGCTGCGGGTCTGCTGCAGCAGTTCCGACACCACGAAGTCGTGGTACAGCAGGGCCGCGTCGTACTCCTGGCGGAAGTGGCGCACCCAGGCCGAGCGGCCGTCCTTGACGAGGCCGTTCTCGACCGCGTCGACGCTGTCGTCGAAGGGATTGGCGTTCTCGGGAAAGCGCAGGCTGTAGTGCGGGTGCGCGCCCATCAGGTGGACCACGATGAGCTTGCGCTCGGTGCTGGTGTCGGCAAAGGCCTCCTGCACGCAGTCGAGGATCTCGCCGTCGAGCGAGGCGCTGGCGCGGCCCGGCGTGCGGTTCACCATGTCGACCACGTCGGCGTAGCGCGCGTGCTGCTGCTCGATGGCCAGGTCGTCGTGGTTGCTGATCCACCAGACCTTGTAGCCGGCGGCGCGCGCCAGGGCCAGCAGGTGGGGCGGGCTGTCGCCGTTTCCGTTGTTTCCGTCGTTTCCATTCGCGGGCTGGCCGAAATGGAACATGTTGCGCAGCGCGGGCAGGGTGCTCGCGTCCACCGACCACGCGTTGCGCAGCACGGCCATGCGGTCGCCTTCCTGCGCCTTGTGCGCCTGCAGGCGCGGCGTGGTCGGGCGGCCGTAGCCGTACAGGCCCATGTTGTCGCGGTTGATGCTGTCGGTGATGACGAGCACGACCGTGGACGGTCCCTCGCGCGTGATCACCGGCGCGATCTGCCGGGCCTGGGCCATCTGCGCATCGCGGGTTTTTTCCTGGTCGGCCCAGGCGGCGCGCTGGTCCTGCAGCGACTGCGACCACTGGGTCCAGAAGACGACCGGGTGCAGCCGGCGCCAGGGTTTGCTCACGTAGGCGACGCAGGCGACGAGCAGGATGAGCAGCATCAGCGAGCGCGCCCAGAACGGCCGACGCGCACGTGGCGCCGTGGCACCGCGTCGCGCGAACAGGCCCGCCAGCAGGCCGGCCGCCACGAGCGCGGCCGACCAGACGACGGCGGAGCGCCAGTGCATGCGCAGGTACTCGGCGCTTTCCCGCGCGTTGGTGTTGGCCGCGGCGCCCAGCACCATGGCGCTGTCGGGCGCGGCCTGGTAGGTGTCGAGCAGGTAGGCGCGGACCACGGCGTCCAGGCCGAAGCCCATGACCCAGAGCCACACGAGCGCCGTGCGCCAGCGCCGCAGGCGTGCGCTGTGCAGCGGCCACAGCAGCCAGAGCACGGGCGGCGCGGCGAGCACCGCGAGCTGGGCAATGCGGCGGCCGTCGTGGCCCAGGGCGATCAGCGCCAGCAGCGTCGCGCCGACCACGCCGCAGGCCAGCAGGGCGCTGGAGGAAGGACGCGGGGCGTCGGTGGCGGGATGTGTCAAGCGCGGCGCGGGGAGTCGAGGGCGGGCGAATTCTGCCCCGCACCCTGCCGCGACACGGCCAGTGTCCCGACCCTCGCGGGGTCTTTGGAGTGCGGCTCAGGGATATCCCCGCGGAACTTATCGGCGCTCAGCGTCCCAGAGGGGGCTTCGACCGGCATTTGCCGGACCTCTTGTGTCTTCTCGAAAGGAACCCTCGCCCCATGGCCCGATTCAGCCGCCGACTGCCCGCGCTCCTGCTCGCATTCTTCTTCTCGTGGATGGTGCTGCCGTCCGCCTTTGCCGCGCAGCCGCAGATGGTCAGTGTCGCGGTCAAGACCCTGAACATGCGTACCGCCCCCAGCCAGCGCGCCGAGGCGCACTGGACGGTGAGCCGGGGTTATCCGCTGCGCGTGATCGGCCGCAAGGGCGACTGGCTGCGCGTCACCGATTTCGAGAACGACAAGGCCTGGGTCTTCCGTTCGATGACGAGCAAGACGCCGCACCACGTCGTGAAGGCGAAGACTGCGCAGTTGCGCCGCGCGCCCGGCGCGCGCAGCCCGGTCGTGAAGAAGGCCGTGTACGGCGACGTGCTGCGCACCCTCGAGCGCCGTGGCGACTGGGTGAAGGTGCGCCACGAAGGCGGCACCACCGGCTGGGTGCTGAAGCGTTCCCTCTGGGGCTGGTGAAACCGAGGGCGCTCAGGTCGCGGTGGCCTGGCGCACCGCGCGCTCCCAGCGCGCCATCGATTCCTCGGCCTGCGCGCGGCCCATGGTCGGCATGAAGCGTCGCTCCACCTTCCACAGCTTGGAGAGCTGGCGCGCATCGGTGTAGACGCCGGTCGACAGCCCCGCCAGGTAGGCCGCGCCCAGCGCGGTGGTCTCGACCACCTCGGGCCGCACCACCGGAATGCCCAGCAGGTCGGCCTGGAACTGCATCAGCAGGTCGTTCACGCTCGCACCGCCGTCCACGCGCAGCTCGGCCACGGGCTTGCCGCCCGCGGCCACGGCGTCGCGGCTCATGGCCTGTAGCAGCGCGGCGCTCTGGTAGGCGATGCTTTCCAGCGCGGCGCGCGCGATGTGCGCGACCGTGGTGCCGCGCGTGAGGCCGCTGATCGTGCCGCGCGCGTCCGCGTCCCAGTAGGGCGCGCCCAGGCCGGTGAAGGCCGGCACCATCATCACGCCGCCGGCGTCGGGCACGCTCTCGGCGAGCGACTGCACCTCGGCGCTGCCCTTGATGGCCTTGAGGCCGTCACGCAGCCACTGCACCACGGCGCCGCCGACGAACACGCTGCCTTCCATCGCGTACTGCGGGGTCGCGTCGACCTGCGCGGCGCTGGTCACGAGCAGGCCGTTGTGCGAGGGCTGGAACGCACCGCCCGTGTGCATCAGCAGGAAGCAGCCGGTGCCGTAGGTGTTCTTGGCCATGCCGGCCTCGAAGCAGGCCTGGCCGAAGAGGGCGCTCTGCTGGTCGCCGGCCACGCCGCCGATGGGCAGCGCGTGGCCCAGCAGCGCGGCGTCGGTGTCGGCAAAGTGCGAGCTCGAGGGCTGCACCTTCGGCATCAGCGCGGCGGGAATGTCCAGCGCCTTCAGCAGGTCGGCGTCCCAGTCGTTCGTGTGCACGTTGAAGAGCATGGTGCGCGAGGCGTTGCTCACGTCGGTCACATGCACCTTGCCGCCGGTGAGCTGCCACATGAGCCAGCTGTCGACCGTGCCGAAGGCCAGTTCGCCGCGTTCGGCCTGGGCGCGCGCGCTGGGCACGTTGTCGAGCAGCCAGCGCAGCTTGGTGCCCGAGAAATACGCGTCGATCACCAGCCCGGTCTTTTCGCGGATGGTGTCGCTCAGGCCCTGCTCGCGCAGCTGCGCGCACAGCGGCTCGGCGCGGCGGTCCTGCCAGACGATGGCGTGGTGCACCGGCTGGCCGGTGGTGCGGTTCCACAGCACGGTGGTCTCGCGCTGGTTGGTGATGCCGATGGCGTGGATGTCGGCGGGCTGCAGCTTCGCCTTGGCCAGCACCTCGCGCGCGGTGGCCAGCTGGCTGCGCCAGATTTCCATCGGGTCGTGCTCGACCCAGCCCGGCTGCGGATAGATCTGCGTGAGCTCCTTCTGGGCGATGGCGACGATGCGGCCTTCGCGGTCGAACACGATGCTGCGCGAGCTGGAGGTGCCCTGGTCCAGGGCAAGCAGGTAGGTGGTCATTCGATGAGTCTGATGGGGTTCAGTTGTCGCGCGCGATCTCGAGGCGCACCTGCGCGGCGTGCAGCAGGTCGGGGAAGGGTGGCGGCGGCGCGGCGTCGGTGAACAGGCGGTCGATCTGCGAGAGCGTGCCCAGCTGGATCATGGCCGGCCGGTTGAATTTGCTCGCGTCGGCCGCCAGCCACACCTCGCGCGCCTGGGCAATGATGGTCTGCGCGACCTTCACCTCGCGCAGGTCGAAGTCGCGCAGCGAGCCGTCGGCCTCGATGCTCGACACGCCGATGAGTGCGATGTCGACCTTGAACTGGCGGATGAAGTCGATGGTGGCCTCGCCCACCACGGCGCGGTCGCGCGGGCGCACCGAGCCGCCGGCCACGATCACCTCGCAGGCCGTGTTGCCACTCAGGATGGTCGCCACGTTCAGGTTGTTGGTGATCACGCGCAGGCCCGTGTGGCGCATCAGCGCCTTGGCGATGGCCTCGGTGGTGGTGCCGATGTTCAGGATCAGCGAGCAGTCGTTGGGCACCAGCTCGGCCACGCGGCGCGCAATGCGCGCTTTTCCGTCGGCGTTGAGCGTTTCGCGCTGCTGGTAACCGATGTTCTCGGTGGTCGAGCTGGGCACGCGCACGCCACCGTGGAAACGCGTGAGCAAGCCCGCATCGGCCAGCCGCTGCACGTCGCGCCGCACGGTCTGCAGCGTGACGCCCAGCATGTCGGCGAGCTGTTCGACGGTGACGGAGCCGCGCGCGCGCACGGTGTCGAGGAGGTTGATCTGGCGCGGGTTGGAGTTCACAGAGGCGTCGTGGAAAGCGGAAAGACTGGGGTCGAGGGTACAGGCCGCGTCACTTTAAAACGAAAGAAAACGAAGCCGAGTAAGGGAAAACTCGGAGGAAAATCGCGCCAAAAGGAATCCAAATGAAAAAACGCGAAAATACAATCTCGGCCTTTGCTGACAAAAGTCACGAACCTACGGACCTCCAGCCTGTGACCGATTTCTCCTCTCCAGCGGCCGAACCCGCCACCGATTGCGATGTGCTGATCGTCGGCGGTGGCATCAACGGCTGCGGCATTGCGCGCGACCTGGCCGGCCGGGGCTGGCGCGTGGTCCTGTGCGAGAAGGACGACCTGGCCTCGCACACGTCGTCGTCTTCCACCAAGCTGATCCACGGCGGGCTGCGCTACCTCGAGTACTACGAGTTCTCGCTGGTGCGCAAGGCGCTGCAGGAGCGCGAGGTGCTGCTCAAGAGCGCGCCGCACATCATGTGGCCGCTGCGCTTCGTGATGCCGCACGACCCCTCGATGCGCCCGGCCTGGATGATCCGCATCGGCCTGTTCATGTACGACCACCTCGCCAGGCGCGAGGTGCTGCCGCCGTCGCGCGGCATCGACCTGCGCCAGCACCCGGCCGGCGCACCGCTCAAGGCGCAGTACAAGCGCGGCTTCGTGTACTCCGACGGCTGGGTCGACGACGCGCGGCTGGTGGTGCTCAACGCCATCGACGCGCGCTCGAAGGGCGCCGAAGTGCTTACGCGCACGCGCTGCATCCATGCGCAGCGCGGCGCCGAGGGCTGGGTCGCCACGCTCGAAGGCCCCGATGGCGCGCACCGCACCGTGCGTGCGCGCGCCGTGGTGAACGCGGCCGGCCCCTGGGCCGAATCCTTCCTGCGCGGCGTGGCCCAGTCGGCGCGCGGCGAGGCGCTGGCCACCAAGAGCCTGCGGCTCGTGAAGGGCAGCCACATCATCGTGCCGCGCCTGTTCGACCACGACCACGCCTACATCTTCCAGAACCCCGACAAGCGGATCATCTTCGCCATCCCCTACCAGGGCGCGTTCACGCTGATCGGCACCACCGACATCGAGATCAGCGGCGACGACCCCGGCGCCGCGCGCATCGCGCAGGAAGAAATCGACTACCTGTGCACCCAGGCCAGCCGCTACTTCGACAAGGCCATCGTGCCGGCCGACGTGGTCTGGACCTACTCGGGCGTGCGCCCGCTGCTGGACGACGCCTCGGGCGACCCCTCGGCCGTCACGCGCGACTACCTGCTCGAGTCGAACACCACCGCCGCGCCGCTGCTGTCGGTGTGGGGCGGCAAGATCACCACCTTCCGCAAGCTGGCCGAGGACGCGGCCGACGAGGTCGGCAAGATGCTCGGCCAGTCGGGCGCGCAACGCCCGGCCTGGACCGACGGCGCCTTCCTGGCCGGCGGCGACCTGTCGGCCTGGATCGGCGCGCCCAAGCGCCCCGACGACGACTTCGCCCGCTTCGTGGCCGCCGTGCAGGCCAGGTACCCCTGGCTCGACGCCCAGGTCGCGCTGCGGCTGGCACGCGGCTACGGCGCACGCGTGGCTGAACTGGTCGGCGAGGCGCAGTCGCTGGCCGACATGGGCGCCGAGGTGGCGCCCGGCCTGTACGAGCGCGAGCTGCGCTTCCTGCAGGCGCGCGAATGGGCCGTGAGCTCGGACGACGTGCTCTGGCGCCGCACCAAGCTCGGCCTGCACTACACGCCCGCCGAGCGCGAGCAGGTGGCGATCTGGCTGCAGGCCAACGCAAAGAACAACAACGACACCGTGGAAGTGGAGGTGAGCTGATGCAGCTGACTCTGGAGCGCGTCACCAAGAAGGTCGGCGCGCAAACCTGGCTCTACGAGCAGAGCATTGCGCCGAAAAGCGGCGCGGTGACCGTGCTGCTCGGCGCCACGCAGGCCGGCAAGACCAGCCTGATGCGCCTCATGGCCGGGCTCGACACGCCGAGCACCGGGCGTGTGCTGGTCGACGGCAAGGACGTCACCGGCACGCCGGTGCGCGAGCGCAATGTCGCGATGGTCTACCAGCAGTTCATCAACTACCCCTCGCTCAAGGTGTTCGACAACATCGCCTCGCCGCTGAAGCTGCGCGGCGAATCGAACATCGATGCGCGTGTGAGGGCGCTGGCCGACAAGCTGCACATCGGCATGTTCCTCGACCGCCTGCCGGCCGAGCTGTCGGGCGGCCAGCAGCAGCGCGTGGCGCTGGCGCGTGCGCTCGCCAAGAACGCACCGCTGATGCTGCTCGACGAGCCGCTGGTCAACCTCGACTACAAGCTGCGCGAAGGCCTGCGCGAAGAACTCACGCAGCTCTTCGCCACCGGCGACTCGACCGTCATCTACGCCACCACCGAGCCCGGCGAAGCGCTGCTGCTGGGCGGCTACACGGCCGTGATGGACGCCGGCGAGCTGCTGCAGTACGGCCCGACCGCCGAGGTGTTCCATGCGCCGCAGTCGCTGCGCGTGGCGCGCGCCTTCAGCGATCCGCCGATGAACCTGCTGGCGGGCACGGCCGCGGCCGGCCGCGTGCAACTGGCGGGCGGCCCGGCGCTGGCGCTGGCACTGCCCGAGAGCACCTCGGGCACGGTCACGGTCGGTCTGCGTGCGAGCGCATTGAATGTCGACGCAGGGGAGGGCGACATCGCCTTGCCCGGCAAGGTGGAGCTGGCCGAAATTTCGGGCTCCGACACCTTCGTGCACGTCGATACCGCGGTGGGCGAACTGGTGGCGCAGCTCACCGGTGTGCACCGCTTCGAGCTGGGCGCTTCGATCACGCTGTACTTCAGCGCATCGCAAGCCTATGTGTTCGATGCCAGCGAAAAGCTGGCGCTGGCGCCCGCATGGCGCAAAGGAGCTTGAGATGGCACGCATCGATCTCGACCTGGCCCACGCCTACCGCGCCAACCCCACGCAGGACAGCGACTACGCGCTGCTCCCGCTCAAGATGAGCTTCCGCGACGGTGGCGCGTACGCCTTGCTCGGCCCCTCGGGCTGCGGCAAGACGACCATGCTCAACATCATCTCGGGCCTGCTCGTGCCGTCGCAGGGCAGCGTGAGCTTCGACGGCCGCGACATGACGCGCGCCACGCCGCAGGAACGCAACATCGCGCAGGTGTTCCAGTTCCCGGTGATCTACGACACCATGACCGTGGCCGAGAACCTCGCGTTCCCGCTGCGCAACCGCAAGGTGCCCGAAGACCAGATCAAGAAGCGTGTCGGCGAGATCGCCGAGATGCTCGACATGAGCGGCCAGCTCAACCAGCGCGCCGCGGGCCTGGCGGCCGACGCCAAGCAGAAGATCTCGCTGGGCCGCGGCCTGGTGCGCAGCGACGTGTCGGCCGTGCTGTTCGACGAACCGCTCACCGTGATCGACCCGCACCTGAAGTGGCAGCTGCGCCGCAAGCTCAAGCAGATCCACCGCGAGCTCAAGCTCACGCTGATCTACGTGACGCACGACCAGGTCGAGGCGCTCACCTTCGCCGAAGAGGTGGTGGTCATGACGCGCGGCAAGGCCGTGCAGGTGGGCAGCGCCGAGGCGCTGTTCGAGCGGCCGGCCCACACCTTCGTCGGCCATTTCATCGGCTCGCCGGGCATGAACTTCCTGTCGGCCCACAGCGCCAACGGTGCGCTCGAAGTGGCGGGCACGCCGCTGGTGCCCACGCGCGAGCTGCCGCCCGGCGCGCTCAAGATCGGCATCCGGCCCGAGTACCTGCGCCTGTCGAACGCGGGTGCCGCCGGCGCCGTGCCGGCGGTGGTGAAGCAGGTGCAGGACGTCGGCACGCACGCGATGCTCAGCGCTGAAGTCGACGGCGGCGTGGTCAAGGTGCGCATGCATTCGGACGAACAGCCGCCCTCGGTGGGCGACACGGTGTGGCTGCGGGTGCTCGACACCCACACCTGCTACTACAAGGACGAGGAACTGGTGGCATGAACCCGACGAACAAGCCGATCAACCAGAAGGCATGGTGGCTGGTGCTGCCGGTGCTGATCTGCGTGGCCTTCTCGGCCATCGTGCCGTTGATGACGGTGGTCAACTACTCGGTGCAGGACATCATCTCGCCCGACCGGCGCGTGTTCGTCGGCACCGAATGGTTCGCCGCCGTGATGCGCGACGACGAGCTGCACCAGGCGCTGTGGCGCCAGCTGGGCTTCTCGCTGTCGGTGCTGCTGGTGGAAATTCCGCTGGGCATCGCGCTCGCGCTGTCGATGCCGGCCACGGGCTGGAAGTCGTCGGCGGTGCTGGTGGTGGTGGCGCTGTCGCTGCTCATTCCATGGAACGTGGTGGGCACCATCTGGCAGATCTACGGCCGCGCCGACATCGGCCTGCTGGGCCATGCGCTGCAGGTCATGGGCATCGAATACAACTACACGGGCAGCGCGACCGACGCGTGGCTCACGGTGCTGGTGATGGACGTGTGGCACTGGACGCCGCTGGTGGCCTTGCTCTGCTACGCCGGCCTGCGCTCGATTCCCGACGCCTACTACCAGGCCGCGCGCATCGACGGCGCCAGCAAGTTCGCGGTGTTCCGCTACATCCAGCTGCCCAAGATGCGCGGCGTGCTGATGATCGCGGTGCTGCTGCGCTTCATGGACAGCTTCATGATCTACACCGAGCCCTTCGTGCTGACGGGCGGCGGGCCGGGCAATGCGACCACCTTCCTGAGCCAGTACCTCACGCAGAAGGCCGTGGGGCAGTTCGACCTCGGGCCGGCGGCTGCGTTCTCGCTGATCTATTTCCTGATCATCCTGCTGTTCTGCTTCGTGCTCTACAACTGGATGCAGCGCGTGGGCACGCAAGAAGTGGAGAAAGAACAATGAACGAAAAACGCTTCCACAAGCGCAGCATCTTCTTGCTGCTGTACATCCTGTTCGCGCTGTTGCCCATCTACTGGATGGTCAACATGAGCTTCAAGACGAACGAGGAGATCCTGTCGAGCTTCTCGTTCTTCCCGCAGCAGCTCACCTGGGCCAACTACGCGCGCATCTTCACCGACGAGTCGTGGTACTCGGGCTACATCAACAGCCTGATCTACGTGGCGATCAACACGGTGATCTCGCTCACCGTGGCGCTGCCGGCAGCCTATGCGTTCTCGCGCTATTCGTTCCTGGGCGACAAGCACGTGTTCTTCTGGCTGCTGACCAACCGCATGACGCCGCCCGCGGTGTTCCTGCTGCCGTTCTTCCAGCTGTACAGCACCGTCGGCCTCATGGACACGCACCTGGGCGTGGCGCTGGCGCACCTGCTGTTCAACGTGCCGCTGGCGGTGTGGATTCTCGAAGGCTTCATGAGCGGCATCCCGCGCGAGATCGACGAGACGGCGTACATCGACGGCTACTCGTTCCCGCGCTTCTTCCTCACCATCTTCCTGCCGCTCATCAAGGCCGGCGTGGGCGTGGCGGCGTTCTTCTGCTTCATGTTCAGCTGGGTCGAGCTGCTGCTGGCGCGCACGCTCACGAGCGTGAACGCCAAGCCCATCGTGGCGACGATGACGCGCACGGTGAGCGCCTCGGGCATGGACTGGGCGACGCTGGCCGCGGCCGGCGTGCTCACCATCGTGCCGGGCGCGATCGTGATCTGGTTTGTGCGTCACTACATCGCGAAGGGTTTCGCGATGGGCCGCGTCTAAGGAGGTCGAGACATGTTCGACTGGATGGTCTGGACCACCCCGGTGGCCGTTTTCTTCAGCTGCATCGCGCTCATGCTGGTCGGCATGACCGTGTGGGAATTCAAGTCGCCCACCACGATGCGGCGCGGCTGGCTGCCCATTGCCACCACGCGCGGCGACCGGCTCTTCATCGGCCTCTTGTCCGCTGCCTACGTCAACCTGGTCTTCGTCGGCCTGGCCGGCAAGGTGCAGGAGTGGCTGAGCCTGGAGGCCGAGCCCTCGATCTGGATCGGCTTCGTGCTGTCGATGTTCGTGCTCGCGCTCGTGATGCGCAAAGGCTAGCCCACCGATTTCGTCAACGCGTCCGGCTCTCCGCCTCCCCGGAGCCGCGATGAAAAAACCGGGGAAGCACAACCGAGGAGACACATTCATGAAGATGCGCTACACGGCATTGGCAATGGCGGCGGCGATGGTCGCCGCGCACGGCGCATGGGCCGCAGAGCCCGAAGCCAAGAAATGGATCGACAGCGAGTTCCAGCCGTCGACCCTGAGCAAGGACCAGCAGGCGGCCGAGATGAAGTGGTTCATCGACGCGGCCAAGAAGCTGCAGGCCAAGGGCGTCAAGGAAATCTCGGTGGTGTCGGAGACCATCACCACGCATGAATACGAATCGAAGACGCTGGCCAAGGCCTTCGAGGAAATCACCGGCATCAAGGTCAAGCACGACCTGATCCAGGAAGGCGACGTGGTCGAGAAGCTGCAGACCTCGATGCAGTCGGGCAAGTCGATCTACGACGGCTGGATTTCCGACTCCGACCTCATCGGTACGCACTACCGCTACGGCAAGATGATGAACCTCACCGACTACATGGCCGGTGCGGGCAAGGAGTACACCAACCCCGGGCTCGACATCAAGGACTTCATCGGCACCAAGTTCACCACCGCGCCCGACGGCAAGCTCTACCAGCTGCCCGACCAGCAGTTCGCCAACCTGTACTGGTTCCGCGCCGACCTGTTCGATCGCAAGGACCTGAAGGACAAGTTCAAGGCCAAGTACGGCTACGACCTGGGCGTGCCGCTGAACTGGAGCGCCTACGAGGACATCGCCGAGTTCTTCAGCGTCGACGTGAAGACCATCGACGGCAAGCCGATCTACGGCCACATGGACTACGGCAAGAAGGACCCGTCGCTGGGCTGGCGCTTCACCGACGCGTGGCTCTCGATGGCCGGCACCGCCGACATCGGCACCCCCAACGGCATGCCGATCGACGAGTGGGGCATTCGCGTGGCCGATGACAAGTGCACGCCCGTGGGCGCGGCCGTGTCGCGCGGCGGTGCGACCAACTCGCCGGCCGCCGTGTACGCGCTCACCAAGTACATCGACTGGATGAAGAAGTACGCGCCCAAGGAAGCCATGGGCATGACCTTCGGCGAAGCCGGCCCGGTGCCCGCGCAGGGCCAGATCGCCCAGCAGATCTTCTGGTACACGGCCTTCACGGCCGACATGACCAAGAAGGGCCTGCCCGTGGTGAACGAGGACGGCACGCCCAAGTGGCGCATGGCGCCCGGCCCGAACGGCCCGTACTGGAAGCAGGGCATGCAGAACGGCTACCAGGACGTGGGTTCGTGGTCGTTCTTCAACGGCCATGACGCCAACAAGACCGCCGCCGCCTGGCTCTACGCCCAGTTCGTGACCTCCAAGAGCGTCTCGCTCAAGAAGACCATCGTGGGCCTGACCCCGATCCGCGAATCGGACATCCAGAGCAAGGCCATGACCGACATGGCGCCCAAGCTGGGCGGCCTGGTCGAGTTCTACCGCAGCCCGGCCCGCGTGGCATGGACGCCCACCGGCACCAACGTGCCCGACTACCCCAAGCTGGCGCAGCTGTGGTGGAAGAACGTGGCCGAGGCCGTCACGGGCGAGAAAACCCCGCAAAAAGCCATGGACAACCTGGCCGACGAGATGGACAACGTGATGGGCCGCCTGCAACGCGCCGGCATGGCCCACTGCGCGCCCAAGCTCAACGCCAAGGGCGACCCGAACAAGTGGCTCAGCGACCAGCATGCCCCGTGGAAGAAGCTGCCCAACGAGAAGCCCAAGGGCGAGACCATCGACTACAACAAGCTGCTGAGCGCCTGGAAGGCCGGCAAGGTGCGCTGACCGGCGCTTCGCCAGCAGCAATTGCAAACAAGGGTCGCGCCGCGAGGTGCGGCCCTTTTTCGCTTTCTGGCGCCCTGGTTCGTCGGATTCACGCGACGCCATGACCTATGGCAGATGCACCTTTGAAAAGGTTCGCTTACATTCGACGGCCCCCGCCACGGCCCGCCAGTGAATCCAAGTTCTTCCAGCCCCACCGCCAGCCCTCCTGCCACCCCGAGCGCGCGTGTCAAACGCGTCCTGCTGATCCAGTACTCGCAGACCGGGCAACTCGACCGCGTGGCCGGGCAGATCGCCGCGCCGCTGCGCGCCGACGCGGGCATCGAACTGCGCGTGGAAACGCTGCGGCCGCTGCAGCGCTTTCCCTTTCCCTGGCCCTTCCTGACCTTCTTCGACGCGTTCCCCGAGTCGGCCCACCTGAAGCCGGGCCCGCTGGCGCCGCTCACGCTCACGGGCGATGAAGACTTCGACCTCGTCATCCTGCCGTACCAGGTCTGGTTCCTCGCGCCCGCGCAGCCGGTCGTGGCCTTCCTGCAGCACCCCGTGGCGGCGCGGCTGCTCAAGGGAAAACCCGTGGTCACGGTCATTGCCTGCCGCAACATGTGGCTGCTGGCCCACGAAAAGCTCAAGGGCCTGCTCGCCGCCACCGGCGCGCGCCTGATCGACAACGTGGTGCTCACCGACCCCGGCCCCACGCTCGCCACCTTCTTCACCACGCCGGCCTGGCTCATCTGGGGTCGCAAGCGCGGCTTCTGGGGCATGCCCGACGCGGGCCTGAGCGAGGAACAGATCCGCGGCTGCGGCCGCTTCGGCCGGGCCCTGCGCGACGCATTGCATGAAGGCCGCGAGCAGGGCGACGCGCCCCTGCTGGCCGGGCTGGGCGCGGTGCGCGCCCAGGCGCGGCTGCTCATCAGCGAGAAGGCCGGCACGCGCAGCTTCTACCTCTGGGGCAAGCTGATCATGGCGGCCGGCGGGCCGGGCGCGGCGGTGCGTAAACCGCTGCTCTTGCTGTACGTGCTGTTCCTGCTGGCACTGATCGTCACCGTCGTGCCGGTGAGCCTGACGCTGCAGGCCCTGCTGCGGCCGTTGTTCCGAGGGTGGCTGACTAAAATGACGGCTCAATTCGAGCGCCCGTCGGGCTCTGCCACGGACCGGCTCCCTCTCTATGACGACTGATGTTTTCCTGACCCGCACCGCTGCCTTCCTGCCTTTTTCTCCGGTCAGCAACGAAGACATCGAAGAAGTGTTGGGCCGCATCGGCGGCAAGGTGTCGCGTGCGCGACGCCTCATCCTGCGCAGCAACGGCATCCAGTCGCGCCACTACGCCATCGACCGCGCCACCGGCCAGCTGGCCATGACCAACGCACAGCTCACCGCCGCGGCGATCCGCGCGCTGGGCGACGACATCGGCCAAGTCGACTGCCTGGCCACCGGCACCTCGCTGCCCGACCAGCTCATGCCCAACCACGCGGTGATGGTGCACGGCGAACTGGGCTGGCCCCGGCTCGAGGTGGTGGCCTGCGCCGGCATCTGCCTGGCCGGCGCGGCGGCGCTCAAGCATGCATGGCTGTCGGTGCGCGCGGGCGATGCGCGGCGCGCGGTCGCCACGGGCTCCGAGCTGGCCTCGGCCGTGATGCGCGGCATCAACTTCGAGGCCGAGCTCGAGCACAAGCTCGAGGCCCTCGAAGCGCGCCCCGAGATCGCCTTCGAGAAAGACTTCCTGCGCTGGATGCTGTCCGACGGCGCCGGCGCGGTGCTGCTGGAGCGCGAGCCGCGCGGGCCGCTGTCGCTGCGCGTCGAATGGATCGAGCTGTCGTCGGCGGCGCACGAGCTGCCGGTGTGCATGTACGCCGGCGCCGACAAGAACGAACAGGGCGGCCTCGACGGCTGGGCCCGCACCTCGCCGGCCGACTGGCAGCGCGACTCGACCTTCGCCGTCAAGCAGGACGTGCGCCTGCTCAACGACAACATCGTGCGCGCCACGCTGGCCGAGCCACTGGCCGCCATCATCGAGCGCCGCGGGCTCAAGACCGACGACATCGACTGGTTCCTGCCGCACCTGTCGTCGCACTATTTCGTCGAGCCCGTGGCCGCAAGCCTGGCCGCGCTGGGCCTGCCGATTCCGCGTGAGCGCTGGTTCAGCAACCTCGCGACCAAGGGCAACACGGGCTCGGCCTCGCCGTACATCATGCTCGACGAGCTGTTCCGCTCGGGCCGCATCAAGCCTGGCCAGAAGCTCCTGATGTTCGTGCCGGAAAGCGGTCGCTTCTCGAGCGGTTTCATCTACCTGGAGGCGGTATGACCTTACCCCCACGCTCATCGCTTCGCGTATCGCTGCCCCCCGAGGGGGCGCAGGCCTCCCTTGGGGCGGCCCGGCGGGAGGCCTGACATGGACCTCGATGCCGTGCCCCAAGAGGGCAACGCGACCCTCGCAGGCCATTCCAAGCTGATGTACGCCCGCGACGCGCAAGGCCGCGTCGTCACCACCACCTCGAAGGGCTGGGAGGCGGAAGAGATCGTCACCAGCCACGCGGTCGACGTGCTGGTCGAGCAGGCGCAGGAGGCCAAGGCGCGCGTGAAGGCCGGGCTGGCCTCGCCGCTCGAGTACTGGATGTACGAGCGCCGCATGGACGTGGCGCTGCTCTCGCAGACCAGCGGCTTCTGGCAGTGGCGCGTGCGCCGCCACCTGCAGCCGCGCCATTTCGCCGCGCTGTCGCCGGCCCAGCTCGCCCGCTACGGCCAAGCGCTGGGGCTGCCCGTTTCCACCCTGCAAGGCCTGCCGTGAACTTCCAACACCAACAGGCGGCGCACTGCGAAAGCGGCGTCATCTCCAGCCTCATGCGCCACCACGGCGCGCCGATGAGCGAGGCGATGGCGCTGGGGTTGTCCTCGGCGCTGTCGTTCGCCTACCTGCCGTTCATCAAGCTGTCGGGCCTGCCGCTCATCTCGTACCGCATGCCGCCCAAGGCCATCATCAAGGGCCTGCTGGCGCCGATGGCCGCGCGCTTTCGCTTCGAGACCTTCCGCAGCCCGCAAGCGGGGCAGCAGCGGCTGGACGCGCTGCTGGCCGACGGCCAGCTCGTGGGCCTGCAGACCTCGGTCTACTGGCTGCCGTACTTTCCGCCGAACATGCGCTTTCACTTCAACGCGCACAACCTGCTGGTCTACGGCAAGGACGGCGACGACTACCTGATCAGCGACCCGGTGTTCGAGGAGCCCGTGCGCTGCGCCAGCGAAGACCTGTCGCGCGCCCGCTTCGCCAAGGGCGTGCTGGCGCCCAAGGGCCTCATGTACTACCCGCAGGCCATCGAGCGCAAGGCGGTCGATGCCGCCTCGGTCACCAAGGCCATCCGCAAGACCGTGCGCAACATGCTCGCGCCCGTGCCCATCGTGGGCGTGCGCGGCATGCGCACGCTGGCCAAGCGCATGCAGAAGCTGTCACCGAGCGATCCGCGCAGCGTCGACTTCATCGGCCATCTGGTGCGCATGCAGGAAGAGATCGGCACGGGCGGGGCGGGCTTTCGCTTCATCTACGCGGGCTTCCTGCAGGAGGCGGCGCAGTTGCTCGACAAGCCGCAGCTCACGCAGATGTCCGAACGCCTGATCGCCATCGGCGACGGCTGGCGCGCGTTCGCGCTCAAGGCGGCGCGCATGGTCAAGGGCCGCGAGCCGGTCGATCCGGTGGCGCTCGCCGGCAAGCTGCGCGAGCAGGCGCAGCAAGAGGAAACCTTCTTCCGCGACCTCAAGGCCGCTGTTGCCTGATGTTGGAGCTGCACCAGCTCGGCTACCGCTACCCGCACGCTGACAAGGCCGCGCTGGCCGACGTGTCGCTCGCCGTGCCGCGCGGTTGCGTGCTGGGGCTGCTGGGGCCCAACGGCGCCGGCAAGACCACGCTGATCTCGCACCTGTCGGGCGCGCTCGCGGTGCAGTCGGGCGACATCCGCATCGACGGCCAGCCCCTGCAGCAGGTGCGCGCCAAGGCGCCCACGCGCATCGCCGTGGCGCCGCAGGACCAGGCCTTCTACCCGATGCTCACCGTGGCCGAGAACCTGGCCTGCTTCGCCGCGGCCGGCGGCCTCTCGGGTGCGCGCAAGAAGGCGCGCATCGACACCTGCACGCAGTTCGCGCAGCTCGAGCAGTTCGCGGGCGTGCGCGCCGAGCGGCTCTCGGGCGGCCTGAAGCGCCGGCTCAACCTCGCGATCGCCTTGCTGCCCGAACCCGAGCTGATGCTGTTCGACGAGCCGACGGTGGGCGTCGATCCGCAGTCGCGCGCCTTCATCCTCGATGCGATCAAGAGCCTGGCGCAGGCCGGCGCGGCGGTGATCTACGCCTCGCACTACATGGAAGAGATCGAGGCCATCGCCGACCGCGTGGCCATCCTCGACCAGGGCCGCGTGCTGCGCGAAGGCCCGCTCGACGCGCTGCTGTCGCAAAGCGCCATGCTGCTGACGCTGGCCGCCGACGGGCTCGACGCGCAGAGGCTCTCGCGCTTCGGCACGGTGGAGCAGGGCGCGGCGCACTGGCGCATCCACCTGAACGCAGGCACCGGCCCCGGCCCCGTGCTGGCCGCGCTCGAAGCCGAAGGCATCGAGGTGCGCCAGGCCGAGTTCGGCCGGCACGACCTCGAGCAGCTCTTCATGGCGCTCACGCACCGCTCGCTGCGCGACTGACCGAACGCCATGCTCCTTGCGCTCATCCGAAAAGAATTGCTGGCCCTCGTGCGCGACATGCACGGGCTGGCCGTGCTGTTCGTCATGCCGATGGTGTTCATCGTGCTGATGTCGCTCACGCTGAAGGACATCTACCGCCCGCCGCTGGCCGAGCTGAGCTACGCGGTCGATGCGCGCGACAGCGGCACGCCCGCCAAGTGGCTGCTGCAGATCTGGCAGCGCAGCCACGGCGCGCCGCAGCCGCTGGGCAGCGACTGGCAGGCGCGGCTGCGCAGCGGCACGCTCAAGTACGTGATCGTGCTGGAGCCGGGCCTGTCGGACGAGCTGGAATCGGCCGCGCTCTCCACGCGCGCCCACATCCGCCTGCTCGCCGAACCCGGCATCGACGCCAATCTGTTCAACGCACTGCGCGCCGAACTCATCGGGGCCTCGGGCGAACTCAAGGCGCGGCTCGCGCTGGCGGTGCCCGGCACGGCCAGCCCCGCGCCCGACGCGTCCATCCAGGCGATGGTGCATGCCGAGCGCTTTGCCACGGCCGGCCCGCGGCCCACGTCGGTGCAGCAGAACGTGCCGGCCTGGCTGGTGTTCGGCATGTTCTTCGTCGTCGCTTCTCTCTCGAGCCTGTTCGTGCAGGAGCGCGGCTCGGGCGCGCTCGGCCGGCTGCAGAGCCTGGGCGTGTCGCGTTCGATGCTGCTGACCTCCAAGGCCTTGCCCTACCTCGGCGTGAACGCGCTGCAGGCGCTGCTGATGCTGGCGGCGGGCATCTGGTTCATGCCGCTGATCGGCGGCGACGCGCTCTCGCTCGCGGGCATCCACTGGGGCGGCCTGCTGCTGTCGCTGGCGGCCGTGAGCCTGGCGGCGGTGAGCCTGTCGCTGGCGGTGGCCTGCCTCGTGAAGAGCCATGCGCAGGCCGCCACGCTCGGGCCGATGGTGAATGTGCTGATGGCGGCGGCGGGCGGCATCATGGTGCCCAAGTTCGTCATGCCGGGCTTCATGCAGCGCATGGTCGAAATCTCTCCCATGAACTGGGGGCTCGAAGCGTTGCTCACCGTGCTGCTGCGCGGCGGCGGCGTGGCCGAGGTGCTGCCGCAGGTCGGCCGGCTGGTGGCGTTCGCGGCCCTCATGTTTTTCGTGGCTGTCTTTCTGTTTCGCAGGCGCGCACCGTGACGAGCACCGTTTCTTCTCCTGAATTCATCGCCCGCCTCAAGGCCCTCGTGCTCGAGGCTGTCGAAAAAGACGCGCCGCCCGGCGGCCTCGGCGACGACGAGCCGCTGTTCGGCCCCGAGGCGCGGCTGGACCTCGACTCGCTCGACGCGCTGCAGGTGTCGATGGCGATCCAGCAGCACTTCGGCCTGCGCATGCCCGACAGCAAGGACACGCGCCGCGCCATGACCTCCATCGCGCACCTGGCGGAACACCTGGCGCAAGCGGGCAAGGCATGAGTCCGGTGTACCTGGCCGGCATGGGCCTGGCCTGCGTGCTCGGCGACGATGTGCCGTCGGCGCTCGCGGCATTGCGGCGCGGTGGCGTGCCGCCCACGCCGGTGACGGTGGCCGAAGGCCTGCAGTGGCCGGTCTACACGCTGGCGGTGCCGCCCGGTGACTGGGCGCAGCGCGTGCAGCACACGGTGCGCCGCGTGGTCGCGCAGACCGGCGACGGGCTGGACCGGCAGGGGCCGCTGTTCGTGGCCTCTTCGTCGCTCGACATCGGGGCCATGGAACACGCACAGCACGACGCGCGGCTCAGCGGCGACCTGCAGGATTTCGCCGACATCGCCGCCGCCGCGCTCGACTGGCAGGGCCCGGTCTTCACCGTCTCGACCGCCTGCACCTCGGCGCTCAACGCGATGCTGGCGGCCGCAGACATGGTGCGGGCAGGCGAAGCCCGCGAGGCGCTGGTGATCGGCGCCGAACTCGACAACCGCTTCACCGTGGCCGGCTTCGGCGCGATGCAGCTGCTGGCGCCCGACAGCGCGCGCCCTTTCGGCGCGGGGCGCCAGGGGCTGGTGCTCGGCGAAGCGGTGGCGGCGCTGCGGCTCGGATCGCAACCCGCGCGCTGGGCGCTGCTGGGCGGCGCCAACGTGGTCGACGGCCGCAACCCCTCGGGCACCGAGGCGAGCGCCGTGCGCGCGATGTGCCGCGACACGCTGGCGCGCAGCGGCCTGCAGCCCGCGGACATCGACCTCATCAAGGTGCAGGCCGCCGGCAGCCCGGTCAACGACGCGATCGAGGTCGAGGCGCTGCGGCAGGTGTTCGCGCCGCTGCCGCCGTTGGTGTCGCTCAAGTCGGCGATCGGCCACACGCTGGGCGCGGCCGGGGCGGCGGAGCTGGCCCTGCTGGTCGGCTGCATCGAGGGCGGCGCCTGGCCGTCGGTCGGCTACGCGCTGGACGAGACGCTGGGCATCGCGCTGAGCGACGGACCGCCGGCGCGGCTGCGCCACATCCTGCTCAACGTGGTGGGCTTCGGCGGCGGGCATGCGTCGCTGGTGCTCAAGGATTGCAACGTCGCATGAGCCAGGCTTCAACCCCCTGGCGCACCGTCGCGCATGTCGTGGCGCATCCGCCGCCCGACGACTGGCGCGACGCGCTCACGACCCGCCTGGGCCGCCGGCCGCGCCGCGTCGGCCTGTGGACCGAGCTGGCGATGTACGGCGCGCTGCGCTGCCTCGACGCGGCCGGCGAAGCCGCGCTGCCGGCGGGCGCGCGCCTGCGCGTGACCAGCCGGCGCGGCGCGTGGGAGGCCACGCGCGCGGGGCTGGCGCAGCTCGACGCGGGCTTGCCGATGCCCTTCACCTTCATGCAGGGCCAGCCCGCGCTGATGCTGGCCGAGGTTGGCCGCTGCCTCGACTGGCAGGGCGATGCGAGCTTCATGCTGTGCCGCGATCTCGCGCGGCCGTTGGCGCTGTCGCAGCTGGGCGCGGGGCGCGACGGGCTGCTGTTCGGGGTGGTGGAGGAGACGTTCGGCGACGTGCCGCCGCGCTCCGAATGGTGGCGGCTGGTGCCGACCGATCAGGCGGCGATCGAACGCTGAAGGTTCTCGCGCGCCCGCGCTTCGAGCAGCGCGTGCAGGCGCGGCGTGGCGTAGATCGCCGGGCGGTCGAGAAAGCGCTGGAGGATCGCGCGCCGGCGCGGCAGGCGAATCTCCTCGGGAACGAAACCATATTCCGCGTGCACCTGGCGCTCGTACTCGTCGAAGCGCGCGCGCTCGGCGCCGAGGATCGACAGGTCGATGTCGATCAGCAGCTCGGCGTCGCGGCCCTCGGGCACGGCGTCGTGGCGCGTGGCCATGACGAGCGCGTGGACGCGGTCGGCCGACGCATCGCTCGCGCCGGCCGCCTGCAGTGCCTGCCGCGCCCAGTCGGCACTGCGCGCTTCGTTGTCGTGCGCATGCACGTCGTAGATCGCGTCGTGGAACCATAAGGCCAGCGCCACCTCGCCGGGGTGTTCGGCCAATGCCTGTTCCTGGTCGAACCACGCGAGGCATTCGCCGAGGTGCTGCATCGTGTGGTAGTGGCGCTGCGGCTCGCCGTAGCGGCGTTGCAGTTCGAGCCGCAATGCGTCGTCGGGCGAGGCCACGCCCAGCGCCTGCCAGGCGGCGGTCCAGTTCGCGTGCAGCGCCTGCGGTGTCATCGCGGTTATTGCTCCATCGCGGCCTTGACCTCCTGGCCGAGGTCGAGCACCGACATCGCGTAGTAGCTGCTCCAGTTGTAGCGCGTGATCACGTAGAAATTGCGCGTGCCGGCGACGTAGGTCGGCGGCGCGTCGAGGCCGTTCTGCAGTTCGATGAGTGCGAGCAGGCCCTTGTGCTTCAGGCCTTCGCCCTCGGGCACGGCGCCCGCGGCCACGAAACTGTCGGCGCTGAAGGTCGGCAGGATGTCGGGTGCCAGCAGCAGCGCCTTCTTCAGGCGCGCTTCCTCGAAATGCACCGGATAGATCGACGGCATGCCCGGCGTCCAGCCGAAGCCCTTGAAGTAGCTCGCCACCGAGCCGATCACGTCGACCGGGTTGTTCACGAGGTCGATGCGGCCGTCGCCGTCGAAGTCGACCGCGTACTTGGCGATGCTGCTGGGCATGAACTGCGGCATGCCCATGGCGCCGGCGTAGCTGCCCACGGGCGTGAGCGGGTCGTCGGCGGTGCGGCTTTCGGTGCTCAGGAAGCTCTCGAGTTCGCCGCGGAAGAAGGCGATGCGCTCGGCCGCGCGCGGGTGGCCCTGCGGGAAGTCGAAGGACAGCGTGGCCAGCGCATCGATCACGCGGAAGTTGCCCATGTTGCGGCCGTAGATGGTCTCGACGCCGACGATGCCGACGATGATTTCCGGCGGCACGCCGTAGGTGGCCTCGGCGCGCGCGAGCGTCTCGGCATTGGCGCGCCAGAAGCGCACGCCGGCCGCGATGCGCACCGGGTCGATGAAGCGGCTGCGATAGGTCTGCCAGTTCTTCACGGTGCCGACGGGGCCCGGCAGCATCAGGCGCGGCACGTTGGGCAGAAAGCGCGCGGCGCCGATGGTGGCGCGCACCCAGTCGCGGTCGAGGTTGCGGCGCTGGGCGACGTCGTCGGCGAACGCCATGGCGTCGTCGCGCGTGGCGTACGGAGTGCTGCCGCGCACCGGCGTGACGGCGGGGCGGCCATTGGCCTGGGGCTTCTGGGCCAGGGCGCCCGTAGGCCAGGCGACGCAGGCGGCGAGGAGGGCGGTGGCGGCCACTGCGGCGCGCAAGGGCGTGGGGAAGGCGTGTGACATGGGCACGATTGTGCCGCCCGTGCGCATGCGCACTTTCGGGGGACACATGTGGTTGCAGCCGCGCTTCAGGCGCGAGGTGGTGCGGACGGCCAGGGCAGCCGGCGGAACTCGGCGCGCAGCGCGGCGAGCGAGGCCGATGGGCCGGATGCGGCGGGCGCGTAGCGCTGGGCTTCGAGCTTCAGCAGCCAGTCGCGCACGGCCTGCGCGGCGGGCCCGAAGCGGGCGTCGGCGGCCTGGGCCATCTGGCGCGGCGGCGCTGTCTCGGGCAGCGGCAGGCCGGCCTTGGCCAGGCGCGCGCGGGCCCGGCCCAGCAGGCGCAGCCACGGGTCGTGCCGGCTGCGCTCCCACAGCGTCCAGCCGGCGCCGGCCAGGCTCGCGGCCACCAGCAGGTACAGCAGCACGTAGCCCAGGTCTTCCAGGCTCGGGGCGTTGAAGCCGAGGGTCTTGAGCAGGTCGAGCTGGCGGCTCTGCGTGTAGTTGAGCACCCACTGGTTCCAGCCTTTGTTCACGGCCTCCCAGGCGGCGCGCAGGTTCTGCACCAGCGTCGGGCTCATGACGCCGATGGCGCCGGCCAGCAGGCCGGGCTGCGGCGTGAGGCGCTGGAACTGCCCGATGCGCCCCGGCGCGACCGAGCCGGTCGGGTCGACGCGCACCCAGCCCGCGCCTTCGTGCCACACCTCGGCCCAGGCGTGCGCGTCGCTCTGGCGCACCACCCAGTAGTTGTCGACGTTGTTGAGCTCGCCGCCCTGGTAGCCGGTGACGATGCGTGCCGGGATCTGCAGGTGGCGCATCAGCACCACGAAGGCCGAGGCGATGTGTTCGCAGAAGCCTTCCTTGCGGTCGAACCAGAACTCGTCGGCGGTCTCGTTGCCGTACACGCCGGGCTCCAACGTGTAGGTGTAGCCGCCGGTGCGCAGGCGTTGCAAGGCGGCCTGCACGAAGGCGTTGGCATCGGCGCCGGCCAGCGCGGGGTCGGCACGCATCTGGGCGGCGAGGGCGGCGGTGCGCGGGTTGCTGCCGGGCGGCAGCGCCAGGTAGGGCTGCAGCCGGCTGCCGGTGCGCGTTATTGGGCCGCTCTGGAACTGCGGGTGGCTCTCGGCGCGGTAGCGCACGAGGTCCATGATCGGCCGGTTCACGAACCACTGCAGGTCGGGTGTGCCGGTGACCTCGTAGCCGGGCACCTCGGGCGCGCGCGGCGCGGCGTCGAGCGTGAGCAGCCACGGGCGCTGGCTGGCCTCGAGCGTGACCTCGTAGCGCACCGGCTCGCCGCGCGTGCGCAGGTTCGACACCGACTGCCCGCTGCGCGCCCAGGTCGGCAGCGCCGTCCATTCGCGGCCGTCGAACTGCGCCAGCACGGGGCCGCGGAAGTACAGCTGGCTTTGCGGCGGCGCGCGGTTGTCGTCGAACTTGATGCGCGCCGCAATGCTCCCGTCGAGCGCCAGCTCGGCGATGGTGCCGACCCGCATCGTGTTCGACAGGCCGGTGCGTCCGGCCATGGCGTCGCCGGGCGTGCCCCACAGCGGCGCGAAGCGCGGGAACAGCAGGAACAGCGCGAGCATCACCGGCGCGCCCGCCAGCGCCATCCAGCCGGCCATGCGCGCGGCCTGCATCAATGGCGGCCGGCCCACGGGCATGTGGGCGTTGACCAGCGCCGTCAGCAGGCCCAGCAGCGCCAGCAGCATGGTGAAGGCGGTGAGCAGCGACTGCGAATAGAAGAAGTTCGTGAGCATCGCGAAGAAGCCCAGGAAGAAGACCACGAAGGCGTCGCGCCGCGCGCGCAGCTCCAGCGTCTTGAGCGCCAGCAGGCACACGACCAGCGTGACGCCCGCGTCGCGACCCAGCAGCGTGCGGTGGGTGGCGTAGGTGCCGGCCAGCGCCAGCGCCAGCAGCGCGATGCGCCACCACTTGCTGGGCAGCGGGCGCGCCTGCACCGCCAGCGAGGCGCGCCACAGCAGCACCATGGCGGTGATGGCCGAGCACCACCAAGGCAGCTCGTCCACCTGCGGCAGCAGGATGAGGCCGATGACGCAGAGCAGGAACAGCGTGTCCCGTGCGTCCCTCGGTAGCGCGGTGAGTTCGCGTACGACCCGGTTCATGCGGTGACCTCGTTCATGCGCACAGCGCCAGCGCTTCGAGGCAGGCGCGCCGGTGCGCTTCGCCCTGCGACGGTTTCACCGTGCGGCCGGCGACGCGCACGCCGTAGTCCACGCCCAGCCGGTCGGCCATGAGCACCCAGGCGCACAGGCGCGAGAGGCGGGCCTCGGTGTCGGGCAGCGCGGCGGCGTGCGCGTCGAGCCAGAGCTCTTCGCGCTGCGTGTGCTGCGTGTCGCGGCTCACGAGGTCTTCGGAGCCGTTGGCTTGCGCGCGGGCCGCCTTCTTCCAGACCACGAGCTTGAGCGGGTCGCCGCGCCGGTAGGCCCGCACGCCGTCGTACTCGCCGGCGTTCTGCGCCCGCACCGCGGCCGACGCGGCGGCGGGCCCCGAGAGCGGCTCGCCCGCCGGCAGCGGCGGCGGATGGGCTTCGGGCGTCGGGTACACGAGCAGCTGCGCGGCCGGGCGCCAGACCGTCCAGACGCGGAAGGTGCCGAGCGGAAAGCGCGTCTCGGCGGTCAGCGGCGGCACCGGGTGCAGGCCGCGCCGCTCGGGCTGGAAGGCGATCTCCACCGTGGCCGTGCCTTCGGCGGGCACGTCGGTCCAGGCCCACTGGCCGCTGCCGCGCACGGCCATGCCGATGCCGTAGCGCACGCTGCGCCGTTCGTTGTGCAGCACCACGCGCAGCACCGCCGCGGCGCCGGCGAACTGCGCCTCGGGCGGCACCATGCGCAGCGCCAGCCCGCGCAGCGTGGCGTGGCACACATGCATGCCCACGGCGACGCTGCCGGCCAGCAGGAAGGTCAGCAGATAGCCCAGGTTGAGCTGGTAGTTGATCGACGCGACCAGCAGCACCAGCAGCGTGGCCGCCAGCGTCCAGCCGGCGCGCGTGGGCACGATGTAGACGTTGCGCTGGGTGAGCTCGAGCGTGTCCGACGGGGCCCGGCGCGAGAGGAACCAGCCGTCGATGCGCGAGCGCAGGACGCCGACAGGGTTCACGGCAGCGGCACCTCGGCGATCATGGCGCGCACCTGTTCGACGGCGCCGCGACCGGCATCGCCCACGGGCGTGAGGCGGTGCGCGATGGTCTGCGGCAGCACGGCCTGCACGTCGTCGGGCGCCACGTAGTTCCGGTTGGCCAGCAGCGCCTGCGCCTTGGCGGCGCGCAGCACGGCGATGCCGGCGCGCGGCGACAGGCCCTGCAAAAACCAGCGGCCCGAGCGGGTCGCGGCGATCAGGTCCTGCAGGTAGTTCAGCAGCGGCTCGGCCGCATGCACCTGCTGCACGCGCTGCTGCAGGGCGGTGAGTTCGCCGGCGGTCAGCATCGCGGGCAGGCCGGCGAGCATCTCGCGGCGGTCGGCGCCGGCCAGCAGCTGGCGCTCGGCCGCGCGGTCGGGGTAGCCCAGCGAGATGCGCATCAGGAAGCGGTCGAGCTGCGACTCGGGCAGCGCGAAGGTGCCGAGCTGGTCCTGGGGGTTCTGCGTGGCGATCACGAAGAAGGGCGAGGGCAGGGGGCGGGTCTCGCCCTCGACGGTGACCTGCTTTTCTTCCATCGCCTCGAGCAGCGCGCTCTGGGTCTTGGGGCTGGCGCGGTTGATCTCGTCGGCCAGCAGCACCTGCGCGAAGATCGGCCCGGGGTGGAACACGAAGGCCTGCTGGCCCCGGTCGTAGATCGCCACGCCCGACAGGTCACCCGGCATCAGGTCGGCGGTGAACTGCACGCGCGAGAACTGCAGGCCGAAGGTATGCGAGAGCGCATGGGCCAGGGTGGTCTTGCCGACCCCCGGCACGTCCTCGATCAGCAGGTGCCCGCCCGCCAGCAAACAGGCCACGCAGTCGCGCACCTGGGCCTCTTTGCCAACAATCACCGTGTTAAGCTGACTCAGCAAAGAGGCTAGCTTCGCGGCTACGTCCATATTTGTATCCATATGCAAACGATACCGTAAGACCTTGCGGCCCCATGCTGCGTGAGGTCTAGACGCGACGACACGAGACACGGTGAGAGATGGGCAAGACAGGCTACTTCACGCATCGCGACTTCTGGAAGCACGACATGGGCAACGGGCATCCCGAATGCCCCGAGCGGCTGGATGCCATCGAAGACCGGCTGCTGTTGACCGGCGTCGGCGACGCGCTGGCGCGGGGCGAGGTGCCCCTGGCCACGCTGGAACAGATCACCCGGGCCCACAGCCACGCGCATGTCGAACACCTCGAGGAACTGCAGCAGCGCCTCGTGGCCGACGCGCCCGCCGGCGGCCCCGACCATGCGCAGGTCGACCCCGACACCGTGCTGACCCGCTTCACCCTGCTGGCCGCGCGCCGCGCCGCGGGTGCCGCCGTGGCGGCCACCGATGCCGTGATGGCCGGCGAGATCGAGAACGCCTTCTGCCCCGTGCGCCCGCCGGGCCACCATGCCTGCCGCGAGCAGGCCATGGGCTTCTGCTTCTTCAACAACGTGGCCATTGCCGCGCGGCATGCGCTCGAGGTGCACGGCCTGGACCGCGTGGCCATCGTCGATTTCGACGTGCACCATGGCAACGGCACCGAGAACATCTTGTCGAACGACCCGCGCGTGCTGATGGTCGGGTTCTTCCAGCACCCGTTCTATCCGTACAGCGGCACCGAGCACCCGGCGTCGAACATGCTGAACCTGCCCATTCCGGCCTACACCAAGGGCATGGACGTGCGCGAGCTGGTCGAGGCGATCTGGATGCCCCGGCTCGAGGCCTTCAAGCCGCAGATGGTGTTCATCAGCGCCGGCTTCGACGCCCACCGCGAGGACGAGCTGGGCCAGCTCGGCCTCAACGAAAACGACTTCGCCTGGATCACCGGCCGCGTGCGCGATGTCGCCAAGCGCCATGCGCGCGGGCGCATCGTCTCGCTGCTCGAGGGCGGCTACCACCTGGACGCCCTGGCGCGCAGCGTGGAAGCGCACATCCGCGTGCTGGCGGACCTGTAACCCGGTTGGCGCCCGCGAGGCGCCCTGTTTCTTTCACCGATGAATTTCAATTTCGACGACTTCCTCCAGCGCCTGCGACAGGTCGACGCGCACGGCCTGGGCATCGAACTCGCCGTGCTCGTGGCCTGCGTGGGCGTGGCATGGGCGGTGTGCAAATGGTTCGGGCGCGACCAGCCCAAGGATTCGATCTGGTTCGGCGAGCGCACCTTCGACGGCCTGCTGTTCCCGCTGCTCGCGCTGGTGCTCACCGGCATTGCGCGCCGCCTGGCGCTCGACCTGCTGCCCGTGGTGCTGGTGCTGCGCATCGCCGTGCCGGTGTTCCTGTCGCTGGCGGTCATCCGGCTGTTCGCGCGGGTGCTGCGGGCCGTGTTCCCGACCTCCAGCCTGGTGCGGCTGATCGAGCGCACCATCTCCTGGCTGGCCTGGATCGCCGCCGTGCTGTGGATCGTCGGGCTGCTGCCGCCGGTGCTGGCCGAACTGGACGACATCACGCTGGCCTTCGGCAAGACCCGCGTGAGCCTGCAGACCATCATCCAGGGCGCGCTGTCGGCCGGGCTGGTGCTGATGATCGCGCTGTGGATCTCCAGCACCATCGAAAAACGCATCCTGCGCGAGGCCGTGAGCGACCTGTCGATGCGCAAGGTGGCGTCGAACGCGGTGCGAGCCTTCCTGCTGCTGATCGGCCTGCTGTTCGCGCTGTCGGCGGTGGGGGTCGACCTCACGGCGCTGTCGGTGCTGGGCGGCGCGCTCGGCGTGGGCCTGGGCTTCGGCCTGCAGAAGCTGGCGGCCAACTACGTGAGCGGCTTCGTGATCCTGCTGGAGCGCTCGATCCGCATCGGCGACAACGTGAAGGTCGACACCTTCGAAGGCCGCATCACCGACATCAAGACGCGCTACACGCTCATCCGCGCGGGCAACGGGCGCGAGGCGATCGTGCCGAACGAATCGCTCATCACCGGCCGGGTCGAAAACCTCTCACTGGCCGACCGCAAGTTCAATATCACTACCAACATCGTGGTCGGCTACGAGAGCGACGTGGCGCAGGTGCAGGGCATCCTGTGCGACGCCGCCAAGGCCCAGCCGCGCGTCATGACCGACCCGGCGCCCATCGCCTACCTCGTCACCTTCGCGCCCGACGGCCTGGAATTCAGCCTGAACTTCTGGGTCGCCGACCCTGACAAGGGCAAGGACAACGTGCGCTCGGCCATCAACATCGCCATCCTCGAAGGACTGCGCGCCGCCCGCATTGACATTCCCTATCCGCAGCGGGTGTTGCGAGTGGAATCTTTGCCGGCGGGAATGGCCGCAGCGCCTCCCGCTGTTTTATAATCACGGAAAAGCACGATCGTTCTTTTTTTGGCCCTTGAGGCCGACAAGAAGAATGGAGAGGCAGCCAAGGCCGGCGTCCTAAAATGGCCGGCTGCTCTCGAAGCCCCCCTTTTTGCAATCCAATGGAGTCAAGTCAATGAAGGTTCTTGTGCCTGTCAAACGGGTCGTCGATTACAACGTGAAGGTGCGCGTCAAGAGCGACGGCACCGGGGTGGACATTGCCAACGTCAAGATGAGCATGAACCCCTTCGACGAGATCGCTGTCGAAGAAGCGGTTCGGCTGAAGGAGAAGGGCATCGTGACCGAAGTCATCGCCGTGTCCTGCGGCGATGCCAAGTGCCAGGAAACCCTACGCACCGCGATGGCCATCGGCGCCGATCGAGGCATCCTGGTCGAGACCGCTGAAGAGCTGCAGCCGTTGGCTGTGGCCAAGCTGCTCAAGGCACTGGTCGACAAGGAACAGCCCCAGCTGATCATCCTCGGCAAGCAAGCCATCGACGACGACGCGAATCAAACGGGCCAGATGCTGGCTGCCTTGGCTGACCTGCCGCAAGCCACCTTCGCCTCCAAGGTCGACCTGGCAGCTGACAAGGTCACCGTCGCACGCGAAGTCGACGGCGGCATGGAAACGCTCACGCTCACGCTGCCCGCGGTCATCACGACCGACCTGCGCCTGAACGAGCCGCGCTACGTCACTTTGCCCAACATCATGAAGGCCAAGAAGAAGCAGCTGGACACCTTCAAGCCTGAAGACCTGGGTGTGGACGTGAAGCCCCGCCTGAAGACCCTCAAGGTCAGCGAGCCCCCGAAGCGTGGCGCCGGAATCAAGGTGCCCGACGTTGCCACCCTGGTGGACAAGCTCAAGAACGAAGCCAAAGTGATCTGAGGAAGAAACGAACATGACCGCACTCGTCATTGCCGAACACGACCACGCCAGCATCAAGCCGGCCACCCTCAACACCGTGACTGCAGCCCTGGCTTGCGGTGGCGACGTCCACATCCTCGTGGCCGGTGCCAACGCCGCCGAGGCCGCCAAGGCCGCCGCGCAGATCGCCGGCGTGTCCAAGGTGATCGCTGCCGACAGCGCCAGCCTGGCCGAGAACCTCGCCGAAAACGTCGCAGCCCAGGTGCTCGCGATCGCCGGCAACTACAGCCACATCCTGTTCCCCTCGACCGCCAACGGCAAGAACGTCGCACCGCGCGTGGCTGCCAAACTCGACGTGGCGCAGATCAGCGACATCACCAAGGTCGACAGCCCGGACACGTTCGAGCGCCCGATCTACGCCGGCAATGCCATCGCCACCGTGCAGAGCACCGACGCCACCAAGGTGATCACCGTGCGCACGACCGGCTTTGACGCTGCAGCCGCCACCGGCGGCAGCGCAGCGATCGAAACGGCTGAAGGCGTCGCCGACAGCGGCAAGAGCGCCTTCGTGGGCCGTGAAGTCACGAAGAGCGACCGCCCCGAACTGACCGCCGCCAAGATCATCGTCTCCGGTGGCCGGGCTCTCGGCAGCGCCGAGAAGTTCAACGAAGTGATGACGCCGCTGGCCGACAAGCTCAACGCAGGCCTCGGTGCCAGCCGCGCAGCTGTCGACGCGGGCTACGCCCCGAACGACTGGCAAGTGGGCCAGACGGGCAAGATCGTCGCGCCGCAGTTGTACATCGCTGCGGGCATCTCGGGCGCGATCCAGCACTTGGCCGGCATGAAGGACTCGAAGGTCATCGTCGCGATCAACAAGGACGAAGAAGCGCCGATCTTCTCGGTGGCCGACTACGGCCTCGTGGCCGACCTGTTCACGGCCGTGCCGGAACTCGTGAAGGCGCTCTGATCGCTTCAACGCATTGAGCCAGAAGGCATCGTTCGCGATGCCTTTTTTACATCTGCCGCTCCCACCGCGGCCCCTGGAGAGAAGACATGAGCTACACCGCCCCCCTCAAGGACATGCTGTTCGACATCGAACACCTGGCCAACATCGGCGAGATCGCCAAGCTGCCCGGCTTCGAAGACGCCGGCCTCGAAACCGCACAGGCCGTGCTCGAAGAGTGCGCGCGCTTCAACCAGGACGTGGTGGCGCCGCTGAACGTCGAAGGCGACCGCAACCCCTCGTCGTTCAAGGACGGCGAAGTCACCACCAGCAAGGGCTTCAAGGACGCCTTCGCGCAGTACGTGTCGGGCGGCTGGCAGGGCCTGCAGCATCCGGCGGACTTCGGCGGCCAGGGCCTGCCCAAGACCATCGGTGCGGCCTGCGGCGAAATGCTCAACTCGGCCAACATGAGCTTCGCGCTGTGCCCGCTCTTGAGCGACGGCGCCATCGAGGCGCTGCTCACCGCGGGCTCCGACGAGCTCAAGGCCGTGTACCTCGAGAAGCTCGTGAGCGGCCAGTGGACCGGCACGATGAACCTCACCGAGCCGCAGGCCGGCAGCGACCTGGCCATGGTGCGCAGCCGCGCCGAGCCGCAGCCCGACGGCACCTACAAGGTGTTCGGCACCAAGATCTTCATCACCTACGGTGAGCACGACATGGCCGAGAACATCGTGCACCTCGTGCTGGCCCGCGTGACCGGCGCGCCCGAAGGCGTGAAGGGCATCAGCCTGTTCGTGGTGCCGAAGTTCATGGTCAACGCCGACGGTTCGCTGGGCGCACGCAACGACGTGCACTGCGTGAGCATCGAGCACAAGATGGGCATCAAGGCCTCGCCGACCGCCGTGCTGCAGTACGGCGACCACGGTGGTGCCGTCGGCTACCTCGTGGGCCAGGAGAACCGCGGCCTGGAGTACATGTTCATCATGATGAACTCGGCCCGCTACGCCGTGGGCATGCAGGGCATCGCGATCGCCGAGCGTGCCTACCAGCACGCCGTCGCCTACGCCAAGGATCGCGTGCAGAGCCGCCCGGTCGATGGTTCGATCAACGCCAGCGCGCCCATCATTCACCATCCGGACGTGAAGCGCATGCTGATGACGATGCGCGCCTACACCGAAGGCTGCCGCGCGATGGCCTCGGTGGCCGCCGCCGCCTACGACGCCGCGCACCACCATCCCGATGCCGACGCGCGCAAGCAGAACCAGGCCTTCTACGAATTCATGGTGCCGCTCGTGAAGGGCTACAGCACCGAGATGAGCCTCGAAGTGACCTCGCTGGGCGTGCAGGTGCACGGCGGCATGGGCTTCATCGAGGAGACCGGCGCGGCGCAGTACTACCGCGATGCGAAGATCCTCACGATCTACGAAGGCACCACCGCGATCCAGGCCAACGACCTCGTGGGCCGCAAGACCGCACGCGACGGCGGCCAGACCGCCAAGGCGATCGCCGCGCAGATCGAGAAGACCGAAGCCGAGCTCGCCAAGAGCGACAGCGCCGCGGCCGCAGCCGTCCTCAAGCGCCTGACCGCTGCGCGCCTGGCCTTCATCGACGTGGTCGACTTCGTCGCCGGCCAGACCAAGGCCTCGCCGAACGCGGTGTTCTCGGGCAGCGTGCCGTACCTGATGCTCGCGGGCAACCTCGTGGCCGGCTGGCAGCTCGCGCGTTCGCTCATCGTGGCGCAGGACCAGGCCTCGCACAACGTGGACGTCGCCTTCATGCAGGCCAAGATCGCCACCGCGCGCTTCTACGCCGAGCACATCCTGAACAAGGTGCCGGGCATCCGCGACAGCATCGTCGAAGGCGCCGAGAGCGTCACGGCGCTGGCGCTCGAAGCGTTCTGACGCACACGCCGCTGTCGCCGATCTGACGGGCGGCAGCGGCCCCTTGCTCTTATAAAACCGAACCCCTTCCCGGAGACGACATGTCCAAGCTGCCTTCTGTTCTCGCGAACCTCCCGCTGCCGATCATCGGCTCGCCGCTGTTCATCATCAGCAACCCCAAGCTCGTGATCGCGCAATGCAAGGCCGGCGTGGTCGGCTCGATGCCGGCGCTCAACGCCCGCCCGGCCGCCCAGCTCGAAGAGTGGCTGATCGAGATCACCGAGGAGCTGGCGGCCTACAACAAGGCCAACCCGGACAAGCCGGCCGCGCCCTTCGCCATCAACCAGATCGTGCACAAGAGCAACGACCGCCTGGAGCACGACATGGAGATGGTCGTGAAGTACAAGGTGCCGATCGTGATCACCTCGCTGGGCGCGCGCACCGACGTGAACGACGCGGTGCACAGCTACGGCGGCGTGACCTTGCACGACATCATCAACAACAAGTTCGCGCAGAAGGCGATCGAGAAGGGCGCCGACGGCATCATCGCCGTGGCGGCCGGTGCCGGCGGCCACGCGGGCGTGAAGAGTCCGTTCGCGCTGGTGCAGGAAATCCGCCAGTGGTTCGACGGCCCGATCGCGCTGTCTGGCTCCATCGCCTCCGGCGGCGCGGTGCTCGCGGCGCAGGCCATGGGCGCCGACTTCGCCTACATCGGCACCGCCTTCATCGCGACCGAAGAGGCGCGTGCGAGCGAGGAGTACAAGCAGGCCATCGTGGACGGCAACTCGGACGACATCGTCTACTCGAGCCTGTTCACCGGCGTGCACGGCAACTACCTGGCGCCCAGCATCGTCAAGGCCGGCATGGACCCGGCCAACCTGCCCGAAGGCGACGTGACCACCATGAACTTCGGCGGCGGCGAAGGCAGCAAGGCCAAGGCCTGGAAAGACATCTGGGGCTCGGGCCAGGGCATCGGCGCGATCACCGAAGTGGCGAGCGCGGGCGCCTTCATCGAGAAGCTCAAGCGCGAATACCAGGAAGCACGACAGCGATTGGCACTTTGAACGGTTCGCACGCACCGGCATCGACCTCCGCTGCGAGCGGTGGCGGCGAGGCCGTGCCTGCGCGGCAGGGGCGCATGCCGCTGCTGGACGTGGTCAAGGGCCTGGCCTGTGCGCTGATCGTCGGGCATCACCTGGCGCGCTACGGCCCGATGCCGGCCGGCGCGCAGGTGCTGGCGCCCGATTTCTTCGGCTGGCTGGCGAACGACGGCCGGCTCGCGGTGCAGGTCTTTCTCGTGATCGCCGGCTTCCTGGCCACGGCGAGCCTCGCGCCCGACGGCGTGCTGCGCGTGGACCGGCCGCTCTCGCGGATCTTCCAGCGCTATGGCCGGCTGGTCATGCCGTACCTTGCGGCACTCACGGTCTGCGTACTGGTGGCCGAGGTGGCGCGGCCATGGCTGGGTGAAGAGGTGGTGCCGGCAGAGCCGAGCCTCGGTCAGCTGCTGGCGCACGGGCTGCTGCTGCAGGACCTGCTGAACTACGAGTCGTTGTCGACCGGTGTCTGGTATGTGGCCATCGACTTCCAGCTGTTCGCACTGGCGCTCGCACTGGTCGGGCTGCCCGCCGTGCTGCGACAACCCACTTCGGCCGCGCGCTGGGCGCCGGTGGCGCTGGTGTTCATCGTGGCCGTGGCGTCGCTCGCGCTGTTCAACCGGCAGGCGCGGCTGGACGAAACGGCGTTCTATTTCTTCGGCGCCTACGGGCTCGGCATGCTGGCCTTCTGGGTCGGCCGCGCCACGCGCACCAGCACCTGGTGCAGCGCCGTCGCGCTGCTGGCGCTGGTGGGGGCGGGTGCGCTCGCCATCGACTGGCGCAGCCGCATCGCCATCGCGCTGGTGACCGCGCTGCTGATCGCGGTGGCGCAGCGCCGGCAGTGGCTGTCGCCCGCGCACTGGCCCGCGGCGGCCGTGCCGCTGCAGCAGCTGGGGCGCATTTCGTACTCGCTGTTCCTGATCCATTTCCCGGTGCTGCTCGCCGTGAACGCGCTGGTGGCGGGCCTGGGGCCGCACGGGCCGTGGGTCGACCTGCTGGGCATGGTCGCGACCTTCGGCCTGTCGGTGGGCGCCGCGGTGCTGCTGTACCGCGGGGTCGAAGCCCGGCCGGCGTCGCTGCGCAGCGTCTGCACACTTTTTGCCGCATTGCTCGTCAGCGGCCTCATCGTGTCGTACTGAAGCGCGCCGCACCCGCTGCGGTGCGGCCCTTTTTCTTCCCATTCCTTTGCAAATCTGTTGCCTTCGGGCTTCAGAGCGGGCAGTCTGCGCGAACTGCCCCTGTTGTGTATGATTGTGAATCTTTCAGTAAATACTGAAAATACACAAACTCAAGGAATGACAGAACCATCGCCGCCACGATCGCCGTTGAAGGCTTTCACGTCGCCCGACATCGGCAGCGTGGTGCAAGGCGTCGCGGCGCTCGCGTGGCTGCCGCAGGCCGCGCTGCTGGCGATGGCGGTCCAGGGCCTGGCCAGCGGCGAGGGCATGGCCGCCGTGCTGTGGCCGGCGGTGGGCATTCTCTTGCTCGGCCTGCTGCGCGCGGGCTGCGAAGCCTGGGGCGTGCGCCGCACTTTCGGGCGCGCGCGGGCGCAATTGACGGCCTTGCGCGCGCAGACCGCAGCCGTATTGGCGGCCGGTTCGCCGCTCGACCGCGAACGCGCGCCCTCAGGTCTCGCGGCCAGCGTGCTCGCCGAACAGGCCGAGGCGCTGGTGCCGTACCTCGTGCGCTACCAACCCGCGCGCTGGCGCGCGACGGTGGTGCCGCTCTTCCTGCTCGCGGCGGTGGCCTGTTTCTCGTGGGCCGCGGCGCTGGTGCTGCTGGTGGCGGCGCCGCTGATTCCGATCTTCATGGCCATCGTCGGCTGGCGCGCCAAGGCGGCCAGCGAGGCGCAGATGGTCGAGATGGGCGGCATGAACGCCTTCCTGCTCGATCGCCTGCGCGGCCTGGCCACGCTGCGCGCGCTCGACGCGGTCGACGCCACGGCCGACCGGCTCGGCGCCTCCGCCCAGTCGCTGCGCCAGCGCACGATGGCGGTGCTGCGCATCGCCTTCCTGTCGTCCGCCGTGCTGGAGCTGTTCTCCGCGCTGGGCGTGGCGCTGGTCGCGGTCTACATCGGTTTCCATCTGCTGGGCTCGCTCGGTTTCGGCGCCTGGGGCCAGCAGCTCAGCCTGGGCGAAGGCCTGTTCGTGCTGTTGCTGGCGCCGGCCTTCTTCGAGCCGCTGCGCGAGCTGTCGGCGGTCTGGCACGACCGCGCGGCGGGCGAGGCGGCGCTGCAGGCGCTCGACGACCTGCAAGGCGGCGCGCTGCCGTTGCCCGGCGCGGGCGTCGCGGTCACGCGCGCAGCGACCGGCGCCGCCGGGGCAGGGGCTGCGCCTGCGGTGACGGTCCATGGGCTGCATTTCTCCTGGCCCGGCGAGTCGACACCGCTCTTCGATGGCTATGAATTGCGCATCGGCGCCGGCGAGCATGTCGCGTTGGCCGGCCCGAGCGGATCGGGCAAGACCGCGCTGCTCTCGCTGCTGGCCGGGCTGATGCCGGCCGCACGCGGCGAGATCGCCATCGGCGGCGTGCCGCTCACCGAGCACACGGCCGCCGCATTGCGCCAGCGCACGGCGTGGATGGGGCAAAAGCCGCACGTCTTCGCCGGATCGGTCGAAGCCAACGTGGCGCTGGGCCGTGCCGACATCGGCGCGCCCGAGGTGGCCGAGGCGATGCGTTTCGCGGCGCTCGACGACGTGGCGCAGGCCCATCCCGGCACCGCGCTGGGCGAGGGCGGCAGCGGCCTGTCGGGCGGCGAGGCTGTGCGGCTGGCGCTGGCGCGCGTCGCGGTGCATCCGCATGCGGACCTGATCCTGGCCGACGAGCCCACGGCCCACCTGGACACCGCCACCGCCGCACGCGTGGCCGACGCACTGGTGGCGCTCGCCCGCGGCCGGACCTTGATCGTCTCGACCCACGACCCGGTGCTGGCCGCGCGCATGGACCGCACGGTGAGCCTCGGCCCCGAGCCGCCGGTGGAGAAGGCCGCATGAGCCGCCACGCGACCCGTTCCCCCCGCTGGCGCGACCTGCGCCTCGTGCTGCGTCCCTTCCTCGCGACCCAGCCGCGCGCCTTGCTGCTGGGCTGCCTGCTGGCCGCTGTCACCGTGCTCGCGGGCATGGCGCTGCTGGGCCTGTCGGGCTGGTTCATCACCGCGACCGCGCTCGCCGGCCTGCATGCGGCCACCGCCTTCACCTTCGATGTCTTCATGCCCTCGGCCGGCATCCGGCTGCTGGCGCTCGGGCGCACGGGGTCGCGCTACGGCGAGCGGCTGGTCACGCACGACGCCACCTTCGCCGTGCTCGCCGAGCTGCGCGTGCGGCTGTTCCGCGGTTGGGCGCGCCCCGAGGCCGCGCGTGACCTGCTGATGCGGCCGGCGCGGCTGCTGTTCCGGCTCACGTCCGACATCGACGCGCTCGAGTCGCTCTACCTGCGCCTGTTCGTGCCTGCTGCTGCGGCGCTCGGCGCGGCGCTGCTGGCGGGCATCGTGCTCGGCTTCATGCATGTGGGGATGGGCGCGGCGATCGCGCTCTGGCTCTGCGCCGTCGGCTGGGGGCTGGCGTTCCTCATCGCGCGGCGTGCGCGGCAGCCGGCGCGGCAACGCGCGCATGCCGTGGAGGCGCTGCGCGCGCGGGCCGTCGATCTGGTGGCAGGCCAGGCCGATCTCGCGATGGCCGGCCGGCTCGACGCCCAGCGCGCCGCGCTCATGAATGCCGACGCGCACCTCGCGCAGGCCGATCTCGCACTGAACAAGCTCGAAGCCGCGGCCGGTTTCGCCTACGGCAGCGCGGGCACGCTGACGCTGGTCGGCGTGTTGCTGGCCGTGGGCGCACTGGTGAGCGAAGGCGTCATCGGTGCCCCCGGCGCGGCGCTCGCACTGCTGATCGCGCTCACTGCCACCGAACCGTTCGCGGCGCTGCGGCGTGGCGCGCTCGATGCGGGACGCACCTGGCTCGCTGTGCGCCGGCTGGCACCGCGGCTGGACCCTTCAGTGGAAGAGGGCGCGCGCCCCGCTCGCACCGCGCAGACGGCGGCGGTGCGGGTCGACCAGCTCACCGTCATGCACCCCGGCAGCCTCGTCGAAGTGCTCGGCGGCGTGTCGCTGCACCTGGACGCGGGTGAGCGCGTCGCGCTGGTCGGCGCCAGCGGCGCGGGCAAGTCCACGCTGCTTTCCGTGATCGCCGGCGACCTCACGCCTCGCGCCGGCCAGGTGCAGGCGCAACCGGCCTGCCTGCTGACCCAGCGCACCGAACTCTTCCAGGACAGCCTGCGCGACAACCTTCGCCTTGCTGATCCCCAAGCCAGTGACGAGCGCCTGTGGGCCGTGCTGCACGCCGCCGGCCTCGATGCCGACGTGCGCGCGCTGGCCACCGGCCTCGACACGCGCCTGGGCGAAGGCGGCCTCGGCCTCTCGGGCGGGCAGTCGCGCCGGCTCGCGCTTGCGCGGCTGCTGCTGCGGCCCGTGCCGCTGTGGCTGCTCGACGAGCCGACCGAGGCGCTGGACGCCGCCACCGCGCACGACGTGCTGCAGCGCCTGGCGCAGCAGACCGGCCCGCGCACGCTGCTGATCGCCACGCACCTGCGCCGCGAAGCCGCGCTGGCCGACCGTCTCGTGTGCATGGCGCAGGGCCGCATCGTCGCCGACCTGCGCCGTGGCACGGAGGCCTTCGAGGCCGCGCTGCGCGGCCTGCGCCCCGATTGATGAGTTGACCGACCGAGCAACGAACGAACAGAACACATAAAGGAAGCCCCCATGGACCTTGACATCGTCGCGCTCTCGCGCCTGCAGTTCGCCGTGACGGCGCTGTACCACTTCCTGTTCGTGCCGCTCACGCTCGGACTGTCGATCATCCTGGCCATCATGGAGACGGTCTACGTGATGACCGGGCGCGTCATCTGGCGCGACATGACCAAGTTCTGGGGCGTGCTGTTCGGCATCAACTTCGCGATGGGCGTGGCCACCGGCATCGTGATGGAGTTCCAGTTCGGCATGAACTGGAGCTACTACAGCCACTACGTCGGCGACATCTTCGGCGCGCCGCTGGCCATCGAAGGGCTCATGGCCTTCTTCATGGAAGCGACCTTCGTGGGCCTGTTCTTCTTCGGCTGGGACAAGCTCTCGAAGGTAGGCCACCTCACGGCCACCTGGGCCGTGGCCATCGGCTCCAACTTCTCGGCGCTGTGGATCCTCATCGCCAACGGCTGGATGCAGAACCCCGTGGGCGCGGCCTTCAACCCCGCGACCATGCGCATGGAGGTGACCGACTTCGCCGCCGTGCTGACCAATCCGGTGGCGCAGGCCAAGTTCGTGCACACCGTGTCGGCCGGCTATGTGTGCGCCGCGGTGTTCGTGCTCGGCGTGTCGGCGTGGTACCTGCTCAAGGGCCGCCACATCGAACTGGCCAAGCGCTCGATGACCGTGGCCGCGTCCTTCGGCCTGGCCGCCGCGCTGTCGGTGGCGGTGCTCGGCGACGAGAGCGGCTACCTCTCGGGCGAACACCAGAAGATGAAGCTGGCCGCCATCGAAGGCATGTGGGAGACGCAGCCCGCGCCCGCCGCCTTCACCGTGATCGGCTTCCCCGACCAGAAGGCGCGCGAGACGCACTACGCGATCCACATCCCGGCGGTGATGGGCCTCATCGGCACGCGCTCGCTCAACACCGTGATGCCCGGCATCGACGAGCTCGTGAAGCGCGCCGAGGCCCGCATCCGCGAAGGCCTGAAGGCCTACGACGCGTTGCAGAAGATCCGCGAGGCCGGCGGCGCCGACAAGGTCACGCAGGGCGTGCGCGGCGACTTCGAGGACAACGGCATCAACATGGGCTACGCGCTGCTGCTCAAGCGCTACGTGGACGACCCGCGCCAGGCCACCGACGAGCAGATCGCCAAGGCCGCATGGGACACCGTGCCGCAGGTGGCGCCGCTGTTCTGGCTGTTCCGCGTGATGGTGGGCATCGGCATGCTGCTGATCCTGCTGACGGGCACCTTCTTCGTGCTGTCGGCGCGCCGCGCGCTCGACCGCCACCGCTGGCTGCTGAAGGTCGCGGTGTGGGCGATTCCGCTGCCGTGGATCGCCATCGAATCCGGCTGGCTGGTGGCGGAGTTCGGCCGCCAGCCCTGGGTGATCGAAGGCGTGCTGCCGACCGCGGTGGCCGTGTCGAACCTGGGCGTGACGACGCTGCTGATCACGCTCGCAGGCTTCATCGCGATCTACACCACGCTGCTCATCATCGAGATGAAGCTGATGCTCAAGGCCATCCGCAAGGGCCCCGAGGTCGAGCATGCGCCCACCGAGGGCGATGCGCGCTCGCACATTCCACCGGCGCGTGCCGCCACGTCTTCCTCTTCTGCCTCGACCGGGAGCGCCGCATGATCCTCCACACACTCCTCGACTACGACACCCTGCGCTTCATCTGGTGGCTGCTGATCGGCGTGCTGCTGGTCGGCTTCGCGGTGACCGACGGCTTCGACCTGGGCGCCGGCATGCTGCTGCCCTTTGCGGCGCGCAACGACATCGAACGGCGCGTGGTCATCAACAGCGTGGGCCCGGTGTGGGAGGGCAACCAGGTGTGGCTCATCCTGGGCGGGGGCGCCGTCTTCGCGGCCTGGCCGCAGCTGTACGCCGTGTCGTTCTCGGGCTTCTACCTGGCGATGTTCGTGATCCTGTCGGCGCTGATCTTGCGGCCGGTGGCCTTCAAATTCCGCAGCAAGCGCGAGTCGCCGCAGTGGCGCGCGCGCTGGGACGGCGTGCTGTTCTTCAGCGGTTTCGTGCCCGCGCTGATCTGCGGCGTGGCCGTGGGCAACGTGCTGCAGGGCGTGCCGTTTCGCTTCGGCGCCGACATGCACATCTTCTACGACGGCAGCTTCTTCGGCCTGCTGAACCCCTTCGCCATCCTCTGCGGGCTGGTGTCGGTGGCGATGCTGGTGATGCACGGCGCGGCCTGGCTGCTGCTCAAGACCGCCGGCCCGGTGGCCGAGCGTGCGCGCAGCTACGGCATGGTCGCGGCGGTGCTCACGCTCGTGTTCTACGCGCTGGCCGGCGTGTGGCTGGCCATGGGCATCGGCGGCTTTCGCATCAGCAGCGTGGTCGACGCGGTGGGCCCGTCGAACCCGATGCTCAAGACCGTCGAGCTGCATGCCGGCGCCTGGATGGGCAACTACGCGGCGCACCCCTGGACCATCGCCGCGCCGGCGGCGGGCTTCGTCGGCACGCTGGGCGCATTGCTCGGGCTGGTGCTGCGTCGGCCGGGATTCGCGCTGCTCACGGCGGCACTGGGCATCGCCGGCATCATCCTCAGCGTGGGCGCGTCGATGTTCCCGTTCATCCTGCCCTCGTCGATCGATCCGCGCGCGAGCCTCACGGTGTGGGATTCGTCGTCGAGCCATCTGACGCTGTTCATCATGCTGGTGGTCACCGCGATCTTCATCCCGATCATCGTGGCCTACACCACCTGGGTCTACCACGTGCTGTGGGGCAAGGTCGACGAACAAGCCATCCGCGACGAGAGCGGACACGCCTACTGAAACGGGAAGGAAAAAGACATGTGGTACTTCGCCTGGATCCTCGGCCTGCCGCTGGCCGCCGCCTTCGCCGTGCTCAACGCCATGTGGTACGAGCTGATGGACGACGAGGCCATCCGCAAGGAAAAGCTCGGCACGCCGGAAGCCCCGCAGGGGCAGGAACGGCTGTGAGGGCGTAGCGCCCCGTCCGTTCCCTCTGCCTCGCGGCGCGACTCAGGTTTCGCCCGCGGGGCCTTTGCTCTTCTTCGACGCACCGCCCGTGAGGCGGTCCTTGAGCGTCAGCACCTTCGTCACCGTCGCGCCCATGCCCATGAGCTGCATCGCAGTCTCGGGCGCCAGCCGCTGCACGTCGTCGAACCATTTCATCAGCCGGTCGATCAGGTCGTGCATCTCGCGCATGCGGGCCTGCGCGTGGCGCTCGGCGTCGCTGGTGGGCGATTCGAGCAGCGCGTTGCGCAGCATCGAGAGCGTGGGCTCGATCTCGCGGCGCCGGCGTTCCTCGGCCAGCACGCGGAAGATTTCCCACACGTCCTTCGGCGCCTCGAAATACTCGCGCCGGTCGCCCGCGTGGTGGCGCAGGTGCACGAGGCGCCAGGCCTGCAGCTCCTTCAAACCCATGCTCACGTTGGAGCGCGAGAACTCCAGCATCTCGGCGATCTCGTCGGCGTTGAGCGCGCGCTCCGACAGGAAGATCAGCGCGTAGATCTGACCGACGGTGCGGTTGATGCCCCACTTGCTGCCCATCTCGCCGAAGTGGGCGACGAACTGGCGGTTGAGGGGAGGGAGTTCGGGTGCGGAAGCCATGCGGCGGATTGTCGCGCCGGATTGCTGGACGTTCGGAAGTTTCCGAAAACCCAGCAAGGCGGCGGGGTGCATGAATAACTAGTTTCGGTGATGGGTGAGAAACAAATTATTTACAAAAATAAACGTTTACTGACGGTTTGCCCATTTCTGGTGCATCCGGCCTCCCATTTCAAGGTTTTTCTCCCTATGAACAAAGCACATCGCAGCCTCTGGAACTCGTCATTGGGGGCCTGGGTGGCTGTTTCCGAGAACACCCACGCCCGCGGCAAGAAGAGCCACCGGGCGGTGGCGCGGGCGGCGGGCGCGGCGTCGCTGCTGATGCTGGCCGGGGCGTCGTTCGCGGGGGGCGATGGGGGCGGAGGGGGTTTCCTTGTCAACGGCAGCTATGGCGCAGGGTACGCGGCGGGCAGCAGCACGACCGGTGAAGGCGGTCATGGGGGGCAGGGCGATCAGTCCGCCGCGGGTGCCGCCGGGGGCGCCCTCGGTGCCAACGGAACGAACGGGGCTGCGGCGTCGAGCGGCAACAACCCGGACAGGCTCGACGGCAGTGGCGGCGGCGGCGGCGGTTCCGCCCGGACCGGCTCCGCGCCTGTCACCACCTCGATCAAGGCCGGTAGCGGCGGCAACGGGGGGACCGGCGGCTACGCCGGCTCAATAGACCCTGGCGGTGCAGGCGGCGGCGGTGGTGGTGGCAGTGTGCTCGCCACCCAATCGTTCGAAGTCAAGACGACGGGGGCGCTCCTCGGCGGCGATGGCGGCAACGGCGGCGATGCGTTCACAGGCACTTCGTCCCTGAAGGGGACGGGCGGCGGCGGCGGCGCGGGCGTGCTGGTGGTGCCTGTGGGCGGCGTGACGATCACCAACGCCGGCTCAATCGCGGGCGGCAACGGCGGCAAGGGCCTGGCCGCCGGAGGGACCCATCCGATTGCGAACGTGCCGGTCTATGGCGGTGCCGGCGGCAACGGTGAAGGCGGCGCCCAGGGCGGCACGCAACTGGGTGCGTATGCGCAGGGTGGCGCGGGCATCGTCGGCAGCAATCTCACCATCGTCAACAGCGGCATCATTTCCGGTGGACTCGCAGGCGACGGGGTGACCCGCGCCAATTCGCTCCAGCTGGGCGCCAGCAACAACTCGCTCACGCTCCAGGCAGGCTCCGTGCTCAACGGCGGCGTGGTCGCCCAGGGCACGGGCAACACGCTGCGCTTGGAGGGTACGAACATCGAGGACGACGCGTTTCAGGGCTTCTCGAGGATCCAGGCCGCCAGCGGCAGCCGGTGGGCGCTGACAGGCGCGTTCCTGCCCACGGGCAATCTCGCGATCACCGTCGACGGCAGCGGCGCGACGCCCGCGCAGTTGGCGATGAACGGCTTCGTCTCCGGCATCGGCAGCCTCACGGTCGACGGCGGCGGCACACTGGCGCTGGGCAGTCCCAACGCGTACCTCGGCGGAACCACGATCAAGACAGGCACCACGGTGCAGATCGGCACGGCCGGCGCGCTCGGCGCCGGCACGGTCACGCTCGACGGCGGCACGCTGGCCGCCACCTCGAGCCTCGACCTGACCAACAACCTGACCTTCGCGACCGGCCAGCGCAGCACGGTAGCCGCCGCAGGCGGCAAATCACTCGGGATCGGTGGCAGCCTGTGGCTGGGCGCCGGGGCGACCGCCGTCTTCGGCATCGCCGCTGAGAACGGCACTGTGCGCCTGGGCAGCGGCACCACCACCGTCACCAGCAATGCGGCGGTCGTCGTGGCCGGCGGCACGCTGCAGGTGTCGGACGCGGCGCGCGCCGGCACGATCCTCGCCAACGTGGCGTCGACCACCGTGGAGGCGGGGGCCACGCTCGACCTGAACGGCTACACCATCACCATCGGCAACCTGCAGGGCGCCGGCACGCTGAACACCTGGACCGGCGCCGGCTCGGCCCAGGCCACGACGGTGCGGTCCGGCAACTTCTCCGGCGCGATCACCGGCACGGGCCAGCTCGTGAAAACGACGGCGGGCACGCTGACCCTGACGGGCGCCAGCACCTACACCGGCGGCACGACCATCAGCGCGGGGACGCTGCAGATCGGCGACGGCGGCAGCCTCATGGGCAACGTGGTCAACAACGGCACGCTGGCTTTCGACCGCACCGACAGCAGCACCTTCTCCGGCGCCATCAGCGGCTCGGGCGACGTGACGAAATGGGGCACCGGCGCGGTCACGCTCTCGGGCAGCAACACCTACCAGGGCGGCACCACCGTTCGCGGTGGCACGCTGCGCTCCGGCGCCGCATCGGCCCTGTCGCAGAACACGGCGTACACCGTGCTTGGCGGTGTGCTCGACTTGGGCAGCTTCAACCTGCGTGCCTCGAGCCTGTCGGGCACCGCAGGCACCGTTCAGCTGGGCAGCGCGACCCTGACCGTCGGGTCGGCCAACGCCAGCACCACCTTCGCAGGCAGCATCGACGGCACGGGCTCGCTGGTCAAGGAAGGCTCGGGCACCTTGACGCTCTCGGGCTCGAACACCTACACCGGCGGCACGACGGTCAGCGCGGGCACCTTGCAGATCGGCAGCGGCGGCAACAACGGCAGCATCACCGGCGACGTCACCAACCACGCGGCGCTGGTCTTCAACCGCGCCAACGGCATCGCTTTCGCGGGCAACATCAGCGGCGTCGGCAACGTGACGAAGACCGGCGCGGGCACGCTGGTCTACACCGGCAGCGCCACGCACGCCGGTGGCACCACCATCGACGGCGGCACCCTGCAGATCGGCGATGGCGGCACCGTCGGCAACGTCACCAACAACGCGGCACTGGTCTTCAACCGATCGAACGATGCGGCCTTCGCAGGCCACATCACCGGCAGCGGCAACGTGACGAAGACCGGCGCGGGCACGCTGGTCTACACCGGCAATGCCTCGCACACCGGCGGCACGACCATCGACAGCGGCACCCTGGAGATCCGCGACAGCGGCAGCATCCTCGGCAGCATTGCCAACAACGCCGCGCTGGTGTTCAACCGCAGCGCCGACACCACCTTCGCCGGCAACATCAGCGGCTCCGGCAGCCTTCTGCAGAAAGGCGCGCGCAAGCTGACCCTGACCGGCGACAACACCTTCACGGGCACCACCACCGTCGTGGTCGGCAACATCCTGCAGATCGGCGCGGGTGGCACCACCGGCAGTATCACGGGGAACATCAGCAACGACGGCGACCTGGTCTTCGACCGCGCGGGCGAGCTGAGCTACGCAGGCGTCATCAGCGGCTCCGGCACCCTGTCCAAGAACGGCACGGGTGTGCTGGAACTGACGGGCGCCAGCACCTACACCGGCGCAACCGAAGTCAACGCCGGCACGCTGCGCGTGAACAACACCACCGGCAGCGCCACAAGCACGAGCACGGTGCAGGTCAAGAACGGCGCCACGCTCAGCGGCGGCGGCACCATCTCGGGCCAGGTCACCATCGCCAACGGCGCGACGCTCGCACCGGGCAGCAACCTCGGCACGCTGACCACTGGCATGCTGCGCTTCGACCCGGGCGCCTTCCTGAGCTACGAGCTGGGCCAGGCGGGCGTGCCGGGTGGCCCGCTCAACGACCTCGTCAAGGTCAACGGCGGCCTCGTGCTCGACGGCACGCTCAACGTGGCGGAGGCGCGCGGCGGCACCTTCGGGCCCGGGCTGTACCGCCTGATCAGCTACTCCGGCTCGCTGATCGACAACGGCTTGAATATCGGCACAGTGCCCGCGGGCACGGCGGTCGGCGACCTGCACGTGCAGTCGTCGGTGCTGGGCGAGATCAACCTGATCAACAGCAAGGGCGTGTCGCTCGGCTTCTGGGACGGCGCGGGCGGCGATGCTTCCACCTACAACAACGGCACGATCAGCGGTGGCTCTGGCACCTGGCGCATCGGCAACTCCACCCTCAACGGCCCGTCCGACAGCTGGACCGGCGCCAACGGCAAGACCAACACCGGCTGGCAGCAGAACCAGTTCGCGCTGTTCGGCGGCGCGGCCGGCACGGTCCGGGTGGACAACACGGGCGGCGCGATCAGCATCGACGGCGCGCAGTTCTCCACCAGCGGTTATCTCGTCACCGGCGACGCGCTGACGCTGGGCAACGCCAGCACCGTCATCAAGGTCGGCGACGGCACGGCCTCGGGGGCGCAGATGCAGGCCACCATCGCGTCGGTGCTGAGCGGCGCGGGCGGCCTCACGAAGGACGACCTGGGCACGCTGATCCTGAAGGGCGCCAACACCTACACCGGCGGAACGCTCGTGCGCGCCGGCACGCTGCAGGGCGACACCACCAGCCTGCGCGGCGCCATCGTCAACGACGCCCGGGTGGTCTTCGACCAGGTGGCCAGCGGCAGCTTCGCGGGCACGATGAGCGGCGCGGGCAGCCTGCGCAAGAGTGGGGTCGGCGAACTGCTGGTCACGGCGGCCAACAGCTACAAGGGCGGCACGCAGGTCGATGGCGGCACCTTGAATGTGGGCGTGACAGGCGCGGTGGGCACCGGTCCGGTGGGCGTGAGCAGTGGCGCGGCCTTGATCTTCAGCGGCAGTGCGGATGCGGAAAGCCTAAAGATCACGGCAGGCGCCGCCCAGTCGGGCAACGGCGGCTTCGTCCAGTTCCAGGACAACGCCTCGGCCGGCCGCGCGACCCTGGTGGCGCATGCCGGTGGATCGATCGACTTCCGCGGCAACGCAACCGCCGGCAACGCCACCATCGAGAACCGCGGCGGCCAGGTCACGGTCTGGTTCGACGCCAAGGCGGGCAAGGCCCACATCACCAACTTCGCCGGCGGCGCGACCAACCTCTGGGACGATGCCTCGGCTGAGCAGGCGACCATCGTCAACGAGGCTGGCGGGACGCTGGACATGCGCGACAACGCAACGGCCGCCCAGGCGAGCGTGGTGAACAAGGCGGGTGGCACGGTCTTCCTGTCCAAGCTCGGCACGCCGGACACCGCCATCGGTTCGCTCGAAGGGGCAGGCCGCGTGCTGCTCGGCGCGAAGGCGCTGACCACGGGCGCCCTGAACACCGACACCGAAATCTCGGGCGTCATCTCCGGCGTGGGCGGTTCGCTGGTCAAGGTCGGCACGGGCACGCTCACGTTGTCGGGCGAGAACACCCACACCGGCGGAACGGCCTTGCGCCAGGGTCGCCTGAACGTGGGCCACAGCCAGGCACTGGGCACCGGCACGCTGTCGATGGACGACGGCACCACGCTGGGCTTCAGCGCGAACGGGCTGACGATTGCCAACACCATCAAGCTGACGGGCAACAACGACCCCGTCATCGACACCGGGGCATTCAGCGGCACGCTGAGCGGCGCGATCAGCGGAGGTGGCTTCATCACCAAGCAGGGCACGGGCACACTGACGCTGTCGGGCGCCAACACCTACACCGGTGCGACGAACGTGGCGCAGGGCACGTTGAAGGCGGGCGCGGTGAACACGCTGAGCGCTGCTTCGGCGCACAGCGTGGCCACAGGTGCCACGCTCGACCTGGCGGGCTTCAATCAGACCGTCGCGTCGCTGAAGAACAGCGGCACCGTGTCCCTGGCCGGCACGACCGCAGGCACGACGCTCACGGTCAAGGGCGCTTACGTCGGCACGAACGGCGTGCTGAAGCTGAGCACGACGCTCAATGGCACCGGCCCCTCGGACCGCCTCGTGCTCGACGGCCCCACCGCCGTCGCCAGCGGCAAGACCCAGGTGCAGATCGGCAACCTCGGTGGCCTGGGCGCACTCACGAGCGGCAACGGCATCGAGGTCATCACCGCGCAGAACGGCGCGACCACCACCGCGCAGACCACGAAGGACGCCTTCTCGCTGGCCGGTGGCCATGTCGACGCAGGCGCCTACGAGTACCGCCTGCATGCCGCCGATGCGAAGGGCGCGGGCGAGAGCTGGTACCTGCGCTCCACCACCGACGCGGTGTCGCCGGGTCAACCGGTGGGCGTGCCCGTCGTCACCTACCGCCCGGAAGCCGCGCTGTACGCCGCGCTGCCGGGCCAGCTGCGCCAGGGCAACCTCGCGATGCTCGGCGATGTGCGCAAGCGCGTGGGCGACGACGATGTGAAGGGCGCCGCGAGCACGCCGACGGGCTCTGACCGCCGCGCCTGGGCCCGCGTGCTCTCCACCGACATCGACATCCAGCAGGGCGGCACCGTCTCGCCCACCAGCAAGGGCCGCCTCACCGGCTTCCAGGCCGGCACCGACCTGCTCGCCACGCCGAACTGGCGCGCGGGCCTGTACGTGGGCCAACTCGACGGCGATGCACGCGTCAGCGGCTTCGCCAGCGGCATCCGCAATCTGGGCGTGGGCCGCAACGACCTGCGCAGCCAGTACGTCGGCGTGTACGGCACCTACACCGCCGACAGCGGCTTCTATGCCGACGCCGTGTTGCAGTCGGGCCGTCACCGCTACACCGTCGAGCCGATGCTGAGCGCCGGCGTGGGCGGCAAGGGCCACAGCCTGCTGGGCTCCATCGAAGTGGGGCAGGCGTTCGCGATCGGCGGCAGCGGTTGGCGCATCGAGCCGCAGCTGCAGCTGATCCACCACCACATGGACCTGGGCAACTCGGTCATCGCCGGTGCCATCGCGCAGCCCCAAGCCGACAGCGGCTGGATCGCCCGCGCGGGCGTGCGGGTCAAGGGCCAGGTCGACACCGGCCTGGGCGTGCTGCAGCCGTACGGGCGCTTGAACGTCTACAAGACGTCGAGCGGCACCGACATCGCACGCTTCGTGAACGGCGCGACCGCGACCGACATCGTGGCGCCCACCGGCGGCACCAGCACCGAACTGGCGGGCGGCTTCACGCTGGCCCTGAGCCAGGCGACCAGCCTGTACGGTGAAATCGGCAAGCTGTGGTCGTCGGGCGGCGATGCCAAGGTGAAGAGCTCGGTCAACGGATCGCTCGGCGTGCGAGTCAAGTGGTAGGCGGGTAGCTTCAAGCCTCGGGGTCCGAGTCCGGCTCCGGATTGGGTCGCCTTCGATACGACCCCGGCGCCCCGCCGGTCCAGGTCTTGAACGCGCGCTGGAACGCCGCGCTGTCCGAAAAGCCCAGCTCCTCGGCCAGCGCCGCCAGCGGCACGGTGCTGGTGTTCAGGCGCACGATGGCCACGTCGCGCCGCAGCTGGTCCTTGAGCGACTGGAACGAGGTGCCCTCGGTCGTCAGGTGGCGCTGCAGGGTGCTCACCGACATGTGCAGGCTGCGCGCGGCCGTGGCCAGGTCGGCCCAGGCCGGGCGGTGCTGTTGCAGCACGGTGCGCACGCGTGCGCTCACGGCCAGTTCGCCCAGCGGCGGCAGGATCACGTGGGCCGGCGCGGCGGCCAGGAAGTCGCGCATGGCCCGCGCGTCGCGGCGGATCGGCGTGGCCAGCGCGCTGGCGTCGAACCATACGGCCGACAGCGGCTGGCCGAACTGCAGCGGCGCGGGAAACACCTTGTTGTAGCGCGCCGCGTAGGGCGGCTGCTCGAAACCGAAGTCGAAGCGGCGCGCCGTCAGTCGGCCGCCGTGCAGCCAGGCAAAGAGCCGCCAGTACACGCGCAGCATCAGCTCGTGCAGGAAGTTCAGCGGCGCGCTCGGCATGCCCTGCACCCGCAGGCCGAAGCCCGCAAGCGGCCCTTCGTGCAGCAGCACCATCTCGAGGTCGTCCTGCAGCAGGCTGAAGGTGCGGGCCACGCGCCGCAGCGCCACCTCGAGCGTGGGGGCACCCATCGTGGCGCGGGTCATGAGCGCGAAGCTGCCGCAGCGCAGGCGGCGCGACAGGAAGCACAGGGCCTCGTCGTCCAGCCGCTCCATCAGCAGCGCGAACAGCGCCACGTACTGCTCGGCCGTGACGCGCGCGCCCGGTGCATCGAGCAGGGTGGGGGCGATGCCGGCGTCCTGCAGCGCGGTGTCGATGCAGATCGGCGCGTCGTCGCCGCGCGCGCGCACGCCCGAGAGCATGCCCTGGACGAACACGATCGGGATGGTGACGGGCGGTTGCAGCATGCGTGATCGGATCAGACCCGGTGGCGGCGCGGGTGTCGATTGAGGTTTTCTGCCATGCGGGCGATGCGATGCGCAATCGCCGCGGCACGGCGCGGTTTCTACCATGCGCCTACACAAGAACCGAACGGAGACAACCGCCATGTACCTGACCCAGTCGCTGCACCGCAGCGTGCAGCAGCACCCCGACCGGATCGCCGTGCGCGCCGCCGGCCGCACCCTGAGCTTTCGCGCCTATGCCGAGCGCGTCGCGCGCCTGGCGGGCGCCCTGCAGGGGCTCGGCATGCAGCAGGGCGACCGCGTTGCCATGCTGGCGCTCAACTCGGCGCGCTACCTCGAATACCAGATGGCCGTGCCCTGGGGCGGCGGCGTGCTCAACCCCTGCAACATCCGCTGGTCGGCCGCTGAAATCCTGTATTCGCTCGAAGACTCGGGCTCTTCGCTGCTGCTGGTGGACGACACCTTCCGCGCGGTGGTCGAGCAGATGCGCGGGCAGGCGACCAGCCTGCGCGAGGTGATCTACTGCGGCGACGGCCCGACGCCGCCCGGCATGCTCGGCTACGAGGCGTTGCTGGAAGCCGCCTCGCCCGTGCCCGACGCCGGCCGCTGCGACGACGACCTGGCGGGCATCTTCTACACCGGCGGCACCACGGGTTTCCCCAAGGGCGTGATGCTGAGCCACACCAACATGGGCAGTTCGGCGCTGGCCCTGCACGCCGAGGGCCTGGCCTCGCCCGAGGGCTGCTACCTGCATGCCGCGCCGATGTTCCACCTGGCCGACATGGGCCTGGCCGCGCCGCACTGGCTGGAGGGCAACACGCACGCGATCATCCCGGCCTTCAGCCCCGAGGCGGTGCTGAACGCCATTGAACAAGACCGCGTCACGCACGCGCTGCTGGTGCCCACCATGATCCAGATGCTGGTGGACCATCCGGCGATGCGCGAGCCGCGCGACCTCGGCAGCCTGAAGTGCATCACCTACGGCGCCTCGCCGATCTCGGAGGCGGTGCTGACCCGCGCGATGGCAGCGTTCCCGGGCGTGGACTTCGTGCAGGCCTACGGCATGACCGAGCTGTCGCCGCTGGCGACCATCAACCCCGCACGCAACCACACGGCCGAAGGCCAGCGCCGGGGAAAGCTGCGCTCGGCGGGCCGCGCCAGCTACTGCACCGAGGTGCGCATCGTCGACGCCGAAGGCCTCGAGGTGCCGCGCGGCACCGTGGGCGAGGTCGCGGTGCGCGGCCCCAACGTGATGCAAGGCTACTGGAACCAGCCCGCGCAAACGGCCGCGGCCGTGCGCGGCGGCTGGATGCACACGGGCGACGGCGCCTACATGGACGACGACGGCTACATCTTCGTGGTCGACCGCCTGAAGGACATGATCATCAGCGGCGGCGAGAACATCTATTCGGCCGAGGTCGAGAACGCCATCAACCAGCATCCGGCCGTGGCGGCCTGCGCGGTCATCGGCATCCCCAGCGAGGAGTGGGGCGAGGCCGTGCATGCGGTGCTCGTGCTCAAGCCGGGCCAGCAGCTGGCGGACGAGGCGCTCATTGCGCATTGCAAGGCGCTGATTGCGAACTACAAATGCCCGCGCAGCGTGGCGGTGGTCGAGGCGCTGCCGCTGTCGGGTGCGGGCAAGGTGCTCAAGACCCGCCTGCGCGAACCGTTTTGGCAAGGGCGCCAACGAAGCGTAGCCTGAGCCCTGTGCCTCTTCCTCTTTCACTCGTTCATTCACTTCAGGAGCCCCTCATGAGCCAGGATGTCCACGTCGTCGGTGTCGGCATGATCCCCTTCACCAAGCCGGGCGCGAACCAGCCCTACCCGCAGATGGCCGCACACGCCACCAATGCCGCGCTGAAAGACGCCGGCATCGGCTATGAGCTGGTGCAGCAGGCCTACGTCGGCTACGTGTACGGCGATTCCACCGCCGGCCAGCGCGCGCTCTACGAAGTCGGTATGACCGGCATTCCGGTCGTCAACGTCAACAACAACTGCTCCACCGGCTCGACCGCGCTGTTCCTGGCGCGCCAGGCCGTGGCCAGCGGCGCGGCCGACTGCGTGCTGGCACTGGGCTTCGAGCACATGAGCCCCGGCGCGCTGGGTGCGGTGTTCAACGACCGCCCGAGCCCGTTCGACCACTTCGAATCGATCACCGACGAGCTGGTCGGCAACGAGCAGGTGCCGTTGGCGCTGCGCTACTTCGGCGGCGCGGGCCTGGCCCACATGCAGCAGTACGGCACGCAGATGTCGACCTTCGCGAAGATCCGCGCCAAGGCCAGCCGCCATGCATCGAACAACCCGGTGGCGCTGTTTCGCACTGTCGTCACCGAAGACGAGGTGATGGCTGCGCCCGTCATGTGGCCCGGCGTGATGACGCGGCTCATGGCCTGCCCACCGACCTGCGGCGCCGCAGCCGCCATCGTCTGCTCGCCGCGCTTCGCCGAACGCCACGGGCTGGACCGCAGCGTGCGCATCAAGGCCCAGGCCATGACGACCGACCGCGCCATCACCTTCGAGGCGCGCGACATGCGCGAGGTGGTGGGCTTCAGCATGGCGCAGGAGGCGGCGCAGAAGGTGTACGACGCGGCCGGTGTCGGCCCGCAGGACATCGACGTGGTCGAGCTGCACGACTGCTTTGCGCACAACGAGCTCATCAGCTACGAAGCGCTCGGCCTGTGCCCGGTGGGCGGCGCGGAGAAGTTCGTGGTCGATGGCGACAACACCTACGGCGGCAAGGTCGTCACCAACCCCTCGGGCGGCCTGCTGTCGAAGGGCCATCCGCTGGGCGCCACGGGTCTTGCGCAATGCACGGAGCTGGTCCAGCAGCTGCGCGGCAAGGCGGAGAAGCGCCAGGTCGAAGGCGCGCGGATGGCGCTGCAGCACAACCTCGGGTTGGGCGGCGCCTGCGTGGTCACGCTGTACGAACGCGTCTGAGGGCAGGGCCACCCATGATCGACAAGAAATGGATCGGCCACGAGCTGCCCGCGTCGGTGCTGCCCATCGAGCGCAGCCGGCTGCAGTTCTTCGCCAAGGCCATCGGCGAGACCGATCCGGTCTACACCGATGCCGCGGCGGCGCGCGACGCCGGCTACCCCGATCTGCCGGCACCGCCCACCTTCCTGTTCACCGCCGAGCTGGACTCGGGCACCTCGGACCAACTGCTCACCGACCTGCAGATTCCGTTGTCGAAGCTGCTGCACGGCGAGCAGAGCTTCAGCTACCACCGCCCCGCCTGCGTGGGCGACACGGTGACGGTGCGCTCGACCATCAGCGACATCTACGACAAGAAGAACGGCGCGCTCGAGTTCGTCGTCAAGACCTCGCGCGCCACCAACCAGCGCGACGAACTCGTGGCCGAACTGCGCACGGTGATCGTCTGCCGCCACTGAAGAAAGAACCTGCGATGACCCTCCGCTACGACACCGTCCACGTCGGCGACGAACTTCCCGCGCTGCAACTCCCGCCGGTGAACCGCACCACGCTCGCGCTCTTCGCGGGCGCTTCGGGCGACCACAACCCGATCCACATCGACACCGATTTCGCGCGCAAGGCCGGCATGCCCGACGTGTTCGCGCAGGGCATGCTGGGCATGGCCTGGCTCGGCCGGCTGCTCACGCAGTGGGTGCCGCAGGCGCAGCTGCGCCGCTTCGACGTGCGCTTCCAGGGCATCACGCACCTGGGCCATGCCGTGCGCTGCACCGGTCGCGTGGTCGAGAAGCTGGAGCACAACGGTGAGCGCTGCGTGCGCGTGGAAGTGCTCAGCGCCAACCAGCACGGCCAGACGCGCATCGCGGGCGAGGCGCTGGTGGCGCTGCGCTGACCCCTTGAACGAACGAATGAAAGAAGAGAGAAGAGACATGACACCCAAACTCGAAGGCAAGGTCGCCCTCATCACCGGCTCGGGCCGCGGCATCGGCCGCGCGATCGCCCTGAAGCTCGCCAGCGAAGGCGCGCGCGTTGTCGTCAACGACCTCGATGCCGAACCGGCCGACGAAACCGTGCAGGCCATCCGCGCCGCGGGCGGGCAGGCGGTGGCCTGCGTCGGCAGCGTGTCGGCGCCGGACTTCGCCGAGCGCTTCGTCGGCACGGCGGTGAACGAATTCAAGGGCCTGGACATCATCGTCAACAACGCCGGCTACACCTGGGACAGCGTGGTGCAGAAGATGACCGACGAGCAGTGGTACGCCATGATCGACGTGCACCTGACGGCGCCGTTTCGCATCCTGCGCGCCGCACAGCCCGTGATCCGTGCGCTGGCGAAAACCGAGGGCGAAGCGGGCCGGCGCGTGGTGCGCAAGGTGGTCAACATCTCGTCGGTGGCCGGGCTCTTCGGCAATGCGGGGCAGGCCAACTATTCGACCGCCAAGGCCGGCATCGTCGGCATGACGCAGACGCTGGCCAAGGAGTGGGGCCGCATGAACGTCACGGTGAACTGCGTGGCCTTCGGCTTCATCCAGACGCGGCTCACGGCCAGCACGGCCGAGGCCACCACGGCGAACATCGAGGGGCGCGAGATCAAGGTCGGCGTCAACCCCGGCCTGCTGGCGATGATGGAACAGTCGATCCCGCTGGGCCGCGGCGGCACGCCCGAAGAGGCGGCCGGCGCGGTGTACCTGTTGTGCGCGCCCGAGTCGGACTACGTGAGCGGCCAGACGCTCATGTGCACCGGTGGGCTCACGGGGATCTGAGATGCAGTTCGAAGAAGGCATTGCCTGGGGTGTGCAGGACGGCATCGGCCGCATCGTGCTGAAGCGGCCCGAACGTGCGAACTCGGTCTCGCTGGCGAGCAGCCATGCGCTGGCGCGCGCCATCGACGAGGTGCTCGAAGCGGCGCCGCGCGCCATCCTGCTGACGGGCGAGGGCCGCGTGTTCTGCGCGGGCGGCGACATCGACAGCTTCGTGGCGGCGGGCGACAAGCTGCCCGAGCTGGTCGACGCCATCCTCGACCGGCTGCATCCCGCGCTGCTGCGGCTGGCGCAAAACCCGGCGCCGCTGGTGGTGGCGGTGAACGGCACGGTGGGCGGCGCCGGCGTGGGGCTGGCGCTGTGCGGCGACTTTGTGCTCGCCACCGAGTCGATGAAGCTGCGCACGGGCTACGCGGCCATCGGGCTGTCGCCGGACGCGGGGAGTTCGTATTTCCTGTCGCGCCGCATCGGGCCGGTGCGCGCGCAGCAATGGCTGATGCTGAGCGACCCGATCGACGGCGCGCGCTGCCTGGCGGCGGGCGCGGTCGATGCGCTGTACCCGGACGCCGAACTGGCGGCGGCTGCCGAAGCGCTGGTGACGCGGCTGGCGAACGGTGCCACCGCATCGTTCGCGGGCATCAAGGCGCTGTGCGGGGGGGCCGCCGAGCGCCCGATCGAAGAACACTTCGAGATGGAACACCGCCTGCTGCGCCGACGCGCGGGCAGCGCGGATGGGCGCGAAGGCGTGAGGGCCTTCACCGAGAAGCGCGCGCCGCGCTTCTCGGGCCGCTGAGCGCGGCGGGCTGCTGCAGGCTCAGCTCTTCTTCTTGAAGAGCTTCGTGAGGCCCCACAGCGCCGCGCCGCCGGCCACCACGGCGACCTTCGCGAACTTGGCCAGGAAGGCGAGGGCGACCGCGAACAGGCCCAGCTTCTTCGCGGCCGCGCCGGCCACCAGCGCGGCCAGGCCGTAGGCGGCGACCTTGTCGGTGGACGCGTTGAAGTCCGCGTACTTCTTGCCGTCGTCGTACTGCAGCGCGCCGAGCAGCTGGGTGGCGTCGGGCTTGTACTTCTCGAGGTCGTTCGCGTTGGTGATGAGGTTCAGGCTCAGGTAGCCCTCGCGGCCCAGTGCGTAGGTGTTGTAGTTGACGCCGGGGTTGCCGCCGTCGCTGCCCTTCTTCTTCGACAGGGCCGACCACACCAGCCGGTGCGTCGCGGCGTCGTACTGCGGCTTCTGCGCCCAGCCCGTGACCTCGATGCCCGGGATGCCGCGCTTGGCGCGTTCCTCGTTCGCGGCTTCGGTGCCTTCCTTCAGGCTGGTGAGCAGCTCGTCGGCGTTCCAGTCCTTGGCGTCGTCGTCCTTGATGTAGCCCTCTTTCACGAACTTCACGACCGCCATCCAGTCGCCGTCGTCGGCGGGGAAGATCGCGCCGATGAAGGTGTCGTCGGTGCGGTTGCCCATGCTGCGCATGAGTTGCGCGGCGGCGGGCGTTGGCACCCAGACGTAGCCGGCGGGCAGCTTCAGGTGGGCCTGGTCGCGCAGCGTGATGTCGGCGGGGCCGGCTTTCTGCACGGCCTTGGCGGCCTTGAAGGCGGCTTCCTGCTCGGCTTCGAGCGAGCTCGCGGTCGAGGTTGTGGAAGCGGTGGTGGGGGATGCGGCGTTGCTGAGGTTGGTGGCCGTCAGGGCGCACGCGAACAGCAAGCCGGCCGTCAGGCGGGCAGTATGAATACGCAAGTTCTCTCTCCTCGGTTGTTGTCGTTTCTGGTGAGACGCGAGGAGTTTATCGGCGCGCAAAGCCGCGCCGGCCGTGGGTTTCAGGGCCAGGGCGTGGGCGGCGGAATCTCGCAGACTGGCTCGACGTCGATGCTCTTGAAGTCGGCCGGTGAGACGATTTCCAGGTACTCCATGTCGGGCGAGTAGTCGAAGAGAAAGTGGCGGATGCCGGGGCGCTGGTGCACCACGTCGCCGGCCTCGACGCGCGTCTCCTTGTCTTCGTACATGAAGCGCGCCCAGCCCTTGAGCATGATGACGATCTGGAAGTCCGCCTCGTGGCGGTGCCAGCCGGTGCCCGTTTCCGGTGCCATGTTGGCCTTGACCAGGTGCGCGATCACCTTGCCGTGCGTGGCGGCCGCAATGCCGAGGTCGCGGTACAGGAAGAAGTCTCGCAACCCGCCCGAGACGTAGTCGGTGTCACCGGGCTTGACGTGGGAGAACTGGGTGGCGGTTCGGTCCAGCATGGGCGCTCCTTCGCGGGGGATGATGCTGCGATGCAGCATGCATAAACCGTTCCTGCGCACGGCCCATTGCTTGACGGCCTGCGGGCCGCTCCAGATACTCAACCGCATGGTTCACTCAGATGCCCTGGACGCCGTGTTTGCGGCCCTGTCCGACCCGACCCGCCGCAGCGTGCTCGAAGCGCTGGGCGAGGGCGGCCTCAGCGTGACCGAGCTGGCCGAACCGCACGGCATGTCGCTGACCGGCTTCATGAAGCACCTGCGCGTGCTCGAAGGCGCTGGCCTCATCTCGCGCACGAAGGCGGGCCGCGTCGTGCGCTGCGAGCTGTCGCCGGGCCCGATGCAGGAGGCTGCCGTGTGGCTCTCGCGCTACGAGAAGTTCTGGACCGGCCGCCTCGATGCCCTGGCGCGCTTTCTCTACCACCAGGAGGACACCGAATGGCGAAACCTTCCCCCGGCCCCACCGCCGGCCCCAGCACCGATCGCCCCTCGCTCACGCTCCGCCGGCACTTCCGCGTCAGCCCCGCCAAAGTCTGGCGCGCGTGGACCGACCCGCAAGCGCTGAAGCACTGGTTCGGCCCCGAGGAGATCGTCGACGTGCCGCTGGCCGAGGTCGACCTGCGCGTGGGCGGGCGCTTTCGCGTGACCATGTTGGCGGCCGACGGTGAGACGCACGACGTGAGCGGCACGTACCTCGAGGTCGTGCCCGAGCGCCGGCTGGTCTTCAGCTGGGCCTGGCGCAGCACGCCCGAGCGCGAGTCGCGTGTCACGGTGCAGCTCGAGCCCGACGCGGGCGGCTGCGAGCTCGTGCTCATGCACCAGCAGTTCTTCGACGAAGCGGCGCGCGACGGCCACAACCATGGCTGGACCGGCTCCCTCGTCAAGCTCGAGAGTTGGTTGCTCGCCGGCGACACCGGGTGACGGAACAACCGACGGCGATCGCCGACACGCTCGACGCGATCTACCGCACCGAGTCGCGCCGCATCTTCGCCACGCTGGTGCGCCTGCTGGGCGATTTCGACTTGGCCGAAGAAGCCCTGCACGACGCCTTTCGCGCCGCGCTCGAGCAATGGCCGCGCGAAGGCGTGCCGACCAACCCGCGCGCCTGGCTGGTGTCGGCGGGGCGCTTCAAATCGATCGACGGCATCCGCCGGCAGGCGCGCTTCACGGCGTGGGACGACGCCACCGCCCACACCGACACGCTGGCCGACCCCGCGCCCGCCTGGCACGAGGCCGACCCCGATGCCGACGCGCTCGAGGACGACCGCCTGCGCCTGGTCTTCACCTGCTGCCACCCCGCGCTCGCGCCCGACGCCCAGGTGGCGCTCACGCTGCGCGAGGTCTGCGGGCTGGCGACCGAGGAGATCGCGCGCGCCTTTCTCGTGCCCGCGCCCACCATCGCGCAGCGCATCGTGCGGGCCAAGGCGCGCATCCGCGATGCGGGCATTCCGTACCAGGTGCCGGGCCTGGCCGAGTTGCCCGAACGGCTCGACGCCGTGCTGCGCGTGGTGTACCTCGTGTTCAACGAAGGCTACGCGGCCTCGTCGGGCCAGAGCGTGACGCGCGCCGACCTCTCGGCCGAGGCGATCCGCCTCGGGCGGCTGGTGGCCGAGCTGCTGCCCGACCCCGAGGCGCTGGGCCTGCTCGCGCTGATGCTGCTGCACGACGCGCGCCGCGCCGCACGCACCTCTGCGCAGGGCGAGCTTGTGCTGCTCGACGCGCAGGACCGCAGCCTGTGGCATCGCGGGCAGATCGGGGAGGGCGCGGCGCTGGTCGAGCGTGCGCTGCTGTCGCGCCGCTTCGGCCCGTACACCTTGCAGGCCGCCATCGCCGCGGTGCACGCCGAAGCGGCCGAGGCCGCCGCCACCGACTGGCCGCAGATCGTCGGCCTGTACGACGTGCTGCTGCGGCTCGACCCCTCGCCCGTGGCCGAGCTCAACCGCGCGGCGGCCGTGGCGATGCGCGACGGGCCGGCGGCCGGGCTGGCGCTGATCGATGCGCTGCTCGCGCGCGGCGAGCTGGCCCGCTACCACCTGGCGCACGGCGCGCGTGCCGAACTGTGCCGGCGCCTGGGCCGTACCGATGACGCGCGTGAGGCTTATCTGCAGGCACTGTCGCTGGTCCGCCAGCAGCCCGAGCGGCAGTTCCTGGAGCGGCAGCTGGCCTCGCTGCCCGACACGAAAAATTTTTGACAGCCCTTGTCGATTCCGGCCGTCGCCGTTCGACCAGTGATGTCCTCACTCAAATTTGCAAGGAGATTCCGCATGAAATACCTCTGCCTCGTTCACTGCGACGAAGCGGTGCTTCGCGCGCTGCCGCCCGACGAGCGCCGTGCGCTCAATGCCGACTCGATGGCCTACGACCGCCTGCTCGAAGCCGCTGGCCACTTCATCGCCGCCGAGGCGCTGAGCCCGGTGCGCGCCGCCAAGGTCGTGCAGGTGCGCCAGGGCCAGCGCTCGCACGTCGACGGTCCGTACGCCGAAGCGCGCGAGCAGCTGTGCGGCTTCATCCTGGTCGAGGCGCGCGACCTGAACGCCGCGATCCAGCTGGCGGGCCGCATCCCGATGGCGCGCTACGGCGCCATCGAAGTGCGTCCCATCGAGGTCATGGAAATGATCGAAAACCCCGAGGGGAATGCCGCATGAGATACCTTTGCCTGATCTACGGAACCGACGCGCAGACGAGCCACTTCTCGGCGCAGGACATGGACCACTACATCAACGAACACATCGACTACGACGCCCACCTGCAGGCGCTCGGCAAGCTCGTCGTGGCCGAGGCCTTGCAGCCGGCCGGCACGGCGGTCACGGTGCGCATGCGCAGCGACAAACTCTCGGTCACCGACGGGCCGTTCGCTGAAACCAGCGAGCAGCTGGGCGGCTTCTACCTGGTCGAGGCCGACAGCGAAGAAGAGGCGCTGCAGCTCGCGGCCGGCATTCCCTCGGCGCGCTTGAGCAGCATCGAGGTGCGCAAGGCCTGGTCGGCAAGCGACAGCGGAGCCGGCCCATGAGCGGCGCACTCGACCGGGCGGCGCCCGCCCGCGCCACGGCGCGCGAATGGACCGGGCTGGCGGTCATCGCGCTGCCCTGCATGCTCTATTCGATGGACCTCACGGTGCTGAACCTGGCGATCCCGTCGATCAGCGAAGACCTCAAGCCGACCGCCTCGCAGCTGCTGTGGATCGTCGACATCTACGGCTTCTTCGTGGCCGGCCTGCTGGTCACCATGGGCACGCTGGGCGACCGCATCGGGCGGCGCCGGCTGCTGCTGATCGGCGCGGTGGCGTTCGGCGTGGCCTCGGTGCTCGCGGCCTTCTCGACCAGCGCCAACATGCTGATCGCCACGCGCGCGCTGCTGGGCGTGGCGGGGGCGACGCTGGCGCCGTCCACGCTCTCGCTGATCCGCAACATGTTCCTCGACCCGGCGCAGCGCACCGTGGCCATCGGCGTGTGGATCTCGAGCTACTCGGCCGGCGCCGTCATCGGCCCGGTGCTGGGCGGCGTGCTGCTGCAGTTCTTTCCGTGGGGCTCGGTGTTCCTCATCGGCGTGCCGGTGATGGTGCTGCTGCTGGCGCTCGGGCCGTGGCTCTTGCCCGAGTACCGCGATCCCGACGCGGGCGCGCTCGACCTGGCCAGCGTGGCGCTCTCGCTGGGCGCGGTGCTGGCGGCCATCTACGGCATCAAGCAGGTGGCCGAGCACGGGCCCGACGCGGTGTCGCTGCTGGCCATCGCGGCCGGTGCGCTGCTGGGCTGGCTGTTCGCGCGCCGGCAGGGGCGGCTGGCCAACCCGATGATCGACCTGCGCCTGTTCAGGCTGCCGGCCTTCAGCGTCTCGCTGGGGGCGTACATGCTGGCCTGCTTCGTGATGTTCGGGCTCTTTCTGTACAACGCGCAGTACCTGCAGCTGGTGCTCGGCCTGCCGCCGCTGGCGGCGGGCCTGTGGAGCATGCCGGGCGCCGGCGCCTTCATCGTCGGCTCGATGATCGTGCCCGCGCTCACGCGGCGCCTGTGCCCGGCCTACGTGATGGGCGGCGGGCTGGGCGTGGCGGCGCTGGGCTTCGGCATGCTGGTGCTGCTGCCGGCGCAGGGCGGGCTGGCCTGGATGGTGACGAGCGCGGTCATCTCTTCGCTCGGCCTGGCGCCGGTGTTCACCTTGGCCACCGATCTGGTCGTGGGCAGCGCACCGCCCGAGCGGGCGGGCGTGGCCTCGGCCATCTCGGAGACCAGCTCCGAGTTCGGTGGAGCGCTGGGCATCGCCATCCTCGGCAGCGTCGGCGCGGCGATCTACCGCGCGGCCATGGCCGACGCCGTACCCGCCGGCCTGGCCGGTGCGGCGGCGGTCGAAGCCGCCCGCAGCACGCTGGGCGGAGCGGTCGCGCTGGCCGGGGAACTGCCCGGTACCACCGGCGCCGCGCTGCTCGACACCGGGCGCGAGGCGCTGCTGCGCGCCCTGCGGCTGGTGGCCGGCCTGTGCGCGGTGGTGCTGCTGTTCGTCGGCGTGCTGGTGGCGGTGCGGCTGCGCAGCGTGGGCGCGTCGCATGCGCAAGAGGGCGCGGTACCCCCGGGCGGTGCCGCATTGCCGGAGCGTTGACGAGCCTCCATACTGGGGCTTCCACGACGCACCCCACGACCGAACGGAGGCCCCATGAGCAACGAACTGCGCAAGAAGCTGCATGACCTGGCGGAACTGTCCGACAGCACCTCCGACCCGCAGACCAAGGCCATCGTCGAGGCGATCCGGCTGCAGACGGCGGTGTTGAACGAGCGGCTGTTCAGCATCGAGCTGCAGCTGGGCGTGCTCGCCAAGCGCATGGAAAACACCACCGACTGAGTCGGCTGCTGCTTTGTGGGGATAATCCCCGCCATGAGCGGCAACACCTTCGGAACTCTCTTCGCGGTCACCAATTTCGGCGAGTCGCACGGCCCGGCCATCGGCTGCGTGATCGACGGCTGCCCCCGGGCATGGCCCTGAGCGAGGCCGACATCCAGGGCGACCTCGACCGCCGGCGCCCCGGCACCAGCCGCCACGTCACCCAGCGCAACGAGCCCGACGCGGTGCAGATCCTGTCCGGCGTGTACGAGGGCAAGACCACCGGCACGCCCATTGCGCTGCTGATCCAGAACACCGACCAGCGCAGCAAGGACTACGGGCAGATCGCCCAGCAGTTCCGCCCCGGCCACGCCGACTTCACCTACTGGAAGAAATACGGCATCCGCGATCCGCGCGGCGGCGGGCGTTCTTCGGCGCGCCTCACGGCGCCCATGGTCGCGGCCGGCGCGGTCGCCAAGAAATGGCTGGCCGAAAAATACGGGATGGTGTTCCGCGGCTGCATGACGCAGATCGGCGAGATCGCCATTCCCTTCGAGAACTGGGGCCACGTCCCGAACAACCCCTTCTTCGCCCCCATCGCCGACGTGAGCGCGCTGGAGGACTACATGGACCGCCTGCGCAAGGCCGGCGACTCGTGCGGCGCTCGCATCCGCGTCACTGCCACGAACGTGCCCGTGGGCCTGGGCGAGCCGCTCTTTGACAAGCTCGACGCTGAGATCGCCTACGCCATGATGGGCATCAACGCCGTGAAGGCCGTGGAAATCGGCGCCGGCTTCGACAGCGTCACGCAGCGCGGCACCACGCACGGCGACTCGATCACGCCGACGGGTTTCCTCAGCAACAACGCGGGCGGCATTTTGGGCGGCATCAGCTCGGGGCAGGACCTCGAGGTGAGCATCGCGATCAAGCCCACCAGCTCGATCATCAGCCCGCGCCAGTCCATCGATGTGAACAACAACCCCGTCGAAGTCATCACCAAGGGCCGCCACGACCCGTGCGTGGGCATCCGCGCCACGCCCATCGCCGAAGCCATGCTCGCGCTGGTGGTGATGGAGCATGTGCTGCGCAACCGCGCGCAGTGCGGCGACGTGAACCCGCCCGTCGAGAAGAGCGAAGCTGCGTCGCCGCAGTCGTCTTTCCTGTAGTGTCCGCCGCGCCACCTGTGGCCGCCGGGCGCGGCCACCTGTTGGCATTCGCTGGCCTGTCGGCCAGCTACTTCGCGCACATCGGTTTCTTCAACCCCTACCTGCCGCTGTGGCTCAAGGACCTGGGCCTGCCGATCTTCACGATCAGCCTGCTGGCCTCGGTGCAATCGATCACGCGCGTCTTCGCGCCTTATGCCTGGGGCGCGCTCAGCGACCACACCGGCCAGCGCGTGAAGCTGCTGCGCTTCAGCGCCGCGGTGGCGCTGGCCAGCTCCTTCGGCCTGTGGTGGCATGGCGGCGCTTGGTGGCTCGCGCTGGTGCTGCTCGTGATGTTCACGCACACCAGTTCGATGATGTCGCTCACCGAAGCGGCCATGGCGCAGATCGTCGCGGGCGACTGGGGCCGCTACGGGCGCATCCGCCTGTGCGGCTCGGCCGGCTTCCTGGTCACCGTGTTCGTCGCGGGCGAGTGGTTCGAGCGCTTCGGCATGAAGCACTTCCCGTACTGGGCCGCCGGCACGCTGGCCGTGGTGCTGCTCGCGACGATGAAGCTGCCCGACCTGCGCGAACCGCCGGCCGCGCACGACGCCGTGAAGGAGCCCATCGGCCCCGTGCTGCGCATCCCTGCCGTGCGATGGTTCTTTGCATCGCTGTTCTTCCAGGTGATGTCGCACTTCTCGGTGTACGCGTTCTTCTCGCTGTACCTCGATTCGATCGGCTACGGCAAGAGCACCATCGGCCTCTTGTGGGCGCTGTCGGTGGTGGCCGAGATCGTCTGGTTCTTCCTGCAGGGCCGGCTCATCGGCCTGTTGCCGATGCCGCGCTGGATGCTGGTGTGCGGCATCGCGGGGGTGGCGCGGCTCGGCCTCACGGCCGGGCTCGGCGGCTTCATCGCGGCGCTGGTCATCGCGCAGTGGCTGCATGCGCTGAGCTTCGCGGCGCACCACACGGCCTGCATCGCCGTGGTGTCGCGTCGCTTCCCCGGCCACCTGCGCGGACGCGGGCAGGCGCTGTTCACGGTGATCGGCTACGGCTTCGGCGGCGTGCTGGGCGTGCTGCTCGGCGGGGCGGTGGCGCAGGAGCTGGGCTACCGCACGATGTTCGCGCTGGCGGCGTTGCTGGCGGTGGCGGGGACGCTGTGTGCGTGGCGGATGGTGGTGCTCGAGCCGTCGGGGCGCGTGGCCAAGGCCTGAGCCGGGTTCAGGGGAGGGCGCTTCGGGGGCGAAGTGTCATGGGCCGTACATGACCGAGTCATGGCCGCGACCTACGCTGGGTGCTTCCCAACGTTTTCTCTTGTCATGTCCGATTCCGTCGATCCGCGCGGCGCACGCGCGCTTGCGCTTTCCCCGTCTTCTTCTTCCCCCTCCGCTCCCGACACCGAACGCGTCCCGCAACGCCGGCAGATGCTCAAGCTCGGCGCCTCCCTGCTCACCGTCGGCGGCAGCAGCGCCCTCATCGCCGCCTGCGGCGGTGGTGGTGGCGGTGGCGCCGGCTTCGGCCCGCTGCCGGCCCCCGCACCGGCGCCCAACCCGCCCGCGCCGGAACCCGTCGTGAGCAAGCGTTCGAGCTTCGCGCTGGCCGTGATGCCCGACACCCAGTTCTACGCGCGCTACGCCACCGCCGCCGAGAGCGACCAGTACGACAAGCGTTTCGGCAGTGCGCCCTTCGCGGCGCAGACGAAGTGGATCGCCGCCAACGCCAAGGCGCTGCACATTCCCTTCACCATCCACCTCGGCGACGTGGTCGACCAGGTCGGCAAGCCCGACCAATGGAAGGTGGCCGATGCCGCCATGAAGGTGCTCGAAGACGCGAAGCTGCCCTACAGCGTGCTGGCCGGCAACCACGACGTGCTGAACGACGTCGACTACGGCGTCGACCCCGTCAACGGCACCGACGCCGCACGCAACCTGGCCGCCGAGCCCTACTTGCAGTGGTTCGGCACCGAGCGCGCGAAGAAGCAGGCCACCTTCGGCGCGCGCGACACCAGCGGCTTCCACGAGTACCACGTGTTCGAGGCGCAGGGCCAGAAGTTCATGGTGCTGTCGCTGTCGTGGCGCGTGTCCGACGCGGGCATCGTGTGGGCGCGGCAGGTGATCGCGAAGAACCCGACGCTGCCCGTGATCCTGGTCAACCACCAGCTGCTCAACATCGCGCCCGACGGCACCAGCCCGCTGGAAACCGACTACGGCAAGATGCTGTGGGAGAAGCTGATCCGCGACAACGACCAGATCTTCATGACGCTCAACGGCCACCACCACGGCGCCGCGCACCTCACGAAGACGAACGACTTCGGCCACAAGGTCGAGGAGATGGTGGTCGACTACCAGATGGCCTACCAGGGCGGCAACGGCCTGATGCGCCTGTACGAGTTCGACCTGACGAACAAGCAGATCAAGGTGCTGTCGTTCTCGCCCTGGGTGCCGCAAAAGCCCGCCGCCACGCTGAACGCCTTCGACCAGGCCGTGCTCACCACGCCCAACGAGGCCTTCACCATCGAGATGGATTTCGCGCAGCGCTTCGCCGGCTTCAACAAGGGCTTTGCCGCGGGCGAGGCCACGGTCGAGCAGTCGCTGGTCGAGCAGGCGAAGGCGCTGATCCTGGCCAACTACAAGGACCCCGAGGCCACCGTGCAGCGGCCCGCCGTCGATGCGGAGGACTACCCCAAGGTCGCGAACACGTTGGCGCACTGGCGCTTCGTCGGCGGTGCGGTGAACCAGCCGGTGCTGCCGGGCACCGTGATCGCGGACGTGACGGGGACCAATCCGCTGCGTCGCGATGCCCTGAACCAGAGCGTCATCCGCAATGCCGCCGACGGCGACATCATCTGGACGGACGACCGCCACCGCCTCTCGGCCGCGCCGGGCTCGGTGCGTTTCCGAAACACCAACAAGAACGCACCGCCGCGGATGAGCTACTTCCTCACCGATCCGGCGGCGCCCATCAACGCGCACACGCTGGACCAGGGTTACACGGTCGAAGCCTTCGTGAAGATCGACAAGGCCTGGACCAGCAAGGACCACGCGTGGATGAACATCATGACGCGCGACGGCCGCAGCGGGAACCTGCCCGGTTTCCAGGGCGACGGCGACGCGCCGCCGATGCTGTTCGCCATCTCGAGCCTGCGCGAAGTGCAATGGGAGGTCGTGCCGAGCCCGGCAGGAACCCCTTATGCAAAGACCAACTGGTCGGGCGAGGTCATCGCCGACCGCTGGGTGCACATCGCGATCGTCAACGACCCGGTGTCGCACGACACCACGATGTACGTCGAAGGCGCGCCGGTGCTGCGCAACACCGCGGCGGCGCAGGGCCTGGCCTCGCTCTCGGCCACCGCGCAATGGGTGGTGGGCGGCGGCTCCTGGAACAACGACCGCTCCGACGGCTTCTTCGGCAACATCGGCGAAGTGCGCGTGGTGGCCTCGGCCCTGGCGCCGTCGCAGTGGTTGACGGCGCGCAGGGCGGGTTGAGCGCCCTGCGGGGCCGGTAGCCGGGGAGAAGGGCTACTTCTTCTTCCCGGTCTTGCCCGTCTTCACGGGCTTGACCACGGCGGTCTTCGCCGTGCCCACCTTGCCACCCCCCACCTCCTTCTCGAACATCGCAAAGTACTCCGAAGCCATCTTGCGCAGCGAGCGCCCGATGTTCGCGTAGTCGTACTCGTTGAGGTTGGCCAGCGACACGCGCCCCGAGGGGTGCTTGCCGCCGAAGCCGCGACCGGGCAGCAGCACGATGCTGGTTTCCGCGGCGATGCGGAACAGCGCTTCGTTCGGCTGCAGCTTCGTGAGAATCCACTTGCCGAAGCGCTCGCCGTGCATCTGCGTGGCGATGTCCTGCAGGTCGAGCAGGTGGTAGTAGCTCACCGAGTTCGGGTCGGGCTGCAGCGGCAGGCCCAGCTCGCGGTACAGCGCCTCTTTGCGGCGCGAGACGATGTGCTTCATCGACTTCTTGTAGGTCTCGCCCTCGTCCATGAGGCAGAACAGCGAGAACATCACCATCTGCGCCTGCACCGGCGTCGACAGGCCGGCCGTGTGGTTCAGCGCCACGGTGCGGCTGTCGGCCACGAGGCGGTCGATGAATTTCAGTTTGCGCGGCTCGGTGGTGATGGAGCTGTAGCGCGCGTCGAGTTCCCGGCGCTTGGCCTCGGGCAGGGCGGCGATCTTGCGGTCGAGGATGTTGTTCTCGTGCGTGGCGACCACGCCCATGCGCCAGCCGGTGGCGCCGAAGTACTTCGAGAACGAATACACCAGGATGGTGTTCTGCGGGCAGATCGCGAACAGCGACAGGAAGTTGTCGGCGAAGGTGCCGTACACGTCGTCCGTGAGGATGATGAGGTCGGGCCGCTGCTTCACGATGTCGGCGATATAGCCCAGCACCTCGTCGCTGATCTTCACCGACGGCGGGTTGCTTGGGTTGCACAGGAAGAAGGCCTTGACCTTCGGGTCGAGCAGCTTCTGCAGCTCCTTCTTGGTGAACTGCCAGTTGTTCTCGGGCGGCGCGTCGATCAGCGCCTCGATGAGCTGGTAGTCGTTCAGGTGCGGGATCTCGATGTAGGGCGTGAAGATCGGCATGCCCAGCGCGATGGTGTCGCCCGGCGACAGCAGGTGGTTCTCGCGCAGGCTGTTGAACAGGTAGGTCATGGCGGCGGTGCCGCCTTCCACCGCGTACATGTCGAACTTGCCCACGAAGGGGTGGGTGCCGATCATCTCCTTGTGGATGTACTGGCCCACGACGATCTCGGTCAGGCGCAGCATGCGGTCGGGCACCGGGTAGTTGCAGCCCAGGATGGCCTCGCACATCTCGTAGATGAAGTCGCCGGCCGACAGGCCCAGCTGGTCGCGCACGTAGGACACGGCAGCCTCGATGAAGCGCACGCCGGGCTCGCCCTCGTGCGACTTGGCGAAGAGCTCGAAGCGCGCCTCGATGCCCTCGCGCTGCGGAAAGCCGCCCACGTCCGCCATGTAGATGTACGAGCGCTCGGCCTCGGTCATGGCGAAGAGGCCGAACTGGAAGAAGCCGTGGCGCGGGGTGGTGGCCAGGAAGTTCGGGTTGCCGCGGCCGGCGTTGAGCATGAGCCGGTCACTCTGTCGTGCGACCTGGATCAGCGCATCCTTCAGTTCGAACGGGCTCAGGCCGCCCAGCTTTTTCACGTCGCCGAAATCCATGGAGTACTCCTTGGTTGATAAAAGGAAAGAAGAAAGAAGAGGAAAAGCGCGGTGCTCAGATCAGCGCCACGATCAGCGGCCCCAGCAGCGTGAGGAACACATTGGCCAGCGCGTAGGTGATGGCGAAGGGCACGGTGGGAATGGCGTTCTCGGCCTTGCCCAGCACTTCGCCGAAGGCCGGGTTGGCGCTGCGCGAGCCGCTCAGCGCACCCGCGAAGACGGCCGTGTTGTCGTAGCGCAGCACGTAGCGCCCGAACAGCATCGTGAGGATCATCGGCACCAGCGTGACGACCACGCCGACGCCGAAGATGGTCAGGCCCAGTTCCTTGATGGTCTGCACGGCCTGCAGGCCCGACGTCAGGCCGACCACGACCACGAAGCCCGCCAGGCCCAGGTCTTTCAGCAGCTGCACCGCACTGGGCGGCAGCGCACCGAAGGTCTGCTTCTTCGCGCGGTACCAGCCGAACAGCAGGCCCGACAGCAGCGCGCCGCCGCCGGCGCCGAGCGTCAGCGGAATGGCGCCGATCTTCACGCTCAGCAGGCCGACCAAGAGGCCCACCACCAGGCCCGCGCCCAGGTACACGAAGTCGGTCTTGGCGCTGGGCACGATCACGTCGCCGACGAGGGAGGCGACGCGCTTCACGTCCTGCTCGGCGCCGAAGATCGACACCAGGTCGCCCACCTGCACGACGGTGTCGGACTTCATCGGCAGCACCTGGCCCATGCGACTGAGCTGCACCACGAAGATGCCGTGGCGCACGCCGCCGGCGGTGGCCTGGCGGATCTGGTCGACGGTCTTGCCGCCGAAGTCCTTGTTGGTGAGCACGATCTCGCGCTTGTTCAGCGTCAGCTCCATGCCGTCGACCGCGTCGACCTCCTTGCCCAGCAGCGGCGCGCTCGCCACCACGGCATCGCGCCGGCCCACGGTGAGCACGTAGTCGCCCTGGCGCAGCACGAGCGTGGGGCTGACCTCGACGAACTTGCCGTCGCGCTTCACGCGCTCGATGGTGATGGTGGTGGCCGGGTTGGCGTTCTCGATGTCGGCCACCGTGCGCTGCGGATCGCTCGTGAGCTGGTAGATGCGCCCGACCAGCGAGGGCGCGGCTTCTTCCTGGTCGGGGCCGAGCACCTTCACGCCGGCCTGCATCGCCGTCTCGGCCGCGATCGCATCGTCGCGGATGCTGCGGCCCATGAGCTTGGGCAGGATGTTGACGCACACGATGATCGCGCCGAAGGAGCCAAACACGTAGGTCACGGCATAGCCGATGGCCACGTTGCCCTGCAGCCGCGCGGTCTCGGCCGCGGCGAGGCCGAGCTTGCCGATGGCGTCGCCCGCGGTGCCGATGATGGCGCTCTGCGTGAGGCCGCCGGCCGCCACGCCCGCCGCCAGGCCCTTGTCGAGCCCGAACAATTTGGCCATGACCACCACGGTCGCCAGGCCGGTGGCCGCCATCACGGCGGCCAGGATGATCTCCTTGATCGACTGCTTGCCCAGCGAGCTGAAGAACTGCGGCCCGCTCTCGAAGCCCACGGCGTAGATGAACAGCGCGAACAGCACGGCCTTCACGCCGCCGTCGATCTGCACGCCGACCTGGCTCACGATCACCGCCACCAGCAGCGAGCCGGCGACGCCGCCGAGCTGGAACTTGCCGAACTTGATCTTGCCGATCCAGTAGCCGACAGCCAGTGAGAGAAACAGCGCCATTTCGGGCGACTTCTTGAAGAGTTCATGCAGCCATTCCATAGAGGAAGTCCTTTCAGGGCATCAATGAGAAGAAGAGAGAAGAGAAGGGCGTGGAGCGTCTCGGGTCGTTGTCTTATTTCGCGTGCTGCACCAGGCCGGCCAGGGCCACGATCAGCGGGCCCATCAGCGGCAGCACGACGTTCGAGATGGCGTAAGTGATCGTGTAGCCCAGCAGTGGCGTGGCGTTGCCCGCGGCGTTCTGCACCGCGCTGAGCGCGGGCGTGCTGCACTGCTGGCCGGCGATGGCGCCCAGCAGCACCGGCGCCTCGAGCTTGAGCAGGCGGTGGCCGACGAACAGCGAGATGCTGGCCGGCACCACCGCGACGGCGATGCCCACGAGCGGCAGCGCAACGCCGAACTTCTGGACCAGCGCCAGCGCCTGCGGCCCCGAGGCCAGGCCCACGCAGGCGATGAAGGTGGCCAGGCCCAGGTCCTTCATGAGCGCCAGCGCGTCGGCCGGCACGCTCAGGCGGTGCGGGTGCTTCGACTGGTACCAGCCGAAGGCCAGCCCCGTGAGCAGCGCGCCGCCGCCGGTGCCGAGCGAAAACGGAATGCCGCCGAGCTTCGCGCTGAAGCTGCCGATGAACACGCCCAGCAAAATGCCCGCAGCGGCGAAGCTGATGTTGCTGCGCGTGGAGGCGATCACGCGGTCGCCGACCTGCGCGATGGCGCTCGCCACCTCGGGCGCGGGGCCGTAGAGCTGGAGCACGTCGCCGCGCTGCAGCGTGAGGTCGTTCACGAGCGGCATGGCGTGGCCGTCGCGCGCCACGCCGATCACCTGCACGGCGGACGGCAACTCGTTTTCCAGCATGCGCAGCCCGCGGCCGAACCACTCGCGGCGGTTGGCGACGACCTCGGTGGTCTCGACCACGGTATCGAAGGCGGTGGTGTCGGCGAACTCGCGGCCCAGCAGCTCGCCCACGTTGACGAGCGCGCTGCGCCGGCCGATGGCCAGCACCTGGTCGCCCACGCGCAAGTGCAGCCCGGGCTCGACCGCGAGGCTCTGGCCGTCGCGCACCACGCGCTCGATGCTGGCCCGCCGCCCGAGGATCGACGTCAGCTCGCCGACCGAGCGGCCGCGTCCCACGGTGACGCGGAACACGCGCCCGACCATCTCGGGCGTGGCGCTGGCGGCGTCCGGGTCGTCTGCGCCGCCGCCCATGGTCTTCCAGAGCTTGTCGGCTTCGGCGCGCAGGTTCACGCGCAGCAGCAGCGGAAACACCTGGCTCGTGACCACCACGATGGCGATCAGCCCGAACACGTAGGTGATGGAGTAGGCCGTGACCACGTTGGCCTGCAGCTGCGCGATCTCGGCGGCGGGGAGCGAGAGCTTCGAGATCGCGTCGGTCGCCGTGCCCACCACGGCCGATTCGGTGGCCGCGCCGGCCATCAGCCCGGCGGCCGTGCCGCGGTCGAGCGACAGCAGCACCGTGGCGCCGAGCACCAGCGCGAGCACCACCACCACCTCGACCAGGCACAGCAGGCCCAGCCGCAGGCCCTTGGCGTCGAGGTTGGCAAAGAACTGTGGGCCGCCCGCGTAGCCGAGCGCAAAGATGAAGAGCATGAAGAACACGTTCTTCACGCTGTCGTCGAGCCGGATGCCCAGTTGGCCGACCACCAGCGCGGCAATCAGCGTGCCGCAGATGCCGCCCAGCTGGATCGGGCCGAAACGGATCTGGCCCACCGCGTAGCCAATGCACAGCACCAGAAACAATGCGATCTCCGGACTGTTTCTGAGTATTTCCACAAGGTGGCCGAACATGTGCCGCGATCCCTCCGGGTTATTTGTTCATTCGAGCAGGTCGGCGGATCGCAACGAAAAAAGGAGCACTGCATCCATTGGCATCAACGGCTGGCGAGTGGTGGGGCTCCAGCGAAAACTTTATTTTTCGTTTTGCGAATTGCCGATTCTTTGCATCTTCGATGACGATAAATCAACATCCATGACAATTGTCAAAATCAGAAAAGAATTGAGCGAGCGGCAATAGAAACGAGGCTGTTTGAATTACAAATTACGCGCTGCACGGAATCCTCCGTCGCAGTCAGCTCTGACCGCACGAACCCGTCAGGCCTCGGGTTTTCGATAACTCAAGTTGCTTGATTTAGTCGGTCGACTGCTCGATAGTCCCCCTCGTCCGAATGCCTTCCCGCTCGTTGGCGGGTGGTCATCCGGTTCCATAGCAAGTACGGCAGGCGCTGTGCGCCCGCCCCCCTGAAGGAGACAACCTCATGTTCATCAGCCCGCGCTTCGTTCCCGCCCTGGCCATCCTGGCCCTGGCCGCATCGGCCACGTCCACGGCCCTGGCCGCCGACCCGCCCGTCATCGGCCTGGTCACCAAGACCGAGACCAACCCCTTCTTCGTGAAGATGAAAGAGGGCGCGCAGGAGGAGGCCAAGAAGCTCGGCGCCAAGCTGCTGTCAGGGGCAGGAAAGGCCGACGGCGACAACGCGGGCCAGATCACCGCGATGGAAAACATGATCGCCGCCGGCGCCAAGACCATCCTCATCACGCCCAGCGACGCCAAGGCCATCGTGCCGGCGATCAAGAAGGCGCGTGACAAGGGGATCATGGTCATCGCTCTCGACAGCCCGGCCGATCCGCCCGAGGCCACCGATGCGCTGTTCGCCACCAACAACTACACGGCCGGCGTGCTGATCGGCGAATACGCCAAGGCCGCGATGGCCGGCAAGACGCCCAAGATCGTCGCGCTCGACCTGCTGCCGGGCCACCCCGTGGGCGCGCAGCGCCACAACGGCTTCATGAAGGGCTTCGGCCTGCCGGCCAACGACGCCAAGTCGAACGAGCTGTCCAAGTCGCCCGAGATCGTCTGCATGGCCGACAGCTTCGGCGACCAGGCCAAGGCGCAGACCGTGATGGAGAACTGCCTGCAGAAGGCGCCCGACGTGAACCTGGTCTACACCATCAACGAGCCCGCCGCGGCCGGTGCCTACAACGCGCTCAAGCGCGCGGGCAAGGAGAAGGGCGTGATGATCGTCTCGGTCGACGGCGGCTGCCAGGGCATCAAGGACACGGCCGCCGGCATCATCGCCGCGACCTCGCAGCAGTACCCGCTGAAGATGGCCGCCATGGGCGTGGCCGCGGGCGTCGAATTCGCCAAGACCGGCAAGAAGGCCTCGGGCTACGTCGACACCGGCGTGACGCTCATCGCCGGCAAGAGCGTGGCCGGCGTCGACAGCAAGGACACCAAGACCGGCACCGAGCTGTGCTGGGGCAAGAAGTAAACGGCCCCCGGCAACAAGGAAAGCACATCGATGGCGACATCTCCGACGCACCGCATTCCGTGGGGCGCCCTCGGGCCGTGGCTGGCCCTGCTCGGCGCCTGCATCTTCTTCGCGACGCAGTCCGAGCGTTTTCTCACGGGCGGCAACCTGTCGCTGATCCTGCAGCAGGTGATGGTGGTGGGCGTGATCGCCATCGGCCAGACGCTGATCATCCTCACGGCCGGCATCGACCTGTCGTGCGGCATGGTGATGGCACTGGGCGGGATCATCATGACGAAGTTCGCCACCGAGCTCGGCATGCCGGTGCCGGTGGCCATCCTGTGCGGCATCGGCGTGACGACGCTTTTCGGCCTGCTCAACGGCCTCTTGGTCACGCGCATCAAGCTGCCGCCCTTCATCGTGACGCTGGGCACGCTCAACATCGCGTTCGCGATCACGCAGCTGTATTCGTCCTCGCAGACCATCACCGACCTGCCCGCCGGCCTCACGGGCCTGGGCACCACCTTCACCATCGGCAGCGCCGAGGTGGCGTGGGGTTCGGTGCTCATGCTCGCGCTCTATGCGCTCGCGTGGTTCGTGCTGCGCGAGACGGCGGCCGGCCGGCATGTCTACGCGATCGGCAACAACGCCGAGGCCACGCGGCTGGTGGGCATTCCCACGCAGCGCGTGCTGCTCGCGGTGTACGTGGCGGCGGGGGTGTTCTACGGCATCGCCTCGCTGCTGTCGGTGGCACGCACCGGCGTGGGCGACCCGAACGCGGGCCAGACCGAGAACCTGGACGCCATCACGGCCGTGGTGCTCGGCGGCACCAGCCTGTTCGGCGGGCGCGGCATCGTGCTGGGTTCGCTCATCGGCGTGCTGATCGTGGGCGTGTTCCGCAACGGGCTCACGCTGATGGGCGTGTCGTCGATCTACCAGGTGCTGGTGACGGGCGTGCTCGTGATCCTGGCGGTGGCGGCCGATCAACTCTCGCGCAAGGGAGCCCGCTGATGAACACCGTGGCCAACCCCAAGATCGTGATGCAGGCCAAGGGCCTGGTGAAGCGCTACGGCCAGGTCACCGCACTCGACGGTGTCGACTTCGAATTGCGCGAAGGCGAGATCCTCGCGGTGATCGGCGACAACGGCGCGGGCAAGTCGTCGCTCATCAAGGCGCTGTCGGGCGCCATCGTGCCCGACGAAGGCCAGATCCTGCTCGACGGCGCGCCGGTGCATTTCCGCAACCCGCTGGACGCGCGGCGCGCCGGCATCGAGACGGTCTACCAGGACCTCGCCGTCGCGCCCGCGATGACCATCTACGAGAACCTTTTCCTCGGCCGCGAGTTGCGCCGCCCCGGCTTCCTGGGCAATGTGCTGTGCATGCTCGACAAGAAGAAGATGCTGCTCGAAAGCACGGCGCGCATGGCCGACCTGAAGGTCGGCATCCAGTCGATGACGCAGGCGGTCGAAACCCTCTCAGGCGGCCAGCGCCAGTGCGTGGCCGTGGCGCGCAGCGCGGCCTTCGCGCGGCACGTGGTCATCATGGACGAGCCCACCGCCGCGCTCGGCGTGAAGGAAGGCAACATGGTGCTCGAGCTGATCCGCCGCGTGCGCGAGCGTGGCCTGCCCGTGGTGCTCATCAGCCACAACATGCCGCACGTGTTCGAGGTGGCCGACCGCATCCACGTGGCGCGCCTGGGCAGGCGCGCGGCCGTGCTCAATCCGAAGAAGATCAGCATGAGCGACACCGTGGCCGTGATGACCGGCGCCATGACCGCCGACCAGTTGCCCGCGGAGGCGCATGCCTGACACCGACATCGACATCGTTGAACGCCCTTCGGCCTTGCTGCGTCCGCGCGGCTCCAACCAGGTGGGCATGCGCCAGTTCAACGAGCGCGTGGTGCTGCAGGCGCTGCGCGTGCACACCAGCCTGCCCAAGGCCGACCTCGCGCGGCTCACGGGCCTGAGCGCGCAGACCATCGGCCTGATCACCGCGCGGCTCGAGGACGACGGCCTCATCGTCAAGCAAAGCCGCGTGCGCGGGCGCATCGGCCAGCCCTCGGTGCCGCTGGCGCTGAACCCCGACGGCGCCTTCGCCATCGGCGTCAAGCTCGGGCGGCGCGGGGCCGAGTGGCTGCTGATCGACTTCGCGGCGCGCGTGCGCGAGCACCACGCGATCCGCTACGAGTTTCCGGACGCCGTGGCGCTGCTGCCCGTGATCGCCGAGCACATCCACCGCCTGCGCGACGGGCTCGGGCCGCTGGCCGCGCGCAACGTGGGCGCGGGGCTGGCGGCGCCGTTCCAGCTCGGAGGCTGGCACCGCACGCTGGGGCTGTCGAAGGCGCAGTCGGACGAGTGGAACCAGATGGACCTGCTGGCCGAGGTGCGCGCGCGCACCGACGTGCCCGTGGGCTTCGCGCGCGACACCGTGGCGGCCTGCGTGGCCGAACTGGTGACGGGGCGCGGACACGACCTCAAGAGCTTTCTCTACATCTTCGTCGACACCTTCGTGGGTGGTGGGCTGGTCATCAACTCGCACCTGCACACCGGCGCGCACGGCAACGCGGGTGCGCTCGCGTCGATCCCGATGCGCACCGAGAAGCCCTCCGAAGGCCTGTCGACGCAGGTGGTGGCCGAGGCGTCGCTGTGGGAGCTCGAGCAGCGCTTGCGCGCCGAAGGCCTCGATGCCACGGCCGCCTACGACGACCGCGCGCTCGAAGCGCCGTTCGCCGCGGCCACGCAGGCCTGGCTCGGCAGCGCGTCACGCGCGCTGGCGCATGCCATCGTCAGCAGCACGGCGGTACTCGACCTGGCCGACGTGGTGATGGACGGCTCGATGTCGCGCGCGCTGCTCGACGCATTGCTGGTGCAGACCCGCGCGGCGCTCGCGCAATGCAACTGGGAAGGCCTGTGGGCGCCGCAGCTGCATGGGGGCAGGGCGGGGGCGCAGGCCTGCGCGCTCGGCGGCGCGATGCTGCCGCTGCACGCCAACTTTGCGCCGGACCACGATGTGTTTCTGAAGGCGGGGTGAGCCGCTCAAGAGCTCAGAGACTCGCCGAGGCGTGCAGGTCGCGCGGCAATCGCAGTGTGGTCGCGCGAGCGCCTGCGGGGCACGGCCCGTCGGAGTAGGCCGCATCGCCCTCGGGCATGACGCACTTGTGCACCTCGACGACGGCAGGCACGGACTTGGCGGCCGGCGTTTCGGGGCCGATCACCGGGGGCTCGAAGTTCGCGTTTGTCGGGGTGACGGGTGCTGAGGATGCGCTTGGCGCCGCATCCGGCAACGTTCGGCGAGCGGCCGATCTGTCGGGCTCGGCCTCGACCGGAACGACTGCCGTGGTCAGGAGCGCAGCACGCGCCGCGCTCTCGTGCACCAGGTCTTTCAAGGTCACGTAGAAGAGCGACATCGCCACCAGCGCCACGCCCAGGCACGGGGCCCAGTACCGCCGGGGGTCGCCGGCCCGTGAGTTCAACGCCGCGGCCACGCCAGGCCTCCGTTCTGCAACACGCCGGCCAGTTTCGCGATGCCGCCGGTGCCGCTCGCCGCCCGGCCGATCAGCGCGCCGCCGGCGGCGCCCGCGACGACTCGCATCAGGAACGACCGGCTGCGGCCCGCGGCCAGCAACAGCAGCACGCCGGCGCCGAGCACGACGAGGTGTTCGCCGGGGTAGTCGGCGCGCGCCGCATCCACCTGCTTGATCTTGTCGATCGTCTGTTTCAGGTCCATGGCTGAAGCTCCTTGTCGTGTTCAGCCGTTCTTACCGGTGAGCGCCGGGCTCCGCTGTAGGCCGGCGCCATGCGCGGTGACGGAATCCGCCGCGAAAACGCCGTGGAGAAAGCCGCATCGCACGGGAAGCGGGGCGCTCTCGATAATGCAGCCCGCTTGTAGAGAACCCCACAGAAGCACAGAAGTAGAGAACCGCGAAATGAGTGCTGCAGATTTTCTTTTCGCCCCCGAGGTGCAAAAGCTCTTGATGGTCGCCTACGCGGCGCCCCAACAACCCTTGTCTTCCAGCGAGCTGGCCCATCGCTCGAAGCTCGACCCCGCCGATGCGGAGCGCACCTTGGCGCACCTCGTCGGCAGCGGCATCCTGAAGAAGCAAAAGCCGAAGGCCGAGGAGGCCGAGACCTTCTCGATCGACCGCGCGTTCGTCTTCCACGACGAACTGCGCAACATCGCGCTCAAGTCGTTCGCCGCGGCCGAGCCGGTTCGCGCGATGCTGCGCGGCAAGTTCAAGGCCTCGGTCGTGCGCGCCTTCGTGCTCGCGGAGGACGAAGACGGCACCCTGGAGCTGCTCGTCGTGCACGGCCAGTCGATGCCCGACGAAGCCACCCTGGCGGCCGCCTGCCGGAAGCTCTCGAAGAACATCCACCGTCACCTGAAGGTGCACGTCATCTCGAACGCGAAGTTCAACGGCCTCACGCCGCGCGATGCACTCATGCCGAAACCCGCGGCGCTCGAGATCATCAAGCCCGGGGATACGAAGGCGCCGCTGCCCGTCGAGAAGATCGGCCTCCTGCAGAGTGCGAGGAAGAAGTTGGCGGCGCTGTCGAATTCGTCGACGTGATCGCCTGGCTTTGGTCCCGTGAGGCCAGCCGCCGATGCAGGCCGCGCCGGACCCCGACGGGTTCCTGAAGGCGGCCTGAGCCGGGGGAGGAGGGCGTGCTGGGGGACAATCGAAGCAACCCCCTCGACATCACAGCATCCCACGACCATGTCCCGCCTCGACGACCCCCGCCACGACGCCGAAGTCGGCTCCCGCGACAGCACCCTCGACACCACCCGCATCGACGACGTGCGCATCGGCGCCGTGCGTCCCCTCATGACCCCCGCGCTGTTGCAGGAGCGCGTGCCCGTGCGCGACAACACGCTCGCGCTGGTCGAAGGCAGCCGCGCGGCCATCGCCGACGTGCTGCACGGCCGCGACGACCGGCTGGTCGTGGTGGTCGGCCCGTGCTCCATCCACGACCACGACCAGGCCATCGAGTACGCACAGCGCCTGAAGAGGGTGGCCGATTCGCTGCAGGACGACCTGCTCATCGTGATGCGCGCCTACTTCGAGAAGCCGCGCACCACCGTCGGCTGGAAGGGCTATATCAACGACCCGCACCTGGACGGCAGCTTCGCCATCAACGAAGGCCTGGAGCGCGCGCGGCGCCTGCTGCTGGAGCTGACCACGCTGGGCCTGCCGACCGGTACCGAGTTCCTCGACCTGCTGAGCCCGCAGTTCATCGCCGACCTGATCGCCTGGGGCGCCATCGGCGCGCGCACCACCGAAAGCCAGAGCCACCGCCAACTGGCCTCGGGACTGAGCTGCCCGGTCGGTTTCAAGAACGGCACCGACGGCAGCGTGAAGGTGGCGGCCGACGCCATCCTCGCGGCGCGTGCGCCGCATGCCTTCATGGGCATGACCAAGATGGGCATGGCCGCGATCTTCGAGACGCGCGGCAACGACGACTGCCACGTGATCCTGCGCGGCGGCAAGGCGCCCAACTATTCGGCGGCGGATGTCGCTTCGAGCTGCGAGGCGCTGCTGGCCAACGGCCTGCGCCCCCAGGTGATGATCGACGTCTCGCACGGCAACAGCAGCAAGCAGCACCAGCGCCAGATCGTGGTGGCCGAAGACGTGGCCGCGCAGATCGCGGGCGGCGAGCGGCGCATCACCGGGATCATGATCGAGAGCCACCTCGAGGAAGGCCGGCAGGACCTGAAGCCCGGTGTGCCGCTGAAGCACGGCGTGTCGATCACCGATGCGTGCATCGGCTTTGCGCAGACGGTGCCGGTGCTCGAGGGGCTGGCGTCGGCGGTGAAGGCGCGGCGGCGGTTGGCCAAGGCCTGAGGCTGGAGGGGGCAGGGCGACTCCCTGCCGCCTGCGCCCGGGCGGGTCCGGGCAACGCTGTGAGCCGGCCCGCATCGACTTCCTGAGGCTGCCCAGCCTCGGGCGCCACCAAGCCCTGCGCTTGTTGCGACCACTTCCCCACCCGCCATCGACCGCACCAAGGCCTCCACTTCACGGAGGCAGGGGCGTCTTGACTGTGGTGGAAATGTAAACAATGCAAACAGTTTTCCAATTGTTACGAGAACTAGATCACGAAATTTGAGCCGAGGCGCCGTGAATCCGAGGGCAAACGGGCCGGTTGTGGGGCATCCTTGCGCCACTTTGTAGTCAAAACGTATGCAAAATGATTACAAAATACCGACCTTGCAGGTCTTATTGATTACATTTGGAGTGCTTTCATGCTCAAGCTCGCAGTCGCCGCGGCGGCCACCGCCACCCTCGTTTTCGCATCCGGTTCGGCCCTGGCTGACACCGCCGGTGCCAGCTTCCAGGTCAAGATGACCATCGTGCGCAGCTGCGCGGTGACGGCCGGCAGCGCCTCCGACATCAACCTGGGTGCGTCCGTGCAGCCCACCGCCACCAACCAGACGGGCAACAACACCATTTCGGTCACCTGCTCCAAGACCACGCCGTACACCGTCGGCCTGCTGCCTTCGTCCACCAACGGCGGCACCACCGACGGCACGGGTGCCATGTCGTCCGTCGCCAACTCGGCCACCAACACCGACAAGGTGCCCTACGCGCTGTACTCCAACGCGGGCAACACCACCGTGTGGGGCAACACCATCGGCACCGGCGCCAATGTGGTCGGCGGCACGGGCACCGGTGCGGCGATCACGCACACGGTCTACGCCAAGAACACCAACGCCAACTTCACCCCGGACAGCTACGCCGACACCGTGACGGTGACGGTCACGTACTGAGCCAGAGCTGAATCACCGAGCCAGAGCTGAATCGTGAGACGTGCACTTGCCATCCTCGGACTGTGGGGCGCATGCCTGCTTGGCGGCGGTGCGGTCCAGGCGGCCGGCCTGCAGGTCTCGCCGGTCACCCTGACACTGGCGCCGACACGGCAGGGCGACGGGCTCTGGCTGAGCAACACGGGAACGGCGCCGCTGGACGCGCAGATCCGCGTCTTCCGCTGGACGCAGGTGGACGGGCAGGACCGCATGGAGCCGGCGGACGGACTGGTCGTCAGCCCGCCCATGCTGCAGCTGCCCACCGACGGACGGCAACTGGTGCGCGTGATCCGCAACGGCCCGCCGCCCGCGGGCCCGGCGGAAGAGGCCTACCGCGTGCTGGTGGATGAGCTGCCCGTGCCCCAGGCGGCGGGCGCGGCGGCGGATGGCAAGAAGAGCAACCTGAACTTCGTGATGCGGCACTCGCTGCCCATCTTCGTGTCCCCGGCGGGCGCGGAGCCGGCCCCCGCACAGTTGCGCTGGAGCCTGCGGCGCGAGGACGGCAAGGCCGTGCTGGAAGTCAGTAACGGCGGCGGGGTGCATGCCCAGCTGGCGGACCTCGTGTTCACCGGCGCGGACGGCCGCGCCGTCGCCGCCTACACCGGCTTGCTGGGCTACGTGCTGCCCGGCGCCACCATGCGCTGGCCGCTGAAGACGTCGCCCGCCGCCCTTGTCGGCGCGGGTCGCTGGCAGGTCATGATCGATGGCAGAACGACGGACGCCAACCTCGCGCCGCTGGCGCGCTGAGCGGGCCGGGTTCGCTGCGAGGGCCTTGCTGGCTCCGTTTGCACTGGCCCTGACCACGCTTCCCGCCCACGCAGCGCCCGCCGCGCAGTCCGTGCCGGGGGCCATGACGCTGTACCTGGAGGTCAGCCTCAACGGCATGGCGCGCGGGCTGCACCCGTTTCGCCTGCAGGCCGGGGCCTTGTCGGCCTCCCGCGCGGTGCTGCGTGAACTGAGTTTCTCCCTGCCCGACAACGGCGCCGAATGGCTGCCCCTGCGCGACCTGCCCGGGCTCGTGGCCGACTACGACGCCGCGCGCCAGCAACTGAGCCTGACCGCGCCGCTGGCGATGTTGCAGCTGCCCACGGCCACGGTCGGGCAGGCGGCAGTCACCGCGCAGCCCCTGAGCACGTCCACCGGCCTGCTGCTGAACTACGACCTCTACGGCACCCAGGGCAGGGGCGGCAGCGCCAGCCTGAGCGCCTTCGGCGAGTTGCGTGCGTTCCGCGGCGCCAGCGTGCTCAGCACCACCTGGCTGATGCAGCGCACGCACGACACCCAGGGCTGGAAGGACCAGTCCGTGCGCATGGACAGCACCTGGAGCATGGCCTTCCCCGACCGGATGCTCACCCTGCGCGTGGGCGACACGCTCACCGGCGCCGTGCCCTGGTCGCGCGCCACGCGCATCGGCGGCATCCAACTGTCGCGCGACTTCGGCCTGCAGCCTTACCGGCAGACCGCGCCGCTGCCCAGCTTCATCGGTTCGGCCACGATGCCTTCGGACGTGGAACTGTTCATCGACGGCATCCGCCAGTACAGCGGCCAGGTGCCGGCGGGGCCCTTCCAGCTCAACGCGCTGCCGCGCATCAACAGCACGGGCACGGCGCAGGTGGTGGTGACCGACGCGCTGGGCCGCGCCGCCACGCTGAGCTTTTCGCTCTTCGACAGCAGCCGCCTGCTGGCGCCCGGGCTGAGCGACTGGACGGTGGACCTGGGCGTGGTGCGTCGCAACTACGGCCTGCGCTCCTTCGACTACGGCAAGCAGCCGGTGCTGACCGGCGCCTGGCGCCGAGGCCTCAGCGACAGCTTCACGATCGAAGCGCATGGCGAAGTGACGCGCGGCCTGGCGCTGGCCGGTGCGGGCGGCGTGTGGCAGCTGGGCGCCGCGGGCACGCTGTCGGCGGCGCTGGCGGGCAGTCGGCACGACGCCGACACCCCCGGCGGCAGCCGCAGCGGCACGCAGACCAGCCTGGGCTACCTGTGGCGGCAGGAGCGCCTGTCGGTGGGTCTGAACGGCTCGCGCACCCAGGGCGACTACCGCGACGTGGCCACGGCCTACGGCTCGGCACCGGCCAAGGGCAGCGCCAGCGCGAGCGTGGGCTATGACATGGGTGGCCTGGGCAACGTCAGCGTCAGCTACCTCTACCTGCGCCCGGTCGGTCAGAACGCGTCGCGCTACGCCAGCGTGAACTGGTTCCGTTCGATCGGGCGCACGACCTCGGTCTCGGTGGGCATGAACCAGAACCTGGACAAGCGCAGTGACCGCGGCATCTTCGTCGGCCTGAGCTGGTCGTGGGACGCGCAGACCAGCGTGAGCGCCGGCGTGCAGCGCAGCGGCGACCAGGGCACCGTGGGCACCGTCAGCGCGCAGCACTCCCCCCTCGGCGACGGCGGCTGGGGCTGGCGCGCCACCGCGCGCACGGGCGGCGGCACGAGCGGCGGGCAGGCCGAGATCAACTACCTCGGCCCCTACGGCCGCGTGCAGGCCGGGGTGAGCGAGATGGGCGGTGGCCGTGCCAGCCGCTACGCCTACGCCGGCGCCAGCGGTGCGCTGGTGCTGATGGGCGGTGGGGTGCTGGCCGCGCGGCGCATCGACGACGCCTTTGCGGTGGTGGACACCGACGGCGTGGCCGGCGTGCCCGTGAAGCTCGAGAATCGACCGGTGGGGCAGACCAACTCGCGCGGGCTGCTGCTGGTCGTGCCGGTGAACGCCTACCAGAACAACAAGCTGGCGATCGACCCGATGGACCTGCCCGCCGACGTGCGCATCGAGCGCGCCGAGAGCCTCATCACCCCGGCTGGCCGGTCGGGCGCGCGGGCGCATTTCGGCATCACGCCCGTGCGGGCCGCCCACGTGGCATTGATGGACGCGCAGGGCCAGCCCTTGCCGCTGGGCAGCCGCGTGCAGGTGAACGGGCAGGAGGGCGGTGGCGCGGTGGTGGGCTACGACGGCTGGGTGTACCTGGACACGCTCGACGTGCGCAACACGCTGGCCGTGCGCACGCCCGACGGCGCGGTGTGCCGGGCGCAGTTCGACTGGCGGCGTCCCGAGGGCGGTGGTTTGCAGAAAGAGCGGTTGACATGTGGACGTTGAGATTCGTGAAACTGGCGCTGGCGCTCTCGTGGCTGCTGGGCATGGGCGCGGCGCATGCCGACCCGAGCTGCTGGGTCGCCAGCCAGCCCAGCTTCGCCTTCGGCACCGTGACGGCGTCGGCGGCGACGGACACCACCGCCACGGTCGGCTTCGCCTGCCAGAACGACACCGGCCAGACCATGTACTTGAGCTACTGCGTGTACGTCTCCCAGGGCAACGAGATCGCCGGCTACGCCCCGCGCTACATGACCAACTGGAACGGTTCGCAGATGGCCTACAACATCTACGCCGACGCGGCCCGCAGCGGCATCGTCGGCCCGCCGCCGGGCGGCGGCACCTACGCCAGCGCGGGTGGCACCTTCGTGCTGCCGGCCAGCGGCGGCAACGTCGCGTTGAACATCCCGCTGTACGGTCGCGTGCCGTCCGGGCAATCGCTGGCGGCGGGCAGCTACCAGGCCAACATCTACAACTCCGAGGTCGTCTGGGGCATGAAGAGCGGCAACGCGCCCGACAGCTGCACAGCGAGTTCGGCCAAGTACATCGGCAGGACGAACTTCTACACGCAGGTCACGGCCCTCTATTCCAACGCCTGCACCGTCAGCGTGGCGGCCACCGACCTGGACTTCGGCAGTGCCAGCTCGCTCAGCGCCGCGGTCAACGGCACGGCCGCCATCACCATGGCCTGCCCGCCCAGCACCGCCTGGAAGGTGGGGCTGAGCAATGGCGTGAACGTGGCGGGAACCCAGCGGCGCATGGCGGGCGGCACCGGTGACTACATCCAGTACGAGCTGTACCGCGATGCCGCGCGTTCACTGCGCTGGGGCAACACCGTCGGCACGGACACGGTCGACGGCAGCGGCAACCCCGGCAGCAGCATTCCGGTCTATGGGCGGGTGCCGGCCCAGACCAATGTGACGCCGGGCAGCTACAGCGACACGATCACGGTCACCGTGACCTACTGAAGAATCGCCATCGCCCCGGGGCCGGGCTGCGCATCAGATCGGCGCGTACGTCCCCGTGCCGTCCGGCCAGGCCGTCAGCACCTCGTAGCCGTCGGCCGTCACTGCCACCATGTGCTCCCACTGCGCGGACAGCGAGCGGTCCTTGGTCACGACGGTCCAGCCGTCGGCCAGCTGCTTCGTTTCGGCGCGGCCCGCATTGAGCATCGGCTCGATGGTGAAGACCATGCCCGGCTCGAGCACGAGGCCTTCCCCGCGCCGCCCGAAGTGCAGCACCTGCGGCTCGTCGTGGTAGATGCGGCCGATGCCGTGCCCGCAGTACTCGCGCACCACGCTGAAGTGCTCGCGCTGGGCGACCGACTGGATGGCGTGGCCCACGTCGCCCAGCGTCGCGCCGGGCTTCACCTGGCGGATGCCGGCGCACAGCGCTTCGTAGGTCGTCTCCACCAGCCGGCGCGCCAGCACACTCGGCGCACCGACGAAGAACATGCGGCTGGTGTCGCCGAACCAGCCGTCCTTGTTGACGGCGACGTCAATGTTGACGATGTCGCCCGCCTTCAGGATCTTGTCGGCCGAGGGAATGCCGTGGCACACCACCTGGTTGACCGAGGTGAGGATGGTCTTCGGATAGCCCAGGTAGCCCACGTTGGCGGGAATGGCGCCTTGCACCTTCACGATGTGTGCGTGGCAGAGGCGGTCGAGCGCTTCGGTGCTCACGCCGGGCACGACGTGTGGCTCGATCATCGCCAGGACCTCGGCGGCCAGCTGTGCGGCGCGCCGCGCCATCACCAGCTCTTCGGCGGACTTGAGTGGAACGTCGTGTGCCATCAGTGCTGCTTGCCGTTCGCGGGGCCGCGGGGCTTGCCGGGGGGCGCCGCAGTGACTGTCGCGGCAATGTCCAGCCCGCCCGAGAGCTCGGCCTGGATCAGCAGCTGACAGACCTCCCGGTAGTCGAGGTCGGGATGCATCTCGGTCAGCATGCCGACCCGCATCCAGTGCTCTGCCTGCGCATTGATCGACCGGCTGAGGGCGTTGCCCGCCACGCGCAGGTTCTCGTGCATCAGGTCTGAAATCTTGACGATGCCCATGGGCCACCTCTGTATGAAACGTATATGGATTGTATGCGTTTCATGTGGTCGGGTGTTGGGGGCCGGTCTACGCGCTCTTGTCCCGCGCGATCAGCAGGTTGCGCGCTTCCGCCAGCAGCGGCTTCACGGTCTCGAAGGTCGCGGCGCTCGGGTTGATCACGCTGACCCAGTGCATCTTGGCGTACACCGGGTGCGGCATCAGCCGGTCGAGCGCGGTGTAGTCGATGTCGACTGGTGGCTGCTCGCCGAACAGCGCGCGAAAGGTCTCCTTGCCCACGCCGACGTTCAGGCGAAACACGCCGGGCCGGTTCAGCTTCGAGGCGCTGTCGAAGTCGTTGTCCTTCGTCACGATCGTGGCAAAGGGGAACTTGTTGTCCGCGCCATGGAAGAAGAAGGTGTTGTCGTCGGCCACTTCGAAATGGCCGCCGCCGAGCATGTCGATGAGGTGTTGGGTGATGTCGTCTTCGGTCATGGAGGTTGGATGAGGTCAAGGCTTCCAGCGCCGCAGGCCGAGCTCGTCGGCCAGTGCCTGGTAGGCCTTGATGCGCGCCTGCACGTAGTCGTCGAGTGCGGCGCCGGTGAGGGCGAAAGGATAAAGGCCGTGCCGTTCGCGCAGCGCCGCGTAGCCCGGCGCGGCCGTGGCCTCGGCGAAGGCGGTGGTCCAGGCGCGCACGGCGGCGTCGGGCACGTTGGCGCTCAGGTAGACGCCACGCACGGTCGGCCAGACGATGTCCGCGCCTTGCTCGCGCGCGGTGGGCACGCCCGTGAGCGCGCCGCCCAGCCGCGCTTCGGACAGCACCGCGAGCAGGCGCAGCGGCGCGCCGCCGGCGATGGCTTGCAGCGCCTCGGCGGCGTCGCCGGGGAACGCGTCGACGTGCTTGCCCTGCAGCGCGCCCAACGCATCGCCGCCGCCTTCGAAGGACACGAAGCGCATCGCCTTCGGCGCGCCGCCGGCCGCGCGCACCAGCAGCGCGGCCTTCACCCAGTCCTGGCTGCCGACCGTGCCGCCCGCGCCGAAGACCACGCGCGACGGGTCCTGGCGCAGCGCGGCGATCAGGTCCTGCAAACGTCGGTAGGGCGAGTCGCGGTGCACGGCGACCACGCCGTAGTCGGTGCCCAGCGTGGCGATCCAGCGCACGGCCGAGGGCGGGTGCGGCCCGAAGCGACCCTGCGCGAGGTTGAGCAGCGAGCCGCTCGAGAACGCGACCAGCGTGCCCGGACCGCCGAGCTGGCCGCTCGCGATGCGGTCGAAGGCCACCGCGCCGATGCCGCCCGGCAGGTAGCGCTGCGCGAGCGGCGTGCGCGCGGGGCGCACGGCCTGCAGCGCATCGCGCGCCAGCGCGCAGGTCAGCGCGAAGCCGCCGCCGGCCTTGGCGGGAATCACGCATTCCGCCGGGCCTTCGGACGCGTCGCCCGCCGCCGCCGTCGCCTGCAGCGCGGCGGGCGCGAGCCACGCGGACAGCGCGCGCAGCGCATGGCGACGGGTGAGAGCGAAGGGGCGTGGCATCGACGGGAAGGAGGGTGGCGGTTCACCCCGCAGGCCGGGGCCACCAGATGATGGCATGCAGGCCCGGGCCGGCGCCGCGCGCTTCGAGCCGCAAGTCGCCACGGTGCCGCTGCGCGATCGAACGCACGATCGCCAGGCCGAGCCCGAAGCCGCCCTGGTCCGCGCGCGCGCCGCGCCGGAAGCGCTGGCCCAAGGTGGCGCGCTCGTCCTCGCTCAGGCCGGGGCCGTCGTCCTCCACGTTGAGGCTCCAGCCCGCGGCATCGCCGGCCGCGAAGAGCGTGATCGTGCCGGCCGCCGGCGTGTAGGCGATGGCATTGGCCACGAGGTTGCTCAGCGCCTCGCGCAGCAGGCCCCGGTCGCCCACCGCGTGCAGCTCGGGCGAGGGCGCATGGATGCCCAGGTCGATGCGCTTGGCGCGCGCCAGCGGCAGCAGGTCGACCGCCACTTCGCGCAGCAGCTCGGCGGTGTCGAACTCGGCGGGCGCCACGGCCACGGTGTCGCTGCGGCCCAGCGCCAGCAGCTGCTGTGCGCTGCGCGTGGCACGGCCGATCTCGGCGCCCAGCGCGTCGAGCGCGGCGCGCACCTGCGCCGGGTCGTCCTCGCGTCGTGCGTAGTCGGCCTGCATCTGCAGCGTGGTCAGGTGCGTGCGCAGCTGGTGCGAGGCGTCGTCCAGAAACTGCCGTTGTTGTGCGACCAGTTCCTGCGTGCGCGCCATCTGCTGGTTCACGGCGGCCACCAGCGGACGCACCTCGGCGGGCAGGTCGGTCTCGGCGATGCGCGTGAGGTCGTCGGGCGTGCGCGCCTGCACCTCGCGCGCGAGCCGCGAGAGTGGCCGCAGCGCCGCCGCCAGCGCCAGCGCAGTGCCGCACAGCAGCATCGCAAGGATCAGCCCGTCGCGCAGCGCGGCGCTGCGCACGAAGCGCCGCGTGAACTCCTGGCGCGAGCCCGTGCTCTCGCCGACCTGGATCAGCACGCTGCGCCCGGTGCTGCCGGCCGGCGCGCGGTCCAGGTCGCGCCGGTAGGCCGCGAGCCGCACGGCCTCGCCGAAGTAGGTGGCGTCGTAGAAGGCCGGCACGCCCATCGCCGGCTCGACCGGCGGCGCGGGCAGGTCGGCGCTGCCCAGCTCCACCAGCCCGTCGGAGGTCGCGACGCGAAAGAACACCTGCCCGCTGGCCGTGAGCTCGAAGAACTCGAACATCGTGTACGGCAGCTCGACCGACAGCCCGCCCGAGGCCGTGGAGATGTTCGCGTCGATCGACTTGAGCGCGCCGAGCAGCGAACGGTCATATGCGGCGTTGGCTGCGGCCAGCGCGTCGTGCCGCGTCATCCACAGCTCGATGCCCGTCACCAGCAGCAGGGCGGGGAACAGCAGCAGCGCGAGCCGCTGCCACAGGCTGGTGCGGCGCAGGCGGTCGGTGAAGCGGCGCAGCGCGCTCACTCAATCCGCTTCCAGCACGTAGCCCAGGCCGCGCAGCGTGACGATGCGCACGCCGCTGCCGTCGAGCCGCTTGCGCAGCCGGTACACCAGCACCTCGATGGCTTCGAGGTGCACCTCGTCGTCGTCGGAGAACACGCGGTCGAGGATCTGCTGCTTCGACAGCGGCTCGCCGCTGCGTTGCACCAGCGCGCGCAGCACGGCCTGTTCGCGCGGCGACAGGGCGAGCGCCTCGCCGCCCAGCGTGAACTGCCGGCGTGCGCCGTCGTACACCAGCGGCCCGCAGGCCAGGCGCGGATGCTCCACGCCGCGCGCGCGGCGCACCAGCGCATGCAACCGCGCTTCGAGTTCGGCCAAGGCGAAGGGCTTGGCGAGGAAGTCGTCCGCGCCCGCGTTGAGGGAGGCGACGCGCTCGTCCAGCGAATCGCGCGCCGTGAGGATCAGCGCCGGCAGCCGCTGATCGCGTTCGCGCAGCCGCTGCAGCACCGTGTGGCCGTCCATGCCGGGCAGGCCCAGGTCGAGCACCAGCGCGTCGTGGTCGCGCTGCTGCAGCGCCCGGTCGGCCAGCCGGCCGTCGTCCACCCATTCGACCTGGATGCCCGCATGCTCCAGCGCCTTGCAGAGCCAGGTGCCCAGGGTGTGTTCGTCTTCGGCCAGCAGGATGCGCATGGCGCCGATGCTAGGGCCTGCCTGCCTCAATCAGGCTTGATGTTTGCCCTTGCGATCACCTTCTGCCAGCGGTTCTGCTCGGCGGTGATGAACTGCGCGAACTGCTCCGGCGTGCCGCCCACGGCCTCGGCCGCATCGGCCGTGAGGCGCTGCATCGAGTCGGGCGACTTCACGGCTTTCATGGTCTCGGCCGAGAGCTTGCTCATCTGCGCGGGCGTGATGCTGGCCGGCGCGAGCATGCCGTACCACTGCGTCATCTCGAAGCCGGGGAAGCCCTGCTCGGCCACGGTCGGCACGTCGGGCAGCTGTGCCAGGCGCTTGGCCGAGCCGGTCGCGATGCAGCGCACCTTGCCGGCCTTGATGAACGGAATGATCGCCGCCGCGCCGATGGCCGAGGCGTCGAGCCGGCCCGAGAGCAGGTCGGTCACCATCGGGCCGGTGCCGCGGTAGGGCACGTGCAGCATGAACACGTCGGCCGTCATCTTCAGGTACTCGAAGGCCAGGTGGCCCGCGCTGCCGTTGCCCGCCGAGCCGTAGCTGAGCTTGCCGGGCTTGCTCTTGGCATAGGCGATGAATTCCTTGAGGTTCTTCGCCGGCACGTCGGGGTGCACCACGTACAGGCTGGGCACCTTGGCCAGCAGGCTCACGGGCTTGAAGTCCTTGTTCGCGTCATAGGGCAGCTTGGCGAAGATGTAGGGGTTCACGGCCAGCGTGCCGATGTGGCCGAGGATCAGCGTGTGCTGGTCGGTGGCGCGTGCCACCTCGCTCATGGCGATGTTGCCGGCTGCGCCGGGCTTGTTGTCCACGAACACGCTCTGGCCCAGCGTGCGCGACAGTTCGGCGGCGGTGGAGCGCGCCACGATCTCCGAGCTGCCGCCCGGCGCGAAAGGCACGACGAAGCGGATCGACTTGCTGGGCCAGGCGTCTTGCGCCGAGGCCATCGACGGCAGCAGGCCGCCGAGGGTGAGGGCGCCGCCGGCTTGCAGCCAGTGGCGGCGGCTCAGGGGAACGTCGGTGGGGAAGCGGTCGGACATGGCTTGTCTCCAGTGTTTTTTGGATGGAAGCCCGCATCCTGCCGGGCGGATGCTGTCGGAATGCTGTCAGTGCCTCTCTGGATGGAGCTCGGTGGTCGAACGGGATGGCGTCGTGCTGCCGGTCGCGAACTCGCAATCAATGGCGCGGGCTTCGGAATGTTGTGGCTTCAAGACACTTCCTCGCCTTCCATTCGGTCCTTCACCGATTTCTCGCTTTCACGGGACCTCGAGTTCATCGGCTAGATAACATCGGTTTACAAAATTGGAGGAGAGACCTTTGAATCACATCTACCGCGTGATCTTCGACCGTCGTCTGGGCCGGTTTCGTGTTGCATCGGAACTGGCGAAGGGCTGCGGCAAGGGCAGCGGCACGGCGACAGTGGCGGGCGCTGCGCTCGCGTTTTTTGCGACCAGCTTCTTTCCGGCGCAGGCGGTGTGCACGGTTGCATTCAACGACGTGACCTGCGACGGTGCCGCCCCCCTGCTGGCGCCGGACTATGCGAACGGCGCCAGCAACCTGAACGTCACGGTGAACGCCGGGGCGACCGTCGGCGTGCTGCCGGGTGGAAGCGGCAGCGCAATGACGCTGACGGGTTCCGACATCAAGCTCACGAACAACGGCCAGATCGATCCGCTGCTGTTCGGCAACGGCACCGCGAACCTGTCCACGGGCGTCGTGATGGGCAACGGCGGGGCCAGTACGGCCACCGTCATCAACAACGGGACGATCAGTGGCACCAGGGATGCGTCCGTCGGCCTGGCCGGCCTGGCGCTCGCGCTGCAGAACGGCGGCGGCATCACGACGATCACCAACAACGGAACGATGACCACCGGGGCTATCGCCAAAGCGACACTGGCCGAGGCCGATGCAGCGGCGGTCGCCGTCTATGGTGGCGGCCAGATCAACATGGTGAACACCGGCACGATCACCGGCCGCATCGCGTTCGAGAGCCCGACTTCCAGCGGCAACAGTTTCACCAACGCGGGCACGATCAACGGCAGCGTTTCGCTCGGCACCGGGGCGCGCAACGACACCTTCATCGCGGCCACCGGCTCGTCCATCAACGGCGGACCGAGCCTGGTGCCGGCCACTGCGGTGGCGGCGCCGTCGGGCGGCACGCTGAACTTCGCGGCCGCCGGCACGGTCGATGCGGGCGTTGGTGGCACCGACACGTTGGTGCTGCGCAACGCCGGCGGTGGTGCTGGCTCGGGCGAGATCAAGGCCGCGCAATACCTGAACTTCGAGAACCTCCAGGTCAACAGCGGCACCTGGACCCTGAACGGCCCGGTGGTCAGCGGCAGCGCCCTGCTCAACGGCGGCGTCGCGATCTTCGATGACACAGGCGCCTTCGGCACCGGCACGCTGATGGGCAACGGCGGCGCGATCCAGGCCGCGGCGAACGGCCTCACGCTGGCCCAGAACGTGAACCTTGTCGGCAGCCTGACCGTGCAGGGCAACAACAACTTCACGCTGGGCGGCACCGTCAGCGGCATCGGTGGCCTCATCAAGAACGGCGCCGGCACGCTCACGCTGAGGGGCAACAACAACTTCTTCGGCGGCACGACGATCAAGGGCGGCATCCTGCAGATATCGGGCGACGCCAACCTCGGCGCGTTCGGCACGGGCCTGGCGCTGGATGGTGGCACCCTGCGCATCGCCGCGAGTTCCGCGCCGTCCTTCAGCATGCGCAACGTCGCGCTCGGCTCCGGCGGTGGCACGATCGATCTGGGCGACAACTTCTTCGGCGTGGCCGGCGCCATCACCGGCAACGGTTCGCTCACCGTTACTGGCAAGGGCGGCTCCCTGAGCCTCATGGGGGCCAATAACTACAGCGGCGGCACGGTGCTGCAGGACCGCGTGAGCATCTTCACCACCGTGAGCGGCGTGTTCGGAAGCGGCGCGGTGCAGCAGCAGGGCGCCGGCTCGCAGTTGATCTTCAGCGACAAGGCGAGCGCCGGCGGCAACGCGTACATGGTGGGCCGCGCCGCAGGCGGGGACAGCGGCAACACGCTGTCGTTCGCCCAGGGCGCCACGGCCGCTTCCTCGAAGATCACGCTCAATGGTGCGACCTGGCAGATGGGCGGCGCGAACGCGTTGCAGTTCGGCGGCAATTCAAGTGCCGATGCATCGACCATCACCAACGCGGGCGGGGCGATCAACTTCTTCGAGAGCGCCAGCGCCGGGACGGCGACGATCACCAACGGAAGCAACAGCCTGTTGGCCTTCGGCCAGACGTCCACGGCCGGCAGTGCGCAGATCGTCAACACGGCCGGCGGGCTGGTGCGCTTCGTCGATGCCGCGACGGGCACGAATGCCTCGGTCGCCAACGCCGCAGGCGCCACGCTCGACGTGTCGGGTGCGACGGGCAAGTCCGCTATGGAGCTCGGTGCGGTTTCGGGCGGCGGCGCCGTTGTCCTGGGCGCCACGCGGCTCTCGCTCGGCGGGCTGGGCCACAGCGACACGATCTCTGGCACCGTCAGCGACAAGGGCAGCATCTTCTCGCAGCCGGGCTCGGGCACGGGCGGCTCGATCGTCAAGGTCGGTGCCGGCACGCTGACATTGAGCGGTGCCAATACCTATACCGGCGGCACCACCATTGCAGCCGGCACGTTGAGCGTGAACAACGTGAGCGGCAGTGCGACCGGCAGCGGCGCGGTGCGGGTGTTCGGCGGCGGGGCGCTCGCGGGCAACGGCAGCATCGCGGGCGCGGTCACCGTCGACAAGGGCGGCGTGCTGTCGGCCGGCAATGGCAGCGCCGGCACGCTGACGCTCGGCAGCTTGAGCCTCTACGAGGGCGCGGTACTCAACTACGACCTCGGCCAGGCCGGCACCGCCGGCGGTTTGCTCAACGACCTGATCAAGGTCAACGGCGACCTGCTGCTGGACGGCACGCTCAACGTGGCGCAGTCCAAGGGCGGCACGTTCGGCGCGGGCATCTACCGCCTGATCGACTACACCGGCACGCTCGCCAACAACGGCCTGGACATCGGCAGCGTGCCGGTTGTGGCCACAGACCTTCAGGTGCAGACCTCGGTGGCCCAGCAGGTCAACCTGGTCAACCGCGCGGGCCTCGAGCTGAAATTCTGGGACGGCGGCGACGCCGGCAAGTACAACGACGGCAAGATCGCCGGCGGCGCGGGCACCTGGCGCGTGGGCGTGCCCGGCGACGGCTGGACCGGCACCGACGGCAAGATCAACGCGGCGTGGGCACAGGACCAGGTCGCGGTGTTCGGCGGCACGGGCGGCACCGTCAATGTCAGCAACGCGGGCGGCACGGTGCGCATCATCGGCGCGCAGTTCGCGGCCGATGGCTATGTGGTGCAGGGCGATGCGATCGAACTCGGCGCCTCGGGCACGGTGGTGCGCGTGGGCGATGGCTCGGGCACCGACACCGCGCGCAGCGCGACGATGAATGTCGCGCTCACCGGCACGGGCGGCCTGGTCAAGGACGACGTGGGCACGCTGGTGCTGCGCGGCACCAGCAGCTACACCGGCGGCACCACCGTCAAGGCCGGCGTGCTGGTGGGTGACACGCTGAGCCTGCGGGGCAACATCGTCAACAACGCGGAGGTCGTCTTCGACCCGAACCTGTTCGTCGTCGGTTCCTATAACGGCGCGATGAGCGGCAGCGGCCGGCTGCGCAAGATCGGCGGCGGCATTCTGCTGCTGGGCAGCGCGAACAGCTACACGGGCGGCACCTTCGTCGATGGCGGCTTGCTCTCCACCGATGTCACCGGCGCCCTGGGCAGCGGCCCGGTGAGCGTCGCGGCCCCCGGCAGGCTGCTGTTCGGCATCAACGCCGATGCGGGCGGCGCGGCCATCTACAACCAGGGCTCGGTGCGCTTCCAGACAAAGGCAAGCGCCGGCACGTCGACCATCACCAACGCCGCGGGCGGGGTGCTGGACTTTGCCGACTACGCCTCGGCCGACAAGGCCACGGTGATCAACCAGGCCGGCGCGCAGGTGCGCATCGACCAGGCGGTCATCGGCGTGAGCTTCGGTTCGCTCAGCGGCGCGGGCGATCTGGTGCTCGGCGGCAGCGCACTCACGCTCGGCGGCAGCGGTGGCGACAACACCTTGTCGGGCACGATCAGCGGCACCGGCGGTGCCGGGGGCTCGATCGTCAAGGTGGGCGGCGGCACGCTCACGCTGTCGGGCGCCAACACCTACACCGGCGGCACCCGGGTGACCGCCGGCACGTTGAGCGTGAACAACAAGAGCGGCAGTGCCACGGGCACGGGCAGCGTGCAGGTGCAAACGGGCGCCACGCTCGCGGGCAGCGGCACCATCGCGGGCACGGTCTTCGTTGCCGACGGCGGCATCCTCGCCGCGGGCAACAGCCCAGGCACGCTGACGCTCGGTGCGCTCGCACTGGGCGGCGGCGCCACGCTGAACTACGAACTCGGCCAGGCCGGCGTGCCCGGCGGCGCGCTCAACGACCTGATCAATGTCACGGGCAACCTGCAGTTGAATGGCACGCTGAACGTCGCGCAGTCGGCCGGCGGCACTTTCGGGCCAGGGTTGTATCGCCTCATGAGCTACGGCGGCACGCTGACCGACTTTGGCCTGGACATCGGCACCGCACCGGCCGGCACCAAGCTGGCCGACCTGCAGGTGCAGACCTCGGTGGCGAACCAGGTCAACCTGGTCAACCGCGCGGGCCTTGAGCTGAGATTCTGGGACGGCGGCGACAGCACCAAGTACCACGACAACCAGGTGGCCGGCGGCAGCGGCACCTGGCGCGTGGGCAACCCACAGCCCTCGCAGGACGGCTGGACCGACATGGATGGCAAGCTCAACGCCAACTGGGCGCAGAGCCAGTTCGCGGTGTTCGGCGGCAAGGGCGGCACCGTGACGGTCGATGGGGCCGGTGGCGCGGTGCGCATCGCGGGCGCGCAGTTCGCGGTCGACGGCTACGTGGTACAGGGCGCTGGCCTCACGCTGGATAACGCCAACTCGGTGGTGCGTGTGGGCGACAACACGGCCGCGGGCGCGAACATGACGGCGACGATGAATGTCGCGCTCTCGGGCGCGGGCGGCATCTCCAAGGAGGATGCGGGCCGGCTGATCCTCGGGGGTATCAACACCTACACCGGTGGCACCACAGTCAAGGGCGGCGTGCTGCAGGGCAGCGCCACCAGCCTGCAGGGCAATATCGTCAACAACGCCGAAGTCGCGTTCGATCAGGACAAGACCGCTGGCACCTACGCCGGCGCGATGAGCGGCACCGGCAAGCTGCGCAAGATCGGCACGGGCACGCTGACGCTGGCCAGTGTCAGCAGCTACAGCGGCGGCACGCTGGTCGATGCGGGCACGCTCGCCACCGACACCAGCGGCGCGCTGGGCACGGGCGCTGTCGGCATCGCCTCGGGCGCGGCGCTGCAGTTCGGCGGCAAGGCCGACGCGGGCACGCTGGTCATTGCCAACCAGGGCACGCTGCGGCTGCAGGACGGCGCGAATGCCGCCAGCGCCACGGTGACCAATGCGGCCGGCGCGCAAGTGCACATCGACCTGGCCACCACCGGTGCGAGCATCGGCTCGCTCGGCGGCGCGGGCGACGTGGTGCTCGGCGCGAAGGCGCTGACTACCGGCGCAGTCGGTAGCGACAGCACGATCTCTGGCGCCATCAGCGGCGCCGGCGGTTCGCTCGTGAAGGTCGGAGCAGGCACGCTCACGCTCGCGGGCACGGCCAGCTACAGCGGCGAGACGCGCGTTGTCGCCGGCACCTTCAAGGCCGGCGCGGCCAACGCCTTCAGCGCTGCTTCAAGCGGCGTCGTGGCCAGCGGCGCCGCGCTCGATCTGGCGGGCTTCAGCCAGAAGATGGCAGGCCTGAACAACGCAGGCACGGTCTCGCTGCTGGGCAGCACGCCCGGCACCACGCTCACGTTGACCGGCCCCTACGTCGGCAACAACGGCGTGCTGCGGCTGGCCGCGAAGCTGGACAACCCCGGCACCGCCGACCGTCTCGTGCTCGACGGTGCTGCCGCCAGCGCGAGTGGTCGCACGACGGTGCAGGTTTCCAACCTCGGCGGCCTGGGCGCACGCACCAGCGGCGCGGGTATCGAGCTGATCAGTGCGCGCAACGGCGCGACCACCACCGCGCAGACCACCAAGGACGCCTTCGCGCTCTCGGGCGGCCATGTCGATGCCGGGGCCTTCGAATACCGGCTGTACGCGGGCGACGCCAGCGGCGGCGGCGAGAACTGGTATCTGCGCACTGAGGCCGAACCGGGCACGCCGGGCGTTCCAGGCACTTCCGGTGGTGCCGGGCTGCCGACCTACCGCGCCGAGGCTTCGCTGTTCGCGGCGCTGCCCAATCAGCTGCGCCAGGGCAACCTGGGCATGCTCGCGAGCCGCAGCCAACGCGTCGGCGACGACGATGTGCGCGGCGGTGCGGGAGCAACGCCGGGCACCGACGGCAACAACCGTCGCGCCTGGGGCCGGCTGATCTCCACCGACATGGACATCCGCCAGGGCGGCACCGTCTCGCCGCACGGCGAGGGCCGTCTGACCGGACTGCAGGCCGGCACCGACCTGTGGGCCAACCCGGATTGGCGCGCTGGCATCTACGTGGGCCAGCTCGACGGCAACGCCCGCACGAGCGGCTTCAGCGGCGGCCTTCTGAACACCGCCGCAGGCAGCAACGATCTGCGCAGCCAATACCTGGGTCTCTACGGCACCTTCACCACTGAGGATGGCTTCTATGCCGATGCGGTGCTGCAGGCTGGTCGCCACCGCTACACGGTGCAGCCGCTCCTGAGTGCGGGCGTCTCGGGCAAGGGCAACAGCTTCCTGGCATCGATCGAAGTCGGCAAGGCCTTCGCGATCGGTGCGAGCGGCTGGTCGGTGGAGCCGCAACTGCAGCTGATCCATCAACGGCTGCGGCTTGACGACGTGTCCATCCCGGGCGCACTCGTGCAGCAGGACGCGGACAGCGGCTGGATCGGCCGCGCGGGCGTTCGCATCAAGGGCAGCTTCGCGACCGGCGCCGGCACGCTGCAGCCCTATGCGCGCCTGAATGTCTATCGCAGCGCCAAGGGCAACGACGTCGCTCGCTTCGTGAACCCGGCGGCCATCACGCCTGTCGGCGCGCCGATTGGTGGCACCAGCACCGAGCTGGCTGCGGGCTTCACGCTGGCGGTGAGCCAGCGCACGAGCCTCTACGGCGAACTCGGCAAGCAGTGGGCCACGGGTGGCGGGGCGCGGGTGGGCAGCTCCATCAATGCGGCGGCGGGCGTGCGAGTGAAGTGGTGAGCAGGTGAAGTGAGGCGGCGCGACGGAACTGCCTGTCGCGGCCGCTTCGAAAGAAAGCGTCGGCATGACCGACGCGCGCCACCGGTTCAGCTCAGATCAGGTTGCGCATCGCCTGCGCCGTCTCGCGCAGCACGGGCAGCACGCGGGCCACCGCGTCTTCCGAACTCTCGTGCCCCATCGGCATCGTGATGTTGAGCGCGCCCACCAGCGTGCCGTGGCGGTCGCGCAGCGGCACGGCGATGCCGCGGGAGTTCAGGTCGAGCTGCTGCTCCGACAGCGCCCAGCCCTGGGCGCGGATGCGTGCCAGCTCGAGCTTCATGCGCTCCATGCTCGCGATGGTGTGCGAGGTGAACACCGTGAGCTGGCGCGTGGCCAGCCAGTCGTTCAGCTCGGTGTCGCTGCGCAGCGCCAGCATCAGCATGCCCGAGGCCGTCACCTGCGCGGGCACGCGCGCGCCGAGCACGTAGCCGGTGCTCATGCTGCGGTTGGGGCCGTTGCGCGCGATGTAGACCACCTCGTCGCCGTCCATCACACTGAGGTAGGCGATCTCGTTGGTGCCGGCCGCCACGCGCTGCAGGAAGGGCTGCACCACGCGCGGCAGGCGGGCCGACTCGAGGTACGACTGCCCCAGGCGCAGCACGCGCGGCGTGAGCCAGAACAGCTTGCCGTCGCTGGCCACGTAGCCCATGTGCTGCAGGGTGAGCAGGTAGCGCCGCGCGGCGGTGCGCGTCATGTTCGTGCGCTGGCCGGCCTGGCTGGCCGTGAGGCGCGGGTTGGCGTCGTCGAAGGCCTCGATGATGCTCACGCCGCGCTCCAGCCCGGCGATCCAGTCGCGCTTGTCCAGGCCGGCGGGCGGCGTCGAGTCGTCGGGGCTGGTGCTGTTCATGGGCGGAAGTGTGCCCGCGTCCGGCGCAGCGGCGGAGTCCGAATGGCTAAGTAAAAACCCGCAATTTGATCGATTAACGAACTTGAAACATCGATCATCGAGCGTTTTGCGTCTCGTATGCCAGCAGGCCGCGCGCGAAGGGACTATAAAGCCCGCTGTTCCGCCCCGAAACGAGCGATTGACGAACGGAAGCACGCCCATGAGCCCCATCATCACCGGCAGCACCCAGGCCTACCTCATCCCCGGCGACCCGGTCCGCAACGTGCGGCTGCCGCGCATGTTCAACGCGGCCTTCGCGCGCTACGGCATCGACGCGGTGCTGGTGCCCATGCAGGTGCCGGTGCGCGACTTCGCGGTGTTCATGAAGTCGGCCTTCCTGGCGCGCAACGTGCGCGGCATGGTGATCGCGCCGCCGCACAAGCCGCGCGTGGTCGACCTGCTCGACGGCTGCGGCCTGTTCGGCCGCGTGGCCGGCTCGGTCAACGTGGTGCGCCGCACCGAAGGCGACCAGCTCGAGGGCGACCTGTTCGACGGCGAAGGCCTGATCGGCGCGCTCGACCGCTGCAACGTGCCGTTTCGCGGCAAGCGCGTGCTGATCCTCGGCGCGGGCGTGAGCGCCGCCGCGATCGGCGTGGCGCTGGCCGAGGGCGGTACGGTGAACGGCGCGGAGCACATCGCCTTCTTCGACACCGCCTCCGGCAAGGCCGCGGGCGTGGCCGCCAAGCTCGACGCTTTCTTCGACGCGACCGTGGTTGCCGTGGACAGCAACGCGCCCGAGGGCTACGACCTCGTCATCAACGCCACGCCGCTGGGCCTGGCCGAAGACGACGCGCTGCCGTTGGACGTGGCACGCATGGAGCCGCACGCGGCGCTGTTCGACATCCTGCTGCGCAACCAGCCCACGCCGCTGGTGCGCGCGGCCCGCGCGCGCGGGCTCAACGCACAGGCCGGCTTCGAGATGCTCGTGCAGCAGATGCCGCACTACTTCCGCTACTTCGGCCACATCGACGCGGCCGATGCGATGCAGGCCGACGCCGACTTTTTGCGCGAGCTCATCTATCCGCCGGCGATGCACGCTGAGATCGCAACGCCATTGCGCTACCAATCCCCGAGCGTGGCCTGACCCCGTACCTTCCTGAACAAGACGACGCCCATGATCTCCGGCAAGACCACGCTCATCGCCCACATCGGCTACCCCACCGAAGCCTTCAAGGCGCCGATGATCTACAACCCCTGGTTCGACAAGCAGGGCATCGACGCGGTCGTCGTGCCCATGGGCGTGAAGCCCGAGGACTACGCGGTGTCGCTCGCGCAGATATTCAGGTTCTCGAACCTGCGCGGCGCGCTCGTGACGATGCCGCACAAGGTCACGACGATGTCGCTTGTCGACGAGGTCACGCCCACCGCGCGCGTCGCGGGCGCCTGCAACGCCGTGCTCAAGCGGCCCGACGGCAGCCTGCTGGGCGACCAGTTCGACGGCGCGGGTTTCGTGCGCGGCGTGGAGCGCAAGGGGCGCCTGTTCAAGGGCACGCGGGTGCTGGTGTCGGGCACGGGCGGCGTCGGGTCGGCCATTGCGGCATCGATTGCGGCGGCCGGCGCGGCCGAGCTGATGCTGTTCGACATGAGCGACGCCTCCGCGCAGGCCCTGGCCGCGCGGCTGCGCGAGCACTACCCGCAGATGAAGGTCACCACCGGCTCGAAGGACCCGGCGGGCTTCGACATCGTCGTCAACGCCACGCCGCTGGGCATGAAGGACACCGACCCGCTGCCCTTCGACGTGGACCGCATCGCCCCCGAGACCTTCGTCGGCGAGGTCGTCATGAAGACCGAATACACGCCGCTGCTGCAGGCCGCCAAGGGCAAGGGCTGCCAGGTGCAGGTCGGCACCGACATGCTGTTCGAGATGATCCCGGCCTACCTCGAGTTCTTCGGCTTCGGCACCGCCTCGCCCGAAGAGCTGCGCGCCGTCGCGCAATTGAAATACTGAAAACACCGGAACACGCATGAGCATTTTTGAAGGCTTCCTTTCCACCTCCGAAACGCTGGGCGCCTTCAGCGACCGCGCCTTCGTCGACGCCATGCTGCGCTTCGAGGCCGCGCTCGCGCGCGCGCAGGCGGCCGAAGGGCTGATCCCCGAGAGCGCCGCGCATTCGATCGTCGGCAGCTGCAAGGTCGAGCTGTTCGACGTGGCCAAGATCGTGCGCGAGAGCGGACGCGCCGGCAGCGTCGCCATCCCGCTGGTGAAGGCGCTGCGCGAAGCGGTGGGCCTGTTCAATGCCGAGGCTGTGCCCTTCGTGCATTTCGGCAGCACCAGCCAGGACGTGATCGACAGCGCGATGGCGCTGGTCACGCGCGAAGCCGTCGCACTCGTCGAGGCCGACCTCGCCAAGGCCGCCGATGCGCTGCTGCGCCTGGCGGTGCAGCACGCCGACACGCCGATGCTCGCGCGCACGCTGATGCAGCCGGCCTCGGTCACCAGCTTCGGCTTCAAGTGCGCCGGCTGGGCCGCGCCGCTGGTGCGCAGCCGCACCCGTCTGCGCGCCGCCGCGAAGCACGCGCTGCAGCTGCAGCTCGGCGGCGCCGTCGGCACGCTGGCGCAGATGAAGGGGCAGGGCGCTGCGGTGCGCCAGCGCATGGCCAAGGAACTCGGCCTGGGCGACCCCGGCGCCACGTGGCACACGCAGCGCGACGAATGGGTCGCGCTCGGCTGCGAACTCGGCCTGCTCACGGGCAGCCTGGGCAAGGTCGCGGTCGACATCTCGCTGCTCGGCCAGTACGAAGTGGCCGAGGTCGCCGAGCCCAGCGAACCCGGGCGCGGCGGCTCGTCGGCGATGCCGCACAAGCGCAACCCCGTGGCCTCGATGGTCGCCATCGCCGCCGCGCACCGCGCGCCGCAGCGCGTGGCGGCCTTGCTCGGCGCCATGCCGCAGCAGCACGAGCGCGCGCTCGGCGCCTGGCAGGCCGAGCTGGCCGAATGGCCGCAGCTGTTGATGTCGGCGCACGGCAGCGTGCGCGCCATGGCCGGCGCCTTGCCCGGCCTGCAGGTCGACGCCGCGCGCATGCGCGCCAACATCGACCGGCTGCGTGCCGAGTTGCCGCGCGACGCAGCGGACGAATGGTTCGACCCCGCGCTGGCCGTGAATGCGGGGCAGATCGCTGTGGCAGAGGTGAAAGCCCTGCAAGCCCAACTCTCATCCGACAAGGAACTCTCGCAATGACCGCCCCCGACGACACCCCGAGCAACCCCTACGAAGACGGCCTCATCAACCGCCGCCGCGTGCTCGGCGACGCCTGGGTCGACAAGTCGCTCGCCAACCGCAACGGCTTCAACGCCGAGTTCCAGGAGCTCATCACGCGCCACGCGTGGAACGACATCTGGGGCCGCCCCGCGCTGGGCGACAAGACGCGCCGCTTCATGGTGCTGTCGATGATGCTGGGCATCCATGCCTACGAAGAGTTCGCCATGCACGTGCGCGCCGCGCTCGACGGTCCGCCCGAGTCGCGCCTCACGCCCGACGAGATCAAGGAAGTGATCATGATGGCCGCGATCTACTGCGGCGTGCCGGTGGCCAACCACGCCTTCGGCATCGCGACGAATATCCTGCGCGAGAAGGGCCTGCTGCCCGCAGCACCCGCTGCTCCGTCCGCGGCGCAGTGAACGCGCCGGTCGCCCCGAAGAAGGGCCGGTTCGACGTCAGTTTCACCTTGCTGCTGCCGCTGCTGCTGGCCGCGCAACCGGTGGCCACCGACAGCTATCTGCCTGCGCTCCCCGCCATCGCGAAGGAGCTGGGCTCGGCCAGCACCAGCCTCACGCTGTTCGTGCTGGCCTTCGGCTTTGCGCAGCTGCTGTGCGGCCCGCTGGCCGACCGCTTCGGGCGTCGGCCGGTGCTGCTGGCGGGGCTGGCCTGTTATGTGGTCGCGGCTTTCGGCGGTGCCTTTGCGGGCAGCGTGGCGGTGCTCGCGGGCTGGCGCACGCTGCAGGGTTTTTCGATGGCGGCGATTCTCGTGTGCTCACGCGCCGCGGTGCGCGACCTGTATCCGGCGCACGAGGGCCCGCACGTCATGGCACGGGGCCTCACGGGGCTGGGCATGGTCGGGCTGGTGGCGCCGCTGCTGGGCGCCTGGCTGGTGCAGGGCGCGGGCTGGCGCTGGGTGATGGTCGCGATGGCGGTCTATTCGCTGGCGCTGTTCGCGCTGTGCTGGCGCTCGTTCGGCGAAACGCGCAAGCCGCTGGCCGGAGGCGAATCGTCCGCGCCGCGCGGCAGCACGCGCGCCGTGTTCGCCAGCCGCGCCTTCCGCGCCTGGGCCTCGGTGGCGGCGGCCACCTATGGCGGGCTGTTCTGCTTCCTGCTGCTGTCGCCGATGGTCTACATCGGCTACCTCGGCTGGTCGCCCGCGTGGTACGGCTGGATTCCGGCCGGCGGCTCGCTGGTCTACATCTTCAGCACCACGATGTGCCGCAGCCTGCTGCGCCGCTTCGGGCCGATGCGCACCGTGCGCCTGGGCGCGGTGCTGAGCATCACCGGCGCCGTGATCCAGGCGCTGGGCTGCTGGCTGATGCCGCACAGTGCGGTGCCGCTGCTGGCGGGCCACGCCGTGTACTGTCTCGGCCACGGCATCCACCAGCCCTGCGGGCAGGCCGGCGCCGTGGGCGACCTGCCGCACCTGGCGGGACGGGCCGTGTCGTGGTCCGGTTTCGGCATGATGATGGTCGCGTTCTGCGTGGGGCAGGTCGCCGCGCTGTTCGTCGACACGAGTTTTTCGTACGGCGCCTGGCCGATGGTGGTGCCGATGCTGATGGCCGGCACCGTGCTGCTGGCCATCGCGTTCCTGTGGCTGCCGCGCCTTGCGCAACCTGCTTCTCCATCCTCCCCCCAGAAGGACTCCACACCATGACCACTTCCTCCCCCCGCCTGAATGTCGTGCGCGAAGGCGACGGCCCCTTCGTCGTGCTCAGCCATGCGCTCGGCTGCGACTTGCACATGTGGGACGGTGTGGCCGCGCAGCTCGCGCGCGCCCACACGGTGATCCGCTACGACCACCGCAACCATGGCTGCTCCGAGGTGGTGCCCGGCGTGCTGCGCGTGGAAACACTGGCGCAGGACGCGTCCGAGCTGATCGCGCGCGAGACGGGCGGTGAGCCCGTGCACTTCGTGGGCCTGTCGATGGGCGGCATGACCGCGCAGGCGCTGGCGGTGCGGCACGCCGCGCAGCTCAAGACCGTGGTGATCGCCAATTCGGCCGCGCACTACCCCGACCAGGCCCCGTGGCGCCTGCGCGCGGAAACCGTGGCTGCCAAGGGCGTGGCCGCCATCGCCCCGGGCGCCGTGGCGCGCTGGCTCACGCCGGCCTACGCCGCCACGCCCGAAGGCGCGGTGGCCGCGCGCACCTTGCACGACACGCTGGTGCGCACCGACGCGCAGGGCTACATCGAGAGCTGCAACGCCGTGGCCGCCATCGACTTCCGCGACAGCAACCGCCGCATCGCCACGCCCACGCTGGTGATCGGCGGGCTGCAGGACGAGGCCACGCCGATGGCCATGTCCGAGGCCATGGTGGCGCAGATTCCGGGCGCGCGGCTGGCGACCATCGACGCCGCGCACCTGAGCGCGGTGGAACGTCCGGTCGAGTTCGCGCAGATGCTGATCGATTACTGGCGCAGCCTCTGAAAAAAACGCCCGGCCCGCACCCCCGCGCGGGCTAGGTGTAACCCCTATTTCGTGCGAATGATGATCGGTGACGTGCGATCATCGATCAGACGAGGCTGATTTGCGTTGTGGCGCGCCCGGGCTCTTTCTACAGTCCATCCCCATGCACCGCGCCATTGCCACCGTCTCGCTCAGCGGCACCCTCCGCCAGAAGCTCGAAGCCATTGCGGCCGCGGGCTTCGACGGCATCGAGCTGTTCGAAGCCGATTTCGTCAACTTCCGCGGCACCGCCGCCGAGCTGCGCCGCATCGTGGCCGACCTGGGCCTGTCGATCGACCTGTACCAGCCGTTTCGCGACTTCGAAGGCATGCCCGAGGCGCAGTTCCACCGCAGCCTGGAGCGCGCCGAACGCAAGTTCGACCTCATGGAAGCCATGGGCGCGCCGCTGGTGCTGTGCTGCTCCAACACCTCGCCGCTGTCGGTGAACGACCCGGCGCGCGCCGCCGCCCAGTTGCACGCGCTGGCCGAGCGCGCCGCGCGCCGCAACCTGCGCGTGGGCTTCGAGGCGCTGGCCTGGGGCCGCCACACCTCGCGCTACGCCCAGGCCTGGGACATCGTGCAGCGCGCCGACCACCCGCACCTCGGGCTGATCCTGGACAGCTTCCACACGCTGTCGCTGAAGGACGATCCGGCGGGCATCGCCGCCATTCCGGGCGAAAAAATCTTTTTCGTGCAGATGGCCGATGCGCCGCTGTTGTCGATGGACGTGCTGCAGTGGGCGCGCCACCACCGCTCGTTCCCGGGGCAGGGCGATTTCGACGTAGTCGGCTTCTTCGAGCAGGTGCTGCGCGCGGGCTACACCGGGCCGCTGTCGCTGGAGATCTTCAACGACATCTTCCGCGAGACGCCGAACCGCCGCACCGCCGTCGATGCGATGCGCTCGCTGCTGTACCTCGAAAGCGAAACGCGCGAGCGGCTCGCCAACGGGAATGCACCCGTGCAGCCGCAGCGCGTGGAGCTGTTCAACCCGCCACCCGCGCCGGCGCTTTCGGGTCTGTCGTTCATCGAGTTCGCGGCCGACGAGGCCTCGGCCGTCACGCTCGGTGCGCTGCTCGGGCAGCTGGGCTTTCGCCGGGTGGGGCGCCACCGTTCCAAGGCCGTCACGCTGTACCGCCAGGGCGGCATCCACTTCATCGTCAACGCGCAGCCCGATTCGTTCGCGCGCCGCCGTTTCGAGGCGCATGGCACCTCGGTCTGCGCGCTGGGCGTGCGCTGCGCCGACCCGCTCGCGGCCGTGGGCCGCGCCAGCGCCATGCGCTCGCAGCGCCACGACAGCCCGGTCGGGCCGAACGAGCTGCGCGTGCCGGCCATCGTGGCGCCGGGCGGCAACCTGATCCATTTCGTGCCCGAGGCGCTGGGCGCCAACGGGCTGTACGAGACCGACTTCATCCTCGAAGACGCGGGGCCGGGCGACAGCGATGCCGGCCTCACGCGCATCGACCACGTGGCGCTGGGCCTGGCGCTCGACCAGCTCGACACCTGGGTGCTGTTCACGCGCGCCGTGCTCGGCCTGGAGCCCGGCGAGAGCCTGGAGCTGGCCGACCCCTTCGGCCTGATCCGCAGCCGCGGCGTGGCCAATGCCGACCGCAGCCTGCGCCTGGTGCTGAACGTGTCGCTGAGCCAGCGCACGCGCACCGCGCGCACGCTGAGCGTGACCGGCGGCGGCGCGGTGCACCACATCGCGCTCGATTGCGACGACATCTTCGACACCGTGGCCCGGCTGCGCGCCAACGGCACGCGCTTCGTGCCGATCTCGGACAACTACTACGACGACCTGGCCACGCGCATCGACGTGGCGCCCGAGCTGCTGGCGCGCATGCGCGAAGCCGGCGTGCTGTTCGACCGCTCGGCGGCCGGCGACTACCTGCACATCTACACCGAGAGTTTCGACGGCGGCCTCTTCTTCGAGGTCGCGCAGCGCGTGGGCGGCTACGACGCCTACGGCGCGCTCAACGCACCCGCACGCATGGCGTCGCAGGCGCAGCAGCCCCAACAACAAGACTGATTTTTTCCCCTCGCATCCGACACCTTCGTCACACCACTGGAGACAACCCATGGCCCACCCATCCGCCAAAGAGCCGCAAGGCAAGCACCAGTCGAGGAAAGCCGCCGCCAGCGGCTGGATCGGCTCGGCGCTGGAGTACTACGACTTCTTCATCTACGCCACCGCCGCGGCGCTGATCTTTCCGCAGATCTTCTTTCCCAAGGGCGACCCGACCACGGCCATCATCGCGTCGCTCGCGACCTACGGCGTGGGCTATGTCGCGCGCCCCATCGGCGCCTTCGTGCTCGGCCACTGGGGCGACACGCACGGGCGCAAGCAGGTGCTGGTGCTGTGCATGTTCCTGATGGGCTTCTCGACCGTGGCCGTGGGCCTGCTGCCGACCTACGACCAGGTCGGCCTGCTGGCGCCGGCGCTGCTGGTGTTCCTGCGCCTGGTGCAGGGCTTCGCGGTGGCGGGCGAAATTTCGGGCGCGAGCTCGATGATCCTGGAGCACGCGCCGTTCGGGCGCCGCGGCTTCTTCGCGAGCTTCACCTTGCAGGGCGTGCAGGCCGGCCAGATCCTGGCGGCCGCCGTGTTCCTGCCGCTGGCGCACTACATGCCTGAAGAGTCCTTCAACTCGTGGGGCTGGCGCATTCCGTTCTTGCTGAGCTTCATCGTGATCGTGGCCGGCTACATCATCCGCCGCGAGGTCGACGAGACACCGGCCTTCGCTGAAGTCGACCAGAAGGGCGAAGTGGCCAAGGCGCCGATCGTCCAGGCGCTGACCGACAGCTGGGGCGACATGCTGCGCGTGATCTGCATGGCGCTGATGAACGTGATTCCCGTCGTCGCCACCGTGTTCGGCGCGGCCTACGCGGTGCAGGCCGCCTACGGCATCGGCTTCCAGAAAGACGTGTACCTGTGGATTCCCGTGCTGGGCAACATCCTGGCCGTGCTGGTGATCCCGTTCGTGGGCAACCTGTCGGACCGCATCGGCCGCAAGCCGCCGATCATCGTGGGCGCGCTGGCTTCGGGCCTGCTGTCGTTCGTGTACCTGTACGCCATCAGCATCAAGAACGTGCCGCTGGCCATCTGCATGTCGCTCTTGATGTGGGGCGTCGTGTACCAGGGCTACAACGCGACCTTCCCGAGCTTCTACCCGGAGCTGTTCCGCACCCGCAACCGCGTGTCGGCCATGGCCATCTCGCAGAACATCGGCACCACCTTCACCGCGCTGCTGCCCGCGCTGTTCGCCGCCGTGGCGCCTCCGGGCTCGACCAACATCTGGTTCACCGTGGGGGCCATCACCTTCGCCGTGACCGTGCTGGCCGCGCTGGCCGCCATGAGCGCCCGCGAGACCTACCGCGTCCACATGCACGACCTGGGCGACCCGAACGCCGTGCCGGTCGACAAGGCCGAGTACGACCGCCTGCGCGAAGAAACGCTGGCCAGCGCCCGCATGGAGCGCGAGCGCCGCAAGGCCATGGCCTGAAGACCCCGCGCGCACAAAGGGGTTGTGGCGCCATGAAGAATGGCGCCATGACCGCCCATCTCAAGATCGATTTCGTCTCCGATGTCTCCTGCCCCTGGTGCGCCGTGGGCCTTGGCGCACTCGAAGCCGCCCTGAAACGGGTGGCGCCGGAGGTCACGGCCGAGCTGCATTTCCAGCCCTTCGAGCTGAACCCGCAGATGCCGCCCGAAGGCCAGGACACCTTCGAGCACCTGAACCAGAAGTACGGCTCCTCACGCGAGCAGCAGGCCCAGGCCCGCGAGGCGATCCGCCAGCGCGGCGCGGCCGTCGGCTTCGAGTTCAGCGCCGGGGGCCGGCCCCGCGTGTACAACACCTTCAACGCCCACCGCTTGCTGCACTGGGCCGAACTGGAAGACCCGGCCAAGCAGGTGGCGCTGAAGAAGCTGCTGCTCAAGGCCTACTTCACCGACAGCCAGAACCCTTCGGACATCGAGGTGCTGGTGCGCGCGGCGACCGAAGCGGGGCTCGACGCGGCGCGGGCCCGCGAGATTTTGGCCGGCGACGAGTTCGCGCAGGAAACCCGCGAACGCGAGCGCCTGTACACCGACGCCGGCATCCACTCGGTGCCCGCGATCATCATCAACGACCAGCACCTGATCTCCGGCGGCCAGCCGGTCGAGGTGTTCGAGCGCGCGCTGCGGCAGATTGCGGGCGCACAGCCCAGCCGCACCGCCACGGCCTGACGATGCGGGGGGCGCAGGGCCTCGGCCCTGCCGTTTCGTCCTGAAACGAAGCTGACCTTCAGCTTTACCTGAGCGCGGCCCGAGGTCGGTCAACCGCCTACATCGCGAAGCGGTTGAAGGGCGCATGATCGACCGCATGCCGTTTCCGAAGCTGCACCGTTCGCGCGCGATCGCCGTGACGCTGGCCGCCGTGCTGGCGCTCACCGCCTGTTCCACCGGCCTGCTGCGCCCCGAGGGCCCGCCGCTCACGGCGCTGGGCCATGCCGCCGACACGCCCGCCGCGCAATTGCGTTGGCTCGACCGTGTGAGCTGGGGCGCCAACGCCGGCAGCCAGGCCGAACTGGCGCGCGACGGCCTGCCGCGCTGGATGGGCCGCCAGCTGCGTCCCGCGCCGCGCCCGCTGCCCGCGGCGGCGCAGGCACAGGTCGACGCCATGGCCATTTCGCGCACGCCGCTCGATCAGCTGGTCTTCGCGCTCGACGCCCGGCGCAAGGCCGCCGACGCCTTGCCCGACGAAGAAGCGAAGAAGGCCGCACGCACGGCCTACCAGCAGGAACTCAACACCCTCGCGCGCGAGGCGCAGCAGCGCTTCCTGCTGCGCGCGCTGTATTCGCCCAACCAGCTGCAGGAGCAGATGACCTGGTTCTGGATGAACCACTTCAGCGTCAGCATCCGCAAGGACCTGGTGCGCGCGATGGTCGGCGACTACGAAGAGAACGCCATCCGCCCGCGCGCGCTCGGCAAGTTCCGCGACCTGCTGGGCGCGACCGCGCGGCACCCGGCCATGCTGCGCTACCTCGACAACGCGCAGAACGCCGCCAACCGCATCAACGAGAACTACGCGCGCGAGCTCATGGAGCTGCACACGCTGGGCGTGGGCGGCGGCTACACGCAGGCCGACGTGCAGGAGCTGGCGCGCGTGCTGACCGGCGTGGGCGTCAGCGTGCAGCCGCCCGACGCAGCGCCGCCCGCGGTGCGCCCGGCCGTGCGCGCCGACTACGTGCGCCAGGGCCTGTTCGAGTTCCACCCGAACCGGCACGACTACGGCCCGAAGACCTTCCTGGGCCAGCCCATTCAAGCGCGCGGCCTGGGCGAGACCGACGAGGCGCTCGACCGCCTGGCGCGCGCGCCGGCCACCGCGCGCTTCATCTCGCGCAAGCTCGCCGTGTACTTCGTGGCCGACGAGCCGCCGCCCGCGCTGATCGAGCGCATGGCTGTCACCTTCACGCGCAGCGACGGCGACATTGCCGCCACCTTGCAGACGCTGTTCGAATCGCGCGAGTTCGCGGCCTCACTGGGCCGCAAGTTCCGCGACCCCGTGCACTACGTGGTGGCGGGCGTGCGGCTGGCCTACGACGAGCGCGTGGTGCTCAACACCACGCCGATGATCGGCTGGATCAACCGCATGGGCGAGACCCTGTACGCCCACGAGACGCCCGACGGCTACCCGCTCAACGAGGCCGCCTGGGCCAGCGCGGGGCAGATGAACACCCGCTTCGAAATCGCGCGCGCCATCGGCACCGGCGGCGCCGTGCTGTTCCGCACCGACGACAAGGCCCCGCTCGAGAAGCCGCCGTTTCCGCCGCTGGCCGAATCGCGTGCCGTGCATGCGCTGCAACCCGGCCTGAGCGCCGACACGCAGCAGGCGCTCGCGCAGGCGAAGAACCCGCCGGAGTGGAACACCTTCCTGCTCGCATCGCCCGAGCTGATGCGGCGTTGAAAAGAGGGACCGCCATGCAACGCCGACACCTGCTGCAACTCATCGCCGCCACGCCGCTGGCCGGCGCCGCCGCGCGCGTGGTCGCCGCGCCCGCGGCCGAGGGCACCAAGCTGCTCGTCGTGTTCCTGCGCGGCGCCTACGACAGCACCAGCTTGCTGGTGCCCACCGCGAACAGCGACTTCTATTACGCCTCGCGGCCCAACATCGCCATCCCCCGGCCCGGCACGCCCGACGGCGCGTTGCCGCTGGACGGCGGCGACTGGGGCCTGCACCCCGCGCTCGCGCAGAGCGTGCTGCCGCTGTATCAGCGCAAGCAGGCGGCCTTCATCGCCTTCGCCGGCACCGACGACCTCACGCGCAGCCACTTCGAGACCCAGGACGCCATCGAGCTCGGCGTGGCCCCCGACAACGCGCGGCGCGACTACCGCTCGGGCTTTCTCAACCGGCTGGCCGGCGTGCTCGGCGCCGGGCCGCTGGCCGACGTGTCGCCCATCGCCTTCACCGACCAGTTGCCCATCGTGCTGCGCGGCGACGACGCCAAGGCTGCCAACATGGCGCTCGCGGGCGTCGCGCGGCAGGCCCTCGATGCGCGGCAGAGCCAGATCATTGCGTCGATGTACCGCAACACCGCGCTCGCGCAGCCCGTGGCCGAGGGCTTCCAGGTGCGCGACGAGGTGGTGCGCGCCATGCAGGCCGAGATGGACGCCGCCAGCCGCAACGCCATGAGCCCCAAGGGCTTCGAGCAGGTCGCGCGCCGCATGGCGCTGCTGATGCGCGAGCGTTTCGACATCGGCTTTGTCGACGTCGGCGGCTGGGACACCCACGTGGGGCAGGGCGCGGCCAAGGGCTACCTGGCCAACCGCTTCGAAGAACTGGGCCGCGGCGTGGCCGGCTTCGCGCAGGAGATGGGCGAGCCCGCCTGGCGCCAGACCGTGGTGGTCGTCGTCAGCGAGTTCGGCCGCACCTTCCGCGAGAACGGCAACCGCGGCACCGACCACGGGCACGGCACCGTGTACTGGGTGCTCGGCGGCGGCCTGGCCGCACAGGCGGGCGGGCGCGTCGTGGGTGAGCAGCAGCCGCTGACGCAGGCCACGCTGTTCCAGAACCGCGACCACGCGGTGCTCAACGAGTACCGGGCGGTGCTGGGCGGGTTGTTCCAGCGGATGTACGGGCTGTCGACGGCGCAGGTGGCGCGGGTGTTCGGCGGTGCGACGACGAAGGACCTGCGGCTGGTCTAGCGATCCGGTGCATGCCGCCGCATGGCGCTGGCGGCCACGCCACCGAGAATCGGTGCATGCCTCACGCCGTCTCCCTCCTTCGCGCTGCGCGCCTCGCGCGCAGCGCCAAGCCCTTTCTCGCCCGTGGCGGTTTCAAGCGCGAGCGCTGTGCGGGCTGCCGGCTGGTGCCCAGCCATTGCATGTGCGCCGTGCGTCCTCCGGTGGCCACGCGCGCGGGGGTGTGCCTGCTCATGGCCGACATCGAGCCGCTCAAGCCCACCAACACGGGGTGGCTGGTGGCCGATGTGGTGCCCGACACCTTCGCCTTCGGCTGGGCCCGCACCGAGACCGATCCTGCGCTGCTGGCGCTGCTGGACGACCCGCAATGGCAGCCCTACGTGGTGTTCCCGGGGCAGTACGCGGCGCCCGAGCGCGTGGTGCTGGGCGTTCCTGCGTCGCCTGATGCGGCCGGCGGCGGCGTCGCGAAGCGTCCGCTCTTCATCCTGTTCGATGCGACCTGGGCCGAGGCGCGCAAGATGTTTCGCCGCAGCCCCTACCTCGACTCGCTGCCGGTGCTGAGCCTGCAGCCCGAGCAGATCACGCAGTACAAGCTGCGCAACTCCGGCCGCGGCGACCACTTCTGCACCAGCGAGGTGGCGGCGATGTGCATGGACCTGGCCGGCGAGCAGGCCGCGCAGCAGACGCTGGACGCCTACCTGGGCGTGTTCACGCACCACTACCTGTGCGCGAAGAACCAGCAGCCGGTGGCGTGGGACGGCGCCGCGCACCAGCGGCTGCGCGAGGTGGCCGCGCGGCGCGATCAGGTCGCCTGAGACCGTCTGCGCGGGTGGGCCTCAGCGCAGGTCGAACAGCGCCGCCGCGTTGCCCCAGGCGATGCGCTGCGCCACGGCGGGCGGCAGGTCGCCCAGCCAGGTGCGGTAGCCGCGCATGATCTCGTCGTAGGCGCTCCAGCGCTGGTTGACCCAGGTGTCGGAGCCGACCATGAAGCGGTCGGGGTGCTTGAGGATCAGCGCGCGCCATTCGGGGCACAGGCGCCCGTCCTCGCAGGTCAGGCCCGGGCGGTACGAGAGTTCGCCCATCAGCAGCGGGTAGCGCTCCAGCATCGCCTGCACGCGCTCGACCGGCGTGCCGCCGATGCCGGTGTGGGCCCAGATGAGGCGCAGCGCGCGGCCCTTCGACGGCGCGTTCGCCATCAGCAGGTCGACGGCCACGTCGTCCACGTGCGCGAGCACGGCGAGTTTTTTCTCTTCGGCCAGCGCGATCAGTTTCTTCGCGACGGGGCCGTTGGCGTTGGCGCTCTCGTACAGGTGGAACTCGCCGAGCCCGCGGTAGGGGCCGCTGGCGGTGCCGCGCGCCAGTTCGGCCAGCACCATCTCGTGGATGCTTTCGTCGCGGAACCAGTTGTTGTAGTCGTCGCGGTTGCGGTACAGGCGCACGAAAGGCACCACGGTGACGCCGGCGGCGCGGGTCTCGCGCGCGGCGGCCAGGGTCTGCGTGCCGGCATTGGGTCGCGAGTTCGCGATGATGGCCTTCACCTGGTTGCGCTGCATGCGCGCGAGCGCCTCGGTGGGCGGAAAGGGGCCGGCGGTGCCGTCCCAGGCTTCCTGGTTGTAGTGCAGGTGGGTGTCGAACAGCGGGCCGTCGTACGGCGCGGCGGTTTGCCCGTGGGCTTGGGACAGGGCCAGGGCCGCGCAGGCGGCGATGCAGACAATGAAGCGCATGGGGTTCTCGCGGTGAGGGCCGGGGAGCCGGATTACATCACCCCAGATCACCGCATTGGCACAGCCGCGCCCTTGTCGCCGGGCGCGACCTCGAGGCGATCGCGCGGGCCGGCGTCAGCTGCCGGCCGGATGCGTCGTCGCCTTGCGGCTGCCATCCAGCGAGTACAGCTGCGGGCGGTCTTCCACCGCGACCGCCACTGCCTCGGTGCCGTGCTCCGCGGCGCGAGGTTGCCGGTACAGCTCGTTCTCGAGCCGCCGGGCACGTTCCGCGTACATGCGGGCGAGGGCGCTGTGATGCTCTGCGGCAGCCTGGTGTTCGATGCGTGCCATCTGCGCCTCTTCGAGCAGTGCCGAGGCACGTTTCAAATAGGCCGTGTGGGTGGGCCGAAACAAGAAGTCGAACATGGTTTCACACTCCTTTCCGCTGCAACAACGGTGCAATCATTGTGAACGAATGGCCTCAAAACGCCATCGATTCCTGTGGCTGCGACGCATCGAAGAAGCGTTCTGTTTCACTTGAGTCAGACAGAATCGGTGGCGAAGAGAGAGGGTTCGATCACCGATGAGCAATGAGGTTCGTTTTTGTCTGGAATACCGGCTTGCCGAAGGCGGGCCCGCGCATGCCGTGCAGACCGCCTGGATGGTGGATTCGCCGGCCACGCGTGCGCAGATCGAGGAAATGATTGTCAACGCGCGCGCGATGAATGCCGCGCAGGCGAAGTGGTGGGTGGAGGAGCGGCAGGGCGGCGACGCCCCGCGCTGAAACGGCCGGCAGGCCTCAGTCGCGCATGTTCGCGAACTTCACCAGCGTCGCGTACTTGGCCGTGTCCTCGCGCATGATCTGCCCGAGGTCTTCCTTGCCCGTGGCGGGAATGGAACCGCCTTCTTCCAGCCGCCGGCGGATCGCCGGGTCGGCCAGGCCGGCCTGCAGCGCCGCGCGCAGACTCTGCACGACGGGCGCGGGCAGGTCCTTCGGGCCCGCGAGCGCGAACCAGCCGCTCAGCTCATAGCCCTTCAGCTGCGGATGCTCGCCGAGCGCCGGCACCTGCGGCAGGCCGGGAAAGCGCTTGGCCGACGAGACACCCAGCGGCACGATCCGCCCGCCCTGCAGGAAGGGCGCCGCGGCGGTGGGCGACACGATCGCGAAGTCGAGCGTGCCGCCGACCAGGTCGCTCGTGAGCGGCGCGGTGCCGCGGTAGGGAATGTGCGTGAGGAACAGGCCCGCGCGCTGCTTGATCTGCTCGCCCACGAAGTGCAGCGTCGAGCCCACGCCCGAGCTGCCGTAGCTGAACTTGCCGGGGTTGCGCCTGGCCAGGGCGATGAACTCGTCGAGGTTCTTCACGCCCACCTTCGGACTCGCCACCAGCAGCACGGGCGCGAAGGCGAGCAGGCTGACCGGGGTCAGGTCTTTCACCGGGTCGTAGCGCTGTGCGGGGTTCACGAGCACTGTGGCCGCCATCTCGTTGCTGGAGCCGGCCAGCAGCGTGTAGCCGTCGGCCGGGCTGCTCACCGCGCGCTGCGCCGCGACCACGCCCGCCGCGCCGGTCACGTTCTCGACCACCACCGTCGCGCCGAGCTTGGCCGACAGGATGTCCGCCGCCACGCGCGCGGCCATGTCGACCGAGCCGCCCGGCGCGTAGCCGACCAGCAGCTTGATGGGCTTGGCGGGGTAGGTACCCTGCGCGAACGCGGGGGCACAGAGGGCGGCGGCGCTGAGCGCGCTCAGTGCCACGCGGCGCGAAACGGAAGAAGAGGCAAGACGGGTCATCGCGGTTCCAGTACGAAAGAGTGGGAAAGGAGGAGGCCCGCTCAGGCCTGCGCGGCGAGGAAGCGGCGTACCAGCTGCACCCAGTAGCTGGCCGCGATCGGCAGGATCGCGTCGTTGAAGTCGTAGCCGGGGTTGTGGACCATGCAGCCGCCGGTGCGGTGGTGCTCGCCTTCGCCGTTGCCCACGATCAGGTAGCTGCCGGGGCAGCGCTCGAGCATGAAGGAGAAGTCTTCGCTGCCCGTGAGCGGCGCCAGCGGCGGCAGCAGGCCGTCGTCGCCCAGCCAGTCGTGCGCGACCTGCCGTGCGAAGCGCGTGGATTCCTCGTCGTTGACGAGTGCAGGGTAGCGCCAGTGGTAGTCCACCTCGGCCTTCACGCCGAGCGTGGCGGCCTGCGCCTGCGCCAGTTCGGTGATGCGCTCGCGCAGCATGGCGCGGATCTCGGGGCGGTAGGCGCGCACCGTGAGGCGCATCTGCACGCTGTCGGCAATCACGTTGGGGGCGTCGCCGCCGTGGATCGCGCCCACCGACACCACCGCCATCTCGCGCGGGTCGACGTTGCGCGACACGATGGTCTGCAGCGCCACGACGATGTGCGCCGCCGCCACCACCGGGTCTGCCGACAGGTGCGGCGCCGAGCCGTGTCCGCCGCGCCCCGTCACCGTGATCGTGACCGAGTCGGACGAGGCCATGAACGAGCCTTCCTTGAAGCCGAACTTGCCCGCCGGAAAGCCGGGCATGTTGTGCAGCGCGAAGATGGCGTCGCAGGGAAAGCGCTCGAACAGGCCTTCTTCCACCATGCGGCGCCCGCCGCCCAGGCCTTCCTCGGCCGGCTGGAAGATCAGGTGCAGCGTGCCGTCGAAGCCGCGCTCCTGCGCGATGACGCGCGCGGCGGCCAGCAGGATGCTGGTGTGGCCGTCGTGGCCGCAAGCGTGCATCTTGCCGGGCACCTGGCTGGCGTAGGGCAGGCCGGTGGCTTCCTGGATCGGCAGCGCGTCCATGTCGGCGCGCAGGCCCAGGCGGCGTGTGCCCGTGCCGCATGTCAGCGTGGCGACCACGCCGGTGCCGGCCAAGCCGCGGTGCACCTCGTAGCCCCACTCGGCCAGGCGCGTGGCCACCAGCTCGCTCGTGACATGTTCTTCGTAGGCCAGCTCGGGGTGCGCGTGGATCCGGTGGCGCAGACCGACCATCTCGGGCGCGATCTCGCGCACGGCGGGCAGCACGCTCTCGAGGGCGGCGGCGTTGTCGACGGTGTAGGTCGTCATGGGGGAATCTGTCTCCTTGCTGTCTTGCGGCGAGTCTAGGAATTCGCTGCCCGCCGGGGCAGACAGGCGCCGCCATGCAGGGGCGGGCGCAGCCTGTCGCTGCGGACGGCTGCGGATAATCGGCCGCCATGAAGCTGCACCAGCTCCGCTATCTCGCCGCCGTCGCCTCCGAAGGCAGCATCCGCGCCGCCGCGCGGGCACTGGGCGTCACCCAGGCCACGGTCACGCAGGGCCTGCGCGAACTCGAGGCGCATGCGCAGGTGGCGCTGTTCACGCGCCACGGCGGCGGCATCGCCTTCACGCCGGCCGGGCTGGAGCTGCTGGAGCATGCGCAGCGCGTGCTGGCCCAGTTGCGCCAGGCCGAAGACACGCTCTCACGCCACCGCGACACCGGTGCGCAGCAGCGCCTGACCGTGGCCATCACGCCCTGGATCACGCAGACCCTGCTGCCGCGCGTGGTGTCGCTGTTTCGCGAAGAGCTGCCGCACGTGCAGCTCGAGATGTTTGACGGCCTGTCGGCGCTCAGCTACCCGCGGCTGCGCGAAGGCAGCCTCGACCTGCTGATCGGCCGCATCGGCCCCGACGAGGCCATGCAGGGGCTGCAGGCGCAGCCGCTGTTCCGCTACGACATGACGGTGGTGGCGCGCCGCGGCCACCCGCGGGCCGGTGCGCAGTCGATGGCCGAGCTGCTGCAGGACGACTGGGTGCTCAACTTCACGCCGGGCGAGGGCGCGAGCTTTCTGGACAACCTGTTCCGCCAGCACGGCCTGGCCGCGCCCGTGCAGCGCATCCAGCTGGCGCATTCGCCGTCGATGATGCTGGGCCTCGTGCGCAAGACCGACATGCTCACCTTCTGCCCCTGGCCGCTGGTGGAAACCGAGAGCCTGCGCCATGCGCTCGTGACCTTGCAACTGCGCGAGCGCTTCCACAGCAACGTCGTGGGCATCGTGCGCCGCGCGCAGGAGGCGCCGTCGCACGCGGCGGCGCGTTTCATCGCGCACTTCCTGGCGCAGCTGCCGGCGTGGCAGGTCTCGGACGATCCGGAGCTGCGGCGGGTGCTGCACTCGGTGGATTTCATCGAGGCGATGCCGGGCGCTCCGTTGCCTCACCCGTGATAGTCGCTCCACGACATGCGCACCATGCCCGGCGGCGTGGGCGCGCCGGCTGAGGCCAGCGTCACCGGCGGGTCGTCGTCCACGCGGCTCCTGGCGCGCGAGTCCCAGTCGTCGAGAAAGACCTGCTGGTAGTACTGCGCCACTTCTTCGTTGTGGATGATCAGCCCGGCGTCGCGGTTGCGCAGCACGCCGTCGCCCGACCAGTTGGTGCTGCTCACCAGCACCGCCTGGCCGTCCACGATGATGCCCTTGTTGTGGATGCTGCCCTGGACGCGGAACACGTCCTGGTTGCAACCTGCCTCGACCAGCTTGCGGATGTTGTCGGCCGCGCTGGTGCTGCCCAGGATGATGCGCAGGTCGAGGTCCGGCTCGGTGCTGCGCTGCGCCAGCTTGCGCAGCAGCGCGCGAAAGTCCGCGTCCTTGTCCGCATCGCTCCAGGTGATGTAGGCGAACTGCAGGTACAGCGAGGTCTGCGCGCTGTCGATGAGCGCGTTGATGTGCGGCAGGTAGTTGTCCGGCGTGAGCACGGGCTGCACTTTCACCGTGGTCTTCACCGCCGGCAGCCGCGCGGGTTCGACCGGCACCACCGGCCCCGCGAAGGCCACGGCCTGTTCCAGCAGGTGGTCGAGCGGCACGAACACGTCGGGCAGCGTGAGCTTGGGCGCCACGTCCAGCGCCGCGTCGGCGGCGCCGTCGGCTTCTTCCTTCTCGGAGGCCTTGAGGTCGTGCAGGATGTACTTCTCGAACACCTTCGAGAGCACGGCGTCGTTGCAGATCACGTGCCACTCGCGGTTGCCCTTGCTGAACATGCCCTTGGCCTGCGCGGGCGTGGCCACGGGGTCGATGTCGGGCTGGCTGCGCTTGCTCCAGTTGCCGCTCGACAGCCAGAAGGCCTTGCCGTCGCGCACCGCCACTTTCTCGTGGTACGCGCTGGCGAAGCGGCGGCCCTTGCCGCACTGCACAAGCCAGGCCCTGAAGTCGGCCTCCTGCTGCAGCTTGCGCAGCTTCTTGCGGATGACCTGCTCTTCCTTCGTCATGCCGTCGTCCCAGCTCAGCGCCGCCGCGATGCCGCCATTGCGCACGAGGTCGATGAAAACCTGGGCGACGTGGTCGGCGTTGAAGTCGTACATCGCCACCGACAGCGAGCGCGTGGTGCCTTCGAGAAAGGGCCGCAGCACCGGCCACCCCGCGTCGGGGCCGACGTGGCACAGGAAGGGCTGCTTCACGTTGTAGACCTTGTCGATGGGCTGGCCTGCAGGCGGCTTGTAGACGAGGCCGACGGCGGCTTCGGCGAGCGCGTTCACCGTGTCCTCGAAGTCCGCGCTGACGGCCAGCTGCCGCGCGGGGTCGGCCTGCATCACGCAGACGCGGTAGGGGCCGAGCTGCCGCGGCGCACGCTCGGCCACGGGCACCTCCGACAACGGGCGCTTGCGGTCGACCAGCACGATCACGGCGGGCTCGCGCAGGAAGCGGCCATCGACCAGCGGAAAGCCCGGCTCCGCCGCCACGTAGCCGGGCAGGGCGGCCAGCTGCGCCTGGTGGGTGGCGATCACCGACCGGACCGCCGCGCGCGCGGCATCGTCGAGCACTTTCATGGAAGCTCCTTGGGCTGGGTTGTGATGCACGCGTGTGCGGGCGCTTGCCGGCATGGCATGCGCGAAGGAAGCGACCCGGGTGGGCCGCGTGTCAGGAGATGTTGGGCAGCCGGCGCGACAGCTCGACCGACTCGACGGCCGGGTCGGCCTCGAGCTGCTGGAGCTTGTCGAGCGGAATCTCGGCCGAGAACAGGCCCGGCGAGATGTCGGCGCGCGCGGCGATGTAGTCCGGTCGCTCGGCGCCCTCGCACAGCTTGACCAGCACGACGACGCGCTCGCCCGACACCGGCGCGGGGGCGGCCGAAAAGTCGAGCTTCTTGAGCGAACGCAAATCGATGGGCATGAGAGGGCAGGTGGGGGCCAGAACACAGATTACACCCCCCACTCGGGTTCGGCACAACCGCACCGGGCGTGGGGGTCATGGCTGGATCGTCAGATCGCGCCGCTGCCGGCCCGGCCGTCGCCGCGTTGCGGGTCCCAGCCGGCCGGACCGGCGCCGGGCTTGACGCCCGCCTTCAGCTTGGCGCGGATGTCGGCGATGGTCAGCTTCTTGCCCGCTTTGTGGGCCTTGGCCAGCATCAGCGCGACCAGTCCGGTCACCGCCGGTGCCGCCATGCTGGTGCCCGACTTCTTCACCATGCCGTCCTTCGTGCGCGACTGCGCGGCCTTCACCTGCACGCCGGGGGCGCTGACCTCGGGCTTGGGCCGGCCGTCGCGCGTCGGGCCCGCGCTCGAGAAGCTGGCGGCGGGCTCGCCTGTCTTGCGGGCGTCGTACGCGCCGACCACGATCGACAGTTTTCCTGTCGACAGCGAGCCCAGCAGGTGCGACTTCACCGGCTGGCCGAAGTACGACTGGCCGCTGTCCAGGCGCTCGAGCCAGGCGTGGAACGGCACGTCGTCGGCGGCCAGGGCGTGCAGCCGCACCTTGAATTCGCCGTCGGGCCAGTTGGGCGCCAGCCAGATGCCGATCACGTTGTCCTTGTTGTTCGGGTCGGTGATGCGGCTGCTGAGGAATGCGGCGATCTCGCCGTTGCCTGCACCGAGCGGAAAGTTTTCGCCCGGCGCCACGCTCGCGAGCACCTGGCCGTCGGGGCCCAGCAGTTCGGCGCGCAGGCGCTGGCTGCCGCCGTACCAGAGCTCGAACTCGCCGCCCTTGCCGTTGACCAGGGTCCACGACACGTCCAGGTGCCCGTTGCCGGTCACCGTGCCCGCCGTGTGCGTGTTGTCTTCCTGCGAATTGCCGGCCGCCAGCACGATCGCGCGGTTGGGCTTTTGCGACACGAGCGCGTCGAAACCCTGCTCGACCAGCGAGGTGCCGTCGTGCGGGCCGCCGTTGGTGCCCAGGCTCAGGTTGACGACGCAGGGCCTGTCGCCCGCGCGGTCGAAGATGAACTTCACCGCCTCGAGCATCTGCACCGAATCGCCGAAGGAGCTGAACACGGCGTTGTGGCCGGTCCAGGCGATGTCGCGGGCCGACATCTCGACGAAGATCAGGTCGGCCTTCGGCGCCACGCCGGGTTGCAGCGACCCCCGGCCGTTGCCGCCGGCAATGTCCATCACATGCGTGCCGTGCGAACCCGGGCTGCCCGGCATGCCCGCGCCGGGGTCGTAGCCCAGCGCCTTGTACGGATCGGCCTTCTTCAGCGCCTTGTCGATGTCCGCCGCCTCGAAGAGCCGGCCGTAGCCGTAGGGGCTGTTCGCCTTGGCCGGCGCGCCTTGCTGCCACAGCGCCAGCAGGCGCGTCTTGCCGTTGGCCTTCAGGAAGTTCTGGTGCGCGAAGTCGCCGCCCGAATCGACCACGCCGATCACCACGCCGGCGCCGCCCGCCGTGCCGGCGAGCGCGGGGTTGTCGGCCTGCACGCCCATCGAGGCGATGGTGTTGTTCAGCGCCGGCAGCACGGGCTGCGAGGCCTTCATGCTGAGCACGGCCGGATGCTGGCGGATGGCCTCGGCCTTGCCCAGCGGAATGCGGCCCGTGACGAGCACCGTGCCGTCGTCGGCGGTGCCGATGTCGGAACCCGCATCGACGTCCGGAATGTCGGCCCACTCGGCATGGCTGGTCACGCGCGCCACCACCGGCACCGAGTCGCCATCGGCGGACGAGATGGGCATGCTCTGCTTGCCCGCGCGGCGGTTCATCACCGCCAGTTGCAGGCGCGGGTCCATCGAGGTTTCCACGTCCATCGGCAGGCGCTGCAGCTGTGCGAGCCCGAAGGTCGACACCGGCGAAAGCCGCGTGCACAGCGCATCGGCGGTGCCGGCGAGCGCGGCGGTGAGGGCGGGGGAGGCTTCGCCCGGCAGGTGGCCCGCGGCGGGTGCATCGGCGTGGGCCGACTGCGCCACCATCGCGGCGGCCATCTCGGGCGGGAGGTCGACCCAGCTGTTGAGCAGCTTGATCTGCCCCGTCACGTGGAGCCGCACGCTGCCGGACGACAGCGCCGGCGTCAGCACCCCGTGCGGCATCCTGGGGACTTTCGTATCAGCGGGCGTTTGCTTCTTCGCGGCGACGCGCTTCTTGGCTGGGGCCATCGGTCGGATCTCCTTGCGCAGGGGCACGGGTGGGTACCGCGAGGTGTAGCAGATTGCCGTGTCATCTGTCACCCCGGCTTGGGCAAGGAGGCGGTCAGAATCGCCGCATGAAAGTGGTGTTCAAGCTTCTGTTCGCGTACCTGGTGGCGAGCCTGCTGTCGACGGGCCTTGCGCTGGTTCTCTTTCCGCTGCACGCGCATGTGCCTGCGGTGGTGGTGCTGCTTGCGTTTCCGTTGGTGCCGTGGACCTTGCTTGCCAACGTCGTGCCCCAGGGCTTCAGGGCCCGGGAGGTGGGGCCGCTGTTGGTGTTCGTGCTGGCGTTCGGCGGCGTGGCCTGGCTGATGTTGCGAGCGTCATCGAAGGCCGAGCAGCGATAGCAACGCCGGGCTCACTTCGTCCCGATCTCGAAGACATCGCCGTTCGTCGGCGTCGCGTTCTCGTGGTAGATGTCGTAGAGGTATTGCGCGAGGTCGGCCGGCGCCACGTCCGGCGGAATCGCGAGCTGGGCGAGGCCCAGTTTTCCGTCGGCACCGACCCAGTGGCTGCGCCAGCGGGCATCGGTCATTTCGACGCGCAGGGTGCGACCGAACACATTGAAGAGGTGGCGCATCGTCTGGGCTCCGGGCATGCACGAAAAGAGGTGAGGGGACAGCGACTGTAGCGCCCTCGTCGTATGCACAATGGGCCGAGTCGCCCGTCACATCCACTCCAGAGTCCGCATGGCAGACCTCAACGTACGCAAGACCTACGAAGCGGCCGTGGCCGAGCTGGGGCCTGCCGCTGCGCGGATGCTGGCCGATGGTGTGAGTGAAGAACAGGTGGCGCGCTGGATCTTCGCGCAGCGGGACGATCTGAAGCTGCACTACCGCGCGCTGACGCCCTCGCACGAGCTGCAGGCCCTCGAAGCCAGGTCGCACAGCCGCTACGGCAACACGCTGGGCCCGTCGATCGAGCAACTGCGCAACGCGGGCAAGTCGTGGCGGGACATCATCGATTCGGCGGCGCGGCCGGGGACTCACTACCGCCAGGGCGATTGATCGCTACTCGGCGCTGCGCCAGCGGCCCGAGCTCGCGCAGACCTCGGCCGGTTCGCCGTTCACCCAAACCTGTTCTTCGCCGAGCCGCGACGCGGTGACCGGATCGACATTGAAGCCGACGCCGAGCAGGCGCGCCACCTGCGCGTCTTCGATCGACAGCTCCCAGGTCAGGAACAGCTGCGTGCGATCGAGCGAAGACGGGAAGTCGGCCGCGTCGAAACCGTGGTCGCTGCCGCGCGGCACGACGGCGTGGGGCTGGCCGGTGTCGAACAGCAGGGCCGTGCCCCGGGTGAGCGGAATGCGGTGGTCGGTGACGGGAAAGTGCACGTCCAGGCCCTTGTCTTCGCTGAGGAACAGGTTGCAGAAGGCCGCACCGCCGTACTGCGCGCCATCGTGGTGGTAGCGGGCGCCGCGGCAGGCCATCAGGGCGACGTCGCTGGCGGGCAGCAAAGATGCGGGCAGGCCCAGCGTGCCGAGCCAGCCGGACATCGCCTGCACGCACTGCGCGTAGTCGGGCCAGCGCGTGCGCGCGCGGGCCAGCGGCATCGGTTCGACATCGCCGGGTTCGAGCAGCACGTTCGTGGCGATCTCCCGCTGCCAGTCGGCCACGAGGCGCGCCGGGGGCTCGGGCACGTCGAGCAGGGCCGCATGCACGATGCCGCTCACGCTGCGGCTGCGCAGCGTGTCGCCGTGCCAGAAATAGGAGGTCAGCAGGTCGTGCATGCGGGGGCTTTCAAGGCACGGAGGGTACACGCGCCGCGGCGCCGGGCACCGGGGAGCGACGGCCGATGCGGCATACTCCCACCCCCTCCCAACTCGCCAGAATTCCGCTGAATGGACAAGGAAGTCGACCCCTCCGTGCTCGCCGCCATCGATGAGATGCGGCTCTCCGGACCGCGCCTCACGCCGGTCGAAATCGTCGCCAAGATGGGGGTGTTCGACGCACGCGACAAGCCGTTCGAGCACGCCTGGCTCGCCACCGGCGACAACGTCATCGCCACCATCTGGGGCGAGTACGTGAGCGTGGCGGCCGGTGGCCGCTGGTTCTACCTGGAATCGCTCGACGCCCAGCGCCGCCCCGGCGGCGGCGTGCGCAGCGCCCAGCAGGCGCAGCGCGCCAAGGACCGCCTGGCCCTGCTCAAGCGCACCTTCGACGCCGGCCAGGGCTTCCGCGCCGTGCTGCAGACCAACCGCGTCGCCATCGCCGAGCTCGAGAGCAACAAGAGCGCCAAGGTGTCGACCCGCGTGCGCGACGACGCCGAATGGCACGTCGCGAGCTGGGAACCCGAACAACAGCTCGCCGTGCTGGTGCGCGGTGCGCGCGGCTGGGAGCCCACCGAGGCCGACATCACGGCCGCGAAGGCCCGTGGCGGCGTCGCGGCGGATGACGACGCCGATGCGGCCCCGGCCGGCCCGACCACGACCGACGCCGTGCAGGCCGCCGCCATGGCCTACGTCATGGGCCACTTCAAGGGCTACGGCTACAACGCGGAAGACGTGACGAGCAAGGCGCTGGGCTACGACATCGAGGTGTCGAACGCCAAGGGCGCGATGCTGCTCAAGGTGGTCGTGAAGGGCACCGCCCCGGCGCTGCCGACCTTCGCGCTCACGCCCGAGGAAAGCCTGTGCGCCGTGCGCGAGCCGCTGTGGCGCCTGCTGGTGGTGGCCGACGCGGGCAGCGCGACGGCGGCGCACAAGATCTACAAGCCGACCGAAGTGGACCAGGCGCCGGGCTTCCAGCGCAAGGCCTGACCGGCCTCCCTGGCAACGCCGCGGCTGCACCAATGCGCCGCGGGCGTTTCCAAATTCTTACAACTGAGCCCCCGGAAACCCGTCGTTTCCAACGGTAAAGTTCCGCCGTCCGGCGCGAACAGTTCGTGCCTTCGCCCCCTCTGTTCGCCCCCTTCATGTCCAACCTCATCGTGCACGGCGGTACGCCCCTTCGCGGCCGCATCATTCCCTCCGCCAACAAGAACGCGGTGCTGCCGGTGCTGTGCGCCACCTTGCTCACCGGCGAACCGCTGCGGCTGCACGGGGTGCCCGACATTACCGACGTGCGCAAGATCCTCGACATCTTCCGCACGCTGGGCAGCGAGGTCCGCATGGACCACGAGAGCGGCACGCTCGAGCTGCACCACCGCGCCACCACCTTCGATGCGGCGCTCCACCGCCTGCCCGAGGAAATGCGCTCGTCGATCATGCTGGTGCCGCCGCTCCTGGCGCGCTTCGGCGTGGCGCGGCTGGAAGACAACGTCAAGGGCTGCACGCTGGGCGTGCGCGAGATCGATCCGCACGTGGAGGTGTTCCAGCGCTTCGGCGGCCAGGTGGAGCGCACCGAGGGCTCGCTGCTGGTGTATGCGTCCGGCCGGCTCACGCCCACCGACCACTGGCTCGACTACGCCTCGGTGACGACCACCGAGAACTTCGTGCTGTGCGCGGCCGCCGCGGACGGCACCTCGACGCTCACCAACGCGGCCTCGGAGCCGCACGTGCAGGAGTTCTGCCGCTTCATGGCCATGATCGGCGTGCGCATCGAGGGCATGGGCACCTCGCGGCTCACGGTGCATGGCGGCGGCACGCTGGGCGGCGGCGAGTTCCGCTTCGACGAAGACTTCCACGAGATCACCACCTTCCTGGCGCTGGGCGCGATCACCGGTGGCGACGTCGTGGTGCGCAACAGCGCGCCCGGCAACTTTCCGCTGATCGACCGCACGTTTGCCAAGTTCGGCGTGCAGATCGAGCATGCCGACGGCTGGTCGCGCGCCATCCGCAGCGGCCCGCTGAAGGTGCAGACGCCGTTCACGAGCAACGTGCTCACCAAGGTGGAGGCCGCGCCGTGGCCGTACTTCCCGGTCGACCTGCTGCCGATCTTCATTGCGCTGGGCGTGCGCGCGCAGGGCAACGCGATGTTCTGGAACAAGGTGTACGACGGTGCGCTGGGCTGGACCGGCGAGCTGTCGAAGTTCGGCGCGCACGTGTTCTCGTCCGACCCGCACCGTCTCATCACCTTCGGCGGCCACGCGCTCACGCCGGCGGTGGTCGAGAGCCCCTACATCATCCGCGTGGCGATCGCGCTGTTCATGGTGGCCGCGAGCATCGAGGGCAAGTCCGAGATCCGCAACGCCACGCCGATCCGGCGCGCGCACCCGCGCTTCGTGGAAAACCTGCGCAGCCTGGGCGTGCAGGTGGAGTGGACCAGCGAGGAGTGACCTCGTCGTGATCGTTTCCGTCTCGAACAAGGCCAAGTGGCTGCTGATGCAGCTCGGGCAGCTGGTGCTGATGGTCGGCCTGACCTCGCTGGTGTTCAACTACGCCTACCGCTTCCTGGTCGACCGCACGATCAACACGCCGCTGTTCTACGCGGTGACGCTGCTGCTGGCGCTCGTCGTCATCGTCGCGGTGCGGCGCGACTACCTCTTCGTGTCTCGCTACGAGTTCACGCCCGAGGCCATCGTGGTGCGCACGGCACTCGGTGCTTCCAAGCGCTTCGAGATGCAGGCGTTCAAGTTCGTGCCCAGCCTGCACAAGACGATCAACCTGCCGGAGCCGAAGGCCTCGCTGTCCTTCGATGTGCAGAACCGCAAGACGGGCCGCCGTGCCCGCAACTACACCTGGACCGGCTTTGCGGTGGAGGACTTCCGCGCGGTGTGCCGCCTGTACGGCTACCAGGACGACACCGATTTCAAGCTGAAGGACTTCGGCAAGGCGCGCTGAGCTGGCGGGCGGCTGCGCCCGCGATGACCCCGCAGCCACAGCGCCCACCGGCTTCGCCGGAGAATGCCGTCATTCGACACACGGACACAGGAGCGCACCCCGAATGACGACGTTGCAACAGATCCTCGGCACCGAGCTTCCCTTGATCCAGGCGCCGATGGCCGGCGCGCAGGGCAGTGCGATGGCGATCGCGGTGTGCAACGAAGGCGGCCTGGGGTCGCTGCCTGGCGCGATGCTCAGCCCCGATGCGATGCGCAGCGAACTCGCCGCGATCCGCGCCGGCACCGACAAGCCCTACAACGTCAACTTCTTCTGCCACACGCCGCCGGTGCCGAGCGCCGAGCGCGAAGCCGTGTGGCGCGGCGCGCTCGCGCCGTACTACGCCGAGTTCGGCATCGACCCGGCCGCCATTCCGAACGGGCCGGGGCGCAACCCCTTCAGCGCCGAGGTGGCCGACCTGCTGGCCGAGTTCAAGCCGCCGGTGGTGAGCTTCCATTTCGGGCTGCCGTCCGAGGCGCTGCTGGCGCAGGTGCGAGGCTGGGGCGCGAAGGTGCTGGCTTCGGCCACCACGGTGGAGGAGGCGCTGTGGCTCGAAGCAAAGGGCGTCGACGCGGTCATCGCACAGGGGCTCGAGGCCGGCGGGCACCGCGGCCACTTCCTGTCGCACGACCTGACGAAGCAGCTCGGCACCTTCGCGTTGCTGCCGCAGCTGGTGCACGCGCTGAAGGTGCCGGTGATCGCGGCCGGCGGCATCGCGGATGCCGATGGCGTGGCCGCGGCCATGGCGCTGGGCGCGGCCGGCGTGCAGGTCGGCACGGCCTACCTGCTGACGCCCGAGGCCTCGACCAGCGCGCTGCACCGCGCGGCGCTGAAGAGCGAGGCCGCGCGCCACACGGCGCTCACCAACCTGTTCACCGGCCGGCCCGCACGCGGCATCGTCAACCGCGTGATGCGCGAGCTGGGGTCCATCGGCCCGGCGCCGGAATTTCCGCTCGCCACCTCGGGCATCGCGCCGCTGCGCGCCAAGGCCGAGGCGCAGGGCAGCGGCGATTTTTCTCCGCTGTGGTCGGGGCAGAACGCCACCGGCTGCCGCGAGGTGTCCTCGGCCGAGGTCACGCGGGCGCTGGCCAAGGGCTTTCGCTGAGCCGCGCCGTCCGTCCTTCTCTTTTCGAAACCCTTCCGACCCATGACATCGCTCCATCTGCCCCTGCAGTTCCTGCACCACCCCGCACCCTCGGGCGGCCCTGAACCCTGGCTGCTCGTGCTGATGCACGGCGTGGGCAGCAACGAGCAGGACCTGTTCGGCTTGGCGCGCATGATGCCGCCGCAGTTCCACGTGCTGAGCCTGCGCGCGCCGTATGTGCTGTCGCCCGGTTCCTACGCGTGGTTCGAGTTCCAGGTGCTGGCCGACGGTGGGCGCCGCATCGACGAAGAGCAGGAGCGCGAAAGCCGCTTCCTCGTCGGCGAGATGGTCACGTCGGCGTCGCAGCAGCTGGGCATTCCGCCCGAGCGCGTGGTGGTCGGCGGCTTCAGCCAGGGCGGGATCATGTCGCTGTCGCTGCTGCTCACGCAGCCCGAGAAGCTGCGCGCCGCGCTGGTGTGGCACAGCCGGCTGCTGCCCGAGGTGGTGCCGCACATCGCGCCGCCCGAGGCCTTCGCGGGCAAGGCGCTGTGGGTGAGTCACGGCAGCGCCGACAACGTGATTCCGCCGAGCGCCGCACAGGCCACGCGCGAACTGGCGCGCGGCCTGCCGCTGGCGCTGTCGGGCTCGGACTTCCCGGGCGCGCACGAGATCCGCCCGGCCGAGCTGCAGGGCACGCTGGCGTGGCTGCAGGCGCTCAGCGCGCCGACAACCGCGCTGTGACCATCGCTTCCATCTCGGCGACCCACGCGTCGTCGATGGTGTCGGGCTGCACCAGCAGCCGGTAGCGGCGCCCGCCCCAGGCAGCGGTCAGCAGCGCCTGCACGGTGGCGGGCGAGGGCGGCGGCTGCAGGTCGAGGCAGGCGGCGAAGGCCTGCGTCCAGCGCGCCAGCAGCTCGTCGTACACGCGCCGGTGGTGCTTGGGCTCGGCCACGCGGTGCTCGAGCATCAGCATCTCGTGGTCGAAGGCGGGCAAGCCGTCGGTGCGCGTGTCGCAGGTGAGGCGCACGAGGCGCTTGATGCGCTCATGCCAGTCGATGTCTGAAGGCGCGATCACGTCCGCGTCGAGCCGCGCCAGCAGCGCCTCGACGCAGTGGCGCACATAGCCCGAGAGCAGCGCTTCCTTGTCGGGAAAGTAGTCGTAGAAGGTGCCGACGGCGATGCCGGTTTCGAGCGCCACGGCGCGCGTGGTCACGCCCTCCCAGCCCTGCGTGCGCCAAATCCGAACAAAGGCGTCGTAGATGGCCTGCACGGTGAACTTGCCGCGCGCCTGCGTGGGGCGTTTCAGGGGCTTGGAGCGGGGTGCGGCGGGCATGGACCGGGTTTCCGAACCCGCGGCGAAGCGGGCCGTCCTACAGTTTGCGAATGAACAACGCATTCACTTTAACCCGCCTCGAAACGCGCAAGAACGCACTCGGGACCACCCGCATCGTCACTTCGGAAGACGCCGGCAGCCTGCAGCCGGGCGAGGTGCTGATGCAGATCGAGCGCTTCTCGCTCACCACCAACAACATCACCTACGCGGCCTTCGGCGATGCGGTGATGAAGTACTGGCAGTTCTTTCCCACCGGCGACGCCGACTGGGGCCACATGCCGGCCTGGGGCTTTGCCGACGTGGTGGCGTCGAACGTCGAAGGCGTGGCGGTGGGCGAGCGCTTCTACGGCTACTTTCCCATCGCGAGCCACCTGCGCATGCAGCCGGTGCGCGTGACGCCGCGCGGCTTCTACGACGGCGCGGAGCACCGCAGCGAACTGGTGTCGGCCTACAACCAGTACATGCGCTGCAGCCACGACGCGGGCTACGTCGCCGCGCTGGAGGACTACCAGATGCTGGTGCGCCCGCTGTTCATCACCTCGTTCATGCTGGCTGACTTCCTCGAAGACAACGCCTTCTTCGGCGCGAAACAGGTGGTGGTGTCGAGCGCATCGAGCAAGACGGCGTTCGGCACGGCCTTCTGCCTCGGTCGCCGCGAAGGCCTGCAGCTGATCGGCGCCACGTCGGAAGGCAACCGCGCCTTCGTCGAGGCGCTGGGCTGCTACGACCGCACGGTGGCCTACGGCGAGATCGCGACGCTCGCGGCCGACGTGCCCACGCTCTACGTCGACTTCGCGGGCCACGACGCGCTGCGCGCCACCGTGCACCACCACTTCGGCGAATCGCTGGTGTACGACTGCTATGCGGGTTCGGCGCAGAAGACCGAGTTTCTCGGCGACACCAGCGCGCTGCCCGGCCCCACGCCCAAGCTCTACTTCGCGCCCGTGCAGATCCGCAAGCGCAATGCCGACTGGGGCCCGCAGGAGGTCAACCGCCGCTTCAACGACGCGCAGGGCCGCTTCATCGCCGAGCTGAGCCGCCCGGGCAACCGCTGGATGACGCTCGCGCAAGGCCGTGGCTTCGCGCATGCGCAGGCCGTGATCGCCGACCTGCACGCAGGCCGCGTCGATCCGCGCGAGGCGCATGTGGTGCGCATCGGCGGCGAATGAGAGGCTGATCGACTGAACTTCGGTGCGGGTGGGGCGTCACAGGGGGTTACGAGAACGTGGCGATCGTGCGGGCCGTGCAGGCCATCCTGGTGCACCATTGCCTTTCGTCTCCCCGCTGCCAGCCCGCAAAAGGAAACCGCCCATGTCCGACGCCGACTCCCCCCGCGACACCCCTGAATTCCGACCCCGCAAGGAAGCGCCGATGGGCACCATCGTCGGCCTGGCGCTGGTCGTGCTGGTGGCGGCTTATTTCGGCTGGCGCTGGTACCAGCAGCAGCAACTGGCGCCGTTGCCGACCGCGCCCGTGGCCATCGCCCCGAACGACGCGCCCCCCGAGCCGCCCAAGGCCGAAGAGCCGAAGGGCCCGCAGAACCCGGTCGAGGCGCTGGCCCCGCCCGATGCCGCGCTGCCCGCGCTGGCCAGTTCCGATGCGCGCGTGATGAAGGCGCTCACCGAGCTGCTGGGCGGCAAGGCCGTGGCGGCCTACCTGCAGTCCGACGGCGTGGTGCGGCGCTTCGTCGCCACCGTCGACAACCTGCCGCGCGAGCAGGCGCCCGCCAGCAAGTGGCCCGTGCAGCCCGCGCCGCAGCGCTTCATCACCGAGGGGCCGCAGCAGGGCGGCGTGCAGACCATCGCGGCGAACAACGCGGCGCGCTACAACGGCATCGTGATGCTGGCCGGGGCTGTCGATCCGGCCAAGGCGGCGGCGGTGTATGCGCGGCTGTACCCGCTGTTCCAGCAGGCGTACGAAGAGCTGGGCTATCCGGGCCGCTATTTCAATGACCGCTTCATCGCCGTGATCGACCACCTGCTGCAGGCGCCCGAGCCCACGGGGCCGGTGCAGGTGAAGCTGGTCGAGGTGAAGGGTGACATTCCTTCGCAGCGGCCCTGGGTGCGCTACGAGTACGCCGATCCGAAGCTCGAATCGCTCTCGGCCGGCCAGAAGATCCTGGTGCGCATGGGCCCCGAGAACGAGCGCAAGATGAAGGCCAGCCTGCGCGGGCTGCGCGCGCAGATCGCCACCGGCGAGATCGCGAAGAAGAAGCAGCCCTGAGGCGCGATGCACTGACAGCGCCCCGCCTGCACGCCCTGTAGGCGCGGGCCGATTGCATGCGGCGCGAAGGGTCGAGATGATTTGCGCCTACGACTTCGAGGGCAAGCCATGAACCTGATGAGCGTCGATCTTTACCAGAGCACCACCGACCCCGGGAAATTCCTGGCGCTTCCCGCCGGCACCGACCCGACCGAACTCATGGGCCCGATGACCTTCGATCGGGACTACGCGCACATCAAGCGCTACCAGGCGGCCTTCGCCTTCGATCCGTCCGAAACCTACGCGGGCGTGAACGCCGCGAAGATCGCCGCGGACCTGCTCACCGTGAAGTGGGCGATGTACCGCCGCGAAGGCTGAATGGCGGGCGGCCTGCGCCGCCGCGCCTTCATCAGGCCTCTTCGGTTTCCTGGTACTCGCCCACCGGCACGCAGCTGCAGAACAGGTTGCGGTCGCCGTAGACGTTGTCGACGCGCCCGATCGGCGGCCAGTACTTGGCCTGCTTGAGTTCGGCCAGCGGGAACGCGCCGAGTTCGCGCGAGTACGGGTGGCTCCACTCCGTGCCGAGCAGGCTGGCGGCGGTGTGCGGCGCGTGCTTGAGCGGGTTGTCGTCCTTCGACCAGACGCCTTCTTCCACGCGGCGGATCTCGCCGCGGATGGCGATCATCGCGTCGACGAAACGGTCGAGCTCGGCCAGCGGTTCGCTTTCGGTGGGCTCCACCATCAGCGTGCCGGGCACGGGGAAGCTCAGCGTGGGCGCGTGGAAGCCGTAGTCGATCAGGCGCTTGGCCACGTCTTCCGCGGTGACGCCGCTGGTGTCCTTGAGCGGGCGCAGGTCCAGGATGCACTCGTGCGCGACGTGGCCGTTGGGGCTCGCGTACAGCGTGGGGTAGTGGTCCTTCAGGCGGGCGCTGATGTAGTTGGCGCTGAGGATGGCCGTTTCGGTCGCGGCCTGCAGGCCCTTGGCGCCCATCATGCGGCAGTACATCCAGCTGATCGGCAGTACGGCCGCGTTGCCCAGCGGCGCGGCCGACACGGCGCCCACGCCGTTCGAGGGCACGCCGGCCGTGGCATGGCCCGGCAGGTAGGGCACGAGGTCTTCGACCACGCAGACCGGGCCGACGCCCGGGCCGCCACCGCCGTGCGGGATGCAGAAGGTCTTGTGCAGGTTCAGGTGGCTCACGTCGCCGCCGAACTCGCCCGGCGCGGCCACGCCGACCAGCGCGTTCATGTTGGCGCCGTCCACGTACACGCGGCCGCCGTGCTCATGCACGAGCTCGCACAGTTCCTTCACGCGTGTCTCGAACACGCCGTGCGTGCTGGGGTAGGTGATCATCACGGCGGCCAGGTGGGCGCTGTGCTTTTCGCAGGCGCGCTTGAGGTCGTCCATGTCGACGTTGCCTTGCGCGTCGCAGGCCGTCACCACCACCTGCAGGCCCACCATCTGGGCGCTGGCCGGGTTGGTGCCGTGCGCCGAGGAGGGAATCAGGCAGATGTTGCGGTGGCCCTGGCCCTTGGCTTCATGGAAGGACTTGATGGCCAGCAGGCCCGCGTACTCGCCCTGCGAACCCGCGTTGGGTTGCAGGCTGATGCCCGCGTAGCCGGTGGCCTCGCACAGCCAGGCGCGCAGCTGCGCGTCGAGCTGGGCGTAGCCCTGCAGCTGGTCGGCGGGCGCGAAGGGGTGGATGTTCGCGAACTCGGGCCAGGTGATGGGGATCATCTCGCTGGTCGCGTTGAGCTTCATGGTGCAGCTGCCCAGCGGGATCATGCTGCGGTCGAGCGCGAGGTCCTTGTCCGACAGGCTGCGGATGTAGCGCAGCATCGCGGTCTCGCTCTTGTGGGTGTTGAACACCGGGTGCGTGAGGAAGGCGCTGGTGCGGCGCAGGTCCTCGGGAATCAGCGGCGTGGTGTTGGCGGCCAGCTCGTCGAAGCGCGGCATCGCGGTGCCGGCGGGCACGAACAGCGCCCACAGGGTTTCGATGTCGGCGCGCGTGGTGGTTTCGTCCAGCGAGATGCCCAGGTGCTGCTGCAGGCGCTGGCGCAGGTTGACGCCGCCGGCTTGCGCGCGCTCGATGATCGCGGCCGTGTCGTCGCCGGTGCGGATCGTCAGCGAATCGAAGGCGGTGGTGTTCACCGGCTCGCGGCCCATCTGCGACAGGCCCTTGGCGAGGATGGCAGTGAGCACGGCCACGCGCTGTGCGATGCGCGTGAGGCCGTCGGGGCCGTGGTACACGGCGTACATGCTGGCGACCACGGCCGGCAGCACCTGTGCGGTGCAGATGTTCGAGGTGGCCTTCTCGCGGCGGATGTGCTGCTCGCGCGTCTGCAGCGCGAGGCGGTAGGCGGGCTGGCCGTGCGTGTCGACGCTCACGCCGACGAGGCGGCCGGGCAGCGAGCGCTTGAACGAATCGCGGCAGGCCAGGTAGGCGGCGTGCGGGCCGCCGTTGCACAGCGGCATGCCCAAGCGCTGCGTGGTGCCGCAGACGATGTCGGCATCGAACTCGCCGGGGGCGACCAGCAGCGTCAGCGCCAGCAGGTCGGCCGCGACGATGAAGGCGGCGTCGCACTGGTGCGCGTGCCCTGCGAGCGGGCGCAGGTCGTGCACGTGGCCGGTGGTGGCGGGGTACTGCGCGAGCACGCCGAAGAACTCGCCGCTCACCATCAGGTGCGGCAGCGTTTCCGACACGGTGCTCACCTTCACCTCGATGCCCAGCGGCGCGGCGCGGGTCTTGATGACCTCGATGGTCTGCGGATGGCAGTCGCCCGACACCAGGAAGACGTTGCTCTTGCTCTTCACGCTGCGCTTGGCGAGCGTCATGGCCTCGGCGGCGGCCGTGGCTTCATCGAGCATCGAGGCGTTGGCGATGGCCATGCCCGTGAGGTCGCACACCATCGTCTGGAAGTTGAGCAGGGCTTCCATGCGGCCCTGCGAGATCTCGGCCTGGTAGGGCGTGTAGGCGGTGTACCAGGCGGGGTTCTCCAGGATGTTGCGCAGGATCACGCCCGGCGTGTGGGTGCCGTAGTAGCCCTGGCCGATGAAGCTCTTGAACACCTTGTTCTTCGACGCCAGCGTCTTCAGCTCGGCCAGCGCGTCGGCCTCGGTGACCGGCGCGGGCAGGCGCATCGGCCGGGCGCGGCGGATGGCCGCGGGCACGATGCCGTCGATGAGCTCCGCGCGCGTTTCCGAGCCGATCACCGGCAGCATGCGCGCCTCGTCCGCCGCATCGATGCCGATGTGGCGGGCGAGGAATTCTTCGGCGTTCTCTAGTTCTTGCAAAGAGGGAAGGGCGGGAATCGGCATGGCGGTGAAGGCTCGGGGAGAAGGAACGAAGGTGCGAGGAAGCTGCTGTTCAGCGGATCAGGATTCGGCGGCGAACTTGTCGTAGCTGGCGGCGTCGAGCAGGGCGTCGAGCTGCGCGGGTTCGCTCAGCTTGACCTTGAAGAACCAGCCGGCGGCCAGCGGGTCGCTGTTGGCCAGCGACGGGTCGGCGCGCAGCGCTTCGTTCACTTCGGTGATCTCGCCCGACACGGGCATGAACACATCGGCGGCGGCCTTCACCGACTCGACCACACCGGCGACCTCGCCCTGCGCGAAGGTCTTGCCCACTTCAGGCAGGTCGACGAACACCACGTCGCCCAGCGCGTCTTGCGCATGCACGGTGATGCCGACGGTAGCGGCGCCGCCTTCGGCCGCCACCCATTCGTGGTCCTTGGTGTATTTGATGCTCATGAAAAAACTCCTCGTGGAAAAAATGGAATCGGGGTGCAGAGCCTAGCCGGGTCTGCGGTGTTCAGTGTCGGTCAGCCGCGGTAGTAGCGCGTCGGCACGAAAGGCAGGGTCGAGACCTCCATCGGCACCGGCTTGCCGCGCACGATGGCCTGCACGCGCGTGCCGGGCTCGGCGAAGGCGGCGGCCACGTAGCCCATGGCCACGCAGCGGTCGGCCGTGGGACCGAGCAGGCCGCTGGTGACGGCGCCGATGTCGTGGCCTTCGAGCGACTGCAGCAGCGTGCCGTCGCGCACCGGAATGCGTTCGAGCGCCACGAGGCCGACGCGCTTGCGCGTGAGCGTCTTGTGGTCGGTGTGCCCGGCCGCGCCCGAGGCGACGGCGGTCAGCTGGGCCAGCACCTTTGCCGCGCCCGGGAAGCCGCCTTCGCGCGCACCGCCGGCGCGGCGCACCTTCTGGATCGCCCAGTTGAGCGAGGCTTCAACCGGGGTCGTGGTGGTGTCGATGTCGTTGCCGTACAGGCACAGGCCGGCTTCGAGCCGCAGCGAGTTGCGCGCGCCCAGGCCGACGGGCTTCACCTCGGGCTGCGCGAGCAGCAGGCGGGCGAGGGCGTCGGCATCCTTGGCGGCCACCGAGATCTCGAAGCCGTCTTCGCCGGTGTAGCCGCTGCGGGTGACGAAGGCCGCGATGCCGCCGATCTGCACCGCGCCGCCGGTCATGAACACGAAGCGCTCGATGCCGGGCGACAGGCGCGCCAGCGTGGCGGCGGCCTGCGGACCCTGCAGCGCCAGCAGCGCGTGGTCGGGCAGGGGCTGCACCTGGCAGCGCGCGCCGATCCTGGCCTGGATGTGGGCGATGTCGGCCACCTTGCAGGCGCCGTTCACGATCACGAAGAGCGAGCCATTGCCTTCGTTGAAGAACATCAGGTCGTCGAGGATGCCGCCCTCGTCGTTCAGCAGCAGGCCGTAGCGCTGCTTGCCGGCGGGCAGGTCGACCACGTCGACGGGCATCAGGGTTTCGAAGGCGGCGGCGGCATCGGGGCCGACCAGGCGCAGCTGGCCCATGTGCGAGATGTCGAACAGGCCGGCCGCATCGCGCGTGTGCTTGTGCTCGGCCATGAGGCCGGCGGGGTACTGCACGGGCATGGAATAGCCGGCGAAGGGCACCATGCGGGCGCCGAGCTCCACGTGCAGGTCGTACAGCGGGGTCTTGAGAAGTTGGGCGTCAGAAGCGGAGGAAGCGGCCACGGGGCACTCCAAAGGGGCAGTCGAAATCCATGGCTGCAACGCCACGGGCCACCCCTGCTGTCCGCTTTACCTGAGAGATTCGCCCCACGATCGGGGTTTGCTCCTTCGGTGGGCCGCATGCAATGCCACGGCCTCTCTCCAGCAAGGAAACGCCGGTGGTTGCCGGCGTCTTGTCAGTCCTTTTGCCTGAGCGTTCGGGGAACCCCTGCGCCTTCGGCGGCCCCGTCGCGCGGGGCTCTCTCCTGACCCGGCGAGTGTAGTGGATCGCGGGGCCGGGGCTGGCGGCTCAGTGCACGGTTTCGGCCGGAGGCAGCAGCTTGTCGATGCGCTCGCGCAGCGAGTCGGCGCGCTCGGGGCCGGCGGCCTTCTCGATCTCGGAGAGCATCAGCGCGGCGATGGTCAGCATGGCCTCGCGGTCGCGGGCCTCGCGCAGGGCGTCGCGCATCTGGTTGGCGAAGCGCGGGTCGCGGCGCACGAACATGCGCTCGCAGATGTCGAACAGGAACATGCGCGTGGTGGCCAGCGAGCGCTTGCCGTCGAAGCTGTCGGCCGAGGTGGCGACCTGGATCGGCTCGGCGGCGGGGACGGGCGTGGGGGCCGGTGCGGGAGGCGGCGCGACCGGGCGCGCGACCTGCAGGTAGCCGCGCTGCATCAGCCCCTGGATCGCCTGTTCGGCCTCGACGCGGTTGGGGAACAGCGGGCTGAAGTCGGTCAGCGAGCGCCGGCCGTCGGCCATGAGCAGCAGGGCGCGCTCACGCTGGCTGAGCGTGCGCTGCCCGGCCTGGAGTTCGTCGCGTGCCTTCTCGGTCTTGGTGGGGAACATGGCGGCCACAGCTTTCGGAGGTCGAAGGCTGCAGCATCGTTGCAAGTGGTGACATCTTCGTGAACCATTTGCCTTACAGGGACAAGGCGGGGCGCGTCAGTTGCCCGCGCTCTCCTTGCGGATCAGCCAGCGCGTGCCCACGCGCTGCAGCTCGAGCGTCTTGCGGTCGGTCTCGGTGAGCGCGTCGGCGCTGTAGACCTGCCGGAACTGCGCGTTGGCCGAGGTGCCCTGGACGCTGATCACCAGCCCCTCGATGCCCACGCTGATACGCGACTTGCCCGTGATGCGGGCGCGCCGGTCGGCCTCCCAGCGCTCGCGGGTCTGGCCGCGCGCGGGGGTGAAGTCGGTTGCGTAGGCGGCGAGGTAGCGCTCCACGTCGCGCGCGGACCAGGCGGCGGCCCAGGCGCGCACGGCGCTTTCCACTTCGGCGAGGTGGGTGACGGGATTGGTGGGGTTGGCGGGGGCGGCTGCTGCTGGTGCAACGGCTGCAACGGGCGCAACGGGTGCGGTGGCCGGCGTGGCCGCGATACCGGCGGTGGCCAGCAAGCCGGCAGCGACAAGGCTGCTGCCCTGGGCGACGATTCGGTGCATGGCGTCCTTCTCTTTCCTTCTTCTTGTCTGTCAGGCTCGACGTCGAAGCTTGCGTCGATTCTGGCAGTGAAAGAGCAGGCGTGCGGCGTGGAATCGCCCACGGATTTCGGTGGTTCGTGGTTCGGGCGTGTGCACAGGACACCGGGTACTTCCCTCCGCGAATGTCCCCCGCCTTCGGCTCCTCCTTGATTTCGCTGCGGGAAGCACCCAGTGCCCTGTGCACCGGGAGCGCTGGGCAGGGCTCAGGCCGCGGCGGCCTCGCCCGCCATCACCTGAATCGTGCGGTTGCGCAGCCGCAAGGCCAGCACGGTTGCGACGCACAGCACGCACAACACCACCGTGAGCGTCACGCCGAGTCCGCGCGCATCCGACAGCAGGCCGAACAGCGGCGACACCAGCCCGCCGACCGAGAGCGCGAGACCGAGCGTGATGCCGCTGGCGGTGGCCGGGTTGCGCGGCAGGTAGTCCTGCGCGAGCGTCACCTGCGCGGCGAAGGGCAGGAACATGCTCATGCCGAGCCACGCCGTGCAGGCCAGCGCCGCGCCGGGCGTGGAGGCGAGCACGAGGCCCGCCATGGCCGGCAGCGCGAGCAGGTAGCCGCAGCGGATCGTGCCCATGCGCCCGATGCGGTCGCCGAGCCAGCCGCCGGCCAGCGTGCCCACGGCCCCTGCGGCGGTGAAGGCGGTGAGTGCCGCGGCGCCCTGGAAGGTACTGCCGTGCAGGTCGCGCGTGATGCGCAGCGAGAGCATCGACAGCACCGTGACGTACGGGATCGACCAGCCCACGATGGTCACCACCAGCAGGCTGAAGGCGCGCCAGTCGTTGTGCGGTTTCAGCACCTGGGCGCGGGCCTGCGCTGCGCGCGCCGCCGTGGCCGCGTGGTGGGCGGCCGCGCTGCGCCGCGCGTTGGCCGCGACCCACACCACGCCCATCGCCACCGCGGGAATGCCCAGCAGATAGCTGCGCGACAGGCTGCCGCCGCCGACCACCGTGGCCGCCAGCACGGGCGCGAACGAGGCGCCGATGGTGCCGCCCACCGAGAACACGCTCATCGCCTTCTGCGAGGCGCCCCCGGCCGCGCGCGCGGCCACGGTGGCGGGCGGGTGGTAGGCCGCGATGCCCAGCCCGCACAGCGCGACCGCGATCCAGGTCAGCAGGTAGCTCTGGCTCAGGCCCGCCAGCACCACGCCCAGTGCCGCCACCAGGAACCCCACGGGCACCAGCCAGGCGCGCGGGTGGCGGTCGGCGTACAGGCCGAACAGCGGCTGCACCACGCTCGACAGCCCGGTGGCCGCCAGCATCAGGCCGCTCACGGCCGTGTAGCTGTAGCCGCGCTCCAGCACCATGAAGGGCAGCAGCGCGGGCACAAGGCCCTGGTAGAGGTCGTTGACGGCATGGGTGCCGGTGAGCAGCCCGAGTCGGCGCGTGTTCATGCGATGGCTTCTTTCCTGGATGTCCGGTTGGAGAAAAAGAGGGAGAAAAGCCATCGTAGGAAGACACGGAAAGATGTTCTCGCTACGAATGTGCAAACATCGTCGTGAAATGGACAAACTGAATCTGCGCCCCGACGAGGGCGAATCGACCCCGCGCGCCGTGGCCGTGCTGGCCACCGATCCGGCGGGCGACGCCTTCATTCCGCCGCATGCGCACCGGCGCGGCCAGCTCATCCACGCGATCTCGGGCGTGATGATGGTCGGCGCCGCGGCCGGCAGCTGGGTGGTGCCGCCAGGGCGCGGCGTCTGGGTGCCGCCGGGCATGACGCACCAGATCCGCATGGCGGGCGAGGTGAAGATGCGCACCGTCTTCGTCGAGCCCGGCACGCGCGCCGACCTGGGGGCCGAGTGCCGCGTGATCCATGTGGGGGCGCTGTTGCGCGAGCTGATCGTGGCGGCCGTGTCGCTGCCGCTGGACTACCCGCCAGGCGGGCGCGACGAGCGCGTGATGGAGCTGATCCTCGACGAGATCGAGGCCGCGCCCGCGTTGTCGCTGCATGTGCCGATGCCGCGACACGCGCGCCTGGCCGCGCTGTGCGAGGCGCTGATCCGCGACCCCGCGCAGCCCGCCACGCTCGACGGCTGGGCCGCGCGGCTGCACATGAACGCGCGCACGCTGGCGCGGTTGTTCGAACGCGAGACCGGCATGACCTTCGGTGCGTGGTGCCGGCAGGCGCGGCTGCTGCTGAGCCTGCCGCGGCTGGCCGCGGGCGCGTCGATCCTGGAGGTGGCGCTGGCGCACGGCTACGAGAGCCCGAGCGCCTTCACCGCGATGTTCCGCCGCACGCTCGGCGTGCCGCCGAGCCAGTACCTGCACCCGCCGGCCTGAGGCGGGTGCAGGCGTGGGCCTGCGCCGCTACTTGAACCCGAGTGCGCGCGGCAGCCAGGTGCTGAGCATCGGCACGAAGGTCAGCAGCATCAGCACCGCGCCGTGCGCCCACAGGAAGGGCACCAGTTCCTTCACCAGCGCCGACATCGGCACCTTCGACACGTTGCAGGTGACGAACAGCAGCCCGCCCACCGGCGGCGTGATCATGCCCAGCGTGAGGTTGAAGATCACGATCATCGCGAAGTGCACCGGGTCGACGCCCAGCTTGATGGCCACGGGCGCAAGGATCGGCGCCAGCACCATCACGCCCGGCAGCGGCTCGATGAAGATGCCGAACAGGAGCAGGAACACGTTGACGATGATCAGGAACATCCACGGCGAGAGGTTCATGCTGATGAGCCATTCGGCCATCTGCTGCGGAATGCCCTCGATGGTCAGCACCCACGCGAACGAGGCCGACAGTCCGATGATGATCAGCACCGACGCCGACAGCAGCGCCGAGCGCGACAGGATGTCGGGCAGCATCTTCCACTCGAGCGTGCGGTAGATGAACTTGCCGCACACCAGCGCGTAGAACACCGCCACCACCGAAGCCTCGGTGGGCGTGAACCAGCCGGCGCGCATGCCGCCCAGGATCACCACCGGCAGCAGGATGGCGGGAATCGCCTTCCAGGTCGTGATGAGAATTTCGCGCAGCGGCGGCGTCTGGCCGTCGCCCTTGTAGTTGCGCTTCTTCGAGACGTAGAAGTTCACCACGCACATCGCCACCGCGATCAGGATGCCCGGCACGATGCCGGCCACGAACAGCTGGCCGACCGACACGGTCTCGTCCTGCAGCGCGTAGATGATCATGATGATCGAGGGCGGAATGATCGGCCCCACGATGGCCGTGGAGGCCGTCAGCGCTGCCGCGTACGAGCGGTCGTAGCCGGCCTTGTCCATCATCTTGATGAGCATCGAGCCGGGGCCGGCCGCATCGGCCAGCGCCGAGCCCGAGATGCCCGAGAAGAAGGTCAGCGACACCACGTTGGTGTAGCCCAGCCCGCCGCGCCGGTGGCCGACGAACTGGCCCGCGAAGCGCAGCAGCACCTCGGTGAGCGAGCCGCCGCTCATGAGCTCGGCGGCCAGGATGAAGAAGGGCACGGCCATCAGCGGAAAGCTGTCGATGCCGGTGAAGGTTTCCTTCAGCAGCACCATCAGCGGGTAGCTTTCCGCGAGGATCAGGGTGGCGGCCGTGGCCAGGCCGAGCGCGAAGGCCACGGGCACGCCGATGGCCAGGAACACGCAGGCGGAGACGATCAGGACAATGCTGGCATCCATGGTCTTCTCCTTACAGCGAGGCCGACGCGTTGGCGTCGAAATGCGCGTCCGACGCGAACTCGCGGTTCAGCACGTAGCCGCGCACCACCAGCAGCCAGTGCACGATCAGCAGCACGCCGCCGATCAGCATCGCGCTGTAGATGTAGGCAAACGGAATCTGCGTCACGGCGGTGAGCTGGAACATCGTGCGCTCCATGTAGAGCCAGCCGTACCAGACCATGAAGCCGAAGAAGGCGAACAGCAGCCCGGCCACCACGATGCGCACCGCCACGGCCGCGGGCCGGGGCAGGGCGTCCTGCAGGTTCTCGACCGCGATGTGGCCGCCGTAGCGCAGCACGGGCCCGGCGCCCAGGAAGGTGAGCCAGATCATCATGTGGCGCGACACCTCTTCGGCCCATTCGATCGACTGGTTCGTGGTGTAGCGCAGCACGACGTTGGTGAAGATGATGACGGACATGGCCGCCAGCAGGAGGATCAGCGCCCACCGGTTGGCGGCGAGAAAGTAGCGCTCGAAAGCTTGCACGTTGTGGTTCTCTGTGGTGTCGGAAATGCGAAGCGCCCGGCACACTGAGGCGGGCCGGGCGCGGTCGGGGCGGAGCAGTCTTACTTGACGTCCGTGATCTTCTTGATGTTGTCGGCGCCGAATTCCTTGGCGTAGCCCACGTAGGCCGGCTTCAGGGCTTCGCGGAAGGCCGCGCCGTCGACGGTGCGCGTGACCTTCATGCCGTCTTTCTCAAGCTGGGCGATGCCGTTGTTCTCGTCGTCGTTGACCTTCTTGCGCTGCGCGATCGAGGCCTTCTTCGCCGCTTCGGTGAACACCTTCTTGTCGGCGTCCGAGAGCTTGTTCCACACCTTGGGCGACAGCAGCAGCAGCGCCGGCGAGTAGACGTGGCCGGTGAGCGACAGGTGCTTTTGCACCTGCGAGAACTTCGAGGACAGGATCACCGGAATCGGGTTTTCCTGGCCGTCGACCGTGCCTTGCTGCAGCGCGCCGAACAGTTCCGGGAAGGCCATCGGCGTGGGCAGGATGCCGAAGGTGCGGTAGCCGTCCATGTGCACCTTGTTTTCCATGGTGCGCATCTTCAGGCCGGCCGCGTCGGTGGGCTTGACGATGTCGCGCTTGCTGTTCGTCATGTGGCGAAAGCCGTTTTCCGTCCAGGCCAGCGCGATGATGCCCTTGCTCGGGAACTTGGTCAGGATGTCCTGGCCGATGGGGCCGTCCATGACCTTGCGGGCGTGGTCGTAGTCGCGGAACAGGAAGGGGATGTCGACGATCTTGACCTCGGGCACGAAGTTGCCCACGGGGCCGGTCGAGGTGTTCAGCAGGTCCTGCGTGCCGAGCTGGATCGCTTCGATCTGCTCGCGCTCGCCGCCCAGCGCCGAGTTGGCGAAGTGCTGGCACTTGAAGCGGTTCTGGGTGTTCTTCTCGACCTCTTCGCAGAACACGGTGGAGCCCACGCCGTAATGCGATTCCTTGGACGTCGCATAGCCGATCTTGAGAACGGTGGGTTGCTGCGCGAAGGCGGCGGTGCCCAGGGCGAGCGAAAGGCAGGCGGCGGCGATGTGGCCGAATTTCATGGTGTCTCCGGGGAGTTGGGGGTCGAAAGCGCGTCAGGCGCAGGTCAGGAAATGACTATGCACCAATAACCAGTTTGACCGCGTCGGGACTTTCACGGACGTAGGCGCGGATCACCGCGTCGAAGCTCTCGTCGGCCGTGAGACCGAGGGCCCGCGCGCGCGGCGTGTCGAAGCGCCCGGGCCAGGTTTTGACGATGCGGCGGATGGCGGCGTCGGGCGTGCGGTCGAGCAGGTCGGTGGCGGCGCGGCCGGCCACGCGTTCGAGCGCGGCGGCCATCTCGCCCACGGTGGTGGCCAGCGAGGGCAGGTTGAGCGCGGTGCGCGGGCCCCAGTCGGCGTCGCTCGCTTCGGCGGCGCGCACGATGCCTTCGATGGTCCGGGCCGGCGAGGCGATGGCCACGGGCGTCTCGTCGGGCACCGGGCAGGCCGCGCGCAGTCCTGCGAGCGGCTCGCGGATCATGCCGCTGAAGAAGCCCGAGGCCGCGCCGTTGGGCAGGCCGGGGCGCACGCTCACCGTCATGAGGCGCACGCTGCGCCCCTGCACGAAGCCCTTGCGGGTGTAGTCGGCCACCAGCTGCTCGCCAATGAATTTCTGGATGCCGTAGCTGGTCTGCGGCGTGGGCAGCGTGTGGTCGTCGATGAGCGCGGGCAGCGGCTGTTCGGGCGAATCGCCGAACACGGCGAGCGAGCTGGAGAACACCAGCACCGGGCGCGTGCCGAGCGCGCGCAGCTTCTCGAGCAGGCCGTGCGTGGCGGCGAAGTTGCTGCGCATGCCCAGGTCGAAGTCGGCCTCGCATTCGCCGCTGACGGCCGCTGCCAGGTGGAACACCGCGTCGGCCTCGCGCCAGAAGGTGGCGCCGTCGTCGGCCAGCTGGGCGTTGAGGTCGCCGGTGGCGGCTGCGATGCGCGGGTTGGCCGCGAGGTCGGGCGGCGGTGGTGCGCGGTCGACCAGCGTGATGCGGGCGATGTCGCGGGCGGGGGCGCCAGCGAGCGAGAGCTGGCCCAGGGCCAGGAGGGTGCGCGCCAGGCGCGCGCCGAGAAAGCCGGCGCCGCCGGTGATGACGATGTGCATGGGGTCCTGTCTCCTTGTGTCCTTGTGTCCTTGTGTCGCGAGGATAGCGTCGGTGGTATCGCACAATTTGCGCATGCCCATGCTGCCTCCCGATCTCCTCGCCACCCTGCGTTTGCCTGTGCTGCAGGACGCCGACCTCGACACCCAGGCCTCCTTCTTCAAGCGGCCGGAGGTCCGTGGGCTCTACTTCGAGGTGGTGGAGGGCTCGGCGAAGGACGAGGTGCTGTGGGCCGCCGTCGCGCAGCTCGGCGACGTGCATCCGCACCGGGCCGCGTTGCTGGCGGTGTTCTGCGGCGCGCTGGTCGAGAACGGCGCCGATCCGCAGCTCATGTTCGACGCCGTGCGGCAGCTGGCCGGGCGCCTGCTGGCGTCGCTGGCGCCGTACTGCGCGGCGCAGCCGTACGAACCCGACGAAGACGACGAGGAACCGCAGGACGAGGCAGAACTCGCCGCCTGGCAGGCCGCCGAAGCGGCGCTCGCAGCGCTGTCGCCGCAGGCCCGTTTCGAGGTCGATGCGCTGCAGCGCGCGGTCGACCTGCTGGTGCTGCCGCTCATGACCATGGTGGTGCGCGATGTGCGCAACCACCAGTCGCTGGTGGCGGACGCAGGCCTGCTCGCGCACGTCGAGGCGATGTACGCCAACGACTCGCTGCCCTTCGAGGCCTTGCATTTCCTGCGCGCCGCGGCCCAGCTGTCGTACGAGGACGAACTGGTGGTCCTGCTGCCGGCGTCGCGTGCGGGCATGGTCGTTCGTGCCCAGGGCATCAACAACAACTTCCACGCCTTCTCGCTGCTGCAGGACCTGATGGAAACGCACGCCCAGACGCTGGGCATCCGGCAGCCGCCGCGCACGCGCCGCGACGAGGACAGCGACGCCGCCGCCTTCCTCTGGCTGCAGGCGACGGCCTTCGCCCAGGGCGAGCTGGTGGACCGCATGGCGTGGTCCTGGGGCGAAGGCACGCTGCGCGAGAACGTGCGCCGGCAGGGGCGGCTGGTGCTCGTCGCGCTGGAGACGGACGACAAGCCCGCGCGCGGCTGGACCGGGTTCACCCACGTGCTGCACGCCGAGCAGAATCCGCAGGTGTCGCTGGTGCACTTCCTCACGCCCGACGAGGTCGCCGCGTACCTCGCCTGAAGCGCCATGAAAAAAGCCCTCCGAAGAGGGCTTTCATGCGTCGACGCGGCGGGGCTTACATGCCCACGTAGTTCGGACCGCCGCCGCCTTCGGGCGTGACCCAGACGATGTTCTGCGTCGGGTCCTTGATGTCGCAGGTCTTGCAGTGCACGCAGTTCTGCGCGTTGATCTGCAGGCGCTCCTTGCCGGCGCTGGCTTCGTCGGGCACGAACTCGTACACGCCGGCCGGGCAGTAGCGGCTTTCGGGGCCGGCGAACTTGGCGAGGTTGACGTTGACCGGCACCGACGCGTCCTTCAGCGTCAGGTGGGCGGGCTGCTGCTCTTCATGGTTCGTGTTGCTGATGAACACGCTGGAGAGGCGGTCGAAGGTGAGCTTGCCGTCCGGCTTCGGGTAGACGATGGGCTTGCACTCGGCGGCCGGCTTCAGGTACTGGTGATCGGGCTTGTTGCGGCGCAGGGTCCATGGGATGTGGCCCTTGAGCAGCCACTGCTCGACGCCGTTCATGACCGTGGCGATGCCCAGGCCCTTCTTGAACCAGGCCTTGAAGTTGCGGGCCTTGTTCAGCTCGGTGTAGAGCCAGCTCTTCTCGAACGCGGCCGGGTAGGCCGTGAGTTCGTCGTGCTGGCGGCCGGCCATGACCGCGTCGAACGCGGCTTCGGCGCACAGCATGCCGGTCTTGATGGCGGCGTGGCTGCCCTTGATGCGGCTCACGTTCAGGTAGCCGGCCTCGCAGCCGACCAGCGCGCCGCCCGGGAACACCGTCTTGGGCAGCGACATCAGGCCGCCGGCCGTGATGGCGCGCGCGCCGTAGCCGATGCGCTTGGCGGGCTTGATGCCCTTGGCTTCGTCGCCCTCGAGGTACCAGCGGATGTTGGGGTGCAGCTTCCAGCGCTGCATTTCCTCGAATGGGCTCAGGTACGGGTTGCTGTAGTCCAGGCCCGTGATGAAGCCCATCGTGACCTTGTTGTCCTCCATGTGATAGAGGAACGCGCCGCCGTAGGTGTTGTTGTCCATCGGCCAGCCGGCCGTGTGCAGCACGAAACCGGGCTGGTGGCGCTTGGGATCGATTTCCCAGACTTCCTTGACGCCCAGGCCGTAGGTCTGAGGGTCGCGGCCTTCGTCGAGCTTGAACCTGGCGATCAGCTGGCGGCCCAGGTGGCCGCGCGCGCCTTCGGCGAACACCGTGTACTTGCCCAGCAGCTCCATGCCGAGCTGGAAGTTCTCGGTGGGTTCGCCGTCCTTGCCCACGCCCATGTTGCCGGTGGCCACGCCGCGCACCGAGCCGTTCTCGTTGTAGAGCACTTCGGCGGCCGGGAAGCCGGGGAAGATTTCCACGCCCAGGTTCTCGGCCTGCTGCGCCAGCCACTTGGTGAAGGCACCCAGGCTGATGATGTAGTTGCCGTGGTTCTGGAAGCAGGCCGGCAGGAAGGCGTTGGGCGTGCGCAGGCCCGACTTTTCGCTCAGGAACACCATGGCGTCGTCGGTCACCGGCTGGTTCAGCGGGGCGCCGAGTTCCTCCCAGTCGGGCAGCAGCTCGTTGAGCGCGCGCGGGTCCATGATGGCGCCCGACAGGATGTGCGCGCCGGGCTCGGAACCCTTCTCGAGCACCACGACGGAGATTTCCTTCTCCTGCTGGGCGGCGAGCTGCTTGAGGCGGATCGCGGTCGAGAGGCCGGCGGGGCCGCCGCCGACCACGACCACGTCGTATTCCATGGCTTCGCGAGGGCCGAACTGGGCGAGGATTTCGTCGTGCGTCATGTGGGTTGGGTCGATAATGATTTTTAGAGGCGCGGGGGCGTCCCGGTTCGCCGGGCATTTTATGCGGCGTCCGGCGGTGGCCTTGTCGCCCGCAGGCGAGGCACCCTGCGTCACCTGCGCGACTCCACAGGATTCAGCTCATGGCTTACAGCATCGATCTCTCCGGCCGCGTGGCTTTCGTCACCGGCGCCTCCAGCGGACTGGGCGCCCAGTTCGCGAAAACACTGGCCCGTGCCGGCGCCGCCGTGGTGCTGGCCAGCCGCCGCGTCGAGAAGCTCAAGGAGCTGCGCGCGCGCATCGAAGGCGAGGGCCATGACGCCCATGTGGTCGAGCTCGACGTGACCGACATCGGCAGCATCAAGGCCGCCGTGGCGCGCGCCGAGACCGAGGTGGGACCCATCGACATCCTGGTCAACAACTCGGGCGTGAGCGCCACGCAGCGCCTGCAGGACGTCACGCCCGAGGACTACGACTACATCTTCGACACCAACGTGAAGGGCTCCTTCTTCGTCGCGCAGGAGGTCGGCAAGCGCATGCTGGCGCGCGCCCAGGGCAAGGCGCCGGGCACCTACATCGGCGGACGCATCATCAACATCGCGTCGTCAGCGGCGCTGAAGGTCATGCCGCAGATCGGCACCTACTGCATGAGCAAGGCCACCGTGGTGCAGATGACCAAGGCCATGGCGCTGGAATGGGGCCGTTTCGGCATCAACGTGAACGCGCTGTGCCCGGGCTACATCACGACCGAGCTCAACGAAGAGCACTGGAGCACCGAGGGCGGCGCCAAGCTGGTCAACATGCTGCCGCGCAAGCGCGTGGGCAAGCCCGAAGACCTCGACGGCCTGATCGTGCTGCTGGCCAGCGGCGAGAGCCATTTCGTGAACGGCGCGGTCATCGCCGCCGACGACGGGTTCGCGATCTGAGCCCCCGGGCCTGGATCGGCATCGTCGCCGGCCTGGGCGCGGGCGCGCTCTGGGGCCTGGTGTTCGTGGCGCCGCGCATGGTCGGCCACTTCGGCATGGTCGACATCACGGCGGCGCGCTTCGCGGTGTTCGGTGCGGTGTCGGCGCTGGCGGTGTTCGCGCGGCCCGCGGCCGTGCGCTGGCCCACGGGCCGGCAGGCGCTGGCGGCGCTCGGCCTGAGCGTGCTGGGCTTCAGCGGCTACTACCTGCTGCTGGCCTTCGGCATCGCGGCGGCGGGCACCGAGGTGCCCAGCCTCATCATCGGCACCATTCCTGTCTGGATGATGCTGCTGGGCCGGCCCGCGGGCCTGCACATGCGGGCCTTGCTGCCCGGCCTGCTGCTCACAGGCGCGGGCATCGCATTGATGATCTGGGGCACGTGGTCGGCGCAACACGGTGCGGGCGGTGGTGGCGGCGGCGCGCGCTTCGGCTGGGGCATTGCGCTGGCGCTGTGCTCGATGGTGAGCTGGACGGTCTACGGCCTGCTCAATGCCGCCTGGCTGCAACGGCACCGCGAGGTGCATGCGGCCGACTGGGCCAACTGGCTGGGCATCGCCACCGGCCTGGGCGCCTTGCTGCTGTGGGCGGTGGCGGGCAGCGATGTCGCCACGCTGCAGTCGCAGCCCGACGGCATGCTGTTCATCTGGATCGCGCTGGCGAGCGGCTTCGGCTCGTCGTGGCTCGCGACCATTCTCTGGAACGTCGCGAGCCAGCGCCTCTCGGCCAGCCTGTGCGGCCAGCTCATCGTGAGCGAGACGCTGTTCGCCTTGCTCTATTCCTTCCTCTGGGACGACCGCTGGCCGCAGGCCACCGAATGGGTGGCGGCGGCGCTGTTCGTCCTGGGCATCCTCGCATCCATCAAGGCCCACCGATGAGAATCGAAATCCCCGAAAAGAAGAAGCTCGTGTACGAGATGTCGATCCCCATCCGCTGGGGCGACATGGACGCCATGGGCCACCTGAACAACGGCACCTACTTCCGCTACCTCGAAACGGCGCGCATCGACTGGATCCGCTCGCTCGGCGTCGAGCCCACGCCGGGCGGCGAAGGCATGGTGATCGTCAACGCCTTCTGCAACTTCTACCGCCAGATCGAGTACCCGGGCAACGTGCGCATCAAGATGTACGTGAGCGACCCGGGGCGCACCACCTTCGAGAGCTGGGCCACCATGGTCCGCGAAGACGCGCCCGAGGTGCTCTGCGCGGCCGGCGGCGCCACCACCATCTGGGTCGACTTTCCGAAGCAGAAGGCGCTGGCGCTGCCCGACTGGCTGCGCGAGATCGTCAGCGACTGAAAGCGCGCTGACGCAAAAAGTTCAGGCCGGGCGCAGCACGATGCGCGCCTCGAAGCCGCGCGCCATGCCGGGCGGCGGCGAGGCCAGCGCCAGCGTCGCGTTGTGCTTCTCGACGATGGTGCCCACGATCGACATGCCCAGGCCGTAGCCGGCCCGGTCCGAGCCGTGGCGCACATGGCGCTGGTGCAGCGACTGCAGCTGCTCGGCGCTGACGCCGGGGCCGGCATCGCGCACCACCAGCACGCACGGCGCGGCCACCTCGATCGTCACGCGGCCGTCGCCGCTGTAGCGCAGCGCGTTCTCCACGAGGTTGCGTAGCGCGATCGCCAGCGCATCGACGTCGCCGAAGGCCACGGGCGCCGCGCTGTCGGGCACCTTGAGCTTCAGGCGCTCGTTGATCTGCGGGTCTTGCCAGAACTCCTGTGCCACCGTGCCCGCCAGCTGCACCAGGTCGACCCGCGCCCGCGCGAGCGAGGCGCCCGATTCGGCGCGCGACAGCTGCAGCAGCTTTTCGGCGCGGTGGCTCAGCATCTGCAGCGCCTGCAGCGCGCCTTCGACGTCGGTGCGCTTCAGGTCGTGGTCGAGCGCGGTCTGCAGCCGCAGGCGCGCGGCGGCCAGCGGCGTGCGCAGTTCGTGCGCGGCGTTGGCGGCCAGCGCGCGCTCCACGTCGAGCGACTGCGATAGCCGCTGCAGCAGCCGGTTGACATGGTCGCCCACCGCGCGCAGCTCCTGCGGCAGGCCGGGCAGGGTGATCGGGCGCAAGTCGGCACCGTTGCGTTTCTCGATCTCGGCGGCCAGCTGCTGCAGCACGCGCAGCTCGGTGCGCGCCACCCGGCGCAGCACCAGCGCCAGCAGCGGCAGCACCGCGCCGAGCGGGATGATGAGCCCGAACAGCGTGCGGTTCAGCGCGCGGCGGCGTTCGTCCAGCGGGTCGGCCACCTGGAAGTACAGGCCCAGCGTGGGGTGGCGCACGGTGTAGATGCGCCAGGTCTGGTTGTTGGCGAAGCCGGCGGCCAGCGGCACGTCGAAGGCGTCGTCGGGCGCTTCGGCCGAACGCAGCAGCACATGCTCGTGCACGTCGACCACCTGGTACATCACCGCGTCTTCGGAGAACAGCTGCTTGGGCGCGATCAGCGGCGTGTCCTGCTTGCCGCTTTCATGGCGCAGGCGCAGCTTCTCGAGCTCCTGCACCGCCATGTCGAACATCCGGTGCGACACCTCCACCAGCTCGTTGTCGAAGTTGTGGTTGATCTCGCGGTCCACGTACCAGACCACGGCGAGCACGCACAGCAGCCACACGCCGCCGACCCACAGGATCAGCGTGCGCGTGAGGCGACCGGCCAGCGAATCGCGGCGGTCGCGCAGCAGGGCGCTGGTCATTCCTCGTCGTCCGCCGAGAACGACAGCCGGTAGCCCAGGCCGCGCAGCGTCTGGATGTGGCTGCGCCCGAGCTTGCGCCGCAGCCGGCTGATGAACACCTCGAGCGTGTTGCTGTCGGCCTCGTCGCCGAAGCCGTACAGCGCGTCGGCCAGGTTGTCGCGCGTGTGGATGCGCTCGGGCCGCGTGGCCATCACGCGCAGCAGGGCCCATTCCTTCTGCGTGAGCACGACGGGCACGCCGTCCTTGCGCACGCGGTCGTGGGCCAGGTCGATCTCCAGCGTGCCCAGCTGCAGCACCGGCGAGGTGTTGGCGCTGCGCCGGCGCTCCACGGCGCGCAGCCGCGCCAGCAGCTCGGCCGGGTCGTAGGGTTTGATGAGGTAGTCGTCGGCGCCCGCGTCGAGCCCGCGGATACGGTCGGTGACCTGGTCGCGCGCCGTGAGCACGATGACGATGGGCGGCTCGCGCAGCGCACGCACCTGCGGCAGCAAAGAGAGGCCGTCGCCGTCGCCCAGATGCAGGTCGAGCAGCACCGCCGCGTACTGCACCGAGAGCAGGGCGCCGCGCGCCTCGGCCAGGCTGGGGGCCACGTCGACGACGAACGCCTTGGCGACCAGGTAGCTGCAGACCGCGTCTGCCAACGAACTGTCATCTTCGACCAGCAAGATTCGCACGCGGTGGCCCTTACAAAAACTCGAAGTCTAGCGCCGCCCCTCTGGCGATCGCGTCAGGAATCGTTCAGGTCGCTTCAGACTGGGTTCATCCCGCGTGCGTAGGCTCGCGCCAGTCTGTTCCGAGGCCTGTTTTTCTTCATGACCCGTCGTACCCCGAATCTCCGTCTCGGAGCCCTGACCTTGCTTGCCCTGGCCCTGCTGATGATCTGGGACGCCCTTGGCGGCGACCTGCCGCTGGCCCGCCTGGTCGGCACGCCGATGGGCTTTCCCTGGCGCGAGAACCCCTTCCTGGTGCACGTGATGCACGAGGGCGCGAGAAACCTCAGCTGGCTGCTGGTGATCGGCCTGTTCGCCGCCATCCGCTGGCCCGTGGGCGTGCTGCGGCGCCTGGACACGGGCGCCCGCGTGCAGTTGGCGCTGACGGTGCTGGCCTCGGTGCTGGCCGTGAGCCTGATCAAGCACGCGAGCGACACCAGCTGCCCCTGGGACCTGAAGGAGTTCGGCGGCGTGGCGCGCTATGTGTCGCACTGGGCCTGGGGCCAGGACGACGGCGGGCCGGGCGGCTGCTTCCCGGCCGGCCATGCCTCGGCCGCCTTTGCCTACCTTGGCGGGTATTTCGTGCTGCGGCACGTGGCGCCGCGCGGGGCCGTCGTGTGGCTGTGCGTGGCGCTGGTCGCCGGGCTCGTGCTCGGCGTGGCGCAGCAGATGCGCGGCGCGCACTACATGAGCCACACGCTGTGGACCGCCTGGGTCTGCTGGAGCGTCGGCTTCCTCATCGAGCTGGTGGCGACGCGCCGCCGCACTTCCCCTCCCATCGAGCGCACCGCGCCCCTGCATGCAAGCCCTTGATTTCGCCCTGTTCAGCTGGCTCAACGCCTCGGCCTCCGCGCCGGCGTGGAGCCTGCGCTTCGCGATGTTCGCGTCCGACGTGCTGCCGACGCTGCTGGCGCTGTCCATCGCGGCCGCCGCGGCCGTCGACCGCCGCTGGCGCCACGCCTTCTTCACCGCACTGGTCAGCGTGCTCGTCGTGTGGCTGGTGGTGAACGTGTTCCGCTCGGTGCTGCCGTTCCCGCGGCCCGCGTTCTACGGTCTGGGCATCCAGTGGGTGCCGCAGGGTGTGCGCCCGGGCTTCCCCAGCCTGCATGCGGCCGGCACGTTTGCCGCCGCCTTCTCTCTGTGGTGCCTGCCGTGGCGCACGCCCATGCGGCTGGCGCTGGTGGCGGCGGTGGTGGTGGCCTGGAGCCGGCTGTACCTGGGCCTGCATTTTCCGACCGACGTGACGGCCGCCGCGATCCTGGCGGCGCTGGTCTCGATCGTGGTGGAGCGCGGCATCAGCCGCCCCGCCGGCCGCGCGGTGTCGCGCAGCCCGCGCCTGCGTCTGCTGCGCCGCGCGCGCATCGGCCGAGCCTGAATGCGCTCTGAATGAACTGTTCAGGCTCTCTTCAGGCACGCTGCCTACATTGGCGGCATGTCTGTTTCGCGTCTCGACTCCGCGCTCCTGGCGCGTGCTCCCAGCCGATCTGAATCCCGCCCCGCGCCGCTGTCGGATGCGGGCGCCGCCGGTACTTTCTGGCAACGCATCGACCGCTGGATCTCGCAGCCCCGCTCGACGCGGCAGGTGATCGTCTGGCTCAGCCTGTACCTCGGCCTCACCGCCAACTGGCCGCTGCTGAACGACCTGGCCCGCCTGGGCGGCGCGCCCAGCACCTACATGCCGACCATCGCCGCGCTGGGCATGCTCACCTTCTGCGGCACCGTGGCGATGCTGTCGCTCACGGCCTGGTCGCGCTGGATGAAGCCGCTGTGGCTGCTCGTGGTCGTGATCGCCGCGGTGGCGCAGCACTACATGCTCCAGTACCGCGTGGTGATGGACCCGAGCATGATCGCGAACGCGTTCCAGACCGACCCCAACGAAGCGCGCGACCTGCTGAGCGGGCGCATGGCCTTCAACGTGCTCGTGGTCGTGCTGCCCGCGGCCTGGGCGATCTGGCGCGTGCGCATCGTGCCGATGGGGCTGCTGTCGCACGTCTGGCGCAACGCGCTGCTGCTGGTGCTGGCCGCCGTCGTGGCGGTGGTCACCGCCGTGGCCATGAACCGGCAGCTCGCGCCGCTGATGCGCAACAACGTGCACCTGCGCTACATGATGAACCCGATCGCCAGCCTGTACTCGGCCGGCGCCGTGGTGCTCAAGCCGATGTTCAAGCGCAGCAGCAAGCTGATCCCGATCACTGCAGGCACGGCGCTGGGCGCGAGCTATGCGGCGCAGAAACGGCCGCCGCTGTTCGTGGTGGTGGTGGGCGAGACCGCGCGGTCCGACCACTTCGGCTTGAACGGCTACGCCCGCGATACCACGCCCGAGCTGGCGAAGCGCAACGTGCTGAGCTACCGCGAGGTGCGCTCGTGCGGCACCAACACGCTGGCCTCGGTGCCCTGCATGTTCTCGCCCTTGGGCAAGAGCGGCTACGAGTCGCGCAAGGACGAATACGAAAACCTCATGGACGTGCTGCAGGCCTCGGGCCTGGCCGTGTTCTGGCTCGATAACCAAGCGGGCTGCAAGGGCGTGTGCGCGCGCATCCCGAACGCCTCCGCCTTCGACGGGCTCGATGCGGCCACCAAGAAGGCCCTGTGCGACGGCGAGGAGTGCCTCGACAACGTGATGCTCAAGGGCCTCGATGAACGCATCGCCGCGCTGCCCGCCGAGCGCCGCGCCAAGGGTGTCGTGCTCGTCATGCACCAGATGGGCAGCCACGGCCCGGCCTACTACAAGCGCTCGGCGCCCGAACTGAAGCGCTTCACGCCCGAGTGCAAGACCAACGCGCTGGCCGAGTGCGCGCATGCCGAGCTGATGAACGTCTACGACAACTCGATCGCGCAGACCGACCACTTCCTCGGCCAGACCATCGACTGGCTCCAGACCCAATCGAAGCAGTACGACACGGCGCTGCTGTACATGAGCGACCACGGCGAGTCGCTGGGCGAGTACGGCCTGTTCCTGCACGGCGTGCCCTACAGCTTCGCGCCCGATGCGCAAAAGCACGTGCCCATGGTCACCTGGTTCGGCGACGGCATGAGCGAGCGCCGCAAGCTCTCGCGCTCGTGCATGGAGGCGGGCCTGGATGCGCCGCTCACGCATGACAACCTGTATCACACGGTGCTGGGCCTCATGGACGTGACCACGCCCACCTACAAGCCCGCGCTCGATGCGCTGGCCTCGTGCCGCGGCAAGGCCTGAGCCCGCCCGCAGCTTCGGCTTCTTACTTCTTTTCGCGCGGCAACCGGCCCATCAGGAAGAACTCCGGGTTCGGCTGCATGCCGCTGAAGCTGGCCAGGCGGTTGCTCAGGCCGAAGAAGGCGGTGATGGCCGCGATGTCCCAGATGTCCTCGTCGTCGAAGCCGTGCGCGTGCAGCGGCCCGAAGTCGCGGTCGTCGATCTCGTGCGAGCGTTCGCAGACCTTCATCGCAAAGTCGAGCATCGCACGCTGGCGCTGCGTGATGTCGGCCTTGCGGTAGTTCACCGCCACCTGGTCGGCCACCAGCGGTTTCTTCTCGTAGATGCGCAGCAGCGCGCCGTGTGCCACCACGCAGTACAGGCATTGATTGACCGCGCTGGTGGCGGTGACGATCATCTCGCGGTCGCCCTTGGTGAGCGAGCCTTCTTCCTTCAGCATCAGCGCGTCGTGGTACGCGAAGAAGGCACGCCACTCGGCAGGGCGGCGCGCAAGGCCGAGGAACACGTTGGGCACGAAACCGGCCTTTTCCTGCACGGCAAGGATCGCGGTGCGGATGTCGTCGGGCAGGTCTTTCAGTTCGGCGAGGGGGTAGCGAGGGGCGTTCATCTGCTTGTCTCCTGGGGATCGGTCCCGGGATCATAGGCAACGGCGTCCGGGCTTGCAGCCAGCACCGCCAGGTCGCTCTCGTCCTTGAGCTCCACCCCGCTCAACCCCCGGCGCAGCGACTCGCGCACCAGCCACGCAAGCTTGAAGGCGGCCTGCGCGTACGACAGCCCCTCGGGCCGCACGTTCGAGATGCAGTTGCGTTCAGCGTCGTGCCGGCCGCGGCGTGGCGAATGGGTCAGGTAGATGCCTAGGCTGTCGGGAGAGCTCAGGCCCGGGCGCTCGCCGATCAGCATGACCGACAGCGCTGCGCCAACCGCTTCGCCCAGCTCGTCGGCCAGCGCCACGCGCGCCTGCGTGGCGATGAACACGGGTGACAGGCGCGTGCCGGGCGGCAGCTGCGGGCGCAGTGCCGCGAGCAGCGGCACTGCGTGGCGGGCGACGGCGAGCGAGGAGAGGCCGTCGCCGATCACAAGGCAGACGTCGCAGCCGCCTGCAGGTCGGCCGTCGCGCAGGCGCGCGGCGTCTTCGGCATCGAGCTGGCGGCCCAGGTCGGGGCGGCGCAGGTAGGTGGTGCGGTCGGGCGCGCGGCTGCGCACGCGATTCACGTCCCACTGGTCCGCGCGCAGTGCGGCATCGAGCGCGTCGACATCCAGTGCGGCATGGATCGCGTCGCGCGCCATCGCGTGGGCCCAGCCGAAGCGCAGCGTTTCGTCGGTGGGCATGCCGGCACCGGCACGGCCGAGTGCGAGCCGCGCGGGCGTGGCGGCGCGCCATTGCGCCCAGGGGTTGGGGGTGACCGGCGAATCGCTCATGGCGCCAGCGCGGAGAGCCCGCCCATGTCGCTGAGCAGCCGGTTGGCCGAGGGCGGTGCGAGCCGGCCGGTGGTGTCGGTGATCTGCATGCGCTGCAGCCAGGCCTCGAACTCGGGCGCGCGCTTCAGGCCCAGCGTCTCGCGCAGGAAGAGGGCGTCGTGGAACGAGGTGCTCTGGTAGTTGAGCATCACGTCGTCGGCGCCCGGGATGCCCATGATGAAGTTGATGCCCGCCGTGCCCAGCAGCACGAGCAGCGTGTCCATGTCGTCCTGGTCGGCTTCGGCGTGGTTGGTGTAGCAGATGTCGCAGCCGATCGGCAGGCCCATCAGCTTGCCGCTGAAGTGGTCTTCGAGGCCGGCGCGGATGATCTGCTTGCCGTCGTACAGGTACTCGGGGCCGATGAAACCGACCACGGTGTTGATGAGCAGCGGCTGGTAGCGCCGCGCCAGCGCATAGGCGCGCACCTCGCAGGTCTGCTGGTCGACGCCGAAGTGGGCGTTGGCCGAAAGCGCGCTGCCCTGGCCGGTCTCGAAGTACATGAGGTTGTTGCCGACGGTGCCGCGCGAAAGCGACTGCGCTGCGGCATGGGCCTCGTCGAGCAGCGCGGGCGTCACGCCGAACGAGAGGTTCGCTTTCTCGGTGCCCGCGATTGACTGGAACACGAGGTCGACCGGCGCGCCGGCCTCGGCGAGCTTCAGCGTGTTGGTCACGTGCGTGAGCACGCAGCTTTGCGTGGGGATCTCGAAACGCTGGATCACCTCGTCCAGCATGTGCAGCAGGCGCCCGAGCACCGGCAGGCTGTCGGACACGGGGTTGATGCCGATCACCGCGTCGCCCGCGCCGTAGAGCAGGCCGTCGAGCGTGGAGGCGGCCACGCCGCGCAGGTCGTCGGTGGGGTGGTTGGGCTGCAGGCGCACGGCCAGGTGGCCGGGCAGGCCGATGGTGTCGCGAAAGCGCGTGACGACGTGGCACTTCTTCGCGACCGCGATCAGGTCCTGGTTGCGCATGAGCTTGGACACGGCCGCCACCATCTCGGGCGTGAGGCCCGGTGCCAGCGCGGCGAGTGCGGCGGTGGTGGCCTGTTCCGACAGCAGCCAGTTGCGGAAGTCGCCGACAGTGAGGTGCGCGACCGGCGCGAAGGCCTGCGCATCGTGCGTGTCGATGATGAGCCGCGTGATGTTGTCCTGCTCGTAGGGAATCAGCGCCTCGGTGAGGAACTGCTTGAGCGGCGTGTCGGCCAGCACATGGCGCGCCGCCATGCGCTGCTGCGCGGTGGCTGCACCGAGGCCCGCGAGGTAGTCGCCCGAGCGCGCGGGGCTGGCGCAGGCGAGCACCTGCCGAAGATCGTCGAAGGCGAAGCCCTGGCGGGCAATGGTGGTGCGGTAACGCATCTTTGTTTGTCAGGGCGTGGAAGACAGCATCGCGTCCGGCGCGGCGGCATCGCGCTGCGCCGAGGTGAGCAGGAAGTAGCCGTAGGCGGCCGCCATCAGCACGAGGAACAGCACCGTGAGCATCGGGTTGAACCAGATCATCGCGCCCAGGCACACCAGACCGAGCCCGAGCGCGACGGCCGGGAACACGGGGTAGAAGGGCGCGCGGTAGGTGCGCAGCAGGTCGGGCTCGGTGCGCCGCAGCTTGAACAGGGCGGCCATCGAGATCAGGTACATCACGATCGCGCCCAACACGGCCATGGTGACAATGTTGGCCGTGAGCGTCTGTCCGCCGAACTGCACCCACTCGTCGCTGAAGATGGCGGCGATGCCGATCACGCCACCGGCCAGCAGCGCGCGGTGCGGCGTGTCGAAGCGCGGACTCAGGCCGGCGAAGTAGGCGGGCAGGTAGCCGGCGCGCGCGAGCGCGAAGATCTGGCGCGAGTAGCCCATGAGGATGCCGTGGAACGAGGCGACCAGGCCGAACAGGCCGATCCACACCAGCATGTGCAGCCAGCCGCTGTTGGCGCCCACCACCGCCTTCATGGCCTGCGGCAGCGGGTCGTTGATGTTCGCGAGCTGGCGCCAGTCGCCCACGCCGCCCGCGAAGATCATCACGCCGAAGGCCAGCAGCACCAGCGTGACGATGCCGGTGATGTAGGCCAGCGGAATGGTGCGGTGCGGATCGCGCGCCTCTTCGGCCGCCATGGCCGCGCCTTCGATCGCCAGGAAGAACCAGATCGCGAACGGAATCGACGCGAAGATGCCCGACACCGCCGCGCCGTTCAGCACGTTGCCGCCGGCCCATCCGTGGGCCACGAAGTTCGCCATCGACCAGCCCGGCGCGACCACGCCCATGAACACCAGCAGCTCGAAGATCGCGAGCACCGTGACGAACAGCTCGAACGCCGCCGCGATGCCGATGCCGATCCAGTTGAGTCCGATGAAGACCACGTAGGCCCCCACCGCGAACCACTTCGGATTGATGCCCGGGAACTGCACGTTGAGGTAGGCGCCGATGGCCAGCGCGATGGCTGGCGGCGCGAAGACGAACTCGATCAGCGTCGCGAAGCCCGCCACGAAACCGCCGCGCGGCCCGAAGGCCCGCCGCGCATAGGCGAAGGGGCCGCCCGCGTGCGGGATGGCGGTCGACAGCTCGGTGAAGCTGAAGATGAAGGTCGTATACATCGTCGCCACCAGCACGGTGGCGACCAGGAAGCCGAGCGTGCCGGCCGTGTTCCAGCCGTAGCTCCAACCAAAGTATTCACCCGAGATGACGAGGCCGACCGCGATGCCCCACAACTGGACGGGACCGAGGACTTTCTTGAGATGACCGGTGCCGGCGACGGGGGCCGGCGGAGCGTCGTTGGAGCGCATGGGGGCTTCCTCTCTGGGCGGATGGTGACAGTGCACCCCTCCCAAAGCAAGGGCCGTTCCATCGGATACATCGCGGCGTACAGGCGGCTTCACGGGGGCTGTCCATAATCGGCAGCTTTTCAACCACCGAGGTGTTTCGTGAAGTCATTTGTCTGTGCCGCGCTCGTGTCCGTCCTTGCCATTCCCGCCGCCTTTGCGCAGTCCGCGGCGGTCACCACGCCCAGCGGCCTGATCTACCAGTCGCTCAAGGAAGGCACCGGCGCATCGCCCGCCGCCACCGACGTGGTCAAGGTGCACTACCGCGGCACCTTCCCCGACAGCGGCAAGGAGTTCGACAGCTCGTACAAGCGCGGCGAACCCACCGAGTTCCCGCTCAACGGCGTGATCCCGTGCTGGACCGAAGGCGTGCAGAAGATGAAGCCGGGCGGCAAGGCCAAGCTGACCTGCCCGGCGTCGATTGCTTACGGTGCGCGCGGTGCGGGCAACGGCTTGATTCCGCCGAATGCGACGCTGAATTTCGAAGTCGAGCTGGTGTCGGTCACGAAGCGCTGAGGCTTCGTGAAATTCAACCTGGCTGGTACTGATACAGCCAGGTCTCCGTCAACGTCTGATCCCCGTTCTTCAGATACAGCCGCATGTCGACCGGCTCCGTGCCCTCGGGCGTGAAGTCGAACTGCGCGCGCCAGTGGCCCGGCACGCCATTCGGCACGGCTTCGGCGAAGACGTAAGAGAACTTGCCGCGCGGCGCGGTGAGCACCAGTTCGGGCTTGACGCCGAAGGGCACCGTGGTGAGCGGCTGCCCGATGAACTCCACCATGAATTTGCGCACGCCCTGCGGGCGCGGCTGGCCCGGTTGGCCGCCGCGGCCGATGCGGGTGGCGACGCAGCGCGCGAGCGGTGATGGAAAGGGCTCCTGGTCGGTCCAGTGCAGCCGGTATTGCAGGCTGTAGCTCGCGCCGGCTTTTGCATCGGCCTTGGGCACCCAGAAGGCGACGGTGTTGTCGTGAATCTCGTCGTCCGTCGGGATCTCGATGAGCTGCACCGAGCCTTCGCCCCAGTCGCCCAGCGGTTCGATCCACAGGCTCGGGCGCTTCTCGTAGTTGACGCCGTCCTGGTAGTGATCGAAGTTGCGGTCGCGCTGCAGCAGGCCGAAGCCGCGCGGCCGGGTGTCGGCGAACGCGGAGGCGCGGGTCTGCGTGGGGTTGTTGAGTGGGCGCCAGATGCGTTCGCCCGCGCCGTTCCAGATCGCGAGGCCGTCGGAGTCGTGCACCTCGGGGCGCCAGTCGATGGCGGTGGGCTTGATGGTTTCCGAGTACCAGTACATCGACGTGAGCGGCACCAGGCCCAGCCGCGACACGTCGCGGCGCAGGAACACGCGCGCGTCGATGTCCATGATGACGGCCTTGCCGCGCTGCATGACGAACTTGAACACGCCCGTGACGCTCGGCCCCTCGAGCAGCGCGTAGACGGTCATCGAGGTGGTGTTGCCCGCGGCGGGTGTCTCGAAATAGAAGCGCGTGAAGTTCGGAAACTCCTCAGGCTTGTCGGGCACCGCCACGTCGAGCGCGATGCCGCGCGCCGACAGGCCGTATTGGTAGAGCTCGCCGATGGCGCGGAAGTACGAGGCGCCGAGAAATGCAACCCAGTCGTTCTTCTGCCAGTCGAGCTTGCCCTGGTCGCCCAGGCGGCTTTCCTGCAGGCGAAAGCCCGCGAAGCCGGCGCCCTCGGGCAGCGCGCGCGCGGGGCTGTCAGGGGGCATCGAGAAGTACGTGGGGCTGTAGAGCACCTCGCGCGCAAAGCTGTCGCCGCCGGCGGTCTCCAGCACGTGCATGCGCACCGGGGTCTGGAAGAAGCGGCCGAGGTGGAAGAAGGTGACGGGAAACGCGCCGGGCCCGTCGCGGAAGAGGGCGTTGGCGGGGTCGAAACGGATCTTGCCGTGCGCGTCGTAGTCGATGCGCTCCAGCACCTGCGGCGCCAGCGGCGCGGCGGCGGTGTAGGGGCGGGTCGCGAGGCGCTTGGCCTGTGCGACGAGCGCATCGAAGGAGAAGGGCGCCGGCTGGCTCAGTTGCAGGCCGTTGGCGGCCAGCGCCTCTTCGGGCAGTCCCAGGGCAGCGAGTGCGGCGGCGGCACTGCCGGCGGCGAGGAAGGATCGGCGATCAAGCATGGGTTCTTGAGGGGCGGCGAAAGCCTTTGGAGGAGAAGGGAAAAGAGAAGCGTCGGGGAGACGGGGGAAAAACAACGCCAAGCATGCCCCGGACCACAGGGTACGGCGCGTCAGCCATTCCGCGCAAACGGGGCCGGACAAGGCCCCGCGCTGTCTTGCGGCAGCGGGTGCCGATCGGGCCTTTTTCGGGGCGTCGGCGGGTATTCTCGCGCCATCGAAAGTGCCTGGAGACCACGGACATGTACACGGAACAAGGCGGCGAAGGCCCGGACCTGCTGGTGCTGCTGCACGGCATGGGCGCGACAGGCGCGGTGTGGTCGCCGCTGTGCGCGCAGGCCGGTGCGCGATGGAGTGGCCGCTGGCTTGCGCTCGACCTGCCCGGGCACGGCGCATCGGACCGACAGGCCTCCTACGCCATCGGCCAGCACGCCGCCACCGTGGCGCGTGCGGTGCTGCCGCATCTGCAGCCTGAAGGTCGGCTCGTGGTGCTCGGCCATTCGCTGGGCGGGGTGATCGGCCTGGCTCTCGCGACGGGATGGTTCGGCGTCGCGCCGCACGCGGTGTTCGCGGCGGGCATCAAGGTCGCATGGAGCGATGAAGAGGTCCGCCGCATGGAGATGCTGGCGACGCAGCCCGCCAAGCGTTTCGCGACGGAAGAAGAGGCGTGGGACCGCTACCTGAAGGTCTCCGGCCTGGCCGCGATCGCCGACGCGGCGGCGCCTGTCGTGGCGCGCGGCGTGACGCAAGAGGACGAGGGTTGGCGCCTCGCGATGGACCCGCGCGCCAATGCCGTGGGCAAGCCGCCGCTGTCCGAACTGGTCGGGCTGGCGCGCTGTCCGATTCACCTGGGCCAGGGCCGCCACGACGCGCTGGTGACGATCGAACAGACCCGTTCCCTCGACCCTGACGCCCGCGACCTGGGCCCGCACGGCCACAACGTGATGGTCGAGGCGCCCGGCGCGGTGTGGGACTGGATGGCTTCGCTCAGCTGAGCCGGTCGTCGGCGCGGCGGATCGGCACCGTCACCCGCACTTCGGCCGCGCGCGCCCGCAACTGGCCGCAGCCGCCGTCGACGTCCTGGCCGGCCGAATAGCGCAGCTTCGTGAGGATGCCGCGCTCGTGCAGCGTGCGGGCCATCTGCTCGCAGCGCTCGCGCGACGGGCGGCCGAAAGCCACGCCGTCCACCGTGTTGAACGGGATCATGTTCAGCACGCCGTACTTGCCCGACAGCAGCCGCACGATGCCCTCGACCTCCTCGGGCCCGTCGTTCACGCCTTCGAGCAACGTCCACTGGTACTGGATCGGGTAGCCGGTCGCGCGGGCGTAGCGCTCGCCTGCGTCGATGAGGGCTTCAGGCGTCAGGTTCGGCGCGCGCGGCAGGAGCTTCTTGCGCAGCTCGGCATTGGTCGTGTGCAGCGAGAGCGCCAGCGCGGGCCGCACGCGCGCCTGCAGCAGCCGCTCGAACACGCGCGGATCGCCGACGGTGGAGAACACCAGATTCTTGTGGCCGATGTTGCCCACGGTGCCGAGCAACTCGATGGCCTCGATCACGTTGTCGAGGTTGTGCGCCGGTTCGCCCATGCCCATGAACACCACCTTGCGCACCGGCCGGCGCAGGCGCGCGAGGGCGACCTGCGCAATGATCTCGGCGCTTTCGACCTGGCGCAGCAGGCCGTCGCGGCCCGTCATGCAGAACTGGCACCCGACGGCGCAGCCGACCTGCGACGACACGCACAGGCCGTCGCGCGGCAGCAGCACGCTCTCGACGGTCTGGCCATCGGCCAGCGCGACGAGCAGCCGCTCGGAGCCGTCGGCACCGGGATGAACCGCGTGGATGCGCGCCAGGCCCGCAAGCTCGGCCTCGATGGCCGGCAAGGCCTCCATCAGCGACGACGGGAAGAAGGTGGCCGGCAGGCGCCTGCCGCTGTTGCGCGGCAGCGCATGCGACCACAGTCGCAGGATGCGCTGCTCGTGGCTGGGGCCGGCCCCGGCCTCGCGGAGTCGTCGTTTCAGTTCGTGGATTCGCATGCGCGGCGTGGGGCAGAGGGGCTCTGGTCTCGGGAGCGCCGATTGTGCACGGCAGGCGTGCGAAGGCGCAGCGCGCCAGAAACGGTGCGCTGCGCCTTCGTGTGCGCGAATTGGAACAAAGGGGAGGGCCGTTGCCGGCCTCTCCCTCCCTTCGGTCAGCCCAGCAGGCCGTGCAGGATGTTCGTCACGGGCGCCAGCGCGGAGCCTGTGCCGCTGTGGTCGAGCAGGCTGGTGATCGGGGCCACGACCTCGCAGACCAGCGGCGTGACCGCGTGCTCGACGGTGTTCACCACTTCCGCGACCACCGGGGCAACTGCCGAGCTGGCGCCGGCCAGGATGTCGGCCGCGGGCACCGCGGCGCCGGATGCGGCTTGCGTGGCCTCGGCTGCGACCGGCGCCACGGCATCGCTTGCATGGCCGAGCACCGACGACACCGGCTCCAGGATGTCTGCGACGGGGCTCTTGCCTCCCAGCAGGCCGCCGAGCAGGCTGCCCACGAGGCCGTCTTCGCCGACGATGCCGCCGAGCAAGCCACCTTCGCCGCCACCGAGGACGCCGCCCAGCAGGCCGTCGTCGCCCAGCACGCCGCCGAGCAGGCCGCCGTCACCGCCGAGGACACCACCCAGCAGGCCGTCGTCACCGAGCAAACCGCCGTCCCCGCCAAGGACGCCGCCCAGCAGGCCGTCGTCACCCAGCACGCCGCCAAGCAGACCACCGTCGCCGCCGAGGACGCCGCCCAGGAGACCATCGTCACCCAGTACGCCGCCGAGCAAGCCGCCGTCACCGCCGAGGACGCCGCCCAGGAGGCCGTCGTCGCCCAGCAATCCACCGAGCAGACCACCGTCGCCGCCGAGGACGCCGCCCAGCAGGCCATCGTCACCCAGCACGCCGCCAAGCAATCCGCCGTCGCCGCCGCTGAGCAGGCTGCCCAGCAGGCCTTCGTCACCCAGCAAGCCGCCGAGCAGGCCTCCCTCGCCGCCGAGGACGCCGCCCAGAAGGCCGTCGTCGCCGAGCAAGCCACCCAGCAGGCCGCCGTCACCGCCGAGCAGCCCGCCCAGCAAACCGTCGTCACCGCCGAGCAGCCCGCCCAGCAAACCGTCGTCACCCAGCACACCGCCGAGCAGGCCGCCGCCGTCGCCACCAAGGACGCCATTCAACAGGCCGCCGACCGGGCCTTCGGCACCGAGGATGCCGTCGTCGCCCAGCACGCCGCCCAGCAGGCCGTCGTCACCGAGGACGCCACCCAGGAGTCCGTCATCGCCCAGCAGGCCGCTGAGCAAGCCGTCTTCGCCGCCGAGCAGGCCGGCCAGCGGGGTCGCGTTCAGCAGGGAGCCGACCGCGCCGTCGGGACCGAGCAGGCTGTCCACGAGTCCGTCGCCACCAAGCAGTCCGCCGGTGAGGCCTTCGCTGCCGAGCAGGCCGGACAGGGCGCCGTCGCCGCCGAGCACGCCGCCCAGGATGCCTTCGTCGCCGAGCAGCCCGTTGACCAGGCCGTCGTCGCCCAGCACGCCGCCAAGCAGGCCGCCCTCGCCACCGAGGAGGCCGCCCAGCAGACCGTTGTCACCCAGCACACCGCCGAGCAAGCCGCCTTCGCCACCGAGCAAGCCGCCCAGCAGGCCGTCGTCACCCAGCACACCACCGAGCAAGCCGCCTTCACCGCCGAGGACACCACCCAGCAGGCCGTCATCGCCCAGCACACCGCCGAGCAGGCCCTCGTCGCCACCGAGCAGGCCGCCCAGCAGGCCGTCGTCACCCAGCACACCGCCCAGCAAGCCGCCTTCGCCACCGAGCACGCCGCCCAGCAAACCGCCATCGCCCAGCACGCCTCCCAGCAGCCCGTCATCCCCCAGCAACTGCCCGATCAACCCGTCTTCACCGAGCACGCTGCCCAGCAGGCTGCCGTCACCCAGCAGCCCTTCGAGCACCTGGCCGACGACACCGTCCGTGCCGAGCAGGTCGTCCACGAGGCCGTCCAGGCCCAGCGGGGTGGTGATGCCGCCGAGCAGGCCTTCGCTGCCCAGCACGTTCTCCAGCGCATTGCCCAGCGCGTCGGTCAGGTAGTCGACCTGGCCGATCAGCGAGCCGACGAGGGCGTCGGTCAGGCCTTCGCCGAGCAGGCCGTCGACCACGGGGGTCAGCACGCCGCCCACGTGAACGGCAATGTTTTCGACCGCGTTGTCCACCGGTTCGAACTCGTTGGGATCGTTGGGCTTGAACTCCTCGCCGGTCACGGGCGAGAGCAGGTCGTCGACGAGGTCGGTGAGGCCGTCGGCCACCGGCATCAGCGAGGCCAGCGTGCCCGACGAGCCGGAGGCGCTGCGCACGTTGGTCGCACCGCCGCCCAGGCCGAGCGCGTTGTCGAGGGCGCCCAGCAGGTGCCCGGCGAGGCCGTCGCCCGGATCGAGCAGGTGGTCTGCGTCGGCGTCGGCATCCGCGTCCGAATCGGCGTCTGCATCAGCGTCGGCGTCTGCATCCGAATCCGCGTCGGCGTCCGAATCGGCATCGGCATCGGCGTCTGCATCCGAGTCGGCGTCGGCGTCTGCATCGGCATCCGAATCGGCATCCGCGTCGCTGTCGCCGATGCCCGAGACGAACAGCGGGAACCCGCCGCCGTCGCCGCCACCACCGCCGCTCAGCGCGGCGCCCAGGCCGATGGCGCCCAGCGCGCCGAGTGCGAATTCACCCAGGCCGATGCCGCTGCCGGCTGCGGTCTTCTTGCTCACGGCGAGCGCCGCGGCTTCCGCGTCGCTGTCGGGCGAGGTGACATCGAGGTTGCCCGCGGCCACGTCGACGTTCACCTGCTCCAGGCCGCTGGACAGCTTGGTCGAGGTGATGGTGGCGTCGGTGCCGCCTGCAAACACACCGGCCAGCGGCGCCTTGTTGGTGGCCGAGCCGGGGAAGAGCACGTTGGCCTGGCCGCCGTCGGGCACGATCACGCGGTCGCCGGCGATGAGGGTCTGGTTGCCGTCCACCGGCATGCGAAATCCGTCGCGCATGACGACCGTGCCGGGCGTGGCGTTGGACAGGGTGCCCAGGCTGGTCGGCCCGGCGGGCGCGGCCATGGGGGCGCTCGAGGCGACAGGGCCCAAGGGGGTGACGCTGGCCTGTGCAAGCACCACGGGGGCGCCGCTTTCGGCGGCGGCGGGGATCGAAGCGATCGGCGATACGGTGGTGGTCATGCGGCCTCCTCGTCAAATAAATGACTACAGAGGGCAACATGCGTGCCGCCTTCGACTTCGGCCGTCAACGACGGGCCGAAAACACCGTATCCCGTTGATTCGAAACGACTTTTGTGCGAATGACCCTGTCAGGCCCGAGGTGCAAAACGGGCAGCTGTCGCCACTCGTTACGTAACACGGCGCGCGCTTTGGCCGGAACGCCGGGCGCGTTCAGCGCGGTTCAGCCGCGCAGCCGGACCTGCAGGCTCTTCAGGTTGGCCAGCCACGCAAGGTAGTCCTCGTCGTCCTCGCCCAGCTCGGCCCAGGTGTCGTGCCCGTCCGCATCGGGGTCGTCGAGGATGGCCTGCAGCGCGTCGGCGGCGGCATGGCGCAAATCGGCGGGCGGCGCGGCCTTGCCGGCGCACCAGTCGACGACGTCCGGGTGCACATCGGCGCTGCCGTGTCCGGCGAGCAGCGCCAGCACTTCGGCCGCGGCGACGGTGCCTTCGGTCGAACCTGAATCCAGCGTCTCGCGGATGAAGGCGAGCGCGTCATCGGCTTCCTGCAGTTCAGCCAGCCAATCGAGTGCCTCGTCGTTGCCGAAGCCTGCTGTCGACCATGTACCCATTCGTTTGACTCCCGTGTGTGGCGCATCACAGAGTGGCCACGGTTTGAAGATGCGGTGATGCTAGCGGCGCTAATTTCGTGATCGCGCGCCCTCGCAGAATTCGTCAGAATGCCAGGCGACGCTTCCCAGTAGCATGGCCGCGCTCCTGACATGGGGGCGCGTGATCATCCAGTCCGTGAGCCGCCGGGGAACACTTCCCTTGGGCCGGCGTTGCGGCGGTGTCCTTCCAGGACACGCCGCGGTCACGGCCGATCTGCCGTGCATGGCCCACGGAAGCAGATGCCGGGCCGCTTACCCATTCACAACCACGGTTTCAGGGAGAGATTCAGCATGTCATTCGTTTTTTCGTCGTTCACCGATCACCTGGGCGCGTTGCCGCCCGAACGCGCGCGTCACGGCGATGCCTTGCGCGCACGCGTGCAGCAACAGGTGCAGGCACCGTTGCATGCCGACCTGTCGGCCTTTGCCTTCCTGCCCGACCAGGCGGACCACCCCGATCACGAAGATGCGCCACAGGTGTTCGCGCAGGCGGTCGAGCAGATGTACCTGCCCAGGCCGTGGCTGGGCGACGAAATTCCGCTGTTCTTTCTCGGCTACCACGCCATGAACCGGCTCAGCGGCAAGCGCACCTCGCAAGGCCTGCTGCTGACCGACCAGGCGGTGTACGTGCAGGACGACTTCACCGTGCTGTCGGCCGCGCCGCCGCCGGCGCAGGGCCATGCCTTGCCTGCGCGCGCGGACGACGCACCTTCGTTCGTCTCGACGCTGCTGGCGCGCTTCAAGGCGTGGAAAGACTGGTCCGGCGTGGCCGACGCGCCCGAGCCGGTGCTGCTCAAGCGCTGCGGCGAACTGCTGGCACCGACGGTGGCGGCGGTGCTCGCGTACCACGCGGAAAACGGCAGCCAGCGGCAGGCGCAGCAGCGCGTCTGGACGCTGGCCGAGCTGGTGGCCGACCACGGCGCAGTCGACACCTTGCTCGACCCCGCCAACCCGAAGCTCGCCAAGAAGCTGGGCAAGGTGACGGACAAGTTCCAGATTCCCGCGGGCGAGACGCTGCAGTTCGCGCTGGCCGACTTTCCGCTGTTCGGCGGCCCCTACGGCGTGGCGCTCACCGCGCAGGCGCTGTACGGCAAGGACCTGATGGAGTCGCCGCTGCGCATCGCGCTGGAGCGGGTGGAGGTGCGCGCGCTGCAGATCGGGGAGAAGGGCGACCAGCTGCTGACGGGCTCGACCCCGCCGATGGCGCTGCCCGCGCACATGAAGGAATCGCTGCGCGCACCCTTCCTCGCGTTTCTGCAGCAGGAGGTTGTGCGCCTGCAATCGAAGGCCTGATCCGCCCGCGCGCCATTCAACAAGATTCGGAGGAGTTTTCATGGGGTTCAAGGACACGCTCGCGCACGCGATGCTCGACAACGACAAGCTCAAGTTCGACGCCGCCGCGTCCGCGCTTTCCGCGCAGGAGCAATGGCTGGTCACGCTGAGCACGCCGCTGTCGGCCTTCAACGGCGACTGTGTGAACGCGGTGCTCACCGGCAAGGACAACGACACCCTGCGCGAAGGCATCGCGCAGGTGTGGAACGTGAGCGACCGCGCGAGCTTCGAGCAGACCGCGCGCTGGCTGACCGAGGAAGGGCAGCGCGCGAAGTACCTGCCGGCCTGGAAGGCCATCGGTGCGATCGATGCGGCGGTGCAGTCCACGCCGGGCGTGCTGCGCCTGGTCATGGACGCGTGGTTTCCCGCGTTCTTCCAGATCAAGGCGCGCGAGTACCTGGACATGCGGGCGCTGTCCGCGCAGACCGGGCACTCGAGCGCCGAGCTGAGCCGGCTGATGACGGGCAGCCAGAGCTGGGTCCAGGCCCTGCGCAAGCACTTCGGCGTGGCGCCGGACCAGCTGACAAACCTGGTGGCCTGGGACGCGGTGCGCCTGGCCAACCTGTCGCGCTGGGCCGTGCAGCTGGGCTTCATCGAACGCGCGGAGTTCGCGGACTTTGCGGGCGGCCTGGCATCGCAGGTGCGCGCGGCTTATGCCAGCTGGTCGCAGGTGAGCGCCGCGTACATCGCGGCGGGCCTGATCTGGCAGTACTCCGACGCGCGCGAAGAGCATCTGCTGCGCACCAACCGCCTGCTGCTGAGCGACACGCGCAGCCCGTGGCGCAGCGTGCCTTTCGCCTGACGCAGCCCTAGTCCTTCGCCCTCAGCGCGTACACCGCATAGATCGGCACGCCGAGAAAGAACAGCACCATCGGCGCGAACAGCGTGTAGGGCCAGCCGATGCCTTCCATCACGCGGTAGGTGCCGTCCAGGTGCAGGCGCGGATGGGGCTGCGTGAGGTCTTCGTACCGGCGCAGGCCCCACTGGAACTCCGCGCCGGTCGCGCGCACGGAAGGATGCTGGCGCGCGCGGCCCACGGCCAGCCAGCACATCGCGTCGAAGGCCAGCACCGAGCCCGCGGGCGCGCGTTCGCCGAAGGTGGTGAACACGGCGTTCACCTGCTCGGGCGTGAGGTACATCAGCACGCCCTCGGTGAACAGGAAGACCGGCTGCGCCTGGCGCTTGCGCGGCAGGCCGAGCTGCTCCCACCAGCCGGGCGCCGTGAGGTCGAGTTCGCGCAGGTCGTGGCGCGGATGGGTGTCGGGCAGCAGCTCGCGGCGCAGGGCCAGTACCTCGGGCAGGTCGGCGTCGGTCATGCGCGATTTGCCGTCGTCCAGCCATTGGAAGTAGTGGCTCAGGCCGCAGCCCAGGTTCACGACGCGTGCGCCGGGGTGCAGCTTGAGGAAGTCCTGCGCCAGGCTGCGAAAGCGCCGCGTGCGCGCGAGGATGCCGTAGATGGTCGTGCGGTCGTCGGGCAGGGCGTGGTCGTCGTCGCGGATCTGCTCGAGGATGCCGGCGGCGTAGGCGTCGCGCACGGCCATCTGCGGAAAGAGCGCATCGCCCGAAGCCCGCGCGGCCAGCGGAATCCGCAAGGTGGACGGCACGGCCGAGAGCTTGCGCGCGGATTTGCCGGTGGTCATGAATGCGGGGGCAGGGCCATGCGCAAAGTCTGGCCGCTCCCGCGCGTGCGGGCAAGTCAGTCTTTGGTGTTGCCCGCGGGCGGGCGCTGGCGCGCGAGGTGGCGGTACACGGTGCTGCGGTGAACGCCGAGCCGGCGGGCCGCGCGCGCCACGTCGTGGTCGCAGGCGCGCAGCGCTTCATCGATGGCGTGGCGCGTGATGGTCTGCAGGGGCGCGTTGGGTTGCGACAGTGTGGCTTCGCTGAAGTCAGCGAGGGGTGCGGCGTCTTGCAGGTGCGCGGGCAGCGCATCGGCCGTCACCGCATCGCCCGGGTCGGCCAGCGCCACGAGCGCACGCAGCACGCTGCGCAGCTCGCGCACGTTGCCGGGCCAGCGGTAGGCGGCCAGGCGTTCGAGCGCATCGTTCTCCAGGCACAGGTGCTTGGCGGCGCCGCCCGATTCGAGGAACAGCCGCGCGATCAGCGCGCGCCGGTCGGCACGCTCGTGCAGCGCGGGCAGGGCGACGGTGAAGCCGGCCACGCGGTACATCAGGTCGGCGCGAAAGCGCCCGGCCTCGACCAGCGCGGGCAGGCCGGCGTGCGTGGCGCACACCAGGTCGAAATCGACCGCCACGCCCTGGCCGCCGCCCAGCGGTGTGACCACGCGGCCTTCGAGCACGCGCAGCAGGCGCGTCTGCAGTGCGAGCGGGATTTCGGCGATCTCGTCCAGAAAAAGCACGCCGCCGTGCGCTTCGCGGATGCGCCCCGGCATGCCCTTGCGGCGCGCGCCGGTGAAGGCGCCTTCTTCGTAGCCGAACAGCTCGGCCTCGATCAGCGTCTCGGGCAGCGAGGCGCAATCGACTGCCACGAACGGGCCCGCGCTGCGGCGGCTGGCGGCGTGCAGGCGGCGCGAGAACACCTCCTTGCCGCTGCCGGTCTCGCCGTTCACCAGCACCGGCACGCCTTCGTTGAGTACGCGCACGGCGCGCGCCAGCAATGGGCGCACCACGTCGTCGTTGTCGACGGGCGCGGCGTTCGCGGCCATCACCTGCCGCGCACCGGTGCGGCCCGCGCCGCTGTTCGCCGTGCCCGTGCGCTCCATGACCGTCGCGATCTGCCGTCCGCCCGGCAGCGTGAGCAGGCTGCGCCGGTGCTCCATGCGCGGCCACTGCGCGCCCAGGAATTCTTCGGCGTCGAGGTCGAGCAGGCCCTCCCACGAGCGGCCGAACAGGTCGAGCGCCACGCGGTTGGCCGCCACGATGCGCCCGCCCTCGATCACCATCAGCCCTTCGCGCGCGGTGCCGATCAACGCCGGCCGCGCATGGAAGCGCAGCACGTGGCCCGAGGCCTCGGCCAGCAGCATGCGGTGCTCCACTTGTTGTGCCGCCATGCGCACCAGGCCCAGGGCGTGGTGGTTCACGCGCGCGGTCTCGCCCGAGATGTCGAGCGCGCCGGCCAGTTCGCCGCGCCCGTTGAAGATGGGCGCCGCCGCGCAGCCCAGCCGGCCGTTCTGTGCGAGGTAGTGCTCGCCGCCCAGCACCATCAGCGCCACACGCTCGGCCAGCGCCGTGCCGATGGCGTTGGTGCCGCGGTGGCTCTCCGACCATTCCACGCCGGGCTGCAGCGCCACGCGCTGGGCCTTGGGCAGGAAGTCGGGGCTGCCGATCTCCTCGAGGATCAGGCCACTGGCGTCCGACAGCGCGACGATGCAACCGTTGCCCACCGCGTGCTCGGCGAGCCCGTCGAGTTCGGGCTGCGCGCAGCTGAGCAAGCGCATCGCCTGCTCGCGGCGCTCGTTGAGCAGCGAAGGCGCCATCGGCGTCGGGTCGATGCAATGCGGGTCGACCGGCCGGCTGCGCTGCCACGAGCGCGAGATGTGCGGCGCGATCCATGGGGCCGGGTCGCGGCCCTGCGCAAAGAACAGCTCGCGCGCCTGCGCGACGCTGACCGATGGCGCGGAAGCTTCACTCGTCATGCGTGACTCCGTGGACGGGGATTGCCGGCGATTCGCCTTGTGCGACATCGTAGTCGCCGCCGTCGCGCCCATCTGTCGCAGATTGCGAATGGAAACCCTCTGCGCGGGCCGCGCCCCTGTGGCGCGGGGCTTGGGGATTGTCCCGATCCGCGCGGGTATGCCGCTTGCGGTGCCTGTGCGGGCCGCCGCATGTCGTGGCGCCCGTTCACACCTTACCCAACGGAGACAACCCATGGACATGCTCGAACCGGGCAAATTCGGTACCGCGGTGCCTTTCAAGGCGCGCTACGGCAACTACATCGGCGGCGAATGGGTCGCGCCGGTGGAGAACCAGTATTTCGGCAACATCACGCCGGTCACCGGCAAGGTCTTCTGCGAAGTGCCGCGCTCCAGCGCCGCCGACATCGAGCGCGCACTCGACGCCGCCCACAAGGCCAAGGGCGCCTGGGGCCGCACCTCGACCACCGAGCGCGCCAACATCCTGAACCGCATCGCCGACCGCATGCAGGAAAACCTGGCCATGCTGGCCGCCGCCGAGACCTGGGACAACGGCAAGCCGATCCGCGAGACCATGGCCGCCGACCTGCCACTGGCCATCGACCACTTCCGCTACTTTGCCTCGTGCATCCGCTCGCAGGAAGGCGGCATCAGCGAGATCGACCACGAGACCTTCGCTTACCACTTTCACGAACCCATCGGCGTGGTCGGCCAGATCATTCCGTGGAACTTCCCCATCCTCATGGCCGTGTGGAAGCTCGCGCCCGCGCTGGCGGCCGGCAACTGCGTGGTGCTCAAGCCCGCCGAGCAGACGCCGGTGTCGATCCTGGTGCTGATGGAGGTCATCGGCGACCTGCTGCCGCCGGGCGTGCTGAACGTGGTCAACGGCTTCGGCGTGGAGGCGGGCAAGCCGCTGGCGTCGAGCAACCGCATCGGCAAGATCGCTTTCACCGGCGAGACCACCACGGGCCGGCTGATCTCGCAGTACGCGAGCCAGAACCTCATTCCGGTCACGCTGGAGCTGGGCGGCAAGTCGCCCAACATCTTCTTTGCCGACGTGATGGAGCGCGACGACGCCTTCTTCGACAAGGCGCTCGAAGGCTTCACGATGTTCGCGCTGAACCAGGGCGAGGTCTGCACCTGCCCGAGCCGCGCACTGATCCAGGAATCGATCTACGACCGCTTCATGGAGCGTGCATTGAAGCGCGTGGCCGCGATCAAGCAGGGCAGCCCGCTCGACGCGGCCACCATGATCGGCGCGCAGGCCTCGAGCGAGCAGCTGGAAAAGATCCTGTCGTACCTGGACATCGGCCGGCAGGAGGGCGCGCAGGTGCTCATCGGCGGCGAGCGCCAGCAACTCGACGGCGACCTGGCCGACGGCTACTACGTCAAGCCGACCGTGTTCCGCGGCCACAACAAGATGCGCATCTTCCAGGAAGAGATCTTCGGCCCGGTCGTGTCGGTCACCACCTTCAAGGATGAGGAAGAAGCGCTGGCGATTGCCAACGACACGCTCTACGGCCTGGGCGCCGGCGTGTGGAGCCGCGACATGAACCGCGCCTTCCGCATGGGCCGCGGCATCCAGGCGGGGCGCGTGTGGACCAACTGCTACCACCAGTACCCGGCGCATGCGGCCTTCGGCGGCTACAAGCAATCGGGCATCGGGCGAGAGAACCACAAGATGATGCTCGACCACTACCAGCAGACCAAGAACCTGCTCGTGAGCTACAGCGAGAACAAGCTGGGCTTCTTCTGATGACCGGCGAGGTCTTGCGCGTCACCGCGACCGACGCGGCGCTCGCGCTCATCGACGACCTCGCCGCACGGCACGGCCCGCTGATGTTCCATCAGTCGGGCGGCTGCTGCGACGGCAGCGCGCCCATGTGCTACGCGCAGGGCGAGTTCATCGTGGGCGACTACGACCGGCTGCTGGGCCGCATCGGCGGCATGCCGTTCTACATCAGCGGGCCGCAGTTCGAGTACTGGCAGCACACGCAGCTGATCATCGACGTGGTGCCGGGGCGCGGCGGCATGTTCTCGCTGGAAGGGCCGCTGGGGGTGCGCTTCCTGACGCGCTCGCGGCTGTTCACGGAGGTGGAGTGGGCGGTGCTCGAGGCCGAGGGGGCGGAGTAGGGCCCGGGCCGGTCGTCAGTTCGACGAAGCGAGCAGCTGCCGCACCAGCAGCTGCGTCGCCGGCGTCAGCGCCGCGCCCGTCTTCGTCGCCATCAGCAGGCGCCGCGTGGCCCACGTGTCCTTCAGGTGCACCACCTTCAGGTCGAGCGCCGCCACCTGCGCCTTGCAGGCGGCCAGCGGCACCACGCCGATGCCGAGGTTGGCCGCGATCATGTGGCACATCGCATCGAAGCTGCGCACCTGCACGCGCAGGCGCATCGGAATGCCGGCCTGCTCGGCCGCGCGCGAGGTCAGCTCCAGCAGCGAGCTGCTGCGGTTCAGCCCCACGAACTCGTGTGCCAGGCAGGTCTTGAAGTCGACCTGCTTCGCGCGCAGTCGCGCCAGCGGATGCGGCTTGGCGCACAGCACCACGAGCTCGTCGGTCTGGAAGGGCGCGACGTCGAGGCCGTAGGCGGGTGTGTTCTCGGCGAACACGCCGACGTCGGCGAGGCCGTCGACCAGCGCGCGCACGATGTCGCCGCTCAGTTGCTCCTCGACCTCGACGCGGATATCGGGATGCTGTCCCAGGAAAGCCGCCAGCGTGGTCGGCAGGAACTCCGTCAGTGCCGACATGTTGGCCCACAGCCGCACATGGCCGCGCACGCCGCTGGCGTAGTCGCCCAGCTCGTTGCTGAACTGTTCGAAGCCCTGGAACAGGCGCATCGCATGCTGCATCGCCACATGCCCGGCGGGCGTGAGCGCGATGCCCTGGGCGCTGCGTTCGAGCAGCTTGGAGCCTGTGGCCGCCTCGAAGTCGGACAGGCGCCGGCTCGCCGCCGAGAGCGCGAGGTGGCACGCCTCCGCACCCTTGGTGATGCTGCCCGACTGGGCGACGGCGCAGAACAGGCGCAGCGTCACGAAATCGACACGCGCGGGGTTGATGGTGCTGGCCATCGGTGGATTCTAGAGAGCGCGCCAGTGCCGAAAGTCATGCGCACGGGTTAAAAGAATTTTTGACATGTTATGTCGCTGCACCTATAGTGAATCCATCGAAGCATCGCGCGCTTCCCACGGTAGACAACCCAAAGGAGAGGTATGCAATCACTGCTGGATCAACTCGAAGGCCTCGATGTGCTGGCCGGTGCCGCGATGGGCGGGCTGTCTGTTCAGCTGCAGCCGATTCCGGGCAGCACGCCGGTGGTGCAGGTGAGCATCGAAGGGCGTGACGAGCTGCCGATCTTCGTCACCAGCTCCGACATGCAGATCATCTGCATCTGCTACCTCTGGACCGAAGAAGACGTGAAGCCCGCGCGGCGCACCGAGCTGCTCGAATCGCTGCTCGACCTCAACCCGTCGGTGCCGCTGTCGTCCTTCGGGCGCGTGGGCGGGCGCTACGTGCTCACGGGGGCGCTGGGGCGCAACGCGAGCGTGGAAGACATCGCACGCGAAGTGGCCGTGCTCAGTGACAACGCGCTCGATGCGCTCGACGCCTTGTCCGAATTCCTGAATTAAGCGGAGATCATCATGACAGTCATCAAGAAGCTGGTCACCTTGCTGCGCGGCAGCGCCCGCGAAATCGGCGAGAGCGTGATCGACAGCAACGCCACGCGCATCTACGAGCAGGAAATCATCGACGCCAAGCACAGCATCGAGAAGGCCAAGGGCGACCTCACGGGCGTGATGGCCAAGGAGATGCAGTCGGCCCGCGAAATCGAACGCCTGAAGGGCGAGGTCGCGCGCTACGAAGGCCTGGCGCTCGAAGCGCTCAACAAGACCCAGGAAGGCCTGGCGCTCGACGTGGCGGCCAAGGTCGGCACGCTCGAGCAGGAGCTCGAGGAGCAGGCCAAGGCCCACGCTTCCTACGCGCTGCAGGTGTCGCGGCTCAAGGACCTGATCAAGTCGGCCGAGGCGCGCATCCGCGAGCACGAGCGCGAGATCGGCATCGCCAAGACCACCGAGAGCGTCTACCGCGCCACGCAGTCGATCTCCGAGAACATCGGCAGCGGCGGCTCGCGCCTGGCCAGCGCGCGCGAGTCGCTGGAGCGCATCCGCTCGCGTCATGAGGATTTGTCCGACCGCATGGCGGCAGGCCAGCAGCTTGAAGACGAGTTCGGCCACAGCGCGCTCGAGAAGAAGCTGGCCGCGGCGGGCATCGGCAACGACGCCGACCGCACCGGTAAGGTGATGGAACGCATCCGCGCCCGGCAGGCCAAGCCGGCCGAACCGCCCAAGCCGGTTCAGGAGTGACGATGGTGCGGGTCAAGCCGGTACGCTGGCAGGGCTCGGACGAGGCGATCCGCGCGGTCCAGGTGGCCTTCGACGTGGAAGAAGCCGTGCTCGAGGCCGTGCGCACCGCGGCGTTCGAGCAGCATGTGTCCACGCCCGACCAGATTCGGCAGGTGCTGGGCCTGGCGACCACCTCGAAGCCGAAGCGGCCGCGCCTGACGGTGTCGTTGAACACGGCCGACTACGAATTCCTGGCGGCGCGGTATGGTCTGTCACCCGACGACCGCCTGGCCATCAAGGAGAGGGCCACGCGCGAACTGATTGCCTTTGCAGGCAAGGCGAACAAGAAGAACACCGGCACGAAGAAGCCGGGCGGCAGGTAAGAAGAAAAGAGAACAACAACCAACCCGCACGCGGGAGGATCAATGGGCGATTTCATGGGAGCGGTGACGGGGTACCCCACCGCGATCTACACGGTGCTGCTCGGCGTCGTGGTGATCTATTGGGTGCTCGCGGTGGTCGGCATGGTCGACTTCGAGAGCAGCGGGATCGACGTCGACCTGCAGACGCATGCCGACGGCGACACCAGCGACATGGGCCAGATCGCGAGCTACGTGGTCGCCTTCGGCCTGAACGGCGTGCCGTTCTCGGTGGCCGTGAGCCTGCTGGTGCTGGTGGCCTGGACGCTCTCGTGCCTGGGCGGCGAGTGGCTGCTGCCGCTGGTGCCGACGATGCTGCTCAAGCTGGTGGCCGGCACGGTGCTGCTGGTGGTCAGCGCGGCCCTTGCCATCCCGGTGACGGCGGTGGCCATCCGCCCGCTCAAGGGCCTCTTCGTGAGCCACACGGCCGTGAGCAATGCGGCGCTGGTGGGCCAGGTCTGCCGCGTCGTCACCGGCGTGGTGAACGAGAAGGACGGCCGCGCCGAAGTGGCGCGCCGCGGCGCCAGCCTCAACATCCGCGTCTGGGCGCCCACGCCCAACGCCCTCAAGCGCGGCTCGCACGCGCTCATCCTCGAATACGACGAGGTGGCCGCGCGCTACCTCATCGCGGCGCACGAAGACATCGTCTGAGAAGGCGTGAACGACCCCGCCATGTCCGCTCATCGGCCACGCCGGATTCGTTCACACCTTCTGACTGCGCGCATCCCTCACCCAAGTTCGTTCGCTCGCTCTTAAAGCATCTGGAGAAAAAATGGAGCCCATCATCTTCGCCGTGGTCATACTGGCCGTCGTCATCCTCGGCCTGTTCGCGATGTTCGCCAAGTTCTATCGCAAGATCGAACAGGGCCACGCCCTCATCGTGAACACGCTGCGCGCCGAGCCCGAGGTGACCTTCACCGGCCGCATGGTCTACCCGATCATCCACAAGGCCGAACTGATGGACATCTCGGTCAAGACCATCGAGATCGACCGCTCGGGCAATGAAGGCCTCATCTGCCGCGACAACATCCGCGCCGACATCAAGGTGAAGTTCTTCGTGCGCGTCAACAAGACCGCCGACGACGTGCTGAAGGTGGCGCAGGGCATCGGCTGTGCGCGGGCCTCCAACCACGAGACGCTCGAAGAGCTGTTCTCGGCCAAGTTCTCCGAAGCGCTCAAGACGGTGGGCAAGTCGATGGACTTCGTCGACCTGTACCAGGCGCGCGACGGCTTCCGCGACGAGATCATCAGCCAGATCGGCAACGACCTCTCGGGCTACGTGCTCGAAGACGCCGCCATCGACTACCTCGAGCAGACCCCGCTGTCGGAGCTGGACGCCAACAACATCCTCGATGCGCAGGGCATCAAGAAGATCACCGAGCTGACGGCGGTCGAGCACGTGCGCACCAACGAGTTGCGCCGCAACGAGGAAATGCAGATCAAGAAGAAGAACGTCGAAACGCAAGAAGCACTGCTCGAACTCGAACGCCAGCAGGCCGATGCCACCGCGCGCCAGCAGCGCGAAATTGCCAGCGTGCGTGCCCGCGAAGAAGCCGAGACTTCCAAGATCCAGTCCGAAGAGCGCACCAAGTCCGAAACCGCGCGCCTCATGGCCGAGCAGTCGGTCTCGGTGCAGCAGGAGAACGTGCAGCGCGAGAAGGAAGTGGCCGAGAACAACCGCAAGCGCGCGGTGGCCATCGAGGAAGAAAAGGTCACGCGCGCCCGCGACCTCGAGATTGTCGATCGCGAGAAGGAAGTGACCCTGCAGCGCATCGAGAAGGACAAGGCCGTCGAAGTGCAGAAGAAGGCCATTGCCGATGTGATCCGCGAGCGCATCGTGGTCGAGCGCACCGTGGCCGAGCAGGAAGAGGCCATCAAGGAACTGCGCGTGGTCGCCGAGGCCGAGCGCACCAAGAAGTCGGTCGTGATCATGGCCGAGGGCCAGGCCGAAGAGAAGATGGTGCTCGACGTGAAGGCCGCCGAAACACAAGAGAAGCGCGCCCGTCACAAGGCCGCCGAAGAACTCACGCTGGCTGACGCCAAGCTCAAGGTGGCCGAGCGCGACGCCGAATCGAAGAAGCGCGAAGCCGAAGGCGTGGAAGCCATTTCCGCCGCACCCGGCCTGGCCGCTGCCAAGGTCGAAATTGCCACGGCCCAGGCCAAGCTCGCAAGCTTCGAAGCCGAGGCTTCGGGCAAGGAAAAGCTGGGTCTGGCCGACGTGCATGTGCGCCAGGCCGATGCCGACGCGATCCTCAAGGCCGGTCAAGCCGATGCGCAGGTCATCGAAGCCGTTCGCAGGCCGAAGCGGCCGGCATGCGGGCCAAGTTCGAGGCCGAAGCGTCGGGCAAGGAAAAGCTGGGCCTCGCCGAAGTCAACGTGCGCACGGCCGACGCCGAGGCCACACTCAAGTCGGGCCAGGCCGATGCGCAGGTGATCGAAGCGCGCTTCAACGCCGAGGCGAAGGGCCTGCACGAGAAGTTCGAGGCCATGAAGTCCATGAGCCCCGAAACCCGCGACCACGAAGAGTTCCGCATGCGCCTGGAAAAGTCGCACATCGAAACCATGAAGGGCATCGACGCGCAGACGTCCATTGCCAAGGAACAGGCCGACGTGCTGGGCACCGCGCTCGCCAACGCCAAGATCGACATCGTGGGCGGCTCGGGCGACTACTTCGACAGCTTCGTGCGCTCGCTCTCCGTGGGCAAGGGCATCGACGGCGTCATCTCCAAGAGCCAGGCGGTGCAGGTCGCCTTCAAGGAGCAGCTCTCGGGCGAGCGCGACGTGGTGAAGGACCTGCGCGATATCGTCGGCGCGCTGGGCAATTCGTCGGGCGAAATCCAGAACCTCAGCGTCGCCTCGCTGATGAGCAAGATCGCCAACGACGGCACCGAGAGCCAGAAGTCGGCACTGCAGAACCTGATCTCCTCCTTCCGCAACTGAGCCGGGGCGCGCGATGAACCCGAACCTGAAGTGCAGTTGCGCCGCCCATGCCGCGATGCAGCCCGTCGCGCTCGCCGAAGCCTTGCTCGGCGTGCAGTGCGGCGACTGCCACGGCATGGTGATGGACATGGACGACTGGCGCAGCTGGAAGGCCGCCGACCCGAAGCGCGTGCCGCATGAGGTCGACGACGAGGTGATCGAGGTGTTCGACATCGCCGCCGTGCGCCACTGCCCCGAGTGCGAGCGCCTGATGCAGCGCCTGCGCGTGAGCGCGGGGCCCGACTTCCGCATCGACCGCTGCGTGGCCTGCCAGAACCTCTGGTTCGACCAGGGCGAATGGCGCGCCCTCGTGAGCCGCGGCCTGGCCGGCCGGCTCGACGAGCTGCTGTCCGACGGCTGGCAGCGCCGGCTGCAGACCGAGGAGGTGCGCGAGGCGCGCCTTGCCGCGCTGCGCCGCCGCTACGGCGACGACTGCATCGACGAGCTGGACCGCATCCGCGCCTGGCTCGACACCCAGCCTCACCGCGACGAATTGCTCGCACTGCTGCGCGCGGACTGACCGCGCCGATCCATGCAACCCACCGACGACACCGCAGCGCCGCCCGGCGCCCAGGCCCCCATCGACCCCACCGAAGCGCTGGTCTCCGGCAGCGGCAGCTACGACCTGCTGAAGAAGCGGCTCGAAACCCAGGGCGAGGGCCTGCTCAAGAAGACGCAGGCGCTCAACGAACAGCGGCTGGCCGAGTTCGGCCGCTCCGACCAGGCGCTGATCCTGCGCACCCGCGCGCGCACCGAGAACAACGCCGTGGCGCGCGACATCGTGCGCATCGGCGACCTGCTGCTGTTCGGCTACAACGTCTTCATCGGCCTGCGCAAGGAAACGGCCGTGGGCGACGTGTTCGGCCTGTACCGGCTCGCATCGCCGGGCGAGGCCGCCACCGAGAACGACGAGCTGCAGCCCGTGCCGCTGGCCGGCACCTTCCTGGAAGACGCGCGCTTTGCCTCCGACTTCCGCGAGCTCTACGCCTACTACAAGCAGGCCACGCTGCTGCAGCTGCGCGTCACGCAGGACAAGCTGCTCGCCTCGTTCCAGATCGGCCAGCAGCTGCACGACGTGCGCGTGTTCCGCTGGGCCATCGAGCGCAACGGCAACATCAACTACATCGACAACCGCGGTGAGCGCGACATCGCCTTGCCCGCGAGCCACGATTTCGAGTGGACCGTGGCCACGCGCGAAGACCACGTGGGCGGCAAGCACCCGCACGTGAACGTGCTCGACACCGTGTTCGTCGAAACGCTGGGCGGCGACCTCACGGTCAAGATCGAGAACAACACCGAGACCGGCCTGGGCATCTACAGCGAGCCGGTGGAGGACAAGAGCCAGTCGCTCACCGACGCGGAGATCGCCTGGGCCAAGCTGGGCATGCTGATCCTGCTGCGCGTGAAGCCCTACCGCGAGCAGGTCACGCGCTACCTGGTGTTCAACATCCGCACGCAGCAGGTCGAGCGCATCGACGCCATCGGCGGCTCCTGCGTGCAGCTGCCCGAAGACCACGGCATCATCTTTCCGGGCGGCTACTACCTGCAGTCGGGCGAGTACAAGCGCTTCGACCTGCCGGCCGAGGTGGTGGAAAACCTGCGCTTCAAGCGCATGCTGCGCTCGCCCAACGGCGAGGACGTGGCCTATGTGTTCTACGACCCGAAGCCCGGGCGCTATGCGCTGTTCAACTACAACCTGATCGACAAGAAGCTCGCCACGCCGATCATCGCCAACGGCTACGCGCGCTTTGCCGACGGCCGCATGCTGGTGTTCAACGGCGACGACGGCGAGCCCACGCGCGTGCACCCGATGCAGCTGTGGCAGACGCCCTTCGCCAGCGAAGAGCACGTGAGCGCGCAGCCGCCCGCCACCGGCTTCTTCGGCAAGATCGGCAACGCCGAGCTGGTGCGCGGCGTGAGCGACCTCATGGGTATCGCCCGCGCGGTGCGCGAGCAGGCGCCCACGCGCGCCGCCTACGAAGACCTGATCCGCCAGTGCACCCGCGTGAGCGACGCCTACTTCTGGCTCGACGCGCCCGAGGCCACCGGCCTCATGGCCGAGCTGCGCAGCATCGCCGAGGTGGCGCGCAGCACGCTGGCCGAGTTCGAAAAGGTCGACACCATCCGCCGCGAAACCGCGCGCGCGCTGGCCCGCGCGGAAGACGAGCAGCACGCGCTGCTGGTCGACATTGCCAGCACCCTCTGGCGCGCGCCCGACGATTTCGTGAAGGCGCTGGGCCGGCTGCGCGAACGGCGCGGCGCGCTGCAGATGCTCAAGGAGCTGCGCTACGCCGACCTGCCGCGCATCGCCGCGATGGACGCCGCGCTCGAAGTCGAGCAGCAGCGCATCGGCGAGCGCGCCATGCAGTTCCTGGCGGCCGACACGGCCTTCCACGGCCAGCGGCAGGCGCTGGAGAAGCTCGCGCTCGAACTGCCCAACCTGGCCACGTCGCCCGCGCTCGGGCAGATGCTCGCCACGCTCGACGAGCAAGCTGCCGGCCTCGACCTGCTGACCGAGCAGCTGGGCAGCCTGCCGGGCGGCGACGCGGTGATCCGCACGTCGATCCTGGACCGCATCTCGCTGATCTACGCCGACATCAACCGCATGCGCGCCGATGCGCGCGCGCGGCGCAAGTCGCTGGGCGCGACCGAGGCGCGTGCCGAGTTCGGCGCGCAGTTCAAGCTCTTCAGCCAGGCGGTCGAGAACGCGCTGGAGTTCGCCGACACGCCCGAGAAGTGCGACGACGCGCTCACGCGCCTGCTGGCCCAGCTCGAAGAGATCGAAGGCCGTTTCGCCGAGCAGGAAGACTTCCTGGCCGACATCGCCGAGAAGCGCGAGACCGTGTACGAGGCACTGTCCGCGCGCCGCCAGAGCCTGGTCGACGCCCGCCAGCGCCGCGCGCAAGGCGTGGTCGACGCGGCAGGGCGCATCCTCGACGGCATTCCGCGCCGCATCGCGCAGTTCGGTGACCTGACGCAGGTGCACAGCTACTTCGCGGCCGACCCGATGATCGGCAAGCTGCACACGCTGATCGCCGACCTGCGCACGCTGGGCGCCGCGGTGCCGGCCGACGAACTCGACACGCGCCTGAAGACTGCGCGCGACCAGGCGCTGCGTTCCATCCGCGACAAGCGCGAGCTGGTGAGCGAGGGCGGCGATACGCTGCGGCTCGGTCGCCACGCCTTCACCGTGCACCGCCAGCCGGTCGACCTGACACTGGTCGCCCGCGACGAAGGCATGGCCTACCAGGTGACGGGCACCGACTACCAGAGCCCGGTCGATGAGCCCCGGCTGCTGCCGCTGCAGCGCTACTGGGACCAGTCGCTGGTGTCGGAAACACCTGAACTGTCGCGCGCCGAATACCTCGCCGGCCGCCTGCTGGAGGCGCTGCTCGCCGGCAAGGCCGAGCGCACGTGGGCCGAGGTGCTCACGCTGCTGGCCGAAGACCCGCTGCATCCGCAGCTGCTCGACATGGTTCGCCGCTTCGCTGCGGCGCGCTACCAGGAGGGCTACCAGAAGGGCATTCACGACGACGACGCGATGCGCCTGCTGGGCGCGCTCGTCGGCATGCAGGACCAGGCGGGCCTGCTCGCCTGGGGCCCGACCGAACGCGCGCTGGCCTTGCTCTACTGGCAGCACGGCCACCTGATCGCACACCGCGAATCGATGCTGCGCCGCGCGCGTGCCGCGATGCAGATGCTGGCGCTGTTCGGCCGGCGCGATGCGCTGGCGCAGCTCGAAGCCGACATCGCGCGTGCACTGAACCACTTCGCCCGCGACGTGGTGCCCGATCTGCTGCCGCTGGCCGACCTCGAGAACGACGAGGAACGCGACGCGCACGACGGCCGCGTGACCACCCTGTGCGACCAGGCCGCTGCGTACCTCGTGCGCGAACTCGCCGGTCCGCATGGCGGCGAGACCTGGGCCGTGTCGGGCGCGGGCGAGGACCTCGCGGCGGCCTTGCTGCGCGAGCTGGAGCGCGGCGGCCGGCGCGATGCATGGCAGCACGACCTTGACGCCGCACCGCCGGCCGAGCGCTGGCGCCTGGCGCGCGACTGGGTGCGCGCCTACGCGACACACCAGGCGCCGCAATCGGTCGACTGGACCGACGACGCGGCCAGCGTGCTGGCGATGCCGTTGCAGCGCACCCGCGTCAACGCGGCGCTCGACCGCACCGTCGAAGGTCTGCGCGGCGAGCACCCGCGCGTCGCCGAAGGGCGCCTGACGCTGAACCTCAACGACTTCTGGCGCCGCTTCCTGTTCCACACCATGCACGCGGTGCCGGGCTACGAGGCGCTGCACAGCCTGCGCCACGAGCTGCTCGAGCGCGAGAAGGCGCGGCTCAAGCTGAGCCAGTTCCAGGCCAAGCCGCTGTCGACTTTCGTGCGCAACCAGCTGATCGACGAGCTCTATCTGCCCATCATCGGCGACAACCTCGCCAAGCAGATCGGTTCGGCGGGCGAGGGCAGCCGCACCGACCGCATGGGCCTGCTGCTGCTGATCTCGCCGCCCGGCTACGGCAAGACGACGCTCATGGAGTACGTGGCCGACCGCCTCGGCCTGATCTTCGTGCGCATCAACTGCCCGGCGCTGGGCCATGGCGTCACGGCCATCGACCCGGTGAACGCGCCCAACAGCGCCGCGCGGCAGGAGCTGGAAAAGCTCAATCTGGGCCTGGCCATGGGCAGCAACGTGATGCTGTACCTGGACGACATCCAGCACACCAGCCCCGAGTTTCTGCAGAAGTTCATCGCGCTGGCCGACGGCACGCGCCGCATCGAGGGCGTGTGGAACGGCGAGCCGCGCAGCTACGACATGCGCGGCAAGCGCTTCGCGATCGTGATGGCGGGCAACCCCTACACCGAGTCGGGCGACGTGTTCAAGATCCCGGACATGCTGGCCAACCGCGCCGACATCTACAACCTGGGCGATGTGCTGTCGGGCCGCGAGGCGGCGTTCGCGCTCTCGTACATCGAGAACAGCCTGACCTCCAACCCCACGCTGATGCCGCTGGCCTCGCGCGACCCGAAGGACGTGCAGCTGCTGGTGAAGATGGCGCAGGGTCACGACGTGTCGAGCAGCGCGCTCTCGCACGCCTACAGTTCGGTCGAGCTGGAAGAGATCAAGGCGCTGCTGCAGCGCCTGTTCCGGGCGCGCGACCTGCTGCTGAAGGTCAACCTCGCGTACATCGAATCGGCCGCGCAACAAGAGACCTACCGTGTCGCGCCGCCGTTCAAGCTGCAGGGCAGCTACCGCAACATGACCAAGCTCGCCGGCAAGATCACGCCGCTGATGCGCGACGACGAGCTCGACGCCTTGCTGCGCGACCACTACCGCGGCGAGGCCCAGACGCTGACCACCGGCGCGGAAGAAAACCTGCTGCGCCTCGCGCAACTGCTCGGCAGTCCGACGCCGGAGGAAAGCGCGCGCTGGACGGCCATCTGCGACGAGTTCGTGCGCCAGCGCAAGCTCGGCGGCGCGGACGTGGACGGCAGCCAGCGCATCGCGAGCAGCATGCTCGACGTGGCGCGCGCGGTCGATGCGCTCAAGCCCGAGCCCAAGCCCGTCGCAGAGGGGCCGAACGAAAGCCAGCGCCTGGCCGACGCCATGCTGCAGATCGCCGTGACCTACCGCGAGCTGATCCTGCCGCTGGTGACCGCCACCGAGCGCCGGCTGGAACTCGACCGTTCGATCAAGCAGGACATGGAGCGCCTCGCCGCCGAGGTGCAGGCCACGCGGGCCGCGCCCAAGCGCGTGCCACCGCCGCCATCTCCGCCCAAAGCCGACAAGGATCACTGATGTCCGCATTGCCCGAACTGCTGGCCCAACTCGACGCCACCCTGGCCGACGCGCGTTTGAGCGACGACGAGCGCCGCGTGCTGGTCCACACCCTGCGCGAGGCCTCGCCCCCCGAAGACGGCCTGCGCCAGCTGCGCAACCGCGCCTTCGACCTCGTGCGCTCGCGCACCGCCGACCCCGAGCAGCTGTCGCTGCTCAAGTGGCTCGAGGGCGTGGTGCGCGCGATCGACACCGGCCGCTCGCCCGACAGCGTCACGGTGCGCTCGCAGGCCTACTTCAGCCCCGGTACGGCCTGCCTGCAGGCGATCAACCAGCAACTGAGAACGGCGAAGCGCGCGGTCGACCTGTGCGTGTTCACGCTCTCGGACGACCGCATCACCGCCGAGGTGCTGGCCGCGCACCGGCGCGGCGTGACGGTGCGCTTCATCACCGACAACGACAAGGAGTACGACCGCGGCAGCGACGTCGGCCAGCTGCGCGCGGCCGGCATTCCGGTGGCGGTGGACCGCACCGAGGCCCACATGCACCACAAGTTCGCGATCTTCGACGGCGCACGGCTGCTCAACGGCAGCTACAACTGGACCCGCAGCGCCTGCGAGTACAACGAGGAGAACCTGGTGCTGAGCAACGACCCGCCACTGGTGCGCCGCTTCGCGGACGAATTCGACACCTTGTGGAAAGAACTGCAGGCCCCCTGATGCCAAGACGAATCGACTACGACTGGGAACTGCCCGCTGCCATGCAGCAGCGGCTGGGCGGCAGCACCTACGGCGCGCAGCGCATCATCCACGAGCAGGAGCACCTGATGGTGATCCTGCACGAGCCGCCCTCGGGCACCGGCGCCGAGCGCAAGCCCATCGTGTTCCTGCGCAAGCCCGACGGCGCGTGGCTGCACAAGGGCAACAACCCCGGCGAGCGCGCGCTCGCCAAGCTGCTCGAAAGCTATCGCGCGGCGTTCAGCACCTTCGAGATCCGCCACCAGGCCGCCGAGACCTCGGAAGACCTGTTCCAGATCCTCGGCCCGCTGATCCCGCTCACCCGCGCCGCGCGGAACATGCAGGACACCCTTCAGGCCGCGCGCGATGCGGTGAAGGGAGACCTGATGCTCATCGACCAGCGCGACCTCGCGGTGGAGATCGCCCGCGGCTTCGAGCTGCTGCTGGCCGACACGCGCATGTCGCTCGACTACCGGCTCGCACGCGCCGCCGAGGCGCAGGCGCACTCGGCCCTCGAGATGAGCCGTGCGCAGCACAAGCTCAACACCATCGCTGCACTGACCTTTCCGCTCATGGCCGTCGGCGCGGCCTTCGGCATGAACCTGCACAGCGGGGTGGAGAACCTGCCGTCGTGGGTGTACTGGCTCGTCTTTGCGGCCGGCATCTGCCTGGGCGTGATGCTGCGCGGCTGGGTGAAGACGCCGGCCGAGCCGCCGGTGGTTGCCAGGCCTGCGTCCACGCTGAAGAAAAAGTAGGGCGCACCGCAGGGTCTTCGCGTTTCGCGAAGGCCTGCTGCCATCCGAGCAATTCCGTTCGTCGCCATCTGTTCCTAGAGTCGGGGCAACCCACCTGGAGACAGAAAAAGATGAACGCACTCGAAGGCCTGAAGGTGCTGGAGCTCGGCCAGCTCATCGCCGGCCCGTTCGCCGGCAAGACGCTCGCCGAGTTCGGCGCCGACGTGATCAAGGTCGAGCCCGCCGGCGTCGGCGATCCGCTGCGCAAGTGGCGGCTGCTGCGCGATGGCACTTCGGTGTGGTGGGAGGTGCAGTCGCGCAACAAGCGCTCGGTGTGCCTTGATCTGCGCAGCACCGAAGGGCAGGAGGCCGTGCGCGCACTGGCGCGCGAAGCCGACGTGCTGATCGAGAACTTCAAGCCCGGCACGCTCGAAGGCTGGGGCCTGGGCTGGGAGCAGCTGCATGCGCTGAACCCGCGGCTCATCATGCTGCGCATCTCGGGCTACGGGCAGACCGGCCCCTACCGCGACAAGCCGGGCTTCGGCGTGCTCGGCGAATCGATGGGCGGGCTGCGCTACCTCAGCGGCGAACCCGGCCGGGTGCCGGTGCGCGTGGGCGTCTCCCTCGGCGACACGCTGGCTGCGCTGCATGGCGTGATCGGCGTGCTCACGGCGCTGCACCACCGCACGGCGCACGGCGGAGAGGGACAGTTCATCGACGTGGCGCTGTACGAGTCGGTCTTCAACGTGATGGAAAGCCTGCTGCCCGAGTACGACGCCTTCGGTGCCGTGCGCGAGCGGGCCGGCAGTGCCTTGCCGGGCATCGCGCCGACCAACGCCTACCGCTGCAGCGACGGCCACTACGTGCTGGTGGCGGGCAACGGCGACAGCATCTTCCGCCGGCTGATGCGCGCCATCGACCGAGCGGACCTCGAGAACGACGCAGGGCTCGTGCACAACGACGGCCGCGTGCTGCGCGTGGAAGAGATCGATGCGGCCATCGAAGCCTGGACCCTGCAGCGCAGCCGCGACGAGGTGCTGGCCGTGCTCGATGCGGCCGGCGTGCCGGTGGGGCGCATCTACACGGTGGCCGACATCGCGACCGATCCACAGTACCTGGCGCGCGAGATGATCGTGCAGGCGCGCGGCTCCGACGGCGCAATGCTCAAGGTGCCGGGCGTGGTGCCCAAGCTCAGTGCCACACCAGGGCGCATTGCGCATGCAGCGCCGCTGCTGGGTGAACACACGGCGGACCTGCAGGGCGCGGGCTGGCCGGTGCGTGGCGTGGAAAGCGAGGCCGTATGAAAACCGGCAACGGCACGCGGCTGTTCATCAACGAGGTCGCCACGCGCGACGGCTTCCAGATGGAAAGCCGCTTCATCCCCACCGACGACAAGGTCGCGCTGATTGATCGGCTCAGCACGCTCGGCTACGCCAAGATCGAGGTGACCTCGTTCACCTCGGCCAAGGCGATTCCCGCACTGCGAGACGGCGAGGAAGTGATGCAGCGCATCGCGCGCCGGCCGGGCGTGGTCTACACCGCGCTCGTGCCCAACGTACGCGGCGCCGAGCGCGCGCTCGAAAGCCGCATCGGCGAGTTCAACATCGTCATGTCGGTCAGCGAGACGCACAACCTCAGCAACCTGCGGATGACGCGCGAGCAGTCGTTCGCGCAGCTGGCCGAGGTGATCGCGCTGGCGAAGCAGGCGAGGGTGCCGGTGAACGTGTCGCTCTCCTGCGTGTTCGGCTGCCCGATGGAGGGCGAGGTGCCGCTCGAGACGGTGCTCGGCTGGACCGACCGTTTCGCTGCGTTGGGCGTGCAGGGCATCACGCTGTGCGACACCACCGGCATGGCGCATCCCACGCAGGTGCAAGCCGTGTGCGAGGCCGTGCGCGCGCGGCACCCGGCATTGGAATGGACGGCGCATTTCCACAACACGCGCGGCATGGGCCTGGCGAACACCATCGCCGCGGTCGAAGCGGGCATCCGCCGGCTCGACATGTCGCTTGGCGGCATCGGCGGCTGCCCCTACGCGCCGGGCGCGACGGGCAATGTCGCGACCGAGGACGTGGTCCACATGCTGCAGTGCATGGGCTACGACACCGGCATGGACCTTGAGGGCCTGATCAGCGCTGCGGCTGAACTCGAATCGCTCGTGCAGCACGAACTTTCCGGCCAGGTCTCGCGTGCTGGCCACCGGCTGACGCGGCATGCGCCGCCGGCCGCTTTCAACGCCATCGTCGAGCGCGCGAAGGCGCGCCCCATCAAGAAGGAGAACGCATGATCGACCACCTGGATCACCTGGTGCTCACGACCGCCAACGAAGAGGCCTGCGTGCGCTTCTACGTGGAGACGATGGGCATGACGCTGGAAGTCTTCGGCGCCGGCCGCAAGGCCTTTCGCTTCGGCAACCAGAAGATCAACCTGCACGTGAAGGGCCACGAGTTCGAGCCCAAGGCCAACGTGCCCACGCCCGGTTCGCTCGACCTGTGTTTCACCGCCAGCGTGCCGCTCGAAGAAGTCATCGCGCGGCTGCACGAGCAGAGCGTGCCGATCCTCGAAGGGCCCGTGATGCGCACGGGCGCCACGTCGCGCATCCGCTCGGTCTATGTGCGCGACCCTGACCTGAATCTCATCGAGATCTCGGAGCTGGCGCCCTGACGCCTACAGCCCGAAGACAGCCCCCCAAAAAACCACCGGAGACAAACCCATGAAACCCGCTCACCGCCTGCTGGCGGTCGGCCTCGCGCTGGCCGCTGCCGCCTCGCACGCCGACACCTGGCCTTCCAAACCCCTGACCTTCGTGGTGCCCACGGCACCCGCGGGCTCCACCGACATCATGGCGCGGCTGGTCGCCGATCCGCTGCAGCGCGCGCTGGGCCAGCCGGTCGTGGTCGACAACAAGCCCGGCGCCAGTGGCAACATCGGCACCGAGTTCGTGGCCCGTGCTGCGCCCGACGGTTACACGCTGCTGCTGCAGTACTCGGGCTACCACGTCGGCAACCCGTCGCTGTACCCGAACCTGCGCTGGAGCCCGACCAAAGACTTCGTGCCGGTGGCGATGGTGATGCGCGCGCCGCACGTGGTCGCGGTGAGCGGCAAGCTGCCGGTGACCTCGATGAAGGAGCTCATCGAGTACGGCAGGAAGAAGGAGGGCGGCCTGTTCTACGCCTCGTCGGGCAACGGCTCGATCCAGCACATCGCGGGCGAGCTGCTGTCGCGCCAGACCAAGCAGCCGGCCACGCACGTGCCCTACAAGGGCTCGGGGCCGGCCATCAACGACCTGGTGGCGGGCAATGTCGACATCTTCATCACCACGCCGCCCTCGGTCATCGGCCACTTCGCGGGCGGGCGCATCAAGCCGCTGGCGTACACGGGCAGCAAGCGGCACGCGTCGATGCCGAACGTGCCGACCTCGGCCGAGGCCGGGTTGCCGGGCTACGAGGTCGAGTCGTGGTTCGCGGTGTTCGCCCCGGCGAAGACGCCACCCGAAGTGGTGAACAAGCTCAGCGCCGAGATCAAGAAGATCGTCGAGAGCGAGGCCTTCCGCAAGAAGGTGGACGAGCAGGGCGCCTTCGCGACCTACATGGACCCGGCCACGCTGGGCCGGTTCGTCGACCAGGAACTCGCGGCCTGGTCGAAGGTGATCAAGGGCGCCGACATCAAGCCGGAGTGAACGCCCCCGGCCAGGCTCAGGGCTTGACGCCCAGCACCGACAGGATCACCGCCGCGAGGCCGAGCGCCACGGGCACCTGGTGCCCGGCCAGCGCGCGGGCCTGGGCCACGGACAGCTTCGTCTGCTGAAGGAGGTTCTTTTCCGAATGAAGGGGTGTGGACATGGTGTCTGCTCCTGTGTGGGGCGAACGGTGTGTTCGCGTGGGTTCCACGATAGGCCTCTCAACCGGCGATGGCGCATGGGTTTTGTCGACACGGCGTTTCCGTTTTCGCAACGATCCGGGGCCTCCGGCAGGGAACTTCTGCCCAGAACTCAGAATGGAGTCATGCAACGGAAAGAACGAAACACTCACGCAACGGGTTTGACGATGCGCAGGGCCACCCCGGCGGATGCGGTGCCCTGGCCGCTCCTGTTCGACGCGGACGGCCCGCGCCCCGAGATCGAGAAGTACCTGCTGCGCGGCGAGCAGTGGCTGGCCGAACAGGCCGGCGAAGTCGTCGGCCAGATGGTGCTCATGGCCACGCGCGTCGACACCTGGGAGATCATGAACATCGCCGTGGCCGAAGCCCACAAGGGCCAGGGTATCGGCACCGCGATGCTGAAGAAGGCGAAAGCGCTTGCCAGGCAGCGCGGCGCGCACCGGCTCGAAGTCGGCACGGGCAACAGCAGCCTGCGCGAGCTGGCCTTCTACCAGCGCTTCGGCTTTCGGATCGTCGGGGTCGACGTCGACTACTTCGTGCGCCGCTGGGGCAGGGCGACGAAGCAGAACGGCATTCCGCTGCGAGACCTGGTGCGCATGGAGATGGTGCTCTAGCGCGCCCCGCACCACGACCGCACTCAGTGTGCGCAGGACACTGGGTGCTTCCCGCAGCGAAATCAAGGAGGAGGGCGAAGCCCGGGGGACATTCGCGGAGGGAAGTACCCGGTGGCCTGCGCACGCGCCCTGAAAAGAATCACCCCGCGATCAACTTCTGCACCAGCTCCGCAGTCGTAGCCGCCGCGTACTTGCGCATCAACCGCGCCCGATGCAGCTCGACTGTGCGATGGCTGATGCCCAGCGCCTTCCCGATCTCTTTGGAAGTCAGCCCGCGCATCACCTGCGCCGCCACCTCCCGCTCACGCGGCGTGAGCTCCGCCTTCACCGCGCGGCGCGAGCCCAGGTCCTCGAAGGTCCAGATGCCGGCCTCGTGCGGCGCCGCGCGGTTCATCGCGTGCCCGGTGACGTGGCACCAGAAGGTCTCACCCGCCAGAGCCCCGTGCAGCCCGCCCAGCCGCTTCATCATGCGGTTATCGGCATAGTGGCCGCTGGCGTTCAGAAAGGGCTCCATGCGCTTGCCGATGCGCTCGAACTCGGCCACGCTCGGGTACAGGATGCTGAACGAATGCCCGACCAGCGCGGAGGGCTCCGCGCCGAAGATCTCGCACACACGCTGGTTGCAGGCGACGATGGTGCGGTTGCTCGAGACCACCATGCCGACGGGTGCATGTTCAAAAGCCAGCCGGTAATCGATCTCGGGCATCGGGTGTCACCATTACGAAATACTACGTATACGAGTAGGTAGTATCGTTGAAGCCTTTCCCACCCACTCTCCACCACCCATCAAGGAGCCCGAGTGAACAAGATTTATCCCTCCGCAGACGCGGCACTCAAGGGGGTCGTGGCCGACGGGCAGACGCTCGCGGTCGGCGGCTTCGGCCTGTGCGGCATTCCCGAAGCGCTGATCGACGCGCTGAAGGATTCCGGCGTGCAGAACCTCACCGTCATCTCGAACAACGCGGGCGTCGACGGCTTCGGCCTCGGCAAGCTGCTCGAGACGCGCCAGATCAAGAAGATGATCGCGTCGTACGTGGGCGAGAACAAGGAGTTCGAGCGCCAGTACCTGGCCGGTGAACTGGCCCTCGAATTCACGCCCCAGGGCACGCTGGCCGAGAAGCTGCGCGCCGGCGGCGCCGGCATTCCGGCCTTCTTCACGAAGACCGGCGTGGGCACGCAAGTGGCCGAAGGCAAGGAGCTGCGCGAGTTCGGCGGCGAGACCTACGTCATGGAGCACTCGCTGGTGCCCGACGTGGCGCTGGTCAAGGCCGACGTGGCCGACAAGGCCGGCAACCTGCGCTTCCGTCTCACGGCACGCAACTTCAACCCCGCCGCCGCCATGGCCGGCAAGGTCTGCATCGTCGAGGTCGAGAAGATCGTCGAAGTGGGCGAGCTGGCCCCCGACGACATCCACCTGCCGGGCATCTACGTGCACCGCCTGGTGCTCAACGCCACGCCCGAAAAGCGCATCGAGAAGCGCACCGTGAGCGCCTCGGTCGATGCCGCCGCCGCCAAGGTCGAGGCCCAGACCGCCATCGCCCAGGCCGCCGCCGCCGGCAGCGAATCGGCCGTGAAGGCCGTCAACAAGAAAGAAGGAGCCTGAGATGCCCTGGACCCAAGACCAGATGGCGGCCCGTGCCGCGCAAGAACTCGAAGACGGCTTCTACGTCAACCTCGGCATCGGCATTCCGACGTTGGTGGCCAACCACACCGGCACCAAGGAAGTCTGGCTGCAAAGCGAAAACGGCATGCTCGGCATCGGCCCGTTCCCGACCGAAGACAACGTCGACGCCGACCTCATCAACGCCGGCAAGCAGACCGTCACCACGCTGCCCGGCTCGGCCATTTTCGGCAGCCATGACAGCTTCGCGATGATCCGCGGCGGCAAGATCAACCTGTCGATCCTGGGCGCCATGCAGGTCAGCGCCAAGGGCGACCTCGCCAACTGGATGATCCCCGGCAAGATGGTCAAGGGCATGGGCGGCGCCATGGACCTCGTGGCCGGCGTGAAGCGCGTGATCGTGCTGATGGAACACGTGGCCAAGAAGAAGGACGGCACCGAAGACCTGAAGATCCTCGAGCAGTGCTCGCTGCCGCTGACCGGCGTGGGCGTGGTCGACCGCATCATCACCGACCTGGCCGTGATGGACGTCGTGCCCGAAGGCCTCAAGGTGATCGAGCTGGCGCCGGGCGTGAGCTTCGACGCGCTGCAGGCCAAGACCGGTGCGAAGCTGATCCAGTAAGCCATCCGCACAAGGTCGCGAACGCAACGACAACAACCAGGGCAGGGCCGCGCAAGCGGACCCTGCCTTTTTCATTTCTTTTTTCCTTCCCTGAAGGGGCGACGCATGGCAACGAGTGAAGAAGTCCTGGCCGGTCTCTGGCAACTGGCGGGGTTGCCCGCCGAAGCGCTGGCCTTCGCGCGGCTCACGGGCGCCGACCCGGTGCTGCCGTCGTCCTTCGCGGTCGGCCTCGCGGCGCAGGCCAGCATCGCCGCCGCCGCGCTCGCGGCCTGCGAGCTGGGACACCGGCGCGGCGTGGCGCGGCAAGAGGTCGCGGTCGACACGCTGCACGCCGCGCTCGACTGCACGGGCTGGTTCAGCCTCGACGGCCGCGTGCCCGACCTGTGGGACACCTTCTCGGGCGTGTACCGTTGCGCCGACGGCTGGGTGCGCATCCACGCCAACTTCAAGCACCACCGAGAAGGCGCGCTGCGCCTGATGAAGCTGGACCCGGCCACCGCCACGCGCGCCGACGCCGAGGCCGCGATGGCCGCCTGGCGCGCGGTCGATTTCGAAACGGCCGCCGCCGCGCAAGGCCTGGTGGCGACCGCGCTGCGCCGCTTCGACGAGTGGGACGCCACGCCGCAGGGGCAGGCGATCGCGGCGCAGCCGCTCTTCACCATCGAGCGCATCGGCGATGCACCGCCGCGCGCGCTGCCGCCGCTGCAGGGCGACCAGCGCCCGCTCGAAGGCCTGCGCGTGCTCGACCTCACACGCATCCTCGCGGGACCAGTCGGCGGCCGGGCGCTGGCGGCCTACGGTGCCGACGTGATGCTGGTCAATTCGCCGAACCTGCCGAACATCGAATCCATCGCCGACACCAGCCGCGGCAAGCTCTCGACGCACGTGGACCTGTGCACGGATGAAGGTCGCGCTGTGCTGCACGGCCTCGTGGCCGACGCGCATGTCTTCGTGCAGGGCTACCGTCCCGGCGGCATCGCGGCGCTGGGCTTCGGCCCCGAGGCGCTGGCGCGCGAGCGGCCGGGCATCGTCTGCGTGTCGCTCACGGCCTATGGCACGCAGGGGCCGTGGGCCGATCGGCGCGGCTTCGATTCGCTGGTGCAGACCGCCATGGGCTTCAACCATGCCGAAGGCGAGGCCGCCGGCGACGGCAAGCCGCGCCCGATGCCGATGCAGATCCTCGACGAAGCCAGCGGCTACCTGATCGCCCTGGGCGCCGCCGCGGCACTGTGGCGTCAGCAGCAGGAGGGCGGCAGCTGGCATGTGCAGGTGTCGCTGGCGCAGACGGGGCAGTGGCTGCGCGGGCTGGGCCGCGTGGACGGCGGGCTGTCGATCGCGCGGGCCGATGTCGCGCCGTACGTCGAGACCTCGGCCTCGGGCTTCGGCGAACTGGCCGCGGTGCGCCACAGCGCGCAGCTGTCGCGCACGCCGGCCGCCTGGCCACGGCCGTCGATGCCGCCGGGCAGCCATCCGCCGGCGTGGCCGGCCGCTGCCGGGGGATGAGAAACTGGGCGCATGGCTTACCTAGACATCGACAACCTCCAGAGCATTTTTCTTGACGACGAGGCGCTGCGTGCACGGCATCTGCAGCGCCAGCCTTGCGGGGCCCTGCACCTCACGAGCGGCCGCATCGTGGCCTGCGATCCGCTGGTGCAACCCGAGCGCGAGCCTTTTGTTCGCAGCGTGAGCGGGCGCGGCGCATTCCCCGTCGAGGTGCTGCAAGGCGGCGGCCGCCATGCGTTGGCCGTTCTGTGGCTGCGTGAGCGAGGCAGCCTGCAGGCGAACGATCTGCGCTGGGAGGCCGCGCTGCTCGAAGGGCAATCGCAGGACGAACTCGGCAGCGACGAGTTCTATGGCTACCCGGTCGATGCCGGTGTCGGCTGCTTCATGGACGTCGACGGCGCCAAGGCCATGGCGGAGCGCGAGGCGCGCGAGTCCGCCACCAACCCCGAGTACGTGAGCTACTACGACGACGTGCTCGGCGCCGACCTCGCTTCGGCCGACATCGCCGATCACTACCCGCTGGGCGCGGGCAGCGCGAACAACGTGCTGATCTTCAGCGCCGGCTGGGGCGACGGCAGCTACCCGAGCTTCTGGGCGCTCGACGCCGCGGGCGAGCCCGTGGCGCTGGTGACCGACTTCATGGTCATGCAGGGCGGCGACGCGCGCGACGAGGACGACAAGCGCAGCGACGCCTACCTGGCCAGCCTCTCGCCCGAGAAACTGGCGGCGCTCGAGGCGCTGGGCGCGGCGGCGGTCGCAGGCGATGCGGCGGCGATCCAGCCCCTGCTCGCCGGCGGGCTCGCGCAGCCCAACGAGATCATTCCCTCGCTCGGCGAGACCGCGATCATGAGCGCCATCCGCATGAACCAGCTGGACGCGCTGCGCGTGCTGCTGGCGGCGCTGCCAGGCCCGCTGCCGATGCCGCCGCAGTTCTATCGCATGGACGAGGAAGAGAGCTACCTCGACTACGCGCGCCGGCTCAAGAAGCCGCGTGTGGAAGGGCTGATCGAGCTGCTGGAAAAGGCGGCAGCGCCGGCGGCCAAGCCTGGGTTCCTGAAGCGCCTGTTTTCCTGAGCGCGCGAACCGGTCACCTGGCGTTCGCCGCGCTGTCAGGCAACAGCACCTGCTGCTGCGCCGTGGCCGTCGCGCGCAGAAATTCCCACACGGTCTGCATGCGCGCCAGGTGCTTCGTTTCCGCAGGCATCGACATCCAGAAGGTCCGCGTGAAGTTCGCCGCATCCGGCAGCACCGGCTTGAGCGCGCGGTCGTCCTGCGCGATGAACGCCGGCAGCACCGCAATCCCCGCGCCCGCCGCCACCGCCCGGTGCTGCGCCAGCACGCTGGTGCTGCGCAGCGCAAAGCTGTCGGGGCGGTGCAGTTCGTCCAGGTACTGCAGCTCCTTGCTGAACAGCAGGTCGTCCACGTAGCTGATGAAGGTGTGGCCGCGCAGGTCTTCGCGGGTCTTGATGGGCTTGTGCGCGGCCAGGTACTGCTTCGAGGCGTACAGGCGCAGCGTGTAGTCGGTGAGCTTGGTGACCACCACCGGCCCGCGCGCCGGGCGTTCGAGCGAGATCACGATGTCGGCCTCGCGCCGCGACAGGTGCACCAGCCGCGGCATCGCGAGCAGGTCGATGGTGAGCTTCGGGTGCTGCACCGCGAACAGTGCCAGCTGCGGTGCCAGCACCACGGTGCCGAAGCCCTCGGTGGCGCCGATGCGCACCAGCCCCGACAAGCCTTCCTGCGACGCCGGCGCGGTGCTCTCCACGGCCTGGAAGGCGCTCTCCATCGCCTCGACCTGCGGCTGCAGCCGGCGGCCCGCCTCGGTGAGCCGGTGGCCGCCGGATTCGCGCGAGAACAGGGGCGCGCCCACCTCCTTTTCGAGCGCCTGGATGCGCCGCGCGACGGTGGTGTGGTCGACCTCCAGCCGGCGCGCCGCGCTCATCAGCGTGCCCGAGCGGGCGAGTTCGAGAAAGTAGCGCAGGTTGTCCCAGTCCATGTGCGTGCGGCCTCGTGCGGGGTGGCGTGCGGTGCTTTGCATTTTTGCAAAGCGATGACGCATATTTGTCTATTGTCATGGCAAATCTGCAAAGCTAGGATGCAGGCTGCACCGGTTCGAACCGGTCCCGTATTCACAGGAGACAAACCCCCATGGACGCCACCACCACCCCCTCGACGCAGGTCGCCACCGTCAAGCTGCTCATCGGCGGCAAGTTCGTCGAATCGAAGACCACCGAATGGCGCGACGTCGTCAACCCGGCCACGCAGCAGGTGCTGGCCCGCGTGCCCTTCGCCACCCAGGCTGAACTCGACGCCGCCGTGGCCTCCGCCAAGGAAGCCTTCAAGACCTGGCGCAAGACGCCCCTCGGTGCGCGCGCCCGCATCTTCCTGAAGCTGCAGCAGCTCATCCGCGAGAACATGGGTGAACTCGCCGCGATCCTCACGGCCGAGCAGGGCAAGACGCTGCCGGACGCCGAGGGCGACGTGTTCCGCGGCCTCGAAGTGGTCGAGCACGCCTCGAACATCGGCAACCTGCAACTGGGCGAGCTGGCCAACAACGTGGCCAACGGCGTCGACACCTACACGCTGCTGCAGCCGCTGGGCGTGTGCGCCGGCATCACGCCGTTCAACTTCCCGGCCATGATCCCGCTGTGGATGTTCCCGATGGCCATCGTCACCGGCAACACCTTCGTGCTCAAGCCCTCCGAACAAGACCCGATGGTCACGATGCGCCTGTGCGAACTGGCGCTCGAAGCCGGCGTGCCGCCCGGCGTGCTGAACGTGGTGCACGGCGGCGAAGCCGTCGTCAACGGCATCTGCGACCACAAGGACATCAAGGCGATCAGCTTCGTCGGCTCGACCAAGGTCGGCACGCACGTCTACAACCGCGCCACGCTGGCCGGCAAGCGTGCGCAATGCATGATGGGCGCGAAGAACCACGCCATCGTGATGCCCGACGCCAACAAGGAGCAGACGCTCAACGCACTGGCCGGCGCGAGCTTCGGTGCAGCCGGTCAGCGCTGCATGGCCGTGTCGGTCGCGGTGCTGGTGGGCGAGGCGCGCAACTGGGTGCCCGAGCTCATCGAGAAGGCCAAGACGCTGAAGATCGGCGCGGGCACTGAAAAGGGCGTGGACGTGGGCCCGCTCGTTTCGTGCGCAGCGTACGACCGCGTGAACAGCCTCATCGAACGCGGCGAAGCCGACGGCGCCAAGCTGGTGCTCGACGGCCGCAAGCCCACCGTGCCCGGCTACGAGAAGGGCAACTTCGTCGGCCCGACGATCTTCACCGGCGTGAAGCCCGGCATGACGATCTACGAACAGGAAGTGTTCGGCCCCGTGCTGTGCATCGCCGACGCCGAGACCATCGACGAAGCCATCGAGCTGATCAACAGCAACCCGAACGGCAACGGCACGGCGATCTTCACGCAGTCGGGCGCCGCGGCGCGCCGCTTCCAGGAAGACATCGACGTGGGCCAGGTCGGCATCAACGTGCCGATCCCGGTGCCGGTCCCGATGTTCTCGTTCACCGGTTCGCGCGCCTCCAAGCTCGGCGACCTGGGCCCGTACGGCAAGCAGGTCATCATGTTCTACACGCAGACCAAGACCGTGACGGCACGCTGGTTCGACGACAGCACCGTGAGCCAGGGCGTCAACACCACCATCAGCCTCAAGTGAGGCAGGGGCTTCGCGTCGCAGCCTGGGCCGCCGCGGCGGCGCTTGCCCTGCTGGCCGGCGGGGCGCAGGCGGCCGGCTCCGACGAGCCGGTCGACTGCAACCCCAACGGCAACCAGCAGCAGATGAACGACTGCGCGCTGCGCGATTTCCGCGCGGCCGACGCCGAGCTCAACATCCGCTACGGCGAGGTGATGAAGACGCTCTCGCCGCAGATGCGCGTCGCGCTGCGCACCGAACAGCGGACCTGGCTCAAGGGCCGCGACCCCGGGTGCAAGCGGGCCGCGAAGGCGAACGAAGGCGGCTCGATCTGGCCGCTGGTGTTCAACGCGTGCCTGGAAAAATCGACCCGCAAACGCACCGCCGAACTGGACCTCTGGAAGGGTCGTCAACCATGAATTTCGAACTGTCCGAAGAACAGAACGCCTTTGCACAGACCGCGCGCGATTTCGCGCAGGCCGAGTTCGCACCGCACGCCGCGCAGTGGGACGCCGAGGCTGTCTTTCCGCGCGAGGCCATCGCCAAGGCCGGCGAGCTGGGCTTTTGCGGCCTGTACGCGCCCGAGCGTATCGGCGGCCTGGGCCTGCCGCGGCTCGACTCGGCGCTGGTGTTCGAGGAAATGGCCGCGGTCGACCCCTCGACCACGGCCTTCATCACGATCCACAACATGGCGACGTGGATGCTCGGCACCTGGGCCACCGACGCGGTGGCGCAGCAGTGGGGCGAAGACCTCACGAGCGGGCGCAAGCTGGCGTCGTACTGCCTGACCGAGCCGGGCGCGGGCTCCGACGCGGGGTCGCTGAAGACGCGCGCCGAACTGCAGGGGGCCGAGTACGTCATCAACGGCGGCAAGGCCTTCATCTCGGGCGCCGGCTCCACTGACGTGCTGGTGCTCATGGCGCGCACGGGCGGCGCGGGCGCCAGCGGCATTTCGGCCTTCGCGGTGCCGGCCGATGCGCCCGGCGTGAGCTACGGCAAGAAGGAGCACAAGATGGGCTGGAACAGCCAGCCCACGCGCACCATCAACTTCGACAACGTGCGCGTGCCGGCGCAGAACCTGCTGGGCAAGGAAGGCGAGGGCTTTCGCATCGCCATGAAGGGCCTCGATGGCGGGCGCATCAACATCGCGACCTGCTCGGTGGGCGCGGCGCAGGGCGCGCTCGACGCGGCGCGCCGCTACCTGCACGAGCGCCAGCAGTTCGGCAAGCCGATCGCGAGCTTCCAGGCGCTGCAGTTCAAGCTGGCCGACATGGCGACCGAGCTGGTGGCCGCGCGGCAGATGGTGCGGCTGGCCGCCAGCAAGCTCGACGCGGGCCATGTGGATGCGAGCACCTATTGCGCGATGGCCAAGCGCTTCGCGACCGATGCGGGCTTCAATGTCTGCAACGACGCGCTGCAACTGCACGGCGGCTACGGCTACCTCAGCGAGTTCCCGCTCGAGCGCCTGGTGCGCGACACGCGCGTGCACCAGATCCTCGAAGGCACCAACGAAATCATGCGCGTCATCGTTGCGCGAAAATTGCTGGAAGGCGACAGCGACATCCGCTGACCCCGCCGCACCCAGGACCTGAAAACAATGACCGACAACGTAGTTCTCTTCAACGAAATCAAGACCGCCGGCGGCCAGCGTTTTGCCGTGGCCACGCTCAATGCGCCGGCTTCGCTCAACGCGCTGTCCGTGGACATGGTGCGCCTGCTCACGCCCAAGCTGCGCGAATGGGCGGCCGACGCCGGCATCGTCGGCGTGCTGCTCGACGCGGCGGGCGAGAAGGCCTTCTGCGCCGGCGGCGACCTGCGCCAGCTGTACCAGACGCTGCTCGACTGCGGCCCCGAACGCAACACCTACGCCGAAGACTTCTTCCGCGAGGAGTACGAGCTCGACCACCTGATCCACACCTTCCCCAAGCCCTTCCTGTGCTGGGGCCACGGCATCGTGATGGGCGGCGGCGTGGGCCTGCTGGCGGGCGCCTCGCACCGCGTGATGACGCTGCAAAGCCGCATCGCCATGCCCGAGATCAACATCGGCCTGTACCCCGACGTGGGCGGCAGCTGGTTCCTGCGTCGCACGCCGGGCCGCACGGGCCTGTTCCTGGCGCTCACGGCCGCCAACATCAACGCGCACGACACCATCTTCTGTGGCCTCGCCGACGTGCTGGTGCCGCACGAGCGCAAGGGTGCGGTGATCGAGGCCATCGCGTCCACGCAGTGGGCCGGCGGCGACGCCAAGGCGGACCGCGCCACGCTGTCGCGCATCCTGGCCCAGGCGGGCGAGGGCACCGCAATGCCCGCGTCGAAGGTGCGCGAGCACTACGACACCATCAACGCGCTGATGGCCGGCGACGACCTGCTCGACATCGCCAAGCGCTTGCGCGACGTGCAAAGCGACGACGCCTGGCTGCAGACTGCGTCGAAGACCTTCACCAAGGGCGCGCCGAGCTCCATCGCGCTGAGCTTCGAGCTCTGGCAGCGCGTGCCGCGCATGTCACTGGCCGAGGTGTTCCGCCTCGAGTACTGGGCCTCGCTGGGCTTCTGCGCGAACAAGGATTTCGCCGAAGGCATCCGCGCCGTGCTGGTCGACAAGGACCGCAACCCGCGCTGGAACCCCGCCACGCTCGAAGAGATCACGCCGGCCTTCGTCGACGACCACCTGCGTCCGCGCGGCGAGATGCCGGCGGAACTCGCGTCGCTGACCTGACCGGCCCCATTCCCTGCACAGAACAACGGAGACAAGACACATGAAGATCGCATTCATCGGCCTGGGCAACATGGGCGGCCCGATGGCCCTGAACCTGCACAAGGCAGGCCACACGCTCAGCGCCTTCGACCTCTCGGCCGAAGCCTGCAAGAAGTTCGCTGCCGAAGGCCTGCCGATCGCGAAGTCGGCGGCCGAGACCGTGGCCGGCGCCGAGGTGGTGATCAGCATGCTGCCCGCCAGCGCGCACGTCGAGGGCCTGTTCCTCGGCGGCGCCGGCAAGCCCGGCCTGCTCGACAGCATCCAGGCCGGCACGCTCGTGATCGACAGCAGCACCATCGCCGCCGCCACCTCGCGCAAGGTGGCCGAGGCCGCCGCCGCCAAGGGCGTCGCGATGATCGATGCGCCCGTGTCGGGCGGCACCGGCGGCGCCATTGCCGGCACGCTGACCTTCATGGTCGGCGGCGACACCAAGGACCTGGAGCGCGCGCGCCCGGTGCTCGAGAAGATGGGCGCCAACATCTTCCACGCCGGCGCGGCCGGTGCGGGCCAGACCGCCAAGATCTGCAACAACATGCTGCTCGGCATCTTGATGATCGGCACCTCGGAAGCACTCGCGCTGGGCGTGGCCAACGGGCTCGACCCGAAGGTGCTGTCGGAAATCATGCGCCGCAGCTCGGGTGGCAACTGGGCGCTCGAGAAGTACAACCCCGTGCCCGGCGTGATGGAAGCGGCACCGGCCTCGAAGAACTACGCCGGCGGCTTCGGCACCGACCTGATGCTCAAGGACCTGGGCCTGGCGCAGGAAAACGCCACCGCCGTGCGCGCGGCCACGCCGCTGGGCGGCCTGGCGCGCAGCCTGTACGCGGCGCACAGCCTCGCGGGCCATGGCGCGCTCGATTTCTCGAGCGTGCTGAAGCTGGTTCAGAAAGCCGGCTGAACGGCGCGCCGGCCGCGCCGCGCCATCGCGAGCAGCAGGCCGGCCGCCACGAGGTTGGCGCCGATCGCCACGAGGATCGGCAGCAGGTAGCTGCGCGTGAGGTCGAAGGCGAAACCGGCGGCGCTCGGCCCGATCAGCGTGCCGATGGCCACGCTGGTGTACAGGATGCCGATGATCGCGCCGATGTGGCGCCCGCCGAACCAGTCCATCACCAGCGCGGGCAGCAGCGCCACGAAGCCGCCGTAGAACACGCCGTAGGCGAAGGCGAACAGGGCCAGCCCCCAGAACCCGCCCGACACGGCCCACACCACCAGCGACAGCGCCATGCCCGCCGACATCAGCGGCAGCGCATGGTCCCGGCCCATGCGGTCGGCCAGCCCGCCCAGGAAGAAGCGGCCCGCCGTGCTGCCGACGCCGATCGCGCCGAGCAGCAGCACCGCCGACGACGCGGCCACGCCGTGGTCGAGCGCGTAGGGCACCAGGTGCACGAAGGGCACGAACAAACCGAACGAGCTGATCAGGCAGGCCGCGTACAGCCCCGCGAAACGGCCGGAGCCCACGGCCTCGCGCACCGAGGCGCCGGGCGGCAGCGCGGTGGCGGCCTGCGCCTGCGGCGGATCGCCATCAGGCCCGAGGCCGCGTGCGCGCGGGTCGTTCTCGACCAGGAGCGCCATGCCCACGCCCACCACGGCCGCGAGCACGCCGAGCGTCAGGTAGGCGTCGCGCCAGCCCAGCGTGTCGATGAGCCACGAGGCCAGCGGCGGCATGGCCAGCGTGCCCACGCCGATGCCGCTCACAGCGAGCCCCGAGGCGAAGCCGCGCTGGCGCACGAACCAGCGCTGCACCGCGCCCAGCACCGGCACGTACGAAGCACCCACGCCAAGGCCGACACCGAGCCCGTAGGCCCAGAAGATCTGCGTCAGGCTGCGCGCCTGCCCCGCGAGCACCAGCCCGAGGCCGACCAGCACCATGCCCGCGACCGCCAGCCGCCGCGCGCCCCAGCGGTCGGCCAGCGGGCCGCTGAACACGCCGAGCCCGAAGTACAGGAAGCCCGCGAGCGAGAACACCAGCGACACCTCGCCGCGCGAGGCGCCGAAGTCGCGCTGCAGCGCATCGAGGAAGGCACTGAAGGTGTAGGCGCAGCCGAAGCCCACGAACATGACGGCGAAGGCGCCGGCGACCACGAGCCAGCCGTGAAAGAAGCGGGGGCGTGGAATGGCAGGGGAGTCGAGTGTCTTCGGAGGGGTCATGGGGCGGTCCGTGGTGGTGGTCGATCTTCAGGCCATGCACCACCACGCACTGGCCGGATTCGGACGTGATCCTCTCTCCCTCGGGTTCACAGCAATTCGATCCCCGGCAGGCTCTTGAAGCAGCTCTCGCGCGTGACGCGCACGAAGTCGTCCAGCCAGGGCCGCGCCGACGTCGCCTGCGTGCAGGCCATGTACAGCCGCCCCGTCAGGCCCCGGGCGCCCACGCGGCGCGCCGTGACGTAGCCGCGGTCGAGGTAATTCTGCACCGCCCACAGCGGCAGCGTGGCCACGCCGCGCCCGCTGGCCACCAGCTGCAGCATCGCCACCGTGAGCTCGGTCGTGCGCCGGTGCGCGGGCTCGACGCCGGCGGGCGCCAGCACCTGGCGCACGATGTCGAGCATCTCGTCGGGCACGGGGTAGGTGATGAGCGTCTGGTCGGCGAAGTGCCGGGCCGTGAGGTGCGCCTTGGCCGTCAGCGCATGGTCGTTGGCCAGCAGCGCCACGATCTCGAAGCGGAACAGCGCGTGGTAGTCGACCGTTTCATCGGGGTCCTGCTCGGAGACGATCGCCACCTCGGCGCGGTTCTGCATCACCAGCGCGATCGGGTCGGGGTGGAAGCCCGAGACGATGTCGAGCTCGATCTCGGGCCAGCGCTGGCGAAAGGCGTCCATGGCGGGCATCAGCCAGTCGAAGCAGGTGTGGCACTCGACCACGATGCGCAGCTGCCCGCTGCGCCCCAGCGCGAGCCGCGCCACGTCGCGCTCGGCCTCTTCGACGAGCGGCAGCGCGGTGTCGGCCAGCTGCAGCAGCCGCAGGCCCGTGGTGCTGAACTGCGGCGGCACCGACTTGCGTTCGAACAGCTGCGCGCCGTAGCGCTCTTCGAGCAGCTTGATCTGGTGCGACAGCGCCGACTGCGTGAGGTTGAGCAGCTGCGCCGCGCGCACCAGGCTACCGGTGTCGCGCAACGCGGCCAGCGTGCGCAGGTGGCGGATCTCGAGGATGGACTGCATCATGAAAATGATTCAAGCGAACGGGCAAAAGGTTTCGTTTGAATCATATGCGCCAAACGCCGACCATCACCGGTTTCCAAGACCAGCGACCGGATTACCTGCAATGACCACCCGTACCCACATCCTCGGCTTTCCGCGCATGGGCGCCCACCGGGAACTCAAGTTCGCCCTCGAGAAGCACTGGCGCGGCGAAACCGGCCACGCCGCGCTCGAAGCCGTCGGCGAGGCGCTGCGCGCGCGCCACTGGCAGGCACAGCGCGACGCGGGGCTCGACTTCGTGACCGTGGGCGACTTCGCCTTCTACGACCACGTGGCCAACCACATCCAGCTGCTGGGCTGCGAGCCGGCGCGCTTCGGCTTCAGCGGCGACGAGCCCGAGCTGTCGCGCTACTTCAAGATGGCACGCGGCGTGGAAGACGAGGCGGGCCACGTGCACGACGACAGCTGCACCCACGGCGCCGAAGGCACCTTCGCGCTCGAGATGACCAAGTGGTTCGACACCAACTACCACTACCTCGTGCCCGAGTTCGATGCGGCCACGCAGTTCAGGCTCGCGTCCACGCGCCTGTTCGACGAGGTCGCGCAGGCGCAGCAGGCCGGTCACGCGGTCAAGGCCGTGCTGCTGGGGCCGCTGAGCTTCCTGTACCTGGGCAAGGAAAAGGCAGCCGGCTTCGACCGCTTCTCGCTGCTCGAATCGCTGCTGCCCGTGTACGAGCAGGTGCTCGGCCGGCTCAAGCAGCAAGGCGTGGAGTGGGTGCAGATCGACGAGCCGATCCTGGGCCTCGACCTGCCCGAGGCCTGGCGCAATGCCTTCGAACGCGTGTACTGGCAGATTGCGCGCAATGCGCCGAAGCTGCTGCTGGCGAGCTACTTCTCGCCGCTGTCCGAGAACCTGCGCCTGGCCTGCCAGCTGCCCGTGGCCGGCCTGCACGTCGATGCCGTGCGCGCGCCGCAGGAGCTGACCGGCGTGGCCGACTGGCTGCCGGCGCACAAGGTGCTGTCGGTCGGCGTGGTCGACGGCCGCAACATCTGGCGTACCGACGTCGACGTGGCGCTGGGCAAGCTCAGGCCCGTGGCCGAGAAGCACCAGGGCGAGCTGTGGATCGCGCCGTCGTGCTCGCTGCTGCACGTGCCGTTCAGCCTCGCGGCCGAGACGAAGCTCGACACCGAACTGAAATCGTGGCTCGCCTTCGCCATCGAGAAACTCGACGAGTTGCGCGTGCTGCGCGCCGCCGTCGAAGGCCACGAAGCCTCGGTGGCCGCCGAACTCACGGCCGCCCGTGCCGCCGTGGCCGCGCGCCGCGCCAGCCCGCGCGTGCACCGCGCCGACGTGGCGTTGCGCCTGGCGCGCAGCGTGGCCGGCGACGACCGCCGCGTGTCCGCTTTCCCGCAGCGCCAGCAGCTGCAGCGCACGCGCTTCGCATTGCCCGCGCTGCCGACCACCACCATCGGCTCGTTCCCGCAGACCGCCGAGATCCGCGCGGCCCGCGCCGCCTTCAAGCGCGGCGAGCTCGATGTCGCCGGCTACCGCGAGAAGATGCGCGCCGAGATCGCGCTCGCCGTGCGCAAGCAGGAAGAACTCGGCATCGACGTGCTGGTGCATGGCGAGGCCGAGCGCAACGACATGGTCGAGTACTTCGGCGAGCAGCTCGACGGCTTTGCCTTCACGGCCAACGGCTGGGTGCAGTCGTACGGCTCGCGCTGCGTGAAGCCGCCGGTGATCTTCGGCGACGTGGCGCGTCCGGCCGCGATGACGGTCGAGTGGACCGCCTATGCGCAGAGCCTCACGACGCTGCCGATGAAGGGCATGCTGACCGGCCCCGTGACCATCCTGCAGTGGTCCTTCGTGCGCGACGACCAGCCGCGCGCCACCACCTGCGAGCAGATCGCCTGGGCGATCCGCGACGAGGTGAACGACCTCGAGGGCGCGGGCATCGGCATCATCCAGATCGACGAGCCGGCCATCCGCGAAGGCCTGCCGCTGCGCCGCGCGGGCTGGCCGGCCTACCTGAAAGCGGCCACGCGCGCCTTCCGGATCAGCGCCTCGGGCGTGCGCGACCAGACGCAGATCCACACGCACATGTGCTATTCGGAGTTCAACGACATCCTGCCGGAGATCGCCGCGATGGACGCCGACGTGATCACCATCGAGACCAGCCGCTCGGACATGGAGCTGCTGCGCGGCTTCGGCGGCGAGGGCGGCTTTCGCTACCCGAACGAGATCGGCCCCGGCGTGTACGACATCCACTCGCCGCGCGTGCCCTCGGTCGACGAGATCGTGCGCCTCATGCGCAAGGCCGCGCAGGTGGTGCCGGGCGAGAACCTCTGGATCAACCCCGACTGCGGCCTCAAGACCCGCGGCTGGCCCGAGACCGAGGCGGCGCTGTCGAACATGGTGGCGGCCGCGAAGCTGCTGCGCGAGGAGCTGGCGCAGGCCTGATGAAGGGCGCGGGATCGCGGCGTGCCAATAATGCGGGATGTCCTTGCTGTCCCGCCTGTCGTCGTCCCGTTGCCTCTTGTTGCTGTCGTTGCTCCTTGCCCCCTTGACGGGGTGGACGCAGGACCGCGCGCAGGCCTTGCTCCAGTTCGAGGGCGTGCAGGCGCGCTACCAGAACGCCTACGGCCCCGGCGCCGTGTCGCGCGGTGCGCGCGAGCTGCTGGAACCGCCCGACCTGGCCATCGCCGACAAGGCCCTGCAGTCGCTCGACGTGGCGGCCGGCCGCGCCTTCGACGTGAACGCCTCGGTGGCCGCGATCCGTCAGGACGTGGCGGCGGCCGGGCAGGGCGCCGCTCCGCCGACGCCTCCGGTGCTGGAGGCCGTGGCACGCCTGGCGAAGCTGCGCGCCGACTACGCCGCGATGGACGAGCCCGGCAAGGTGACCTTCTTCCATCAACAGCACGCGCGGCCGGCCGACCCGGCGCGCGTCGAACTGCTGTCGCGCATGACGGTGGCCGAGGCGCGCGAGATCGATTTCTCGAGCCAGCTGCTCATGAGCGCGGTGGTCAAGCAGCTGGCGCGCGGGAATGCCGGGCAGTTCAGTTCGCTGCCCGACCGCACGCTCGACACCGCGCTCGACTCGCTCTGGTCGCGCGGCGTCACCTCGCCGCGCCCGCGCAACCTGATGACCGTGGCGCGCGAGTTCGAAAAGCTGGTCACGCAAGCGCTGCTGCTGGCGCTGCCCGACGCCGACGTGGCCGCCTTGCTGGCCTGGCGCAACGAACCGCAGGCCGCCGCCGAGCGCGAGGCGCTGCTGGGCAGCTACCGCGCCGAGGTCAAGGGCAGCGGCGCGGTCGCGATCCGCACGCTGGTGCGCAGCTGGGGGCGGCCCTGAGGCTTGACGAAAGCGCGCCAAAGTTTGCAAACTCGGGGGCGTTTGTACGAAAAAGTTTCACGCGAACCCCGCATGTCGGAAAGTTCCCCGTGATTGTTTCAATTCCGTGAACACTGCGATTCAGATTGACTGGGGTTTACCCTGGGAATTTGGCGCACACTTCAGGGCATCCAAAGCCCGATCAAGAAGGAATTGAAATGAAGACCTCGAACATCCTCGCCGCCGCCGCTCTCTCCCTGCTCGCCGCCGCTGGCGCCGCCCACGCAGAGACCTACGAAGGCGTTCACGCCGTGACCTCCGGCTACAGCCGTGCCGACGTGGCACCGCAAGCCGTGGCCGCCGCCCGTGCCGGCAACGAATACAGCGACGCCGTGTCGGCCAGCGTGGCCCCCGTGCTGGCCTCGTCGGTGGACCGCGCCTCGGTCCGCGCCGAAGCCGTGGCAGCTGCCCACGCTCCCGGCCAGAACCTGCGCCGCGAATCCTTCGCCGGCAGCGTGATCCCCTCGCAGGCACGCAGCTTCACGCGCCAGGCTGGCCTGTGATCGACAGCGGCGCAAGCCGCCTCGGTTAGCAAGACCACCACCCGAAAAGACCGGACCGTGCGACAGCACCGTCCGGTTTTTTCATGCCTGTTCAGGCGCGGCGGTGGTCGCGATGGCAATGGCAGTCGGGCGCGTGGTCGTCGACGATGCCCGTGGCCTGCATCCAGGCATAGACGATCACCGGCCCGACGAACTTGAAGCCGCGCTGCTTCAGCGCCTTCGACATCGCTTCGGACAGCGGCGTCTGCGTGGGCACCGTGCCCGTGGTGTTGACGACCGGCTGGCCGCCCGCCAGGCCCCAGACGAACTCGGAAAAGTCTTCGCCCGCCGCCTGCATGGCCAGGTAGGCCTTGGCGTTGCCGATGGCGGCCTCGATCTTGGCGCGCGAGCGCACGATGCCCGCGTTTTGCATGAGGCGTTCGACATCGGCCGGCGTGAAGCGCGCCACGGTCTCGGGCACGAAGCCCTCGAAGGCCGCGCGAAAGGCGTCGCGCTTGCGCAGGATGGTGAGCCACGACAGGCCAGCCTGGAAGCCGTCGAGCATCAGCTTTTCCCACAGCGCGCGGCTGTCGCGTTCGGGCACGCCCCATTCGGCGTCGTGGTAGCTGGCCAGCAGCGGATCGGTGCGGGCCCAGGCGCATCGCGGGGGCGAAGATTGGCTGTCGTCGTGAGGCATGGCTCGGCTATCGTCGGGGAATGTTTTCGAAATGAGGGGGTGACCCTGATGCAGCAGTCTCGTTTTTCATTGTCGGCGCTTTCGCTGGCCCTCATGGCGCTCGCCGTCGCTGTCCCGGCCGGTGCCGAGACCCTCAAGAAGCCCGCGCTCGACCAGCTCGCCACCGCCTGGAAGGGCGGCCGCACGGCGCCCGATTTCAAGGCCTTCCTGGCCCAGGCCGCGCAGGCCCAGCCCGCGCTGCAGGCCAGCGTGGCGGCCTACACCGGCGGCAAGGCGCTGGCGGGCGACGACCTCGTCAACATCGCGCGCCTGCTCGGCCTGTACAACCGGCTGCAGAACCAGCAGGCCGTGATCGCCAGCATCGGCACCATGGTGGCGCTGCCCACCGTGCGCAACGTGCAGGTGCCGCCGCACGAGAGCCCGCCGATGGTCGCGTTCGGCCAGCTGGTCGAGAAGATGGCGAAGGACTTCGGGCTCGGCTACCGCAACGTCGACGGCCGCATCTTCGAAGTGAGCCTGAAGGGCCGCGGCAGCGAGGAGTTCGGCATCCTCACGCACGCCGACGTGGTGCCGGCCGTGCTGTCCGAATGGGTACTCGACGACGGCACGCGCCTGGATCCCTTCGCGATGACGCGCGTGGGCGATTTCCTCTACGGGCGCGGCACCATCGACGACAAGGGCTCCATCGCCGCCGTGCTCTACGCCATGAAGGCCGTGAAGGACAGCGGCCTGCCGGTGGAGCGCGGCGTGCGCCTGATGATCGAGACCACCGAGGAAACCGGCGGCGACGCGATGCAGTACTACCGCGACAAGACGCCGCTGCCGGCCTACAACATCGTGCTCGACAGCAAGTACCCCGCGGTCGTGGCCGAGAAGGGCTCGGGCGCGCTCAAGGTGTTCTTCCCCGCGGAAGCGGCCGACCCCGCCGCGACCGCCATCACCGCGATGAGCGGCGCCGCCTCGGCCAACGCCATTCCGCAGACCGCGACCGCCACGCTCAAGGGCGGCGACCTCGCGGCCGTGGCCGCGAAGCTCGAGGCCGCCAAGGCCGCCTTCGTGCGCAAGTACGAAAGCCAGGGCGGCAAGTTCGCGATCGACATCGCGCGCGGCGCAGAGGCCGTCGAGCTGAAGGTCACGGGCACCTCGGCCCACGGCTCGCGGCCCGAAGAGGGCGTGAACCCCGTGCCGCGCCTGGCGCTGTTCCTGAAGGAGTCCGGCGTGCCGCTGGCCGCCAACCCGTATCTGCGCGCCGTGCAGTACATCGACGCGCTCTACGGCACCGGCTACCTCGGCGAGAAGATGGGGCTGGGCTACCAGGACGACTTCATGGGCCCGCTCACGATGTCGCCCACGCTGGTGCGCATGGGCGCCGACGGCCGCCTCGAGGTGACGGCCAACGTGCGCATGCCGCGCGGCCGCACGCCCGACGAGCTGAAGGGGCAGGTGGCGGCCAAGGTCAATGGCTGGGCCACGTCCAGCCAGGTGAAGCTCGAGCTGGCCTACGACCAGGGCAACTGGATGGCGCGCGACCCGAAGGGCGCGTGGCTCTCGACCCTGCTCAACATCTTCGGCGACACCACCGGCCTCGAAGCCAAGCCCGTGCCCACCGCCGGCAGCACCACGGCCAAGCTGATGCCCAACGCCATCAACTTCGGCCCCGCGATGCCCGGCAAGAAGTACACGGCGCACAACGCCAAGGAATACAAGGAAGTGCCCGACCTCGACGCCGACATGCAGATGTTCACCGAGATGCTGGTGCGCATCGGCAACCTGCAGCAGATGCAGTAGCGGCCCGCGCCGGGGGGCGGCGCGTCAGGACTTCGATGTCGCCAGGGGCACGAGCGGTGCCCCGTTCTTCGTCTTGGCCTGGATCTCGGCGATGGTGCGCCGCATCGCGACGAAGCGTTTGGCGGAGCTCGGCGGGGCGCTCATGAAGCTCTTCTTTTTCGCCCCGGCCGTGTGCACCCCGAGCTCGCGCCAGATCCGTTCGGCGCCGTCGATGTCGTAGCCCGCCGCGGCCACCATGTAGAGACCGAGGTAGTCGGCCTCGGCGTCGAACTGCTGCGAGAAGGGCGACGACAGCGCCTCTTGCGCCAGCCCGGTGCCGCCCAGCGCGCCATCCACGATGCCGGCCGCGATGCCCACCGCGCGCGTCTTTCCGCCATGCGACAGCACGCCGTTGGCCAGCTCGTGCCCCAGCACGATCGCGAGGTCGCGGTTGTCGGGAAAGAAGCGCATCAGCGCCGAGTTGACGAGGATCTCGTGCCCGTCGTTCTCCGCATGGACCTCGTTCTTCATGCGCGTGACGGCGGTGTAGTTGCACGCCGTGGTGTACGGCAGGCGCAGCGCCGTCGACTGGCCCTCGCGCTGCACCACGGCCTCCAGCCAGCCTCCGCGCCGGGCGGGCTTGGCGCGTGCCGCGTCGATCAGCACGTCGTTGAGCCGATCGATCCCTTTCTCGCCAGCGGGCAGCGGCTTGCCGCCGACGGACAGCAGCACGTCCCCGGCGCGCAGCGGCGTGGCCGGCGCCTGCTTCCTGTCGAGCGTCCACAGCACGCTCAGCCGGTCGTCCAGGTGCAGGGTCTGCTTCGCCGCCGCGCGTTCTTCCTTCTCGAAGCTCCACAGGCTGGCGATGTGCGCGCCCAGGCTGGCCCGCACGTCGCCGCCGCAGAACGGCGCGCTGTGCTCCAGGAGCGGGATCGCCACATCGTCGAGCCGGCGCTGCAGCGTCATGCGGTGGTTCAGCGACAGCGACTGCTGCAGGGATTGTTCCTGCACGACGTCGGGGTCGTCGCTGGCCGGCCGGATGGAGGCGGCGCAGGCCGTGAGGACAAAGGTGGCCGCGATCGACGCGCAGGCCGGGAAGAAGGACGGGCGAGGGTTGTTCATTCGCTCAAGAGGTGCTCGGCATCGGTCGCATCCAGGCCCGAACGCGATACCTGAATCCATGGAGAGGGGGATTTCCCGGCAGCGATGGCGACCGGAATTCCCAGGCAAGGCGAGGTGTCCCGCCCGCTGGAATTGTGGGAGCGCAAGCCCGCCCCAAGCTGAAGATCAGATGAAGGCTCAGCCGGTCTTGCGCGCGCGCAGCGTGGCCGAGGGCAGCTCGCCGAAGCGCTGCTGGTAGGCCGCGGCGAACAGGCCGAAGTTGGCGTAGCCCCATGCCTGCGCCACCGAACGCACCGTCGCGCCCGCGTCGGCCATCAGCAGTTCGGCGCGCACGCCCTGCAGGCGCTGCTCGCGCAGCGCGCGCATCGGCGTGGCCTGGCGGTATTCGCGAAAGGCGCTGTTCAGCGTGCGCACGCTGACACCCGCCACGCTCGCCAGTTCGCCGAGCGTGGGCGCGTGCTGGGCGTGCTCGCGGATGTGGCGTTCGGCCGCCAGCACATGCCGTGGCGCCATGCGGTGCTGCACGGCCTCGGCCGGGTGCTCCAGCTGCGCGCGCCACTGGGTCAGCACGTGCACGCCGATCATCTCTTCGAGGTGCCGCCCCAGCGGACCGGTGTCGACCGCCTCGGGCAGCTCGGTGACGCAGCGGCAGGCATACGACAGCAGCGCGATCCAGCTCGACTGGGCGCCGCCGAACTTGAACTTGCGCGTCCACAGCCGCTCGTCGGCGGCCGCGCCGAACCAGCGCGCATGCAGCGCGGCCAGCGCATCGTGCGAGAAGCTGAGGTTCACCTGCAGGTGGTTGGCGTCGAAGTCCACCCAGTAGTGGGTGCGCGAGGTGTCGACCACGAAGGCGTCGCCCACGCCGGTGTCGGCATAGGCATTGGCTTCGGACCAGTGGCGGCCCGCGCCGCGCACGGTCGTCAGCACCATACCGACGCCGCTGTCGGGCGAGAAGTCCTTGATGTTCACCGGAATGCCGTAGTGGAAACGGCTCAGCGTGAAGTGCCCGATGCGCGTGGCGTCCAGCACCGAGTCGGGCGTGCGCGCCCGCCCGATGGGCGTGACGCGGTAGGGCATGTAGATGCGGTCCGACCAGCGCCGGATGTCGTCCCAGTCGTGCGAGGCCACAAGGCGGTGGCGCTCGCTCGGCTGCCCGCGGGCGTCGGTGACCAGCACGTTGCGGATCGCATCCATCGCGCACCTCGGTTCAGAAGGAAGAAGGTGCGCGCCCCGGGGCGCGCACCGCTCAGCGGCTCAACGGTGATGGTAAACCGCGGTCTCGAAAGCCACGAAGCCCGGGTAGCTCGCGCAGTCCTGGAAGGGCAGGATCTGCGTCGCCCAGTAGCCGCCGAGGCCGCTCTCGCGGTCGATCCAGAAGAAGCTGTTGGCCAGGCCCGCCCACATCAGCGAATTCGCAGGGCGGCCCGTGGGCGCGCGCTCGCGGTTGGTCATGAAGGTGTAGGCCCAGCCCTTGTCGGTGCCGGGCAGGAACTCGCCCGTGTTGCTCAGCGCGGGCACCGACGTGCGCCAGCCGCCCACCGACAGGTCCATGGCGGCCAGGCCGTCCTGCGCCATGCGCTGCACCGTGTCGGCCTTCAGCACGCGCCCGTGCGGCCCGGCGCCGTCGTTCAGCACCATGCGGATGAACTTCATGTACTCGCCCACGGTGGCATACAGGCCGTGGCCGCCCATGTCCATCGGCGGCGGCTCGGGCAGCACCAGCTCGGGCAGCGGCGTGAGCCGGCCATCGGCGGCGCGGTCGTGGATGGTCACGCGGCGCGCCTTCATCGAGTCGGACATGCCGAAGCCGATGTCCTGCATGCCCAGCGGCTCGAAGACGCGCTCCTTCATCACCTCGCCCAGGCGCTTGCCGCGCTGCTGCTCGACGATGCGGCCCAGCCAGTCGATGTTGGCGCCGTAGGTCCAGGCGGCGCCCGGCTCGTGCAGCAGCACGGTGCGGATCGATTCGAAGCTGCCCGACACCACCGTGGGAATGTTCAGTGCGGCGCGGTACTTCAGGTCGTCTTCGCTGAAGAACTCGTAGCCCAGGCCCGAGGTGTGCAGCATCAGGTCGTTGACCGTGATGCGTCGGCGCGGCGCGCGCGTGCGCGGCCGGCCGTCGGCGTCGAAGCCGTCGAGCACCTGCAGTTCGTCGAGCTCGGGCACGTAGGCGCCGGCCGGGTCGGTGAGCGAAATCTTGCCTTCTTCGATCAGCTGCATCACGCAGGTGCCCGTGATCGCCTTGGTGGTCGAGAAGATGGCGAACACGCTGTCGGTGGCCATCGGCCGGTCGAGCCCGAGTTCGCGCGTGCCGGCGGCGCCTTCGTAGAAATTGCCCGTGCAGTCGGTCGCCATCGCGACGACGCCGGGGGCGCCGCCGTGGCGGTGAACGGTCTGGTGCAGCGTTGCGTCGAGCGCGGTCTTCAGCCTGTGCGAGGTCATGCCTTCTTGTCTCCTGTGTGAGGAGGCCGGGCGGTGTGTGAAGGGTTGCCTGCGCGCCGGCCTGCCATGCGAAATTCCGCAGGCAGCGGCAATCTAGGGCCGCGGGCTCACCGATCCTGTTCGCAAATGGCGGGTGGCTGTGCGGATCTGGCAGTCATTGCACGCGCGCGACCCGCGACGCGCGCGTGGCGTGATTCAGCCCACGCCGTGCGCCTGCAGCACCGCCTTCAGTCGCCGCACCTCGTGCTGCAGGTCGAGGATCAGCGCGGCGGCGTCCAGGTTCACGCCGAAGTCGCGTTCGAGGCGGCGCGCTTCGAGGGCGTGCTGCAGGTCGGTGCTGGAAAACTCCCAGCGTTCGGGCGGTGCGTCGGTCGTGCTGACCTGCACGATGCCCACTTCGACCAGCTGCACGACCCAGGCGGTGTCGGCGCCGCAGGCGTGCGCCAGTTCGTTCGCGGCCAGCGGGTGCGAGACGCCGATGGCCGTGGTGGTGGTCACGGAAGAAAAGTTCGCCATGCTCAGACTCCCAGGTGCTGGCGGGGGTTGAACGAGGAGGTCGCCTGCGCGAGTTGCGCGTAGGCGTTGCGCGCGGCCTCGCTGTCGGCGGGCGGCAGCGCGATCTCGAGCAGCAGGTACAGGTCGCCGGGCGTCTTGCCCGCGAAGCCGCGGCCCTTGAGGCGCAGCTTCATGCCGCCGCGCGCGTTGGGCGGCACGGTGACCTCGACCACGCCGCCGGTGGGCGTGGGCACCTGCACCTGCGCGCCCAGCGCGGCCTCGGCGGGGGTGACGGGCAGCGTCATGTACAGGTCGCGTTCTTCCACGCGGTACAGCTTGTGCGGCGCGATGCGCACCTCGAGGTACAGGTCGCCGGCCGGCTCGCCGCCGTGGCCGGGCATGCCCTGGCCCGCGAGGCGGATGAACTGGCCGGGGTGCACGCCGGGCGGGATCTTCACGGCGAGCGTGCGGTTCTCCCACTGCGGGTGGCCCTGCGCGTCGAGCGCCTGGGCACGCAGCGTGAGCTCGCGCTCGGCGCCGTTCAGCGCGTCTTCGAGCGTGATCTCGATGGCCGCATGGTGGTCTTCGCCGCGCGCGCGGTAGTTCTGGCGCGTGGCACCGCGCCGCTCGGCGTCGCCGAACATCGAGGAGAAGAATTCGCTGAAGTCGGCGTGGTCGGCCGGGCCCTGGCGCGGGCCGCGGTGAAACTCGTAGCCGGTGTCCCAGCCGGGCGGCGGCTCGAAGCTGCCGTCGGGGCGGCCGCCGCGCGCGACACGGTCGGCCAGCGCGTCGTAGGCGGCGCGCTTGTCCTTGTCGCCGAGCACGTCCTTGGCCTCGTTGATGTCGCGCATGCGCTGCTCGGCGTCGGGCTCCTTGCTGACGTCGGGGTGGTACTTGCGGGCGAGCTTGCGGTAGGCCTTGCGCACCTCGTCGTCGGACGCGGTACGTTCGACGCCCAGTGCGCTGTAGTAGTCCTTGAATTCCATGGTGGGTGGTGATTCCTTTCAGGACGGCGTACAGATCAACCGGGAGCCAGGTCAGGCCAGGGCTGCTCCGCCGTCGGCTTGCCGCTGTTGCAGCGGCGTCACGGCCCATGTGGGGCCGGCACGTGTGAAGCGCAAGGGTTGCGCGTTGCCGAAGATGCTCGCATCGACCGCCACGCCCAGCAGCGCGGCCAGCGCATAGAGCGTGCCGCCGTGCGCCACCACCAGCACCGGCGCGGGCTGCGCGGCGAGTGCGGCAGCCAGCGCCTGGCGCTTGCGGTCGACGAACTGCGCCAGCGTCTCGCCGCCCTCGGGCTCGCAGGCCCAGTCGATGTTCGCCGACGAGGTGCCGATGAGCGCGCCGAAGTTGCGCTCGCGCAGGTTCTCGTGCGCGCTGGGCACGAGGCCCAGCGCGCGCGCCACGGTGTGGGCGGTGTCGAAGGCGCGGCGCGCGTCGCTGCACACGATGGCGCCGATCGGCTCGCCGGCCAGCAGCTCGGCCGCCTGCACCGCCTGCTGCTCGCCGAGCGCGCTCAGGGGCTCGTCGGGCGCCTGGAAGACGCGCAGCGCATTGCGCCCGGTCTGGCCGTGGCGCAGGAAGTAGAAGTGATCGCAGGCCGGGGCGAGCGGCTGCTCGGCGGCCAGGCGGTTCAGCAGGTCGATGCCCGTGGCGGCGTGGGCGGGAAAAGGAACGGTGCTCGAGGACATGGTTCAGTACGCCAGCTGCAGCGGCTTGCCTTCGCGCTGCGCCTGCACGTCGGCCGGGTGGAAGGGCAGCGGATGCCACTGCTTGGCCGCGAACAGCGGCAGCTGGTCGTAGGCGCGCGGCGAGGCCGGGTCGCTGCTCTGGCCGTAGGTGAGCAGGCCTTGCGCCACGGGGCCGCGCGCGTCGAAGGTCACGACCTGCATGTAGCTGCTGCCGTAGTTGATGGCGTAGCCCTTCGGGTCGATCAGTGGCTGGCCCTGCGATTCGAGCTTGTTGAGCACGCCTTCGAATTCGTCGCCGCCGGGCAGCGCGATCTTCTGGCCGCGCACGGTGCGCGACTGCGGCACGCCCAGCGCCACGTCGGCCGCGAAGCCGGCGGTGCGCACGGTGCCGACCGCGTCGCCCAGCGCCTTGAACACCGCCTCGCGCGTGGCGGGCGTGGCCATGTCCAGGCCGGTGGGCGTGGTCACGGGCTGCGCCGGGTCGAAGGGCACGCGCCAGACCTTCGGCAGGTCCTTGGCCTTGCGCCAGAACTCGCGGAACAGCGCCGCGCCCTTCGACTCGGCGTTGCTGGTGCGGTCCCAGGCGGAAAGCACGCGGCAGCCCAGGGCCTGGTCGGTGCTCAGCGCGGCGCCAGTGGCGGTGCACGCGGCCTTCAGGTCGTCCATCACCAGCATGCCGGCGAGGTTCCTGTCGCGGAAGATCACGCTGCGCAGCTCGGCCGCGCCCATGCGGTTGCCCGGCAGGCCGTCGGTGCCCGCGAGGCGGCCTTCGATTTCCATGATGCCGCTGCGCGTGCGCAGCCGCTGCGGCACGCCGACGGGGCCGACCAGTGGCGACACGCCGGCCATCGGCGGCACGCGCGGGTTGCTGAGCCAGAAGCTGTCGTTGCTGTTCTGCACCCAGTCGGGCGTGACGACGACGGGCATGCGGGCCGGCGCGATGATGCCGGGCGCGGCGGCGCTGCTATCGCGGTGCCAGGCGCAGGCGCTGCGCGAGCCGTCGAGCACGGGCAGGCCGGCCGCGTTGAGCAGCGCGGCGGCGGCCGGCGAGGGCGCGCAGGCCTTGAGCATCTCGGCCGACACGTCAGGCACCACCGACAGGTCGGCGTACATCGCGTTGCCTTCGCGGTCGGCCGCCAGGGTGTTGATCCACGGGATGCCCTGGTTGCCCATGGCGGCGCGCAGCTCGGCGACGTTGCGCGCCCGGCCCATCTTCATCCAGCTTTCGGCGGAGCGCACGTTGAGCGTGTTGGCGTCGCGGATCGCATAGGCCTTCTGCGCGGTCCAGCCCAGGCCGGCGCGCGGCAGCGAGACCACGGGGCCCCAGTCGGTGGCGTAGAAGGTGTGCTGCACGGGCGCTCCACCGGCCGTGGCGGCGGCCGGCAGTGCGACGGTGCGCGCGACCATCTTCTTCGGCTGGCCGTCGACCCAGTACACGGTCGGGTCATTGGGGTCGAGCTTGAGTTCGTACAGCGTGAAGCGCTTGCCGGTCGACACGGTGTGGGTCCAGGCCACGTCCTTGTTGAAGCCGATCGACACCACCGGGCTCAGGCCGCCGGTGGCGCCCATCACGTCGAGCTGGCCGGGGATGGTCAGGTGCATCTGCCAGAAGCGGTTGGTGCCGTTCCAGGGGAAGTGCGGGTTGCCCAGCAGCAGGCCCTTGCCGTCGGGCGTGGCGTTGCGCCCGAAGGCCCAGCCGTTGGAGCCCAGCTCGCCGCCTTCGGGGTTGGCGTTGAAGCTGTGGCGGCCGATTTCGGCCACCGCCTGCTCGAGCGCGACCGGCGCCGCGCCGGTCTTGGCGCCCGGGGCCGGCGGCACGGCGGCCAGCACGGCGCCGGCCAGCGCGCCCAGGCCGCCCTGGATCATCGATTGCTCGGTGGCGCGCGCCAGGTCGGCGGCCGTCATCGGGCGCACCCAGGGCTTGCCGCGGCAGGCCTCGGGCAGGCCATTGGGGCCCGCATCCTGCAGGTAGCGGTTGTAGCCCGCCACGTAGCCGCGCAACGCGGCCTTCACCTCGTCGTTGGTGGTGGCCGCCGCGCGGGCCAGCGCCGCGTCGTCCATGTGGTAGCGCACGAACAGGTCGATCTGCGCGTTGGGCATGCGGCCCAGGCCGAAGTCGCCGGTGTTCTGCGCCCCGAGGAACTGCGCGCGGTCGCCGCGCAGCGTCAGCAGGTGCTCGGCGGTCTGGCAGACGTTGTCCTGCGCATGCGCGTAGGCGGTGCCGTAGGCCAGGCCTTCGTAGTCGGGCGCCGTGATGTGCGCGATGCCGAAGGTGGTGCGCTCGATGCTCACGCTGCGGCTGCCGGGCGGCGGCGTGCTGGCACAGGCGCCGAGCAGGGCGACCAGGCCCAGGGAGAGGGCCGTCAACGAGAACCGGGAGCGCGAGGTGTTCGAAGTCATGGGGCGGGCGTGGTGGAGAAAAGGGTCGAAAAAGAGGGACCGATTAGAGGATGAACCTCCGCCGCGCACTGTCGCCAGCGCGGCACGCCTTGCCACTTACCTCAGCCGAACTTCATGCCCTTGGGCCGCGCCTGCAACCGGTGGATGTAGGCATCGAGCTTGGGCCGGTTGGTGCGCCCGCCGAAGGCGCGGTGCCAGATGAGCATCGAGCCGATCATCACGTCGGCGGCCGTGAACTGGGCGCCGAACAGGTAGGGACCGTCGCCGAGTTCGCGTTCGACGGCGTCCTTGGCCTGCTCGAAATCGGTCCAGCCGCGCGCGCTGTTGTTGCTCTTGATCTTCAGCAGGCTGTCGCCCATCGAGGGCTCCAGCTGCGCGGTCGAATAGACCATGAGCGACAGGTAGCGCCCGCGCTCGGGCGTGCCCACGGCAGGTGCCAGGCGCTTGCCGGGGTACTTCTCGGCGATGTACATGCAGATGGCCGCGTTCTCGAAGATGCGGGTGCGGCCGTCGACCAGCGCGGGCAGCTTGCCGGCGGGGTTGATCTTCAGGAACTCGGGGCGCTTGTGGGCGCCCTCCCGGATGAGGGTGGGCACGATCTCGTAGTCGACCTCGGCCTCGTCGAGCATCCACTTGGCGACCTGCGCACGGCTGCGCGGGTCGAAATACAGCTTCATCGTCATGCGGGTCTCCTTGGTGAGTGGGGCAGAGCTGCGGTCAGAACTTGGGGATGCGCAGGGTCTTGCTGATCATCAGCGTGCCCGAGAGCGCGAACAGCAGCACCAGCGGGTGCAGCTGCCAGGGGCCGAGCGTCCAGGCGCCACCCCACACGTTGGCGCCGAGGGCGCCCTTCGAGGCCGCGTAGGCCAGCACGCCCACCAGCACCACGCTGGTCGGGATCGGGGTGCCTTCGAAGTACTTCACCTTGTCGGCGCCGGCCGAGAGCGCCTCGGCCGTCACGTTGTAGCGCGCGAGCCGGCTCACGCCGCAGCCCACGAAATAGATCAGCACCGCGCAGTCCCAGCCGCCGTCCAGGCCGGCCGCGAAGCCGAGCGCGGCGGGCAGCACACCGAAGGAGATCACGTCGGCCAGCGAGTCGAGTTCGCGCCCGAGCGCCGACTGGGTCTGGCGCCAGCGCGCGATGCGGCCGTCGAGCACGTCGAAGATGAAGGCGGCCGGGGCGAGCGCCGCGGCCCAGTAGAAGTGCGCGAGCGACTGGCTGCGCATGAAGGCCATCGCGAAGAACACCGCCCCGACGCCGCAGGCCGCGTTGCCGAGCGTGAACACATCGGCCAGGTGAAAGCCGCGGATCATCGAGAAGTGCTTGCGGGCCGGCGGGGACGAAGGCGTGGTCATGAGGCGGGGAAAGCTGCGAAAGGAACCGCACCTTAACCCAAGCGGGGCCCGCTTTTTGTAGTCGCGCGCCGACGCCCCGTCGGCGCCCCGTCGGCACCCTCAGCCGGCTGGCTGCGCCTTGGCCTCGACGATCCGCGCGAAGCGCCCGAGCAGCCCCGCCGCCGCGTCGGTGGGGCGCACGCCTTCGCGCAGCGCCGCGGCGTCGAGCCCGTCCGCGGCGAGGTCGCGGGCCAGCAGTTCGATGTAGCCGCCCATGGTCTCGGCGTCGAACTCGGGATGGAACTGCAGGCCCCAGGCCTGCGCGCCCACGCGGAAGGCGTGCACCGGCTCGTGCGCGCTGTGGGCCAGCTTCACCGCGCCTTCGGGCAGGCGCAGCGCGCTCTGCCAGTGGATCGCCTGCGCCGGGAACTGCGCGGGCAGGTCGCCCAGCAGCGCGTCGCCGGCGGCGGCCGCCTCGAGCGTGACGGTGACCGTGCCGACCTCCGGGCCTTGCGGGTGGTGCCCGGCCTCGCCGCCGAGCGCGTGCGCCAGCAGCTGGTGGCCGTAGCAGATGCCGAGCACGGGCGTGTCGCGCGCGACCAGTTCGGCGAGCCAGGCGGCGGTGGTTTCGCTCCAGGGTTCGCGGTGCGACACCATCGCGTGCGAGCCGGTGACGATCACGCCCGCGACCTGGCCGGGTGCGGGCAGCGTGTCGCCGCGGCGCGGGTCGACCACCACCAGGGGCAGGGTCTGCGTGCCGAGGCCGTCGGCGATCCAGTGCTCGAAGTCGCCGCGGCCTTCGCGCAGCGCGTCATGGGTGTCACCGACCTTGACGATGACCAGGGGATACGGGGGCGTGCTGTGCATGGCGTCGATCATGCCGCAGCGCACCGTGCGCCGGTCAGCGCCGGGACGATTCCCGACGGTGCAGCAGGTCCATGAAGGCGCGGCCCACGGGCGAGGGCGAGCGCCCCGCGCGCGTGACCAGCCCGATGGGCCGCGACATCAGCGGGCGCTGCAGCGGCACGGTGGCCAGCTCGTCGTTCTGCGACAGCTGCAGGGCGAGCCGGGGCAGGGCGGTGAGCCCCAGCCCGGCCGCGACCAGCGCGCCCGCCACGGCCACGCTCGGGTATTCGAGCGCGGGCTGCACCTGCAGGCCACGCTGCAGGAAGGCGGCGTCGGTGATCGGGCGGATGCTGCTCTGGAAGCTGCTCGCAATGAAGGGCCGCGTCGCGAACACCGACCACGACACCGAGGCGCGCGCGGCCAGCGGGTCGTCGCGCCGGCACAGCAGCACGAAGGGGTCGTCGCGCAGGTGGCGGTACAGCAGGGGCTCGTGCGCGCCGGGGCGCACGCTGAGGCCGAAGTCGGCGCGGCCTTCGTCCACCGCGGCGCGCACCGCCTCGGCCGGCCCTTCGATCAGCGAGAACTGCACCTGCGGATGCTGCTGGCGGAACTCGGCGATGGCGCCGGGCAGCAGCGCCACGCCGGTCGAGGGCAGTGCCGCGATGGTGAGGTGGCCGCTGCGGCCCTCGAGGAACTGCGACAGCTCGCTGAACGAGCTGTTGAAGTTCTCCAGGATGCGCAGCGCGATCGGCAGCAGCTCGCGCCCGGCCGGCGTGAGCTCGACGTGCCGCGTGTCGCGGTCGAACAGGCGCGCGCCCACCAGGTCTTCGACGATGCGCACCGTGCGGCTCAGCGCCGGCTGCGACACATGCAGCGCCTGCGCGGCGGCGCGGAAGTTGGTGGTCTTCGCGACTTCGACGAAGGCCTCGAGCTGCTGCAGCGTGATGTCGACTCGCACGGATGCGGCTCCCTCGGAGTGGCTGTGGATTGATCCATCCAAGCTATCACAGATATAGGAATATTGTTCTTCACAGATCAATGCGCGACGCCGAGACTGGCGCATTCGATACACGGAGACAAGGGGCCCACGCGCCCCCGTGACATGGACACCAAAATTCTGGAAGGCATCCGGGTGCTCGAGCTCGGACAGGTGCTGGCGGGGCCCTTCGCGGGCGCGATCCTGGCCGACCTCGGCGCCGACGTCGTGAAGCTCGAGCGCGTCGAAGGCGGCGACGACGCGCGCCACATGGGCCCGGCGTTTCGCCACGGCGACGCGCTCAACTTCCACGTCTTCAACCGCGGCAAGCGCTCGGTCGCCATCGACCTGAAGAGCGAAGAGGGCATGGCCGCCTTCGAGGCCCTCGCGGCCGGCGCCGACATCCTCATCCACAACCTGCGCCCGGGCGTCACGCAGTCGATGGGCATCGACGGCCCGTCGCTGTGCGCGCGCCATCCGCGGCTCATCTACTGCGAGATCTCGGCCTTCGGCCACACCGGGCCGCTGCGCATGCAGCCGGGCTACGAGCCGCTGATCCAGGCCTTCAGCGGGCTGTCTAGCATCAACGGCGGGCCCGACGATCCGCCGATGCGCACCGGCGCCTCGGTCTGCGACCAGGGCACCGGCATGTGGGCCGTGATCGGCGCGCTGGCGCTGCTGCAGCGGCGCCACCTCACGGGGCGGGGCGGCGTGGTGAGCACCTCGCTGCTGGAGACCGCGCTGGTCTGGACCGGCCAGAAGGCCGACGCCTACGTCAACGAAGGCCGGCTGCCCGAGCGCCACCGCTCGGGCCATCCGGGCTTCGTGCCTTACGAATCTTTCGATACCGCCGATGCGCCGCTGCTGATCTGCTGCGGCAACGACCGGCTCTTCGCCAAGTTCGCGCACGAACTCGGGCGCGAGGACTGGACCACCGACGCGCGCTTTGCCAGCAACCGCCAGCGGCTGCAGCACAAGGCGGCGTTGTTCGACGAGATCGGCCCGCTGCTGCGCGCGCGCACCCGCGCCGACTGGATGGCGCGCTTCACCGCCGCCGGCGTGCCTTGCGCGCCGGTGCACACCGTGCCCGAGGCCGTCGCGCATCCGCAGGTCGAGGCGCTCGGCATGCTGCAGCCCGTGCCGGGCGAGGACTTCCGCCTCACGGCGCTACCGATGTCCATCGACGGCGTGCGGCCCGCGCACCGCGCGGTCGCGCCCCGGCTGGGCGAGCACAACGCGGCGCTCGGCGCGCCGCCGGTGCCGCACGGCGACAGCGCCTGAGCGACCGCACCCTTTCCCTTCTCAAAAACTACATCCCACCGGAGACATCACCCATGCGCACTTCCATCTTCCGCCTCGGCGCGGTCCTGGCCTTCGCGGTCACGGCGGCAGCATCTGCCCACGCGCAGGACTACCCCGCCAAGCCCCTCACCGTCGTCGTGCCCTTCGCGGCCGGCAGCGGCACCGACCAGCAGGCGCGCAGCTTCGCGCAGGCCCTGACCGTCGAATACAAGGTGCCGGTGATCGTGGAGAACCGCGCGGGCGCCAGCGGTTTCCTGGCTGCGCAGTACGTCGCCAAGGCCGCGCCCGACGGCTACACGTTGCTGATGACCACCAACACCACGCACGCCGCCAACGAGCACCTGTACAAGAAGCTGCCCTACGACCCGGTGAAGGACTTCACCCCGGTCGGGCTGCTGTCCAAGGGCCACATGCTGCTGCTGGTGGGGGCCGATTCGCCGATCAAGTCGGTGGCCGACCTCGTGGCGGCGGCGAAGAAGTCGCCGGGCAAGCTCAACTTCGGCAGCGGCAGCTCGTCCAGCCGCGTGGCGAGCGAGCTGCTCAAGCAGATGGCCGGCATCGACATGGTGAACGTGCCCTACAAGAGCAACCCGATGGCCATCACCGACCTGCTGGGCGGGCAGGTCGACTTCATGTTCGCCGACGCGCCCACGGCGCTGCCGCACGTCAAGAGCGGCAAGCTGCGCGCGCTGGCCGTGAGCGGCGACAAGCGCCTGGCCGCCGTGCCCGCGCTGCCGACCGTGGCCGAGGCGGGCGTGAAGGGCTACGACATGTCGTACTGGACCGCCGTCTACCTGCCGCCGGGCGCGCCCGCGGCCGTCACGCGCAAGCTCAACGAGATGCTGGTGAAAGTGTCGGCCTCGCCGGCCATCGTCGCCTACCAGGCCATCTCCAGCGGCGAGGCCGCCACCGGCACGCCCGAGGCGCTCGCGAAGTTCCAGGCCGCCGAGTCGCAGAAATGGGGCCGCGTGATCCGCGCCGCCGGCATCGAGCCCGAATGAGCGGCGCGATGAACCCCCCGGAGACGCACAAGAAGACCGTGCGCATCGGCGGCGCCTCGGGCTTCTGGGGCGACAGCAGCACCGGCGCGCCGCAGCTCGTGGCGCACGGCGGCATCGACTACCTCGTGTTCGACTACCTGGCCGAACTCACGATGTCGCTGCTGGCCGGCGCGAAGCTGAAGAACCCCGACGCCGGCTACGCCACCGACTTCGTCACCACCGCCATGGCCGCCGTGCTGCCCGACGTGATGCGCCAGGGCATCCGCGTGATCGCCAACGCCGGCGGCGTGAACCCGCGCGCCTGCGCCGCCGCGCTCACGCAACTGGCGGCCGGCATGGGGCTCGCGCCGCGCATCGCCGTGGTCACCGGCGACGACGCGCTGCCGCACGCCGAGGCGCTGCGCGCGCAGGGCATCGGCCACATGGGCACGGGCGCACCGCTGCCCGAACGCCTCGTGAGCGCCAACGCCTACCTGGGCGCCGTGCCGATCGCGCGAGCGCTCGACGCCGGCGCGCAGATCGTCATCACCGGCCGCTGCGTCGACAGCGCCGTCACGCTCGGCGCGCTGATGCACGAATTCGGCTGGGCCGACGACGACTGGGACCGCCTCGCGGGCGGCAGCCTGGCCGGCCACATCATCGAATGCGGCGCACAAGCCACCGGCGGGCTGCACACCGACTGGGAGCAGGTGCCCGACTGGGCCCACATCGGCTACCCGGTGGTCGAATGCGCGGCCGACGGCAGCTTCGTCGTCGGCAAACCGCCCGGCACCGGCGGGCTGGTGAGCCGCGCCACCGTGGGCGAACAACTGCTGTACGAGATCGGCGACCCCGCGGCCTACCTGCTGCCCGACGTAACCTGCGACTTTCGCACCGTGCAGATCGAGGCCGTGGGCGCGAACCGGGTGCGCGTCTCGGGCGCGAAAGGACGTGCGCCCTCGGGCCGCTACAAGGTCACGGCCACCTACGCCGCGGGCTACCGCTGCAATGCCGAGCTGCTGATCGTCGGCTTCGACGCCGCCGCCAAGGCGCGGCGCAGCGGCGACGCGATGCTGCGCCGCACGCGCGACCTGTTCGCGCAGCGCGGCTGGGCCGACTTCTCGGCCACCCACATCGACGTGCTGGGCGCCGAGCAGTGCTACGGCCCGCACGCCACCGCCCAGCCGCCGCGCCAGGCGGTGCTGCGCGTGGCCGTGACGCACGCGGACAAGGCGCCGCTCGAACTCTTCGCGCGCGAGATCTCGGCGGCCGGCACCTCGTGGGCGCCCGGCACCACCGGCCTGGGCGGTGGGCGGCCGTCGGTGGCGCTGTCGATCCGGCAGTTTCCGCTGCTGGTGGACAAGGCGCTGTTCACGCCCGTGGTCGAGATGGCGGGCGAGTCGTGGCCCGTGGCGGTGAGGGCGCAGGCAGCGGAGGTCGCCGTGGCCGATGACGTGGCGCCGCAGGCGGACGCCGCCGACCCGGACACGGACGATGAATGGCTCGAGGTGCCGCTGATCCGCCTGGCCTATGGCCGCAGCGGCGACAAGGGCGACGTCTCGAACATCGGCATCCTCGCACGCGAGCCGCGCTTCCTGCCCGTGCTGCGCGAGCAGCTCAGCGCGCAGGCCGTGCGCGCCTACATGGCGCACCTGGTCGAGGGCGAGGTGACGCGCTACGAGCTGCCGGGCATCGGCGCCTTCAACTTCGTCTGCGAAGCGGCGCTGGGCGGCGGCGGCATGGCCTCGCTGCGCACCGACCCGCTGGGCAAGAGCATGGCGCAGATCCTGTTGTCGATGCCGGTGCGCATCGCAGCCCGCCGGCTGCGTGCGGCCTGAGCCGACGCGCCGCCGGGCTCGCGTTTTCAGCGCGGGCCCATGCCATCGCGCACCGCTTTCGGATTCGTCCGATGGCCTGCCGCGACGGTTTTTCCTAGAGTGCTTCGTTCCCTGAGCGCTGGCCGTTTTCCGGCCGGTCCGCTCTTCCTTCTCTTCGTCAGATGGCCGCCTTTTTTCTTGAAGGCGCTCGAAGCACGCCATGTCCTTGTCCAGATTCCTTTCCTTCCATCCCCGCCTGCGCGTGGGCCGCTGGGTGCTCGCCGCCTCCACGCTGGTCGCGGGCTGCGGCCCCGTCGCGGTCACGTCGTACGTGCCGCTGCCGCCGATGCCGCCGCCTTCCGAGCCGATGAACATGGCCGTGCCCGTCGCGGTGTCGGCCACGACCGCGCGCAAGGGGGCCGTGTACCGGCCCGCGCCCGCGGTGGTGCCCGAGCTGGCGCAGGTCGTGTTTTTCCGCCGCGCCACATCCACGCCCAGCACGGGCGCGGCGCATGTGTATGTCGATGGCGAGTTCCACGCCGCGCTGATGCCCAACGGCTTCACGCGCCTGTGCGTGGCGCCGGGCGCGCACTCGCTGGAGGCCTACATCGACGATGCGCCGCTGTACGCGGGCAAGTCGCAACCGAAGACGCAGGCCGTGCTCGAAGGCGGCCAGACGGTGTTCGTGGCCGTGTCGGAAATGGGCGAGGGCGCGCCGGTGCCCCACGGCAGGGTCGCGGCCGAGCGCCTGCTCAAGGGCGCGCGCGAGCAGCGGCAGGTGATCAGCCGCGCAGTCCGCGTGCAGCCCTGCCGCGCGCCTTCGCAGCCCGCCCGCCGGGCCTGACGCGGCCCGACGCCCTTCAGCGGATGTGCGTCGCGTAGGCCGCCTCGGCGGCCTCCAGCTGGGTCCAGAAGCCTTGCGGCGCGCGCCCGTGCAGCACCTCGTCGAGCACGCCCAGGTGCGCGTGCCAGCCGCTGGCCACGCTCAGCGTTTCCTTGCGGTCGGGCAGGCGGCGGTGCGTGAGCACCAGGTGCGTCGCTTGCGCGCCCTGCGGCGACAGTTCGAAGCTGACCTCGGACGCGTCCTCGCGCTCGCTGCCCCAGCTGATGACCAGCAGGGTCGGCGGCTCGATGCGCAGCACGCGCGAGTGCTGCACATGGGTCTCGCGGTAGGCCGCGAAGCGCTCGGGCGCGACCTCGCCCGACAGCTCGGTGTGCTGGAAGCGCAGCTCGAACACCGCGCCGGGCGCCTGCGCCATGGTGCCGCCGGCCAACCAGCTGCGGCGCTTCTCGGGATCGACGAGGTAGGTCCACACGCGGTCGATGGGGCCGGGCAGGGTGCGCTCGATGCGCAGGGTGCCGGGCTCGGTCTGCGTGCCCAGGCTGTGCTTCAAGGTCGTGGTCATGGGTCGGTGCTCCTTGGGTGAATGAGGGGAGAGACGTTGTTCACGCGCTATCGCCGGCATCGCGCCGCAGCGCATCCGCCAGCGCGTCCAGGCGGTGGTTCCAGAAGACTTCGTACGCGCGCAGCCACGCATCGGCCGTGGCGAGCGCCGCCGGTTCCAGCCGGCACACGTGCGCGCGGCCCTGCACGGTGCGCGACACCAGCCCCGCGCGCTCCAGCGTCTTGACGTGCTTGGAGGCGCCCGCGAAGGACATGCGAAACGGCGCACCCAGCTCGCCCACGCTGCATTCGCCCTGCGCGAGCAGCTGCAGCATGGTGCGCCGCGTGCTGTCGGCCAGGGCGTGGAACACGGCGTCGAGCCGTTCGTCTTCGATTTCAAGTTCAACCATGAAGTTGAATATAGATCGGTACCGAAGAAAATTCAACCCGAAGGTTGAATGATGAAATGGCGTTACACCTGATACACCCGGGACGCCGTGCGCGCACCGGGCGCTGGAAGCGCGGGGGCTGCGCTCCTACGATGCCTTTCATTCCATCCACTCGCGAAAAGAAAGACGCACGCACATGAACCCTCTGATCCAGCGCCGCACCCTGTTGCTCGCCGCCGCCGTGACCCCGCTCGCCGGCGCCTGCAGCGCATGGCCGAAGAAGGGCGCGCAGTCGGACGCCGAAACGCAGCTCGCCGAACTCGAGCGCGCCTGCGGCGGGCGCCTGGGCGTGTCGGGCTTCCACACCGGCAGCGGCGCGCGCCTGCAGCACCGTGCGCACGAGCGCTTTCCGCTGTGCAGCACCTTCAAGCTGGTGCTCGCCGCGGCCGTGCTCGAACGCAGCGCGACCGACGCCAGCCTGCTCGGGCGCCGCATCAGCGTCGGCAAGGGCGACCTGGTGTCGCACTCGCCGGTCGCCGAGAAGCACCTCGCCACCGGCATGACCGTGAACGAGATGTGCGTCGCCACCATGCAGTACAGCGACAACGCCGCCGCCAACCTGCTGCTGAAGGTGCTGGGCGGTCCGTCCGCCGTCACGGCCTTTGCACGGCGCATCGGCGACACCACCTTCCGCCTCGACCGCACCGAGCCCGAGCTGAACACCGCCATTCCCGGCGACCCGCGCGACACGACCAGCCCCGCGGCCATGTCCGACACGGTGCAGCGGCTCGCGCTGGGCGACGCGCTCGGCGCGCCGCAGCGCGAGCAGATGCGCGAATGGCTGCTCGGCAACACCACCAGCACCGAGCGTTTCCTGGCCGGCGTGCCCAAAGGCTGGCGTGTGGGCGACAAGACCGGCGCGGGTTCGTACGGCTCCACCAACGACGTCGGCGTGCTGTGGCCGCCGTCGGGCGCGCCGCTGGTGCTGTCGGTCTACCTGACCTTCCCCGACAAGGACGCCAAGGGCCGCAACGACGTGGTCGCCTCGGCCACGCGCATCGCGGTGAAGGCCCTCGCGGGCTGAGTCGGCGACGGGGCCACAATGGGCGCCCCATCTTTCCCCGTCGCCCCATGGACCTGAGGTCTCTTCGCTATTTCATCGCGGTGCTCGAAGCCGGCAGCCTGTCGCGCGCGGCGGCGTCGCTGTACGTGGCGCAGCCCGCGCTGACCGCGCAGATCAAGAAGCTCGAGGCCGAACTCGGCACGCAGCTGTTCGACCGCTCGCACGTGGGCGTCACGCCCACGGCTGCCGGGCTGCAGCTGTACCAGGACGCGCGGCGCCTGCTGTCGGATGCCGCGGCGATGCGCGAGCGGCTGCAGCGCGCGCCCGACGGGCCCGAGGGCTCGGTCACGGTGGCCGTGCCGTTCCTGCTGGCCTCGCTGCTGCTCGGGCCGGTGCTGGCGCGGCTGAAGCAGTCGCACCCGCGCATCCGCGTGTTCGTGATCGACGACCTGAGCCTGATGGTGCGCAAGGCGATGGTCGATCGCCGCGCCGACATCGGCCTGCTGGTCGATACCCCGAGCGTCGAGGGGCTGGACGTGCGCCCCTTCGTGCGTGAAGGCATGTTCCTCTGTGGCTTCGATGCGAAGGGCGAGGTGGCGGCATTGCTCGGAAAAAGTGTGAAGGGTGGGCGCGCGAAGAAGGGTGCGCCCGCGCGTCCCACGGTGCCTTTCGCACGCGCCGCGAGCCTGCCGCTGGTGCTGCAGTCGCGCCGCTTCAGCATCCGCCAGCGCGTCGAGGCGGCGGCCGAGGCGGTGGGGGTGGAACTCAACGTGGTGCACGAGCACGACTCGGCGCGCGTGCTGCGCTCGCTCTACCTGGCGGGCGCGGGCTTCACGGTCACGCCCGCCTGTGCGCTTGCGGACGGGCCGGGCGATCAGCCGAACTGGTTGATCGCACGCATCGTCGAGCCCGAACTGGCGCGCACCTACCACCTGGCCACGCCGGCGGGCAAGGCGCCCGATGCGGCCACGCAGGTCGTGAGGCAGGCGCTGGCCGACGAGGCGCGCTCGATGATCGCCTCGGGCCGGTGGGACGCACAGTTCCTGGGCGACGGCAAGGCGTAGCCATCGCGCACGGCGGTGCCGTGCGCCCGGGCCATCATCTTTTGTGATGGCCGCGCATCAGCAATCGGTATTTGTTGTGCGGCGGCGTTGTTTGCGAAAGTTCTCCCCACGGTGCACAGGCACCGGCCTCAAGGAGACAACTTGCCCTCACTTTCGCCCGAGGTCGCCAACGTCGGCGAACTCGCATCCCGCGCCGCCCGCCTGCATGCGCGGCAGATCGCCGTGACCAGCCCGCAGCGCGCCTGCACCTACGAACAGCTCGACCGGCGCGCCAACCGCCTGGCCAATGCCCTGCGCGGGCTTGGCCTGCAGCGCGGCGACCGCGTGGGCGTGTACCTGCCCAACTGCGTCGAGATCGTCGAGCTGGAGCTGGCCTGCTACAAGGCCGCGCTGGTGAAGGCGCCGATGAACGCGCGGCTCGCGCCGGTCGAGGTGGCCGAGGTCATCGAGAACAGCGACGCCGCGCTCATCGTCACCACCGCCGCGCGCGCCGAGACCTTCCTGCCGCTGCTGAAGGGCGCGGCCCCGAAGTTGCTGCTGCTCGACGCGGCCGAAGGCACGCCCGCTTCCTACGAAGGCCAGCTGGCGCGCGCGAGCGACGCCTTCACCTGCGAGCGCGTGCGCGCCGACGAGTTGGCGGTGCTGCACTACACCTCGGGCTCCAGCGGCGTGCTCAAGGCCGCGATGCAGACCTTCGGCAACCGGCTGGCCCAGCTGCGCAAGTTCCTCTCGCGCAGCGAAGGCCTGCGCCCGGGCGACCTGCTGGGGCTGGTGGGGCCGATCACGCACGCCTCGGGCATGCAGATCGTGCCGGCGCTGTGCAGCGGCGCGACCATCCGCCTGTTCACCGGTTTCGAGCCCGCGCGCTTCCTGGACGACATGAAGAAGGAGCGCGTGACCCACACCTTCATGGTGCCCACCATGATCAACATGCTGCTGGCCGAGCTGCAGGGCCGCTACCGGCCGCTGCCCGACCTGCAGCGCCTGGGCTACGGCGCCGCGCCGATGGCGCCCGCGCGGATCATGCAGGCGATGGACGTGTTCGGCCCGGTGCTGTCGCAGGGCTACGGCGCGGGGGAGACCACCTCGGGCGTGTGCGGCCTCTCGGTGGAAGACCACCTGTTCGCGCGCGCCGCCATGCCCGAGCGGCTGGCCTCGTGCGGCCGGCCCTTCCTCGAATCGCTGGTGGAGATCGTCGACGACGAAGGCCAGCCGGTCGCGCCGGGCGAGGTGGGCGAGATCGTGGTGAGCGGCGAGGACATCTTCGCCGGCTACTGGCGCGCGCCCGAGCTCACGGCCGAGGTGCTCAAGCAGGGCCGCTACCACACGGGCGACCTCGCGCGCGCCGACGACGAGGGCTACATCTACATCGTCGACCGCAAGAAGGACATGGTCATCAGCGGCGGCTTCAACGTGTACCCCTCGGAGGTCGAGGCCGTGCTGTACCAGCACGCGGCGGTGGCCGAGGCCTGCGTGTTCAGCGTGCCCGACGACAAGTGGGGCGAGGCGGTGGCCGCGCACATCGTGCTGAAGCCGGGCGCCTCGCCCGACACGGCCGGGCTCGACGACTTCTGCGCCGCACGGCTCGCGGGCTTCAAGCGGCCGCGCCGCATCGAGTTCGTCGAGTCGCTGCTGAAGAACGCCAACGGCAAGGTCGCGCGCAAGGCGATCCAGACGCCGTACTGGGCCGGCCACGCGCGGCGCGTCAATTGAACAAGAGGGAAGAGAACGACATGGACACCACGCTGACTCCTTCAGCCGCACCCACCGAGGCTTCGGCCATCCGCGCACCGCTGTTCGACGGCCCCTTCGAGGGCTCGCCGCGCGCGGCCGAGCTGATCGCCCGCATCGGCGATTTCCTGAACGGCGAACTGGCCGACCTGGTGCGCGAGAAGGGCATCGACCACGAGCACGGGCCCGACAGGGAGACGCTGCGCCACGTCTGGCGCCGTTCGCACGCGATGGGCTTCTACGGCATGACGCTGCCACCGGCGATGGGCGGCCTGGGCCTGTCGCTGCTCGACCATGTGCTGGTGAAGGAATCGATCTACGCCAGCGGCTCGCCGCTCGCGCCGCATGTGTTCGGCGAACTCAGCGGGCCGCCGCGCGTCGGCGCACTGGCCAAGTTCGCGACGCCCGAGCAGATGGCGCAGTTCATCCGTCCCGTGGCGCAGGCCGAGAAGGCGATCTGCTTCGCGCTCACCGAGGCCGAGGCCGGCTCCGATGCCGGCGCGGTGCAGACGCAGGCGCGGCGCGAGGGCGACGTGTACGTGCTGAACGGGCGCAAGCGCTTCATCTCGGGCTCGCCGTTTGCCGATCTCGCGGTGCTCATGGCGTCCACCTCGGACGATCCGGCGCGCCGCGAGGTGACGGCGTTCTTCGTCGACCTGACGCAGCCGGGCGTCGAGGTGCAGGCGGGCTACAAGACCATGGCGGGCCAGTCGACCACGGGCGACATCGTGCTCACCGATTGCCGTGTGCCGGCCGCGAACCTCATCGGCGAGCCCGGCAAGGGGCTGGCGCTGGCGCTGGGGCGCATCACGGTCAACCGGCTGCTGCACTGCCCGGGCATGGTGGGGCTGGCGACCGTGGCGCTGAAGGACGCACGCGACTACGCGCGCACGCGCCGCCAGTTCGGCCGCGCCATCGCGCAGTTCCAGGCGATCCAGCATTCGCTGGCCGACATGGCGACGCAGCTGTGCGCGGCGCGCGCGCTGATGCTGTCGACCGCGCGGCAGATCGACGCCGGTGGCGACCCGCGCGCCGAGGCCTCGATGGCCAAGCTGTTCTGCTCGGAGGCCGCGTTCCGCGTGGCCGACGCGGCGGTGCAGATCCACGGCGGCGAAGGCATCGTGCAGGGGCGGCGTGTGGAGTTTTTGTTCCGCATGCTGCGCATGTACCGCGTGCTCACGGGCACGAGCGAGATCCAGAAGAACATCATCGCGCGCGAGCTGATCGGCGATGCGGCCTGAGGCCGAAGCAGACAATCAGGAGACAAGACAAGCCATGACGCTCATCAATGCCAATCGCCGCGCGCTGTGCGGTGCGATCGCGGCCTCGGCGCTGCTGCCGGCCGTTGCTCGCGCAGCTGGCGCGAACGCCTCCGCCTGGCGGCCGACCCGCCCGGTCAAGTGGGTCGTGCCGTACCTGGCCGGCACCGGCCCGGACAACGCCGCGCGCATCCTCGCGGAAGCGCTCGGCCCCTTGCTGGGGCAGCCGGTCGTCATCGAGAACCGGGGCGGCGCGGCCGGCAACATCGGCGCGCGCCAGGTCGCGCGCGCCGCGCCCGACGGCTACACCTGGATCTACTCGAGCGCGCCCATGGCCGCCAACATGCGCATGCAGCAGAACCCCGGCTACGACGCGCTCAAGGACTTCCGCCACATCATGCGGCTCACCACCTCCGACGTGCTGCTGGTGGTGAATGCGGGCTCGGGCATCCAGACGCTGCAGGAGTTGGTGGCGCGTGCGCGCGCCAACCCCGGCAAGCTCGACTACGCCTCGGGCGGCGTCGGCACGCCCTCGCACCTGGGCGTGGAGCTGTTCCTGCAGGCGGCGGGCGTGCAGGCCACGCACGTGCCGTACAAGGGCGCGTCGGAGATCGTCAATGCGGTGCTGGGCAACCAGGTGAACTTCGGCATGCCGATCTTCTCGGTGGCGCTGCCGCACGTGCAGGGCGGCAAGCTGCGCGCCCTCGGTGTGGCCGGCGCCAAGCGCAACGCGGCCTTGCCGCAGGTGCCGACGCTGGCCGAGCTGGGGCTGCGCGGCGTCGAGCTCACGTCGTGGGGCGGCGTCTCGCTGCCGGCGGGCACGCCCGATGCCGTTGCGGCGCGCATCTACGAGGTGTTCGGGCAGGCGCTGAAGCAGCCATCGGTGATCGCCGCGCTGACCGAGCTGGGCAGCGAGGTGAGCCCGTCGACGACCGAGGCCTACGTGCAGGGCTTCGCGAGCGAGATGGAACTGACCGAGCGGATGATGAAGACAGCGAAGCTGCAGCCGCTGTAAGAAGCAGGCTTCAGAGCACGAACCACCCCACGGCCACGTAGTGGCTCGTGGTGCCGGCCAGCACGAACAGGTGCCAGGCGCCGTGCGCGTGGCGCAGCCCCCGCCGGTTGCGATAGAACACCGTGCCCACCGTGTAGAGCACGCCGCCCGCGACCAGCCAGGCCAGTCCGGTCGCGTGCAGCTTGGCCGCCAGCGGCGCGGCGGCCAGCACGCCGAGCCAGCCCATGCCGATGTACAGCGGCAGCGAAGGCTTCTTCGCCGTGCCGGTCTCGGCGGGTTTCAACTCGCGCCAGATGCCGAAGCACGCCGCACTCCAGATCGCCGCGAGCAGCAGCCAGCCCCAGGGGCCTTGCAGCGTGACGAGCGCGAAGGGCGTGTAGGTGCCCGCGATGAGCAGGAAGATCGCGCAGTGGTCGGCGCGCTCCCACAGGCGCTTGCTGCGGCCGCGCGTGCTGTGAAAGAGCGTGGACGCCGCGTACAGCGCCACGGCCGAGAGCGAGAACACCAGCCCGCCCGCGATGCGCGCCGGATCGCCCGTCGGCAGCGTCTTGGCAAGCAGCAGCGCGGCCGCCGGCAGCGCGAGCAGCAGGCCGAACAGGTGGCTGTAGCCGTTGAGTCGTTCGCCGGGGTACATGAGGTGCTGAGGTGCGGTGGGGAAGTGGGCGCGTCGGGCGCACGCGGATGCTAGTGAAGGGCCATGACTGCCCCGTGACCGGGCAAACCCTGTCTGGATTCTGGTTGCAAATGTTTACATTCAGCGGCCGGGATGCGTTCCCGACACCCGCCGCGTGCTTTGGCGCACCCGCGCCGGCGGGCCTTCTCACCGTGAGGGACTGCCGATGAAAAAAAGTTTGATGTCGTGGCGCCGGGCTGCTGTCCTGTGCGTTGCCATGGGGAGCGCCGCTGTCGCTTGTGCGCAGGTGCAGCAGTTCAAGTGGGGGCATATCTACGAGCCCGCGAGCATCTTTCACCAGCAGGCCGAACTGGCGGCGCGCAAGATCGCCGAGCAGTCCGAGGGCAAGATCAAGATCGAGGTGGTGCCCGCCTCGAAGCTGGGGCAGGAGCGCGACTACGCGCTGATGCTCGCCAACGACTCCATGCAGATCGCCTACGTCGGACAGGCCACGTTGGCCGAGGGCTACCCGCCGCTGGGCCTGGGCAGCTATCCCTTCGCCTTCAAGGACCTGGACCACGTGCGCAAGTACCTCGCGAGCCCGCTGCTGGCGGACCTGATGAAGGGCTACAACGAACGCAGCGGCAATCGCATGGTCGCGTCGGTCTACTACGGCGCGCGGCAGGTGACCTCGGGCAAGCCGCTGCAACGCCCCGAGGACTTTCGCGACCTGCGCCTGTACGTGCCCGACGCCGCGGCCTACCAGCTCTTTGCCACCGCGCTCGACGCCAAGCCCGTGTCGCTGCCGTTCAACAGCCTGTACGGCGCGCTCAAGAAGAACGAGGTCGAGGCGCAGGAGCATCCGCTGGGCACGGTGCGCGCCAAGCAGCTGTACGAGGTGCAGAAGTACGTGCAGCTCACGGGCCACATCTACGACACGCTGGGCATCGTCATCGGCAAGGCGGCCTGGGCCCGCCTCACGCCGCCGCAGCAGGCGATGGTGGAGAAGACGCTGGCCGACACGGCCAAGTGGACCAACGTTGGCGTGATCGCCAGCGAGCTCGAAGACGAGCAGTTCCTGCGCGGCAAGGGCATGACGGTGCAGCCGGTCAACCGCCTGCCGCTGCTGGAGCGCGTGACGAAGCGCTCCACGCCCGAGCAGATGGGCGCGCGGCCGGGCGACTTCGCCAAGCTGCAGGCGCTGGCCGGGGCTGCGAACTAACCAGCCCGCTGCCGGTAACCGCGCGGCGTGCTGCCGGTCCACGTGCGAAAGGCACGGTGGAAGGCCGGCGTGTTGTCGAAGCCGACCGAGGCGGCGATGCGGTCGATGGGCTCGCGTGTCTTCACGAGGCGCTGGATCGCGAGGTCGCGCCGCACCTCTTCCTTCAGCGCGCGAAAGCTGGTGCCCTCGGCCGCGAGCTGGCGCGACAGCGCGCGCTCCGACATGTGCACCGCGCGCGCCGCCGCGCCCAGCGTGGCGGCCGAGGCGAGGTGCGCGGCGACGAACTCGCGCACCGTGGCGCTGGTGGTGTCGTGGTCGAAGGTGACGAAGATCCAGTCGTCGGGCGCGCGGCGCACGAAGTCGAGCAGCTCGGCGCGCGTGCGCTGGAAGGTCTGGCGCAGCACCGGTTCGGCAAAGCGCACCGAAGATGTGTCTTGCTCGAACTGCAGCGGGCCGGGGAACAGGTTCGCGTACTCGTCGAAGCGCGCCGGGCGCGGGAACGCAAAGCCGACGCCCAGCACCGGCAGCTGCCGCCCCATGAGCCACGAGGCCACGCCGTGGATCAGCTTGACCATCAGCGCATGGCCGAAAGGCGTGGTGGGCCGCGCGGCGGCTTCGGGGTGCGGCGCGATGGTGATCGTGGCCACGCCGTGGGCGCGCGTCATGCGCAGGCGGTGGTCGTCCAGCAGCAGGTTCCAGAAGCGCGTGAAGCGGTACATGGCGACCATGAGCGAGGGCGCGTCGAGCAGGCTGAGCCCGAGGTACTTGAGCGCGCCCGCGCGGATCGGCCGCGACCACAGGCCCAGCATCTCGTCGCCCATGAAGAGCGACACGCACTCGTACATGCGCACGAACTGCTCGCGCGTGACGCGCGCGCCTTCCTGGCGCAGCAGCTGTGGCGAGATGCCGGCCTGCGCGGCCAGCACGTCGATGTCGCGCGGACTGAGCTGACGGCGTGCACCGCTCAGCAGGTGCTGCAGGAAGCTGACGGCGACGGTGGCGCGTTCGGGCGGCATGAAAACGGTTCGAAAGACGGTTGGCGGAATCTGCAAATGAATGGGCGCGATCTGCAAGCAATGGCGCAGAACGCAAGGCTATCGTAGCCCTGAAGCGCCACATTCCCGTGGCGGAACCCGCAACAACCCAAGGAGCCCTGCCGTGATCGAACGGAACGTCACCCTGCACATGGACGAAGAGGTCGCCGTCGTGACCCTGAACCGTCCCGCCAAGCGCAACGCCATCGACGAGGCCACGCTGGCCGCGCTGGACGCCGTGTTCTCCGCACTGCCGCGCGAGGCCAAGGCCGTGGTGCTGACCGGCGCGGGGCCGCATTTCTGTGCCGGGCTCGACCTCAAGGAACACCACGACAAGGAACGCACGGCGGTCGACTTCATGCGCGTGTGCCAGCGCTGGCACAGCACCTTCGACAAGATCCAGTACGGCGGCATCCCGGTGGTCGCGGCGCTGCACGGTGCGGTGGTCGGCGGCGGGCTGGAGCTGGCGGCGGCCACGCACGTGCGCGTGGCCGACCCGTCGACCTATTTCGCGCTGCCCGAGGGGCAGAAGGGCATCTTCACCGGCGGCGGCGCGACGGTGCGCGTGGCACGCATCATCACACCGGGCCGCATGGTCGAGATGATGCTCACCGGCCGCGTGCTCGACGCCCGCGCCGGCAAGACGCTGGGTCTGGCGCACGAGATCGCCGCACCCGGCGAGAGCCTGCGCGCTGCGATGGTGCTGGCCAAGCGCGTGGCGAAGAACGCGGCGCTGTCGAACTACGCGATGGTCACGTCGATCAGCCGCATCGCCGACATGTCGGCCACCGACGGCATGTTCGCCGAGTCGCTGATGGCGGCGGTGGTGCAGACCGGCGGGGAAGTGCAGACGCGGCTGGGGGCGTTCGTCGACAAGTCGCTGGCCAAGGTCACGCCCGAGCAAGTGGCGGGTTGAAGCCCGGCGTCAGGCGTCGAAGGCGCGCCGCAGTTCGCTCGACAGCGTGCCCGCCAGCGCCTCGCGCTGCGGCGCAGGGCGCCAGAAGCTGCGCGTGAGGGCGCCGGTCGATTCCCACTCGGGATGGCTGCGCGCCGTTTGCACGGCGCGCACGGCACCGGCGGCTGCACGCATCAGCGTGTCGTCCTCGTCCGCCGACGGGGCTTCGGCCCGGATGCGTTCCACGGCCGCATGGCCGCGCCGCTCCAGCGCCTGCGCGAGCTGCAACTGCCACGCCGCGAGTGTGAACAGCACGCTGTCTTCCACCGTGAGCTCGTGCATGTCGCGCAGCTTGTTGGCCAGCTTGCGCCCGAGCGGACCCCAGCCCTGCGACACCGCGCCGCCGATGGCTCCGCCCAATGCCGCACCCGCGCCCAGCGACAGCCCCGCCACCGCGAGGTCGGCCACCACGCCCACGGCCGCGCCGATGACCGCGCCCTTGCCCAGGCGCAGGCCCGCGTCCTTCATCGCCTCGGGGTTGAAGAAGTCGAGCGTCCAGCGGCCTTCGATGATCGGCAGTGGTGCTTCGTCGGCGTCGCCCTGACGAAAGCCGTAGAGCGCGAGCAGGTCGTCGGTGCAGCGCTGGGCCTTGTCGAACACGTCCTTCTGCACGCCGGCGACCAGCGCCTGGCGGCGCGTGGCGTCGGCGAACTCGGCGGCCGGCACGGTGCGGCGGATGGCCGCGGCATCGACCAGCAGGTCCGCGATGCGCGTGCAGGCCGACTGGCGGCGCGCGTCGGCCTCGGCGTCGAGCGCGTCGACCACGCCGCGCAGCACGTCGCGGCGGTCGCGCAGCAGGGTGGCCAGGTCGTTGTAGAGGTCGTGCTCGGCGCCCACGAACGGCGCCGCCGCATCGAAGCGCACCTGCACGTGCAGGCCGTAGGCCGAGAGCAGTTCTTTCCAGGCCGGCTCGCGGCTGGCGGCGTCGCGCACGAAGTTGAGCACCGGCAGCACCGGGCGTGCGCAGGAGTTCAGGAGCTCGATCTCGTCGCGGAACTTGGGCAGCACCGGCTCGCGCACGTCGATCACGAGAAAGGCGGCGTCGATGTCGAGCATCGCGCGCAGCACCTTGGCCTCCTGCTCGAACACGCCCTGCGCCTCGGGGCCCTGCAGAAAACGACGGATGCGCTCGGGCGGCGTGGCCTGCTGGGCGGCGTCGAGGCCGGCCAGGTGCTCACGCAGCGCGACCGCGTCTTCCAGGCCCGGCGTGTCGAGGAAGCGCACGGCCGGCTGGCCGTTCACCTCGAGATCGACCGACTCGACATGGCGCGTGGTGCCCGGGCGCTGCGACACCTCGCCGAAATTCACGCGCCGCGTAAGCGTGCGCAGCAGCGAGGTCTTGCCCGCGTTGGTGTGGCCGACGACGGCAATGCGGATCGGGATCGGGGTGGTCATGCGGTGGCGGTGCCTTCCGTGAAGACGGCATCGAGCCGGTCGCTCGCGACCACGTGGGCCAGCCCGGCGTCGCGCAGCCAGTCGCGCCAGCGCTGCGTGGCGGCGGCGTGGGGCGCGTCGGCCAGCCAGAGGCGGCATTCGCCGCAATGCGTCAGCACCTCGCGCAGGAAGCGCTCGGTGCCGCGGTCGGGGCTCGAGGCCGCATGGCAGACCAGCAGCACGGTGCGCGGGTGGACCTGCGCGAGCTGGTCGAGCAGCGTGCGGCGGGCCGGGGCGCTGCCGTCGATGCGGACCGCCGATGCCGGCAAGCCGGCGGGCGGCCAGGGCAGGTCGGGCGGCAGCTCGAAGCCGACGACGAACAGGCCCTCGTGCTGCTCGGAGGCCGGCAGGCCCGCGGGCGCGGCGGGGTGCGCGCGGCCCGGGTCGGCATCGACGATGGCGGGTGGCGCCAGCGCGGCGAAGCGGGCCAGCAGCTTGCGGTAGTAGGGCGCCTGCCAGTCGGGCTGCAAGGCGGGGCGACGCTGGCGGCAGACGGCGGCGCTCAGCAGCACCAGCGCCAGGCGCGGCAGCAGGCCGTACACCGCGATGCAGCCGGTGAGCCACAGCGCCCAGGTGCGCTGGGCCGCGGCGACGGGGGTGGCCGATTGCACGGTGGCCGCATCGGGCACGGGAAAGCCGAGCTGCGCCGGCAGCCAACCCAGCGCTTGCACCACGCGCACGAAGAAGGCCGGTTCGAGGATGGTGGTTTCCCAGCTCAGCGTGTAGCTGCGAAAGGCGAGGGCGAACAGCATCGCGGCCAGCACCACGGCGAACGACAGCGCCCAGATGCCGTGGCTCACGAGCCCGAAGGCCCAGGGCAGCAGGCGCGCACGCGTGAGCAGTCCCGTGGCTGCGCGCACCAGCTGCGGCGCCTGGCCGCGCTGGCCGCCCGCCACGCGCGCCGTGAGCGACAGCCACAGCCAGCCCAGCGAGGCCGTGCCGAAGGTGCCCGACGGCAGCCACAGGCCGGCCAGCCACAAGAGCAGCGTGAGCGCATGCAGGCCCAGCAAGCTGACGAGCGCGACGATCACGTTGATGTGGCGGTCGTTGCCGCCGACCACCTGGCCCGCCAGGCCCAGCCCCGCGATCACGACCAGCGCCACCAGCGCCAGCAGCACCCACGGTGCCCATTGCCGGCCGCGCGCGAGTTCGGCCTGCAGGCCCATGCGCTCGCCGAGCTGGCGGGCGCGTTCAACGATGCAGGTGGGGCCGTCGGCTGCGCGCGAGGCCGCGGTGCGAAGGGCCGACGCGTCGTCGAGCGGGCCGTTCTGTTCGGTCCATCGGACCGCCTCGGTGATCACCGCATCCGGAAAAGCAGGTGCGCGCAGCGCGGTGGTGGTGATCAACAGGGTCCCTTCTTCTTCGCCAATGACGCCCCGGCGCAGCAAAGCGGCGGCGGGGCGCGCAAATTATGCCCGGCGCATGCAGAAGGCCTGCCCAAGAGAAACGGGGCCGCGAACGACCCCGTGGCGCTGCGCTTGCGGTTTCAGCGCAGGCCGAAGAACGACAGCACGGCGACGACGACCACGACCAGGCCGACGATGTAGATGATGGAATTCACGCGAAGGCTCCTTGTGGTTGGCGATGACCCAGCATCGGGCGCCCGCCGGCGCGCGGGTGTCGGCGAGGGACGGTGCGTGCTGTAGGACTCGCGAAGCGCGCACACGGCGACAAATGCCCGAGATCGGCGTGGACGTGGGCGTGGGCGTGCACGCCCGGCCCGCTGTGTGACCATTGTTTGCAATGAGCGGCGGGCATCCACGCAAGACTCTGCCCCTTCCAGAAAAGGCCAGGTCATGCGGCTCACCGAGCAATCCCCGTTCACAGGTTCCCACCCCGCGCACCCCGGCGCCCGCGCGCCCCGCGGGCCCGATGCACCCGCCGCGCCGCGCGTCAACGCGCAGCTGCTGCCCACGCTGTTCGACCGCCTGCGCGACGAGGCGCCCGGCCGCAGCGCCGAGCTGCCGTCCGAGTACACGGCCACGCCGGCCCGGATGCGCGAGATCATCCAGCGCGACCTGGCCCTGCTGTTCAACACCACCAACGCCGAAGACCTGATCGACCGCACGCGCCATGCCGACGCGGCGTCTTCCACCGTCAACTACGGCGTGCCGCCGCTGGCCGGCAGCTACCTGTCGGAGCGCAAGTGGGCGGACATCGAACGCATCATCCGCCGCGCCATCCGCGACTACGAGCCGCGCCTGATTCCCGACAGCGTGCAGGTCGTGCCGCTCATGAAGGAAGACGGCGCGGCCGAGGCCTACAACGTGCTGCTGTTCGAGATTCGCGCGCTCATCCACCTGAAGCCGTACCCACTGGCCTTCACGGTGCAAAGCGCGGTCGACCTCGAGACCAACCGCATGCGCATCGTCGGCGCGGCGGACTGAAGGCGCCTGTCTGTCTCTTTTTCATTTCTCGTTTACTTCAACCACGCCAGGGAAGGCTCATCGTCATGGACCCGCAACTCCTCGAGTACTACAACCGGGAACTCGTCTACATGCGCGAGGCGGCGAGCGAGTTCGCCGCCTCGCATCCCAAGATCGCCCGCCGCCTGGGCATGCACGGCATCGAGGTGGCCGACCCGTACGTGGAGCGACTCATCGAGTCGTTCAGCTTCATGTCGGCGCGCATGCAGATCAAGCTCGACGCCGAATTTCCGCGCTTCACGCAGCGCCTGCTCGAGGTGCTGTACCCCAACTACCTGAGCCCCACGCCGTCGATGGCCGTGGCGCAGCTGCATCCCAGCGTGAAGGAGGGCGACTTCACGCGCGGCTTCGTGGTGCCGCGCGGCACGGCTTTTCATGCGCGCGTGCCCGCGGGCGAGCAGACGCCCTGCGAGTTCCGCTCCAGCCAGGACGTGACGCTGTGGCCCTTCGAGATCGCCGAGGCGCGGCTTACCGGCGCACCGCCCGACATCCCGGCGCTGGAGCGCTACGTGCCGCCGCACGTGCAGGTGACGGGCGCACTGCGCCTGCGGCTGCGCATCGTGGGCGAGATGGGCTTCTCGGCACTGTCGGGGCTCGACCGGCTGCCCATCTACCTGCGCGGCAACGAGCAGGTGGCGTCGCACCTGTTCGAGCTGCTGCACACCTCGGCGGTCGCGACCTTCGTCGGCGAGCCGGGCCAACTGATGGACCGCCCGCACGTCGTGACCGAAGGCGCGCTGGTGCACGAAGGGCTGGGGCCGGGCGAAGGCCTGCTGCCGCTGGCGTGGAACACCTTCCATGGCCACAACCTGCTGCACGAGTACTTCGCGTGCCCCGAGCGCTTCTACTTCTTCACGCTCACGCAGCTTGCGCCGGGGCTGGCGCGCATTCCCGGCAAGGAGGTCGAGATCGTCGTGCTGCTGAGCAAGCCGCCCGGCGCGCTGGGGGCGCTGGTCGATGCGGCGCAGTTCGCGCTGTTCAGCACGCCGGTGGTCAACCTGTTCGAGCGGCGCACCGACCGCATCGAACTCGACAGCGCGCAGACCGAGTTCCACCTCGTGCCCGACCGCTCGCGGCCGATGGACTTCGAGGTGTATTCGGTGCAGCGCATCGCCGGCCAACAGGCGCGCACCACGGCCGAGATCGACTTCCGCCCGCTCTACCAGACGCTCAACGAAGACGAAGGCAACCACGGCCGCTACTTCTCGGTGCGGCGCGAGCCGCGGCTGGTGTCCGAAACGGCGCGCAAGTACGGCACCCGCACGCCGTACATCGGCACCGAGGTGTTCCTGTCGCTGGTCGACCAGCAGGAGGCGCCGTACCCCGAGAGCCTGCGCTACCTGTCGGTGAAGGCGATGCTCACCAACCGCGACCTGCCGTGCCTGGTGCCACGCAACGGGCAGGCCGACCTCGCGGTGGCCGATTCGATCCCGGTGTCAGCCGTGGGCCTCATCCGTGCGCCGAGCACGCCCAAGTCGCCGTTCGCGCAGCGTGAGATCGCGTGGCGGCTGATCCGCCAGCTGGGCTTCAACCACCTGCCGCTGGCCGACATGCCGCACCGCGAGGGCGCGCAGGCGCTGCGCGACATGCTGCGGCTGTTCGTCACCGCCGACAACGACGTGCTGCGCCGGCAGATCGATTGCCTCGTCGGCTCGCGCATCGAGCCCGTGACGCGGCGCCTGCCGGGCGCGGGGCCGTTGATCTACGGGCGCGGCGTGCAGTGCACGCTGAGCGTCGATGAAGAAGGCTTCTCGGGCACGAGCCCGTACCTGCTGGGGCTGGTGCTGGAGCACTACCTCGCGCGGCACGTGAGCATCAACGTGTTCACGCAGACCACGCTCGAATCGATGCAGCGCGGCACGGTGGCCAAGTGGCCCGTGCGCATGGGCGGGCGAGGCGCGGTCTAGTTCCTCTTGGGCGGGAGCGCCTGCTCAGCAGCCACAGCATGGCCGCCCGCACCTTGGCTGCATCGGCGCCGGCATCGATCTCCAGCGCCGCGCGGTCGAAGGCGGCCGACAGCAGGCGGGCGAGGGCGTCGAGCGACACCTCGCCGCGGCCCATGCCGGCGCGCGCCAGCCCCTGGCGCAGCGAGTTGGCCGAGGTGGCGTCGTCCATCGACATCATCTCCGCCAGACCGAGCACGGCCGGCCCGTCGATCAGCAGCAGCCGGGTGCGCCCCGGCACCGTCATCGCCTTCAGGTAGGCCTCGCTGCCCACGAGCAGGGCGTCGCGCGGGCCGAGCTCGTCGGGCGTGGCCGCGTCGATGTCGGCCGCGACCGCCTGCGCCTCGAGCAAAAGCACCTGGCGGAACAGGTCGCGCTTGTCGTTGAAGTGGTGGTACAGCGCCCCGCGCGTGATGCCGGCGGCCATGGCGATCTCGGGCGTGGAGGTGTCACCGTAGCCCTTGCTGACGAAGAGCGTGCGGGCCGCCTCGGTCAGCGCGAGGCGGGTGGTTTCGGTGCGTTCGCGGTTGGTGCGTGCCGGGGTTTTGGCCATGCCCCTAATTTACATGCAGTCTGTTTGTGGATTAATATTTAACTTACATGCAGTTTGTACGTTTTATCCACGAAGGAGCCATCCCATGAAAGTGACGAGCTATTACCCGGTGATCATGACCAACGACGTGGCCGGCACCGCGGCCTTCTACCAGGCGCATTTCGGGTTCGTGTCGCTGTTCACGACCGACTGGTATGTGCACCTGCAGCTGGCGGACGATGCCTCGGTGAACCTCGCCGTGCTCGACGGCACGCACAAGACCATTCCCGCCGAAGCGCGCGGGCAGGTGGCGGGCGGGCTGCTGCTGAACTTCGAGGTGGAAGACCCCGACGCGGAGCACGAGCGCCTGAAGGCGGCCGGCCTGCCGATCCTGCTGTCGCTGCGCGACGAGGCTTTCGGCCAGCGCCACTTCATCACGCGCGACCCGAACGGCGTGCTGATCGACATCATCAAGCCGATCCCGCCGTCGGGAGAGTTCGTCGCGCAGTACGAAGCCGGCGCACTGCCGACCTGACGCCCGTTCAGGCGCGCAGGGCTTCATCTTCTTCCAGCCCGTCGCCCAGGAAGCCGCCGCTCTGGTGCGCCCACAGCCGCGCATACAGGCCGCCCTGGGCCATCAGCGTGCGGTGGTCGCCTTCTTCGACGACGCGGCCTTCGTCGAGCACGATGAGCCGGTCCATCGCGGCGATGGTCGACAGCCGGTGCGCAATCGCGATCACGGTCTTGCCTTCCATCAGCGTGTACAGGCTCTGCTGGATCGCGGCTTCGACCTCGGAGTCGAGCGCGCTCGTGGCTTCGTCGAGCAGCAGGATCGGTGCGTCCTTCAGCATCACGCGCGCGATGGCCACGCGCTGGCGCTGGCCGCCCGAGAGCTTCACGCCGCGCTCGCCCACATGCGCCTCGTAGCCGCGCCGTCCGCCCGCATCGCCCAGCGTCTGGATGAAGTCGTGCGCCTCGGCACGCCTGGCGGCGGCTTCGATCTGCGCCAGCGTGGCGTCGGGCCGGCCGTAGGCGATGTTGTCGGCCACCGAGCGGTGCATCAACGAGGTGTCCTGCGTGACCATGCCGATGTGCATGCGCAGCGAATCCTGCGTGACCTTCGAGATGTCCTGCCCGTCGATGAGGATGCGGCCGCTCTCCAGGTCATGGAAGCGCAGCAGCAGGTTCACCAGCGTCGACTTGCCGGCGCCCGAACGGCCGACCAGGCCGATCTTCTCGCCGGGCTTCACGACCAGGTTCAGGTCGTCGATGACGCGGCGGCCCGCATCGCCATAGCGGAAGCTCGCCTGCTCGAAGCGCACCTCGCCGTGCGGCACGTCGAGCACCGTGGCATGGGGCGCGTCGAGCACCGTGCGCGGGCGCGACAGCGTCTTCATGCCGTCCTGTACCGTGCCGATGTTCTCGAACAGGCTGGTCATCTCCCACATGATCCAGTGCGACATGCCCTGCAGCCGCAGCGCCATCGCCGTGGCGGCGGCCACCGCGCCCACGCCCACCGTGCCGTGCGACCACAGCCACAGCGCCATGCCCGCCATGCCGGCCGTCAGGCCCATGCTCAGCGTGTGGTTGACGATCTCGAAGGCGCTCACCAGCCGCATCTGGCCGTAGCCCGTCTTCATGAACTCGCGCATCGCGTCGCGCGCAAAGCCGGCCTCGCGCTGCGTGTGCGAGAACAGCTTGACGGTCGCGATGTTGGTGTAGGCGTCGGTCACGCGCCCGGTCATGAGCGCGCGCGCGTCGGCCTGCGCCTTGCCGACCTTGCCCAGGCGCGGCACGAAGTACACCAGCGAGGCGATGTACAGCGCCAGCCAGATGACGAAGGGCCACACCAGCTGCGCGTCGAGCACGCCCACCAGGATGATCATGGTGGCCACGTACACGCCCATGGCCACGAGCACGTCGGCCAGCACGAACACGGTCTCGCGCACGGCGAGTGCGGTCTGCATCACCTTGGCCGTGATGCGGCCCGCGAACTCGTCCTGGTAGAAGGCCATGCTCTGGCCCAGCATCAGGCGGTGGAAGTTCCAGCGCAGACGCATCGGCAGGTTCACCGCCAGCGTCTGGTGCTTCACGATGGTCTGCAGCGCCACCACGCCGATGCTGATCACCAGGAACGCGGCCAGCCACAGCAGCGTGTCGCCGCGCTCGGCCCACAGCCGCGAGGGCACCTGGCCGCCGAGCCAGTCGACGATGCGCCCGAGGATCGCGAACAGCGCGGCCTCGAAGGTCGACATCACCGCCGTGAGCACCGCCATCGCGGCGATCTTGCCGCGCACGCCGTGCGTGCAGGCCCACAGGAAGGCAAAGAAGCCCTGGGGCGGCAGCGTCGGTTCGGCGGCGGGGTACGGGGGAAGGAGTTTTTCGAAAAAGCGGAACAAGGAATCGGTCTCCAGCAGAGCCTTCGAATGTAGCCCTGCATGCATGACCTTGCCCCGAAAAGGTGCGTTCGGTTTTGCTGTCTTCAGCTTCCCTTCAGCCTCGGCGCGCGCGGCTGTGCCTGGGGGGCGTCGGCGCCTGCTGCCTTTGTTTCCATGCCCCCCAGCCGCGCGCTCAGGAAGTCGATGAAAGTTCGCAGCTTGGGCGACATGTACTGCCGGCTCGTGTACACGGCGAACAGCGTGACCGGCGTGGCCTCGAACGCGGGCAGCAGCCGCACCAGCCGGCCCTGCGCCAGGTCGTCGTCGATGAGCCACACGGGCAGGTAGGCAATGCCCATGTCGGCGCGCACCGCGTGCAGCGTGAGCGTGGTGTCGTCCGAGCGCATCGCGGGCGTGAGCCGCAGCGGGAACATGCGCCCGCCCGGCCCCTTGAGCGCGAGGTTGTCCAGGTTCACGTAACTGGGCACGATCGCGCCCAGCTTCGCGAGGTCGGCCGGCACCGCGGGCAGGGCGCCGTGGCGCTTCAGGTAGGCCGGCGTGCCCGCAAGATGAAAGGGCACGCGGCACAGCGGCCGCGCGATGAGTGCGGGCGAGGGCTCCTGCGTGGCGCGCAAGGCCAGGTCGTAGCCGTCGGCCGCGAGATCGACCTTGCGGTTTTCCAGGTGCATGTCGACCAGCACTTCCGGGTACGCCGCGCGGTAGTCCGCCAGCACGCGCGCAAAACGCGGCGTGGCGCACCACACGGGCGCGCTCACCTTGAGCTGGCCGCGCGGCGCGTCGCTGGTCTGGCCGATGGCGGCCTCGGCCGCGTCGAGCAGGTCGAGCGCGCGGCGGCTCTGTTCGTACCAGGCGGTGCCGGCCTCGGTCAGGCTCAGGTGGCGGCTGGAGCGGTGCAGCAGCCGCGCGCCCAGCGATTTCTCGAGCTGCGCCACGTGCTTGCTGGCCATCGGTGCCGACAGGCCCAGGCGCTCGGCCGCCGCCACGAAACTGCCGGCCTCGACGACTTCGCGGAACACGCGCAGGCTGGTCATGCGGTCCATCGATGATTTCCTGTGAAGAAAGGATTCGATGCATCGTAGCCTGTCGATTTCCTGAAAGGAAATGTCTACAGTCAATCCAACGCCTCAAGGAGCATCGACTTGACCCACGACACCAACACGCTTTCCCGCCTGCCCACGTACTTCATCTCGCACGGCGGCGGCCCCTGGCCCTGGATGAAGAAGGAGATGGGCGCCACCTACGACCAGCTGGCCGCCTCGCTGGCCGACATGCCGCGCCAGATCGGCCGCACGCCGGCCGCCATCCTCATGGTCTCGGCGCACTGGGAGTCGCCCGTGTTCACGGTGCAGGGCAACCCGCGCCCGCCCATGATCTACGACTACGGCGGCTTTCCGGCCCACACTTACGAGGTGCGCTACGCCTCGCCCGGCTCGCCCGAACTCGCGCAGCGCGTGCAGTCGCTGATCGCCGCCGCCGGCCTGCCGGCGCAGATCGACCCCGAGCGGGGCTACGACCACGGCATGTTCTCGCCCATGGCCGCGATGTACCCGAACGCCGACGTGCCGGTGGTGCAGCTGTCGCTACGGCGCGGGCTCGACCCGGCCGAGCACCTGGCATTGGGCCGCGCCATCGCGCCGCTGCGGGACGAGAACGTGCTCATCGTCGGCAGCGGCCTGAGCTATCACAACCTGCGCAACTTCGGTCCGCAGGCGCACGGCGTGTCCAAGGCCTTCGGCGATTGGCTCGACGAGACGGCTGTGCAGGCCACGCCGCAGGCGCGCGTGCAACGCCTGCAGGACTGGGCCTCGGCCCCGTCGGCGCGCATGGCGCACCCGCGCGAGGAGCACCTGATTCCGCTGATGGTCGCGGTCGGTGCGGCCGAAGGCGACGTCGGCGAGCGCGTCTACCACGAGGACGCCTTCATGGGCGGGCTCGTGGTGTCGAGCTACCGGTTCGGCGCCGCCTGAAGGCTCGCGGGCCGCGCGGCAGAATGAAGCCATGCCCACGCCCGCTCTTCCCACCCCCGACGAATCCGCCGAAGCCCGGCGCCAGATCGCCCGCATCGAAGCCCTGTCCACCTCGCACGACCCGGTGCACGACGGCATTCGCGTGCGCTGGCGCCGCTTCGGCACCGACACGACGCAGCCGCCCATCGTGCTGCTGCACGGCGGCCACGGCAGCTGGATGCACTGGCTGCGCAACGCCGAGGCGCTGTCGGCGCAACGCACGCTGCTCCTGCCCGACATGCCCGGCTTCCATGATTCCGACGCGCTGCCGCGCGTGGCGCCCGGCGAAGACGCGCTGGTGCCGCTCCTGGCCGCGCTCGGCGGCACGCTCGATGCGCTCATCGGCGCCGGCACGCCCATTGACCTGGGCGGCTTCTCGTTCGGCGGGCTCACCGCCGCGCGCTTCGCGGTGCGGCGCGGCGCGATCCGCCGGCTGGCGCTGATGGGCAGCGGCGGCCATGGCACCTTGCGCCGCATGATGGTCGAAATGATCAACTGGCGCGCCGCCCCCGACCGCGAGACCGAGCGCGCCGCGCTCATGCACAACCTGGGCGCGCTGATGCTGCACGCGCCGGCCGCCATCGATCCGCTGGCCTTCGAGATCCACGACCTCTCGTGCCACGGCACGCGCTTTCGCAGCAAGGAGGTGTCGCTCTCGGGCGGCCTGCAGGCCGCGATCGACACGCTGGGCGTGCCGACGCTGCTGCTGTGGGGCGAGTTCGACGTCACCGCCGATTCGCGTCCGCTGGTGGCGCAACTGGCCAGCGAAGGCCCGGGCCGCGAAGGCGTGGTGATCGACGGCGCGGGGCACTGGGTGCAGTACGAACGCGCCGACGCGGTCAACGCGCAGCTGGTGAAGTTCTTCGGCTGAGGTTCACAGGCCCAGCGCGCCTGCATGCTGGTGCCAGAAGGCCGCATCGGGGAAGGTGCCGGCGCCGGCCGCGGCGTTGTCCGTCATGTGCTCCGCGCGGCTCGTGCCCGGGATCGTGCAGGTCACGGCCGGATGGCTCAGCACGAACTTCAGCAGCACCTGTGCCCAGCTCGTGCAGCCGATGTCGCCGGCCCAGGCGGGCAGCGGCTTGTCGCGCAGGCGGCGCAGCAGGCCGCCGCCGCCGAAGGGCATGTTGACGATCACCGCCACGCCGCGCTCGGCCGCGAGCGGCAGCAGGCGCTGTTCGGCATCGCGCGCATCGAGCGAGTAGTTGATCTGCAGGAAGTCGAGCTTCTCGGCGCGCAGCACCGCTTCGACCTCGTCGTAGGCCGAGGCGGTGTAGTGGGTGATGCCGATGTAGCGTACGCGGCCTTTTTCCTTCCAGCCGCGCAGCGTGGCGAGGTGGGTGCGCCAGTCGACGAGGTTGTGCACCTGCATCAGGTCGATCTGCTGCGTGCGAAGCCGAGTGAACGACTGTTCCATCTGCGCGATGCCGGCTTCGCGGCCCGAGGTCCAGACCTTGGTCGCGAGGAAGGGCCTGGCGCCCGGCTTGGCGGCGGCCAGCAGTTCGCCGGTGGTTTCCTCGGAGCGGCCGTACATCGGCGAGCTGTCGATCACCGTGCCACCGGCCGCGAAGAGCGCGTCGAGCACGCCGGGCAGGCGCCTGTATTCGTCGGTGCCGGGGCGCTGGTCGAAGCCGATCCAGGTGCCGCAGCCGACGACCGGCAGGGCTTCCTTCGTGGAGGGAATGGGGCGGGTGGTCATCTGCATCGCGGGCCTGCGGGGTGGCTGCTGGGCGAAGGAGGGGAGCGCGGCACCTGCGCACAGGGCTGCGCCCAGTCGGAGCAACCGGGCGCGCGTGAGGGCGTAAGGGGGTGCGTTCGTGAGGGGCGTCGTCACGAACGAAATTCTGCGCCCGCCATGCCGGCGGGCGGAAGGGCTCAGCGCAGGTAGCGCCCGTCGGCCTTGAGCATCGACAGCTCGGAGAAGGTCAGCCCGCGGTGCTCGCCGGGCCGGTACGACACGGCAATGCCGCCGAGGTCCAGCGTCTTGAACGACTCCAGGCCCTTCTGCAGCGACTCGGGCGTGGGATTGGCGCCCGCGCGCTTCAGGCCTTCGACCATGACCTTGGCCGTGACGTAGCCCTCCAGGCTCGCGTAGCTGAATTCGGTCATGCCGATCTTCTTCATCGCCGCCTGGTACTCGGCGATGACGGGCATCGCGCTGTTCCACGGGTAGGGCACGACCTGCGAGATGACCACGCCGGCCGCGTCCTTCTTGATGTCCTGGAACAGCTTTTGCCCATTCAGGAACGAGAACGAATAGAAGGCCGTCTCGCCGCCGGCCGCGCGGTAGGCCGCGATGAACTTCGCCGCCACGTCGTTGGTGGCCGACAGCACCACGGCCTTGGGCTTGAGCTTGGCCAGCTCGGCGGCGCGCTCGGCCGCGTCGGAGCCGTCGTTCTTGATGGCCACGCTGCCGACCATCTTGTCGCCGCGTTCGGCAATGAACTTCTGCGTGCTCTCCATCGCCGAGCGCGCGCCGGGGTTGTCGTTGTGCGCGAAGGCGATGCGCGACAGGCCGATGGTGAACAGGTGGTTCACGATGCGGCTGTATTCCTCGTCGAAGCTGATGCGCACCGGAAAGCCGAACTCGCTGAACTTCACCACCGGGCCCGCGCCCGTGTACGGGCCGACGACGGGAATCTTCAGCTCGTTGGCCGCCTTCAGCGCGCCGACCGCCGACGAGGTGCCGATGGGCATCAGCACGCCGATGGCGCCGTCTTTCACGAAGGTCTTGACGTTCTCCGCGCCCTTGGCGGGGTCGTAGGCGTCGTCGAGCTGGCGCAGCTCGACCGGCCGGCCGTTGACGCCGCCGCTCGCGTTCAGCGCGGTGAACATGGCACGGATGCCCACCAGCGGCTCGGTCGACAGCGACGCGAGCGGGCCGGTCTGCACGTAGGTCTGGCCGATCAGGAGCGGCTTGGCGGGCTGCGCCGAGGCGGGCACCCCTGCGAAGACGAGCGCGGCGAGGGCCAGAAACCGCAGGTGAATCATTTTGTGTCTCATGGTCACTAATTGTTAATAAACCGATCTTAAGGCGCGGGCCTTCGCAGGTAAATCGATCGCTGGTTGCGACCTGGGGAATACTGTATAAAAATACAGTTAACAACTGCAATCATGGGCCTCCCTTTCCTCGACTCCTTTTCCACCGCCGCGGGCCGCGGCGTCTGGCACGCCGACGAACTCGGCCTGGCCGACGCGCAGGTCGTGGCCACCGGGCATGCCGCGCTCGACGCCGAGCTGCCCGGCGGCGGCTGGCCCGTGGGCGCGATGACGGAGCTGCTGCAGGCCACGCCCGAGGCCCATGTCTGGCGCCTGCTGCTGCCCGCGTTGGCGCAGGCCGTGGAGGCGCGCGGCGGGCCGGTGGTGCTGGTCGGCGCGCCCTACGAACCCTGCGGCACCGCGCTGGCGGCACAGGGCTTGCCGGTGGAGGCGCTGATGTGCGTGCGCAGCGACGCCCCGGCCGCGCGGCTGTGGGCCTGCGAGCAGGCGCTGCGCTGCGCCGAGATCGCCGCCGTCGTCGCCTGGCTGCCGCAGGCCCGCGTGGGCGAGCTGCGGCGGCTGCAGCTGGCGGCCGCGCAGCACGAGGTGCTGCTGTTCGTGTGCCGGCCCGAGTCGGTGGCGCTGTCGGCCTCGCCCGCGCGCCTGCGCCTGCGCGCCGAGCGCTGCCCGGACGATCCGGCGCAGATCGCGCTGCACCTGCTCAAGCGCCGGGGGCCGCCGCTGGCCGCGCCGGTGCGGGTGCCGGCGCGCAACGCCCGCATGAGCGCGCTGCTGGCCGCCGCCCGCGTGCGGCGCCAGCTGCGTCTGCAGCCGCCCGTGGCACCGGCCGCCGCGCCGTCGGCCACGGTGGTGCGCATCGGCGCATGGAAAGGAGGCCCGGATGCACTGGATCGCCTTGCAGTGGTCGTCTGAAACCGAGGAAGCCGACGCCCCCGACATGCCTCCGCCCGAGGCCCTGGGCTGGTGGGCGCTGCAGTTCACGCCGCACGTCGCCTGGCAGGACGAGGCGCTGATGCTCGAGGTCTCGGCCTGCGAACGCCTGTGGGGCGGTCGCGCGCCGCTGATGCGCCAGCTGCTGGCCCTCAACCCTGCGCCCGACGCGCGCATGCGCGGCGCGCAGGGCGCCACCAGCCTGATCGCGCTGGCGCGGCTGCGCCTGTTCGCGCGCAACGAGCACCGGCCAGCCGAGGTACCGGCCGGCCTGCCGCTGGACACGCTGACGGCCGCGCAGGGCCACCTCGACCTGCTCGCGCGCCTGGGCTGTCGCACCTGGGGCGAGGTGGCGGCGCTGCCGCGCGGCGGGCTGGCGCGGCGCTTCGGCGCCGGACTGCGCGAGGCGCTCGACATCGCCTGGGGCCTGCGCCCCGAAAGCCACGCCTGGCTCACGCTGCCCGACGTGTTCGATCAGAAGCTCGAACTGCCCGCGCTGGCCGAGACCGGGCCCGAACTCATGTGGTCGGCCAACCGCCTGCTCTCGGCGCTGCAGATCTGGCTGCGCGCCCGCCAGCGCGGTGCGCGTGCGCTCGAGCTGCAATGGACGCTCGACCTGCGGCGCCTCAACGGCGTGACCCTGCCGCCGCACCAGCAGCTCACCGTGCGCACGGCAGAGCCCACGCAGGACATGGCGCACCTGCGCCGTCTGCTGTCCGAAAAACTCGCGCTCACCACGCTGGCCGCGCCCGCGAGCTGGCTGAAGTTGCGCACGCTTGAAACCGATCCGCTGGCCGGCACCAGCACCAGCTTCCTGCCCGAAGACAACCGCAAGGGCGACAAACTGCACGAGATGGTCGAACGGCTCAGCGTGCGACTCGGCGCCGACCAGGTGGTGGTGCCGATCGCGCAGGCCGACCACCGGCCCGAGCGCCAGCAGCGGTGGCGGCCCGCGCTGCAAAAAGAGAAAACGCCGGCGCCCGACAAGGCCCGCAAGGACGCCGCCTCGCAGCCCGATGCGATCTACCCGCCCTGGCTGCTGCCCGAGCCCTTGCGGCTCGAGATGGACGGCGAGCGCCCGTGCTACTGCGGGCCGCTGCGCAAGCTGGTCGGGCCGCAGCGCGTCGAGGCCGGCTGGTGGGGCGGCGAAGAAGACGGCGGCCAGCCCGCGATGCGCGACTACTACGTGGCCGAAAGCCCCGAGGCCGGCCTGGTGTGGATCTTTCGCGAGCGACCCGCCACGCGCTTTTCGTCGGGCGAGGTGCGCTGGTACCTGCAAGGCTTCTATGCCTGACCTGAGCGGCAAGGAAGAGCGCAAGCGCCAGCCCGCCAAGGTGCATGTGCTGCCGCAGCGGCAGAAGCCGGTGCCGGGGTTGCCCGACTACGCCGAGCTGCACTGCCTCACGAACTTCAGCTTCCAGCGCGGCGCATCGATGCCCGAGGACATGGTGGAGCGCGCCTATCACCTGGGCTACTCGGCGCTGGCGATCACCGATGAATGCTCGGTGGCGGGCATCGTGCGTGCCTATGTCGCATTGCGTGATCTGCCTGCGAAGCTCGACGCGTACGAGCGCGAGCACCCGGACGAACCACCGATCCCGCGCAACCCCGCCTTCCGCCTGCTGTTCGGCAGCGAGTTCCACTTCGAGCGCTTCAAGCTCGTGGTGATCGCGAACGACACCGAGGGCTGGGGCAACCTCTGCGAGTTCATCACCGCTGCGCGCAACACAGAATTGCCCAAGGGCGAGTACCGCGTGAGCTGGGAGGGCAGCGACGTGGCTTCGCTGCAGGACTGCCAGGTGCTCTTCGTGCCGCACCGTCCGCCGGGTGGCATGCCGGATGCAGCCTCCTTGCAGGAAGACCTGGCAGCGGCCAAGGCGCTGTACGGCGACAGCCTCTGGCTGGCCGTGGAGCTGTTCAACGAGTTTGACGACGACCTGTGGTTCGTCACGCTGATGCAGGCGGGCGAGCAGACGGGTGTGCCGCTCGTGGCGGCCGGCGACGTGCACATGCACGTGCGTGCCTGCAAGCCGCTGCACGACGTGTTGACGGCCGTGCGCGAGGGCAAGACCGTCGCCGAGTGCGGCTTTGCGCTGCAGTCGAATGCGGAGCGGCACCTGCGGCAGCGGGTGCGGCTGGCCGAGCTGTACCTGCCCGCGATGCTGGCGAACACGCTGGTGGTGACCGGGCGGTGCAGGTTCGATCCGAAGGTGATTCGCGACAACTACAAGTACCCGCTCGAAACCGTGGGCAGCAGCGAGACACCCTTGCAGACGCTGGTGCGCAAGACCTGGGAAGGGGCGGCCGTGCGCTACCCGGACGGCATTACCGACAAGGTGCGCGAGCAGGTAGAGAAAGAGCTCGTGCTGATCGCCGAACTCCAGTACGAGATGTTCTTTCTCACGGTGGAGGACATCGTGCGTTTCGCGCGCTCGCAGGGCATCCTCTGCCAGGGGCGCGGCTCTTCGGCCAACTCGGCGGTGTGCTACTGCCTCGGCATCACTGCCGTCAACCCCGACAAGGCCACCTTGCTGTTCGAGCGCTTTCTGAGCCGCCATCGCAATGAGCCACCCGACATCGACGTCGACTTCGAGCACCAGCGGCGCGAAGAAGTCATCCAGTACATCTACGAAAAGTACGGCCGCGAGCGCGCCGCCATCGCCGCCGTCGTCATCTGCTACCGCTCGCGCAGCGCCTTGCGCGACGTCGGCAAGGCCATCGGCATCGACGAGCGGCTGGTCGACGAGTTCGCCAAGGACCACTACTGGTTCGACGACACCGCGCTCGGCGAACAGCTCGACAAGGCCGCTGCGCGCGTCGGCGTGAAGGAAGACCGGCTCAAGCTGATGCAGTGGATCGAGCACACGCAAAAGCTCAAGGGGTTTCCGCGCCACCTGAGCCAGCACGTCGGCGGCTTCGTGCTCACGCACACCAGGCTCACGCGGCTGGTGCCGGTCGAGAAGGCGTCGATGAAAGACCGCTCGGTTATCCAGTGGGAGAAAGACGACCTCGAGGCCATGGGCATGCTCAAGGTCGACGTGCTCGCGCTCGGCATGCTCAGCGCCATCCGCCGCGGGCTCGATCACATGAACCGCTGGCGGGGCTCGATGATGGAGATGCACCACATCCCCAACGACGACCCCAACGTCTTCGACATGATCTGCGACGCCGACACCATCGGCGTGTTCCAGATCGAGAGCCGCGCGCAGATGTCGATGCTGCCGCGACTGAAGCCGCGCACTTATGAAGACCTGGTGATCGAGGTCGCGATCGTGCGGCCCGGGCCCATCCAGGGTGGCATGGTGCATCCGTACTTGAAGCAGCGCGAGCGGGTGGCCAAGGGCTTGGCGATCACCTATGAAAAGGAAGCACTCCGTCCGGCCTTGGAGCGCACGCTGGGCATCCCGATCTTCCAGGAGCAGGTGATGCAGATTGCGATGATCGCGGCCGGATTCTCTGCCGACGAAGCCGACCAGCTGCGCCGCGCCATGGCCGCGTGGAAGCGCAAGGGCGGCCTGGGCAAGTTCCACGACAAGCTCGTCAAGGGCATGACCGCCAACGACTACAAGGAAACTTTCGCCGAAGCCATCTTCAAGCAGATCCTCGGCTTCGGCGACTACGGCTTCCCCGAAAGCCACGCCGCGAGCTTCGCGCTGCTCGTCACCATCAGCAGCTGGCTCAAGAACTACGAACCCGCCTGCTTCCTCGCCGCACTGCTCGACTCGCAGCCGATGGGCTTCTACAGCCCCTCGCAGCTGGTGCAGGACGCGCGCCGCCATGGGGTCGAGGTGCGGCCGGTCGACGTCACGTGCAGCGAGATCGACACCACGCTCGAAGCCCGCGCGCCCGATGCGCCGCGCATGCCGCCAGGCACCGACACGCGCTACGCCGAGCGCCTGGGCAACGAGAACCAGCCGGCGGTGCGGCTGGGCCTGAACCGGGTCCTGAGCCTCAGCGAAGCCGGCGCCAGGCGTTTGCTCGCAGCGCGCGCGCAAGCACCTTTCACCAGCACCGAAGACCTGGCCCTGCGCGCCGAACTCGAAGGCAAGGACATGGTCGCGCTCGCCGCGGCCGATGCGCTGATGTCGCTCTCGGGCCATCGGCGCCAGCAGGTGTGGGATGCCACGGCGCAGCATCGCTCGTCGGCCCTGCTCAAGGGCGTGCCGATCCACGAACAGGCGCTGCTGCTGCCCGCCGCGCCCGAGGGCGAAGAGATCGTCGGCGACTACGCGGCACTGGGCCTCACGCTGCGCCGCCATCCGCTCGCGCTGCTGCGCCCGCGCCTGGCGCGCATGCGACTCCTGAGCGCGGTCGAACTGCGCGCCGCGCGCAGCGGCCAGACCGTGCGCGCCTGCGGCATCGTCAAGGGCCGGCAGCGGCCCGGCACCGCCAACGGCACCATCTTCGTCACGCTGGAGGACGAGACCGGCAACGTCAATGTGATCGTGTGGAGCCACGTCATCGAGGCCTGGCGCGAGCCGCTGCTCAAGTCGCACCTGCTCGCGGTGCAGGGCACCTGGCAGCGCGACGACGACAGCGGCGGCAAGGTGCAGCACCTGATCGCCACCGGCTTCAAGGACCTCACGCCGCTGCTGGGCCGGCTGGCGCAGAGCAACACCAGCCGTGACTTCCACTGAGGCATTGCGAATGCAACCGATCATTCCATGCCTCGCACCGCCCCTCACTTTTCGCTAACCTGTTCTTCCCATGTCCGCACTCGCCGCAACCGCCGCAATCGCTCTTGCCGATGAGGTCGTCGCCACGCCGATCGGCCCGCCGCCGCCCGCGCCCGATGTGCCCATGCCGCCACCGCCGCCGCCCGTGCGGCCGCCCGAAGGCGATCCGCCGCCCACGGTGCCCCCGGTGACGGACCCCGGTTTTCCGCCGCCGGTGAGCGACCCGCCGCCCCTGCAGACGGGCGTGCCCTTCGGCAAGCCGCACGCACGGCGCCTGCGCGAGATCTACCGTTCGGCCGGCTGGCCCTGCTGCGACACCATCGAGGTCGAGCTGCTCGCGGGCGGTTTTCTCGAACGCGTGCGCAGCGCGCTGGGCCACGAGACGCTGCGCGTGACCGACGCGGGCATTGCGCGCATTGCCACCACGCTCACGGTCAACCGCGCGGCGCTGTCGCCGCACGAGGCGCTGGTGGAGCGCGTGGCGCGCGAGATGACGCGCGGCGGCCGCATCGCCTGGCGCGGCCTGGGCCTGCGCGCCCGGCTGCCGCCGCTCGAAGAGGGCGGCAAGCCGCGCTGGTGCATGGCGCGGCCCGATGTCTTCTCGATTCGCAACACCAGCGTCGAGGCCTATGCGCACCCGATCGTGCACGAGGTGAAGGTCAGCCGCGCCGACCTGCTGGGCGATCTGCGCAAGCCCGACAAGCGCGCGGCTTATCTCGACCTGGGCGGCGAGTGCTGGTACGTGCTGGGCAACGACGCCAAGGGCCGCTGCATCGCGTCGCCCGACGAGATCCCGGCCGAATGCGGCGTGATGGTGCTCGAGGGCGAGCGCCTCGTGGTGGCGCGCGCCGCGGTGCACCGCGCCTTCGAGCGCATTCCTTTTTCGGTGTGGCTGGCGCTGGCCAAGGCGCAGCCCGTGGCGGGCTTCGAGGACGACGCGCAGGACCTGCTGATCTGAGCGGCGCCCTTCAGGTGCTTCAGGTGATGGCGTCGTAGTCGCGGTGCGCGACGGCGACCACGTTGCCCGGCTCGAACTGGCTCGCCATCTGGCGCAGGCCTTCCTCGCGGTCTTCGCGGCTGGCCTGCGGGTCGAACATCTGGTCGCAGAACTCGAGCAGGTCGCGCACGATGCGTTCGTGGCGGTAGTAGGCGAGGGCGAGCGTGTCGACCACTTCGTTCGTGCCGTAGCCCTGGAAGAACAGCGCTTCTTCGCGCGGCTGGTTCCACACGCCGCCGACCCCGCCGCCGATGAACATCAGGTCACGCTCCTTCGGCGCGAGGATGAGCGTGTCCCAGTCGACGATGCACAGCCGGTCGTCGTCGCCCAGCAGCACGTTGCCCGCGTGCAGGTCGGCATGGCACAGCACCTGCGGCAGCGACTTCTCGAGCAGGATCGAGGCGAGCTGCTCGCTGCGGTAGACGATCGAATCGATCTCTTCGTCGTGCACGTCCCAGAAGGCGAGGAAGCGCTTGACCAGATCGTCGCCCGCCACGCCGTTGATGAAGCGGCGCTGGTAGCGGCGCACGCCTTCGCGCCAGTGGTGCGAATAGCTTTCGCGCGGCAGGCCCGCGAGCAGCGATTCGGGCAACTCGGCGTGGTGGATGGCGTTGAGCGCAGTGCCGAGCGCGGTCCATTGCCGGTCGGTCGGCGTGCGCGTGAAGCCGTCGACGCCGTCGAAGAAGGGGTAGAGCGCCCAGTCGAAGCCATGGTCCTGCACGCTGAGTCGCCGCGTGCGCGTGAGCAGCGGGGCCATCACGGCGTCGATGTCATAGGTGTGATGGAGCACGGCCGGCACGTCGACCACGGCGGGTGTGAAACCGCCGCGGCGCAGCTTGAGAAAGTACGCGCGGCCGTCCGAGGCCTCGATGCGGAATGCGGCCGAATCGACGTCGGCGCCCAGCGGCAGGAATTCGGTGCGTGTCGCCTGGAGGCCGTAGGTTTCGGCGAGGCGCGCTTGAACGGCGTCGGGGGCGATATCGGGTGGTGTCAGCATGCGGCGGGCGTGGCGTGGGTTCGATGGGCGCCGAAAATTGTCTCACCCGATAAGGCCACGAAAGCCGGCCCGCCGTTGTCAGACGGCGTCTTCTTTGTCTTCTTCGTCGGCCTCGTAGGTGGCCAGCACCTTGTGCTCGACGGGATGCGAAGTGAACGAGCGCACGAGCAGGAATTTCCTCACGTGCCACGGGATCGGCGGCAGGCGCATCGGGTAGGCCGCGCCCTCGGTGCGGCGGGCGATGGTGATGTGCGGTGTGAACGTCGGCGTTTCCGTGACGATGCCCGCCTTCTGGACGGCACGCCCGATGTTCGCATGCAGGGTGCGCAAGGCGCCGTGCTCGGCGGGCTGCAGCACCGCGATGTCGTTGCGCCATGTGCGCGAGCTGTCCAGCACGAGGCTCATGGGCCGCACCCGAACCTGGGCGAGCGCTTCACGCAGGCGTTTCTCGACCTCCTTGGACTGGTCGCCGAAGCAGTGGAGCGTCAAGTGCAGTCGCGGGCTGCGAGGAAAGTAGTGGCCCTTGGGCCAGATCCACTCCTTGCGGTGCGCTTCGATCGCCGCTTGCACGTCAGGCTCGGGAAACAGTGCGATGAGAAGGTGGCGTTGCCTCTCGAAAGCGGGGGAGTCCCAGTCGGGTTCGGGCTCGTTCGCAAACGCATCGCCACGGTTGAAGTCGTCCATTGCAGTTCTCCGGGGGAAGAAGGATGAAAAGGCGGTTCAGGGCTCCGGCGGCCACCAATGCGCGGCCGTCGTCCGGATGACGCGCGCCACCTGAACGCGGATGTCATCCTGTTCGTTGCTGTCGTCGTGGCCGTGCTCCCGCGTCACGCGGAAGGGCCAGTTCGAAATCCGGCCTGTCTTGCCGGTGGTGCGCGAACGCGACTGCAACGGATGCTGTCGCGAGGAGAAAAAAAGCACCTGCGCGGAGGGCGCAGGCGGGTTGGCGGTGGTCATGGCGTCGCCTCGAATGTTGTTCTTGGAGACGATCCATTCTAGAGAAAAGACTGTATTTATGTACAGTATATTTGCAGTCTATCGAAGATCGTTGCCCAGCAAGGCGTCGAGGTCGATGGCCGCCGCCATCGCCCGGTAGCCGGCGTCGCCGGGATGCAGGTGGTCGCCCGAATCCATGGCGGCTTTCAGTCGGGTCGGCCGGGCCGGGTCGCGCAGCAGCGCGTCGACATCGACCACCGCATCGAAGGCACCGCCTTCGCGGATCCAGCGGTTGACGGCCTGGCGCACGGTGTCTTTCTCGGGCGAGTGGTGGCCGGCCAGCGGCGTGCCTTCGAGCGCACGTTCATTCGGCGGAATGGTGGCGCCCACGATGCGCACGTTGTGGGCATGGGCCATCTCGATCAGCTGGCGAAAGCCCTGGATCACGGCCTCGGCGCGCACCGCGGGCTCCTGCGGCGCGAAGGGGCCGCCGGGCCAGCCGATGTCGTTGGTGCCCAGCAGCACGACCATCGCGCGCACGCCGGGCTGCGCGAACACATCGCGGCCCGCGCGCTCGAGCGCCGCGCGGCCCATGCCGTCCTTCAGCAACCGGCCGCCCGAGATGCCCGCGTTGAGCACGCCCACGCCGCGCGGCGCGAGGCGTTCGGCCAGCGCGTCGGGCCAGCGCGTGTGGGCGCCGGGTGTCGAGCCGTTGCCGTCGGTGATCGAGTCGCCCAGCGCGACGACGGTGACGGGCGCCTGCGGCGTCTCGACGATCAGGCCGCTCACGTAGACGCGGGTGCTCCACGAGGTGGCGGCGGCCGGCAATCGCGCGGCGGCGCTCAGGTCGCCGTCGGCGATGTACAGCGTCTGCCGCGCATCGAAGTGAAAGCCCGCGGGCTGGCTGGGTTCCGGCAGGTAGAGCGACACGGCCACCTCGCTCAGCGCGGGCAGCGGCAGGTCGACCGGGTCGCTCACGAGGCGCGCGCCGGGTGGCAGCGTCACGTCGCTGCGGCCGCCGAAGCGCAGCACCCGGTCGCTGCCTTCGACCACCGCCGAGCCGCTCGCATGGCGGGCCACGCGGGCGGCGCCGATGTGCAGCGGCGTGGTGCCGCCTTCGTTGCTGATCACCACGCGCAGCCGCGTGCCGCCGATGCTCAGGCGCGCCACCTGGCGCAGCGTTTGCCGCTCGAAGCGGGCGGGGATGCCGATGGGCAGCACGAAGCTTTCGTCCCACAGCGGCTGGGTGGCGGCCATCCAGCTGGGGCTCCAGTGCGTGGGCGCTGCAACGGAGACGGTGGCGGCGCCCGCGAGGGAAAGGGCGAGCGCGCCCTGGCGCAGGAGGGAGGTGAGTCGCGAAGCGGTCATGTGAATGTCCTCAGGTGAAAGAAGTGTCGATGGACGAACTTTCTTTCATTCGAATCTCGAGGGGTAGAACGCAGAATGGCATGTATCGCATTCCTGAATCGAATGACCCCATGGACACCCTTCGCGCACTCTCCGCCTTCGTGCACAGCGTCGAGCTCGGCAGCCTCTCGGGCGCGGCCCGCGCGCTCGACACCACGCAGCCCACCGTGAGCAAGCTGGTCGCGGGGCTGGAGCGATCGCTGGGCGTGCGGCTGCTGCGGCGCGCGGCCACGGGCCTGAGCCTCACGGAGGAGGGCCAGCGTTTTCACGAACGCGCGCGCCGCATGCTCGAGGACTACGGCGACGCCGTGGCCGATGCGCGCGCGCAGGTGCAGCAGCCGCGCGGCCTGCTGCGCGTGAGCGCGCCGGTCACGCTGGGGCAGCGCCATCTCAACGCGATGGCGGTCGAGTTCCTGCGGCTGTACCCCGACATCGAACTGGAGCTGGTGCTCGACGACCGCTTCGTCGATCCGCGCGAGGAGCGCATCGACGTCTCGCTGCGCGTCGGCGGCGCGCTGCCGCCCGACCTCGTCGCGCGCCACCTCGGCAGCTGGCCGCGCGTGCTCGTCGCCTCGCCGGACTACCTGGCCGCACGCGGCAAGCCGCGCACGCCGCAGGACCTGCTGGCCCACGACTACCTGCGCTATGCGGCGGGCGACGACGGCGTGCTGCTCACGGGCCCCGACGGCGCGGTGGCCGTGCCGGTGCGCAGCCGCTACCGCGTCAACAACGCCGTGGCGTTGCTCGACAGCGTGCTCGCCGGCGCAGGCGTGTCGCTGCAACCCACCTGGATGGTCGCGGACCTGCTGGCGCAAGGGAAATTGGTGCGCGTGCTCGCGCGGCACACGGGGCCGGCGCAGGAGCTGCACCTGCTCTATGCGCCGCGCCGGCAGCTGCCGTTGCGCGTGCAGGTGCTGGTCGACTTCCTGGCGCAGCGCGTGGCGGCGCTGCCGGGGGCTGCGAAAGCGCCGCGGCGCTAGTCAAGCCGCCTTGCGGGCCACGCTCTTCGCGCGTTTGGCCGCCGCAGGCTTGTGCGCGGTCTTGCGTGCAGAAGCCGTCGACTTCGCCGCACGCTTCTTCGCCGCAGGCGGCGTGCGCTTGCCGCTGCGCAGGCTGCGCGCGAGCAGCTCGGTCAGGTCGATCACCTCGGCGCCGCCCTCCGGTGCTTCTTCTTCCGGCTGCACCACCGTCTCCGTGTCGCCCGCCTTGACCTTCTTCTCGACGATCTTCATCACCGCGTGCTTGAACTCGTCCTTGAATTCGTCGGGGTTCCACGGGCCCGACATGTCGCCGACCAGCTGCTCGGCCATCTTCATCTCGGCGGCCGACAGCTTCGCGCCCTTGATGCCGGCGGCCGGCAGGTCGAGCCCGTCGGCGTCCTTGATCTCGTCGCCCCAGCGCAGCAGGTTGAGCACCAGCACCTTGCCGAAGGGAATCAGCAGCGCCAGGTGCTGCTTGGTCGCGATCACCACCTTGGCCAGGCCGACCTTGCCGGTCTTCACCAGCACCTCGCGCAGCAGCGCGTAGACCTTCTGGCCCTTGTTGATCGGCGCGAGGTAGTAGGGCCGCTCCAGGTACACGAAGGGAATCTCGCCGACGTCGAGAAAGCGCTGGATCTCGATGGTCTGCGTGGTGCGCGGGTAGACGGCCTCGATCTCCTTGGGCGAGATCACGACGTACTTGCCGTCTTCGTACTCGAAGCCCTTGACGATCTGCTCGCGCGCGATCTCCTTGCCCGTGCGCTTGTTGATGCGCTTGTAGCCCACGGGGTCCATGCTGCGCTTGTCGAGCCAGTCGAAGTCGATGCCCTGTTCGGTGCTGGCGGTGTGCAGCCCCACGGGGATGTGGACCAGCCCGAAGGTGATGGCGCCTTTCCAGAGGGTTCTCGTGGCCATGGTGTGTCTCCTTGGTTATTTCTTGAAGCCGAGCCGCTTCATCGCCTCGCCCAGCGGCTGGCGCGTGGTCCAGTAGGCGGCCCAGGGGTCTTCGGACTGGAACGACAGGTGTTCGCGCGCGGTGGCGATGGTCCAGTGCGCGCCGCTCTTGAGGCCGGCGAGGTCGTCCCAACTCACAGGCATCGACACGCCCATGCCGGGCCGCGCCCGCGCCGAGTAGGCCGCCACCGTGGTCGCGCCCACGCCGTTGCGCAGGTAGTCGGCAAAGAGCTTGCCGACGCGGTTCGACGGCCCGCTCTTGGCCACGAACTTCGAGGGGATCACGCGGGCCATGTGCTGCACGATGGCGCGCGAGAAGGCCTTCACCGTGTCGTTGTCGTAGTGCATGCGCAGCGGCACGACCACGTGCAGGCCCTTGCCGCCGCTGGTCTTGAGCCATGAGGCCAGGCCCAGTTCGGTGAGCAGCGTGCGCATCAGCAGCGCGGCTTCCTGCACATGCGCCCACGGCGTGCCTTCGCCCGGGTCGAGGTCGAAGATCATGCGGTTGGGCCGGTCGAAGTGCGTCGAGGTCGCGTTCGAGGTGTGGAATTCGATCACGTTGAACTGCGCAGCGTTCAGCAAGGCCTCGCGCGCGCCGACCTCGAGCATCGACGGATGGCCGGGCCACAGGGCCGGGTCGAGCTGCTTCACGCCGGCGATGTGGACCTTCTCGGCATGCTTCTGGAAGAAGATCTCGCCGCCCACGCCCTGCGGCCCGCGCACCAGCGCGCAGGGGCGGCCCTTCAGGTGCGGCAGCATGTCGTCGGCCACCGATTCGTAGTAGCGCACGAGGTCGAGCTTGGTGCGGCCCGAGGCCGCATCGATCACACGCTCGCCGTGGCTCACGGCGACGCCGCCGACGGTGGAGGCGGATTTCTTCGATGAGGTCTTCATGGCCTTCGTGCCTTTTTCGCGAGGGACAAGTGCGATGTCGCGGGGCTCTTCATGCACGATCTCCGAGGCCGGCTTGTCGTCGCGCATCGCCACGAAGGACGCGTGGCGGATCTGCCCGTCCGGCGTCCATGCGGCGAAGCGCACCTCGGCCACGAGCCTGGGCTTCACCCAGTGCCGCGTGCCGCCCGGCCGGCGGCGGCCGGGCTTGGCCTCGCCGCCGGTGAACGGCGCGTGGTCGGTGTCGAGCGCGGCGAGCTGGCGGCGGATGTCGCGCGCTTCGCGGTCGTTCCAGCCGGTGCCGACGCCGCCGACCGACACCAGTTCGCCGTTCTTTGCGTGCACGCCCAGCATCAGGCTGCCGATGCGCGTCGGGCTGTCGGTGCGCAGCGTGTAGCCGCACACCACGAACTCCTGGCGCCGGATGCACTTGAGCTTGAGCCAGGTGTCGCTGCGGCGCGAGACATACGGCGCGTCGGCGCGCTTGGCGATCACGCCCTCGAGGTTCATGCGGCAGGCCGATTGCAGGATCGAGTCGACATCGGCCTCGAAGTCGCTGCTGAAGCGCAGGCGGCGCGTGGCGCGCGCGTCCATCAACTGCTTCAGCAGCCGGCGGCGTTCGGCGAGCGGCGTGTGGCGCAGGTCGAAGCCCTCGAAGAAGGGCACGTCGAACAGGAACATCACGATGGGGTCGGCGCGTTCGCGGTCGAGTGCGTTCTGCAGCGCGTTGAAGTCGGGCGTGCCGTCCTGGTCGGGCACGACGATCTCGCCGTCGAGCCAGGCGTTGCCGATGCCCAGGCGCTCCAGCTCGGCCACCAGCTTCGGCAGCTTCGCGCTCCAGTCGTGGCCGCCGCGCGTGAGCAGGCGCGCCTTGCCGTTGCCGATGCGCGCCATGAGGCGGTAGCCGTCGAACTTGATCTCGAAGATCCAGTCGCCGGGAGCGCCTTCGGGCACGCCGGTGGCCAGCGTCGCGAGCTGCGGCGAAAGCCTGGCGGGCAGGCGTGCCTTCACCGCGCCCGTTGCGGGCAAGGCTTGGGCCTTGGCCTTGGCGCTCTTGCGCGCCCCGGCCACGCTGTCGGGCAGCGCGGACACCACGTCGTACTCGGCATGCGAGCGCGCGAAGGCATCGCGCTTCTTGAACAGCAGCCAGGGCTCCTGCCGCTCGCCGCCCTTGGCAATCCTGACGAGTTCCCACAGCCCTTCGAGCTTCTGGCCGTGCAGCCGGAACGCGAGCTTGCCCGCGGCCAGGCCCTTGCGCGGATCGCCCACGGGTTCCCAGGTGCCGTGGTCCCACACGATGACGTCGCCCGCGCCGTAGTGGCCCTCGGGAATCGTGCCCTCGAAGCCGGCGTACGACAGCGGGTGGTCTTCCACATGCACGGCCATGCGCTTGTGCGCGGGGTCGAGGCTCGGCCCCTTGGGCACGGCCCACGACACCAGCACGCCGTCGAGTTCGAGCCGGAAGTCGTAGTGCAGCCGCCGCGCCGCGTGCTTCTGGATCACGAACGCGGGCGCGTGCGGCCGGGCCCTGCCGCCTTCGGCGGGTTCGTCGGTGACGGCGAAGTCGCGCTTCGCCTGGTAGGTTGCGAGGGGCGTGTCGGAACGGGCCATGGCCTCTGGTGTGCCCGCATTCGGGCCGCGCCGCATCGGCCAGGTGCCCGGTCTTCGTGTGGGCCAAGGCCGCACGCGCGCGCGAAGGCGGAGCGAGGCGCAGGCGGGTGCCAGACGGGTCCCACGCGCAGGCGCTGTGCCCTCCGACCGGCGCGCCGTGCGATCCGCAGAACATGGAGGCACTGCAGCCGCCAACCCGGAGGAGGCAGCCATGTGAGCCCGTGTGCATCGCACCAAGGAGACCCCATGACTTCGAAGCAGACCCCCGACCCGAAGCCGGCGAGCCCGGACCAGAACCCGCCGGAGAAGTTTCCGTTTCCCACGTCCGAGAACCACGGCAAGCCACCGGCCGAGCCTGCGAAGCCGACCGAGCAGCCGTCCAGCGAAGAAGCGCTCGACAGCGGCGTGGAAGAGTCCTTTCCGGCGAGCGACCCGGTGTCGGTCACCGTCACGAAGGTCAAGCTGCCATCGGGCGATGCGGACAAGGACAAGAAGCCCGAGGACAGGAAGGCCGACGCCTGAGGCCCCGATGGACCTGCGCCTGAACACCGTCATGGCCCCGGAACCCGCCACCGGCCCGGCCACGCGCCGCGTCGTCACCTGGGACGTGCGTCCGCAGGGCTACTGCAGCGAACACGAGCACGCCACGCGCGCCAACGTTGCGCAGCGCCTGGCGGCGCTCCAGGGCTGGGCGTTCGCGGGCGCCTACGACGCCAGCCAACCGGGTCCGGACCCGCTCTACTTCGTGCCGAGCGACACGCTCACCGACCCGCACCAGGCGCGCGCCATGGGCATCGCCGGCGTGGACGACCTCTTCGGCGGCGTGGTGCCGCATGCCTTCGTCGCCACCAAGGCGATCAGCCATCCGCTCATCGGCCCCGACGCCGTGCGGCCGCTGGGCTGGTCGGCGCGGATCGCAGGGGAGATCGGCGATGCCGCCTTGCCCGGCTTCACCTGCTTCAGCCTGGACGAGGCGCGCGTTGCGGGGAGGGCGCTGCTCGACATCGGCCGCGTGCGCCTGAAGCCCGTGACGGCGACCGGCGGGCGCGGCCAGCAGGTGGTCGACGGCATCGATGCGCTCGAGCGCGGCCTCGATGCGATGGACGACCGCGCGATCGCTACCGAAGGCCTCGTGCTCGAAACCAATCTGGAACAACCCCAGACCTACAGCGTCGGGCAGCTGATCGTGGCACAGCGCATCGTCAGCTATTGCGGCGAGCAGCGCCTCACGCGCGACAACGCCGGGCAGGAGGTCTACGGCGGCTCCGACCTGCTGCTGGTGCGCGGCGACTTCGACGCGCTGCTGGCCCGCGTCGATCCGCCGCCACCGCTGCGCCGCGCGATCGAGCAGGCGCGGCGCTACCACCGCGCGGTGATCGACTGCTACCCCGACTTCTTCGCCTCGCGCGTGAACTACGACGTGGCGCAAGGGCTCGACGGCCAGGGCGACTGGCGCTCGGGCGTGTTGGAGCAGTCGTGGCGCGTCGGTGGCGCCACGGGCGCGGAGATCGCGGCGCTCGAAGCCTTTCACCAGGACCCGGCGTGCCAGCGCGTGCACGCGTCCTGCTTCGAGGTGTACGGCGAGGCCGCCCGCGTGCCCGCCGGTGCCATCGTGGCCTACCAGGGCAACGACCCCGAGACCGGGCCGCTGTGCAAATACACGGTGATCGAAACCACCGCCACCCCGCATGCCGACACGCCATAGTTCCATCGACATTCCCGTGGATGGCCATCACATCGAGGGCACGCTGTTCGCTGCGTCCAGCATGGTGCCGGGCGTGCTGCTGGTGCACGGCTGGGACGGCAGCCAGGAGCAGTACCTCAAGCGCGCGCAGGAGATCGCCGCGCTCGGCTGCGTCTGCCTGACCTTCGACCTGCGCGGCCATGCGCGCCATGAAGGGCTGCGCCAGCAGGTGACGCGCGAAGACAACTTGCGCGACGTGCTCGCCGCCTACGACGCGCTGGTGGGCCACCCGACCGTCGACCCCGCGGCCGTGGCCATCGTCGGCAGCAGCTACGGCGGCTACCTGGCCGCGCTCGTCAGTGCGATGCGGCCCGTGCGCTGGCTCGCGCTGCGCGCGCCCGCGCTGTACCGCGACGGCGAGTGGGACACGCCCAAGGGCCTGCTGAGCCGCTCCGACCTCGTGGCTTACCGCCGCACGCTCGTCGGGCCCGACGACAACCGCGCGCTCGCGGCCTGCGCGGCCTTCACCGGCGACGTGCTCATCGTCGAATCGGAAGACGACCAGACCGTGCCGCACCCCGTCATCGAGAACTACCTCGCCGCCTTCAAGCGCGTGCGCTCGGCGACCTACCGCACCTTGTCCGGCGCCGACCACGCGTTGTCGCGCCTGGAATCGCGCCAGGCCTATGGCGCGCTGCTCGTGTCGTGGATCACCGAGATGACGCTGGGCGCCAAGGCGACGTCGACGCTCACCAGGCCGGTGACGAGCGGCTCGGCCTGAGGCACGCGCCGAGGCTGTAGGCCGCTTCTTTCCCGAACATGCGCGCCAGTCCATCACCACGCGTCGCGTCGCGCGCGCCGAATCCTGACCCCATGGTGACGGAGACAAAGAGATGGACTTCGAAGGCATCTACTGCTTCGATACGGCCACGGTGCGTTTCGCCGTGTACCCCGACGGTCCCGACGGCGCGCGCGTGCTGGCGCAGATCTCGCAAGACGTGCTGCACGATGCGCTCGGCGCGCAGGAAATCGGCGAGCACACGCTGCATGCCTGTAAACGGCATTTCGACGTGATCTCGGCGGCGGCGGTGGCGCGCTTTCGGGCCGATCCGCACGGGCCCATCGTGCTGGCCTGCGGCGATTTCGCACGGATGCGTGCACCGCGCTGAGACGCGGGTGGCGAGGCGCTGTCGGGCGAAAGTTCTCGCACGGCGCTCGCACCGTGCGACCTGTCGATTTGGTTACAAAAGCGACCTATCTGGACCCGCATTTCGGGAGCGCAACGACCTAGACTGCGCCTCGTTTCCTCAGGAGCCTTCCCATGCCCATGGACTTTCTGGAGCGCATCGAAGACGCGTCGTTCCCGATGGCGGTCCGCGACGAAGCCGACATCCACTGCGCGACCATGCTGGTCGCCGCGCACCTCATCGAAGCCGTGCTGCCACCGGCCGCGAGCGGCACGGGCCCGCGCGTCGCCGTCGTCCTGCTCATCACGCCGCAAGGGCGTGCGGCGCTGCGGCTGCGAAGGGATGCGCTGCAGACCTGAGCGTGCGCCGTGTGCGAGTGAACTGACGTTAGAATCCGCGCCTGCTGCGGGTGTAGTTCAATGGTAGAACGGCAGCTTCCCAACGGGTGCCTTCGGGCCGACGATTCGACTCGTCATCACATGCTCCGCATGTGAACTCATCTCACCGTCGAAACCTCTCCACTTCGACCGTTTCGGGGGCCAGCACCAGGTCTCACCGAAACCAGCCTCAAGGTCTTCATCGTCGTCATGCGCGGATGATCCGAACCTTCATTTCCATCGATTTTTGACCCTCTTTCCACGGTGGGTCATTCCGGTTTGTGATCCCGGTGGGGCCATGGGTGTTCCCCGGGTAAGTCCACCGGTTAAATCGACGTTTGGGCCTCCCAAATCTCCTGCCATAGGGGCCTATACCGGGAGAAAATTAAATCCCAAATCCAGCTTCAGTAAATGTTGTATATGGGAGGTGAGGCGTAACTTTTACTGAGCCACCATCCATGATTTCTTTACCCCAATTCGCCAAAAAATAATTGAGGTGAAAACCTGCAAGGTTGTCGCCTCAATTCGCGCAAGCGAATCCGTCTGCTCGCCTTCCCCTCAGATCGGTGGAAGTACATTGGGGTAACGCCGCTATGGGGATGTAGGCGCGCAATGCATTGCCGTAGCTCGATCACATCCGTTGCCCTCGTTGCCGGTTTGGCAGATCGTAGGCACGGTGGCAATCCGTCTATGCCTGGTTGCCTCGGTGCTGCCGCGCAAACAGCTCACGGATCGATGCCATCGGCGGGCGCTCGGTCGGCTTCGATGACATCAGATCACTCTCGATCAGTTCTGGTGGCTTCGCATGCGCTCTGTACTCGATCAGGGTGGTCGATCCATCGACATGACCACCGCGTTCTGACCGACAACCTCCCCCAAGAGTCGGCCCAGTCACGAGCCAATCCGTCACACCCCGCAGTTTCCTTCGCTTCCCAAGGCTAGATCAGGAGCTTTGAGAGAAGCTCATTTGAATTTCAAGATTGCTTCCAGAAGAATCAAAAATTCTCATCAGCAAATCTAACTTCGGGAAGGGAGTCAATTTTTGCCCTTCTCAGAATTTCTAATAAATCATGGTTTTGATCTTTTTTCAGAAATGCAGACGCCAATCTAACACATTCCGCACGAGCCAAGGAGGCGCTGACGGATTCTTTGCTGTGAGCAGAGATATTTCCATACGCTAGATCATCAAATACGATAGGCAGCATCTCGATCAAATAATCAATATCTGCCACTTGCAGGCAGTTCATTTCAAACAGCTTTGTGATTGTCCAAAGCTGCGAAGCAAGCCCAGAAGCACGATTCAATCCGACTAGTGAAACAAGGATTGAAGTCATTTGAATTACCTCGACAGAATCGCTTAACCCCCTCCATGTCAAGAGTGCATGAGCTGAATTTCCCGCTTGATTTGAATCCCTGCTTCGCAATCCCTTTCTGATTATCTTCTCAGTAAGACCTCGGAAATCGCTATTTGCCTCCGCAAAATAAGGAAGTGCGCCAATGCATTCCGGCACATCCCCTTCAGAGAAAAATTTAATTAGCGCGTCAAATCTATTTTGACTTAAATGTTCACGAGGAATAACCGGGGCAATGGCGCGAGCGACGAACTTTCCAATATAACGCCTCACTCTCTCCTGTTCGCTTCTGAAAAATCCGAACGGATCGCCGCCATCGTCTTTGGGCTGCCACTTCATCAGCGAATCAAAACTTTCGATCGCCCATTTTTCTGAAATAATATTCTCGGGACCGAATGTTTGCGCCGCACTTGTTGCATCCATCAAAAATTCTAGATCAAACAATCCCTCGGCTTGAGATTTAAGAAGAGAGCGCTTGTAAAGGTCTTTCACTTTCACATCGTCCATTGCGGGGAGGATCAAAAGTACATGCTTTAGCAAACCTGTCTCAGGGATCGATTGATAGTCAGGGTCTTTTCCCCATATTTTTTCCGCAATTTTCTGAGATTCGTGATTGTTTAAAAATCCTTTCTTATAAAGGGGAAGGATTCGCAGTAGGATAGAAGAGTTTCTCGAAGAAGATGTGGAAATTTTCTCAATTAGCTCGTCGATTCTTCGATCAAGCGAGAGATTTGCCTCTCGCTTTCCCGGGTGACTGATGATTGGATTGGGCCATTTGTCTCGGTCTGAATCTCCAACTTCAGATTTGAGCGGAAAACTCAACGCATCCAAGAGCAACTCGTGATGCATGGTCTTCGGGGTACTTTCTAAAGAGTAGTCAATCAAATGCTTGAGAGGATCAAGCAGCCATAAATGACGAAGCTCTTCCTTTTTTCCAAGAGAAAAAGCTAAATGCAGCACTTGTTTTGCTTGTTCGGGTGTTGCGCGAACACACAAACGCGCTGCGACTTCGATAAAAACTCGAAGACGATCAAGAGCGTGGTTCCTTTGCTTTCCTTCCCCCGATAAGCGCTTGGCGGCCCAATATTTAATCGCGACAAGACAGCGATCGAGAAGCTTGCTGACGACCGCTTCCGGCGCATCAGCAACTTGAAGGCGCGAGAACACTCTTTTTAAAGAAGAAGAGGTATCACTGTTTGAAGTTCGGATGGCAATGGAAAATCGATGCTCGTGGGTGATTTCATCTATCTCAAGGAGTCGGCGGGCTTGTTCGACCAGAAATCCAACTCCCTCCCATCGGAGGGGCATTCCAGCGGAATTTGAAACCCCATCAAGCAATATGAGAGGGTGGAGCTCTCCACTGAAAGAGATGGTGTTGGATTTGTCTTTGTAGCGGCCAGGCTCGAATGACGGTTCAATCGCTTGCATTTCCTCCTGTTTTTCCAGTGCCTTAGCAATTTTATTTTGAATTTCCTCTATGTGATCCCATGGAGCGCATTTTGATTCTTGGTAACTTGCTGGGAATGCCTTGAATTCTTTTTTTGGGTTCCATGCTTCAGCTCCTCGCAATTGCCAGTGCGCCCATGCTAGACGTGAGAATACATAGATGGAATCTCTGTCCTTGTGATGCTGATCAAGCAACTCTCGATAGGCATCCGCTAGCAAGGCTTCGCCTTCTTCAAACCTCCCAAGCTCTGCCAAGAGTGAGGATTTTCTTAATTTCCACACGCAATCCTTGACATCAATTTTTTCAACACAACCTTCCAATTCAATATAATCAAAACCATCTCTAGCAAGAATGGATTTGTGAAACAGAACTTCATTGCTGCTCTCGGGCCAATACCTAGCTTCGGCAGTCAAAATTCTGAGAGCTTCTGCCTCTATCTGCTTGGAATTGGGGTCGTCCACCCAGCGCGTGTTTTTGAGAAGCAGTAGTGCCACTTCCAATTGCTGCTTTTTGGAGAGCGCGCAAGGTTTGCTCGGGTCGCATATTGAAAGCAACTCTTGCACAAGCCATGGAGTCACAGGATCATTTGTTATGCTATGACGCCATGAGATTTCGTAAAGCAATTTAGTACGGGCGCGTACATCCATCGCAGACAAGTTGTTTGGCGAAGGATAGGGGGAATTTATTTGATTTCTCAATTCCCAGCGCTGCTTCGTCGGGCAAACCAGCCAGTTCGGGTAGGAATTTCTGTCAGCTTCAAGAATTGAAACTTGCTGCTCCAGAAGTTTGGCAGCGTAGTTCGGGTCTCTAAGTGATTTTTCAATCTCCTCAGTAGATTGAATGGGGCGCTGCAGCAATGTTGGAGACCACTCCCACGGAGGGCTGGGCTTAAGACGCTGCAATGTTTCTAAAAATATTCTTGTTGCAGCAGAATGCTTGGCATCTTGGTCGTCATAGTCGGCTACCAATTCATGCAGGTCAATAGGTGCAACATTAATCGATTCGAGGTATTTGCGTTTTGACGATGTCAGGTTTAATGCGCCCACGAGATAGATGCGTCGAGCATGAGTTGCCAAGTGATCTCTCACCCATCCGGCCCATTGAAGAAAATTGGGGTCATCGCCGGAAAAACCCAAAAGGCACAGTTCATTCTCAATGAAGATTTGTCGCGCAAAATTCACAAAAGCAGCATGACGCTGTGGATACTTTCGATAATCTTCTTGTGTGAAAATCAAATTATCCGTGAGGTTTACAGTTCCATGCAGCTTCACAATTCTGGGTGATCGTGCATTGGAAAGATCTTCTTGTCGAACAACTGTGTTGTAGATAGGTTGGTGCACGTCCGCTGAGGCACGCTCAAGCAATGTATCCCAATTTGTTGTGAGCACCTCTGACCATGGCAGCTCCAGCAGTGATTTATGAATTTCTCCGGGAATCCAGGCGGCGTCATTTACTTCGCTTTTCACCAAATCATGAAGCGCTTGACTTCCGAAAAATGCTGCGTACTCTTCTGCAAGACGTAATGGATCGCCGCTCTCGCTCGCGCCTAGCTCTTTTGCAAGAACTCTTGAAAGATCTCCCCATAGTGGAAGTTTTTTGTTGAGATCGCTTGTTGAAGCTCCACTACGACTAAAGCCGGCCCCAATCATTATTGCAGCACCATGAAATGCACTACCCTGTCGCCAAAGTGCTGCTGCCAGCTTTTTTAAAGTTGTGTAGTCGGGTAGTTTTTCAATTAAAGCGTTCATTCGGTGCTTTTAATATGATGTAGATGGTGATCTGATTTTTAAATTGCCAAAAATAGTCGGATGAAGTGGGATTTTCTTTGTTTGCCTCATTTTCTTCTCTGATAGCGCTGAAGATTAGCGGCGCTACGCCTTCGTCGGCGACCCGTTTTCCAAACTTTGAAATTGCCTGAATCGACGTCCAGATATAACGTTGGCGAGTGAACGGGTACCAGTGATCGGTGTGCCACGTTGCCAGATTGATTCAGCCGAAGCAGTTGTCAAGATGACAGTGTCGGCGGACCGTGTGCCTTTCACCATGAAAGGTACCCATGCTGTTCAAGCTCGGGCGTGTTTTCGCTACGCCATCCGTTCTCAAGCATCTTGAAGGACACCGTGTCAACCCGATCGATTTGATCAGTTGTCATGCCGTCGGGGAATGGGGTGACATTCAGGCAGAGGATCGCATGCTCAACGATCAGGCTGTTCGTAACGGATCGCGGCTACTCTCGGCCTACAAGGTTGGGGGAGGCAGGGTCTACATCATCACCGAGTGGGATCGAAGCAGCACGACCGTCTTGCTTGCCTCTGAATACTGATCCTTCCAGACCTCCCTAGGCGGGGATTGACATCTCTACCATTGCATGGCGCGCAGTGCCGCCAAGCTTTTATCCGTTCTCGATTCAATGATCACCATCGACCCCACTTCAAAGATTTACAAGCGTTCGGAGTCCATCGTTTTCCACAAGACGAAGGAAGCGTACGGAGACCTCTCGAACATGGCTGCCGGCTATCCGATCAAGATCAACGGCACGCATATTTTGACGAGCGAGGCGCTCTATCAGGCGTGCCGCTATCCACACCTTCCCGACATCCAGAAGGCGATCCTCAGCGAAGCTAGCCCGATGGCCGCGAAGATGAAATCGAAGCCGCATCGAAAGAGCAGTTCTCGTGCGGATTGGGATGAGCAGCGCGTGGCTATCATGGAATGGTGCTTGAGGACGAAGCTCGCGATGAACCGGACCGGTTTTGGCCGCTTCCTATTGGCGACGAAGGACAAGCCAGTCGTCGAGCAGTCGGCCAAGGATCCGTTCTGGGGAGCGCTCGTTGTCGATGACGACACGTTGAAGGGCCAGAACGTCCTCGGCCAACTGCTTGTCGGTCTGCGTGAAGAGATCAAGGCTGGCAACGTCGAACACGGCTTCGTTGAGCCGCTAGCCATCCCTGACTTTCTGCTGTACGGCCAGCCGATTCCGCAGCTCGGTTTCAGATCTTCACTCCAGCAATGAGAAAAGCGACCACAGCCTTCCGGCTGGGTCGCTTCACTGGATGAAAAGGCCACCCCGCATTGCAGGGGGCGTGTGATCACGATCAGTTGCCCATCGGCGATTCATCGGCGCCCGGTTGTTCTGCTTCCTTACCTTTGACTGCTGTCTCTTGGAGCAGATCATTCAACTCACCGTCTTCGCAAGCCTTGATGATTCCCTCCAGAAACCGAATCACGTTGGCCTGCGAATCAATCGTTACGTGAGTTCCGCCGGGCAGCTGCATCAGCTTCGGCCCGACTCGCAGCGATACCTTGTACTGAGACTGCCCCCCGCCGATCGACTTCTTGGAAACCCACGCATTGGTCGATAGAGGTGTCCCGCTTTTCAGACCAGCAATCTGACGCTTTGCGTTCTGGACGAAATTCAATCGAAGGCGCTCAACTGGATCAAGATTCTTTGAGTACGAATAGGACCGAGTGGTTTCAACGGTACCGAAGGAAGCGAGGTTATCGAGAAATTTCATATCAAAAACTCCTTTAAATTTAAGTACCCAGATTCGCTGGGATGCCCTGTGAATCAAGGCATGGGATGAAGTATTCCAATTTTTCCCTGTTCGAAACAGATTCAAAGAAATTCCATCAGTTGACCTGTTAAGATTTTCGGATGAGTGATTCCGACAATCCATATCGGCTTTGGCATCAGGCTATCCAGCGGAGCAACCGCAACAACTGGTCGGAGAAAGTCCAATCGTTCCTCGGTGCATCAGACGGACTGGAATTCGAACAGTGGTGGCAGGAGGTCGGCGAGTACTTCCAGGAACTGGCGCGAGAAGAGCGATTCGCGATCAAGTTGATCGAATCCGAGAACGAACTGAATGGCTGGTGGGAGGACTACGGTGGTGACGACGACATTGAACTGATCTCTGTCAATCTGCTCACTCCCACATCGGTGCTCGAAGAAGAGTTTGGGAAGCTGATCAGGAAGCTCAGAAAAAACAAGCCCGGGAGGCCAGCCTATGAGAGTTTTGCCCCCGACTGTCAGCGCCAGTGCAATCGAGATCAGCAGTGCCAGTCGAACATTGACCAGGGGCTGGAGCTGGTTCCGGTGGGAGCCAGCTGTGGATAACTATAGGTTGGATGCCTCGGTAGGTCCTCCTTTTCTTGAACCGGTTGTTGGTATTCCCGAGCCGTCAGGCGAGGCCCCTTCCTCCGCGACCTCGCTCACCTGAGCCGCAGTTGTCTTCCTGGTCTGCTCGCGCGTCTTGATGCGCGCCTTGGCTTCGTGCGTGCTGTGGCGGAAGCGGTAGGACTCGTTGCCCGTCTCGATGATGTGGCAGTGATGGGTCAAGCGATCCAATAGCGCCGTGGTCATCTTGGCGTCGCCGAACACACTGGACCACTCCCCGAACGTCAGGTTGGTGGTGATCATCACGCTGGTGTGCTCGTACAGCTTGGACAGCAGGTGGAACAACAAGGCGCCACCGGCCTGGCTGAACGGCAGGTAGCCCAACTCGTCGAGCACGACCAGGTCCATGCGCACCAGACTCATGGCGATGCGTCCGGCACGTCCCTGGCTCTTCTCATGCTCCAGGGCATTGACCAGATCGACCGTGGAGTAGAACCGCACTCGCTTGGCGTGCCGGGTGAGCCCGGCAATCCCCAGTGCCGTGGCCAGGTGGGTCTTGCCAGTGCCTGGGCCACCGACCAACACCACGTTCTGCGCATCTTGCGTGAACGACAGGTCCGCCAGTTTCTGGATCAACGCGCGGTCGACCTGTGAGCCGGAGAAGTCGAACCCGGCCAGGTCGCGGTGCATGGGGAAGCGCGCCGACTTCATCTGGTGAGCAATGGAGCGCATTGCCCGGTCAGCATCTTCGGCCTGCAGCAGGTGCTCCACCAGCCAGCGTGATGCGGCCAGGGTCGTATCGCCGCCTTGCTCCGTCAGATCGGCCCAGGCCGTGGCCATGCCGTTGAGTCGCAGCGCCTTCAGTTGGGCCTGCACATCGATGGAGGTCTCACGCATGGCCAACCTCCTGTCCGTCCAGATGATCCTGGTGGGTGGGGCGCAGCCGGTCGTAGCGCGCGGTGTCGGCCTTGGGCGCCTGGGTGAGTCGCAGGGACGTCTGCGCCTGGTCCGGCGTGGCTGGGCTGTTCAAGCGGGCCAGCACGTTGCGCACGTGCTCCACGCTGATGCTGCCGCTGGGCGCTCTGCCTTCGAGCACGAGTTCGATGGCCACCAGCACCGCCTCCAGCCCGGCTTGCGGCACCACGGCCAGCACCTGTGCCATGACCCGGTCTCCTCCAGCGTGCCTGAGCAGCGACTGGCGCAAACGCAGCAACGGCGCCGGCAGGTCCAGGAACGGCGTGCCGTTGCGCAAGGCGCCCGGCTTGCGCTGCACCAGCGCAATGTAGTGCTGCCAGTCGTAGCTGGTCTGGCCGCTGCCCGGCAGCCGGGCGTGACTCGCCACGACGGCGTCCGCGGCCGCCACATCGATTCGCTCTGGATAGACGCGGGTGCTGACGATGTGGCCGGCCCACTCGCACGGCACGGAGTAACGGTTGCGCGCGGCGGCCACCAAGCAGGTGCTGCTGACCCGGGCCAGCCGCTCGACGTAGCCGTCGAAGGGGGCCGGCATGGACATGAGGTGAGGCTTCTCCAACTCCCACATCTCGGCCACGGTGAACTGCCGGTGGATCGGGTGCGTGGTGTCGCTCCACACCGAACGACACCGCTCACTCAGCCAGGCATTGAGTTCGATGAACGAGCCGAAGCGCCGGGTTGCGGCTTCGATCCAGATGCGCCGGCGGCTGTCCTGCACGTTCTTCTCGACCACACCCTTCTCCCAGCCGGAAGCGACGTTGCAGAAGTCGGGGTCGAACAGGTAGTGGCTGCACATGGCAGCGAAGCGGGCGTTGACGGTGCGCTGCTTGCCGCGCTGCACCTTGTCCACGGCGGTGCGCATGTTGTCGTAGATGCCGCGCCGGGTGACGCCACCGAGTGCCTGGAACGAGCGGGTGTGGGCGTCGAACAGCATCTCGTGGCCCTGGCTGGGGTAGGCCACCAGCCAGAAGGCTCGACTGGCGCACAGCTTCAGGTGCGCCACTTGCACGTTGTAGAACACACCACCGACGACCATGGCTTCGACGCTCCAGTCGAACTGGAAGGCCTCGCCCAGCTCGAAGCTCATCGGAACGAACGCCTTGGCCGGACTGGCTGCCGACTCCACCCGCCAGCGCCGGATGTAGTCGGTGACGGCGCTGTAGCCGCCGCGGTAGCCCTGCGCCTGTATCTGGGCAAACAGGGCGCGACCACTGCGCCGTCCCTGCTTGGGGCGATGGCTGTCGGTTGTGAGCGCTTGATGCAGGGCCGGCTCGAACGCCGTGAGCTTGCCGTCGAGCTTCACCCGCTCGTACTTCGGCACAACATCGCCGGGCGCCTTGAGCCACTTCTTGACCGTGTTGCGCGACAGGCCTGTGCGCTTTGCGATCTCACTGAGAGAGAGTTGGTCGCGCAGCCTCATGCGCCTGACCTTGCCAATCATGTCCATGGTGATCACCTTGAATCCCTGCTGAAATTCTCAGCAGGTCAGTGGAACACCCTGGTCAATATTGGATTGGCACTTTGCGGTTTAGCTGGTCAAGATTGCATCGGCACTAACAGGCTTGCGAACAGCGTGTTTCTTCTCGAGCACGGAGCCAATGCCGGTCAGCGATTCGCGAGCCTCTTCGAACAATTTACAAAGGACTCCTTGTTGAGCGGTGCCAATCTCCGTCTCCGTCGCGTTCGACAGGAATCCATCGGTTGTACAGCTGAATACACAGGTGTTGGCATCAAGACTGTTGACGATTTCGCCCAAGATGCCTCTGACAAAGGAGGTGATGTAGGCGGCGAAGAATGGATTCGTGATCTCGCTGGGAGGCAGCAGCTTGCTGGTCTTGTCGCGCATGTCATAGACGCGCTTCTCACGCAGGCCCTGAGCAGTCTTTCCATATGTGGAATTGCTGATCTCCTTCCAGAACAAGCCGGGAAGCGTCTTTGAGCCGGCTGCCTTGCGATGCTCCAGGCATTCCTCGATGAACTCGCCGAAGATACGAACACTCGGATCGGTCGGCACAATCACGCCGTGGTGAATTTTCACCTTCGCGCCGAGCTTCAACGCAACGACCAGTTCCGGCGATGAGCAGTAGCATGTACCTTTCAACGGGAACACGAGCCCATGGGCAGTTCGTACCGGCAGCGTTGGGAATCGTGTCTCCGCCGGAAACTCGAAGTCCATGTAGACGAAACCGAGCGTGGTCGCCGTGAATTTGGACGGATCGCGCTCCTCAAAAGTCTCCTTCCACTGCGGCAATCCAATCAGCGACATCGCCGTGGGATAAGCACTGGAAAGGTCAAAGTCCGTCCATTCGTCCTCGAAGGCCGGACCGAACCAGAATTGCTCGTTGCGCCCTCCGTGATAGCACTCGGTGACGAAGTCGAGGCGCCAGCGCACCTGCTCGATGTCCACTTTCTCTTTCCGCTTGACGTAGTAGCCAAGCCGCTTGTCGTACTCGCTCCGCTCCACCTCTTCTTTCCCCATCACGTCCAGCGGGTTGAGCTGAAGCTTCTCTCGCCATGTTTTGAGCAGCAGTTCGATGCCGATGGAGGTCAGCGTGACTGGAACCTTCTTGGAGCCCGTCACTTCTTCGAACTGCGCCATCACAGATTCGATGTATCGCACGCAGATCGTCGCATCGTTGAGCGCATAGGCTCGGAAAGCGGGCCAGTTTTCGGCACGCACCCGATCCATGTTGCGGATCATCTCCTTGTGTTTTGTCGGATCAGGGTCGAGCACGAGCTTGGCTTGTCCGACAAGCTCGCCGATAGCCTTCAGGCTTTTGGACGCCTGTGGGGTAAGCAGCAATGTGTCACGGAAGAGAATCTGTAGCTTGGTGTCCGGTACGCTGTCGCCGTGCTTTACTTCGAGAGCGGTCGAGCTATCGATGGAGACGAACGTATTCCGCACATTCGACAGGTTCGCAGTCAGGTCCGAAAAATCATCGAACGCGGGAACATCGGCGCGAGTGAAATGCCCAACAAGATAGATCTTTGTCGGCAGGTCCTTGTATCCGTGATCTTCTACACCCAGTCCAAGTGCGAACACGACGAATGCTGCAAGCGTCATCCGTTCGGTGCCGGCAGGACAGCAGATACCTTGCCATTCGCGGCCATCCGAAGTCTTCGCATGGAATTGATATGACAGGACGCGGTACTTGGCTTCGCCTGCGACGATCTCCTCGCGGGTCACCATGTGGTCGGGCGTCTTGAATTCGGTGTCGAATCCGATGATCAGATACGGCTGGTGCGTCTGGGCAGTTTTCTTGGTCTTGCTCCCTTTGCGACCCTTGGCTGCCGAAAGTGGGAACGCATCGGCTGGGAGGCGAACGATACGCTGCGAAGGGGTGGGAATCAGTTCGGGGGGCGTCTCGAAAACGCTGACAGCGTCGTCGTGGCGCAGCAATTTGTTCTTCGGCGTTGCAGGTGATGCAGGTGATGCAGGTGATGCAGGTGATGCAGGTGATGGTGTTTGTTCTTTTGGGCTCATGCCTTCTCCGTTCTTCTCATCGTAATGATCGCCGAGTTCCGCGCGGCGAGTGATGGACAGGAGATGAGGGCTCAAGCGGGAGGCTCGGGTTTCGGAACTGAACGGAGGCTATAGCCGTCGTCTACCGTGTCCGTGGGTATTTATGGCCGAGGACAGAGGCACGGCCGAAAGCTGTTGTCCTAGGTCAAGACCAGAGGGATGGTCATCGGGAATCAACCGATACCCCTGAAAGGCACCATGTCAATCATCAAGCGCGGCAACAGCAAGGTCTGGTACATCCAGTTCCAGATGAGCGGCAAGACGTACATCAAGTCGTCCAGGACCACGGACAAGAAGGCTGCACAGCAGATCGAGACGGATTGGAAGGCTCGGCTCCATGCCGAACAGCATTTGGGGCGGAAGGAGCAGATCACACTCAAGGCGGCGATGGCGCAGTTTTGTGAATCGAAGGCTGGCACGCCAAACCACCGTGGTCTCGTCAACAGCACCAAGATCGTCAATCGCCTGATGGCCGTCAACAAGCCGTTGGCCGAAGTGACCTCGCATGAGCTGGAGCGATTCAAGCGGGATCGCATGGCCGAGGGGGCCAGCGGTCAGACGATCCGGCACAACCTCAACCTGATCCGCAGTACCTGGAAGTACGCGGCCAAGCTCGGCTACCGTACGGCCGAACTCAACTTCCCCGAGATCAAGCTCGCGAAATCACCGCTGCGCTACCTGTCCGATGAAGAGGAACGGCGGCTGCTTGCCTGCCTCGACCCGAGACGGGAGGTCAAGGGGCTGCCTCCATTCGAAGAGCGGATCCCGGAGATGAAGCGCAGCATGCAGGATGCGTACGACCTTGTCGTGATGTTGCTCGACACCGGTGCACGGTACAGCGAGATTGCCAACATCGAGTGGTCACGGCTTGACATGGCAGATCGGACAATTCACCTGTGGCGCCCCAAGGTGCAAAACGAGGCGATCCTGTACATGACAGACCGGGTGATCAGCATCCTTAGTCGCCGCATGGGGAGCGCCGGCCAATACGTCTTTGAGAACAAAAAAGGAGGGCCGAGAGGGTATGCGAGTCTTGCGATCCGCAGGGCTCTACGAAAGGCCGGCCTTGCCGACTGCAAAATCCACACATTGCGGCACACGCATGCGTCTCGACTGATACAGAACGGGATGAGCGTCTACGAGGTCCGGGAAGTTCTTGGGCATACCGATATCAAGACGACGATGCGGTATGCGCACTTGGAAACGCGGCAAGTTACATCGAAGGCCAGGGATGTGATCAATCGACTTACGGTCCGTACCTGCGGAGCTCTCCATTTAGTAAATAGCGACTAACATCTAGCTCAGCGGCCGAACGTCTGGCCGAAAAACCTCTTATGACTAGTTGGGAGAACTCATTGGCAAATAGCGACGAGGTAGCTGCGGCGATTCTTAAGCATGTTGAGCGTTTGGATCTAGATCCAATTTTATTTGCTGGCGCCGGAGTATCCATGCGAGCGGGACTTCCAGATTGGAAAGGTCTCCTCCAGGCGCTTGCCGAGGGAGTAAGAGAACATGCGCCGCTGATGGCCAACACTATTACGGAGAGTATCAGCCAAGGAAAGCTGACAAAGGCCGCTGACCTATGGAGCTTAGTCGACGAAGTTCCTATAGGCGACAAATTAAGAAGACTTTCAGAAACGCTAAGTACATACGACGCAAAAGCACTGTATGGAATAGCCGGCTTGCCTTTTCGGGCCTGCATCACCACAAATTTCGATCGAGCAATTCTGGATGCTTTTTCCGTAGTCAAAAAAGCGGCTGTTCGCGACTATCGGTTTGGAGATAAATCCCTTGCCGAGGCTGTATGGGAAAAGAATTTTTACGTCGCAAGAATTCATGGTAGCGTCGAATTGCCCGCTGATGTGATCTTGTCAGGAGCTCAATTTGATCAACTACTCAAAAACGACGTATATATCGAGCTGCTTACGCGTGCATTTACCAATCATGCCGTCCTTTTTCTGGGATTTTCGTTCTACGATCCCGCTATTCGTCATGTCTTTGAGTTAGTGGACAAGCGGTTTGGGCAGTCGCCACCGGGGCGACACCTGGCCGTTATTCCTCAAGGCATGAATGAATTTTTGCAAAAATCGGCCAGATTGAATATCTCGGTTATCGAATACGATACGGCGAATAATCATGCGGCGCTTTGGGATGGAATTTCCATCGCATCTAGCAAACTTCGAGTTAAGAAGAAGACTGCTTTATTACCTGTAACAGCGTCACCTCTTAGGCCTCTAAAAAAATATCTCTCAGCTTGCTATGCACGTGCGCAAGTGGCTACATCGACTACAGCCCTTAGCGAAATAGTACTGGAAGGCGTGATTTCCGCCATCGTCCAGGCCAAGGCGCCCAAAGGAATTGAATTTTTTGAAATAAAAGAAGCGGTGAGAACATCTCTTGGAATTAGAGGCGATGACATCGATGCTCCCGCCAATGTGGCTTTGACCGCACTTGTTAATTCGAACATCATCCGCAAGCAACGATCAAAAATAGAAAAAGGCCTCAAATACTCTTGGATCGACAGCTCAAAAATTAATGATGGGCTCGATGGAGCAATTGCAAAGCTCGTCGCACAAGTTCTGAACCGCGCTTACGTCCAGGAGGGGTGGACTCCTCGCGATAATGCTGTAAAAGATGTGATAGATCACTTCTTACTCAATGTGATTCAGCATAGAGGATGGGACTTAGGGGCGGCATTTGCAGCAGGGCGGCCGCCCGACGCAATCGATGTAGCGCAGATACTTTCCGAAAGCGGCGCTTCTCTCCTATCGGCTTTAGATCGCGAACGCCTACTGAGGACGATTGACAGCCTATTTTTGAGGCCAACAAGCGAAGAAGCCGAACTTCTTGGTGAAATCGGTAGGGTCAGTTTTGCACTTGAGCTGGCTTTTCAAGCACCTCGCAGCACTTTATTTCATCAGGCAACGCTGCCAAGGAAAATATATCTCGATGCTAACGTATTGATGCCTTCAATAATTGAAGGACACCCAAATCAAGAAATTTATAGCGAGGCCATCGCACGTATCAAGACAAACGCCGAAGCGTCAAGCATTAAATGTCAGGTGATCGTGTTGTATGGCTATTTAAATGAAATTGTTAGTCACCGCCGATCCGCGCTGGAGGAGTCGGAGCGCGTCGGCGACGACCACGACAATATTGTTCGTAGTGACGCGATGTTTCATGGAACTACCAATATGAATGCTTTCGCCGCCGCATACGTGAGACATTTAAACAATAGTGGAGCTTCAGGATTCAAACGATTCATAGATACTATTGCGCCGTACAACTCAGAGTCAGAGTTGAGTAAATTTCTTGCGAGCAAAGGGTTTTTAATCGTACATCAAACAAAAGATCCGCTTTACGCCAAGCTTTACGGTTTGCTTGAGAAGGCCAACGCAGCAAAGCTCGTAGGAGGCAAGGAGCCAATTTTGCTTGAGCACGATGCTCTTCAATTACGACTTTTGATTGCCGATATTGAAAGGCAAGAGAAGTCCGTATTTGTCACCGCAGATCGCCGCCTGTGCGAAGACGTAGGGAAAAGTAGTTACGTCGAATTGAGGGACTCGATGGTAAGCCATATAGGACTTCTGCAGCTTGTAGATTTGCTAGTCGGGCTGAAGCTTGATAAAAGGCAAGTGGGCTCTTTGTTGTGGAGCAATACCGTATCAGATAAGACTGAGAAAATTCGATCCTATTTGGTTGCAGAAGCACTTGAGCAACATGATGCCGCAATGGCGATGGAAATGCATAGGATTGTTGACAGCCATGCTGAGCGTATCTCAAGAGAGCTCGATCGTCAGGGGGTAGATCTCGACACGCAAAATCCTAAAAAACGTGCTGAGGCATTTCGCACCCTTGCCTCTCTCGAAAAGGGATTTTTTGAAGGAATGAAGGTGGCGATCAAGAAGATCGAGGACCGCGATAAGAGTCATTGAGGGATATCACCGCTTCTCTCAAAGCTCCTGATCTAGCCTTGGGAAGCGAAGGAAACTGCGGGGTGTGACGGATTGGCTCGTGACTGGGCCGACTCTTGGGGGAGGTTGTCGGTCAGAACGCGGTGGTCATGTCGATGGATCGACCACCCTGATCGAGTACAGAGCGCATGCGAAGCCACCAGAACTGATCGAGAGTGATCTGATGTCATCGAAGCCGACCGAGCGCCCGCCGATGGCATCGATCCGTGAGCTGTTTGCGCGGCAGCACCGAGGCAACCAGGCATAGACGGATTGCCACCGTGCCTACGATCTGCCAAACCGGCAACGAGGGCAACGGATGTGATCGAGCTACGGCAATGCATTGCGCGCCTACATCCCCATAGCGGCGTTACCCCAATGTACTTCCACCGATCTGAGGGGAAGGCGAGCAGACGGATTCGCTTGCGCGAATTGAGGCGACAACCTTGCAGGTTTTCACCTCAATTATTTTTTGGCGAATTGGGGTAAAGAAATCATGGATGGTGGCTCAGTAAAAGTTACGCCTCACCTCCCATATACAACATTTACTGAAGCTGGATTTGGGATTTAATTTTCTCCCGGTATAGGCCCCTATGGCAGGAGATTTGGGAGGCCCAAACGTCGATTTAACCGGTGGACTTACCCGGGGAACACCCATGGCCCCACCGGGATCACAAACCGGAATGACCCACCGTGGAAAGAGGGTCAAAAATCGATGGAAATGAAGGTTCGGATCATCCGCGCATGACGACGATGAAGACCTTGAGGCTGGTTTCGGTGAGACCTGGTGCTGGCCCCCGAAACGGTCGAAGTGGAGAGGTTTCGACGGTGAGATGAGTTCACATGCGGAGCATGTGATGACGAGTCGAATCGTCGGCCCGAAGGCACCCGTTGGGAAGCTGCCGTTCTACCATTGAACTACACCCGCAGCAGGCGCGGATTCTATCGCGTCTCCCGACGGTCATACCCACAGTGACAGACCGGCGTGGGGCGACTTCCATGACGACTCGACGGCTTTGAACGGAGCGAGAGTCTTCGAGACGGCCTTGCAGCGGTCAAGAGCGTTCGAACACGATGGGGCAACTACAGGTGCTGATCGTCTTGATGGTGAGTGGTCGGGGTGCACCAGCATGGAACGGAACGCTTTTGCTGTACAAACATACAGCGAGAAGTTGGCGTCCATGCATAATGGATTCATGAAAAGAAAAAGCCAAGGGACGGCAATCCCTTGGCAATTTCCACCCCAGTCCGATGCCGTCCAGGGGTTGCTCGTGTCCGAAGACAGCGGTGCAGGCGCAATGTTAAAGGGTTCGGGTTTTCGAGGGCGGCGTCTTCTTGTAAAGCCATAGGCAGAAAGGCATCGAAAGATGTCCGCTTACTTTCATCTGAAGCCCTCGGGTACCCAGTACATGTTCAACCTCAAGGGAGGGAACGGGGAGGTCGTCCTCACGAGCGAGCGCTACACCACCAAGCAGAGTGCCGAAGGGGGCATCGCGTCCGTTAAGGTCAATTCCCCGCATGACGCTCGCTATGACCGCCGGTCCAACTCGGCAGGCTCCCCGTACTTCGTCCTGAAGGCGGCAAACGGCGAAATCATCGGAACGAGTGAGGCGTATTCTTCGACGGCCGCGCGCGACGGCGGTATTGCGTGGGTCAAGGCTAACGCTCCTACCGCACCGACTCGCGAATGACATCGGCATAGGCTTCACCCCACGTTGAGGGCTGAAGCATCAACGGCCCAGCCTCGCGCTGGGCCGTTTTCATTTCACCGTCCGAAGATCTTTCGAACGATTGACGGCCCTAGCAGTCCCGTCAGGAACGGGTGGCGTTCGATCAGCTTCTTGCCCTGTGCAAATGCGCTGGATTCCTCAACTGTTTGGGCAACGTTGTCGATGCTGTCGATCAACTGCCGGTGACGGTCGTCCTCGCGTTCCATCTGCAGCGTCTGGAGCTTCGTGGTCGCATCGATGCTCTGCCTGATCGACCACTCAGTGTCCATCTCGACCTTGGTCTGCTTCTCAACCATGTCCGCGAACTCGGGATGGCCCTTGCCGTAGGCGCGCGAAACGAAGTCTTCTGCCTTCTGTTTCGCATCGTCCTCGTAGAGGTCCATTGCCTCGTGGTCCATCAACTGGTTGATGCGCTCCTCGTAGCAGTCCAGCTCCGAGTTCGACATCTTGTAGTCGGACACGAGGGCTGCCAGCTCTTCCGAGGTCTGGCACCGATAGACCGCCGTGTTGAAGGACACCCCGAAGTGCGGGTTGTCTTCCCAGATTTCGAGTTCGCGTTCGGGCGGCGGTGTGCGTGAGAACAGTCCCATGGCTACTCCTTGCGACTGCCGCTCATTGCGCAATTCCAACCACAGTGATTCGGCTCTTGACCATGGGACTCTCAGGATCAAGGGAACACACAACGACTCTCTTCACCGTCTTGAATTCCCCTCCCATGGTGAAAGACAAGCGCTTCTTCTGGCCGGGCATCGTTCCATCGACTCCGGTAATCGCGAAGTTGCTTCGCTGCACGCCATTGGCGTCGTAACCCCACGCTCGCGGATAACCCGACAGCGTTTGTTGAGAGGTGTTTTCGAATGTGCAGGACGGGTTCACCGAACTCTCCAGCTTGCAATCCGAGATTCGAAGCGGCTCAGGACACATGGCGATCTCGTAGCTCAATGCCGGCTCTGATGGTGAAGCAAAGCAGCCTCCCAGGGACAGCACGCCGATGGCCGCGGCCACGGTGAAGACGGTTCTCATTGATCAATTTCTCCTCGGTTTGTTGACTTGATATGCACCCGGCACGAGGGTGACCCTCGCGTCAAAGCCGCGACCGGGGGTAATCGCGATGCCGTTCAAGTAGCCGGCCCCTCACTTTCCCGGCATGAATCGAATCCTTCAACGACAATAGCGGTACATGGACCGTGGCCTCATATGCATCATATCCATAACCATCAAGGGGTGCCAAACCTCTCCAGTCACCGTCAAGACCCGCAGCTTGTGGCGCTTGGCATGGCCATTCGGCGCATCCGTCAAGCGAACAAGATTTCGCAGGAAAAACTGGCTCTGACGGCTGAGCTCGACCGAAGCTATTTCGGTCGTGTGGAGCGTGGGGATAACAACGTCGCCGTCCTGACGTTGTCACGTGTAGCCGCCGCGTTGGGCGTCACGATGAGTGAGCTACTGATCGAAGCTGGTCTGTAGTTCGACAGCTTCCAAAAGAAGGGGTTGCTTTGGACGACTACAAGTACGAGTTTGATGACACGACAGTGGGCAATGCCGTCTACAGTCGTGCCGACTATTCAGTTATTCAGAGCGCATATCTGTTGTTGCATGCGAAAGTCAAAGCATGGAATTCAATTGCACTGCAACATGGCGCAACGGCATCTCCATACGCGCGCGAAGAGGAAGATCTTGCCCATAGGATTGAATGGGGAGAGGAACAGCTCGACGATAAACAGAAGCTCGCCATTCGTGTTGCGGGCATGACAGTTGGATCATTGAGGTATCAGAAGGCGGCGCTGATTCATGCTGCGTGGCATGAAGAAGAGAAGGTCAATGACGCCGCCAAAGAAGGCTGGCCGTCTGCTGTAGTGCAAGCCGTAAGAGGCCGTGTCAGGCTATTTCATGCGCTTGCACAGAAGGTCGAACAAGCGCCAGCAGACATCCTGGAACAACTTAGACCCGATAGCGGGCGCTTGGAGACAGAAGCCGTGGAAGACCTCTGGGACGCATTCATCAGCCATGCATCTGAAGACAAAGGATTCGCGAAGCCTCTGGCTGAGGCTCTTCAACGCAAGGGGCTGCGGATTTGGTATGACGAATTCAGTTTGAATGTAGGTGATAGCCTCCGAAGATCGATCGATCGGGGTCTGGCGCGTTCGCAGTATGGTGTTGTGATTCTGAGTCGTTCCTTTTTCGAGAAGGAGTGGCCTCAGCGAGAGCTAGACGGACTTGTGGCAAGGGAGATTCGCGGCAAGAAAGTTCTGTTGCCTGTATGGCATGACGTGAGTTTTGATGAAGTTGCCAAAGCGTCACCGACCCTCGCCGATCGGTTGGGTATTAGTACTGCGAAGGGTATCGACGCGGTCGTTGAGGCGCTGGTCAAAGCTATCGGCAAATGAGATGCGTCTATTCAGCCCAAGAAGAAGACGATCAGCACCTGTAGTTGCCCCATCGTGTTCGAACGCTCTTGACCGCTGCAAGGCCGTCTCGAAGACTCTCGCTCCGTTCAAAGCCGTCGAGTCGTCATGGAAGTCGCCCCACGCCGGTCTGTCACTGTGGGTATGACCGTCGGGAGACGCGATAGAATCCGCGCCTGCTGCGGGTGTAGTTCAATGGTAGAACGGCAGCTTCCCAAGCTTCATACGAGGGTTCGATTCCCTTCACCCGCTCCAGTTGACGTTCCGAGGCATTCCTAGAGGATCCAAGAATCTCTTGAAAATCAAGGGGTTACGGTTAAGAAGGGTCCGAGAGAAGCCTACGTGATCCAAGCGAAGCCAACGCCTCCACGGGGCACGGCACGGGGAACATCGGTATATTTGGCTCAGAGCCAAAGCCTTGTTCCCCTATGCTCACAGAACTCGCCTGCAAAAACGCTTCGTGCCCCTCTGACAAGAAGCGCGCGCGCCTCAGTGATAGCGGCAATCTCTACCTGGAAGTCGCGTCCAACGAATCCAAGCGCTGGTTTTGGAAGTACACGGTTGGCGGCAAGGAGAAGCGGCTCGCGATTGGCAGCTACCCCGCGGTCAAGCTCAAAGATGCGCGAGCGGCTCGTGATGACGCGCGCAAAGTGCTGCAAACCGGTGCTGACCCCACCCAGCGCCGCCGCCTAGACAAGGCAAAGGTCCGCGCGACCGCAGTGACAACCTACGAGAAGGTCGCTCGTGAATTTCACGCGCTCAAGCAGCGGGAGTGGAGTGAGGCGCACAGCACCAAGTGGTTGCGCCTGCAAGAGAGCAATCTTTTTCCCTGGATTGGTGGATTGCCTCTGGGCGAGATCACCGCAAACGTCTTGTTAGAGCCGCTGCGCCGAGTCGAGGGGAAGGGGTTGAATGAGACGGCGGTTTCCCTGCGCCAGTACGCCGGGCAAGTCTTTCGGTATGGCATCGCGACGGGGCGCTGTGAAGATGATCCGGCCACCAAGCTGCGGGGAGCGTTGGGGGCGGTGATCGTAAAGAACATGGCTGCTGTGCTTGATCCCCAGAAGGCGGGGGACCTCATGCGCGCGATTGACGGCTATCGCGGACTGCCCGCAACAAGAGAAGCGCTGCTCTTGTCCGCTCTACTTTTTCAGCGGCCCGGCAACATCCGCGCGATGGAATGGAGTTGGGTCGACTTCAGTGGCAGTCAGGTCGTCATACCGGCAGCATCGATGAAAAGGACGAAGCAGGCAAAGCTCAATGGCGAGCCTCACCTCGTTCCCCTCGCCCCTCAAGCGGTTGATTCGTTGAAGCGTATGAAAGTCCTGACCGGACATGGGCGCTACGTTTTCCCCAGCTTGCTTACAGGCGAGAGGCCGATGTCGGACAACACGGTTAATACCGCACTGCGACGGATGGGGTTCGATAACACGGAAATGACTGCGCATGGTTTTCGCGCGATGGCGAGAACGATCATGGTTGATCAGCTCCGCGTCAATCCTGAGGTGATTGAAGAGCAGCTGGCGCACGGCAAAAGCGGGCCTTTGGGGACTGCGTACAACCGCACCCAGTTGAAGGAGCAGCGCCGCGAAATGATGGTGCTCTGGGCGAATTACTTGGATCAACTCCGTCTGTCCAAGCCTGCTCTCTCTTGAGGGCTCGTGTTTGCGAAAAACACGGCGCCGATATCACGCAATGCTTCGCTTTTTCTCGTGAAGCTTGCCGAGAGGTTGAGGCTGTATCAGCGCTCCGCGAGCGGCGCCTGCTGAAAGACGTCTTCAGACTGGTTGCAGTCAGTCGGTATGGCCCGCTGAACGTCTGCTGTGCGTCTCAATCGAGTCCTCCGGCAGCGCGTCGATCCGCCTCGCCGCGGCGGCAAGGCGGACGGATCTGCGCCGCTCAATCGACGCTCGCTCAGATTTCCGTCTGCTCCGAGATCTCTAGGGAACGTCTGATCAAGTCCGCCGATGAACGATCGGAACGTTGATCACGCCTCGCAGCCGGAGATCGCCAAGCTGCTCGCGAGCCATGCGGAGTTCCGGCTACCCGGCTCCTATCCGCGGAAATATTGAAGTCACCATCGAGCGACGCCGGCAGGGCCTGCCCGGCCCCCGGTCCGATCGCCGGGAAGAGAAAGTCCGCTCAGGGGTCTTTCTCCAGCATGCAGTTGTTGGCGCCGACCGGAAACTGAGCCAGTTTTGTACGTAGTGCCGAAGTAAAAGTGAGCCAGGTGTTCAACCTACCCTGCTGTTTATTTAAGCGGCGGGGTTCGAGGAGTGATCACCATGGACATGATTGGCAAGATCCGACGGCTGCACGCGAGGGACAAGCTGTCGGAGCGAGAGATTGCGCGCAGGACGGGGCTGTCTCGCAACACGGTGTCGAAGTGGCTGCGCGCACCAGTGAAGGAGGCGCCGAAGTACCGGCGCGAGCCGCGCCCGAACAAGCTCAGCCCGTTTGAGGAAGCACTCAAGCAGGCATTGACAGCCGATGCCAGGCGGCCCAAGCACGAACGACGCACGGCACGCGCGTTGCACGCCGAGATCAAGGCTGCGGGCTACAACGGCGGCTACTCAGCCATCACTGACTTCGTGCGGACGTGGCGCCAGGGTGAGGGGCAGACAGTCAACGTCACGGCGTTCGTACCGCTGAACTTCGAGCTGGGCGAAGCCTTCCAGTTCGATTGGAGCGAAGAAGGCCTGGTTGTCGGCGGCATCTATTACCGCATGCAGGTGTCGCACCTGAAGCTGTGTGCGAGCCGTGCGTTCTGGCTGGTGGCGTACCCGAGCCAAGGCCACGAGATGCTGTTCGACGCCCATACGAGATCGTTCGCAGCGCTGGGCGGTGTGGCGCGCCGCGGGATCTACGACAACATGCGCACCGCAGTGGACAAGGTTCACAAGGGCAAGGGCCGCACCGTCAATGCCCGCTTCGCCGTGATGTGCGCGCACTACCTGTACGACCCCGACTTCTGCAACGTGGCCTCGGGCTGGGAGAAGGGGCGTGTGGAGAAGAACGTGCAGGACAGCCGTCGGCGCATCTGGATCGAGGCGGCCCGGCGTCGCTTCGGCTCCTTCGTCGAACTCAATGCCTGGCTGGCGGAGCGCTGCCGGGCGCTGTGGAACGAGGTCCGGCATCCCGAGCACAGCCAGTTCAGCGTGGCCGAGATGCTCGAGCACGAGCGTCCCCACCTGATGCCCATGCCTGAGCCCTTCGATGGCTACGTAGAGAAGCCAGCGCGGGTGTCGAGCACCTGCCTGGTGTCGGTGGCACGCAATCGCTACTCGGTGCCATGCGAGCTGGCCGGGCAGATGGTCAGCACGCGGCTGTACCCGGGCAACGTCGTGGTGGTCGCAGAAGACGCGGCGGTGGCGCGCCACGAGCGCCTGAGCGCCTCTGGGGGCACTCGCTACGACTGGCAGCACTACATTCCGCTCATCCAGCGCAAGCCTGGTGCATTGAGGAACGGTGCGCCCTTCGCAGACATGCCCGAAGCGCTGCAGCAACTGCGCCGCGGCTTGCTGCGCCAGGCCGGTGGAGATCGCGTGATGGCCCAGGTGTTGGCCATCGTGCCGACGGCGGGGCTGGACGCGGTGATCGTGGCGGTCGAGTTGGCGCTGGAGAGCGGTCCGCCGTCAGGACGGGTCAGCGTGGAGCACGTCGTCAATGTGCTCGGCCGGCTCACCGCGCCGGCAACACCGCAGAGTGCCGAGACAGCGCTGCAGATCGTCACGCCGCCGCTGGCCAACACGGCACGCTACGACAGCCTGCGTGGACAGGAGGTGGACCATGCGTGATGTGACCGTCGAACTCAAGGCACTGCGCCTGCACGGCATGGCCAGTGCCTGGTGCGATCTGGCGGAGCAAGGAACTGCGTCCGGCCTGGATGCCTCGCGCTGGCTGGTCGAACATCTGCTGCAGGCTGAGACCACGGACCGGTCGATGCGTTCAGTGCAGCACCAGATGAGCTCGGCGCGCTTCCCCGTGCACCGGGATCTGGCGGGCTTCGACTTCGACGCGTCGGTGGTCGACCAGAAGCTGGTTCACCTGCTCGCAATGCTGGAGTTCACCGAGGCCGCGCACAACGTTGTCTTGGTCGGTGGTCCGGGCACAGGCAAGACCCATCTGGCAACGGCTCTGGGCGTGTCGGGCATCACGCGCCACGGCAAGCGCGTGCGGTTCTACTCGACGGTCGATCTGGTCAATGCACTGGAGCAGGAGAAGGCCCAAGGCAAGGCCGGTCGTATCGCGCTGAGCCTGCTGCGAATGGATCTGGTGATCCTGGACGAGCTGGGCTACCTGCCGTTCAGTCAGGCCGGCGGCGCGCTGTTGTTCCACCTGCTGTCCAAGCTGTACGAGCACACCAGCGTGGTGATCACAACCAACCTGGACTTCGCCGAATGGTCGACGGTGTTCGGCGACGCCAAGATGACGACCGCGTTGCTCGACCGCCTCACGCACCACTGTCACATCGTGGAGACGGGCAACGAGAGCCATCGATTCCTGCACAGCAGCGCCACGGCGAAGAAGCGCATCAAGGCCAGGGAGCAGACCCGCAAGACAGGCGCCAAGGCCGATCCAACAGACGCCGCTGATTGACCGCCGCCGCGCGTGGCAAGGCGCTACGGGCTACGCCCTTCGCGCCTTATGAGTTCGATCACAGAAGCGAAAGGAGGTCACAGAACAAGGCAAGACATACACTTATCCACAGCCGACCATTGCTGCGTCGGCTTCCACCCCTGGCTCACGATTCAAGCGGCGCGGTGGCTCAGTTCTACTTCGGCGCGGACAGCATGCAGTCGATGAAGGCGCGCAGTGCGGCAGGGAAGTGGCGCCGGCTGGGGTGGTACAGGAACAGGCCAGGCCTTGCAATCGACCAGTCGGCGAGAACCTCCACCAGCCGCTCCTGGGCGAGCAGTGCATCGACGCGTTCGCGATCGAAGGCATAGACGATCCCCAGCCCTTGGAGTGCCGCAGCGACGCCAGTGTCCGAGTGGTTGGTGACCAAGGGTCCTTCCACCGCCACTTCGATCCGCTTGCCCTTTTTTTCGAACTCCCAGCGGTAGGCACTCCCGTCGCCCTGCAGGCGCCAGTTGATGCAGGCGTGGCCGTGCAGGTCGGCGGGGGACCGCGGTTTGCCGCGACGCTCCAGATAGTCCGGGGATGCCACGGCCACCATCTTCACGTCCGGCGTCAAGCGCACCGCGATCATGTCCTTCTCCAGCTTGCCCCCGACGCGGATGCCCGCATCGAAGCGACCGGCGACGATGTCGCTCAGGCCGTTGTCGACCACGATGTCCAGTGTCACTTCCGGGTGCGTCCGGTGAAACCGGCCCAGCCGGGGGCCGATCACCTGCCAGGCGGCCATGCCGAGGGTGTTGATGCGCAGCGTGCCGCGCGTCTGACCCGCCATCGCGCTGGCTTCATTCACTGCATCGGCCATGTCCCGGAAGAGCGGCGCGATGCGCCCGTACAACTGCGCCCCGGTAGCGGTGGGGGCCACGCTGCGGGTCGTGCGGTTCAGCAGCCGCGTACCCAGCCGCGTTTCCAGCTGTCGGATGGTCTGACTCAGCGCCGAAGCAGACAGCCCCAGATGCTCGGCGGCGCGGGCAAAGCTCGCGCGTTCCACCACGGCAGCAAAGGCCTTGAGCTCGGCAAACTCCGATCCGCGCATTCTGTATTTTCTTCTACATAGCTCGTGAAGATTCTAGGCGATTCACTTATTGATGATCGACGCGCATCCTGAGGTCTTCACATCCAAGGAGTCGTCACCATGAGTACCCTGATCCTTCCCGCTCCGATCGCCGCCTACTTCGCGGCCGATCGGCAGAACGCCGAGGCCCTGGCCCGCTGTTTCACGCCTCAAGCCATCGTGAAGGACGAGGGCCGCACCCACACCGGCCGCCGCGCCATCCAGGAATGGAAGAGCGCGACATCCACGCAGTACGCGTACACGGTCGAGCCATTTGCGCTGGACCACGCGGGGGAGTTCCAGGTCGTGCGGGCGCACGTGGCCGGCAATTTTCCCGGCAGTCCGGTCGATCTTCGATATCGCTTTCGCCTCGAACGCGGCCTGATTGCGTCGCTGGAGATCACGGCATGAGCTTCGATCTTCAACTCCAGGGCCAGCGCGCGCTGGTCACCGGCGGCACCAAAGGCGTTGGCGCCGCCGTCGTTCAAGGCCTGCGCGACGCCGGTGTGCAGGTGATGACCACGGCCCGCGCCGCGCCCGCGCGGCCCATCGGGGGCGTGGTCCATGTGACCGCCGATCTGGCGACGGCTGAAGGCGCCGCCAAGGTGGCGCACTCGGTGCTCGGGCATTGGGGCGGCCTCGACATCCTGGTGCATGTGGTCGGCGGCTCCAGCGCACCGGGCGGCGGCTTCGCGGCCCTGGACGATGCCCAGTGGTTCGCCGAACTGAACCAGAACCTCATGCCGGCCGTGCGGCTCGATCGTGCGCTGCTGCCCGCCATGCTCGCGCAGGGCTCTGGCGTCATCGTCCACGTCAGCTCGATCCAGCGCCTGCTGCCACTGCCGGAATCGACGACCGCGTATGCGGCGGCCAAGGCGGCCTTGTCCACCTACAGCAAGGCGTTGTCGAAAGAGGTGACGCCCAAGGGCGTGCGCGTGCTGCGCGTGTCGCCCGGATGGATCGAGACCGAAGCGTCGGTGGCGCTGGCCGATCGCCTGGCCCACCAGGCCGGCACGGATTACGAGGGTGGCAAGCAGATCATCATGCAATCGCTCGGCGGCATTCCGCTGGGTCGACCGGCCAGGCCGCAGGAAGTTGCCGACTTGATCACGTTCCTTGTGTCACCCCGGGCGGGCTCGATCTCAGGGTCGGAACACCTGATCGATGGCGGGACCGTCCCGACGGTCTAGGCAAGGCCGCGGCCATCACCGGCACGGTACGAAAGCAGCTGGCTGCACACGCGTGCGATGGCGAGGGACTGCGTGCGTGGCAACGCCTCCCGCGCGCCATTCGGACCGGACAGCTTTATTGCGCATCTGCAGCGTGTCACGAAACGCAGTTTTGAAGAACAGCAATTCTTGCGCGCAAAGCTTCAACTTTGGCGTGATATTCGCAACCCTGTTCAATACGTTCTTTCCTACCATTTCGCTTCTCCCATCCACTCACAGGACATCCCATGAACTCACTGATTCGCAAGCTTTTGATCGCAGCTGCGACAACCGCCAGCATCGTCGGTCCCGGTGGCGGCGCCCATGCCCAACAGGTGCAGGCGAAAAACGTCGTGCTGGTGCATGGCGCCTTTGCCGATGGTTCGGGCTGGCGCGGCGTCTATGACGAGCTCATCGGCCGAGGCTACCGGGTCACCATCGTTCAGAACCCGCTGACGTCTCTGGCCGACGACGTGGCGGCGACGCAGCGCGCGCTCGCGCGCCAGGACGGTCCTACTATCCTCGTGGGTCACTCGTGGGGGGGCACGGTCATCACCGAAGCGGGCATCCATCCGAAGGTGGTGGGTCTTGTCTATGTCTCCGCGCTGTCGCCCGACGCCGGCGAGACCACAAGCGAACAGTACGCGGGATTCACGGCCCCCGACTTCGTGATCGACACGCAGTCGGACGGATTCGGATTCGTCAATCGGGAGAAGTTCAAGATCGGCTTCGCCGGCGATGCCAGCGATGCGGACGCCGCGTTCCTGCGTGATTCGCAGGTGCCGATCAACATGTCGGTGTTTGCGACCAAGCTCAATCACGCCGCATGGCGGACCAAGCCAAGCTGGGCGGTGATCGCGACCGAGGACAGGGCCTTCGACGTCCGGATGTTGCACAAGATGGCCAAGCGCATCGGCGCCACGGTTCAGGAGGTCAAGGCAAGCCATGCGGTATTCATGACCCAGCCGAAGGCAGTCGCCGACGTGATCGATCGAGCTGCCAGGGAGGGAGGGCGCCGGGCCCAGTGATTCCCTTGAATGCGAGATGGCCGTTGCGCGCTCGCTTCGTCTAAAGCTTGGCCATCAGCTCTCGAAGCTTCACTTCGTCAGAAGCAAGCGCAGCAAGTTCCAGCGGGGTGCGTCTTTGGCTGCCATCCAGCTTCCGCGGACGAAAGTCGATGACGCAGATTGACCCGAGTGCAAAGCCGTCGGTGTCATGGACCGGCGCCCCTGCATAGAAGCGAAAATGGGGGGTACTGGCGACCCCAAGGTTGCAGACTTGCACGGCTCGGCCGTTCACTATCTCGAAGGACGCTGCGGCGTCCCCCAACCGCACGCGGTTCAAGAAGTTTGTGACTGCGAGCCTGCCGGGCCACGTGCCACCGGATAACCAGCCACCCGCCGAATTTGCGAGGACGGTCCTCGAGCTCAGGGCCAACCAGCGTGGGTGGAAATTGGTGCCCGTACTCAGCCCCTGACCGCGGAATTGGCTCCGGCGTTCGGTCTCGCTGCCCCATTGGGCGCGCCCGGAGCATCAGTGCGGTGGACGATGGCGCATCCCATCCAGTTCTCTGGAGCTGACTGGTTGAGCATCTTGAAGGGCCAGGGCTCGATCGATGGAGCGCCGCGAAAACACTTGCGATTGCCCGCAGTTCATGCAGCGATACATCTGAACCCGGGGTAACAGGCGAAGCCATGCCTGCCCCGGGACATTTTCCAGATGCTTGATGTTGCACGAGCATGCAAAGTACGGAAGCTTCATCGCGATACCGGGTGGGCGCAACATTCCTGCGGAATTGCGAAGTTGCGGCTTGGTGAGGGCCAGCATTGACGGCTGCGTCTTTGCGAAGGGGCGGCGGAACGCTTCCAGGAAGGGGCCTAGGGGCAGTCTAGGCCGTGACTGCCATGTCCGCCATCAATTCTTCTTTGCGAGTGGTGAGTTGCTCGCGCATGGCAACCAGGTCGAGTCCCCGCGCGGCACGCGCTTTGGGGAACATCTCGTTGCGCTCTTCCTTGACGTGGTGGTCGATGTACTCGCCCAGGACCTTCACCTTCGCATCGAACATCTCATCGACTTCGGTCGAATCCTGGATCTGCGCAATTAAGTCTTTGGCGCTCGCATGTTCAACCTCGGCTTCGTCGAGCAGTTCAGTTTCCTTGATGGCTTCGCGCACTGCTGGATAGAGGATCTCTTCTTCGAGTTGCGTGTGAACGGTCAACTCCATGCAGATCTGCAGTGCAAGATCTCGCTTCTTCTCCGAGGCGCTGGCAGCTTTTGAGCTGGCAAGCTCCTCGTAGGCGGCGAACATCTTCTTGACGTTCTTGTGATCGGTGTCGAGTAGCGAGCATGCATCGGGTTCATGGCGCTTGGCTGTCATCGGGGTCTCCTGGTCGGTGGGTCCCCAACATCTCAGGGGTGGGTGCTTGTGGGCGTAGGACGGCGTCGCTGCGGGAAGCCGTCAATGTGCTGAGGCTCTCCGGTGCGTGAACTGTGGGCTCAGCCCCAGGAGCGGGAGAAGTCCGTTCTGCTCATGGAAGAGAGAAGGGCCTTGCGGGGATTGAGGGAGGTCCTTTGACCTAAACTGAGCCGCTTCGAGAAAGGGAGCGCTTCATGCCGATGGATTTCCTCAAGAAGGTCGAACACGAAACGTTGCCGCTGACCGTGACCGACCCCATGGACATCCGCAACGTCGCGGTGCTGGTTGCCGCGGGGCTTGTCGAGGCGATCCTTCCAGAAGAGGCTGAAGCCCATGACCTGCCAGCGGTTGTTCTGCGAATCACGCCTCATGGCCGGGGCGAGCTTGAGCGGATGCGCGACAGGCCGCTGTGAGAGCCTGCGCAGCGCAGGAGAAACATCACTCGGTGTTGAGTGCAAGCCGCCAAGACGATAGCGCACAGCCAGTGAGCAGGAGGTTGGGTGGCTTCCCGCCTCCTCTCGACGCGCGCAGCCGAGGCGAAGCGCGAGAGGGTCGTCAGATCAACCCGAGCGCGCGCAGCTTCGCATCGGGTGCGGAGTAGGGCCGCTCGCACACGATCTTGTCGGAGCCTGGTGCGAACTCGAAACTTGCCGCCAGGCGGATCCGGAATTTCCGGCCTGTGGCATCGAACACCTTGTCGTTGGCATGCAGCGGCCCGAGGTGCGTTCCGCTGAGCCAGAACTCGACCAGTACCGTGTCCTGGTCGGCGGCGATGGCGATGATCTCGTTGGCCAGGTCGGGAAAGGGCGTGCGCGAGCTGCGGAAATAGCCGCGCACTTCTTCCTCGCCGTCGAACACCACGCCGCTGCCGTGCATCTCGTAGCGGGGATGCTCGAAGGTGTCGATCACCGCATCCCACTCCTGCGTGCACTCGAGCGCCATGTGATCGCGTACCGTCTTGATGCGTGCCGCTTGAAGGGTTGTGGTCTGCACGGAATCTCCTGCTGGTTGGTGAACGGGGTGGTCGGGAGCCGTCATGGCACCGGGGCGATGGCGTTCGCGCCCATGCGGCGGATCGGGTCCTTGCCGTCCCATCCTTCGGCCGCGTGCCGGATGTCGCGGAAGTACTCGCCCTTGCCGCCGGCCATCTCGGAGATCTCGAACATGCCGCTGGGCAGGTCGGGATGCACGAAGTAGGCGAAGCGCCCGCGCATGCCCATGCGGCCACTGTGGCCCTCGACGTAACCCGTCGAGCGCAGGTGTCGCACGGCGTCGTCGAAGCCATCGTCGCTCCAGTAGGCCAGGTGCTGGGCGCCCTCGCCGCCGCGGCGCAGCGAATCGAGGTAGAGCGAGGGGGCGTCGTCGCGCTGCTGGATCAGCTCGATCTGCAGGTTGCCGGAGTTGGCCAGCGCGATGGACAGCCGAGGCAGGCGCGACGGCTTGCCGTAGTAGTTGAACTCGGTCGTGCCGACCTCTTCCTTGTAGAACCATGGGCCCACGCCCAACGTGCGCGACCAGTGGGCCATCGCCTTCTCGATGTCGTGAACGACATAGCCGACCTGGCGGGCGCCGCCGAATAGCATGCTCATTGAATGGACTCCTTGGGGCGTGGTCAGCGCATGTACGCGCCGCCGTTGACGTCGAGCGTTGCGCCGGTCACGAAGGACGACAGGTCGCTTGCCAGGTACAGGCACGCGCCCGCGATGTCTTCGGGCTGGCCGACACGGCTCAGTGGAAAGGTCTTGCCCAGCGCGTGCTTGTTGTCGTCGGAGTTCGCGCCGCGCGAGAAGTCCGTCATGATCAAGCCCGGCGTGATGGCGTTGGCGCGAATGCCTTGGGGGCCCAGTTCCTTGGCCATGGCGCGCATGAGGCCCAGCACGCCGGCCTTGGCGGCGCAGTAGTGGCTGCCGCCGAACACGCCACCGCCTTGCTGCGCGGACATCGACGAGATGCAGATGATCGAGCCGCTGCGTTGTTCGATCATGGTGGGGATCACGCACTGCGACATTTGGAGGGTGCCGCGAAGGGTAATGCCCACGACCTGCTCGAAGTCCTCGGCGCTCACGTCCAGCACACCGCGTTTTTGTGTGATGGCAGCGTTGTTCACCAGCACGTCGATGCGGCCCGCCCATTGCAGCACGCGCGCCACGGCCGCCTTGCAGGCGCCGGCATCGCGCACATCGCAGCCGATGCCGATGTGCTCGGCGCCGAGGGATTCGGCAGCGACCTGTGCCTGCCCTTCGTCAAGGTCGAGCAGCGCCACCCGGGCACCGTGGCGGGCGAACAGCCGTGCGGTCGCCAGGCCGATACCGCGCGCACGGGACGCACCGGTGATCAAGGCCACGCGGCCCTGCAGCAGGGGAAGGGCCGCGTCACTCATTGCTGATGTTCGCGGCCTTGGCGATCTGCCGCCAGCCCTCGATGTCTGCGGCGGTCATGGCGCGCAGTTCGTCGCCACCGACGAACGCGGCGGTGATGCCCAGGTCCAGAAGACGCGCCTTCACGTCCGGCATCTCGACGACCTGCTTCAGCGCGGCGGAGAGCTTGGCGACGATCGGCTTGGGGGTGCCCGCGGGTGCGTACAGCGCCCAGCGCAGCGCGCCCATGCGCTTGCCCGCGAAATCGATGCCTTCGTCGTCGTAGCTCGAGACATCAGGCAGACTGGGCGAGCGCGAGGTGCAGGCGGTGATCGCCTTGACCTTGCCGGACTTGACCATCGGCGAGCCCGATGCCATGTCCACGTAGGCCAGCTTGACGTGGCCACCCAGCATGTCGGTCTGGATCTGCACCACCGATTTGTAGGGGATGTGGCTCATCTGTGCCTGCGTGCGCAGATTGAAGAGCTCCCCGCAAAAGTGACCGGTCGAGGCGATGCCCCAGCTCGCGTATTGCACGCTGCCGGGCGACTTCCTGGCCAGCGCAATGAGCTCCTTGGCGTTGTTTGCCGGGAAGTCGTTGGTCGCGATAAGCAGGATAGAGGCGGTGCCGACCTGCCCGATGGGTGCGAAGTCCTTGACCGAGTCGTACGAGAGCTTGGGATTGCTCGCGGGCAGCAGCACGTGCGTGGTCGCGCCGCCCAGTCCGATCGTGTAGCCGTCGGCCGGCGCCTTGGCGACGAAGTCGGTGGCAATGGCACCGCTGGCGCCCGGCTTGTTGTCCATCACGAACGCGCCCTTGACCAGGGGCGCCATCTTGTCGGCCAGGAGCCGGCCGAGCGCGTCGCCGCCACTGCCTGCGGCCGAGATCAGGACGAAGCGGATCGGCCGCGACGGATAGTCCGAGGGCGCCTGGGCATGGGCGGCGAATGCGAGGCCCGCGAGCGCGGCAATCCACAGTGTGCGCATGGTGTTGTCTCCTTGTCGTTGATGCTCGAATACCCGTCTACAGGGACAGTCCGCCGTCGACCACAAGCTCCAGGCCCGTCACGTAGCTCGATTCGTCGGAGGCGAGGAACAGCGCCGCGTTGGCCACGTCCCAGGCCGAGCCCTGGCGGCCCATGGGGCAGCGCGCGTTGCGTGCCTGTCGGCCGGCCTGCGCCTCTTGTTCGCTCTTGAAAAGGGCCGCGGCATGCGGCGTGTCGATCAGGCCCGGCACGATCACGTTGCAGCGCACCTGGTGCTGCGCGTACTGGCGCGCCACGACGCGCGTCATGTGGTTCAGTGCCGCCTTGGAGGTGCTGTACGACAGGAACTGCATCGGGCTCCACTTGCGGCTCGCGATGGAGGAGACGTTGATGATGGCGCCGCCGCCTTGTCGGATCATGTGAGGCACTACGGCGCGCGCCGTGAGCATGGGGCCCTTGAGGTTGATGGCGTGCACGCGGTCCCAGGACTCCTCCGTCACCTCGATCAGCTCGCCGAATTCCTCGATGCCGACGTTGTGGTGCAGCACGTCGATGCGGCCGAAGCGCGCCAGGCAGTGGTTCACCATCCGCTCGATCTGCTCGCTGCTGCGCACATCGGCCTCGAAGGCCTCGGCGATGCCGCCGATGTCATGAATGCGACGCACCGACGTCGCCGCAGCTTCGGGCGACCGGTCGACGCAGATCACCGTCGCGCCTTCGCGGGCGAAGGTGACGGCGCAGGCGGCGCCGTTGCTGATGTCGGTGCCGATGGAGCCGGCGCCGACCACGATGGCCACCTTGTCTTTCAGACGCTGCGTCATGAGGCCGCTCTCGTTTTCTTGCGGACGGCAGCGGGTGCCTTGGCGACCGGACCGCAGGATTCGCGCAGCACCATCTGGGTGGTGAGCAGGATGCGCTCCTGCTCAAGGGGGGCTGTGCTGTCCAGCCGCCGCAGCAGCAGCTCGGCCACGGCGGTGCCGACCGCTTCCAGGTCCCAGGTCAGCGAGGTGATGGCGGGACTGAAAAGCTGCGACAGGTCGGTGTCGCCGATGCTGACGACACTGACGTCATCGGGCGCCAAACGGCCCGAGTGACGCAGTGCCTGCAGCACGCCCGACAGGATGCGGGTGCCCAGGCACAGGAAGGCCGTGGGCGCCGTGGGGGAGCCCAGCAGCGAGAGGGCCTCGCTGAAGGCGAAGTCCATCGCCGACTTCTCGGCGCGGATCAGCTTGGGGTCGGGCTGCAGACCACGCTCCAGATAGGCGTCCCTGTAGCCCATGATGCGCTCGCGACCCGGACGCAACACGCTGCCGGGCGTCAGCAGTGCGATGCGCGTATGACCGAGGTTCAGCAGGTAGCGCGTGGCCTGAAGCGCGCCGTGGTAGTGGTCAACGTGCACGCCCGCGTTGTTGCCCTGGAAGTCGCGATCGAGCGCGATCACCGGGCCGTGCGCCGCCAGCTGGTCGAGGTAGGCCGGGGTCTCGGCCTGGCAGGGACCGAGGATGAGCCCGTCCACGCGCCGGCGCCGGAACAGGTCGATCAGGGTTTTCTCGCGCTGGTCGTCGTTGTGGGTGCTGGCCACCAGCAGCGCATAGCCCGCCGTCAGCAGGCGCGATTCGACCGCCGTGATGATCCGCGCGTACAAGGGGTTGGCCAGATCCGACACCAGTAACCCGACCACGCCTGTCGAGCGGGTGCGCATGCTCTGCGCCACCGAATCCGGCGTGTAGCCGAGCTCGCGCGCCGCCTTGGTGACCGCTGCGATGGCCTGCTCGCTAACGCGCCCGCTGCGGTTCAGGGCCCGCGAGGCCGTTCCAATCGCAACGCCGGCGGCCTTGGCCACTTCGCGGATGGTGATCTTGGCCTTCATGCCGGCACTTTCGCCTGTGCAAGCGGGGCAGGGAAACGCTCGGCACCGGGCTCGAGCGGCACGGCCGCGCTGTTCAGGAACAGCGCGGCCATGTGATAGAAGCTCGACGCGAAGATCAGCTCGATCACCTGCTCCTGCGGCCAGCCCGCGCCAAGGGACTGCCAGGTCTGATCGGACACCGTGCAGTGGTGGTGCAGCTCATCCACCATGCGCACGATCAGGCGTTCCTTGTCGCTCCACAGGCCTGGCGACAGCGCATGCCAGTCGGCACTGCCGGTGAGCTCGCGCACCTGCGCGGCATCCAGGCCGCACCTGTCCGCGTAGATGCTGATGTGCATGCCCCATTCGTACTCGGACCGCGTGAGCGCGCCGGTGCGGATGATCGCGATCTCGCGGTCCCGTTCGGGCAGCGCGCACTGGAACAGCACCACATGTGCCATGGCCTGGAAGGCCGGGCCGAGCTTGCTGTGATTCGCGAGCGCCAGTCGAAGGTTCAGGGGTGACAGGCCCTTGAAGGCGGTGCTCTGCACGGCTGCTGCCACCTCGGGTTCGTAGGGGGGCGGCCGCAGTGGCAAGCGTGTGGAGGGTGCGAGAAAGGGCGATGCAGAACCGGTCATGACTGCAGTTTGCGGTGGGTGTGGAAACGTTTCTACAGTGATAACCCTGAATTCCCAAAACGAAGGAAATTACGAAGGAGAAAGAAGTGCCGAACGAATGAAAACGGTTCTACATCTTTCCACCGCCTTAGGATCGACTTCAGCCGGATGGCCTTCGCCCCGGAAACAGACGTGGTCCGGCGATGGGAATCCCTGCGACGCCGCGTGACGTCAAGGGCCGGCTCAAGCTGTTTGCAGATGGCCGTTGCGCGCTCGGCCAGCATCGGATGAGCTGCGCTGGACGCGACGCATGTCAGTCTCCGGCCAGCAACCGCTTTCGTTTTCCGGGTTGGGCCGAAGCTCTTGATGTCCGCACACCTGGCGCAGCCTGCTGCAGGCAGAGGGGGCCCGTCGAAAAACGGCTGACGCAGCGACCGCGGCCCCTGGAAAGTGCTTGACCCTCTCGCAACGGCACGGTCTAGGATGCCTTCAACTTGAGAGGGATGTTGCCCGAATACGCCCTGCAGAATCGACGCGCCCAGGCGCGTTAGCGCGTCGGTCCGGCCATTGCGCTGGCGTTCAAGAATCAGAAGTTGTCTGACATGCCTGCGTCGGCGCGGCGCGGTAGATTTTTGTCTCCGCGGCACCACCGCGGACTTGCTGTAAACCTCAACCCGGTCGCGTGCGGCCGGGTTTTTTTCGTGTCGGCCTGCGTCTCGCGCGGGTGTCGAAAACCGCCTCTTGAAAATCGATTCGGAGGCTCCTATGTTCGCTTGCGTCGGAAATTGGTCAACCGAAAAGGAGGTATTCAATGGCCATGAACTTGCTCAAGCAAATTGCCGGCTCTCGCTTGCCTGTCTCGTTCTATCGCACCGCGGACATCGATCAGGTGCGGGTGCTTCGGGCCGCCGGGCTCGTCGTTGCCCTGATCCCCGCGCCCTCGAACTCGCTCACGCTGTCTGGCTCCCCTTCGGCCGCCCAGGTGCTGGCCATCACGCAGAAGGGGCGCGAGGAGTTGGCGAAATTCTCGTACCCGCAGTCGCGCACCGCGCGCTGGCGACAGCGACCCTCCCGGATCTTTGCACGGCACCGCGCGGACAGCGATGGCGCTGCGCGGCCAACGGGCACGCACGGCCTGCCCCAGTGAGGGGCGGCTCGATTCTGTTCAGGTTCAATTGATTTGACAGGAGGTTTCCCATGTACCGATCTTTCTTCCCGCGCGACATGCTGGCCGAGATGGATCGCCTGCAACGGGACATGCAGCAGGCGTTCGATCTGTCACCCACCATTCGCGGTTACGGCAGCAACGGATTTCCCGCGTTGAACGTGGGCGCCACACCGCAGGCGCTGGAGATCTTCGCGTTCGCCCCCGGCGTCGACCCGGCCACGCTGGAGATCAACCTCGAGCGTGGTCTCATGACCATCGCGGGTGAGCGCAAGAGCCTGCTTCCCGATGCGCAGGCCAAGGCGGCCGTGCACATCAACGAGCGCTTCGAGGGGCCGTTTCGCCGCGTCCTCACTCTGCCGGACGATGCCGATCCAGAGGCCGTCGAGGCCCGGCTGCGCGACGGTGTACTGCGCATCACGGTCCGCCGCCGGGCCTCGGCACAGCCGCGGCGCATCGCTGTCCTGTGAAACAAGGAGGTGAACATCATGAGCAATGACGTACAGACCGCATCGCCCAGCGCGCCGGAACCCATGGATCGTGGGCAGGCGCCACGCTATCAGGGCGCGGCCCTCACACCGCCTGTCGACGTGGTGGAAGACGCCGGGGGCATCACGCTCTACGCCGATCTGCCCGGCGTGTCGCGCGACAAGCTGAATCTTCATGTCGAAGCGGAGACCTTGACCATCGAGGCGGAGTCGGGCCTGAGCGTGCCGGATGACCTGAAGACCAGCCACACCGAGGTCGGCCTGGGCCGGTTTCGCCGCGTCTTCACGCTCAGCAAGGAGCTGGACACCGAGAAGGTGTCCGCCGAGCTGGCGCAGGGCGTGTTGAAACTGCGTATCCCCAAGGCCGAGCATGCCAAGCCGCGGCGAATCAATGTCGAGGTCGGATGAGTCGTAAGGCGAGGGCGCCCGCGGGCGCCCTCAAGAGAGCGTCAACCCGCGTGGGCGGCAAATGTGCAGCGCTTGCGCTCGCCGGCCGCCCGCGAAGGAGCGTCAGTCCAGACGGACGCCGTTCAGCTCCATCGTGATTGCTGACCGCCCCCGACCCGACAGCGGGCATGGTGGCGCGAGCCTGCTCGCTGACCCGGTTACCTTTCTGGCCGTGCGCTTAGTCTTCAGTGAACTGAAGAAGCTCTCCATGGCCGAGCTGCCCCAGACCTCGCCCGCACGGCTCGTACTGCAGGAAATACTTGGTTCCTTGAGCAGCTCCTGGAAGTGCTCGCTGGTAACAGCGGACGGTCGGCGCCGACCGCCAATCAAAGGAATCCAGTTGTTCAATTAAGCAGCGCTGCGCGCCGGCCGTAGCTCACCCGCGCATCACCCCGGACTCGGCCGTGCATCGCCGGGCGCGGCAGCGCTCCGCGCGGACCCCGTGATCGCCCACACGTCGACCTTGGATTTTGCGAGGCGTCTCAGCCGGTCGCGGACTTCCTTGGTACGGCGGCCCTGGGTGCCGACGGCGAGCCGGGCCTTGAACTCGTCGTCGGCGAACAAGTCCGCGTGGCCGAAGATCTGGTCGCCGGCGCGGTCGACCTGGATCGCGATATTGAAGCCCCGGTAGGGGATGCGGCTGGACGTCTTCGAACGCATGGCGGCCTCCCTACATCAGGCGGGTGCGGATTGCGTGGGGCAGCTTCGCGCGCCACCGCGACGCGGCACCGCGCCACGGGCCCTGTGCGGCCACGGGGTAGTGGATGCGTTCGAGTTCGGCGCGGCCTTTTTCGGTGATGGCGAGCACCTGGGCGGCGTCGGGGCTGCCCGAGAGGGTGAGGGGATCCGACGGCGCGGGCGTCAGCGCGATCACGAGGCCGGCGGCCCGCAGCAGCTTGATCTGGTCGATCTCCGCCCGGGTCCGGAAGGTCGCCGGCAAGGGGGAGCCGGCAAGTTGTTTGAGCATGTCCATGGCCATGGCTTTGTCCTCCATTTCTCTACGACCAACTTGGAACGGGAGAAAAATAGGACGTCTCAGCAGCGTCTTCAAGGGGCGGTTGCGGAGCGCAAGGCAACAGAATGTATCGGAGCTTTCGAGCACAGGCGAGAGAAGAGCTCCGAGCTGCTCGCCAGCGTGGGCCGGGTCGTGAGCGCGCTTTTGCATGGAGGCAAGCTCCGAGATTCAGAAGTCGCTGCACAGCAGACCTAGGAGTCGGCGCGTCGTCTCAAGAAGTCGAACACCGTCTGATTGAACTCCAGCGGCTTCTCGAAGTACGCAGAATGCGCGGCCTCCTCGACGACAACGACCTCGCTTCCTGGCAGGCGCTGGCCGAGTTCGCGCATGACCGCCGGCGGAACAATCGGGTCTTCGGCGCCAACGAGAAACATCGTCGGGCAAGCCAGCTGGTCGATCTCAGCGACGGCAAGCAGGTTCTCGGGCTGGTTCAGACGCAGTACGGCCTCGCGCCAGGCTTCGGGCTCAATACTGTGAGCGCTCGGGTTGAAGTGGTTGATCTGCGCGTAAAGCGCTGCAAGCGCGGGCTGCGCCTTCAAGAACCAGGCGCCCAGCGAGCGCTGCTCGATGCTTACCGCGGAAACTGTCTTAAAGCGCCGCTCGATGCTGTCGACCAGCGTCGGGTGGTCGATGGCCAGCGACGTGTCGCAAGCGACGAACGCGGCGACGCGCTCGGGATGGCGCAGCGCGAGCCGCAGCCCGATCATCCCGCCAAGCGATTGGCCGACGACCGTCGCACGCTCGATGCCTTCGCGCGCCAGTACCGCCAAGGCATCGCCGACAAAGAGCTCCAGCGAGAACTCCTCCGGCGGCGCCACCGAACGACCGAAGCAGCGGATGTCCATCGTGAGACAGGTGTACTGCGGCGTGAAGGCCGGCAATTGCTGCCACCAGGTGGCGGCGTTCGATCCGGCTCCGTGCAGGAACAGGATCGCCGGGCCGGCGCCGTGGCGCTCGTAGTAGATGTCGCGTTTGTTCGATGTGACAAAAGGCATGAGGGATGGGCTTGGGTTTCAGTTGGCCTTGAGTTGCAGGCTGCGTGTGAGTGCACCCCAGCGCTCGGTATCGCTCTTGACGACGCGCGTGAACTCGTCGGGCGTCATCGTCATCGGCGTGATGCCTTCGGCGTCGAGCTTCTTTTGCAGCTCCGGCCTCGTCATCGCTTCGCGCACTGCTTCGTTGACCTTGCGCACGACTTCGGGCCGCGTCTTCCTCGGTGCCGACAGGCCCACCCAGGAGATCACCGTCAGCTGCTTGTAGCCCAGCTCCTCGAAAGTCGGAACCTGAGGGAGCTCGGGGCTGCGCTTCGGGCTGGACACCGCCAGCACCCTGAGCTTGCCGCTCTGGATGTACTGCATCGACCCGCTCGGCGGAATCACGGTGACAGCGACCTGGCCTCCCAGCACATCCATCAGCGCCGGCGCGCCGCCCTTGTAGGGGATGTGCACGAACGAGGTTTGTGTCGCCTTCTGCAGCAGTTCCATCAACAGATGGCCGGTGCTGCCGGCGCCCGAGCTCGCGTAGTTGATCGCGCCCGGCTCGCGTCTGGCGCGGGCGATCAGATCGGCGAAGGACTCGATGCCGGACTGGCTGTTGACCACCAGCCATTGCGCACCGCCGCCGATCATTGCGACGTGGGTGAAGTCATTGACGATGTTGAAGGGCACGTTGTCGTACATGCCTTGGGCGATCGTGTTCACCATGCCCGTCATCGTGAGCGTGTAGCCGTCGGGTGGGGCCGCGGCGCCCGCCTGGGCGCCGATGATGTTGCCGGCACCAGGCTTGTTGTCGATCACCACCGGTTGTTTGAGCAACGACGCCAACTCCTGCGCAAGCGGTCGCATGGTGCGGTCGTAGGCGCCGCCGGGCGGGGTCGGCACGATCACTCGGATCGGCTTGGATGGCCAGACCTCGTCCTGCGCATGGGCCGAAAAGGCGCCGAGCAGGCAACAGACAACCGCGAGCAGCGGCCATTTTTTTTTCACGTTTTGTCTCCTGTCGCGTGGCTTGCTGCCCGCCGTTTGTGGAGTTGCCATCATTCCTGAGCAAGCCATCGGCGACAAATTAAAAATGACGCTCTTCCATTAGACTTTCCGATATCTTGAGCCATGACGCGTCCGTCCTCTTCAACCGCCTGCTCGCGCGCGGCAAGTTTCGGCATGTGCAGATCCTCTTGAAAGTGGCAGAGCTGGGCAGCCTCCAGCGGGCGGCGGACTCGATCGGCATGACGCAGTCGTCGGTGACCCAGGGCCTCGCGTACCTGGAACGGCTGCTGGAAGTTCAGCTCTTCGAGCGGCATGCGCGCGGCGCGCGACCCACGCAGGCGTGCGAAGACCTCTTGCCCGTTGCGCGTCGCATGCTGATCGGCGTCGCCGACGGCGCCGAGGTCGTCACCGCGCGACGGCAACGCATCGGCGGCGCCATCCGCCTCGTCGCCTCGGTCGGCGCGATGAACGGGCTCCTGCTCAACGTGCTGCCTCGCTTCGCGCAACGGCATCCGGATGTCACCGTTCACCTCTCGGAAGCCGAAGGGGACGATCAACTGCTGGCCATCGCACGTGGCGAGGCAGATCTCGTGGCATGCCGACGGCCTCCCGTGATCCCGGAAGGCTGGCAGTTCATGCCGGTGCGCGAAGATCGTTTCGCGGTCTTGGCGCGCGCAGACCATCCGCTGGCGCGCAAGCGTTCCCTGGGCTGGCCGCAACTCGCCGACGAGACCTGGCTACTCGCCCCCACGGGTTCGGCCGCCCGTGAGCGATTCGACGAATTGACCGCGAATCTGCCTCACCCGATCCGCACCTATCCGGTCGTCACTCGTTCAACGGCCATGTTGTGGTGGCTCTCGCAGCAAGAAAACCTACTGTCGTTCCTGCCGCTTAGCTTCGTGCGGCCTCTCCTCGATGCCGGTTTGCTGCGCGAGTTGAAGCTACGGCCGCTTTACATGCTCGAGCCACTCGGCTTGATGTTCCCGATCGCAGGACCGTTCGGGGCGTGGCGGCAACTGGTCGACTTTATGAACCCTGAAGTACCGCATTGACAGAGTTTGCGGTGGGCTCGCGGCGCTGCTGTCGATCTGCACCATGGCGCGTGGGGCCAGCCTCGGGTGCCTTGCAGGCAGCGTCCCCTCAGTGCGCGATATCGTGACGTCCTTGGTGTAGCCCGGCAATGAACAGAGGGGATTTGCTTGCAAGCCATGCTGCCTTCGACTGAACCCATGAGTAACTGCTCCGTCTCGCGTCGCTGCCGCGCGCCCCGATGTCCAAGGTTGGCGGCCGTGTCGATCGCGGAAGGGATGATGCCTTCGAGAAGGCCCGGGGGAGCATCAGCACCTTCGACGTTTGCGCCATCCACAACGATGCCGTTCACCCGCTGAGCATCCGCGTCGCGCCCTTGACCAGGGCGTTGTGCAACTCCTGCGTCACGCGCGACGCAGTCAGTACCACCAGCGGCACCATGATCCGCTCCCGCAGCGGCCTGGGCTGTACGCCCGCGTAGCGATGCAACGCAAAGGGCGCAGGCAGGCAGGTGCAGCCACGGCCGGCGCCGATCTGGGCGAAGACATGCAACGGATCGGGTGCTGGCGCCTCGGCCTTCGGCCGAAAGCCATGCGCCGTGTACTCGCGCGTGAACTCGTCGTACATGCGTGTGTTCACGCTGCGACTGAAGCGGAAGAATGGCGGCAGGGACTGCAGGTCCCGCACTGCAATGCGCCGCTGGCGCGCGAGATCCGACGTCGCAGGAACGAAGGCCATGAGGGGGACCTCATCGACCAGGTTGCCACGCAGGCGGTACATCGAAGCCGGCCAGAGCACGATGGCGGCATCCAGCTCGTTGCGCCGAAGGGCCGAGGCTGCGGCAATCGTCGTTGTCGTTTGTACGTCGATCCCGCTCGCATGCCCCGATTCCACCAAGCTCCGTTCCATTGCGGACAGTCGGTTCAAGTGAACCCAGTTCAGAACGCCCAGGCGAAGACGCGGCAGCTTGTTCGCGGACTGGGCCACATGCTCGAGCGTCGCGTCGAAACTGTGCATCAGCTCCGCGAAGCTGCGCATGGCCAGCTCTCCGGCGCTGGTCAGCCGCACGCCGTGCGTATTGCGCTCGAGCAGTTGCAGGCCCAGTTCAGCCTCCAGCTCTGCGATCTGCCGCGACAGGGGCGGCTGCGTGATGGCCAGCCGCTCCGCGGCGCGCCTGAAGTTGCGCTCCTCGGCAACGGCGAGGAAGTAGCGGATTTGGCGGACGGTGACTGGTCTGGTCATCCAAAAAAGGTATCACAAAAAACGCAATTCCCAGTGCGGCCAGCGCTGCCTACAGTCGCGGCCGCAACAAACCGTTGCTGGCCGCGTCGCCTGGGAATGGGCGCCGGCATTGCCTTTTTTGCACCTGACGATGACAACCAAGAAAAGCCCTCTTCCTTCGATATCCGCCTCCCTCTCTTCCCTGGCTCCTTCCCGTGGTCGCCGGAATTTCCTCGGTCGCGCATCCACGGCCGCGCTGTGGCTCGGTGCTCCTTCGCTGCTTGTCGCTTGTGGCGGAGGGGGAGGGGGAGGGGGTGGGGGCAGCGGCCCGCTCGCGGTAGGCGGTGGAGAAGGCCCTCGGACGGACGGGGGGCTCGCGCCCGCAAGCCGCTTTGCCAGCATCCGGGCCGTGGAAGCTGCATGCTTGGATCTCGAATCGCGCAAGCTCGAGTCGATCGCCTACCTGACCGAGTTGACGGGGATCATGGCGAAAGACCCGAACTATGTGGAGACAGGCTTTGACGAACGCTCACTGACGGCCTGGGGCACTTTCGCCGATGGCCGCGTGCACATGGTGTCGCACAACTTCAAGCCCACCGGAACTTCGACGCTGACCGCCGCCATCGCTGATACGGGCCAAGCACAAAAGGCGGCGGGGCTGGCTGCCGCCAAGCCGCCGGAACTGCCTAGCGAGCGCAAGGCACGTCTGATGCATTCCTTCTTCACGCCTTTCGACGGCCAGGCAGCTATCGCGGAAATGTCCGGCTGGCTCAGCGCGCATGACTACGCGCTGCAACCAGGCGTCGAGGGTGACGCGCACATTACGACCCTGCGCCAAATCAAAGGGGACGGCTTCTTCTACATCAACACTCATGGCGGCGTGAAGCACACGCGCCATCAGGATACGGGCTCACCGCAGATGTACTCCATCCAGTCGTCCACGCTGATCGACCCCACCCTGGAGGCACAACCCGATTTCCAGGCCGATCTCGCCGCCTTCCGGCTGACCTACTTCACGGCCTACAACGGCCTCGCCACCGTGGACAGCAAGGGCGAGGAGATCATGCTCAAGGACACGCGCTACGGCATCACCGCTGCCTTCGTCGACACCTATTGGGAGTTCGCGCAGGACAGCGTCGTCGTCATCAACGCCTGCAACAGCGCCAACAGCGCCGACAACGACCGGGTGATCGACTTTCTCGTCGCCTGCCACCGTAAGAACGCGGGCCTCTACCTGGGCTGGACGGAGATCTGCTCGCCGCCGGCCGCCTTTGACATACCGAAGTACTGTGTTGACCGGATGCTGGGCGCCAACCTCTTCAAGCCGCACACGCCGAAGCAACGCGCCTTCACGGGCGAAGAAGTGATCGCCCATATGCAGCGCAAGAATCTCAACCACGACACCGGCAACGGCACCAAGACCGGCGCCTACTTCATCGCCAAGCCCAATCCGCGCAGCGCGGTGAGTCACATCCTCTCGCCGTCGATTCACCATGTCGAGGTCGATGAACTGAACGACCAGCTCAACCTCATCGGCGCTTTCGGTCGCAGGCAGGGCAAGGTCTTCGTCGACGGATCGGAGCGCCAGGTGGTGCGCTGGGAGCATGAGTTCGTCGTCTGCGACCTGCCGCGCGTGGGCGCGGGCTCGCGCGGACCGGTGTGGGTGGAGCTGGGTGCGGATCGCAGCAACCGGCGCACCGTCAGCCAGTGGAACATCCGCATCGACACGCACTGGTTCAAGCAAAACTACCCGGGCCTCGCCGTCGACGGGCCGATACGCACGCGCTGGCGAGCCGACGTAGGGCCGGTGCGCGACACCTGTGGCGAGGAGGTGAAGCGGTCCGTGCGCTATGCGATCGGCACCTATGACTCCACCATGGAGCTGGCGGCAGGCGGCGCCTTCCACGTGCCGCCGGACTGCACGATCACCTGGAGCGGACAAGCCAGCTTCGCCTCGCAGGTGAAGCTGATGCGAGAGCCCAGCGCCGGCGACCGTGTGATCTTCACCTACCTGCGGATCGACCCCGAATCGAAGCTTGGCGCCATGGGCCTGGCGATGGGCGCGAGCACCGGGCCGTTCGTGGAGCACGGTTGCCGCTCCACCGATACCTTCGCTTCGGCGCTGGGCCTCTTGGATGGTCCGCAGGATTTCGAGGTCACGGGCGCAGCCGCGACGATCCCTCTGCCCGCCAAGAACATTGTGCTCGGCAACGATCTTTCCATCCTCGGCGACGGCCACCTGGACGACAGCCTGCGGCTGCAATGGAGCACCGCGCCGATCGAGTCGCCGCCTGCGGATGCCGAACTGATCTGAGTCTCAGCGACACCCAAACGCTACCAATCCGCATTTCGAAGTGAGCGACACAGGCATAGGAATTGACCTGAGCCAGCAGGTCGATATTTTCGGGCAATTCCAACAGGTCCAGGCTGCCAGCGGCAGTGCAGGCTTGGGATTGTTCATCGCTCAGCGCATTGTCTCGGCCATGGGCGGATCTCTGAACGTCGCAAGCGTCATCGGGCAAGGCACTACGTTTTCTTTCACGCTTTTCATGCCGATCGTCAATGCTTCCGATTCAGCCTGGTCCGCCGCTACACCGCAGGAGGTAGAAGCTGGCGTGACCTTACCGAGGCATCTCTTACCTCGGAATGCCATACTGGACAACCAAGCCTTGGAAGAGCTCGCCAGCTTGGCGCTTGATGGTCGGCTCACCGATGTTGAGTGCTGGATCGAACGCCACTCCGATGAAGTCGAAAATGCTCCGTTCGTTGCTCTGTTGAGTGACCTGTTAGAGCGGCTCGACTTCCCCGGGATACATGCGCTGTGCGTTGCACAGCAAGAATATTCGAGCCCCCTGCGCGACATACGCGACCAGGGTCCGCGTCAGTGATTCGGATGCAGACAGCGAGGCTAGCCCAAAACCTTCGACGGGGAATATCTGGTGGAAACGCTTGATGGTTTTCGGGTTTATTAGCAAGAGCGAGGCACCAAGACCGCCGTTCGAAACTTCACATCGCTGCGCGATGCTGCACAGGCATTTTTCCGCTGACGCCGGATGACCGCTTTCGCGAGCCTCGAACTTCTGCAAAGGGCCCTAACCCGACTTCTGCAGCGCTCCGAAGCGGCCCTTCAAACTGACTGCTGCAGCTCAGAAGCGAAAGGTGGAAAGCCACGCCGCGAATGAATCCGCCACATGCTCGACGGTCCCGTCGTCGTGGTTCCACAGCACGACGCCAGGTTCATCCAAACCCAGCGTCGACCATCCGTACAGGTCGCCACATCCGTTGTCGGCAAATGGGACGATTGGAGCTGCACCCGTGTGGCGCTTTACCACAACAATCTCCGCTGGCCTCAAAACACGGTGACGGATGCGAAGCTCGCCGAGCCCTCCGAAGGCGATGAACTCGCGGTAGCTCGTCGGAAACGAGCGGCCGAGCGTTGCTTCTGCCTCACGTATCTCTTGGTCGAGTACGGCGGGGACGTCTTCGTCGCGTGCGGTCTTGCCGCTTTTCAACAGTGCTTCAATCTCTGTCACGTGTCGCACTCAGATGTCGTGTCTTGGCCGGATGTAGTCGATGCGCCAGCCGCGTCGTGGGCCGACAACGATGTGTTTTCCATGCAAGTCAGCCGTCTTGCTCGCGGACAAGGAGGCTCGCCCATTGGGCACGGATTTGTCGAATTGATGCTCAAGCAGTCATGCCCCGATTTCGTCGGCTTCCGCAGCGCGTGCCAACTCGGCTACTCACTATTGCCACTGGGTGGTCCCGTTGTGTCGGCGCGCCGAACGACCGGTTATGGCCGGCAGAAGCCCGTCACTGGAGAACGGCATCCCGCTGTTCCTCGGCAGAGGCCGACAGGGCCTCCTCCAGTATGTCGAACACGTCGCGTCCGGTGCTCGACACGAAGTAGTTGCCAAGGCTCGTGATGTGCGATGCGATGTTGTCGCCCCAGGGCGGTTTGGACTGGCGATTCTCGATGTCCCACACAACGCACGCGGGAGGCAATTTGCTCAGTGTCGCTTTTGCCTGTTGCAGTTCCGCGAGCGCGAGCGACGCATGCGCATGAGGCAAACGACCTTGGTAGAGCTCGTTCATCAGGTGGGGAAAGCAGCTGCCCCAGCCGGTGGGCTCGCAATGCGCGCTGATAGTTGAGAAAAACGAATGCACGAACGACGGCGCACCGAGCTCGTTCGTGATTGAACCCACCGTCACCCCGACTGCCATCACCGCTCCTCGTGTACTGGCGTCGCTTCTTGCGTCGCCTTGTATGACTGCTATCGGGCGAATTCTGCCTTGAAACTGAACAGCCGGTTCTGGCCGACTGTAGGCTTTCCCGCACACCGCCGCGTAGCCTTCGGCAGCTCACCACAGGTCGAGTCGGTCGAACTGAAATTCGACCACATCCGCAACCGGTAGGTCACCGAAATCGAGGACGAAGCCGAGGACTCCGACAAGTCCAGCGGTTCGGTCGATAACTCTGCCGCATCCGCGGTATCCGGACTGCCCGTACTGCTCAAGTCGCTCAGCGCTGAGCCGAGTCTTTTCGTCTGCAGGCCAATCCTCAAGATATGGAGCGCGCAGCTCGGTAACCCCGAAAGGGCGCAGCAGATTCGGGATGAGCTGGCCGGCGACATAGGCGCATGGGTGGCAGAAGGCGACCACCGTGCTCTCTTTGCTGGAGAGCGTTACATCGGCCTCTTCGTCGTCTGCAAAAGGCCGCTCGATGCGTTCGATGGTGAGGTGCTTCAGCTGCATGTTCAGAAATTAGAGAAGCGCTGCGAATGTCCTGTGTTGGCCGTCAGTCGCCGTAGTCCGTGCTCGGCTCTTCGGTTCCGTCGGGCTTCCAGAATCGCCAGACTCCGACTTCCTGGCCCGCGCGGTAGCGGCCCTCGGCTGCAGGCTGCCCGTTCGAATGCAAGTCGCGCCAAAGCCCGTCCTCCTTGCCATCGACATACTGCCCTTCGGACGCCACCGTGCCATGCTCGTGGTAAGCAACGAAGAGGCCGTGCCGAATCCATCGGGTCTTGTCGGGTGCCATCACCCTCGCATAGCGGAACTTGACGGCTCCTGACTCGTAGGGAATTTCGGCGATGTTGAGGTCAGCTTCGATGGTCATGCTAAGGCATTGACGGGGATTGGCGGGCGGGCGGGAAGGTCCGGTATTGGCCGCCACCTGCCCCTGAGAGAGGCAAAAGCTACCGCAGTTTTCTGAAGTTCGAGTTGTAGATCGCCCAGGCAGCTGCACGCCCCTCGGCTTTCTTATCGTTTTCAAATGCATCGAACATGCGCAGTAAATTTCCATTGACTTCTTCTGCTAGCTCCCGGTCTCGCATCAAACGTGGATGAATGTATGACCATAGCTCTTTGAGGTCTGCCATGTGGGTTTCGTACGTCCACCCGCACCACTCATCGTATTTGTCGGGCGCACAACTCGCCGCCAAAGCAATGGCTCCTGCAAAGTCTTTCAGCTTTTCGCTCAGAGACATCAGATACCTTTTCAATCTGCCAGCGATAGGAAGAATTGCCGCCACGCTGGTGCGACGGAAGACCGCTCTTGGCCGACTGTAGCCGGTCGCGCGAAAGAACTTCGAGCCGGTTGCTGTTTCCTGACCTTCTTGAAGGCAGTCATTGGCTGATGGCCTGAAGGGGTCAAATGCGCGCAGGTCGCCAAGTTCCGTGGAAGCCGAACGGTACGCGATGCGGCAAACGGGCGACCGCGACGGGTTCCGCCGCCAGGTCCATTGCATCGAATACCAGCAGGTCGCTGCGCCTGTCCTGTTTACGCCAGGCCACGGCGAGCAGCCAGCCGTCACCCTCGGCTGCGTCGGTGGCGCGCGGCACGAACACTGGTTCCGACACCACGTCTCCATGCGGCAGCGTGTGCATGCTGCGCTCGCCGGTATCGAAATCGAAACGGGCTAGGCTGTCGTAAAGCACGCTTTCCGAGTCATCCCTTGCTCGTGCCGTCGCATGGCAGGTGTAGAAACCATAGCGGTTGCGCCGGCCCGCGTAGCGCTCGTCGATGCGCGGAAACTCAGCCACCAAGTCGTCGAGGTACTCGCGCCGGAATCCCGTGTCCGTGCCGCTTAAATCGAAAGTCCAGCGGCACAGGCGTGCAGCCATGGCGGCGGGGTCACCGGCAAGGCCTTCGGCATCGGGCAGTCCAGGCGCCGTTTCCGACTGCATCACATAAGCCACGACAGTGGCGCCGTCGTCCCAGGCATTCATCACATGGAACACGTGGCAGGCGTCGGAGTCGAACCAACGCAGTGTGTCCGCAGTGCCACTGCGCTGCATCACGCCAACATGGGTCCGCAGGGCGGCATCCCAGGCCAGCAGTGGCTTGCCGCGCATCGCGCGTTCCACGCTGAGCGTCAGCGGCGTAACGGGAAAGAGCACATGCCCGCGCGTCACCATGAAGTCGTGCGCCATGCTGGCATGCGGCGCTTTGAAAGACTCTAGCCGTGTGACCTCGCAGTGCTTGTCCATCACGCCGTAGAGCATGGTCGGCGAACAAGGGCCGTCTGGCGAGTAAGCAAAGAAGTGCAGTTCGCCGCTCTCGGGGTCCACCTTCGGATGCGCGGTGCATCGCGAGGTCACCCGGTCGCCGAAGCTCTGGTGCCCTTTGGAAGCCAGCGTGTAGGCGTCGAGCTCAAAGGGTTGATGCGACTCTTCGAGGGCGAACAACCGGTCGCCATGCCACAGCATGCTGGTGTTGGCCGTGCCGCCGTTTTGGCCCTGCGCCAGCGGGTCGTTGGTGGCGGGGTTGCCGAAAGTGCCGAAGAGCGCGCGCCCGGCTTCATGTTCGAGCTGCCATTTCGGCGTGCGCGCCCAACGGTTGCTGTACGACACGCTGCCCTTGTCGACGTGGAAGGCATGCACCATGCCGTCGCCAGAGAACCAGTGGTAGTTGTTATCGCGCGGCGCGTACTGCGGGCTTGGGCCGACACGGTACAGGCTACCCGACAGTCCGAGTGGCATCGTGCCTTCGATGTGGAGGTGCGTGATGTCGTGCTCCTCGGCGAGCGGTGCGTAGTTGCCGGCGAAGAAGTGAGGGTTCGTTTGTGCTTCTGCGTTCACGTGGAGCCTTTGGGGTTCATTTGTGAGGTCGATGTGTCGTTCAGGCGCGCGATGGCTTGCCCGACGTAGGCGGCCAATGTCTCGTCGATGCCTGAGCCAACCCGCAGCGCCGAATCGTGGTGAAACGCGCGCTGCAGCTGCGCGCCTAGTGCGGCATCGCCGCCCACCTTGGCGAGCGAGAGCTCCTGCCAGCGCCGGGCCAGCGCACGCATGGCTTCGTCATCGATGGGGGTCCCTGCCAACATCTGTTGCCGAACTTCGGCGATGAGCGGCGGCCATGCATCGGTCTGCGCAACGTAGTGCTGGCGCAGCTTGGCCATGTCGCGGACGCTGCAGTAGGGCGCGTAGAGCTGGAGGCGCGCGAAGGCCATGGCGTGCGAGATGTAGCGGATGCCTGCGCGGTCCACACCGGTCAGCGCGTGGAGCGACGGCTCGTTCCAGTGCATGGTGTAGAGCTTCATCAGCAGCCCCTCGTCGCCGCCAGCTTCGTCGAGCAACAGCTCAATCCAACGTTGAGCCAGGGTCTGCGCTTGCGGGCTCTCGGGCGATACGCCGGCGGCGACCAGGCGGTGCAGCCACGTCGACAACTCGGCACGCTCGGGCGCCATGGCGTCAGCGAAACCGTCGCGCTGCGCCTTGAGCGTGCGCTGTTCGTCTTCGCTGAAGTACTTCGAGCCCGCGACCATGCTTTCGAGTGCCAGCAGCCAGTCGTCCATGCCGGGTTCCTCGCTGGCTTGCAGCTGGTCCTGCACCGCGAGCAGATGGGTGCGCAGCGCCGACGCCTGCAGGATTTCGCGGTCGAGCTGCGCCACCTGCTGCGCCACGACTTCCGAGATACCGCCGGCTGCGTTGTCGAGCAGGCCTTGTATGTCGGCAAGCGACAGGTCGAGTCGCCGCAACGCCTGAATGCGGTAGAGACGCGCCACGTCTTTCCGCCCATATAGGCGGTAGCCGCCACTGGACCTTTCGGACGGCACCAGCAGGGCGATATCGTCATAGTGCCGCAACGCGCGCACTGTCAGCCCGGTGCGCCGGGCCAGTTCACCAATCCTCAGAAACATGCCTTCCCTCTCAATTTGAAAGGCATCCTAGACCGTGCCGTTACGAGAGGGTCAAGCACTTTTCGTGGCCCGCGGTCGCTCCGCCATCAGCTTTGTCGCTTCCGAGGCGACTCTGGCAAGAAGCTGGACCGTCCGCCGAACTTCCGCTATTGGCCGCACTCGGAAGTCTGGCCTTTGCCAACGACAGTTGGCTTACGCTGCGAGGACGAAATCTGCGATGACCGCGTGTGTGGCGGCATCGGGGCCGGAACGGAATTCAGATGCTGCCAAAGGCAGCGATGCGAAACAGGGATTCATATTGCTTGACATCAGGTGCCTGGCGCACCGGCGTCGCGTTCGCGCATCCAGCGCCAGAGTGTTGAACGACTCACATCGAGTTGTCGGGCTGCGGCCTGCCGTTTGCCGCCGTGCACCTGCAGCGCCGCGGCCACGCGCGCGGCGCTCAATCCAGCGGTGTCGGTCGTCTCGGTGACGGGATCGGCGAGGAGCTCCGGCAGGTCGTGCCGCAGTTCGTCGTAGCGCACGTCGCCGATGCGGTCGAACTGCATGAGGAACACGGCGATGCGCTCGCCGAGGTTTTCCAGCTCGCGGATGTTGCCGGGCCAGTCGTAGGCGCGCAGGCGCGGCAGCAGCGGCGCCAGCGCACGAACCGGGTCCAGGCGCGCGCCCGGGCGCTGCAGGCAGCGCTCGACCTGTGCTTCGGCCAGCGGCGCGATGTCTTCGCGCCGCTCGCGCGGGGGCGGGGCTGGCGTGGCTTGGTACGGCGGCACGTGTCTGCACAATTGCCCCGAGAGCCTGACTCATTGGTCAGGGATTCTTGCGGATTCTTAATCTGGCGTTAATCGGCTTTGCCGACCATCTGCTTTCCTGAACCGGCCCGCCTTCGACGCGGGCATTGCGAGGAAAGTGCATGTTCATCTCATCGTCATCACGCGACAGTGCCGGATTCCCGCCGGTCGGCGTTCCCGAGGCCTTCGGGCCCGAACTCACGCTGCACGGCATTGGCGACCCGCGCCGGGGTGCGGTCGAGGAGTTCATCAGCGAGATCTATGCGCGTCGCTACGCGGCGAAGGTGCCGCATTTCGCGCCGATGCTGGTCGGCCTGCGCGAGGGTGGTGAACTGCTCGCTGCGGCAGGGTACAGAGGCGCCGCGCAGGAGCCGCTCTTTCTCGAGCGCTACCTGCCTTCGCCGGTCGAGGCGATGCTCGCGGCCAAGGCCGATGCACACCTGTGCCGGGCACAGATCGTCGAGGTCGGCCATCTTGCGGCAACCCGTGGCGGCGAAGGTCGGCGCCTGATCCAGTTGCTGGCGCCGCATCTTGCATCCCAGGGTTTCGAATGGGTGGTCGGCACGGTCACGCAGGAACTGCGTCCGATGCTCGTGCGACTTGGCACGGCGCCGCTGACGCTCGGTGCGGCCGACCCTGCGATGCTGGGCGAGGAGGCCGGCCTCTGGGGGCGCTATTACGAGCATCAGCCGGTGGTGCTGGCCACACATCTGCTGCGCGCGCTGCACCGCCATGCGACACGCCGGGCGGGCGCACCGGGACCCGCCCAATGAGCGCCGGCATCGATGCGTCCGCGGTGGCGCTGGACGATGGCCGGCGCTGCTTCACTTTCTCCGAGCTGAACGATGAAGCCGGCCTGCTGGCGCAGCGCCTGCGAAGCGAAGGTTGCCGCGTCGTCGCCACGCTGATGGACAACTCGCCCGCGTGGGTGATCGCCGATCGCGCTGCTTTGCAGACAGGACTGGTGCACGTACCCCTGCCCGTGTTCTTCACGCCCGAGCAGATCGGACACGCACTGAGCGTGGCAGGGGTGGACGCCGTGCTCGCGCCGCCCGCAATCGCCGCGCGCTGGCCACAGATGCCGGTCGCCGAATGCATGGTTGCCGGTCAATCGCTGGTGATGCTGCATCTTCCCGCGCGCCCCGTTGCGATGCCGGCGGGCACCGCCAAGATCACTTTCACCTCGGGCACCACCGGATCGCCCAAGGGTGTCTGCTTGAGCGGCGCAGCGATGCAGCAAGTGGCCCACAGCCTGGTGCAGGCGATGGCGCCGCTGGACATCCGCCGTCACCTGTGCGCCTTGCCTTTCGCAGTGCTGCTGGAGAACATTGCCGGTGTCATGGCGCCGCTGCTCAAGGGCGCGACCTGCATCACGCTACCGCTGCAAGACCTTGGGCTCAACGGGTCGTCCAGTTTCGACGCGGCGCGTTTTCATGAGGCCGTGGTGGCGCAGCAGCCCCACAGCCTCATCGTGTTGCCGCAGATGTTGCGCGCCTGGGCGGGCTACCTGGCCCAGAGCGGCCAGCGCGCACCCGCCTCACTGCGGCTCGTGGCGGTCGGCGGCGCGGCGGTGGGCGTGAAACTGATCCACGGCGCCCGCGCTCTGGGCATTCCGGCGTACGAAGGCTACGGGCTGTCCGAGGGGGCGTCGGTACAGACACTCAACCTGCCGGGGAGCGACCGCCCGGGCACGGCCGGTCGTGCGCTGCCGCATGCCCAGCTTCGCATTGCGTCCGACGGGGAGATCGAGGTCACGGGCAGCCTCTTCGGCGGCTACCTCGGCAGCGACGCGACGGTGCCGGCATGGTGGCCCACGGGCGATCTCGGGCGCATCGACCAGGACGGGTTCCTGCACATCAACGGGCGCAAGAAGCATCTGCTGATCACCGCCTTCGGGCGCAACGTCTCGCCCGAATGGGTGGAGACGGCGTTGCGCAGCGAAAACGCGATCGCGCAGGCGGTGGTCTTCGGAGATGCCCAGCCTGCGCTGAGTGCCGTGCTTTGGCCACTGCGCCCCGAGGCGAGCGATGCGGCCCTGCAAGCCTCGGTCGATGCCGCCAACGCGGCGCTTCCCGACTACGCGCGCGTGCAGCGCTGGGCGCGTGCGCGCGCGGCCTTCTCGGTCGAGGCCGGCACGGCCACGGCCAACGGACGGCCGCAGCGCGCGGCCGTTCTTCAACTTCACGCCGATGCCCTGGGCATGACGGCGAGTTCATCCACCGATCCGGAGTTTTCATGAGCTTTCACGCACGACTTCTTTCGCAAACCGCCGACGCGCGCATGGGCCTGCTGGGCGCTCCCATCATCCAGGGCTGCCTGCGCGGCGAGGTCTCGCTGCCCAGTTACCTGGCGTTCCTGCGCGAGGCCTACCATCACGTGCGTCACACGGTGCCGCTGCTGCACGCCTGCAGGGCCGCGCTGCAGGAGAGAAACCTGTGGCTGCAGGGCCCGCTGGACGAATACATCGAGGAAGAGCAGGGGCACGACCAGTGGATCCTGGACGACATCCGTGCCTGCGGCGGCGACGCCGACGCCGTGCGCGACGGCCCACCCGGGCATGCCACCGAAGTGATGGTGGCCTACGCCTACGACACCATCGCGCGGCGCAATCCGTTGGGCTTCTTCGGCATGGTGCATGTGCTGGAAGGCACCAGTGTTTCTCTCGCGCTGATGGCAGCCGACCAGATTCAAAAACCACTGCAGTTGCCCGACGCCGCCTTCAGCTATCTGCGCTCGCACGGCACGCTCGACCAGGAACACACGGCGCACTTCGCGCTGCTAATGGATCAGATCGAGGACCCGCAGGATCAGGCCGACATCGTCCATGCCGCGCGCGCGTTCTTCCGCCTCTACGGCGACGTGTTCCGCAGCCTGCCGCTGCCGAACGCGGATGTCCAAGCCGACGCCGCGGCTTCGGCAGGAGCCGCCGCATGAAGGTTGGTGCCAGCCGAGTGCTGTTCACGGGGGCGAGCGGAGGCATTGGCGAGACGGCCGTTCGGTTGCTGGTGAAAGCTGGTGCGTCGGTGATGCTCGTGGGGCGTTCGCCTGCACGGCTCGCGGCCCAGGCGCGCACGCTGGTGCGCGATTGCGGGGTCGAGCGCCAGCGCGTGGAGTGGTATGCCGCCGACCTTGCGCGCGTTCCCAGCCTCAGTGGCATCGCCGAAGCGGCCAGTGGATGGGGCTGCAACGTGCTGGTCCACAACGCAGGCGTGCCGGGCTTCGGGCGCATCGAATCTCTCGATGCCAACGAAATGGCACAGGTGCTGCACCTGAACCTGTTCGTGCCTATGCTGCTGACGCAAACCCTGCTGCCGCACCTGCGCCGCCTGCCGCAGGCACAGATCATCTTCGTGGGTTCGGTGCTCGGGCGGCTCGGTCTGCCGGGCTTCAGTGTCTACAGCGCGAGCAAGTTCGGCCTGAGAGGCTTCGCGGAGTCGCTGCGCCGCGAGCTTGGCGATACCGACATCCGCGTGCAGTACCTTGGACCACGCAGCACGCGCACCGGCTTCAACAGTGGCGCGGTCGAAAGCTACAACCAGGCCACGGGCACGGCGATGGATGTGCCCGATGTCGCGGCTCGGGCGTTGCTGCGGATGCTCGAGAGCGGAAAAGCCGAGTGCTTCCTCGGATTTCCCGAAACGCTGGCCGTTCGCCTCAATGGCCTGGCCCCGACGCTGCTGGACGGCGCCTTTGCCAAGCATCGGCGCAGTCTGCCGCCTGTCGCCCAACCGGCACAACTCGCGCTGGACTGCGGCGACGAGCGCGAAGGTCCCGCCACCGACTCTCATTCGCTCATGGACAACACCCTGTGAAATTCAAAGGAAGACAAATGACCTTGAACCTTACGCCTGCTTCGTCCAGCACGCTTCGCCCAGGCATGCGCCGCCGGTGGCTGCTCGGCGTGTTCACCGCCGCATCGATCGCCGCGCTGTCGCCGCAGATCGTGCGCGCCGCCGCCGTGGAAGATGCCGTCGCCGAGTTGCAGCACGACTGGGAAGTGATCCGCTACCAGACACCTGCGGCCGAGCGCGAGAGGCGCTTCGAGGTGCTTGCGGCGAAGGCCCGCAAGATCAGCGAAAGCCAGCCGGGGCGCGCCGAGCCGCTGGTGTGGGAAGGAATCATCGTCAGCTCGTGGGCGGGCGAGAAGGGTGGTCTGGGCGCGCTGGGCCTGGTGAAGCAGGCCAAGGCGCTTTACGAATCGGCCATTGCGATCAATGGCGACGCGCTCGATGGCTCGGCTTACAACAGCCTGGGCGTCCTCTACTACAAGGTGCCCGGTTGGCCTGTGGGCTTCGGCGACAAGGCCAAGGCGAAGGAGCTGCTGCACAAGGCGCTCGCGCTCAATCCCAAGGGCATCGATCCGAACTTCTTCTACGGCGAATACCTGGTCGAGACCAAGCAGCCGGAGCAGGCGGTGGTGTACCTCGAACGCGCGATCCAGGCGCCTGCACGCGCCGGGCGCCAGGTCGCCGATGCGGGGCGGCGCGAAGAGGCCCGCGTGTTGCTGGAAAAGGCCAAGGCGAAGTAGGCCGCAAGGGTCGATTTTGCCGCCGGGGTGTTCAGCGGTGCGCCGAGTCGAATTGCAAGACCACCTTGACACCCTTGCCGTCCGCTCCCGCGCCGAACACCACCTCCAGGCCATGCAGCTGGGCGATGCGACGCACGATCGAAATGCCCAGCCCACTGCCGAGTTCGGTCTGGCCATCCGGCCGGTAGAAACGCTCGCCCATGCGTGCCATCTGTTCGGCAGACAGGGGCGGACCTTCATTCTCGAGTTCCAGTTGCTCACGTCCGATGCGCAGCAGAACGCCGCTGCCGGCGGGTGCGTAGCGCACGGCGTTGTCCAGCAGATTGCGCAGCAGTACGGTGAGAAGATGCTCGTCGCCGAACAGGGGCATCGGATGTTGGCCGCGCATCGGCCATTCGCAGGCGAGTTCGATGTGTCTGCGTTCCGCGAGGGCTAGGCAGTCGCTCATGGCATGCTCGACGATGATGGGCCAGTCGATCTCGGTCTTCATCGCGGGCGTTACGCCCGATTCGACGCGTGAGAGAGACAGCATCTGTGTCACGAGCCGTGCCATCCTGTCCAGGCCGGTGCTCAGCTTCTGCTCGGCCTGCTCGCGTTCGGCCGAGCTGGTGGAGCCGCGCACAACATCCCATTGGGCACGCAGCACGGCCAGCGGGGTGCGCAACTCATGCGCAGCGTCGGCGGTGAAGCGGCGTTCACGCACAAGAAGCTCTTCGATGCGAGCGAACAGGCCGTTCATCGCGCCCAGCAGGGGTTTGAGCTCGGCCGGCGCGCGCTCATCGGGCACCGGCTGGAGGTCGGAGGCATCGCGAGAGCGCAGCTCCGTGGTGAGCTGACGCATCGGCGAAAGCGCACGGCGTACCGCCCAGGCCATCACCGCGAGCAGAAACGGCAGTACGAGCAACCAGGGCACGACCTGCGTGACGGTCAGCCCATAAACGAGCTCGTCGCGTTCGTAGGCGCCCTGTCCGGCGGCAACCAGCCAATTGCCGTCTGAGGACTGCAGGTAGTACACGCGCCAGATCCGGCGGTCGACTTCTTCTTCGACGAATCCGCTTGCTTGCGGAAGGTATTTCAGTGGCACACCTTCGCGGTCTGCGAGCATCAGTTGGCCCTGGGCGTTCCACACCGCCACGGCGAGATCGCGCACGTCCGCGTCGCCAGCATCCTTGTCGCCCTCGCGCGGCTCGGGCGGCAGCACGGCACTCGTGCCTGGGTAGGCCGGGCTCAGCGTGGACTGTACCTGGCGCGCGAGCCGGATCAGTTCGGTGTCGAACATCTCGTTGACCTCGTGGCGCGCCCGGCTGATCGAGAAGTAGAGCGCGACACTCCACACCAGGGGCGCGCAGACCAGCAGATAGAGAAGAAGTCGCCGCTGAAGGCTCATGGGCCGGTCTCGCCGGAGCCGATGGCGTAGCCCACGCCCCGTACGGTGCGCACGATGCTCGGATCGAGCTTGCGGCGCAGATGGTGAATATGCACCTCCAGCGAGTTGCTCTCCGGCTCGGCGCCGCTCCAGTCGTAGAGCTTTTCCTGCAGGTATGCCTTGGACAGCACGCGCTGCGATTCGCTGAGCAGGGCTTCGAGTAGCGCGAGTTCGCGGCCAGTGAGCTCGACCTGCTGCCCCTTCCAGCGCACGAGCTTGTTGGCTGGGTCGTATTCGAGGGCGCCGTGCTGCCAGACCGCTTGTGCCTGCCCCGCAGTACGGCGCACCAGCGCGCGCAGGCGCGCTGCAAGTTCGTCGATGGTGATGGGTTTGACCAGATAGTCGTCAGCGCCCGCGTCGAGGCCTTCGATACGCTGATCAACGCCGTCGCGGGCAGTCAGTACGAGCAGCGGGCATTTCAAGCCGCGTTCTCGCCAGCGGCGCAGCCAGACCATCCCGTCGCCACCGGGCAGGCCGAGATCGAGCACGACTGCATCGAACGGCGCGCTTGCCAGGGCGGCATCCGCTTTGGCGCCGTCTCCAAACCAGTCGACCGCATGGCCGAGCTGCCGCAGGCCAGCAGCCAATGCATCGCCGAGCAAGGTGTCGTCTTCAACGATCAGGAGGCGCATGGGACGGTCAGCTCTGAATTTGGAGGGGTGAGGCCCAAGGGGTGCCGCCATTATGCGGACGGTGTGGATCAGGGGGCGGTGCCGTATACAGAACCGGCTGCAGTCGTGGCACCAATGCCTTGCGCATCCCAATGCCCGCCGTGATCGCGCCAAGCAGGCATCGGAGGAAGTTGGACAGCCCGGCAGCGCGGGGCGTTGGGTAGAGGCCGCTCATGCCGCTGCAGCAGCCAGGGCTCGCGGCCCGTGCACTGCGGCGCGCAGCCAAGCGATGCGAGCAATACGGTGAACTTGGTGGTGACGCCATGACCCTTTTATCGGGCGGCGTCCGGGCGGGCCGGGCGCGTGGTCCCGTTCGCCGGCGGCGTTTGCAGGCCTGGCAGATTCAGAACTGACGGCAAGGCCGAGCGGTCGAAGTTGAACCTGTTGTCATCGAAGGCCTTGTAGAAGGCACATTCGACGACCACGGCCCCCAACGCGATGGTCAGCATGATCGCGACGATGCAGAAATTGCCGATACTGAACGCGCGGTCGCACATTTTTTCTGAGTCGCAGGTTTGGGGCTCGACGCAAGCGTTGTTCCTCTGAGCATCCGGACGTTGCATGAATGATCTCTGTGATGAATCTGTGTCGAGGCCGGCTATTGCCGCAACGATCGCCATGATTCCCTTGGCACATTTGTTTTTGCTTAAGAACGGTGGGCAGGGGCGGGTGGCCGCTTTCCGGTTGCTCCCCCGAATGGGGTATCTCATCGTCAGGCCGGGGCAACCGATCGCCGGCGTAGGCGTGTCCTGGGGCGCCCGCACCAGCACGCGGGCGGTGACCAGCCCTTGCACAAGATCGGCTTGGTTGGGTTCACTGCTGGCGGACCGCGAGGCGCCGATGCAGCCCCGCGTGCTGTTGCATGCCCGAAGCGGGGGCCGTGGCCTGGCCGTGTCAAAAAGCGAAGGATCGGCGCGGCTTTCGGGAGGAAATCTGCTTGGTTTCTTGGGGGAATTTTCCGGGTCGCTGGCAGTCGTTCGGCTTAAACTTTTTCGGTTGAAAAAAGAAAGAGAACGTCATGCCGATGGACTTCCTGCGGCGGATTGAAAAGGAGCAGCTCCCCTTGACGGTGATCGATCCGCTAGACATCCGCAATGTGGCGGTGCTCACTGCGGCCGGCCTCGTTGAGGCGATCCTTCCGCAAGAGAGCGAGGCCTTCGATCTGCCGGGGGTCGTGTTGCGCATTACGCCGTCGGGCCGCGCCGAACTTCAACGAATACGCGACAAGTCTGCTTGAGCTGTCTGCGGCAATAGCTCTCCTTCGCTGTATTGCCCTGCGCACTGTACAGCGGCAGCGAGCTTGCACTCATCGCGTTGGGGCGCACAGCGCGCTTGGGACCAACCCCATCGCTCGGCGTTTGGAGGAAAGTGCTGTGCTGCTCCGGATACGGTGGAGCAGGGCGGGACTGGTGAGACTATCGCCAACCTGGCGGTATGGGGGGCTTACCCACGATCACCTCACGGGGAAGGTTGGGCCAATGTTGGGAGACATCGCAGGGGTGCTGTGCCGGGAGCGGACGGACAGACGACGGGCAGGCTGAATCTGCCGCTGCGCCCGCCGCCAGTAAGTGCATCGAATTGACTGTCACTGGCGCGTGCGTGCCCTGTGTGTTGCACTGCCGAGATTCGGCCTTTCGAACTCAAAGAACGCGTGAGTCCGCGCACGCGATGTGCTGCGGGTCACATTTGGGAGCAGCGGGGTCAACGATGCAGGCAGACCAGGGCACGCCACAGGCCACCGATCGCACCCTGCGCCAGCGCTTCCACTTCGCCTCGAAGCTTGTTCCGCCGAGCCTGCTCATCGGCCAGGAGGCGATCGATTGCAAATCGGGGTTGGTTCTATCGAAGCACCAGGACAGGCAATGTGGAGTGCGCAAGCACGTGCTGTGTCTCACTTCCCAGGAGGATGCGCTTGATGCCTTTTCGCCCGTGCGAGGCCATCACGATCAAATCATTCTTGTGCTTCCTCGCGGCGGTGAGGATCGACTCGCCAACGAGATCCGAGTTGACCGTGATCGTTCGAGCGCGCACGCCGCTCCTTTTGGCGAGCGCACTGACCTTTTCGAGCATTGCTTGCGCATTGTCGGCCCATTGCTTTTCCACGCGACCGATCTCTTCGGCGGAAAAGCGCACGGAGCCTTCAAAGTAGCTTCGAGGGTAGCGAGGTACAACGTTGAGTGCCACCAGATCGGCGTCGTGGTCTGCTGCAAGTGCAATCGCAGCTGCGACCGCCTTTTGTGAGAGTGCGGAGCCATCGGTCGCAACCAGGATGCGCTTGAACATGAGAAGGTCTCCGGTATGTGTCGTGTGAGTTCGATGGGAAATTTTCGGAAGGTCGATGAGATCCAATGACAGGGATCTCAATCCAGCGTGATCAAGGAGATGAACGCCCGGAAGCTGAACCACAACGCAGTGGCGCACAGTGCGACGCACAGCGCCAGGAGCCACCATGCACCGGCAGACATGCGTTCTTTTGTTCTGGGACGACGCGAGTGCATCCTGAACTCAGCGTGTGCGCGGCGCGCAGGTGCTGAACCCCAGAAGAGAATACGCCGGGCAGTTGCCAAACACGCCGGTCACCAGAGGGACCACGCCAAGATATCCCCAGGCGCCGATGGATTCCATCGCAGCCAAGGCGATCAACAGCACGCCTGCGCTTATGCGCACTGCGCGATCGAGGGTTCCGACATTGCGCGAGAAGAAGGACATTGGACGCTCCATGACCGTAGGTTGAGTCGGGGATCATCCTGCGCGTCCGAGTAGGCCTGGACCTTGAGAAAAATCAAGATCCCTGCTGTGGCGGCTCCCTGCTCCAAACGACCGCCAGTTGATACAGCGCAAGGCTGTGTCAAGGATGAAGAACTAAGGTCGCGCCATCGCATTCGCCAGTCGCAAGGAGCGCTCATGCTGACCCCCAAATCCATCCTGCTTCACCTTGACAGCTCAGCCCGCACTGCAGAGCGGATCCAGCTGGCTCGCGAACTCGCGCAGACGTTCGATGCCCAGGTCACGGGCCTGCCGTGCGCGCTGTCGGCGCTGATGCGCTACCCGTTCACCATCGAGGCTGCGGCCGAGGTGGTCGCGGTCATGCAAGAGGTCGACAAGACGGCGCGCGACAGGATGTATCAGGTCTTCATGACCCACAGGGCGGGATCGCCGCGCCTTCACTGGACCGAGCGCGAACCTGATGGCCCCTGGGCATTCTCCAAGCGCGCGCTCTATGCCGACCTGCTGATCCTGGGCCAGCGTGACAGGGATGACCCGATGGACGGTGAGCTCCCTGGCGATTTCCTGCCCAGCGTGCTGGTGCAAAGCGGCCGGCCGGCGCTCGTGCTGCCCTACGCGGGCCCGATCGGACCGATCGGCCGCAATGTGCTGGTGGCGTGGAAGGAAACGCGCGAGTCCGCGCGGGCCGTGACCGCCGCGCTGCCGTGGCTGTGCCAGGCCACCAGAGTGCATGCGGTGGCCTACGGTGAGGACGCCCAGTCATCGCTGCAGCGCCTGCAGGACTACCTGCGGATGCAAGGGGTCCAGAACGTCAAATTGCATCCTGGTGGCGTTGACGACAACGATGTAGGAAACAAGCTGTTGTCCTTCGCCGCAGACCTCAGTTCGGACATGCTCGTGATGGGCTGCTATGGTCACAGCCGGGCGCGGGAATGGGTAATGGGCGGTGCCACGTTGTCGATCCTCAAAGGGATGACATTGCCCGTGCTGATGTCGCATTGAGGCATCCATGCGCATCGATTTTCTTGGTGGCACGGGCACCGTCACCGGCTCGAAGTACCTGCTTACGCATGAGGGGCGGCGACTGCTGGGGGACTGTGGCCTGTTCCAGGGGCTGAAACAACTGCGCCTGCGCAACTGGGAGGCGCTGCCCGTCGATGCGGCCGACATCGATGCCGTGCTGCTGACGCACGCGCACATGGACCATAGCGGCTTTGTGCCGCGGCTGGTGCAGCAGGGCTTCAAAGGCAAGGTGTACTGCACTTCGGCCACCCGCGAGCTTTGCGAGCTACTGCTGCCCGACTCGGGTCGCCTGCAGGAAGAGGACGCCGACTTTGCCAATCGCCATGGTCACTCGAAGCACAAACCCGCATTGCCGCTGTACACCGAGCAAGATGCCCGGGTGGCCCTCAAACGTTTCGAGGTCGTTCCGTTCGGCCAGGAGTGCGCTCCGTGGACGGGATGGTCATGGCAACTGCATCGGGCGGGTCACATCCTGGGCGCCGCCAGCCTGAGAATCGGTTGGGACGGCTCAAGCATCCTGTTCTCGGGCGACCTGGGGCGCAGCGACGACCTGCTGATGCGCCCGCCCGAGGTCGCCCAGGCCGCCGACTACGTGGTGGTGGAGTCGACTTACGGCAATCGCAAACACCCGGCGTCGGACACGCTCACTGAACTTGCGGGCGTCATCAATCGCACGGCCGCGCGCGGCGGCATCGTGGTGATCCCAGCTTTCGCCGTCGGACGCGCGCAGACGCTGCTGCACTGCATCCAGCAACTCAAGCAGGCGCGGCGCATTCCCGACATGCCGGTGTACCTCAACAGCCCCATGGCGGCCGATGCCACGCGCATCTATCGCAAGCACATGGACGAGCACCGGATGAGCGCCGAGCAGTGCGCCGCGATGCAGGGGCAGACCATCATCGTTAACACGATCGAGGAGTCTCGGCGGCTGAATACATTGGGTTTCCCATCGATCATCGTGTCGGCCAGCGGCATGGCCACAGGGGGGCGCGTGCTGCACCATCTGAAAGCCTACGCGCCCGACGCCAGGAACACCATCCTGTTCGCGGGCTTTCAGGCCGCAGGCACGCGCGGGGCGGCGATGGTCGCTGGCGTTGACGCTATCAAGATCCACGGCGCCTACGTGCCGGTGCGCGCGGAGGTTGCGAACTTGGAGACCCTGTCGGCCCATGCGGATCACGACGAGTTGTTGGCCTGGCTCGACGCCCAGCGCGCACCACGGAGGGTGTTCGTGACCCACGGGGAGCCGGTGGCGGCCGATGCGCTGCGCCTGGCCATCGAGGAGCGCCATGGCTGGCCGTGCACCGTGCCCGACTATCGCGAATCGCGCGAACTGTGAAGTCTGGTGCACCGGGTGCACCCGATGCGCGAGGCTTGTCAGGGCACCAGCACCGCGGCGCCTTCGAAGCGGCCCGCGCGCAGGTCGGCCAGCGCTTCATTGGCCTGGGTGAGCGGATAAGTCCTGAGGTGCACCTGCAGCGGATGCGTCTGCGCGAAGTCAAGAAACTCCTTCGCATCGGCGCGCGTGAGGTTGGCCACAGAGACCACGCTGCGTTCCTGCCACAGCAGCCGATAGGGAAATGCGGGGATGTCGCTCATGTGGATGCCGCCGCACACCACGCGGCCGCCCTTGCGCACGACGCGCAGCGCGGTGGGCACCAACTCGCCGACGGGTGCAAAGAGAATGGCGGCGTCCAGCAGTACGGGCGGGCGCTCGTCCGATCCGCCGACCCAGGTGGCGCCCAGGCTGCGTGCGAAGGACTGCGCGGCAAGGTCGCCGGGGCGGGTGAACGCGAAGACTTCGCGCCCTTGCGCCACGGCGACTTGGGTCATCAGATGCGCCGCCGCGCCGAAACCGTACAGGCCCAGACGGCGCGCGCCGTCGCCGGCCGCCTTCAGGCTGCGCCAGCCGATCAGGCCCGCGCACAGCAGCGGCGCAATGCGGACGGCATCTGCATCGGCATCGAGCATGGCCAGCGGCAGGCAGAACGCGGCCTCGGCGATCACATGGCTGGCGAAGCCGCCGTCGCGGTGGTAGCCAGTGAAGCGCGGCGCGTCGCATAGGTTTTCGTGACCATCCAGGCAGAAATCGCAGCAACCGCAGCTGTGGCCTAGCCAGGGGACGCCGACACGGCTGCCCAGCCGGTGGCCTGTCACCCCTGCGCCGATCGCCTCCACCACGCCCACGATCTCGTGTCCCGGCACGATCGGCAGCACGGGCAGCGGCAATTCGCCGTCGACGATGTGCAAGTCGGTGCGGCAGACCGCACAGGCCAGCACGCGCAGACGCAATTCGCCCGGGCCGGGCTGCGGGATGTTGCGCTGCTCCAGCTCGAGCGGCAGCAACGCGGCATTCAGCACCATGGCGCGCAGGGGCGGCGCGTTCCGGGCCAAGGCATCGGAAGTGGCTGGTAGCACGGGGGGCGTATGCATGGCAGGACTCCTTTAAAAGACGGTCCGAGCGTCGCCGCATCAGGCCATGTACTTGCCTCCGTTGATCGACAGCGTGACGCCGTTGATGAGCGCCGATTCGTCGGCGGCGAGGAAGACCACGCCGCGGGCGATCTCGGACGGGGTGGCCAGGCGTCCGGCCGGGATGGTCGCAAGGATGCGCGCCATCGCCTCGGGAGGCACTGCGTCCACCATGGCGGTATCGGTGTAGCCCGGGGCGACCACATTGGCGGTGATGTTGCGCGAGGCGCCTTCGAGCGCCAGCGCCTTTGTGAAACCAATGAGCCCTGCTTTCGTCGCCGCGTAGTTCGTCTGCCCGACCTGGCCGGCCAGGCCGTTGACCGAGCCCATGTTCACGATGCGGCCGAAACGCCGCTCGCGCATGCCTGCGATGGCGGCGCGGCACATGTTGAAGCAGCCGCCCAGGTTCACGTCGAGCACTTCGCGCCACTGCTGGGCGCTCATTTTGTGCAGCATCGCGTCGCGCGTGATGCCGGCATTGTTGACCAGTACGTCCACGGGGCCGAGCGCGGCTTCGACACGCGCGACACCTGCCTGGCAGGCGTCGTAGTCCGCCACGTTCCAGCCGAAGACCGGGATGCCGGTGCGCGCGGCGAAGGCGTGCGCGGTCTCGGCGTGGTTGGCGAAGTTCGCCGCCACGCGATAGCCCGCGGCGAGCAGGGCCTCGGCCGTGGCGGCCCCGATGCCGCTGCTGCCACCGGTGACCAGCGCGACGCGCATGCTCAGGCGTCCACGAGCAAGTCGTTCACCACCACCGAGACGCCGGGGGTGGCCCAGGCGGCGCCCTGCACCGCGTCGCGCTCGGTCCAGGAGTGGACCGTGCCGCGCAGCGTGACCTGCGAGCCGTCGACCGTGATGGCGAGCCGGTTGGCTTCGCGCGCTGCCTGGCGCGCCAGCGCTTCGTGGATTTTCTTCTCGACGTCGGCAGGGCTGACCTTCGGCTTGACCTTCACGAGGTTCGACACGCCGGTCACGCCCATCAGATCACGCACGGCCACTTCGGCGGCGCTGCGCTGGTATTCCCACTCAACTTCGCCGTTGAGCGTGAGCCAGCCCTTTTCCACCATTGGGCGGATCTTGTCGTCGGGCACGAGCACATTCCACTGAAGGGCGCGTTCGGCCGCCATGGCGATGTCGGCATCGGTGCGCTGGTTGTCGAACGGCAGCTTCACCGTCAACTCGATGGCCAACGCCTTGACGCCATGCACGCGCTGCACGGCGCGTTCGACGGCGTATTTCTCGGCGTGGCTGGCCAGGTGACCGGTGAGGGTGACCACGCCGTCCTTGACGATCACGCCGATGTCGGAAGTCTTGACGTCGGGCGCCCAGTTCAGCTCGGCCTGGATATCGTCGCGCAATTGGGTATCGGTCTTCATGGGAGGTTCCTTGCAGTGAATGAATGGAAGGACGGTCGTCGCATGAAAACCGTGGGCGACCGTGACGTTCACTGTAGGAACCGGCGGGACCGGCCGCATTGCGCTGGATCAAGTGCGCGCGTGACAGGCGCCCGTGGACTCAGGCGACCGCGTCCAGCAGCAGCGCTTGAAGCACGAAGCGTCGGTTGTCGGCCAGCCCGGTCTTGTCGCCGAGCCGTCCGGCAAGGCGCCGTGTTGGATGGTTCTCCGTGGCGGCTCCGTCGAATACGGGGATTCCGGCATGCTGGCCGATGCTTTGCACGAGCCCGGCGTCCAGCCCTTGGCATTCCACGGCCTCGTAGAGCCGGCCGAGCATGCGGGCGGTGTCCTGCACCTCTTGCGGGGCACTCAGCAGCGACAGGCCTGGGTGCATGACGGCCACCCGCGCGCCCAGTTCCTCGGCAGCGCTGCGAAACAGCGCTTGCGCTTCGTCGGGCGGTGCGTCGCACAACAGCCCCAAGTTCTTGCCTCGCAGCAACTTCGGAGTGCTCCCCTCCAGTGCGGCACGCTGGAGCAGCCGCGCGCGTTCCAACAGGCTCGTCACTTCCAGCGGTGAGAGCGGTGATGCGGCCTCGAAGGACTTGTCGGAAGGAGGCATGGAAATCGTCAATGCGTGACCTGGCAAGGCTAATGGCCCCCATGGTCTTTGCCTTGACGCAAGTCAAAACGCGGGGCAGGCCCACGTGATTTGCTGCACACCGCACGGCGTTGATACACGCCGGACACACGACATTCACCGAGCGTTACCGACCGATTCGCGCGGTTGGCATTGTGTTGCCCCGGGCTGCCTAGCATCCACCCATCGGCACGCGAAAAACCACCAAGGAATCCCGATGCTTCATACCGTCAACCCCCTCAAGAGCGAACCGGTTTCGACCGGGCTGGCATTGCCCGCCAGCGGACCGGAATGCGCGGGTCGGGCCACCGCCGACACGTTGAAACTGCTGTGCGAACAGCTCCATCCGCAGCGCCGCGTGGTGCACAGGGGGGACACGGTCTACCAGGCGGGTGAGCGCTTCGGCAACCTCTACATCCTGAACTCGGGCTTCTTCAAGATCGTCAACCTCTCCGCTGACGGCCGTGAGCAGGTGGTGGGCCTCAAATTCCGCGGCGATTGGCTGGGTTTCGACGGCATCGCGGGCGGGCGTTACTCGTGCGATGCGGTGGCCATGGACACCGGCGAGGTCTGGATGGTGGCCTATGAGGCGCTGCTGGCGGCCAGCGCCACGCGTCCTGAGCTGTTGCAGCTTCTGCATGGCGCTATGAGCCGAGAGATCGCGCACGACCGGGATTCGCTGATGTCCGTGTGCACTTTGCCGACCGACGCGCGCGTGGCCGAATTCCTGCGCTACTGGGCCGAGTCGCTAGCCGAACGCGGCATGCGCACCGACGAGATCACACTGCGCATGACGCGCGCCGAGATCGGCAATTACCTGGGCATGACGCTCGAGAGCGTGAGCCGTGCGCTGTCGCGGCTGGCGCGCGACAACGTGATCGGTTTCGCCACCAAGGGCCGGCGCGACGTGCAGATTCCCGATGTGAGCGCGCTGTCGGCGTTCGTGCAACGCTGCCTGTCGCCCTCGATGGCGCGCGCGCCTGCGATGCTCCAGTAAGGCGTGCTGGATCACGCCGTTCACTTGCGCCCGGCCAGCACCTTCGCCATGGCCCGCGCCAGTGCGGAGCGCGTATAGGGTTTGCGCAGCAACTCCCAGCTTGGGGGGGCCTCGCGATCGGCATCCAGAAGCTCGGACGAGAATCCCGACATCAGCAGCACCGCCAGTTGCGGAAAGCACCGCTGCACCTCGGTGGCCAGTTGCGTGCCGCGCATTCCCGCGCCCAGGGCGATGTCGCTCAGCAGCAGGTCGATGGGCCCGACACCTGCGCCCAGCATGGTCAACGCCTGCTCGGCCGTTGCTGCCGTGACGACCTCGCAGCCCAGCTGAGACAGAAATGTTTGCACGACCAGGCGCACTTCAGAATCGTCCTCGACCAGCATCACCCGCAGCCTGGGCGGGATCGTCTCGACGGGGCGTTCGTCATCGTTGGCTGGCGATTCGGCCCCACCTGGCTGCGGCAGATAGAGTGTCACCGTGGTGCCTTGCCCCATCTTGCTGTCGATCGCAACCGCGCCCCTGGACTGGTTGACGAAACCGTACACTGTGCTCAGGCCGAGGCCCGTGCCGCGGCCCGCTTCCTTGGTGGTGAAAAAGGGCTCGAAGGCGCGCTCCTTCACCTCCTCGGACATGCCCATGCCGCTGTCGGAGATGGAGATCGCAACGAAGCTTGCAGGGGCATTGTTGCTCGAGGTGTTGCGGTCGTTGCGCAAGGCCAGTGGCAAGGTGCTGCATGGCTCGGTGCGAAAACGCAGCGTGCCGCCTTCGGGCATGGCGTCGCGCGCGTTGATCGCGATGTTGAGCAGCGCCGACTCCAGCTGCCCCGGGTCCGCCATCACGGGTGGACAGCTCGGCGCGGTGTCGATCTCGATGCGGATGCGCTGATCCAGTGTGCGGCGCAGCATGTCGGCCAGTGAATGCAGCAGTGCGCGCGTGTCGACGGCGGCCGTCTGCAACACTTGGCGTCGTGAAAACGCCAGCAGCTTGCCGGTGAGCGCGGCGCCGCGTCGCGTGGCGCGCGTGGCAGAGCTCAGAAGCTGCTGTGTGTAGCTGTCCCGCGCCAGCGCGGGAAGCTCCTCCAGAACCTGAAGGTTGCCCTGGATCACGGTCAGCAGGTTGTTGAAATCGTGGGCGATACCACCGGTGAGCTGACCGACGCTTTCCAGTCGCTGCGCATGAGCGAGTGCCTCTTCCGTCTGCACGCGTTGCAGGCTGGTCGTCAGCAAGCTGGACAGCGACTCGAGAAAGCGAACCTCCTCGTCGCCGAAGCGCCTGGATTCCTTCGAGCGCACTGACAGCATGCCGATCACGCGGCCGCGGTCGCTCAGCGGCACGGCCAGCGCGCTGACCAGGTCGGCCTCGAGGTAGGCCCGGGGCACGGCGAAGCGATCCTCCCGCCGGTAATCCTCGATCACGACTGGCCGGCCTTGGGCAAATACGAAGCCCGGTGGCGTGTCTGGTCGGTTGGCGATGCGAGCACCTATCTCTTCCCCGGCGACCAGCCCGATGCCGCTGGCCACCTGAAACTCGAGGCGGTTGCTGTCGAGAAGCCAGACCATCCCGACCTCGACCTGCAAGGCAGTGGTAATGATCTCTGGCACATGCTTGAGCACCACCTGCAGATCGCGTGTGTCGACGGCCAGTCGGCCCAGCCGGGCCAGGTTCTCGCTGTAACGGGCGCGCTGCAACGCCTGCTTCACACGCGGATAGGCGCCGATGTCGCGGATGGCCGCCACGACGAAGGGCAGGCCGTGGTTCTGCAGCGGGCTGAGCGCGATCTCGACCATGACCTCACTACCGTCCTTGCGTTTGGCCACCAGTTCCATGTGCGTACCCATGGGACGGGGGCGGGGAGCGCGTCCATAAGCTTCGCGGTACGAGGCATGGCGCGGGCGGATGCTCTCGGGCACCAGCACGTCCACGTTCAGCCCCACGAGTTCGTTCTCTGCATAGCCCAGCAGTGCGGCCGCCGAAGGGTTGGCGAGCATGATGCAACCGAGCTGATCCACCACCAGGAGCGCGTCGGGATAGGCGAAAAAGAGTGAGCGAAACACGCTGCCTTCGTCGAAGCCCGTCGGCAGGCCCAGGATGGGCACGTCGGGCAAGAACGGCGGGTTGTTCGCAGCGTCAGCCATGGGAGACCGCCGCGGTCAGGATGTAACCCGCGCCACGCACGGACTTGATGAGCTGCGGATCGTCTGCATCGACCTCGATCTTCCTGCGCAGCCGGCCGACCTGCACGTCGATCGTGCGGTCGAAGGGGGCGGCTTCGCGCCCGCGTGTCTGTTCGAGCAAGAAGTCGCGTGAGAGCACGCGACCGGGATGGCGCGCAAAGGCCTTCAGCAGGTCGAACTCACCGCTGGTCAGTGGCACTTGCTCGCCCTGCGGACTCCTGAGGCTGCGCGTGGCGGTGTCGAGTTGCCAGCCGGCGAAGCGCAGTGCGTCGGAGGGGGCCGAAACGGGCACGGGGGACGCCGGCGTGTCGGGCGTAAGTCGGCGCAGCACGGCCTTCACGCGCGCCACCAGCTCGCGAAGATCGAAGGGCTTGGTCACATAGTCGTCCGCGCCTACTTCGAGGCCGACCACCTTGTCCACCGCGTCCGCCCGGCCGGTCACTATGACAAGGCCGCAACGCCAGCGCTCGCGGATGCGGCGCGCGATGGAGAAACCATCTTCTCCTGGCAGGCCGAGATCGAGCAGCACGAGATCCGCCGCATCGGTTTCCATCAGGGCCGTCAGGCTGGGGCCGTCATGCACCTGGCTGACGCGGAAACCGTGACCCTGCAGGTAGTTGGCCAGCAGCAGCGTAATGTCGACTTCGTCGTCGAGAACAGCGATATGAGTGGGAGATTTCATGCGCCGGCCGGGAAATAGAGCGCAAATTCCGTACGTATTCTTGCTCGATCCAAGCCGCTCGCGCAAGGGGCGCAGCCTTCCTGGGTAACCTCGGCCAGTGGCGCTACCGCGTCCAGCGCCAGTTCTCTATCTGCGGCATGTCCCGGCCGTGGCGCGTGATGTAGGCGCGGTGTTCGAGCAGCCTGTCGCGCAGATGCTGCTGCACATGGCCTGTGCTGTCGCACAGGTGCGGCACGTGCGCGATGGCATCGGCGGCGAGGTGAAAGCGGTCCAGCCGGTTGAGCACCGTCATGTCGAAGGGCGTGGTGGTGGTGCCTTCCTCGCAATAGCCGTGCACGTGGAAGCCGGAGTGGTTGCGCCGTCTGTAGATGAGTCGGTGGACCAGCGCCGGGTAGCCGTGGAAAGCGAAGATCACGGGCCTGTCGGTGGTGAATATCGCGTCGAAGTCCGCATCCGGAAGGCCGTGCGGATGTGCGCTGGGTGACTGCAGTGCCATCAGGTCGACCACGTTCACCACCCGCACCTTGAGCGCGGGCACTTCCCGGCGCAGCAGATCGACGGCCGCCATCGTCTCCAGCGTGGGCACGTCGCCGGCGCAGGCCATGACCACGTCGGGCGTCTGGCCTTCATCGTTGCTCGCCCAGTCCCAGATGCCCAGGCCCGTGGCGCAATGGCGGATGGCCGCGTCGATGTCCAGCCACTGCGGGGCGGGCTGCTTGCCGGCCACGATGACGTTCACATAGTCGCGACTGCGCAGGCAATGGTCGACCACCGAGAGCAAGGTGTTGGCGTCCGGTGGCAGGTACACGCGCACGACCTCGGCCTTCTTGTTGACCACATGGTCGAGAAAACCCGGGTCTTGATGGCTGAAACCATTGTGGTCCTGGCGCCAGACGTGGCTGGTCAGCAGATAGTTCAGAGAGGCGATCGGTCGGCGCCAGCCAATGCCGCGCGCCACCTTGAGCCACTTGGCATGCTGGTTGAACATCGAGTCGATGATGTGGATGAAGGCTTCGTAGCAGGAGAAAAAGCCGTGCCGCCCGGTCAGGAGATAGCCTTCGAGCCAGCCCTGGCAGAGGTGTTCGCTGAGCACTTCCATCACCCGGCCGTCGGGTGACAGATGGTCGTCGCCGGGCCACACCTGGGCGGTCGTGGTCCGCTCGGTCACCTCGAACAGCGAGCCGAGGCGGTTCGATGCGGTTTCGTCGGGGCCCATCACCCGGAAGCTGCTGTCTTGCGCGTTGGCCCGCATGACGTCGCGCAGGAAATTGCCCGCGACGCGCGTGGCCTGTGCATCGGCCGCGCCCGGCGTCGTGACAGGCACCGCATGCGTGCGCAAGGGCGGCATCGCCAGGTCCTTCAGCAGCAGGCCACCATTGGCATGCGGATTGGCACTCATCCGGCGCAGGCCCCTGGGCGCGAGGGCGGCAATTTCGCGGCGCAGCGCGCCATGCGCATCGAACAGCTCTTCGGGCCGGTAGCTGCGCAGCCATTGTTCGAGCAGCTGCACGTGGTCCGGCCTGGAGGCGAAGTCGGCCAGCGGGACCTGGTGCGCGCGGAAGGTGCCTTCGACCTGCAGGCCGTCCACCTGGCGCGGACCGGTCCAACCCTTGGGGGATCGCAGCACGATCATGGGCCAGCGCGGCCTGGCTCGGAAGCCATCCTTGCGGGCGCTGGCCTGGATGGCACGGATGCTGTCCAGCGCCGTGTCCAGCGCGGCGGCCATCTGCCCGTGCATCGCCATCGGTTCGTCGCCCACGACGAAGTGCGGTTCATGGCCGTAGCCGCGCAGCAGCTGCGCGAGCTCCTCCTCGTCGATGCGCGCCAGCACGGTGGGGCCGGCGATCTTGTAGCCGTTCAGATGCAGGATCGGCAGCACGGCGCCATCGCGCGCGGGGTTCAGGAACTTGTTGGAATGCCAGCTCGCCGCCAGTGCGCCGGTCTCGGCCTCGCCGTCGCCGATCACGCAGCAAGCCAGCAGCGAGGGGTTGTCGAACACCGCGCCGTAGGCGTGCAGCAGCGAATAGCCCAGCTCGCCGCCCTCATGGATCGAGCCCGGCGTTTCTGGCGCGACGTGGCTCGGAATGCCGCCGGGAAACGAGAACTGCATGAACAGCCGCCGCAGGCCTTCGGCGTCCTGGCTGATGGCGGGGTACACCTCGCTGTAGGTGCCTTCGAGGTAGGTGTTGGCGACCACGCCCGGTCCGCCATGCCCCGGGCCCGCGATGAAGATCGCATCAAGGTCGTGGGCGTTGATGGCGCGGTTCATGTGCGCGTAGACGAAGTTCAGGCCCGGCGTCGTGCCCCAGTGCCCGAGCAGGCGCGGCTTGATGTGAGAAAGCACCAGCTTCTCGCGCAGCAGGGGGTTGTCCATCAGGTAGATCTGACCGGCCGACAGGTAGTTGGCGGCGCGCCACCAGGCGTCGAGCAGTGTGAGGTCGTCCGGTGTTTCAGGTCGCGGGCAGGAGGCCATCTTGAACTCCATTCTTGGGGGCAGACGCTCCAGTATGGCCACGCGGGCGCGCACGAGGTTGACATAGTGCAAGTCGGTCACAACCGATACAGGGCCGGCGGTTTGGCCTTGATTCCGCGCAAAGGCGCCGGCGATGCGCAGCGGCAGCATCGATGCAGGCCCCTTCGGGGCACAAGGAAACGACCATGACCGGCGACCTGATCTTCCCGCTCGCACTGTGCCAGGCGCAGTGGCGCATCTGGCTGCACGCACTTGAGATGTTCGAGATCATCGGGTCGCACACCCTGCAGGAATGCGCCGCGCTCACCCGCGCCGAAGCCGATGCCCTCGCGCAGGCCGAGGGCTGGCCATCGGTGGCCATGGCGCCCACGCAGGCATTGCAGCGCGCGGGTCCGGATCGCAGTTCCCACGCACCGTCAAAGGCCGGCGCGACGCAAGCCCGCTCGGCACAGGCCTTGCCATCCCGCCAGGCCGTCGTGAACGACGCCTTGCGCACCCTGCACACGGCCCTGACCGTGGCGCCTTCCGCGCGCCGGCTGCACACTGGTCGCAAGGGCGCTGCGACACGAGGAAAGGCGTGATGTTCTCGGCCGACCCCGTGCACCGCGGTGCCGTTGGCCTATAGAAGTCCTTGGCTGGTGGCCACGGTCACTGCTTGAGCGCGCGTGCGCGTGTGCAGCTTGTGGCAGATGTTCTTCATGTGCGCGCAGACCGTCTGGGCGCTGATCGACAGCTGGCGGGCAATGTCCTGCGTGACATGGCCCCTGGCCACGAGCTGGAGCACCTCGCGTTCCCGGGCTGAAAGCGCCCTGCGGATTGCACTGTTGTCGCCCGAGGATACAAAGGCGCATGGCCCTTGTCGAATGAGCATGTGTCGGACCACGTTGGGCGAGACCGCCGCACCGCCATTGACGACCTGCAGGACCGCCTGCGTGAAGTTCTGGAACCAGGAGTTTTTGACCAAGTAGCCCGAAGCCCCGTGCGCGAAGGCCCGGCGGACATGGGCCTCGTCGTCCAGCGTCGAATGCACGATGATCTCGGCCGAACTGTCGTGGCGCTTCGTGCTGGCGATCAGATCGAATCCCTTGCCTCCGCCCAGTCGCACGTCGAGGATGAGCACGTCGAATGCCTGCTGCGCCAGCAGGCGCTTGGCTTCTCGCATGCTGGCGGCCTCGCCGACAACGCGTACGCGCGAGTCCGTGACCAGTTCATGGACGACGGCGCGCCGTGCGCTTTCATCCTCGTCGATCAGCACCACCCGAATGGGCCTTTCCACCTGACCGGCCAGGAAGGTCGGCCATGGGGTCGTGAATGCCGCGCCTGCGTCTTCCCGAGGCGGTTTGTCGATGCGTGCGAGCCATTGCGGGGCGCCGCGCGTCAGCGGCGCCGGGGGGAGCGAGGTCATGTCCGAGGTCGGATGCCGGGTGTTGCGGTTGTTCTGAGTCCGATTCTTGCGGCCTCGACTAGGGGATGTCTTGACGCGTATCAACCTGTGTGAGAGGCAAACGAAGGCGTCGGCCGTGGTGGCAGGAGTCCTCAGCCCGAACCGGCGCTAGGCGCCATGGCTGCCACTTGCGGCGCTTGGGCCGACCGGATGGTGAGTCTGTTCAGCAATGTCATCAGGCCTTGCGTGCGCCGCGCGGCGCGTTCTGCCGCCGCCCGTTGGGCCTCGTCGGCCACCTGGCCGCGCAAGGTCACCACGCCGTCTTGTGCGAGGACATCGACGTCACACGCATTGACGGCGGGATCCCAGTTGAGCTGGGCAAAGACATCGTGTCTGAGTTGAATATCTGGATTCATGGGATCCTCGCTGAAGATTCGCAGCTGTCATCGATTCGAGAGTCATTTCTTCTCGCCACCTGCCGGGCGGGCGGCGCGCTTCATGGCCTCGAGCGTGCGCGCCGAGGCCTCGGCGACGGCCTTGGCCGCCGAGCGCATGGCCTCGTCAGCCTTGGCGAGCGCCTCGCGCGTGGCCTGGGCCGCCTGTTCGGCCTCTTCCTTGCTGGCTTGCGCCGCGCGGCTGACTGATTCCTCTGCCCTGGCCAGGGCTTCCCTGGAAGCCTGGGCTGCCTTGGCGCTTTCTTCCTGGGCCGCCCGTGCAAGGTCCTTGCTTTCGTCAAGGGCCTTGCTGGCTGACGCCGCGGTCTTTTCCTCCAGCCGCTTTGCCGCTTCCGCAGCCTTCCTTGCAGCCCGGCGGATGCCTTCGGCCAACGCTCTGGACACCTTGCCGGCGGTCATCTTGCTTTTTTCCGCGGCGGCCTTGGCGGCATCCGCCGCCTTGCGAGCTGCTTTTTGCGCCTCTTGTGCGGCGCGGCCGGCGGCATCGCGTGCGTCTTGTGCCGAACTTTCCGGCGGGCTCAGTTGTGCGGGCGCGGTGTAGTCGGCGGCAAAGGCGCTGGCGCCGACGGCGAGGGCCGCACAAGCCATCAGGGTACGCAGTGTGTTCGTGGTCATGTTCTTCTCGTCGATGGAAGGGATGGAACTTGCGATCAAAGTTGCGGTTGGGCTCAGCTCGCGGAGGCCCCACGTACCAGCAGCACCGGCACCGGGCTGCTTCGTGCCACGCGGTCGGCGTCACTGCCGAGCGCCAGCCGGCTGAGGCCCCGACGGCCGTGAGTGCCCATCACGACCAGGTCACAGGCGGCCTTGGCAGCTTCCTCGGTCACGACGTCGGCGACGCGGCCCTGCGTGACTTCGCGCAGCACAGTCTGGGCCTGCACGCCAGCGGCGGTGGCTTGGGCCTGCGCCTTGGACAGGACCGATTCGCCATAGTCGCGCATCTTCTGGAGCCCGGCTTCGAAGCTGGAGATCGTGGACATTTCCATCAGCATCGGAAAGTCGTTGATCACGTGAAGCAGCCGCAGTTCGCTCTTGAGTTCGCTGGCCAGGCGAATGGCTTCCAGCAGGCCGCGATCGGCCGTGGGGCTTCCATCCAGCGGGACCAGGATGTGCTTGTAAACGGACATTGATTTCTCCTCGGGGCCGCCTGCAACGGACACCTGCCGCCAGCCCCGGCGCGACGGGTAGGCAAATTCTTCGACTGCGCGGCCGCGACGGTCTTGCGCCATATCAACATCGAATCAACTCGTCGGTGGCTTGATGCGTGTCAAAGCGCTACGCCATGCGGCGCGCAGACTCTCGATCGGCCGATCCGCACCGCCGAGCGAAGGACCCTCGCCATGTATGCACGAATTCTTGTTCACCTGGACAACAGCAGCGCCTCGGTACGCAGGATGGACGAGGCCGTCCACCTGGCGGCACGTCACAAGGCGGCACTACGGCTCGTCTACGTCGTCGACGGGTCCAAGTACGCGTGTGGCGCGTGCGGCATGGTGTCTCGCGACGCGGATTTGATTCCGTGGATGGAGAAGGCCGGCGCACAGGTCCTCCAGCAGGGGCGGCAGCGCGCGGGCGCTGCCGGCGTCGCGGCGCAGACGGTGCTCCTGACCGTGCAGGCGGCCCCTGTCGCGGACATCGTCATGGAACAGGCTCAGGCCTGGAATGCCGACCTCCTCGTGACAGGCGCGCGCAGTGGCCATCTTGCCCCGGGGCAGGCGCCGGGGAAGGATTCTCCGATGCCCATGCTCTGGCCGTCCCCCACGCACCCCGGGGAGGCCGGCGTCGAGCCGGCGAAGACCTGTGTCGCAGTCGCCGCGTGAGGCGCCGCAGGGGGGCTGGCCTGGAAGCCTGTGGCAGGCTTGCAGGCCTCGTGCGGCCATCGGAGTCGCGCTGGCACTGGCACTGGCGGCAGGCCTTTGGCTGGGCCCGAGGCTGCTGCTGGGCCCGCGCGTGGAAGCGATGGCCGTGGTGCGGCAAGACTTCGTGCAGTCGGTCGTGGCCAGTGGGCATGTCCAGACGCCGCATCGCGTGAACATCGGCACCCAGGTCACCGGCACGGTGAAGTGCGTGCCGGTGGCGGAAGGCCAGAGCGTGCGCGCGGGACAGGTGCTGATCGAACTCGAAAGCGCTGAATGGTCGGCCGCGCTCGCGCAAGCCGAGGCGGCGGTATCGCAAGCGCGGGCACGCCTGCGACAGCTGCGCGAGGTGCAGGCGCCGGTGGCGGCGCAGGCTGTACGCCAGGCACAGGTGAGCCTGGACAACGCTCGTGCGCAGTTGCACCGAAACATGGACCTGTTTCGCCAGGGCTTCGTCGGGCAGGCCGCGCTGGACGACATGCGCAAGACGGTGGATCTCGCCGAGGCGCAGCTGCGGGCCAGCCAGAGCCAGTTCGTCAGCGCACGCGCGGGCGGCAGCGACTACGCCATGGCCGAGACGGCGCTTGCGCAGGCCATGGCGGGCGCGGCCATGGCGCGCGCTCGCCTGGTCTACGCGACCATTGCCGCACCAGTGGACGGCGCGCTGATCGATCGGGCCGTGGAGCCCGGCGACGTGGTGCAGCCGGGCAAGGCACTGATGGTGCTCTCGCCTGCCGGCAAGACGCAGCTGGTCGTACAGATCGACGAGAAGAACCTGCAGTTGCTTGCGCCCGGCCAGAAGGCGCTGGCATCGGCCGATGCCTATCCCGAGCTGCGGATGGCGGCCGAGCTCGTCTATATCAACCCGGGCGTGGACGTGCAGCGCGGCTCCGTCGAGGTCAAGCTGGACGTTCCCGATCCGCCGGCCTATCTGCGGCAGGACATGACGGTGTCGGTCAACATCCAGGTCGCGCGGCGGCCACAGGCCGTGCTGGTGGCATCCGACGCGCTGCGCGATGCGGGCCGCAGCGGACCCTGGGTGCTCAAGGTGGATGGGCGCCATGCGCGGCGCCAGCCGGTGCGCCTGGGGTTGCGCGGCGGCGGCTTCAGCGAGGTGCTCGAAGGCCTGCAGCCGGGCGATCTGGTGCTGTCCGCGAAGGCGACCGGCGTCCATGACGGCTCGCGCCTGCGTGCGGTGGCCAAGTCGTCCGCCGAAGCGAGCACGCCTTCGCCATGAACAGCCGCTGGCTGCCCTTCGAATGGATCGTGGCGCTGCGCTTCTTGCGCGAAGGCCGCATGCAGACCCTTTTCATCGTCGCCGGCATCGCGATCGGGGTGGCGGTGATCGTGTTCATGTCAGCGCTGCTCACGGGTTTGCAGTCCAACTTCATTCGCCGCGTGCTCACGGCGCAATCGCACATCCAGCTGCTGCCACCCAAGGAAGTGGCCAGGCCGCTGGGCGCCATGCGCGAGGGTGGTGCGGGGCCGTTGGAAGACCTCATCGTGCAGGCGCCGCTGCAGCGGCTCAAGTCGATCGACCAGTGGCAGTCGGTCGCGGCGCAGGTCCGCGCGATGCCCGACGTGGACGTGGTGTCGCCCACGGCAAGCGGCTCCGCACTGGCGATCCGCGGCGAGGCCAGCCGCGCCGTCTCGGTCAACGGCATCGATCCGGCGCTGTACTTTCTCATCGTGGCGTTGCCCGAAAAGATGGTGCGCGGCAGCACCCGTCTCATGCCGAGCGACATCTTGATCGGCACCGATCTGGCCAGCGACCTGGGCGTGGGCATCGGCGACAAGCTGCGTGTGTCCTCCGCAAGCGGCGGCGACCAGACGCTGACGGTCGCCGGCCTGTTCGACCTGGGCAACAAGCCTGCCAACCAGCGCACCACCTTCGTGGCGCTGCGCACGGCGCAGAGCCTGCTCGGCCTCGTGGGCGGCGTCTCCAGCCTGGATGTGAGGGTGAAGGACATCTACGCCGCCGAGACGATCGCGCAGCGCATCACTGCGACCACCGGCGTGCAGGCCGACAGCTGGATCGCGAGCAACGCGCAGTTCTTCACCGCTGTACAGGCGCAGAAGACATCAAACACTACCATCCGCTTCTTCGTCGGTCTTTCGGTGGCCTTCGGCATCGCCAGCGTGCTGGTGGTGTCGGTGGTCCAGAAATCGCGCGAGATCGGCATCCTGCGCGCTATGGGGGTCTCGCGCGGACAGGTGCAGCGCGTCTTCCTCCTGCAAGGTGGACTGCTCGGGATGCTCGGCTCCATGGGTGGGGCGGGCATCGGGCTGGTGGCGCTGCTCCTGTGGCAGCGCTATGCGCTCAACCCGGATGGCACACCGTTGTTTCCCCTGGAGATCGAGCCGGTCCTGTTCCTGACATCGCTGCTGCTGGCCACGCTCACCGGATTGGCCGCGGCATTTGCGCCGGCGCTGCGCGCGGCTCGCCTGGACCCCGTGGTGGCGATCCGTGGCTGAACCCGTCATCAGCCTGCAAGGCGTACACAAGGTCTTCAACCTCGGGATGCCGAACGAGACCGAGGTGTTGCATGGCATCGACCTCAGGCTCATGCGCGGTGAGTTCTGTGCGGTCATGGGACCGTCAGGCTCGGGCAAAAGCACACTGCTGAACATCGTCGGGCTTCTGGACCGACCCACGAGCGGCTCACTGCGCATCGAGGCAGAGGAAACCGGCGCGCTCGACGAGCGCGCGCTCACGCGGCTGCGCGGTCACAAGATCGGTTTCATATTCCAGTACCACAACCTGCTGGGCGGCTTCACCGCACTGGAGAATGTCATGATGCCGATGCTCGGCGCTTCCGGCTTTATCAGGGAAGACATGCCGTTGCGTGCGGCTGCGCTGCTGGACAGCGTAGGCCTGGCGAGATGGCGCGACAGCATGGTCACGCAATTGAGCGGCGGTCAGCAGCAGCGCGTGGCCATCGCCCGCTCGCTGGCGATGGATCCATTGTTGCTGCTCGCGGACGAACCCACGGGCAATCTCGACACCAAGGCCGCCGATGCGGTGTTCGAGCTTCTGCGAAAGGCCAACCGCGAACGCGGCATGGCCATACTCTTCGTCACGCACAACCCGGCGCTGGCGGGGCGTTGCGACCGCATCATCCAGGTGGTGGACGGCATGATCCGGCCCTGAGCCGGTTTGGCCCGCCGCTCGCGCCTGGTCGTCGTGTTCGCTCGCAAGCGCTGCGTAGCCAGGTTCAATGTTGGCGCGCGTACCTCAGCGCCTGCTGCTGCGCGTGGCGACGCGCTTCCGAACGTGTGACATAGGGCTGCGTATCCAGGGGCAACTGCACCGGCTCACCCTGCGCCTGCCGGCAGGTCGCGGCGGGCTGGAAGAAGGCGCCCGACGGCAGGGCTTGCAGTTCGCAATGCCAGCCGCCCGCGTCGAGTGTCCACTTTCCGTTGGTGTCCATGGCGCGTCAGTGCGTCGCGGACCACGGGCCCGACATGCGACGGTCCAGCTCCGCAATGCCCACGTGGGACAGGTCGTTGTTCAGCGTGGCCTTGAGCCGTCGGGTGACCGGTTCACTTAACTGCGCTTTCAGTTCCCCCATGAAAGGGTTTGAGGCGAAAAGCGTGAGCGAGCCGTACTCGCCGGCCTTCACACCCGCGTCCAGCCGTTGGGCGATCTCCCTCGCGAAGCGCCGGTGTTCCTTACGCCGGGCGTCGCCGCGCGGCTCGAAATGGTTGGGGCCGCGGCTGCTGTCCGCAGCATGGCTGCCGGGGCGGTCGGACTCGAGCTCCCTGGCGTGCAGGCGACTTGCATCGTGCGCGAGGGTTGCGATCGGCACGAGGGGCGCATTGGCCGTGTCGCGGCGAAAGATGCGGGCCGACGCGGCATTGGCGATGACGATCCATTGGGTCTTCATGGCGGTTCCCGGAGGAAAGGGCGATGTCCAAGCCTAGGACGCGCATCCGCGGCGGGCGTTGCGCTAGATCAACTTCCTTTTTCCTTGCACGGGGCGCTCGCGTGGTGTGCCGAGCGTGCTTCGCTACGTTTCGTAAGAAGCGCATGAGCTCGTATCGGAAGCCCGCGACCTTGCGCTTACGCAATTGATCCGGATCGACGCCGCCAGACGATCCGCCGTTCGGGAGGCCCGAATGCGTGGTCGTTCCGAAGTCAACGCAGGAGCGGATCGCGCTCCTGCATGTATCCGTGTTTGAGCATGACCGAAAGGAAAATCATGAAGACAGATGCACAGTTGAAGACCGACGTGACCCACGAACTGGAGTGGGATCCCTCGGTCAACGCGACGAACGTCGGCGTGGCCGTGAAGAGCGGTGTCGTCACGCTGACAGGACACCTGGAAACCCATGCCGAGAAGTACGCGGTCGAACGCATCGTGCAACGGGTGCAGGGCGTTCAGGCGCTGGCCGTGGAGCTTGACGTCAAGTTGGCCCCCGGTCACAAGCGCAGCGACTCCGAGATTGCCGAGGCGGCCGAAGGGGCGCTGAAGTGGCATTCGGAAATTCCCAAGGACGGCATCCTGGTGCGTGTGGAAAAGGGGTGGGTCACGCTCAAGGGCGAGGTCGACTGGGATTTCCAGCGCCGTGCAGCTGCGCGCGCCGTGCAGTCGCTGATCGGAGTCGTCGGTGTTGCCAACAACATCACGCTGAAAGTGCACGCGACGCCGGCCGACATCTCGATTCGCATCCGCGAGGCACTGGAGCGCCATGCCCTGGACGAATCCAAGCGCATCGAGGTGGCGGTCAGTGGCTCCAAAGCCGTTCTGCGCGGAACCGTTCATTCCTGGGCGGAACGCCTGGCGGCGCAAGGGGCGGCATGGGCTGCGCCCGGCATCGCGAGCGTACAGAACGACCTCAGGGTGGTCTGATGTTCCCCAACGGCGACCGGGGCCCTTTCAGAAAAGGGCGTCGGCGCCGTCCATGGACGCGAGGTCGAGCATGAGCTGCTCCTCGCGTCCACTGGATTGATGCATCTCAAGTCCATGGCCGAAGCATGTATCCAGAATGGATCGGCACGCAACGCAACTGAGCAAAGGATGAAACCATGAACAGCATGACTCCCGAGGCCGTCACTGCATCGATCGACAAATCGAACGGGCCCTCGCATGGGAGCTTCGCCATTGGCGAGCAGATCAAGGATGGACTGCAACGCACGCGCGCACGCGCCGATGCGCTTCAGGCCGGTGCGATGCGCAAGGCGCGTGAAGCCACCGCATACACCGACGAGGCAATTCACCATCATCCGTATCGTGCGATAGGCATCGCAGCCGCGGCAGCGCTGGTCGTCGGCTTTCTTGCTGCCCGGCGCTGAATTTCACATCCCTGGCGGCGCCCTTGCCCCGGCGAGCGCCTGCGTTGCGGATCACGGCAACCCGTGCAGGGCAAGGAGCAGCTTGTGTATCGACGAATACTCGTGCCCATCGACGGCAGCCCGGCATCGATGCGTGGTGTCGAGGAAGCGATCCGTCTTGCCGGACCGCTGAAGGGCCAGATTCGGCTGCTCCATGCGATCGACGAGCTTTCCGTCGCGCAGGCCAGCTATGGCCTTGACGGAATGGAGGATCTTCGGGCGGAGGCGGCGCGGCTGCTCATGCGCAACGCCGATCGTGTGCGCCGCGCGCGGGTCGAAGTCGAGACCGTGCTCTATGACGAGGCAGGCCGGACGGTGGAGAGTCTCGTCGCAGAAGAGGCGAAAACATGGCGGGCCGACCTCATCGTCGCCGGGACGCATGGCCGCCGCGGCCTGGGCGAGGTCCTGCTGGGGAGTTGTGCGGAGCGGATCGTGCGCGGATCAACGGTTCCCGTGATGCTCGTGCATGCGACGGCGAACGAGGCGGCCGCCGCTGTCGGCTGAGCCGAATGGCCGGGCCGCCTTGCGGCCACGACGATGGCCCGCATCCTTGGATGCGCGCGCCATTTCGTGCGGGGGCCGAGCGCCGCTCAGCAAGACCCGCAGGCCCTCGGATCGTTGACGTGGTCAGGCCGCGGGTGGTGCGCGTCGCCGCCACGCCGGCGCGCAGGTCGGGGGGCATGCCGACCGGTGAACGGTGCGAAGGGGACGGAACCGTCCTGCGGCAGGGGAGGAGGCCGACGCGCAAGCGGCCGTGTCGCTGTAGCGCGTCCGTGGTCTGCCAGGCACCCCGGGGGCACTTCGTCGGGGCATCCGGGCAAGGAGGCCATCCCATTTCGAGGTGGCCATCTCATCTTCCGATACGCGTGGCCCAGGGTGTGTGCAAGGTCCAGCGCGTGAGCACGTTCGCGGCCAGCTGTCGGCAGCGCAGCGGCGAGGGTGTTCGGTCCATTGCGTACCTGTGGCCCGCACCCGTGCCGAAGCGCACATGGTCGCAATGGGCGATGCCGGCAGTTGGGCGCCGGGCCCCTTCGAAGACCGGGGCCGTGGCTACTGGATCTTCAGGATGTTGTGGTTGCCGCCTGCGCGCTTGGGCAGCGTCAGGCGCAACACGCCATCCTCGAGCTTGGCCACAGCCTTCTTGTCGTCGACTTCACTGGTCAGAGAGAAGCCGCGCGACACGCTGCCGTGGTAGGTTTCGCGGACGATGGAACGGCCGTGTTTCTTTTCCTCGTCCTTCTTGATCTCGGCGGAAATCGAGACATAGCTGCCGTCAACCGACACGCGCACGTCTTCCTTTTTCGCGCCGGGAATCTCGGCGGTGACAAGGTATTCCTTGTCGTTCTCTGTGACGTCGACGCGGATGTCTGCGGGCAGTTCGGTGTCGTCGAGCAGCTGCAGCGGCCGTGTCCAGCGGCGCAGCATCTCGGGGAAGAGGTTCTCGATACGGTCCAGGCGGGACAGTGCGGTGTTCATGCGCGGTGCTCCATGGATGAGTTGAGGGGCCTTCAATTTAGACAGTCGCGTCGCCGTCTTCGTTGCGCTGGATCAAGCGAGCGTGCTGTGACGTGAAGGCGGGGAAAGTGATGGTCTGGGCGGGGGCTGGTGAACTGCGGCGCAACGAAGACATCGCCCGGGGGCGCTCGCTACCTGTTGGAGCGCCTTGGCGGGTTCAGGCCGACGCGTGCGAGGTGCTTGCCGATGTCTTCAGCTGCATCACCATCCGCCGAAGGCCCGATGCGGGCGGCTCTTGCGGGTCGGCCTGGAAGCCCATGTCGGCCGAGAGCTTGAGCATGCGGGTGTTTTCGCGCATCACGAGGCCCACCAGCCGCTCGATGCCTCTATGGCGCGCATGTTCGATCACGTGTTCGAACAGCAGCCTGCCCAGCCCCTGGCCCTTGAGGTCGGAGCGCACGACGATCGCGAACTCGGCTTCCACGTTGTCAGGGTCGCTCACCGTACGGGCCACGCCCAGCGTCTGGGCCTGTCCCTGTGCATCAGTGGCCTCGGCGATGAAGGCCATCTCGCGGTCGTAGTCGATCTGGGTCAGGCGCGCGAGCTCACTGTGCAGCAACTCCTTGCGGGGAGAAAAGAACCGAAAACGGGTGTCCTGGGGATCCAGTGACGCGATGAAGCGCACGTGCTGAGGTTCGTCCTCGGGCCGGATCGGCCTGATCACGATTTCGCGGCCGCGCCAGGTCTGCGCACGCACCCATTGCGCGGGGTAGGGCAGGATCGCGAAACGTTCGGCGCCGCCCACCGGCGTGCGCGACACCCGCACGCGCGCGTCGAGCGCCAGTGCGCCGTCCTCGTCCAGCCACAGCGGATTGATGTCCAGTTCAGCCAGCTGCGGCAGGTCGGCGAGCATCTGCGACACCGCGACGAGCACGTCGTACAGTGCATCGAGCCGGGCCGGCGGATGGTCTCGAAAGCCCTTGAGCAGGCGCGCAACACGGGTGCGCGACACCAGTTCGCGCGCCAGCGCGCGGTTCAGCGGTGGCAGTGCGATGGCCGTATCGTTGACCACTTCGACGGCGGTGCCGCCCTGGCCGCAGAGGATCACAGGCCCGAAGACGCTGTCGATGCTCGCGCCGACGATGAGTTCCTGTGCATGCGGGCGGTGCACGGTGCGCTGCACCGTGAAGCCATCGATCCGGGCCAGCGGCCTGGCGTTCTGCACGGCCTCGAGCATCTCGCGCGCCGCATGGCCCAGGGCGGCCTCGTCGCACAGTCCGAGCCGCACGCCACCCACGTCCGACTTGTGGGTGATGTCGCGCGAGAGAATCTTCAGTGCCACCGGATAGCCCAGTCGGCGAGCGGCCTCGACGGCCGCCTCGGCCGTTGCCGCAACAGCCAGTGTGGGCACGGTCTCGATTCCGTAGGCCTGCAGCAGCGCCTTAGCTTCCTGCTCGCCCAGCCATTCGCGCTCATCGGCCAGCGCGGCATCCAGCGTCGCGCGGACCGCGGTGCGGTCGGGCACGGCGTTGCGCCCGGCGCTGGGCGTTTCCATCAGGCTCTCCTGGTTGCGCCGGTAGGTCTGCAGCATCGCGAAGGCGTGCACCGCCTCTTCGGGCGTGGCGTAGTCGGCCACGCCGGCGTCCTCGAAGAGCTTGCGCGCCTGCGCCACCGCGTCGCCACCGAGCCAGACGCTCATCACGCGCGAGGTGTGGCCGCGCACCAGGGGCAGGCAGGCGCGCGCAATGTCTTCGGCGCGCACGATGGCTGTCGGCGCATGCATGAAGAGCACCGCCCCGGCCGAGTCGTCGGCCAGCAGTGCGGACAGCGTCTGGGCATAGCGCTCGACCGGCGCGTCGCCGATGATGTCGATGGGGTTCGCATGCGACCAGTGCGAGGGCAGCACCGCGTTGAGACGGGACTGCAGATCCGCGCCGGGGTCGCCAAGCATGACGCCTTCGCGCGCCGCCACATCGGCGGCCATGACGCCGGCACCACCACCATTGGTCATGACCGTGAGCGTGTCGTGTCGATTGGCGCGGAATCGCGACAGCGTCTGTGCAGCGATGAAGAGCTCTTGCAGGGTGTCCACGCGCAGCATGCCGGCGCGCCTGATGGCGGCGTCGTAGACGGTGTCCGAACCCGCCAGTGCGCCAGTATGCGAAGCCGCGGCCTTGACGCCGTTGCCTGCGCGCCCGGCCTTGACCACGATCACCGGCTTGTTGCGTGCGGCCGCCCTTGCGGCCGACATGAACTTGCGCGGAGATTCGATCGACTCCACGTACAGCAGGATCGAGCGCGTGTGCGCATCGCTGGCCAGGTGGTCCAGCAGATCACCGAAGTCGACGTCGCAGTGGTCGCCCAAGGAGATCAGGTGCGACAGACCTACCCCGCGACTGCGCGTCCAGTCGAGTACCGCCGTGACTAGGGCGCCCGACTGCGAAACAAAGGCCATGTCGCCCGCGATGGCATCCGTGTGCGCGAAGCTGGCGTTCAGGCCGATGTGGGGGCTGAGCAGGCCCAGGCAGTTGGGGCCCAGCAGCCGAAGCGTGTAGGGGCGGGCGGCCTCCAGCGCAGCCTGCTTGTGCTGCGCACTCAGCCCGGCCGTGATGATCGCCACCGCCCGGGTGCCCAGCGCGCCCAGCTGCGCGACCAGCGGCGCAACGGTGGCCGCCGGCGTGCAGATCAACGCCAGATCGGGGGCGGTGGGCAGGTGTGTCGCACTGGAGAAGATCGGCACGCCATCGAGCGCGCCGTGCTTCGGGTTCACGCCGTAGACCGGTCCGGCGAAGCCGCCGGCCCGAAGGTTGCGCCAGACCGTCGCGCCGACGCTGCCGGGCCGATTGGATGCACCGAATACGGCAACGGAAGCCGGCGACAGCAGGCGGTCGAGATGGCGAGTGCTCAAGACAAGCTCCGAAGTGGTCGCACCATGGTGCCGGGCAGTACCGGCCCATGGCTTGATAAACGTCAAGTCGTCGCCACGGCGCAGGTGCAAGATCTGGGTTCGCAGGACTCCCTCATGCACGCCCATTCCTCTCAGGTCGCGCTCCATGCCGCCGACATTTGATCCGTGGCGCGCGTACGTGGTCGCGGCCGAAGTGTCGATGGCCACGCAGGCCTCGGCCGAATCGCTTGCCGCCTTGCGTGCGCAGCGCCTCGCCGCACTCCTTGCAAGTGCGGCCGTGCACTCGCCGAGGTATCGGCGCCTGCTGGCCGGTTGCGATCCGGCCACGGTGCGGCTGGAAGATCTGCCTGTGTCGCACAAGGCTGAGTTGATGCGCGACTTCGAGGGCTGGGTGGCCGATCCGGCGCTCTCGCTGCAGGCGCTGCGCCGCTTCGTTGCCGATCCTGTGAACATCGCGGCGGATTTTCTCGGCCATTACACCGTGTGGGAAAGCTCGGGCAGCACTGGCGAGCCTGCGATCTTCGTGCAGGATGCGAGGGCCATGGCGGTGTATGACGCCCTGGAGGCGCTGCGCCGTCCGCAACTGCGACCTGTCGAGCGTCTGCTCGACCCATGGAGCCTCACCGAACGCATCGCTTTCGTCGGTGCGACCGACGGGCATTTCGCCAGCACGGTGTCGGTTGAGCGCCTGCGGCGCCTGCAACCGGGCCTCGCGCAGCGTCTGCAGGGCTTTTCCTTCCTGCAGCCGCTGGACAGGCTGTGCGCCGAGCTCGATGCTTTCGCCCCGACGGTTGTGGCCACCTATCCCAGTGCCGCGGTGCTGCTGGCGGAGGAACGGCAGGCCGGCCGCCTGAGGGCGGCGCCGCGCGAGATCTGGACCGGCGGCGAGACGCTGTCGGCCGCCAGCCGTGCGTTCGTGCGGCACGCCTTTGCCTGCCCGGTGGCCAACAGTTACGGTGCATCGGAGTTTCTGTCCTTGGCTTTCGAGTGCCCCTTGGGTGTGTTGCACCTGAACAGCGACTGGGCGATCCTCGAGCCGATCGATGCGCATGGCCGCTGCGTGCCGCCCGGCCATGCCGGCGTCACGACCTTGCTGACCAACCTGGCGAATCACCTGCAACCGTTGATTCGCTACGACCTGGGCGACCGGGTCACCCTTCGGGAGGCGTGCTGCGACTGCGGCTCGCATCTGCCGGCCATCGACGTGCGGGGGCGCGACGACGATACGCTGCGCCTGGCGGGCGCGGCCGGAATGCCGGCGGTGAAGGTGGTGCCGCTGGCCGTGAGCACGGTGCTCGAGGAGGAAGCGGGGTTGTTCGACTTCCAGCTGGTGCAGCAGGGGCCGCGCGACCTGCTGCTGAAGACCCGCGGGCAGGGGGAAAAGGCCGGCAGGACGCTGCGCAAGGCGCACACCGTGCTGGCGGCCTTTCTCGAGGGGCAGGGCGCGCAGGGCATCCACATCCATTGCCGCGGCGGGCAAAGCGCCCAGTACGGGCGCAGCGGCAAAATCCGGCGGGTGATCTCGCAGTCCGACGCAGCGTGGCCGCCATGTTGACCTGCAAGGCCTTCGGTTGGCGCGATCTGCACCATCGCGCGGTTTGCTTCCCCGCGCCGGAGCGACCGGGCCGCGCCCAGGAGAAGCCGATGAAGTTCGTGCATGTTCTTTTCGCTTCGAGTGCCGTGCTGGCACTGGCGGCCTGCCAAGGGTTTCCCGAGCGCGCACCGGCCGGCAGCCTGCTCACGGGCGCGCTCGCCGGCGCTGCGCCGGGCAGCGTGGCAGCCAGGGCAATGGACGACAGCGATCGGCGCCGTGCGGCGATCGCGCTGGACACGGCGTCCGATGGCAAGCCCTCGGCCTGGCGCAATCACGAGACAGGCAACAGCTTCGTGTTCACGCCCACGCACAGCTTCGCGCGGGCCGGCTCCCAGTGCCGCGACTTCAAGCTCGAGGTGGTGGCCGGCGCACGACCCGACAGCATCGGCGCCAGCGCATGTCGTCAGGCCGACGGTTCCTGGCGCGTCCGCGGCTGACGCCGGGCAGGGGCGTGGGCCGTGGCTCAGTCTGGTCAGTGCGCCATCCAGACCGGGACCGTGGCTGCTTCCAGTACCGTGCGGGTGACCCCTCCAAGGACGAGCTCGCGCGCACGGCTGTGACCGTAGGCGCCCATGACGATCAGTTCGGCGCCGAGCTTGTCTGCCAGCGAGAGCAACGCTTCGCCCTGATGCCTGCCTTCCAATGGCCGATGCTCCTGCACCTGCTTGATGCCGTGCAGGCGCAGGTAGTCCCGCAGCCGGGCGATCGGTGCGACGGGGTCGTCACGGTCCGAAGACGCCACCAGATGGACCGCCTTCGCCGATCGAAGCAAGGGGACGGCGGTGCTGAGGGCGTGGGCCGATTCGCGCGTCGGACGCCAGGCGACCAGCACCGTCTGCGGGCTTGGACCTACCCTGCCGGCAGATGGGACGACCAGCGCCGGCTTGCCACTTCCCAGAACGACCGCCTCGACGAAATCGCCAGGCACGTCGAAGCCGGCGGTGTCCCGCGGGTTGCGCTGTCCCAGCACCATGAGATCGCAGGTAAACGCGCCGCGGATGAAGCGCTCTATAACAGGCTCGCCGCGCAATTCGCGCCAGTCGCTGCGGTTGGGCTGATCCTGCAGAAGCCGCTCGAACACGGCCGCGGCATGGGCCCGGTGCTCGCGGTCGATCTCGCCGGCCATGGACATGGGCGGGAGCCCGCCCGTTATCGGAAGCACTGCCAGCACGCTCGGAGATACGGCGAAGAACGCGGTCAACGCCGACTCGTGCACGGCGGCAAAGCGATGCGCCAGGCGCAGCCGCACCTCGGCGCGCTCGGTGCCGTCCAGGTGCACGAGGATCGAACGCAGCGAGTTCATTTCACAGGCCTTGCGTGGCAGACACGGGCCCCGGGGCCGCCGCGGCCGATGCGGATGCCGTGCCCGCGGTGTCGAACCAGCGGCAGGTCGAGTCGGCGCCGAATCTGGCGGGCCCTCGCTCGTGCAGGAAGCCTCGAAGGAGGTGCCCCCGTGCGTCCAGCGGGATGCCGGCGGAGCGAAGCAGGGCGATGCGCCCCGGTTCCGTGGTCCCGAAAGGAATCCGGACGGCGATGTCGGGCATTCGATAACTGCGTGCCATGCCTTGTACCTTCTTGGATGCGTGGCGCTTCGCGCCGGCAGTGTCGTGCGATGTAGATGCGATGCGGGTGAACTCACTCTAGAAGTTCGCCATCTCTGGTGTCTTGCGCTGGATCAAGGCTGTGAGAGGGCATGCGCTCATCATGGGCGGCCACACATGAATTCCCGGGGGATGTCCATGACAGGCGATACCGTCGACCATCCGCTTCCTGGCGCGCTGCCGGCGCAGTCAATCAGCCAAGACGTGCTGATGGAGAAATACGCTCGGGCGGGCGAGCATTGCGTGGACGACATCCATCGCCGCGTGGCACGCGCGCTGGCTCAGGCCGAGAAGCCTGAGGGCCGTCAGGCCTGGGAGTTGCGCTTTCGCCAGGCCTTGCAAGACGGCTTCCTGCCCGCGGGGCGCATCCACTCGGCGGCTGGCACGGCGCTGGCCGCCACCCTGATCAATTGTTTCGTTCAGCCTGTGGGCGACTCGATCACCGGGGATGACGAAGGGCATCCGGGCATCTACATCGCACTGGCCGAAGCCGCTGAGACCATGCGCCGCGGCGGTGGCGTGGGCTACGATTTCTCCCGCATCCGCCCGCGCGGTGCCTGGGTGGCGGGCACACAGTCGAGCGCGTCGGGTCCGGTGCCGTTCATGCGGGTGTTCGACTGTTCCTGCGAGACCGTGGAATCGGCCGGCTCGCGACGCGGCGCCCAGATGGGGGTGCTGCGTTGCGATCATCCGGACATCGAGGACTTCATCGATGCGAAGGACCACGCGGGGTTGACCAACTTCAACCTGTCGGTGGGGCTGACGGACGCCTTCCTGCAGGCGGTGTGCGACGACCGGATCGTCGAGCTGGTGCACCGGGCCCCGCCCGGGCCGCGCATCCGCACCGACGCCCAGCATCGGCGCGGCGACGGGCTGTGGGTGTACGGCACCCGGTCCGCGCGGGCACTGTGGGACCGGATCATGCGATCGGCCTACACGCACGCAGAGCCCGGTGCCTTGTTCCTGGATCGCATCAACGTCGACAACAACTTGTCCTGGTGTGAGACGCTCGTGGCCACCAATCCGTGTGGCGAGCAGCCCCTGCCGCCCTACGGGGCCTGCTGCCTCGGGTCGATCGACCTGACCCGCTTCGTGAAAGATCCGTTCGAGCCGGCCGCGCGTTTCGACGAGGAGGGGTTCTCGCGCCTGACGGGCGTGGCCGTGCGCATGCTGGACAACGTGCTTGATGTCACCGCCTGGCCATTGGAGCGCCAGCGCCAGGAGGCGCTGGGCAAGCGGCGCATCGGGCTGGGCTTCACGGGGCTGGGCGATGCGCTGGTGATGCTCAACCTGCGCTACGACGCTGCCGAGGGGCGCCACGCCGCGCAGCGCATCGCCCAACTGCTGCGGGACGCGGCCTACGCCGCATCGTGCGAACTTGCCCGTGAGCGCGGCGCCTTTCCTCTTTTCGACGCCGATCCCTACCTGGGCCGAAACACCTTCGCCTCGCGCTTGCCCGAGCCGCAAAAGGCGCGGATTCGTGCGCACGGCATCCGCAACTCGCACCTGCTGTCGATCGCGCCGGCCGGCACCATCAGTCTGGCGTTCGCGGACAACGCGAGCAATGGCATCGAGCCGGCGTACGCCTGGACCTTCGCGCGACACAGGCGCTTGCCCGAGGGTGGGATCGAGGAGTACGCGGTCGAGGACCATGCGCTGCGCCTGTATCGCCGGCTCAAGGGGCCCCAGGCGCCACTGGGCCCGGCCTTCGTCGCGGCGCTGCAGATGAGCGCCCGCGCGCATGTGGAGATGGTGGCGGCCGTGGCGCCGTTCATCGATGCCGCCATCTCCAAGACCGTCAACGTGCCCGCCGACTGCGCCTACGAGGAATTCAAGGACCTGTACATGAACGCCTGGCGGCGCGGGCTCAAGGGCCTGACGACATACCGGCCGAATGCCCGACTTGGCGCAGTGCTGAAGGAGATACGGCCGCGCTCGACGTGCGAGGGGTGCACGACGCCCGTCGCGTCGGGCTGACGTCGCGCGATCCCCGCAGACCGCGCGCATGTGGCGGCGTCACGGCCTGGCAAGCCAGATGGCGGCGGCGCATGCACAGGCCAGGCTCGTCGCCAGGGCGGCTGCCACGCGCAGCGCGTAGCGGCTGCCGCCGGTTGCCAGTGCCACTGCGCAGCGCGCGAGGGTGTTGGTCCCGATGGCCACGAGCACGCCGATGACGAAACGGTCGGTCGACAGCGTGCCGGCCGCGTGCAGCGAGGCGAGCGAGGCCACCGGCGCGTGCGCGTCGACCAGCGCCCCGAGCGCAACGCCGATCTGCAGGCCGGCGTCACCGAAGTGCCGCTGCGCCGTGCCCACCAGCAACGCGACCATCGCCAATGCAAGGGCAACGGCAAGTGCCTCGCGCGGGCGCAGCGCGCTGCGGGTGCTCGCGGGCGCTTCGGGCGCGACGGACGGCGGGGGCGACAGCAGCGGAAGAAGGCCCACCGCTGCTGCGCCGGCCGCACCGGCCAGCGCCACCGGCAGCAACGCGAGGCCGGCTGGCGGCGACAGCGCGGCCGTCATGGTCAGGGCCAGCACCCAGGTGGCCACGGCGGAGAGGGCCGCGGCGCCGGCCAGCAACGCGGTGTGCTGAGGCTGCTCGCGCGCACGGTTGCCAAAGGAGGCGACGGTGGCCGTGCTCGAGACGAACCCCGATGCGAAACCCGCGCCCAGCAAGCCGCCGCGCACGCCGAGCCAGCGCGCTGCGGCCTGTCCCGCGGCCTGGATCGCCATGATCAGAAGCACCATCGCCGCCAGCGGTCTGGGCGCGATGCCGCCCAGCATCTCGATCGGCCGGGATGGAATGAACGGCAGAACGATCAGGGCGAGCGCGGCCAGCAGGACGCCATCGTGAAGCTCCTGCTCGCTGAGCAGCTGCGTGGCGAACCGGTGCAGCCTGCGGCGCGCCGCCAGCAGCAGTGCCAGGCCGGAGCCACAGGCGGCTCCGAGCGACGGCGCGACCACGCACAGCACCCCGATCAGGTAGGTGGCGAAGAGGGCCAGCTCGGTGGTCATGCCCGGGTCGCGCGATCGACTCTTCCAGTGCGAGACGAGCGCCAGCGCCGCGACGAGCGCTGCGCCGATGGGAGCGAGCGCCGGGACCGGCACCCACTGTGCCACGGCACCGCTCAAGGCGGCGATGGCGAACGTGCGCAAGCCCGCCGCCTCCCGCCGGTCGCCATCGCCCTTGCGGCGTTCGCGCTCGATGCCGACGATGAGGCCGATGCCCAGCGCCACGGCCAGGCCGACGATCGCTTCCGGTGGGCGCGGCGTGTTCATGCCGGCAGTGTCGCGCCAGGCGACGCCGCGTCAAGACGCCGCGCCCGCGCGGCCGGTCGCCCGGGCACGCGGGCTTGATCTTTCGCAAAGCAGGGTGAGGGCGCGGTGCGCAGGATGGTTCCATCTGCCGCTCCAGGGCCGCGTTGTCCGGCCGAACACCATGTCCAGAAGACTCCTCCTGCTGCAGGGCCACCCGGATGCGTCGGCCTCGCATCTTGGTCACGCACTGGCCGACGCCTACGCAGCGGGTGCGCAGGCGGGCGACCACGAGGTGCGGCTCATCCGGATCGCAGAACTGGACTTTCCCCTGCTGCGCAGCAAGGCGGCCTGGGACACGCAGGCTGTGCCTGCGACCCTGCAGCCCGCGCAGGATTCGATCCTGTGGGCCGAGCACATCGTGCTTTTCTTTCCGCTGTGGCTCGGCGGCATGCCGGCCGTTGCCAGAGGCTTCCTCGAGCAGGTGCTTCGCCCCGGGTTCGCGCTTGCGCGCCCGGCGCAGGGCCACGTAGGCGCCAAGCTCCTGACGGGCCGCTCGGCGCGCATCGTCGTGACCATGGGAATGCCTGCGCTGGTCTACCGCTGGTACTTCCGCGCCCACAGCCTGAAGGCGCTGGAGCGCAACATCTTCGGTTTCGTGGGCATTGCGCCGGTCCACGAAACGCTGGTCGGCCTGGTCGAAAGCATGAGCGACGCCCAGCGTGGACAGTGGCTGCGCCGCTTCGAAGCGATGGGGCGCGAGGGCCGCTAAGGTTCGTCCTCGCGGCCACGCGGGGATTCCTTGCGTTTTCTCAAGCATCCGGCACGCACGGGCGCCTAACGTAGGGGCATGAAAGCACTCGTCTACAGGGGCCCCGGCCTCAAAGCGCTCGAAGACTGCCCCAAGCCGGAGGTTCAGGCCCCGGGTGACGCCGTCGTCCGGATTCTCAAGACGACCATCTGCGGCACCGACCTGCACATCCTCAAGGGGGATGTGCCGACCTGCACGCCGGGGCGCATCCTTGGCCACGAGGGCGTGGGCGTGGTCGAGAGCGTCGGCGCCGGCGTGACGGCCTTTCGCTCGGGCGACCATGTGCTGATCTCATGCATCTCGTCGTGCGGCAAGTGCGACAACTGCCGCCGCGGCATGTACTCGCACTGCGCCACCGGCGGCTGGATCCTGGGCCACACGATCGACGGCACGCAAGCCGAGTACGTGCGCATTCCGCATGCCGACACCAGCCTCTACCCGATACCCGCCGGTGCGGACGAAGAGGCGCTGGTGATGCTCAGCGACATTCTGCCGACGGGCTTCGAATGCGGCGTGCTCAACGGCAAGGTCGCCCCTGGCTGTACCGTGGCCATCGTGGGCGCGGGGCCGATCGGCCTGGCCACGCTGCTCACGGCCCAGTTCTATTCGCCCTCGCAGATCATCGTGGTCGACCTGGATGACGCCCGGCTCGAGGTCGCGCGCCGCTTCGGTGCGACGCACACGGTCAACAGCAGCGACGCCAAGGCGGCCGAGGCCGTGCTCGCGTTGACCGGTGGACGCGGCGTCGACGTGTCGATCGAGGCCGTGGGAATACCCGCCACCTTTGTGCTGTGCCAGGACATCGTGGCGCCGGGTGGAACCATCGCGAACATCGGCGTTCACGGTCATTCGGCCGAGCTTCACCTGGAGCGACTGTGGTCGCAGAACATCGCGATCACCACGCGACTGGTGGACACCGTGTCTACGCCAATGCTCCTGAAGACCGTGCAATCGCGCAAGGTGGATCCGGCCCGGCTGATCACGCACCGCTTCAAGCTGGACCAGGTGATGGACGCCTATGACACGTTCGGGCGCGCGGCGCAGACGCACGCGCTCAAGGTCATCATCGAGGCCTAGTACGGGGTCTGCGCCCCGGCAGCTTCCTGTCGCCCATTCGGCATTCCTTGCATCGGATTCCCATGTCGCTCTTCCACGCCGTCGTACGGATCGATCATCACACCGCGCAAGTCCTTCAGTTCGATGCGACGCAGGCTCTGGCGCAACAGGTGAGGGAACATGTCCGCTGCACGCGCCAACACGGCAGCCACGTGCGCAGCGAGCACGAGTTCTTCGACCAGGTGTGCGATGCGACGAAGGGCATCGCCGAGGTGCTGGTCGTAGGCTCCCACACAGCGTTGGCCGACTTTCGCCGTTATGTGGAGCAACACCGCGCCGAAACAGCGCTTCGCATCGTGGGCTGGGAGACGGCGGATCACATGAGCACCAACGAACTGGTTGCGATGGCGCGCCGCTACTTTCGCGCGCACGAAGGCATGGCAACGCCCATGAAGGCGGGCTGAAGGGGTGGCCGTGAAGACGACACGCCACCCAGGGGCTTCCTCGGGCACGCTGCTCGCGTTCATGCTGGTGCTTGCGGCAGTCGGATCTGCTCACGCACAGGTGGCCGGAGCCATTCGATCGGCCCGCACGGTGACCGAGACCGAGCAAGTGGTCGCAGGCTGGAGCGTCAGGCAGAGCCTCCTCGGGCGGCCCGTGTACAACGCAGTGGGTGATCGTCTCGGCAAGGCGCTCGACCTGATCGTGGACACGGACAAGCGCGTGACATTCCTGATCCTCGACATGGGACGCGGCGCCCCTGGAGCCGCTCAGCACCTGGTCGCCGTGCCCGCGTCGCAACTGCAGGTGCGCGGCGCACGCGTCGTGCTGCCCGACGCTGCACGCCAGACGCTGGCACTGCAGCCCGTTTTCGTGCATGCGCCGATCACCCGTACGCAGAGTCCTGCCGTCGAGCAGGCGCAGCAGGACATCGACAAGGCCCGCCAGACCATCGCGTCGATCGAGCGCGGGTCCATACAAGGCGACGGGCAGGCCAGGGCGCAATCCGAACGCAAACTCCTCGCCCTGCGCCAGGGCCACAAAGCCGTCCAGGACAAGCTGGACGAGATGGACAGCGCCAGCGCGGCGCAATGGCAGACCGTGGAAGCCGAGATCCGGCAGGCCTCGGCGCGCCTGCGCGGCGCAATCCGCGACGCATCGAACTGAAGTGAAAACCGCGCCGCGGCTTGATGTGCGTCAAGCGCGTCTTGCGATGCGTTTCTAGGATGGATCCTTGTTCTCGGAGACATGTCATATGCCCAACGATGCTTTTTCGACGACACCGGCGCACCCGACGCCCGCCGGGGCCGACTATTTCCGGACGGTGGCGGACTTGCAGATGGCCCTCGTCAAGGGCGCATGGCTGGTGCAGCGCCAACAGTGGGAAGCGATGGCCGCCTGGCAAAGGGCGGTCGCCGCCGTGCAGCGCGAGCTCACGGATCAGTGGATCTGCCGGTTTGGTGGCGGCGTGCCGCTGGACGGCTAGATTGAGGTCGGGCCGCGGGAGATCCATGATGCTGTCGCTTTCCTTGCGCAACATGCTGAACGGTATCGGCGAGCGGGCCTCAACGCGCTTTGCCGTCGTCATGCCCGACGGCAGCCGCTATCCCGTCGGCGAGGGCATCCCGGTCTTCACCATCACATTCCATACCGAGGCAGCGGTGTTCGCCACCGCCACGCGGGGCCATATCGGATTGATGGAGGCCTACTTCGATCAGGAGGTCGACGTCCAGGGTGATTTCGGTGCCGCCCTGGCCGCCGGGATGGCCGCGGGCCTCGACCAAAATGCAGGGGCGCTCAACGGCATTGAGAATAGCCTGCACGAGCTGCGTCACTCCAACCGCGACCCAGCCCAGGCCAAGGCCAATGCCCGCGCGCATTACGGCCTGGGCACCGGCTTTTACCGTCCGTGGCTCGACGATCCGCTGATGATGTACACCTGCGGTTACTGGCCCGAGGGCACTCGCAGCCTGGAGGAGGCGCAGCGCCGCAAGATCGACCACGTATGCCGCAAGATACTGCTGCAGCCCGAAGACCGCTTCATCGACATCGGCTGCGGCTTTGGCGGCTTCATGTTCCGTGCGCAGGAAAAGATCGGTGCCACAGGCGTGGGCCTGAACACCACCACCGAGCAGGTCGAGTGGCTGCGCGACGAGATCGAACGGCGTGGACTGGAAGTGTCGTTGCAGGTGCGTGAAGCCGATTTTCGCGACGTTGACGAGCAATACGACAAGGTGGTCTCCATCGGCACGCTGGAACACGCGGGGCGCGACCAGTTGCCTGAAGTGATCCGCGCGCATGCGCAGTTCCTGAAACCCGGCGGGCTTGGCATCCTGCACTTCATCGGCCACATGGGGCGTTTCGAGACGGAGCTGTTCATTCGCAAGCACGTGTTTCCTGGCGGCTGGATTCCGAGCCTGGCGGACGTGATCGTGGAGATGGAGCGCAGTGGCCTGGAGGTGCTGGACATCGAGAACCTGCGTCGGCACTATGCGCCCACGCTCGACGCCTGGGCCGAGCGTTTCGAAGCGCATTGGCCCGTGATCCAGGCCCAGGACCCGCAGCGCTTCAACGAGCGCTTCCGTCGCGTCTGGCGCACGTACCTGATCGGCTGCGCCGAGATGTTCCGTTCGCCCGCGGGCTATACGCACCTGTTTCAGATCGTCTTCAGCAAGGGCAACGTCACGCCGCACGGCTACCCGATGGGCCGGGGACACCTGTATGGGCCCGAGCGCTGAGCGTCTGGCCCATGAGGCGCGCAGGCGCCGCATTCTGGCGGTGCTGAGCGACGAAGGCGCGGACACCGCGGCACCGATTGCGCTGGCCAAGCGCACGTCGAATCTCTTTCGCGACCGGGAAGCCGGCCCGCGCCGGCGTATCGATCTGACGGACTTCGACCATGTCATTGACATCGACACCGCGCGCAACACCGTTGAAGTCGAAGGCATGGCGACCTACGAGTGCTTGGCGGCCGCCACGCTGCAGCACGGCATGATGCCGGCGGTGGTGCCCCAGCTCAAGACCATCACGGTGGGCGGCGCGGTGGCGGGCGTGGGCATCGAGGCGACCTCAATGCACCAGGGTCTGGTCCATCACTCGATGCTGGCGCTTGACGTGCTTCTGCCGAGCGGTCACCTCGTCCATTGCACGCCGTACAACGCGCATCGCGATCTGTTTTTCGGTTTTCCCAATTCCTATGGCTCTCTCGGCTACGCGCTGCGTCTCGTGCTGCGCACGCTGCCCGTGCAGCCCTTTGTTCGCGTGGCGCACGTCGCCTTCGACGATCCCCAGAGGTTCTTCTCGGCGCTGGCCGCGGCCTGCCAGAGCGATACCGACTTCGTCGACGGCGTGGTGTTCGGTCGTCGGTCGCTGGTGCTGAACCTCGCCCGCTTCGAGGATGACGCCCCCTGGCTGAGCAACTACGAGTTCGAGGGCATCTACTATCGCTCGCTGCTTCAGAGGTCGGTCGACCACCTGAGCGTGCACGACTATCTCTGGCGCTGGGATACGGACTGGTTTTGGTGCTCGCGCAAATTCGGGGCGCAGAATCCGTTGGTGCGCCGGTTGTTCGGCCGCAAGCGGCTGAACTCCCGCACCTACACCCGGCTCATGCGCCTGAATGCGCGCTGGGGGGTGACCCGGCGCTTGGCGCAATGGCGCGGGCTTCACACGGAGTCAGTGATCCAGGACGTCGATATTCCGGCGCATGCGGCGACCGCCTTTCTCGACTTCCTGCAGCGCGAGATCGGCATCCTGCCGATCTGGATCTGCCCGCTGCGCGTGCCCGACCCGGGGGCGGTCTTTACGCTGTATCCGCTCCAGGCGGGCACGCTGTACATCAATTTCGGTTTCTGGGACGTGCTCGAGCACCGCGAGGTGTACGAGCCGGGCCATTTCAACCGCCTGATCGAGCGGGAAGTGTTGCGCCTGGGCGGTATCAAGTCGCTCTATTCGGACAGCTTCTTCACCCGCGACGAGTTCGACCAAGCCTACGGAATGCAAGCCTACGCCGGGCTCAAGCGACGCTATGACCCGCAGGGCCGCGCACCGGATCTTTTCGACAAGTGCGTGCGCAGGCGCTGAATTCGCGCCGACCCGTCGCGGGCTTGATCGCCGTCAATGCGCATGCAGGCCCGGTGTCAGAACATGGCCCCCGACGTTCATCCACCGCGCGCCGCTTGCGGCGCACCACCGTTGCGAGGGCCCCATGAATTTCAAGACCATCCTCGTGCATCTGGACCATTCGGTGCGCAGTCCCGTGCGCGCCGCGATGGCCGCCCGATGGGCGCGGGCGCACGGGAGCCACCTGACCGGGCTGCTGCCCACAGGCCTGAGCGACGGCGTGATTCCTGCCGATGCCATCGCCTCCGGCATGAGCGACTACATCGCCGAGTCGGCCGACTACTTGCGCCATCGCGCTGAAGCCATCGCCCGGGAGTTCCGAGAGGCTGTTGCCGGGACCGGCCCCATGTCCTACGAAGTGCGGATGGTCGATGGCGACACGGTGGACGCCGTGGTGCGCCATGGGCGTGTGAGCGACCTTGTGGTGATCGGACAAAGTGACGATTCGAACAGGACGGACACCATCGTTCGTGCGCTCGCCGAGCACGTGCTCATGGACGTGGGGCGGCCGGTCATGGTCGTGCCGTCGGCCGGCACGTTCTATGAGGTTCCCAAGCGCATCCTGGTGGGCTGGGACGGCTCGCGCGAAGCCGCCGTGGCCGTGCAGGCGGCGTTGCCGGCGTTGCGTCGCGCTGCACGGGTCACACTCGTGTCGCTGCGCCATTCGAACGATGAAGACAATGCACAGCGGTTGCTGACGGCGGACATGGTCCAGTACCTGCTGCGCCATGGCGTACAGGCGCGCGCCGAGTCGCAGGTGACCGAGATCGACATCGCGGACTCGCTACTGTCGCGCATCTCGGACCTGGACGCGGACCTGCTCGTGATGGGCGGCTATGGCCATTCGCGCCTGCGGGAGCGCGTTCTGGGGGGGGTGACGCGGCAGGTCCTCGCGCAGATGACGGTGCCGGTCCTGATGGCGCACTGAAGTGGTCGCCCGCGCCGACGCCTGGCTCGAGGGCCTGGATCGTCTTGCGCGCGACGAGAGCCGCACGCGTGTGCGCGTGGGTGACATCGTGGCCGCAGCAGGCGAGGGCGGCCTCACGGCGGCGATCCTGTGCTTCGCACTGCCCAATGTGCTGCCTTCGCTGCCGGGCATGTCAAGCGTGCTCGGCGCGCCGCTGCTGCTGCTGACCGCGCAGCAGCTTCTGGGACGCCCTGCGTGGCTGCCGCGCTGGATGGCCGGCCTTTCCATCTCCCGCATGCACCTAAAAGCCGTCATGGCGCGGCTGGTCGCGCTGGTTGCGTGCGGCCGCGGCATCAGCCGCCCGAGGCTGCATGCGTTCACCGGGCCGTCCGCCATGCGGTTTGCCGGCGGTCTAGGTTGCGTGCTAGCGATGCTCCTGGCACTTCCGCTGCCGCTGGTCAACATGCCGATTGGCATGGCGCTGAGCCTGCTGTCGTTCGGAGGGTTGAACGGCGACGGACTGGCCGTGCTGCTGGGCTTTGCCGTCGGTTTCGTTTCGCTGGCGCTGGCCGCCGGCGTGATCTGGGGCACGTGGGGGCTGCTTTGACGTAGGTCAAGATGGCGGCGGGCGGCGGTGGCACGCTCGGCACGAGCCAACGAGGAACCGCCGTGCCCGACAACTCGCCCCCAGGCCTGACCGACGAGCAAGCCGCGCTGCGGCTGCGCAGCGACGGACCGAACGTGCTGCCTTCGGCATCCCGCAGGGGATTGATCCGCATCGCCTGGAGCGCGCTGACGCAACCGATGTTCCTGTTGCTGCTGGCGACGGCGGCGCTCTATGCGCTGCTGGGCAACCTGGGTGACGCCGGCATGCTCGCGGTCTCGGTGCTGCTGGTGGGGGGGCTGTCGATCTACCAGGAACAGCGTACCGAGCGTGTGCTTGAGGCGCTGAAGGACCTGTCCAGCCCCCGCTACACGGTCGTGCGTGAGGGGCGTGCGCTGCACATCGCGAGTCGCGAATTGGTGCGCGGCGACCGGCTGCTGGTGAACGAGGGCGACCGGCTGTCCGCCGATGCGCGAATTCTGGAGGCCGTGGGGCTGCAGGTCGACGAGTCCCTGTGCACCGGCGAGTCGATGCCCCAGAGCAAGCATGCGGGTGACGGTGGCGGCGCAGACGAAGACAAGGATGACAGTGGCCGGCTTTTCGCGGGCAGCCTGGTGGTGCGCGGCGACGGTGTGGCCGAGGTGAGCGCCACCGGCGCGCAATCGACGCTGGGCAGCATCCACCGCTCGATCGCGCAGCTCGGGCCCCGTGCCAGCCGGTTGCAGGATGAATTGCGTCAACTCGTGGGGCGTGTCGCCTGGCTCGCGGTCTTCACGTGCGTCGTCGCGGCCATGGTGTTCGCGCTGCGTGAAGGTTCATGGACACAGGGCCTGCTTGTCGGACTGACCCTGGCGATGTCGTTGATTCCCGAGGAATTTGCCGTGGTCTGGAGCGTAATGCTGGCCCTGGGCAGTTGGCGGCTGGCCAAATCGAACGTACTCACCCGTCAGCCGCAAGCCATCGAGGCGCTGGGCACCACCACAGTCCTGTGTGTGGACAAGACGGGAACGCTGACGCACAACCGCATGACGCTGGCGCTCCTGCATGACGGTGAGGTGCAGTGCAACCCGGCCGGCGAGGCTCCGCCCCCGCGCTTTCACCGCCTGTTGTCCGGCGCACTGCACGCGAGCTGCACAGGCGGGATCGAGCCCATGGACCATGCGGTGCGCAGCATGGCTCAAGCGGCCGGCCTGAGCGAGGTCGATGCGGACTGGAGACCCGGGGCGCGCCGGGGCATCCGCGAAGGGGCGCCCTATGTCGTGCACTGGTGGCACGCGGCCGGCGAGTGCGGGCAGACGGTGGCGGTCAAGGGGGCTGCGGAGGCGGTGCTGGCGCTTTGCGATGCCGATGCGGTGCGCATGCAGCGGCTGCGCGAGAGCGCCGAGCGCTGGAGCGCGGCCGGCCTTCGGGTGCTTGCGGTGGCCCAGGGGCATGCCGAACAGGCCGGTGACGATGGTGCCCTGCCCGAAGGGATTTCCTTGGCACCGCTGGGACTGCTTGGCTTCATGGACCCCTTGCGCGAGGAGGTCCCCGGCGCCATCGAGGAGTGTCGGCGCGCGGGGGTGCGCGTGGTCATGATCACGGGCGATGCGGCCCTCACGGCCCGGTCGATCGCGCGACAGGCTGGGCTGGTCGACGGGGGCCAGGCGCAAGTGCTGACTGGCAAGGCGCTGGCCGCGATGGACGACGAGACCTTGCGTCGCTGCGTGCGCGAGGTCCAGGTGTTCGCGCGAGTCGACCCCACGCAGAAGCTGCGCATCGTGCGAGCGCTCCAACAGCAAGGCGACATCGTGGCGATGACCGGTGACGGCGTTAACGATGCCCCCGCGCTCAAGGCGGCCGACATCGGCGTGGCGATGGGCCAGCGCGGCACCGACGTGGCACGCGAAGCTGCCTCACTGGTGCTGCTGGACGACAATTTCGCCTCGCTCGTGGAGGCGGTGCGCGCCGGTCGGCGCATTTTCACCAACCTGCGCAAGGCGCTGGGGTATCTCTTCGCTGTACATGTCCCGATCGTCGGCGTGGCGCTGATCCCGGTGGTGATGGGGGGACCGGTGCTGCTGCTGCCTCTGCACGTGGTGTTGCTGGAGCTGCTGATCGATCCGGCTTGCTCGCTGGTGTTCGAGGCCGAGCCCGCGCCCGACGACAGCATGACGGTGCCGCCGCGGCGCCGCGAGGATGTGCTGTTCTCGTTGGCCTTGGCGGTGCGCGCGTTCACGATGGGCGCGCTGGTCTTCATCGGCGTGGCGGCGGTCCAGTGGGGCTGCCGCGTCTTGGGCGCCACGCACGAGGAACTGCGCATGGCGAGCCTCGGGTCGATCGTGCTGGGCAACTTGCTGCTGCTCCTGTGGTTTCGCGGGTCAGGTGTCCGCGTGGCGCATACCAACACGGTGTTTCATGCGTTGCTCATCGGGGTATGCGTGGTCTGGGGACTGCTGACGGCGGTGCCGGGCGTGGGGAGCGCATTTGGGCTGCCGGGCGCATCGTCGCCATGGGCCCTGTGGGTCGTCTTGCCCGCCAGCTGGGCGCTGTGGCGGATCTTCTCCGTGTCTCGGCGTCATTGAACTGCAGGCGCGTCGCATGGACACCACCTTGGTCGAGGCGTTGCGCGAAGCGCTGCGGCGCGAGACCGGGCAGCCGGTCGCGCTGGTCGAAACGCACATCTCCTGGGTTCTGCTAACGCAGACGCTTGCCCTCAAGCTCAAGAAACCGGTGCGCCTGCCGTTCCTGGACTTCGGCAGCGTTCAGGCCCGTAAGCATTTCTGCGACGAGGAACTGCGCCTGAACCGGCGCTTCGCGCCCACGTTGTATCTGGACGTGGCGCCGGTTTGCGGCACGCGCCACGCACCGCGGATCGGCGCAGACGGCACACCGATCGACCATGTGGTGCGGATGCGGCGGTTTCCGGCGTCGTCGCTTCTGAGCGACCTGCTTGCGACCGACCGGCTTCAATCCGCGCAGCTGGACGACCTGGCGCGGCGGCTTGCCGCCTTGCACGCCAGCGCCCAGCGTGCGACACCGGTGTCCGATTTCGGCAGTCCCGAGCAAGTCGTTCGTGCCGTCACTCACGTGTTGACCGCATTGCAGGCACAGGGAGGCGACAGTCGTCTCGCCGCGCTGGATACATGGATGCGGGAGCAGCGCCAGGCGCTGCGCATGGCCTGGATCGCCCGCCTGCATAGCGGTGCGGTACGTGATTGTCATGGCGACCTGCACATGGCCAACGTGGTTTTGCTCGAGGGGCAGCTCGTGCCCTTCGACTGCATCGAGTTTGACCCAGTGCTGCGCTGGATCGACGTGATGAGCGACACCGCCTTTCTCACCATGGATCTGAAGGCCCACGGCCGAGCCGACCTGGCATTCCGCTTCCTCGATACATGGTTGCAGTACAGCGGCGATTACCCGGGGCTGCAGGTATGGCGGTTCTACGAGGCATACAGAGCACTGGTGCGCGCCATGACCTGCGGCCTGGGGCCGCGAGACCAGCGCGAGGCGCTGCAGCCGGACTACATCGGATGCGCGGCGCAGTTGGTGCAGCAAGCTGGGGGCGGCGCACGACTGATGATCACGCATGGCTTCTCCGGTTCAGGAAAATCCAGCATCGCCTCGCAACTATTGTGCGCTGCGGGTGCTGTTCGCCTGCGCTCGGACGTGGAGAGAAAGCGCCTGCACGGCCTCGAGCCGCTGGCGCGCTCGGGTGACCTGTGGCTCGACATCTACGACGCGCAGGCGACCCGCAGGACGTTCGAACGGCTGCAGGCCTGTGCGCGTGATGCACTGCTGGCGGGCTACCCGGTGATCGTGGACGCAGCCTTCCTGCGCAGCGCTCAACGGCATCGCTTCAAGGCGCTGGCCACTGAACTGCGCGTGCCGTTCACCATCCTGCATTGTCGCGCCGACATGGCCGAGCTGCGCCGCCGGGTAGGCATGCGGGATGCTGCCGGCACGGACGCCTCGGAGGCTGGACTGGCCGTGCTGGAGCGCCAGCTGCAGAGCCACGATCCGCTGGACGCCCACGAGCGTGGCCTGAGCATCGAGGTTTGCACGCAGGAGTTCGTGGACATCGCCCAGATCGAGGCGCGCTGGCGCGCCGCTGCCCCGGGCCGGTAAAACTTTACTGGCTGGCGAGCATTCCGCCAGGAAGGGTGAACCGCTCGTGCTCGGCCTTGGCCTCCTCGGGGGCGCGCACCAGCAGCACCGGCACGGGGGCCATGCGCAGGATGTGTTCCGCGCTGCTGCCCATCACCCAGCGCCCGAGGCCCCGGCGGCCGTGGGTGCCGATCACGATCAGGTCCGCCTTGCAGGCCTGTACCTGCGCGACGATTTGGTCGTGCACGGTGCCCTTAAATTGGTCCAGCAGCACGGTGTCGGCTTCGATGCCCGCCTCGACCGCCTTCGCCCGCGCGGCCTCCAGCAACTTCACGGCGTTGCCGCGCAGCTCTTCGAGCCAGTTTCCGGCAATGCCCGCGTAGGCGTCCATGGCGAGGGCGAACGACAACTCGTCAATGACATGCGCTAGGCGCAGGCGCCCGCCGGTCAACTTCGCCAGCTGGATGGCTTCGTCCAGCCCGCGGTTGGACGTGGAACTGCCGTCGATGGGGACAAGAATTCGCTGGTACATGGCGCGACTCCGGTATGTGGAAGAGGGCGCTCCAGTATCGCGAGCGGGGCATCGTGCGGCTTGATGCCGATCAAGCATGCGTGTGATCGCCATGAGGAATTGATCTGGAACAAGTCCTCGGCGCACCGGCAGCGCGACCCTTCGAGCATGTCCGGAAGTCGCTCAAGCCTGAATGCGTGCTGAGCGCGAACGACTGGCAGGACCTGAATGAGGCTTCTGGTACAACCGCGATCTGACGACCGGGCAGGTGCCCGATCCTGAATACGACGAGCTCTTCACGCACGTCGCGAACATGGCGCCTGCGCCCGTCGGCCTGGGGTACGCCCTGTGAGGCCGGGCGGGCAGAGTGCCGGTGAAGTTCAGCGCATCAGCACGTAGGTGCCCGGCGCGTCGCACACTGGAGGCAAGCCGCGCCGTGGTGCCCCCATCGCCGGTGGGCGGCGCCTCGGGCCCGAGTGTGCGACCAGCCATTGCGCGAAGGCGGGCCACCACGATCCTTCGATTTCGCGCGCGGTGTCCAGAAAATCGTCCGGTGCGACATAGGTGCTGTTCGCTAGGCGCCGCAGCATCCGGTGGCTGCGATGCGCATGCCCGGGTTCGCTCAGGATGCCCGCATTGTGGCCACCTTCGGTGAGCACGAAGGTGACGTCGGCGTCACATAGCAGGCTGAACTTGTAGACCGAGCGCCAGGGCGCGACGTGATCGGTGCGTGTGCCTAGCAGGAATACCGGTACATCGATGTCATTCAGAGACACCGGCCGCCCGTGCACGAGGTAGCGTCCCTCGGCCAGTGCGTTGTCCAGGAACAGCCTGCGCAAATAGTCCGCGTGCATGCGATAGGGCATGCGGGTCCCGTCGGCATTCCACGCCATCAGGTCGGTCATGGGGGAGCGTTCGCCCAGCAGGTAGTGGCGCACCATCGGGCCCCAGACAAGATCGCCCGCGCGCAGTGCCTGGAAAGCGGCTGCCATCTGCGTCGAGTCCAGGTAACCCTGGCGGGCCATGATGTCCTCGAGGAACGTGAGCTGACTCTCGTCGATGAACAGGCCGATCTCGCCGGGCTCGGTGAAATCCGTCTGTGCGGCCAGCAGCGTGAGCGAGGCCAGGCGATCGTCACGTTCGCGCGCCATCGCTGCCGCGGCAATCGCCATCAGCGTGCCGCCCAGGCAATACCCCACGGCATGCACGCGGCGCCGGGGCAAGATGATGTCGATGGCATCGAGGCTGGCGCAGATGCCCAGGCGCAGGTAGTCGTCCATGCCCAGCTGCGCCTCGGCGGCGCCGGGGTTCTTCCAGGAGATCGCGAACACCGTGTGGCCTTGGTCGACGAGGTAGCGAATCAGCGAGTTGTGCGGGGAAAGATCGAGCACGTAGTACTTCATGATCCAGGCGCTCACAAACAGCACCGGCTCTGCATGCACCGTCGGTGTTGTCGGTGCGTACTGGATGAGTTCGATGAGTTCGTTGCGCAGGACCACGGTGCCCGGCGTGACGGCGACTTCGTGCCCGGGCCTGAATGCTTCAGCACCCGCAGGCGGCAGGGCGAGGGCCTTGCGCCAGAGGTCTTCCAAGCCGTGGGCGGCGCCGACGAGCAGGTTGGCGCCGGCGGTGGCTGCGGTCTTCTTCAGGACCTGCGGATTGGTCGCGAACAGGTTGGCGGGGGAACTCATCTCGAGGCCTTGCCGCATCGCGAAATTGACCCATTGCTCATGGTGCCGTTCCACGCCGGGAACGCCTTGCACCAGCTCGAGCAGCCGGCGCCCGGCAGTCTCGAAGGTGTCGCGGTACATGCTGAAGGGCCACTGCGCCCAGTCGTCCGCAGCGAGCCGGGGATCGTGTGTCAGCGGCCGGGCGGCAGGCAGGGCGTGGCCTAGACCTAACTCGACGCCGCGCCCCGGCTGGGTGGCGAAATGAAGGGCCCAGTCCGACCATGCCAGCATCTGCGCCGCGAGCGAAATGCCGCCGCCGACCCGGCCCCAGACCGCATGCAGGGATCGATCGAATTCGTTGGGTGGTTCGCTCACTTCTTGGCGTCCTTGCGGGAAATTCGCGGCACCGATGGTCGGGCAGCACGCCTGGCAGTGTGCGCGGGCGTGCGCCACTTGCCTTGCGCCGCATCAAGATCTGGCTGGCCGATGCTCATACGCTGCTGGAACTGTGTCTTTTCAACCCACCGGAGCTGAATATGCCAACCAAGATCGTCGACTTCTCCGCCCGGTCCGAGGTGATTCGGGCCGAACCCTTCCACGCCCATTTCTGGGAATGCACGCCCGCCGAGTTCAGGGCCTACCTGGGAAGGCCGCGCGCCTTCCTGCGCAGACTGGGCATCCTGGTGCCCGGCGATTGCCGGATCGAAACGACCATCGAGAACCACGACGGGTTGGAGGACCAGGCGCCCGGGTTCGAGAGCGACAGCGGCAACGACACGGTGATCTGCAACATGGGCATCGGCGCTGCAGCCCGTTCGGTGTACCGGGTCGTGAGCTGTGCGCGCGACGAGGCCTCGACCGGCAACGTCAAGAAAGCCTTGCTCCATGGCGTGAGCCGCCAGCAGGCGAAGCACGAGGCATCGGCGCCGCCGGAGGCCAAGGGCGGCAAGTCGAAGAAGGACAAGAAGGAAAAGAAGGCGAAGGCCCGACGCGAGCACGAGGCGGATTAAGGGGGCGCGGGGGCCCCATGCCGGCTCAGTGCCGGCGACGCGCCTCCGCCGCCGCCTGGCAGGCCGTGCAGCGGATGGCCGTGGGCTGGGCCAGAAGTCGCGCACGCGGAATCTCGCGTTCGCAGTCTTCGCAGATGCCGTAGCGCCCACTCGTGAGGCGTGCGATCGAATGCTCGATCTCTTCGAGTCGGGCCCGATCGACCTCGACCTCGGCCAGGTACACGTCGGCGGCGCGCTCGGCCTCCGCTTCGTCGGCATGGGTTTTCACCTCGTGGTCGCCTTCGGCCAACGCCATGCGGGCCGAAGGTGCCGTGGCGCGTAGTTCATCGAGCACCTGTTGTTTCATCGTGTCGAGTTGCCGACGCAGTGTGCGAAGGTCGGCAGTGTCCAGTTGTCTCATGGCGAAAGTCCTTGCAACGAAATGGTGGCGCTCAGGTGGAGGGGCGGGCGGCGGGGAGGGGCGGAGGGTCTGCGCTCAAGGGTCAGGACGGTTCGCGGCGAGCGCTCGGAAGGCGAACCGCCACATAGGCGAGCCGTCGATCGCGCATGACCAGCAGGGCGACGGTTTTTCCCGTCGCCATCTGTGCCAGGCCCCGCGCGAAATCGTCCACGCGGTTGAGCTTCATCGTGTTCAGGGCGACGACGATGTCGCCTGCACGGATGCCTTCGCTGCGCGCGAGGCCTGAGGATTCCCGCACGAGCAGGCCGCTGTCGACGCGCAGTTGCAGGCGTTGCACGGGCGAAAGCTCGCCCAGGCTCAGGCCCAGGCCGTCGTTCCATTCAGAGGCCGCAGGCGTGAAGCGGCTCTCGGGCGGCGCGGGTTGCGCCTGCAGCGACACATGAAGCATGCGGCGAGTGCCGCGGCGCCATACCTCCAGTTGCATGCGGCTTCCTGGCGGGCGTTGTGAGATCTGCTGGGGAAGATCGGAGAAATGCGCAAGAGGCTTGCCGTCCAGGGACAGCACCGCATCGCCCTGCGCCAGGCCCGCAGCCTGCGCAGGACTGTCCGCCTCGACGCGCACGACCAGTGCGCCGGTTGCCGCTGGCAGCTCGAAGGATTGGGCCAGGGCCGGGGTCATTTCCTGAAACATCGCGCCCAGGTAGGCCCGGCGCACGGCGCCATGCTCGCGCAGCTGCCAAGCGATGTGTATGGCCAGGTTGATCGGCACCGCGAAGGACAGGCCCATGTAGCCGCCGCTGCCGCTGTAGATCATCGAGTTGATGCCCACCACCTCGCCCCGGCTATTGAAAAGCGGGCTGCCCGAGCTGCCCGGATTGATGGCGACGTCGGTCTGGATGAAGGGAATGTCTCCCGCTCCACCCATGACGCGATCGATTGCGCTCACGACGCCCGCTGTCACGCTGCCGTGAAAGCCGAAGGGGGCGCCGATCGCTGCAACCCAGTCGCCGGGCTCCAGCGTCGAGGAGTCGCCGAGCGCGGCCACCGGCAGTTCGGTGGCGTCGATCTTTAGGAGACCCACATCGGTGCGCTTGTCGACGCCGACCACACGCGCCGCGAAGCGGCGTCCGTCGTCCAGTCGGACCTGGGCCTCGTCGAGATTCGTTATCACATGGGCGCTCGTGAGAATCAGGCCGCTACTGTCGATGATCACACCCGAGGCGAGGTCGCGGATCTGGCTGATGCGGGCGCTGGCCGCGAGCGGCCAAGCCAGCCTGTCGGCGAAGTCATGCTCGGGGGCGATTTCCAGTTCGATGCTCTCCAGGCTCTCGTCGCGTCCTACGCGCAGCGTGCTGATATCGACCACTGATGCGCTGCGGCTGGCGACCAGCGATGAAAAGCCGGGTGCGACTGAAGCGGCACGCTGCGGTGCGGGCGACGGTGCGCGTGGGGGCTGGAGCGAGGGTGCCGGTGACGGTGCGGAAGATGCGCCCGAACCCACTGCGACGCACGCACCGAGCAAGCAGGTGCTGGCCGCAAGGAGGCAGGCGAGGCGGGTGGTGCGACGCATCGCATCCACGCGAAGGAGCCAGGCGCTCATGTCGGTTCGCGTCGTGTTCTCAGATCGATTGCGGCGACAAGATGGCGGGCCGAACCGCATCGCGTGCGTTGGCGGCGTCGCCGATGGCGGTGCCGAAGGCTTGCAAGCGCCCCGCGCAGCTGCCGTCGTCGACCTCGCGCATGGTGACTGCGCTGCTCAGGATCGGTGGACGACCCAGGAGCCTGGCGATTTCGGCCGCCGCATTTGGTGCACCTTGTCCCCCCATGACAGAAAGCACGGCGACGTCGGGCAGTCGGTCGCGTTGGCGCGTGACGAAGCTGCGCATGGGACCGGCCAATTGCAGCATCCAGATCGGGGAGACCAGCACCACGGTGTCAAAGTCGCTGGGCGGCGGGCCGTCGTAGCTGAAGGCGGGCCGTCGCCGCAAGAACGAGTCGAGCATGCAGCGCCAGCTGCCCAGGGCGCCGCTGCGCGGGCGCGCATCGGTGATCTCGGCCATGGCCCAGCCCTGCTGGCTGCACAGGAGTTCGGCAACCCGACGGGAAGTGCCGGTGTAGGAGTAAACGATGACCAGGACGTTGTTCATGGCGGCCTCTGTCTGTTTTTGTTGCATGCACGGGCAATCAATGTAGGCAGCCAAGGCCGCTGCCACCTTGCGCTGAATCAAGAATGCCTGCTGCGGCGCAGAAGCACCCTTCGCCTTCGATTTCCTTGATATGACGCAAGGCGGACCCGGCACCTCCCGGGGACCATTCGAACACTTGGGAGCATCCCGCCAAAGGAGCCAATATGAAGATCCTGCTCGCCGTCGACGGCAGCGACTACACGCGCCGCATGCTGTCCTACCTGACCAGCCACAAGGAATGGACGAACGCAGGCCATGCATTTACGGTCTTCCATGCGGTGCTGCCGGTGCCGCACCGCGCTGCAGCCTTCGCGGGGCCCGAGCTTGTGCATGGCTACTACGAGGACGATGCACGGGTGGTGCTCGACCCGGTGCGCGCCTTGCTGGCGGGCCACGGCATCGAAGCGCGCTTTGAACATCGGATCGGCCATCCCGCGGCGGAGATCGCATCGTTTGCGGAAAAGGGGCAGTTCGATCTGCTGATCATGGGTTCGCGCGGCCATGGCGCCCTGGCCAACCTCGTGCTCGGCTCGGTCGCCATGAAGGTGCTGGCTACGTGCGCGGTGCCGGTGCTGCTTGTGCGCTGAATGAAGGCCGTGACCCTCGTGCGAGGGACGATCGCTGCGGTCATCGGCACACTTGGGCTGGTGACTGGCCTGAGCGCCTGGTCACAAACGCGCTCCTGCCTGGATCGCACTCCGTCGGGGGTTCAGCACAGCGACTTCGTGGCGGCGGCCGCACGGCAGTCGCCTGTGGTGGTGAGCATCACTGTGGCCGGAACGGGCAACGATTGGGCGCTCGGGGGCGACATGCCGCCCCCGACACGTTCGGGCCAGGGTGTGGGCCGCGGCTTCGCGTCGGGGTTTATCTTTCAACGTGACGGCTACATCCTGACCAGTGCGCATGCCGTGACCGGCGCACAGGCGATCTCCGTCGCCACCGCGGATCAGCGCCGCTTCGATGCAGAACTGGTAGGCATCGACAGCCGCACCGACGTTGCACTGTTGCGCATCGCTGCATCCAACCTGCCGGTCGTTCCCATCGCACGCAGCAGCGAGCTCTGCCCAGGCGAATGGGTCGCCGCGATAGGTGCGCCCTTCGGGTTCGAACACAGCGTCACCGCAGGTGTGGTGAGTGCCAATCCGCGCTACATGCCTGGAGGAAATGGCATCCCGCTGATACAGACGGATGTCGCACTCAACCCTGGCAGTTCGGGTGGGCCACTGTTCGACGAGCGCGGCAATGTCGTGGGCATGAACTCGATGATTTATTCGACCAGCGGGGGATACTTCGGGGTGTCATTCAGCCTACCTATCGACACCGCGATGCGCGTGGCGGATGAGCTCCGCGTAACGGGGCGAGTGACGCGGGGTCATATTGGTGCCCGTACTCAGCCCCTGACCGCGGAATTGGCTCCGGCGTTCGGTCTTGCTGCCCCATTGGGCGCGCTGGTGGTGCGCGTCGACGCGGACAGCCCAGCCGAGGTGGCAGGCCTTTGCAGTGGCGATGTGGTGTTGGCGGTGGGGGACGTCGCTACGATGTCCTATGCCGAGGTGCAGGACCGCGTGGCCAGCGCCAGCCCGGGCAGCCGCTTGACCTTGCATGTCTGGCGCCACAGAGCGCCGTTGACGGTGCAAGTGGGCGTGGCCCCGAGCGCGCCGGATATTGCACCCAAGCTTGTGCTGCAACCCGAAGCCGGCGAAGTCCGGTTTGGACTGGAGCTCGTGCAAGGCAAGGGCGGGTTGGGCTTCGGTCTGTCGGAGTCTGGGCTGTATGTGCAGGCGGCGTCGGGTTCTGCTCAACGCGCGGGACTGCGCTATGGCGATGCGCTGATCGCGGTCAACGACGTGCAGGTGAGCAGGCTGGAAGATTTCGATGCGGCAATCAAGTCCATTCCGCAGAGCGATACGATGGCGTTGCTGGTAATGCGTGGATCGACTCGAAGCTACGTACCTATTCCTCCACGCATGTCCAGGCGCACCGCATTGAAACCATGAGGCGGTTGCCGATGAAATCGGTGAGCTGCGGCAGCCTGGTGCGTCGAGCAAGCGGCAGGGGAAGAGTTACCCACTTGTGCGCAGTGCGTTTCTACCGCTCGCGGTACGCTCTCAACCGCCGAGAACAGGGTGTTTATGTGCCTTTGGCTATCGTCGGTTGAACAGCGGGCTCAATGTTGACGCGAGAGTGGGTTGCATCCGCGACGCTTTTTGGGGAGGGACTGGGTATGGCCCACCAGCCGACATACAAAACGTTGCGCGTGTTGGGAGACTGCTTCAGACTGAACTGAGTCATTCACGGTCCAATGCCTGAGCGACAGCAACCGTCAACACAAGCCCTTGAACGGCGCCAGACCTGAACAGCTTCTTTGCCCTCGGAATCAACCTCTCGACTGCGCGGTCCGTCGCGCAATCGAGCTGCCAGCGACGGCTCTTCCACAAACTGATCGGCGGCGGCTCCTTGGTTCTGAATGGAGCCCGGGTCGGATTCCCGCGTGGGGGTCGACAGGGTTCAAGCGGGATCCATCGCGGCCCTTCCTAGCGGAATTGGCTGAAGGTCTTCAACAGCTTCATCGTCGACTCGTAATCGAGTTTGTCCCCCTCGTACTCGCATCGATACAGCCCCTGAAGGTTCGAGGGCAAGTTCACCCCCTTCTCAACCAAGAGGATCATCCTCTTTCCGTACAGCGCCATCGCGGCACCAATCTCGATAAGCACGTTGTCGTTCAGCTTCGCGTGCTGATTGCCGTCTTTGTCGAGATAGTGCCCCTCAGCACCGACATGGAGCACCCCTGCGCCACAGGACCGCATGTCCTCGAACACCTTCTCCGGCACGGCTATTGCGGTTGATTCGCGCTCGATCGAGACGATGGGCTCGAACTTACCGAAGAGGAGAAGTTCCTTGATCTGGCCAACGATCGCGCGCTGTTTGCCGTGCGTAATGAAAACGCGGTTTGCCTTCGAGTCCATTTCCCCAATAGGCGCAACAGATGCAGCAACGGGAGTGGCAGGCTGTGCAACTCGTTCGGCGATGGAGCGCAGGCCCTCATCGAGGTCGGCGGGGTCCGCTACGTCGTTGTCTCGAACGTCAGCAGTCGCTGCTGCGATGGGTACGTTAGGGGAATCCAGGCTAACAAAGGGGCCTGTGGGAGTTGATCTGATGATCCCAGCGTAAGCGCCATTCGCCTTGACGATCTCCAGCGCATTGGTCGTGCGGTCAGCCGGTAGCCCTAGCGACTTCAACACGTTTCCCGCTATGACATCGTTAGGAAGCTTCGCGCGCCGGTATTTTTCAAAGAACTCGCGAAGTAGGCGAGGCTGCAATATAGCTTCGCGGCGCGCGACGATGTCCTCGCCCTCGGCCTCTGGCGCGACAAGCCGGCGTCCGAGCGCTGTTAGCTTGATTACGTTGGCGTTAATTCCGCCCTCAGAAAGGCCGTAAGCGATGGAGGCGCCAGTTAATGTTGGCCACGCACTACTCGTCGGGCTGATCCCGAGAGCGAGCGCGACGTCCGGCGGCGGCGCAGAGTCCCCTGCGAAGTTGTCTACCAATGCAGAAGCGACTTTTTGTGCATGCTGCAATGTGGTCAGCGGGAATTCAGACTGCTTGAAGTAGACCCGTTCGGGCTTCTTCGGAGCAGTCGTCTTAGATCCAGCGCTTTTGGCCGAGCCAGCGTCGGTTTTCTTCGCCACGCTTGTCTTCTTATTCGTTGCAGCCATTTGCATCCCATTGATTGATCAGTAATGAATGTAACAAGGAATGGGCGCCGTGAGTTTCCGCTTTGGGTCAATTCCGGCATTTCGTGCGATCGGTCAGCGGTCGTTCGACCGAAATCGCCCACTAAGCCACGATGACTTGGATGACTACAGGGCACTCCAATGCGGTCGTTCGAGCCACGCAAGCTACCGTGGCCTCCGCGAGCGCAAGCGGGCCGAGACCCCTCGGTCGCCTTGCAGATGGCAACGGCGGCAACCGCTGCAATGCAGATGTTGCCGATGTCCGCGCTGACCGACAGTTCGAGTTGAAAGCTCTGCGCCTCTCCAGCCGACGCAACTTCGTCGAAACGCCGCGGACCATTAGAGTTCGGTCACAACACCATGGCCACAACGAGGAGCGGAAAATGGAAAGAGAAGACGTACTGGTTTTGCTGGACGCCAGTTTGCAACCAATTTTCGAGGAGCAATTCGAGCAATCGGCCCGAATCACCTCCCTGCGCTGTTAGTGCCGATGCAATCTTGACCAGCTAAACCGCAAAGTGCCAATCCAATATTGACCAGGGTGTTCCACTGACCTGCTGAGAATTTCAGCAGGGATTCAAGGTGATCACCATGGACATGATTGGCAAGGTCAGGCGCATGAGGCTGCGCGACCAACTCTCTCTCAGTGAGATCGCAAAGCGCACAGGCCTGTCGCGCAACACGGTCAAGAAGTGGCTCAAGGCGCCCGGCGATGTTGTGCCGAAGTACGAGCGGGTGAAGCTCGACGGCAAGCTCACGGCGTTCGAGCCGGCCCTGCATCAAGCGCTCACAACCGACAGCCATCGCCCCAAGCAGGGACGGCGCAGTGGTCGCGCCCTGTTTGCCCAGATACAGGCGCAGGGCTACCGCGGCGGCTACAGCGCCGTCACCGACTACATCCGGCGCTGGCGGGTGGAGTCGGCAGCCAGTCCGGCCAAGGCGTTCGTTCCGATGAGCTTCGAGCTGGGCGAGGCCTTCCAGTTCGACTGGAGCGTCGAAGCCATGGTCGTCGGTGGTGTGTTCTACAACGTGCAAGTGGCGCACCTGAAGCTGTGCGCCAGTCGAGCCTTCTGGCTGGTGGCCTACCCCAGCCAGGGCCACGAGATGCTGTTCGACGCCCACACCCGCTCGTTCCAGGCACTCGGTGGCGTCACCCGGCGCGGCATCTACGACAACATGCGCACCGCCGTGGACAAGGTGCAGCGCGGCAAGCAGCGCACCGTCAACGCCCGCTTCGCTGCCATGTGCAGCCACTACCTGTTCGACCCCGACTTCTGCAACGTCGCTTCCGGCTGGGAGAAGGGTGTGGTCGAGAAGAACGTGCAGGACAGCCGCCGGCGCATCTGGATCGAAGCCGCAACCCGGCGCTTCGGCTCGTTCATCGAACTCAATGCCTGGCTGAGTGAGCGGTGTCGTTCGGTGTGGAGCGACACCACGCACCCGATCCACCGGCAGTTCACCGTGGCCGAGATGTGGGAGTTGGAGAAGCCTCACCTCATGTCCATGCCGGCCCCCTTCGACGGCTACGTCGAGCGGCTGGCCCGGGTCAGCAGCACCTGCTTGGTGGCCGCCGCGCGCAACCGTTACTCCGTGCCGTGCGAGTGGGCCGGCCACATCGTCAGCACCCGCGTCTATCCAGAGCGAATCGATGTGGCGGCCGCGGACGCCGTCGTGGCGAGTCACGCCCGGCTGCCGGGCAGCGGCCAGACCAGCTACGACTGGCAGCACTACATTGCGCTGGTGCAGCGCAAGCCGGGCGCCTTGCGCAACGGCACGCCGTTCCTGGACCTGCCGGCGCCGTTGCTGCGTTTGCGCCAGTCGCTGCTCAGGCACGCTGGAGGAGACCGGGTCATGGCACAGGTGCTGGCCGTGGTGCCGCAAGCCGGGCTGGAGGCGGTGCTGGTGGCCATCGAACTCGTGCTCGAAGGCAGAGCGCCCAGCGGCAGCATCAGCGTGGAGCACGTGCGCAACGTGCTGGCCCGCTTGAACAGCCCAGCCACGCCGGACCAGGCGCAGACGTCCCTGCGACTCACCCAGGCGCCCAAGGCCGACACCGCGCGCTACGACCGGCTGCGCCCCACCCACCAGGATCATCTGGACGGACAGGAGGTTGGCCATGCGTGAGACCTCCATCGATGTGCAGGCCCAACTGAAGGCGCTGCGACTCAACGGCATGGCCACGGCCTGGGCCGATCTGACGGAGCAAGGCGGCGATACGACCCTGGCCGCATCACGCTGGCTGGTGGAGCACCTGCTGCAGGCCGAAGATGCTGACCGGGCAATGCGCTCCATTGCTCACCAGATGAAGTCGGCGCGCTTCCCCATGCACCGCGACCTGGCCGGGTTCGACTTCTCCGGCTCACAGGTCGACCGCGCGTTGATCCAGAAACTGGCGGACCTGTCGTTCACGCAAGATGCGCAGAACGTGGTGTTGGTCGGTGGCCCAGGCACTGGCAAGACCCACCTGGCCACGGCACTGGGGATTGCCGGGCTCACCCGGCACGCCAAGCGAGTGCGGTTCTACTCCACGGTCGATCTGGTCAATGCCCTGGAGCATGAGAAGAGCCAGGGACGTGCCGGACGCATCGCCATGAGTCTGGTGCGCATGGACCTGGTCGTGCTCGACGAGTTGGGCTACCTGCCGTTCAGCCAGGCCGGTGGCGCCTTGTTGTTCCACCTGCTGTCCAAGCTGTACGAGCACACCAGCGTGATGATCACCACCAACCTGACGTTCGGGGAGTGGTCCAGTGTGTTCGGCGACGCCAAGATGACCACGGCGCTATTGGATCGCTTGACCCATCACTGCCACATCATCGAGACGGGCAACGAGTCCTACCGCTTCCGCCACAGCACGCACGAAGCCAAGGCGCGCATCAAGACGCGCGAGCAGACCAGGAAGACAACTGCGGCTCAGGTGAGCGAGGTCGCGGAGGAAGGGGCCTCGCCTGACGGCTCGGGAATACCAACAACCGGTTCAAGAAAAGGAGGACCTACCGAGGCATCCAACCTATAGTTATCCACAGCTGGCTCCCACCGGAACCAGCTCCAGCCCCTGGTCAATGTTCGACTGGCACTGCTGATCTCGATTGCACTGGCGCTGACAGTTCAGTGCCGAAGCTGGGTTCAATGCTCGTGTACTCGCTGACTCGTTTGCAGCATTCGCAGAACGGTATCGCGCTCTGGGCTATGTCGTTGAGGACGTGCAAGCAGGAGATGTTCAAATTTCCTGCGACTACGACACGTTCAAGTCACATACGGCACTATTCACCCATACGTATCTGAAAAAGATGATCAGGATTCCGGGACTGTTCATCTCGGAACCCTTCGAGGGGGAGTTGGAACTCTCTCAAATTGCCATGACGTACATGTTGTCCTATTTTCTCGGCATGCTCACCCGCTACTTCCCTGGCCCTTGGGTTGCACTTGCGAGTGGTGCGAAGGGTGACGAGGTTTGGCCTGCCATCAATGCCGCACAAAAGTACATTGAGGCAAGCTTCCCTGAGTTGGTTTTGGAACTGATCCTTGACCGGATTGCGGAGCGGGATCGCGCAAAAACTTAAGCGCGATCAAGGAGCTTCCCCCGCGATGTTTCTCAGCGAACTGGGTGGCGGTGGCGGTGGATGAGGAGCAGGCCACCTGAGCCTCGTCTTTGCTTCTGTCTCTCTCAGTCAATTTCTACTCCACTCACCCGTGTTCTGGAGAACATGAGCGGTGGGTGTCTAGGTCGGCCACGCACAGCGAAATGACGGCGAATGCTGCGCGCGACAGACCAATCACATGGTGATTGCCCAGGCCCCACCAGACTGGGCTATTGGGGCCAGAGTCCCGCAGTGCCAAACAAAACGTGGTTTTTCCTGGCCTTGACGGGCTTGCTGCTTCTGCGGGGCTTGCGCAGCCCCTTCGGCAAACGCGGCTTGCCCGCATTCGTGGTCTTCTGCGGAAACGCCGATGTGCCGAAGGTCTGCACGCGCTCCAAATCGATCTGCAGTAACTGATCGCACTTGGTCAGATACTCCACGCCCCGCCTGAGCAGGCACTCGCGCTTCTCCACGTCAATCGCGTCGATTCTCCCCAAGTATGGGTAACGGTAGTCGCTTTCACGGCAATGGTGGACGTCACCGCGCCCCTTCGTGGCACGCTCCACCCAGCGCTGCCCCACCTTCAGGCCTCGGTAGTACGGGTCCTTTATTTGCGATCCATCGAAAAGCAAGATGAGGTGGTAGTGAAAGCGCTCCAGGTCCGTGTACTCCAGGCTCCACATGTAGCCCGCGAGGTCTTTGAGCCGCCGGTTCTTGTGGCGCCCATTCCATAGGCGCCGGAAGTCCTCGCGCACCTGTGAGAGCGTCAATTCTGCCTTGAATGAATTTTGATACTTCAAGTCAATTCGCGCGACCTCGACGCGTGAGTACTTCTTGAACACAGCCTCCAGAAATGCACGACCAGTCGTAATTTCGATCGCAGTTCCGTTTATTCTCGTATTCACTTCGCTTGAAGCCTCGGCCCTCGGCCTTGCTACGTACTGTCGAGATCAGCCAGTTCTCCAACTCCCAGTTGCGCATCCACGGATGGCCCGACATCGCCTGCAGGTTCGGAGAGTGCGTCGATTGAAAGTGAAGCGCATCCATCGCCTCGTAAAGAATGGTGCTGCAAAGGCTCGGAGTGAACTCAGAATCGCGATGATCGAGGTACACCCGCTCCATGAACGCCTGCAGCAAGCCCGAATACCGGGACAAGTACAAGTTTTTCAGGACGGGGCGTCCCGCTTTGACCTCCTGCAATTGCCAAGCGACGGCCGTGCTGGAGCAAATATCCAGCACGTACTTGTCAATCAAAGGCCGGACAGAGTCAAACTCCTCAATGATGACGATCACGCCGTCTTCGGCCATGAAGGCCGCCTCATTGAGGATGAGGCCTTCATAAATCGGATTGTCGAAAAGAGGCCGACTGAGCGCTGGCTCTTGGGATGGAGATGATTTCTTCATGGGGATCATTTTCTTTAATTGCCCTGATCCCCGTGAGTGCCTGATGCACTCAATGGAACATCAAGGCTCTGTAGATGGAAGAAGTCGACAGATGCTGTAGGCATCTGTCTTTATCTTTCCTTTTGGAAGGAGGAAAGAGGAGAGGCTTCCTCGTTGACTATGCTGGTATCTTGGTTGTCTTTATTAATCTCATCCTTTTCCAATATTCAAGATTCAAAGGAGTCGTGATTTCGATTGCGGAAAGGAAGTCGTATGCGATTGATTGCCTGCGTTTTCTGGCGTCAAGAGTGGTGCAAAGTTACACCGGAGCAGGGTAAAAAAAGAGCACGTGCGTTTGAGCACGTGCTTTGCCTGGAATATCCGGGGCAATAGGTTGGCTGTCTTCCGCAAAGGATGGGATGGCAGCAGTATTTTTTTCCGAGAATGTTCTCCCTTCGACGTCGACGTCGAGGTCGAGGTCGAAGAAAAGCACGCGGAAAAAGCTAAGTGGTGAGCCCAAGGCTACAGATTGAGCTGGCTCATACCGTCAACAGGTACTTCAAGCTGGATAGGCGCGACGCTGGCGCGTGTGTGGGCCATACCGGCGTTGCCTGCGAGTTGCTGATCTTGATGGACCTGTGGGCTGCGCCGCGCCGTCAAGTTTGTCCTAATGTGCCGGAAGAACTTCCATGTTGGAGAACTAACTATTACGATAGGGGGAGCTAACTATTACGTTGGAGGGGAGCTAACTTTTACTTAGAAGGGGAACTAACTATTGAGTTAAAGGGGAGCTAACTTTGAAGCGTCATGTGACATCTCCGTGTTGGTCCTTGCCGGAGAGGCCGCCATGATTTGTCCCGCGAAAATTCAATACTCCATTGCGCGCAGGAGAAAGTATTTGCCTCCAATCGACGAGGAAAAAGAGCTTCGCCGCGAAAATTAGCGAACGATAAAAGGAGTTCGAATTCAGCGACTGGCTGAGCATGAAGGGGCGTGGTGTCCCCTTGAACTAGAGTATTCAACGTCCGATGAACTATCGGGGGCGCACGTGCCCGCGATAGGAGACGCCGAAGAGCACAATGGTCCACGCATGAAAGCCGCAGAAAGGTATTTTTATCGATTCCTCAATTTGATTCCAGTGGCGGTTTGGCTGTACTGGAGATGAACTTGTCGATGGCAGGTGCGGAGCAGTTCCAACGCAATCCTTCTGTCGCCCGCATTGATCTAAATATTAATATCTGGCGCGCATAGTTCTGGTCATCAGAAAGGCTGCGCGCCAGCCCTAAAGGACTATTGTGCATAAGAAGTCGGAGGGTGAACCCCCTTCTTTTTCCGATGAGGCAGCGTTGGCTATGTCTGAGCGGGCTGCGGCGTACCAAATCCAAGGAAATCAGCCTATTGCATACGTCAAGGATGGGCTAATTCAAGTGGAGCAAATTCGAGAAATTGTCGCGTTGACCCGAGACATTGCACGATCGAATCGTAGATCGTTTCTTCTGCGATTTTCCGCTCAGACAGGGTACGTTCAAAATGAACTCACAGCGTTTGGCGCACGGATCGTAGCGGCTCTGTACACTGTCTCGCCCGTCCTCGCGCAATACCCTATTCACCGCTTTCCACCATATTTTGAGATTTTTGAGCGGCATGCCAGCAGCCTGGCACTGCTTGATGTGCCTGGCCTGGATCTGGTAATAGGGCCAGAAGCAATTGCTTGGACTGATCGGCTCAACCAGTTCGTGATCAATGTTCGTCGTGAAGCCCTAGCACCCCAATTCAAGGCTCGCCTGAAGAATTTTGCGCGCGGCCCCAATGACGCCTATGTGCAGATCATGGCGTATGTCGAAGCGCATGCAGCCCAAAATAAAGCGTTGACCTTGACGCGTATGGATCTTGGATACTTGCCGGTTGAGCTTCGCTGGCCTTCAATTCCGGGGCAATCGATCGGGCACGCTCAGATCACTGAGCATCGCCAGAAATTCGTGAAGCTGGCATCTGAAGCTTTTGGCGGGGCGTTGGTTGGGCATATCTGGAAGCTTGATTTCTCATTGGAAAAGGGCTACCAATGGCACATGGTTTTTCTCTCGCAGGTTCTTCACCCGCAAGACTTGCGTGCGATCTTGGCGAAGATGGGAAACGATTGGAACAATGTGGTAACACACGGCTTGGGATTTCATGTCGACTGCCGCGCTTTCATTGACACCTATAAGGGTGGAGGAATTGGTAACTTTGAACCCAGCCGCTACCCGCAGCAGTGGGAGGGTATCCGCAAGATGGCCATCTATCTGACGGAGCCAGATAACGAGGTGCGCCTTGCTTTGCCTAACAACGCTCGCGCTTTTGGCAAGGGGACGATGCCGCAGGTCAATCTGTCTGAGCAGGCGTCAACATGCGGAGCTACCGGACCGTGCACTGCCCCTACGGCGCGCGACATGTCAGCCAGCCCACCGTGGTGCTCTGGGTTCTATCGGACGGGGCGACGACTTCCTCGGAGTTAGGTGGTCGGATGCTGAACGTGTGGAGCAGAGGTGCGGGCGGCGGTGCTTGAGGCTGTGTACGGCGCGGATGGCTCTGCGCGCCGTCGACCTTGTAGATCGCTCTCCACGCCACGCGGGCGAGCCCGTGCAATTCGTCGATGGCCGAGATGTCCAGGTTGCGCACGGTCATCCGCTGCACGCCGGTGTCGCGGTAATGCTTGAACCCCTTCGCGGACACGCTCCTGAGTTCGTCGTCGTTCATGCCCGTGAAGACGCCGGCGGGCGAAGCGGCAATGAAACACGCGGCGTACAGCGCCGCCACGGCCTCCAGGTCGGCTTCGCCGGTCAGTCCCGCATTGAATTCGCGCTCATAGCGGTCGAACAACGCGCGCGTCGCAGATTGGATCGGGTGGGCTTCGGCTCCGTTGAGCATGATGGCGGGCACTCCTTGTCGATGGCGTTTCCGACCGGATGCCCGTCATGCCATGCCCGTATCAAGGTCGAATTTCGGTGATCTTCGCTCCCTGCACCGACGCACCCGCCTCCAGGCCCACATTGGTCATCACGAAAGCGACCACGGGCTGCCGGAAGGTGCTGCTGTCGACGACGCCGTTGGCACCGTAGCGTGCCAGCGCCACCGTCGCGTCGACGCCCACCGTCCAGCCCCGGCTCTGGCGGAATTTGTCCAGCGCCTCCCTGGAGGTGAACACGTAGAACACGGCCTTCGACTGCGCACCGGCCTGGAAGCCGATGGAGCCGGCGGTCGTGCTGTAGTAGCTCTGCGTGCGGCCGCCGCTGCGCAGGGCTCCGCGACCATAGTCGGCGCCGATGCCGAAGCTTCCGCCCACCACGGACGGGAAGACCAGCACGCCCTGGGCGCCGGCGACGAGCGCGCGCGAACCGGCGACGGTGTCATAGAGGCGGGCCAGCGACGCGTCGACCTGGGCGTCGATGGCCGATGCCGACGAGGCCGGGATGTCGTTCGCTGCGCCGCTGGGGCGGGTGACCGTGCAGCCGGTCACGGCGAGGCTCGCCGCGATGGCGGCGGCTGCGAGCAGGTGGAAAGGTGCGACGTGCATGGCAAGTCCTCCAGGAAGAAAGGGAAGGGACAGTGAATCGGGGTGAAGGACCTCGCCTGGTCAGACCTTCTCAGGCCTCGACGGGTTGTGAGATGCCGCACAGCGCCTCGGCGGCCGGCTTGACCTTGGGCTCCTTCACCGCGACATCGGCCAGCGCCAGGATGCCCACCAGCCGCTTGTCGCGGTTGACGATGGGCAGGCGCCGGATCTGGTGCTCGGCCATGAGCTGCGCCGCATGATCGACGGCGTCGTCCTCATAGGCCCAGCGGATGCCGTCCGACATGACGTCGCGCACCTTGGCGTTGCCGTCGTGTCCTTCGGCGATGCCGCGCACGGCAATGTCGCGGTCCGAGATCGCGCCGATCATGCGGTCGTTCTCGCCCACCGGCATCATCCCGAAGTCGCCGTCGCGCATGCGTCTGGCGGCCTCCGCGAGGGTGGCGTCGGGACTGATGACCTCGACATCGCGGGTCATCACAGCGTTGACTTTTCGCATCTGGAATCCTTTGAAGAAGAAAAAGCAGGGTGGGCTACAGGTCTAGTCTTCTGTGCGGCCCGAGGTGTAGGACAACCGCCGAAAAGCCGGTGGTGCAAAGGAAGAACGCGCGCATGCCGCAGCCTGGGCGTGTCCCTATGTCGCGAAGGGCATAGGGCTCGCCGGGGTTGATGACCGTCGCTGATGCGTGCCCGCCACAGCGCCCCCGCGGCGGCTGTGACCAATCGCGGCAATATCGTTACGGCCTGTTGAACGCGACGCCGAAGCCGCGTTCTCGACGCCGCGCGCGCAGCGGGCCGCTTCATCGGACCTTGCCCCGTGCGATGCCCGTGGGCCTTCGAGACAAACGCGATCACGCGCTGTTCCGCGCGTGCCCACACGCCCAGCCCGTGTCAACCCCCACCGCCGCAACACCTATGTAGGACTTCGCCCGGTCTGCAGCCGAAAAGTAGATGTGAAGTTCGCACATCTTGTTTCTCCCGGAAGCAGGACGGGCCGCGCTTTGGGCGTACCTTTATTGCACCGCAGCACGACAAATCGAAGGCGCGGACCGAGGGGTCGGGAGGTTGATTCGAGTCTCTTTCTTCACCAGACGGCATGCCGTTCGCCGGCATGCCGTCGATGTTTCCAAGAGGTGGTTATGCGAGTGTCCAGACCCATTCCTTTTCCGTCGGAACCGGGCCGACCGCGCGCCCCGGGTGCCGGACGTGCCCGGTGCCAGCGGGGCGCCTTCGTTCCGAAGCTGGCGGCCTATGCGCTGCTGGCCTTCGTGCTGTGGCTGATGATCGCCACGCTGGTCGAGCCGCTCTTGTCTTCGCAGGCCACGCGCGCCGTGCTGCAGGCGCCGGTCGGCATCGTCACCTCGCCGATCAACGGCGTGGTGACGCAGATGGCGGTGCGCACGCGCGATGCGGTGGCGCCCGGCACGCTGGTGGCCACGGTGCGCAACCCGACCGTCAGCCAGGAGATCCTCACCACGCTGACCACGCAGCGCCTGGCCCTGCAGAGCCAGCTGTCGCAGCTGGGCAACCAGTACAAGTCCGACAGCCAGGAGATGCGCTCCATCGGCCAGCAGGCGCAGGTGACCCGCCAGGCCTCGCTGGCGCAGACCTGGGACGCCTGGGAGATCGCACAGCGCCAGCGCGACGTGGCGCACAGCGTGGTGGCCGAGCAGGAGAACAAGGTGCGCACCAACGAAGCGCTGCTGAAAGAGGGCGCCATCAGCGAACAGGTGATGAACGCGTCCGAGGCCCAATTGAGCACCGCGCGTGCCAATGCGGCGGTGGCCGAGCAGGCCTTCGCGGGGCAGGCGCAGACGGTGGTGAGCGCGGGGCAGGGCGCCTTCGTGGGCACCAGCGGCAACAGCCTGTTCCAGACGCTCGCGAGCCGGCGTGAAGCGCTGCGCAACAGCAGCGACCGCGCGCGCCAGGACGGCGCCGCGATCGTCAAGCAGCTCGCGCAGATCACGCAGCTCGAGGACGAAGAGCGCCGCCGCGTCGACAAGCTCGCCGCCTACGAGGTCAAGGCGAGCCAGCCCGGCATGGTGCACACGGTGCTGGCGCCCGAGGGCGCGTATGTCACGGCGGGCTCCTCGCTGGTGCGCGTGACCGACTGCAGCCGGATCGGCGTTGTCGCCGTGTTTCCCGCGCGGCTGGCCAAGCGGCTGAGCGTCGGCTCGAAGCTCGACGTGAAGGTGGCGCAGAACGTCGACGTGCAGGCGCGCGTCGAGCAGCTGCTGCCCGTGGCCTCCGACGCACTGCAGAGCACGTACAGCGTGCCCTTCCCCTTTGCCGAGCAGGGCTCGATCTATGCGGTGGCGCGCATCGAGGCGCCCGAACCGCCGCCCTCGGAAGACGGCAGCCGCCAGACCCTGTGCGTGCCGGGCAAGGTGGTCTCGGCCAGCCTCGCCAAGGCGTGAGAAAGCATGTCGCGCAGCCCACCGAGAACGCCATGTCGATCCCTTTTTCTTTCCGTGCCGTGGCACGGTGCGCCGCCGCATCGATGGCGCTCGCCGGCGTCGCCGCTGCTGCCGCGCCTTCACCCGGTGCCACGCAGCAGGCCCTTGCGCGCGAGAGTTGCGACGGCCTGCGCCGCGCCGTCGCGCACGACCAGGGCGGCGCGACGTCGGGGCCGCTGTTCCTGAGCAGCTACCGCCCGGCGAATGCACAGGGCGAGCCGCCATTCGAGCCCGCGCTGGCGGGCGCCGCTTTCACCTACGACAACGCGCTGGCCGGCATCGCGCTGCTGGCGTGCGGCGAGCGCGCCGCCGCACGGCGCATCGGCGACGCCGTGGTCCGGGCCGTGGCGCACGACCAGACCATGCCCGACGGGCGCGTGCGCAATGCCTACCGCGCCGGGCCGGTCACCGAGGAAAAGCCCGCGCTGCCCGGCCGCTGGGACGCGGGGCGCAAGCAGTGGATCGCCGACGCCTACCAGGTGAGCACCGCCACCGGCAACGTGGCCTGGGCCGCGTTGCTGCTGCTGAACCTGCACCAGGCCGAGCCCACGCCCGCCTACCTGGCGACCGCGCGCCGGCTGCTGGCCTGGACCGAACAGAACACGCGCGCCCGGAACGGCCCCGACGGCTACAACGGCGGACGCCACGGCTGGGACAACGCGCAGCGCGCGCAGACCTGGAAGTCGACCGAGCACAACCTGGACATCGCCGTGGCGGCGGCGTGGGCCGCACGCGCGGTGCGCGCCGACGGCCAGCCCGACGCGGCGGAGCAAAGGCAGGCGCGCACCGCGCTCGATTTCGTGGGCCGCATGTGGAACCCGTCGGAGCAGCGCTTTCACATCGGCACCAAGGAGGATGGCGCCACCGTCTCCACCGAAGGCTCGGGCCTCGATGCGCAGCTGTGGCCTTTGCTCGCGGCGCCCGAAGGCTCCTGCGCCTGGGTGCGCAGCCTCGACTGGGTCGAGAAGCACCACCGCGTCGGCGCGGGCTACGGCTTCTCGCGCGAGCCCGACGGCATCTGGACCGAAGGCAGCGCGCAGGCCGCCGCCACGCTGGTGGCCCGCAAGGGCGCGGCGCCCGAGGCGCTGTGGCAGCTGCTGGCCTCGCAGCGCGCCGGCAACGGCCTGTACTACGCCACGCCGAGCACGCGCATCGCCACCGGCCTGGCCATCGGCCCCGATTCGACCGGTGCCGATTTCTTTTACTACCGCTGGCCGCACCTGGGCGCGACCGCCTGGATCGCCCTGGCCGCCACGGGTTTCAACCCCTTCACCGGCAAGACCGCCGCATCGGAAGTCCCCTCATGTCCAGCCTGATCGCCACACCGGAATTCCAGCTCAACGCCCTGGTCGGGGGGCTCGCCTTGCTCCTCATGACCTGGGCCAGGGTCGAGCGCATCACCCACCGCGTGCTGTTCGGCGCGCTCACCGCGTTGCTGCTGCTGCGCTACGCCGTCTGGCGCATCGTGGCCACCATGCCGCCCTCGGACCTGGGCTTCGAAACCCTGTTCGCCTGGGTGTTCCTGGGCTTCGAGCTCACGGCCATCGTCTACACGCTGATGTCGATCCACATGCTCATGCGGCGCCGCGACAACCGCGCGCAGGCCGACCGGGGCGAGGCCGCGCTGCGCGAACGCCATGCGCGTGGCGAGGAGGTGCCGGCCGTCGATGTCTTCATCTGCACCTACAACGAAGAGCTGGCCGTGCTCGAGAAGACCATCATCGCCGCGCAGGCCATCGACTACCCGCGGCTGAACGTCTGGGTGCTCGACGACACGCGGCGCGACTGGCTGCGCGCGTACTGCGAGCGCCGCGGCGTGCACTACGCGCGGCGGCCCGACAACCGCCACGCCAAGGCCGGCAACCTCAACAACGGCCTGCGCCTGTCCGCGGGCGTGACCGACGCGCCGTTCATCCTCGTGCTCGACGCCGACTTCGCGCCGCAGCGCCAGATCGTCTACCGCATGCTCGGCCTGTTCGAGGACCGCCGCGTGGGGCTGGTGCAGACGCCGCAGTTCTATTACAACGCCGACCCCATCCAGCACAACCTGCGCGCCACCGACAGCTGGGTCGACGAGCAGCGCGTGTTCTTCGACGTGCTGCAGCCCGCCAAGGACGCGGTCGATTCGGCGTTCTGCGTGGGCACCTCGTTCATCGTGCGGCGCGACGCGATCACCGAGGCCGGCGGGTTCCCGGTGGGCAGCGTGTGCGAAGACATCCACACCACCTACCTGCTGCTGCGCCACGGCCGCATCACGCGCTGGCTGGGCGAGCGGCTGTCCAACGGGCTGTCGGCCGAGAGCATCATCGACTACATCAACCAGCGCAGCCGCTGGTGCCTGGGCACGGTGCAGCTCGCGCTGCTGCCCGACGGGCCCCTGCGCGGCCCGGGCTACAGCCTGTCGGCGCGGCTGCACTTCCTGCACGGGCTGCTGCACTGGCTGGGCAAGCCCTTCATGGTGCTGGTGCTGCTGGCGCCGGCGCTGTACTGGTATGCCGGCGTCTCGGCCTTCCATGCCACGCCGCAGGCCTTTGCGGCCTACGGCCTGCCGTCGCTCGTGATGTTCTGGGCCTACAGCTACTGGGTCAGCCAGCGGCGCTGCCTGCCCGTGTTCAGCGAGGTGAGCCAGCTGGTGGCGGCGATGGCCGTGAGCGGCACGCTGGCGCGCGCGATGCTGAAGCCCTTCGGCCATCCGTTCAAGGTGACGGCCAAGGGGCTGGACCGCTCGCGCACGGTGGTGCACTGGAAGCTGGTGGCCGTCTTCGGCGGCCTGCTGGTGGCGCTGCAGGGCGCGGCCGCGATGGCGGCGCTGGGCGGCGAGGCGCTGACGCCGGGCGACCAGCTCAACCTCGTGTGGACCGGCATCGCGCTGGTGCTGTGCCTGAGCGCGCTCATGGCCTGCGTCGACCTGCCGCGCCCGCAGCAGGAAGAGCGCTTTCCCTGGCGCGCGCGGGCACGGCTGCGCACGGCGGCGGGCGAGGGCGAGTCGCGCTTCGTCAACATCGCGGCCGACGGCGCGCTGCTCGAAGGCCGCGGGCCGCTGAAGCGCCTGCGCGTCGGGCAGCCGCTGGAGGTGCATGTCGAGCCGGTCGGCTGGCTGCCGGCCCACCTCGCCGCGCGCGGCAGGGCGGGCGCGGAGCTGAAGTTCGCCGCCACCGAGGCGCAGCGCGAAGACCTGGTGCGCCACGTCTTCAACGTGCCGCCGAGCCACGTGGCCGTGCAGGTGCGGCCGTGGCAGGCGGCGTCGGCGCTGTTCGCGAGTGCGGGCATGCGCGCGCCGGGCGCGGGCTTTGCGCGGCTGTCGCTACGCCTGCTCTTCGCGGTGCTGGCCGTGTGCATCGTGCTGGTGACGACCGGCTGCAACCTCACGCCGCCGCTCAAGGACCCCGACCTGACGGTGCCTTCGCAATGGCCTGCGGGCGCGACGGCGCCGGGTGTGCAGCCCGTGGACTGGCGCAGCTTCGTGCAGGACGAGGAGCTGCGCGGCCTGATCGCCACCGCGCTCGAGCAGAACCGCGACCTGCGCGCCTATGCCGCGAAGGCCCGCGAGGCGCGCGCGAACTATGCGGGCAACCGCGCGTCGCTGTTCCCGGCGCTGGGCCTGTCGGCGCATGCCCAGCGCGCGCAGACCACGCCGCAGGGCTCGCTCAGCCCGGTCGGCAACCTGCCGTCGGACGGGCGCGTGTCCAACAGCTTCGACGTGCAGGCGGGCGTGATGTCGTACGAGCTCGATTTCTTCGGCCGGCAGCAGAGCACCGCGCAACAAAGCGGCGCGCTCGCCGAGGCCGGCGACAAGGACCACGCGGCCGCGCGCATGAACCTGGTGGGCGAGGTGTCGAACGCCTACCTCACGCTGCGCGCCGACCGCGCGCTGCTCGCGCTGGCCGAGTCCAACGAGGCCGCGCTGAACGCCAATGCCGACACGATCGGTCGCGCCCGCGCCGTGGGCGGCGCCGCGCAGCTCGACGTGTACCGGGTGCAGTCGCTGCTGCAGACCGCGCGCGTGCGGCAGGAGGAATACCGCATGCGTGTCGCACAGGACCTGCAATGGCTCAACGTGCTGGTCGGGCGCCCCGTGCCGGCCGAGACGGGCAGCGCGCGGCCCTGGCCCGAGCGCTCCACCGCGCAGGTCGCGGCCGGGTTGCCGTCCAGTCTGCTGCAGCGCCGGCCCGACCTGCTCGCGGCCTATGCGCGCGTCGAGGCCGCCAACGCCGGCGTGGGCGCGGCCAAGGCCGCGATGCTGCCGACCATCTCGCTCACGGCGCTGGCCGGCGGTGTGAGCAAGGAGCTGTCGACCCTGCTCAGCAGCGGCAACAGCAGCTGGGCCGGCGTGCTGGGCGTGTCGCTGCCGATCTTCGACTGGGGCCGCCGGTCGGCCAACGTGAGCGCCAGCGAAGAGCGCCTGGCCGCCGCGATGGCCGGCTACGAATCGGCGGCGCAGGTCGCCTTTCGCGAGGTGGCCCACGCGCTGATCGCCAGCGACCACCTGCAGCCCCAGCTGGAGGCACAGCAGGCGCGCGTGCAGGTGCTCGAGAAGGTGGCCGGCATCTCGCGCACGCGTTTTCGCAGCGGCATGGAAGACTACTTCTCCAGCCAGGACGCGCAGCGCGAGCTCTACACCGGGCAGCAGCAGCTGATCGAACTGCAGCTCAAGGCGGCGGTGAACACCGTGAACCTGTACAAGGCCCTGGGCGGGGGCTGGGGCAGCGCGTAGCGCGGGGGCGTCGGCGGAGGGCCGACCCGGCCGCGTGCGTGCGACCGGCGATTCAGTTCACGGCACCTCGTCGCACCACACCCTGAATCCATCCAGTTCGTTGGGCCCGAAGGTGTTGGACAGTGCGACGTCGCTGGCGTCGCGCCCTTGCGCGATCAGCACGCGGCCGATGCGGGGCACGTTGTTGCGCGCGTCGAAGGTGTACCAGCGGTCGCCCAGGAAGGCCTCGAACCAGCCCGCGAAGTCCATCGTGCCGTGCGGCGGCGGGGTGCCGACATCGCCGAGGTAGCCGCTGCAATAGCGGGCCGGAATGTTCAGGCAGCGGCACAGCGTGATGGCCAGGTGCGCATAGTCGCGGCACACGCCTTGCCCTTCCTTGAAGGCTTCGAACGCCGAGCGGGTGCGCCGCGCATGCGGGTAGCCGAACTCGATGTGCTGGTGCACGAAGTCGCACACCGCCTGCACGCGGCCCCAGCCGGTCGGGCCGTTGCCGAAACGCTGCCAGGCGAAGTCGGACAGCAGGTCGGTTTCGCAGTACCGGCTGCCCAGCAGGTAGAGCAGGGTGGACTCGGGCAGGTACTCCACCGGCACCTGCGGCGCCGAGGGCACGACGATGTCGGGTGCGCCGCTGTCGTGGACCACGGTGTCGGTGCTCAGCACGAAGCGGCCCGCGGGGGCGACCAGGCGTGTGCACCAGTTCCCGAACAGGTCACGGTACGCGGTGGTGGGAACGGCCGGTTTCGTGAGCAGATGGTCCGGGCGCAGCAGGTCCGAGGCGCGCGAGTAGTGAATGCTGAGGGCCAGGATCATCGGCGTCGGCCGGGGAAACTGGTAGGCGATCTCGAAACCGAGCTGGATGTTCATCGGCCCATGATGCGCCTTCATTCGCCAGCGCGCGGGAATTCGCGGTGCGAATGCCAGCGCGCGGCGGCTTTCAGGGGGCGTCGCCGGACCCCGACGTGGCGTGGCGCTGCTCGGCATAGGCCTTCAGCGACCGCATGGTCCGGGGCAGTCCGTGTCGAACCTGCTTGGCGACGCCCGGCCCGAACAGGAAGGCCAGGGCGCCGGTGAACCACACGCGGTGCACCACGTCCGAGCCGCTGTCCGTTGCGGACACCGTGTGCTTGAAGTGCATGCGGAACAGGGGGATGTAGCCCTGCGCGGTGAACGACTGGCCCTCGGAGCGCTCCGTGACGACCATCGGAACACCCATGCCTTTTTGCGGAACGATCCGGCCCTTGGTGCCCACGGCGAAGGGGCCGTCGAGCCGGGCCTGCTTGGTGTCCGGGTCCCACAGGTGCCATCGGTCGACCTCGCTCCAGATGCGGTCGATGACCCGGGGCGGGACGGCGATGTGGATGCGTTCTTCGATGTGCATGGGAGGAGGGGTTGAAGGGATCGGGGAGCCTAACGCACGCGGCGCGCCATGCCTTGCGCCTCCAGTCGTCAGCGCTCCTTGCGCAGGATGGCTTCCAGCGCCTCCATCGCCTGCGATGCCGAGGGACTGAGGTAGCCGCCGGCGCGCCGCACGATGCCCACGCGGCGGGTCGATCGCCATCCGCCGACGGGGCTGACCGGCACGAACTGCGCCGCGACAGGCGGCTCTTTCAGCACCGAACGCGGCACCGGCATCAAGGCGCCCAGCGAGCGCACCAGCGCCAGCTCGCGCTGGGATGAACGCGAGGTGCCCACCGGCTCGGGCGGGTCGAGCCGGTGCGCGCGGAAGTTCGCTTCGAACTCGGTGTGCGTCGACGTGCCGGGCGCCATGACGATCCACCGCGCCTGCGCGAGCTGGTCCCAGCCCACCTCGCGTTTGGTGCGCGCCAGCGGATGGCCGATCGGCGCCATGGGCAGCAGGGGGTCGTCCCGCAGGCCTTCCCATGCCAGCGCAGCCGCCGGTTTCTTGTGCAGGCCGGTCAGGGCGAACTCCAGCTCGCCCATGGCGACGGCCCGCGTGAGCGAGTCGGAGTTGCCACCCGACAGGTCCACGCGGATCCCGCGCTCGATGAGCGCGGCCACCACCGGCAGCACCCAGCGGTCGGGAATGCCGTCGCCGACACCGCAGCGCAGCACGCCGGCGCGCGCCTGCCGCAAGTCGCGCAGTTCCGCATGCAGGTCGGCGGCGTCCAGGTCGATGCGCTGCGCCCGCTTCAGGAAGGCCAGGCCCAGCTCGGTGGGGCGCATGCCCCGGGCCAGCCGTTCGAACAGCTTGACCTTGGTGGCGCGCTCGAGCCGCGTCACGGCCTTGCTCAGGGTGCCCGGTGACATGCCGAGGCAGGCCGAGGCATGGCTCAGCCCGCCTTCGCGCGCGATCACCACGGCCAGATGGAGGTCGTTCAAGTTCATGGTTTTCCAAAGTGGAAAAGGTCGCCACGGAATGTAGGTTGCTGCGCGCCGGGCGGCAACCTATCGTTCAGCCCGGACACCACCAGGAGACACACCCCTCATGCTTCGCAGTTCTTTCTTCCTGGGCGCCCTGTGCGCCCTGTGCGCCCTGTGGGCCCTGGGGACTGCCTCGGCCTGCGCGCAGGCGGCCTATCCTTCGCGCCCCATCACGCTGGTGGTTCCGTTCACCGCGGGCAGCGGCACCGACATCGGCGCGCGCGTGCTGGCCAAGGACCTGACGGACATCCTGAAGACGCCCGTCATCGTCGACAACAAGCAGGGCGCGAACGGCGCGCTGGGAACGGCGGCCGCAGCGCGCGCGAAGCCCGACGGGTACACGCTGCTGATCGGCTCGGCCACGACCAACGCCGTCAATTTCTCGTTCTTCCCGGCCAGGCTCGGCTATGCGCCCGGGTCGTTCGAGATGGTGGCAGGCCTGGGCACCAGCCCGATCTCGCTGTACGTCGCGGCCAACGCCAAGTGGCGCAACCTGGCCGACCTGATGGCCTACGGCAAGGCCCATCCGAACGCGCTCAGGTGCGGCAGCGGCAACGCGGTGACGCAGGTGGCCTGCGAGATCTTTCGCAAGTCGGCGGGCATCGACGCCGTCACGGTTCCCTACAAGTCGAACCCGCAATCGCTGGCGGACCTGGCCGGCGGGCACATCGACTTCGCGTTCTCCGACGCGTCGGTGGCCAAGGTCTTCATCGACGGGAACAAGCTGAAGCCGTTGGCCGTGGCCGCCGCGCGGCGCTATCCGGCCACGCCCGACGTCGGCACGTTCCGCGAACAAGGCATTGCCGATTTCGAGATCACCGGATGGACCGCCGTGTTCGTGCCCGCGGGCACGCCCGCGCCCATCGTCGAGACGCTGCATGCGGCCATCCGCAAGTCCTCGGCGTCGCCGGAGTCGGTGCAACTGCGCGCCAGCAGCGGAACGCAGCCGCTGGCGTTCAATCTGGAAGAAGGCCGCCGCTTCGCCAGGGAAGAGATCGCCCGCTGGGCGCGCTATGTGAAGAACAGTGGCGTCAAGCCGGAGTGACGCGATGACATCAACCTCCACACCCCTGGCCGGCTTGCGCGTCATCGACTGGACCCACGTGCTGGCCGGCCCCTTCGCCGGCTACCAGCTCGGCCTGCTCGGCGCCGAGGTGATCCGCATCGAGCGCGCCGACGGCGACGACATGATCCGCGCCAAGGGCCTCGATGCCGAACTGACCGCCCTCGGACTGGGCGAGACCTTCGTGACACAGGGCGCGGGCAAGCGCTCGCTGGCCATCGATGCGCGCGACCCGCGGGCCAAACAGGCGCTGAGCGAACTGATCGGCAGCGCGGATGTGCTGCTGGAAAACTTCCGGCCCGGCAAGCTGGCGGCGCTCGGCTTCGATCCGCAGCAATTGATCGCGCGCCATCCGCAGCTGGTCGTCTGCTCGATCACCGGCTTCGGCCCCGCATCGGACCGGCGCGCCTACGACCACGTGATCCAGGCCGCGAGCGGGCTCATGGCGGCCAACGCCGACCGCGACGGCAAGCCGCAGCGCGTGGGTTTTCCGCTCGTCGACTACGCCGTGGGCCAGCAGGCGGCGCTGGCGGTGATGAGCGCGCTCTACCGGCGCGACCGGTCGAGTGGCGAGGCGCGCACGCGCGGCGAATGGCTCCAGGTGTCGATGATGGGCGCGGCGCTCACGCTGATGGCGCCCACCTACGCGGGGCCGCTGGTCAGCGGCATGGAGATGCCGCGCAGCGCATCGACCGCGTTTTCCGGCAGCCCGCTGTCGGGCACTTTCGAGGTGGCCGACGGCCAGATGGCCATCGTCTGCAATGCGGCCGACCAGGCGAAGGGGCTGCTGAACGCGTTGCGCGAAACCGGCACGGACGCCTCGCTGCTGTCGTCACTGCACGAGGCCGCCGAGCAGCGCGATGTGCCGCGCGCGCAGGCGCTGCTGGGCCAGGCACTGGGTGGAAGGAGCACGGCCGAATGGGATGCGCTGCTGACCCGCCACGGCGTGCCCGCCACGCCGGTGATGCGCCCCGCACAGGCGGCGGCACAGATGGCGCGCGACTGGCCGCACGTGGAACTGCCCTTGCCGAACGGCGCGCGGCGGGTGCCGGTGCCAGGCATCGGCTTCACGTCCAGCGAGCCGCTGACGCCTTCGCTGCGCGCGCCGGTGCGTCGCGGCGCGGACACGCGCCGCCTCTTGGCCGAAGCCGGGTTGGAGGCGCCGACCATCGCGGCCATGCTCGCCGACGGCGCGGCGAGCGAGCCCGCGGACTGAGCGCTGCGGTGGTCCCGCCGGTGCTGCGGCGCGTCCCGATTCGGCGCCGAAAGTGTGGCGAAAACGCCGAGAAAAATATTTCTCCAGGTTTTTCAGCGTCGCTGCCTGTTTCGCAGGCACCGTGTTGCAGGCCCCGCCAGGCAAGGGTTTCGCGCGCTGCGCACACGGTTTTCCACAACATTGTCCCCATCGGGATTGGAAAACCCGTCACTTCGATGTGCTAGGGGCGCGAACCGGGCAGGGGCAGTCGCAGCCAGACGGTGGTGCCGGCACCGGGCGTGCTGTCCGCGCCCAGGGTGCCGTTGTGTTTCTGGACCACCGCGCGCACGACGGAAAAGCCCAGGCCCATGCGCCGCGTGCCCGTGCCCTTCGTCTCGCCGGGGGCGGCTTCCGGCGCGGTGGGCGCGCGCCGGCCGCGCGGCGCGTGGAGCAGGGCGTCGAGCTGTCCGGGCGTCATGCCCGAGCCCTGGTCGCTGACGGAGATTCGGACGCTGGCCGCGTCCGCGCCAGGTTCGATGGCCATGCCCAATTCCACGCGGCGGCCGGACGGGCTGTGGCGGATGGCGTTGTTCAGCAGGTTGACGATGGCGCGGGTCAGCAAGGCCCCGTCCGCGCGCAGGATCGTGTCGCCGGCGGCGTCGTCGATGCGCGCTTCGACGCGCACGCCATGGGCCTGCGCGTAGTGCCACACCTGGTCTCTGGCATCGAGCAGCACGGCGCCGACGTGCGTGTCCGCAAAACGGTAGTCGTCCGATTCGGCCAGCGCGAAATCCATGAAGCCCTCGGCCATCGCGAGGGTGCGCTCGGCTTCGCGGCCGATGGCCGAACGCATGTCGGCATCGGCGGTGGGATGCATCGACAGGATGCTGAGGATCGTGACCTGCGGGCTGCGCAGGTCGTGCGAGAGGAACTGGCGCCACTCGTCGCGCTGGCGCTGCGCTTCGCGCTCGGCCGTGAGCTCGGGCAGCATCACGACCCAGCCCCGGTCTTCGGGCGCGTCGCCGCTGAAGGCCGCGGCCTCCAGGCGGAACACGCGCGCGTCGGGGGTGGCGTACTCGCCGTGCAGCCGGTCGGTCCAGTGGGCGGCGTCCGTGCGGGCCGGCGCGCCGCTGGCGGGCGGCACGGCCAGCGGCGCGATCAGCTCGGGCAGGCGCACGCCGCGCAGCGCGGGCGGTGCAATGCCATCGTCCTCATGCGATGGCATGGCACCGCCGCCCAGCAGCCGGAAGGCCGCCGCGTTGCCCGACCCGATGCGCCCCTCTTCGTCGCAGATCAGCATGGCCACGGGCATCGCCTGCATGGCCTTGTCCATGAGCTGCTGCATGCGCCGCAGGCGTGCAATGGCGCGGTCGAGCGCCTGCTTGGGATGCTCCGCCGGATCGGCGGGCGCCGGCGAGCGGGCCGGCATGACTTCGAAGGTGCCGCCGGGCAGGGCGTCGAGCACCTGCGCGCGCTTGCGCAGGTAGACGAACTGCGATTCGAGACGGCGCCAGCTCCACAGCAGGTAGAGGATGGCCAGGCCGAGCATCGGCGCCACAGGCGGCAGCCAGTGGTGCCACACCAGCATGGCGATGCCGCTGATCAGCAGGCACGCGCTCGCGAGGCCGGCGGCGATCGGCAGCGCGTGCCGGCCCCGCCGGACCAGCAGCCACAGCGCGAGCCACAGCGGCACCACGGTCCAGGCGGCGTGCCACAGCGGCGGCGACACGCTCACGTTGCGGCCGTGCATCAGGTTGTCGATGGCATTGGCGTGCACCTCCACGCCGGGCAGCACGCCGCGGATGCCGGCGTTGGGCGTGAGCGTCTGGTCGCCGAGGCCGGGCGCGGTGGCGCCCACGAGCAGCAGCTTGTCGCGCAGCAGCTCGGCGGGCACTTCGCCGCGCAGCACGCTCACGTAGGGCACGGTGCGGTAGCTGCCGCGCGGGCCGGCGAAGAGCAGGCGCAACGGGCTCTGGCGCAGCCAGTCGACCGGCGTCGCTTCGGAGTCGACCACGGCCGGCGGGACGCGCTGCGCCATCAGCGCGCCCACGTAGGGCTGCAGCTGGTTCGGATAGCCCTCGAGCAGGTACAGCGTGCGCGCCACGCCGTCGGCGTCGGGCGCGAGGCCGGCATGCCCCACGCCGCGGGCCTGGGCGGCAAAGTCCGGCAGCGGTGGCAGGAAGCCCGGCCATTCGTGGCTCGTGAAGGCCAGGGGGCTCGCGTGCAGCAGCGGCAGGTACACGGGCAGCAGGCCCATGGCCCGCGCCAGGTGCGCGTCTTCGCGCGGGTCGGCGCTCGGCTCGGTCAGGAAGAGGTCGAGCAGCACCGCGCGCGGTGCCGCCGGCGCGAGCCGTTCGAGCAGGCGCGCGTGGGTCGCGCGGCTCCAGGGCCAGCGCCCGAGTTCGCGCAGGCTGTGTTCGTCGATGGCGATGATCAGGATGTCGGCCGACGCCCGGTGCGAGGCCAGGATCAGCAGGCGGTCGTGGATGTACGCATCCATCTGCAGCAGGCCCGGGCGGTGCGCCAGGCCGAGCATGGCCAGCGGCAGCAGCAGCGCCATCAGCAGGCGTTCGACGACGAGGCGCATGCGCGTGGCCCCGCTTCAGCGCGCCGGAATGTCGAAGCTTCCGCCGAAACCGGTGGCTGCGGACGCCGCACCGTCGGGGGTGGCCTGGCGCGCGCGCCAGTGGTAGCGCCCGCCGAGCGCGAAGGGGCCGACCGTCATGCCGGTGGCATAGACCGCGGGCTCGTTGACCAGCAACACGGCGAAGTCAGGGCTGCGCGCGAGTTCGAAGGTGTAGCGCTGGCCCGCGATGCCCGGCCAGCGGACCTCCACGCGCCCGTCAGGCAGTGCGGTCGATGTGCTCTGGCCGCCCGCGCCGCCTTCGACCGTGGGCAGGTAGACCGTGCCGTCGCCCGGCAGCCCTTCGAGCCGGGCGGCATCGAAGGCCGTGAGGCGCAGCTGGTACAGGCCCGATGGCAGTTCCGCCGGCACCGTGAAGGAAGGGCCTGGGCCGCGTTGTTCGTACACCGGCAGCAGGAAGCGCTCGTCGCGCGCCAATTGCAGGCGGTAGGTTTGCGCGCCCGCAACGGGCGTGAAGCGGAACGTGCGGTCGTTGCGCGCCGTCGTTTCGGGCACCAGCTGGGGCGCTGGCAGCAGGCCCTGCGCTTGCGACGGGCCGCTCTCCAGCAGCACCGCGCCGCGGCCTTCGCGCAGCACGAGCGGCGGCTCGGACTGTGCGGTGCGCTGCACCACTACTTCGCCCGAAATCACTTCGCCGGTCAGCACGCCGTCTTCGTCGCGCACGCGAAAGTGCGTGCCGCGAACGCCCAGGCCCATCGACCGCGCGCGGATCTCGAACTGCTGGTTCGGCTGCTGCTTGTGCACCTGGGATTCGACGCGACCTTCGATGAGCCGCAGCCGCACCGTGTTGGCGTCGATGGCCAGCACCTCCAGCGCGCTGCGCGAGGGCAGCACGACGCGGCTGCCACCCGCCACCCCGAGGGTCACGAAGGCATCGGTGCCGGTGATGAGCGTGTCGCCGGCCTGGATCGGCAGGCCGGGCGTGAGGACCTGTTCAGGCACACCCGCGCGCTTGCGCGAGGCCCGACCCTCGACCGCGGTGACCACCGCCGCGCCCTCGGGCACGAGCCGGCCGTCGGCAAAGTACAGCACCGTGCCCGGTTGCAACAGGCGCGGCTCGCCCACCTGGTTGCGCTGCTGCACTTCGGGCCAGCGCAGCGGCGTGTCCAGCTGCTGGCCCGAGATGCCCCACAAGGTCTCGCCGGGCTTCACCACGTGCGGCGACTGCGCGCCCGCCGCCGTGGCGACGAGCAGCGCGGCGCAGGCCAGGAGGCGGTGCGGGCGGAACGGGCGGAACGGTGGTTGGTGCGTCGTCGCCATCAGGAATCCGCCTGCGGTGCGTGTTGCGTGGCCTCGAGCCGGTAGCCGCGGCCGTACACCGTGCGCAGGCTCAGTCCGCTTTCGGCTTCGAGGCCGAGCTTGCTGCGCAGCCGGTAGATGTGGCTGTCCAGCGTGCGCGAAGGCAGCTCTTCGTTGCTGTAGCCGGCGCTTTCGAGCAGATGCGCGCGCGACACCGTGTCGCCCATGTGCTGGAACAGCGTCAGCGCGAGCTTGAATTCGCGGTCGGTGAGGGCATGCCGCTGCGGCGTGGCGTCATCGCCCGGGGCCGGGTGGATCAGGACGCTTTGCGACACCCGTTCGAACTCCCAGCGGCCGAAGCGCTCGCCGTCGGACGGCGCGATCGGCACGCGCCGGGCCATCAGGCGCTGCACGCGGGCGCGCAGTTCGAGCGGTCGGAAGGGTTTGACGATGTAGTCGTCGGCGCCGAGGTTCAGAGCCTGCACCACGTCGTGCTCGGAAGCGCGCGAACTCAGCATGAGCACCGGCACCTTGTCGGTCTGCCACTTGCGCAGCCACTGCAGCAATTCGACGCCGGCCAGGCCGGGCACGTTCCAGTCGAGCACCAGCAGATCGAAGCTTTCGCGCCGCAGTGCCTGTTGCAAGGTCGACCCGTTCGAAAACGTGATGCAGGTCACATTCGTCTCGCCAATTGTTAACAGCTGCTCGAGTGTCCGCACGAGATGCGAGAGCTGGTTCGGGTCGTCTTCAAGGATGGCGATGCGCATGGACTCCAGGGGTGGCGGCGGCAATTTTGACAGTGAATCCACACCCGAAATCTGACGAATTCCGTAGCGTGGACGTTATCAACATTGTTGGCGATGGTTATGAAGTAGTAAAGAAATTCACAAATGCAGCCTAAAGCTGGCTGCAAATCTGACCAAACCTCACGCCGGCCCTTCTACCCTCGAAGGCCCTCGACATCATCCGCCCCCTGTAGCGCCACCCGGCGCTCCGATCACTCCACATCTCCGGTCATCTCCGCTCGCCATGTCGCGATCCTGCGGAGTAAGGCTGGCTTGCATCCGAGGAACAGGGGAAATGAACAAGTCTTATCGATCCATCTGGAATGAAGCGCTGGGCGCTTGGGTTGCCGCGTCGGAAACGACCCGAGCGCGGGGCAAGCGCGGCAGCGTGGTGCGTGCGGCCGTCACGGCCGGGGTGATGGGAGCGGTGCTGTTGGGCGGTGCCGGCAACGCAAATGCGCAGGCGACGATCACCGACTACACGGGGCACGCGTCGCCCGACCCCGTGCCCGGTGCCGTCCTCGACATCAACTCATACACCCGCGGCGTGATGATGCCGCGCGTCGCGCTCACCGACGCCATCACCTGGGGCCTGCCCGGCGGCGTGCCGGCCGACGGGATGATGCTCTTCAACACCACGCCCGGCACCGCCACCAACGGCCTCACGCAAGGCCTGGTGACCTGGAAGGGCGGGCGCTGGGTGAGCGTCGACGAGACGCCCTATCTGCACGTGAATTCGACCGCCGTCGGCAATTCGACCCAGGCCAACTCGGGCGCCATCGGCGCCAACAGCGTGGCGATCGGCCCCGACGCCAAGGCGCTCGCGAACGACACCGTGGCCATGGGCAACGGCGCCGAGGCGCACAAGCTTGGCGACATCGCCATCGGCCGCGCCGCCATTGCAAGCGGCGGCGACCGCCTGACCGGACCGACCGAGAACTGGAGTTCCGTGGCGGTCGGCACCTATGCCTCCGCCACCGAAGGCAACTCGGTCGCCTTGGGCGGCTCGGCCAAGGCCGAGGGACGCGGCACCGCGCTGGGTTCGCGCGCCGAAGCCGGCTACGACACCGTCGCGATCGGCACGTTCGCGGGCATGGGCCGCCCCGCCAAGGCCGACCCGAACGATTTCAGCAATGCGCTCAACACCTTCGTCGGCAGCGGCTCGGGCGTGGCCGGCAATGGCGCGCGCAATTCCTACGTCGGCAACCAGGCGGGCGTGTCCGTGCAGGGCGACGAGAACGCCGGCATGGGCTACGGCGCGGGCGGGCTGTCGACCGGCAGCCGCAACGTCGCGGTGGGCCAGCGCGCCGGCCAGTTCGTGACGGGCGACCAGAACATCAACCAGGGCACGATGGCGGGCTTGCAGTCCAAGGGCAGCAACAACATCGCGCTCGGCACCCTGGCGAGCGCCAACCTGGCGCTGGCCGCGCAGGACCCGAACGCCCCGATCTCCCAGGCCGCCGTGCAGGCGGCGAACCTGGCGGCGCAGACCGAGTACATGGGCTTTCTGGCCAAGCACGGCGTGACCGAGGCCGGCCTGGCCGACGGCACCTACACCCTGGACGCCAGCGGCAACGTCATCGAGGCCAGCAGCGGCAACGTGCTGGTCACCGCCGCCGAGCTGCAGACCTCGGTCACCCAGGCGTTCCAGCGCAACGGCGTGGCCGGCATCGACGCCAGCCGCACGACGGCCATCGGCCACCTGTCGCGCGCCACCGGCGACGATGCCGTGGCGCTGGGCTCGTCGGCGGTCGCCGGCGACAAGGCCGCCGTGGCCATCGGCACGGCGAGCAAGGCTTTCGGTGTGTCCAGCGTGGCGGTGGGCGATAGCGCCTTTGCGAAGGGCGAAGCCTCCATTGCCATGGGCAAGGGTGCCCAGGCCAACGGCACGCAGTCGATCAGCATCGGCACCGGCAACGCCGTCAACGGCAACAACAGCGGCGCCATCGGCGACCCGACCGTGATCGACGGCGCCAACAGCTACAGCGTGGGCAACAACAACACGCTGGGCGCTGCGGCGAACAATACCTTCGTGCTGGGCAACAACGTCAATGTCAACGTGGCCAATGCCACGGCACTGGGCGATTCGACCAGCGTGACCGTGGCTGACGGCGCTGCGCTGGGCAGCAAGTCGGTGGCGAGCACGGACAAGGGCGTGGCGGGCTTCGACCCGGCCGCGGGCAAGGCCTCGACGGACACCTCGGCCACGTGGAAGAGCACGCTGGGCGCGGTGAGCGTCGGCGGCAATGGCCAGACGCGGCAGATCACGAACGTGGCGGCGGGCACGCAAGCCACCGATGCGGTGAACGTCGCGCAACTGAAGGCGGGCCAGACGCACTACTACAGCGTCAACGACAACGGCGTGCCGGGCGGCAACTATGCCAATGACGGTGCCACCGGCACTAACGCCATGGCTGCGGGCGTGAACGCCGCGGCCAACGGAGCCAACACAGTCGCTGTCGGCGTGGGCGCCCAGGCCAATGGCCTCAACTCGCTCAGCGTGGGACCGAATGCCGGGCAGGGCTCGAGCGGTGCCTTCAACGCCGCGTTCGGGAGTCAGGCGGGAAGGAACGTGACCGGAACTAGCAACGTCGCTCTAGGTGGCAACGCGGGCAACCGCGTCACCGGTGACTTCAATCTCGGCGTGGGAGAGGGCGCGGGCGGGGACGTGCAAGGTGCCTATAACACCGCACAGGGCTACTACGCCGGTGTTGGCGTCGAGGGCCAGATGAACCTCGCTTCCGGCTTGTTTGCGGGCGCGTTTACCAAGGGCGACAGCAATGTGGCGCTGGGCTCCGTGGCGGGCCTCGGTGTCGAAGCCAACGACACGGTGAGCATCGGCAGCGCCGCGGTGGCCGGCGCCGAACGCGGCATCGCCATTGGCAAGGAGGCGCTGGCCGGTGCCCAGGGCAAGTTCGACTCGATCGCTATCGGCACCAGCGCCGTCAGTGGCAACGATGGCATAGCCATTGGCGGCGGAGCGACGGCTTCCAATGACCGGGCGATCGCCATCGGCATGAATGCAGGCCAAGGCGCAGGTGCTGGAGTCAACCAGCTTTTCATCGGCTTGAACGCAGGAGCGAATTCGTCAGGCGATGAGATCGTTGCGATCGGGCAGGGCGCAGCGACAGATGCCGTTGGCTCTCAAAATGTTTCGGTTGGTTCGCAGGCCGGGACGCGGATGAAGGGCAAGGACAACGTCAACGTTGGCATCAATGCAGGGGTTGGATTAACGGGCGACGAGAACGTCAATACAGGCGTCCTCTCGGGTTATGGCGCCACAGGGAGCGGCAATGCCTATGTCGGGTGGGAGGCCGGGCGGTCAGCCAAGGGCGACGACAACGCAGCGGTCGGCCGTCAAGCCGGCTATGGTGTCCGGGGAGACGCCAACGCCGCCAGCGGTTACGGGGCGATGTACGCGGTGCAGGGCAACCAGAATGCCGCTTCGGGTGCGATCGCAGGAGCCTACAGCGTAGGCAACAACAATGTAGCCTCCGGCAGTGCAGCGGGGGTTGCGATTGCTGGCAACAACAATGTGACGATTGGACAGTCGGCGGGGACCGGCTATGTTGTTGACACCACGGCTCGGACGTTCACTGATCGCAATGGCAATGCCGTCACGGCTACGCCGAGCACTCTGGCGCTCAACGATGTCGTGGCCATTGGCAACAGGGCCATCACCGACGCCGATCGCACAATCGCAGTGGGTAAAGGTTCGACGGCCAGTGCTGTGGATGCCATCGCCATTGGCAGTGGCGCTAAGGCTGTCGGTGCTCAGTCGATCAGCATCGGCACGGGCAACGTCGTCAACGGCAACAACAGCGGCGCCATCGGTGACCCGAGCGTCATCGACGGTGCCAACAGCTATAGCGTGGGCAACAACAACACGCTGGGCGCAGCGGCGAGCAACACCTTCGTGCTGGGCAACAACGTCAACGTGAACGTGGCCAACGCGACGGCGCTGGGTGATTCGACCAGCGTGACGGTGGCTGATGGCGTGGCGCTGGGCAGCAAGTCGGTGGCAAGCACGGACAAGGGCGTGGCGGGCTTCGACCCGGCCACGGGCCTGGCCTCGACGGACACCTCGGCCACGTGGAAGAGCACGCTGGGCGCGGTGAGCGTCGGCGGCAATGGCCAGACGCGCCAGATCACGAACGTGGCAGCGGGCACGCAAGCCACCGATGCGGTGAACGTCGCGCAGCTCAAGGCGGGGCAGACGCACTACTACAGCGTGAACGACAACGGCGTGCAGGGCGGCAACTACGCCAACGATGGCGCCACCGGCATCAACGCACTGGCGGCGGGCGTGGGCGCGCAGGCGAACGGCGAGCGCAGCGTGTCCATCGGCTATCTGGCCGGCGTGGGCGCCAGCGCCGGGCTGGCCGGCCAGAACAACGTGGGCATCGGCACCGAAGCGGGTGGCGGTGTCGTGGGGTCCAGCAACACTGCGGTGGGTTCCGCTGCGGGCAAGGATGTGGCCGGCAGCTCGAACGCTGCGTTCGGCATTGCGGCGGGCCAGAGCGTCCAGGGCGACTACAACCTGGCGATGGGTGCTTACAGCGGCATGGGGACCAAGGGCACCTACAACACTGCGGTTGGCGGCAGTGCGGGTCAGTCCGTGACCGGCAACGACAACATCGCCATGGGCGACTTATCGGGTGCCTCCGTCGTCGGCGATGCAAACATCGGCATCGGTGCCCTGGCCGGCGCTGGAACCACAGGCAGCAGCAACATCGCCATCGGCAGCCTGGCAGGCATCGTCGACACCGCGACGTTTGCCGGCATCACTGCCAACAACACGGTGAGCATCGGCAACAGCGCCGTGGCCAGCAAGGACGACGGCGTTGCCGTCGGTCATGGCGCGCAGGCTGCCGCCGTCAACAGCGTGGCGCTGGGCGCGGATTCGAAGGCGACGCAGGACGCAGCCGCGCTGGCGCTCAAGAACGCCTATGTGCCGGCAGGCGCGACGGCCGTGGCCGGCACCGCGCCGGTGGGCGAGGTGTCGGTGGGCAGCGCGGGCAAGGAGCGGCGCATCACCAACGTGGCCGCCGGGTCGGACGACACCGACGCAGTGAACGTGAGCCAGCTCAAGGGCGCGCAGACGCACTACTACAGCGTGAATGACAACGGCACGCAGGGCGGCAACTACGACAACAAGGGCGCGACCGGCATCAATGCGATCGCGGCAGGCGTGGATGCCGTGGCCGCGGGCGTGGGCACCGTGGCGGTCGGCAACATGGCCGGCTCGGGCAGCACGGCGGCTGGCAACTCGCACAACACCTTCGTCGGGTACGCCGCGGGCCGGCAGGTTGCGGGAGCGGACAACACGGCCGTCGGCAACAGCGCGGGTGTGTCGGTGACGGGCGGGAACAACACCGCGCTCGGGTTGAGCGCGGGCGCCCGCGTCACTGGTGACTCCAACATCGGCATCGGCGTGAACGGCGGGGCAGTCACGACCGGTTTCTCCAACGTGGGCATCGGAAGTTCCGCGGGGCAGGGCACCAACGGCGCCTTCAACGTGGCGCTGGGCGGTCTTTCCGGCGGCGGGGTCCAGGGCAGCGCCAACGTCGCGATCGGCTTGAACGCGGGCGAGAACATCAGCGCCAGCAACACCGTTGCCATCGGCAACCGTGCAAAGGCCACGGGCGACAGCGGCGTCAGCATCGGCACCGATGCCAGTGCCACCTACGCGAACGCGGTGGCGCTCGGTGCCAACAGCACCACGGCCACGGACCTGGCGACGTTGAACGCGAACGCGGCCTATGTGCCGACGGGCGCGACGTCGGTCGCCGGCGCGACGCCGGTGGGCGAAGTGTCGATAGGCGGCGTGGGTGCCGAGCGGCGCATCACCAACGTGGCGGCCGGCGCGATCGATACGGATGCGGTGAACGTGAGCCAGCTCAAGGCCGTCGATGCGACCGCCAACGCGGGATGGAATGTGGCTGCCAATGGTGAAGCCACGGGCGGCAATGTGGCCCCAGGGGCCAAGGTCGACTTCAGCAACTCGGACGGCAACATCGCGATCACGCGCACCGGCACGGATCTCGACTTCAAGCTGGCTGACGATGTGAAGGTCAACAACAGCGTGACGGTGGGCCAGAGCGTGCTCAACACCACGGGCCTGACGGTGAACGATGGAACGACGACCACAGCCGTTGCGGCCGGTGGCGTGACCAGCGGGACGGTCAAGCTGAGTGGGGTGACGAACGACATTCAGGGGCTGAGCAACAAGACGCTGACCGATCCGAGCTTTGCGACGGTGGGCCGTGCGGCCACTGAAGAGCAGCTCAAGATCGTCAATGACACGGCCAGCGCAGGCTGGAACGTGGCGGCCAACGGCGAGGCCACGGGCGGCAATGTCGCGCCTGGCGGCAAGGTGGACTTCAGCAACTCCGACAGCAACGTCACGATCACCCGCAGCGGTACGAACCTTGACTTCAAGCTCGCTGACGACGTGAAGGTCAACAACAGCGTGAACGTGGGCCAGAGCGTTCTCAACACCACGGGTCTGACGGTCAACAACGGCACGACCACCACCGCGGTCGCGGCAGGCGGCGTGACCAGCGGGACGGTCAACCTGAGTGGCGTGACCAACGACATCCAGGGTTTGAGCAACAAGACGCTGACTGATCCAAGCTTTGCGACGGTGGGCCGTGGGGCTACGGAAGAACAGCTCAAGATCGTCAATGACACGGCCAGCGCAGGCTGGAACGTGGCAGCGAACGGTGAGGCCACGGGTGGCAATGTGGCGCCTGGCGGCAAGGTCGACTTCAGCAACTCGGACAGCAACATCGCGATCACCCGCACGGGCACGAATCTCGATTTCAAGCTGGCGGATGACGTGAAGGTCAACAACAGCGTGACGGTCGGCCAGAGCGTGCTCAACACCACCGGCCTGACAGTCAACAACGGCACGACCACCACGGCGGTTGCCGCCGGCGGCGTGACCAGTGGGACGGTCAACCTGAGCGGCGTCAGCAATGACATCCAGGGTCTGAGCAACAAGACATTGACCGATCCGAGCTTCGCGACGGTGGGCCGTGCAGCGACTGAAGAGCAGCTCAAGATCGTCAACGACACGGCCAGCGCAGGCTGGAACGTGGCGGCCAACGGCGAGGCCACGGGTGGCAATGTCGCGCCGGGCGGCAAGGTCGACTTCAGCAACTCCGACAGCAACATCGCGATCACGCGCACCGGCACGAATCTCGACTTCAAGTTGGCGGACGATGTGAAGGTCAACAACAGCGTGACCGTGGGCCAGAGCGTGCTTAACACCACGGGCCTGACTGTGAACAACGGCACCACGACCACGGTGGTTGCCGCCGGCGGCGTGACCAGCGGCAGCGTGAACCTCAGCGGTGTCACCAACGACATCCAGGGTCTCAGCAACACGACATTGACCGACCCGAGCTTTGCGACGGTGGGCCGTGCGGCCACTGAAGAGCAACTGAAGAAGGTCAACGACACCGCCGGCGCAGGCTGGAATGTCGCGGCCAACGGCGAGGCCACGGGCGGCAACGTCGCGCCGGGCGGCAAGGTGGACTTCAGCAATTCGGACAGCAACATCGCCATCACGCGAAGCGGTACGAACCTGGACTTCAAGCTGGCCGATGACGTCAAGGTCAACAACAGCGTGACCGTAGGCCAAAGCGTGCTCAACACCACGGGCCTGACGGTCAACAACGGCACCACGACCACTGCGGTGGCCGCAGGCGGCGTGACCAGCGGCAGCGTGAACCTCAGCGGTGTCACCAACGACATCAAGGGTCTCAGCAACACGACGTTGACCGATCCGAGCTTCGCGACGGCGGGACGTGCAGCGACCGAAGAGCAACTGAAGAAGGTCAACGACACCGCCAGCGCAGGCTGGAATGTCGCGGCCAACGGCGAAGCCACCGGCGGCAATGTCGCTCCTGGCGGCAAGGTCGACTTCAGCAACTCCGACAGCAACGTCACGATCACGCGCAGCGGCACGAACCTCGACTTCAAGCTCGCTGACGACGTGAAGGTCAACAACAGCGTGACGGTGGGGCAGAGCGTGCTCAACACCACGGGTCTGACGGTGAACGATGGCACGACCACCACGGCTGTTGCAGCCGGCGGCGTCACCAGCGGCACCGCCAAGCTCAGCGGCGTCAGCAATGACATCCAAGGCCTGAGCAACAAGACACTGACCGACCCGAGCTTCGCGACCGTGGGCCGCGGGGCCACGGAAGAACAGCTCAAGATCGTCAATGACACCGCCAGCGCAGGCTGGAATGTCGCAGCCAATGGCGAAGCCACGGGCGGCAATGTCGCTCCAGGCGGCAAGGTCGACTTCAGCAACTCGGACAGCAACATCGCCATCACGCGCACCGGCACGAACCTCGACTTCAAGCTGGCCAACGACGTGAAAGTCAACAACAGCGTGACCGTGGGCCAGAGCGTGCTCAACACCACGGGCCTGACCGTGAACGACGGCACGACCACCACGGCCGTCGCGGCGGGTGGCGTCACCAGCGGCACCGTCAAGCTCAGCGGCGTCAGCAATGACATCCAGGGCCTGAGCAACAAGACGCTGACCGACCCGAGCTTCGCGACTGTGGGCCGTGCTGCGACGGAAGAGCAACTGAAGCAGGTCAACGACACGGCCAGCGCAGGCTGGAATGTCGCAGCCAATGGCGAAGCCACCGGCGGCAATGTCGCGCCAGGCGGCAAGGTCGACTTCAGCAACTCGGACAGCAACGTCACGATCACGCGCAACGGCACGAACCTCGACTTCAAGCTGGCCGACGACGTGAAGGTCAACAACAGCGTGACCGTGGGACAGAGCGTGCTGAACACCACGGGCCTGACGGTCAACAACGGCACGACCACCACCGCAGTGGCAGCCGGCGGCGTCACCAGCGGTACCGTCAAGCTCAGCGGCGTCAGCAACGACATCCAGGGCCTGAGCAACAAGACGCTGACCGACCCGAGCTTCGCGACCGTGGGCCGCGCGGCCACCGAAGAGCAGCTCAAGCTGGTCGATGCCACGGCCAGCAAGGGCTGGAACCTGAGCGCGAACGGCGAGGCGACGCCGCAGAACATCGCACCCGGTGGCACGGCCAACTTCGCCAATGGCGACAACATGGTGGTCACGCGCAACGGCAACACGCTGACCGTGGCCACGGCCAAGGACGTGAAGTTCGACAGCGTGACCACCGGCGACACGGTGATGAACAACGCCGGCGTGACCGTCGGCCCGAACGTCACCCTCGGCGCCACCGGCCTGACCATCGTCGGCGGTCCGAGCGTGACCACGGCGGGGGTCGACGCGGGCGGCAAGGTGATCACCAACGTGGCACCCGGCGTGGCCGGCACCGACGCGGTGAACGTCAGCCAACTGAAGGACACGGTCGCCGAGAGCAAGACCAAGTACTACAGCGTGAACTCGACCGGCGGCGGCAACGAGAACAACGACGGTGCCACGGGCGCCGACGCGATCGCCGCGGGCAAGGACGCGCAGGCGACGGCCGTCAACGCGGTGGCGATGGGCACGGCGGCGCAGGCCGCGGGCGTCAGCGCCACGTCGATCGGCAATGCCGCCTGGGCGATGGGCGACCGCAGCACGGCGGTGGGCTACTTCTCGACCGCGGACGGCATCGACAGCGCGGCCTTCGGCGCCTGGGCGCGGGCTGCAGGCAACGGCAGCGTGGCCGCGGGCGCGGCCTCGAACGCCTCGGGCGTGGCAAGCGTCGCGATGGGCGCGGCGAGCGCCGCTGTCGGCGATGTGAGCGTGGCAGTAGGTGCAGGCAGCACAGCCACAGCGACGGGTGGTGCGGCATTGGGCGCAGGCTCGGTGGCCGACCGCGCGGCCGGCGTGAAGGGCTATGTGCCGCCGGAGGCGACCACCGCGCAGGCGGACGCCATCGCCGCCACCACCAGCACCGTGGGTGCGGTCGGCGTGGGCGACGCGGCCCACGGCGTGTTCCGCCAGATCACTGGCGTGGCCGCCGGCTCCGCGCCGAGCGACGCCGTGAACGTGGCGCAGCTGCAGGCGGTGGCCAGCCAGGCCGCGGCGGCGGGCAGCAAGTGGATCACCGGTTCGCCGACGACCTACGTGGCGCCCACGTCCACGGGCACCGACAGCACGGCGGTGGGCTCGGGCGCGGCCGTCAAGGCCGACCAGGGCGTGGCGATCGGCACGGGCGCCGTGGTCACGACGAAGAACAGCGTGGCGCTGGGCAACGACGCCACCACGGCGGAGGCCAAGCCCACCAAGGAGGTCACGCTCCAGGGCACGACCTACCAGTTCGCCGGCACCAAGCCGGTGGGCGTGGTCAGCGTCGGTTCGAAGGATGCCGAGCGCCAGCTCACCAACGTCGCGGCCGGCGAGATCAGCGCCACCAGCACCGACGCGGTGAACGGCAGCCAGCTGTACGCGACGAACCAGGCGATCAACAACATGACCACCGGTGGCGGCGGCATCAAGTACTTCCACGCCAACTCGAAGGCGGCCGACTCGAACGCCGCCGGCGCCGAGAGCGTGGCCATCGGCCCGAACGCGGTCGCGCTGGGCAACAACGCCATCGCCACCGGCAACAACGCGCAGGCCAAGGCGGCCGGCAGCATCGCGCTGGGTGCCAACAGCACGGCCAGCACGGCCAACAGCGTGGCGCTGGGCGACGGCGCGGTGGCCAACCGCGCGGGCATGAACGGGCAGCGCGAGATGTTCTCGAACACCGTGGTGCAGTCGGCGCAGGGCGCGGTGTCGGTCGGTTCGGCCGGCAACGAACGCCAGATCACCAACGTGGCCGGTGGTACGCAGGCCACCGACGCGGTGAACGTGCGCCAGTTGCAGGCCGTGCAGCAAAGCGCGGTGCGCTACGACACGAACGTGGACGGAAGCGTCAACTACAACAGCGTGACCATGGGCAACGGGGCCTCCACCGGCCCGGTCACGGTGCAGAACGTGGCGCCGGGCGTGGCGCCCACCGACGCGGTCAACGTGCAGCAGCTGAACCAGGCCGGCGCCGCCGGCATGGCCTACACCGACGCGCGCACCAACGCGCTGGGCAACGAGCTGCGCAACACCGCCAAGAACGCGTATGCCGGCGTGGCCGCCGCCATGGCCGTGCAGATGCCGGGCACCTCGGTGCCGGGCAAGACGGTGATGCGCGTGGGCTACGGCACGTTCAAGGGCGAGAGCGCGGTGGGCATCAGCTTCCGCCGCACGGCCGAGAACAACGGCTGGAGCGTGACCGGCGGCGTGGGCATGAGCCGCGCCGGGGCCGCGGCCACGGTCGGCGCCGAGTGGGTCTTCAATTGAAGCGGGAGAGAAAAAGAATGAAGCAGATGAACCGAACCCTGTCCGCGGTCGCACTGGCGGCCTTGCTTGCGGCCCTGCAGGGCTGCGCCTCGCCCGGCGCCGCCATCGACAAGGACGCGCAGGCGCGCGCCGCGGCCGAGAAGCCCGCGGCACCCAGGCCCGAGGAGTTTCCGGCGCTGGACAGCGCGAAGTGGAAGCAGGGCGCCTTCCCGGGCACCGAGAAGTTCCAGCGCGTGCGCCCGGGCATGGGCAAGGACCAGCTGCGCGAGCTGCTGGGCTGGCCGCACTTCAGCGAAGGCCTGTGGGGCGTGCGCGAGTGGAACTACATCTTCCACTTCTACACGGGCAAGGGCAGCGAGCACGTCACCTGCCAGTACATGGTGCGTTTCAACGGCAGCGAGCTGATGACCGGCGGCTGGTGGAAGAACCCCGACTGCGCCTTGCTCGCGCAGCCACCGGCGGCCACGCCGATCCCGGCCAGCACCAAGCTGGCGCCGCCGCAGAAGGTCACGCTCAATGCGGACGGCCTGTTCCGCTTCGACGGCGCCTCGCTCACCGACCTGCAGCCCGCGGGCCGCACGCGGCTGGAGCACCTGGCCGTCGAGCTGCGCAACAACTTCCGCTCGCTGCACTACATCGTGGTGACGGGCCACACCGACCGGCTGGGCGGCGACGCCTACAACGAGGCGCTGTCGCTGGAGCGCGCCAACACCGTGCGCGACCTGCTGGTGCAGCAGGGGCTGGACCGCAAGCTGATCCGCACCGCGGGCATGGGCAAGCGCCAGCCGGTGGTGTCCGACTGCGAAGGCAGCCGCAGCACGCCGGCGCTGCTGCAGTGCCTGCAGCCCAACCGGCGCGTCGAGCTTGACATCGCAGGGGAGCAGTGACGATGAACGCGCCTGCTCCCTCGGGGTACCGGATCGCGCTGGTCGATTCCGACGCCTTGCAGCGCGCCTGTACCGGCAACTCGCTGACGGCGCTGGGGGCCGACTTTATTCCGTTCGTGCGCATCGCCGACCTGATCCAGGCGTTGGAGGTGGGGCAGCGCTTCGACGGGGTGATCGTGGGGCTGCACGCCGACGCGCAGAAGACGGTGGCGCGCGTGCCCGCCATGCACCAGGCGGCCGACTGGATGCTGCCGCTGCTGTACCTCACGCACCGCTCGGAGCTGGAGAGCGTGGAGTCGGTGCCCGTCGCGGTGCGCGCGCAGCGTTCTTTCGAGCTGCTGCTGACGCCCGTGTCGAACGAGGATCTGGGCGTCTGGCTGGGGTCGCTGGACGGCCGGCTGAAGCCGGCGCGGCTGATTCGCGTGGGGGCGGACGCCTGACGCGCGCCCGGGGCCCGGCCCGCTGCGGGGCCGGGCCTGTCAGCAATTCACGGCAAGGGCGGCATGGCGTGGCCGGCCTCTTCGCGTGAACTCCCTCTCCTTGACGGGTTCGCGTCCGGGCAACACCGACACCAGCCGGTAGCCCTGCTTGTAGACCGCGCGCAGCTCGTAGCCGTTCGCGGCGCACAGGTCCAGGCGCTTGCGGATGTTGGCCGCGCACACGTCGAGCACGCGCGTGCCTTCATACGGCGTGGTCTTGTCCCAGATCGACTGCCACAGCCACTCGCGCGTGATCACCTGGCCGGCGTTGCGGAACAGCGTGACGGCGAAGGCGTACTGGCGCGGCTGCAGGCGGATGCGCCGCTCGTGCAGCAGCACCGTGTGGGCCATGTCGAGAAAGCGGTAGGGGCCCCAGCTCGCCGCGCCGAGGCTGGCGGTCTGCGCGGCCTGCCGGGCGCGCAGCAGCAGGGTGCGCATGCGCCAGGCCAGCTCGTTGATGGCGTCGTCGATGCCGGCGCCGTGCAGCTCGATGAAGTCGTCCCAGCCCGGCGCGTCGCGCCAGGGCATGAGCTGCTCCCAGCGCCTGTCGCGCACGATGAGCAGCGTCGGGATGTTCAGCGCCCGGCAGGCGGCGAAGAGGCTGCGCGAAGCCAGCTCGTTCTCGACCACCAGGAGCAGCAGGTCGATCGGCTGGCCGCTGTCCAGCAACGCAAAGAAGTCGCCTGCACTCGAGAACTGGAGGGTGTCGTAGCCCAGGCGGGGCAGGCTGTGCAGCAGCTGCGGTCCGGTGGTGCCTTGCGGGTCGAGCAGGGCCACGCGCGTGGTCACCGGCATGGCTCAGGACGCCTTCTTGCCGTCCCGGACCGCCAGCACCACGATGCCCACGGCGCACGCGGCGAACAGCACGCCCGTCGGCACGGCGCCCAGGGTGCCCATCAGCCAGCCGTACAGGTCGGTCAGCATGGCGATGAGCCGGTTGCCGCGGGTCTGGCGGCTCAGGTCGTTGGCAATGAATGCGTTGAACGACAGCACTGAGAAAACCAGCGCCACAAAGCCAGCCACGATCCACTTCACGATGTTTTGCTCCCTTGGGTCCCCGGCGCGGCGCAGGCTGGCCGCCCGGGTCGTTCGATGCTAGCGGGGGCTTCGGGGTGGGAGTCTGATGAATTCTTTCAGCGCCGTTCGGGGCGGCGGCGGACCGGTCTCGGAGGGGAAAACGGGCGGGAAAAATATTTTTCCGGGTTTTTTACCTTCGCTGCCTCTTTCGCAGGCACCGCGTTGCAGGCCCCGCCAGGCAAGGGTTTCGCGCGCTGCACACACGGTTTTCCACAACATTGTCCCCACCGGATTGGGAAAACCCGTCATGGCGATGTGGTAGGGCGACGGGCGGCCCGGCGGCGGGCAAAAAAATACCCGCCGGAGCGGGTATCTCGAGGGGCCCCCGAAGGGGCGCGCTCTAAGGCAAACAGAGAGCTCTTCTTTTGCGGCCCTGTTGCGTGACAGCAAGTGCATCCTCGGCGAGGACGCGCGCCCAGCATGTCAGCTGAAAAATGTCGTAACCGTAGGACAAGTTAAAAAGTGTGAAGAATTTGGCACTTTTTCGAGCTTCGGGGGATACCCTCGGTCCGAACGATCGTGCAGAACTGTCGGTGTTGTCCGACAAGCCGGGGGCGGCCCGGGCTCTAAATTTTGCGGACTCGCTTCAAGTGCGGGTTCTCTGTGCGTGACAGCAATCCAGAGATTCAGCCCAGCATCGTGCTGGGTTTTTTTTGCGCGCTTTCCGGCGTTTTCTGGGGTTTTCTGGGGTTTTCTGGGGTTTTCTGGGGTTTGGGGCCCGTCAGCGCAGGAAGACATGCTCCATGAACTGCCGGATCGGGTACTGGATCACCGTCTGGACCCGGGCCGGCAGCTCCAGCGGGCGCATCAGCATCTTCAGCGTGGCGGCGGGGCTCAGGTGGGTGCGGATGGTGCGGTTCATGTGCGCGTTCAGCTGCTGCACGTAGGCCGCGTCGCCGGCGCGGTGCGGGGCGCGGGCCTGCAGCACGTGGCGGACGGCGCAGTCGGCGTCCTCGCTTTTCAGCTCCAGCGTGCGTCGGCCGATGGTGCCCATCACGCGGAAACGGTTCAGCCGCTCCTGCGCGCGGTAGCGGCGAAAGAACCGGTAGAAGTGCTTGTAGTGGTTGACCTCGTCGGTCGCGATGCGGGTGGCGAGGTCGCGCAGCACCGGCTCGGTGGTGCTGCGGGCCATGGCCCGGTAGTAGGTGGCGGTGCCGGTCTCGACCACGCAGCGGGCCGTCATTTCCAGGGCGCGGGTCGGGGCCAGCAGCTCGACCTTGCAGTAGGTGGCGTACTCGTCGAGGAAGCCGCGGTAGGCCGTTTCCCAGGGAAATTCGGGCCAGACGTGGTCCACGTAGGCGCGCAGGGCCCGGCCGTGCTGCAGCTCTTCCTGCTCCCAGTGGTTCGACAGCCACTCGGTGACCTCGTCGTCGCCGCGGAAGAAATCGACCAGGTTCTGCGTGTACAGGTCGGAGCCGCTCTCGATGAAGGAGGCCGACGCCACCAGGTAGAAGAGGTTCTCGTCCGTGCGCACCTGCTCGCGTGCGATGCGGGAGAAATCGAGGTCTTCGATCTTCCAGTGTTCCGACGCCTGACCCGCCATGCGTGCTCCTTGATTCATGTTGCCGATGAAAACAGGGAAGAAACAGGCTGCAGCCGGGGAGGGCGCGCACCGCTTCAGCCGTCCATATTAGCCCCGGCTCCCGGATCGCGCGTGCGCAAGGCCCGCGGCGGGCCCGGGCACCATGCGCAAACCTATAATCGATTGTTCAAGCAAATCAAGCAGTTAGGCCGGTTCAACGCAGTGGTTTCGACGCAGGGTCGCCATCGCCAGGCCGCCCCCGACAGCAGACGAAATCCAAAGATGAGCCAGCCCACATTCACGGTCGCGGACATCCGCAAGACCTTTCTCGATTTCTTCGCCTCCAAGGGCCACACGGTGGTGCCTTCGAGCTCGCTGGTGCCGGGCAACGACCCGACGCTCATGTTCACGAACTCGGGCATGGTCCAGTTCAAGGACGTGTTCCTCGGCGAAGACAAGCGCCCCTACGTGCGCGCCGCCTCGGTGCAGGCCTGCCTGCGTGCCGGCGGCAAGCACAACGACCTCGAGAACGTGGGCTACACCGCGCGCCACCACACCTTCTTCGAGATGCTGGGCAACTGGAGTTTCGGCGACTACTTCAAGCGCGACTCGCTGAAGTGGGCCTTCGAGCTGCTGACCCAGGTCTACAAGCTGCCGGCCGAAAAACTCTGGGCCACCGTCTACATCGAGGACGACGAGGCCTACGACATCTGGACCAAGGAAATCGGCCTGCCGCCCGAGCGCGTCGTGCGCATCGGCGACAACAAGGGCGGTCGCTACATGTCCGACAACTTCTGGATGATGGCCGACACGGGCCCGTGCGGTCCGTGCTCCGAGATCTTCTACGACCACGGCCCCGAGATCCCCGGCGGCCCGCCCGGCTCGCCCGATGAAGACGGCGACCGCTACATCGAGATCTGGAACAACGTGTTCATGCAGTTCGACATGCAGCCCGACGGCTCGGTCAAGAAACTGCCCGCACCCTGCGTCGACACCGGCATGGGCCTGGAGCGCCTGGCGGCGATCCTGCAGCACGTGCACAGCAACTACGAAATCGACATCTTCGACGCGCTCATCAAGGCCGCCGGCCGCGAAACCGGCACGCAAGACCTGTCGAACAACTCGCTGCGCGTGATCGCCGATCACATCCGCGCCACCTCCTTCCTGGTGGCCGACGGCGTCATTCCGTCGAACGAAGGCCGCGGCTACGTGCAGCGGCGCATCGTGCGCCGCGCGATCCGCCACGGCTACAAGCTGGGCCAGAAGAAGCCCTTCTTCCACAAGCTGGTGCCCGACCTCGTGAAGCTCATGGGCGACGCCTACCCCAAGCTGGTGGCCGACGAGAAACGCATCATCGACACGCTGAAGGCCGAGGAAGAACGGTTCTTCGAAACGTTGGCCAACGGCATGGAAATCCTCGACGCGGCGCTGGCCGGCGACGCCAAGGTGCTGCCGGGCGACGTGGCCTTCAAGCTGCACGACACCTACGGCTTCCCGCTCGACCTGTCGGCCGACGTGTGCCGCGAGCGCGGCCTGAGCGTCGACGAAGCGGGCTTTCACGCTGCCATGGAAAAGCAGAAGGCCGCGGGCCGTGCCGCCGGCAAGTTCAAGATGGACCGCAACGTCGAGTACGCCGGCGCGGGCAACACCTTCACCGGCTACGACCACCTCGAAGCCAACGCCAAGGTCGTCGCGCTGTACCTCGACGGCGTGGCCGTCGACGAACTGAAGGAAGGCCAGAGCGGCATCGTGGTGCTCGACACCACGCCGTTCTATTCGGAGAGCGGCGGCCAGGTCGGCGACCAGGGCGTGCTCGTGGCCGAAGGCGTGCAGTTCGGTGTCGACGACACGCAGAAGATCAAGGCCGACGTGTTCGGCCACCACGGCACGCAGACCCAGGGCACGCTGAAGGTCGGCGACACGGTCAAGGCCGCGGTCGACACCGCGCGCCGCGCCGCCACCATGCGCAACCACTCGGTCACCCACCTGATGCACAAGGCCCTGCGCGAAGTGCTGGGCGACCACGTGCAGCAGAAGGGCTCGCTGGTCGACGCCGACAAGACGCGCTTCGACTTCGCGCACAACGCCCCCGTCACACGCGAGCAGATCCTCGAGATCGAGAAGCGCGTCAACGCCGAGATCCTCGACAACGCGCCCACGCAGGCCCGCGTGATGGACCTCGAATCGGCCCAGAAGACCGGCGCCATGATGCTGTTCGGCGAGAAGTACGGCGAGACCGTGCGCGTGCTCGACATCGGCACCAGCCGCGAACTGTGCGGCGGCACCCACGTGGGCCGCACGGGCGACATCGGCCTGTTCAAGATCGTCAGCGAAGGCGGCGTGGCCGCCGGCGTGCGCCGCATCGAGGCCGTTACAGGCGCCAATGCGCTGTCGTACCTGCAAGACCTCGAATCGACCGTGCACAGCGTGGCCGCCACGCTCAAGTCGCCGGCCGCCGAGTTGCAGGGCCGTCTCTCGCAGGTGCTCGAGCAGGTCAAGACGCTCGAACGCGAAGTGGGCGCGCTCAAGGGCAAGCTCGCGTCGTCCAAGGGCGACGAGCTCATCGCGCAGGCGGTGGACGTCAACGGCATCAAGGTGCTCGCGGCCAAGCTCGACGGCGCCGACGCCAAGACGCTGCGCGACACCATGGACAAGCTCAAGGACAAGCTGAAGACCGCCGCCATCGTGCTGGCCGCCGTGGACGGCGACAAGGTGCAGATCGCGGCCGGCGTCACGGCCGACAGCATCGCCAAGGTCAAGGCCGGCGAGCTGGTCAACTTCGTGGCCCAGCAGGTCGGCGGCAAGGGCGGCGGCAAGCCCGACATGGCCATGGCCGGCGGCACCGACGCCGCGGGCCTGCCGGCCGCGCTGCAATCGGTGCAGGCCTGGGTCGCCCAACGGACCTGAGGTCCTTTTCGCTCACTACCCACGCAGCACTTCATGTCCGACGCGATCCCCGGTGAAGTGCTCGTGATGGGGGCGGGCACCATCGGTTGCTTCATCGGCGGCAGCCTGGCGGCGGCGGGCGTGCCCGTCACCTTCGTCGGCCGTCCGCGCGTGCTCGACAAGCTCGCGCGCCACGGCCTCACCCTCACCGACCTCGACGGCGCCCGGCACAAGCTGGCGGCGCCCACGCTGCGCCTGTGCGAGCAGGTGCCGGTGGGTGCACGGCCCGCGCTGGTGCTGCTGTGCGTGAAGAGCGGCGCCACGGCCGAGGCGGCGCGCGAACTGGCCTTTGCGCTGCCGGCCGGCACCACGGTGGTTTCGCTGCAGAACGGCATCTCGAACTGCGCCGCCGCGGGGCAGGCCGGCCCCTCGCTCAACATCCGCGCCGGCATGGTGCCGTACAACGTGGCCGAGATCGACGACGGCGCCTTCCACCGCGGCACGCCCGGCCGGCTGGCCGCGGAAGACGACCCCGCGCTGCGCGACTGGCTGCCCGTGTTCGAGCGCGCCGGCGTGCCGCTCGACCTGCATGCCGACCTGCTGCCGGTGCAGTGGGGCAAGCTACTGCTCAACCTCAACAACCCGGTCAATGCGCTGTCGGGCCTGCCGCTGCGCGACGAGCTCATGCAGCGCGGCTACCGCCGCTGCTTCGCGGCGCTCATCGATGAAACGCTGGGCGTGCTGCGCACGGGCGGCATCGTGCCCGCGCAAGTGGCGGCCGTGCCGGCGCGGCGCCTGCCGGGCCTGCTGCGGTTGCCCGACTGGCTGTTTCGCATCGTCGCGGCGCGCATGCTGCGCATCGACGCCAAGGCGCGCTCCAGCATGGCCGATGACCTGGCGTTGGGCCGTCGCACCGAGATCGACGCGCTCAGCGGCGAGGTGGTGCGGCTCGCGCAGGAGCACGGCCTGAGCGCACCGCGCAACGCGCGCATGGTCGCGCTGCTCGAGGCCTGGCCGCAACAGCCGAAGCGCTGGACGGCGCGCGAACTGCAGGACTCACTGGGTCTTTAGGGCCTGTTCATCCGCACATTCACTCCGCCGGAGCCATCCGATGCCCCACCATTTCGACGACCCTGAAGAAGGCCTCGCCCGCGAGACCAGTCACCCACGCTTCGTGACGCTCGCCGCCGACGATTTCTACTACGACCAGGCCGACGACTTCAGCCCCTTCGGCAGCGACGACGGCAACGACACGCTCTCGTCGCTGGAAGACTGGTACCGCGACGGCGGCAAGAACGGCAAGGTCGCGGGCTTCCTCAAGGCGATGCTTGCCGACTGGGACTTCGGCGTGCCGGAATCCATGCACCGGGCCGATGCCGACGTGCGCGAGACATGGCTGGCCGAGGAAGACATGCACGAGACCTTCCTGCAGTCCGAATGCCGCGCGCGCGTCGCGACGGCCTTCGGGCAGCTCAAGATCACGGGCGAGGTCGATCCAGCGATGCGCGACGAGGCACTGGCCGCCATCGCATGCCAACTGGCGCTGAACGAGCGCGCCCGTGTGCGCCATCCCGGCTGGCCGCACGCCGACGAGAACGAGGCGCGCCTGACCTCGATGCAGGCCGTGTTGAACGCCCTCTGACGGGCGCATCCGCCGAAGCTGCCGGGCCGTCGACGAGGCCTGGGTGCTGCGCTTCCTTGCGCAAGACCAGCGAGATGTCATGCGCAGCAGGTCGCCGACCCTGTACCCTCGGCCCATGGCGGCTTTCAAGAGGGAGGGGTTGTCATGCAGGTCCTGATTCTCGGCAGCGGTGTCATCGGCACCTCGGTGGCGTACTACCTGGCGCGCGCCGGGCACGCGGTGACGGTGCTGGAGCGCCAGCCGGCGCCCGCGCTCGAAACCAGCTTCGGCAATGCGGGCGAGGTCTCGCCCGGCTATTCGGCGCCCTGGGCCGGGCCCGGCGTGCCGGTCAAGGCGATCAAGTGGATGCTCATGCAGCACAGCCCGCTGGTCATCAAGCCGATGCTCGATCCGGCCATGTGGCGCTGGGGCCTGTCGATGCTGCGCAACTGCACGCAGGCACGCTACGAACTCAACAAGGGCCGCATGGTGCGGCTGGCCGAATACAGCCGCGACTGCCTGAAGACGCTGCGCGCCGACACCGGCATCCGCTACGACGAGCGCATGCAGGGCACGCTGCAGCTTTTTCGCACGCAGGCGCAGCTCGACGGCACCGCCAAGGACGTCGAGGTGCTGAAGGCATCGGGCGTGCCCTACCAGGTGCTGGACCGCGACGGCTGCGTGTTGCATGAGCCCGCGCTCGGCGCCGTGAAGGACAAGTTCGTCGGCGGCCTGCGCCTGCCGGGCGACGAGACCGGCGACTGCTTCAAGTTCACGCAGGCGCTGGCCAAGCTGGCCGAAGCCGAGGGCGTGCAATTCAGATTCGGCGTGAACATCCAGGCCCTCGAACACGAAGCGGGGAAGGGCGTGACGGCGGTGCGCACCGACCAGGGCAGCTTCACCGCCGACCGCTACGTGGTCGCACTCGGCAGCTACTCGCCCGCGCTGGTGCGGCCCTTGGGCATCGACCTGCCGGTGTACCCGGTCAAGGGCTTCTCGATCACGGTGCCCATCACCGACGCGAGCGGCGCGCCCGAATCCACCGTGATGGACGAGACCTTCAAGGTCGCCGTCACGCGCCTGGGCGATCGCATCCGCGTGGGCGGCACGGCGCAGCTCTCGGGCTTCGACCTCGCGCTCGACGCGCGGCGGCGCGACACGCTCGAGCACGTCGTGACCGACCTGTTCCCGCGCGGCGGCCCGGTGCGCGATGCCTCCTTCTGGACCGGCCTGCGTCCCATGACGCCCGACGGCACGCCGGTGATCGGCGCCACCCGCGTGCCCAACCTGCTGCTGAGCACCGGCCACGGCACGCTCGGCTGGACCATGGCGGCCGGCACCGGCCGCGTGATGGCCGACCTGGTCGCGGGCAGGGCGCCCGAAATCGACATGGAAGGCCTGACCGTCGCGCGCTACGGCGGGTAGCCCAACCCCGCTTTCCCCCTCGAAGGGCGGCCCGAAACGGCCGCCCTTTTTCGTGGGCCGTGCACCCCGGCTTCACCTCAACTAGGGTTTTTACCTAGTCATGAAGTTGTCTTCGTCGGTATTCTCGCGGTGTTCCATTAATAAATCGTTGTTTCTTTAGTGAAACAAACCACCGATTCCACGGACCCCCGATGACACACACTCGCCGCCTCGCCATCGCCGCTGCCGTCACCCTGGCCGCCGCTTGCGCTTCCGGACTCGCCTGGGCAGACACCTACCCCAGCAAGCCGATCACGCTGGTCGTTGCCTATCCGGCGGGTGGCGACACCGACGCCCTGGCGCGCCTGTACGCCGAAAAGCTCTCGGCCCGCGTCGGCCAGCCCGTGGTGGTTGACAACCGGCCCGGTGCCAGCGGCATCATCGGCAGCGCCTTCGTGTCCAAGGCCGCGCCCGACGGCTACACGCTGCTGCTCGCGCCCAGCACCTTCTCGATCGCGCAGCTGGTGCTCAAGACCGGCAGCGCCTCGGGCTATGACGTGCTCAACGGCTTCACGCCGATCGTGCAGACCGGCAACCTGCCGCTGTTCCTCGTGGCCAGCGGCGCCAAGGGCTACACCGGCCTGAAGGACGCGGTGGCCGCGGCCAAGGGCGGCAAGTCGCTGAGCTACGCCAGCCCGGGCAGCGGTTCGCCGATGCACATCCTGGGCGAGATGTTCGCCCGCGCCTCGGGCACCAGCCTGGCGCACGTGCCGTACAAGGGCGTGGCGCCCGCCGTCAACGACGTGCTCGGCGGCCACGTGCCGGTGACCTTCATCACGCTCGGCCCGGTGGCGCCCTACATGCCCAACGGCAAGATGGTCCCGCTCGCCGTGGCTTCGCGCGAGCGCTCGCCGCTCGCGCCCAAGGTGCCGACCTTCGCCGAGCTGGGCTACAAGGACGTCGAGCTCACCGCCTGGAACGGCCTGTGGGGCCCGCGCAACCTGCCGCCCGAGATCGTGAAGATGCTCAACGGCCACTTCAACGAGATCCTGAAGATGCCCGAGATCGTCGCGCGCATGGCCGTGCTGGGCACCACGCCCGTGGGCGGCGACGCCGACGTGCTGGCCAAGACCAACGCCGCCGACTTCGCGCGCTTCGGCAAGGTCATCAAGGAACTCGGCATCCAGGCCGACTGAACCTCACGGAGACGCCCGCCATGACCGACCTCAAAGCCATCGCCGATCCCTCCAGCCTGCAGTCGCTGCTGGCCGAGATGCCCGCCAACCTGCTGGCCGGCCGCCGCGTGCTCGTGACCGGCGGTGCGCGCGGCCTGGGCCTCGCGTTCGCGCAGTGCGTGGCCGCGGCGGGTGCGAGCGTGGTGCTGGCCGACATCCTCGGCGAGCTGGCCGAGACCGAGGCCCAGGCGCTGCGCGAGGCCGGCCGCACGGCGCACGCGCTGGCCATCGACCTGTCGGACCCGGCTTCCATCGAGGCGGGCGCGGCCGAGGCGGTGCGCCTGCTCGGCGGCCTGGACGGCCTCGTCAACAACGCCGCCATCACCAACTCGGGCGGTCGCGACGCGCACCAGCTCGAGGTCGACATGTGGGACCGCGTGATGAACGTCAACGTGCGCGGCAGCTGGCTCATGGGCCGCGCCTGCCGCCCCGCGCTGGCGGCCAGCGGCCGTGGCGCCATCGTCAACCTCGCGTCGGACACGGCGCTGTGGGGCGCACCCAACCTGCTGGCCTATGCCTCGAGCAAGGGCGCCGTCATCTCCATGACGCGCTCGCTGGCGCGCGAATGGGGCGGCGACAACATCACGGTGAACGCTGTGGCGCCCGGCCTCACGCTGGTCGAGGCCACCGAGTACGTGCCGATGGCGCGCCACCAGAAATACCTCGAAGGCCGCGCCATCCCGCGCGAGCAGCAGGCGGCCGACGTCTGCGGCGCGACCGTGTTCCTGCTGTCCGGCCTGGCGCGCTTCGTCACCGGCCAGCTGCTTGCCGTCAACGGCGGCTTCGCGATGCACTGAACCCGCCACCACCGACCGAATTTCCCGACCAAGGAGTACACCCATGAGCGATTTGTCCGAACAGCAGAAGATCAACAACACCCTGGCGCAGCCCGAGGGCAGCAGCCTGGCCGAGTGGATGAACACCCGCATCGCCCGTTACGAAACCCGCAAGTACGACTGGGACGCGCTGAAGTTCCAGGCCGACTTCGATCCCAAGTTCCGCCGCGCGCAGATGCGCTACGTGGGCACTGGCGGCACCGGTGTCGCGGCCGACACCAACACCGTGCCCTCGGAGCACTTCACCTTCTCGACCATGGTGATCCCGGCCGGCCACGAAGGCCCGCCGCACATCCACACCGACGTGGAAGAGGTGTTCTTCCTGATCCGCGGCAAGCTCAAGGTCGTGATCGAGAAGGACGGCGAGCGCTTCGAAACCATCATGACCGACCGCGACCTGATCTCGGTGCCGCCCGGCGTGTACCGCGAAGAGATCAACATCGGCGACGAAGACGCGCTGATGTGCGTGATGCTCGGCGCCAAGAAGCCGGTCACGCCGACGTACCCCGCCGACCACCCGCTGGCCAAGATCAAGCGCTGAGCGAGCAAGCCAGCGAGCGAACAGGCCATGAGCACCGTCGACATCTCCGCGCAGACCCTGCCGGCTTCCGAGCTGGCGCGGCTCGACGCACGCTTTCCGGCCCGCGACGTCGCGGTCGGCGGCGGCGCGGTGGTGTCGGTGCGCGAATGCGGCCAGGGCCCGGTCATCGTGTGCCTGCACGGCATCGGCTCGGGCGCGGCCTCGTGGCTCGACACCGCGGCGCTGCTGGCGCCGCAGGCCTGCCTCATTGCCTGGGATGCACCGGGCTACGGCCGCTCGACGCCGCTGGCCTCGGCCGCGCCGACCGCCGCCGACTACGCCGCACGCCTTGAGGAAATGCTCGACGCGCTGTCGATCCGCTCCTGCGTGCTCGTCGGCCATTCGCTGGGCGCCATCGTGGCCGCGTCGGCCGCCCGCAGCGATGCGAGCGCCAGTGCCCGCATCCGCCGCCTCGTGCTCGTGAGCCCCGCCATCGGTTATGGCGCCGCCGCGCGCATCGACGCCCGCGCCAAGGTGCGCGCCGAACGCCTGGCCACGCTCGACGACCTCGGCATTGCCGGCATGGCCGCCAAGCGCGCGGGCCGGCTCGTGTCCGACGGTGCCAGCGAACACGCCCGCCAGTGGGTGCGCTGGAACATGGCGCGCCTGAACGACCACGGCTACCGCCAGGCCGTCGAGCTGCTGTGCAACGCCGACCTGTTGGCCGACCTGCCGCCGCCGATGCCCGTGCGCGTGGCCTGCGGTGCGCTCGACGTCGTCACGCCGCCCGGCGCCTGCGAAGAAGTCGCGCGCCGCTGCGGCGTGCCCCTCGAATTGGTGGACGATGCGGGTCACGCCGGCTATGTGGAACAACCGCAGGCCGTCGCCGCCTTGCTGCGCGAATCGCTCGCCGGCTGACCCGACACGAACAAGACAACCGAGAGGAATTCCAAGATGGCCACCGACAACGAAGTGATGGAAGAGGGCGCAGACCGCTACAACGTGCCCGCGCTGGAGCGCGGCCTGCGCGTGCTGTGCGAGTTCAGCCGCGAGAGCCGCACGCTCTCCGCGCCCGAGCTGGCGCGCCGCTTCGACCTGCCACGCTCGACCGTCTTCCGCCTGCTGACCACGCTGGAGAACATGGGCTTCCTCGAGCGCGCCGAGGGCGGGCGCGACTACCGCCTGGGCTTGGCCGTGCTGCGCCTGGGCTTCGAATACCTGGCCTCGCTGGAGCTCACGCAGCTGGGCACGCCGCTGCTCAACCGCCTGTGCGACGAGCTGCGCACGCCTTGCAACCTGGTGGTGCGCGACGGCCGCTCGATCGTCTACGTCGCCAAGGTGGCACCGGCCACGCCGTTCGCCAGCTCGGTCACGGTGGGCACGCGCCTGCCGGCCCACGCGACGGTGCTGGGCCGCATCCTGCTCGAAGACCTCACGCTGCCGCAGCTGCGCGCGCTGTACCCCGAAGACAAGCTCGAGACCTTCTCGCCGAGCACGCCCAAGACCGTGAACGAACTCTTCGACATGGTGCAGGCCGACCGCCAGCGCGGCTATGTGCTGGGCGAGGGCTTCTTCGAATCGAACATCTCGACCATCGCCGCGCCGGTGCGCGACCACAGCGGCCACATCGTGGCGGCGCTGGGCGCCACCATCACCTCGGGCCACATCGACGAGAACCGCATGGACGAGATGGTGCAGCGCGTGCGTGGCACCGCCGACGAGATCTCGGGCCTGCTCAATTACTCGCCCGCGCGCACCAGCAAGGTGGTGCCGCTGCGCAGCGCCTGACGACTGATTTCCGTTTGACCATGACGACCTTCGCCCCTTCCTCCTCCTTCTTCGCCGCCGACGCACTGGCCGGCCGCGTGGCCGTGGTCACGGGCGGGTCGTCGGGCATCGGCCTGGCCACCGTCGAGCTGCTGCTGGGCTGCGGCGCCGCCGTGGCCCTGTGCGGGCGCAACGCCGAACGGCTCGATGCCGCCGTGGCCGGCCTGCGCGCGCAGTACCCCGACGCCAAGCTGTTCGCGCAGACCTGCGACGTGCTCGACGCCGCCTCGGTGCGCGCCTTCGCCGCCGCCAGCGAGGCCGCACTCGGCCAGGCGTCGATGCTGGTCAACAACGCAGGGCAGGGGCGTGTCTCCACGTTCGCCGACACCGACGATGCGGCCTGGATGCAAGAGCTCCACCTGAAGTTCTTCTCGGTCATCCACCCGACGCGCGCTTTCCTGCCGCAGCTCACGGCGCAGCGCGCGGTGCTCGGCGATGCCGCCATCGTCTGCGCCAACTCGCTGCTGGCACGCCAACCCGAGCCGCACATGGTCGCCACCTCGGCCGCGCGCGCGGGCCTGCTGAACCTCGTGCGTTCGATGGCCACCGAGTTCGCGCCGCAGGGCGTGCGCGTCAACGGCATCCTGATCGGCCTGGTCGAGTCGGGCCAGTGGCGCCGCCGCTTCGAGGCGCGCGAAGACAAGTCGCAGGACTGGGCCGCCTGGAGCCGCCAGCTCGCCACCACCAAACACATCCCGCTGGGTCGCCTGGGGCTTCCGACCGAAGCCGCGCGCGCGATCCTTTTCCTTGCTTCACCGCTCGCGTCGTACACGACCGGCAGCCACATCGACATCTCCGGAGGCCATTCCCGCCATGCATAACCCCAACAACACCGTCACGGTCGGCGCCGTCGTCGCCGCGTTCCTCGAGCAGTGCGGCGTCAAGGCAGCCTTCGGCGTGATCTCGATCCACAACATGCCGATCCTCGATGCCTTCGCGCAGCGCGGCACGGTGCGCTTCATCTCGGCGCGCGGCGAAGCCGGCGCGGGCAACATGGCGGACGCCTATGCACGCTCTACCGCCAGCCTGGGCGTGTGCATCACCAGCACCGGCCCGGCCGCGGGCAACATCGCCGGCAGCATGGTCGAGGCACTGACCGCCGGCGCGCCGCTGTTGCACATCACCGGCCAGATCGAGACGCCGTACCTGGACAAGGGCATGTCGTACATCCACGAAGCGCCCGACCAGCTCACCATGCTCAAGGCGGTGTCGAAGGCCGCGCTGCGCGTGCGCAGCGTCGAGACGGTGCTGGGCACGCTCAAGCGCGCGGTGCAGCTCGCCATGACGGCGCCGACCGGCCCGGTGAGCGTGGAGATTCCGATCGACATCCAGTCGGCGCTCACGACCATGCCGGCCGACCTGTCGCCGCTGCCCATCGAGCGCCCCGTGCCTTCGGCCGCCGGCCTCGATGCACTGGCCGCGCGCCTGGCCACGGCCAAGCGTCCGCTGCTGTGGGTGGGTGGCGGTGCCCGCCATGCGCGCAGTGCGATCCAGCGTCTGCAGAAGCTGGGCTTCGGTGTGGTCACGACCACGCAGGGCCGCGGCACGGTGCCCGAGGACGACGCCGGTTCGCTCGGCGCCTACAACATCCAGAAGCCCGTCGAGGCCTTCTACCAGACCTGCGACGCGATGCTCGTGGTCGGTTCGCGCCTGCGCGGCAACGAGACGCTCAAGTACGAACTGAAGCTGCCGCGCCCGCTGTACCGCATCGACGCCGATGCCGCCGCCGAAGGCCGCTGCTATGCGTCCGAAGCCTTTGTCTGCGGCGATTCCGCGCTGGCCCTCGACGGCCTGGCCGACCGCCTCGAAGCCGCGAAGTACCAGGCCGACCCGCAGCTGCTGGTCGACCTGCGCGCCGCGCACGACCAGGCGGTTGCCACGCTGCGCGACGGCCTCGGCCCGTACGCCGAACTCGTGCGCCAGCTGCAGTCGGTGGCCGGCCGCAAGTTCAACTGGGTGCGCGACGTCACGGTGTCCAACAGTACCTGGGGCAATCGCGAGCTGCGCGTGTTCGAACCCAGCGCCGGCGTGCACGCCACAGGCGGCGGCATCGGCCAGGGCATGCCCATGGCCATCGGCGCGGCCATCGGCGCGGCGGTGACGGGCTCGGGCCGCAAGACCTTCTGCCTGGCCGGCGACGGCGGCTTCATCCTGAACCTGGGCGAGCTGGCCTGCATGGTGCAGGAGAAGGCGCCCATGGTCATCGTGCTCATGAACGACAAGAGCTACGGCGTGATCAAGAACATCCAGGACGCGCAGTACGGCGGCCGCCAGTGCTACGCCGAGCTGCACACGCCCGACTACGACCTGCTGTGCAAGTCGATCGCGCTGCCGCACGCCCGCGTGCAGGACCTGGCCGACCTGCCGGCGCAGCTGGACCAGGCGCTCGCCGCCGACGGCCCGTTCCTGCTGGAGATCGACATGCTGTCGATCGGCGGTTTCAAGACCAGCTTCGCCGGCCCGCCGACCAACACGGTCACGCAGATTCCCGCGCTCGGCGCGGCCAAGTGAGCGAACGCGGAGCCCCACGCATGACCACTGCCATCACGCGCATCGCACTCGTCGGCTGCGGAGCCATCGGCACCTCGGTGCTCGAACTGCTGCGCGGCGATCCCGCCCTGAAGGTGGTGGCCATCGTCGTGCCGGCCGAAGGCATTGCCGCCGCGCAGAAGGTCGCCCCCGACGCGCAGGTGGGCAGCGCCGTGCCCGCCGACGGCATCGACCTCGTGGTCGAGACCGCCGGCCATGCCGCCATCGAGGAACACGTGCTGCCCGCGCTGGCACGCGGCACGCCCTGCGTGGTGGCCTCGGTGGGCGCGCTGTCGGCCACGGGCTTCGCCGAGAAGCTCGAAGCCGCCGCCGTCGCCGGCCGCACGCAGGTGCAGCTGATTCCCGGCGCCATCGGCGGCATCGACGCGCTGGCCGCGGCCCGCATCGGCGGCCTGGACAGCGTGCGCTACACCGGCCGCAAGCCGCCGCAGGCCTGGAAGGGCACGCCGGCCGAGCAGGGCCGCAACCTGGACACGCTGGCGCACGAAACCGTGATCTTCGAAGGCAGTGCGCGCGAAGCCGCCTTGCTCTATCCGAAGAACGCCAACGTGGCGGCCACCGTCTCGCTCGCGGGCCTGGGCCTGGACCAGACGCTGGTGCGCCTCATTGCCGACCCGGCCACCACCGAGAACGTGCACACCGTCGAAGCCGAAGGCGCCTTCGGCAGCTTCGCGCTGACCATGCGCAACAAGCCGCTCGCGGCCAACCCCAAGACCTCGGCCCTGACCGTGTACAGCGCCGTGCGCGCGCTGCGCAACCGCGTCGCGCCCCTTGCCATCTGAGTCACCCCATGATCTCCACCGAACTCCTTCCGATCTGCATCGCCGGCGAATGGCGCCTGGGCGGCGGCGACGTCTACGAAAGCCTGTACCCGGCCACCGGCGAGCCCATCGCGCGCCTGAAGGCCGCGAGCCTGGCCGACGTCGAAGAAGCCATCACGCGCGCCGACCACGCCTTTCGCACCAGCGGCTGGGCCCAGCGCCTGCCGCACGAGCGCGCCGCCGTGCTGCACCGCGTGGCCCAGCTGATCCGCGAAGAGGGCGAGTCGCTGGCGCAGAAGCAGCGCCTGGACAACGGCAAGCCGATCAGCGAAACCCGCAACCTCGTGGCCAGCGCCGCGGGCACCTTCCAGTTCTTCGCCGCCGCATTGGAGACGCTCGAAGAAACCATCACCCCCTCGCGCGGCGCCTTCGTCACGATGAGCGTGCACGAGCCCATGGGCGTGGTCGCGGCCATCACGCCGTGGAACTCGCCGATCGCGAGCGAAGCCCAGAAGCTGGCGCCCGCGCTGGCGGCCGGCAACGCGGTGGTCGTGAAGCCCGCCGAAGTCACGCCGCTCATGGCGCTGGAACTGGCGCGCATCTGCGAGCTGGCCGGCGTGCCCAAGGGCATCGTGAGCGTGCTGCCGGGCAAGGGCTCGGTGATCGGCGACGCGATCACCAAGCACCCGCTGGTCAAGCGCGTGTCGTTCACCGGCGGCACCACCACCGGCAAGCACATTGCCCACATCGCGGCCGACAAGATGATGCCGGTGTCGCTCGAACTCGGCGGCAAGTCGCCCACCATGGTGCTCGACGACGCCGACCTCGACCATGCGGTGAACGGCGTGCTCTACGGCATCTTCAGTTCGTCGGGCGAGTCGTGCATCGCGGGCTCGCGCCTGTTCGTGGCCCGCAGCATCTACGACGAGTTCCTCACGCGGCTGGCCGAAGGCGCCAATGCGCTGCGCGTGGGCGACCCGGCCTCGGAGCGCACGCAGATGGGCCCGCTCATCACGGCCAAGCACCGCGAAGGCATCGAGCGCTACGTGGACCTGGGCGTGTCCGAGGGCGGGCGCATCCGCACGGGCGGCGTGCGCCCGCACGGCGCCGACTACGACAAGGGCTACTTCTACCAGCCGACCATCCTCGAAGGCCTGACCAACAACGCCCGCATCAGCCAGGAGGAAATCTTCGGCCCGGTGCTGGTCGCGATGCCCTTCGACAACGAGGAAGAGCTGATCGCACAGGCCAACGACAGCGTCTACGCGCTGGCCGCCGGCGTGTGGAGCCGCGACTTCAAGCGCGCCTGGAAGCTGGGCCGCGCGGTGCAGGCCGGCACGGTCTGGGTCAACACCTACAAGCAGTTCTCGGTCTCGACGCCGTTCGGCGGCTGGCGCGACAGCGGCCTGGGCCGCGAGAAGGGCCGCGAAGGCATCTTCCAGTACATGGAACAGAAGAGCATGTACTGGGGCACGAACGAACAACCGCTCCCGTGGGCGAACTGAACAGGAGCACACGATGAGCGTACTTGGCATCGACCAGATCACCTACGGCGCGGACGACCTGCCCGCCTGCCGCCAGTTCTTCCAGGACTGGGGCCTTTCACTCGTGTCCGAAGCCGCCGACGAACTCGTCTTCGAGTGCCTCAACGGCTGCAAGGTGGTCGTTGCGGCGTGGGACAAGCCCGGCCTGCCGCCCGCGATGGAAGAGGGCCCGACGCTGCGCGAAGTGGTGTGGGGCGTGGAAAGCGACGCCGACCTGGACCGCTACGCCGCCGCCATCGCGCAGGACCCGGCCTTCATCGACACCACGGTCGACGGCGCGCGCCGCATCGGCTGCACCGACCCCAACGGCCTGGCGGTGCGCTTGCAGGTCAGCCGCAAGCGCGCGGTCGAGGTCGACTGCGGCGCCATGAACACCTGGAACGCCAAGCCGCGCGTGAACCAGCCCGCACCCATTTACGAACGCGCCACGCCGATCGAAGTCGGCCACGTCGTGTTCTTCGTGAGCGACGTGAAGGGCACGAGCGCGTTCTATGCGCAGCGCTTCGGTTTTGTCTCGTCCGACGGCTATCCGAACCGCGGCGCCTTCATGCGCTGCGCGCCCGAGGGCGGCCACCACGACCTGTTCCTGCTGCAGATTCCGTCGGGCAAGCGCGGGCTCAACCACGTGGCCTTCACCGTGCGCGACATCCACGAGGTGTTCGGCGGTGGCCTGCATTTCTCGCGCTGCGGCTGGGACACCCAGCTGGGCCCGGGCCGCCACCCGGTGTCGTCCGCGTACTTCTGGTACTTCAAGAACCCGGCCGGCGGCCTCATCGAGTACTACGCCGACGAAGACCAGCTCACCGCCGACTGGCAGCCGCGCGAGTTCGAACCCGGCCCGACCGTGTTCGCCGAATGGGCGGTCGATGGCGGCCTCGATGGCCACACCCGCCGCCAGAAGAACGCGGAAGGCCCGAAAGGTGCTTTCCTGACCGAGAAGAAATGAACCCGGTGACCCTCATGCAACGACGTTTTTCTTTCTCCCTGCTGACCGCCGCGGCGCTGGCCATCGCCTTGCCCGCGCACGCACAGAGCGACGCTCACAAGCAGCTGTCGAGCGACCGCTTCACCATCGTCTCGCCGTTCCCGCCCGGTGGCCCGGTCGACACGCTGGCCCGCATCCTGTCGGACGGCCTGGCCAAGCGCTACGGCCAGGCGGCCGTGGTCGAGAACATGGTGGGCGCGGCCGGCAACATCGGCATCGACAAGGTCAAGCGCGCCAAGGGCGACGGCCACACGCTGCTCGTGGTGCCGGCCGGCAACCTCACGATCAACCCGACGCTGATGCCGAACTTCCCGTTCAACATCGAGAAGGACTTCGTGCCCGTCACCATGCTCGCCAAGGCGCCCAATGTGCTGGTGGCCGCGCCGGCCTCGGGCATCAAGAGCGCGAAGGAGCTGGTGGCCATGGCCAAGGCCAAGCCCAACACGCTGTCGTATGCCTCGCCGGGCGTGGGCAGCGGCCTGCACCTGGCGGGCGAGCTGTTCAAGCAGCAGGCCGGCATCGACCTGCTGCACGTGCCCTACAAGGGCACGGCGCCCGCGCTCAACGACGTGCTCGGCGGCTCGGTGCCTCTGATGTTCAGCAACCTGCCCGCGACCATGCCCTTCATCAAGAACGGCAAGCTCGTCGCGCTGGGCGTGACCGAAGCCAAGCGCAGCGCCGCCGCGCCCGACATCCCCACGCTGGCGGAGCAGGGCATCCAGGGCGTGACCGTGACCTCGTGGTATGGCCTGCTGGCCCCCAAGGGCACGCCGCCGGCCGTGGTCGAGCAGCTGGCGAAAGACGCGGCCGAGATGCTGGCCCAGCCAGACGTGCGCGAGCGCCTGAAGGCGCAGGGCATGACCGACGCGGCCATGAAGCCCGCCGAGTTCGCTGCCCACATCCGCGATGAGACGGCCGTCTGGGCCCGGATCATCAAGGCCCGCAACATCGTGGCCGAGTGAGCCACCCCCAAGAACAAAGAGAGACAGAGACCATGCAGACAAGCGAATCCACCATCGGCATCGTCGGTGCCGGCATCGGCGGCCTGGTCGCCGCCATCGCACTGCGCCGCGCGGGGCACGACGTGGTCGTGTTCGAGCAGGCCAAGCAGTTCGCCCGCGTCGGCGCCGACATCAACCTCACGCCGAACGCCGTGCGCGCGCTCGACGGCCTGGGCGTCGGCGACGCCGCCCGCGTGACGGCGGCGCGCCCGTCGCACCGCATCAGCCGCACCTACGACAGCGGCGAGGAAACCTCGCGCCTCGAGATGGCCGACTCGGCCGAACAGCGCTACGGTGCGCCGCAGCTCACCATCCACCGCGCCGACCTGCTGGCCGCGCTGGCCGACATGTTCCCGGCCGAGCGCGTGGCGCTGGGCAAGCGCGCCGAGACCATCGCGGCCGACGGCCAGGGCGTGACCCTGTCGTTCAGCGACGGCACCAGCGCTCGCGTGGGCGTGCTGATCGGTGCCGACGGCATCCACTCGGGCGTGCGCACCGCGATGTTCGGCGCGGAGAGCCCGCGCTTCACGGGCATCGTCGCCTACCGCGCCGTGGTGCCCGCCGAGCGCGTGGCCGGCGTGCCCAACCTGGGCGCTTTCACCAAGTGGTGGGGCCCGAACCCGCAGAGCCAGATCGTCACCTTCCCGCTGAACCGCGGCAAGGACATCTTCATCTTCGCCACCACGCCGCAGGACACCTGGCACCTCGAGTCGTGGACCGCGCCGGGCAGCGTCGACGAGCTGCGCGAGCAGTACGTGGCCTACCACCCCGAGGCGCGCGCGCTGCTCGACGCCTGCGACACGGTGCTGAAGACCGCGCTGTACGAGCGCGACCCGATGCCCGCCTGGGCGCAGGGCCGCATGGCGCTGCTGGGCGATGCCGCGCACCCGATGCTGCCTTTCATGGCACAGGGCGCCGGCATGGCCATCGAAGACGCCGTGGTGCTGTCGCGCCACCTCGACGGCGTGGCCATGGCCGGCATTCCCGCCGCGCTGCAGGCCTACCAGACGGCGCGCATCGAACGCGCCAGCCAGGTGCAGCTCGGCTCGCGCGGCAACAACTGGCTGCGCGAAGGCGGCAACGCCGACTGGGTGTACGCCTACGACGCCTGGGCCGTGCCGCTGGGCGTGCCGGCGCAGGGCGCTGTCGCTGCTACTGCCTGACCCCTTTTTCTCCCTCGCTCCACGGAGGCTCACGATGCAACAAGACCGCTTTCTCCAACCGCACCAGGCGCGCCAGCGCCCCGCGACCACCTACGAAGACCTGCTGGGCGACGTGATCGAACGCGCCTATGCCGACGGCATCCACGACCTGCCGGGCCTGGTGCAACGCCTGAACGACAGCGGCCTGGCCACGCCGGGCGGCCTCGCATGGACCGAGGCGCTGTACCGCAAGGAAATGGCCACGCTGGCCGCCTGAGGAGAACCATCATGACCATCGCCATCCATCCCGTTCCCGCCGATCCGGTCGACCACCTGCTCGAGATCGGCCTGAAGGACCTCTGGTACCCGATCTGCCCCTCGCACTTCATCAAGGAGAACCCGATCTCCCTGCGCCGCCTCGGCCGCAAGATTGCGCTGTGGCGCGACGGCGAAGGCGTGCTGCACGCGCTGGAAGACCGCTGCCCGCACCGCGGCGCGCCGCTGTCGCAGGGCGTGATCCTGGGTGACCGCCTCTCGTGCCCGTACCACGGCGTCGAAGTGCGCCACGACGGCGTGGTCACGCGCGTGCCCGGCAGCCCCGGCTGCAAGCTCGAAGGCTCGCGCGCCACGCGGCACTTTCACGTGCAGGAGCGCGCGGGCGCCGTGTTCCTCTACAACTCGAAGGAGCCGGTCGACGTGCCGCCGCCGCTGGTGCTGCCCGAGCAGCTGACCGACGAGGCCGAGTACGCGAACTTCCTGTGCTACACGGAGTGGAAGGGCGACTACCGCTACGTGCTGGACAACGTGATGGACCCGATGCACGGCACGTACCTGCACAAGCAGTCGCACTCGATGGCCGAGGGCGATTCCAGCGCCAAGTTCGGCGTGCGCCCGACCGACATCGGCTTCGTGTTCGAGAAGGAAGGCCAGCGCAACGTCAACTTCGACTGGACCGAGTGGGCCGACACCGGCATCCACTGGATGCGCCTGGAAATTCCGTACCCGAAGACCGGCGGCCCCGGCGGCAACTTCATCATCATCGGCGCCTTCTCGCCGATGGCCAACGGCATGACCGCCACCTTCTTCTGGCGCGCGCGCAAGCTGGCGCCGGGCTGGGAGCGCGACACCTGGCGCTTCCTCTACAAGAACCGCCTCGAGGCGCGCCACTGGCACGTGCTGGAACAAGACCGCGTGATGCTCGAAGAGATGGAAGCCGACGCCAACCAGCACGAGAACCTGTACCAGCACGACCTGGGCATCGTCCGCCTGCGCCGCCACATGCGCAATCTCGCGCAAGCGCAGCTGGCCGAAGCCGAGGCCGCCACGGCCTGAACTGCAAGCAAGCGAGCATCGCCATGTCTTCTCCCACGCTGAACGCCCTCGTGCACACCATGCGCTACGAGGCCGACGGCATCGTCAGCGTCGAGTTCCGGCCGGCCACGCCGGCAGTGGACTTTCCCGCCTTCGAGGCCGGCTCCCACATCGACCTGCACCTGCCCAACGGGCTGGTGCGCAGCTACTCGCTGTGCAACCCCTCGAGCGACCGCCAGCGCTACGTGGTGGGCGTGCTCAACGACCGCAAGAGCCGCGGCGGCTCGCGCTACGTGCACCAGCAGCTGCGCGTGGGCATGACGCTGCCCATCTCGGCGCCGCGCAACAACTTCAAGCTGGAAGAGGGCGCCGAGCGCTCGGTGCTGGTGGCCGGCGGCATCGGCGTGACGCCCATCTGGTGCATGCTGCAGCGGCTCATCGCCATCGGCCAACCGGTCGAAATCGTCTACTGCGCGCGCACCCGCAAGGAAGCCGCCTTCTGCGACGCCATCGAAGCGCTGGCCACCGAGAAGTCGGTGCAGCTCACCTGGCACTTCGACGACGAGAAGGGCGCGCCGCCCGACCTCGCCTCGCTGCTGGCCGGCAAGGGCGCCACCAGCCACTACTACTGCTGCGGCCCCACGCCGATGCTCGACGCCTTCGAAAAGAGCTGCGAGCAACTGGGTTACGCCAACGCCCACATCGAACGCTTCGCCGCCGTGCATGTGGAGGCGCCCAGCGCCACGCAGACCTGCGTGGTGCAATGCGCCAAGAGCGGCAAGAGCATCGAGGTGCCTCCGGGCAAGTCGATTCTCGACAGCCTGATCGACGCTGGCCTCAACCCCGACCACAGCTGCAAGGAAGGCGTCTGCGGCGCCTGCGAAACGGCGGTGCTCGAGGGCGAAGTCGATCACCACGACGGCATCCTCACCAAGATCGAACGTGCGTCCAACAAGACCATGATGATCTGCGTCTCTCGCTGCAAGGGCGAGCGGCTGGTGCTGGATATCTGAACGAGAAGGCCACAACCCCAAAAGACGGCCGAGAGAAAACCAACCGAGACATTCAATGAAAAAGTACTTGATCGCGATGGCTGCGGCCACCGCGGCTGGCGCAGCGCTGGCCCAATCTTCCGTGACGCTGTTCGGCGTCGTCGACGCCTCCGTGGTCTACACGCGCGGCAGCGGCAACGGATCGGCCCACAAGACGCAGCTGGGCAACAGCGGCAACATGTTCAGCCGCCTCGGTTTTCGCGGCACGGAAGACCTCGGCGGCGGCTACTCGGCCAACTTCTGGCTCGAGATGGGCCTGCAGAACGACAGCGGCACGGGCTTTCCGTCGAACTCGAACAACCAGGCCAGCGGCAACGGCACGCCCGGCGTGCTGAGCTTCAACCGCCGCTCGACCGTGAGCCTGGCCGGCCCCTTCGGCGAAGTGCGCCTGGGCCGCGACTACGTGCCGGCTTTCTGGAACACCGCGATCTTCGACCCCTTCGGCACCGGCGGCGGCATCGGCGCCAACCAGATCTACTTCTCGGGCCTGGGCGGCCTGGTGGCACCCACCGGCACGCGCGCCTCGAACAGCATCGGCTACTTCCTGCCGGCCAGCCTGGGCGGCTTCTACGGCCAGGTGATGTACGCGATGGGCGAGAACGATTCGAACTCGGTGCTGCCCGGCACCCAGGTGTCGAACAAGCGCGACGGCCAGCACACCGGCGCGCGCTTCGGCTACCAGAGCGGCGGCCTCAACGTGGCGCTGGCCACCGGCCGCACGCGCTACGCCGCTGGCGACCTGCGCGTGACCAACCTGGGCGCGTCCTACACCTTCGATGCGGCGCTCATGAACCTCAAGCTCACGAGCGAGCTGTACAAGGAATCGAAGGGCAGCACCGATGCCAAGGGCGTGCTGGTCGGCTTCCAGCTGCCCATCGGGCCGGGCGAGATCAAGGCCTCGTACGCACGCTACAAGCTGGAGCCCCTCAACGCGGTGCGCGAGCCCACGACCTCGAAGCTGGCCATCGGCTACGTGCACAACCTGTCCAAGCGCACGGCGGTGTACGGCACCATCGCGCGCATCAGCAACAAGAACGGCGCGACGCAGGCCCTGGCCGGCGCCATCACCATGCCCAACCGCGCCTCCAGCGGCGTCGAGTTCGGCATGCGGCACATGTTCTGACGCGAAAGGGCCGGCATGCGCGCAACCCCCGTCTGGCCGCAGGTGCGGCGCCTCGCGGCGCTGGCCCTCGGATCGCTGCTTGTGGCCGGCTGCGCCGGCATGTCGCCGACCACGCCGCCCGCGCCCGGCCAGCTGCTGCTGGCCAGCCCTGACAAGCTGCACGGCCTGCCCGACGCAGGGCGCAACTGGGTCATGTCGTACGCGTCCACCACCTTCGACGGCGCGAACGCGGTGGTCGTCGGCCAGGTGGCGCTGCCGCGCACGCCCGCGCCCGCCGGCGGTTATCCGGTGATCGCCTGGGCCAACGGCTCGACCGGGCTCGCGCCGCAGTGCGCGCCTTCGCTGGTCGTGAACCGCGAGCGCGATGCCTACCTCAACGCCTGGGTGCAGCAAGGCTATGCCGTGGTGCGCACCGACTACGCAGGGTGGGGCGCCTTCGGGCCCGTGCCCGACCTGCACAGCCGCAGCAATGCCGAGAACCTGGCCGATGCCGTGGCGGCCGCGCATGCGCTCGACGGCGTGAAGCTGCGCCCCGACTGGATCGCCGTGGGCCACAGCAAGGGCGGCGGCGCCGTGCTGTGGGCCGCCGGCCTGCCGGACCGCAGCGCCGGCCGCTACCCGCTGCGGGCGGCCATCGCCATCGCGCCCACGGGGCCCGGCGTGCTGCGGTTCATGGACAGCGTGGTGCGCGGCGAAGCGGTGGCCGTCCCGGCGCTGCCCTTCGTGTCGCTGACCGTGATGAGCGCCAAGGCGATGAATCCGGCCATCGACGTGCAGGCCCTGACCTCGCCCGCGCTGCGCCCGCACCTCGAGGCGATGGGCTCGGCCTGCCTCTCGGGGCTGTTCGCGATGCTGCCGCTGCCGCCGGGGCCGTACCTGAAGCCCGGCGCGGCGTACGACGCGATGGCGCGGCTGCTGGCCGCGCAGGATGCGTCGTCGCTCACGATGCGGGTGCCCGTGTCGGTCATCCAGGGCGAGAAGGACGAGACGACGGTCACGCCCGACACCACGGCGGCGATGGTGCGCAGCCTGTGCGCGCGCGGCGCGACCGTGCAACTGAAGCAGTACGCCGGACAGACCCATCGGTCGGTCATCGGCGCCTCGCAATCCGACGCGTTCGGATTCGCCCGAACGGTCCTCGACGCAGGCAGGCCGGCGAACGACTGCCCCTGAAGCCGCGCCGGCCCCCGTGCAACCCACCTGAGAAGAATCCCATGTCATCCAAGGCCATGCGCTGGTACGGGGTCGTCACCCTGTTCGTGATCGTCGCGATCTCCTACGTCGACCGCATCAACATCGCGGTGCTGATCACCGATGCGGCCTTCCTGAAGCACGTGGGCCTCGACGCCTCCGACCGCGTGAGCCAGGGCCTGCTGGCCACGGCCTTCATGCTGGGCTACGGCATCTCGGCCTTCGTGCTCACGCCGTTCTGCTCGGCGCTGTTCGGCGTGCGGCGCAGCCTGATCTACGGCCTCGTGCTGTGGGGCGTGGTGACCTGGGCCTCGCCCATGTTCAACAGCTACGGCCTGCTGCTGGCGTCGCGCGTGCTGCTGGGCGTGTCGGAAGGGCCGCTGTTCTCGCTGGCCTCGTCGTACATCAAGGCGCACTTCCAGAGCCACGAGAACGGCAAGCCCAATGCGCTGGTGAACATGGGCACGGGCCTGGGCCTGGCGGTGGGCTATCCGCTGGTGGGCTACCTGCTCACGCAGTTCGAGTGGGACAGCTCGTTCCACGTGCTGGGCGTGCTCAACATCGTGCTGGGCATTCCGCTGGTGCTGGCCTTCGTGCGCATGCCCGCGGGACACGGCGACGGCATCAAGCCTTCGTCGCTGGGCGATGCGATGTCGCGCGTGGCGGGCATCGTGAAAGGCGCGCTGCACACGCGGCACCTGTTCCTCATCACGCTGCTGACGTCGGCGGCGCTGGCCTACCTCTGGGGCAGCAGCAACTGGCTGCCGACCTACCTGCGCGAGGCGCGCGGCTTCTCGCTGCGCGAGATGGGCTGGATCGCTTCGCTGCCGCAGTACGCCACCGTGCTCGCGGTGTTCACGGGCGGCGTGCTCATCGACAAGCTCGGGCGCGACCGTGTGCCCTTCATCTTCATGGGCGCGAGCGCGGGCGTGGCGCTGTCGGTGCTGCTGGCCATCAATGCGCGCGACCCGTACATGGCCGCGACCTGCCTCGTGGCGGCGAACTTCTTCTGGGGCCTGCAAAGCCCCGCCATTCCGAGCACTGTGCAGCATTGCTCGCGGCCCGAGCACACGGCCAGTGCCTTCGGCGTGACCAACGGCGTGGGCAGCCTCGTGGCGGGCTTCATGCCGGCGCTGATGGGCGGCGTGATCAGCGCGGTGTCGCACGGCTCGGGCGCAGCGAACACGGCGGTCACTGCGGCCTCGTCGGCGGCGGGTTTCTTCGCGGGCTTTGCACTGCTCATCGGCACGCAGCTCGTCGTGTTCGCATGCGGCTTCCTGCTGTGGTGGCGCGAGCGTGCGCAACGCACTGCTGCAGTCTCTGGTTCACAGCTTTCGTAGCCTTCGCCGCGGCTTGAACCTTCGTACTGTGGCCGCTTCGTCACAGTGAAGGCCCCGTGTTTTTGTCATCTGCGTGAGCAGGTGTTTCGGCCGCAGAACCATCTTCGTATCGCATGGCACGCGTCGCGTGCCATGACGCCATTCGGCCTATCACGCGCGAACAATTGGAGAGAGAAAAGTTCCGCGGATCGTTGAGCTCATTGCATCGATCAGCTACAACTGCGTGCACTTCAACGGACGAGGGAATGCGCGTGAAATCAACCACAAGAGCCGCAGCCAGTCTTGCCGTCGCCATCGCTTTCGCCATGGCCCCGGCCGTTCACCTGACGGGTGAACGCATCGCGTCGATGCACGGGCACTGAGCCCGGCCCGCGACACCCCACCGCGTTCACACGCTCCCCCCACACCCCGCGTCTTGACGGGAATGGCGCCGCTCGCCCCGCGCATCCTGGGACCACCGCAGCACATGCGGTGCGGTCCGGCCTGAGCCTGCGTTCCTGACGAACGGTCTGTTCGCCGAGAGGGCGCTGTGTTGCCCGCATTTCCTGTCGGTCTGTCGTTCCACTCATCCCGCGCGCGTCACGCGCATCGCCGGCTATCCGCCGGTGCCTGCGGTGCGGCGCATGTTCCTTACCAAGAGTACCCAGAGGCGATCATGAAATCACTGAATACACCTGTCGTTCATTGCCTGGCCCTCACGGCCGTGACCCTTGCCGCGCTGACGGCCTGCGGCGGCGGCGGAGACAGCGGCGGTGGCGCATCGTTCGGCGGCTCCGGCCTGAATGCGCCGTCGCTGGCCAACGCGCCCGCGGCCGACAGCGGCGACACCACCAAGAAGACCCCCGACGACGGCGTGCCCGCCGCACCCGAATCGGCAGTGGCCGCGGTCGATCGTTCGGCCCGGCCGATGGAGTTGCCCGACACGGTCTGGCCCGTGAACTACAAGCTGTGGTTCCGCCCCGATGCGGCGCTCAAGACTTTCGTGGGCCGCGCCGACGTGGAGATCGACGTGCTCAAGCCGGTCGACGCCATCGTCGTCGCCGCGCACGACCTCAACTTTGCGCGCGGGCGCACCACGCTGCGCAAGGTGTCCAAGCCGGGTGAGGCGATCCCGCTGATTCCCACGCCGCAGACGCGCGGCGACTTCGTGCAACTGCGCCTGAACGACGGCCAGATCGCCAAGGGCAAGTACCTGCTGCACATGGAGTGGGATGGCAAGATCCAGTTCTCCGATGCCGAGTACTGCACGCCGGAAGTGATGGCGAAGAACCCGCTGTGCTCGGCCGCGTCGGGCATCTTCAAGGTGGGCCTGTCGACGCCCGAGGGCGTGAGCAGCGACGCCATCGTGACGCAGGGCGAAACCAACTTCGCGCGCCAGTGGTTCCCGGGTTGGGACGAGCCGGCCTTCCGCCACACCTTCGAGATCTCGGCCGAGGTGCCGGGCGACTGGAAGACCGTGTCCAACGGCGCGCAGACCGAGGCCGTGAAACTGCCCGACGGCTACCAGCGCGTGGCCTTCGAGAAGACGCCCTCGATGCCGATGTACCTGGCCTTTTTCGGCGGCGGCAAGTTCGACATCCTGGCCGACACCTTCAAGAACCCGCTGGACGGCAGCGACATGGCGCTGCGCTGGTTCACGCCGCCGGGCCGCTCCGACTGGGCCAAGTTCGCGATGGAGTGGACCAAGGTGTCGATGGACTACTACTACAAGTACACCGGCATCTCGCTGCCCTTCAAGAAGTTCGACACCGTGGCCGCCAACGACAGCTACGACAACAAGCCCAACACCGGCTTCGGCGGCATGGAGAACTGGGGTGCGATCTTCGAGTTTGCCGATGCGGTGCTCACCAAGCCCGGCGACAAGCCCACGCTGTACTCGGTGACCGTGGTCACGCACGAGGTGGCGCACCAGTGGTTCGGCGACCTCGTCACGCTCGACTGGTGGGACAACGTGTGGCTCAACGAATCGTTCGCGCGCTGGTTCGAACGGCGCACCACGATCAAGTTCCACCCCGAGTACTACAGCTTCTCCGACTACGTGCTGGACAAGCACAACGTGATCGTGGCCGACCTGAAGCCCTCGGCCGTGCCGGTGCAGCGCAACCTGAACGACGCGGGCTCGTTCGGCTTCATCAGCCCGGCGATCTTTGTCTACAACAAGGGCAGCCACGTGCTGGAGATGGTGCAGAACTACATCGGCGAAGAGGCGATGCAGAAGGGCCTGCAGATCTACCTGAAGGACTACGCGTTCGGCAACGTCACGCCCACGCGGCTGTGGACCTCGCTGGAGAAGGCCGCCGGCGGCAAGAAGGTGAGCGAGATCGGCGACAGCTTCATCCGCCAGACCGGCATTCCGCTGCTCACGGTCGATGCGCAGTGCGCCGGCGACCGCACCTACGTGAACATCACGCAGGAGTCGTTCCCCAACCAGAACCAGTTCCCGGCCTCGACGTGGACCATTCCCGTCACGTTGGCGTACGGCGACGCGATGGAAAAGCGCGAGACCTTCGTGATGTCGAACAACGCCACGCAGGTCGAGCTGCCGGGCTGCACCGCGGTGCTGGCCGGGCCGACGGGGCAGGACTACTACGTGAGCAACTACAGCGCGCCCTCGCGGAGCAACCTGCTGGCCAAAGTGCAGAACTTCGCGGGCAACAAGCCGCTGCTGCTGAACATCGAGCGCGATGCCTTCCGCCTGCTGGGCGTGGGGCGCATCACGCAGGCGCAGTACGACCAGATCAAGGGCGTGCTCAACCTGCCGGCGCCGCTGCTCGCCAAGACGCAGCTGAGCCAGCAGAAGATGGCGGCGGTGGAGGCGGGCGGCAAGGAGGAGTACCCGCACGCACTGCGCTTCCAGGGCAAGCTGCCGCTGCGCGAGAACCAGAAGCGTTGAGTTGAACTGAACCTTCTTTCATGAACCCGCATGCGCCGCCCGGCGGCGCATGCGTCACCTCATTCGAACCTCATGAAAACTCTTCTGAATTCCTTGCTGGCAGTGGCCTGCGTGTCACTGCTCTCGGCCTGCGGCGCGCGCGGCGGGCCCGAGGCCGAACTGGTCGGCGTCTACGCCGTCGAACGCAACGGCGTGCTCAAGGAGGTCGTCAAGATCGAGCGCGACGGCGACCGCTACATCATGCGCGACAAGGTGCGCACACCCGAGTGGAGCGAACCGAAGATGCAGTTGCAGCCGGTGACGCGCGAGCGCTGGAGCCGCATCACCACCGACACGGAAAACACCTCCTTCGTCGGCATCTCGAGCGACCAGCTCGGCATCTTCAAGGTGCCGCCCGGTTGGCAGAAGAACGGCTTCAAGACGCAGACGGGCTACTTCCTGTTCTATTCGCAGGGGCCGGTGGAGGCGCACAAGCTCTGATCGGCCACCACCACCACGACGGCGCCCAGCGGGCACAGGACACTGGGTGCTTCCCGCAGCGAAATCAAGGAGGAGGCCGAAGGCCGGGGGACATTCGCGGAGGGAAGTACCCGGTGGCCTGTGCACGCGCCCTGAACAAGAGCGCTCAGTTACGGCGCAACGATCGCGCCTTCGATGCGATGGCGTTTCAACGCATCGGCCACAAAGCCAGAAGCCTTCATCTCCTCGACAAAGGAAGAGAGCAGCGCCTGCGCCTCGGCCCCCCGGCTGGCAGGCGTGCCCATCGCCTGCTGGATCACCATGAAGCGCCCTGGCAGCACACGCACACCCGGTGCCCGGGCCGCTTCGCCTTCGAGCAGTTGGCGGATGCCCGCCGCCACCTCGACCTCGCCTGCGCGCAATGCCGCGAGCGCAGGGCCAGCGCCCTGAAGACGCACGATCTCGGCCGCCTTGATCTCGCGCGTGAGGAACAGGTCGTAGGCACTCCCAGAGCCGACCGAGATGCGGTGGCCTGCAGCATCGACCTGCGCGTTGTCGGTCAGCGCAGAGGATTCGGGCACGAGGTAGCTGCCTTCGATCAGCACATACGGCGCCGTGAAGCGCAGCCCTTCGCTGCGCGCCGGATCGACCGCGAAGAAACCGATGTCGGCCTTCTCGTTCTTCACCGCGTCCACCGAGGCCGCGGCCTTCTCGAACACCACCAGCTCGATGCCTACGCCAAGCCGCCGCGCGAACTCGCGGGCCAGGTCGATCGAGACGCCGACCGGCTCGCCCGTGGTGGCGTCCTTGTTGGCCAGGATCGGGTTGCCGAGGTTGATCGAGGCGCGCAGCGTGCCGCTGGGCGCGAAGGCGGTCACGAGGGCGGAAGAGGGCGAAGTGGTCATGGCGTCCGTTCGTCGGGAAGGCGGAAGGAGGGGATGAAGGCCGCCAGTTTACGGGCCGTGGGGCGCCGGCTCAGCGTGCCGACAGGGGCTCCAGCCCCGTCTTCGCGATCGTCGGCGCCGCGGCTGGGGCGTTGAGGTAACGGATCAGCTGGCGCGCCGCCTCGGGCTGCTTCGAGGCCGTGGCCACGCCGGCCGAGAACACCGTCACGCGCTGCACCTCGGCGGGCAGCGGGCCGATGTAGTCGATGCCCTCGATGGGCAGCAGCTCGCTCACCTGCTGCAGGCCGAGGGCCGCGTCGCCGCGCGCCACCACCGTGCCCACGCGCTCGCTCAGGATGCGCTTGCTCTTGGGCTTCACCTGGTCTTCGATGCCCAGCGTCTTGAGCAGCTCGGTCTCGTAGTACGTGCCGCTCGCGCTCGCCGAGTAGGCGATCGACGGCGCCGCGAGCAGCGTGCGCTTGAGCGCATCGACCGTGCCGATGTCCGGCTTGGGCGCGCCCTTGCGCACCGCGAAGCCGATCGACGAACGCACCAGGTCGACCTGGCTGCCCGCCACCACCTTGCCCTGCGCCACCAGCGCATCGAGCGCGGGGCGCGCCAGGATCACGACGTCGGCGGGCTCGTTGCGGCCGAGGCGGCTGGGAATCGAGTCGCTGGCGTTGCCCATCGACGCACCGTAGGCTGTCTTCACGCTGCGCCCGGTGCTGCGCTCGAAGCCGGGGCGCAGCTCGTTGTAGGCGGCGGTGAAGCCGCCGGAGGTCATGACGTGGATGTTGCCCGTGGCGGCAGGTGGGGTGCTGACGCAACCGGCGAGCGCGAAGGCGGCGGCCAGCGCCAGGGCGGCGCGGCGGGTCAGGGCGGAACGGGGGAAGGCGAAGGCTGTCACGGCGTGTGTCTCCTGAAGATCGTGCCGTGTCATCGTAGGGGCCGAGGCTGTCAATCGGCCTTCAGGAAATCCGGGGTTACTACTAGCGCGAGGGTTTGGGCGGGTCCGCGTCCTTGGTGGGCGCAGCCGCCGCCGGCAGGCGCCCCCGCTTCGCGAGCCCTTCGCGCAGCAGGAACTCGACCTGCGCGTTCGCGCTGCGCAACTCCTGGGCCGCCAGCCGCTCGACCTCGGCCCACAGGGCCGGATCGATGCGCAGCGGGTAGGACTTCTTACCGGGACTGGCCATCAGGGAACAACGACGTGGCGGCGGTGAACGGGAGCCTTGGATGCATCAGGTGTAGAGCGTGCCCGTGTTGACCACGGGCTGGGTTTCGCGGTCCGAGCACAGTACCACCAGCAGGTTCGACACCATCGAGGCCTTGCGTTCGTCATCCAGCACGACGAGGTTGCGCTCCGACAGCCCCTTGAGGGCGGCCTCGACCATGCCGACCGCGCCCGCCACGATCTGGTGCCGCGCGCTCACGATGGCCACGGCCTGCTGGCGCCGCAGCATCACCTGGGCGATCTCGGGCGCATAGGCCAGGTGCGTGAGCTTGGCATCGAGCACCTCGACGCCGGCGCTGGCGAAGCGCTGGTTCAGCTCGGCCTTGAGGGCGTCGGCCACCACGTCGAGCCCGGCGCGCAGCGTGACCTCGTCGCTTTGCAGGTCGTCGCCGCTGTCGTAGGCATAGAGCGTGGCCAGGTGGCGGATGGCGGCTTCGGACTGGATGGCGACGAACTTGTTGTAGTCGTCGATCTCGAACACGGCCTGCGCCGTGTCGTGCACGCGCCAGACCACGGCCGCGCCGATCTCCACCGGGTTGCCGCGCTTGTCGTTCACCTTGAGCGGCGGCGTGTTCAGGTTGCGCGCGCGCAGCGAGATCTTCTGGCCGGCCTGGAACGGGTTGGTCCAGCGCAGGCCCTCGGTGCGGTCGGTGCCCTGGTACTTGCCAAAGAGCGTGAGGATGATGCCCTCGTTGGGCTTGAGCATGTACAGGCCCGGCAGCAGCGAGACGCCGACGACGATCAGCAAGATGCTCAGGGGCAGCGGCATCATCCGCCGCACGAGAACCCAGGCGCCGACCGCAAGGATCAGCAGCGCCACGGCGACGATGCCGTATCCGTTGACGGACCGGTACGGCCGCTCCCTGCGGACCGGGCGAGGGATGGACGGGGTCTGCTCGTGCATGAAGGCCTCCTGTTGAAAGTGATATCACTTTAATATCTTTTTGGAGCTCGTCAAGGATTTCTTTCGGCTCGCCTTCGCCGGTTCGGCTGCCTCGCGCAGGCACTGCGCAAACTGCGCGACGAGGGGCGGGCTGGCGCGTGGCTTGCGCTGCAGGAGGCCGATCTCGCGATGGAACGTGGCCTCGCCGAGGGACAGCATGCGCACGCCCGGCGGCAGCGGCAGGTGGGCCTCGACCCACGGCACGAGCGCAACGCCCAGGCCCTTGGAGGCCAGGTGGATGAGTCCGGAGATTTCGTCGACCTCGATGGCGTCGCTGACCACGAGGCCTTCGCGCTGGAGGAATCTTTCGACCATGCGCCCGCCGAACGATGCGCGGTCGTAGCGCAGGAACGGCTGTTCCTGCAGCAGGGTGCGCCAGTTCCTGCCCGGCACGCTCGCGGGGGCAATGAGCACATAGGGCTCGCGCACCAGGGTCTGCCACGTCAGCTCGGGAAGAATGCCGAAAGGCGGCCGGATGATCACGGCCGCATCGATGCTGCCGGCGTCCAGGTCGTCCATCAGCCGCATCGACACGCCGGGCGAGATGTGCACGCGCAGCAGGGGGAAGCCGGCGCGCAGTTTCTCGAGCGCCCGCGCCACCAGTGTCGGCTGCGCGGACGCAATGGCGCCGATGCGCAGCAGCCCGGCGTTCGCGGCGTCGTCGGGCAGCTCGCCGAGCTTGGCGTAGAGGCCGCAGATTTCTTCCGCCCGTCCCAGCGTGGTCTCGCCCGCCGCATTCAAGGTGGCAGAGCGGCCTGTGCGATCGAAGAGCTGGAACCCCAGGGATTCCTCGAGCCGCTTGATCTGGCTGCTGACGGCCGATTGCGTGAGGCCGATGCGCTCTCCCGCCGCGGCGAATGTGCCGTGGCGACACACGGCGATGAAGGTTCGAAGCTCGGTGATCATTCGGGATTCATCGAAATGGGTGGTGCTCAGCGATGAAATATATCGTTTTCGGTTATGTGGCTTGCTGCTTAGAGTTTGCTCACCCTGAACTCCTTGATCGACGAACCCCATGAGCACCCCCACTGCACGCATCCCGTTCCACCTGGCCTTTCCCGTGCGCGACATCGCCGAGGCACGCGCCTTCTACGGCGAGTTGCTCGAATGTCCCGAAGGCCGCAGTTCGACCGAGTGGGTCGACTTCAACTTCCACGGCCACCAGATCGTGGCGCACCTGGCGCCCGACGAATGCGGCCACAAGACGCACAGCGCCGTGGACGGCCATGACGTGCCTGTGCGTCACTTCGGCGCCGTGCTGCCGATGGACCTGTGGCAGGCAATGGCCGACAAGCTCATCGCACGCCAGACGAAATTCGTGATCGAGCCCTACATCCGGTTCAAGGGCGAGCCCGGCGAACAGGCGACGATGTTCTTTCTCGACCCGTCGGGCAACGCCATCGAGCTGAAGTCCTTTGCGGACCTGGATTCGCTGTTCGCCGTCTGAAAGCGCCGACGTGAAAACAACCCACTGCCTTCTGGCGGCCGCAACGGCCGCGGCGCTCCTGCTGTGCGCCGGGCGTGCATCCGCCCAAACCGACGTGCTGAAGAAGATCAGGGAGTCCGGCGCCATCACCATGGGCGTGCGCGACGCCTCGGGCGCCATGTCCTTCACGCTGGGGCCCGGCAGCTACACGGGCTTTCACGTCGAGGTCTGCGAACGTGTCATTGCCGACATCGGGAAGGCGTTGCAGATCGGCAAGATCCACGTGAAGTACCAGCTCGTCACGCCGCAGAACCGCATGCCCCTCGTGCAGAACGGAACGGTCGACATCGAATGCGGTACCACGACCAACAATGCGGCGCGCCAGAAGGACGTCGCGTTCGCCCCGACGCTCTATGTCGAAGGGGTTCGCATCGCGGTCAAGGCGACATCCGGCGTTGCTTCGGCGGCTCAGCTCGCCGGCAAGGCGGTGGCCGTCACGACGGGGAGCACCTCCGTCCAGCTGCTGAGAAAACTCAAGCGCGACAACGCCCCTGAGATCGCGCAGGTGTACGCCAAGGACAACAGCGAAGGGTTCCTGCTGCTCGAATCGGGCCGCGCGGAGGGCTTCGTCGCCGACGGGCAGATCCTTGCCACCTTGATTTCCAGGAGCAAGGAGCCCGCGCAGTACAGGCTGCTCGACCAGGTGCTCAGCGTCGAGCCGATCGCGATCATGATTCCCAAGGGCGATGCCGCGTTCAAGAAGCTGGTCGATCAAAGCGTCCTGGCGTTGGCAAGGAGCGGGGAGGCCGCGCGGATCTACGACAAGTGGTTCATGCAACCCATTGCGCCGCACGGCGCGAAGGTGGGGCTGCCGGCCAGCGCCCTGACCAGGGCCGCCTGGGCCAACCCCAGCGACAAGCCGATGGAAGACTACGAGGTGCGATAGGGCGGCACCCGCAAGGCGACGAGGTCGAATCAGACGATCAGGTCGAAGCAGCAGCCCGCGTAGTACGGCTTGTCGCCGCCATCGACAAAGGGCACTTCGATCGGCTTGCCCTCGTTGCGCCACACGTCGCGCTTGCGGTAACCGGAGCGTGCCAGGTCGGCCAGCAGCTCGTCGTGGTGCTGGATGCGGTAGGCGCACACGGCCACGCCGATGCTGTTGAGCGTGTAGATCGTGCGCTCGGGGTGCACGGCCGTGGTGTTCATGACGATGCGCCGGGGCTTCACGGCGAGCGCGGAAAGAATGGCGTCCATGCGCATCGGCAGGTACTGCAGGCTGCCCGACACGTACAGCACGTCGCAGCCGCTCGCATCGCGGTAGTCGGTGGTGAAGCTCAGTTGCGCGGTCGCCTCGCGCTTGACGGCCATCGCGCGGCCGCTCTCGACCACGCCGGGCACGTCGCACACCGTCCAGCGCAGGGTGTCGGGGTAGCTCAGCACGCGCCGGAAGGCGTAGTACTTGATGCCGACGTGCCCGCCCAGGTCGAACACGCGCGTCAGGCCCGCATCGATGGAGCGGCCCAGCCAGAAGAGGCCGGGGTAGTCGTAGAAATAGATCTGCGGGCTGTAGAGCTCGCCCGCGTCGGCGTTGGCGTAGCCGACGGCCTTGGTGGGCGGCGCGCCGGCCTCGGCCGCCTCGAAGCTCTCGAACGACCCCATGAAGAGGTTCTCGTCCGTGTTGTTCAGGAACTTGCGCCGGTAGGCGCTCTCGCGGGGCGGGAAGGTCAGCAGGCTTGAAAGCATGTCTCTCTCCTGTGGCTTTCGCATTCTGAGCGCAACCGGCGCCTTTGGGGGCGATAGCCCAGTGCCGCGGGGGCGGTTACCCCGTGGGGGTTTACATGCCGCTCGCCAGTGCCGCCGCCGCCGCGCGGGTCTCCACCCCCAGCTTCTCGAAGATGTGCTCCAGGTGCTTGTTCACCGTGCGCGGGCTGGTGCCCAGGATCTCGCCGATGTCGCGGTTGGTCTTGCCCTTGGCGAGCCAGGACAGCACCTCGGTCTCGCGCGGCGTGAGGGCCGCATCGGCCAGGCGCGCGGCCGGGCCTTCGCGCTGGATGGCGAACAGCAGCATGGTCTCGCCGAGCGCCGCCGCGCCCAGGTTGCGCACCGACAGGCGCATGGCCGTGGCGGTGCCGATGGCGATCGACGCACCCGGCGCCAGCGCGGGCTCTACCGACGCGGGCAGGCGCCCCGGCGCCACCGGGTCTTCGAGTGCATGCAACCACAGCGCGGCCTGCGGCGAGCGCCAGGCGATGCGCCCGCGCGTGTCGACGAACACCACGCCCATGCCCGCCACGTCGACCGCGTCGCGCGCCATGCGCGTGATGCGGGCGTTGCGCGTGTGGGTGTGCAGCCGCGCCAGCACCTCCTGCGCGCGGATCGGCTTCACCACGTAGTCGACGCCGCCGCACTCGAAGCCCTCGACCACGTGCGCGGTTTCCGACAGGCCGGTCATGAACAGCACCGGAATGTGCGCCAGCGCCGCGTTGGCCTTGATGCGCCGGCAGGTCTCGAAGCCCGAGAGGCCGGGCATGAGGCCGTCGAGCAATATCGCGTCGGGCACCACCAGCTCGAGCCGCTGCAGCGCGGCCTCGCCGTCGGCCGCCACCAGCACGGTGTAGCCGCTGGCCTCGAGCGTGTCGCACAGCATGCCCAGGCTGCTGGGGGCGTCGTCCACCACCAGCACGACGGGGCGTTCGGATTCATGACCGGGCGAGGGGAGTGTCTGCATCTTCTGCCAGTGCGTTGCGGAGGTTGTCGAGTTCGAAGCGCGCGACCATGCCGCGCAGCCAGGTGCAGGTGGCCGCCGCCGCGGGCGAGGCCGCGGCCAGCCGGTCGAGCGCGGTGTGCAGGCCGCGCACATGGCCCATCTGCACCAGGCGCATGAGGTCGGCACGGTCGTCTTCGCCGAGCGCAAGCAGGGGCGGGCGCACCGGCGTCGCATCGGGGTCGGCGGGCGGCGGCAGGGCATCGCCGGTCGCCAGCCATTCGAGGCCCAGGTGCCGCTCCAGCGTGGCGATGAGTTCCGACTCGATCACCGGCTTGCCCACGAAGGCCTGGCAGCCCGCGGCGCGCAGCCGGTCGGTCTGGTTCTCGAACATGTTGGCCGAGACGATGATGATCGGCAGCTCGGCAAAGCCCGAGGCCCGCACCGAGCGCGCGGTCTGCCAGCCGTCCATGTCGTCCATCGTCAGGTCCAGCAGGATGGCCGAGGGCAGCTCTTCGCGCAGGCTGTCCAGGCACTCGGTGCCGCTGGCCGCCTCTCGCACCGTGAAGCCCAGCGGTGCGAGCATGCCGGCGAGCATCTGGCGCTGCACCGGCTGGTCGTCTACCACCAGCAGCGTGCGGCGCTCGCCCAGGTAGCCCGACACCGGTTCGCGTGAGCCCGCCTGCGGGCCGGGGTCAGCCACCTCACGCAGGTACACGCGCACGCTGAAGGTGCTGCCCGCCGAGGAGGTCGACGCCAGCTTGAGCTCGCCGCCCATGAGCGAGGTGAGCAGCCCGGTGATCGTCAAACCCAGCCCCGTGCCCGGCTCGCCGCGCCGGCGGCCCGCGGCGCCGCGCTCGAAGGGCAAAAAGATGCGCTGGCGGTCCTGCGGCGCCACGCCGATGCCGGTGTCGACCACGTCGAAGCGCAGCACCTCGCGCCGCGCGTCGACGTGCAGCGTGACGGTGCCGCTGTCGGTGAAGCGCACGGCGTTGGTCAGCAGGTTGATGAGAATCTGGCGCAGCCACTTCACGTCGGCATGCACCCACGGCGGCAGCCGGCCCGCATGCGTGTAGACGAACGCCAGGCCCTTGGCCTCGGCCTGCGGCCGCACCATCTGCACCACCTGGTCGAGAAAGGCCGGCAGCGCCAGCGGCGAGGGCTCCAGTTGCAGCCGCCCGGCCTCGATGCGCGCCAGGTCGAGCAGCCCGTCGATGAGGCCCAGCATGTGCTCGCCGCTGCGGTGGATGGTCTGCACCGCTTCGCGCGGTGGCAGGGCCGCGTCGCCGCCCTTGAGCAGGATCTGCGAGTACCCCAGGATGCTGTTGAGCGGCGTGCGCAGCTCGTGCGTCATGCCGGCCACGTAGCGCGTCTTGGCCTGGTTCGCGGCTTCGGCGGCTTCCTTGGCGGTCTGCAGCGCGGCGTCGGTGCGGCGGTGCGCTTCGATCTCGAGCGCAAGCAGGTTGTTGTGGCGGTTCGATTCTTCCTGCGCCATCTGCCGGCTCTCGCTGCCCAGCACCACCCACCACGCGGCCACGGCGGCGATCACCGAGAGCAGCGCGAACACTTTGAGAAAGGCCGTCGCCATCGCCGAATCGATGGTGCCCGCGATGGCCTCCTGCGCGTAGACCACGCCGACCACGGTGGCGAGCAGCGCGATCAGCGAGGTGGCGACCAGCAGGTAATGCGCGACGCGGAAGTTCAGCCGCGCCGACAGCGCGGGCGGCAGCAGCGCCTGCAGCCAGCCGCTCATCTGCTCGGCGGCGCGCGAGTCGGTCTTGCAGCGGTCGTGGCAGCGTGACTCCAAGGTGCAGCACAGCGAGCAGATCGGTGCGCTGTAGGCCGGGCAATGCGCCATGTCTTCCGACTCGAAGCTGTTGTCGCACACCGAGCACTTCACGCTCTGGCCCGGCGTCCAGCGGTCGATGTCGGTGCGCGCCAGGTAGTAGCGCCCGCGCGTCTGCCACGCCAGCAGTGGCGACACGGCCATGGCCGTGGCGAGCGCGATGAAGGGCGAGAAGGCCCGCGCCCAATGGCCCAGCGCGCCGGAATAGGCCAGCATCGCCAGCGCCGCCGCCACCAGCATCGCGACCAGGCCCACGGGGTTGATGTCGTACAGGTGCGCGCGCTTGAACTCGATGGTCTTCGGGCTCCAGCCCAGCGGCTTGTTGATGACCAGGTCGGCCACCAGCGCGCCGACCCAGGCGATGGCGATGTTGCTGTAGAAGCCCAGCACGTGTTCCAGCGCGGCGAACACGCCCAGCGCCATCAGCAAGATTGCGATGGCCACGTTGAACACCAGCCACACCACGCGCCCCGGGTGGCTGTGCGTGAGGCGCGCGAAGAAGTTCGACCACGCGAGCGAGCCTGCGTAGGCGTTGGTCAGGTTGATCTTCATCTGCGAGACCACCACGAACAGCACCGTGATGCCCAGCACCGACGCCGGGTCGCGCAGCACGTACGAAAAGCCCGTGAGGTACATCTGCGTGGGCTCGATCGCGTGGTTGGCCGGTATCTCGTGCTGCAGCGCCAGGAAGGCGAGGAATGCGCCGCCCATCATCTTCAGCATGCCCGGCACGATCCAGCCCGGCCCCGCGACCAGCACCGCCGTCCACCAGCGCCCGCGGTTGGCGGCGGTCTTCTCGGGCAAAAAGCGCAGGTAGTCGACCTGCTCGCCGATCTGCACCACGAGCGAGAAGGCCACGGTGGCCGCCGCGCCGAACATCAGCGGATCGAAACCGCTGCTGTCCGAGGTGCGGCCTACGAGGCCGGTGAAGTCGGCATACAGCTCGGGCTTCTTCACCATCACCGCAATGAAGGGGCAGACGAACAGCACGATCCAGATCGGCTGCGTCCACAGCTGCAGCCCCGAGATGAGCGTGATGCCGCGCGCCACCAGCGGAATGATCACGATCGACGACACCAGGTACAGCAGCCACAGCGGCCAGTCGAGGTACATCTGCAGCGCCAGCGCGAGGATGGCCGCTTCGAGCGCGAAGAAGATGAAAGTGAAGCTCGCGTAGATCAGCGAGGTGAGCGTGGAGCCAAGGTAGCCGAAGCCGGCGCCGCGCGTGAGCAGGTCCATGTCGACGCCGTGGCGCGCCGCGTAGTACGAGATCGGCAGGCCCGTGAGGAAGGTGATGAGCCCCACCACCAGGATCGCCCACAGCGCGTTCGAAAAACCGTAGCTCAGCGCAATGGCCCCGCCGATGGCCTCCAGCGCCAGGAACGAGGTGGCGCCGAAGGCCGCGTTGGCCACGCGGAACTCCGACCACTTGCGAAAGCTGCGCGGCGTGTAGCGCAGCGCGTAGTCCTCCAGCGTTTCGTTCGCGACCCAGGCGTTGTAGTCGCGGCGGATGCGAAAGATCTTCTGTCCGGAGACGGATGTCATGGCGGGTTCTCGCGGCGGCGGCAACGGTGGCATGCGGCAGGTACAGCAAGAAGCGCTCCCTGCCGTCTCGTGCCTTGTCTGCTCGCGAGTCTGCGGCCCGGGCAGGGGCGCATCGCTACGTTGAATGACGTATTCGCGCAGAGGCAAGTGATTTCTAAAGTACCAGCCATGGTGCTCGCAGCACCGTCCGATGCACTGCGATGGTGCGCGGCTCACTCTTCTTTCAACCTGCCTGGAGTTCCTGATGTCGCGTGATTCCGATCCTTCTTCCCTCGATGCCATGGCACTGCGCCGCCGCCGTCTGCTGCAGGGCGCCGCCGCGCTGCCCGTGATGGGCCTGAGCGGCTTGAGCTTCGGCCAGGGTCAGTTCCCCACGGCCAAGGTCAACACCACCAAGCTCGCGGTGACCGACACCGAAGTCACGGTGGGCCAGCTGCATTCGTCCACCGGCACCATGGCCATCTCGGAGACCGGCTCCATCCAGGCCGAGCAACTGGCCATCGACCAGATCAACGCCATGGGCGGCATCCTGGGTCGCAAGATCAAGGTCATCAAGGAAGACGGCGCCTCCGACTGGCCCACCTTCGCCGAGAAGTCGAAGAAGCTCCTGGTCAACGACAAGGTCGCGGCCGTGTTCGGCTGCTGGACCAGCGCCTCGCGCAAGGCCGTGCTGCCGGTGTTCGAGAAAGAGAACGGCCTCTTGTACTACCCGACCTTCTACGAAGGCCTGGAGCAGAGCAAGAACGTGATCTACACGGGGCAGGAGGCCACGCAGCAGATCATCTGGGGCCTCGACTGGGGCGCGAAGGAGAAGAAGGCCAAGACCTTCTTCCTCGTCGGCTCCGACTACATCTGGCCGCGCACCTCGATGAAGATCGCGCGCAAGCACATCGAGAACTTCCAGAAGGGCTCGGTCAAGGGCGAGGAGTACTACCCGCTGGGCCACACCAACTTCAACTCGCTGATCAACAAGATCAAGGTGGCCAAGCCCGACTGCATCTTCGCGGCGGTGGTGGGCGGCTCGAACGTGGCGTTCTACAAGCAGCTCAAGGCCGCGGGCATCACCGGCGACAAGCAGTTCCTGCTGACGCTGGCCGTGACCGAGGACGAGATGACCGGCGTGGGCGGCGAGAACTTCGCGGGCTTCTACTCGTCGATGAAGTACTTCCAGACGCTGGACAACGAGAACAACAAGAAGTTCGTGGCCGCCTTCAAGGCCAAGTACGGCAAGGACGCGGTGATCGGCGACGTGACGCAGGCGGGCTATCTCGGCCCGTGGCTGTGGAAGGCGGCGGTGGAGAAGGCGGGCAGCTTCGACATCGACAAGGTGGTCGCGGCGTCGCCGGGCATCGAGCTGAAGACGGCGCCGGAAGGCTACGTGAAGCTCGACGCCAACCACCATCTGTGGAGCAAGGCGCGCATCGGGCAAGGGCAGCTGGATGGCAGCTTCAAGGTCGTTGCGGAATCGGGCGAACTGATCAAGCCCGATCCGTTCCCGAAGGGGTATCAGTAACTCCCCCGAAGCGGCTCACTTGGTGTAGCCGCCTCCCCCTCAAGGGGGCGACACCAGCGGCCCGGCAAAGCCGGTTCCGCGGTGTCTCACGACTTGTTCCCTGACCCTTACCGGATATTGCGCAATGAGCCTCTCGGACATGATGAACATCGGCCTGATGCAGGGCTTCGCGGGGCTGAGCCTCTTCGCGGTGCTGCTGCTCATGGGCCTCGGGCTCGCGATCATCTTCGGGCAGATGGGCGTGATCAACATGGCGCATGGCGAGTTCATGACCATCGGCGCCTACTCGATCTTCCTGGCCGCGCAGGTGACCGAGCGCATGGCGCCCTCGCTCATGCCGTACTACTTTCCGATCGCGATCGGGCTGGCCTTCGTGTTCGCCTTCATCGCGGGCTGGCTCGTGGAGTGGGCGCTGATCCGCCACCTGTACAAGCGGCCACTCGACACGCTGCTCGCCACCTGGGGCGTGAGCCTGGGCCTGCAGCAGATCTTCCGCACCTTCATCGGCCCGAAGGAAGTGAGCCCGACGCTGCCCGAGTGGCTCATGGGCTCGTGGACGCCGCACGAAGGGCTGGACATTCCGATCAACGGCCTGTTCGTGCTGGCGCTCACCGCGCTGGTCACGGGCGGCGTGCTCATCGCCTTGCACAAGAGCCGCTGGGGCCTGCGGGTGCGCGCCACCGTGGCCAACCGCACGATGGCCAACGCCACCGGCATCGACACCCAGAAGACCGACCGCCTCACCTTCGCCATCGGCTGCGGCATTGCCGGCGTGGCGGGCGCGGCCTTCACCACCATCGGCTCGACCGGGCCGACCTCGGGGTCGCTGTACATCGTCGACGCCTTCCTGGTCGTCACCTTCGGCGGCGCGGCCAGCTTGCTGGGCACCGTGGTCTCGGCCTTCGGCATTGCGCAGACCCAGTCGATCTCGGAGTTCTTCATGACCGGCTCGATGGCCAAGGTGCTGACGCTGTCGCTGATCGTGCTGATTCTCATGATGCGACCGCAGGGACTGTTCGCAGTCAAGGTCCGTCGCTGAACCCGAATCCTTCCCGGAGAACCTCTCGATGAATTTCCTCAAGGCCTCGATCCGGCGCTACCAGCTCGGCAGCCTCCTGCTGCTGGTGCTGCTGCTCGCGGTGGTGCTGCCGCTGTCGCTCGACATCTTCCGCCTCAACCTCGTGGGCAAGTACCTCACCTACGCTTTCGTGGCCGTGGGCCTCGTCATGGTGTGGGGCTACGGCGGCGTGCTGAGCCTGGGGCAGGGCGTGTTCTTCGGCATCGGCGGCTATGCGATGGCGATGTTCCTCAAGCTCGAAGCCTCCGACCCCATCACGACCAAGATCCAGTCGACGCCCGGCATCCCGGACTTCATGGACTGGAACCAGATCACCGAGCTGCCCGCGCTGTGGCTGCCGTTCAAGAGCCTGCCGCTGAGCCTGGCGCTGGTGGTGCTGGCGCCGATGGCGCTGGCCTGGCTCATCAGCTTCGCGATGTTCAAGCGCCGCGTGGGCGGCGTGTACTTCGCGATCATCACGCAGGCGGTGGCGCTCATCTGCACGGTGCTCATCATTGGCCAGCAGGGCTACACGGGCGGCGTGAACGGCATGACCGACCTGAAGACGCTGCTCGGCTGGGACACCCGCACCGACAGCGCCAAGTACATCCTCTACTACGTCTGCGTGGGCCTGCTGGTGGCCAGCATCGTGCTGTGCCGCTGGGTGCAGACGAGCAAGCTGGGCACGCTGCTGCTGGCCATGCGCGACAAGGAAGACCGCGTGCGCTTCTCGGGCTACGACGTGTCGAACTTCAAGGTCTTCACCTTCTGCCTGGCGGCCGGGCTCTCGGGCATCGGCGGCGCGATGTTCGCGCTGCAGGTGGGCTTCATGTCGCCGAGCTTCGTGGGCATCGTGCCCTCGATCGAGATGGTGATCTTCTGCGCCGTCGGCGGCCGCATGAGCCTGGTGGGCGCGGTGTACGGCGCGCTGCTGGTGAATGCGGGCAAGACGCTGTTCTCCGAGAGCTTTCCCGACCTGTGGCTGTTCCTGATGGCCGCGCTCTTCATCGGCGTGACCATGGCCTTCCCGATGGGCCTGGCGGGCCTGTGGGAAGACACGATCAAGCCGTGGTGGGCCTCGCGCCGCCAGGCCCTGCGCGACGCCGCGACGAAGCCGCCGCCCGCCGCCGTGTCGGCACCTTCACCCGTCGCCGCACCGCAGGCCGGGCCCGCGCTGCCCGAAGGCATCGGCCGCCAGCGCGCCTGACCGACACCGGAGCCCCACCCCATGAGCAACACCGACTTCGCACTCGCCGTGGAAGACCTCAGCGTCTCCTTCGACGGCTTCAAGGCCATCGACGACCTGACGCTGTACATCGACAAGAACGAGCTGCGCGTGATCATCGGCCCCAACGGCGCCGGCAAGACCACGCTGCTCGACCTGATCTGCGGCAAGACGCGCGCCAGCGCCGGCAGCATCAAGTTCAAGAACACCGAGCTCACGAAGATGGCCGAGCACAAGCGCGTGCGGCTGGGCATCGGGCGCAAGTTCCAGACGCCGTCGATCTACGAGAACCTCAGCGTGTTCCAGAACCTGGAGGTGTCGTTTCCGAAGGGGCGCTCGGTGTTCGGCGCGCTGGCCTTCCAGTGCGACGACGAGGTCAAGGGCAAGGTGCAGGCCATCGCCACGGAGATCGGCCTGGTCGACAAGCTCGGCACCGAAGCGGGCCTCCTGAGCCACGGCCAGAAGCAGTGGCTGGAGATCGGCATGCTGCTGATGCAGGAGCCCGAGCTGCTGATGCTCGACGAGCCCATTGCCGGCATGAGCGCGCGCGAACGCGAGCTCACGGCCGACCTGCTCCAGCGCATCTGCCGCAACCGCGCCGTGATCGTCATCGAGCACGACATGGCTTTCGTGAAGCAGATCGCGCACAAGGTCACTGTGATGCACCAGGGAAAGATCCTCGCCGAAGGGCCGATGGAGAAGGTGCAGGCCGACCCGAAGGTCATCGACGTCTATCTGGGGCACTGAACCATGAGCACCATCATGCTGAAGGTCGACGACCTGCACACCGCCTACGGCCAGAGCGAGGCGCTGCACGGCATCTCGTTCGTGGGCCATGCCAACGAAACCATCGCCATCATGGGTCGCAATGGCATGGGCAAGACCACGCTGTTCAAGAGCCTCATGGGCGTGCTGCCGATCAAGAGCGGGCGCATCGAAGTGGCGGGGCAGGACGTGTCGCGCGACGAGAGCTTTCGCCGCGTGGCCAAGGGCATCGCCTACGTGCCGCAGGGCCGCATGATCTTCCCGACGCTGACCGTGGAAGAGAACATCCAGACCGGCCTGGAGAACTCGAAGACCCGCCGCATCCCCGAGGAAATCTACGCGCTGTTCCCCGTGCTGTGGGACATGAAAAGCCGCAAGGGCGGCAACCTCTCCGGCGGCCAGCAACAGCAGCTCGCCATTGCGCGCGCCCTCGTCACCGACCCCAAGGTGCTGCTGCTCGACGAGCCCACCGAGGGCATCCAGCCTTCGATCATCAAGGACATCGCCAAGGCGCTCAACGAGATCCGCAAGCTGCGCGGCATCACCATCGTCGTGTCCGAGCAGGTGCTGAGTTTCGCGATGGACGTGGCCGACCGGCTGTTCGTCATCGAAGGCGGCCGGCTCGTGCACGAGACGGCGCGCGACAAGACCGATGTGGAACACATCAAAGCCTATCTCTCTGTCTAACCACAACCCCAGGAGCCACTGCACATGACGGACACGCTGATCAAGGTCGACCTGACCAAGCCGCCCACGGAGAACGAGAACATCCACAACCGCTGGCACCCGGACATTCCGATGGCCTGCTGGGTCAATCCGGGCGACGACTTCATCCTCGAGACTTTCGACTGGACCGGCGGCTTCATCAAGAACAACGACAGCGCCGATGACGTGCGCGACATCGACCTGAGCACGGTGCACTACCTCTCGGGCCCGGTGGGCGTGAAGGGCGCCGAGCCCGGCGACCTGCTGGTGGTCGACCTGCTGGACATCGGCGCCAAGCAGGACAGCCTGTGGGGCTTCAACGGCTTCTTCTCGAAGAAGAACGGCGGCGGCTTTTTGACCGACCACTTTCCCGAAGCGCAGAAATCGATCTGGGACTTCAAGGGCATGTTCACGAGCTCGCGCCACATTCCCGGCGTGAACTTCGCGGGCTTGATCCACCCCGGCCTGATCGGCTGCCTGCCCGACAAGCCGATGCTAGACATGTGGAACGAGCGCGAGAAGGCGCTCATCGCCACCGACCCGGACCGCGTGCCGGGCCTTGCGAACCCGCCGTTCGCCGGCACCGCCCACATGGGCAAGATGACCGGTGAGGCGAGGGCGAAGGCCGCTGCCGAGGGCGCGCGCACCGTGCCGCCACGCGAACACGGCGGCAACTGCGACATCAAGGACCTGTCGCGCGGCTCGAAGGTGTTCTTTCCCGTGTACGTCGACGGCGCGGGCCTGAGCGTGGGCGACCTGCACTTCAGCCAGGGCGACGGCGAGATCACCTTCTGCGGTGCCATCGAGATGGCCGGCTGGGTGCACATGAAGGTCACGCTCATCAAGGGCGGCATGGCCAAGTACGGCATCAAGAACCCGATCTTCAAGCCCAGCCCCATCACGCCGCAGTACAACGACTACCTGATCTTCGAAGGCATCTCGGTCGACGAGAGCGGCAAGCAGCACTACCTCGACGTGAACGTGGCCTACCGCCAGGCCTGCCTGAACGCCATCGAGTACCTGAAGAAGTTCGGCTACTCGGGCGCGCAGGCCTATTCGATCCTGGGCACCGCGCCCGTGCAGGGCCACATCAGCGGCGTGGTCGATGTGCCTAATTCGTGCGCCACGCTGTGGCTGCCCACGGGCATCTTCGACTTCGACATCAACCCGAACGCCTCGGGGCCTGTGAAGTTCATCGACGGCAGCGTGGACATGCCGCTGTCGCACGACCTGCGCTGAAGCCATGCCGACCTATGACTACGCCTGCGCGCAATGCGGCGGCTTCGAATCGCTGCGGCCTTCGGGCCAGCGCGACGAGCCCGCCGCCTGCCCCGATTGCGGCAGCGCCTCGCCGCGCGTGTTCACGGCCGCGCCGCGCCTGGCACTGATGGCCGCCGACACACGCCACGCGATGGCCACCAACGAACGCGCGCGCCACGAGCCCGCGAGCTCGCGCGACTACGCGCGGCTGCGGCATCCCTCGGGCTGCGGCTGCTGCTCGGGAGCGTCGCGGCGCAGTGCCACGCAGACCGCGCCGAACGGGGCGAAATCGGCCCCGTCGCGGCGGCCCTGGATGATTTCGCACTGAGGGTTCGGCGCGCATTCCTTGCATGCGCGCAGCGCATGCAAGGAATGCCGGCAGCGAGAACTTTCTCGTGCATGCCCTCTGGAGGAGAGGGTTCCGGCCGCCGCATCGCATGCGCGGGCGGCGCGCGATTGTTTCAATCCCGTGAACGCCGCGATTCCTTTTGCTGCCGTTTTTTGGGGCGCTTCAGGCTCAAACTTCATCCCATCGACACACCACCTGAAGGAGATTGAAATGAATGCCTCGAAGACCCTCGCCGCCGTTGCGCTCTCGCTCCTGGCTGTTGCCGGTGCCCACGCCGAAACCTATGACGGCGTGCACACCGTGAACTCGACCCTCTCGCGTTCGGAAGTCGCGTCGCAAGCCGTGGCCGCCGCCCGTGCCGGCAACGAGTACAGCGACGGCGCCACCGCCGGCGCACAGACCTTCACCTCGACCGCCGACCGCTCGACGATCCGCGCTGAAGCCGTCGCCAAGGCCCACGACCCGCTCGCCAGCCTCGACCGCCGCGCGTTCTACCGCGACGAAGTGCCGGCTGCTTACAAGAAGCCCAGCGTGTCGTTCACGCGCCAGGCTGGCCTGTAATTGGTTGACTGCGGCTCCTTCGGGGGCTGACAAAGAAGAACGGGCCCTCGGGCCCGTTTTTTCATGCCCGCATCTTTGCCACGAGGTCCGCGACGTGCTCGCCCAGCGCGAGCGATGCCGTCAGCCCCGGCGATTCGATGCCGAACAGGTTGACCAGCCCCGCGATGCCGTGTGCGTGCGGCGTCTGTATCACGAAATCCGTCGCCGTGTTGTGCATCGACGAACCCGGGCCCGCCAATCGCGGGCGGATGCCGGTATAGCCCGGCTGCAACTCACCGTCCTCCAAGGCGGGGTAATAGCGGCGCACCGACTGGTAGAAGGCCGCTTCGCGCGAGGCGTCGAAGCTGTAGTCGATGCCGTCGCGCCAGCTCAGGTCCGGCCCGAACTTGCATTGCCCACCGAGGTCGAGCGTCACGTGGGCGCGCAAGGCGCCTTCACGCCCGGTCGGGTACACGAGATGGCGGAAGGGCGATTTGCGCGCCAGCGAGAAGTAGTGGCCGATCGCGTAGTACAGCGGTGGCATCAGGCCGGCCGGCATGCCGTCGATCCGCGATGCCACCTGCTGCGCACCCAACCCCGCCGCGTTCACCACCGTGTTGCACAGCACGCTCGTTGCTTCCGCGCCGCCCACCTCGACCACCAGGCCGTCTGGCGTGGGCCGCGCGGCCAGCACACGGCTCTGCAAAGCAAGCGAGGCACCCGCACGTTCCGCGTCGCCCAGGTACGACAGCATCAGCGCGTGGCTGTCGACGATGCCCGTCGAGGGCGAGTGCAGGGCGCCGACGCAGGCCACCTCGGGCTCCATGTCGCGTGCCTCGGCGGCGTCGAGGATGCGCAGGTCGGTCACGCCGTGGGCCGCGCCGAGCGCGACGTATTTGTCGAGCTCGGGCAGCTCCGAGTCCTGCACCGCCACGATCAGCTTGCCGATGCGCTGGTGGCCGATGCCGCGTTCGGCGCAGTAGGCGTACAGCGCGGCCTTGCCCGCCACGCACAGCCGGCCCTTGAGCGAGCCGGGCGCATACGAGATGCCCGCATGGATCACCTCCGAATTGCGCGCGCTGGTATGCGTGCCGATGGCGTGCTCGGCCTCGAGGATCACCACCTCGCGCCCGGCCATGGCGAGCGATCGCGCGATGGACAGACCCACCACGCCGGCGCCGATCACGACGCAGTCGATCCGGTCCATGCGGCTCAGTCCAGCTTGATGCCGGCTTCGCGGATCAGCGCGCCCCACTTGGCGTGCTCGGCGCGGATGTAGGCGTCGAACTGCTGCGGCGTGCCGCTGGCGGGCACGCTGCCTTCCTGCGCGAGCTTGTCCTGCACGTCCTTGCGTGCCACCGTCTTTACGACCGCAGCGTTGATGCGGTTGACCACGTCGGCGGGCAGCCCTGCCGGTCCGACGAGGCCGACCCAGGTCGTGGCCTCGAAGCCCGCGAAACCCTGTTCGGCCACGGTGGGCACGTTCGGCAGTGCGGGCAGGCGCTTGGCCGAGGTGACGGCCAGCGCGCGGGCGCGGCCGTTCGACAGCTGCGACATCACCGAAACGCTGCTGCCGAAGTACAGCGCGATCTGCCCGCTGATCAGGTCGTTCATGGCCGGGCCTGCGCCCTTGTAGGGCACCTGCATGACCTTGATGCCCGCGCGGCGCGCCAGCATTTCGCCGGCCAGGTGCCCCACGGTGCCGTTGCCGGCCTGCGCGATGCTGAACTCGCCCGGCTTCGCCTTCGCGGCTTTGATGAAGTCGGCCAGCGTGCGCAGCGGCGAGTCCGCGCGCACGGCGAGCACGACGGGTTGCGAGGCCACTTCGGCGATGGGCGAAAAGTCTTTCAGCGCCTCGAAGGGCATCTTCGAATAGAGCCAGGGGTTGATCGTGAGGTTCGACGTTTGCCCCATGCCGATCGTGTAGCCGTCGGGCGTGGCCTTGGCCACGGCGTCGAGGCCGATGTTTCCGGCCGCGCCGGGCTTGTTGTCGACGACGACGGTCCAGCGCTCGAGCGAGGTGAGGCGTTCGGCAATCAGGCGCGAGGTCGCGTCGGTGCCGCCGCCGGGCGTGAAGGGCACCACCAGCTTCACGGGGCGTTGCGGCCAATCGCCTTGCGCGTAGGCCATGCCCGCCGTTTGGGCGATGGATGCGAAGGCGGTGGTCTGCAGAAAGTCTCTTCGGTTCATGTCTTGTCTCCTGGGGGTTCTTGTGATCTCGTGGCTGCCGTTCAGACCGGCAGGCCCTTGGCGCGCAGCACGGCGTCGAAGCGCTCGGGGTCGGCGGTGCCGGTGCGGTTGGTCTCGCGGATCTTTGCTTCGCGCGCCAGGTGGGCCCGCGTCTTCTCGAGCACGTCGGCCGCTTCGGCGGCCGGCACCGCGATGACGCCGTCGGCGTCGCCCACCACGAGGTCGCCCGGCATCACGACCAGGCCCGCGCACGAGACGGGCACGTTCACCTCACCGGGGCCGTCCTTGCTCGGCCCGCGGTGCGTGTGGCCTCGCGCGAAGATCGGCATGCCGTCTTCGGCCCATTCGCACAGGTCGCGCACCGCGCCGTCGATGACGAGGCCCGCCAGCTGGCGCGCGATGCAGGTGGTGCGCATCAGGCCGCCGACCAGCGCCTGCGTGACGTCGCCGCCGCCGTCGATCACGAGCACGTCGCCCGGCGCGACCATCATCAGCGCCTTGTGGATCATCAAGTTGTCGCCGGGCCGCACGCGCACGGTGACGGCGGGGCCGCACAGCACGGTGTCGAGCCGCGCGTGGTACTGGCGCAGCCCGACGGTGCCGACATTGCGGCTCATCGCATCGCCGATGGCGGCCACGGGCAGCGTGCGGAAAGCGTCGACGAAGGCGGCGTCTGGGCCGGACGCGCGCGGGTTGATGCGGTAGCCGGGCGGCCAGGAGAGCGGGGCGGTCATGCGGTGATTCCGTGCAGAAGGGGGGAAGACAGGACCTGCGGGTTCACGCAAGTCGAAGGATCGACCGGGCGGCCTTGCAGCCAGCCCAGCACGTTGCGCGCGGCGCCGCTGGCCATGCCCGCGAGCGCGGCGGGCGTGGAGCCACCGACATGCGGCGTGAGGACGACGTTGGGCAAGGAAGCCAGCGGGCTGCCGGCGGGCAGGGGTTCGTCGGCCATGGTGTCGAGGCCAGCCGCGTGCAGCTGGCCGCTTTGCAGCGCGGCGATGAGCGCGGGCTCGTCGATCACCTCGCCGCGCGCCGTGTTGACGACGATTGCGCCGCGCGGCAGCGCCGCAAGCTGCGCGGCGCCGAGCATCTGGCGCGTGTGGCGGTTGAGCGGCACGTGCAGGCTGAGCACATCGCTCAGCGGCAGCAGCGCATCGAACGAAGGCAGCAGGCGCACGCCGGCCACTGGGCTCGGGCCTTCGCCGAGGGCCGGGTCGAACGCGGCCACCTGCATGCCGAGCGCGAGACCCACTCGGGCCACGCGCTGGCCGATCTGGCCGAAGCCAACGAGGCCCAGCGTCTTGCCGTGCAGTTCCACGCCATCTTGTGCGCGCGACCAGCGGCCATCGTGCAGCTCGCGGTCCATCCAGCCGATGCGGCGTGCGGCGGCGAGCATCAGGCCGAGCGTCATCTCTGCGACCGACTGCGCGTTGGCACCGGGCGTGACGTAGACCGGAATGCCGCGCGCGGTGGCCGCCTCGACGTCGATGTTGCTCACGCCCACGCCATGCTTTGAAATCACTTTCAGCGTCGGACGCGCGGCGATGGCGCGGGCCGACAGTTGCACGGTGCGCGAGATGACGGCGTCGATGGGCTCGCTCGCCATCACGCGCTCGACTTCTTCAACGCTGTCTGCATTCGCAAGGTAGATGACGCGGGCGCCGGCTTCGGCGAGAAGGTCAACGCCGGCCTTGGCAAGCCGTGGCGCAGTGACCAGGACAGTGGGGTTCATGGAGAGAGAGGGTCGTTCGAGGGTCGGTATGAGCTGGATTGTGGAAATCGCCATTCATTCCGTCTAATCGATAATGTTCATTCAACGATTCCTCGGAGCTATGAATGGACATCCAGTTGCGCGACCTGAAATATTTCGAGGTGGTCGCCGACACCGGCCACCTGGGCCAGGCCGCCGACAAGCTCGGGCGCACGCAGCCCGCGCTGACCAAGGCGGTGCAGCGGCTCGAGGAGGCCTTCGGCAGCGCGCTGTTCGAGCGCAAGGGTCGGGGCATCCAGCTCACGGCGGTGGGCGAGGTGCTGCTCGCGCGCGCCCGGCTGCTGCGCGGCGCCACGGAAGAGGCGCTGCGCGAGGTGAGCGATTTCGCCAAGGGCAACGCGGGCCACGTGCGCATCGGCAGCGGGCCCATCGCGGCGGACCACGTGCTGCCCGAGGTGTGCAACCTGCTGCTGGCCGAGGCCGGCGACACGCGCATCGACATCACCGTCGCGCCCAGCATGGCGCTGCGCGAGCGGCTGCGCGAAGGCGCCATCGACCTCTTGATCGGCCTCATGCCCGAGCACGATCCGGCCTTCGTCACGCATTCCATCGTCGAGGATGTGGTGGTGGTCGCCGCCAGTCCGCAGCACCCCGTGTTCGAGCTGCCGAAGATCACGATGAAGTCGCTCCTGCAATGGCGCTGGGTGCTGCCCGCCGACCCCATTCCCAGCCGCCAGTGGCTCGACGCGGCCTTCCAGTCGCGCGGGCTGCCGCTGCCCGCAGTGCAGGTCAACGCGAACTCGATCCCGCTGCTGCCGCGCCTGATCTCGCGTACCGACCTGCTGAGCTTCCTGTCGCGCCACACGCTTGGCGCGGCCGGGCGCGAAGGCACGCTGCGCGAAGTGCCGCTCAAGGAGACCACGCTGCGCCGCCACCTGGGCGTCACGTACCGCAAGGAGGGCTACCTGTCGCCGGCGGCGCGGCGCCTCGTGACCTTGCTGCGTAGCGAAGGGGCGCAGCTTTTTTCGTCGGCGCTGTCGCAGCGTGTGCTGTGACCGGTGCGGTGCGACGACTGAGGGGCTGAAGGAGTCGGCTCGCGCGTCAGCTCACTCGCGCGTCAGCACGAAGCGCTTCTGAATCCCGCCCGCAGCAGAAGGCGCCACCCACAGATCGAACTCACCCGGCTCGACAACAGGCTTCATGTCCCGCCCGAGAAACTGCAGGTCGTCATTGCCGACAGTGAACTCGACCACCTCCGAAGCACCCGGCGCAATCCGCACCTTGCGGAAATTCTTCAGCTCGCGCACCGGCCGCGTCACGCTCGTGGCGCGCTGCGCCAGGTACAGCTGCACCACTTCTTCCGCCTCGCGCGTCCCCGTGTTGGTGACGGTGGCGCGCACACGCAGCGTCTGGCCGATGGCGAGGCGGTCGCTGCTCAGCTCGACCTGGTCGTAGCGCACCGGCGCATAGCCGATGCCGAAACCGAAGGGGTACAGCGCCTCGTTCGTCGCGTCCAGGTAGCGGGTCTTGAAGGCCGTGCCCGGCGCACTCTCGGGCGAGGGGCGGCCGGTGCGCTTGTGGGCGTAGTAGTAGGGCACCTGGCCAGCAGTCTGTGGAAAGCTCACGGGCAGGCGGCCCGAGGGATTGGCGTCGCCGAACACCACGTCGGCGATCGCGTGGCCGGTCTGCACGCCGAGGAACCAGGTCACGAGGATGGCGCGCGCGTTGCGCACCGCCCCCTTGAGCGCCATCGCGCGGCCATTGCTCAGCAGCACGACCACCGGCTTGCCCGTGGCGGCCACGGCCTCGGCCAGGTCCTGCTGGGCCTGCGGCAGGCCGATGTCGCTGCGCGAGCGCGACTCGCCCGACATCTTCTGGCTCTCGCCGATGGCCAGCACCACCACATCGGCGTCGCGCGCGGCGGCCACGGCGGTTTCGATGCCGCCGGGCAGCGGCGACTCGACGTTCGCGCCGCGCGTGACGGTCAGCCGCGAGGCCTCGGTGCCCAGCGCGGCATGCAGGCCCTCGTCGATGCCCACGGGCGCGGACTGGCCCGGGAACAGGCTCCAGGAGCCCATCAGGTCCTTCGTGCCTTCGGCGAAGGGGCCGATCAGCGCGATCTTCTGCGGGCCGGTTTTCGCGAGTGGCAGCAGCTGGCCCTCGTTCTTCAGCATCACGATGGAACGGCGCGCGCTCTCGCGGGCCAGCGCGATGAACTCGGGGTTCTCCACGCGCTGCGCGGCCGGCGGACCGTCGAGGCCGCGCATCGGGTCGTCGAAAAGGCCGAGCTTGAGCTTGACCCGCAGCACGCGCCGCACGGCCTCGTCGAGCCGCGCCATCGGCACCTCGCCCGAGGCCACGAGGTCAGGCAGGTGGCGGATGTACAGGCCGCTTTGCATGCTCACGTCGGTGCCCGCCATGAAGGCCAGCTTGGCGGCCTCGCGGCCGTTGGCGGCGTGGCCGTGCTCGATGAGCTCTTCGTCGGCCGTGTAGTCCGACACCACGAAGCCCTTGAACTTCCACTCGTCGCGCAGCACGCCGGTGAGCAGCGCGGGGTTGGCGGTCGAGGGCACGCCGCCGATCTCGTTGAAGGCGCTCATGACCGACAGCGCGCCCGCATCGAGGGCTGCGCGAAACGGCGGCAGGTAGACCTCGCGCAGCGTGCGTTCGGAGATTTCGCTCGTGTTGTAGTCGAGCCCGCCCTCGGCCGCGCCGTAGGCCGCGAAGTGCTTGGGCGTGGCCAGCATCGAATCGGCGTTCGCGAGGCTGCTGCCCTGGAAGCCGCGCACGCGCGCCGCCGCGAACTGGCGCGCCAGGTACGGGTCTTCGCCCACGCCTTCGAGGCCGCGGCCCCAGCGCGCATCGCGCGCGATGTCGACCATGGGCGCGAAGGTCCAGCGGAAGCCGTCGGCCGTGGCCTCGACCGCCGCCGCGCGCGCGGTGCGCTCGGCCAGCGCGGGCTCCCAGCTCGAGGCCTCGGCCAGCGGCATCGGGAAGATGGTGCGAAAGCCGTGGATCACGTCGGCGCCGAAGATCAGCGGAATGCCCAGCCGCGACTCGCGCACCGCCACCTGCTGCAGCCGCCGCTTGCCTTCGAGGCCGGCGTTGTTGAACAGGCCCGTGAGGCGCCCGTTGCGCACGTCCTCCGTCTCCTGCTGCCCGTTGCGCCAGCCGGCCTGCGGGTTGTTCGGGATGTTGATGTCGGCCGGGCCGTAGAGGCTGAGCTGGCCGGCCTTTTCCTGCAGCGTCATGCGCGCGATCAGCGATTCGACGCGGGCTTCGGCGGCGTCGGAGGGCTGGAGGTTTTTCGGAACGGACGCCGCGAGGGCGGGGAGGGAGAGGGCGGACAGGACGAGGGCGAGAACGGCGGCTTTTCGAACATGCATGGCCGCCTATTCTGCAGACAACCCCCGCCCGCCCCGGCCAGCGGGTTTCCGCCCTGGGCGTAGGGCCTTGTCCGACCTTGGCCCCTTCAGGCCCTGCCGGTCAGTCCGCACCCAGCCGCAACCGGCTCGGCAGTCGCTTCTCGATGGCGAACTTCAGGAGCGCCGCGCAGCGGAAGATGCCGTGCGCGAACTTGCCGTAGGGCAGCGTGAGAAAGAGCGCCATCACCACGCCCAGGTGCACCGCCAGCAGCAGCGCCATGAAGCGCGTGTCGCGCCACGCGAGCAGGGCCAGGCCCGTGAGGCTGGTGAGCAACAGCAGCGCGATGAAGCCGCGGTCCATCGGCCGCTGCGCCGCGTCGCCGTGCGCGGCGTGGCGCCGCAGGTTGAGCCACAACAGGCCGACGGGGCCGATCACGAGGCCGATGCCGCCCGTGGTGCCCAGCAGCACCGGCAGGCTCGTGAGCGCGTAGGGCGCGTGCAGGCCGAGCAGGTAGTGGTAGAGCGTTGCCACGCAGGTGGAGGCGAAGCACAGCATGAAGCCGTAGAAGGTGAAGTGATGGAAGCGCCGGCGCCACAGCGTGAAGCGGTCGTCTTCGTTGTTGCAGCCTTCGCCGTGGCCGCCATCGAGATACTTCAGGCGCAGCGCGTCGTGCGCGGCTTCGGCGCTGGCTGCGCGGCGCACACCCGGCAGGTCGGGCGCGTTGCCCGGGTCGTTCGCTGGCGAGACCTCGCGCCAGAAGCGGCGCGTGCCCATGGCCAGCGCGAACATCACGAACAGGAACACCGCGCCGAACACCAGCGCGAGGAAGTTGTGCGGAAAGATCGCGTAGAAGTTGCCCGCGAGCGGCGCGTGCACGAGCGAACCCGACATCGCCACGGCCAGCACGAGGAACAGCGCGAGCCCGCCTGCCAGCGCCAATGCGACGGTGAGCCCGGCCCGCTTGTAGAGCGCACCCATCGCGGGCGGCCAGGCGTAGTCGTGGTAGGTCTGCAGGCGCACCTGCGCCATCGCCTGCGGCACGTTCACGGCGAACTCGTGCGGCGGTGCGTACTGACAGGCATGCAGGCAGGCGCCGCAGTTGTGGCACAGGTTGGCGAGGTAGTGCGTGTCGGCCTTGCCGAATTCGAGCCGGCGCGTCATGGCGGGGAACACGGCGCAGAAGCCCTCGCAGTAGCGGCAGGCGTTGCAGATCTGCAGGATGCGCGCGACCTCGCCCTCGGACGCAGTGAGCGGCAGGGCGGGCTGGATCGGGATGGCGCGCGACGGGGTGCTGCCGATGCCATCGGCGTCCGCACGGGCGCGTGCGACGAGGTCAGTGAGCTGCTGCAAGGGCGGTCTCCGGGGATTTCTGCGAAACGTTCTTGGCGGCCTTCGCGGCCTGCGTCCCGGCGATGTGCCCGAAGGCCGTGCCGATGCTCATGCCCACGCCGGCCGTGTAGCCCTGGCCCAGCACGTTGCCGGCCATCATTTCGCCGGCCACGAAGAGGTTGGGGCTGGGCCGTCCGCCGAAGCGCACGGCCGCGGTCTCGTCCACTTTCAGGCCCAGGTACGTGAAGGTGATGCCGGGGCGCACGGGGTACGCGTAGAAGGGCGCGGTGTCCAGCGGGCGCGCCCAGTGCGTCTTGGCGGGCGCGAGGCCTTCGGTGTGGCAGTCGTCCAGCGCCGTGTGGTCGAAGCGGCCGACGCGGCAGGCGGCGTTGTACTCCTGCACGGTGCGCACGAAGGTGGCTTCGTCCAGGCCGATCTTCTGCGCCAGTTCGCCGAGCGTGTTGGCCTGCGTGCCGGGGAACACCGGCGGCATGAAGCGCCCGACCGCCTGCTGGTCGATGACCGACCAGGCGATCTGCCCCGGCTGCTGCGCCACGAGCCGGCCCCAGATCGCATAGCGCTTGGGCCAGAAGTCCTCGCCCTCGTCGTAGAAGCGCCGCGCGTCGCGGTTGACCACCACGCCGAGCGACACGCAGTCGATGCGCGTGCAGATGCCGCCGTCGTACAGCGGTGCGCGCGCGTCGATGGCGACCATGTGGCCCTGCGACGGGTCGCCGATGGTGTCGGCGCCCGCGTCGATCATGTGCCTGAGCAGCACGCCCTGGTTGAAGCGCGTGCCGCGGATGAGGAAGTTGTCGGCCGGCCATTCGCCGCGCTCGTTTTGCCCCCAGGCTTCGCGCAGCCATTCGCGGTTCGATTCGAAGCCGCCCGAGGCGAGCACGCAACTCCTGGCCCCGATGCGCTCGCCGGCCTCGGTGCGCACGGCCACGAAGCGGTCGCCGTCGAGTTCGACCGCGGCCACGGGTGTGTCGTAGCGGATCTGCACGCCGAGCGCTTCGGCGCTGCGGTAGTAGGCGTTGACGAGCGCCTTGCCGCCGCCCATGAAGAAGGCGTTGGTGCGCGCCACGTGCAGCGCACCCGACAGCGGCGGCTGGAAGCGCACGCCATGGCGGCGCATCCAGTCGCGGCAGTTCGACGAGGCGCGGATCACGAGGCGGGCCAGGTGCTCGTCGGTGAGGCCGCCGGTCACCTTCAGCAGGTCTTGCCAGTACTCCTCTTCAGGGTAGGCCTCGACCAGCACGTCCTGCGGCGCGTCGTGCATGCAGCGCAGGTTGCGGGTGTGCTGCGAATTGCCGCCGCGCCATTCTTTGGGCGAGGCTTCCAGCAGCAGCACCGAAGCGCCGGCCTCGCGCGCCATCAGCGCGGCGCACAGCGCGGCGTTGCCGCCACCGACAACCAGTACGTCTATCACTCGTGGGTCTCCTTGGAATACAGGAGACTTTAGGCAGTGCGGCCTTCACGCGAAAGGCCGATCAAGGCAACAGGTGTTCAGCTTTCGAGAAGACTTGCCCCAGCCCAGCGGCCTTCGCTGACCAGCGTGCGCGCCGTTTCGGCGACCACCACGCGCGCGGCCAGCGCGGCGGGCGAGAGCTCGTCGTCCGACAGGCTCACGAGCAGGTTGCGACGCCCGACATGCGCGTCGGCAATCTGCGTGAGCGCGAGGTCGTCGCCGTCGTGCCGCGCGGTGGCGGCGCCGGGCTGGATGGTGGCGCCGTGGCCGGCGCGCACCGCATCCATCAGCAGCGCCAGGCCGTCGACCTCGGCCACGATGCGCGGCGCCACGCGCGCCCGCGCAAAGGCGGCCATCAACGTGGCGCGCAGGCCGTGGCTTCCGCTGGGCAGGATCAGCGGCACCTCGGCCAGCTGCGACAGGCGCACCTTCTTGCCCGTGGGGCGCGGCGTGAGTGCGGGCGACGCGATCACGAAGAGCTTTTCGGCCAGCAGCGGCGACACGCTCCAGCGCCGTGGCGTGTCGGTCTGGAACAGCACGGCCAGGTCGAGCTGGCGCGCATGCAGCATCGTCGTGAGGTGGCCCGACAGCGCCTCGACCATGTGCAGCCGCACCTCGGGGTAGCGCGCCTGCATGGCCTGCATCAGCGGCACGCCCAGCACGGTGGCGGTGGTGGGCGCCAGGCCCACGCTCACATGGCCTGAGAGCCGCGCCTGCTGCGCCGCGCGCACGGCGTCGTCGGCGTGGCGCAAGGTGAGCTGCGCCTGGTGCAGGAAGGCCAGGCCCGCGTCGGTGGGCATGACGCCGGTCGAATGGCGGCGCAGCAGCCGGGTCGAGAGTTCGCTTTCGAGCCGGCTGATCTGCTGGCTCAGCGCCGAGGTGACCACCCCCAGCTCCACGGCCGCGCGGCCCATGCTGCGCAGCTCGCAGACCTTGACGAAGTAGCGCAGTTGTCTCAGTTCCATGCGCGCATCATGGCGCAGGCACAGCGGCGGGCTGGCCGCGCCGAAGCAACAGCCATCCGAACAGTGGGGCGGTGATGTACATCACGACCGAGTAGATGGCGGCCGGCAGCGCGAGCGGAAAGCTCCCGAGCACGCTCACCGCGATGAAGATGGCGAGCGTGGAGTTGTGGATGCCGATCTCGTAGCTGATGGCGGTGGCCAGCGGTTTGTCGAGGCCGGCGGCGCGGCTCAGGTAGTAGCCGGCCAGCAGGCTCACGAGGTTGAACAGCAGCACCGGCACGCCGATCTCGGCGAAGGTGGTGGTGATGTTCTTCCACTCGTTGGCGATGGCCAGCACCGTGACCACCGCGAGCACCACGGCGCTGAAGATCTTGGTCGGCTTTTCCATGCGCGCCGCGAAACCGGGCTTTCGCGACGCCACGACCATGCCGATGGCCACCGGCACCAGCACGATGGCGATCACCTCGACCAGCTTGCGCGTCTGCAGCGGCACCACCTGGCCGCTTTGCGCGAAGTGGCCGATGGCCCAGTTGGCGATGAGCGGCAGCGTGACGATCGACAGCAGCGTGTTCACGGCCGTGAGCGAGATGTTCATCGCCACGTTGCCGCCGAACAGGTGCGAGAACAGGTTGGCCGAGATGCCGCCCGGCGAGGCCGCCAGCAGCATCAGCCCGATGGCGAACACCGGCGACAGGCCGAAGCCCACGATGATCGCGTAGCAGGCCAGCGGCAGGCCGATGACCTGCAGCACGAGCGCGATGGTGACGGCCTTCGGGTGCTTGAACAGACGCCGGAAGTCCTCGAGCGAGAGCGACAGCCCCAGCCCGAACATCACGAGCGCGAGCGCGCCGAACAGGAACCGGGTCACGATGAGCGTGGTGTCCATGCGGTGGTGTCTCCTCTTGGGTTCTTCTGCTTAAAAAAATGGCTGCCGGCACCCGTCGCGCGGGCGCTGGCAGCCGTGGAAACCGGGATCGACGCGTCTCAGAACGTGTTCACGGCCTTTTCATGGTGCCCGCAAGGCAGCAAAGCGTCGCAATCTAGGCGCGCGCCGCAGTCCAGGCTGATGCCTGGACAAGGTGCGCAACGACGAGTGCGGCGCTTTGCTGCCTTGCCCGAAGGGTTGCCCCGCAAAGCTGGCATCTGCGGCGTTGCAAATGCTCGCCGGGCCACCTGCCCGGCTGCGCTTTGCGCCTTGCACCTGCCAGCTTTGCGGGGCAACGGGCACCATGAAAAGGCCGTGAACACGTTCTCATTGTTTGTAGCTGTCGTCGATGCGGTCGAGTTTGCGGATCAGCGAAGGCCAGACGAACATGCCGCCCAGGCCGCCGCTTTGCACCTTCATGGCCTGGCCCACGCCGTCGATGATCCTCGGGTCCACGTGCGTGAGTTCACCGCCGCCGGCCTGCGCGGCGATCTGGATCTGGCAGGTGTTCTCGAAGGTGTACATCGAAAGGAAGGCGTCGGCAATGGTCTTGCCGCAGGTCAGCAGGCCGTGGTTGCGCAGCATGAGGAAGTTGGCGTTGCCCATGTCGGCCTGCAGGCGCGGCTTCTCGTCGTCGCGGAAGGCCACGCCTTCGTAGTCGTGGTAGGCCAGCGAGGCCAGCACGAAGGTCGACTGCTGGCTGATGGGCAGCACGCCGTTCTTCTGCGCGCTCACGGCGATGCCGGCGCGGGTGTGGGTGTGGAGCACGCACTGGATGTCTTCGCGCGCGGCATGCACGGCGCTGTGGATCACGAAGCCGGCCGGGTTCACGGGGTAGGGCGAGTCGATGATCTTGTTGCACTGCTGGTCGACCTTGACCAGGCTCGACGCCGTGATCTCGTCGAACATCAGGCCGTAGGGGTTGATCAGGAAGTGGTGCTCGGGGCCGGGCACGCGCGCGCTGATGTGCGTGAAGACGAGGTCGCTCCAGCCGTACAGCGCCACCAGGCGGTAGCAGGCGGCGAGGTCGACGCGCAGCTGCCATTCTTCGGCGGAGACGAGCTTCTGGATTTCGGAGGCGGAGGTGGCGTTCATATGAGGTGTCCTTTGTCGTGATCAGGCGGCGGCGGGCTCTTGCAGCACCGTCTTGTAGACGCTCTGCTTGGGCTGCGCCATCAGGCGGCGCAGCATGGGCTCGAACTCGCTGATGGGCAGGGTCTCGGCCTTGGGGTCGAAGGCCGGGTTGTCGTAGAGCGCGCAGAACTCGGCGGTGCGCTCGTAGTGCGGGTGGTCCTTGAAGCTGTCGCGCATGTCGCGGTCCAGCCCGATGTGGTGGAAGAAGTAGTGGCCCTGGAAGATGCCGTGGTTCTGCACCATCCAGTGGTTGGCCTCGCTCACGAAGGGCTTGAGGATGGCCGCGGCGATGTCGGGGTGGTTGAAGCTGCCCAGCGTGTCGCCGATGTCGTGCAGCAGCGCGCACACCACGTACTCCTCGTCGCGGCCGTCGCGCAGCGCGCGCGTGGCGGTCTGCAGCGAGTGCGTGTAGCGATCGACCGGAAAGCCGCCGTAGTCGCCTTCGAGGATCTGCAGGTGCTTGATCACGCGCGCGGGCAGGCCGCCCGCGAACTGCATGAACTCGCCGCCGATCAGTTGCCAGTCTTCGCGCGTGCTGTCCTGCATGCGCTTGAAACTTGCCCGTGCGTTCATCGTGTGAGGTCTCCGTTCTTGGGGGGATGGCGGCCACTGTAGACCTGCGCTTGACCTTCAACTGTCAAGAATTTGACAATGCGAGGTTCTGGTAAACCCGCCTCCGGGCGCCTTTTCTCTTCCCTTTTCCCCCATGGCCACCTCGACCAAGCCGCGCCTGTCGGCCGCGCACCGCGCCGCGCTCGACGGCAACCCCTGGTTCACCAGCATGCCGCGCGCGCAGCGTGACGCGCTGCTGGGCGCGGCCGAGCTGCTGCACGTGCGCCGCGGCACCATGGTGTTCCGCCAGGGCGACCCGATCCATGCGGCGGGCGGCGGCTTCTACGGGCTGGTGGCGGGCACGATCAAGATCTCGTCGCTGCGCCAGGACGGGCGCGAGGCCATCCTGGCGGTGCTGGAGCCGGGCAACTGGTTCGGCGAGATCACGCTCATCGACGGCTCGCCGCGCACGCACGACGCTACCGCGCTCGAAGCGCTCGACCTGCTGGTGGTGCCGCCCGAGGCCTTCGTGCGGCAGATGCGCGACGTGGTGTTTTCCAACGCCATCGCGGCCATGCTGGCCGCGCGCGTGCGCATGCTCTACGGCCTGGCCGAAGACGCGACCTTGCGCAGCCTGCGCGCGCGCGTGGCGCACCGGCTGCTGGTGCTGGCGCGCGGCGACGCCACGCAGTCGGTGCACCTGCGGCACGAGCTCATGCTGTCGCAGGAGGCGCTGGCCATGATGCTCGGCGTGACGCGCCAGACGCTGTCCAAGGAGCTCAACGCGCTGGCCACCGAGGGCGTGGTGTCGCTGGGCTACGGGCGCATCGAACTGCGCTCGCTCGACGCACTGCAGGGGCTGGTGCGCACCGGCTGAGGGTCTTGTCACAGCGCGGGCAGGGCGCAGGCGTATAAGACTTTCCCGGCCCGTCATTCCGGCGGCCCGGTGTCTTATTTCTTCACTGGAAGGTGGCGAATCATGAGCAACAACAAACCGACGGTCGTCCTGGTCCATGGTTTCTGGGGTGGTGCGGCACACTGGCACAACGTCATCGTGGAACTGCTGCGCAAGGGCCACACGGCCATCCGCGCGGTCGAGCTGCCGCTGACCTCGCTGGCCGACGACGCCGAACGCACGCGCAAGATGGTGGCGCAGGTGCAGGGGCCGGTCTTGCTGGTCGGCCACTCGTACGGCGGCGCGGTGATCACGCAGGCCGGCGACCTGCCCAATGTGGTGGGGCTGGTCTACATCGCCGCCTTCGCACCCGACGCGGGCGAAAGCCCCGGCGGCATCACGCAGGAGCATCCGCCGGTGGCCGTGCCCAACCTGGCGCCCGACAGCGACGGCTACCTGTGGGTGATACCCGAGAAATACCACGAGAGCTTCTGCCAGGACCTGAGCGCCGAAGAAGGCCTGGTGATGGGCCTGACGCAGAAGGCGCCGCTGGCCAGCACCTTCGGCGACACCATCACGGCGCCGGCCTGGAAGAAGAAGCCGTCGTGGTACCAGATCTCGAGCGAGGACCGCATGATCTCGCCGGTGAACCAGGAGCGCATGTCGGCGCGCCTGGGCGCGAAGAAGGTCATCACGCTGGCGGCCAGCCACGCCTCGCTGGCCTCGCAGCCGCAGGCCGTGGCGGCGCTCATCGACGAAGCCGCGAGCGCTGCCTGAGGCCGGCTACGCGCAGCGCCCGGCGCGCTGCGCAGCCGTCGGGCGGGCCCGCCAGCCGAGGAGCGCCACGGCGCAGGCCGCTGCGATGACGATCGCCACGGCCACGCCCATCACCGAGAAGAAGGCCTGGTCGAAGGCCGTGTGCGCGAGCGCCACGAGCTGCGAGGCGATCGGCGCGGGCAGCGTTTCTGCGGCCAGCAGCGCGGCATCGATGCTGTCGCCGGCCGAGGCCGGCACGGCCAGGCCGTCGGGAATGACCAGCGCGGCCGTGTAGCTCGCCGAGAGCACGCTGCCCAGCAGCGCGATGCCCAGCACGCCGCCGAGTTCGTACGACACCTCTTCGATCGACGCCGCCATGCCGGCGTGTTCCACGGGCGCGTTGTTCATGACCGCGTTGGACGCCGCCGTGATGGTCGCGCCCACGCCCAGCCCCAGCAGCACCAGGATGGCCGGCTTGAGCAGGCCCCCGGCATCGACCGCCAGTGCCAGCGCGCACAGCGCCAGCGCCGTGGTCACGAGGCCACCCAGGATGACGGGCCGCGAGCCGATGCGCGCCAGCAGCAGGCCCGCGAGCGGCCCCGCCACGAAGGCGGCCAGCGGCAGCGGCAGCAGGGTGAGGCCCGCCTGCAACGGCGTGAGGCCGACCACGAGCTGCAGCCGCTGGCTGAACACCAGCTCGACACCGATCAGCGCCACCGAGGCGACGATGGCCGCGATCACACCGCCCGAGAAGTACGCGTTGCGGAACAGGCGGAAGTCGATCAGCGGCGCGCTGCTGCGCCGCTGGCGCCGCACGAAGAGGGCCATGGCCGCCGCGGCGAGTGCGCCGGTGATGGCGGCCGTTGTGACCGAGGGCGCGAACTTCGTGAGCTCCTTGATGGTCAGCACGAGGAAGACCAGCCCCGCCAGCACCTGCACCGAGCCGATGAAGTCCCACGGGCGCGTGCCGGTGTTCTTCTGCGTCGGCAGCAGCCACAGGGCCAGCACCAGCGCGAGCACCACCACGGGCACGTTGATGAGGAACACCGAACCCCACCAGAAGTATTCGAGCAGTACGCCGCCCACGACCGGCCCGAGCGCTGCGCCGCCCGAGGCCACCGAGGCCCACACGCCGATGGCCACGGCGCGCTCGCGCTCGTCGGTGAACACCAGCCGCAGGATCGCCAGCGTGGCCGGCATCATCATCGACGCGCCCACGCCCAGGAGGGCCCGCGCGGCGATCAGGACGGCCGGGTTCGGCGCGTAGGCCGCGCACAGCGAGGCCACGCCGAACACGGAAAGACCCGCGACGAACATGCGCCGGTAGCCCACGCGGTCGCCCAGCGCGCCCATGCCCAGCAGGAAGCCGGAGACGACCACGGTGTAGGCGTTGAGGATCCAGAGCTTCTCGGTGGCCGACGCGGCCAGGTCGTGCGTGAGCGTGGGCAGCGCCGTGTAGAGCACGGTCATGTCGACCACGATCAGCAGCAGCGCCATCGAGACGATGCCGAGCGTGATCCATTTCCTGGCGGTGGGGTTCAAGCCGTTCATGGCGTGGCCCTCCGGTCGTGCGGCTGTGCGGTGGCGCCGTCCAGTTCCTTGAGCATCGTCACCGAGACCGTCTCGCAGCCGCGGGCGTGGAAGAAGTCGTGCGCGCGGGTATTGCCGATGCCGCTTTCGAGAAAGAGGCGCTGGATGCCGTGGCGCTGCAGCTCGGCGCAGACCCAGTCGAACAGCCGGCCACCCAGGCCCAGGCCCTGGAAGCGCGCATCGACGACGAGGTCCTCGAGCGTCGCGAAGCTGCGCGCGGCGCGGCGGGTGTCGTCGATGGACACCAGCGCGAAGCCGGCCAGAGCGCCGTCGGTTCGCGCGACGGCCACGCGGGCGTTGGCCGTGGCCGGGTCCAGCGCGAGGGTCTCGCGCACTTGCGCCGTGAAGACGGCGGGCAGGTCGCTGCGCCATTCGCCGGGGGCCACGGCACGCTGCTCCTGCAGTTCCGAGTGGGAGATGTAGGAGGGGGAAAGTTGCTGCAGGAACAGGGCGGTCAACGCCTGTGCCTGGGAAGGATCGCTGCACCAGCTCAGTTCGAACGCCAGTGTCGTCTTGTTGTTTGCATTCGTCATGGCGCCATGTTGCGCCATTAAAATGAATGAATAAAGATGAAATCCATCTGATAAATAGATGAGTAGGTGGCCGAAATGGAATGGACCGTCGACCAATTGCGCCAGTTCGTGACGACCGCCGAGTGCGGCTCGTTCTCGGCCGCGGCGCGCCACCTGGGCAAGGCCCAGTCGGCCGTGAGCACCGCCATCGGGCTGCTCGAGGTCGACCTCGGCGTGGCGCTGTTCGACCGCTCGCGCCGCAACGCGCAGCTGTCGGACGCGGGCCGGGTGCTGCTGCTCGAAGCGCGCGAGCTGCTGCGGCAGGCCGAGCAGCTCGACCAGCGCGCCCGCTCGCTGCACGAAGGCGACGAGGCCGCGCTGTCGCTGGCGCTGGACGAAGCCCTGCCGTACACCGCCATCGGCACGCTGATGCGTGAGCTGTCGGTGAAGTTTCCGAGCCTCGAGCTCACGCTGCTCAACGGCACCGCGACCGAGGTGGCCGACTACGTCGAGCAGGAGCGCGCCAGCGTGGCCTTTCATTTCGACCGCGGCCCGGTTCGCGCCAGCTTCGACCAGCGCCACATCGGCAGCGTGCGCCAGGGCGTGTTCGTGGCCAGCGACCACCCGCTGGCCGACGGCCGCACGGTGCGGCGCCAGGACCTGGCGCGGCAACGCCAGCTGCTGATGCACGCGGACGACGTGCACGAGGTGGCCTACAGCCCGCGCGTGTGGCGCTCCGACAGCTTCTACAGCACGGCCGAGATGGTGGCCGACAACCTGGGCTGGGCCGTGCTGCCCATCAACATCGCGCGCTACGAGGGCTTCAGCAAGGCGCTGAAGGAAGTGCCTTGCCCGTCGCTGGCCTTGCCGCGCTTGTCGGTGCGCATGCTGTGGCTGCAGGGGCGGCCGCTCGGCGCGACGGCGCTGTACGTGCAGCAGCGCTTCACCGAGCTGCTGGGCGACGGCGCCGTGTGAGGCGCGTCAGCGCAGAACCCGACCGTCAGCCGAGATGCTGATGAGATCGATGCTGCGCACGTTGTCGCGCAGGCCGGGGCGCAGGTTGATGCGGAAGCCCCCCACGTCGTAGTCGGTCATGGCCGTCATCGTGCGCTGCAGCGTCGCGGTGTTGAAGCCGCGGCCCGCGCGGCGCACCGCCTCGCCCGCGGCCTTGGCGGCGATGAAGCCTTCGAGCCCCTCGTACGACGCGGTCTGGTCGGAGTTGTCGACCGCCGCGAGGTACTCCTTGACGATCGGGATGGCCGAGGGGCGCGGCGAGGGCACCACCTGCGATATCACGATGCCGCCGATGTCCTTGCCCAGCTCGGCGTAGAGCGGGTCGATGCCGACGATCGAGAAGGCCATGAAGTTGCCCGTGTAGCCGCTCTTGCGCAGCTTGCGGATGGCGCTGGCCGTGGTGCCCGAGAGCGACACCAGCACGATGGCCTGGGGCGTCTGCTGCTGCACGGTCTTCAGCGCGGCGTCGAGCTTGTCGGCGCCCGCGGGCACCAGCGCGCTGGCGACCAGCGGTGGCAGCTTGAGTTCGGTGACGGCCTGCTGCACGGCGGCCAGGCCGGCGCGGCCCATGGCGTCGTCGTCGCCCACCAGCGCGATGCGCTGTTGCCCCACGGTGGCGCACTGGCGCACGATCTTGAGGGCCTCGTCGATCATGCCGGGGCGCACATGGAACACGTTCGGATGCTCGGGGCCGCGCAGCGTGTCGGAGGCGGCGAAGGGCGCAAAGAGCAGGCTGCCTTGCTGCGTGGCGACCTTGGCGCCGGCCTCGCTGCTGGCGGTGCCGACAAAGCCGAACAGCATGTCGGCCTTGTTCGCGCCCAGCAGGGTGCGGGCGTTGGTGGTGGCGCGCGCGGCGTCGTAGCCGTCGTCGAGCTGCAGCAGCTTCAGCTGCAGGCCGGTGGCGGCGTTGCGCGTGTTGAAGTCGCTCACGGCGAGCCGGCTGCCGGCCGCGAAGGCGTTGCCGATCTCGTTGGCGCTGCCGGTGAGCGGCACCGACTGGCCGAGCAGGACGACGCGGGCCCCGGCGGCGGCCGGGCGTGGCGTCTGTGCCAGCAAGGGACGGGTGATGCCGAGGCCGCTTCCCAGAAGCAGCGTTGCGGAGGCTTTTCCCAGCCATGTCCTGCGAGACGCGTTCATTGGCTACCTTTTGCTAACAATAGTAAAAAAGTGTAGCAATTTCGAGGCCAGGGCGGAAGGCGCGGGTGCTCCAGAATTGCCCTGATGAAAACAACTGTGTCCTGGGTTCTGGGAGGGATGTGCGCGGCGCTCGCCGGGTGCGTCGTGTCGCCCCCGTCGAAGGTGGTGGAAAAGGCGCTGCCCGCGCCGGAGGTCTTCGTGCCCGTGGCGGCGCCGCAGCCGCCGCAACCGATGATCGAGCCGCCACCCCTGCCGCCGCCATCGACGATCGAGCCGCCACCGCTGCCACTGGCGGGGCCGCCGATGGCATTGCCGCCGGGGCCGACCCTCATGGCGGCGCCGCGCGCCGATCCGCGGGCCGCGGCGGACGCGGTCGTGACGGAGCCGGTGATCCGCCAGCGCCGCTATCCCAGCTACCCGTCCGCGCTGGTGGAAGAGGGCATCGAGGGCCTGGTGGTCACGGCCTTCTTCGTCGGCGTGGACGGCAAGCCCGAAGACATCCGCGTCGAACGCTCGCCGCACCCGCTGCTGTCGCAGGCGGCGACCGATTCGCTCAAGGGATGGCACTTCGACCCGGCGCGCACCGCGGACGGGCGTGCGGTGCGCGCCCGCATGCGGTTGCCGTTCCGCTTCAAGCTCGTCGAGTGAGCGGGGGAAGGTGACGCGCGCTCAGGCGCGTTTTTCGAACACCAGATCCCACACGCCGTGGCCCAGCTTGAGGCCGCGGTTCTCGAACTTGGTGAGCGGGCGGTATGCCGGCTTGGGCGCGTAGCCGGTGTCCGGCGCGGTGTTGAGCAGCAGGGGCTCGGCGCCCAGCACTTCGAGCATCTGCTCGGCGTAGGGCTGCCAGTCGGTGGCGCAGTGGATGTAGCCGCCGGGGCGCAGGTGCTGCGCCAGCTTGGTCACGAACTCGGGCTGGATCAGGCGGCGCTTGTTGTGGCGCTTCTTGTGCCAGGGGTCGGGAAAGAACACATGCACGCCGGCCAGCGTGCCGGGCTGCAGCATGTGGTCGATCACGTCGACCGCGTCGTGCGCGCAGATGCGGATGTTCGAGATCGACTGCTCGCCGATGCGCTTGAGCAGTGCGCCCACGCCGGGCTCGTGCACTTCGCAGCACAGGAAGTTGGTTTCGGGCAGCACCGTGGCGATGTGGGCCGTGGCCTCGCCCATGCCGAAGCCGATCTCCAGCACCGTCGGACCCACGCGGCCGCCGAAGGCCGCCGTGAGGTCGAGCCGCTCGGGCGTGTAGGGCACGAGGAACAGCGGGCCCAGCTCGGCGAAGGCGCGGGCCTGGCCGTCGGTGGTGCGGCCGGCGCGCTTCACGAAGCTCTTGAGGCGGCGGTGCAGCGGGTGCGGCTTGCCGTCGGTGGCGTCGTCTTCGGGGGATGCGGGCAGGTCGTCGCCGGGCGGGAGGTCGTTGGACACGGTGTCGGGAATGTTCATGAGGGCCGCGAATTGTAGAGATCGCGCCATTCGGGCACCCAGCCGGCCAGGGCGGCGGTGCAGTCGCCAGCGGCCGTGGGGCGCAGGCCGAGGGCGCAGGCGGCGGTGTCGAGCGCGGCCAGCGCGGCTTGCGGCGTGGCGGTGTCGATGGCCGTGGCGCCGTTCTGCTTGGAGAGCTTGTCGCCGTCGGTGCCGCGCACCAGCGGCGTGTGCAGGTAGCTCGGCGTGGGCAGACCGAGCGCCTGCTGCAGCAGGATCTGGCGCGCGGTGTTGTCGGCCAGGTCTTCGCCGCGCACCACGTCGGTCACGCCCTGTTCGGCGTCGTCGACCACCACGGCGAGCTGGTAGGCCCAGGGGCCGTCGGCGCGGCGCAGCACGAAGTCGCCGACTTCGTGCTGCACGCCCTGCTGTTGCGGGCCGAGGCGGCGGTCGTTCCAATGCAGCGGGCCGGCCGGCATGCGGTGCGCGGCAAAGCGCCAGGCGCGCGCGGGCTTGCCGTGCAGGCTATCGCGACAGGTGCCGGGGTACACGCGCTCACCGTGGCGTTCGTGCGCATGGCCGAGCCGGGCCAGGGCCAGGTCGATGTCCTTGCGCGAGCAGCCGCAGGGGTAGGTGAGGCCGCGTGCCTGCAGCGCGGCCAGCGCCGCTTCATAGTGCGCGGTGCGCTGCGTCTGCCACTCGGGCGGTTCGTCGGGGAGCAGGGCGCAGTCGGCGAGCTGGCGCAGGATGTGCTCGCCCATGCCGGGCAGGCAGCGCTCGGTGTCGGCGTCCTCGATGCGGACCAGCCAGCGCGCACTGTCGCCGCGCGCCCGCACGTCGAGCCAGCTCGCGAGCGCGGCCACCAGCGAGCCGGCGTGCAGCGGGCCGGTGGGCGAGGGGGCGAAGCGGCCGGTGGCCCGCATCCTTTCTTAAAGAACTGCGAGGGCCAGCGAGAGGCCCGAAACGAAACCGTCTTCCACGCGATGGCCGATGCACCAGTCACCGGCGATGCCGATGCGCGCCTTGGCGTCCCACAGGTGGGTCTGGCCCACGGGCACCTGCGTCTGCGCTTCGGGCCAGCAGCGCGCCTTGGCGTGGCTGGGCGTGGCGTGGATGCCGGTGATCTCCGAGAAGGCGCGCAGCAGCTTGGCCTCGATGCGCGCGGGCGTGTCACGCAGGTGTTCTTCCGACCAGGTGGCGCTGGCCTGCAGGGTCCAGCGCTCGACGCGCTCGCGGCCGGGCTTGGACGATTCGCGCGCCAGCCACGCCACGCGGTGGTGGGTGCTGCGCGCCACGTTCCATTGCGGGCCGAGGTGCGACATGTTGGCCTGGTTGGCCTGGGGGAAGGCGATCATCAGCGTCCAGCAGGGCGCGATGCGCACGGGTTCGATCTTGCGGCTCAGCGTGGCCGAGCGGTCGCCGCCGGCCAGCAGTTCGCGGGTGCGCGCGGGCGGCACGGCCAGCAGCACGGCGTCGAAGCCGGAGTACACGTGCTGCGAATCGTCCGCGCCGGCGGTGCGCAGCTGCCAGCGGGTGGCGTCGAGCGCGTCGGGCTCGATGCGGGTAACTTGCGTGCCGGTGACGAGGTGTTCGCCCAGCGGCGCGGCCCAGTGGGCCACGAGCGCGTCCATGCCGGGCTGGGCGACCCAGTGCGGCTCCAGCGAGGGCAGCGCCGCCTCGGCCACGCGGCCGTGGGCGTCGAGCACGCGCACGAGGTTGGCGCTCCAGGGGCGGCACAGCGCGGGCGTGGTGGCCAGCACCTGTGCAAAGCGCGGATCGCGCACGGTGAAGTATTGGGCGCCGCTGTCGAAGCGGCCGAAGGCGGTGTCGATGCTCGCCATCCGCCCGCCCGGCGTGGCCTCGCGTTCGAACACCGTGACACGGTGCCCGGCCTGCATCAGTGTGCGGGCGCAGGCCACGCCGGCAATGCCGGCGCCGATGACGGCGTAGTGGCGGGCGGCGGCGGGAGTTCGGTGGCGGTCGGCGGTGGCGCGGGCTTTGGCTTTGGGCATGGCGGACTCTTTTCTTTTGACAGGGTGATGACTGAGGAGGCCGTGCACACTCTACCTCGGTCTGCGCGCGCCGCCGGGCTGGGGGCGACCCTTATGCAGCCGCGCATCGCGTGGCGTTCAACGGCCCCGGTGCCGTTCGAGCAGCGCCTTGCGCGTGCCCTCGTGCTCGAACTGCGCGAGCCACCATTCGAGTGCGCGCCCCGGCTTGCCCGCACTGCGCACGCGCCACGCGCAGTGCATGGTGCCCAGCGGCGGCTGGCGTTCGGTCTGCAGTTCGACGAGGTGGCCGGCCTCGATGTAGGGCCGCGCCATCGGCTCGGGCAAAAAGCCGCCGCCCAGGCCGTGCAGCTGCGCCGCGATCTTGGCCTGCATGCTGGGCACGGTGAGCACGTCCTGCCCGCCGACGAGGTTCACGGTCATGCTCGGCCCGCTGCGCACCGAGTCGGCCGCGGCCACCGCGCGGTGCTGGCGCAGCACCGCGTCGCTCAGCGGCTGCGGCAGGCGCGCGAGCGGATGGTGCGGCGCCACCGCGAACACGAAGCGCAGCTCGCCGATCGGCCGGCTGCGGATGCCGGTGGCGGTGAAGGCCAGGCTCGCGGCATCGAGCACCGCGCCGATCGCCAGGTCGGCCTCGCCGCTGGTCAGCGCCTCGATGGTGCCCAGCAGGGTTTCGTCGCGCAGCTTCAGGCGCGTGGGCGGCTCGAGCGCGAAGAAGGCGGTGCACAGGTCGAGCAGCGGGTCGCGTGCGATCACGCTGTCGACCGCGATGGTCAGCATCGGCTCCCAGCCGGTGGCCACGCGCTTCACGCGGTTGGCCACGGCGTCGATCTCGCCGAGCAGGCGTGCGGCCTCGCGCAGCAATTCGGCGCCGGCCTCGGTGATGCGGGCCTGGCGCGCGCTGCGGTCGAACAACAGCACGTCGAGAGCGTCCTCGATCTGGCGCACGCGGTAGCTCAGCGCACTGGGCACCAGGCCGAGCGCGCGCGCGGCGGCGGCGAAGCTGCCGGTGGTGGCCACCGTCTGCAGCATGGCCAGGGCGTCGGGGGTGAGGACGTCTCGGGCGCTCGTCATGGGCGGGCTCCATCATTCAAATAATTTGAATGATGCCATCAAAACCGGGCGTCTTTCAGAGGGGGATGGAGGTCCAGAATTCTTCTCATCCGCTGCGCATCCGGCGCGGCCCACGACGAAAGCCCCGGCGCCCGAACCGGGTGGGGCAGCAAGGAGTTCGATATGTTGCAAGTGCGTAAATCCCAGGAGCGCGGTTATGCCGACCATGGCTGGCTGCGCTCGTTCCACAGCTTTTCCTTCGCGGGGTACTACGATCCGGCCTACATGGGCTTCGGCAACCTGCGGGTGATCAACGAAGACCGCGTGGCGGCGGGCGCCGGCTTCGGCACCCACGGCCACCGGGACATGGAGATCATCAGCTACGTGCTCTCGGGCGAACTCGCGCACAAGGACAGCATGGGCAACATCGAATCCATTCCGCCGGGCGACGTGCAGCGCATGAGCGCCGGCCGTGGCGTGATGCACAGCGAGTTCAACCACAAGGCCGACCAGACCACGCACTTCCTGCAGATCTGGATCGAGCCCAAGGAACGCGGCATCACCCCCGGCTACGAGCAGAAGCAGTTCAGCGACGCCGAGAAGCGCGGCACCCTGCGCCTGGTGGCCTCGCCCGACGGCCGCGACGGCTCGGTGACGGTGAACGCCGACGCACGCCTGTTCGCCGGCCTGTTCGACGGCGACGAGACTGCCAGCCTGGCGCTCGACCCGCAACGCAAGAGCTACGTGCACCTGGTGCGCGGCGAGCTCGAAGTCAACGGCCAGAAGCTCGTGGGCGGCGACGCCGCGATGCTCGAAGGCGAATCGCAACTCACGCTCGGCGCCGGCAAGGATGCCGAAGTGCTGGTGTTCGACCTGACGGCCTGAGACGGCGTCTTTTTTCCTTTCTTTGTTCCTTTCGCTTCAACAACCAACGAGGAGTTCCACCATGGCCATTACCACCACAACCACCGCCCCCAACGCTGCCCAGGACACCCTGGCACTCATCGGCCGCGTGCTGCTTGCAGCGCTGTTCGTGCCCGCCGGCTTCGGCAAGCTCATGGGCTTCGCCGGCACCGTGGGGTACATCTCCTCGGTGGGCGCACCGCTGCCGCAGGTGGCGGCGGTCATCGCGATCGTCGTGGAGCTGGGGCTCGGCCTGCTGCTGCTGGTCGGCTTCAAGACGCGCGTGTCGGCGATCGTGCTGGCGATCTTCACCGTGGCCGCAGCCGTGATGTTCCACAACTACTGGGGCATGCCCGCCGACAAGGCCTTCGTGAACCAGCTGATGTTCTTCAAGAACATCGCGATCGCAGGCGGTCTGCTGGCCTTCGCTGCCTTCGGCGCCGGCCGTTTCAGCATCGATAAAAAGTAAGCTCGCTCCACCCAGGCCGCGCGCACCTCGTGGGCGCGGCCTGCTGACTTCATCGCTTCTTTGAGGAAATCCGTTTCATGGCAAACATCGTCGTTGTCTTCCATTCCGGCTACGGCCACACCCAGCGCGTGGCCCAGGCCGTGGCCGACGGGGCGGGCGCGCAGCTGCTCGCCATCGACGCCGACGGCAACCTGCCGGCCGATGGCTGGGAGACGCTGGCCGCGGCCGACGCGATCATCTTCGGCTCGCCGACCTACATGGGCGGCGTGAGCTGGCAGTTCAAGAAATTCGCCGATGCGTCGTCCAAGGTCTGGTACACGCAAGGCTGGAAAGACAAGCTCTTCGCCGGCTTCACCAACAGCGCCACGATGAACGGCGACAAGGTCACGACCATGACCTACCTGTGGACGCTGGCCATGCAACACAGCGGCATCTGGGTCAGCATGGGCATCCTGCCGACCAACAACAAGGCGGCCACGCGCGACGCGATGAACTACGTCGGCGGCTACGGCGGCCTGCTCACGCAGTCGCCCTCGGACGCGAGCCCGGCCGAGATGCCCAAGGGCGACCTGGAAACCGCGCGCGCCTTCGGCGAGCGCGTGGGCGCGGTGGCAAGATCACGCGCATAACGCCCCACCGAACTTCGCCCACAAGGACACCACGATGACCGACACCATCCCCGAAATCCAATTGCTGCGGCCCCACGACAAGGACCTGGGTGGTGGCTTCAACGTGCGGCGCGTGCTGCCGGCGGCGCAGCGCCGCTCGGTCGGGCCCTTCGTGTTCTTCGACCACTTCGGCCCGGCCACCGAGCAGCCCGGCAACGCGCACGACGTGCGCCCGCATCCGCACATCGGCCTGTCGACGGTCACCTACCTGTTCGAGGGCGCGATGATGCACCGCGACAGCCTGGGCAGCGTGCAGGAGATCCAGCCCGGCGCCATCAACTGGATGACCGCGGGACGCGGCATCGTGCACTCCGAGCGCAAGCCCGAACGCCTGCTGGCCGACACTTTCGTGAACCACGGCCTGCAGCTGTGGGCCGCGCTGCCGCAGGCCCATGAAGAGGTCGAACCCAGCTTCGAGCACACGCCGGCCGACGCCATTCCCGAACTGACGGTGCAGGGCGTGCCCGTGCGCGTGCTGGTGGGCGAGGCCTTTGGCGTGCGCTCGCCGGTGAAGACGCTGGCGCAGACGGTCTACCTTGACATCGCGCTGCCGGCTGGCGGGCGTTTCGAGCTGCCCGCGCTGGCGCCCGAACTGGCGGTCTACATGGTCGACGGCGATGCGAACGTGAACGGCGAGCCGGCGCCCGCCCACACGATGGCGGTGCTGCCCGACGGGCAGGGCGCGGTGTTCACTGCCGACGCCGCCGTGCGCCTGATGGTGATCGGCGGCGAGCCGCTGGACGGCCCGCGCTACATCACCTGGAATTTCGTCTCGAGCCGGCGCGAGCGCATCCTCGAGGCCGGCGCCGATTGGGCTGCCCAGCGCATGGGCCACGTGCCCGGCGAGACCGAGTTCATTCCGCTGCCGGGCAAGCCCTTCGGCGTGCGCGAGCCCGACACGGGCACGACGCCGGTCTGAGTCTTCCGTTTATTGCTTGATGCCGATGTCCGGGTCTTCCGAGGCCCGGGCGCTGGCGTCGGAGGCGCGCGCGCTGAGGTCGGGCGCCAGGGCCCGGCGACCGTCGAACACGAAGCAGTCGCCGTGGTAGTGCGCGCCGCCGACGTCCTCGAAGTACTTGAGGATGCCGCCTTCGAGCTGCAGCACGTGCTCCACGCCTTCCTCGCGCATGAGGATGGCGGCCTTCTCGCAGCGGATGCCGCCGGTGCAGAAGCTCACCACCGTCTTGCCTTCGAAGTCAGCGCGGTGCGCCTTCAGGGCGGGCGGGAATTCGGTGAACTTGGTGATGCGCCAGTCGATCGCGCCGTCGAAGGTGCCTTCGTCGACCTCGAAGTCGTTGCGCGTGTCCAGCATCACGATCTCGCGGCCCTCGTCGTCGTGGCCCTGGTCGAGCCAGCGCTTGAGCGTGGGCGCGTCCACGCCGGGCGCGCGGCCGGCGGCGGGCTGGATCGCGGGGTGGTCCATGCGGATGATCTCGCGCTTGAGCTTCACCAGCATGCGCCGGAAGGGCTGCGTGGCCGACCAGCTTTCCTTGATTTCGAGGTCGGCAAAGCGCGCGTCGGCACGCAGGTCGGCCAGGAAGGCGTGGATGGCCTGCGCCGTCCCCGCCAGAAACAGGTTGATACCTTCGGGCGCCAGCAGGATCGTGCCCATCAGGCCCAGGGCCTGCGCGCGCTCGCGCAGGGTCTCACGCAGCACGGGGCTGTCGTTGATGCCCACGAACTTGTAGGTGGCGATATTCAAAATCTCTTGCACGGGGCGGGATTGTAGGGATCGCCACACCACATCGTGGAGGGCGGCTTCCTACAATCGACGGATGTTTGTTCACCTGCGTCTGCACACCGAGTTTTCCGTCGTCGATGGCACGAATCGAATCGACGAAGTCATCAAGGCCGCCGCTGCCGACAAGCAGCCCGCGCTGGCCATCACCGACCTGAACAACCTGTTCGGGACGGTCAAGTTCTACAAGCAGGGCCGGGGCAAGGGCGTCAAGCCCGTCATCGGCGCTGAAATCTTCATCGACGGGCTGGGCAAGGAGCCCGGCGCGCTGACCCGCCTCATTCTGCTGGTGCAGAGCATGGAGGGCTACCTCAACCTGTCGGAACTGCTGGCCCGGGCCTGGACGCAGAACGTGAGCCGCGGCCAGTCGCAGGCGGCCTGCAAGCTCGAATGGCTGCAGGAGCTGCAGGGCGGGCTGATCGCGCTGTCGGGCGCGCAGGCCGGGCCGCTGGGCCAGCCGCTGCTGCAGGGCCAGGAAGAGCGCGCCGCCGAGCTGGCGCTGCAACTCGCGGGCATGTTCCCGCACCGTTTCTACATCGAGCTGCAGCGCGCCGGCCGCCCCGAAGACGAGCCGCATGTGATCGCGGCCGTGAAGCTCGCCGCCCGACTGAAGCTGCCGGTGGTGGCCACGCACCCGGTGCAGTTCGCCGAACGCCAGGACTACGAGGCGCACGAGGCGCGCGTGTGCATTTCCGAAGGCGAAATCCTCGGCAACCCGCGCCGCGTGCGCAAGTTCACCGAAGAGCAGTACTTCAAGTCGAGCGCCGAGATGCAGGCGCTCTTTGCCGATGTGCCCAGCGCGCTGGCCAACACGGTCGAAATCGCCAAGCGCTGCAACCTGACGCTGGTGCTCGGCAAGCCACAGCTGCCCGACTTTCCCACGCCCTTCATCAGCGAAGGCGTGCGCATGCCGATCGGCGAATTCTTCCGCCAGGAGTCGTTCGAGGGCCTGGAGGTGCGGCTGAAGCACCTGTACCCCGACGAAGCCAAGCGCGAGGCCGAACGGCCGCGCTACGTGGAGCGCCTGGAGTTCGAGATCAACACGATCCTGAACATGGGCTTCCCCGGCTACTTCCTGATCGTGGGCGACTTCATCAAGTGGGCCAAGGAAAACGGCTGCCCCGTGGGCCCGGGCCGGGGCTCGGGTGCGGGCTCGCTCGTGGCCTACGCGCTGAAGATCACCGACCTCGACCCGCTCGAATACAAGCTGCTGTTCGAACGTTTCCTGAACCCCGAACGCGTCTCGATGCCCGACTTCGACATCGACTTCTGCCAGGGCAACCGGGACCGCGTGATCGACTACGTGAAGGACAAGTACGGCCGCAACGCCGTGAGCCAGATCGCCACCTTCGGCACCATGGCCGCGCGCGCGGCCATCCGCGACGTGGGCCGTGTGCTGGACATGAGCTACATGTTCTGCGACGGCATCAGCAAGCTGATCCCGAACAAGCCGGGCATGTCGGTCACGCTGCAGTACCCGCCCGAAAAGAAGATCGAGGGCGACAAGAACAACTACGCCATCGAGATGGAGCCGCAGCTGGCGGAGCGCATCGAGAAGGAAGAAGAAGTGCGCATGCTGGTCGAGCTCGCGCAGAAGCTCGAAGGCATGACCCGCAACATCGGCATGCACGCCGGCGGCGTGCTCATTGCGCCGGGCAAGCTCACCGACTTCTGCCCGCTGTACCAGCAGCCCGGCAGCGAATCGGCCGTGAGCCAGTACGACAAGGACGACGTCGAAGCCATCGGCCTCGTGAAGTTCGACTTCTTGGGCCTGGCCACGCTCACGATCCTGGAGATCGCGCGCGAGTTCATCATGAAGCGCCACAAGGGCCAGGAGAACTTCGCGTTCGAGAATATCCCGCTGAACGACGGGCCGACCTACCGCCTGTTCTCCGACGGCAAGACCGAGGCCGTGTTCCAGTTTGAATCCCGCGGCATGCAGGGCATGTTGAAGGACGCCCGGCCCACGCGCCTGGAAGACCTGATCGCGCTGAACGCGCTGTACCGTCCGGGCCCGATGGACCTGATTCCCAGCTTCGTGGCGCGCAAGCACGGCCGCGAAGACGTGGAGTACCCGCACCCGGCCGTGGCCGAGATGCTCTCCGAGACCTACGGGATCATGGTCTACCAGGAGCAGGTGATGCAGACCGCGCAGATCCTGGGCGGCTACTCGCTGGGCGGCGCCGACTTGCTGCGCCGCGCGATGGGCAAGAAGAAGCTCGAGGAAATGGCCGAGCACCGCGAGAAGTTCCGCGCGGGCGCCCTGGCCACGCACGGCATCGTGCAGGACAAGGCCGACGAAATCTTCGACTTGATGGAGAAGTTCGCGGGCTACGGCTTCAACAAGTCGCACGCCGCCGCCTACTCGCTGCTGGCGTACCACACGGGCTGGCTCAAGGTTCACTACACGGCCGAGTTCTTCTGCGCCAACATGACGGTGGAAATGGACGACACGGACAAGCTCAAGCTCTTGTTCGAAGACGCCCAGAAGAACTTCAACATCACCTTCGAGCCGCCGGACGTGAACCGCGGCAACTACCGCTTCGAGCCCGTCACCAACCGGATCATCCGGTATGGCCTGGGCGCCGTGAAGGGCACGGGCCAGCTCGCGGTCGAGGCCGTGGTACGCGCGCGCGAAGAGGGCGGGCCGTTCAAGAGCCTGTACGACTTCTGCGTGCGCATCGACCGCCAGCGCATCAACAAGCGCACGGTCGAAGCGCTCATCAAGGCCGGCGCGTTCGATGCCATCCAGCAGAACCGCGCCTCGCTCATCGCCTCGGTCGACCGCGCCTTCGAGTTCGCCATTGCCACGGCGGCCAACGCCTCGCAGGCCGACATCTTCGGCGACTGCGAGCACGGCTCGGCCACGCAGGAGCCCGACCTGGTCGACGCCACGCCCTGGGGCGTGAAGGAACGCCTGACCTTCGAGAAGACGGCCGTCGGCTTCTACCTGTCGGGCCACCTCTTCGACGAGGTCTCGCACGAGGTGCGGCGCTTCTGCAAGCGCGAGATCGGCGACCTGCTCGACAGCCGCGACCCGCAGGTCATTGCCGGCATCGTGAGCGACTTCCGCGTCATCAACGGCCAGCGCGGCCGGCTGGCGATCTTCAAGCTGGACGACAAGTCGGAGTCCATCGACGCCACGGCCGACGAGGCGCTCATCAACGCCAACCGCAACACGCTGAAGGACGACGAGCTCGTCATCGTGAGCGGCAAGTTGCAGCCCGCGCGTGGCGGCTTCGAGGCGCGCTTCCAGGTGCAGCAGGTGTGGGACCTGGCCTCGGCGCGCTGCCGCTTCGGCAAGTTCCTGCGCGTGGCGGTCAACGGCAAGGTGCCCGAGATCGCGCGCCTCTTGAAAGACTTTCCGGCGCGCACCGAGCAGACCGAAGTCGGTGACCTGGTGCATGGCCTGCCCGTGCGCCTGTCGATGGCGCGGGGCGGGGCGCAGGTCGAGCTGCAACTGGGCGAGCGCGCCAAGTTCTTCCCGACCGATGCGGCGCTCGCGAGCTGGACCGCGCAGGCCGAAGCGGGCAAGGCGCAGGTCATCTACGATTGATCGGATCGCGCGGCCCCGGGGAACCTCGGGGCCCGTGCGCGGTCCATCAGTCTGTTGCAACCTGGCCTTGGGCCACTCACAGGAGGAATGACCGCATGCATTTCAAGAAGATCCTCAAGACCACCGCGCTGACGTTCGGCGTGGCGCTGCCCATGGCCGCGGCCTGGGCCCAGTACGCCGGCCCGAGCTCGGTGCCGAATCTCACGGTCAAGCAGCTGATCGAGACCGGCCAGGACGACCAGCACGCCACGGTGCGCGGCTTCATCGTCTCGCACGACGGCGGCGAGCACTACACCTTTGCTGACGACACGGGGCGCCTGAAGGTCGAGATCGACGCCAAGTACTTCCCGCCGGGCGTGAAGATCGACGACAAGGTGCGCGTCGAGCTCAGCGGCGAGTTCGACAAGGACCGGCTCACCGGCAAGACCGAACTCGACGTCAAGCGCGTCATCACCGTCCTGCGCTGACCCCCGCCTTTTTCCCGAGCGCCTGCTCGACCTGGTCGAGCACGGCCTCGGGGGCGTGCAGCCAGTCCTTGGCCAGCACCTGCATCACCTGCCAGCCGAAAGCATCGAGGATGCGCGGACGCGAGACGTAGCGTTCCAGCACGTTGTGACGCGTGCCTTCGTGAGCCGCGCCGTCCACGAGGAGGCCCAGCGCATAGTGGCCCTGGCCCGCTGCGCGCACCGCGAGGTCGCAGCGAAAACGCGACTGCCCTACCTGTTCGTCCACCGCATGGCCGCGTGCGCGCAGCGCCTGCGCGATCTGCGCCGTGACCTCGTCCGTGCGCGCCTGCCGTGCCACGTGGCCGCGCGCCAGCGGGTTCATGCCTTCGAGCACGCGCCGCGCCGTGTCCTCGTCGCCGCGTGACAGGCATTCGGCATAGCGCAGGAAGTTCTTGAGCGCTGCTGCACCCTCGTTGTGGTCATTGGTGATCGCCTCGTGGCGGATGGTCGAGACCACCGCCATGTGGTGCTTGGCGCGGCTGAAGATCACGTTCAGCCGCTTCTCGCCGCCGCGCTGGTTGATGGGGCCGAAGTTCATCAGCATGCGGCCCTCGGGGTTGGGGCCGTAGCAGATGCTGAGGATGATGATGTCGCGCTCGTCGCCCTGCACGTTCTCCAGGTTCTTGATGAAGAGGCCGCAGAACTGGTCGTCTTCCTCGCGCACGTACTCGGCCTCCAGCCGCGCCGCGAAGTCGGCGTCGACCGCGCCGAGCGCGTTCAGCTCCTCCTCGATCTCGCCCTGTTGCGCTTCCGAGAACGCCACGATCCCGAGGCTGCGCCCGGTCTCCCGTTGGAGCAGTTCGCGCACCAGCTGCGCGATATGGCGTGCCTCGCCGTCGTTGATGCGGTTCTCGTACACCGCATCGGCCACGCGGTGGAAGCTGATGGCGCGCGAGAGCAGGGCGTCGACCTGCGCCTTCACGGACTCGTCCGTCGGGCTGCGCGACTGCACCACGATCTCGCCGCGCTCGGGCGCGGGCAGGCTGCGGTCGGGAATGGTGTACAGGTTGCCCGCGTAGAAGGCGGCGTTCGAAAAGCCGATGAGCGATTCGTAGCGGCTGCGGTAGTGCCAGGCCAGCAGCGTGGCCGGCAGGTTGCGCGCGCCCTGGTTGAGCAGGCTGTCGGCATCGAGCACGACGGCGATGCGCTCGCCTTCCTCGCCGCTTTCTGCATCGTCGCCTGCCACCGACACGGTGTCTTCCTCGGCGTCGCGGCCCGACGAGAAGAAGCTCGTGGGCGGCAGCTGCATCTCGTCGCCCACCACGATGATCTGCGGCGCGCGGTACAGCGCGGGCACGGCTTCTTCGACCGGGATCTGGCTGGCCTCGTCGAAGATCACCACGTCGAACAGGTCGGCCGCGAGCGGCAGCGTGTCGGACACCGACAGCGGGCTCATGAGCCAGATGGGCTTCATGTCGCGCACCACGCGGCCGGTGTCGCCGCTGGCCAGTTCGCGGATCGCCTTGTAGCGCATGGTCTTGCCGAACTCGTGCTCGAGCTCGCGGCGGCCGGCGTTGTAGCTCTTCTTGAAGACCTTGCCGTCGGCGTCGAGCTGGCTGGCGGGCAGGGCGCTCTTTTGCACATGGTCGCGGAAACGCTGGCGCACCGCGGCGGCGAGCGTGCGCGCATTGCGTTCGAGCAGCTTGCGTTCGCCTTCGCCCAGGCGCTGCGCATGGCGCGCGAGCGTGGCGCCGTCGAAGCGCGGCAGCCAGCGCTCGGTGCGGTACACGCGCTCCAGTCCTTCGCGCGCGACGGCGTACTCGATGGCCTCGGGCGGCAGCGGCAGGGTGCGCAGCGCGGCGGCCACCGCCGGGTCGGCCTCGGCCAGCTCCTGCAGCGGCTGGAGCACCGACGGCAGCGCGTCGGCCTGGTCGCGCAATGTGCGGGCCAGCACGTCGAGCGCATCCAGCGGTTGTGCGCCAGCGTCGTGCAGCAGGTCGCGCCAGAGGGCGTCGAGCGTGTCGACGCGCGGCGCGGCGGCGACGAACTGCTCGACGCTGCGGCGGCCCGCGTCGGTGCGCAGGCGGGCCTGGAACGCCGCACGCAGGCCGGCGCCGGCGTCGATGCCGCGCATCGCCTGCAGCTGCTGCGCGAAAGCCTCGGCGTCGGTGCAGCCGTAGTCGGCCTCGAGGCGCGCCGCCTGCTGGTCGAGCGCGGTGCGCGCGGCCTGTTCGGCGCGCAGGTCCTCGAGGATCTGGCTGGGCTGCGGGCGCACGGCATGCGCCGCGAAGTCGTAGCGGCGCTTGAGTTCGCCCGACAGGCGCCACCACGAGGGCTGCAGCCAGCGCAGCAGCGAACCCTGCTGCGCGCGGGCTTGCGCCAGCGCGGCTTCGGTGTCGCCGGGCGAGAGCTTGTCGCGCCAGTGGGCGGTGCGCTGCAGCTGCGCGTCGAGCGCCTGCTGCAGCGTGCGTCTTTCGTTCAGGGCGGTGCCGAGCGCGAGGCTGCTCGGGTGCGCCGCATCGAGCAGCGCCAGCTGGCCGCGCGCGGCCAGCGCCGCGACGCTGCGCGCATCGGCCACCACGGCCAGCGCATCGCGCCACAGCACGCCGGCCTCGGCCAGCGGCGGCCAAGCATCGACCAGCGCATCGCGGCAGGGGGCGCTCAGGTCGATGGCGCGTTCGCTGCGCTCGACCAGCCGCGCCAGCGGTTTCTCCTGCGACAGCAGCGAGGGCGCGAGCTGCGCGAACACATGCTGCGCGAAGCTGGGCGCGCCCAGGCTTTCGGTCACGGCCAGGTGCAGGCGCGACACCAGCTCCGCATGCCGGCGCCAGGCCGCGAAGGCGGGCAGCGCCTCGGCCTGCAGCGGCGTGAGCGACGGGTCGCCGGCCTTGAGCACTACCAGCCGCGACAGCAGCTCGCGCAGCGTCACGGCGATGTGTTCGGGCACGTCGTGCATGGCGGCGTCGAAGCGTTCGAGCGCGCGCAGGTCGAGGTCCATCGCGTCGAGCACCTGCGTGCGCTCGGTGCTTTCCTGCGCCAGCGTGCCGGGCGCCTCGAGCCACAGCTCGTAGGTCTTGCGCAGGTTCTGCACGAAGGCCTTCTTGTCGCCCTGCGAGTCGTGGATCATGCAGCACAGCTCGTCCAGGCCTTGCTGGCGCAAGCGGTGGAACACCACGTCGATGGCGGCGCGCTTCTCGCACACGAACAGCACGCGCTGGCCGCGGCCCACGTAGTCGGCGATCAGGTTGGTGATGGTCTGCGACTTCCCCGTACCCGGCGGGCCCTGGATGATGTAGCTGGTGCCGGTGCGCGCCAGCGCCACCGCGGCGGTCTGCGTGGCGTCGGCCTGCACCACGGGCCACTGGTCGGCCAGTGGCAGGGCGGGCGGCGTCTCGCCGTCGATGCGGCGCGGCTGCAGCGAGAACACGCGGTCGAAGGCCTCGCTCGCCAGGTCGGATTCGGCCAGGCCCGAGTAGTCGCGCACCAGCGACATCTTGCGGTGGTTGAAGTTGCCCAGCGTCACGGCCGTGAGGTCGATGTCCCACTGGTAGGGGTTGCCGCCGCTCTCGCGCAGCGCGAAGGTCTTGCGCTCGGTGTCGCTGGTGTCGGTCGTGGCGGTGGCCGCCATCTGCGGCGCGCGCGGCTGCGGCGCGCCGCCGATGGCCTCGCGCACCGGCAGCGGCACGGGGCGCACGCGCGCATGGAACAGCTGCAGCCCGCGCGGGCGGAAGTCGTCCTGCGCGTAGCTGAAGTCTTGCGCGGCCACCGGCACCGCCGAGGGCGAGCGCACGCGGGTGCGGCGCTTGAACTGCTCGAGCCGCTGGCGTGCGCGCTGGTGCATCACGGCGATCTCGGGCTGCTTCACGAGCCGCAGCTGCACGCCGGGCTCGCTCTGCGCGATCTGCGCCGACAACTGGGCGTGGAACTGTTCGAGCGAGGTCTCGCGCAGGTCGACCGTCTCGGGCAGCGCGATGCCGTAGAGCTGGCGCAGGTGATGGCGCAGCGTGGGGTTCACCTGCGCCTCGCTGGCCGAGGCTTCGAGCAGGTACTGGTCGCGCACGCCTTTCTTGCGCGTCAGCTCCACCGGCAGCATCAAGAGCGGCGAGGCGATGCGCTCGGCGCGTTCGGCCTCGCCCTCCTTGAGGTTGTGCCAGCGCAGGAAGGCGATCACCAGCGACAGCTGCGAGAAGCCGTACTCGGCCCGGTCGCGCCGCGCCTCCTGCAGGATGCGGTCGAGCGCGCCGGGCAGGTAGGGCTGGTCTTCGAAGCGCAGCCAGCGCGCGAGCGGCACGGGGTCGCAGCTCGCGATGTCGGCGGCAAAGCGGCCGTCCCACACGCACAGCTGGTCGGTGCGGATGCTGTTGAGGTCGACCACCAGCGGCACGCTGGCGACGGTGAGGTTCACATGCGCCTGCGTCGGCTTGAAGTACAGCAGGCGGTTGCGCCGCGACAGGTCGAACAGGCGGTCGCGCAGGTGCAGCTGGATCGCCTGGCGGCGCTGGCCCGCGCCGTCCCTTGCCGGCGCGATGCGGTCCAGGCCGAGGTCGACGGGCTGGTCGCGGTAGGTCTCGAGGCGGCGGATGACCGAGGGCAGGTCGCGTGCGCGCTCGTGGCGGTCGAGCGCGGTCATCTCGAAGATCACGGCGGCCACCACCGGGTGCAGCCGGCGGTTCAGCTCGAACAGGTTGCCGCGGTGCGTGGCAAAGCGGGTCAGGTCGTCGCCGTCCGTGAAGTCGAGCCCGCACGACAGGCTGGCCAGCACCTGGCCCAGGCACAGGATGTCGCCGAGCGCGTCGTGGTGGCCCAGGCGCAGTTCCCACGCGGCGTAGCCGGGCAGGTAGACGGGGCGCGTGGGCACAGTGTCGGGGCCGGCATCGGGCATCACCGCGAGGTTCTCGAGGTCGACGCCGGCGTCGGCATCGACGGTCAGGCGCGTTTCGCCGACCACGCGCAGCACCGAGGCGGCGGGTTGTCGAGCGGCGCGATGGCCTCGGGGTGGCGGCGTGGCGCGGTGCCTTCGGGCTGGGCGAGTGCCAGCGCGGGTTCGGCGGGCGCGTCGGTCACGCGGTAGGCGAAGGCGTTGCCGAGCGCGGCGACGTGGCCGAGTTCGTGCAGGGCCGAGACCTCGCGCAGCAGCGGCAGCACGAGCTTGAGCACGTCGTCGGTCTGCAGGCCGCCGTGGGCCTCGGCGGTGGCGAGCAGTTGCAGGAGCGGGGCGGGAGCGAGGGTCATGCGGCGGCGGCCTGCGAAGAAGATGTAGCGGCGTTGTCGAGCAAGGCGGCGGCATCGCGCTTGACGCGGGTGAAGTTGCGCTTGGACAGACCCAGGTCCTTCAGCACGCGCTGTTCGAAGGGCGTGTCGCAGCCGAGCGCATCGGCCAGGCCCAGCGCGGCGGCGAGGGTGACGTCGTCCATCTCGGGGTCGGCGGCGACGAAGTCGACCAGCACGCTGGCCAGGTAGTCGTGCAGGCCGACGGGCGCGGGCTCGGGCGGCGGCATCGCCGACGTGGGCGGCGCGAAGTCGGGGAAGAAGCGACGCGCATGCGCCAGCAGCGAGTCCGACTGCAGCACGGGCCGCTGCAGCAGCTGCGCCAGGGTGCCACGCGTGAGGGCACTCACGCGTTGCTGGCCGAGCATGTCGAGCGTGGCCAGGTCGAGGGGACCTTCGAGCGCAGCGGCCAGCCATTCGTCGGCATCGTGCTCGCGGCCGGCCCACAGGCGCAGCGCGCGGGCGCGCACGAACACCTCGGGGTGGCTCACGCCGCGCGTCTGCAATGCCTTGTTGTTGGGGTCGGCGCAGATCTCCTCGGCCTGCGCCAGGTAGCTCGCCACGTTGACCTGCGTGAGGCCGGTCTCGATCTTGATGAGCGCGCTCACGGCGGGCTCGAGCGCGCCGCAGGCCACGCAGCCGCCGCGGTCGGCAAAGGCCTCGGTGTACAGCGCATGGCGCCGCGCGGCCTGCAGGTGGCTCGCGTCGGCGCGCGGGTCGGCTGCCGTGGCGTGCAGCAGGCGATCGACGACGTGGTGCTTGCCGCCGTCGCGCTCCCACAGCAGGTAGTGCGCCAGCTCGTGGCCGAGCACGGCCTGGCGCTCGGGCGGCTGCAGCTTTTCGAGCAGCGGGCCCGAGAGCACGATGTGCGCCTCGCCCGGCACGACGTAGATCGCGGCGTTCATGGCCGCGCCGTCGCCGGATGGGGCTTGGTAGAGCGTGATGCGCGCCGTGACGCCCAGGCGCTGCGCGGCCAGGGTGGCGTCGGCATGCAGGTCGGGGTGGGCGTCGGCGTCGAGCCGGTAGGCGCTGCGCAGCAGCTCGGCACGCATGGCGGCCGTGTGTTCTTCGCGCGCTTCGGCCGAAGCGGCCCAGCGCCAGGCCTCGGGTTCGTTCGCCTGGAGGTGGGCGGCCAGTGCCTGCTGGTAGGGCAGCGGCGTCAGGTCTTGGAGGCGAACGGCAGGGAAAGAGTCGACCATGTCAGGAGCGCTAGCAACAATGAGTTGCCGACGATCCTAAACGAGCGGGTGGTGTCGCTTGCAATCACCCACGATGTGGGTGATTGCGGGTGTCAACGCTTGGGCTTGAGCGTGACGATGAGCGACGGGAAGATGCGCCCGTCCGTGTCGCGCGGCAGCTTGTCGGTCTTGCGCAGGCCGCGTTCCGCCGCTTCGTCCCAGGCGGGCAGGCCGCTGGACTTGGCGAGCTTGACGCCGACGATGGTGCCGTCCGGTGCCAGCCTCACTTCGAACTCGGCCTCGGGGTTGCCGTTCACGCTGTCGGCATCGGGGAAGGTGATGTTCGGGCGCACGGCGGCAGCGATGCGGCCGGCGTAGCCGCTGGACGGGCCGGACGAGCGCTGGGCGTTGCCCTTGGCATCGTCGCTGCCGCTGGCGCCTGCCAGGCCCTGCATGCGCTTGAGCGTCGCGGCGCGGTCGGCGGCGGCCTGCTTGGCAGCCGCCTCCGCCTTCTTCGCTTCGGCCTGCTTGGCCTCGGCTTCCTGCTGCTTCTTCTGGTCGGCCAGCTTCTTCTGCTGCTCTTTCTTGCGCTCGGCTTCTTCCTCGGCGCGCTCCTTGGCCTCGAGCTCCTTCTTCTTTTGCTGCTGCACGCGCTGCTGCTCGAGCTCGCGCTCCTTCTGCGCCTTCTGTTCCTTGAGCTTCTTCTCGCGCTCCAGCGCGATGTCGGGCGCAGGGGCGGGCGCCGGCTCGGGCGGCTTGACGGCCGGGGGAGGCGGCGGGGGCGGTGCGGGTGCAGGCGGCGGTGGTGCGGGCACGGGGGCCGGCGGCTCCGGCACCGACAGGCGCGGGGCGGCCTGCATCACCGTGGTGGACCACAGCTCTGCATCGACTGCGCCATCGTCGGCTTCGCTGCGCCAGCGTACGCCCCAGGTCAGGGCGGCGATCAGCAGCGCATGGGCAATGAGGGCGAGCGCAACCGCGCGGGGCGTGCCGCGTTGCGGCGGCGGCGCGAACTCGGGGCGATCCAGGGCGAGCGACATGCCTTATTTGCCGCCCGTGGTCGTGACCGACAGCCCCACGCGCTCGATGCCGCTGCGCTTGAGCTGGTTCATCGCCTTCACGACGGTTTCGTACTTCACCGACTTGTCGGCGCTGATGACCACGGGGCGCTGGGCGTCGCCGCCTTGCGCGGCCTTGGCCGCCGAGCCGATCTGCGTCATGGGAATCGACGCGCCGCCGGTGCCGGTGGACGGGTCTTTCTTGATCTGCACTTCGTCGTCGCTCTTGATGACGATCTCGATGGGCTTGTCGGGCTGCTTGTTGGCGCGGTCGACCGTCGGCAGGTTGATCACGCTCGGCGTGATGAGCGGGGCCGTGACCATGAAGATGATCAGCAGCACCAGCATCACGTCGATGAACGGGACCATGTTGATCTCGTTGATCGTGCGGCGGCCGCGGCCCCGGGATGAAACGGCGGGCATGTCGTCGCGTCCTTTGTCTTGTGCGCGCCGCTCTTCAGCGGTTCGCGGCGGTGACCGAGGCGGCGGGCGTCACGGCGCCGGGGTTGGCCGAGAGGTTGCGCTGCAGGATGTTGGAGAACTCTTCGATGTAGGTCTCCAGGGCGATGGCGATCTTGTCGATCTCGCGCGCGAAGCGGTTGTAGCCGACCACCGCGGGAATGGCGGCGAACAGGCCGATGGCGGTGGCCACCAGCGCTTCGGCGATGCCGGGCGCCACGGTGGCCAGCGTCACCTGCGTGAGGGCGGCCAGGCCGGTGAAGGCATGCATGATCCCCCAGACCGTGCCGAACAGGCCCACGTACGGCGACACCGAACCGACGGTCGCGAGGAACGACAGGTTCTGCTCTGCCGCATCGAGTTCGCGCTGGAAGCTCGCGCGCATCGCGCGGCGGGCGCCGTCGAGCAGCGTGGCCGCGTCGGTCACGTGGCGTTCGCGCAGCTTCTGGTACTCGCGCATGCCGGAGGCGAAGATGCGCTCCATGGGGCCGGCGAACTTGGCGTTCTGCGCGGCCGAGGCGAACAGCTCGTTCAGGCTGGTGCCCGACCAGAACTCGCGCTCGAAGTCGTCGTTGAGCACGCGGATGCGCTTGAGGGCAAAGTACTTGCGGATGATGGCGGCCCAGCTGGCGACCGACACGATCACCAGCAGCAGCACGACCAGTTGCACCACGAAGCTGGCGTGGAGCAGGAGATTGATGATGGAGAGATCTTGGTTCATGGCTTGAAAGGTTGAGTCATGGAGCCGCTGGAGTGCTCGAGGGTTCCCGAAACTTGGGCCGGAATGCGCGCAGGGCGCAAGGTGGCGGCGTCCACCCAGCCGATGCGGATCGTGCCTTCGCAAAGCAAGACCGGTGCCGCGGCCCCGGTGCGTTCTTGCTCTGTTTTTGATAGCACACGCTGACCGATTATCAACGACGCGGTGCCCAGTTGCCGCAGCTCGGCTGTAACCAGCAGTTCGTCGTCCAGCCGCGAGGGCCGATGGTATTTGAGCTGCGTTTCGCTGACCACGAACTGGCCGCCGGTGGCTTCCTTGAGCTTGCGCTGCTCGACGCCCAGGGAGCGCAGCCACTCGGTGCGACCGCGCTCCATGAACTTCAGGTAGTTGGCGTAGAACACGATGCCGCCGGCATCGGTGTCTTCCCAGTAGACGCGGATCGGAAACTCGAAAGTCACTTGCATGCCTCCGTGCTTCGCACTGCGACGCGAGCTTGCTTGGGGCGGCCCGGCGCTACGCTCATTGGGCGATCATGGCCCGCAGGCGCTCGACCGCTTCCTGCAGGTGCGCCATCGAGCTGGCGGTGGAGAAGCGCACGAACTTCGCGGTCTCGGCCGTGCCGAAATCGCGGCCCGGCGTCACGGCCAGGTGGGCGCGCTTCATGGTCTCGAAGGCGAAGTCCCAGCTGCCCGAGATGCCGAGCTTGTCGGCCACGCTCGTGCAGTCGGCCCAGGCGTAGAAGGCGCCGTCGGGCACCACGGGCACGTTCAGGCCCAGGGCGTTCAGTTGCGGAATGAACCAGTCGCGGCGCGCCTTGAACTCGGCGCGACGGCGTTCGTACTCGGCGATGCTCTCGGCCTCGAAGCAGGCCAGCGCGGCGTACTGCGACACGGTGCTCGCGCAGATGAAGAGGTTCTGCGCCAGGCGCTCGACCACCGGCACCAGCACTTCGGGCACCACCAGCCAGCCGAGGCGCCAGCCGGTCATGTTGAAGTACTTGCTGAAGCTGTTGATGCTGATGACGTTGTCGTCGATGGCCAGCGCCGTCTGCCCGAAGGCATCGTCGTACGACAGGCCCAGGTAGATCTCGTCGATCAGCGTGATGCCGCCGCGCTGCGACACCACCTCGTGGATGCGGCGCAGTTCGTCGGGCGCGATCGAGGTGCCGGTCGGGTTCGAGGGCGAGGCCAGCAGCACGCCGCGCGTCTTGTCGGTCCAGGCGGCCTCGACCTTGGCGGCGGTGAGCTGGAAGCGCTCTTCGGCCGTGGTCGGCACCAGCACGGCCTTGCCGTCCGCTGCGCTCACGAAGTGGCGGTTGCAGGGGTAGCTCGGGTCGGGCATCAGGATCTCGTCGCCCGATTCGATCAGCGCGAGGCAGGCCAGCTGCAGCGCGGCCGAGGCACCGGCCGTGACGACGATGCGGCGCGCCGGCACGTCGACGTTGAAGCGCTGCTTGTACCAGCCGCTGATGCGCTCGCGCAGATGATCGAGGCCGGTGGCCTGCGTGTACTGCGTGGCGCCGGCGCGCACGGCGCGGGCGGCCGCTTCCTGCACCAGGGGCGGGGCGGTGAAGTCAGGCTCGCCGATGTTCAGGAAGATCATCGGACGGTCGGTGTGGGCCACTTCACGGGCCAGCACCCCAGCCGCCTTGGCGACCTCCATCACGTAAAACGGTTCGATGCGCTGCGCGCGCGTCGAGATCCTCATGGGCGCGCCTTGCCGGTGGCCCGGTCGGCTTCCACTTCAAGCGGGCGCAGCTGCGGTGCCAAGCCGTTGAGCACGGCGTTCACGTACTTGTGGCCGTCGGTGCCACCGAATTCCTTGGCGAGTTCGATGCACTCGTTGAGCACCACGCGCCACGGCACGTCGGGGCAGTTCTGGAACTCGTACACGCCGATCCACATCACGGCGTGCTCGATGGGCGAGATTTCGGTGAACTTGCGGTCCAGCAGCGGCAGAATCAGTGCGTCGAGCTGTTCGGCGCCGTTGATCGAGCCGTGCAGCAGCGCGTCGTAGTGCGCCGCGTCGGCCTTGTGGAAGCCTGCGAGGTCGCGCGTGAAGTGGTCGATGTCGGTCGGGTCGTTGCGACCCACCAGGTGCTGGTAGAGCGCCTGCAGCGCGAATTCGCGCGCGCGGCTGCGGTTCGACTTGGCCGCGGCCTTGCGTGCGCCCGTGCTGGTGAGGCCGGTGCGCGACTGGCGGGGCTTGGCGGACTTGGAGGTGTCTTCGGTCATGAAAGGGTGGCCAGCAGTTGTGCCATCTCGACCGCCACCTGGGCTGCGTCGCGGCCCTTGTCGGTCTGGCGGGCGACGGCCTGTTCGAGGTTTTCGGTCGTGAGGATCGCGTTGGCGATGGGCAGGCGGTAGTCGAGCGCGACGCGGCTCACGCTCGCGCCCGATTCGTTGGCCACCAGTTCGAAGTGGTAGGTCTCGCCGCGGATGATGCAGCCCAGCGCCACGAGCGCGTGGTAGCCGCCGCGCTCGGCGAGCGCCTGCAGTGCCACGGGCACTTCGAGCGCGCCGGGCACCTGCACATGATGGATGTCGGAGGCGGCCACGCCGAGCGTCTCGAGCTCCGACAGGCAGGCCGTTGCCAGTGCGTCGGTGATGTCGGCATTGAAGCGCGCCTGCACGATGCCGATGCGCAGGCCTTTGCCGTTGAGGGTGATCTCGCCCTTGTTGGAACCTTGCATGGTCGTTCAGTCTTTCGTGAGGTAACCGGCGATCTCGAGGCCGAAGCCGGCGGCCATGCTCGGCATGCGACGCGGCGCGCCGAGCAGGTTCATCTTGTGCACACCGCATTCGCGCAGGATCTGCGCGCCGATGCCGTAGTTGCGCAGGTCCATGCGGCCGCGCTCGGGCGCTTGGGCGGGGCGCGCGGTGCCGTCGAACTGCGCGAGCAGCTCGGCCGCGGTTTCGCCGCAGTTCAGCAGCACGGCCACGCCCTTGCCTTCGTTCGCGATGTGCGAGAGGCTGGCGTCCAGGCTCCAGGAGTGCATCGGGCGGTTGACTTCGAGCGCGTCGAGCACCGACAGCGGCTCGTGCACGCGCACCGACACCGTCTCTTCGGGTGCCCACTGGCCGCGCACCAGCGCCAGGTGCACGCCGCGGCTGGGCTTGTCGACGAAGGCGTGGGCGGTGAAGGCGCCCCAGTTGGTCTGGATCTCGCGGCAGCCGACTTTTTCGACCAGCGATTCGACGCGGCTGCGGTGCTCGATGAGCGCGGCGATGGTGCCGATCTTGAGGCCGTGCTCGGCCGCGAAGATCTGCAGGTCGGGCAGGCGGGCCATCGTGCCGTCTTCGTTCATCACCTCGCAGATCACCGAGGCGGGCGAGCAGCCGGCCATGGCGGCGAGGTCGCAGCCGGCTTCGGTGTGGCCGGCGCGCATGAGCACGCCGCCGTCCACCGCCTGCAGCGGGAAGATGTGGCCGGGTTGCACCAGGTCGGCGGCCACGGCGTTGCGCGCCACGGCGGCCTGCACGGTGCGGGCGCGGTCGGCGGCCGAGATGCCGGTGGTCACGCCTTCGGCCGCTTCGATGGAGACGGTGAAGGCGGTCGAATGCTTGGCGCCGTTGCGCTGGACCATCGGCGGCAGCTGCAGCCGCTCGCACATCTCGCGCGAGAGCGTGAGGCAGATCAGGCCGCGCGCGTGGCGGGCCATGAAGTTGATGGATTCGGCGGTGATGTGGTCGGCGGCGATGACGATGTCGCCTTCGTTCTCACGGTCTTCCTCGTCCACGAGGATGACCATGCGGCCGGCGGCCAGCTCGGCCACGATGTCTTCGACCGGGGAGATCGGTGCGGGTGCACGGTCGGCGCGCGGGGCGCCGATCGGCGTGACGGAGGCGTTCATTTCGAAGTGTCCTTGGGAGACGTCAGAGAGGGGGTGAGCATGCCGGCCTGAAGCATGCGCTCCACGTAGCGCGCCACGGTGTCGATTTCGAGGTTGACCTTCGAGCCGGCCTTCAGGCCGCCGAGGGAGGTGTTTTCCACGGTGTGCGGGATCAGGTTGATGCTGACCTCGGCGCCCTCGGCGATGTCGCTCACGCTGTTGACCGTGAGGCTCACGCCGTTGATGGTGATCGAGCCCTTGTAGGCCAGGAAGCGCGCCAGCGCGGGCGGTGCGACCACGCGCAGCTCCCAGCTTTCGCCGACCGGCGCGAAGAAGCTCACGTGGCCGATGCCGTCCACGTGGCCCGAGACGATGTGGCCGCCGAGGCGGTCGCTCGCGCACAGGGCCTTCTCGAGGTTGATGCGGCTGCCTTCGTCGGTCAGGCCGGCCGTCTTGTCGAGGGACTCCGCGGAAATGTCGATGGTGAATTGCCCGCGTTCAGGTGCGAGCGTGGTGACCGTCATGCAGGCGCCGTTGAGCGCGATGCTGTCGCCGAGCCCGACGTCGTCGAGGTAGCCGTCGGGCACCTCGATGCTGAGTCGCTTGCCGTAGGAGGAGGAGGTGCCGAGGTCGTGGATGGCGGCGATGCGCCCCACGCCGGTGATGATTCCGGTGAACATTTCCACATTTTCGCAGACATCGAGGGGTCTTCGGCCCGAAGGGCCGGTTTGCGGCTGCGAATGTGCCGCGCCGCGTGGGCGGCGGCTCAGAAGCGGTCGCGGCCGGCGACGCGCGCGACGATGCGCAGGTCGGGCCCCAGCATGTCCACCGACTTGAATTCGAGCGGCAGCGCGCCTGCGAGCGAGGTGAGCGGGCCTTCGGCATGCAGGTGGCTGGCGATGTCGAGCCCGCTGCCGATCAGCTTGGGCGCCAGGTACACCAGCAGCTCGTCCACGCAGCCCTCGCGCAGCAGCGAGCCGTTGAGCTTGTGGCCCGATTCGACGTGCAGCTCGTTGACGCCGCGCGCCGCGAGGTCCTGGAGCATCGCGGGCAGGTCGACCTTGCCGTGCAGGTTGGGCAGGCAGGTGATGGTGGCGCCGCGGGCTTCGAGCGCGGCCGCCTTTTCTTCGTTGTGCCGGCTGGCGGCGTAGATCCAGACAGCGCGGCCAGCTATGAAAATGTGAGCGTCGGGCGAGGTCTGGAGGTGGCTGTCGACCACCACGAGGTGGGGCTGGCGCGGCGTGTCGACCAGGCGCACGTCCAGGCGCGGGTTGTCTTCGAGCAGCGTGCCGACGCCGGTCAGCACGGCACCGGTGCGGGCCCGCCAGGCGTGGCCGTCGGCGCGCGCGGCCTCGCCGGTGATCCACTGGCTCACGCCGTTGTGCAGGCCGGTGCGGCCGTCGATCGAGGCGGCGATCTTCATTCGAACCCAGGGCTGCTGGCGGATCATGCGGCTGAAGAAGCCGATGTTGAGCTCGCGGGATTCGTCGGCGCCCGGGCCGACTTCGACCTCGACGCCTGCCGCGCGCAGCCGCGCAAAGCCTTGTCCCGCCACGAGCGGGTTCGGGTCGGCGAGCGAGGCCACGACGCGGCGCACGCCGGCGGCGATCAGTGCGTCGCAGCAGGGGCCGGTGCGGCCGTGGTGCGAGCAGGGTTCGAGCGTGACGTAGGCGGTGGCGCCCGAAGTCGAATGGCCTTGGGCCTGCGCGTCGCGCAGCGCCATCACCTCGGCATGCGGGCCGCCGGCTTGTTGGGTGTGGCCCTGGCCGATCACGCGGCCGTCGGCGTCGCACAGCACGCAGCCGACGCGCGGGTTCGGGTCGGTCAGGCGGATCGCGGAGGCGGCGAGCCGCAGAGCGGCCGCGATGTGGGAGGCGTCGTGTTGGGAGGAGGACATGCCGGGTTCGTTCACGCCTTCTCGGGGGTCAGATGTCGCGCAGCAGCTGCCGGAACTCGTCGACGTCCTCGAAGCTGCGGTACACCGAGGCAAATCGCACGTAGGCGACCTTGTCGAGTTTCTTGAGTTCGCGCATCACGAGCTCGCCGACCTTCGTCGAATCGATTTCGCGCAGGCCGCTGGCCAGCAGCTTTTGTTCGATGCGCAGCAGGGCGTTGTCGATCTGCTCGATGCTCACGGGGCGCTTGCGCAGCGCCAGCATCATCGAGGCGCGCACCTTGGTCGAGTCGAAGTCGGCGCGGCTGCCGTCCTTCTTGACCACGACGGGGAAGTTGACGTCGGGGCGCTCATACGTGGTGAAGCGCTTGTCGCAGGCGCTGCATTGGCGGCGCCTGCGGACGAAGTCGGCGTCTTCCGAAACGCGGGTCTCGACGACCTGCGTTTCGAGATGACCGCAAAAAGGGCATTTCATGCGGCCAGTGCTTCTCTTCTTCTATTTACGAAATCAACGGTAGACAGGGAAGCGGCTCGTCAAGGCGTGGACCTTGGCGCGCACCGCGTCGATGTTCGCCGCGTCGCGCGGGTTCTCGAGCACGTCGGCCACCAGGTTCGCCGTGATGCGGGCCTCTTCGTCCTTGAAGCCGCGCGTGGTCATGGCGGGGGTGCCGATGCGCACGCCGCTGGTGACCATCGGCTTTTCCGGGTCGTTGGGGATCGCGTTCTTGTTGATCGTCATGTGGGCGGCGCCCAGCACGGCTTCGGCTTCCTTGCCGGTGATGCCCTTCGAACGCAGGTCGACCAGCATGACGTGGCTTTCGGTGCGTCCGCTCACGATGCGCAGGCCGCGCGCGGTGAGGGTGTCGGCCACGATCTGGGCGTTCTTGACCACCTGTTGCTGGTAGGCCTTGAACTCGGGCGTCAGGGCTTCCTTGAACGCGACGGCCTTGGCGGCGATCACGTGCATCAGCGGGCCGCCTTGCAGGCCGGGGAAGATGGCGCTGTTGATCGCCTTCTCGTGCTGCGACTTCATCAGGATGATGCCGCCGCGCGGGCCGCGCAGGCTCTTGTGCGTGGTCGAGGTCACGATGTCGGCGTGCGGCACCGGGTTGGGGTACACGCCCGCGGCCACGAGGCCGGCGTAGTGGGCGATGTCGACCATGAAGATCGCACCGACGTCCTTGGCCACCTTGGCGAAGCGCTCGAAATCGATGTGCAGCGAGTAGGCCGAGGCGCCCGCGATGATCAGCTTGGGCATGTGCTCATGCGCCTTGCGTTCCATCGCGTCGTAGTCGATGGCTTCGTTGGCGTCCAGGCCATAGCTCACCACGTTGAACCACTTGCCGCTCATATTGAGAGGCATGCCGTGGGTCAGGTGACCGCCTTCGGCCAGGCTCATGCCCATGATGGTGTCGCCGGGCTTCAGGAAGGCGAGCATCACGGCTTCATTGGCCGAGGCACCGCAATGCGGCTGCACGTTGGCGGCGTCGGCACCGAAGATCTGCTTGACGCGGTCGATGGCCAGTTGCTCGGCCACGTCGACGTGCTCGCAGCCGCCGTAGTAGCGCTTGCCCGGGTAGCCTTCGGCGTATTTATTAGTGAGCTGCGAGCCCTGGGCGGCCATGACGGCCGGCGAGGCGTAGTTCTCGCTGGCGATCAGCTCGATGTGATGTTCCTGGCGCGCGTTTTCGGCTTGAATCGCGGCCCAGATTTCGGGATCGGTCTGTTCGACCAGGATATTGCGTTGGTACATGGCAGTCCTTTGAAGACGAGGTCCTTGTTCAACCAAACAAGGGCTGCCCAGGCGAACGGCTGAACGCCTGTTGTGGCCAGGCGGCACGCTTCCCAGTGGTATTCCACGTCAGCGCGTGGCACCTTTTTCAGGGTGCTGCGCCTATCGCCAGTCGCGTACAGGCCGAGTGTAGCGCAGGCCCGCACGCATCCGGGCCGGGAAGGCCGGCAAGGCCTCAGGAAACTGCGGAGAGCAGGGCGACCTTGGCCGGCTCGCTGCCGGTGGCGGGCTCTTCACCCGCGGGCTTGGCCGGTGCCACGACCGGAATCGGTTGCGCACGCGCCGTGGTCGGCGGCGGCACGACCATCGTCGACGGCGCGCGGCCGGCGGCAACCTGGCGCAGGCGCTCGTGCTCGGCCAGCACCTTGGCGGCATAGCCGCCGTCGTCGTCGAGGTTGGCGGCGCCCACGTAGTAGCGCAGGCCGCCTTCGAGCGAGCCGGCGCGGGCGATGCATTCCTGCAGCACCTTCACGCCGACGCGCATGTTGGTCACGGGGTCGAAGGCGGTGAGCGTGCCGCCCGCGCTTTCGTACTTGTCGCCGTGCACGCGCGTCATGACCTGCATCAGGCCCTGGGCACCGACGTGGCTTTGCGCGAACGGGTTGAAGCTGGATTCGATGGCCATGATGGCCAGGATCAGCGTCGGGTCGAGCTTGGTGCGCTTGCCGATCTGGTAGGCCTCGGAGACCAGCACGCTCAGCGGCTCGGCCGCAACGCGGTACTTCTTGCTGAGCCAGTAGGCCACCGCCGCCTGCTGCTTGGGCAGCTCGTCGGGGCTCGCGGCCGTGGTGCGCTCGATGGCGGTCGGCTCGAGGTCCGTGGGTTCGGGCGCGGGCTTGCGCGACTGCAGCCAGCCCATCAGTTGTTCCTCGCCGGTCTTGCGCAGGTCGGGGCGCGCCACGAGGGCGAGGGCCGCGAACACGATGGCCAGGCCGACCAGCGCAAACCCGTTGTGGGTGATTTCAAAAAAGCCGTCTGCCACATCGGACACGAAGGTCCGTAGCCCGCGGGCTGTGGCATCAAACGCCTTGCTCATCGCTTTTTTCCTTTCTGTGCGGCACCTGGCATGCAGCGCCTGAAAGGGCGGTGGATGAAGGCAGCGGCGCTTGGATTGGTATGTACGAATCAGGCTCCGCGCATGGAGGGGGTGGGGTAGGGAGCGCGGCGGCCTGATCACGCCGGTGGAATTCGGCAGCGGATTCAGGGAGGCCCTGCTGCGTCCGGCAGCAAGGGCAGGCGGGATTCTATCGTGGCTAAATACACGGTCAAGCATAAGGATTTGGTTTCATATGTTAATAAGTGCTTGAAGAATCCCCCCGTCCGAGGGGCTGCCAAGGGGAGCAGGCCTACGGGAAATCCCTTGGAAAAAGGGATTTGCAAAGGAAGGGTGAGACGCCTAATCTGGACGGGCCTGAGGTTTCAGGCGTTTTTCCGAAGTCAGGCAGTCCGAGGTGCAAGTCAAGGACTCGAACGATGGAGGACTCCGCGGCGGCAATCTCTTGCTGCCAGCACGGCGGGAACCATTACTTCCGGTCGCGCGAATCGATGGCATGGGTTTTGAGCCCGCCATCAAGCCCGGTGACAAGACACTTCGTCGACTCACCGGGCTTTCTTGTTTTCGGGGCGCGCACTTTTGGCCTATCCACGCCGGCGGTGATTGCCTTCGCATCACAACGCCTCGCCAAAAGGGAACGCATTCACGTTTCGGCAGACTTTGTTGGCATCTGTTTGCGGCACACTTCTGCGGATGGATGCTGCTTCGATCAAACAGAACAAATGGGTGCGGCGTGGGGTCGTCGCGTTGTTGGTGTTGTTGGCCCTGTGGGTCATCGCGTGGCTGGCGGTGCCGCCGATCGCCAAGAGCCAGCTCCAGAAGATCGCGAGCGAAAAGCTGGGCCGGCAGGTCACCGTCGGCAAGATCGACTTCAAGCCCTGGACGCTCGAGCTCGCACTGAATGACCTGCGCATCGCCACCGCCGACGGCAAGCAGCCGCAGGTGGCCATCAAGCGCATCTATGCCGACGCCGAACTGCAATCGCTGTTCCGCCTTGCGCCGGTGATCGACGCGGTGACGGTCGAGGCGCCCGCGGTGCTGCTCACGCACCTGGCCGACGGCAAGTACGACATCGACGACATCCTGGCCAAGCTGGCCTCGGGCCCGCCGCCCGATCCGAAGGCCGAGTCCGCGCGCTTCGCGATCTACAACATCTCGATCAAGGACGGCGCGGTCGACTTCGACGACCAGACCGTCAAGCGCCGGCACGAGCTGCGCGGCTTCATGCTGAACGTGCCGTTCCTGAGCAACCTCGCCTCCAAGCGCGAGATCACGACCGAGCCCAAGCTGGCCTTTGCGCTCAACGGCAGCCAGTTCGACTCGGCCGCCTTCACGACCCCGTTCGCGCAAAGCCGCAAGACCGATGCCCACGTGCAGTTCAAGGGGCTCGACCTCGTGCCCTACCTGGGCTACATCCCCGGCGGCCTGCCGGTGAAGCTGCAGGCCGGCAGCCTGGATGCCGACCTGAAGATTGATTTCCAGCAGACCAGCACCATCGGCCTGAAGATCACCGGCACGGTCGAGGCCCACGGCGCCAAGCTGGGCGACGCGCGCGGGCGCGACCTGCTGGGCTTCGACTCGCTCAAGCTGGCGTTGGCCGACGTGCGACCGCTGGAGTCGGTGTTCCACCTGAGCGAGGTCGCGCTGACCAAGCCGCAGCTGGTGGTGGCGCGCGACGCCGCCGGCCAGCTCAACCTGATGGCCACCGACCCCGCGACCGGCGCGGCCGAAAAGGTGGCGCCGCTGCCTGCGCCCGCCGCGAGCGCGGCGGACGGCAAACCGGCCGTCGAGAAGCCCAAGCTCAAGGTGCAGGTCGACAAGATCGCGCTCGACGGCGGCCGTGTCGGCTGGCGCGACGAAACCGTCAAGCCCGCCGCGGCCATCGACCTCACCGACCTCGGCATCAACCTCACGGCCGTCACCTGGCCCATGGAAAAGCCCGCGCAGTTCGACGGCAGCACCGCCGTCGCGGGCGCCACGCTGAAGTTCAAGGGCAACGCCACCGACAAGGTCGCCGACGTGCAGACCGAGGTCGAGGCGCTGCCGCTGTCGCTGGCCGCGCCATACCTGGCGCAGAGCCTGGAGCCCACGCTCGACGGCAAACTCAGCGGCCAGATCGACGTGTCCTGGGCCCAGCCCGACCTGAAGTTCAAGGCGCGCCGCCTGGCCGCCGACGGCCTGGCGCTGACCCAGGCCAAGACCGCGCTGGCCAGCGTCGGGCGCTTCGAACTGGTCGACGCCGAGGTCGACATGACCAAGCACACCTTGAACATCGCGTCGTTCACCGCGACCAACCCGAAGGTGAGCGTCGAGCGCGACAACGAGAAGCGCTGGATGTTCGAGCGCTGGCTCAAGACCCCGGCCGGCGGCGCCAAGGTGGCGGCGCCCAAGCCGGCCGACGCCGGCGCGGCGCGCCCCAACAGCGCCAACACCAAGCCCTGGGCGCTGACGCTGGGCACGCTGGCGGTCGACAACGGCAGCCTGTCCTATGCGGACAAGGCCGGCTCGGCGCCGGTGGCGATCGAGGTCACGGCCTTCAAGCTGCTGGCCCAGAAGATCGCACCCGATACGAACACCGTCTCGCCGCTGCAGGTGTCGGGCCGCATCGGCGCCGGCCGCCGCGCGGACCCGGGGCGCTTCGACTACAAGGGCAACATCGTGCTCAAGCCGCTGGCGGCCGAGGGGCGGCTCGAGGTGGCGTCGTTTCCGGCGCATGCCTTCAAGGCCTACTACGCCGACGCGCTCAATGTGGACATCCGCCGAGCCTTCGCGAACTACCGCGGCACGGTGCGCTACGCGAGCGCACCGGCCGGCATGAGCCTGAAGCTGGCCGGCGACACCGCGCTGGACGACTTCCGCGCCAACAGCGTCTCGCTGACCCAGTCGCCGGGCTTCGACCGCGGCAACAGCCAGCTGCTGAGCTGGAAGACCCTGAGCCTGCGCGGCCTGCAGGTCAGCCTCGCACCCAACGCGGCCCCGACAGTGGACGTGCGCGAAACCACGCTGACCGACTTCTTCGCCCGCGTGATCGTCGACCCCACCGGCCGCCTCAACCTGCTGAGCCTGACCAAAAAGGGCGAGGAAGCCTCGAAGGCCGCCGCGGCCATCGCCGCCGAAGCCAGCACCAAAAAGGGCCCGGGCGGCACGACCACCACGACCCGCACGCCGACCGCCTCGGCGCCGCAGCGGGCTTCGGGCGGTGCGCCGGTGTCGGCCGAAGCCATGGTCGGCGGCGCGCCCGAGCCTGCGCCGGCTGCGTCTGCACCCGTCGTGGCTGCCGCGCCTGCGGCCGATAGCGGCCCGGCACCGGTCATCAACTTCGGTCCGATGAGCCTGGTCAACGGCAAGATCGACTTCACCGACCTGTTCGTCAAGCCCAACTACTCGGCCGACCTGAGCGAGCTGACCGGCAAGCTCAGTTCCTTCTCGTCGAACCCGCTGAACGGGCAGGGCGGCCGCCCGGCGCTGGCGGACCTCGAGCTGCGCGGCAAGGCGCAGCAGACCGCGGCGCTGGAAATCACCGGCAAGCTCAACCCGCTGGCCAAGCCGCTCGAACTCGACATCACGGCCAAGATGCGCGACCTCGACCTGGCCCCGCTGTCGCCGTACTCGGTGCGCTACGCGGGCCACGGCATCGAGCGCGGCAAGATGAGCATGGACGTCAACTACAAGATCGCGCCCGACGGCCAGCTCACCGCCACCAACAAGCTGGTGCTCAACCAGCTGAAGTTCGGCGACGAGGTGGCCGGCGCGCCCAACAGCCTGCCCGTGCGCCTGGCCGTGACCCTGCTGGCCGACCGCAACGGCGTGATCGATGTCGACCTGCCGCTGCGCGGCTCGCTCAACGACCCGCAGTTCAGCATCGGCCCGCTGATCTTCAAGGCGGTGGTCAACCTGATCGTCAAGGCCGTGACCGCGCCGTTCAGCCTGCTGACCGGCGGCCTGGGCGGTGGCGGCAGCGGCGATTCGAGCGCCATCACCTTCGAGCCCGGCAGTTCCACGCTGAGCAGCGGCGCCAAGGAGAGCCTGGACAAGGTCGTGAAGGCCCTGACCGAGCGGCCGACGCTGCAGATGACCGTGGTGGGTACCTCCAGCCTTGAGAAGGAGCGCGACGCCTACCAGCGCCAGCGCCTGCGCCAGCTGACTCAGGCCGAGAAGCGCCGCGTCGCCGTGCGCGGCGGCCAGACCGGCACCGAGGTGGCGCCGGTGACCGATGCCGAATACCCGGAGCTGCTCACAGCCGTCTACAAGCGCTCCGACATCACCAAGCCGCGCAACATGGTCGGCCTGGCCAAGGACCTGCCGGTGAAGGAAATGGAAAACCTGCTGCTGGCCAGCGTGCCGGTCGACGAGGAATCGATGCGCCAGCTCGCCGTCGAGCGCGGTGCCGTCGTGCGCGACTACCTGCTGGCGCAGAAGCTGCCGAGCGAGCGCCTGTTCCTGGGGGCCGTGCGCACCACGGCCAGCGGCAGCGACTGGAAGCCCGGCGCCGAGCTGAGCCTGACCATGAAATAGCTGGCGGGGCTTGGCTTTCGCCTCGCCTTGCCATATATCCTGCGGGCCCTTTTCAGCCCGCTGAACGGTGCGCGCCGCAGTTCCGACACGGAATTCGGCGGGCTGTTCGCCAACTGGGTGAAAATGTCGATGTGCGCCGGCCTTTGCCGGCGCCTTCGCTTTCTCTACCAAGACAACGATTTCGCGCAGTGACCTCTACTTCTTCCAAGCCACACGACCTCCAGGCCCTCGACACGCTCACCGGCGGCGCCTTCACCGCGCCGACCTCGGGCGAGCGCGCCGCGCGCATCCGCGACTGGCTCGCGGGCAACCCTTCGTCCGAGCAGATGCAAGAGGTCTTCAAGGAGTTGAGCGGCCGCGACAAGGGCGCCGCGCGCCTGCTGCGCGAAAAGCTCGACGAAATCAAACGCGCCAAGGGCCAGGAAGCCATCGCCGCCGAATGGGCGCAGAAGGCCGAAACGCTGCTGGCGCAGTCCAAGCTCAACATCGCCGACGCACTGGCCTGGCAGCGTGACGCCGCCAAGGCCGGCGCACCGCTGTCGCGCGAACCGCTGGCCGGGCTGAAGGCCCAGCTGGCCGAGCGCGTCAAGGGCATCGAAGACCTGCAGCACCGTGCGCAGGTCCACCGCGAAGCCGCCGTCCTGCTGGCGCAGCGCTTCGAAGTGCTGTCCACCAAGGGCTGGAAGGACGCCCAGGCCGCCGAGGAATCGCTGCGCGCCGACGTGACCCACTGGCAGCAGCAGGCCGCCGACATCGTGGCCGATGCCAACTGGAACAGCCTCGACGCCAAGTTCGCCCCCCAGCTCGAAGCTTCCAAGTCGCAGCTGCTCGTGGTGTCCGATTCGTTCCACGGCGCGCTGGCGCAGGCCGTGGCCGCAGCCGCCGATGCCGCCGCGCCTTTGCCCCCGGTGCCCGTCTGGGCCGACGAACTGCGCGCCGCACGCGGCGAGGTGGTGGCGCCCAAGCCCGCCGCGCCCGCCCGTCCCGCCGCACCCAAGGTCGACCCGGCCGTGCGCGCTGCGGCACAAGATGCCGTGCAGGCCGCCCTCGCCAAGCTCGAACAGGAAACCGCCGAAGGCCACGGCAAGGCCAGTGCCGGCGCCGCCGCTGCGCTGCGCGCCGTGCTCAAGGAACACGGCAAGCTGGTCGACGCGCCGCTCGAAGCCCGCGTGCATGCTGCACTGGTCGCCGCCGGCGAACTCGAAGGCTGGCAGCGCTGGAGCGCCGACAAGGTCCGCGAAGACCTCGTCGCCAAGGCCGAAGGCCTGCTCAAGCGCCCCGAAGGCCAGGCCCTTGGTGGCCGCAAGATGCAGGAAACCCTGCGCGCCCTGCGCGACCAGTGGAAGCAGGCCGACCAGGGCGGCGTGCCGAACCACGCGCTGTGGAAGCGTTTCGACGAAGCCTGCAACGAAGCCCACAAGGTCGTCGAGGCCTGGCTCGAGAAGGTGCGTGCCGATGCCGCCGAACACCGCGCCCTGCGCGTCGCGCTGATCGAAGAGGTCAAGGCCTGGGCCGCCGCGCATGCCGGCGCCACCGACCTGAAGGCGCACAACCGCGCGCTGCACCAGTTCGCCGACCGCTGGCGCGATGCCGGCCACGTGGGCGAGAAGGTGTTCGCCGAGCTGCAACCGCTGTGGAATGAAGCGTTCGGTGCCGCCCGTGCCCCGTTCGAAACCGCTCAGAAGGCCAGCGTCGAACGTCGCCAGGCCATGATCGCCGAAGCCACCGAGCTGGGTGCCCAGCCGATGCTGCGCATCGACGCCGTGAAGGCGCTGCAACAGCGCTGGCAGCACGAGGCGCAGAGCGTGCCGCTCGACCGCCGCCACGAACAGAAGCTGTGGGACGCGTTCCGCGCACCCATCGACGAAGCCTTCAACCGCAAGACGGTCGAGCGCGAAAAGGCATCGGCCGCCATGAGCGAGCACGACCGCCATGTGCTCGAAGCCTCCAAGGCGCTCGACGCGGCCAATGCCGGCGGCGACGCACAGAAGATCCGCGCCGCTATCGCCGGCCTCGAAGCCGCACTGCGCGGTGAAGTGCCCGCACCGGCACCCGCCACCACGAGCGACGGCCCCTCGGTCGGCGCCACCGGTGTCGAGGCCCCCGGCCAGGCCGCCGCCGAGTTCGGCGAAAGCGCCGAGCAGACGCCGGGTTCGAGCGATGCCGAAGCCACGCCGTCCGCACCCGCGGTCGCAGCGGCCGATGCGCCGGATCTGGTTGCGCCTGCAGACGGTGCCGATGCCTCGGCCCGCAGCGACAGCGCTGCGCACGAAGCCGGTGAGGCTGCGAGCGTCGCACCGGCCGCGCCGCCGAAGCCCGCACCCAAGCCCGTGGTCGCCATGCGTGGCGACGACCGGCCCAGCAGCAAGAAGGCCGAAGCCGCACCGGCCGCTCGCGGCACGGGTCGCTTCGGTGATCGCCGCGACGGTGGCCGTCCCGGTGCCGGCGGCCCCGGCCGTCCGAACGACCGTGGCGGCCCGCGTCCCGATGCCCGTGGTGGCGATCGCGGCGCGCCGGGCGGCGGCCGTTTCGGCGACCGCCCGCCGCGCGAAGACCGCGGCCCGCGCCTGGGCGATGCCGCCTTCCGCGCGCAGCGCGAAGCGCTCGAGCGTGCCGACATGGCGCTGCGCAAGCTGGCCGCGCAGGCCCACGGCGAAGCGCTCACTCAGGTGCTCGGCGCCTGGGAGCAGCGCGATGCCGCCCGCCTGCCCAGCGTGCAGGAACTGGGCCGTGCCGTGACGCCGGCCGTGCGCACGCAATGGTCGCAAGCCGTGGGTGCCGCACCGACGGCCGCCGCGAGCGATGCCGCCGAAGCGCTGCTGCGTCTGGAGATGGCCGCCGAAGTGCCGACGCCCGCCGAGCAACTCGACGCACGCCGCGCGCTGCAGCTCAAGCTGCTGACGAAGCGTGGCGATCCGACGCCGGCACAGACCTGGGGTCAGGACGCCGGCAAGGTGCTCGCCGCCGCGCACGACGCCGCCACTGCGCGCCGTCTGCAGAACGCACTGAAGGCCTTGTTGCGCAAATAAGGCGCCAGCGCGCATTCATGAGAAAGAGCCCGCCGCGTGCGGGCTTTTTCATGCGTGTCGACCCGTCCCGGCTCAAGGCAATTTGGCCAGGATCTTGTCCATTTCCCTGGCGGTATAGGCGCGCAGGGAGCGCGTGCGCACATTGCCCTGCATGGCGATGGCCAGACTGAATGCACAGAGCGCCTGCTCGTCCTCGGACTCCAGCACGCAGACCACATCGCAGTCGCCCATGGTCCAGAAGATCTCGCGCATGTTGACGCCGAGCTTCTGGGCGGTTTCCTTGGCGGCGGCAGCGCGTTTGGTGGTTTCCTTGACGCTCTGGATGCCCTTGTCCGTGAAGCTCAGCATGCCGATATAGGTCACCATTTTCTGCTCCTGTGTTGTTATCCGCGGGGGACGAATCACATGAAGCAACGCCGCCCCCGATGGCGACGCTCCAGGTCATCGGGCGCGCAGCGGTGCTGTGGAGGGCGATGGCCGCAGCGATGCTACGCCTGGGGCCTGCAAAGGCAAGGCGCCCCCGATCAGCGCCTACTCAGGACGAGGTATGCGGACCGCGATCGCGCGCGCAAGCAAGGAAACCAGATGTGAGGGGCGGTCAGGCCTGCGCAGGCCGAAAGAACGCATCGAAGAGAGCCAGCACTCCCGGGAAGTCCCGCGCGAAGTTCGGCCGATTCACGAAGTAGGCCTCGCAGGCCACCGCGAAGAACTCGCTGATCGAGGTGGCACCGTAATCGTCGAGCCAGGGCGGCTCGGCGCCGAAGCGTTCGGCGAGGATGGTCTTTTCGCGGAAGTCGTCGTAGGCCGGCTGCAGCACGGCCATCCAGGCCGCACGCGCCTCGCGTGCGCTGCGCCGGCCCATGAAGCCGGCTGGCAGCGGCGGGCAGCCGTCGGCGATGCCGTTGCGCATGTCGATCTTGTGGGCGAACTCGTGGATCACGACGTTGTAGCCGCCCTCGCTGCTGACGCTGCTCGCGAGCACGTCCTGCCAGCTGAGCATGACGGGGCCCTGGTCCATCGCCTCGCCGGCGACGACCTCTTCGTATTCGTGCACGACCAGCGCGTCATCGACGACCTTGCGTGGCGCCACCACCTCGGACGGATGCACCACGATGCCGACGAAATCGTCGTACCAGTCGAGCCCGTCCTTCAGGTGCAGCACCGGCAGCACGGCCTGCGCCGCGATGGCCAGCGCCACCTCGTCGGTGATGACGAAGCCCTGCGTGCCATGGAATTCCTTGTCCCGCAGGAACTCGGCCGCCAGCGTGCGCAGCTGTTGCTGCTGCGCGGGCGGCAACTCGCCCAGGAAGGCGTAGCGCGTGAGCGTGGCGCGCCAGGCGGCGTCGGGAATCGGGGGCAGGGTGCGCAGCCGGCGCAGCCACTTGAACATCGGCGGGCGGTGCGGCTAGCGCAGGTCGACGCGCTGCGCGCCGGCAGCCGACAGGCACAGCAACTGCGCACGCGGCGGATGGGCGGCGGCATCCCAGTCGCTCAGCACGATGCGACGCAGGCCATGGCCCAGGTCGTGGACAGCGGGGCGGTGGGTGTGGCCGTGGATCAGCGCGCTGGCGCCCGCGTGCTGCAGCCATTGGCGGGCAGCGTCGGCGTCCACGTCGGCCCAGAGGGTCGAGGGATCGCGCTTGCGGTCTTCGCTCTGTGCGCGGATGGCGCGAGCGAGGGCGCGGCGCTCTTCCAGCGGACGCGCGAGGAATGCGGCCTGCCATTCAGGCGTGCGCACCTGGGCACGAAACTGGAGGTAGTCGGTGTCTTCGAGGCAGAGGGCGTCGCCATGGCTCAGCAGCCAGCGTTCGCCGTGCAGCACCAGTACCGTCGGGTCGTCGAGTAGCGTCAGGCCGCATTGCGCGGCAAAGGCCTTGCCGACGAGGAAGTCGCGGTTGCCGTGCATGAAGAACACCGGCAGGCGCTGTGCGGTGCGTTGCAGCAGCTCGACGCACTGGGCCTCGAAGCCGGGCTGGGCGGCGGCATCGTCGCCCACCCACACCTCGAACAGGTCGCCGAGGATGACCAGCGCATCGGCCGGCGTGGTCTGCAGGTAGCCCTGCCAGGCCTCGAAGGTGGCCAGCTCGCTGGCCTGCAGGTGCAGGTCGGAAATCAGGTCGACGGTGCGCCACGCGGGCGGCGCCACCAGCTCGGAGAAAGCCGGGTTCGCCACCGGGGTCATGCCGCTGCGCCGTGCCTGAAGTGCATCACTCGACAGTGACGACTGCCTTTTCGATCACGACGTCCTCGAGGGGCACGTCGTCATGGAAGCCCTTGCGGCCCGTCTTCACGGCCTTGATCTTGTCGACGACATCGGTGCCGCCCGTGACCTTGCCGAACACCGCGTAGCCCCAGCCCTGGGCCGAGGGGGCGGTGTGGTTCAGGAAGCCGTTGTCGGCCACGTTGATGAAGAACTGGGCGGTGGCCGAGTGCGGTGCGCTCGTGCGGGCCATGGCCACGGTGTAGTTGGCGTTCTTGAGGCCGTTGTTGGCTTCGTTCTCGATCTCGGCGCCGGTGGGCTTTTGCTTCATGCCGGGCTCGAAACCGCCGCCTTGCACCATGAAGCCGGGGATCACGCGGTGGAACACCGTGTTGTCGTAGTGGCCCTTCTTCACGTACTCGATGAAGTTGGCGGTCGACTTCGGTGCCTTCACGCCGTCGAGTTCGAGCGTGATGACGCCGTAGTTCTTGATGTGCAGTTCGACTTGGGGGTTGCTCATGAGTTAGCTCCTTCTTCGGAAACGAGATTACTTCGCCAGCGTGGCGGACTTGATGGTGAGGGTTTCGACGGGCACGTTCTGCATGCCGCCCTTGTTGCCGGTCTGCACGGCGCGGATCTTGTCGACCACGTCGGTGCCGGCGACGACCTTGCCGAACACGGTGTAGCCGTAGCCGTCGGGGTTGGGCGCGTTGAGCGAATCGTTGTTCTTCACGTTGATGAAGAACTGCGAGGTGGCCGAATTGGGGTTGCCGGTGCGGGCCATCGCGATCGTGTACTTGTCGTTCTTCAGGCCGTTGTTGGCCTCGAGCGGGATCGGCGGGCGCGTGGGCTTTTGCTGCAGGTCGGCGGTGAAGCCGCCGCCCTGGATCATGAAACCGTCGATGACGCGGTGGAACACCGTGCCGTCGTAGTGCTTGTCCTTGACGTACTGCAGGAAGTTTTCGACCGTCTTGGGGGCCTTGGCCGCATCGAGCTCGACCACGATGTCGCCCGCCGAGGTGGCGAGCTTGACGCGCGGCGCGGCCTGCTGGGCGTGCGCGCCGGCGGCGGCGCCGAGGGCCAGGGCCGCGGCCAGTGCGAGGGCGCCGCGGCGGCTGAAACGGGAAAGTGCAGAGGTCGTCAAATGAGGCTCCGTGTGCGGGTGGAGGGGAGGGCGGTGGGCCTGCGATGGCGCAGGTTGGGAGGCAACTGTGTGCGCACCGCCGGATTGCAAGAGGCTGTTACTTGGTCGTGCGGCCCACGGGCTTGCGCACTTCGGGCGGCGCCGCCGGCAGCACGGCCGCATCGGCCGCGGCCTTGGGCGTGAAGATCTGGCGGATCAGCGCGAGCTTGGGCGCGACGCTTGCATTGGTGGTAGCGAATTGCTGGGCGCGCTGGTATTCCTGGGCCGCCAGGCGCGCGTACACGTCGCCGAGGTTCTCGTGCGCGGTGGCGTAGTTGGGGCTGAGCTTGAGCGCGGTTTCGAGCGCGGCGCGGGCCTGGTCGAACTTGCTCTGCGACGCGTACAGCGCCGCGAGGTTGTTGTAGGGCTCGGGCAGTTCCGGGAAGTCCTGCGTGAGCTGCGTGAACGCGGTGATCGCGTCGGCGGTCTTGTTCTGCTCGGTGAGGATCACGCCGCGCAGGAAGCGCATCTGCGGGTCGCGCGGCTTGCCGGCGATGTAGGTGTCGGCCTTGGCCAGCGCCTCGGCGGACTTGCCCTGGCGCAGCAGGAGGTTGACGTCGTCGTAGTCGTTGGCGTGCGCGGCGAAGCCCCACAGACCGAACAGCAGTGCAAAGGCGATGGGGAGTCTGGAGAACGCGGCGTGCTTCATGAAGCCTCGGCAGGATTGGGGGAGAGCGGGGGCCTGGAGAACACCCGGATGCTGCGCGGCGGCAGCCGTTTATACTGCGTCGCATTGTAGCCGAGGGGCCACGTCGAACCCCTCGTAGCCACGCCCCCGTCACCCCTGAAATACACCGTTGCTCGCCCGTACCGCACGTGCGCGAATCAACGCTTTCCGAGTCCCATGAGTCTGCGCATCTACAACACGCTGTCGCGTGAATTGGAGGATTTCTCCCCCCTGCAACCTGGACAGGTTCGCATGTACGTGTGCGGCATGACCGTCTATGACCTGTGCCACATCGGCCACGCCCGCATGATGATGGCGTTCGACGTGGTGCAGCGCTGGCTGCGCGCCAGCGGCTATGCCGTGACCTACGTGCGCAACATCACCGACATCGACGACAAGATCATCGCCCGCGCGGTCCAGCGCGGCATCACCATCCGCGCGCTGACCGACGAGGTGATCGCGGCCATGCACGAGGACATCGGTGCGCTGCGCATCGAGCCGCCCACCATCGAGCCGCGCGCCACCGAGTACGTGCCGCAGATGCTCGGCATCATCGAGACGCTGGAACGCAAGGGCCTGGCCTACCGCTCGGACAACGGCGACGTGAACTACGCCGTGCGCAAGTTCCCGGGCTACGGCAAGCTCTCGGGCAAGTCGCTCGACGAACTGCATGCCGGTGAACGCGTCGCCGTGCTCGACGGCAAGCAGGACCCGCTCGACTTCGTGCTCTGGAAATCCGCCAAGCCGACCGAGCCCGACGACGCCAAGTGGGACAGCCCCTTCGGCACCGGCCGTCCGGGCTGGCACATCGAGTGCTCGGCCATGAGCTGCGCCACGCTCGGCGAGACCTTCGACATCCACGGTGGCGGCGCCGACCTGCAGTTCCCGCACCACGAGAACGAAATTGCGCAAAGCGAAGGCGCCAACGGCAAGCCGCTGTCGCGCTTCTGGGTGCACAACGGCTTCGTGCGCGTGGACAACGAGAAGATGTCCAAGAGCCTGGGCAACTTCTTCACCATCCGCGAAGTGCTGCAGAAGTACGATGCCGAGAGCCTGCGTTTCTTCCTCGTGCGCACGCATTACCGCAGCGCGCTGAACTACAGCGACGCGCACCTCGACGACGCGCGCAACTCGCTCAAGCGCCTGTACACCGCCCTCGACCTGGTGGCGCCCGCGGCCGTGGCCATCGACTGGACGCAGCCCCACGCGGCGCGTTTCAAGGCGGCGATGGACGAAGACTTCGGCACGCCCGAAGCCATCGCCGTGCTGTTCGAGCTGGCCGGCGAAGTCAATCGCACGAAGTCCGCAGACACCGCGGGCCTGCTCAAGGCGCTGGCCGGCACGCTCGGGTTGCTGCAAGGCGATCCGAAGGCGTTCCTGCAGGCGGGCACCACGCTCGACGAAGCCACCATCCAGGCGAAGATCGATGCACGCGCGGCGGCCAAGGCGGCGAAGAATTTCGCCGAGGCCGATCGCATTCGCCAGGAACTCCTCGAGCAGGGCATCGTGCTCAAGGATTCGCCCACGGGAACGACCTGGGCGGCTGCACAGTGAACGGAACGACGAACCCCGTACCCGCCACCCAGCAGACCAGCGTGCGCATCTACACGCCGGACTATTGGGAGGAAGCCTGCAAGCACCTGGCCAAGAAAGACCGCGTGATGAAGCGGCTCATTCCGAAGTTCGGCGAGGCCTGCCTCGAGTCGCGCGGCGACGCCTTCACCACGCTGGCGCGCAGCATCGTGGGCCAGCAGATCTCGGTGAAGGCCGCGCAGTCGACCTGGGACAAGTTCGCGGCGCTGCCGCGCAAGCTCACGCCGGCCAACGTGCTCAAGCTCAAGGTCGACGACATGCGCGGCGCCGGGCTGTCGGCGCGCAAGATCGAATACCTGGTCGACCTGGCCCTGAATTTCGATTCGGGCACCGTGCACGTCGATCGCTGGAAAGACATGTCGGATGAGCTCATCATCGAGGAGCTCGTGGCGATCCGCGGCATCAGCCGCTGGACCGCCGAGATGTTCCTCATCTTCCACCTGATGCGCCCGAACGTGCTGCCGGTCGACGACCAGGGCCTGCTCAACGGCATCAGCGTGAACTATTTTTCGGGCGACCCGGTCAGCCGCAGCGATGCCCGCGATGTCGCCGTGGCTGGGCGCCGTATTGCAGCGTGGCGACTTGGTATATTTGGCGATCGCTGGACCCCGTGCCGGTCGTTTACTAAGGATCACCCCCAGGCTTCGCGCACTTCGTGTCGCTTCGCCAACCCCCTTCGAGGGGGCAACACCGCAGGCCCGGCAAAGCCGGTTCCTCGGTGTTTCTGGAATGAATGCAAAAGAGCCGGATGGCCGGTCAATTGATGAAATAAACAGGAGAAGACGTTGGCGAAACGAACCTTCCTCGACTTCGAGCAGCCCATTGCTGAACTCGAAACAAAGATCGAAGAACTGCGTTATGTACAGACCGAATCGGCGGTCGACATCTCGGAAGAAATCGATCAGCTCGGCAAGAAAAGCCAGCAACTCACCAAAGACATCTACAGCGACCTGACGCCCTGGCAGATCACCAAGATCGCGCGGCATCCGGAGCGCCCGTACACGCTCGACTACGTCAACGAAATCTTCACGGACTTCGTCGAGCTGCATGGCGACCGCCATTTCTCGGACGACCTGTCGATCGTCGGTGGTCTCGCGCGCTTCAATGGCGTGCCCTGCATGGTGCTCGGTCACCAGAAAGGCCGCGACACGAAGGAGCGCACCGCGCGCAACTTCGGCATGAGCAAGCCCGAGGGTTACCGCAAGGCGCTGCGTCTCATGAAGACGGCCGAGAAATTCAAGCTGCCGGTGTTCACCTTCGTCGACACGCCCGGCGCCTACCCCGGCATCGACGCCGAAGAGCGCGGCCAGTCGGAAGCCATCGGCCGCAACATCTTCGAGATGGCGCAGCTCGAGGTGCCCATCATCGTCACCATCATCGGTGAAGGCGGTTCGGGCGGCGCGCTGGCCATCTCGGTCGGCGATCAGCTCGTGATGCTGCAGTACTCGATCTACTCGGTGATCAGCCCCGAAGGCTGCGCGTCCATTCTCTGGAAGACCAGCGACAAGGCGCAGGAAGCCGCAGATGCACTGGGCATCACGGCGCACCGCCTGAAGGCGCTGGGCTTGGTCGACAAGATCGTCAACGAACCCGTCGGCGGCGCGCACCGCGACCATCGCCAGATGGCCGCGTTCCTCAAGCGCGCGCTCAACGACGCCTTCCGCCAGGTCAGCGACCTGAAGACGAAGGAACTGCTGGACCGCCGCTACGAGCGCCTGCAGAGCTACGGCCGGTTCAACGACACCAAGGCCGACAACAGCCGCTGAGCGGCTTTCCCTTTTCCATCATGAGCGAAGCCTTCGAACGCGCCATGGCCGCGTTCGAACCGGCGAGCCTGCCGCTGGCCGTCGGCTTCAGCGGCGGCGCGGATTCGACCGCCTTGCTCGCGGCCTGCGCGACGCGATGGCCGGGGCAAGTGATCGCCTTTCACGTGCACCATGGCCTGCAGGCGGCGGCCGACGATTTCGAGCGGCAGTGCGCGCGGCTCTGCGAACAGCTCGGTGTGCCGTTGGTGACGCACCGGGTCGATGCGAGGCATGCCTTAGGCGACAGTCCCGAGGATGCGGCACGACGCGCACGCTATCAGGCGTATGCCGCCATGGCGCAAGCCGATGGGGCGCGGCCTGCCGTGTCGTCCATTGCACTGGGGCACCATGCCGATGACCAGATCGAAACACTGCTGCTGGCGCTGTCCCGCGGCGCCGGCCTGCCGGGCTTGGCGGCCATGCCCGCGCATGCGGTGCGCGACGGATTGAACATTCACCGGCCGCTGCTCGCAGTGCCAGCGGCCGACATCCGCAGCTGGCTGGTGCAACAGCAGTTGCCGTGGATCGAAGACCCGAGCAACGCCGACGCGCGCTACACCCGCAACCGCATCCGCGCCGTGCTGCTGCCGGCGCTGGCGGACACCTTCCCGCAGTTTCGTGCGACCTTCGCCCGCAGCATCGGCCACGCGGCGCAGGCCCAGCAGCTGCTGGGCGAACTGGCGGCGCAGGACCTGGCCGTGGTCGGTGAACCGCCGCAGCTGCGGCCGCTGCAGGCGCTGTCCCGCGCGCGGCAAGCCAACGTGCTGCGCCACTGGCTGATGCAGTCGCACGGCTGCGCACCGAGCGCGGCGCAGCTCGACCAGCTGCTGGACCAGGTCCGCGCCTGCACCACGCGCGGCCACCGCATCCACCTCAAGGTGGGCGCGGGCTTCGCCGAGCGCAGGGGAGAGCGGCTGCATTGGTACAATGCCCCGCCCTCGCTGAAGACTTCGCTCTGACGGCTTGCAGGGCGCCGCTTTCCAGGCGGCCCTTTATCTTTCTCTGATTTCATCCATGGCATTGATCGTTCACAAATACGGCGGCACGTCGATGGGCTCGACCGAGCGCATCCGCAATGTCGCCAAGCGCGTCGCCAAATGGGCGCGTGCGGGTCACCAGATGATCGTGGTGCCCAGCGCCATGAGCGGCGAAACCAACCGCCTGCTCGGTCTTGCCAAGGAGCTCTCCCCGGGCAAACCCGGCGTGGCCTATCACCGCGAACTCGACATGCTCGCCTCCACCGGCGAACAGGCGTCGTCGGCACTGCTGGCCATGGCGCTGCAGGCCGAGGGCGTGGAGTCGGTGAGCTACGCGGGCTGGCAGGTGTCGGTGCGCACCGACAACTCGTACACCAAGGCCCGCATCGAGAGCATCGACGACGCCAAGGTGCGTGCCGACCTCGCAGCCGGTCGCGTGGTGGTCATCACCGGCTTCCAGGGCGTGGACGACGAGGGCAACATCACCACGCTGGGCCGTGGCGGCAGCGACACCTCGGCCGTGGCCATCGCGGCGGCCATGAAGGCCAGCGAGTGCCTGATCTACACCGACGTCGACGGCGTCTACACCACCGACCCGCGCGTCGAGCCCGATGCGCGCCGTCTGACCACCGTGAGCTTCGAAGAGATGCTCGAGATGGCCAGCCTGGGCTCCAAGGTGCTGCAAATCCGCTCGGTGGAATTCGCCGGCAAGTACAAGGTGCCGCTGCGTGTGCTCTCGAGCTTCACCGCATGGGACATCGACATCAATGAAGAGGCCAAGTCCGGCACGCTGATCACTTTCGAGGAAGACGAAAACATGGAACAAGCCGTCGTATCCGGCATCGCATTCAATCGCGACGAAGCCAAGATCTCGGTGCTCGGCGTGCCCGACAAGCCGGGCATCGCGTATCACATCCTCGGTGCCGTGGCAGACGCCAACATCGAAGTCGACGTGATCATCCAGAACCTCAGCAAGGACGGCAAGACCGACTTCAGCTTCACCGTGCATCGCAACGAGTTCGCGCGCACGGTCGAGCTGCTGGAGTCGAAGGTGATGCCTTCGCTGGGCGCCACCGAAATCGTGGGTGACACCAAGATCTGCAAGGTCAGCATCGTGGGCATCGGCATGCGCAGCCACGTGGGTGTTGCGAGCAAGATGTTCCGTGTGTTGAGCGAAGAGGGCATCAACATCCAGATGATCTCGACCAGCGAAATCAAGACCTCGGTCGTGATCGACGAAAAATATATGGAATTGGCGGTGCGCGCACTGCATAAAGCGTTCGATCTGGACCAACCGAGCGCTTAAGTAATGGCATAATTGCGGTTGCTTTCAGGAACTGTGACCGAGTGGCCGAAGGTGCTCCCCTGCTAAGGGAGTATGGGGTGTAGAGCCTCATCGAGGGTTCGAATCCCTCCGGTTCCGCCAGGATTGGCTTCCTGATCACCTTGCAGTGATCAAACAGCCCAAAAGAGCCCCGCCAGTCGGGGCTTTTTTGCGTCTGCTCGCAATGCGTGGCTGCCCGCCGAAAAGGCGAGGCGATGTCTTCAGGACGGCAGCGGTCCGAGCACGGGCAGCGTCGCGATCGGCGCTGTGCCCACATGCAGTTCGCAAGGATCGCAAGGCACCGCAATCTGCCGTCCGTCGAAGCGCACCCGCACATGCGGATAGGTCGCCCCGGTGATGGTGCCGAGCCGGCCTTCGCAGACGACGCGATCGCCGCGACGGAACGACCGGCCGAACCGGAGCTTGATTTTTTCAAAACTCATTTCAGTGTCTCCTGGGTGTGCATCCGATGCTCAGCGCACCGGGTCGGGTTCGAGCGGTGGCCGCATGAGGGTCGCGGCCGTGTCCTGGAGGATCAGCGCGTGATCCGGGTCGTGGCTGAGGTAGGGGCTGGTCAGCAGCTGGCCGATCAGCCGGTCGAAGTGGTAGCGGACCTTGGCCGGCTCGGGGTGCGCGGCGTACAGCGCGCGCAGCATCGAGACGACGGCGCTGGTCTGCGTGGTCAGGACCTCCATGGAACCCAGGCGGCCCGCCGCTTCGAAAACTGCTTGTTGATCTGAGGGGGGCATCCGGGCCTCCTTTTTGGGGCGTTGGTGTGTCCAACGCAAAAAGAGGCTGAAAGGCTTACTTCGCGGGACTTACTCCCCAGAATTGGTGATGCCTTGCCTTTGATTTGTGACTTATTTCACAATTTTTGCTCACTGCCGCTGGGCAGGTGCAGACCCCAACACCTCGGCCAGCACCCGCAAGGCGTCGGTCGCCAGGTCCGAAAAGCGCACCGAGCAGGCCAGCATGAGGTTCAGCGGCAGCCCGAAATCCTCGATCAGCGTGCCCTCGGGGTCGCGCAGGCTGCCGTCCGGGTCGCGGCCGACGACGCCGGCCGTGGCGGCGCGCTGCGCATAGGTGCCCGGCGGAACGCCGTAGGCGGCCACCGGAAGGCCGAGCGCAATGGCCACGCCGACCTCGAACACCGTGCCCGAGTCCGGCTCCAGCCCGCGAAACGGCGCGAGGTTGGCAATGACGCCGTCCGCCGACCGCAGCAGCTTCATGTTCTCCTCGTAGATCCGGCGCGCGGGGTCGGGGCCGGCCGCCTTGCCGTCGAACGGCGGCACGGCCGTCATGCCGAGCGCGTCGCAGGCCAATGCCAGCGCGGCAAAGTACTGCGCGGCGTCGGGTCGGAACACGTCGGGGCCGGCGAGGTAGACCCGTGGACGCGTGGAAGAGGAGGGCATCTGTCGAGTATGCGACCGCCCCCGGCCAGCGCCAACGGGAAGGGCTGCGGCCCGGTTGGTTACTTCTTCATCGCCTTGACTTCGGCCATGCCCTTGCTTTCATCGGCCTTGGCCTGCTTCACGCAGGTCGACTTGGCTTCGCCCTTCTGGTCGTCGCATCTTTCCTTGGCGACGCTGTAGGCCACTTCCACCTTGGCTTCAGCCACCTTGCGCGCGTGGCTGTCGCTGGGCTTCATCTTCTGGTCGAGCTCGGCCTTGGCGATCTTTTCCTTGCCCTTGGCTTCCTCGACGCAGACATCCTTGGCGTTGTCCTTCATGGCATCGCAAGCGGCGCGGTCGGTCTTGTAGTCGGCCGAGATCTTGTCGCGGGCCGCCTTGTATTCGGCGACCGCCGGATCGACCGTGGCCGCGGGCGGCGGGTTCACTTGCGCTTGCGCCGAGACGGCCGTGAGACAGGACACGGCAGCGGCGCACATCCACATGAGCTTTCTTTGCATGGTCATCTCCTTGAAGGCGCCGGCGGTTGCCTCGTTGCGACAAGCGCAAGAGAACCGGCGCCCGAAAACCATCCTAGGAACCGACGGCGCGAGAGCGGTAGGACGCCTCGCGAAGCCGCCGTCAGCGCATGCTGACGCTCAGTGGCCTTCTGTTGTAGTGCCGTGCGCGCGCATCTCGCTGCGCAGGGCGCGCTGTCCCGAGGCCAGGGCGAGCTCGTAGCTCTCGACCGGGTCGAAGGCGCAGCGAAGGACGGTGGGATGCGCACCGTCGGTGTCGGTTTCAAGCAGCCGCCAGACAAAGGATCCGGGCGCCGGCTCGTCGATGATGAGTTCGATCGGATGTGTCATGGCCCCACCATGTCTGCTCGCGTGGTGCCTGTCTGTAGGCGAAGGCCGACCGATGCCGCGCCGCGCCACCAGAACCCCCAGATCTGGTGATGGCCGCAGCGCCGCCGCGAGGGGACACTGCAGTCTCGCGCGCGAAGCCTGGGTGATGATTCGGGCATGCTTCTCACCTTGTCCGAACCGTCCTGATGTCCGCTTTCTCTCCCCACCCCGACGGCCCGGCGATGACGCCGCCGCCCAGTCCCGACCTGCCGGCGCCCGTGCTCATCGTCGAGGACGACGCGCTGATGCAGCGGCGCATCGTCGGCATCCTGAACCAGCTGGGCTACGGCAACGACGTGCTGGTGCTTGCGGCCACGCTGGCCGATGCGCGCATCGAACTCGCGCGCCAGTCGTTCGCGCTGGCGCTGGTCGACCTGGGCCTGCCCGACGGCAACGGCGTGGAGCTGATCGCGCAGATGAGCGCGCCGACCGTTGCGGCAATGAACGCCGACGACGGCCCCGGCATCCTCGTGATCTCCGCCTGGAGCACCGACGACCTCATCCTCAACGCGCTGCGCGCCGGCGCCACCGGCTACGTGCTCAAGGAGCGCGACGACCTGGAGCTGCTGCTGTCGATCCGCAGCGTGCTGCGCGGCGGGGCACCGATTGATCCCTTCATCGCGCGGCGCATCCTCGACCTCACGCAGGCGCCGCCGGCCACGCCGGGGCGCGTCGGCGAAGATGTGCTGACCTCGCGCGAACTGCAGATCCTCCAACTGGTTGCCGAAGGCCTGACCAACCGCGAGATAGCCGAGCAGATCTTCCTGTCGCGGCACACCGTCGAATGCCACATCAAGAACATCTACCGCAAGCTCACCGTTTCCTCGCGCACGCGCGCCGTTTTCGCAGCGCGTTCGCGTGGCTTGCTGGCCTGAGCCTGTGGTGGTTGTTCGCGCACACGGCATGGGCGGCCGAGGCGTGCGCACCGCACATCGACAGCGTGCGGGCCGTGCGCGCCACCGCCGGCGCGGGGCCTGAAGCACCGCCGCCCATCGACGGCTGGCAGCCGGTGACGCTGCCCGACCACTGGGCCGAACGCTGGCCCGGCTTCGAGGGCATCGTGTGGTACCGCATCGACTGGCAACGCCCCTGCGCGGGCCGCGACGACGCGCCGCAGCTGGGCGTGGCCTTCGACTACCTGAGCATGGCCGGCGCGATCTCGCTGAACGACAACCTGCTCTGGCGCGACGCCAGCCTGGTCGAGCCGCTGAGCCGCAGCTGGAACACGCCGCGCGTCTTCTTCCTGCCGGCCGCCGCACTGAACCCCGGCACCAACACGCTGTGGGTGCAGGTGGTGGGCGGCAGCATGTACGGCTCGGGGCTGGGCCGCGTGGTGCTCGGCACGGCGGACGCGGCGGTGGCGTACCACGACGAACGCCGCCTGTTCGCGCGCGTGCTGCCCGCGGTCAACCTCGTCATCTCGATCACGCTGGGCTGCTTCTTCCTCGTGCTGTGGCTCATGCGCCGGCAGGAGGTCGCCTACGGCTGGTACGCGCTCAGCGCCATCGCCTGGCTGGTGTTCGCGAGCAACACCGTGGTCAGCACCTTGCCGTGGCCGTTCGACTCCACCGATGCCTGGTCGCGCTGGATCACGGCCTGGATGGTCCTGTACGTGAGCTGCTTCTGCATGTTCATGTGGCACTTCGGCGGCCAGCGCTTTCCGCGCCTGGGCCGCGCGCTGTGGACCGTGGCCGCGCTGGCCGTGGCGGCGATCGCGCTGCTGCCGCAGCCCGAGTTGTCGGTCGCGACGCTGGCGGTGTTCATCGCGTACTCGCTGCTTTTTATGGCAGCCTGCGTGCAGTTCATCCTGCGCGCACTCGATACGAAGAAGACCGAGCACCTGCTGCTGGCCCTGTGCGTCTTCGGCTTCCTGGTGGCTGCGGTGCACGACGCGCTGATGATCCTGCGCGTCATCGACGACCGCTTCGGCTACACCGTGGTCACGGCGCCGCTGATCATGATCGGCATGTCGCTGATCCTGGCGGGCGGCTTCACGCGCAGCCTGCGCCGCGTTGAGAACTTCAACGACGATCTGGCGCGCGAAGTGCGCGGGGCGCGCACCGAGCTGGCCGACACGCTCAGCCGCGAACACCGCCTGGAACTCGACAACGTGCGGCTGCACGAGCGCCTGAGCGTGGCGCACGACCTGCACGACGGCCTGGGCAGTTCGCTGGTGCGCTCGATCGCGCTGGTGGAACAGTCGGGCGAGGCGCTGCAGCGGCCGCAGTACCTGTCGATGTTCAAGTCGCTGCGCGACGACCTACGCCAGATCATCGACACCCACAGCGGCGGCGCGGCCCCGGTGGCCGCCACGCCCACGCAATGGCTGGCGCCCATGCGCCACCGCTTCGGCCGCCTGTTCGAGGAGATGGGCGTGCGCAGCCACTGGCAGACGCCCGCGGCCTGGCCCTGCGCGCTGTCCGCGCGCCAGGTGCTGGGCCTCACGCGCCTGCTCGAGGAGGCGCTGGCCAACGTGGTGAAGCACAGCCGTGCGCGCACCCTGCGCGTGCAACTGCTGGCCGACGGCGAAGCGGGCGTGCTGCTGAGCGTCGAGGACGATGGCGTGGGCTTCGATGCGGTGGCCATGGCCTCATCGATCGGCGGACTGGGCCTGCGCAGCATGCAGGCGCGCATGGCGCGCATCGGCGGCACGCTGCAGATCGATGCGGACGATGGCGGCACGCGGTTGGCGGCGAGGGTGCAGGCACCCGTGGCAGGCGCTGGCAGCAGCTGAGGCGCGCTGCGCGTGATCAGCGCGCCTTGCGGAACGCGCGCACCTCGGGTGCGGGGTGGTCTTCGATGTGCTGCAGCAGGAAGTCGAGAAACTCCTGCGCCGACGGCGAGAGTCCCCGGTCCTTGTTGAGCCACACCTGGAACTTGCGGCTGAGCACGGGCGTGACGAGGGGGCGGAATTCGAGCTGCTGACGCTGCAGCAGCACGCCCGCATAGGGCAGGCAGGTGGTCACGCCCAGGCCGTGCTCGACCATGCTCAGCGCCGTCGTCAGGAAGGCCACTTCATGCGTCGGGCTGAACTCCAGCCGGCCGGGCGACGCATACAGCTCGGCGCTGAGCAGCTGCGTGTACTCGCCCTGCAGCGAGATCACGGGGTAGCGGACCAGGTCGCTCCAGGCGACCCTTTGCTTTTTGGTGAGCGGATGCCCCGGCGGCAGCACCGCGAGGAAGGGCAGGGTGAAGAGCGTGCGCGCCACCACGTTGGCGGGTGCGTCGCGCTCGGGGCCGATGGCCAGGTCCACGTCGCCGTTGATGAGCCGGCCCAGCACGCTTTCGACCATCGAGTCCTGCAGGCGCACGCGGATGCCGGGGTACTTCCGGGCGAAGGCGGCCATGATTTCCGGCATGACCGTGCACGCCATCACCTGCGGCACCGCGATGCGCACGGTGCCGGTGCGCAGCTCGCGCAGGTCGGACACCGCATCGAGCGCCATGCCCAGGTCCTGGAGGATGCGCTCGGCCATCGGCAGGAACACCTCGCCCGCGCTGGAAAGCTGCAGCTTGCGCGTCGTGCGGTGAAGCATCTGCACGCCCAGGTTCGATTCCAGGTCCTTGATGAGGCCGCTCAGTGCCGACTGCGTGATGTGCAGCCGCAGGGCGGCCTCGGTCACGCTGCCGGCGCGGGCCACCGCGATGAAGGCGCGCAGTTGGCGCAACGTGACATTCATCGGTTTTTCCGATAAGTGGGAAAGAAATATCTGATTGAACCATGAATGAAGCTCGCATCCAATCGCAGCGCCATCACAACAACCACTGCCAGGAGACATCGTTCATGCCCGTTTCTCATCGCCTTGCGCGCCGCGCCTTCCTTTCGCTCGCGGCCGCCGTCCTTGCTCCCGGCGGGGGCCACGCGCAAGCGCAGGCGCAGGCCTTTCCGTCCAAGCCGATCAAGTGGATCGTCGGCTACCCCGCCGGCGGCGGCAGCGACTTCCTGGCCCGCACCATCGGCGCGCAGATGTCGGTCCAGGCTGGCCAGCCGGTGATCGTCGACAACCGGGCCGGTGCCGGCGCCATCATCGGCGCCGAGGTCACGGCCCGGTCGCCGGGCGATGGCTACACCGTGTTCACGGCCGACAACGGCGTGCTCGTGTACAACCCCGCGCTCTACAAGAAGCTGCCCTATGCCGTCGACCGCGACTTCGCGATGCTCGGCCTGATGGCCCGCACGCCGCTCGTGCTGGTGGCGGCGCCCTCGACGAACCTCAAGACGATCGGCGCCTTGATGGAGCAGCTCAAGAGCAAGCCGGGCACGCTGTCGTACGCCTCGCCGGGCAACGGCAGCCCGCACCACCTGGCGATGGAGCTGTTCCTGAGCCGAAGCGGCCTGTCGACGATGCACGTGCCGTACCGCGGCGCCGCGCCCGCGCTGCAGGACGTGATGGGCGGGCAGGTGCCGCTGATGGTGGTGGACACCTCGTCGGGGCTCAGCGCCATCCAGTCGGGCAAGGTCATTCCGCTGATGGCGTTCAGTGCCAAGCGGCTGCCGATCCTGCCTGCCGTGCCCACGGTGGGCGAGCAGGGCTTCAAGGACTCGGAGGCCTACGCGTGGCAAGGGCTGGTGGTGCCGGCCAGCACGCCTGCCGCGATCCAGGGGCGCCTTTCCAAGGAGATGCAGGCGGCGGTGGGCAACGAGGGCGTGCGCAAGAAGCTGCAGGAAGGCGGCTGGGAGCCCGTGCCGAGCGACAGCGTGCTGATGAAGACCTACGCCTTCGCCGAGACCAAGAAGTGGCACGCGCTGATCCGTGAGCGCGGCATCTCGCTGGACTGAAGACACCGCCTCGTGAGGAGGCGGGCCGGGGCACGCCGGCGGTGTTGTAGCCTGTGGCCCCATGGATTCCCTCATCGCAGCCTCCGCGCGCGCGCTCGCTGCCGGCGACGCGCTGGGTGCCCTCAAGCGCGTGGCCTTGCGCGACGACCCGCCGGCGCTCGCGCTGCGCGGCATCGCCATGGCCCAGCTCGGCGAGCACCCGCGTGCGCGCGAGCTGCTGCGGCGTGCCGCGAGCGGCTTCGGGGCGCACGAAGAACTGGCGCGCGCCCGTTGCGTCGTCGCCGAAGCAGAGGTAGCACTCGCGATGCGCGACTTGGGCGGCTCGCCGCGCGCGCTGACCGCCGCGGCCGCCACGCTCGAAGCACGCGACGACCTGGCCAATGCGCTGCAGGCGCGGCTCATTGCGGCGCGCCGGTTGCTGCTGCTCGGCCGGCTCGACGAGGCCGCCGCCGCGCTGTCGCTGCTCGACGGGCACAGCCTGCCGCCGTTGCTGTCGGCGGTGGCCGAGCTGGCATCGGCGGAGTTGGCCTTGCGCTCACTGCGCACCGCTGCGGCACGCGCGGCGCTCGACCGCGCGCACGACGCGGCCTGGCGTGCGCGCGTGCCGGCGCTGCTGGCCGAAGTGGCGGAGGCGCGCGCCGCGCTCGAACGTCCCGCCGCCCGGCGCATCGCTGCCGGCGGTGAACAGGCCCTGCGCCTCGAGGAGGTCGAGGCGCTGCTCGCGTCCGATGCGCTCGTCGTCGATGCCTGTCGCCGTGGCGTCGGGGGCGGCGACACCTGGCGTTCGCTCGCACGCCGGCCCGTGCTGTTCTCGCTGGCGCGTGCGCTGGCCGCGGCCTGGCCCGGCGATGTCGACCGCGACACGCTGATCGCCGACGCCTTCCGCACCCGCGACCCCGACGAGACGCACCGCGCGCGGCTGCGCGTCGAGATCGGCCGGCTGCGCGCGCTCGTCAAGCCGATGGCGCGCATCGAGGCCACGCCGCAGGGCTTCATCCTCCAACCTCTGGATGCGCGTCCGGTCGTGGTGCTGGCACCGCCCATCGACGGCGAGCAGGCTTCGCTGGTGGCGCTGCTGTCCGACGGCGCGGCCTGGTCGACCTCGGCGCTCGCGCTGGCCCTGGGCGCGAGCCAGCGCACGGTGCAGCGCGCGCTGGCCGAACTCGAGGCCGAACGGCGCGTGCGCGCCATCGGACAGGCCAGGGCGCGCCGCTGGCTGGCCCCGCCGCTGGCGGGATTCACGACGATCTTGTTACTCCCCGCTGCGCTGCCGATTGAATAGAGTCGGGCTCATGCGCTACCCCCTGTGGCGCACCTACAGGAGCCCACCATGAGCAGTAGCAGCAACAGCAGTCAGAGCAAGAAGGCAGGCAAGGACCGATTCGAAGGCGCCGTGCAGGCCGCGCAGATCGTGCGCGAGTACGGCCCGTTCGAAGGCGTGGAGCGCATCCACGGCGTGACGCACGACGGCCACCAGGTGTGGGCCGCCACCGGCGGGCAACTGGTCGCCTTCGACCCCGCGAGCGGCGAAGCCACGCGCCGCATCGACGTCGCCTGCGACGCCGGCACCGCCTTCGACGGCACCTGCTTCTATCAGATCGTCGAGGCGCGCATCGACAAGATCGACGCCGCCACCGGCAAGGTGCTGGCCTCGATTCCCGCGCCCGGCAACGGCTCCGACTCGGGTCTCACCTGGGCCGAAGGCAGCCTGTGGGTGGGCGAGTACCGCGACCGCAAGATCCACCAGATCGACCCGGCGACCGGCGCGATCCGCCGCACCATCGAATCGAACCGCTTCGTCACCGGCGTGACCTGGGTCGACGGCGAACTCTGGCATGGCACCTGGGAAGGCGACCAGAGCGACATCCGCCGCATCGACCCCGCCAGCGGCGACGTGATCGCGCGGCTGGAAATGCCCAGCGGCGTTGGCGTGAGCGGCCTGGAGTCCGACGGCGCGGGGCTCTTCTACGCCGGCGACGGCCGGGCCAGCAAGGTCCGCGCGGTGCGTCGCCCGAAGACGGCCACGGCCTGAACGAAACGCAAGCCAAGGAGCACACCATGAACACCCCAGTGAATCACCCCGTCGTGACCCCCGAGCGCTGGATCGACGCGCGCAAGTCGTTGCTGGCGCGCGAGAAGGAACTGACCCAGCTGCGTGATCGGATCGCCGAGGAGCGCCGCGCGCTGCCGTGGACGCGCGTCGAGAAGGCCTATGTCTTCGACACGCCCCAGGGCCGCCGCCCGCTCGCCGACCTGTTCGAAGGCCGCCGCCAGCTGCTGGTGCAGCACTTCATGTTCGGCCCCGACTGGGAGCAGGGCTGCCAGAGCTGCTCGTTCATGGCCGACCATTCCGACGGCATGCGCGTGCACCTCGCGCACCGCGACGTCACGCTGGTGGCCGTCTCGCGCGCGCCGCTGGCCCGCATCGAGGCTTTCCGCCGGCGCATGGGCTGGCAGTTCGCCTGGGTCTCGTCGCACGACAACGACTTCAACCACGACTTCGGCGTGAGCTTCACGCCCGACGAAATGGCCAGCGGCGCCGTTGCCTACAACTACGTGAAGCAGCCGTTCCCGAGCGAGGAGGCGCCCGGCGTCAGCGTGTTCTTCAAGGACGACGCCGACGACGTGTTCCACACCTACTCGACCTACGGTCGCGGCGTGGAAGTGATGATGGGCACCTACAACATGCTCGACCTCGTGCCCAAGGGCCGCGGCGAGCACAACCCGTCCTACGCGATGGACTGGATCCGTCACCACGACCGATACGAGCCCGCGCCCGTTGCGGCGGCGGGTGGTTGCTGCCACGCACAGTCCTAAGAGAAACGCGCGACCCGGCGTGTCGATCGGTCCGCACCATGGCAAGCCTCTGGCCTTGGCTGGCGGTGGCGGGAATGGGCGTCCTGCACGGCCTGAACCCCACCACCGGCTGGATGTTCGCCGCCGCCTGGGGCCTGCGCGCGCACGACCGGGCGCAGGCGCTGCGGGCGCTGTGGCCGATCGGTGTCGGGCATGTCGCCTCGGTGGCGCTCGTGGTCGTTGCGGTGGCCTTCGGCCTGTCGATGGACCGGGGCCTGCTGCAGTGGCTGGCCGGCGGGTTGTTCGCGGGGGGCGTGCTCGTTCACCTGTCGGGGCGCCTGCCCGCCATGGCGCGTGCGCCGGCGGGGCATGCGGGACTGGCGCTGTGGTCCTTCATGATGTCCACTGCGCACGGTGCCGGCCTGATGCTGGTGCCGGCACTGATCCCGCTGTGCATGGGCGATGCGGCGAAGGGCGCGATGAGTGGTTCGCTCGTGCGGGCGCTCGCCGCCGTCGCGCTCCACACGGCGGCGATGCTGGCCACCACCGGGCTGATGGCGGTCGGCGTCGGGGCGGGCGTGGGCTGGCTGCGGCGCTTCACACGGCGATCACCTGCGATGCCGCACTGAACGCCCGATGCGCGCAAAGCGCATAAGCAAACGCGAAAACCGGCGTTCCATTCGAGCGGCCTGCGGCGCAACACTCGAAGGCTCTCGACCCCACAGGCCTTCGGATGCCCGGTACCTTCACTTCCCCGCGCAAGCGGCTCGGCTTCTTCAGCCGGCTGCTCGACGATGCCCCCGCCGCCGAGCGCTACCGCCTCGTCACTGCGCAGATCGCCCATGCCGAGGCCTTCGGCTTCGATTCCGCCTGGGTGGCGCAGCACCATTTCCATGAGCACGAGGGCGGCTTGCCGTCGCCCTTAGTCTTCCTCGCCCACGTGGCCTCGCGCACGCGGCGCATCCGCCTGGGCACGGGCATCGTCACGCTGCCGCTGGAGAACGCGGTGCGCACGGCCGAAGACGCGATCGTGCTGGACCTGCTCTCGGGCGGCCGGCTCGAAGTGGGCGTCGGCACGGGCGGCACGCCGGCGTCCTTCGCGGCCTTCGGGCTGGACAGCGACGACCGCGCGGCGCTGTTCGAACGGCAGCTCGCCACGGTGCGCGAGGCCTGGGCCGGCCGGCCGCTGCCCGGCGGCGACACGCTGTACCCGGCGGGTGCGCAACTGCTCGGCCGGCTCTGGCAGGCCACGTTCTCGGTGGGCGGCGGCACGCGCGCGGGCACGGCCGGCGACGGGCTGATGCTCTCGCGCACGCAGCCGCGCACTGCGCAGGCGCCCGATGCATCGCTGGCCGACCTGCAGGACCCGATCATCGACGCCTACCTGGCCGCACTGCCGCCGGGGCGCACGCCGCGCATCGTGGGTTCGCGCAGCGTGTTCGTGGCGGACACCCGCAAGGAGGCGTTGCGCCTGGCCGAGACCGGGCTGCGCCGCGCGGTGGTGCAGGCCGCCGCCACGGGGCAGATCGGCCTGGCCGACCGCGTCCGCGCCGATGCGCCGCTCGACCAGCTGATCGCCGCGTACGACGTGCATGTCGGTTCGCCCGACGACGTGATCGCCTCGCTGCGCGCTGACCGCACGCTCGCGCGCGTGACCGACCTCGTGTGCCAGGTGCATTCGGTCGATCCGCCGCACGCGGCCATCCTGCGTTCCATCGAACTGACCGCCACGGTCGTCGCACCGGCCTTGGGCTGGGCGCGCGACACGGGCGTGCCGGACCTTCAATCGCTTGCGCTTCTCTAGGCTGTTTTTTCTATGAATGCCGTTGTTTCTTCTCCTCCCGTTCCCCAGGCTGTCGACGTGATCGACCAGCTGGTGGGCATCGCGCCCGGCAGCGCGCTCGACCGGCTGCGCGCGCAGCGCGAGCAGGCGCGCACGCAGGCGCAGCAGAGCTACCTGGCGCTGTTCGCGCCGACCGAGCCCGTCGCCGGGCACTTCGAGATCGCAGACCGTTTCGCCATCGCGGCCTTCGTCGCCGGATTGCACGGGCAACCCGACGTGGCGCGCTTCTATGCCGAGGCCTTGGCGGGGCAGAGCGTGGCGAGGGCCATCGAGGCCGAGGTCGCACGCGGTGCTGCGCAAGGGCCGTATGGCCGCTATCCGGAAGGTCCACTCAGCGTGGAAGACGCGGCTGGCCCGGTCTACGCCGTCGAGGCGGCGCAGCGCGCGGTGCTGAGCGAACGGCTGTCGGCCGGCCTTGCGCATGCGCACCTGCTGGTCTTCCACCCGCGCGACGCCAGTCCGGCCGCATTGCAGGCGCTGCTCGATGCGGGATGGCGCACCACGGAGATCGTTACGTTGTCGCAGCTGGTGGCGTTCCTTGCGTTCCAGATCCGCGTCGTCATCGGCCTGCGCGCGCTGGCCACCCCTTCTGCATGAGCGCCCCATGAGCACCGAATCGACCCTGACCCATCCCGGCAACACGCACCCACGCAGCTTCACGCAGGCGCAGCTCGAATGGCTGCCCTGGCTCGAACCGCTGCCCGAAGACGAACTGACCGAGCGCCACTACGCGGGCCTCGTCGACGCGTCGCGCGCCAAGTCGCCGTACTTCCGCCTGCTGGCGCGCGACCCCGACATCCTCGGCGCGCGCACGCGCACCGACAAGGACATCTTCTACAACCCCGACGCCGGCCTGCCACGCGCCGAGCGCGAGCTCTCGGCCGCCGCGGCCTCGCGCTTCAACGGCTGCATCTACTGCGCCTCGGTGCACGCGCGCTTCGCCTCGCATTTCTCGCAGCGCACGGACGACGTGCAGCGCCTGCTCGACGAGGGCGTGCAGGCCGACCTGGGCGCGCGCTGGAATGCGATCGTGCAAGCCTCGGTCGCGCTGTCGGCCACGCCGTCGACCTTCGGGTCTGCGCACGTCGACGCCTTGCGCGCGCAGGGGCTGGACGACTTGGCGATTGCCGACGTCGTGCATGGCGCGGCCTTCTTCAACTGGGCCAACCGCCTGATGCTCTCGCTGGGCGAACCGCAGGCGCCTGCTGCGACGTAGGCCCGCGCGGCCGCGCGCAGATTTGTTGCGGCGGCAAGTGAGCGGGATCACAGTCGGGCGCGCGGCGTGCCCGTGGGTCGGCACGATGACCCGCATGCACACCGACGCTCCTGGGTACGCAACGACACGCCACGGCCGCGCGCCCGCGCCCGGCCCGGCCTTCGGCAATCCTTTCGTCCGCTGCCGATGCGGACTGGCCGGGCTGGAGCGCATCCACCGGCGGTCGTGGATGAAGTTCCTGCCCGGCCTGCGCTTCTATCGCTGCAGCAGTTGCGGCAAGCCGCAACTGGCATCGAAGCGCGCGGTGCGCGACGCGGTCATCGCGCACAGGAGCGAGCAACAGAACCAGCGTTAGCTGGTGTGGTGTCCCGCAAATAACTGGGCATGAAATCGCGCTTTTCACGCCAGGGCGGCGTTGCAAATCCTCGCCAGGACGCTGCTGGCGCTCACGCGTCGTCGTCCGACGTCTTCGCCTGCAACTGCTGCTGGCGTTCGGCAATCGCCATGTCGCGCGCCACGTCGTGGCCGAGCGTGCGCACCGAGAACGACTTGCTCACGCTGCCTTTGCCCGCCGTGTAGGTGATCGCCACCCAGTACCCGGGATGGCCCGCGCGCGGCGTCTTGAACTGCACGCCGCTGACGCCGCTCGTGTTGTTGCGTCGCACGATCTCCGACTTCGAGCGCTTGGGCGGCAGCGCCGCTTCGTCGTCGGGCGGCGGGCGCCGGCGGATGGCTTCTTCGGCGGGGTGCAGCCGCGCGAGGCCGACCATGCGGCCGAGCTGGCGTTGCCGCTCGCCGATGGCATGCGCGCGGGCCGCAGGGCCCCAGTCGGCGAGGTCGAATTCGGCGCGCAGGATTTCCTCGTTGCCGAGGTAGGTCTTGGCCAGCCAGGCCACCGGCTTGCCTTGCGCGGACAAGCGGCTGAAGACGCCGGGCTCGCCCGTCTTGTTGTTGCTGCGCAGGGTCTGCGCGCGGTCCTTGCGCGCGACCGGCGGATGCTCCTTCACGATGGTGTCGCGCCAGGCCTGGGCGCGTCGCAGCGCCTGCTGGGGGCCGCCGTAGCTGGCGTGGCCGAAGAGGCGCGCGTAGCGCACGCCGTTTCGCACGAGCGACACCTCGAAGCCCCACGGGCGGGGAGAAATGCCATACATGTCGACGGGGTTCGGAATTCCTTTGGGCATCGTCGGTGCTGTCCTTGTTGCAGTCAGGGCCGGTGAAGGCGGCGCGTCATGGCGCTTCGGGGCTGTCGCCGTTCCAGGCACAGAGCTCGTCGGAGAGCTCGTGGGCGTCCGGCGGCAGGCTGCCGAAATCGGTCGAGGCGAAGGTCGGCGGCACGTGCACGCCCTGGTCGTCGCGGCGCACCAGCCCGCGGCTTTCCATGTCGCGCATGGTCTTGTTGACGACTTCGCGCGAGAGCCCCGAGTACGACGCGATCACCGCCTGGGTGATGCGCTTGTCGTAGCCGCCCGTGGCGGCCGGCGCCAGCTGCGTCAGCTCGTGCAGCACGCGGCTCACGAGGCTTTCGGACGACAGCGACGAGATGCGGCGCAACTGCCCGCGCACCATGGCGACGCGCTTCATCGCGATCTCCAGCAGGCCCATGGTCACCTCGGGGTACAGCGCGCACAGCCGGCGCACCGCGGCCACCGGCAGGTGGTAGACCGACGAGGGCAGGGCGGCCACGAGCGTCGAGGTGGCCTGGTAGCTGTTCTCGCCCAGCGAGGGGCCGAGGAAGAAATCGCCCCGGCGGATGAAGTCGGTCGTCACGTCCCTGTCGACCGCGCGCAGCAGGCCCGTGGCCACGCAGTAGATGCGGTCGGTGTGCGTGTCCGCCTGCAGCACGATCTCGTTGCGCCGGTAGGAATGCAGCGCGCTGCTGCGAATCAAGGCGGCGCGCTCGTCGGGCGGCACGCTGGCGATCAGGGGATGGAGATACATGGCCAAGGGGGTTGCGAGACCATCGGCGGTTCGTTCTCATGGGCGAATCCACGGGCGGCGGTCAAGGAACAGGACGGTGCGGCGCCCCCGGGGCGACTCGCCATCGGGCGCCCCTTCGCCGGGCCGGGCTGCGACGGGCTGAAGACGGCAAGGCCATCTCAGCCGGGCTGGAGCTGCGCGAACAGCGTGTCGATCCGGGCCCGTTCCTCGGCGCCTCGCAGACAGCGCTCGCGCAGCCACAGGGCATCTCCCTGTCGCGCAATGCGCAGGTCGTACACGTGCTCGATGTCGTCCACCACGACGTCGCTCGCAGGCCGCCCCCTGGCCGTGGGCGCGGGATGCGGTTGTGCGGCCCACAGCGCCAGTTCGATCTCGGCCGGGCTCATCGGCCCGCTGTCGCGCAGGGCGATCCAGTCGGCATGCAGCTGCGGCTGGGCGGCGATGCCCTTCACGAGGATCGGCTCGCGCCCGAGCGCGGCCAGCAGGTCGTCCAGCCGCGCGTGGCGGGTTCGCAGCAGAAAGCAGTCGTCGCGCAGGCAGCTCAGGTCGGTGTCCCCCGACGGCGGGAAGGCCGCGAAGAGCCGGCGCCGGATCTCGCGGCTGACGCCCGCCGCCACCTCCGGGCCGTCGGTGTCGGCCAGTTGCGCCAGGTTGGCGATGAAGACCAGCGCACACACCCGGTCCGCCGGTGGGGGAGACGAAGGCCGCACCACTTCGGCATCGCGGCGCAGCGCTGGCAGGCAGGACGCCAGCGCTGCGCGCCATCGCGTGCCGAAAGGTTCGAGTTCCGTGAAAAACAAGGCAGCCATTTCATCCCCAGTAGAGAGAGTTCCGGTTGACGTTCGATCCGAAGGAATGCTACGAATCGCGCCCTTCTTTGACATTCGCTTTCGCGGCGCGGATGTGTCGCGAGTCACATCCGGATGCAATTGCCCGCCGCGAGCACCGGCTGAAGGGCGAAGCGGGCCCGTCCGACATGCCGAGCGGCGATCGGCAAGGCCTGGAACCGTGGCTTGCGCCGGTGGGCGCGGTGCGTCATCCCCCCGAACACCCGGGCTGTTATCTCTGTTATCGTTTGTAAAAATTATCCGAGGTCCACGCGGACCTGTCAGGAAAAAATCGGGAGTTCCCGTTCGTGACCCGCGGCTTCTGGCGTGGCGCCGGCTGCATGGAGGAAGAGGGGCGTGCCGCATGTCCGACACCGACAGTCGCATCCAGCGCTTTCACACCGGCATGGTGTCGCGCAAAGACGGGTTCGCCTTCTGGGCCGACGAGATCGGCCCGCACGTGGGGCGGCTGGACAGCCCCGAGCGCAGCCACTTCCAGCAGGAACTCACCATCGTCGACACGGCCGGGATGGCCTTCATGCGGGTGCACGGCAGCGGCGCGACCATCGAGCGCACGGGGCCGAGCCAGCTCATGGGTGCCGAGGTCTATCCCTATCACCTGCTGATCAAGCTCGACGGCGGCCTGGCCATCAGCGAGCAGCGCCAGCGCATCGAACTGGCTGCGGGCGACATGGTCCTGATCGATTCCTGGCAGCCGCTGCGCCTGCGCTCGACCGAGGCCACCAACTCATGGACGCTGGGCCTGTCGGAAGCGGTGGTGAACCGCTGGCTGCCGCATGCGGACCAGTCCACCGACCTGCGGCTGGCCGGCGCCAAGGGCTGGGCCGGGATGCTGTCGGGCTACCTGCGGGCGCTGGACGTGGAGCACCTGTGCAGCATCCAGAGCCCCGCGCAGCGCCAGTTGCTCGGTGAGCATCTGATGTCGATGCTGTCGTTCTCGCTGGAACAGAACGGGCTGAGGGCGCAGCCGGGTGCGCTGGGCGAGCGCGTGTCGCCGCGCGACGGCGACCTGCACGCCCGCATGCGCGCCTGGATTCGCGAGCATCACGCCGACACCGAGATCGACGCGCAGAAGCTGGCCGCCAGCTTCAACGTGTCGGTGCGCTACGTGCACAAGGTGTTCGCCAAGGCCGCGCGCGGCATGACCTTTCTCGAAACCCTGCAGAACGACCGGCTCGAGGCCGCGGCCCGCATGCTGCGCAGCCCCGAGGGGGCGCGCAGGTTCGTCGCCCAGGTCGCCTACGACTGCGGCTTTGCGGACCCGGCCTATTTCGGCCTGGTCTTCCGCAAGAAGTACGGCTGCACGCCGCGCACCTTTGCCCTGCAGCAGGGGCAGGCCGCGGCAGACGGCACGTTGCTCGTCAGCTGACCGGCGCGCCGCCGGCCCGGCCGCCCTGGCCGGTGGATGGGTGCATGGCGTGGCCGCCGTGCCCGATCCTCATATTTCTGTTCCCTTCATTCATACCTGTGAACTTTATTTGGGAATAGACTCACTTCCCAAGGAATTGCGCAGGTTGGAAATGCATTCGTAAAAAAATGCGTCTGCCTTCAACAATTCAGAGCAATTTATTCCTGAAGGGTTGAATGATGAAAGTCGATTTCCCCGCCAACGGGGCAAAAATAGAAGTTTGTGACGCCACGGTGTGCAAGGTAATTTTCAATGTTTGAGCAAAACTCCCCGCACATTGCAGTGTTGGACCCCTCTCCCCGAACGCGGTGGCACGCCAGTCGTGCCGTCAAGATGCTGGGTTATACGCCCGTCGCATTTGCGCATGTCGACGAATTGATTGCGCAGGTGGCGCCAAGCGGTAATTTCGAGGCACTGCTGCTTTCAATTCCGTCGGCGCCCGACGACGTGCAAAAACTCGTGGGCCAGGTGCGTGAAACGCTGCGTTATCACACGCCATTGATCATGAGCGCGCGCAAGCGGCAGATCCGCGGGTTGTCGCTGTTGCATGCCGGCCCCGACGACGCCGTGCTGCCGGAGCCGTCGACCTTCGAGGAGATGTACTTCATGCTCGAATTCTTCCTGCGCCAGCGCAATCGGCCGGTGGTGCCGCGCAGCCTCGACTGGCAGGAATTCAGCCTGTTGTCGCCGTTTGACATGGTCGACGTGGCCGGCACCGAGATTCGCCTGACGCCGATCGAATTCGACCTCGCGGCCGAATTCTTCCGCCACATGAACCGGCCGCTGGACCGGGAGCACCTGGAAATGATCGGTTGGCAAAGCGGCGTGGCCGCGGGCTCGCGCACGCTGGACGCCAACGTGTCGAAGCTGCGCCGCAAGCTCGGGTTGTATGTCGACCAGCCGCACGGCCTGTCGCTGCACGCGGTGTGGGGCATGGGCTATCAATTGAGCCAGCTGGGCAAGCGCGAGGCGCCCGGCACCTGGACGTTCCCGGCGGATTTCCGGGTGGCGTCGGCCGCGCCGTCGCAGCTGTCGACCTGAGCGGCGATTCAGCGCGCGGGTGGCTGCTGCTGTTGCGGTTGCGCCAGCACCCAGCGCGCGAGCACCTGCGCGTCGGCCTCCGACACCAGCGACTGGCGCGGCATGATCACGCGGCCCCAGGTGCCGACACTGCCGTTGCGGATCTTCTCGGCCAGGCGCGCTGGCGCGGCCGCATCGTTGCGATAGCGGTCGGCAATCTGCGCGAAGCCCGGCCCGACCTGCTTGTGCACCAGGCCGTGGCAGGCCATGCAGGCGTTCTTGCGGGCCAGGTCGACAGCGGAAAGTTGCGGCTGCTGGGCTGCGGCACCGAAGGATGCGGCAGCGAGTGCGATCGAGAGAAAGTGGGGAGCGGAAAGCCGGGGAATACAGGGCATGGAGGGGAAACCGGGGAGGGGTGAAAACTGTACCTTGCCCAGTCGCAGGCCCCGGATTGCCGCCCGAATGCCCCGTCTGGAGGACGTCTCTCATTCGCGACAAGTCGATTCAAGAGTAACTATATGTATGGTTAAATCCCTCGCAACTACCGCGAAGAGGACGAGGGATTCCCATGAAGCTGCCGCTCAGCATTGCATTGGCCACCGTGGTTCTGGCCGGATGCGCCAGCGCACCGCCGACCGGGCCCGGCCAGGGCACCGGCATGTCGTACGTGCCCATGGTGGCCATGGAAGGCGTGGACAAGGTGCGCTACGACAGCGACGTGGCCGACTGCCGCACCGCCGCCACCCGCATCACCGCGCGCAGCGAATCGGGTGACGCCATGTGGGCCGCGCTCGGCCTGGGCCTGATCACGGTGCACGGCCAGGGCATCGTCGCCGCGGCCTCCTACACCGGCATCAGCGCCGCCGTCATCGACTGGAACACCCGCCCCAGCAGCGCGCTGATCGCCGAGCACCAGCAGATCGCCATCGTCCATTGCATGGCCAAGCGCGGCTACCGCAACCTCGACCCGAACGTGCAGGACACGTTCTACGGCAACACCTTCAACCCCGTGCTCGCGCTCAAGCCGCGCCGCACGGGCATCGACACCTACAACGTCGAGCGCCTGGCCAAGGCCGGCCGCTGCAACGTGCAGCCGCGCGCCGAGCTGACGGCCAAGGGTCCGGGCTACGAGAGCTACAGCGTGCCGTGCACCACCGGCGTGGCCTGGGCCGTGCGCTGCGAGTTCGGCAACTGCCGCGTGCTGGCGCAAACGCCGATGCGCCCCACGGCGCCCGTGCGCCGCTCCTGAGCCGGACCTTCCGGGCTCACTTCACGACCATGCCCTTGAGCGCCGGGTCGGGCGGCGGGGGCTTGAGCTTCATGTCGCGCAGCGTCTTCACGAGCAGCTGCGCGATCATCATGTTGCGGTGCCGCTTGCTGTTGGCCGGAATCACGTGCCACGGCGCATGGTCGCTCGAGGTGGCGGCCAGCGCGTTCTGATAGGCCTTCTGGTAGTCGGCCCACTTGGTGCGCACCTCGAGGTCGCCCATGCTGAACTTCCATTGCTTGCCGGGCGTGTCGATGCGGGCCTGCAGCCGTTCGCGCTGCTCGTCCTTGTCGATGTGCAGCATGCACTTGACGACGACCGTGCCGGTCTCGGTGAGCAGCCGCTCGAAGTCGTTGATCTGCGCATAGCGGCGGCGGGCCTCGTCGCCGTCGATCCAGCCTTCGACCACGGGCACCAGCACGTCCTCGTAGTGGCTGCGGTTCCACACCATGATCTCGCCGGTGCGCGGCACGGCGGCGTGGCAGCGCCAGAGGTAGTCGTGCGCGCGTTCGTCCTCGCTCGGCGCCTTGAAGGCCGTCACCCGCACGCCCAACGGCGAGGTGCGCGAGAACACCCAGCGCACCGTGCCGTCCTTGCCGCTGGTGTCCATGCCCTGCAGCACCAGCAGCACCTTGCGCCGGCCTTCGGCGTGCAGCACGTCCTGCAGTTCGTCGAGCTCGACGGCCAGGGTGTCGAGCTCGGCGCGCTGGGCCGACTCGTCACCCGTGAGAAAGGGCGAATCGTCGGGGTCGATGCGCGAGAGCTTGAACTTGCTGCCGACGCGGTACTTCTTGAACTTGGACATCTGCGGGCGCTCCGTCAAAAAAGAAACGAAGCCCGCAGGGTACGCGAATCAGCGCTGCGGCCGGCCGCGTGGAGGCGGGTGGTCGTCGTCGCCGTTGCTTTCGTCGATCGACGCGCTCCAGCGGTTGTCCCATTCGGCCTGGTGGCGCACGCCGTCGATCTCGCGCCGGTCGCGCTTGGTCGGGCGGCCCTGCTCGATGGCCAGGGCCGGCTCGCTGCCCATGCGGCGCTGCTCGCGGAAGGCGGCCTGCGCCGCCAGGCTCTCGGGCGTTTCCTCGTACAGCTGCTGCGCCACGGGCGCCGGGCCGCGCTGCCCGCTGAGGCCGCGCACGGTCACGGTCCGCGTGAGCGGGCCCAGGCGCATCGCGACGGTGTCGCCGGCCTTGACCTCGCGCGAGGCCTTGGCGACCTCGCCGTTCACCTGGATGCGGTTCTTGCCGATTTCGTCCGCGGCCAGCGAGCGGGTCTTGAAGAAGCGGGCGGCCCAGAGCCACTTGTCGATGCGCAGACGGTCCATGAAGGTCGGAAAAGAAAGGTCAGCCATTGTGGCGCGACAGCGGCAGCCGCACCACGGCGTCGAGCCCGGTCACGCGGTCGGTGCCGCCGGGGTTGGGTACCGTGCGGTTGTCCAGGCTGATGCGTCCACCCAGGGCCAGAACGATCTCGCGGCAGATCGCCAGGCCCAGGCCCGAGCCGCTCGCGGTGTTGCCCGCCGAGAACGGCGCGAACAGGCGCTGGCGCAGCTCGGCGGAAATGCCCGGGCCGTCGTCGCGCACGGTGAGCACGGCTTCGTCGCCCTCGGCATGCACGCGCACCGAGAGCGGCGCGCCCGCGGGGCTGTGCTTGATGGCGTTGTGCAGCAGGTTGCGCGTGAGCTCCTGCAGCATCCACTGATGCGCGCGCATGGTCACGGCGTCGTCGGCGGCCAGTTCGAAATCGAGCGCCTTGTCGGCCACCAGCGGCGACAGGTCGAGCGCGATGTGGCGCACCACGTCGCCCAGGTCGAGCAGCGCCGACTCGGGCTGCTGGCGCAGCTGCTCCACCTTGGCCAGCGACAGCATCTGGTTGGCCAGCGTGGTGGCGCGCTCGACGGTCTGGCTGATTTCGACCAGCGCCTGCTCGGGCGCCACGTCGCCGCGGCGCGCCGACTGCACCTGCGCCTTCAGCACCGCCAGCGGCGTGCGCAGCTGGTGGGCGCTGTCGCGCACGAAGCGCTTCTGGTGGTCGAGCAGGCGCTGCAGCCGGCCCATGACTTCGGTGGTGGCGTCGATGAGCGGGCGCAGCTCGGCCGGGGCGCCGGGCGCGTCGATGGGCGAGAGGTCGTCTTCGGGGCGCCGCTCGATGGCTTCGCCGAGCTCGCGCACCGGCCGCGTGGCGCGCTGCACCACGACCACGGTGACCAGCGCGATCACGCCCATCAGCAGCAGCTGGCGCCAGAGCATGTCGAGCAGCAGCTTGCGCACGAGTGTTTCGCGCAGCTCCAGCGTCTCGGCCACCTGCACCACGGCCATGCCGCGGCCGCGCGCGCTGGCCACCGGCTGCAGCATCACGGCGACACGCACCGGCTGGCCGCGGAACTCGGCGTCGTAGAAATCGACCAGCGCCGCATACGCCCCGCGGTCGGGGATGCGCCCGCGCCAGAAGGGCAGCTCGGCGAAACCCGAGACCATCTCGCCGTCGAGCGCCGACACGCGGTAGAACAGCCGGCTGCGGTTGTCGGCCTCGAAAGCCTCGAGCGCGGAGTAGGGCACGATCGCGCGCAGTCGCGCCATGTCGTCGTAGCCTTCCACGTCGAGCTGCTCGCCGATGGTCTTGGCCGAGGCCAGCAGCGTGCGGTCGTAGGCGGTGGTGGCGGCCGCCAGGCTCTGGCGGTACAGGCTCACGCTGTTGATCACGACGAACACGGCCACCGGCACCAGGATGCCGAGCAGGAGCCGCGCGCGCAGGGACGACATCGTGCGCCGCAGGGCCGCCCTCAAGTCTCGGCCCGCAAGAGATAGCCCAGGCCGCGCATCGTCATCAGCACGGTGCCGGTGCCCACCAGCTTCTTGCGCAGGCGGTACACGACCACCTCGATGGCCTCGTACTGCACTTCGGATTCGCCCGGGAACACCAGCTCGAACAGGCGCTCCTTGGTGACCGCGTGGCCGGGTTTCATCATCAGCGCCTTGAGCAGCGCGAGCTCGCGCGGCGTGAGCTCGAGCAGTTCCGAGCGGTGGTAGACGGCGCCGTTGTCGGGCTCGAAGCGCAGGCTGCCGACCTCCAGCGGGTTCAGCGTCGGGTCGGGCCCCGCGCTCAGGCTGCGCCGGCGCAGCGCGCGGATGCGGGCCTCGAGCTCGTCCAGGTCGAAGGGCTTGGGCAGATAGTCGTCCGCGCCGGCGTTCAGGCCCATGATGCGGTCGCCCACCGTGCCGCGCGCGGTCAGCAGCAGCACCGGCGTGCGCAGCCCCTCGGCGCGTGCCTGGGCCAGCACCTGCAAGCCGTCCACGTGCGGCAGGCTCAGGTCGAGCGCGACCACGTCGGGCTCGACGGCGCGCCACTGCGCGATCGCCTGCGCGCCGTCGCCGCAGATGCGCACGTCGATGCGGCGGCGCCCGAGGGTGCGCTGCAGGGTGATTTGCATCGAGGGGTCGTCTTCGACGAGCAGCAGCTTCATACGGGCAGGGGTCGGTACTTCGGTGTTTTCCCCAGTCTGGTGGACAGCCAACTGACAGCGGGGCGGCGCATGATAGCGGCTCAGGTCCAAGTCAGGTTCCATCCGTTCCCAAGTTCTCAGGAGACACCAACGATGCGTCGCGATACCTTTTTGAAGTCCCTGGCCGCACTGGCCGCTGCCGGCGCCTTGCCGCTGTCGGCGCGCGCTGCCGCCAACGTCAAGATGATGATCCCGGCCAACCCGGGTGGCGGCTGGGACACCACCGGCCGCGCGCTGGGCAAGGCCCTGACCGACGCCAAGGTGGCCGACACCGTCGCCTACGACAACAAGGGCGGTGCCGCCGGTGCGCTGGGCCTGGCCCAGTTCGTCAACGGCTCCAAGGGCGATGCCAACGCGCTGATGGTCATGGGCTCGGTCATGCTGGGCGGCATCATCACCGGCAAGCCGCCGGTCAACCTGTCGCAGGCCACGCCCATCGCGCGCCTGACCACCGAATACAACGTGTTCGTGCTGCCGTCGAATTCGCCCTTCAAGACCATGAAGGACGTGGTCGAGCAGCTCAAGAAGGACCCGGGCAGCGTCAAGTGGGGCGGCGGTTCGCGCGGCTCCACCGAGCACATCGCCGCGGCCATGATCGCGCAGAAGGTCGGCGCCGATCCGTCCAAGATCAACTACGTGGCCTTCCGCGGAGGCGGTGAAGCCACCGCCGCCATCCTGGGCGGCAACGTCACCATCGGCGGCAGCGGCTACAGCGAGTTCGCCGAGTACATCGCCGCCGGCAAGATGAAACCCATTGCTGTCACCTCCGCCCAGCGCCTGCCGGGCATCAATGTGCCGACCCTGAAGGAACAGGGCATCGACGTCGAGATCGGCAACTGGCGCGGCGTGTACGGCGCGCCCGGCATCTCGGCCGAGCAGCGCAAGGCCCTGACCGACATGGTGCTGGCCGCGCTCAAGAGCCCGTCGTGGGCCGAGTCGCTCAAGAAGAACGACTGGACGCCGGCCGTGCTGTCGGGCGATGCCTTCGCCAAGTTCGTCGACGACGACTTCGCCAGCCTGCGCGCCATCATGGCCAAGTCCGGCATGGTCTGAGTTTGAGTCGCCCCCAGGCTGCGCGCACTTCGTGTCGCGCACGCCTTCCCCCTTCCGGGGGCAACACCTGCGGCCTGGCAGAGCCAGTTCCGCGGTGTTTCTGGAAGGAGGCAATTCTTTTTCCCCACGACTGCGGGAGCAAAAAATGACAACTCCAGAATCCTCGGTCTCACATTCCGCTGAGGCCACCTCCGGCGCGGCCCGCTGGCCGCAATACGTCGTCGGTCTCGGCGTGCTGCTGACCGGCGCCGCGCTGGCCTTCGGCGCCATCGGCATTTCTTCCGAAGCCGGCTACGGCGGCGTCGGCCCCAACTTCCTGCCCTGGATGGTCTCGATCGTCCTGATGGTCTGCGGCGCGTGGATCACCTGGGAAGCGTTCAGCGGGGGCTTTCGCGAGCTCGACGCGCCCTCCGGCGCCGACACCGCCTACTGGCCCGGCTTCATCTGGGTGGCGGCGGGCCTGCTGCTCAATGCGGCGCTCATCACCAGCATCGGCTTCATCCTGAGCTGCGCGCTGTGCTACCTGCTGGCCGTGCAGGGCCTGCGCCGCGCCGCCGGACAGGCCAAGGTCAATGCGCCGGCCACCTGGGTCACCGACTTGGTGACGGGCCTGGCGATCTCGGCCCCGGTCTTCTGGATGTTCACCAAGTTCCTGGCCATCAGCCTGCCGGGTCTCACCAGCACCGGCTGGATCTGAGCGGAGCCACGCCAAATGGATATCTTCAACGCACTGATGACCGGCTTCGCGGCCGCGATCACCCCCATCAACCTGCTGTGGTGCCTCATCGGCTGTGCCCTGGGCACGGCGGTGGGCGTGCTGCCCGGCATCGGCCCCGCCGTGGCGGTGGCCATGCTGCTGCCGATCACCGGCAAGGTCGACATCACGGCCTCGATGATCTTCTTCTCGGGCATCTACTACGGCGCCATGTACGGCGGTTCGACCACCTCGATCCTGCTGAACACGCCCGGTGAAACCGCCAGCATGGTCACGGCGATGGAGGGCAACAAGATGGCCAAGAGCGGCCGCGCGGGCGCCGCGCTCGCCACCGCGGCCATCGGCTCCTTCGTGGCCGGCACCATCGCCACCGTGGTCGTCACGCTGTTCGCGCCCTTCGTGGCCGACTACGCCGTGCGCCTGGCGGCACCCGAGTACTTCCTGCTGATGCTGCTGGCCTTCACCACCGTGAGCGCGGTGCTCGGCAAGAGCACGCTGCGCGGCATGACGGCGCTGTTCGTCGGCCTGGCCATCGGCTGCGTGGGCCTGGACCAGATCACCGGCCAGGGCCGCTACACCGGCAACATGCCCGAGCTGCTCGACGGCATCGAGATCGTGCTGGTGGCGGTGGGCCTCTTTGCGGTGGCCGAAGTGCTGTACGCCGTGCTGTACGAAGGCCGCGTGGTCGAGGGCCAGAACAAGCTGACCCGCGTGCACATGACCTCGCGCGACTGGAAGCGTTCCATTCCCGCCTGGCTGCGCGGCGCGGCCATCGGCACGCCCTTCGGCTGCATTCCGGCCGGCGGCACCGAGATCCCGACCTTCCTGAGCTACGCCACCGAGAAGAAGCTCGCGAAAGACCCGCAGAACAAGGCCGAGTTCGGCACCACCGGCGCCATCGAAGGCGTGGCCGGCCCCGAGGCCGCCAACAACGCCACCGTGACCGCCGCGCTGATCCCGCTGCTCACGCTGGGCATTCCCACGTCGAACACCACGGCCATCATGCTGGGCGCGTTCCAGAACTACGGCATCCAGCCGGGCCCGCAGCTCTTTACCACCTCGGCCGCGCTGGTCTGGGCGCTGATCGCCTCGCTGTACATCGGCAATCTGATGCTGCTGGTGCTGAACCTGCCGATGGTCGGCCTGTGGGTCAAGCTGCTCAAGATTCCGAAGCCGCAGCTGTACGCCGGCATCCTGATCTTCGCGACCGTGGGTGCGTACGGCATGCGCCAGAACACCTTCGACCTGTTCCTGCTGTTCGGCATTGGCCTGCTGGGTGTGGTGATGCGGCGCTTCGATTTCCCGACCGCTCCCGTGGTGGTCGGCATGATCCTCGGCCCGCTCGCCGAAGCCAACCTGCGCAACGCGATTGCCATGGGGCAGGGCAGCCCGATCGTGTTCTTCCAGCGCCCCGAGTCGATCGTGGTGATCATCGCCATCGTCGCCGTGCTGGTGCTGCCGCGCCTGGCCAAGCGCATGAGCGAACGCAAGCTGAAGCGGCTGGCGCAGCTGGACGCCTGACGCGACCGACTTTCTTTTTCGGTTCACATGCCGCGGGCGATTGGCGCCCGCGGCATTTTTTTTTGAATGCGCCTGCGGCGCCAAGGGGCTTGACTGCGCAGTCATCACCGCGCCGCCGCATGTCCCCAGAATGGCGGCTTCGTTCGGGGTACCGCTTGCATCGCCCGCATTCCATGCCCGGTACGGCAGGGGTGTGACGAGGTATTCCCATGAAGAGTCCACAGACTCTGGCCTGGCTGCTGCTTGCGGCCAGCGTGGCGGCGGAAGTCGCCGGCACCATCGCCCTTCGCCATGCCGAAGGTTTCACCCGCCTGTTGCCATCGCTGCTCACCGCCGCCTGCTACGCCGGCGCGATCTGGCTCATGTCGCTCGCGGTGCGCGTACTGGATGTGGGGCTGGGCTACGCGGTCTGGGCCGGTGCCGGCACCGCGCTGATCGCGGTCGCCGGCATGGTCTGGTTCGGTGAGGCGGTCACGCTGACCCGCATGGTCGGCCTGCTGGCCATCGTGGCGGGCGTGGTGGTGCTGAACATCGAGGCGCGGTAGCGGGGCCACCGCTGCCCGCGCTCGGAGGTCTCAGCGCTGCGGCGCCTCGACCAGGTCGTCGTCGATGTGCGGATCGGCCGGCTGCCCGCGCACCTTGCGCACGGTGCGGCGAATCCAGTGCTCGATGTCGTCCACGTAGGTGAACACGGCCGGCACCACCAGCAAACTCAGCACCGTGGAGGTGATCAGCCCGCCGATCACCGCCATCGCCATCGGCGAGCGGAAGCTCGAGTCGGCGGTGCCGAAGCCCACGGCAATGGGCAGCATGCCGGCGCCCATGGCGAGCGTGGTCATGATGATGGGCCGCGCGCGCTTGTGGCAGGCGTCGCGCAGCGCGTCCCAGCGGCTCATGCCGTGGTCGCGGCGCGCCACGATGGCGTACTCCACCAGCAGGATCGAGTTCTTCGTGGCAATGCCCATCAGCATGATCAGGCCGATCAGCGAAGGCATCGACAGCGCCTTCTGCCCGATCAAGAGGCCCACGAAGGCCCCACCCAGTGCGAGCGGCAGCGCGCACAGGATGGTCACCGGGTGCAGGAAGTCCTTGAACAGCAGCACCAGCACGATGTAGATGCACAGCACGCCCGTGAGCATGGCCAGGCCGAAGCTGGCGAACAGCTCGGTCATCACTTCGGCGTCGCCCACCTCGGCGATGCGCACGCCCGGCGGCAACTTCTGGATCGAGGGCAGGGCCTCGACGGCCGTCTTGGCGTCGCCCAGGCCCACGCCCGACAGCTCGATCTCGAAGTTGACGTTGCGCGAGCGGTCGTAGCGGTCGATGACGGCCGGGCCGCCTTCCATCGTGAGCGAGGCCACCTGGCTCAGCATGACGGGGCCGCGCGCGCCCGGCACCGACAGGCGCCCGATCAGGTCGAGGTCTTGTCGCGCCGAGTCTTCGAGCTTCACCACGATCGGCACCTGCCGCTGCGCGAGGTTGAGCTTGGCCAGCGCCTGGTCGTAGTCGCCCAGCGTGGCCACGCGCAGCGTCTCGGCGATGGCCGAGCTGGTCACGCCCAGGTCGGCGGCGCGCGCGAAGTCGGGGCGCACGGCGATCTCGGGGCGGATCAGGCTCGCGGTCGAGGTGATGTTGCCCAGGCCGGGAATGGTGCGCAGGTCTTTCTCGACCGCGCCGGCGGCGGCCGACAGCGCCACCGGGTCTTCGCCCGTGAGCACCAGGATGTACTTCTCGCCCGAGCCGCCCAGGCCCACGGTGCTGCGCACGCCGGGCAGGGTTTCGAGCGCGGTGCGGATCTCTTTCTCGATCACCTGCTTGCGCGGCCGGTCGCCGCGCGGGTCGAGCTGGATCGTCAGCGTGGCCTTGCGCGTCTCGGGCGTGCCGAAGTTCGCGAACGGGTCGCCGCCCGCGCTGCCGCCCGCCACCGTGGTGTAGACGCTCTTCACGTGGTTGATCTTCATCACGCGGCGGCGCGTTTCCTCGGCCGCGGCCGTGGTCTGCGCCAGCGTGGAGCCCGGCGGCAGCGACAGGTAGACCTGCGTCTGCGAGTTGTCGTCGGCCGGGATGAAGCCGGTCTTGAGCAGCGGGATCATCGCCAGCGAGCCGAAGAAGAAGAGGGTGGCCATCACCATCGTCTTGAAGCGGTGGTGTGTGCTCCACTCCACGGCGCGCATGTACCAGCGCAGCCAGCCCGGCTCCTTCTCGGCGCCGACGATGGGCTTGAGGATGTAGGCCGCCATCATCGGCGTGAGCACCCGCGCCACCACCAGCGAGGCGAACACCGCGAGCGAGGCGGTCCAGCCGAACTGCTTGAAGAACTTGCCGGCCACGCCGCTCATGAAGGCCGTGGGCAGGAACACCGCGATCAGCGTGAAGGTGGTGGCGATCACGGCCAGACCGATTTCGTCCGCCGCCTCCATGGCCGCCTGGTAGGGCGACTTGCCCATGCGCAGGTGGCGCACGATGTTCTCGACCTCCACGATGGCGTCGTCCACCAAGATGCCGACCACCAGCGAGAGCGCGAGCAGCGAGATCACGTTGACCGAGAAGCCCAGCAGGTACATGCCGACGAAGGCCGGAATCACCGACATCGGCAGCGCCACGGCCGAGACGAAGGTGGCGCGCCAGTCGCGCAAGAAGAGCCACACCACGATCACCGCGAGGATGGCGCCCTCGTACAGCAGGTGCAGCGAGCCGTCGTACTCTTCTTCCACCGGGTCGACGAAGTTGAAGGCCTCGGTCAGTTCGATGTCGGGGCGCTGCACGCGCAGGTCGGCCAGCGCCTTTTGAGTGGCGCGGCCCACTTCGACCTCGCTGGCACCGCGGCTGCGGGCCACTTCGAAGCCCACCACCGGCTTGCCGTTGAGCAGCGCCGCGGCGCGCGGCTCGGCGATGGTGTCGCTGATGCGCGCCACCTGGTCCAGGCGGATGCGGCGGCCGTCGCTCAGCGCGATCTGCATGTCTGCGAGCTGGTCGGCCGACTGCACGGTGGCCATGGTGCGCACCGGCTGTTCGCTGCCGCCCAGGTCGATGCGCCCGCCCGCGCTTTCGGTCTGCACCTGGCGCAGCTGGCGCGAGATGTCGGCCGCCGAGGCGCCCAGCGCCTGCAGCTTGGCCGGGTCGAGGTCGATGTGCACCTGGCGCGTGACGCCGCCCACGCGGTTCACCGCGCCCACGCCGGGCAGCGCGAGCAGCTTCTTGGTGATGTCGTTGTCGACGAACCAGCTCAGCGCCTCGTTGTCCATGCGCGACGAGGCGATGGTGAAGGCCAGCACCGGCTGGGCCGCGAAGTCGAGCTTGGTGACGACCGGGTCGCGCACGTCGGCGGGCAGGTCGGCGCGCACCTTCTGCACGGCCGAGCGCACGTCGTCCACGGCCTCCTGCACGGGCTTCTCGAGGCGGAACTCGACGATCAGCGTGGCGGCGCCGTCCTGCACCTTGGTCGTGATGTGCTTCAGGCCCTGGATGGTGGCGATGGAGTTCTCGAGCTTGCGCGCGACGTCGGTCTCCAATTGAGAGGGCGCGGCGCCCGGCAGCGAGGCCGAGACGGTGACGGTCGGCAGGTCGATGTCCGGGAAGTTCTGCACCTTCATGGCGTTGAACGACAGCAGCCCCCCGAAGGTGAGCAGCACGAACAGCATCACCGCCGGAATGGGGTTGCGTATGGACCAGGCGGAAACGTTCATGGCGTGTTCCTTGTGCTTGCTTATTTAGGCGAAGGGGCGGATGCCCCCGCCTTCGCCGGGGTGGCGGACGCAGGCGTCGCTGCGGGCGTGGCATCCACCACGCGCACCAGGTCGCCGTCGTTGAGGAAGCCCGCGCCCTGCACCACGATCTGCACGCCCTCGGGCAGGGCGCTGGTGATCTCCACGCGGTCCTTCAGGCGGCGGCCGGTCTGCACCTTGAGCTGCGCCACGCGGCCGTCGGGCAGCAGCGTGAAGACGTTGTTGAAGCCGTCGCGCGGCACGATCGCGCTTTGCGGCACGGTCGGCGCGGAACTGCGGCCGAGTTCGAAGTCGCCGCGCGCGAACATGCCGGCCTTCACGCCGGTGTTCTGCTGCACGTTCGGCAGGTCGACGTAGACCAGCGCCGCGCGCGTCTGCGGATCGACCGTGGGCGCGATGCTGCGCACCGTGCCCTTCACTTGCGCGCCGCTGGCGCTGACCACGAAGGCCGGCGTGCCCACGGCCACGCGGCCCAGCTCGGCCGAGGTGACTTCGGCGCGCCATTCGAGCCGGCCCTGGCGGATCAGCCGGAACAGCTCGGTGCCGGCGCCCACCACGCTGCCCACCGTGGCGGTGCGCGCGGAGATCACGCCGTCGTCGGGCGCCAGCACCTGCGTGTTGCGCCCGCGCACCTGCTGCGCGGCCAGCACGGCCTCGGCCGCCTCGGCGCGCGCCTTGGCGGTCTGCTCGGTGGTCTGGTACTGGTTGATCTGCTGCTGGCTCAGCGCGCCCGTGGCCTGCAGCGTGCGGGCGCGCGCGGCGTTGCCGGCGGCGTCGGCGGCCGAGGCGCGGGCCTCGGCCAGCGAGGCGCGCGCCTGCGCGATGTCGGCCTGCACCGTCTCGGGCGAGAACACCGCGAGCACCTGGCCCTTCTTCACGGTGTCGCCGACGTTGACGCGCACCTCGGCCAGCTTCAGGCCGTTCGATTCGGAGCCGACCACGGCCTCCTGCCAGGCCGCCACGTTGCCGTTGGCGGCCAGCGTGACGGTCAGCTCGGTGGCCTCGGGCTTGGCGACCGAAACGGTCAGTGCCGGACGCTGCGCGGGGCCCTTGGCGGCGGGCGCGGCCTTGTGGTCGCCGTCCGGCTTGCGGGTGAGCCACAGGCCCGCCGCCACGACGGCGACGAGCGCCAGCAGCGCGAGGACAAGGGTGGAACGCTTCATTGTTTTCATGGCGACGTCGCGACCTTGGCGGCCGGGGTGGTGGTCATTGGGGACGATGCTTCGGCGGGGCGGCTCCAGCCGCCGCCCATCGAGCGGTACAGGGAGACCCAGGCTTCGGTGCTCTCGCGTTGCAGCGAGACGCGCGCGGTCTGCGCGGCGAACAGCGTGCGCCGCGAATCTTCGAGTTCGAACAGGCTGGCCAGGCCGCTGCTGTAGCGGGCCTGGGTGGCGTCGAACGAGGCCTGGTAGTTCTTCACCGCGCTGTCGGCGTCGGTGCTGCGCGCGGTGGTGGCGTCGAGGTTCACCAGCGCTTCCTCGACCTCGCGCACCGCCTGGCGCACGTTGGCGCGGTAGAGCGACACGGCCTCGGCATAGCGCGCCTTGGCCGCCTCGGTGTTGGCCGCGCGGGCGCCGCCGTCGAGCAGCGGCACGGTGAGCGACAGCGGCCCGACCGTCCAGGTGTCGAGCGATTCGCGAAAGCCGCTGGTGCGGATCTGCATGCGGCCGATCGAGCCCGAGAGCGTGAGCTTGGGATAGCGCTCGGCCTCGGCCGAGCCCACCTCGGCGCTGGCCGCGGCCACGCCGAGTTCGGCCGCGTACACGTCGGGCCGCTGCGAGAGCGCCTGCGCCGGCACGCTGGCGATGGCGCCGACCACCGGCAGCGCACGCTGCGTGGGCGAGGCCGCGAGCTTCTGCGCGAGCGTGGGTTCGTCGAGCCCGCTGAGCGCCACCAGCGCCTTGCGCTGCACCGCGCACAAGGCGCGTTGCTGCGTGAGGCGGCCCGAGGCGTCGGAGGCGCTGGCGCGTGCCAGCGCGGCGTCGGCCGGCGCGGTGAAGCCGGCGCGCGCCGACAGGTCGGTGAGCCGCGCCGTTTCGCCGCGCGATTTGGCATCCGACTCGGACACGTTCAGCTGCTGCTGGCAGGCGCGTTCGGCGAAATAGGCGTTGGCCGTTTCGGCGGCCACGGCCACGCGGGCGTCGTGCCACTTGGCGGTGGCGCTGTCCAGCTTCTGCTGGGCCGCGTCGCGGTCGGCGCGCAGGCGGCCGAACAGGTCGATCTCCCACTTCGACTGCAGGCCGGCCTGCAGCGTGGTGACGGGCGCGGTGGAGGCGCTGCTGCTGCTCGAAGAACCGCCCGCGCCGAACGACGAGCCCGAGACGCCCCGGCTGGCCGACGCCGTGCCGTCCAGGCTGGGCAGCAGCGCCGCGCCGGCCTGCACGCGCGTGGAGCGCGCCTCGGTCACGCGCGCCGCGGCGCTCGCGAGGTTGGGGCTGGCGGTTTCGGCGGCGGCGATCAGCTCGACCAGCAGCGGGTCGTCCAGCTGGCGCCACCACTCGGCCAGCGCGGCCAGCGAGCCGCCGTGGGGCAGGGGCGCATGCCACTGCGCGGGGAAGGGCGCCTGCACGGAGGCGGGCGGGCGCGTCAGGCCGCAGCCGGCGAGGCCGAGGCCCAGCGGCAGGCTCAGAACAAGGGCAATCCGTCGGAGTCGTCTCATGGCTTCTTTCTCTGCTCGGCGGCCACCTGGCGGCGGCGTGCGGTTTCGGCCTGGACCAGCGCCATCGCGTAGCCCGTGAGCCGGTCGGCCCAGGTGTCGATGGCGCGCGGCGTGCGCAGCAGCGACGGGCGCAGGGCCTCGATGAAATCCTGGCTCACGTACAGCTGCATCGACAGCCCCGTGATCGCGAAGGTCAGGCGGTGGATGTCGTCGTCCGCGCGCTCCACCTGCAGGTGGCGGCACAGCAGCTCGACGATGGCGCGGTGCGGGCCCTTGATGTCGCGCTCCAGTTCCTTGGCCCACTGGCTGGTGGGCTCCAGCATCTCGCGCATGTGCAGCTGGATGCACTGGCGCACGATCTCGCCCTGCTTGAGCGGATCGATCATGGCCGCCATGCAGATGCGCAGCGTGGCTTCGAGCGACTGGCCGGGCACGTTGCAGGCGGCCACCAGGTCGTTCGAGTCGCTGCCCATCGGCTCGTTGAAGGTGGCGGAGTACAGCCCCTCCTTGTCGCCGAAGTAGTAGCTGATGGCCGAGACGTTCACGCCGGCCTCGCGCGCGATCTCGCGGATCGAGGTCTTGGCGAAACCGTTCTGGGCGAACAGCCGCAGCGCGGTGTGCAGCAGGCGGTGGCGCGCCTCGGCGCCGTCGCTGCGAGGGGCGCGGCGCGGCGACGGCACGGGCGTTGGCGTGAGGGGGTCCCTGGCGTTCATCGGCGCGATTAGAGCATGATTGAAATCAAACGATTGATTTACTTAAGGCTTGCTGAAGGCTTTTGTTTTTGGTTGCATGTGGGCCTGCGCGCGGCAGGGGCGGGGGCCGCACACAGTACGATCCGCGCATGTCCGTCGCTTCCTCCGCCGCCGCACCGCCGCCCGCCTTGCCCCTGGACGCCGAAGGCATCCTCGCGCTCGCCGCGCGCTCGATGTTTCATCTGTTTTCGAGCATCAGCCAGGGCATGTTCCTGGTCGACCGCAGCGGGCGCATCGTCTGGGTGAACGAGGGCTACCGCCGCTTCCTGCCGGCGCTGGGTTTCTCGTCCATCGACGAGTTCATGGGCCACATGGTCGAGGACGTGATCCCCAACACCATGATGCGCCGCGTGCTCGAAACCGGCGAGCCGATCCTCATCGACCTGCTGACCAACAAGGCCGGCACCTTCGTCGTCAGCCGAATTCCGCTGCGCGAGGAGCGCGAAGACGGGGAGGGCCTGGGCAAGGTCATCGGCGCCATCGGCATCGTGCTGTTCGACCAGCCCGAGACCACGCTGCAGCCGCTCATCAGCAAGTTCGCGCTGCTGCAGCGCGACCTCGACGACGCGCGCCGCGAGCTGGCCAGCCAGCGCAACAACCCGCTGTACCAGCACGCGCCCGACGGCCAGCGCCGTTCCAAGTACACCTTCGCGAGCTTCATCGGCAGCAGCCCGGCGGCCGTGGAAGTGAAGCGCCACGCGCGCCGCGCCGCGCAGTCCACCAGCCCGGTGCTGCTGCTCGGCGAAACCGGCACCGGCAAGGAGCTGCTGGCGCATGCGATCCATGCGTCGTCCACGCGCGCCAAGGGGCAGTTCGTCAGCGTCAACATCGCGGCCGTGCCCGACACGCTGCTCGAGGCCGAGTTCTTCGGCTTCGCCCCCGGCGCCTTCACTGGCGCCGACAAGCGCGGGCGCGAAGGCAAGTTCAAGCTGGCCGACGGCGGCAGCCTGTTCCTCGACGAAATCGGCGACATGCCGCTGGGCCTGCAGGCCAAGCTGCTGCGCGCGCTGCAGGAAGGCGAGATCGAACCGCTGGGTTCCAACAAGCTGATTCCCTTCGACGCCCGCGTGATCGCCGCCACCTCGCGCGACCTGCCCGAGCTGGTGCGCCGCGGCCTGTTCCGCGAAGACCTGTATTACCGCCTCAACGTGCTGCCGCTGCGCGTGCCGCCGCTGCGCGAGCGGCGCAGCGACATCCCGGCGCTGGTCGAGGCGCTGGGCGAGGACATGGCGCTGCGCAGCGGCGAGGCGCCGCCCGAGCTCACGCCCGACGCGCTCGCGCTCCTGGCCGGCCAGCACTGGCGCGGCAACATCCGCGAACTGCGCAACGTGCTGGAGCAGGTGACGATGCGCAGCGACTCGCAGCGCATCGACGCGGCGCAGCTCGAACGCATCCTGCGCGAGGCCGGGCTGGAGCAGATCGAGGCACCCGACACCTCGCACAGCCTGCGCGACGTCGACCAGGAGGCGGCACTGCTGCGCCCGCTGTCGCAGCAGGTGGCCGAGCTGGAACGCAAGGCCATCGCCGCCGCGCTCGAAAGCACCGGCGGCAACAAGCTCGCGACCTCGCGGCTGCTGGGCATCTCGCGCGCCACGCTGTACGAGCGCATGACGGGGATGGGCTTGTCATGAGCGTGAAGGCACTGCGTTCCACCTTCGGCCCGAACTGCCACTGGTGCGGGCTGCCGATGGACTTCGACGAGCCGCACGGTCGGCCCGAGTCGGCCACCATCGAACACCTGCTCGACGCCACGCTGGGCGGCGTGCGCCAGCAGAAGCACCGGCGCCTCGCGCACGCGGTGTGCAACCACACGCGCAACGAGCTGCGGATGCGGGCCGAGCGCGAGTTCGAGAGCTGGCTCGCGGCACGCCGCGACTCTGCTGGGAAACCCTGACTGATCAACAGACAGTTGTCTGAAAACAAGACAGAGCAAATGCACTGAAATCAGGCGAAACCGGTTGCGCCCGAATGAGGAAGCCTTTGTTATCAATGGCTTAGGCGGGTGGCACGAACTGTGCAATATTCAGTCACCTTTATCAGGAGACAAGACATGCACCGTCGCCACCTCATCGCCCTGGCCGCCCTGGCCGCCCTGGGCGCCACCGCCGCCACCATGCCCGCCTGGGCCCAATCGAACGAGATCCGCATCGCCCACGTCTACAGCAAGACCGGCGCGCTGGAGGCCTACGGCAAGCAGACGCAGACCGGCCTGATGATGGGCCTGAACTACGCCACCGGCGGCACGATGATGGTCAACGGCAAGAAGCTCGTGGTCATCGAGAAGGACGACCAGGGCAAGCCCGACCTGGGCAAGTCGCTGCTGGCCGCCGCGTACTCCGACGACAAGGCCGCGCTCGCGGTCGGCCCGACCGCTTCGGGCGTGGCGCTGGCCATGCTGCCGGTGGCCGAGGAGTACAAGAAGATCCTGATCGTCGAGCCCGCCGTGGCCGACTCGATCACCGGCGACAAGTGGAACAAGTACATCTTCCGCACCGGCCGCAACTCGAGCCAGGACGCCATCTCCAACGCCGTGGCCATCGACAAGGCCGGCGTCACCGTCGCCACGCTCGCACAAGACAACGCCTTTGGCCGTGACGGCGTGAAGGCCTTCGGCGCCGCGCTGAAGAAAGCCAAGCTCGCGCACGAGGAGTACCTGCCGCCCGCCACCACCGACTTCACGGCCGGTGCGCAGCGCCTGATCGACAAGCTCAAGGACCAGCCGGGCCGCAAGATCATCTGGATCGTCTGGGCCGGCGCGGGCAACCCGTTCAAGATCGTCGACCTCGACCTGAAGCGCTACGGCATCGAGATCGCCACCGGCGGCAACATCCTGCCGGCCATGGCGGCCTACAAGTCGCTGCCGGGCATGGAAGGCGCGGCCTACTACTACTTCGGCATCCCGAAGAACCCGGTGAACGAGGCCATGGTCGCGGCCCACTACAAGGAATTCAAGACGCCGCCGGACTTCTTCACGGCCGGCGGTTTCTCGGCCGCGATGGCAGTGGTGACGGCGCTGAAGAAGACCAACGGCGACACCGGCACCAACAAGCTCATCAGCACCATGGAAGGCATGAGCTTCGACACGCCCAAGGGCAAGATGACCTTCCGCAAGGAAGACCACCAGGCGATGCAGTCGATGTACCACTTCAAGATCAAGGCCGACCCCGCGTTCGCGTGGGGCGTGCCGGAGCTGGTGCACGAAATCAAGCCGGAAGAGATGGACATCCCCATCAAGAACAAGAGGTAAGAGCTCGCCCCCAGGCTGCGCGCACTTCGTGTCGCTACGCCAACCCCCTACCAGGGGCAACACCAGCGGCCCGGCAAAGCCGGTTCCGCGGTGTTCACTTGAACATGCGGCGACTCAGAAATCGCTGCTTCCCTTTTCGCCCCGGATGGCCGCCGGGCGAAGCGCCAGCCTGCGTCCGCGCAAGTTGCCGCGCTCCACGGCCGATTCGTCAGTCTGCAAGCAAGCGTTCGATCAAACACAACAGAAGGAGACAGCGATGCCAGCGATGCGATGGAACAACTGGAAGGGGTTTGCCGCAGCAGCGGTGATCATCACGGCGGCGGCGCAGGCCGCTACGGCGGCCGTGCCGCTGCCGGCACTGGGCGCCAACCCGGCGGAGGTGAGCGTGTCCGGCTTGTCGGCCGGCGGCTTCATGGCGGTGCAGCTGCACGTGGCCTACTCGGCCACCTTCAAGCGCGGCGCGGGCGTGGTCGCCGGCGGTCCGTACTACTGCGCCGAAGGCTCGGTGCTCAACGCCACCGGGCGCTGCATGACGCACAGCACCAGCATCCCGGTCTCCACGCTCGTGAGCACCACCAACAGCTGGGCCGCCAGCGGTGCGATCGACCCGGTGTCGAACCTCAGCAACTCCAAGGTCTACCTGTTCTCGGGCACTTCGGACAACACCGTCAAGCAGCCGGTGATGGACGACCTGAAGACGTATTACCAGAGCTTCGTGCCGGCCGCCAACACGGTCTACAAGAACAACCTCGGCGCCGGCCACGCGATGGTCACCGACGACTACGGCGGCGCCTGCAGCACCACGGCCGCGCCGTACATCAACAACTGCGGCTTCGACCTCGCGGGCGAGATCCTCACGCAGCTGTACGGTCCGCTGAACCCGCGCAACAACGGCACGCTGGGCGGCACCTTCACCGAGTTCAACCAGTCGGAGTTCGTCTCCGGCCACGGCGTGGCCGCCACCGGCTGGCTCTATGTGCCGCAGGCCTGCACCACCACCTCGTGCCGCGTGCACCTGGTGCTGCACGGCTGCAAGCAGAACTACACCGACGTGAGCGACCAGTACGTCAAGAAGACGGGCTACAACCGCTGGGCCGACACCAACAACATCATCCTGATCTACCCGCAGACCAGCACCGCGGCCACCAACAGCTGCTGGGACTGGTGGGGCTACGACAGCGCCAACTACGCCAAGAAGTCGGGCCCGCAGATGGCCGCCATGAAGGCCATGATCGACCGCGTCACCGGTTCGGCCGGCGGCGGCGGGCTGCCGGCGCCCACCGGCGTGGGCACCTCGGGCGCGACCAGCAGCATGGTGATCGGCTGGGCCGGCGTCTCGGGCGCCAGCGGCTACAACGTGTACCGCGGCGGCAGCAAGGTCAACGCCTCGCCGGTGGCGGGCACCAGCTACACCGACACCGGCCTGGCCGCGTCGACCAGCTACAGCTGGACCGTGGCCGCGCTGAACGCGAGCAACGTCGAAGGCGCGATGTCGGCGGCCGCCACGGGCGCGACCACGGCGGGCCCGGGTGGCGGCGGAACCTGCTACACCGCGAGCAACTACGCGCACACCATCGCCGGGCGCGCCTATGCGCTGTGGGGCCTGACCTATGCCAACGGCTCGGGCCAGTCGATGGGCCTGTGGAACATCTACGCCATGACCACGCTGAAGCAGACGGGCACCAACTACTACGTGATCGGCACCTGTTGAGGCCGTTCACCCATCGCTGATTTTTTCGATTCGCAAGGACCTTTCCACAATGCTTGAGACCCGGGATCTGACCATCCGCTTCGGAGGGCACGTGGCCGTCAACAGCGTGAGCTGCGCATTCGCGCCAGGCACGCTGACGGCCATCGTCGGCCCCAACGGCGCGGGCAAGACCACTTACTTCAACCTGATCTCCGGGCAGCTCAAGGCCACGGCCGGCACGGTGTCGCTCGACGGGCAACCGTTGTCGCACCTGTCGCCGTCGGCGCGCACGCACGCCGGGCTGGGGCGCGCGTTCCAGCTCACCAACCTGTTCCCGAACCTCACGGTGCTGGAGAACGTGCGGCTGGCGGTGCAGGCCACGCGTGCCGGCGCGCATCGCCACGGGCTCAACCTGTGGAGCATCTGGAGCGACCACAAGGCGCTGACCGAACGCGCCGAGCAGATCCTGGCCGACGTGGCGCTCGAGCCGCGCGCCCACGCCACCGTGGCCAGCCTGCCGCACGGCGACCAGCGCAAGCTCGAGGTGGCGCTGCTGATGGCGCTCGAACCCAAGGTCTTCATGTTCGACGAGCCCACGGCCGGCATGCATGCGGCCGAGGCGCCCGTCATCCTCGACCTGATCCGCAAGCTCAAGCAGGACAAGACCAAGACCATCCTCCTGGTCGAACACAAGATGGACGTGGTGCGCGAGCTCGCGGACCGCATCATCGTGCTGCACAACGGCACGCTGGTGGCAGACGGCGAACCGGCCGAGGTGATCGCCTCGCCGGTGGTGCAGGAGGCCTACCTGGGCATCGCGAAGGAGGCCGCATGAGCACCGAAAATTTGCTGACCCTGGAAGGCGTGCAGACGCACATCGGGGCGTACCACATCCTGCACGGCGTCGACCTCGCCGTGCCCAAGGGCCAGCTCACCATGCTGCTGGGCCGCAACGGCGCGGGCAAGACCACCACGCTGCGCACCATCATGGGCCTGTGGCATGCGTCGCAGGGCAGGGTGCAGTTCGCCGGCAAGGACATCACGGCCCTGCACACGCCGCAGATCGCCGAACTCGGCGTGGCCTACGTGCCCGAGAACATGGGCATCTTCTCCGACCTCACGGTGAAGGAGAACATGGTGCTGGCCGCGCGCGGCGCCAAGAACGCCGACGCCATCGACGACACGCGCCTGAAGTGGATCTTCAAGCTCTTCCCCGCGGTCGAGAAATTCTGGAACCACCCGGCCGGCAAGCTGTCGGGCGGACAGAAGCAGATGCTGGCCGTGTCGCGCGCCATCGTCGAGCCGCGCCAGCTGCTCATCATCGACGAGCCCAGCAAGGGCCTGGCGCCCGTGATGATCAACAACATGATCGAGGCCTTCGGCGAGCTCAAACGCAGCGGCGTGACGATCCTGCTGGTCGAACAGAACATCCACTTCGCCCAGCGCCTGGGCGACACCGTCGCGGTGATGGACAACGGCCGCGTGGTGCACAGCGGCTCGATGGCCGCGTTCTCCGCCGATGCGCAACTGCAGCAATCGCTGCTCGGACTCGCCCTATGAAACTCGACTTCGACTGGAAGCCTCTGCTTCTTGCCCCCATCCTCGCGCTCGTCGCGCTGCCGCTCACGGGCTCGGTCTCGACCTGGCTCACGCTCACGGTGGCGGGGCTGGCGATGGGCATGATCATCTTCATCATCGCCTCGGGCCTCACGCTGGTGTTCGGCCTGATGGACGTGCTGAACTTCGGTCACGGCGTGTTCATTGCGCTGGGCGCCTTCGTGGCCAGCAGCGTGCTCGGCCTCATGGGCGACTGGACCGGCTCGGGCGAGCTGTGGCGCAACCTCGTGGCCGTGTTCCCGGCCATGCTCGCCGCGATGGCGGTGGCCGGCGCCATCGGACTGGCCTTCGAGCGCTTCATCGTGCGGCCGGTGTACGGCCAGCACCTGAAGCAGATCCTCATCACGATGGGCGGCATGATCATCGGCGAGGAGCTCATCAAGGTGATCTGGGGCCCGGCGCAGATTCCGCTGCCGCTGCCCGAGGCGCTGCGCGGCTCGCTGCTGGTGGGCGACGCCGCCATCAGCAAGTACCGCCTGCTCGCGGTGGCCGTGGGCGTCGTGGTGTTCGGCGTGCTGGCCTGGACGCTGGGCCGCACCAAGATCGGCCTCTTGATCCGCGCCGGCGTGCAGGACCGCGAGATGGTCGAGTCGCTGGGCTACCGCATTGGGCGCCTGTTCGTGGGCGTGTTCGTGGTGGGCAGCGCGCTGGCCGGCCTGGGCGGCGTGATGTGGGGGCTGTTCCAGCAGAACCTGGTGCCGCAGATGGGTGCGCAGGTCAACGTGCTGATCTTCATCGTGATCATCATCGGCGGGCTGGGCTCGACCGGCGGGGCGCTGCTCGGCGCGCTGCTGGTGGGGCTCATGACGAACTACATCGGCTTCCTGCTGCCCACGCTCACGCAGTTCGCGAGCATCTTCCTCATGGTGGCCGTGCTGCTGTGGCGCCCGCAGGGCGTGTACCCCGTGGCGAACCGTTGAGGAGAAAGCCGTCATGTTCCTGAAACGACTTCTTTCCAACGACATGCCGCGCAGCCGCCTGCTGGCGCTGCTGCTGGTGGCGCTGTTCCTGGCGCTGGCCTTTGCGCCGTTCCTGTTCCCGGGCGTGAAGGCGCTCAGCGTCGCGGCCAAGATCCTGGTGTTCGTGGTGCTGGTCGCCAGCTTCGACCTGCTGCTGGGCTACACCGGCATCGTGAGCTTCGCGCACACGATGTTCTTCGGCATCGGCGCCTACGGCATCGCCATCTCGGCCTCGCGGCTGGGGCCCAACTGGGGCGCGGTGCTGGTGGGGCTGGGCGCGTCGCTCGCGATCTCGCTGGTGCTTTCACTGGCCATCGGTTTGTTCTCGCTGCGGGTGCGCGCGATCTTCTTCGCGATGATCACGCTGGCCGTGGCCTCGGCGTTCCAGACGCTGGCCTCGCAGCTGTCGGACTTCACCGGCGGCGAAGACGGCCTGACCTTCAAGCTGCCCGAGCTGATCTCGCCGAGCTTCGAGTTCGCCGAAGAGCCGTTCCTCGGCGTCTCGCTCGACGGGCGCCTGCTGTGCTACTACCTGCTGTTCGTGGCGGCGGTGGTGCTGGTGCTGGCGATGCTGCGCATCGTGAACTCGCCCTTCGGCCGCGTGCTGCAGGCCATCCGCGAGAACGAGTTCCGCGCCGAGGCGATCGGCTACCGCGTGGTGGTGTACCGCACCACGGCCGCCGTGCTGTCGGCGCTGTTCGCCACGCTGGCCGGCGCGATGCTGGCCATCTGGCTGCGCTACAACGGGCCCGACACCTCGCTGAGCTTCGAGATCATGATCGACGTGCTGCTCATCGTGGTGATCGGCGGCATGGGCACGATCTACGGCGCGGCCATCGGCGCGGTGCTGTTCGTGGTGGCACAGAGCTACCTGCAGGACCTGCTGCGCCTGGGCAACGAGGCCGCCAGCGGCCTGCCGTGGCTCGCGGCGCTGCTGTCGCCCGACCGCTGGCTGCTGTGGCTGGGCGTGCTGTTCGTGCTGTCGGTGTATTACTTCCCCACGGGCATCGTGGGCAAGCTGCGGGCGAGGGCGGCGAAATGAGCGATGGCAAGAACAACAGCACCATGACGCCGTCATCGCACATCTCGCCGACATCGCACTACGCGCAACTCGCAGGCCGTGAAATCCATTGGCTCGACTGGGGCCCCGCCAACGCCCCCGTCGTCATCGCCTGGCACGGCCTGGCACGCACCAGCCGCGACATGGACGAGCTGGCGCAGCACTTCGCGGCGCGTGGCTTTCGCGTGATCTGCCCCGACACCCTCGGGCGCGGCCTGAGCCAGTGGAGCCCGTCGCCCGACGACGAATACACGCTCGCGTTCTACGCGCGGCTGGCCAACGCGCTGTGCGACGAGCTGCGGCTGGGCCGCGTGCACTGGGTGGGCACCTCGATGGGCGGCGCCATCGGCACGGTCTGCGCGTCGGGCCTGTTCGAGCCGCGCATGAAGGCGCGCATCGCCAGCCTCACGCTGAACGACAACGCGCCGCAGCTCGCGCAGGCCGCCATCGAGCGCATCCGCGCCTATGCCGGCGACCCGCCGGCCTTCGCCACGGTGGCCGAGCTCGAGGCCTTTTTCCGCACCGTCTACAAGCCCTACGGCTGGCTCAGCGACGCGCAGTGGCGCCGCCTGACTGAAAGCTCCACGCGCCGCCTGGCCGACGGCCGCGTCACGCCGCACTACGACCCGGCCATGGTCAAGCAGTTCAGCGCGCACGACAACGACTACCTGATCTGGCCGCACTACGACGTGATCGAAGCGCCGGTGCTGTGCCTGCGCGGCGCCGAGTCCGACCTGGTGCTGCCCGAGGTGATCGACGAGATGCACCGGCGCGGGCCGGGCGCGGCCGGGCGCCTGCAGGTGATCGAGGTGCCGGGCTGCGGCCATGCGCCCGCGCTCAACGTGCCGGAACAACTGGACCCGATCGAGGGGTTTATCCGCGCGGCCGTTCGTTGAAGGCACGGCGCGCTCACAATCGCGCCGACTTCAACTCCAAGACCACCTCGCCATGGCCCTCTCGATGTACGACCTGTCCGTGCCGGTTTTCACCCGCGGACTCGGCCAGCTGACCCATCTGCTCGACAAGGGCCTCGCGCATACGAAGGCCCAGAGCATCGACCCGGCGACGCTGGTCGAGGCGCGGCTGGCGCCCGACATGCTCACGCTGGCCGGCCAGATCCAGCGCGCGAGCGACGCCTCCAAGCTGGGCACGGCGCGCATCGCGGGCATCACGGCGCCGAGCTTTCCCGACGAGGAAAAGACCTGGGACGACCTGCTGGCGCGCATCGTGAAGACGCAGGATTTCCTGGCCGGCGTGGACCGCGCGCTCATCGACGGCCACGAAGAACGCCCCGTGACCATCAAGGCGCGCGAAGGCGAGGCGCACTTCACCGCGCAGCGCTACCTGCTGCAGTTCGCGCTGCCGAATTTCTTCTTCCACGTGACCACCGCCTACGACGTGCTGCGCCACAAGGGCGTGCCCATCGGCAAGCTGGACTACCTCGGCCGCTTCTGAGTTCGCTCAGGCGCGGCGGGCCGCCAGCGCGTACATCAGCGGAATGCGCGGCATGCCTTCGGGCGGGGCCATGCGGCGTCCGCCGAGTTCGCGCATGCCCTCGAAGGGCTTCCAGCCGTTGGTGTACGGGTACTCCTCGAAGCGCTCGATGGCCAGGCCCGCCTGCGCGAGCGCGGTCGTCACCTGGCCCACGCCCCAGGTGAACTCGAAGCTCGGGTGCGGGTTGCGAAAGCCCTGCACGCCGGGCGTCGGCCGGTCGTCGGCCACGAGGCCGTCGCCCGACTCGGCCACGTAGTCGCCCACGCCTTCCTCGGGCACGGGCGCGTCGTTGAAGTAGTCGTAGTGGAACTTCCACTGCGGGTCGAACACCAGCGCGAATGGATGGAACTCGACGATCACGAAGCGACCGCCGGGCTTGAGCAGCTGTGCCACGCCGCGCGCCCAGGCACCGATGTCGGACAGCCAGCACAGCGTGCCGTACGAGCAGAACACGAGGTCGTGGCGCTCGCCGCGCGCGGCGGCGGCCTCGAAGTAGTCGTAGACGTCCGCACGTTCGAAGCGCGCCGCGACGCCCGACTCGGCCGAGAGCCGGGTGGCGAAGTCGATGGCCTCGTCGGAGATGTCGACGCCGGTCACGCGGGCGCCGCGGCGCGCGATGCTCAGGCTGTCCTGTCCCGCGTTGCACTGCAGGTGCAGCACCGACAGGCCGTTCACGTCGCCGAGCAGGGCGCTTTCCTCGGGGAACAGCGTAGAGCCGCCCGCGCGGAAGAAGGCGGCCTGGTCGCCCTTGTGGCTGTTGTGCGCCACCGTGGCGGCGTTCCACGACTGGCGGTTGGCTTCGTGCAGGTCTTTCTTCATGGCGTGGTCGTGTCGGGGCGGGTGGGCCAGCCCGCCAGGTGGCGTTCGGCGATGCCCGTGAGCGCGGTGATCCACGCCGGGCTGTCGTTGAGGCAGGGGATGTAGCCGAAGCGCTCGCCGCCCGCGTGCAGGAAGGCTTCGCGGCCTTCCATGGCGATCTCTTCGAGGGTCTCGAGACAGTCGGCCGGAAAGCCCGGGCACACCACGTCGACGTGCTTCACGCCGCGCGTCCCGAGTTCGCGCAGGGTGGGCTCGGTGTAGGGCTCCAGCCACTTGGCGCGGCCGAAGCGCGACTGGAAGGTCGTGCGGTACTGCGTGGACGCCAGGCCCAGCCGCGCCGCAAGCAGGCGCGCAGTCTCGAGGCACTGCGCCTCGTAGGGATCGCCCAGCGCGATGTTGCGCGCGGGAATGCCGTGGAAGCTCATCACCAGCAGCTCGCCGCGGCCTTCGGTCTTCCAGTGCTTCTCGATGCCTTGCGCGAGCGCCTCGATGTAGGCGGGGTCGTCGTGGTACTGGTTGACGAAGCGGAACTCGGGCACGTGGCGCTGGCGGCGGCTCCAGGCGTTCACGGCGTCGATCACGCTGGCCGTGGTGGTGGCCGAGTATTGCGGGTAGGCCTGCAGCACCAGCACGCGCGTGGCGCCTTCGGCTTGCAGCGCATCGAGCCGCGAGGCGATCGACGGGTTGGCGTAGCGCATCGCGTCGCGCACCGTCACGCGGTGGCCGCGCTCGCCGAGCCAGCCGGCCAGCAGGGTGGCCTGCTTCTGCGTCCAGACCTTGAGCGGCGAGCCCTCGGGCAGCCAGATGCTGGCGTACTTCGCGGCCGACTTCGCGGGCCGCGTGCGCAGGATGATGCCGTGCAGGATCAGCGCCCACAGCGCCCTGGGAATCTCGACCACGCGCGGGTCGCCCAGGAAGTCGGCGAGGTAGGGGCGCACCGCGGCGGCGGTGGGCGCATCGGGCGAACCGAGGTTGCACCAGAGCACGGCGGTGCGGTCGTTCTTGCGGTCATCGGAGGCGAGAGGCATGCGATATTCTCGGGTATGAATTCCGCTTCCCCTGCGCCCGGCGGCGCCACGCCGCTCGACATCTCGCGCATCTCGGCGATCACGCTCGACCTCGACGACACCCTGTGGCCGATCTGGCCGACCATCGAGCGTGCCGAGCGCGTGCTGCACGAATGGCTGCTGCGCGAGGCGCCCAAGACGGCCTCGCTGCTGCTCACGCCGGGCGTGCTGCGCGAGCTGCGCGAAGCCACCGCCAAGGAGCGTTCCGACCTCGCGCACGACCTGAGCGCGCTGCGCCGCGAGTCGATCCGCACGGCGCTCGTGCGCGCGGGCGAAGACCCGGCGCTGGCCGACCCGGCCTTTGACGCCTTCTTCGAAGAGCGCCAGCGCGTCACGCTGTACGACGACGCCCTGCCGGCACTCAAGTGGCTCAGCGAGCGCTACCCGCTGGTGGCGGTGTCGAACGGCAACGCCGACCTCCACAAGACCGGCGTCGGCCGGTGGTTCCGCACCGCCTTCAATGCGCGCGCCTTCGGCAGCGGCAAGCCGCATGCGCCGATCTTCCGCGCCGCGGCGGCCTCGGTCGGCCTGCTGCCCAAGGACGTGCTGCACGTGGGCGACGACGCCGCGCTCGACGTGGTGGGCGCGCTCAACGCCGGCATGCAGGCCGCGTGGCTGGTGCGCGACGAGCGACCGTGGGAGCACGGCGCGCGTCCGCAGCTGATCGTGCCCAACCTGCACGCGCTGTGCATCGCGCTGGGCGCCTGAACCTCAGCGGAACACCGGCCGGAAGAAGCTGCGTTCGTAGCTGACGATGCAACGCGTTTCCTCCGCGTAGCGGAAGGCGGCCTGGCAGTCGGCGTCCTGCATCGAGTCGGCCCGGTAAGTTTCGTACGCGGCCAGGCTCGGGAAGCTGAACATCGCCAGCGCCACGTTGTTCGCGCCTTCGGACGGCAGGAAGTAGCCGTGGTGCTGGCCGCCGAACTTCTCGACCAGCGGAATCCAGAGCTTGCCGTAGTGCTCGAATTCCTTGAGCTTGAAGGGATCGACGATGTAGCGCAGGTAGCAGGTGATCATGGGTGAGGAATGTCAGGGGACTATCGGCGCGGCCCGAGCGGCGCGCGGCTGCCCGGACTATAGTTTTGCGGCTGCCTTCTCACACCCCTTTCGCGCGAATTTCCTCCCATGCATCTCTCCACCTGGCTCCTCTTTTGCGGCGTGACCCTGGTCGTCGCCTTCACGCCCGGCCCGGCCGTGCTGCTCGCGGTCTCCAACGCCATCTCCGTCGGCCCGCGCCGCGCGATGATCAGCTCGCTGGGCAACGCCTGCGGGCTCTTCCTGGTCTCAGCCGCCGCGATGGGCGGGCTGGGCGTGGTGCTCAACACCTCGGCCACGGCCTTCATGGTGCTGAAGGTGGCGGGTGCGGGCTACCTCGTGTACCTGGGCATCCGGCAGTGGCGCAGCCGCACGAGCGTGTTCGCCGAGCTGCAGCCGTCGGGTGCACCGGCACCTTCGCGTTCCGCGCGCCGGCTGTTCGGGCATGGCGTGACGGTGGCGCTGACCAACCCGAAGGGCATCCTGTTCTTCTCGGCGCTGTTCCCGCAGTTCCTCACGCACGACGCGCCGATCCTCACGCAGTTCGCCGTGCTCACCACGACCTTCGCGGCCGGCTCGGTGCTGGCGCATGGTTCGTACGTGCTGTTGGCGCGCCTGCTGAAGAAGCAGTTCGCGAACCCCAAGCGCGCGCAGCTGTTCAACCGCGTGTCGGGCGGCGCCTTCGTGCTGCTGGGGTTGAGCCTGCTGCGCCTGCGCAACAAGACGGCCTGAGAAGGCCGCCGACTTTCTTCAGTCGAGCCCGAAGCGCTCGCGCAGCGCCGCGCAGAAATCGGCGGTGCCGCTGAGCGAGAGCGTGAGGGTGTCCAGGCGCGGGTTGTCTTCCCGCGTGCGCTGCACGTCGCAGTCCCACACCGCACCGTCGTCGAGCGCGCCGCGCGCACCGGGGAAGGTGGCCTCGGCCCAGGCCAGCACCTGCGCGATCTCGGCTTCCACCTCGGGCGTGCGCTCGGGTGGGGTCGAGGCCATGGCGTCGAAGGTGCCGTGGTCTTCGGTGTCTTCGCTGTAGTCGAAATCCAGGTAGCGCAGGGTTGTGGTCATGGCGTGGAAAGCGAGCGCGCGACGGCCAGTCCGTTGAGGACCGCACCTTCGAGCGTGGCGGGATAGGGGCCTTCGGTGTAGTCGCCGCAGGCCTGCAGCCCCGGCGCGATGGCGGCGGGCGGGCGGGCCAGGCCGGGCGTGCAGGCGAAGGTGGCGCGCTTCTCGACCACGGTCTGGATCGGCGTGAGCCCCGGTTGGCCGAGCTGCGCGCCGGCTTGCGCGAGCACCTGTTTCTCGAGCGTCTCGCGCGGCGTTTCGTTGGCGCTCACGACGAAGGCGAGCACGCCTTCTGGTCCCCCGAGCTGGCCGCGATCGAACACGAACTGGGCCGGTGCGCTGCCCGGCTGGCTGCGCAGCGCGAGCATCGGTTCGGCCAGCGGCGCCGCGCCGCGCACGTAGACCGTGGCGATCGCCTCGAAGCGCAGCGATTCGGTGACGTTGCACCAGCGCGATGCGGCCGGCACGCCGGTGGCGCGCGCGAGGCGCGCGGCGTCCCAGGGCGCGCAGGCCAGCACGGCCTGGTCGAAGACCTCGTCATCGACGCGCCACTGGTCGCCTTCGGGCGCGATGGCGCGCACGCGGTGCCCGATGCGTGCGGTGGCGCCGTGCCGCGCGAGCCAGGCCAGCGCGGCATCGGGCAGCAGGACGCCGAGGTCCACGCGCGGCAGCAGCAGGTCGGCGCCGCCGCGCCCGCTGAACAGCGCGTCGTGCAGCACGCGCAGGAACACCTGGCCGCTCGATTGCGGCACGGGCGTGTTGAGCGCCGAGACGCACAGCGGCTCGATGAGTTCGTGCATCACGCGCGGCGTGAGGCCGGCGCACAGCGTGGCGACGCTGGTGCCGGGCGCGCAGTGAAAGCCCGCGAGGCGCCAGCGCACGGCGGTGGCCAGCAGCGCGGCCTTGTCGCGCCACGTCCAGCCGCGCGCGGTGAAGATGCCGATGAGCAGGTCGAGCGGCGGCGGCCGGCCCGCGGGCAGCTGCAGCCCGCCGCCGTCGGCAAAGCGCAGCGACAGCGGCAGGCGCTGCAGGGCGGTGTCGACATCGACCCCCACGTCGCGCATGAGCGCCAGCGTGGTGGTGTAGGCGCCGATCAGGATGTGCTGGCCGTTGTCCAGCGCCATGCCGTGCATGTGATCGACCCGCCGCGCCCGCCCGCCGGCCATCGGCGCGGCTTCGAACAGGGTGACGGCGTGCCCGAGGCGCGTGGCCTCGACGGCGCAGGCCAAGCCGGCCCAGCCGGCGCCGATGACGGCGAGCCTCATGGGCACGAAGGGTGGGGCGTCATATCCGGCCCAGCGCCTGGACCTTCCAGGCGAGCCACAGCTTGCGCACGGGCGTCAGGCTGATGCGCTGGTTGAGCACCTGGAAGTCGTCGCGCTCGATTTCGCGCAGCAGCGTGCGGTAGATGCTGGCCATCATCAGGCCGGGCTTCTGGGTGCGGCGGTCGGCCAGCGGCAGCAGGGCCAGCGCTTCGTCGTAGGCGGCGTGGGCGCGCTGGGCCTGGAACTTCATGAGCGCGACAAAACGGTCGGAGTGCACGCGGTTGAGGATCTCGTGCGCCTTCACGTCGAACTGCTGCAGCTCGTTGACGGGCAGGTAGATGCGACCGCGCAGCGCGTCTTCGCCGACGTCGCGCAGGATGTTGGTCAGCTGCAGCGCCAGGCCGAGCTTGTGGGCGTAGGCGGTGGTCTGCGGATCGGTCTGGCCGAAGATGCGCGCCGCGACTTCGCCGACCACGCCGGCCACCAGGTGGCAGTAGCGCGCCAGGCCGGGAAAGTCGAGGTAACGGGTCTGGTCCAGGTCCATCTGGCAGCCGTCGATCACTTCGTTGAGCTGGCGCGCCTCGATGCCATAGGTGGCGGCATGCGGCATGAGCGCCTGCATGACCGGATGGCGCGGCGTGCCGGCAAAAGCCTGGGCGACCTCGGTGCGCCACCAGGCGAGCTTGGTGGCGGCCACGCCGGGGTCGGAAACCTCGTCCACCACGTCGTCGACCTCGCGGCAGAAGGCATAAAAAGCCGTGATCGCGGCGCGCCGCGGCTTGGGCAGGAACAGGAAGGCGTAATAGAAACTGCTGCCCGAAGCGGCGGCCTTGTCTTGCACGTATTGCTCGGGATTCATCGGGGAGGCGCTGCTTTCATGGGCCGTGATTGTCTCCGCATCCGCCATGCCTTCCAGAGCAGCACGGGCGCGTCGGCCTTGCCGACGGTGGGGCGCTGCGTGAAGGTGTCGAAGCCCAGGTCCTCGATCTTGTCGAGGATGCGCAGGCCGCCCTGCACGACCAGGCGCAGCTCCCAGCCCACGCGGCCCGGCAGGCGGTGCACGAGTGGGGCGCCCTCGGTCATGAGCTCGCGCGCCCAGAAGGCCACCACTGCTATCAGATTGATAGCTTCCTGCGGCGGCGGCGCGGAAGACAGCGGCGCGAAGACCTTGAAATGCTCCGAGGTCAGCCCGCGCCGCGCGCAGTCGGTGCGCGGAAAGTAGAAGCGCCCGCGCGGCAGGTCGACGCTCGGGTCCTGCCAGAAGTTGATGAGCTGCAGCGCGCTGCAGATGGCGTCGCTCTGGGCCAGCGCCTGCGCATCGGTCACGCCGTACAGGTGCAGCAGCAGCCGGCCGACCGGGTTGGCGGAGCGGCGGCAGTAGTCGAGCAGCTCGGCGCGGTCGGCGTAGGTGCCGCGGTCGCGGGTCTTCTCGATGTCCTGCATGAAGGCGCTGAGCAGGTCGGCGAGCAGGTCTTCGGGCAGGCAGTACTCGGTGATGGCCCAGGCCAGCGGGCCGAACACATGGGGCCAGCGCGAGTCGGGCAGCGCTTCGCCGCGCGCGGCAGCGGCCAGTTCCTCTCGGTAGGCGCGCAGCTCGGCCAGGCGGGCATCGGGCGAGGCGTCGCCCTCGTCGGCGATGTCGTCGGCGGTGCGCGCGAAGTGGTAGATCGCGGCGATCGGCGGGCGCAGGTGCGGCGGGCACAGCCACGAGGCCACGGGGAAGTTTTCGTAATGGGCCGGCGCGGCGGCATGACGAGGATTGGCAGGAGGAGTGGCGGACACGCCACGATTGTCGGCGACGTCATGTCCGGGCACTATGCTGGCGGCGTCGCCACTTTCCATCTCTCTTTCGCCCATGACGATGAAAGCAACTGCCGCGGCTTCCGGGACTTCGCTTCCCGCTTCGGGCGACACGGCACACGCGGCCGGGCCCGGTTTGATGATCGCGGCGCTGGGCGTCGTCTTCGGCGACATCGGCACCTCGCCGCTGTACGCCTTCAAGGAAACGATGAACCCCGAGCACGGCGTGCCGTTCTCGCCCGACGCGGTGCTGGGCCTGCTCTCGCTGATTTTCTGGGGCCTGATGTTCGTGGTGACGCTCAAATACGTGGTGTTCGTGCTGCGCGCCGACCACGACGGCGAGGGCGGCATCCTGGCGCTGCAGGCGCTGGCGCGCAACGCCGTTTCCGGCCCGAAGACCCGGCCCTGGGTGTGGCGCGGCATCGGGGTCCTGGGCCTGGTGGGCGCGGCCATGTTCTACGGCGACAGCCTGATCACGCCGGCGATCTCGGTGCTGTCGGCGGTCGAGGGCCTGGAGGTGCAGGCGCCGGTGCTGCAGCGCGTGGTGATCCCGATCACGTTGGCCATCCTCGTCGGGCTGTTCATGGTACAGAAGAAGGGCACGGGCGTGGTCGGCAGGATCTTCGGGCCGGTGATGCTGCTGTGGTTCCTGGTGCTGGGCGTGGCGGGGCTCTGGCAGGTGCTGCAGCAGCCGCAGGTGCTGGCGGCGCTCGATCCGCGCCGGGCGGTGGGCTTCCTGGTGGTGCACCGGGCGCAATCGCTGGCCGTGCTGGGCGCGGTGTTCCTGGCGTTCACGGGCGGCGAGGCGTTGTATGCCGACATGGGGCACTTCGGTGCCAGGCCGATCCGTCTCGCGTGGCTCTTCATCGCGCTGCCGGGGCTGGTGCTCAACTACTTCGGGCAGGGCGCGCTGGTGCTGGCGAACCCGGCGGCCATCGACAACCCGTTCTTCCGGCTCTTTCCCTCGTGGGGCGTGCTGCCGATGGTGGTGCTCGCCGCCATGGCCACGGTGATCGCGTCGCAGGCGGTGATCTCGGGCGCCTTCTCGCTCACCGCGCAGGCGATGCGCATGGGCTACCTGCCGCGCATGCGCGTGGTGCAGACCTCGGGCACGGCCATCGGGCAGATCTACGTGCCAGCCGTCAACTGGTTGCTGATGGTCGGCGTGCTGCTGTTGGTGCTGGGCTTCCGCAGTTCGGGCGCGCTGTCGGCGGCGTACGGCATCGCGGTGTCGATCACGATGGTGACGACCACATTGCTGGCCGGCATCGTGGCCTGGGGCCTGTGGCGCTGGAACAAGGTGGCGGTGGTGGTCGGCGTGGCGGCCTTCGCGGCGGTCGACCTGACCTTCGTGGTGTCCAACAGCCTGAAGGTGGCCGAGGGCGGCTGGCTCACGCTGGCGGTGGCGGCCGGCGTGATGGTGCTGTTCACCACCTGGGCCAAGGGCCGGCGCCTGGGCCTGGAAGCGGCGGCGGCCGACAGCCTGCCGCTGCGCCCCTTCGTCGAGTCGCTGGCGCTGAACATGCCGCACCGGGTGAGCGGCACGGCCGTGTTCCTGAACCCCGACGCCACGGCGGTGCCGCATGCGCTGCTGCACAACCTCAAGCACAACCAGGTGCTGCACGAGCAGGTGATCGTGCTGCGCGTGCTCTCGTGCGACACGCCGCGCGTGGACGCGCGCCTGCGCATCGAGGCCGAGCAGCTGATGGCCGGCATCTGGGTGGTCACCGCGCGGCACGGCTTCATGGAGCGCGCCGACGTGCCCGAGTTCATCCGCATCCTGGCCTACCAGAAGACCCTGGCCATCGACTCGATGAAGACCTCGTACTTCGTCTCCCGCGCCTCGGTGGGCGAGGAGAACCTGCCGGGCATGAACCCGGTGCGACGGGTGCTGTTCGGCTGGCTGCAGCGCAACGCGGGCCGGGCATCCGATTACTTCGAGCTTCCTGATAACCGGCTGGTTGAAATGGGGCAGAGAACTTAGCGTGAACGTGGTCAACTGACCGGCGGGTCATTGACACTGTTTAACGTTTACCCTAGATTACTAACCGGTGGGTCATTAATGACCCGGTTCCTCTCTTCTTGGGTGTCTCATGACCGCCTCCGCCGCCTCACTCCGTGCCCGCAGCGCCGCCTGGCTGCTGCTTCCCGCCATCTTTCTGGCCGGCTGTTCGCCGAAACCGCCTGCCCAGGAGCCCGTGAGGGCGGTCAAGTTCGTGACCGTCGGCACCAGCGACTACGACGCCCAGCCCGAGTTCTCGGCCGAGGTGCGGGCCCGGGTCGAATCGCGCCTGGGCTTCCGGGTGGCGGGCAAGATCATCCGCCGCCAGGCCGAGCTCGGCCAGCACGTGCAGGCCGGCCAGGTCTTGGCTCAGCTCGATCCGCAGGACTACCGCCTGGCCGCCGAGGCCGCCCGCGCCCAGCAGGCCGCCGCGCTGACCAACCGCGACCTCGCGGCCGCCGACCTCAAGCGCTACACCGAACTGCGATCGCAGAACTTCATCAGCGGCGCCGAACTGGAACGCCGCGAAACCACCTGGAAGGCCGCCCAGGCGCAGCTCGAGCAGGCGCAGGCGCAACTGGCCTCGCAAGGCAACCAGGCCAGCTATACGACGCTGGTGGCCGACGTGGCGGGCATCATCACGGCCATCGAGGCCGAGCCGGGCCAGGTGGTGCAGGCCGGCACGCCGGTCGTGCGCATCGCCCAGGACGGCGCGCGCGACGTGGTGTTCGCGGTGCCTGAGGACCGCGCCGCGCTGATCAAGCCCGGCTCGCCGGTCGCGGTGCGCGGCTGGTCCGGCGGCGAGGTGCTGCAGGGCCAGGTGCGCGAGGTGGCGGCCAGCGCCGACGCGGTCACGCGCACCTACTCGGTCAAGGTGTCGATCGACGCCGCGACCTCGCCGGCGCTCGGCGCCACGGTCTACGCCAGGCCGCAGGCCCTGGCCCGCACCGACGTGGCGGTGATCAAGCTGCCGACCAGCGCACTGCGCCAGGAAGGCAAGGGCTCGGCGGTCTGGGTGCTCGACAAGGACAGCATGACCGTGCGCTCGCAGCCGGTGCAGGTGGTCACGGCCGACGGCAATGAGGCCGTGATCGGCTCAGGCCTGTCGACCGGGATGATGGTCGTGGCCGCGGGCGTGCACGTGCTGTCGCCGGGGCAGAAGGTCACCATCTACCAGTCGAAGGAGGCCATGGCGGCCGCCGCCAATGGCCAGCAACAGGCGCAGGCGAAGCAGCAGGCCGTCGAGGCCGTGGCCGCGACGAAGAAGGAGATCGCAACGGGTGCCGCCAAATGACGGAAGGCCCAGCGACCCCCGTAACCCCTGCGACAACCCCGGCGTCCGAGTACAAGTCGCCCGGCTTCAATCTTTCCAAATGGGCGCTGGACCACGCGCCCCTCACGCGCTACCTGATGGTGGTGCTGATGGTGCTGGGCGCCTTCGCGTACTTCCAGCTCGGCCAGGACGAAGACCCGCCGTTCACCTTCCGTGCCATGGTGGTGCGCACCTACTGGCCCGGCGCCACCGCGCAGCAGGTGGCCGAGCAGGTCACCGACAAGCTGGAGCGCACGCTGCAGGAGGCGCCGTACGCCGACAAGATCCGCAGCTATTCGAAGCCGGGTGAGTCGCAGATCATTTTCCAGATCAAGGACTCGTCGAAGGCCGCCGAGGTGGCCAACGTCTGGTACACGGTGCGCAAGAAGATCGGCGACATGCGCGGCACCTTGCCCGCGGGCGTGCAGGGGCCGTTCTTCAATGACGATTTCGGCGACGTCTACGGCGTGATCTACGCGCTGGAAAGCGAGGGCTTCAGCTACGCCGAGCTCAAGACGCTGGCCGACGACGTGCGCCAGCAGCTGCTGCGCGTGAAGGACGTGGCCAAGGTCGACCAGTTCGGCGTGCAGGACGAGAAGGTTTTCATCGAGATCTCGCAGAAGCGCCTGGCGCAGCTGGGGCTCGACTTCAACGCCGTGCTGGCCCAGCTCGGCTCGCAGAACGCGGTCGAAAGCGCCGGCACGATCCAGTCGCCGCTGGACGTGGTGCAGGTGCGCGTGGGCGGCCAGTTCACCAGCGTCGAGCAGCTGCGCGAGATGCCGATCCGCGGCAGCTCGGGCAACCAGATCAAGCTCGGCGACATCGCCGAGATCCGCCGCGGGTACGTCGATCCGCCGGCCGTCAAGGTGCACCACCAGGGCAAGGAAGTGATCGCGCTCGGTGTGTCGATGGCCAAGGGTGGCGACATCATCGCGCTGGGCAAGGCGCTCAAGGCCACCACCGCCACCATCGACCAGCGCCTGCCGGCCGGCGTGAAGCTGGCGCAGGTGCAGGACCAGCCGGTGTCGGTGGCCAGCTCGGTCAACGAATTCGTCGGCGTGCTCATCGAGGCCGTGGCCATCGTGCTGGCCGTGAGCATCATCGCGCTGGGCCTGCACAAGGGCGGGCGCTTCGGCTGGTACATCGACATGCGCCCGGGACTGGTGGTGGCCATCACCATTCCGCTGGTGCTGGCCGTGACCTTCCTAGCCATGAACTACTTCGGCATCGGGCTGCACAAGATATCGCTGGGGTCGCTCATCATCGCGCTGGGCCTCCTGGTGGACGACGCGATCATTGCCGTGGAGATGATGGTGCGGAAGATGGAGGAGGGCTACGACAAGGTCCGCGCCGCCACCTTCGCTTACGACGTGACGGCCAAGCCGATGCTCACGGGCACGCTCATCACGGCGGCGGGCTTCCTGCCGATCGGCATCGCCAAGTCGGTGACGGGCGAATACACCTTCGCGATCTTCGCGGTGACGGTGATCGCGCTGGTGCTGTCGTGGATCGTGTCGGTGTACTTCGTGCCGTACCTGGGCACGCTGCTGCTCAAGGTGAAGCCGCACGACCCCGACGCGCCGCCGCACGAGCTGTTCGACACGCCGTTCTACAACAGCTTCCGCCGCGCCGTGAACTGGTGCGTGCAGCACCGCTGGCTGACGATCGGCGCAACCGTGCTGATCTTTGCGCTGGGCATCGTCGGCATGGGCAAGGTGCAGCAGCAGTTCTTCCCCGATTCGAGCCGGCCCGAGATCATGGTGGACATCTGGTTCCCCGAAGGCACCTCGTTCGCCGCCAACGAAGAGGTGGCCAAGCGCGTCGAACAGCGCGTGATGAAGGAAGAGGGCGTGAAGACCGTCAGCACCTGGATCGGCTCCGGCGTGCCGCGCTTCTACCTGCCGCTGGACCAGGTGTTTCCACAGACCAACGTGTCGCAGCTCATCGTGCTGGCCAAGGACCTGAAGGTGCGCGAGACGCTGCGCCTGCGCCTGCCCGCCTTGCTGGCCGAGGAGTTCCCCGAGGTGCGTGGCCGCGTCAAGCTGCTGCCCAACGGCCCGCCGGTGCCGTACCCGGTGCAGTTCCGCGTGATCGGCACCGAGCCCGCCCAGCTGCGCGCCCGTGCCGACGAGGTGAAGGCCGTGCTGCGCGAGAGCCCCAACATGCGCGGCGTGAACGACAACTGGAACGAGTCGGTCAAGGTGATCCGCCTGGAGATCGACCAGGCCAAGGCGCGTGCGCTCGGCGTGACCAGCCAGGCCATCGCCCAGGCCTCGCGCACCATGTTCAGCGGTACCACGGTCGGCCAGTACCGCGAGAACGACCTGCTGATCGACATCGTGCTGCGCCAGTCGGCCGACGAGCGCGAGGCGATTTCGGACATCGGCAACGCCTACATCCCGACGACCACGGGCCGTTCGATCCCGCTCACGCAGATCGCCCGTCCGGTGTTCACCTGGGAGCCCGGCGTGATGTGGCGCGAGAACCGCGACTACGCGATCACCGTGCAGGGCGACGTGGTGGAAGGCCTGCAGGGCGCCACCGTGACCGAGCAGCTGCTGCCGAAACTGCGTCAGCTCGAGGCCGGCTGGCATGCGGCCGGGCAGGGCGGCTACCGTATCGAGGTGGCGGGCGCCGTGGAAGAGAGCAGCAAGGGCTCGGCCTCGATCGTGGCGGGCGTGCCGATCATGCTGTTCCTGGTGTTCACGCTGCTGATGCTGCAGCTGCACAGCTTCAGCCGCTCGCTGCTGGTGTTCATCACCGGCCCGATGGGCATCGCCGGCGTGGCCGCCGCGCTGCTGCTGCTGAACCGGCCCTTCGGCTTCGTGGCGCTGCTCGGCGTGATCGCGCTCATGGGCATGATCCAGCGCAACGCCGTGATCCTGATCGACCAGATCGAGCTCGACCGCGCTGCCGGCGTGCCGGCCTGGGACGCGATCGTCGAGTCGGCCGTGCGGCGCCTGCGCCCCATCGTGCTGACCGCCGCGGCGGCGGTGCTGGCGATGATCCCGCTGTCGCGCAGCGTGTTCTGGGGGCCGATGGCCGTGGCCATCATGGGCGGGCTGATCGTGGCCACCGTGCTGACGCTGCTGGCGTTGCCGGCGATGTACGCCGCGGCCTTCCGCATCAAGCGGGAGCCGCAAACCGCTGCCGCCTGAAAAGGCGCTTTTCAGGGGCCGTTTTCGCGCGGCCCGTATCCCTTGCGCGAGAGTGGGTGAAATCCCCCAAAGGGGGAAGCCGGAAGGCCCCCATTCTTGCGTTTAAAATGCGCGGTTGACCGATTTCAGGCGGACGGTCTTGGGCCAGCGGTTTTTCCGCAGCGCCGAGGCCGTCCGCCTTTGCATTCACCTGAAATTTGGCATCGCGCGGGTGGCGAAATTGGTAGACGCACCAGGTTTAGGTCCTGACGTTCGCAAGAACGTGCCGGTTCGAGTCCGGCCCCGCGCACCAGCCACACCCCTCACAAGGAAGACACCATGACCGTGAACGTTGAAACTCTCGAGAAGCTCGAACGCAAGATCACGCTGACCCTGCCGGTCGGCACCATCCAGAACGAAGTCGATTCGCGCCTCAAGAAGCTCGCGCGCACCGTCAAGATGGACGGCTTCCGTCCCGGCAAGGTGCCGATGAACGTCGTGGCCCAGCGCTACGGCTACTCGGTGCACTACGAAGTCATGAATGACAAGGTCGGCGAGGCCTTCTCGCAAGCCGCCAACGAAGCCAAGCTGCGCGTCGCCGGCCAGCCTCGCATCACCGAGAAGGAAGAGTCGCCCGAAGGCCAGCTCGCCTTCGACGCGGTCTTCGAAGTGTTCCCCGAAGTCAAGATCAATGACCTGTCGGGTGCTGAAGTCGAGAAGCTGTCGGCCGAAGTCGGCGACGAAGCCATCGACAAGACCCTGGACATCCTGCGCAAGCAACGCCGCACCTTCGCCCAGCGCGCGCAAGACGCCGTGGCCGAAGACAACGACCGCGTGACGGTCGACTTCGAAGGCAAGATCGACGGCGAGCCCTTCCAGGGCGGCAAGGCCGAAGACTTCCAGTTCGTCGTCGGCGAAGGCCAGATGCTCAAGGAATTCGAAGACGCCGTGCGCGGCATGAAGTCCGGCGACAGCCGCACCTTCCCGCTGTCGTTCCCGGCCGATTACCACGGCAAGGACGTGGCCGGCAAGCAAGCCGACTTCATGGTCACCGTGAAGAAGATCGAAGCCTCGCACCTGCCCGAAGTCAACGAGCAGCTGGCCAGTCGCTCGGCATCGCCGAAGCCACCGTGGAAGGCCTGCGCGCCGACATCAAGCGCAACCTCGAGCGCGAAGTGAAGTTCCGCCTGCTGGCCCGCAACAAGAACGCCGTGATGGACGCCCTGGTGGCCAACGCCGAGCTCGACCTGCCCAACGCCAGCGTGCAGTCGGAAGTCGCCCGCATGATCGAAGGCGCCCGCGCCGAGCTCAAGCAGCGCGGCATCAAGGATGCCGACAAGGCCCCGATCCCCGAAGAAGTGTTCCGCCCCCAAGCCGAGCGCCGCGTGCGCCTGGGCCTGGTCGTGGCCGAGCTGGTGCGTGCCAACGAACTGCAGGCCAAGCCCGAGCAGATCAAGGCCCACATCGACGAGCTGGCCGCCAGCTACGAGAAGCCGCAAGACGTCGTGCGCTGGTACTTCAGCGACAACAACCGCCTGGCGGAAGTCGAAGCCGTGGTCATCGAGAACAACGTGACCGACTTCGTGCTGGGCAAGGCCAAGGTCAACGAAAAGTCGGTGTCGTTCGACGAACTGATGGCGCAGCAGCAGTAAGCTGGTTTCCGTCGCTGCATGCAGCAACGCCGATGGGGCTTGTGCTTTGCGGCACGAGCCCCATTTCACTCAGGCGTACAGTTCAATCAGAGCGAACGAATCCATTTTCCGGAGAGCAAATTCATGAGCGCACAGGAAATTCAAGGCCTCGGCATGATCCCGATGGTCGTCGAGCAGTCGGGCCGCGGCGAGCGGTCGTATGACATCTACTCGCGTCTCCTCAAGGAACGCATCATCTTCCTGGTGGGCGAGGTCAACGACCAGACCGCCAACCTCGTGGTGGCCCAGCTGCTGTTCCTCGAGAGCGAGAACCCGGACAAGGACATTTCGTTCTACATCAACTCCCCGGGCGGCAGCGTGAGCGCCGGCATGGCGATCTACGACACGATGCAGTTCATCAAGCCGTCGGTGTCGACCATGTGCCTGGGCTTCGCGGCCAGCATGGGCGCCTTCCTGCTGGCGGCCGGCGAGAAGGGCAAGCGTTTCTCGCTGCCCAACTCCAAGATCATGATCCACCAGGTGCTTGGCGGCGCACGCGGCCAGGCCACCGACATCGAGATCCATGCGCGCGACATCCTGCGCACCAAGGACCAGATGAACCGCATCCTGGCCGAACGCACTGGCCAGCCGCTGGAAAAGGTCAAGTCGGACACCGAGCGCGACTATTTCCTGACTGCCGACGAGGCCAAGGATTACGGCCTGGTCGACCAGGTCGTCTCCCAGCGCGGTTAATGCCGCCCGGCGCCTCGGGCGCCCAAAAGGCAAAAACGGCGTTTCCCACACGGGAAACGCCGTTTTTGTTTAGTTATCATTGTCCATACCCTGTCACGAGGCAAAAGTCCATGGCCGAAAAAAAAGGCACCTCCAGCGAAAAAACGCTTTATTGCTCGTTCTGCGGCAAGAGCCAGCATGAGGTCAAGAAGCTGATCGCGGGCCCTTCGGTCTTCATCTGCGACGAATGCATCGACCTGTGCAACGAGATCATCCGTGACGAGCTGCCGGCCGGTGAGGAAGCGCGCGACGCGCGCAGCGACCTGCCCACGCCGCTGGAGATCAAGACCAACCTCGACAACTACGTGATCGGCCAGGAGCCGGCCAAGCGCATGCTGTCGGTGGCGGTCTACAACCACTACAAACGCCTGCGCCACAAGGAAAAGAACACCAAGGGCGACGAGGTCGAGCTCAGCAAGAGCAACATCCTGCTGATCGGCCCCACGGGTTCGGGCAAGACGCTGCTGGCGCAAACGCTCGCGCGCATGCTCGACGTGCCCTTCGTGATGGCCGACGCCACCACGCTGACCGAAGCCGGCTACGTGGGCGAGGACGTCGAGAACATCATCCAGAAGCTGCTGCAAAGCTGCAACTACGAGGTCGAGCGCGCCCAGCGCGGCATTGTCTACATCGACGAAATCGACAAGATCTCGCGCAAGTCCGACAACCCCTCGATCACCCGCGACGTGTCGGGCGAGGGCGTGCAGCAGGCGCTGCTCAAGCTCATCGAAGGCACCATGGCCAGCGTGCCGCCCCAGGGCGGTCGCAAGCACCCGAACCAGGACTTCCTGCAGATCGACACGACCAACATCCTGTTCATCTGCGGCGGCGCCTTTGCAGGCCTCGAGAAGGTCATCGAAAACCGCACCGAGGCCTCGGGTATCGGCTTCGGCGCCGCAGTAAAGAGCAAGGCCCAGCGCAGCATCACCGAGGTGTTCCGCGAAGTCGAGCCTGAAGACCTGATCAAGTTCGGCCTGATCCCCGAACTCGTGGGCCGCATGCCCGTGGTCGCCTCGCTGGCCGAGCTGAGCGAAGACGCGCTGGTTCAGATCCTGACCGAGCCCAAGAATGCGGTGGTGAAGCAGTTCACCAAGCTGCTGCAGATGGAGGGCGTGGACCTCGAAATCCGTCCCGCGGCGCTCAAGGCGATCGCACGCAAGGCGCTGGCCCGCAAGACCGGTGCGCGCGGCCTGCGCTCGATCCTTGAACAGTCGCTGATCGACACCATGTTCGAATTGCCGAACGCGACCAATGTCGACAAGGTGGTGGTCGAGGAATCGACCATCGACGAAAACAAGCCCCCGCTGCTCGTGTACCGCGAAACGGCGAAAAAGGCCTAAAGGACAAGGACGCTCATGTCTGGTCATACCCCATTGCCCCCCGAAGCCCTCGACCTGCCGCTGCTGCCGCTGCGGGACGTCGTGGTGTTTCCCCACATGGTGATCCCGCTCTTCGTGGGTCGCCCGAAGAGCATCAAGGCGCTCGAGCTGGCGATGGAGGCCGAGCGCCGCATCATGCTGGTGGCCCAGAAGGCCGCCGCCAAGGACGAGCCCTCGGTCGAGGACATGTTCGAGGTCGGCTGCGTCTCGACCATCCTGCAGATGCTCAAGCTGCCCGACGGCACTGTGAAGGTGCTGGTCGAAGGCCAGCAGCGCGCGCGCGTGAACCGCATCGATGACGGTGAAACCCATTTTTCGGCCAACGTGACGCCCGTCGAGGCGCCCGAAGGCGGCGAGAAGGGCACCGAGGTCGAGGCGCTGCGCCGTGCGGTGATGCAGCAGTTCGACCAGTACGTCAAACTGAACAAGAAGATCCCGCCCGAGATCCTCACTTCGATCTCGAGCATCGACGACGCCGGCCGTCTGGCCGACACCATCGCCGCCCACCTGCCGCTCAAGCTGGACAACAAGCAGGCCGTGCTCGACCTGGACGACGTCAAGGCGCGCCTGGAAAACCTGTTCGGCCAGCTCGAACGCGAAGTCGACATCCTGAATGTCGACAAGAAGATCCGTGGCCGCGTGAAGCGCCAGATGGAGAAGAACCAGCGCGACTTCTACCTCAACGAGCAGGTCAAGGCCATCCAGAAGGAGCTCGGCGAAGGCGAAGAGGGCGCGGACATCGAGGAGATCGAGAAGAAGATCAAGCTCGCCAAGATGTCCAAGGAAGGCCTGAAGAAGGCCGAGGGCGAGCTCAAGAAGCTCAAGCTCATGTCGCCCATGTCGGCCGAAGCCACGGTGGTGCGCAACTACATCGACGTGCTCATCAGCCTGCCCTGGAGCAAGAAGACCAAGATCAAGCACGACCTGGCCAATGCCGAGGCCGTGCTCAACGCCGACCATTACGGCCTCGAGAAGGTCAAGGACCGCATCCTCGAATACCTCGCGGTGCAGCAACGCGTCGACAAGGTGAAGGCACCCATCCTGTGCCTCGTGGGCCCACCGGGTGTCGGCAAGACCTCGCTGGGGCAGTCGATCGCGAAGGCGACCGGCCGCAAGTACACCCGCATGGCGCTGGGCGGCATGCGTGACGAAGCCGAGATCCGCGGCCACCGCCGCACCTACATCGGCGCGCTGCCGGGCAAGGTGCTGCAGGGGCTGAGCAAGATCGGCACGCGCAACCCGCTGTTCCTGCTGGACGAGATCGACAAGCTGGGCACGGACTTCCGCGGTGACCCGTCGAGCGCGCTGCTCGAGGTGCTCGACCCCGAGCAGAACCACACCTTCGGCGACCACTACGTGGAAGTCGACTTCGACCTGAGCGACGTCATGTTCGTCGCCACCTCGAACTCGATGAACATCCCGCCGGCGCTGCTGGACCGCATGGAAGTCATTCGCCTCTCGGGCTACACCGAGGACGAGAAGACCAACATCGCGATCAAGTACCTGCTGCCCAAGCAGATGAAGAACAACGGCGTGAAGGACGACGAACTGGCCGTCACCGAAGCCGCCGTGCGCGACATCGTGCGCTACTACACGCGGGAAGCCGGCGTGCGTTCGCTGGAGCGAGAACTGTCCAAGATCTGCCGCAAGGTGGTGAAGGGCCTGCTGCTCAAGCAACTGACGCCCAAGGTCACGGTCGACGGCGAGAACCTCAACGAGTTCCTCGGCGTGCGCAAGTACAGCTTCGGCCTGGCCGAGAAGCAGAACCAGGTCGGTCAGGTGGTCGGCCTTGCGTGGACCGAAGTCGGCGGCGACCTGCTGACGATCGAAGCCGTGACCATGCCCGGCAAGGGCGTGATCAGCCGCACCGGTTCGCTGGGCGACGTGATGAAGGAATCGGTCGAGGCCGCGCGCACCGTGGTGCGCAGCCGCTCGCGCCGCCTGGGCATCAAGGACGAGGTGTTCGAGAAGCGCGACATCCACATCCACGTGCCCGACGGCGCCACGCCCAAGGACGGCCCGAGCGCGGGTGCAGCGATGACGACGGCCTTCGTGTCGGCGCTCACAGGCATCCCGGTGCGTGCCGACGTCGCGATGACTGGCGAGATCACGCTGCGCGGCGAAGTCACCGCCATCGGCGGCCTGAAGGAAAAGCTGCTGGCCGCATTGCGCGGTGGTATCAAGACCGTGCTGATCCCCGAAGAGAACGCCAAGGACCTGCAGGACATTCCCGAGAACGTGAAGAACGGCCTCGAGATCGTGCCGGTGAAGTGGATCGACAAGGTGCTCGAGATCGCGCTCGAGAAGATGCCCGAACCGCTGTCCGACGAAGAGGTGGCCGCTTCGGCTGCTGCAGTGGCCGAACTGGCCAAGCAGCGCGCTGGGGCGCCGGCCGTCGAAGGCTCGGTCAAACATTGATCGATTGATTGCAGAACTTGTGAAGCCTCAAAAAACTGGTATATAATTTGAGGCTCGAAACGCGGGAATAGCTCAGTTGGTAGAGCGCAACCTTGCCAAGGTTGAGGTCGAGAGTTCGAGACTCTTTTCCCGCTCCAGTTTTGAAAAAGGGAAGCAAGCAGCTTCCCTTTTTTTCGCAGTTCGATTTCGTTATTCAGCGTGGCGCGATAGCAAAGCGGTTATGCAACGGATTGCAAATCCGTCTAGCCCGGTTCGACTCCGGGTCGCGCCTCCACCCTCTCGTCAAGACCGATCGGCTCCGATACACAAGCCCCGCCAACCGACGTTGCCGGGGCTTGTTTCATTTGGGTTATCGTCGATGTTCAACCCGAGGCCCGGATGGTGAAATTGGTAGACACATCGGACTTAAAATCCGCCGCTTCCTTAATCGGGGCATACGGGTTCGACCCCCGTTCCGGGTACCACCATATTTACAAGGGAGTATTTGATGCCTCGCTACAACGCTCCATTTGAGATCCATGTGCATGGCGATGTGCCGCTGCGCTCGGACGTGAGCTTCGAGCAGATCCAGGAGGCGCTGCGGCCGCTCTGGAAATACGCAGGCGCCAAATCGCTGGCCGACGGTGCCACCAGCACCTACGAAGAAGAACCCGGCATCCGCTTCGAGCAGAAGGACCACACGCTGCAGATCTGCTGGACCGTGCCGGGCGACGAAGACTTCCGCCAGGCGCTCGACGAGATGTGCATGGGCCTGAACGAACTCTCCGAACGCGGCGCCGCGATCGAGGTCACCTTCTACGACACCGATTTCGACGAGGAAGAGGGCGACCCCGACGAAGAATCGCGCGACGACTTCCTGATGCTGTTCGTGGGTCCCAACCCGGCCGCGATCATGCAGGTGCAGCGCGACCTGCTGGTCGAAGACGTGGTCAACCTCATGGAACGCCACTTCGACGGCGCCGAGCTGGGCGGCGTGGTCGCCGAGATCGATCGCCTCTTCAGCGACCGCTTCGACGCCCTCGTGAACTCGCTCGAGATCGGTAAGCGTCCGCGCGGCGCCGGTGGGGCCGGCGGCGGCAGCGGTGGTGGGCACGGCGGTGGCCGTCGTCCGCGCCACCTGCACTAACCCTTCACTCCGCCCGGTCCCAAGGCCGCATGGCCCTGTTCCCAGCCTCCGCGTTGCGCCCCGGCGTGCGCAAGCGCGAGGTGTTCGGCTGGGCGATGTACGACTTCGCGAACTCGGGCTACACCACGGTCGTGATCACGGCGGTGTTCGCCGCCTACTTCGTGGGCGGCATCGCCAAGGGGGCGCCATGGGCCACCTTCGCGTGGACCGCAGCCCTCAGCACCTCGTACGCCATCGTGATGTTCACGATGCCCGCGATCGGCGCCTGGGCCGACCTGCGCGCCGCCAAGAAGCGCGTGCTGGTCATGACGACCACCGGTTGCGTGCTCGCCACGGCGGCGCTCGCGCTCACGCCGGGCTTTGCGGGCGGCGCGATGGGCGTCGCGCTCGCGATGGCGCTGGTGATCGTCTCCAATGCTTTCTATTCCTACGGCGAGTCGCTGACCGGCGCCTTCCTGCCCGAGCTGGCAACGGCCGAGGGCATGGGCAAGGTGAGCGGCTGGGGCTGGGCCTTCGGCTATGTCGGCGGCATGCTGGCGCTGGGGTTGTGCCTGGCGTACGTGCTGTGGTCGCAGGCGCGCGGGTTGCCGGCGGCGCACTTCGTGCCAGTCACGATGCTGATCACGGCGGCGATCTACGGCGTGGCCGCCTGTGTCACCTTCGCGCTGCTGCCCGAACGCGCCGTGCCGCAGGCCCGCCGCGGCCAAGACAGCGCCTGGCGGCAATTGCGCGCCACCTTCCAGCAGGCCCGCGCCTACCGCGACTTCATGTGGCTGCTGGTCTGCACCGTCTGCTACCAGGGCGGCGTGGCGGTCGCGATCACGCTGGCGGCGATCTACGCCGAGCAGGTGATCGGTTTCGTCGCGAGCGAGACGATGGTGCTGATCTTCGTGCTCAACGTCGCGGCCGCGCTCGGCGCCTTCGCCTTCGGCTACGTGCAGGACCGCATCGGCCACAAGGTGTCGCTGGCCGCGACGCTGCTCGCGTGGATCGCGGTGTGCGTGATTGCCGCGTGGGTCACGACCAAAGGCGGCTTCTGGTGGGCCGCCGCCATCGCGGGGCTGGCGATGGGCTCGAGCCAGTCGGCCGGGCGCGCGATGACGGGCTACCTCGCGCCGCCGCAGCAGCTGGCCGAATTCTTCGGCCTCTGGACCTTCGCCACGCGCCTGGCCAGCGTCATCGGCCCGCTGAGCTTCGGCGCCATCACCTGGGCCACCGGCGGCAACCAGCGCATCGCGATCCTCTCGACGGCCGTGCTGTTCATCGGCGGGCTGTTGCTGCTGCTGCCGATCGACATGCAGCGCGGCCGCAAGGCCGCACTGCAGGCGCGCTAGTTACTCAACGACGCTCAGGGCAGCTTGTCGCCGAACAGGCTGTCGCGCGTGAGCGGGTAGCCCGCTTCCGGCGCATAGCGCTGGACCCAGTTCGCCGGGTTCTTCACACGCGCCGCGAAGGCCGCCAGGTCCGAGCGGTCGAGCGAGCCGATGTAGATCGAGTTGGTCTGGTTGAGCGGATCGACCGTGAAGCTGAACGCCGTGCCGGCTGTCGTGAGTGCATCGGGAATGCTGCCTGCCTTGCCGCCGAGCGTGATGCTCGCGAGGTAGTTGCCGACCGAGGTGATCTCTCCAGCCTTGCCTTCGCCCAATCCCTTGATGGTGCCGCCCGCGATGGCGTAGATGGTTTCCGATTTGCCGATGCCGCCCGGCGAGCCGAGCGTGAAGCCCTTGTCCGCGATCGGACTGCCCACGACATCCGTCTGAATGGTCACGATGGTGCCGGCTGGCAGGTTCTGGTTCGCGGTCCAGAAGTAGGCCGTTTCCTTGGTGTTGCCGGTGAATTCGGCCGTGCCGTCGCCGCGGTCGCGATCTGTGAACAGCACCTGTGTCCCACCGTTCACCGCCTTCAGCAGCACGAAGGCATAGGCGTCGGGCGCCTCGGCGTTGGCGGCCATGAAGAGCAGGTCGCCGGCAGCCAGCGGCGTGGGCGTGCCGGCCGTCGTGAAGCCCAGCGTCGCCGTGTCGTGGATGCCCGCGAAGGCGTTGCCGGCGGCGTCGGTGATGGCGCCGGCATCGACCGTGACGTAGTAGCCGGCGTTCATCGCGAGCTTGGCCGTGGGCACCAGCGTCAGCACGTTGAACGCCACCTGCACGCGCGCGGCGGGGCTGTTGGCGTGGAAGGTCTCGACCACCGCTCCGTCGGCCGCATGCAGCACGATGCGCCCGGACCCGAGACGCACCGCCTCGTTGAACGACAGGATGATCGAGGTGTCGAGGTTGACGCCCACGCGGCCGGCCGGCGGCGACGCCTTCTGCAGCTTCGGCGCGGCCGTGTCGACCCACGGCGCGCCCAGGCGCACGACGAAGCCGTCGAACTTCTGCTCAGCGGCGGGCAGGTCCTTCGAGGCCGTCTTGCCGTCCCACTTGGTGTCGCCGTTGTCCAGCAGCAGCTGCACCTGCGTGCCGGCTTTCACCGGACCCGGTACCTCGACGACCGATTCGAAGCTGCCGCCCGTGGCCTTGCGCAGCGCGTCGAGGTCGTTTGAGAGTTCGACGGGCGCGCTGTTCGGGTTGCCGTCCCAGGCGAACAGGGCGAAGTTGTGGTCCACCTCCGGCACGGCCGCGCCCGCGGGCCCGGCAACGATCAGGTAGTTGCCGTCGCTGCCCTTGTCGATCGAGCGGATGCCGCGGCCACCCAGCTCCAATTCGATGGGCGTGCCGAAGACGGCCTGGGTGGCGGTGCCGGCTATCAGCGCGGCGTGGTTCTGCAGCGGCACGATCAGCGCCCTGGCGCGCACCGAGGCGCCGGTCTGCGGCGCACGGAAGCCCAGCCACAGGGCGGTGTCGCCCGGCGCGCTGGTCATGCCTTCGATCGAGAAGCCATCGACGCGCTCCGGCACGACGCCGGCAGCGGCCGACACGGCAAAGCCGAAGTGGTTGGCGCCGAGCCCGTGGGCGTTGCCCGTGTCCCAGGCGATGAGCTGCGCTTCGAGCAGCGAGAACTGGCCCACGTAGTCGAAGGTGGTGGCTGCGCCGGTGCCGCCGACTTTCACCGCGAAGAGGTGCGAGCGGTCGGCCGCCGCATCGCCGCCGTCTTTCTTGTTGCTGTTGGAGCCGGTGAAGTACAGCGTGTCGCCGATGCGCGTGCCGGCTTCGAGGTCGAGCTCCTTGGCGAGCTTGGGGCCTTCGAGCTTGTAGCTCCATTCCTTCACCGCCGCGCCGCCGGCGCGCGGGTACACGCGCAGCACGTTCGCTTCGTCGTCCGCCACCAGCATGAAATCGCCGGGCAAGGCGAGGGCGGTCGATGCGTCGGACGAGCCTTCGGTGGTGCCTGCGTTGGGCGTGAACTGCGCCTTCGACACGAGCTGGTCGGGCTCGGGCTGCACCACGGCGGGCGGCGTGGTCGGCGGCGGGTTGGCGACCGGCGGGAAGAACCCGCTGAAGCCGCCGCCGTCACCGCCGCCGCAGGCAGCCAGCAGGATCGAGAGGGTGCCGGCGAGCAGCATGGGGCGGAAGGGGATGCGGGTTGAGTGGGAAAGCGAACTCATGGTGCGTGGCCGTTCTTTGGAACAAACCGCGCATGCTGTTACTTTCGTATGACGGGTCCGTGAATGACCCGCCGGGTTTCAAGTGCGCCTCAGGGCGTCTGCTGCAGCGACTTGGGCACCTTGTAGCGCTCGCCGTCATAGCGCAGCGTCACGGTGCTGAACTTGGCGGGCAGCGCTTTCTCGACGCAACCCTGGTCTTCCTGTTCCTGCGCGCGGCTTTGCACCAGCGTACGCGACAGTTGCAGGTCGGCCAAGCCGTTGCTCGTGGTGCGCGCGACCGACAGCATGGTGCGCAGCTTCTCGAAGTGGCCGGTGCAGGTGGCGTCCCAGCCGCCGTTGTCGTGATCGAGCTCGATCTCCTGCAGCACCTGCTGCAGCTTGTTGCCGCGCTGCACGTACAGGCGCACGGTTTCGCTGGCCTGCGGGCCCGAGGTCGGGCTGTTGCCGCGGTAGCGCACGCGCAGGCCGAAGGCGCGCGTGTCGGGCGACAGCACGTAGCGCGAGGTGTCGACGCGGATTTCCTGGATCGAGGTGGTGGCGTCTTCGTCGAGCGCCTCGGGCAGGAAGATCCGCCCGATCACCGTGTCGCGGTCGGTGTTGCCGTTGTCGGGCCGCTGGATCAGCAGCAGCGCGAGGTCGAAGACCTTGGCGCCCTTGTCCGTGGTTTCGCGCGGCATGGGCAGCACCACGATGCTGCGGCCGGGAAACGCCGGCCAGACCTTGCAGGCGGCCAGCCGCTCGTCGAGCGGCTGCTTCGGATAGAGCTTGGCGTGCATGCGTTCGGCCAACCCGCTTTCGCAGGCGGCGTGGCCTAGGCCGGCGGCCGAGGCTAGGCCCAGCAGAACGAGTGCATGACGCAGGAAGAGGAGGGCGCGCATTGCCGGTGAAGTGATGTCAGGCGGTGCTTGCTGCAGGCACCGAAGCGTTTTGCGCGCGTGCGGGAAGCCAGCGCGCCGCGGCGGCTTCGAGCACCGCCAGGACGCCGCTGCTCTCAAGCACCAGCCCGCCTTCGCTGCCATCGTCGGCCAGTCGACCGAGCGACGTCAGCACGCGCCGCGTCTGCTGCGCGACCGGCGCACCGGTGTCGATGAAGCGCAGCGTCGACGGTGCGTGGCGCTGCAGTTCGTCTTTCACGAGCGGGTAGTGCGTGCAGCCGAGCACCACGGTGTCGACTTCGCCTGGCCCGTCGCCGAAGGGCCCGGCCCCCGCCATGTAGCGAGCGCACAGCGCGGCGATGGTGGCGCTGTCGAAGCCTTCGATGGCCTTCACGAGGCCGTCGCACGGCACGGGCCGCACGGTCGTCGCGCCTGCAAAGGAATCGCGCAGGGCCGCGTACCTGGCGCTGGCCAGCGTGCCGCGCGTGGCCAGCACCGCGATGTGGCCTGTGCGGCTCGTCGCCACGGCGGGCTTGAGCGCCGGCTCCAGGCCGACGATGGGCAGCGCAGGGAATTCGGCGCGCAGCACGTGGATCGCCGCCGTGGTGGCCGTGTTGCAGGCCACCACCAGCGCCTTGATGTCGTGCGCGCGCAGCAGGTGTTCGACCACCTGGCGCGAGTGCGCGATGACGTAGGCGTCGCCGCGTTCGCCATACGGCGCATTCGCGGTGTCGGCGAAGTAGACGAAGCGTTCCGTCGGCAGCTCGGCCTGCAGCGCGGCGAGCGTGCTCAGCCCCCCGACGCCGCTGTCGAACACGCCGACCGGGTTCAAGCGACTTCCAGCGGAATGGTCTTGAACTCGCCGCTGGCGATGCGCTTTTGCCACTCGGCCGGACCGGTGATGTGCGCGCTGGTGCCGCCGGCATCGACCGCCACCGTCACGGGCATGTCGACCACGTCGAACTCGTAGATGGCTTCCATGCCCAGGTCTTCGAAGCCCACCACCTTGGCGGTCTTGATGGCTTTGCTCACGAGGTAGGCGGCGCCGCCCACGGCCATGAGGTAGGCGCTCTTGTGCTTCTTGATCGCCTCGATGGCGACCGGGCCGCGCTCGGCCTTGCCGATCATGGCGATCAGGCCCGTTTCGGCCAGCATCATCTCGGTGAAGCCGTCCATGCGCGTGGCGGTGGTCGGGCCGGCGGGGCCCACGGCTTCGTTGCCGACCGGATCGACCGGGCCGACGTAGTAGATGACGCGGTTCTTGAAGTCGACCGGCAGCTTCTCGCCCTTGGCCAGCATGCCTTGGATGCGCTTGTGCGCGGCGTCGCGGCCGGTGAGCATCTTGCCGTTCAGCAGCAGCGTGTCGCCGGGCTTCCAGCTCGCCACTTCAGCGGGCGTGAGCTGGTCGAGGTTGACGCGCTTGCTCTTCTTTTCGTCGGGTGCCCAGTTCACGTCGGGCCACAGGTCGAGCGACGGCGGATCGAGGTAGACCGGGCCGCTGCCGTCCATCACGAAGTGCGCGTGGCGCGTGGCGGCGCAGTTGGGGATCATCGCCACGGGCTTGCTGGCCGCGTGCGTGGGGTACATCTGGATCTTGACGTCGAGCACGGTGGCCAGGCCGCCCAGGCCCTGCGCGCCGATGCCCAGGGCATTGACCTTCTCGAACAGTTCGAGGCGCAGCGCCTCGACCTTGCTGAGCTCGGCGCCCGAGGCGGCCTTGGCCTGCAGCTCGTGCATGTCCAGGTCGTCCATCAGGCTTTCCTTGGCCATCAATGCGGCCTTCTCGGCCGTGCCGCCGATGCCGATGCCCAGCATGCCGGGCGGGCACCAGCCGGCGCCCATGGTCGGCACGGTCTTGAGCACCCAGTCGACCACGCTGTCGCCGGGGTTCAGCATGACCAGCTTGCTCTTGTTCTCGCTGCCGCCGCCCTTGGCGGCCACCGTCACTTCGACGGAGTTGCCCGGCACGATCTCGGTGAAGATCACCGCGGGCGTGTTGTCCTTGGTGTTCTTGCGATCGAACTGCGGGTCGCCCACGACCGAGGCGCGCAGCGTGTTGTCGGGGTGGTTGTAGCCGCGGCGCACGCCTTCGTTGATGGCGTCGTCCAGCGAACCGGTGAAGCCGCCCCAGCGCACGTCCATGCCCACCTTGAGGAACACGTTGACGATGCCGGTGTCCTGGCAGATCGGGCGGTGGCCCGTGGCGCTCATCTTGCTGTTGGTCAGGATCTGCGCAATGGCGTCCTTGGCGGCGGGACTCTGCTCGCGCTCGTAGGCCTTGGCCAAGTGGGCAATGTAGTCCGCGGGGTGGTAGTAGCTGATGTACTGGAGCGCGGCGCTGATCGATTCGATCAGGTCGGCCTGCTGGATCGTGGTCGTCATGGTGGGGAGTCTTCTTGGGAGGGGGAACGCCCTCGATTATCTCAGCCACCAATACCGGCTACTTTCCCCGGCGCAATGCCCCTCGGGATGCGGCCAGCCCCATGAAAAAAGGGGCCGGAGCCCCTTTTTCGACTGCACCCTGGTGGTCTTGTCAGGGGGTGATCTGCGACAGGCCGACGTAGCCCAGCGTGGTGAACGCCTCGAACATGGCGTTGGCCGCCTTGAGGTTCATGCGGATCTGCTTCTTCGCCACGGCCTTCCCCTGGCTGCCCACGAACACGGCGCCGTCGCGCTCGATCAGCACGCGGTCCGAGCCGAGGAACGTGTGCTGGCCCGGGACCGAGCCGAAGCGCATCACGCGCGCGTCGCCCATCTGGGTGATGGTGTAGCTGCCGGTGCCGACCACATCGCAGTTGCGGGCCGAGCCGTTGACGGCGCGCTGCTTGCATTCGTAGAAGGTCACGACCTTACTGGCGCCGCCCGCGAAGCTCACGCGCACCAGCGTGTTGGTCGTGTAGTAGCCGGTCGCCGTGGCCGTGGTGCCCAGCGGCGCGTTGCCGAGCGTGCCCAGGTTCGTCGTGGTGCCGCCCCAGCCCTCGTTGCGGTCGCCGCTCGGGAACGCGGTGCCGGCGAGCGGGCCGGGCGCGTGGAAGCAGGCGCGGCCGGGGCTGCGCGCAATCACCTCGTCCAGCGTCGAGGCCGGGGTGCCCGGGGCTGTGGACACCAGGCAGGCAATGGTGGGATCGAGCCGCGAATCGCCGCCCGCGGCGACGTCCGCCGCCGCGACGTTGAGCTTGTTGGCTTCGATCGCGTCGTAGCCCGGCGCGTTCGACAGGTCCAGGGCGCCCTGGTAGTAGAGCGTCGAGCCGGGGGGGAACGTGAAGGGGCTCAGTGTCGTGATGATCTCGGTCAGCGGAAGGTCGGGGCCCCAGTTCGCATACGACTGGCCGTAGGGGCCGCTGCTCGTGTAGGGATAGGTCTTGATCCCTGCGACCACCACCGACATCGGCTGGCCGCTGATGTCGACGGACGTGCGCTTGCTGACGCCCGTGTTCGCGCCTGCGCAGTAGTCGCTCGTGCTCACCGATCTGGCGTCGCGCACGGTGCTGGTGCTCTGGAAGCCCACCGGGCAGGCCACCCATGCGCTGCCGCTCCAGTGAAGGTCGTTCTGCCGTGCGGGAGAGCCGCCGTAGGACCAGGTGGCCAGCGTGCCGTTGGTGCTGCTGTTGCGAAAGTCGCGAAAGCGCACGATCCCGTTGACGGGCGTGACTTCTTCCGTCGTGGAGAGCAGGAGGCGCCGCGACCAGTTGGTGGTGTTCGTCAGAGTCAGGAAGTCGAGAATGCCCGCCGGCGCGGGCGCGTCGGGCTCCGTCACGGCGGGCGCTGCGGCGATGCTCTTGCTGGCCGTTACCGCGGCAAAGAGGGCCAGGGGCTTGTTGAGCTGGCTCTCCCGTGCGTCGGTCACGTAGTAGGTGGAGAGCGAGTCGATATAGCCCTGGCACGTATCGACCGCAGGGCCGCCCGCGCAGGAGGTCTTGGCGAACGACGTGCTGAAACCGAAACGCAGCCCGAGCAGCCGGTCCAGCAGCATGTTCTGCGTTTCCTTGGCGATGTCCCCCGCGCTGATGTTGCCGCCGAGCCCGTCGGGCATGCCGACCTGGCCGGCCAGTTGCACGCTCAGCTTCTGCGCAATCCGGACCAGCGTCGTCGCCATCGAGGCGTTCGGGTGGTCCGTGCTGTAGTCTGCAAAGAGATCGTTGGCCAGGCCCAGCTGCTCCCGCAGATTGGCTTCGGCCTGTTCGGAGGTGGCCCCCGTGTTCTCGACGAGCTGGTTGATCAGGGTCGTGAACGGCGTGACCAGCTGCGCCTTGTCCGCCGGGGCCTTCAGCACATAGGCCGTCGTGACAGCGCCCGATTGGGCGTCCACCGCGTCGGTGCCGACCAGCGCCACCACCGGCGCCGTGCCGCGGTCGGCGGGCGCGATCTGCAGCGTGGCGTTGCCTTCGGCGTCTGTGCGCGCGCTGGGTTCGTCGGTGTCGAGCAGGCCGTTATTGTTCTTGTCGAGGAACACCACGGCGTTGCGCAGGGCGCCGTCCATGACCTTGACCGCGAACCCGGCGTCCGCGGGCTCCTGCGGGGTGGGGTCGGCAGGGCCGGCCGGCTCGGCGGGGGCCGGCGTGCCACCGATGGGAAAGAACGACCCGCCACCCCCACCGCCGCTGCCTCCGCCACACGCGGCCACGGCCATCAGGGCCACGCAGGCCGCACACACTTTTGAACGCAGGAACGCACTCGCCATCTTCTTCTCCTCGGTTGTTGAAGCACCCCCTCTAGGTGCTTGGCCGTGCGAAGTATTTCGATGGACAGGGGCAGCGACATCCTTCAAATCAAGTACGCGCCATGCAAAAGATCCAGCGCCGGTTGTTCAGCGCCCGTTCTTGTACGTGAAGACCTGCACGATGCCGCGACCCGGCGCGTAGACATAGGCGTAGTCGAGGCCGTTGTTCGTTTTCCAGCGGTACTGCAAGGCGCCCGCAATGCCGTCGTAGGTGCACGAGAGCTTCTCGATCTCGAGCGACGACACGGCGCTGCGCTGGCCGTACAGCGTGTCGTAGCTGCGCTTCTGGCCTTGCTGCCAGAGGCCGACCGGGAACTTGCCTTCGTTGTAGGACTGGCCGAAACGCTGGTCGTAGACGCGGCCGATGGCCGTGCCGTCGGGCGTGAGCGCAAAGCGCTCGTGCGACCGGGGCACCGTGCGTTCGTACACCTCGAACTCCTTGCCGGCGTAGCCCACGTACTTCGTCGGGCCCTTCAGGGTGACGTCTCCCGCACCGAGCTTGCCGTCGGGATGCACGTCAATGAAGGGATAGCGTCGGTCGACCTCGGTGAATTTCAGTTCGCGGGTCTCGGGCATCGGGTTGCCGGTCAGCATCTCCACGGGAATGAAGCGCTCGGTGACGACGGCATCGTGCTCGCACACCGGCGCCGTTTGCGCGGCGGCCATGCGATGCAGGGCCAGGAGAAAGAGGACGGCGACGCCGGCGCGAACCGGGCGGACCGTGCATGCGCGATGCGATGAGGGCTTCATGGGCGAGGGCTCCAGGGATGGGATGCAGGATGACCACGGCATCCGCACACCCGCTGTGGGCGCCGCGCTCCTCGGGCGAGTGTCCGCGGCGCCGTGCGCTCCGGCATCGCTCAAATCAAGTAGAAGAAAAAGGGGCGAGCGTTCAGCGTCGCGGCATGCCGGCCAGGCGGATCAGGTCGCTCTGGCGGCGCAGCCCGGTCTTGTCGAAGATGTTGCGCAGGTGCGTGCGCACGGTGTGCACGGAGATGCCGTGGCGCTGCGCAAACTCGGCCGGACGGGTGCCGTCGACCAACTCGGCGATCACCCGCATCTCCGCCTCCGTGAGCCTGTATTGCGTCGCGACCTGCTGCAGCCTGCGGGCCTGGTGGTCTTCCTGCGGCTCGTCGATCATCAACAACGCGACCGCGGTCGGCCAGGCCAGGCGGCACGCATTGCTTTCTTCGAGCGGAACCAGCCGCGCCGTGGCCGAGGCCCCGGTGTCGTCGTTCCCGCGCTGCCAGAGCGCATGCGTCTGGAGCAGGCCTTGCCGCACCAGGCGCAGCGATGCCGCCACGGCATCGGCATCCAGCGTGCCCAGCCGGACCAGCTTGCCGTGCTGCGTGCCCGCCCAGTCGTTGCGCGACAGCAGGGCCGCGCCGGCCGCGTTCGCGTACAGCACCTCACCGGCGTGGGACAGCACCAGCAGCGGCTTGGGCACCACGTCGAGCAGCGCCAGCGAGGTCTGGCCGGCCTGGGTGCTGCGACCGAGCGCCCAGTGCGCGTGCAGCGCCAGTTGCAGCGGGGCGTGTACCGACTCGAAGACGCGCTTGTCCTGGTAGCTGAACTCCTCGAGCCCGGGGCGCCGGTACAGGCCGATCGCCGTGAACGGCGCAACGAAGGGCTGCGTGCCGTCGTCGACGATCATGGCCAACAGGCCCTTCACGCCGGTGGGCGCCGCGAATTCGTGGAAGTAGTCGAGCTTGCCCAGTGCGTCCCAGTCGCACAGCTCGCGGCCGATGCCGCATTCGCCGGTGCGCACGCAGATTTCCTTGTCTGCCGCGCCGGCCATCCAGGGATCTTTGGCCGACCAGTACTGGACGTAGTCGGGCACCGTGTGGGTGGGCAGCCCGTGATCGACGAACAGCGAGCGGTCGGCGCTCGTGCTGCGCGGGGTGTGGATGCACGCGGCCGTGGCGTTGAACCGCAGGCACAGCGCCTCGAGCGTGTCGGCCCAGCGCGATGCGTTCGATGGGGCGCGCGAGGCCGCGATCACGGCATTCATCAAGCCAATGTCAGAGCCTGCCATCCGTTCCCCTCCCGCTTGGTTTAAGCCGAAAGTGTAGGGGGCACGGCGCGTTTCGCGCCTCTTTTTCGGTGCCGAGGCGCGAGGGCCACGGCGTTCCGTGGCCCGTCCGGCGGGCACTGCGCTGCTAGTTTGCTGCGGCGCGCGCCTGCGCAATCCAGCCGTCGAACGTCGCCTGGTGCACGCGAATCCACCCGTCGGTGTGGCGCGTCACGTCCTGCATGCTGTTCGCGCCTTCGCTCATGCGCAGGTTCTGCGCGTTGATGTCGCTGATCGGCAGCTTCATCACCTCGAACAGGCGGCCGGCGGCGGGGTTCTTCTCGATGAAGGCCCTGTTGGCGACGATGCGCTGCTCGTTGGCCAGGAAGCCGTAGTTGCGGCCGTTGGGCAGCCGGGTGTCGACCTGCGCGCCGGCCTGCGCGGGCGAGAAGGGCACCTGCAGCCAGACCACGTCCGCGCCCGGGCGCAGCACGGCGCTGACCCAGTAGGGCGTCCAGGTGTAGTAGAGGATCGGCTTGTCCTGCTTGAAGCGCGCGATGGTGTCGGCCATGAGCGCGGCGTAGCTCCCCTGCTTGTGGGTCACGCTGTCGCGCAGTTGGTAGGCGGCCAAGTGGCCTTCGATGGCCAGTTCGCAGCCCCAGCCGGGGTTGCAGCCGGTGAGGTCGGCCTTGCCGTCGCCGTCGGCGTCGAACAGCTTGGCGATGGCCGGGTCTTTCAGCTGCGCGAGGTTCGTGATGTTGTATTGCTCGGCGGTCTTGCGGTCGATCAGGTAGCCCTGCACCGCGCCGTCGGAGTACGTGCCCTGGCGCCACAGCTTGGCGTCGCCGCCGCTGTTCTTGTAGAAGTCGGCGTGCAGCAGGCTCCAGTGGTTGGCCATGAAGGTGGCGTCGCCGTTGGCAATGGCCAGGTGCTCGGTGGCGGGCTCCAGGTCTTTCATCGGCTCGACCTTGTAGCCGAGCTTCTCGAGCGCGCGCATCACCAGCAGCGTCTGGAAGGCTTCCTCGGCGAGCGAGCTTTTCAGCGGCTGAACGGTGATGCCCTGGCCGGGCAGGTCGTTGGCGGCCTGTGCGGTCGCACCGAAGGCGACAAGGCCCAGCGCCAGGAGGCCGCGGGCAAGGAAGAGGCGGGTGGTCTTCATGCGTGGTTGTCCTCCGTGACGGTCAGTGCGCTTGCGCGGAAAGGGCGGGCACGGCGTCGTCGGCGTGCTCGCCGCGCGAGGGCGTGCCCACGAGGCGCTGCAGCGTGCGCAGCGCGAAGCCGGCCGGGCCGGTGTGCCACCAGCGGTGGCCGGCGCTGCGGCGCGACTTGCCCATGGCCTGCGTCAGGCGGTCCAGCGTGATCGCCAGCAACACGATGCCCAGGCCGCCGACGGTGGCCAGGCCCATGTCGAGCCGGCCGATGCCGCGCAGCACCATCTGGCCCAGGCCGCCCACGGCGATCATCGAGGCGATCACCACCATCGACAGCGACAGCATCAGCGCCTGGTTGATGCCCGCCATGATCGAGGGCATGGCCAGCGGCAGCTTCACCTTCACGAGCATCTGCCAGGGCGAGGCGCCGTAGGCGCGCGCGGCTTCAATGAGGTCGGGGCGCACCTGGCGCAGGCCGAGGTTGGTCAGGCGCACCAGCGGGGCGAGCGCGAAGACGATGGTCACGATCACGCCCGGCACGTTGCCGATGCCGAACAGCATCACCACCGGCACGAGGTACACGAAGGCCGGCGTGGTCTGCATGGCGTCGAGCACCGGGCGCATCACGCGCTGGGCCCGGTCGCTGCTGGCCAGCAGCACGCCCAGCGGCAGGCCGATGACCATGCAGAACACCAGCGAGGTCAGCACCAGCGACAGCGTGACCATGGCTTCGGGCCAGATGCCCAGCACGGTCACCAGCATCAGCGACACGACGGTGCCGATGGCCAGCGCGCGGCCGGCGAACTGCCAGGCGAGCAGGCCGATGAGCGCGATCATCGGCAGCGCGGGCAGGGCGGTGAGCAGGCCCTGCACCGAGTTGAGCGTGCTGTCGATGGGCAGGCGCACGGTCTGGAAGAAGGGGCGGAAGTGTTCGACGACCCAGCCCAGGCCCTGGTTGATCCAGGCCTCGACGGGCAGCGAGCCGTCCCACAGGCGGTGCAGCGCGAAGCCGTTGGTGGCGGTGTCGGCTTGGCCCGCGAGGGCGTGCGCGGTGTTCGCCGGCGCATCGAGCCAGGCACTGGCGGTCGAGGTGTCAGGCGCGGCCGAGATCGCTTCCCACGGATCGAGGGCAGCAGGGGGCGCGGCGGGCGTGTCCAGGACGGGGGTGTCCAGCAGGGGCGCGTTCAGGTCGGAAGGCAATGTGGTGTCGTTCATCGTTCAAGGTCCTTCGTGAATTCAGTGCGGCTCGGCGGCGAGTGCGGGCGCGGCATGCGGCGAGACGGGTTCGATCGGCGGCGTGTCGCGGTCGAGGAAGCGCAGCAGCGTCGTCTTGCTGATCGCGCCGCAGAAGCGGCCGTCGCCAGCCACGACCGGTAGCGCGCAGGGCGCCTGCGCGAGCTGTCCGATCAGGCCGGCCACGGGGGCTTCGGCGTCGATGCGCGGCAGGTCCTCGAGGAAGGCGTGCTGCAAGCCGAGCGGGCCCGAATGCCCGTCGAGCGCACCGCGCAGCGTGTCGGCCGACACCACGCCCAGGAAGCGCTTGGTCGGGCTGGTCACGTAGGCGAAGTCGCGGTCCTGGTCTTCGAGCAGCTTGAGCGCCGCGCGCGCGCCGCGCTCGGGGTGCTCGCACACCACGGTGAGCGACTTGCGCGCGATGTCGGCCGCCTTGAACACCGCCGCCGCGTCCACGCCGCGCACGAAGCTGCGCACGTAGTCGTCGGCCGGACTGCGCAGGATCTCGTCGGGCGTGCCGACCTGGATCACGTGGCCGTCCTTCATGATCGCGATGCGGTCGCCGATGCGCATGGCTTCGTCCAGGTCGTGCGAGATGAAGACGATGGTGCGGCGCTGCACCTGCTGCAGCCGCAGCAGCTCCGACTGCATCTCGGTGCGGATGATCGGGTCGAGCGCCGAGAAGGCCTCGTCCATCAGCAGGATCGACGGGTCGGACGCCAGCGCGCGCGCCAGGCCCACGCGCTGCTGCATGCCGCCCGAGAGCTCGTCGGGGTAGCTGTCGCCCCAGCCCGAAAGGCCCACCTGCGCCAGCGCGAGGTCGGCCTGCGCGAGGCGGTCTTTCTTGCGCGTGCCCGACAGTTCCAGGCCGAAGGCGGTGTTCTCGCGCACCGTCATGTGCGGCATCAGCGCGAACGACTGGAACACCATGCTGATGTCCTTGCGGCGCAGCGCGCGCAGCTTGCTGTCGGAGTGCTCGTTGATGTCGGCGCCGTCGATCACGATGCGCCCGGCGGTCGGCTCGATGAGCCGGTTCAACAGCCGCACCAGCGTCGACTTGCCCGAGCCCGACAGGCCCATGATCACGAAGATCTCGCCGGCCTGGATCTCGAAGGTGGCATCGAACACGCCGATCGACTGGCCGGTCTTCGCCAGGATTTCCTTCTTGGAAAAACCTTGGCGGACCAGCTCGAGGGCTTGTTCGGGCGAGTCGCCGAACACCTTGAAGACATGGTCGATGAGAATTCCTTTGGCCATATGCCGGGGCTCCTTGAGTGAAGGGTGGACACAGCACCGCCCCGAAGGGCGGCAACGGCCACGCCATCAGCCCGATGAGGGAGCTGCCCGACAGCGCGCATGAAGATTGCGCATGCGCATGCAATGGCCCGGCGAGCCCCGAGGGCTGCCGACAGGCACTGAAGACGACTTGGCGACGAAGCCAGTGCCCGCCGGATGCTTCATTCGCAGACAACGGGCCTGGTCGAGGGGCGCCGCCTGGATGAGCGTGACGTGGCAATGGGGCCGGAAAAAAGATCCGGCCGGTTTGCCGGGCTGGGCCCGGCGTGAAGGGCCTTGCACCGCGACGGGATTCGCAGATCCGCGAGTAGTGCAAGGGTGACCAACATGACTTGTTGGTCGTCGGAAGCCGCTAATTATAACTTTTTGGCATGACGCGAGTCAACCCACGGGCGTATCGTGTCTGTGGGACCCGGGCGAAAGGCCTCGTCAGATGCGAGCCATTCTTATTGAGACCATACTCGGCACCGCGCCCGGTGAGCGGGCGCAACCATCCAAGACTGTGGAGCCATTTTTCTCATGACGACTTCTCCCAAGACCCGTGCCGAGCGCGACACCTTCGGCCCGATCGACGTGCCGGCCGACAAGCTGTGGGGCGCGCAGACGCAGCGCTCGCTGCAGAACTTCGACATCTCCGGCGAGCAGCAGCCGCGCGAGATCATCAAGGCGCTGGCCCAGGTCAAGCGCGCATCGGCCGTGGTCAACCACGCGCTGGGCCTGCAGGACGAGAAGAAGACGCAAGCCATCGTGGCCGCGGCCGACGAAGTCATCGCCGGCAAGCACCCGGGCGAATTCCCGCTGGTGGTCTGGCAGACCGGCTCGGGCACGCAGAGCAACATGAACGTCAACGAGGTGCTGGCCAACCGCGCCAGCGAGCTGCTCGGCGGCGAGCGCGGGGAAGGGCGCCTGGTGCACCCGAACGACGACGTGAACCGCAGCCAGTCGAGCAACGACGTGTTCCCCACCGCCATGCACGTGGCGGCCGTCGAAGCCATCACGCACAAGCTGCTGCCCGCCATCGCCAAGCTGCGTGGCACGCTGGCGAAGAAGGCCGAAGATTTTGCGGACATCGTGAAGATCGGCCGCACCCACCTGCAGGACGCCACGCCGCTCACTCTGGGCCAGGAGTTCTCGGGCTACGTGGCGCAGCTGGCGCACGGCGAGGCGCATGTGCGCGCCGCGCTGCCGCACCTGTGCGAACTGGCGCTGGGCGGCACGGCCGTCGGCACCGGGCTCAACGCGCCCAAGGGCTATGCCGAGCAGGTCGCGGCCGAACTCGCGAAGCTCACGAACCTGCCGTTCGTGACCGCGCCGAACAAGTTCGAAGCCATGGCCAGCGTCGACGCGCTGGTGCATGCCCACGGCGCGCTGAAGACGCTCGCCGCCAGCATGAACAAGATCGCCAACGACGTGCGCTGGCTCGCGAGCGGCCCGCGCAGCGGCATCGGCGAACTGAGCATTCCCGAGAACGAACCCGGCTCGTCGATCATGCCGGGCAAGGTCAATCCGACCCAGAGCGAGGCCGTGACGATGCTGGCCGCGCAGGTGTTCGGCAACGACGTGGCCATCAACATCGGCGGCGCCTCGGGCAACTTCGAGCTGAACGTGTTCCGCCCGATGGTGGCGCACAACTTCCTGCAAAGCGTGCGCCTGCTGGCCGACGGCATGGTGAGCTTCAACGACCACTGCGCCGTGGGCATCGAGCCGAACCGCGAACGCATCACGGAGCTGGTGCAGCGTTCGCTGATGCTGGTGACGGCGCTGAACACGCACATCGGCTACGACAAGTCGGCCTACATCGCCAAGAAGGCGCACAAGGAAGGCACGAGCCTGCGCGAGGCGGCGATTGCGTCGGGGCACCTGACAGCCGAGCAGTTCGATGCGTGGGTGGTGCCGGAGAACATGACGGGTCGCTGATCCGCTCCGCAACCCCCAATGAAAAAAGGACCCGCGAGGGTCCTTTTTCGTTGCCGGCCGAGCGATCAGTAGCCGATCGTGTAGCGCTGGCGCGAGTGCGCAGGCTTCTCGAGCTCGTCGATGAATGCGATCGCGTAGTCCTCGAAGCTGATCCAGCTGCGGCCCTCGGCGCTCACCAGCAGGTCGTCCTTGCCCAGGCGGAACTTGCCGGTGCGCTCGCCTTCGACGAATTCGGCGGAGGGCGACAGGAAGGTCCAGTCGAGGTCCTTCTCGTTGCGCAGCGCATCGAGGAATACGCCGCCGGCCGTGGCTTCGGCGCGGTAGGCGTCGGGGAAGTTCGGCGTGTCGATCACCTTCAGGCCGGGCGCCGCGAACAGGCTGCCGGCGCCGCCGACCACGAGCAGGCGCTTCACGCCCGCGCGCTTCACGGGCTCGATGACGGCCGCGGGCGGCACGGTGGCGAAATGCGCCGCGCTGAACACGGCGTCATGGCCGGCCACGGCCTTTTCGAGGGCGGCGGCGTCGAGCGCGTCGGCATCGACGGTCTTGACGTTGGCACGGCCGGCCAGCTTTGCGCTGGCATGGCGGGCGATGGCCGTCACGGTGTGGCCGCGGCGCAGTGCTTCTTCGAGAAGGCGACCGCCGGCACGTCCGGTGGCGCCGAGGATGGCGATGTGGCTCATGAGGGACTCCAGTCAAAAGTTGGGAAGGGGATGAACCGCATCTTAGGTTTCTGGTTTCGAAAGAAATACCTCGAATTCCGCGCTTCTTTATTCCTAAAATCGTTCGAATGGACCGATTGAACGCAATGCGGGTGTTCGTGACCGTGGTGGACGCGGGCAGCCTCTCGGCCGCGGCCGACAAGCTCGACCTGTCGCGCCCGGTGGTCACGCGCTACGTGGCCGAACTGGAGCAATGGACCGGCGCGCGTCTGCTGCACCGCACGACGCGCCGCCTCAGCCTCACGGCGGCGGGCGAGGAACTGCTGCCGCGCTGCCGCCAGGTGCTCGAACTCGCGGGCGACATGCAGGCGGCGGTGCGCCACCCCGCCGAGGCGCCGAGCGGGCAGCTGCGCATCACCGCCAGCACCTCGTTCGCGCAGGCGCAACTGGCCGGCGCGGTGGCCGACTACGTGCGGCGCTATCCGGGCGTGGCGGTCGACCTGGTGCTGCTCGACCGCGCGGTGAACCTGGTGGACGAGCGCATCGACCTCGCCATCCGCGTGTCGTCCGAGATCGATCCGAACCTCATTGCGCGCCGGCTCTCGGTGTGCCGTTCGGTGGTCTGCGCGACGCCCGATTACCTGAAGACGCACGGCCAGCCGCAGCGCGTGGAAGAGCTGGCGCAGCGCAACTGCCTCACGCACTCGTATTTCGGCCGCAGCCTGTGGAACTTCACGCGCAAGGCCGACGGCCTGCCGGTCTCGGTGGCCGTGGCCGGCAACCTCTCGACCAACGACGCGGCCAGCCTGATGGCGCTGGCGCGGGCCGGGGCGGGCATCGCGATGCTGCCCACCTATCTGACGTCGGGGTTGCTGCAATCGGGCGAGCTGGTGTCGCTCTTTCCCGATCACGAGCCGCAGGTGCTGGGGGTGTATGCGGTGTACGCCTCGCGCAAGCACATGCCGTCTGCGCTGCGCACCTTGCTCGATTTCCTGGCCGAGCGCTTCACCGAAGTGCCGGCCTGGGACACGCCTTCCTAGTGGTGAGCGTTGGCGGCGGCCGCCTCGTTCATCAGCTTGTCGGTGTAGGCGATGGCCATGGCCGAGAACAGGAACGCGATGTGGATCACGGTCTGCGCGATCAGCACCTTGTCGGTGTAGTTGTCCGCGTTGATGAAGGTCTTGAGCAGGTGGATCGAGCTGATGCCGATGATGGCGGTGGCCAGCTTCACCTTGAGCACCGAGGCGTTCACGTGGCTCAGCCACTCGGGCTGGTCCTGGTGGCCTTCGAGGTCCATGCGGCTCACGAAGGTCTCGTAGCCGCCCACGATCACCATGATCAGCAGGTTGGAGATCATCACCACGTCGATCAGCGCCAGCACCACCAGCATGATCACCGTCTCGTTGAGCGAGCCGACCGGTGCGGTGGTCTTGTAGCCGATGCTCGCGATCAGGGCCTGCAGCGCGTCCTTGTTGCCGAAGGCGGCTTCGACCAGGTGCAGCAGCTCGACCAGGAAGTGCACCACGTACACGCCTTGCGCCACGATCAGCCCCAGGTACAGCGGCAGCTGCAGCCAGCGGCTCGCGAAGATGAGCCGGGGCAGTGGCTTCAGCGGGGAACTGCGTGCTGGTACGGGCGCGTTCCGGGCGTCGACAGGATCGGGGGCGGACATGAAGTAAGAAGACAGGTGTAAAAAGTCGGGCGATTCTAGAGGTCTCCCAGTGACGCACTCGTGATAACCCTGCGAACTAACATCGACCCCGTCAGTGGCCCGTAAGTGCGTGCCCCGACATTACGGCCGCATTCAATCAGGAGACAAGAGCATGAGCAGCGCATCGAAGAACATTGAATCCGTCCTGGTCGAGAACCGCGTGTTCCCGCCCGACGCCCGCGCCACCGAAGGCGCCCGCATTGCCGGCATGGCCGCCTACGAGGCACTGTGCAAGGAAGCCGAGCAGGACTTCGAAGGCTTCTGGACCCGCCTGGCCAAGGACAACCTGCAGTGGACGAAGCCCTTCACCCGCACCCTGGACGAATCGAAGGCGCCGTTCTACGAATGGTTCGGCGACGGTGAACTCAACGCCAGCGCCAACTGCCTGGACAAGCACATCGGCACCCCCGTCGAGAACAAGACCGCCATCGTCTTCGAAGCCGACGACGGCGCCGTCACCCGCGTCACCTACAAGGAGCTGCTGGCCCGCGTGAGCCAGTTCGCCAACGCGCTCAAGGCGCAGGGCATCCGCAAGGGCGACCGCGTCATCATCTACATGCCGATGACCATCGAAGGCGTGGTCGCCATGCAGGCTTGCGCGCGCATCGGCGCCACCCACAGCGTGGTGTTCGGCGGCTTCTCTGCCAAAGCGCTGCAGGAACGCATCATCGACGCGGGCGCGGTGGCTGTCATCACCGCCAACTACCAGCTGCGCGGCGGCAAGGAACTGCCGCTCAAGGCCATCGTGGACGACGGCATCGCACTGGGCGGTTGCGACACGCTCAAGACCGTGCTCGTGTACGAGCGCACGCCCACCGCGTGGAACCGCGTCGAGGGCCGCGACAAGACCTTCACCGAAGCGCTGGCCGGGCAGGGCACTGAGTGCGCGCCCGTGCCGGTCAATGCCGAGCACCCGCTGTTCATCCTCTACACCTCGGGCTCCACCGGCAAGCCCAAGGGCGTGCAGCACGCCACCGGTGGCTACCTGCTGTGGGCCAAGCTCACGATGGACTGGACCTTCGACATCCGTCCCGAAGACCTGTTCTGGTGCACCGCCGACATCGGCTGGATCACCGGCCACACCTACGTCGCCTACGGCCCGCTCGCGGCCGGCGCCACGCAGGTCGTGTTCGAAGGCATCCCGACCTTCCCGCATGCGGGCCGCTTCTGGGAAATGATCCAGAAGCACAAGGTCTCGATCTTCTACACCGCGCCCACCGCCATCCGCTCGCTCATCAAGGCGGCCGAAGGCGACGAGAAGGTGCACCCGAAGAACTGGGACCTGACCAGCCTGCGCATCCTCGGTTCGGTCGGCGAGCCGATCAATCCCGAAGCGTGGATGTGGTACCACCGGAACATCGGCGGCGAGCGCTGCCCGATCGTCGACACCTTCTGGCAGACCGAGACCGGCGGCCACGTCATCACGCCGCTGCCGGGCGCCACGCCGCTGGTGCCAGGCTCGTGCACCTTGCCGCTGCCGGGCATCATGGCCGCCATCGTCGACGAGACGGGCAAGGACCTGCCCAACGGCGCGGGCGGCATGCTGGTCATCAAGCGCCCGTGGCCCTCGATGATCCGCACCATCTGGAACGACCCCGAGCGCTTCAAGAAGAGCTACTTCCCCGAAGAGATGGGCGGCACGATCTACCTGGCCGGCGACGGCGCGGTGCGCAGTGCCGACCGCGGCTACTTCCGCATCACGGGCCGCATCGACGACGTGCTCAACGTGTCGGGCCACCGCCTGGGCACGATGGAAATCGAATCGGCGCTGGTGTCCAAGACCGACCTCGTGGCCGAAGCCGCGGTGGTGGGCCGTCCCGACGACGTGACGGGTGAGGCCGTGTGCGCCTTCGTGGTGCTCAAGCGCGCGCGCCCGACTGGCGAGGAAGCCAAGCAGATCGCCAACGAACTGCGCGCGTGGGTCGCCAAGGAAATCGGCCCCATCGCCAAGCCCAAGGACATCCGCTTCGGCGACAACCTGCCCAAGACGCGCAGCGGCAAGATCATGCGGCGCCTGCTGCGCAGCATTGCGAAGGGCGAGGCGATCACGCAGGACACGTCGACGCTCGAGAACCCGGCGATCCTCGACCAGCTGTCCGAGACGAACTGAACCCAGGGTTGGCCGAATCCGGCCAATCCGGAACAGTTGTCACGAACGCGCTGTACAGAGGTGTAGGACATGGCCGTTTGTGCGGCCATGTGCACCAAAGCGGGCTCCTTGCTGAGGTAAAACCGATGTCGTCACCGCGCGCCACGACAGGCGCGCGGCTTTTGTCATCGTGACCGGCTGTTTGCAAGGAGGCGCCACATGGGCGTGAGATCCGCTTTTCTTTTTGTCATCGTGCTGCTCATCGCGGGGCTTGCCGCGCTGAACTGGGGCACGTTGTCGGCACCCACCGACGTGTGGCTGGGCTTCATGAGCGTGTCGGCGCCGCTCGGGCTGATCATGCTGGGGCTCACGGCCGTGCTCGCGGCCTTCTTCCTCGTGTACGTGCTGTACCTGCACAGCTCGGTGCTGCTGGAGACCAAGCGCCACACGAAGGAAATGCAGACCCAGCGCGACCTCGCCGACAAGGCCGAGGCCTCGCGCTTCACCGAGCTGCGCAACTTCCTGGAAGCCCAGGAGAAGCAGCACATGTCGCACAACGCCGACCGGCACACGGCGCTGCTGGCGCGCATGGATCAGCTGGAAAGCGCGGTCAAGCTGCGTTCGGACCAGACCGACAACACGGTGGCGGCGCACATCGGGCAGCTCGAGGACCGCATCGAACGCCGTCCGGTGCCCAGCGACATCAACCCGAGCATCTGAGCGGGCGCGCCGCTACGCGCTTCGTTTTCCTGCCGATTACTTCGTCGACAGCACCCAGGCCGCGAGCTTCTTCGCATCGGCTTCGCTGACCTGGTTGTTGGCCGGCATCGGCACCGGGCCCCACACGCCCGAGCCGCCCTTGATGATCTTGGTGGCCAGTGTGTTGGCCGCACCCTTGTCGTCCTTGTACTTGGCCGCGATGTCCTTGAATGACGGCCCGAGCACCTTGCGTTCGACCGCGTGGCAGCTCATGCAGTTCTTCGACGTGGCAAGGGCCAGGTCGGCAAAGGCGGGCGCCGCGAGGCCGAGGCCCAGGGCTGCCATCAACATCGTTCTTTTCATGGGGACTGTTTTCGTAAGGGCTGAGTTACATTCGATCCAACGCGATTGTAGGTAGCGCGGTGCACACGCACCGGCGGCGATACCGACCAACTCGGAGGGTATTCGCGATGTGGTTTCTGCTCTTGGGCCTGCTCGGTGTAGCCCTCAAATATTTCGAAGTGGGAATGGTCGCCGGCTGGAGCTGGTGGATCGTGCTGAGCCCGTTCGCGCTGGCGCTGGCCTGGTGGGCCTGGGCCGATTCGTCGGGCTATACCAAGCGCAAGGTCATCGAGCGCGAAGAGCGGCGCAAGCAGGCGCGCATCGACCGCCAGAAGACCAACATGGGCCTTCGCACCAGCAACGGGCAGCAGCGCCCGCGCCGCTGACCCCGCGGCTCCGTCACCCGCGCCGCATGCCGACAGGACGCGCGCCATGGACGACGAAGCCGCCACCCACGCCTTGCTCGTCTTCGGGCTGTCGCTGCTGGTCGGGCCGGCCGTGGGCGCGCTGGTCGGTCGTTTCAAGACCTTCTTCTGGGGCGCAGGCATTGGCGCCTTGCTGATCGGCTGCGCCGGCCTGTACGGCGCGGTCACGGTGGGCTGGCAGCGCTACCAGTCGATCGCGGGCACGGCCAGCACGCAGGGCAGCCTGGTCGAGTTCGTGGAAGAGCGCAGCAAGGACAGCAAGGGCTACGTCACCACCACGCGCGCGCCCCTCGTCGAATACACCGCCGCCGACGGGCAGAAGCGCCGCGTCAAGGGGCTAGGCGGCAGCCTGTCGGACAAGGAGTGGGGCGATGCGGTCGAGGTGCGCTACAGCACCGCCGATCCGGCCCAAGCGCTGGTGGCCGACTTCCAGAATATGTGGGGCATCGTCTGGGGGCTCGGCCTCTTCGGCGGCTTTCCGACGATGTTCGGCCTGTTCTTCACCGGCATGGCGCTCAAGGAAGGCCGCAGGGGCCGGCCGGCGCCGGTGCGCGAGCCGACGCCCACGCAGAAGAAATGGCGCACGCGCGGCACGGTGCTGGCGAACGTGGTGTTCCTTGCCGGCTTCGCGCTGGTGTTTCTCTATCCCCACGACAGTGCGATGAAGCAGTTCGGTGCGGGTTTTCTCACCATCGGCGCGGGGGCGCTGCTGCACTTCGTCGTGCAGAGCTTTCCCCCGGCGATGGATTTCGAAGCCCGGGCCATCTTCGCGATCGTCGGCCTGGGCTTTGCGGCCTTCGGCTACGGCGCGTGGATGATGGGCTGATGCCGCTTCAGAACTTGTCGAGCACCGCGCCCGAGCTTGCGCTCGAGGCGTTGAACGCGAACTTGGCCTGCACGCCGCGCGTGTAGCGCGGGGCCGGCGGCGTCCAGCCTTCGCGGCGCTTGGCGAGTTCGGCTTCGGGCACGTTGAGTTCGAGCTTCAGTTCGTGCGCGTCGATGGTGATCGAGTCGCCTTCGTTGACGAACGCGATGGTGCCGCCCGCCGCCGCTTCGGGCGCGACGTGGCCGACCACCATGCCCCAGGTGCCGCCCGAGAAGCGGCCGTCGGTGATGAGGCCGACGCTTTCGCCCAGGCCCGCGCCGATCAGCGCACCCGTGGGGGCCAGCATTTCCGGCATGCCCGGGCCGCCCTTGGGGCCGAGGTAGCGCAGCACCATCACGTCGCCGGCGACGATCTTGCCGGCCAGGATGGCCTGCAGCGCCGACTGCTCGTCGTCGAACACGCGCGCAGGGCCGGTGATGACCGGGTTCTTCAGGCCGGTGATCTTGGCGACCGCGCCTTCGGGCGACAGGTTGCCCTTCAGGATGGCCAGGTGGCCTTCCTCGTACATCGGGTTGTCGATCGGGCGGATCACGTCCTGGTCGGCGCGCGGCACGTCGGGCACGTCCTTGAGCACTTCGGCGATGGTCTGGCCGCTGATGGTGATGCAGTCGCCGTGCAGCAGGCCGGCCTTGAGCAGCACCTTCATGACCTGCGGAATGCCGCCGGCCTGGTGCAGGTCGACCGCGAGGTACTTGCCCGAGGGCTTCAGGTCGCAGATCACGGGCACCTTCTTGCGCATGCGCTCGAAGTCGTCGATGGACCACTCCACGCCAGCGGCGTGAGCGATGGCCAGGAAGTGCAGCACCGCGTTGGTCGAGCCGCCGGTGGCCATGATGACGGCCACGGCGTTCTCGATGGCCTTCTTGGTCACGATGTCGCGCGGCTTCAGGTCTTTCTTGATGGCCTCGATCAGCACCTTGGCCGATTCCTTGGCCGAGTTGGCCTTCTCGTCGTGCGGGTTCGCCATGGTCGACGAGTAGGGCAGCGAGATGCCCAGCGCCTCGAACGCGCTCGACATCGTGTTGGCCGTGTACATGCCGCCGCACGAGCCCGTGCCGGGAATGGCGCGCTTCTCGATCTCGTGCAGGTCTTCGTCGCTCATGTTGCCGGCGGCGTTCTGGCCCACGGCCTCGAACACGCTGACGATGTTCAGGTCCTGGCCCTTGTAGCGGCCCGGCAGGATGGTGCCGCCGTAGACGTAGATGGCGGGCACGTTGGCGCGCAGCATGCCCATGAGGCCGCCGGGCATGTTCTTGTCGCAGCCGCCGACCACCAGCACGCCGTCCATCCACTGGCCGCCGACGCAGGTCTCGATGCAGTCGGAGATGACTTCGCGGCTCACGAGCGAGTACTTCATGCCCTCGGTGCCCATCGCCATGCCGTCGGAGATGGTGGGTGTGCCGAACACCTGCGCGTTGCCGCCGGCTTCCTCGATGCCAGCGATGGCTGCGTCGGCCAGCTTCTGCAGGCCCGAGTTGCAGGGCGTGATGGTGCTGTGGCCGTTGGCGACGCCGACCATCGGCTTCTTGAAGTCGCCTTCCTCGTAGCCCATGGCGTAGAACATCGAGCGGTTGGGGGCGCGGCTCTTGCCTTCGGTGATGTTCGCGCTGCGGCGGTTGATCTGGATGGTCTTGGTGTCCATGGTGTCTCTTCTGTCGTGGGGAGATCGTGAGGGGGAAGCGCCAAGTATCGGACTTCTGATTGATTGGTTCCAATCCAATTTGAAGCGTGGATTGATATGCTTCGCATATGAATGAAGCCCTCATCGACCTGCGCGCCTGGCGTCAGTTCGTGGCCGTGGCCGAAGAGCTGCACTTCGGTCGCGCCGCCCTGCGCCTGCACATGACGCAGCCGCCGGTCACGCAGGCCATTGCCCAGCTCGAGAAAACGCTGGGCGTGGTGCTGTTCGACCGCACGCGCCGTCGCGTGGCGCTCACGCCGGCCGGCGAGGCGCTGCTGCCCGACGTGCGAGAGCTGCTGGCGCGCGCCCAGGCGCTGCCGGCACGGGCGCGCGCGGCGGCGGCGGGGCAGGTGGGGCGCGTGCGCATCGCCTTCGTCTCGACGGTTGGCTTCGAACAGCTGCCGGCCTGGGTGCGCGAGTTCCGCGTGCTGTGCCCCGAGGTGGCGCTGGAGCTGGTCGAGGCCACCGGCGACGTGCAGCTCGAAGCCTTCGCGCGCGGCGAGATCGACGCCGGCCTGATGCTGCATTCGCCGGGCGCCGCGCCGCCGGGGCTGGCCTGCCTGCCGGTCGAGGTGGAGCCGCTGGTGCTCGCGCTGCCGGCCCAGCACCGACTGGCCGAGGCGCGGCCCGTGCCGCTGGCCGAGGTGCTGGACGAGCCGCTGGTGATCTTTCCGCGCCGCATCGTGCCCTCGCTGCACGACGCGATCTTCGACCTGTACCACGCGGCCGGGCGCACGCCGCAGGTGGCGCAGGAGGCGATCCAGATGCAGACCATCGTCAACCTCGTGTCGGGCGGCATCGGGGCGGCCTGGGTGCCGCACAGCGTGATGCAGTTCCGGCGCGCGGGCGTGGTCTACCGGCAGGTCCACGAGTTCAAGGGCGTGGGGCGCCGCCGCGTGACGCTGCCGGTGTGCGAGACCAGCCTCGTGTGGCCCGCGCAAGCCTCGCATCCGGCGCTGGCACGCTTCGTGGCCTTCGTGCGCGAGCGGGCCGGGCGCGTGCCGGCGTAAGGCTCAGGCGCTGCGCGCCGCCCGGCCGGCGGGTGAGGGCGCATCGAGCGTGGCCGCCAGCAGCGCATCGAGCCAGCCCGCGAAGGCCTGCACCCGCCGCGACAGATTGCGCCGGTGCGGGTAGACGAGGTGCACCGGCAGCGGCTCGGCGCGCGCGTCGGGCAGCACTTCCACCAGCTCGCCGGCCGCCAGGTGCTCGCGCACGTCGTAGGCCGGGATCTGGATCAGGCCCAGCCCCGCCAGCGCGCAGGCGATGTAGGTCTCGGCGTTGTTCGCCGCCACCTGGCTGCGCAGACGCAGCGTCTGCGTCTCGCCGTCGCGCAGCTGCCATTCCCAGGGCGCGGCGCGGCCGCTGGTCGGCGAGGCGTAGTTGACCGCCACGTGCTGCGGCAGGTCGGCCGGCGTGCGCGGCGTGCCGTGGCGCGCAAGGTAGGCGGGGCTGGCGCAGTTGATGAGCGTGAAGTGCCCCAGCGGGCGGGCCACGAGGCTGCTGCTGGCGAGCGGGCCGACGCGCAGGGCGCAGTCCACGCCTTCGAGCACGAGGTCGACCGCGCGGTCGCTGGAGCCCAGTTCGAGCTCGACCGCCGGGTGGCGTGCAAAGAAATCGGGCAGCGCCGGCGCGATCAGCAGGCGCGCGATGCGGCTGGGCACGTCGACCTTGAGCCGGCCGCTCACGCTGCTGTGCGCGGGCTGGAACTGCTGCTCCATGTCTTCCATGTCGGCCACCAGCGCGCGGGCCCGCTCAAGCAGCACCTCGCCGTCGGGCGTGAGGCCCACGCGGCGCGTGGTGCGGTGCAGCAGGCGCGAGCCCAGGCGCGCCTCGAGCTGCTGGATGGCGGTCGAGATGGTGGCGCGCGGCAGCGCCAGCCGGTCGGCGGCGCGCGTGAAGCTGCCGGTTTCGGCCACGCGCAGGAAGACCTGGAGGAGTTCGATGCGGTCCATGGCGGCGGGGCTGATTGTTCGTAGTTTTCAGAATAGTCTAGCCTTGAATGAGTGATTTATCTGCAACTTGGCGATCAATAGACTGGCGGCTCGTCACACATCCCGTCCCGGGTCTTTCACTCATTCAGAGGAATCCATCCATGTCCGCACGCACGCTCACGAACAAGGTCGCCGTCATCGCCGGCGGTGGCAAGAACCTCGGTGCCCTCATCGCCCACCAGCTGGTCGACGGCGGCGCCCGCGGCATCGCCATCCACTACAACAGCGACGGTTCGCGCGCCGAGGCCGAACAGACGGCCGCCGCGCTGAAGGCCAAGGGCGCCGACACGCTGCTGGTGCAGGGCGACCTCGCGGTGGTCGAGAACAACGTGAAGCTGTTCGACCAGGCCGTGAAGCACTTCGGCCAGGTCGACCTGGCGATCAACACGGCGGGCGTGGTGATCAAGAAGCCGATCCTGGACATCACCGAGGCCGACTACGACAAGAGCTTCGACGCCAATTCGAAGGCCGCCTTCTTCTTCATCCAGCAGGCCGGCCGCACGCTGGCCGACGGCGGCAGCATCGTGACGCTGGTGAGCTCGCTGCTGGCGGCCTACACGCCGTTCTATGCCATCTACCCGGCGGCGAAGGCGGCGGTGGAGCACTACACGCGCGCGGCCTCCAAGGAGTTCGGCGACCGTGGCATCTCGGTGAACGCCATCGGCCCGGGCCCGATGGACACGCCGTTCTTCTACGGCCAGGAAAGCCCCGAGGCCGTGGCGTACCACAGCAGCGCCGCCGCGCTCAGCAAGTACTCGAAGAAGGGCCTCACCGACATCGAGGACATCGCGCCCATCGTGCGCTTCCTGGTCACCGAAGGCTGGTGGATCACGGGCCAGACGATCTTCGCCAACGGTGGCTACACCACGCGCTGATCCGGCAACATCGGGCACGATCAATCCAGGAGGACAACGCAGATGCACACAGTCATGGTGATGGGGGGCGGCTTCGCGCTGCTGGTGGTGTTTCTTCTGGCCGGCCGCTTCATGGGCGACGGGTCGTCGATGGCGCTGGCCGCGGCGGCCAAGTGGTTCATTCCGGCGTGGTTCGTCGGCGCGGGCATCAACATGGCCGTGGGCGTGCTCAAGGCCGGGTACTCGGTGGCCGAGGAGCTGCCGATCTTCCTGTTCATCTTCGCGGTGCCGGCCCTGGTGGCGGGGTTGCTGTGGTGGAAGTTCGGGCGCTGACATTGCCCTGAATGCCCCCGTGCCGGCGGCGTCATTGCGCCACGGCACAATCGTCGGATGCTCATGTATCCGCAGATCAATCCCATCGCCTTGCAGCTGGGGCCGGTGGCCATCCACTGGTACGGCCTGACCTACCTGGCGGCCTTCGCGCTGTTTTATTTCCTGGGCACGCGCCGCCTGCACCACGAGCCGTTCCGCTCGCTGGCCACGGCCGGCGTGTGGCAACGCAAGGACATCGAGGACATCCTGTTCCTGGGCGTCATGGGCGTGATCGTCGGCGGCCGGCTCGGCTACTGCCTGTTCTACAAGCCCGAGTACTACCTCACGCACCCGCTCGAGATCCTGTACGTGTGGCAGGGCGGCATGAGCTTCCATGGCGGCCTGCTCGGCGTGATCGGCGCCATGGTGTGGTTTGCGCGCTCGCGTGCGCGGCCGTTCTGGCAGGTGATGGATTTCGTCGCGCCCTGCGTGCCGACCGGCCTGGCCGCGGGCCGCGTGGGCAACTTCATCAACGGCGAGCTGTGGGGCCGTTTCAGCAGCCCCGAGCTGCCCTGGGGCATGGTGTTTCCGCAAAGCGGCTCGATGCTGCCGCGCCATCCGTCGCAGGTCTACCAGTTCCTGCTCGAAGGCCTGCTGCTGTTCGTCGTGATGTGGCTCTATGCGCGCAAGGAGCGCAAGCAGGGCCAGGTGGCCGCCGTGTTCCTCATCGGCTATGGCGTGCTGCGCTTCGTGGCCGAGTACTTCCGGGAGCCCGACGATTTCCTGGGCCTGCGCGCACTCAGCCTGAGCCAGGGCCAGTGGCTCAGCGTGCCGATGGTGATCGCCGGCATCGCGCTGTGGTTCTGGTTCGGCCGCGCCGGCAAGACGGGCAGCACCGCGCGCGCCTGACCTCTCCACACCCCGCACAACGCGGCGCAGCACCTTCGGGTGCGCGCCGCTTTTTTTCGTCGATCTCAGGGTAATTCCGGGCCGCAAGGGCAGGGCGCGGCCCTTGCATTGCGTTAACCATGCACTCACAATTATGCGTAATTACAGGAAATTACGCGAAACGCCCACCGACTTTCCGAGTCCTTCACGCATGCGCCTGGTCCCCAATTCCCTCCACGACGAAGTCGCCGCCACGCTGCGCGAGCAGATCTTCGACGGCACGCTGTCGCCCGGCAGCTTCGTGGACGAGGTGGCCCTGTGCGAGCGGCTGTCGATCTCGCGCACGCCGCTGCGCGAGGCGCTGAAGGTACTCACCGCCGAAGGCCTGCTGCGCCACGAGCCGCGCCGCGGTTGCTTCGTGAACGAGGTGACCGAGCGCGACCTGGACGAGATCTTTCCGGTGATCGCGCTGCTCGAAGGGCGCTGCGCCTACGAGGCCGCGCGCAACGCCAGCGACGCCGAGCTGAACGAGCTCGACGCGCTGCACGAGCGCCTGGTGCGCCACGCCAAGGCGCGGCGCATCAACGACTACTACGCCACCAACCACATCATTCACGAGGCGATCATCAAGCTCGCCGACAACAAGTGGCTGGCCCAGGTGATCGGCGACCTGCGCAAGATCCTGAAGCTCGCGCGGCTACAGCAGCTGCACGCGCCGGGGCGGCTCGACCAGAGCCTGTCGGAGCACCTGGCTGTGTTCGCCGCGCTCAAGGCGCGCGACAGCGAAGGCGCCGACGCCGCCATGCGCACCCACATGACGCGCCAGCGCGAGGCGCTGCGCGAAGTGATGCAACAGCAGAAATCCCGGGTGATGCCGTGACACGCATCAGCACCGACACAGTCAACGGCACAGGAGCAGATCGATGAGTGCGACCGAGTGGTTCCAGGCGCGCCTGCGCATGGGCGAATCGTCCAAGGTTCCCGTGGCGAGCAACGGCGCCACGAAAGGCCCGGCCCGCCATACGCCCAAGCCCAGCGCCCGCACCACCGCCGAGCGGCTGCAGGCCACGCTGCGCAAGGCCGACGAGGCGCTGTCGCCGCGCACGCTGCGCCGCGTGCTGGCCGAACTTCAGGCGGTGATCGATCCGCGCGTGAGCGAGGTCGAGGGCGGCCGCCGCGCCCATGCCATCGCGCAGGCCTACGCCGGCGCCTCGCCCGAAGAGCGCCGCGACTACTGGGCGCTCATGAGCGAGCATTTCGCCGCCGATGCGGGCAAGCTCAAGAGCGCGCGCGACCAGCACCAGAGCGCCGTCGGCACCCCCGACGAAGGGCAGGCCGAGCTGCGCCTGCGCCGCGCGCTGGTGTCGCCGCGCATGCGGCTGCTGCAGCGCTTCGCGGTCGAGCCCGGCGGCATGCGCTTTTTGGTCGACCTGCGCGCCGACCTGCTGCCGTGCCTGAAGTCCGACAAGCGCCTGCTCGCGCTCGAGGCCGAGCTGGAGCACCTGTTTTCCACCTGGTTCGACGTGGCTTTTCTCGAGCTGCGCCGCATCGACTGGAACTCGCCGGCCTCGCTGATCGAGAAGCTCATCCGCTACGAGGCGGTGCACGACATCAAGAGCTGGTCCGACGTGAAGAACCGCCTGGACGACAGCGACCGCCGCTGCTACGGCTTCTTCCATCCGCGCCTGCCGAACGAGCCGCTCATCTTCGTCGAGGTGGCGCTGGTCGACCGCATCAGCGAAGGCATCATGCCGCTGCTCGACGAGGCCGCCGTGCCGGTGCAGCCGGCCAAGGCCACCACCGCGATCTTCTATTCGATCAGCAACACGCAAACCGGCCTTCGCGGCGTGAGCTTCGGCGACTCGCTCATCAAGCGCGTGGTCGAGACCCTGCAGGACGAGCTGCCGCGCCTGAAGACCTTCGCCACGCTGTCGCCCATTCCGGGCCTGCGCGCGTGGCTCGCCAAGAACGCCGGCGAACTGCTGCCGCGCCTGGACGAGAAGCGCGAAGCCGAACTCGGCCGCCTCGTCGGCTCGGTGCCGCCCACAGCCGAGCGTTTGCTGGCCGCGGTCGATGCGGCGGCAGAACTCGACGCGAAATCGCCGCTGCGCCAGTGGCTGCTGCAGGTCACGGCCGAGTACCTGGGCCGCACGCTGGTCGACGGCACGCCGGCCGACCCGGTCGCGCGCTTCCACCTGGGCAACGGCGCGCGCGTCGAGCGGCTCAACTGGGCCGGCGACCCGTCGGCCAAGGGGCTCAAGCAGTCGTACGGCCTCATGGTCAACTACCTGTACGACCTCAAGCGCCTGGACCGCCATCGCACCTGGCTGGCCGAAGGCAAGATCGCGGTTTCGGGAGACATCGAAGGCCTGTTCCTCAAAAAAGGCTGAGTCCGTTCGCTTCGCCGCGGCAGCGCTGCGGCCCGCACCTTGACCGCCGGAGGGCGGCAACATCTACAACGACGACGACAGGAGACGAGACAGATGACGCAACAGAGTTTTCAACGACGCGATGTGCTGCGCGTCGCCGCCGCTGCCGGGGCCGTGGCCCTTTGCGGCGGTGCGCGCGCCCAAGGCTGGCCGACCAAGCCCGTGACCATGGTGGTGCCGTTCCCGGCCGGCGGAGGCACCGACGCCTTCGCGCGTCCGCTGTCGGCCCAGTTCTCCCGCGCGGCGGGCCAGACGCTGGTCATCGACAACCGCGGCGGCGCGGGCGGCACCGTGGGCGCGAGCATCGCGGCCAAGCTGCCGGCCGACGGCTACTCGCTCTTCATGGGCGCCGTGCACCACGCGATCGCACCGTCGATCTACCCCAAGCTCGACTACGACCTCGAGAAAGACTTCGTGCCTCTGATGCTGCTGGCCAACGTGCCGCAGGTGGTGGTGGTCAACCCGAAGCGGGTGCAGGCCGCGACCATCCAGGAGCTCATTGCCACCGCCAAGCGCAACCCCGGCAAGCTCAACTACGGCTCGGCCGGCTCAGGCACCTCGCACCACCTGGCGGGCGAGCTGTTCAAGCTGCAGACCGGCACCTTCATCACCCACATCCCGTACCGCGGCGCGGGCCCGGCGCTGTCCGATCTGATCGCGGGCAACGTCGACCTGATGTTCGACGGCCTGGGTTCTTCCGCGCAGCACATCAAGGGCGGCCGCATCAAGGCGCTCATGGTCGCCGGCGCCAAGCGCAACCCCGCGTTCCCCGACGTGCCCTGCGCCGCCGAGGTCGGCCTGCCCGACTACACCGTCACCACCTGGTACGGCCTGTGGGCGCCCAAGGGCACGCCGGCCGAAGCGCAGACGCAGATCATCGACACGATGAAGAAGGCGCTGGGCACCGACGAGCTGAAGGCCATCTGGGCCCAGAACGGCTCCGAGATCCCGAACGTCACGAACGCCGCCTACGGCCGCTTCGTCAATGCCGAGATCAAGCGATGGGCCACCGTCGTGAAGGCCTCGGGCGCCAAGCTCGAATGACCGAGCGGCAGGTCTCGCTGCGCCGCGAAGGCGCCGTGGCGCTCGTCACGCTGTCGAACCCGGGGCGTCTCAATGCGATGACGCGCGCCATGTGGCGCGAGTTGCGCGCGGTGTTCGACGGGCTGCACGGCGACACCGCGCTGCGCTGCGTCGTCGTGCGCGGGGAGGGCGGGGCCTTCTGCGCGGGCGGCGACATCTCCGAGTACCCCTCGTTCCGCTTCGAGGAAGCGAGCCTGCGCGAGTTTCACGAGAACGAAGTCTGGGCCGCGCTGCAGGCGATGCTCGACTGCCCGCTGCCGCTGGTGGCCCAGATCGAAGGCGCCTGCATGGGCGCCGGCGTCGAGATCGCCAGCTGCTGCGACATCCGCCTGGCCGGCGCGTCGTCGAAGTTCGGCGCACCGATCGCGAAGCTGGGCTTTCCGATGGCGCCGCGTGAAGCCGCGCTGGTGCATGGCGCCATCGGCGACGTGCTGGCGCGCGACATGCTGCTGGCCGCCGGCGTGCATGGCGCGCAGCGGCTGTACGACGCGAGCTTTCTGCTGCACGTGCTGCCCGACGCCGAGGTGCCGGCCGCCGCGCAGGCGCATGCGGCGCGCATTGCCGCGCTGTCGCCGCAGGCCGCGCGCCTGCACAAGGCGACCTTCACTGCGCTCAAGCGCGGCGGCGAGGCGGCGCAGCAGCTGCTGGCCACCGCGTACGACTACGCCGACACCGCCGAGCACCGCGAGGGCATCGATGCCTTCCTGGGCAAGCGCCCTCCGAATTTCCGACCTTCCTGAGCCTGCCGTTTGATGATGACGAAGATGATGAAGACGAAGTCCTCCCCCAACGCCAACCTGTTCGCCGCCTTGCGCGCCGCCTTTCCCGCCGACCTCGACGCCATCGCGGTCGAGACCGACAACGGTCTGCACTATTCGTGGCGCGACCTCGACCGCGCCAGCGCGATGATCGCCAACCTGCTCGACGGCCTGAAGCTCGAGAAGGGCGCGCGCGTCGCCGTGCAGGTCGAGAAATCGGTCGAAGCCATGCTGCTGTACCTCGCGACCCTGCGCGCGGGCTACGTGTTCCTGCCGCTCAACACGGCCTACCAGAGCGCCGAGATCGAGTACTTCATCGGCAACGCCGAGCCCGCCGTGGTCGTGTGCACCGGCCGCAACGCGGCCTGGGTGCGCCCCATCGCCGAGGCGGCCGGCACGCGCCACGTGTTCACGCTGGACGACGACCGCACCGGCACGCTGCTCGACGCGGCGGCGCGCTGCAGCGACCGCCACACCGTGGCCATCAAGAAGCCCGACGACCTCGCCGCCATCCTGTACACCAGCGGCACCACCGGCCGCAGCAAGGGCGCGATGCTCACGCACCGCAACCTGCTGTCGAACGCCGAAGTGCTCAAGGACTACTGGGGCTGGACGAAGGGCGACGTGCTGATTCACGCGCTGCCGATCTTCCACGTGCACGGCCTGTTCGTGGCGCTGCACGGTGCGCTGCTCAACGGCAGCAAGATCCTGTGGTTCTCGAAGTTCGACCCCAAGCGCATCGTCGCCAAGCTGCCCGAGGCCACGGTGTTCATGGGCGTGCCCACGCTCTATGTGCGCCTGCTGGCCGAGCCGGGCCTCACGCGCGAGGCGGTGCGCACCATGCGCCTCTTCGTCGCGGGCTCGGCGCCGCTGCTCATCGAAACGTTTGACGAGTGGCGCGAGCGCACCGGCCACACCATCCTCGAACGCTACGGCATGAGCGAGACCGCCATGCTCACGTCCAACCCGTACGACGCCGCCAAGGGCGAGCGCCGTGGCGGCACCGTCGGCTTCGCGCTGCCCGGTGTGCAACTGCGCGTGCGCGACGACGAGGGCAAGGACCTGCCGGTCGACGAGATCGGCGGCATCCAGGTGAAGGGCCCCAACGTGTTCGCCGGCTACTGGCGCATGCCTGAGAAGACGAAGGAAGAGTTCACCGCCGACGGCTTCTTCAAGACCGGTGACGTGGGCAAGATCGATGCGCGCGGCTACATCACCATCGTCGGGCGCAGCAAAGATTTGATCATCAGCGGCGGCTACAACGTCTACCCGGCCGAGATCGAGGGCTACATCAACGAGATGGCCGGCGTGGCCGAAAGCGCCGTCATCGGCGTGCCGCACCCCGACTTCGGCGAGGTGGGCGTGGCCATCGTGATCCCCAAGGGCGGCGCCACGATCGACGCCGACGCCATCGTGGCCGAGCTCAAGGCCAAGCTGGCGAACTTCAAGATCCCCAAGCGCTGCTTCGTCGTGCCGGAGCTGCCGCGCAACACGATGGGCAAGGTGCAGAAGGCGCTGCTGCGCGCGGAGCACAAGGGGCTGTTCGCCGCCTGAGTCCCGCCGCGCGCCCGGGCTTCAGGCGGCGGGTGCGAGCCCGTTCATCAGCCCGCTGCGCGCGTGGCAGTTGATGTATTCGTAGCTTTGCTCGTCGGCCTTGAGCACCGACACCTCGTGGTACAGGCGCAGGCGCAGCTCGAAGTTCAGCGCCTGCACATAGCGCATGAAGCTGCCGAAGATCGCGACGTGTGTCGGGTGCGACTCGGCCCAGCGCTCCATGTCGGCCAACGAGCGCCAGTAGCTCAGGCCGAAGGACTTCTGCAGCGGTGCACCGTGTGCGTCGAGGTGGTGCATGAAGCGGTTGCTGTAGCAGCCAATGGGCAGGCCCTGGTCGCGCAGGAAATCCATGCCTTCGCGCAGTACCGGGGCCATGTCTTCCAGGTAGAGCTGGCGTTCCTGGCCGGTGGTCTCGGTCCATTCCTGGCCCGAACGGATCATCGCGAGGTGCGTGTGGCCCGCGATGCGCACGCGCTGGCCCGGTGCAGGCGTGCCGGCGATCACCGCGCGCGTGCCCGAAGGCGCGAGCGCGTCTGCCTGCGCGAGCGGGAGTCGATCGCGCATCGACCCCCAGTAGCCGTGCTCCTGCAGTTCGCCGCTCACACCGCCCATCACCACGCCGATGCCCTCGAGGCGGTCGGGCGTGCTGAACAGGGTCTCGAAGTGCGCAGCACGCGGGGAGGCGATTTCGCGGAAGTAGCCGAGGCCTTCATGCAAGCGCTCGTCGGCGTTCCACCAGGCCTCGATGGCGGGCGTGGCACGCCAGCGCGCGAACGCCGCCGCATCGTGCCAGTAGGCGATGGCGATCAGGTTGTCGTACCCGTCGGCGTCGACGCAACGGGCCAGGTCGTGGTGGCCGGGCCCGTCGGGCAGGGCGAAGTCGCGGGTGATCTTCAGGAGCGCGGCGCAGGCCCGGCCCTGCATCGCCGGGCCGCGCGATTGCACGCCGAAATAGCCCATCACGACCTGGGTCGTCGCCGCGGGCGCGCGCGCCGACCAGCCGGGGTAGGGCGGGGTGTGGTCGTCTGCCACGCGGCGCTCGCGGGTGCGCGGGCAGCGCAGGTGCTCGGGGATGGCCGATTCCATGGTGCGGCTCCGTGGTCGGCTCAGGCCACGACCGGCTCGGGCACGCTGCCCTCGGGCTCCGGCGTGAGCTGCACCACCACGGGCGTGCGCCGCGTCTTGTTCAGCAGCAGCTGCGTGACGTCGGGCCGCGAATAGTGGCCGCTCGGATCGGCCGCCGCCTTGGCGAGCGCGATCATGCCGAGGTCGATGTCGGCGACCACCAGGCCTTCGGCGTCTTCGGCCAGCGGCGTGCCCAGTGGCGAACCGTCCGGGCCGTAGATGCGCGCATGTCCGCCGCCGACGCCCAGCATCTGCCGCTTGCCGTCGTCGGTGCACATCAGCTCGCTCATCGCCTTCGACACCGTGGCGCAGGGCGCGATGACGAAGCAGCCGCCCTCGACCGCATACACCTGGCTCGCGGCGTTGTTGACCTCATGGCCCAGCGCGTAGGCCGCGCCGCGGTAGAGCGAAAAGCTCGGCCATGCACCGCAGTGGATCTGCTCGTTCTGCGCGTACATCGCGTACTTGCTCAGCGGCTGCAGGTGTTCCCAGCAGCACAGCGAGCCGATGTTGCCCAGGGGCGTCTGGACCACGTGCAGGTCGGCGCCGTCGCCTTCGCCGAACACGGTGCGTTCCACGTGCGTGGGCTTGAGCTTGCGGCGCGTCTGCACGGTACGGCCCTGGTCGTCGATCAGCGCCTGCGCGATGTACAGGCTGCCCGCCGCTTTCTCGCTGTAACCGAGCGAGAGCCAGATCTTGTGCTGGCGCGCCGCCGCCTGCAGGCGTTCGAACTCGGGCGAGCCGATGACCAGTGAGTTGTCGTGGTAGCGCTGCACGAACTGCATGCCCCAGGCCGGCGAATCGAGCCAGACCCACCACGGGTAGCCCGGCACCCAGGTCTCGGGAAAGGCGATGAGCTGCACGCCCTGTTTCGCGGCCTGCGCCATGAGGTCGATGGTCTTGTCGATGGTGGCGTCGAGGTCGAGGAAAACAGGCGCGGCCTGCACGGCGGCGACGCGGAGCTGGGGGTGGACGGTGGTCGGCATGGGGTGTTCTCCGGGGGCAATGAACGTAACGAAATCCCCGCCGTGCGCACCGGGTTTGCGCGGTGGCATGCGGGTTGCATGAAGCGTAAATTCGCGCCGCCGGAACGCCTTGACCCGGATTGGCGGCGTTCTTGTTCCAGCGTTGCATGTGCCTTGCGAAGGCCTTCCGAGGACCCCGATGACTCCCTTGCTCAGCACCGATGCCGTCCCGCGCGACCAGCGGCTCGCGTACTGGACCGACATGATCTGCAACGTCTACGTGCAGCTCGAGTGCGACGCGGTGCGCACCGGCGAGGGCGGCGATTTCGAGGGCAGCATCCGCCAGCACGCGCTGCCCGGTCTCGGCATGTCGGTCGTGACCTCGCGGGCGCAGAAGGTGATGCGCACGCCGGGCCACATCGCCGCGTCGAGCGACGACTGTTTTCTCGTGAGCATCCAGGCGCGCGGGCAGGGCGTGGTGCGCCAGGACGGGCGCGACGCCGTGCTCGGCGCCGGCGACTTCGCGCTGTACGACAGCACGCGGCCTTATCAGCTGCTGTTCGACCAGCCCTTCGAGCAGATCGTGCTCAAGCTGCCCGGCGAGCGGCTGCGCAGCGAGCTGCGCGACACCGAGGCGCTCACGGCCACCACCGTGTCAGGGCGCGAGGGCGCAGGGCACCTGCTGCTGGGCATGATCCGCACGCTGCGCGAGGACTTCGACGCGCTGCAGCCGGCCTCGGCGCTGGCGGTGGCCCATGGCGTGCAGAACATCCTCGTGGCCGGCCTGCAAACGCTGCCTGCGGCGCACGCACCGGCGCTCAGCAAGCTCACGGCGTACCACCTCGCGCGCGTGAAGCAGCGCATCGACGAGCAGCTGGCCGATCCGACGCTGTCGGTGGGCACGCTGGCGGCGCAGCTGGGCATGTCTGTGAGCCACATCCACCGCGTGTTCAAGAGCGAGCCGCTGACGCCCTCGCAGTACATCTGGGAGCGTCGGCTCGACGCATGCAGCCGCGACCTGCTGGAGCCGCGCCTGGCAGGGCGGCCGGTGGGAGAGATCGCGTACGGGAGGGGGTTCAACGACGCGGCGCATTTCAGCCGCGCGTTTCGCGAGCGCTTCGGATGTTCGCCGCGCGAATGGCGGCAGCAGCGCTCGCCGCAATGACCGCGGCCACGGCGCATCGGCCGTCGCCGGGGCGGTCGGGACTTCTTACTGGACCAGCAGCACCGAGATGTCGGTCTCGGCCACGACCTTGGTCGCGACCGAGCCCATCAGCGCGCGGCCCAGGATGCCGTGGCCGTGCGTGCCCAGCACGATCAGCTCGGCCTTCGATTCGGTGGCCGACTTGAGGATTTCCTCGGCCGCGTGGCCGTGGCGCGCGTCGGCGGTGAAGTTGGCCACGCCTTTCTCGGCGAACCAGGCCTTCACCGGGTCGAGCACCTTGGCGTTTTCCTCGGCGTAGTACTCGGTGACGATTTCCTTGCTCAGGTGGCGCGCCACGTGGCCGGAGATGCCGGTGCAGACATTGACCACCACCAGCTCGTGGCCGTCCACGAACATGGCGCGGTTGGCCAGCAGGTAATTGAGGGCCTTTTGCGTGTAGGCGCTGCCGTCGACTGCAATGAGGATTTTCATGGTTTTCCTTCTACGACTGTGAACAAGTGCCGCATAGGATGGCACAGGAAAGCCACGGGGTGTTTGATATGCCTCAGCCCCGCAGGCCCTTCCAGAGCATGTAGGCGGCCAGCAGGTACAGGATGCTCGCGAACACGCGCTTGAGCTTCTTCACCGGCAGGCTGTGCGCGGCCCTGGCGCCCAGCGGGGCGGTGAACACGCTGCAGGCCGCGATCACCACGAGCGCGGGCAGCCAGATGTAGCCGAAGGCGCCGGCCGGCAGGCCCTGCACCGACTGCCCGCTGAGCACATAGCCCAGCACGTTGGCCACTGCAATGGGAAAGCCCAGCGCCGCACTGGTCGCCACCGCGTTGTGGATCGCCACGTTGCACCAGGTCATGAACGGCACGCTGATGAAGCCGCCGCCCGCGCCCACCAGGCCCGAGATGAAGCCGATGGTGCCGCCCGCCGCGAGCTGGCCGCCGGTGCCGGGCATCTGGCGCGTGGGCTTGGGCTTCTTGTCGAGGAACATCTGCGTGGCCGAGAAGCCCACGAACAGCGCGAAGAAGATGGCCAGCGCCGTGCCCTTGAGCAGCGCGAACACGCCCAGGCTGCCCGCCAGGCTGCCGATCACGATGCCGGGGGCCAGGCGCTGCACGATGTCCCAGCGCACCGCGCCGCGCTTGTGGTGCGCGCGCACGCTGGACACCGACGTGAAGATGATCGTCGCCATCGAGGTCGCGATCGCCATCTTCACCGCCAGGTCGGCCGGCACGCCGCGCTGGCCCATGATGATCGTGATGAACGGCACCATCAGCATGCCGCCGCCGATGCCCAGCAGGCCGGCGAGGAAACCGGTGCCCAGGCCGAGCGCGGCGAGTTCGGCGATCAGGAGCGGGTCGAGCAGGGCAGCGAGGTTCACGGGAGGATGGGGAAAGAACGAGCGGCTGAAAAAGCAACGGCCCCGTGCGGTGAAGCAGGGGGCCGTGGCGGGAAAAGGTGTCTGCAGATGGTGTGCCGGACCCGCATCCTGAACCAGGGTTCAGGTGGGCGAGGGCAGCAGGACTTCGGGTTCATCTGACGCGAGATGATCACGCCCGTCAAGCGATGTACCAAGCCCGGCTCCGGAGAGCATTGGAACAAGGAAATATTAAGCCCGACACGTCTGCAGACAAAACGGATTTTACGCCCCGGATGTGCCGGGCCGCGTGCCCTCAGAGCAAATGTCCATCGCCCGCCAGGGCCTGATCGAGTCTCTGAATGAGCTGGGCGGCCTTCGGGTCGGTGTCGGCGGCGGTTTCTTCGGTGGCTGCGGCAACGGCAGGGGCCGGTGCGGCGGCAGCAGCGGCCTGCTGGGCCGCGAGATCGAAAGCCAGGTTCAGCGAGGCGAGCACGGCGATGCGGTCGCGGGCCTTCACCTTGCCCGCGTCGCGGATCTTGCACATGGCCGCGTCCACGCGGTCGACGGCCTCGCGCAGTTGCGCTTCGCCGCCGTCGGGACAGCCGAGCAAATAGCTCTGGCCCATGATCTGTACTTCAATCTGCTTCATGCGTGATGGGAATCTTCGGAAGGGGGTTCGGCCGGCAGCCGTTCGAGCAGGGCATCGAGGCGGGTGCGGGCCGCGGCGAGCCGCGACTTCAGGCCGTCGCGTTCACGCGTGAGCGCATCGACCTGTTCCTGCAGCAGCGCGTTGGTGCGCTGCACCTCTTCGTGACGCACGAGCAGGCGTTCCACACGCTCGGCGATCTGGTCGATGGGGCTGGAGGCGGGCATGGTTGGCGATTGTAGTTTCCCGGGAATTCGGAACATCCGGCGCACCGCGCGGGGCGCGCACCGGACGTGGCCGAGATTCTGGGGCCTGCGCCGCCCGTGATCAAACCCGGTGTGGCGTGTGCGCCCCGTGGGCCTAAAATCTCGCCCGTTGGTGCTCGCGGCGTGGTTCGCACGGCGCAGTTCAACGGGAAGCAGGAGTGGACGCCCCCCGGGGCCGAAGCCGCCTGCGCTGCCCCCGCAACGGTCAAGCAGACGACGCCGCAACGCGTCACCCCTTTCCATCCAGCCACTGGGCGCCCTGAAACAGGTGCCTGGGAAGGCGGCAAAGGGTCGATCTGCCAGCCCGGATACCGGCCAACAAGGCGGCTGCCGCATCGGCAGCCATGACGCCCATGGCGCCGGCGGGGAAGCCGGCCAGGGCATAGAAGTTCGTTCGGTTCACCCCATGATTTCCTGTGTTTCCCTCTCCAGCGGCCGCGCCAGCGTGCGCCGCAACCGTCCCGCGTGCCTGCCGCTGACGCTCGCCCTGGCCTCGGCCTTCGGCGGCCTGGCCCTGGCGCCGCTGGCCGCGCAGGCGCAAGCCGCAGCAGCAGCACCTGCCACGCTCGACGAGACCGTCGTCACCGCCAACCGCACGCCGCAGGCGCTGTCGGACCTGGTGGGCGATGTCTCCATCGTCGACCGCAAGACCATCGAGCGCAGCGGTGCGACCGGCGTGGCCGACGTGCTGGCGCGCCTGCCGGGCATGGAGATCTCGCGCAGCGGCGGCGTGGGCAACGCCACCAGCGTGTTCATCCGCGGCGCCGAATCGCGCTTCACCGCGGTCTACCTCGATGGCGTGCGCATCGATTCGCAATCGACCGGCGGCGCCGGCTGGGAAGGCATTCCGCTCGCGCAGATCGACCGCATCGAAGTGCTGCGCGGCCCGGCCGCCGCGGTGTACGGCTCGGACGCCGTGGGCGGCGTGATCCAGCTCTTCACCAAGCGCGGCGAGGAGGGCGTGTCGCCCTACGCCGGCATCGGCTTCGGCAGCCACGGCCTGCGCAAGATCGAAGGCGGCGTGAGCGGCAAGTCGGGCCTGCTCGACTACTCGTTCGGCGTGGCGCACGAGGAAAGCAAGGGCTTCAACATCCAGCCGATCGCCAAGCGCACGCCCTCGAAGGACGGCTTCACCAACCCCGACCGCGACGGCTACCGCAGCACCTCGGGCAACCTGAAGCTGGGCTTCCAGATCACGCCCGACCAGCGCATCGACGCCACCTTGCTCACCAGCAACACCGAGGCGGCCTACGACCCGTCGGTGAGCTTTCGCACCAAGCCGCCGATCACCTTCCGCGACGACGTGTCGACCAACGAACTGCGCACCGCCGGCCTGACCTGGTCGGCCAAGTGGAACGACATCTACAGCACCCGCCTGCAGGTGACCGATTCGCAGACCGTCTACAAGACCCAGCCCTCGTTCTATCGCACCGAGACCCGCCTGCGCGGCTACCTGTTCCAGAACGAATTCCGTTTCGGCGCGCACCTGGTGACCGCCACGCTCGAGCGCCGCGAAGACGCGCTCGAGAACGCGCCGACCACCTCGGCCAAGCTGTTCTCGCGCGACCGCTCGCAGAACGCCGCCGCACTGGGCTACGGCTACGTGAAGGGCCCGCATTCGCTGCAGCTGCATGTGCGCCATGACGACGACAGCGAGTTCGGCGGCAAGACCACCGGCAGCGCCGCCTACGGCTACGCCATCACGCCGAGCCTGCGCGCCACCGTGTCGGCCGGCACCGCGTTCCGCGCGCCCACGCTGTACCAGCGCTTCAGCGAGTACGGCCTGGCGAGCCTGCAGCCCGAATCGAGCCGCAACGTCGAGCTGGGCCTGCAGTACACGGCCGGCGCCACGCAGGCCGGCATCGTGCTGTACCGCAACCGCGTGCAGAACCTGATCGTGTTCGACGGCAGCGCCAAGGGTTGCCAGTCGTCGTTCGGCTGCTACGCCAGCACGGCGCGTGCGCGCTACCAGGGCGTGACGCTCACGGGCGGCCACCGCATCGGCGACGTCACGCTGCGCGCCTCGCTCGATTACCAGGACCCGCGCGACCTCGCCACCGACCACCTGCTGGCACGCCGCGCCCGGGCGCACGGCACGCTGGGCGCCGACTGGCGCATCGCCGGCTGGACGCTGGGCGCCGAGCTCCAGAGCTCGGGCAAGCGCTACGACGACGCGGCCAACACCGTCAAGCTCGGCGGCTACACGCTGCTGAACCTGTCGGCCAGCAAGCAGATCATGCGCGACCTGAACCTGGTGGCGCGCGTGGACAATGTGGGCGACAAGGACTACCAGTTCGCACGGCTCTACGCCACCGGGGGCCGCACCGCGTACGTCGGACTCAAGTGGACTCCGCAGTAAACACCCGCCGCTCCTCGCCCGGCGCAGCCGTCACCTGCGCCGCGGTGCTCGTGGCCGCGCCGGCCTCGGGGCAGGGCAAGACCACGGTCGCGGCCGCGCTCGCGCGGCTGCACGTGCGCCAGGGCCGCCGCGTGCGGGCCTTCAAGTGCGGTCCCGACTTCCTCGATCCGCACTGGCTCGCGCTGGCCACCGGCGCGCCGGTGCATTCGCTCGACCTGTGGATGACCGGCGAAGCCGACTGCCGCGCGCGCCTGCATGCCGCCGCGTGCGAGGCCGACCTGGTGATCGTCGAAGGCGTGATGGGCCTGTTCGACGGCACGCCCAGCGCGGCCGAACTGGCCGAGCGCTTGGGCCTGCCCGTGCTGGCCGTGATCGATGCGCAGGCCATGACCGGCACCTTCGGCGCGCTGGCCTACGGCCTGCAGAACTTCCGCCCGGGCCTGCCCTGGGCCGGCGTGCTCGCCAACCGCGTGGCCGGCGAGCGCCATGCCGACATGCTGAAGGACGCCTTGCGCGAACCCGGCGACTGGCTCGGTGCCCTGCCGCGCAGCGCCGATTTCGCGCTGCCCGAACGCCACCTGGGGCTGGTCGGCGCCGCCGAACTCGGCGATGCGATGGTGCGGCTCGACGCCGCGGCCGACGTGCTCGCCGCCACGCCGCTGGGGCAGCGCGCGCCCGGGCAGCTGCCGCAGGTGAGCTTCGAGCCCGCGCCGACGGCGGCCGTCGCGCCGCTGCTGGCCGGACGCACCATCGCCATCGCGCGCGACACGGCGTTCTCGTTCATCTACCCGGCCAACCTCGAGGTGCTCGAAGCCCTCGGCGCGCGGCTCGCGTTCTTCTCGCCGCTGGCCGACGAGCCGCTGCCGCCCTGCGACGCCGCCTGGCTGCCCGGCGGCTACCCCGAACTGCACGCGGCCGTGCTGTCGGCCAGCGACCGGCTGCGGCTCTCGCTCGCCAACCACGTCACGGCCGGCAAGCCGATCTGGGCCGAGTGCGGCGGCATGATGGCGCTGTTTGACGAACTCGCCACGCGCGACGACGCCGAGCCGACCGACGTGCACCGCCTCTGGGGCGTGCTGCCGGGGCGGGCCGTCATGCAGAAGCGGCTGGCCGGCCTCGGCCCGCAGCAGCTCGACCTGGGCGCGCATGCCCTGCGCGGCCACACCTTCCACTACTCGCGCTGCGAGACGCCGCTCGCGCCCGCCGCGCGCACCGTCGGCACGCGCGGCGGCGAGGCACTGTACGTGCACGGCCCCGTGCGCGCGAGCTACTTCCATGCGTGGTTCGCGTCCAGCCCGGAAGCGACCGCGCGGCTCTTCAGCGCCATGCCCCTCGAACTCGACAGCCACGCCGCACAGGCGCCCCCCGATGCCCCTCACTGAGCACGAATTCATCCTCGGCGGCCAGAAAAGCGGCAAGTCGCGCCGCGCCGAACAGCGCGCGGCCGACTGGCTGGCTTCGGGGCCCGCATCGCGCCGCGCGGTGCTGATCGCCACCGCGCAGGCCCACGACGACGAGATGCGCGAGCGCATCGCGCGCCACCAGGCCGACCGCGCCGAGCGCGTGCCCGGTCTGCAGACCCTCGAGGAGCCGATCGAGCTGGGCCGCGCCATCGTCACGCAGAGCGCGCCCGACACGCTCGTGGTGGTCGACTGCCTCACGCTGTGGCTCACCAACCTGCTGATGCCGCTGCGCACCGAAGGCGCCGCCGTGGTCACGCGCACGCCCTCGGCGCACGCCACGCTGCTGCTCATCGCGCTGCGCGAGGCGCGCGGGCCGGTGGTGCTGGTCGGCAACGAGATCGGCCTGGGCGTGATCCCGCTGGGCCGCGAGACCCGTGCCTTTGTCGACGTGCTCGGCCGGCTGAACCAGGACGTGGCGGCCGCCTGCCACCGCGCGACGCTGATGGTCGCCGGCCTGCCGCTGACGCTGAAGGCGCCCGGCGCATGAGCCTCGATCGCATGAAGACCTGGTTGCGCGCGTCGCTGCTCGGGCTCGCCCTGGTGGTGGGCGCGCAGGCGGCGCAGGCCGTCGACGTGGTCGACGAGCGCGGCGTCACCGTGCACCTGGCGCAACCGCCGCAGCGCATCGTCTCGCTGCTGCCGTCGCTGACCGAAGGCGTCTGCGCACTCGGCGCCTGCGACCGCCTGATCGGCGTCGACCGGTATTCCAATTCGCCCGCGCAGGTGCGCGCGCTGCCGCAGCTCGGCGGCGGGATCGATCCGAACGTCGAAGCCATCGTCGCGCTCAAGCCCGACGTGGTGCTGCTCGCCAAGTCGTCGCGTGTCACGCAGCGGCTCGAAGCGCTGGGCCTGAAGGTGATCGTGCTCGAACCCAAGAGCCACGCCGACGTGCGCCGCGTGCTGGGCGCGCTCGACCAGGTGCTCGGCACGCACGAGGCGCCCGCCGTGTGGCGCGCCATCGACGCGGCCGTGTCGGCCGCGGCGCAGTCGCTGCCCGCTAGCGCCAAGGGCCTGCGCGTGTACTTCGAAGTCAACACCGGCCCCTACGCGGCGGGCGATTCGTCCTTCATCGGCGAGACGCTCGCGCGGCTGGGCGTGAAGAACATCGTGCCGGCGTCGCTCGGCCCCTTTCCCAAGCTCAACCCCGAGTTCGTCGTGCGCGCGAACCCCGACCTCATCATGGTCAGCGTGCGCAGCGCGATGGGGCTGGAGCAGCGCCCCGGCTGGGGCGGCATCCGCGCGGTGCGCGAAGGCCGCGTGTGCCGATTCGACGCCGAGCAGACCGACGTGGTCGTGCGCCCCGGCCCGCGCATGGACGAGGCCGCGCGCCTGATGGCGCAGTGCCTGGCGGACAAGGGGCGGTGAGCGGCATGCATTCCGCGCACCTGCGTCGCGTGCTGCTGCTCGGTGCCGGCCTGCTGGTGCTGGGCGCGGCGCTGCTGCTCTTCGGCCTGGGCATCGGCAGCACCGGTTTCCAGAGCCTGCTGTCCGCACGGCACGACCCGGTGGCGCTGCAGATCGTGTGGGACATCCGCCTGCCGCGCACCCTCGGCGCGTGGCTGGCGGGCGCGCTGCTCGGGCTCGCGGGCGCGGTGGCGCAGGGCCTGTTCCGCAACCCGCTGGCCGATCCGTACCTGCTGGGCAGCGCCTCGGGCGCCTCGCTGGCCGTGGCGCTGGCGCTGATGCTGTTCGGCGGCTCCGTCACCAGCACGCAATGGGTGATGCGCCTCGGGCTCACCGGCGCGGCCTTTGTCGGCGCCGTGGCCGCGGTGCTGCTCACGCTCACGCTGGCGCGCGGCGTGCAGCAGACCCTGCGGCTGTTGCTGGCGGGCGTGATCGTCGGCGTGGTGCTGGGCGCCGCCAAGGACCTCATCACCATCGCCTCGGCCGACATTCTTCAGGCGCTGCAGGGCTTCGTGCTCGGCAGTACCGGGCTGGTCGGCTGGGCCGCCTGTGCCGTGATGGCGGCGGTCGGCGCGGCCTGCCTGCTGCTGGCCTGGGCGCTCGCGCCGGTGCTCGACGGCCTGGCGCTGGGCGAGGCCACGGCGCGCAGCCTGGGCCTGCCGCTGGGCGCCATGCGCGCCGCGCTGGTGGCGGTGCTGGCGCTGGCGACCGGCGCCGCCGTCGCGCAGACCGGGCTCATCGCTTTTGTCGGCTTGGCCGCGCCGCACCTGGTGCGCTCGGTGGTCAAGACCACGCATGCGCGGCTGATCGTGCTGTCGGCGCTGATGGGCGGGCTGCTGCTGATGGCGGCCGACCTGCTGGCGCGCTGGCTGATCGCGCCGCAGGAACTGCCGGTGGGTGTGCTCACCGCGGTGCTCGGCGGCAGCTACCTGCTGTGGCTGATGCACCGGCGCGGCGCGAAGGGAGGCGGCATATGAGCCGCATGCCATCCGCCGCGCTCGAAGCGCAGGGCCTCAGCGCCACGCTCGGGTCGGTCGAGGTGCTGCACAGCATCGACCTGTCGCTCGCGGCCGGCCGCTGGACCAGCATCGTCGGGCCGAACGGCGCCGGCAAGTCGACGTTGTTGAAAGCGCTGGCAGGTCTGCTCGCACATCGCGGCGAAGTGCGGCTCTTCGGCGAGGCGCAGGCGGCCGTGCCGGCCCGCGTGCGCGCACGGCGCCTGTCGTGGCTGGGCCAGAGCGGCACGGGCGAGGGCAGTGCCGACGACCTGATGGTCTACGACGTCGCCATGCTGGGGCGCCTGCCGCACCAGCGCTGGCTGGCTGCGTCCAGCGAAGCCGATCGCGATGCCGTCGAACGCGCATTGCGCAGCACCCAGGCCTGGGACTGGCGTGACCGTCCGCTGGGACAGCTCTCGGGCGGCGAACGCCAACGCGTGCTGCTGGCGCGTGCGCTGGCGGTCGAGGCCGAGCTGCTGCTGATGGACGAGCCGCTGGCCAACCTCGATCCGCCGCATCAGGCGGACTGGATGCAGACGGCGCGTGCACTGGTGGCCCAAGGCCGCACCGTGGTCAGCGTGCTGCACGAACTGCCGATGGCACTGGCCGCGGACGAATTGGTGGTGATGAACCGGGGGCGGGTGGTGCACCACGGTGCTTGCGCCGATCCTGCGACGCATGCTGCGCTCGAACAGGTGTTCGACCACCGGATTCGCGTGCATCGCGTGGCAGATCAATGGATCGCATTGCCGCTATGAAGCCTCGCGCATCGAGTCATTCAGGGCGCGCTCCCGCCGACGGGGCACCTTGCTCCGCGAATGTCCCCCGGCCTGCGGCCTCCTCCTTGATTTCGCTGCGCAAGGCACCCCATCGACGTGAGCGATCAGCGCGGTCGTTGATCCGCCCGCATCACGACAGCGCCCATCGTGCGCAGGACACTGGGTGCTTCCCGCAGCGAAATCAAGGAGGAGGGCGAAGCCCGGGGGACATTCGCGGAGGGAAGTACCCGGTGGCCTGTGCACACGCCCTGAACGACAGCGCCAAGAACACAAGAAATCGGAAAACCTCATGCAAATAGAAACCCCTCCCAGCGAAAAGCCCTACGAAAAGCCCGAAGGCGAACGCCGCGGCATCGTCATCGTCAACACCGGCGACGGCAAGGGCAAGAGCACGGCGGCCTTCGGCCTCGCCCTGCGCGCACACGGCCGCGGCAAGGCCGTGAAGATCTATCAGTTCATGAAGGTGCCGTCGGCGCGCTTCGGCGAGCACCGCATGTTCGAGCAGATCGGCATTCCCATCGAAGGCCTGGGCGACGCTTCAGCTGGAAGAGCCATGACCTCGAGCGATCGGGCCAGCTCGCGCGCGACGGTTGGGAAAAGGCCAAGGCCGCGATCCTGTCGGGCGACTTCTTTCTCGTGGTGCTCGACGAGATCACCTACCCGCTGATCTACGGCTGGCTGCCGCTCGAAGGCGTGCTCGAGACCTTGCGCGCGCGCCCCAAGCACGTGCACGTCGCTCTCACCGGCCGCCGCTGCCCGCCCGAGATCATCGAGCTGGCCGACACCGTCACCGAGATGCAGATGGTCAAGCACGCGTTCAAGGCCGGCATTCCGGCGCAGCGCGGCATCGAAGACTGAACCCGATGACGGCGCATGCGTTCGCGGCCGACGAGGCAAAGGCGGTGTACCGCGCCATCCACGAGCGGCGCGACATGCGCCACTTTGCGGGCGGCGAGGTGGCGCCCGAGGTGCTGCGCCGCCTGCTCGACGCCGCGCACCACGCGCCCAGCGTCGGCTTCATGCAGCCGTGGCGCTTCATCCGCGTGCGCGGCGAAGGGCTGCGTCGGCAGTTGCATGAGGTGGTCGAGCGCGAACGCGTGCTCACCGCCCGCGCGCTCGGCCAGCGCGAAGACGAGTTCATGCGCCTCAAGGTGCAGGGCGTGCTCGACGCGGCCGAGCTGCTGGTGGTGACGCTGGCCGACGGCCGCGAACAGCATGTGTTCGGCCGCCGCACCCTGCCGCAGATGGACCTGGCCTCGGCCTCGTGCGCGATCCAGAACCTCTGGCTCGCGGCGCGCGCCGAAGGGCTGGGCATGGGCTGGGTGTCGCTGTTCGAACCCGCCGAGCTGGGCGTGCTGCTCGGCCTGCCCGAAGGCGCGGAGCCGATCGCCTTGCTGTGCCTGGGCCCGGTGCATGCGTTCTACGAAGAGCCGATGCTGCAGCGCGAACGCTGGGCCCGGCGCGCGCCGCTCGCGTCGTTGGTGTTCGACGAAAGCTGGGGCCGGCCGTCGGACCTGTTCGATCCTTCTTCCACTTCATCTTCTTGCGTGGAGCCCACCTGATGCTGGCCTTCGACACCGTTCTCTTCGAGCTTGCGCGGCTGTTCCTCTGGCCCGTGACGCTCGGCGTGCTGCTGTCCTTCGTCTATGCGGTGTACTGCCTCGGCGCCTTCGGCATCGAGGGGTGGCAGCGCCGCCGCGACCCGTCGCGTGCGCTGGTGCTGCAGCCTCACGCGCAAGCCAGCCAGGAGCAGATGGAATTGGTCGTGCTCAAGCAGCTCGAAGGCGTGCGCCTGTGCAGCCGCGTGGCGCCGATGCTGGGGCTGATCGCCACCATGATCCCCATGGGCCCGGCGCTCGTGGCCGTGGCCTCGGGCGAATCGCAGGGCGTGGCGCAGAGCCTGGCGCCCGCGTTCGCGGCCGTGATCGTGGCGCTGGCCTCGGCCTCGATCACCTTCGTGGTCTACACCGTGCGCCGCCGCTGGCTCATGCGCGAGCTGGTGATGCTGCTCGACGCGCCGGACCGGCTGTCATGAGCCGGCGCCAGTTCTCGATCTTGAGCAGCCTGGACAGCGACGACGACGACCCGGTGCTCTCGACCATCAACCTGATCGACGTCTTCATGGTCGTCATCGGCATGCTGATGATCGCGGTCATCAACAACCCGGTGAACCCGTTCTCTCAGGACAAGGTGACGGTCATCCGCCACGAGGGGCAGCCCGACATGGAGATCATCACGCGCGAAGGCCGGAAGGTGACGCGCTTCAAGGCCAGCGGCGCGACGGGGCAGGGCGACGGCGAAAAGGCGGGCACCGCCTGGCGCCTGAAGGACGGCACGATGATCTACGTGCCGGCGGACGCGGTGCCGGCGTCGGGCGGGAAGTGACGCGGCTTTTCGTCTTCTGGCTGGGGCTCCTGTGCCTGATGGCGCAGCCTGCGGTGGCGGCCGAGTCGGGTGTCGTGGTGCTGAGCACGGCGCTGGTGTCGCCTGCGCGTGTGGTGCGGCTGCAGGCGGCAGCGCGCGAGGCCGGCGTGCCGCTGCAGGTGGTGTCGGCTGCGCAGGACGCACCCGAGACGCTGGCTACCGCGCTCGACGGCGCGCGCCTGCTGGTCATCGATGCGCCGCACCTCAGCGTCGCGCAGTCGGCGGCGGCGCGCTTCGGCGATGTCATTGCGCGAACCTCCGTTCCCTATGTGCAGATCGGTGAATTCGCCCTCGTGGCGAAAGGCCAGAAACCGCCCGAGGTGCCACCGCTCGCGGCCGAACGCGGCGCCGATGCGGCCTGGGCGCAGCGCCTGCGCGCCTACTGGCGCTTTCCGGGCGAAGCGAACCTGAAGGCCTCGGTGCAGGCGATGGCACGCGTCGGCAATGCCGCCGGGCTGCCCGACCCCGTGCCGCTGCCGCTCGCGGGCTTCTATCACCCCGACTGGCCGCGTGTCGAAAGCAGCATCGCGGCCGTCGAGGCATTGCTGGGCGGGCAAGGCACTGTCGCCATCGCCGTCAACAGCGCCACGCTCACCAGCGACGACACCGACTGGCTCGACGGCCTGATCGGCACGCTCGCGCAGCGTGGCCTGCGCGCCTACGCCTTCTACGGCCCGCGCCAGCAGAAGGACCTGTTCTTTCGCATGACGCACTCGGGGGAGGGCGAGCGCGACCGCCGCGTGGCCGACCTCCTCGTCAACGCCGCGCTGGTGTTCAGCCCCAACGAACGCAAGGCCGAACTCGAACGCATCGGCGTGCCCGTGCTCCAGACGCTGCCCTCGCTGGCCATGGACGCGGCGCAATGGGCGCGCAGCAAGGACGGCCTGGCGCAGACCGACATCGCGGCCTACTACAGCCCGAGCGAACTCGCGGGCATGACCGACCCGATGCTTGTGACGGCGCGCGACGCCGCCACCGGCAGCCTGCAGCCGCTGCCCGCGCAGATCGACGCCGTGGCCGACAAGGCCGCCGCGCTGCTGCGCCTGCGGCGCACGCCCGCCGCCGAGCGCCGCGTGGCGATGCTGGTCTACAACTACCCGCCGGGCGAGGCGAACTTCGGCGCGTCGTTCCTCAACGTGCCGCGCAGCGTCGACCGGATGCTGTCCGCGATGCAGGCGGCCGGCTACCGCACCGAGGCGCCGGGCGCGGACGCCGTCATTGCGCAGGTGCAGGCCACGATGAAGGCCTACTACCCGACCGCGCAGGGCGGTGATGCGCTGCAGCCGCTGCTCGACCAGGGCCTGGCCGACACGCTGCCGCTGTCGCAGTACCTCGCGTGGTTCCGCGCGCTGCCCACCGACACGCAACGCCGCATCGAAGCCTACTGGGGCCCGCCCGAGGCCTCGAAGATGCTGCGGCCCGTGGCCGGCGCACCGGCCTTCGTGGTGCCGCGCGTGCAGTTCGGCCAGGTGGTCGTGCTGCGCCAGCCGCCGCGCTTCGAGCCCGGCACGCCGGTGGCCGACAAGGCGCAGCAGGTGTACCACCGCGCGGCCGTGCCGCTGAGCCACGGCTACCTCGCCACCTACCTGTGGCTGCGCAGCCGCTTCGGCGCCGACGCGTTGGTGCACGTGGGTACGCACGGCACGGTCGAGTGGTCGGCGGGCAAGGAGCGCGGGCTCTCGGTGCATGACGATCCGCTGCTCGCGCTGGGCGATGTGCCCAACGTCTACCCGTACATCATGGACAACCTCGGCGAGGCGACCACCGCCAAGCGCCGCGGCCGCGCGACGATGGTGAGCCATTCGACGCCCATGTTCACGCCCGCGGGCTTCCGCCCCGGCGTGCGAGACATGCACGAGCGCCTGCACGACTGGGAAACGCTGTCGCCAGGCGCGGTGAAGACCGCGCTGGAACGGCGCCTCACCACCGACTTCGTCGCGCAGCACTACGACCGCGACCTGCAATGGACGCCCGCGCGCATCCGCGCCGATTTCGCCGGTTTCATCGCCGTGCTGCATCCGTACCTCGACGAGCTGGCGCAGACCGCGCAGCCGCTGGGCCTGGCCACCTTCGGCGAGGCGCCCGATGCGCAGCGGCGGCGCCAGACGATCCTGCAGATCCTCGGCAGGCCCGTGGCGCAGGCGATGGGCGAAGACCTCGACGAGATGTTCCTCACCGATGCGCAGGGCATCGCGGCCTCGAAGCCTGCGCGCTGGCTGGAGGCCGTGCTGGCGGGCAACGACACGGCCGACTCTGAACCTCTGCGCACCCTGGCTGCACGGGCCCGCGCGCTCGATGCGGTGCTGGCCCACAACGAGGAGATCGAAGGCCTGCTCACCGCGCTCGACGGCCGCTACCTGAAATCGCGCTACGGTGGCGACCCGGTGCGCGACCCCGACAGCCTGCCGACCGGGCGCAACCTCTACGGCTTCGACCCCAGCCGCGTGCCCACGCGCGCCGCCTGGGACACCGGCGTCGCCGCGATGGACGACTGGATCGCCGCGCACGCCCGCACCCACGGCGGCCGTCCGCCGCAGAAGATCGCCTTCACGCTCTGGGCTGGCGAGGCCTCGCGCCATCAGGGCGTGACCGAGAGCCAGGCCTTTCACGCACTCGGCGTGAAGCCGCGCTGGGACGAGGCCGGGCGCATGGTCGGCATCGAGGTCGTGCCGGCCGCGGTGCTGAAACGACCGCGCATGGACGTGCTGATCAGCGTCACCGGCTCGTACCGCGACCAGTTCCCGCACGTGATGCGCTGGCTCGACGAGGCCGTGCAGCAGGTGGCCGGGCTCGACGAGCCCGGCAACGCCGTCGCGCAGCACAGCGAGGCGATGGCGCGCACGCTGCGCGCCGGGGGCGCGACGGCGGCCGAGGCGCGGCGCTGGTCGACCGCGCGCGTGTTCTCGAACGAGCAGGGCAGCTACGGCGCCGGGCTCGAGGAAGCGGTGCTCGCCACCGAACTCTGGAAAGGCCAGCAGCGCGGCGGCGGCGACGCGCAGATGGCCGGGCTCTACATGGACCGCATGGGCCACGCCTACGGGCGCGGCCTCGACGGCGCGACGCGCCCGGGCGCCTTCGCGGGCAACCTCGCGCAGGTCGATGCGGCGCTGATGGCGCGCACCTCCAACCTCTACGGCGTGCTGACCAACGACGATCCGTTCCAGTACCTGGGCGGCATTGCGCTGGCCGTGCGCCATCTCACGGGCAAGGACCCGGCGCTGTACGTGCAGAACCTGCGCGACGGCGCGGCCGTGCGCACCGACACCGCCGCCGGCGCCATCGCGCGCGAGATGCAGACGCGCTACCTGCACCCGCAGTGGATCGAAGCGCAGAAGGCCGAGGGCTACAGCGGCGCGCTGCAGGTGCTCAAGACCGCGCAGTTCCTCTGGGGCTGGCAGGCGACCGCGCCCGCCGCCGTGCGTGCGGACCACTGGCAATCGCTGCACGAGGTCTATGTGCGCGACACCTACAAGCTCGGCACGCGGCAGTGGCTGGAGCGCGAGAACCGCGCCGCCTTCGCGCAGACGCTGGAGCGCATGCTCGATGCCGTGCGGCTGAACTACTGGAAGCCCGATGCCGCGACGCGGCGCGAACTGGCGCAGGCCTACACGGAAGCGCTGCGCGTCACGGGGTTGCGGGAGCGCAACGAGGCGGTGCAGCGGTTTGCGCAGGCTGCGTTGGCGCCGTCGCCTGTCACTGCCCCAGCGCCGGTCCTCATCACACCGCCAATCGCCCCCGTCGAAGCGACCCAGCCCGCACCCGAATCGCCCGCCGCAGCGGACCTCGCGCAACCGGTGGCCGGCCTGCAGCTGAAGCCCGTCGCCGACACCCCATCGCCCCCGCCGCCGTCCGCCGTGCTGCCGCGCCTGCTCGCCGCTTTCGGCGCCGCCTTGCTGCTGGCCGCCGGTGCGCTGGTGCAATGGCGGCGCGGCCGGGCCGTGCCTGCCGCCTGATTCACGAGAATGCCTGCCATGCACGCGCTCGATCCCTTCACCGTCTTCGCCCTCGAGCTGGTCGCCGCCCTGTGGCTGGCGCTGGCCGTCGACCGCTGGCTCGGCGAGCCGCCCGCCGCGTTGCATCCGGTCGTGTGGATGGGCCGCTACCTGGACTGGATCGGCAGCCGCCTCGCACCGCGCGCCGCCGACGCGAAGCCGCGCGACCTGCCGGGCTTCGCGATGGGCGCGCTCGGCTGGTGCGTAGGCGCGATGGCCGCGTTCGCCGTCGCGTCGGCAGTGCAGAGCCTGGTGATGCAATGGCTGCCGGTCTGGGCCATGGCCGTGGTGCTCGGGCTCGCGTTCAAGCCGCTCTTTGCATGGCGCATGCTGCGCGACGAGGTGCAGGCGGTCGAAGCCGCGCTGGGCGAATCGCTCGAGGCGGGCCGTGCACGGCTCGCGCGCCTCGTGAGCCGCGATGTCTCGGTGCTGAGCGAGCGCGAGGTGCGCGAGAGCGCCATCGAGTCGCTGGCCGAGAACCTCAACGACTCGCTGGTGGCGCCCGTGTTCTGGTTCGTGCTGTTCGGCCTGCCGGGCGCGGCGCTCTACCGTTTCGCCAACACCGCCGACGCCATGTGGGGCTACCGCGGCGAACGCGGCGGGCGCGACTGGACCTGGTTCGGCAAGTGGGCTGCGCGCGCCGACGACGTGCTCTCGTGGCTGCCCGCGCGCCTCACCGTGCTGTTGCTGGCCCTCGCGGCCGGCCGCTGGCCGCGCGGCGTGGCCCGCGAGGCGCGCCGCACGCCGTCGCCCAACAGCGGCTGGCCGATGGGGGCGATGGCGCTGCTGCTGGGTGTGCGGCTTGCGAAGCCGGGCGTGTATGCGCTGAACGGGGAAGGGCGCGCCGCCACATCGGCCGACACCGCGCGCACCGCGCAACTCGGTGAACGGGCGGCGTGGGGGCTGGCGGTGATCGCTTCGCTCGCGATGCTGTCGCCGTTGCTGGCGAGGTGGGCATGACGAATCCAACCATGGTGCACGGCGGCCCCGACGAGACCGGCGCCGCGCCGCACGACTTCTCGACCAACGGCAACGCGGTCGGCTCGTGTCCCGCGGTGCTGGCCGCGCTGCGCGAGGCCGACGCGGCGCACTATCCCGATCCGCGCTACACGGCGCTGCGTTCCGCGCTTGCCGATTTCCACGGCGTGTCGGTGGAGCGCATCGCGATCGCTGCGAGCGCGAGCGAATTCATCCACCGCATCAGCGCGGTCGTGGCACAACGCGGTGGCGAAGAGGTCTGGTTGCCCGCGCACAGCTACGGCGACTACGAACGCTCGGCCTTGGCCTGGGGCCTCGGCGTGCGGCGCGCACCCGAGGAGGCCGACAGCGCCGCGCTGCGCTGGTGCTGCGAACCGTCGAGCCCATTCGGCCAGCCGCAACCCGACATCGCGCAGCATGCCGCGAGCGATGCCGTCTGCGTGCTCGACATGGCCTACGAGCCGCTGCGCCTCGAAGGCCAGCCCTCGCACGACGCCGCGCAGCGCGACCGCCTCTGGCAGCTGTGGACCCCGAACAAGGCCATGGGCCTCACGGGCATCCGCGCCGCCTACGCCATCGCACCCGCGAACAGCGACGTTGCAGGTCCACTGCTGGAACGATTCGAACATCTTGCCCCGTCGTGGCCGCTAGGCACGCACGGCGTGGCGCTGCTCACGACCTGGACCAGCGACGAAGCGCAAGGTTGGCTCGCGCGCAGCCTCGACATCCTGCGCGACTGGAAGGCGCGGCAGCGCGCCGTGTGCGAATCGCTGGGCTGGCAGGTGCTGCCCGGCGACGCCAACTTCTTCGGTGCGCAGCCCGACGTGCCATACCCGCCCCGCGCCGCCGCGCTGCGCGCCGAGGGCATCAAGCTGCGCGACTGCGCCTCCTTTGGCCTGCCGGGGCACCTGCGCCTGGGCGTGTTGCCGCCGGCCAGCCAGCAGGCATTGAAGGCCGCGTGGGCGAGGGCCAGCGCCGCACGACACAGCGGCTGAACGCACCTCGCACCACAATAGGGCCGTCTCAAGAAAAGGAAAACGAACAGGCCCATGCTCTACGCCATCACCACGCTCTTCCTGTGCCAGCTTGCGGGCGAACTGCTCGTGCAGTGGCTGTCGCTGCCGATTCCCGGTCCGCTGATCGGCATGCTGCTGCTGTTCGTCGGCCTGCTGGTGCGCGGCGGCGTGCCGCAGGAGTTGACCGACACCTCGGGCCACCTGCTGCGCAACCTGATGCTGCTGTTCATTCCGGCGGTGACCGGCGTCATGCTGCATTTCGAGCGGGTGGGGCGCGAATGGCTGCCGTTCCTCGCGGCCGGTGTCGTGGGCGGTGCCTTCACCATGGCGGTGACCGCGCTCACGCTGCGATGGATGATCCGGATCACGGGCAAGGACGCGGAATGAACGCGCCCGTCAAGCTGTCTGAAATCTGGGTCTTCCTGGCCCAGTCGCCGCTGCTGTGGCTGTCGCTCACGCTGCTGGCCTACCTGGGCGCGCTGTGGCTGCATGCGCGCAGCGGGCGCAACCCGATGGTCAATCCGGTGCTGGTGTCGGTGATCGTCATCGTGGGCGTGCTGCTGCTCACGCGTACGCCTTACGACACCTACTTCGAGGGCGCCAAGTTCGTCCACTTCCTGATCGGCCCGGCCACCGTGGCGCTGGCCGTGCCGCTGTACAGCCAGGTCGGCCGGCTGCGGCGCCTGTGGCTGCCGATCGGTGTGGCGCTGCTGGTGGGTTCGGTGGCCGCCATCGTGTCGGCCATCGGCATCGGCTGGGTGCTCGGCGGTTCGCGCGAACTCCTGATGTCGCTCGCGCCCAAGTCGGCCACCATGCCGATCGCGATGGGCGTGGCCGAAAAGATCGGCGGCCTGCCGTCGCTGGCCGCCGTGGCCGCGGCCATCGCCGGCATCTCGGGCGCGATCATGGCCACGGGCCTGCTGAATCTGCTGCGCATCAAGGAACCCGCGGTGCGCGGCTTTGCCGTCGGCATGGCGGCGCACGGCATCGGCACGGCGCGCGCCATCCAGGTGAACGAGACCGCGGGCGCGTTCTCGGCGTTGGCGATGGGGCTCAACGGCATCGCGACCGCGCTGCTGGTGCCGCTGATCGTGAAGCTGATGACCGTCTGACATCCATTCATCCCATCCATCGAGGAGCACGACCCATGTCCGAGTACACCGCCGAGATCGTCTGGGAGCGGGGCGACCAGGACTTCCTGGCCAACACCTACAGCCGTCACCACGTGCTGCACTTCGACGGCGGCGCGCAGGTGCCGGGCTCCTCGTCGCCGCACGTCGTGCCGCTGCCGTTCTCCGACGCGTCGGCGGTCGATCCGGAAGAGATGTTCGTGGCCTCGCTGTCCAGCTGCCACATGCTGTGGTTCCTCACCATGGCGGTGAAGCGCAAATTCGTGGTCGACCGCTATGTCGACGCGGCCACGGGCGTGATGGAGAAGAACGCCGAGGGCAAGCTGGCGATGACTGTTGTCACGCTGCGCCCGCAGGTGAGTTTTTCGGGCGAGAACCTGCCCACGCCCGAGCAGATCGCGCACATGCACCATCGGGCGCATGAGGAGTGCTTCATTGCGAATTCGGTGAAGACCGAGGTGCGGTGCGAGCCGGTCTACTGACAAGAATCGCTCTCCGCACGCGTTGGCAGCGCTGATCCAGCCCTGAGAAGAGGACGGAAAAGGCGCCCCTCAGCGCCGCTGCAACCGCGGATTCTTCGCAAAGAGATCCGCCGCCCAGTCCACAAACGCCCGCACCTTCGCGCTCAGGTGCCGGTTCGGCGGGTACACCACGTGGATCGGCAGCGGGTCGCGCTGCCAGTCGGCCAGCACCTCGACGAGTTCGCCGCTTTCCAGCAGCGGCTCGGCGGTGAAGGTGATGCACTGCGACAGGCCGAAGCCCGCGAGCACGGCCGTCATGTGGGCGTTGCTCTCGTTGACCGACACGCGGTAGGGGCCGTTGAGCTCGATGTACTCGTCGCCCTTCTTGAACTCGTGCGGGTACACGCGCCGGGTGGTGCCCGAGAAGTAGCTCACGACGTGGTGGCGCTTCTCGATGTCGTTCGGATGCTGCGGCGCACCATAGCGCTTGATGTAGGCCGGCGAGGCCACGGTGACGAAGTGCAGGGTGCCGATACGGCGGGCCACCAGCGACTGGTCGCTGAGCTCGCCGGCGCGGATCACGCAGTCGACGTTGTCGCTGATCAGGTCGACGGTGCGGTCGCTCACGCCCAGGTCGACCTGGATGTCGGGGTAGCGGTCGCAGAAGCTGGCCAGGTTGGGCAGGATGATCTGCTGCGCCACCGAGGTGCCCACGTCGATGCGCAGCCGCCCCGTGGGGTTGGCCTGCGCGTTCGTCATGCTGGCTTCCATGTCGTCGAAGTCGTTCAGCAGCCGCGCGGCGCGCTCGAAGTAGGCGGCGCCGTCGGGCGTGACGGTGACGCGCCGGGTCGTGCGGTTGAGCAGCTTCACGCGCAGGCGCGATTCCAGCGCCTGGATCTGCTTGGTGACGGTGCCCTTGGGCAGGGCCAGAGAGTCGGCGGCACGGGTGAAGGTGCCGGCTTCGACCACGCGGACAAAGATCCGCATTGCCTGGATTTGATCCATCGAATGCCTGTTCAGGGAGACCGGCGTATGCCGGAAGGAGGCGGATTCTCACACAAGGAATGCGCCCCTACGGTATGCCCGATTGTTCTCCGTTTGGAAACAGAGTAGGGCTGTGTTTCCTGTTTCAACGTGCTTGTAGCGCCTTATATTTCAACCATCGCCCATCCCCCTGAGGTCGCCCATGTCACCCCGTCCATCGTCCCGGTCCGCTGAAGCTGCTGCGCTTGCCGCGGCGCAAGGCGTGGAGTCCGATCTGTCGATCGAGCTGCCCGGCCGCGAGCCCGTGGCTGCCCGTGTCTACGGTCAGCGTCCACGGGGCGAGACCGTGCCGCTGGTGCTGCACTTCCATGGCGGCACCTTCATCTGCGGCAACCTCGACAACGGCCGCAACGTGGCCCGGCTGCTGGCCGGCGCGGGTGCGGTGGTGGTGTCGCTGGACTACCCGCTGGCCCCGGCGGCCCCGTTCCCGGAGCCGGTCGAGGTGGGTTATGCGGCGCTCGAATGGCTCTACAAGCAGCGCGTGAAGCTCGGCGGCAAGGGCGCCCAGGTGTATCTGGCCGGCGAAGAGGCCGGCGGCAACCTGGCGGCCAGCGTGGCCCTGGTGGCCCGCGACCGCGCCCATCCGCCGCTGGCAGGCCAGATCCTGCTGTCGCCCATGCTCGACCCGTGCGCCGGCACCGCCTCGCTGCGCAATGCGACCAACGACGCCGCCGAGTGCCGCTGGGCCACGGGCTGGGCCAAGTACCTGAGCTGTCCCTCGAACGCCACGCACCCCTATGCGGTGCCCAGCGGATCGCTGCGGCTGGCCGCCCTGGCGCCGGCGCTGGTGCTGGTGGGGCCCGACGACGCGATGCGCGACGAGGCCATGACCTTCGCGGGCCGCCTGCGCTCGGCCGGCATCGAGGTCACGAGCAGCGTGCTGACCGGCGCCGACAACTGGCCCAAGGCGCTGTACGACACCGAGGCCGTGGGATGCGCATCCTGCGAAGCCAGCGTGCAGCAGCACTTCCGCGAGTTCTTCAGCGCCACCACACCGCCCCCGGCGGTCCCTGAGCCCAGCTAGGCCCGCGAGGGTCCGCTCCGCCCCCTGAACCAAGCCGCCGCCTCCACCGAGGCGGGTGGCAGGGCTTTCTGTTCTCTGAATTCCGCCTCCTGACGCCGCCGGCGCCGGGATGGCCTGTTGCATCCCGAAAAAGTCATCGAGAAGGACGAACCATCATGTCGAACAAGAACGAACAATCGCTGTCTTCCATCACCCGCAAGAGCCTGTGGCCCGCCGTCACCGGCCTCACCGCGGTGCTGGCCGTGGCCGCCGCGGTGGTGGGCATGTACAGCTTCAAGGCCGAGGCCACCGCCCCGGTCGCCGCGCAACAGGGCACCCCGGTGTCGGTCGCCACCGTGGCGTCGAGCGAGATCAACGCCTGGGACGAGTTCTCGGGCCGGCTCGAAGCCGTGCAACGCGTCGATGTGCGCTCCCGCGTGGCAGGCGCCGTGCAGGCGGTGCACTTCCGCGAAGGCGCGCTGGTGAAGCAGGGCGACCTGCTCATCACCATCGACCCGGCGCCGTACGCCGCCGAGGTGGAGCGTGCCGAAGCGCAGGTCGCGTCGGCACAGGCCCGCCAGGCCTTCAGCCGCAGCGAGCAGGAACGCGCCAAGCGCCTGTGGGACGAGCAGGCGATCGCCCAGCGTGAACTCGACGAGCGCGTGAACGCCGGCCGCGAAGCCGAAGCCAACCTGCGCGCCGCGCAGGCCTCGCTGCAGACCGCACGCCTGAGCCTGGGCTACACCCAGGTGCGCGCGCCGGTCTCGGGCCGCATCGGCAAGCTCGAAGTGACCGTGGGCAACCTGGTGGCCGCCGGCCCCGGCGCGCCCGTGCTGACCACGCTGGTGTCGGTGAGCCCGATCTACGCGAGCTTCGATGCCGACGAGCAGGTCATCACTCGCGCGCTGAAGGACCTGCCGGCCAACGCCGGCGCCCGCGGCCAGATCGACACGATCCCCGTGCAGATGGGCACCGCCGGCCTCGAAGGCACGCCCTTCACCGGCAAGCTGCAGCTGATCGACAACCAGGTCGACGCCCGCAGCGGCACCGTGCGTGTGCGCGCCTCGTTCGACAACAAGGACGGTGCGCTCATTCCCGGCCAGTTCGCCCGCATCCGCATGGGCCAGGCCCGCAACGACACCGCGCTGCTGGTGAGCGAGCGTGCCATCGGCACCGACCAGAACAAGAAGTTCGTGATGGTCGTGGGCGACGACAACAAGGCCATGTACCGCGAGGTGACGCTGGGCGCGCCCATCAACGGCCTGCGCGTGGTGAGCAAGGGCCTGAAGGCCGGCGACCGCGTGGTGGTGAACGGCCTGCAGCACATCCGCCCGGGTGCGCTGGTGGTGCCGCAGACCGTGACGATGGACGCCAAGCTCGATACGAAGCAACAACAACCGGAACGCGTGGCCGAGGCCGCGAAGTCCTGATTTCGGAGGAGGGCGCCCTGGCGCCCGCCGGAGAACCAACATGAATCTCTCAAAATTCTTCATCGACAGGCCGATCTTTGCCGGCGTGCTGTCGCTACTGATGCTGATCGCGGGCCTGATTGCGCTGCGCGGCCTGCCGATCTCGGAGTACCCCGAAGTCGCGCCGCCCTCGGTGGTCGTGCGCGCAACGTACCCGGGCGCCAACCCCAAGGTGATCGCTGAAACGGTGGCCACGCCGCTCGAAGAGCAGATCAATGGCGTCGAAGGCATGCTCTACATGGGCAGCCAGGCGACGACCGACGGCGTGATGACGCTCACCGTCACCTTCCGCCTCGGCACCGATCCCGACAAGGCCCAGCAGCTGGTGCAGAACCGCGTCTCGCAAGCCGAGCCGCGCCTGCCCGAAGAAGTGCGGCGCCTGGGCATCACGACCGTCAAGAGCGCACCCGACCTGACGATGGTGGTCCACCTCGTCTCGCCGAACAACCGCTACGACATCAACTACCTGCGCAACTACGCGGTGCTGAACGTGAAGGACCCGCTGGCGCGCATCGAAGGCGTGGGCCAGGTGCAGATCTTCGGCGGCGGCGACTACTCCATGCGCGTGTGGCTCGACCCGCAGAAGGTCGCGCAGCGCGGCCTCTCGGCGAGCGACGTGGTGGCTGCCATCCGTGGCCAGAACGTGCAGGCCGCGGCCGGCGTGGTCGGCGCATCGCCGGGCCTGTCGGGCGTGGACATGCAGCTGTCGATCAATGCGCAAGGGCGCCTGCAGAGCGAAGAAGAGTTCGGCGACATCATCGTCAAGAGCGGCACCGACGGCGCCGTGACCCGCCTGCGCGATATCGGCCGCCTCGAAATGGGCGCCGCCGACTACTCGCTGCGTTCGCTGCTGAACAACGACCCGGCCGTGGGCATGGGCGTGTTTCAGGCCCCGGGCTCCAATGCGCTCGACATCTCGTCCAACGTTCGCAAGACGATGGAAGAGCTGAACAAGAACATGCCGGAAGGCCTGGAATACCGCATCGCCTACGACCCGACGCAGTTCGTGCGTGCTTCGATCGAATCGGTGATCCACACGCTGCTCGAAGCCATCGCGCTGGTGGTGCTGGTGGTGATCCTGTTCCTGCAAACGTGGCGCGCCTCCATCATTCCGCTGCTGGCCGTGCCGGTGTCGGTGATCGGTACGTTCGCGGTGCTGCACATCCTCGGTTTCTCGATCAACGCGCTGAGCCTGTTCGGGCTGGTGCTGGCGATCGGCATCGTGGTGGACGACGCCATCGTGGTGGTGGAGAACGTCGAGCGCAACATCGAGGCGGGGCTCACGCCGCGTGAGGCCACGTACCGCGCCATGCGCGAAGTGTCGGGCCCCATCATCGCCATCGCTCTGGTGCTCGTGGCCGTGTTCGTGCCGCTGGCCTTCATCAGCGGTCTCACGGGCCAGTTCTACAAGCAGTTCGCGGTGACCATCGCGATCTCGACGGTGATCTCGGCCATCAACTCGCTGACGCTGTCGCCGGCCCTGGCAGCACTGCTGCTGCGCGGCCACGACCAGCCGAAGGACGCCCTGACGCGCGGCATGGACAAGGCCTTCGGCTGGCTGTTCCGCGGCTTCAACAAGTTCTTCCATCGCGGCTCCGAGGCCTACAGCGGCGGCGTCAAGCGCGTGATCTCGCGCAAGACGCTGATGCTGGTGATCTACCTCGCGCTGGTCGGCGTGACCTTCGGCCTCTTCAAGGCGGTGCCCAGCGGCTTCGTGCCGGCGCAGGACAAGCAGTACCTCATCGGTTTTGCCCAGCTGCCCGACGGTGCCACGCTCGACCGCACGGAAGAGGTGATCACCCGCATGGGCGAGATCATGAAGAAGAACCCGAACGTGGAAGACGCGATTGCCTTCCCGGGCCTGTCGATCAACGGCTTCACCAACAGCTCCAACTCGGGCATCGTGTTCGCCACGCTCAAGCCCTTCGACCAGCGCAAGCGCGCCGACCAGAGCGGCGGTGCGGTGGCGGGCCAGCTCAACGGCGCGTTCTCGAGCATCCAGGACGCGTTCATCGTGATGTTCCCGCCGCCGCCGGTGGCAGGCCTGGGCACGACCGGCGGCTTCAAGCTGCAGATCGAAGACCGCGCCTCGGTCGGCTACGACCAGATGGACGTCGCGGTGAAGGCCTTCATGGCCAAGGCGTATGCAGCGCCCGAGCTGACGGGCATGTTCACGAGCTGGCAGGTCAACGTGCCGCAGCTGTATGCCGACATCGACCGCACCAAGGCGCGCCAGCTCGGCGTGCCGGTGACGGACATCTTCGACACGATGCAGATCTACCTCGGTAGCCTGTACGCCAACGACTTCAACAAGTTCGGCCGCACGTACTCCGTGCGCGTCCAGGCCGATGCGCCGTACCGCGCCCGTGCCGAAGACGTCGGCATGCTGAAGGTGCGCTCGACCTCGGGCGAAATGGTGCCGCTGGCCGCGCTGATGAAGGTCAACTCGACCTTCGGTCCGGAACGCGCCATGCGCTACAACGGCTACCTGGCCGCTGACATCAACGGCGGCCCGGCCCCCGGCTATTCGTCGGGCCAGGCGCAGGACGTGATCACGAAGATCGCGGCCGAGACGCTGCCCAAGGGCGTGAGCTTCGAGTGGACCGAGCTGACGTACCAGGAAATCCTGGCCGGCAACTCCGCCTTCCTGGTGTTCCCGCTGGCGATCCTGCTGGTGTTCCTGGTGCTGGCCGCGCAGTACGAAAGCCTGACGCTGCCGATCGCGATCATCCTGATCGTGCCGATGGGCATCATGGCCGCGATGGCGGGCGTGTGGATCTCGGGAGGCGACAACAACGTCTTCACGCAGATCGGGTTGATCGTGCTGGTGGGGTTGAGTGCGAAGAACGCGATCCTGATCGTGGAGTTCGCACGGGAGCTGGAGTTCGCCGGACGCACGCCCATCCAGGCCGCGATCGAAGCCAGCCGCCTGCGCCTGCGCCCGATCCTGATGACCTCGCTGGCCTTCGTGATGGGCGTGCTGCCCCTGGTGCTCTCGACCGGTGCCGGCTCCGAGATGCGCAAGGCGATGGGCGTGGCGGTGTTCGCCGGGATGATCGGCGTGACGGCCTTCGGCCTGTTCCTGACGCCGGTGTTCTATGTGCTGATGCGCCGCCTGGCGGGCAACCGGCCGCTCAAGCTGCACGGCGAAGTGCCGCACGGCGACGACTTCGTGTCGGCCGACCACCCCGTGGCCTCGTCGCACGGTGGCGGCGGTGGCGGGCTGCACCCGGTGCCGGCCTCGCCGCGTCCCTCGCATGGCGCGCATGACTGATCGACAAGAAGAAAGAAGGTTGTCCATGACATTCGCAATCTCAACCCTGATGCGCCCGCTGCGCGCCGCCGTATTGCCGCTGGTGGCGGCCCTGGTGCTGGCCGGTTGCGCCAGCGTGCCTTCGGGCATGCCCACGGTGCCGACCGCGGCGCAGTTCAAGGAACAGCCGGGTGCCACGGCGCCGGCCGGCTTCACCCGGGCCACGCCCGCCGAGGCGCAACCGCGCGGCGAGTGGTGGCTGGCATTCAACGACCCGGTGCTCAACACGCTGATCCAGCGCGCCGAGGTCGACAACACCAACATCCAGGCCGCCGCCGCGCGGCTGGCCGAGGCTCGCGCGCTGGCGCGCAGCGCCCAGGCCGACCGCCTGCCGCAGATCGGCCTGGGCGCCGGCGCCAACCGCGGCGCGGGCCTGGACAAGGCCACGGCCAGCACCCGGCCCGGCACCATGACCAACATCGGCGCCACCTTCTCGTACGAGGTCGACCTGTTCGGCCGCCTCTCGGGCGCGGCCGATGCGGCCAAGCTCGACGCGGCCGGCCGCGAGGCGCTGCTGCAGAGCACCCGGCTCGCGGTGCAGGCCGAAGTGGCGCAGACCTACCTGCAACTGCGCGCGCTCGACGCCGAGCGCGTGCTGGTGCGCGAATCGGTCGCGGCCTACCGCGACACGCTGCGCCTGACGCAGCGCCGCCAGCAGGCCGGCGACATCGCCGAGCTCGACGTGGCGCGCGTGCAGACCGAGGTGTCGTCCACCGAATCGGACGCGCTCGCGCTCGACCGCCAGCGTGCCCAAGTGGAACATGCGCTGGCCGTGCTGGTGGGCGATTCGGCCTCCAGCTTCGGCATGCGGCCCGACGACTGGGGCACCGCGCTGCCGGTGATCCCGCCGGGCGTGCCGTCCACCGTGCTCACGCGCCGGCCCGACGTGTCGGCCGCGCAGAGCGCCGTCATGGCGGCGCAGGCCCGCGTGGGCGTGGCGCAGACCGCGTGGTTCCCGAACATCTCGCTGACCGGCGCGGCCGGCTACGCCTCGCCCGAGATCGGCGACCTCTTCAAGTGGTCGGCCCGTTCGTGGGGCGTGGGCGCGCTGCTGTCGCTGCCGATCTTCGACGGCGGGCGCCGCGAAGCCGGCGTGCAGGGCGCCAACGCCCAGCTCGACGGTGCGCTGGCCAGCTACCGCTCGCAGGTGCTGGTGGCGTTCCAGGAGGTCGAAGACCAGCTGGCCGCCATCCGCATCCTGCAGGAGCAGTCGGTGGTGCAGGCGCAGGCCGTGACCTCGGCGCAACGCGCCACCAGCCTGTCGGACACGCGCTACCGCAACGGCTACGTGAGCCAGCTCGACCTGCTCGACGCGCGCCGCAGCGAGCTGCGCAACCGGCGCCAGGCGCTGCAGGTGAAGTCGGCCCAGTACCAGGCGACGGTGGGGCTGATCCGCGCCATCGGCGGCGGCTGGGACGTGCCGGCGGCCGAGAAGGTGGCGGCCCGCTGATCGGGTCGATCCGGGCTCAGGCGCCGTCGCCAGCGCCCGGATGCGTCGCCGTGGCGGCCGCCTGTTTCAGCGCCACCGCCCCCAGCGCGAGCGCGCTCGAATAGCTGGATTGCGGGCGCGCAGCCACCCGCAGCGGCCGGTAGTCGAGCGTGTCGGAGGTGCTGCCGGTGTCGTGGACGGCTTCGAGCAGGAGCCAGTAGAACCGGCCCGGCTCGCGTTCCTCGACCGTCAGCGCCAGATCGTTGAGGGCGGACATGGCTTGGCGGATGCGGCCCGCAGCGGGCCGCATCCCTTGGTACGTCCGACTCGGCTTTCCGGATTCGGTTCAGCGCTCAACGACAATCCCCGGATGAGTTCTAGAGCGACAAGCGGGCCGGCGCGCTGCGTCATGGTCCTGGGCACCACCAGCGGTGCCGGCAAGAGCTGGCTGGCCACCGCGCTGTGCCGGTGGTACGCCCGCCAGGGGCTGCGGGTGGCGCCGTTCAAGGCGCAGAACATGAGCAACAACGCCCGCGTGGTCGAGGGTGGCGAGATCGGCAGCGCCCAGTACTTCCAGGCCCTGGCCGCCAACGCCGTGCCCGACGTGCGCATGAACCCGCTGCTGCTCAAGCCCGAGCGCGACACCCACAGCCAGGTGGTGCTGATGGGGCAGGTGAGCGAGGCGCTGTCGACCCTGCCGTGGCGCGGGCGCAGCGAGCGCGTCTGGCCGCAGATCGCGCAGGCCTTCGACGAACTGCGCGCCGAGAACGACGTCGTCGTCATCGAAGGCGCCGGTTCGCCGGCCGAGATCAACCTCATGGCCAGCGACATCGTCAACATGCGCGTCGCCCGCCACGCCCAGGCGCGCTGCCTGCTGGCAACCGACATCGACCGCGGCGGCGCCTTCGCCCACCTGTACGGCACCTGGGCGTTGCTGCCCGAGGCCGACCGGGCGCTCATCCATGGTTTCGTGCTCAACAAGTTCCGGGGCGATGCCTCGCTGCTGGCGCCCGCGCCGCAGCAGCTGCAGGAATTGACCGGCGTGCCCACCGTGGCCACGCTGCCGATGTGGTGGCAGCACGGCCTGCCCGAGGAAGACGGCGTGTTCGACGACCGCAGCCGCGCCAGCGGCGTGGTCACGCGCACGGTGGCGGTGGTCGCGTACCCGCGCCTGAGCAACCTCGACGAATTCCAGGCCTTGAAGAACGTGCCCGGTGTGCGCCTGGTCTGGGCCCGCACGCCGGCCGACGTGGCCGGCGCCGACTGGATCGTGCTGCCGGGCTCCAAGCACACGAGCGGCGACCTCGCCTGGCTGCGCGCGCAGGGGCTGGACCGCGCGGTGGCCGAGCACGCCGGGCGCGGCGGCGCCGTGCTGGGCGTGTGCGGCGGGCTGCAGATGCTGGGCGAGGCGCTGGTCGATCCGCATGGCATCGACGGCAACGCGCCCGGGCTCGGGCTGCTGCCGCTGGTGACCGTGTTCGAGCGCGAGAAGACGGTGCGGCACCGCGAGGCGACCTTCTCGGCAGACCTCGTGGCCGGCCCCTGGGCTGCGCTGGCGGGCGTGCGCATCGCCGGCTACGAAATCCACCACGGCCAAACGGCCGCCCATCCGCAACTGGCCCACGACGGCCATGCCGTGATGCCCGAGGGCCAGGCCTGGCAGAACGCGCGCGGCAACGTGCTGGGCCTCTATTTGCACGGCCTGTTCGAAGACCCGGCCGCGCTGCAGGCGTTGTTCGGCACCACGGTGCCCACGCTGGACGCCACCTTCGACGGCCTGGCCGACTTCATCGACACCCACTTCGACGCTGGCGTGCTCGCCGGCCTGATCGCATGACCGACACCGATTTGATCCCTGCCATTCCAGACATCGCCGACGCCGCGCTCGCGGCGCGCCTGCAGGCCGCGCTCGACAACAAGACCAAGCCCGTCGGCGCGCTGGGCCGCCTCGAAGCGCTGGCGCTGCGCATCGGCACCATCCTCAGCACCGAGCAGCCCGTGCTCGACGCGCCGCAGATGCTGGTGTGCGCGGGCGACCACGGGCTGGCGGCGCGCGGTGTGTCGGCCTACCCGAGCGACGTGACCTGGCAGATGGTGGAGAACTTCCTGGCCGGCGGCGCGGCGGTCAGCGTGCTGGCGCGCCAGCACGGCCTGGCGCTCACCGTGGTCGATTGCGGCGTGCGGCGCGACTTCCAGCCGCGCCCCGGCCTGGTGTCGCGGCGCATCGCCGCCGGCACGGCCGATGCCTCGGCCGGCCCCGCCATGACGCCCGAACAGTGCGCCCAGGCCATCGCCAACGGCCGCGAGGTGGTGCGCGCGCTGCCGGGCAACGCGCTGCTGCTGGGCGAAATGGGCATCGGCAACAGTTCGTCCGCCGCGCTGCTGCTGTCGCGCCTGGCCGGGCTGGACATCGGCCTGTGCACCGGCGCCGGCACGGGGCTCGATGCCGACGGCCTGGCGCGCAAGCGCGAGGTGCTGCGCGAGGTGCTCGCCCTGCATGCGGGCGCGACCGCGCCGCTCGAGGCACTGGCCGCGTTCGGCGGTTTCGAGGTGGCGACGCTGGTCGGCGCCGTGCTGCAAGCGGCGCAGGAACGGCGCGTGATCGTGGTCGATGGCTTCATCGCCAGCGCCGCTGTGCTGGTCGCCCAGGCGATCCGCCCGCAGGTGACGCAGCGCTGCGTGGCGGCGCACAGCTCGGCCGAGCCGGGGCACACGCTGCTGTTGAAGCACCTCGGGCTCGAGCCCTTGCTGAACCTCGACCTGCGCCTGGGCGAGGGCTCGGGCGGCGCGCTGGCGTGGCCGCTGCTCGAATCGGCCTGCCGCATCCTGCGCGAGATGGCGAGCTTCGAATCGGCGGGCGTGTCGCGCCAGCAATGAACGGCGTGCGCCATTTCCTGCTGGCGGTCCAGTTCTTCACCCGCGTGCCGGTGACCGGCCGGCTCGCGGCCTGGGTCGGCTTCAGCCCGCAGATGCTGCGCGCCGCTGCGGCGCACCTGCCGGCCATCGGCTGGATCGCGGGCGGGGTGGCGGCGGCTGTTTTCGTTGCCGTGGGCGCCGGCCTGCCGGGCGTGGCAGGGGCGCTGGTCGCGGCCGTGCTGAGCACCGTCGCCACCGTGATGCTCACGGGCGCCTTCCACGAAGACGGCCTGGCCGACGTGGCCGACGGCCTCGGCGGTTCGGCCAGCCGCGAGCGCGCGCTGGAGATCATGAAGGACTCGCGCATCGGCGCCTTCGGCGCGGTCGCGCTGGTGCTGGCGCTGGGCCTGAAGTTCGGCCTGCTCGCTGCGCTGGCCACGCGCGGGCTGGACGTGGCGGCGGTGTCGATCGTCGGCGCGCATGTGCTGTCGCGGCTGGCGCCGCTGTTCCTGATCCGCTGGCTACCCTACGTGGGCGACAGCAGCGGCAGCAAGGCGAAGCCGCTGGCCGATGCGATCAGCGGCGGCGCGCTGCTCGTCGCCGTGCTCTGGGCCGCGCCCGCCGTGGCGCTGCTGCTGTGTGAGCACGACGCGGTGCATGTGGGCGCGGCGCTCGCGGCGCTGGTGCTCGCCGGGGGCTGGATGGCGCGGCTCTTCGTGCGTCGGCTGCAAGGCTTCACGGGCGACGGACTCGGCGCGACGCAGCAGGTGTGTGAACTGACGATCTACCTCGCGCTGGCGTGGAAGGCATGAGCGCCGCGACCGCCCAGCTCTGGCTCCAGCGCCACGCGCCGGTGATCGCGCCGGCGGGCCTGTGCTACGGCGCGACCGACCTCGATGCTCATGCGGACGGCACGCAGGCCGCTGCTGCGCGCATCGCCGAGGTGCTGCCGGCCGGCATCGCGCTGTGGAGTTCGCCGCTGCGGCGTTGCGCCATGCTGGCGGATGCCATCGTCGCGCTGCGGCCCGATCTGTCGGTGCGGCGCGATGCGCGGTTGGCGGAGATGAGTTTCGGCGCCTGGGAAGGGCGCCCGTGGTCGGCCGTGGCCCGCGAGGAATTCGAGGCCTGGACGAATCGTTTCGCCGACGCCCCGGCCGGCGGCGACGGCGAGAGCGTGCGCGTCTTCATGCAGCGCGTGGCCTCGGCGCATGCCGACTGGCTGGCGACCGGCGGCGATGCGCTGTGGGTCACGCATGCCGGCGTGCTGCGGGCGGTGCAGCTGCTGTCGCAGGGCGTGTCGTGCCCTGAGCGAGCCGATCAATGGCCCAACGACGCGGCGGCTTTTGGCGACTGGCGCGTGGTCGCGGCGCCGACCTGAGGGGAACTCGTCAGTTCTTGGCGCGCCACTGCTCGCGCCAGAGACGATCGAGCTGCCCCGCGAATTGCGGGGACGGGCCACCCAGGAGCTGGTTCTGCCCGTTGCGCTGCACCAGGCCATAGAGCCGGCCCGAGCCCTGGTCGTACAGCGCGATGGCGTTGTGGTCGTAGCAGTCGTGCGGCTTGCAGAAGGCGTGCAGCAGGTAGCGCGTGCCGTCCACCGTCACCCATTGCGGCTCGGGCGACGGGCCTTCGCGGCGCACCAGCCAGCGTTCGGTTTCGCGCGTGCCCAGCGCGGCGCGCCAGGCCTTGTCCATCGCGGGGCCCCGGGCGAGGGCGGCCGGGCTGCCCGTGGCGGGGGCCGGCGGCTTGGGAGTGGCCGTCGCGGGTTCGGCGGGCGACGCCGCGGCGCGCGCCGGACCATCGCAGCGCCAGTAGCGCTGCTTCATCAGCTCCGGCCCCAGCTGGCCCATGACCGGCTTGTCGGCCTTCAGCGTGATCGACTGGCCGCGCGCATCGCGAAAGACCAGGAAATTCATCATCGAGTTGTCACCCTTGCTCACGCGGCTCATCAGCGCCACGTCGAAGTTCGGCGGCGGCGCCTGGTTGCCGAAGAAGCTGTGCGCCGTGTCCGGCTGGCGGCCGACCACGCGGCGCTTGCCGCGCTCGGCGATCAGCATGTCTTCGCGCACCTGCAGCGTCGGTGCCGCTGCGTCGGCGCAGTTGGCGGACCAGCGTCCGCCGTAGAGCGCCATCGTCTCCGGCGGCAGCACGCCGTCACGCGACCAGGCGGCGCCCGCGCTGCACAGCGCTGCGAGGAAGAGGAGGGCGGCGGAAGGCGTCTTCTTGAAAATCGTTGTCGTCGTCATGTGCGATGTGTGTGATGCCGCTCAGGCGGTCTTGGGGGCCGGCGTCTTGGGCTTGAACGAGCAGAAGGTGGAGACCGCGCATTCCCAGCAGCGCGGCTTGCGCGCCACGCAGACATAGCGCCCGTGCAGGATCAGCCAGTGGTGCGCGTGCAGGCGGAATTCGGGTGGGATGCGCTTTTCGAGCTTGAGTTCCACGTCCAGCGGCGTCTTGCCGGGCGCGAGCCCGGTGCGGTTGCCGATGCGGAAGATGTGCGTGTCGACCGCGATGGTCTCTTCGCCGAAGGCCACGTTGAGCACCACGTTGGCCGTCTTGCGCCCCACGCCCGGCAGCGCCTCGAGCTCGGCGCGCGTGCGCGGCACCTCGCCGCCATGCAGCTCGACCAGCATGCGGCAGGCCTCGATCAGGTGCTTGGCCTTGCTGCGGTACAGCCCGATCGTCTTGATGTACGACTCCAGCCCTTCCACTCCGAGGTCGAGGATCGCCTGCGGCGTGTTCGCCACCGGATAGAGCCGGCGCGTCGCCTTGTTCACGCCCACGTCGGTGGCCTGCGCCGACAGCAGCACGGCGGCCAGCAGCTCGAAGGGCGTGGTGTATTCGAGCTCCGTGCGCGGCTCGGGGTTGGCGGCCTGCAGGGTGGCGAAGAAGAGGGGGATGTCGGATTTTTTCATGGGTCGTGGTGGCCACCGTTCACGGCGTGGGGGCTCGCGGGGCGCATGCCGTGGAAGGCAGGGCGAGCACCGGCGTTTGCGGCGATGGATGCAATATATCGTCGAAAAGCCATGGCCCTACGCAGCTTTCCTGCCCGGGCTTTCGCGACAATGACGCCCAGAAAGTGAGACTGACCATGCAATTCGCCTCCCGCCTCGACAACGTCGAAACCTCCGCCATCCGCGAACTCTTCAAGCTGCTGGGCAAGCCCGGCATCATCAGTTTTGCGGGCGGCTTTCCCGACAGCGCCATGTTCGACGTCGAGGGCCTGAAGGAGGCGAGCCAGAAGGCGCTGGCCGAAGAGCCCGGCGCGGCCTTGCAATATGGCGCCACCGAAGGCTACGAGCCGCTGCGCAACCAGCTCAGTTCCTTCATGAAGACCAAGGGCGTCGACGTGGACCCCAGCGGCCTCATCGTCACCACCGGCAGCCAGCAGGCACTCGACCTGCTGGGCAAGACCATGATCTCGCCCGGCGACAAGGTGATCGTCGAAGGCCCGACCTTCCTGGCCACGATCCAGTGCTTTCGCCTGTACGGCGCGCAGCTCATCAGCGCGCCCATCGATGCCAACGGCGTGAAGACCGACGAGCTCGAGAAGCTCATTGCCGAGCACAAGCCCAAGTTCGTCTACCTGATCCCCACCTTCGGCAACCCCAGCGGCGCCATGCTGAGCCTGGAGCGCCGCAAGAAGGTGCTCGAGCTGGCCGTGAAGTACCAGACGCTGATCGTCGAGGACGACCCGTACGGCGACCTGTACTTCGGCGAAGCGCCGCCGCCGTCGATCATGTCGCTGAGCAAGGACGTGCCCGGCAGCCGCGAGTTGCTCGCGCATTGCGGCAGCCTGAGCAAGGTGCTCAGCCCCGGCCTGCGCATCGGCTGGATGATCGCGCCGCCCGAGCTGCTGGCCAAGGCCACGATGTGCAAGCAGTTCAGCGACGCCCACACCAGCACCTTCGCGCAGGCCACGGCCGCGCAGTACCTCAAGAGCGGCCGCATGCCCGGCACGCTGGCGCATGTGCGCGAGGTCTACGGCCAGCGTGCGCAGGCCATGGGCGCTGCGCTGAAGCGCGAACTGGGCGATGCGGTGAGCTTCACGCAGCCCAACGGCGGTTTGTTCTTCTGGGCGCGCCTGACGGGCGCCAACGGCAAGCTGGCCGATGCCAACGAACTGGCCAAGCGTGCGATCGAGAAGCTGGTGGCCTTCGTGCCCGGCGCGCCGTTCTTCGCCGAGAAGCCCGATGTGGCGACGCTGCGCCTGAGCTTTGCCACGGCCGACATCGAGAAGATCGAAGAGGGCGTGAAGCGCCTCGGCCAGGCCCTGTAACGCCGACGTTCAGGGGGACCGGTGCAGGCGGGGCGCCGCCAGCAGGTCCAGGTTGTCTGAAATGGCCGCATCCACGTTCGGATAGCGGCCTTTCATTTTGGAGAGCGTCATGATGGTCTGCAGTGCCTTCAGGTCCTTGACCGACGGCGCGACCTTGATCTGCGCGATGGCCGCCGGGGCGTTGCCGCCGTTCACCAATGCCATCACCTTGCTTGCCCAGTCGTTTGCGCGTGCCATGTCTTCACCTGCTTTCCATTTGAACCGCCGACTTTACACAGCGGGTTACCATCACCCATGAGAAAAACCTTCCAGCTTCAGGTCGAGGGCAAGCACCCCGACCGTCTCCTCGAAGCCGTCAAGCACGAGATTCGCAAGTACATCAAGCGCGAGCGCCGCCGCGACCTGCCCGAAGGCGCCGACTTCTGGGACTTCGACTGCCGGTTCGGCGCCGCCCAGGAATCCGCCGAAACCATCCACCTCACGGCCATCACCGGCCTCATCAACGGTGTGGTGAAAGAGGGCGGCAAGCAGTTCTACATCGAGATCCTGGCCAAGCCCGGCAAGCGCCAGCCGCGGCCCGCGGGTGCGGCCGATCGCACCACCGAGAACGACGAGGAATAAGCCTTCGTCAGATCAGCGCCTGCGCCAGCCGCAGGCCATGCCGCTGCTCCGCTTCCTGCAGCGAGCGTGCAATCGACGGGTGCAGCCGCACCCCGTTCGCCGATTGCGCTTCCCGACGCTTCAACCCGCCTTCACCCGGCAGCCGCACAGGCCTCGCCGGGTCGATGGGCGCGTTGTCGCGGCATTTCTCGGCCACGTGGTCCATCTGGCGCAGGAAGGCGTCCTTGCCGCCGAAGGCGTGCAGGTCGTGCAGCGTGAGGTGCACCGTCGCGCCCCAGCCCTCGGGCGGGTCGGCACGGCCGTGGCCCGCGAGGCCGGCCGTAAGCGTCTCGACCAGCAGCGCCATGCCGTAGCCCTTGTGGCCGTGGCTCAGGCCGCCCACGGGCAGCAGCGTGCCGGGCGGCTGGTCGAACAGCACCTGCGGGTTGTTCGACGGCTTGCCGGAGGCATCGATGAGCCATTCCTCGGCGAAGGTCTCACCGGCCGCGCGCTTGCGGTTGCTCATGCCGTTGGTGGTGATCGAGGCCGAGATGTCGACCATCACGCCGCCCTGCGACAGCGGAAAACCCATTGCCAGCGGATTCGGCGTGAACACCGCCTGCGTGCCGCCGAAGGGCGCGACGCTGGCGGTGTTGGGGTCGGAGCAGGCCAGCAGCATGAGCATGTCTTCCTGCAGCGCGCGCAGCATGTAGACCGCCAGGCAGGCGATGTGGTGGCTGCGGCGGATCACGAGCGAGGCCGTGCCCAGTTCGCGCGCACGCGGCACCAGCAGGTCCATGCCCTGGTCCATGAGCCAGGGGCCGGGCAGGCGCTTGCCGTCCCAGAGCACGGCGGCAGGGCGGTCGGACAGCACCTCGGGCGCACCGTCGCGCGTCATGCCGCCCGATTCGATTTCTTTCACATAGCCGGCCAGCAGCGCGAGGCCGTGCGTGTCGTGGCCCAGCAGGTCGCCTTCGACCAGCGTGCGTGCCACGCTGTCGGCCATCGAGGCCGCGAGCCCCGCTTTCTGCAGCAGGGCGCTGGCGTAGTCGCGCAGCGCGTCGGCGCGGTACAGCGGGGCGGCGTCGGTCATTTCAGGATTTCCAGCACGCGGTCGAGTCCGCCTTCGTTGATCGCCACCATGGCCTGCTCGCGCACCTTCGGCTTGGCGTGATAGGCCACCGACAGCCCGGCCTCGCCCATCATCGGCAGGTCGTTGGCGCCATCGCCCACGGCGATGGTCTCTTGCGGCGAGATGCCCATGAGGGACGCCACTTCGAGCAGCGTGCGGCGTTTTTCGGCACCGTCGCAGATGTCGCCCCAGCTTTGCGTCACGACCTGGCCGGTGAGCTGGCCATCGGCTTCGTCGAGCAGGTTGGAGCGGGCGAAGTCGATGCCCAGGCGGTCCTTCACGCGGTTGGCGAAGAAGGTGAAGCCGCCCGAGACCAGCAGCACCTTGAGGCCCGCCTTCTTGCAGGCCGCAACCAGTTCGGTGGCGCCGGGGTTGAGCTTCAAGCGCTCGTCGTACACCTGCTGCAGCGCAGCCACGGGCACGCCTTGCAGCAGCGCCACGCGGCGGCGCAGGCTTTCCTTGAAGTCCTTGATCTCGCCGCGCATCGTGGCCTCGGTGATCGCGGCCACCTCGGCCTTCTTGCCGACGGCATCGGCGATCTCGTCGATGCATTCGATGTTGATCAGCGTCGAGTCCATGTCGAACGCGATCAGCTTGAAGTCGGCGAGCTTCAGCGGCGGCTTCACGCGCTGGAGGACGAGGCCGGGGGAGATTTCTGTCGTAGCGCTCATGCGGGGGCGGTTTCCTTGACGAGGGGTTGTCCGAGGCTGCGCAGAACGTCGCGCACCATCTGGGCGCGGTCCTTCGGCTCCTTGAGTTCGCGCTCGATGCGCAGCTTCTCGTTGCCGGCGAGCTTGATGTGCTTGTTCTTCTGGATCAGCTGGATGATGGCCATGCCGTCCACCGGCGCGTCCTTGCGGAAGGTGATGTTGATGATGCCCGGCGCCGCATCGACCTTGACCACGCCGTAGGGCCGCGCGAGCACGCGCAGGCGGTGCGTGTCGATCAGCGTCTGGGCTTGCGGCGGCAGCTTGCCGAAGCGGTCGACGATTTCTTCCAGCAGCGTGTCGATCTGGTCGGGGTTCTTCGCGGTGGCCAGCTTCTTGTAGAACGACAGCCGCAGGTGCACGTCGCCGCAGTAGTCGTCGGGCAGCAGGGCGGGGGCGTGCAGATTGATCTCGGTGGTGACCGACAGCGGCGAGAGCAGGTCGGGCTCCTGCCCGGCCTTCAGCGAGCGCACGGCTTCGCTGAGCATCTCGTTGTAGAGCTGGAAGCCGATCTCCATCATGTTGCCGCTCTGGTTCTCGCCGAGCACCTCGCCGGTGCCGCGGATCTCCAGGTCGTGCATCGCGAGGTAGAAGCCCGAGCCCAGCTCTTCCATCTGCTGGATGGCCTCGAGCCGCTGCGAAGCCTGCTTGGTCAGGCCCTCGGTGTCCGGCACCATGAGGTAGGCATAGGCTTGGTGGTGCGAGCGGCCGACGCGGCCACGCAGCTGGTGCAGTTGCGCGAGGCCGAACTTGTCGGCGCGGCTCATCACGATGGTGTTGGCGGTGGGCACGTCGATGCCGGTCTCGATGATGGTCGAGCACAGCAGCATGTTGTAGCGCTGGGCCACGAAGTCGCGCATCACACGCTCCAGCTCGCGCTCGGGCATCTGGCCGTGGGCCACGGCGATGCGGGCCTCGGGCAGGATCTCCTCGAGCTTCTGGCGCCGGTTCTCGATGGTTTCGACCTCGTTGTGCAGAAAGTAGACCTGCCCGCCGCGCTTGAGCTCGCGCAGCACGGCCTCGCGGATCACGCCCGTGCCCTCGTTGCGCACGAAGGTCTTGATGGCCAGGCGGCGCTGCGGCGCGGTGGCGATCACGCTCAGGTCCCGCAGGCCTTCGAGCGCCATGCCCAGCGTGCGCGGGATCGGCGTGGCGGTGAGCGTGAGCACGTCGACCTCGGCGCGCATCGCCTTCATCGCCTCCTTGTGGCGCACGCCGAAACGATGCTCCTCGTCGATGATGAGCAGGCCCAGGTTCTTGAACTTGACCGACTGCGAGAGCAGCTTGTGCGTGCCGACCACGATGTCGACCTGGCCCTCGGCCAGGCCCTTGGCGGCGGCCGTGATTTCCTTGGCGGAGCGGAAGCGGCTCATCTCGGCGACCTTCACCGGCCACTTGGCGAAGCGGTCGACCAGCGTCTGGTAGTGCTGCTCGGCCAGCAGCGTGGTCGGCGCGAGAAACGCCACCTGCTTGCCGCCGGTGACGGCGATGAAGGCGGCGCGCAGCGCCACCTCGGTCTTGCCGAAACCCACGTCGCCGCACACGAGGCGGTCCATCGGCTGGGGCGAGATCATGTCCTGCACCACGGCGTGGATCGCGGCCTTCTGGTCGGCGGTTTCCTGGAAGCCGAAGTCGTTGGCGAACACCTCGTAGTCGGCCGGCGAGTAACGGAAGGCATGGCCTTCGCGTGCCGCGCGGCGGGCGTAGATGTTGAGCAGCTCGGCGGCCGAGTCGCGCACCTGTTCGGCGGCCTTGCGCTTGGCCTTTTCCCACTGGCCGGAGCCCAGCTTGTGCAGCGGCGCCTCGTCGGCGCTCACGCCGGTGTAGCGGCTGATCTGGTGCAACTGCGACACGGGCACGTAGAGCGTGGCCTTGTCGGCGTACTCCAGGTGCAGCATTTCCTGCAGCAGCGGCTTGCCGTCGGCGCCCGTGCCCTGGCCCAGGTCCATGTGGATCAGGCCGCGGTAGCGGCCGATGCCGTGCGCGCTGTGGACCACCGGGTCGCCCACGTTGAGTTCGGACAGGTCCTTGATCAGCGCCTCGACGTCGCTGACCTGTTCCTGCTTCTTGTTGCGCCGGCGCGTGGTGGGCGCGGTGGCGAACAGCTCGGTCTCGGTGACGAAGTCGATCGCCTGTTCGCGCCATGCGAAGCCCGAGGCCAGCGCGGCGGTGGCGATGCCGATCTTCTCGTCGCCCGAGGCTTCGAACTCGGCCAGCGAGTCGAAGGCCGGCGGGTTCACGCCGCTGGCGCGCAGGAAGTCGAGCAGGCTCTCGCGGCGGCCGTCGCTCTCGGCGATGAGCAGCACGCGGTGCGGCGTGGCGGCGATGTGGGCCTTCAGGCCGACCAGCGGGTCTTCCGCGCCGCGCACCACGGCAAAGGGCGGCAGCTTGTCGAACTCTGCGTAGGGCGCGTCGGTGGCGATGTCACCGCGAATGGCCAGCTGCGCGTGCGGCTTGGCGCGCTGGTAGAACTGCTCGGCATTGAGGAACAGCGCGTCGGGCGGCAGCGCGGGGCGCTCGGGGTCGCCCTGCACCAGGCGGTAGCGCTCGTTGGTGTCCTGCCAGAAGTGCTGGAACGCGGGTTCCAGGTCGCCGTGCAGCACGACGGTGGCGTCGGGGCCGAGGTAGTCGAACACCGTGGCCGTCTCGTCGAAGAACAGCGGCAGGTAGTACTCGATGCCGGCGGTGGCCACGCCGTTGCCCATGTCCTTGTAGATGCGGCTCTTGGTCGGGTCGCCCTCGAGCAGTTCGCGCCAGCGGCTGCGAAAGCGCGCGCGGGCGTCGTCGTCCATCGGGAACTCGCGGCCCGGCAGCAAGCGCACCTCGGGCACGGGGTAGAGGCTGCGCTGGGTGTCGGGGTCGAAGGTGCGGATGGAGTCGATCTCGTCGTCGAACAGATCGACGCGAAACGGCACCGGCGAGCCCATCGGGAACAGGTCGATCAGGCCGCCGCGCACCGCGTATTCGCCCGGGCTCACCACCTGCGTCACGTGGCTGTAGCCGGCCAGCGTGAGCTGGGCCTTGAGCTTGGACTCCTGCAGCTTCTGCTTGGCCTTGAACTGGAAGGTGTAGCCGGCCAGGAAGGCCGGCGGCGCCAGCCGGTACAGCGCGGTGGTGGCGGGCACCAGCACCACGTCGGCCTCTTTCTGGCTGATGCGCCACAGCGTGGCCAGGCGCTCGCTGATCAGGTCCTGGTGCGGCGAAAAGCTGTCGTAGGGCAGCGTCTCCCAGTCGGGGAAGAGGGCGCAGCGCAGCTCGGGGGCGAAGAAGGCGATTTCGTCGATGAGCCGCTGGGCGTCGTTCGCGTCGGCGGTGAACATCGCGGTGGCGCGACCCGCGGCCTTCTCGCGCATGCCGAGCTGGGCCAGCATCAGCGCATCGGCGGACAACGGGGGACGCGGCAGCGTGAAACGCTTGCCCGCCGGGAGAAGGGGGAGGTCCATGGAGCGGTTCGAAAAATGCACGACACCCCGCGCCGGACGGCGAGGGGTGTGCGAATGTCAATTCTAGAATGGTGGCCCCTTATCCGCTTGTCGGCCATCGGCCCGTGCCGCACCCTCCATGTCTTCTTCCCGTTTCTACGTGCTGATCCCCTGTGCCGGTTCCGGCCACCGCGCCGGCGGCGCGCAGCCCAAGCAGTACCGGCGCCTGGCGGGCCAGTCGATGGTGGCCCACACGGTGGACGCGTTCCGCGCGCTGGCCGGGCGTTTCGCGGGCGTGGCCGTGGTGGTGTCGCCCGACGACCGCGAGGTACAGACGGCGCTGCCGCGCTTCCCCGTGACCGGCGAGTATCTGCTGCGCGTGGGCGGCCTGACGCGCGCCGCTTCGGTGCGCAACGGCCTGGCGGCGCTGCGCCAGAAGGGTGCCGGGCCGCACGACTGGGTGCTGGTGCACGACGCGGCGCGCTGCCTGGTCACGTCCAGCCAGATCGAGGCGCTGATCGCCGCCTGCGAGCACGACGCCGTCGGCGGCCTGCTGGCGCAGCGGCTGGCCGACACGCTGAAGGTCTCGTCGACCGACAGCCGCTCGACCCAGACCCTGCCGCGCGCCGACAAGTGGCTGGCGCAGACGCCGCAGATGTTCCGCATCGGCATGCTGCTCGACGCGCTGGAGCGCGTGGGCGACGTGGTGACCGACGAGGCCAGCGCCATCGAGACCCTCGGCCTGGCGCCGCTGCTGGTGCCCGGCAGCGCGCAGAACTTCAAGGTCACCTTCCCCGAAGATTTCGCACTGGCCGAGGCGGTGCTGCTCGGCCGCAAGAAGGTCATGGCATGACGACACCGTTCAACATCCGCATCGGCGAAGGCTGGGACGTCCACCAGCTGGTGGCGGGGCGCAAGCTCATCCTGGGCGGCATCGAGGTGCCGCACACCACCGGCCTGCTCGGGCATTCGGACGCCGACGTGCTGCTGCACGCCATCACCGACGCGCTGCTGGGCGGGGCCGGGCTGGGCGACATCGGCCGGCATTTTCCCGACACCGACGCCCAGTTCCGCGGCGCCGATTCGGCCGTGCTGCTGGCCGAGGCGGCGCGCCGCGTGCGGGCCGCCGGCTGGGAGATTGGCAACGTCGACAGCACCGTGATCGCGCAGGCGCCCAAGCTGGCGCCGCACATCCCGGCCATGTGCCAGCGCATCGCCGACACGCTGGGCATCGCGCTCGATCAGGTCAATGTGAAAGCCAAGACGGCCGAGAAGCTCGGCCCGGTGGGCGAGGGGCGGGCGATGGAAGCCCGCGCCGCGGTGCTGCTGCACCGCTGAACCCGGGGTTCTTCTTCAGGCGACCTGCTTCTTGCCCGGCACCTCGCCGGGCTTGCTGCTGCCCGCCGGCATCGCGCGCGGCATCCGGATGTGGGCCGCGAGGCCCCGGCCCGGCGTGCTGGTGAGCGCGAAGGTGCCGCCCATGCGCTCGATGTTCTTCGCCACGATCGACAGCCCCAGGCCGGCACCGGCCGCCGAGGTGCGCGCCGCGTCGCCGCGGAAGAAGGGCTTGGTCAGCTGCACGAGCAGGGCGGGCTCGACGCCCGCGCCGTGGTCGCGCACCTTGATCAGCACCGCGTCGTTGTTGGCCTGCGCCTGGATCGTGACGTCGGCCACGCCGGTCGACGGCGTCTTGCCGTAGCGCCGCGCGTTCTCGACCAGGTTGGAGATCACGCGCGTGAGCTCCACCTCGTCGCCCATCACCTTCAGGTCGGCGGGCACGTCGACGTGGATGTTCATCTCTTCGTAGTCCTGCACGGCGTAGGTGCAGGCGTCGATCACGTCGCGCAGCAGCACGGGGCGCTGGTCGACGTGGTCGGGGCGGGCGTAGTCGAGGAACTTGTCGATGATCGCGTCGAGCTGCGCGATGTCGGCGGCCATGTGGTCGCGCGCGTCTTCGTCGGCCACGCTCATCTCGGTTTCGAGCCGCAGCCGCGCCAGCGGCGTGCGCAGGTCGTGCGAGATGCCGGCCAGCATGATGGCGCGGTCCTGCTCGATCTTGGCGAGCTGGTCGGCCATGCGGTTGAAGCCGATGTTCACCGCCCGGATCTCGTTGGTGCGGGCGCGCTCGTCGAGCCGGTGCGCCTCGTACTCGCCCTCGCGCACCTGCAGGGTGGCGCGCGACAGCTGCTTGAGCGGCAGGTTGATGAGCCGCGTGATCAGCGCCGCGCCCGCGAGCGACAGCGCCATCGCCGTGCTGAGCCAGACCAGCCAGGTGCGCCCGCCCACGCGGCTGAAGCGCGTGGGGTCGAGCAGCAGCCAGTAGGTATCGCTCTCGATGGTGAAACCGATCCACAGGCCCGGCTCGTCGTTCACGCGGCTGGCCACCGTGGTGCCTTCGCCGAGCTGGGCGATCAGCTCTTCGGTGACGCGCTCGTCGAGCGCACCGCTGGTGTAGGGCTGGAAGCGGTCGTTGGGCTCGCGCGGCAGGATGCGCACGCCTTCCTGGTCGGCCAGCGTCTTGATCAGCGAGACCCGCGTGATCGCGTCCGAGTACACGAGCGCCGCGCGCGTGAGGTTCACGAGCGAGGCGATCTGGTGCCCGGTCTGGATGGCCCGCGGCTCGTATTCGAGCGAGCGGAAGGTCTGCAGCCACGCGACCGTGCAGCCGATCAGCAGCAGCGCGAGCAGAAAGAAGGTGCGCCAGAAAAGGCTGAAGCCCAGCTTGAGGCCGGGGCGGCGGTCACGCTGCGCGCTCGCTTCGAGCGGGCTGGGCATCGTGACCTGTGCCCCGTCCTCCTGGGCCGGGTCAGGTCGGGCGGAATGGAGGCCGATGGCCACCTCTCAGCGGATCGTCAGGCCGTGCCGTCCGGCACGAACACGTAGCCCACGCCCCAGACGGTCTGGATGTAGCGCGGCGCCGCGGCGTCGGACTCGACCAGCTTGCGCAGGCGCGAGATCTGTACGTCCAGGCTGCGGTCGAAGGGCTCGAATTCGCGGCCGCGCGCCAGCTGGGCCAGCTTTTCACGCGACAGCGGCTGGCGCGGGTGGCGCACCAGCGCCTTCAGCATCGCGAACTCGCCGGTGGTCAGCGAGAGTTCTTCGCCGTCCTTCTTCAGGGTGCGCGAGCCGAGGTCGAAGGCGAACGGGCCGAAGGTGACGGTCTCGTTCTCGGTGGAGGGGGCGCCGGGCGCCTCGAGCGGCGGACGGCGGCGCAGCACGGCGTGCACGCGGGCCAGCAGTTCGCGCGGGTTGAAGGGCTTGCCGAGGTAGTCGTCGGCGCCGACTTCGAGACCGACGATGCGGTCCACGTCCTCACCCTTGGCGGTGAGCATGATGATCGGCGTGCGGTCGTTGGCGGCACGCAGACGGCGGCACACGGAGAGGCCGTCTTCGCCGGGCATCATCAGGTCGAGCACGATCAGGTCGACCGTGTCGCGCAACAGGATGCGGTTGAGCGCCTTGCCGTCCTCGGCCACGATCACTTCGAATCCTTCCTGCGTCAGGTAGCGGCGCAGCAGGTCGCGGATGCGGGCGTCGTCGTCGACGATCACGATCTTGTCGGTGCGAGCGGGAACTTGAGTCATTTCTACAACGTTGAATTTGTAACAGCGCCGATTCTGAAGGCGTTAGGACCCCATTGCTGCCGAATTCCGTAGTGGTTGACACTAAGTTACACAACTTGCGGCCGCTCGCCGTCTGGTCATCCGGGCTTTGCCCGGCGGTGGCACAGTCCGTGCTGCCTTATGACGATTGCGCGATGAGACCTTCTTTTTCTGCCTTGCCTCTGCTTTTTTTCGCATGCGCCTGTGGTGCGACGTCCGTCGCTTCCGAAGGGTTTTTGCGGGTCAGTGAAGGGCGCCGCAGCGAAGTGCGCGATGCCGTGGCCGCGCACCGGGCGGCCCAGCGGGAAGAGCAGCGCCGCGGCGAAGCGCTGGCGGGGCGCCGTCTCACGGCGGGTGAACTGTTCGAGTTGAGGCAGCAGGTCCGGGGGCAGTGGGTGCCCGCGGGAACGGGTGTACTTCTGAATTCGGCAGAATCACAGCCTGCCGAGCGCATCGTGCCGGTACCGCAGCCCGTCGCCAGTCCGCAAACCGCGCCGCGCAGCCTGCGCCACTGAAGAAGAAGGCGCGGGCGAGGGCTTTTCCTCGCATCCACCAGGGAGAAATCTGTCTTGAAGACTGTTCAATTGATCGCGGCCTGCGCCGCGTTGACCTTTGCCGGCGCCGCCTTGGCCCAGAATGCCGTCATGCCTGCTCCACAAAACGTGCTCCAGCTGTCGGCCTCCGGCACCGTCGAAGTTCAGCAAGACCTGCTGAGCATGACCCTCGTCACCACGCGCGACGCCGCCGAGGCGGGCACCGTGCAGACCCAGCTCAAGACGGCGCTCGATGCCGCGCTGGCCGAGGCCAAGAAGAATGCGCAGCCGGGCCAGCTCGACGTGCGCACCGGCAACTTCAGCCTTTCGCCGCGCTACACCAAGGACGGCAAGATCAACGGCTGGCAGGGTTCGACCGAACTCGTGCTCGAAGGCCGCGATTTCGCGCGCATCACCCAGACGGCCGGGCGCATCAGCACGCTCAGCGTGGGCAACGTCGGTTTCGGCCTGAGCCGCGAACAGCGCGCCAAGACCGAGACCGAGGCGCAGAACATCGCCATCGACAACTTCAAGCAGAAGGCAGGCGAGCTGGCCAAGGGCTTCGGCTTCGGCGGCTACACGCTGCGCGAGGTGTCGGTGAACGCGAACGACAGCGGCCCGATCCGCCCGCGCGTGATGGCCATGCAGGCCAAGTCGTTCTCGGCCGCCGATTCGGCCGTGCCGGTGGAAGCGGGCAAGACCAGCGTGGTCGTGAACGTCTCCGGCTCGGTGCAGCTCAAGTAAGAAGCGCACGGCGCCGGCGGGCCGATGCCGCCGGCGTCTTCCGTATCTCTCTATTTATTTACTGAGCCGTCCAGCCGCCATCCATGGCCCAGGCGACGCCCCGCACCTGATCGGCCGCGGGAGAGCTCAGGAAGACGGCCAGCCCGCCCAGTTGCTCGACCGTCGTGAATTGCAGCGAGGGCTGCTTTTCCCCCAGCAATTCGTTCTGCGCCTGGAGGGCCGAAATGCCTTCGCGTGCCGCGCGGTCGTCGATCTGCTTTTGCACCAGCGCCGTGAGCACCCAGCCCGGGCAGATCGCGTTGCAGGTGACGCCGGTGGTCGCGGTTTCGAGCGCCACCGACTTGGTCAGGCCGACGATCCCGTGCTTGGCCGCGACATAGGCCGACTTCTGCGCCGAGGCCACGAGCCCGTGCGCCGACGCGACGTTGATGATGCGGCCCCAGTTGGCCTCGCGCATCGCCGGGATCGCCAGGCGCGTCGTGTGGAAGGCGCTCGTGAGGTTGATGGCGATGATCGCGTCCCAACGTTCGGTCGGGAAGTCTTCGACCTTGGCCACGTGCTGGATGCCGGCGTTGTTGACGAGGATGTCGACGCGGCCGAACTTCGATGCGGCGAACTTCATCATGTCCTCGATCTGGTCGGGCTTGCTCATGTCGGCCCCGTGGTATTCGGCGCGCACGCCGAGCGCCTCGATCTGGGCCTTGGGGGTGTCGGCGTCGCCGAAGCCGTTGAGCACGATGTGTGCGCCTTGTTGGGCCAGCGCCTTGGCGATGGCGAAGCCAATGCCACTGGTGGACCCCGTGACAAGCGCGGTTTTGCCTTTGAGCATGAAGATCAATCTCCGGATGAATTAGGAGCGAACCGACGCTAGGGTTTGCTCCCAAAACGGTCGGTCTTCGTCGGGCGTGTTCACGTAGACCATGTTCGTTGCTGCGATCACTTTCTCAAGCGGGATGTGGCCTTCCTGAGCGATCTGCACCATGGCGCGGTCGGGCAGGCGGCTGCGGCCGTTCATGTAGTTGGAGAACGCTTTCCCCTTGATCCCGAGCCGTTCGGCTGCGTCTTTGTCGAAGCGTAGGCCGACTGCTGCCTTATAGCTTCCAACTATTGATTCGATGGCGTTCATGATTATTCCTTCGTTTAAAAAGTACATGAATCTTGGGATAATCTCTAAACGATGGATATTTATCCCTCGTCTCGGTACTTAGTCTACCTCTCGGAGCCGCCATGCACCAAGTCTCTTTCTCTGCTTTTGCGCAACAAATGGTTTGTGCGCCCTCGGCCACGCAAACCGCTGAGGCCCAAGCTGTGGCGGCTCCGGCCTCGTCGGGGTCGGGGGCGTGCACCCAGCTGCCCTTTGGCGGCGTGTTTGTGCCTATGCGCGCGGTGAGCGTCTTCGATCTTCATGACGAATGGCGTGGGGAGTGGTTCGGGGATTGGCAGAGTGAGGGGCTGCTTGATGCTCCTGAGTTCCTGCCGGCTGGCTCGCACCGTACCTTCGAGTCTGGGCGCGAGATGGTGTCGGACGGCTTTTCGATGGCTATGCGGGGGCACGCATGAGCATCGTCCGCGCCGCTGCTGGTCGTCCAGCCATCCATGTCGATAACGCTGCCAAGGTTCGTGCGCATCGTGCCGCGAAGGGCCGTATCGAGTTCACCGACGACCCCAAGATCAAACAGACCATTGCCGGCATTGCCAGCGAACTCGGCTGCTCTGAAGCCGATGTGTTGCGGTCCTTAACGCGCTTTGCGCTGACGAATCGCAACTGGAAGCAGGTCGGTCTGTACGGCTCGAAGGGCTTGCAATGACAGGCCCAAAGAGATTAGTGGCGGGGCATATCGAGCTTCAGGCGCTGCATGGCGGCTGCGAGGTTTCGTCCTTCGCCGTCGTGGGTGTTGGTGGCGTCTGTGAGCGAGGCCAGCATGCTTTCGATCAGCAGGGCATTGGTCCTGCTAAAGCCTCGCTCGCTGAGGCTTTCCGCGCACTCGCGCAGAGCGAGAGTGATCTTCGGGATGGTTCGGGGGCCGGTGGTCTTCAGGTATCTGCCGATGATGAGGCCCAGTTCCACGGACTTGGACGTGGTCAGCGTCGGCTCAAAACCGTGGGCCGCGAAGATTTCCTCATTGCTGCTGGGGCTCCCTCGCTCGTCGTTGCGTTTCATCTGCTCTCCAAGGCTAGTGCTGGAGATTCTGCATGACAGCCGCCGAAAAGCTCGAATGGAAGCGCCGCGCCTTCACGGCGATCACGGCGCCGATTCCGCAGGCCATCCGCATCGGGTCGGCGGTTGCCTCTGCCCAGTACCGTGATGACGCCGCCGTGTGTGCAGCGTTCGTGCGTCGTGGTGTCCAGCCCGACCGCGCAAAGGTCGCATGCCTTCGCCTCGAAGGTCAGCAGGGGCGGCTGTGATCACGATGACAACCGGCACCCTTGGCACCGGCATGACGCTGTTTGCGGTGAATCCCGCCAAGCAGGCCGGCCGGCGTGGTCCCTATGTCGCATATCCCGATCAGTCGGCGATTCGTCGTATGCGTGTCAAGCAGGGTATGACGCAACCGGAGTGCGCGAAGCATTGCGGCGTGTCGTTGCGCACATTCCAGCGTGCTGAGGCTGGTGACGTGGTGCCTATGCACGTCAAACGCAAGATCGAGCGTGCACTGGGGGCGGCATGGTGAAACCCGCCAAGTGCTCGAGCACGAATCCCGCCATCGGCGATCGCGCGAATCCCGCCACTCAGGCCGGCGCGCCCTTCATCTCGGCGCATGCAGCCGCACAGCGCGCGCTACGGGGGTGGGCCTTCGCCTCTCCCCCTTCCGTGCCAAGCGGCTGTTCCATGGCGTGCAGCCATGGCCGGTCTGACGCTGCGGCGCAAAGCGACGTAGCCCGCCCACAGCGCGTGATCCCCCTGAAGCGTGAGGGATCGCTAGTCGCGCAAGCGATTGAGACGCCGTACTCGGTGGCTCAACCCGAAGGGCCAGAGCCCGGTCCGCAGGACACGCCCTCTGCCGATGGCGCGTGCCTCCTGCAATGCCTGTACCTCGCCGACCGCTGCGACCGCAACTGTGCGGGTTGCTCAGTCACGGCGCATGCCACCGGTGGCGAGCGTCGCGCCTGCGCGGCGCCGGCGCCGGTCGGCGTCGACGGGAGGCAGTCCGCTGAGTGCCCCGATGGTAATCACGGGGATAGAAAAATTTCGGAAGGTGGAACGGGACTATGACCAAGGTTAAAGACAAAAGCGCACTCGTCCTCGACGGCAATGTCGTCAAGGTTCGATTGATGGCTGAACGCCAAGCCTTGAAGTCCATGGTTCATGTCGATTGGCTTCGCTTCACCGTGCGTCTGCGCAATGCCCCGCCGTTCCTCACCGACCAACGCGCGACCTCGACCAGCGTGTGGGATGAAGGCTACCGGCTGAACAAGCTGCTGAGCCTCATCAACGAACTGCCCGACCACGAGCGTGACGCATGCGGCCAAGCCGCAGAGCTGGCAGACCGCGTGTGCATGGCCCTCGGATTCGAGTTCAACCGCGGGGTGGAAATGGGCAAGGGGCACGACTTTTACAAGCGTCGTTGGCCTCTCCATCGCAACGGCGCAGAAGTGGGCTGGGTGGGCTTCGGCGCGGCCTCTGACAGCCCGAGACAGCGTGCCCAGGCTGAATCCCTGCACGTCAACCTCTACGGGGTCGCATGCACGTTCGCGGAGCACGGCTGGGCTGAACGCATGGCCCGAATCATCGATGATCTCGACGGCAAGATCACCCGCGCCGACCTCGCCCTTGACTTCTTCGACGGCTTCTCAGGCGGCATCGAGCGCGTTCTGGAAGAGTACCGCGCAGGCCTGTGCGACAACTATGGCCATCGCCCCGTCATGCGCGATATCAACTGGGCAAAGGGCTGCTCGCGCTCGCTGTACCTTGGCTCGAAAGAGGCAGGCAAGGAAACCAACATCTACGAAAAGGGCGATCAGCTCTTTGGCGAAAAGATCGGTAGCAAGTGGCTGCGCTTTGAGCTGCGATATGGCAATAAATTCCGCGTGCTGGACACCGACCTGCTGCGCCGCCCGTCCGACTTCTTTGCAGGTGCCAGCGAGTGGCATGCAGCCATCCTGCGTGAGGCTGGTGACGTTGCCGTCCCCGAGCAGATTCACATCACGCCACAACCCGCGTTGATGAGCGTCAAGGCTGAGTGCGTGCGCAATGCACTGTGGACCTTGGAGTCTGCTGCGCCCTCCATTGCCCTCGCATTTCAGTACCTCGACGACGAACAGTTTCTGGAACTGGTCACGCACAAAAAGAAGCCCAAGCGCCTAGCTTCGTTCTCGCACGCCGACCTCACGGAGGCCTACAGCGAGGCGTTCTCTCAATTCGTGGTTCCGCGATCTGGCCCAGTCGCGATGAGCCTTCAATAACTCGGGCTTGGAGTAATCAATCATGCGCATGCAAAGCGAATCTACCCTGTTCGGCGTCAAGGCATCCGAGGGCACCTTCAACGATCGAGCTTTCGACAGCTGCACGTTTCACCTGGACGCCGACATTGCCAGCAACGGCAGTGGTGAAGCCATCGGGATCAGCACTCGCCCGTTCAAGTTCGGTAAGGCAGACGAGTTCCAGAAGTGGAAGCACCTCGCCAAGTCGCTGCCGGTGCGTGTCATCTGCACCTTCGACGTGGTCGCGGCCAGCGACAACAAAACCCAGCTCACGCTGGTCGATATCAAGCCGGTCGAGCGCGCTGCTCCGGCAAGGGCTGCGGGCTAACTGCCATGCGTCTCATTGTCCAGAGCTTGGTGACGGGGAAATTCCTCGCGCCGTCTGCTGACGATGGACAGCCGGAATGGGTGCGCTCGCTCGGCGAGTCTGGCGGCGGTGTTTGTGATGACGCTGAGCGCGCGACCCAGCTGGTGCACGACTGGACCGACTTGGACGATGAGGCGGTCATTGTGGACCTCGATGTGCTCGGTACGGCCAGTGACACCGATGAGCACCAATCGCATTTCGTTGCCGGTAACGCTGGGGGTGGCCTGTGACGTTCGGTGTTGAGCACCTCATGGCTGCAATGCTCGTCGGCCTGCTGCTGGGTCTTGGCTTCTGTGCCTTCGCGTGGTGGTCTGGTGAGCACGCTGAGCGGTACGTGCGTATCCAGCGTGCACGGTTTCGCGATCACGCCGGTGTCCCTCTCATTCGGTGGGTCGAGCCGTGATCCGCTACTTCCTCCGTCGAGTCGTTGGCGCGTTTGCATCGCGGCTCGTCGGCCTGTTGTTCAAGCTCTTTGGGAGATAGGAGTGATCTGTGCTCAACCCGATTCCGCTGGGTCGCTGGTGGTCGCTGCGAGTCAGCCTGCCGATATGGCCACCTGCCCGGTGGTGCTGATTACCGGATCGGAGTTGAGTGCGGTCACGGGCATTGCATTTCCTGCGCCCTCCGATTTCGGTGAGGTATGGGCTGTTGGTTTCACGATGGTAGTGGTGAGCTACCTCATTGGTTGGGGCGCCGGCGCGGTGCTCCGGTTCTTTCGTTAACTACGCCGGGAGGCTGTATGGATTTCTCTTCCCTTGTTGATTCCGTTGACTTCAGCGGTGTCGATGCTGCCGTTCTGGCTATCGCAGCTGTGGTGATCGCCGTATTCGCGATTGAGTGGGGAGTTCGGAAGGTGCTGGCTCTTGTGGGTGGTGGTGATGGCTACGACTCGCAGGGGTTCAGTTCGGACGACTACTGGAACGGCTACACGGCTGAGGACGATGCAAGGGATCGTGCTGCGGCGGGCCTTGGCCCTAACCCGAATTGGGCCGAGTCTGCGGACATTCAATCTGATCCCGGTCTTGGTGGCGTGCCTGCCAGAAGTGCGGATGAAGTTGCGTTCATGTCGGAACGTGAGAAGTGGGTGGCTCATCAACGTGAGGGAGGATTTTCTGAAGCCTTCATCGAGCGGGAGGCCGCGAGACGGTTCGGTGATGGATCTGCGGAGCGCCAGGAGCATCAGCGCGCCGGTGGGTTTTGATGGGAGTGTGAGTTTTCAGCGCAAGGCCCGCCAACGTCGTGAGACGCCGTGGGCCTTCCGGTGAAACCTCAATGTCGAGGACACCATTTCTAGGAGTCTCTTTCATGAACAAGTTCGCTCGCATCGTCCGTCAAAACAAGCTGTCCATCGCTGGTGCTGCTCTGGCAGTCGGCGCTCCTGCTTTCGCAGCTGGCCCGGACTTCTCGACGCTGACCGGCGCTGTCGATTTCTCGACCGTCGGCACCGCGATCCTCGCCGTGGCGGCGCTGATGATGGTCCCGAAGGTCGTCGGCTGGGGCGCTCGCAAGGTGCTCGGCTTCGTGCGCGGCTGATAGGCCGTTGTCCCTCTCACGCCCCGCGCAATTGCCCGGGGCGTTTTTTCTGGAGTCGCTATGTGGTTGATCCTTGCTTTCTTCTGTGGCGTGGCGTGTGGTTGTGCTTGCGTTGCTGGTCTCTGGAACGTTTGAGCCATGGCTAATCTTTTCCGCTTTATCGGCATTCTTCTTTGGGTGCTTTGCGGTGCTGCGCATTCTGCGATTCCTCAGTTGCCTGCTGTCGAGTACGGGACATCAACCTTTTATCAATCTACGCCGCCTAGTTCGAATTGGCGGGCGGCCATCAGTGACGCTTGCGCTGTAGGCGCTGCGTTCATTGCGAGTGAGCGAGCGGACATGTTTTCGGCCGTCAATGTTGTGTCCTGTGCGGGCACTATGTCGGACAGTCCTGCGGTCCAGTTTGGGTTTCGGTGGTGCGGGGTGCGTAAAGCTGGCGGTGCCGACTTCTGTGACGGTTCGAATATTTTTATGCGCACGAATGGAAACAAGTGTCCAGTGAATAGTGCGCTGGTCGGGGGGCAATGTCAGTGCATGGCTCCCTATGTTGAGGACTCAACGCATACGTCTTGCGTCGCGCCTCGATCAGAGCTTGAGCAATTCTGCGCTGACCACGCTGCTGCCAAGAATGGATTTCCACAATCGGGTACCGTTGGTGCGGCATCGCCGATTCCTAACTCGTCTTGCTACAAGCCTTATCCCCCATTTGAGGGCTCTGACGCAAACAAGGGGTGCCGCGCGACGCTGGGCGATGCTGTTGGATGGCTTGGTGACGATGGAAGGAAGCATTGGTCGTCAACGGGCGTGATGACGGGCCAAACATGCGAGGATGAAGCTGCGACCGATTCCGCTCCCAAGTCAGCACCAGACCCATGCCCGAGTGGCTTTCTCGGCACGGTGAACGGCCAGAGTCGATGTGTTGCCGTCGAGCCCGACAAAGGTATTGAGGGCGTCAAGGGCACAAGTCAAACCAATGCTGATGGCACCAAGATCGACTCCAGGGAAACGACCAAATGCGTCGCGTCCGTTTGCACAACGACGACGACGACGACGACGACGACCAGCACAGGATCGACCAGCACGAGTACCAGCTCGCGGACCGAATCGATCGGCGATAAGTGCGAGAAAGACCCAAAGAACAAGGTCTGTCAGAAAACGCAAGGTGGTACTGGTGGTGCTACGTCGCAGATGGGCTGTGAGCAGAACTCGTCAGCTGAAGGATGCGGCGGCGAAGGTTCGCAGATCGGTGAGCTGTACGGCAAGAAAGATAAGACCGTGGCGCAGGCGTTCACGAAGGCAAAGAACGCGCTCCAGGCTTCTCCTGTGGGTAGCGCAGTCGGTGGGTTTTTCAGTGTGGGTGGCGGTGGCTCTTGCCCGCGTGTCAGCGGCAACATTCCATTCCTGAACAAGGTTGTCGTTATCGATACGTTTTGCAGTGACTTCGCTGCACAGATGTTTGCCGTCGTGCGCGCTGTGTTGTTGATGCTCGCAACGTGGATGGCATTCCGCATTGCCATCGACAACTGAGGTTCCAACATGCTCAAAGAATTTACTGATTGGCTTCTCAAGCTCATTGAGAAGCTGTTCCTTGCCGTGTGGAACTTCCTCACCGACATATTCGTTTCCCTCCTCGGTGAGGTACTTGACGCCTTTGTTTCTCTCATCGCGTCGATCCCCATGCCGGGGTGGCTCACTGGGGGCCTTGGTGGCGTGTTTGGGTCGATGGACGGCGGTGTGATCTGGGTCGTGACTCAGTGCGGCATACCGGGTGCGCTCGCGATCATCGGCGGCGGTTATGCGTTTCGCATGCTCCGAAAAATCTTCACTCTGTTCCAGTGGTAAGTCATGGCAATCCTGTTTTATGAGGGTCTTCCGCGCTCGGGCAAGTCCTACGAATCAATGAGTACGCTGGTGATCCCGTGGCTCTTGAAGGGGCGCGAGGTTGTGGCGTATATCGAGGGTGTTGAGACTGCTGAATGTCAGCAGCGGATTGCCGAAGCCTCGGGGTTGCCTCTGGATCGAGTACAGGCGTTGCTGTTCCCGCTCACGCGTGAGGACATGCGGCCGCGTGAGGTCCAGCGCAAGGGAAAGACGGTTCAGATTGACGGTACGTGGATTGAAAAGACGCGTGACAACGCATTGCACGTGTTCGATGAGGCGCAGAACTGGTGGCCTAACAAGATCAAGGCTACGGATGAGTTGACCCAGTTCGTGACAGAGCATGGGCACCGAGGCATCACGATCCTCCTGATGGGGCAATCGCTGCTCGATGTGCTTGCCCTCTGGCGCCGGCGCGTCGACCAAAAGTTCATTTTTCTGAAGCTCACGGCGCTCGGCTCCGACAAGCGTTATCGCGTTGCGATCTACAAGGGCCAGGGCAACGGTGAGTTTGTCAAGGTGTCAGACAAGCCTGGGAAATACGACCCGAAGTATTTCGGCACTTATAAGAGTCACACATCCGCCGATATCGACACCGACACGTACACCGATAACCGGGCCGTCTTTTGGAAAGGCTCGATGGTCAAGTACGGCGCGGTAATGGTGCTGTGCTGCCTTGTGTTCGGCGGCTGGAAGGTATGGGCGTTTTTCCATCCGACTGAGGTCGCGAAGGCAAAGCCGGGCAGTGTGTCGGTGGCGCAGGCTATTCCACCAGCTCCAGTCGCGTCAGCGGCCCCGTCAATCGCGTCAAAGCCATTGGCTGAGGCTGCACCCTCACGTGATGCGCGAACCCCTCAGGAGCGCTATTTCGCTGACTTGGGCAGCAAGGGCCGGGTGCGGCTGTCCGGGTTGATGGTGTTCAAGGGAAAGACTGCCGGCGTCGTCGAGTGGTTGGATGGGAATACGCGGGTCATAGAGCGCATCGGCATCGACACGCTGCAGCAGCTCGGCGTGGCCGTCGAGGTTGTGGGGCCATCCGTGAAGCTGAGCATCGGCGACTGGAGCGCCTTGGCCACGATGTGGCCGGTTGAGGCTGAGGGGCGAGTGTCGGAGATCCGGCAGGCCGTTATTCGCGGCGATGCTGGTGAAGCTGGTCCGCGCATGGGTTCTGGTGCATCTGTGTCGCCTTCTGGCCTGACGGTGATTGACGGTGCGAAGGGGGCGGCCGCTGCGCCTGCTCCGAAGGCTGAGACCGATGCGCCCATGCCGCGTGTTCAGCCCGGTTCGAAGTGGTCTTTTCAAACGGGCGCCTGACGCTCTAGGAGGGCGTTTCGGGGTGCAGGTATCGGCGCGCTGCGGAGGCGTTTCGTTACCGGGTTGCCTAGTCGGCGCGCATTTCGGGCAGGTGGGCGGTAGTTGCTGCTCGATTGCGGGCTGGCTGGCGGTGCTCTCGAAGGTCCCGTTGTGCGTCGCGCATCCCGTCACGGACTCCCCAGCGAATGATGAGGTAGAGCACGTACAGCCATAGGATGGTCACGATGATGGTGAGAGCGATTCCGGCTACGTACCAAGATGCCAGTGTTCTCTGTATCTCGTTGATCGACTGTGCGGGCATTTGGATCCTCCTGTAGAGTCTTGAAAACTTATTGTTACATGTTCTTCGGGGAGGGGAATCCGTGCTGATCGGGTATGCGAGGGTGTCAACTAGCGAACAAGAAACGCATCTCCAGTTGGATGCGCTGCGAGCGGCTGGGGTGCGGCGTGTTTTCGCAGAAAAGGGGAGTTCTGTCGGACCTCGGCCAGAGTTGCGCAAGGCGTTGGCAAGCATGGCGGAGGGCGATGTGTTGGTCGTGTGGAAGTTGGACCGCCTGTCGCGAGGGCTGGTAGACCTGCTAGGCCTTATCGAGCAGCTCAAGGCCAGCGGCTGCGGGTTTCGGTCGTTGACCGAGCCTATTGATACGACGAACCCGCTCGGTGTGTTCATGCTCCAGGTGCTCGGCTCTGTGGCCCAGCTCGAGCGCTCGCTGATCCGTCAGCGGGTATTGGCTGGTCAGGTGTCGGCCTATCAGCGCGGGATTCGATGGGGTGGGAGTGTCCGGAAGCTTGATGATCAGCAGGTTGCTGAGCTTCGTAGGTTGAAGGCGGAGGGGGTGCCTGTCAGGGTGTTGGCAGAGCTGTTTGGCATTGCTCGCTCAACGGTGTTTGACTATGTGGGTGCTAGGCGTGTGAGTCCGAGGGTCAGGATGCCTGTACTTGGAAGGCTTGTTGAGACTGAGGCAGGGGTTTCTTCCTCGGGGCGGCTGGGAGGAAAGTCCGGTTGAAGTAGGATGCAACGAGACCATTATCCGCACCCGAACCCCTCCGTTTCCATGACAGAACCGACCCTTCACGACGTGGCCTGCAACGACGCCCAGGGCGGTCATCGCATGGCCTATTGGCAATGGGGCGACGCGCACAGCGCGCATGTCGTGGTCTGCGTGCACGGGCTGACCCGGCAGGGCCGCGATTTCGACGTGCTCGCGCAAGCCATCGTGGCGCGCGCGGGCGGCGACGTGCGCGTGGTCTGTCCCGACGTGGTCGGGCGCGGCCGCAGCGATTGGCTGCGCGACCCTGCTTTCTATCAAGTGCCTGTGTATGCGGCCGACATGGTGGCGCTGATCGCGCAACTGCACGGCGAGCATCCCATCGACACGCTCGACTACGTCGGCACAAGCATGGGCGGGCTGATCGGCTTCGTGCTGGCCGGCCACAAGGAGCTGCCGCTGCCGCGGCCCATTCGCCGTTTCGTCGCGAACGATGTCGGCCCCACGGTCGAGCCCGCCGCCATCCAGCGCATCGGCGCGTATGTGGGCAAGAGCGGCCAGTTTCCGAGCGTGCAGGCCGCGGCCGATGCGATGTGGGCCCTGTCGACCACGTTCGGGCCGCACACGCCCGAGCAGTGGCGCGCGCTGTCGCAGCACATGGTGGTGCCGGCTTCTGAGCGCAGCGCCGACGGTGCCGCCAAGACCGCCAGTGCCGGCCCGGTGGGCGAGGGCGCCTGGGTGCTGCACTACGACCCGGCCATCGGCGTGCCGTTGCGGGCCATCACGCCCGAGATCGCGGCGCAGGGCGGGGCGGTGATGTGGAGCCTGTACGACGCCATCGAGGCGCGCGCGCTGCTCACGCGCGGCGCGGCGTCCGACCTGCTGTCGCCCGAAACGGCGGCCGCGATGACGCAGCGCGGGCCGCGTGCCACGCTCGTCGAGTTCGAGGGCGTGGGCCACGCGCCGACTTTCGTCGATCCCGCACAGGTCGCCGTTGTCACGAATTTCCTGTTCGATTGAGGGCATCGTGAAGCGAGAGTCTGCGAACCTTCAGACGGCACCCCTGTCCGACGGCGTCATGGTCGATTACCCGCTGTCGGCCGCCACGGCCGACCGCTCGCCGGTCATGGAGAACATGCTGGCACGCGCCCGCGCGTTCGCCGAGCCGCTGATCGCCGACGAAAAACTCGACACCGGCGAGAACACGCTGGCGCACGCCGATGCCGTGGCCGCCATCGTCGCGAAGATGGGCGGCTCCGAGGCGATGCAGGCGGCGAGCTACCTCGTGTACTCATGCCAGCACCTGAACCGTCCGCAGGAAGTGATCGCCAAGGTCTTCGGCGATAACTTCGCGGCGCTTGCGGTCGAGACCACCAAGCTCGTGCGCGTGCAGGAGCAGGCGCGCACGGCCTCGCAAGGGCACCACGCCGAAGGCGCCGGCGCGCAGACCGAGAACGTGCGCAAGATGCTGCTCGCGTTTTCGCGTGACCTGCGCGTGGTCATGCTGCGGCTGGCCTCGCGCCTGCAGACGCTGCGGCATGCGGCGGCCAGCAAGCAGCCCGCGCCCGAAAGCGTGGCGCGCGAGTCGCTGCAGGTGTTCGCGCCGCTCGCGAACCGGCTGGGCATCTGGCAGGTGAAGTGGGAGATCGAGGACCTCTCGTTCCGCTTTCTCGAGCCCGAGACATACAAGCTGATCGCGCGGCTGCTCGACGAGAAGCGCATCGAGCGCGAAGGCCATGTCGAGCAGTTGCGCTCGCAGCTGGAGCACGAACTGCAGGCCGAAGGCGTCAAGGCCACGGTGCAGGGACGCCCGAAGAACATCTACAGCATCGTCAAGAAGATGCGCGGCAAGTCGCTCGACTTCGAGCAGGTCTTCGACATCCTCGCGCTGCGTGTGGTGGTGCCGGACGTGAAGGACTGCTATGCCGCGCTGGCCTGGGTGCACTCGCACTTCCAGCCCATCGACGAGGAGTTCGACGACTACATCGCGCGGCCCAAGCCGAACGGCTACCAGTCGCTGCACACGGTGGTGCGCGAGATCGTCGACGGCAAGGTGGGCAAGCCGATCGAGATCCAGATCCGCACCGAGGAAATGCACGACCACGCCGAGCATGGCGTGGCGGCTCACTGGGCCTACAAGGAAGCGGGCCACAAGGGCTACGCCGGTGTCTGGGCGAGTGGCGAGTACGACGCCAAGATCGCCGTGCTGCGCCAGCTGCTGGCCTGGGAGCGCGACCTGTCGGGCGGGCTGCAGGGGCAGGGACTGTTCGACGATCGCATCTATGTGCTCACGCCCGATGCCGCCATCGTCGAGTTGCCGCAGGGCGCCACGCCGGTCGACTTCGCCTACACGGTGCACACGACGCTGGGGCATCGCTGCCGCGGTGCGCGTGTCGATGGCGCGATGGTGCCGCTGAACACGCCGCTGTCGAATGGGCAGACGGTCGAGATCATGGCGGCCAAGGAAGGCGGTCCGTCGCGCGACTGGCTGAATGCGGAGCTCGGTTATCTGGCGAGCCATCGCGCGCGCGCCAAGGTGCGTGCCTGGTTCAACGCGCAGATCACGCACGAGACCGTGGCGCGCGGACGCGAGGCCGTCGAGAAGCTGCTGCAGCGCGAAGGCAAGACGGCCATGCGGCTCGAGGACCTGGCGTCGCAGCTCGGCTTCAAGTCGGCGGACCATCTGTTCGAGGTGGTCGGCAAGGACGAGTTTTCGCTGCGCAACATCGAGACGCTGCTGCGTCCGCCCGAGCCGGCGCTGAACCCTGACGACGGCGTGCAGATCAAGAAGGCGCGCGGCAGCGAGAAGTCGGGCAAGGGCGGCGTGCTCGTGGTGGGCGTGTCGTCGCTGATGACGCAGCTCGCCAAGTGCTGCAAGCCGGCGCCACCGGATGCCATCCGTGGCTTCGTCACACGTGGCCATGGCGTCAGCGTGCATCGCGCGGATTGCAGCAACTTCCGCACGATGGCCGCGAAGGACGGCGAACGCGTGATCGATGTCGAATGGGGCCTGCCGAAGAAGGGCTCTGATGCGCCGGTCTATGCAGTGGATGTGGCTGTGGAAGCAGCCGACCGCCAAGGGTTGCTGCGCGATATCTCCGACGTGTTTGCACGCGAAAAGATGAACGTGATCGGCGTGCAGACGCAGTCGATCAAGGGCACGGCGTGGATGACGTTCACCGTGGAAATCGCCGATGCCGCGCGTTTGACGCAGGTATTGAGTGTGGTGACTGCAGTGACTGGTGTGCGATCTGCACGTCGGCGCTGAAAAGGGCCATTTCTCCTGCTATACTCGATGCTTCTCTTAGGCGCGTAGCTCAGTTGGTTAGAGCACCACCTTGACATGGTGGGGGTCGTTGGTTCGAATCCAATCGCGCCTACCAAATTCAAACACGGGTTGCAGCGATTTCGCTGCAACCCGTTCGTCGTTTGGACGACGTGTTTGTCTCTGGATTCGCCCGGTCGTCCTGAGCGATCGGCGCAAGCAAAAAAACCTTTCACGGGCGGCCCTTCGCGCGGTGCAGGCAAGGTGCCTGAGCCATGTGGTTGTGCTACCTTGAGCGGTCTGCCAACCTTCTCGAATTTCCTTGATAAGCGATCTGATGAATACGCGATCAACGTCTGTTGATCGGGCGCACGCCAACCACCGCGTGGCCGCATTGCTCAAGCAAGCTCCTCTTGAATTCGCGCGCGCGGTCTACGGCATCAATGACCTTGCCGCCGGCCGCGCCGACACCATGGCCGCACGCGAAGTGGCGCGTGCACAACGACAGGGCATGCCGGTGACCGAGGAGCGCGCCGAGCAGCGCGCACGCGCCTATCTTCCGACGGCGGGACAGGAGCATTGCCCCCGGTGCTGGGTGGTCTACGGGCAGAAGATCCCGCTGCGATTCAGGTTGTCGACCCCCGAGCGTCCCGAAACTGCAGCGTGTCATGCGTGCGGTGCCGAGTACGGGACCGCGTCGGACGCCTGAAGAAGAATCACGGTCAGGGTAAACCTTGTCGCGATGCAGCAAAACCGCTCCCTAGAATCATCCGATGACATGGGCGTCCATGTGAAGGAGTCTGTAGTGCAGAGCAAGAAGTCCGGGGTGAAGCCGGTCCAGCGTGTGATCAAGAAGTACCCCAATCGACGGCTCTACGACACGGAGACATCCACGTACATCACGCTGACCGAGGTCAAGCAGCTGGTCATCAAGAACGCGCAGTTCGTGGTGCGCGACGCCAAGACAGGCGACGACCTCACGCGCAGCATCCTGCTGCAGATCATCCTGGAAGAAGAGGCCGGCGGCGCGCCGATGTTCACCGAGCAGGTGCTGGCCAACATCATCCGTTTCTACGGACAGGCCATGCAGGGCTACATGGGCCCCTACCTCGAGAAGAACATCCAGGCCATGACCGAGATGCAGGCCCAACTCGCCGAAAAGGCCGAGGGCCTGACGCCCGAGATGTGGTCGCGCTTCATGACCATGCAGTCGCCGATGATCCAGGGGCTGATGGGCAACTACGTCGAGCAATCGAAGAACGTCTTCCTGCAGATGCAGGAGCAGATGCAGAAAAACACCGAGCAGGTGCTGGGCGCCTTTGGCATCAAGCGCCCCTGAGCGCCGCGCGGCGGCCCGCCCGAATGGGGTGACTGCCCGATGAATGCCCCGCTGTCACCGATAGCTGGGACAATAGAGGCCTATGAGCGAAGTTGCCTCCCCTGAACGTACCGTCACGCCGACCGCCCCCAAGGTCGGCTTCGTCAGTCTTGGTTGCCCCAAGGCCTTGACTGATTCCGAATTGATCCTGACCCAGCTGAGCGCCGAGGGCTATCAAACCGCCAAGACTTTCGAGGGCGCCGACCTCGTCATCGTCAACACCTGCGGCTTCATCGACGATGCTGTGAAGGAAAGTCTGGACACCATCGGCGAAGCGCTCGCCGAGAACGGCCGTGTGATCGTCACCGGCTGCCTGGGCGCCAAGACCGGCGACCAAGGCGGCAACCTCGTGCGCCAGATGCACCCCAGCGTGCTGGCCGTCACCGGCCCGCATGCCACGCAGGAAGTGATGGACGCGGTGCACGCCAACCTGCCGAAGCCGCACGATCCGTTCATCGACCTCGTGCCCAACACCTTCGGCGTGGCCGGCCTCAAGCTGACGCCGCGGCACTACGCTTATCTGAAGATCAGCGAAGGCTGCAACCACCGTTGCACCTTCTGCATCATTCCCTCGATGCGCGGCGACCTGGTCTCGCGTCCGGTGGGCGATGTGCTCAGCGAAGCCAGGGCCTTGTTCGAGGGCGGCGTGAAAGAGCTGCTGGTGATCAGCCAGGACACCTCGGCCTACGGCGTCGATGTGAAGTACCGCACTGGCTTCTGGGATGGCAAGCCGGTCAAGACCCGCATGCTCGAACTCGTGCGGACGCTGGGCGAAATTGCCGAGCCGTATGGCGCCTGGGTGCGCCTGCACTACGTGTACCCGTATCCGAGCGTCGACGAAATCATTCCGTTGATGGCGAGCGGCCTGGTGCTGCCGTACCTCGACGTGCCGTTGCAGCACAGCCACCCCGACGTGCTCAAGCGCATGAAGCGGCCGGCCAGCGGCGAGAAGAACCTGGAGCGGATCGCTCGTTGGCGCGAGGTCTGTCCCGAACTCGTGATCCGCAGCACCTTCATCGCCGGTTTCCCGGGCGAGACGGAGCAGGAGTTCGAGCACCTGCTCGACTTCATCCGCGAAGCCGAGATCGACCGTGCGGGCTGCTTTGCCTACAGCCCGGTCGAAGGCGCCACCGCCAACGACATTCCGGGCATGCTGCCCGAGACCGAGCGCGAAGCGCGCCGCGCCCGCTTCATGGGGGTGGCCGAGGCCGTGTCGATCTCCAAGCTGCAAAAGCGCATTGGCTCGACCATGCAGGTGCTGGTCGATTCAGCGCCGGCGCTGGGTCGCAAGGGTGGGGTGGGGCGCACGTACGCCGATGCACCGGAGATCGACGGCACCGTTCGCCTCCTGCCGCCCGAGAAGATCAGCAAGACGATGAAGGTCGGCGAGTTCACGCGTGCACGCATCGTGGGCGCTGAAGGCCACGACCTGATCGCGTTGCCCGTTTGATGCACCTGATTCAAACGGCCAAGAAAAAAGCCACCGGAGGCCGGTGGCTTTTTATAGAAGACCTGGTAAGGGTCTGTTCAATCTTGGTGCCCAGAAGAGGACTCGAACCTCCACGATGTTACTCGCTAGTACCTGAAACTAGTGCGTCTACCAATTCCGCCATCTGGGCTGATTTTGCTTCTCAGCAAAGACTACGATTATATACACAAATTTGGCGCGCTCTTTTGAGCGTGTCGAAATTTCAGCTTCTGCGCGACATCGCTCGTGCGGCGGGCGTCCTGCCGAAGGCGGGTGGGTGCGATCGTGCGTGCATGGCCGGCGTCGAGGGGTGCGATCTGACGATCGCGTCGCCCGTTTGATGCAGTTTCGAGCGGCCATGAAAAAAGCCACCGGAGACCGGTGGCTTCAATCGAATGACCTGGTAAAGGTCTGTTTAAACTTGGTGCCCAGAAGAGGACTCGAACCTCCACGATGTTACTCGCTAGTACCTGAAACTAGTGCGTCTACCAATTCCGCCATCTGGGCCCACATGACTGCAGAAGCAGCCACGTTTTGAATTTCAGGAAAGAAGGAGATCATATCAAAAATAATGTCACTTCCAGCAGCTTGTTGGATGAAATCGAAGGAACTGTTCAAGGACATCGCGACGGGCACGGCTTCGTGCAACGCGACGACGGCGAGGCAGATATCTACCTGCCGCCGAATGAGATGCGCGCGGTGCTGCACAAGGATCGCGTCAAGGCGCGCATCGTGCGACAGGACCGTCGCGGCCGCCCCGAGGGGCGCGTGGTCGAGATCGTCGAGCGACCCGAGCAGCCCATCATCGGCCGCTTGCTGCACGAAGGCGGGATCTGGCTCGTTGCACCGGAAGACAAGCGCTACGGCCAGGACGTCCTGATCCCGAAGGGCGCCACCGGCCCCGCCAAAGTCGGCCAGGTCGTGGTCGTCCAGCTCACCGAGCCGCCGGCCTTGTTCGGCCAGCCCGTGGGCCGCGTGAGAGAAGTGCTGGGCGAGATTGACGACCCCGGCATGGAAATCGAGATCGCCGTGCGCAAGTACGGCGTGCCGCATGAGTTTTCCGCGGAGTGCCTGGCGCAGGCCAAGGCCCTGCCCGAGAAGGTGCGCCCCGCCGACAAGAAGGGCCGCATCGACCTCACCGACGTGCCGCTCGTCACCATCGACGGCGAGGACGCCCGCGACTTCGACGACGCCGTGTACTGCGAGCCCGCCAAGGTGGGCCGCGGCAAGGGCTGGCGCCTGCTGGTCGCCATCGCCGACGTCAGCGCCTATGTGCAGACCGGCTCGGCCATCGACATCGATGCGTACGACCGCGCGACCAGCGTCTACTTCCCGCGCCGCGTGATCCCGATGCTCCCCGAGAAGCTGTCGAACGGCCTGTGCTCGCTCAACCCCGAGGTCGAGCGCCTGTGCATGGTGTGCGACATGCTGGTCGCAGCCGATGGCGAGATCTACGCCTACCAGTTCTATCCGGCCGTGATGTTCAGCCATGCGCGCTTCACGTACACCGAAGTGGCCGCCATCCTCGGCAACACGCGCGGCCCGGAAGCCGCCAAGCGCAAGGAGCGCGTCAAGGACCTGCTGAACCTCGCCGATGTCTACAGGGCCCTGCTCAAGCAGCGCGGCAAGCGTGGCGCGGTCGACTTTGAAACCACCGAGACGCAGATCATTTGCGACGACGCCGGCCGCATCGAGAAGATCGTGCCGCGCACGCGCAACGAGGCGCACAAGATCATCGAAGAGGCGATGCTCGCCGCTAACGTCTGCAGCGCCGACTTCATCGCCGAAGGCAAGCACCCGGGCCTGTTCCGTGTGCACGAAGGCCCCACGCCGGAGAAGAAGGAAATCCTGCGCGGCTACCTGAAGGCCATGGGCGTGGGCTTGAGCATCACCGACGATCCGCGTCCCGGTGAATTTCAGGCGATCGCCGAAGCCACCAAGGAGCGTCCCGACTCGCAGCAGATCCACACCATGCTGCTGCGCTCGATGCAGCAGGCAATCTACACGCCGTTCAACAGCGGCCACTTCGGTCTGGCCTACGAGGCCTACACGCACTTCACGAGCCCGATCCGGCGCTACCCCGACCTGCTGGTGCATCGCGTGATCAAGGCGATCCTCGGCAAGACGCGCTACCAGCTGCCGATGCTGCCGGCGCCGGGCGAGGCGCATGCCAAGCTGGCCAAGCGCCTGGCTTCGCGCGTGAAAGCGCCAACGACCAAGCCGCAGAAAGCCACGATCGCGCCGACCAAGGAAGTGCTGGCATGGGAAGCGGCGGGCCTGCATTGCAGCGCTAACGAACGCCGCGCCGACGAGGCCAGTCGCGACGTCGAGGCCTGGCTCAAGTGCAAGTACATGCGCGAGCACCTCGGCGAGGAGTACGGCGGCGTGGTCACTGCCGCCACCACCTTCGGCATCTTCGTCACGCTTGATGCGATGTACGTTGAGGGCCTGGTGCACATCACCGAGCTCGGCGGCGAGTACTTCAAGTTCGACGAGATGCGCCAGGAGCTGCGCGGCGAGCGCACTGGCATCCGCTACGCCATCGGCACACGGGTGCGGGTGCAGGTGAGTCGCGTCGACCTCGATGGCCGCAAGATCGACTTCCGCCTCGTGCGCGAAGGCGAAGACCTGACCTCGCGTGCGATGAAGGACAAAGGCAGCGCACCGGTGAAGGCGTCGGCCAAGCGAAGCGCTCGCCACAAGGCGGAGGCCGGTGGCGAGTCACGGTCGGAGCACGGCGGCGGCGCTGCCGTGGCACCCGCCGGCCCGCAATCGGCGATGCAGGCCTTCAAGTCGGCGGTGAAGAAAGCCGCCAACAAGATGCAGGGCAAGGGGCGTAAGCCCCGCCGCGGATGAGATGCGCCGTGCACACTACGTGTTTACCGTGTGTATGGACCAGCTGAAAAGGAGACATGAAGCATGAGCGTGGAAAACAACAAGGGCCGCATCGCGATCGTCACGGGCGCGGGGTCGGGCATCGGCCGTGCGGCCGCGCTGGCTCTGCTGGCGGACGGCTGGAGCGTGGCCCTTGCGGGGCGCCGCCTCGAGCCGCTGGAGCAGGTGGCGGAAGAGTCGGGCGCCGGTGCGCGCGCCTTCGCGGTGCCGACCGATGTGGCCAATGCCGACTCCGTGCAGGCACTGTTCGGCGCCACGGTCGAGCGCTTCGGGCGCGTCGACCTGCTGTTCAACAACGCCGGCGTGGGCAACCCGCCGGGACCGTTCGAAGACTGGACGCCCGAGCAGTGGAAGGGCGTGGTGGACATCAACCTCACCGGCATGTTCTTCTGCATCCAGCAGGCCTTCCGCACGATGAAGGCGCAGACGCCGCGAGGCGGCCGCATCATCAACAACGGGTCGATCTCGGCGACCACGCCGCGGCCGAATTCTGCCGCCTACACCTCGACCAAGCACGCGGTCGAAGGGCTGACCAAGACTGCTTCGCTTGACGGCCGCAAGTACGACATCGCGGTGGGGCAGGTGGACGTGGGCAATGCCATGACCGAGCTGGCCGCGCGCATGGCCACCGGCGTGCCGCAGGCCAATGGCGAGCTCGCGATCGAGCCGCTGATCGACGTCAAGATCGTCGGCCAGTCGGTGCTCTACATGGCGAACCTGCCGCTGGAAGCCAACGTGCTCTTCCACACCATCATGGCCACGAAGATGCCCTTCGTCGGGCGCGGCTGAGTCCTGCGCTCAGTCGGGCGCGCGGCGGGCCAGCGAGCCTGCCGTGAGCGGGGCCGCATCGGCCGGCCACAGGTCGGCGATGCGGCCGTGCTGCCAGACGGCTTCGCACGCTGCCTCGAACGCGGGGCGGCGCATCGCGAGCGCCGCGCCGATCATGCCGGCGAGCACATCGCCGGTGCCTGCGGTGGCGAGGCGGGCATTGCCGGTCGGGTTGATGACCGGCGGCTCGTCGCTTGCATCGGCAATCACTGTTCCAGAACCCTTGAGCACTGTCACCGCGCCGAAGCGCGATGCCAACGCGCGGGCCGCGGCCAGGCGGTTGGCTTGCACGCCACCCGTCGTGTCGCCGAGCAGGCGCGCGGCTTCCAATGGATGCGGCGTGATCACGGTGGGAGCGCCGGCCTGGCCTCGCGCGATCAGTTGCGCCTGAAGTGACGGATCGGCGGCGATGGCGTTGAGCGCGTCGGCGTCGAGCACCAGCGCGGCGGCCATCGACAGCACGCGCGGCAGCAGTTCGCGCACGGCATCGCCGCCACCGCAGCCGCACACGACCGTCATGCCCGCGAGGTCCAGCGCGTGGGCGTCGCGCAGCATCAGCTCCGGCTGCGAGGTGTCGACCGGCGCTGCGCGGGGATCGAGCAATCCGACGAACACGCGTCCCGCGCCCCCATGGAGCGCGGCCGAGCCGGCCAGCAGCGCAGCGCCGGCCATGCCCGAAGCGCCGCCGATCACCGCGACATCGCCGTAGCTGCCTTTGTGCGAGGCGTGGGTGCGCGGCTGGATGCTGGGCGTGCCTGCGAGGCGGGCCGTCGGTCGCTCTCGGGCGAAAGAGCTGCAGCCCAGGTCGTCGAACCACACCATGCCGGCTGCGTCGCGGCCTTGCGCCGTGAACAGGCCGGGTTTCAGTGTGAGGAAGGTGAGGGTGGCGCGGGCCGATGTCGATACTTGGTCTACGTTGGAACTCAAAGTGCCAGTGTCGGCATCGAGGCCCGAAGGCACATCGGTGCTGAGCACTGGCGAGGCGCTCGCGTGCATCCGCGCGAGCCATTCGGCCATCGTGCCTGAGGGCGGGCGGGTCGATCCGATGCCGAGCAGCGCATCCACAGCCAGCTCGAAGCTCGATGGTGGCGCCGAAGCGAAGGTGACGCCCGCATCGCGCGCACGCTGCAGCGACGCCTTGGCATCCGCTGGCAGCCGGCCTTCATCGCCCACGAAGGTGACGACCGGAAAGAAGCCGCGATGTCGCAGTTGCGCCGCGGCTTCGAAGCCGTCGCCGCCGTTGTTCCCGGGGCCGCAGGCGATCCAGATCGTTCGCGCGTGCGGCGCGAGCGCCATCGCGAGCCGTGCGGCAGCGAGGCCGGCGCGCTGCATCAGCGTATGAGGTGGAAGGGCGGAGGCTGCTGCCTGCTCGATGCGACGCGTGGCGGCGATGTCGAACAGGTCGGCGGCGCTGGCGGACGTGATGCGATGCATCGAGCCATTGTGCCGCCGGGGCGGCTGCCTATCATCGCGACATGACGCTGAGAAAAATCGCCTGGCTGCTCTGCTTGTTGCTGGCGTGGTTTGTCGCGAATGTCTTCACGCTGATGGCGTTGGATGGCGGTGTCACTTGGGCGCTAGGCTTGCTGGCCTTGTTCTGGGGAAGTTTGTGGCTGGCCGCGCGAGTTGGCTGGTCGCGTCTGGGCCATTTGGCCTGGGCCGGAAGCGTGGCATACGGCATTGGCGTGGTGCAGTGGCTCGATCGCATCGACACGTCCCAGGGGTTGCCCCGCTGGCTGCTGGCGGGCACGATCTTGCTGAGTCTTGCCGCATTTTCCTGGGTGATGCCGATCCTGGTGTCTTGGGATGGCGACAGGCGCAGGCCGAAGCCAGTAGAGCCGCTGCCGGTGGAAAAACCGGCCACCCCCGAGCAACTGCGCCGCTGGGGCCCTAAAGACTGAGCCGTTCGATTCCCAGGCCTTCGAGGTCGATGCCCGGGTCTTGCCCTGCGATCAGGTCGCCGAGTACGCGTGCGCTGCCGCACGACAACGCCCAGCCGCTCGAGCCGTGGCCCAGGTTGAGCCACACGCCCGGAATGCCGCTGGCGCCCAGCACCGGTGGGCCGTCGGGCAGCATCGGTCGGGCGCCTTTCCATTGCTGGATGCCCGATTGCAGTGTGGCTGCGCCCGGAAACCAGTCGTGCAGCACTTTGTAGAGCGTCTGGATCGCGGCCGGGCTCATGGCGTCGGGCGAGCCGCCGATCTCGGCGCTGCCGGCCACGCGCACGCGCTGGCCCAGACGGGAGATCGCGACCTTGTAGCGTTCGTCCATCACCGCGCTGCGCGGTGCGTTGAGCGGCTCGCGCACCGGGGCGCTGACCGAGTGGCCGTAGACCGGTGCCAGCGGAATGCGCAGCCCCAGCGGACGCAGCAGCGCGGCGGACGACAGGCCGGCGCAGACCACGATGGCGTCGAACTGCAGCGCGTCCGAGCCGCTGGCCAACGTCAGCGAGGTGGGCGCGGCGCGGCTCAAGGGCGCGATGTCACAGTTGAAGTGGAACTGCGCGCCCAAAGCCTCGGCTTCCCACTTGAGCAGCAGTGCGAACTGGCGGCAGTTCGCGACCTCGTCTTCCGGCAGGTGGATCGCGCCTGCCAGCGGGGTGTCGGGGTTGAGCGCGGGCTCGATCAGGCGGGCCTCGTCGGCGTCGATCTCGCGGAACACGCTGCCGGCCGAGCGCAGCACCTCCAGCCCGGGCTGCACCAGCTTTTTCTCGCGCTTGGAACGCAGCAGCACCAGGTAGCCATCGCTGCGTTCGTAGCTCAGCTCGCGCGCTTCGGTCACCGCGTGCAGCCGGGTGCGGCTGTAGAAAGCCAGCCGCTGCATGCGGGCGCGGTTGGCCAGGTAGGTCTCGAGCTTGCAGGCCTTCTGCCAGCGCGACATCCAGCTGAGGTCGCGCGAACTCAGCGGCCAGCGCAGCTTGATGGCGCCGTGCGAAGACAGCAGCGAGCGCAGCACCTTGCCGCGCATGCCCGGTGCGGCCCACGGCGTGACATAACCCGGCGCGACCACGCCGGCGTTGGCGAAGCTGGCCTCTTCGGCGGCGGCGCCGCGGCGTTCGAACACGCTCACTTCATGGCCGTCGGAAACCAGTTCCCAGGCGGTGGTGACGCCGACGATGCCGGCGCCCACGATCGCGATTTTCATTGAAATGTTCTAGATAAAAGAAGCGGCTGACGCCCGTGAGGCGGGCGGTGACAGCGGTTATTTCTGCAGCGTGCGTTCGGCCTGGAGCGCCACCGCGAGCACGGCGTCGTCGTGCATCGCGCCGTGCCACAGCATCAGGCCGACCGGCAGTTCGCCGGCGACGTGGCAGGGCAGCGAAATGGCGCAGCCGTCGAGCATGTTGACGATCGACGGGTTGCGCAGCAGCAGCGCGTTGACGCGGAAGAATTCGTCGTCGCGCTCGGCGCCCGGTGCCACGCTGGCGATGGACGGCGCCGTGATCGGCACGGTCGGCGACACCACGGCGTCGAACGGTGCCAGCGCCTTCTCGACACGGGCGATCCAGTCGCGGCGGGCGCGGACCAGGTCGATGTACTCGTGCGCCTTCATGCCCGCGCCGCGCAGGATGCGCTGCGCCACGCGCGGGTCGTAGCCGGCGCCGCTGCGCTCCAGCAGCAGCCGGTGCCAGGCGTACGACTCGGCCGCCGAGAAGCCGCCGGTGGCGTTGATGGCCTGCAGGTCGGCCAGCTCGGGCAGTTCGATCTCGTGGATATGAGCGCCCGTGGCGCGCAGGGTCGCGAGGGTGCGCTCGAAGGCCGTGGCCACGGTGGGCTCGAGGTCGTCGAGGAAGACGTTCTTCACGACGGCCAGCCGGTAGGCCGACAGCGGCGCCGAGCCGGGCGTCACCTGCCGCGCCGAGAGAATTTCGTGCGCGGTGACGGCGTCGCGCACCGAACGGGTCATGGCGCAGACGGTGTCGAGCGTGGTCGACAGGGGCAGTGCGCCGTCGGCCGGCGTGAGGCGGGCGGTGTTCTTGAAGCCGACGATGCCGTTCAGCGCCGCCGGGATGCGGATCGAGCCGCCGGTGTCGGAGCCCAGGCCGATGAAGGCCGCACCGCTCGCCACCGAGATCGCCGCGCCGGAGGACGAGCCGCCCGGAATGCGCGGCGTGGCAGCGTCACTCACGTTGGCCGGCGTGCCGTGGTGCGGGTTGACGCCGACGCCGGAAAAGGCGAACTCCGTCATGTTGGTGCGCCCGGTCAGCACGCCGCCGGCGGCGCGCAGTCGGGCCACGGCGAGCGAATCGGCTGGGGCGGCCGGTGCGTGCGAGAGCACGGCCGAGCCGGCGGGTGTCGGCTGGCCGGCGACGTCGAACAGGTCCTTGCTGGTGAAGGCAAGCCCGGCGAGGCGGCTTTCGGGCGCCGATGCGGCGGCGGCCGCGCGGGCCTCGTCGAACATCGTGCGGGTGAAAACGTGGGCGCAGGCGGGAGATTCGGAGAGGGCGATGGCGCGCTCCATTTCGGTGCGCGCATCGGAACCGCCAGCCAGAAGGGTGAGACGGGTGGCGTGAAGGTCGTTCATGGCGTCGAGGGTACCTTGGAACGGCTCGGTTCGAGGGAGGAGGGGGTGGCCGCCGTGCTATACTCTTTGGGTTTCGCTGGTTATGCGACAGTTTTGTCGCCGCCAGTCAAGCACATCCGCAAACCGGCCCAATCAAGGTGTTGCGACCCCGTCGAAGGGGCGCAAAACGGGCTGGATTTTAGACCCAACCTTTGGAGTAAATTCAATGTCGACCACCATGCGCGAAATGCTGGAAGCCGGTGTCCACTTCGGTCACCAAACCCGCTTCTGGAACCCCAAGATGGCTCCGTTCATCTTCGGTCACCGCAACAAGATTCACATCATCAACCTGGAAAAGTCGCTCCCGATGTTCCAGGACGCGATGAAGTACGCCAAGCAACTCACGGCCAACCGCGGCACCATCCTGATGGTCGGCACGAAGCGCCAGGCCCGTGAAATCGTGGCTGCCGAAGCTCGCCGCGCCGGCGTGCCTTTCGTCGACACCCGCTGGCTCGGCGGCATGCTGACCAACTTCAAGACCGTCAAGACCTCGATCAAGCGTCTGAAGGACATGAAGGCCCAGCAAGAAGCCGGCCTCGACAGCCTGAGCAAGAAAGAGCAGCTCACGTTCTCGCGCGAAATCGCGAAGCTCGAGAAGGACATCGGCGGCATCCAGGACATGGCTGCGCTGCCCGACGCCATCTTCGTGATCGACGTGGGCTTCCACAAGATCGCCGTGGCCGAAGCCAAGAAGCTCGGCATCCCGCTGATCGGTGTGGTCGACTCCAACCACTCGCCCGAAGGCATCGACTACGTGATCCCCGGCAATGACGACTCGTCGAAGGCCGTCACGCTGTACGCCCGTGGCATCGCCGACGCCATCATCGAAGGCCGCAACAGCGCCGGCGGTGACGTGGTCAAGGCCGTTGCTGAAGGCAGTGGCGACGAATTCGTCGAAGTCGAAGAAGGCGCTTCGGCCTGATAGGCGCGTTCGCGAGCCTGAAGAAGGGGCTTTGGTGCCCCTTTTTTTTAACCTGATTTTTGGATTTACGGAGATACACAAATGGCTGCAATCACCGCAAGCATGGTCGGCGAACTGCGCGCGAAGACCGATGCGCCCATGATGGAATGCAAGAAGGCCCTGACGGAGGCCGACGGCAACATGGAAAAAGCCGAAGAGCTGCTGCGCATCAAGCTCGGCAACAAGGCTGGCAAGGCATCGGGCCGCATCACTGCTGAAGGCGTGGTCACGGCTTTCGTCGACGGCGCTGCCGGCGGCATGATCGAAATCAACTGCGAAACCGACTTCGTCACCAAGAACGACAGCTTCCTGGCCATGGCCAACGCTGCCGCGATGCTGGTCGCCAAGAACAACCCCGCCGACATCGCCGCGCTGGGCGCGCTGGCCTACGAGCAGGACGGTTTTGGCCCCACGCTCGAAGACGTGCGCAAGGGCCTGATCGGCAAGATCGGCGAGAACATGAGCTTCCGCCGCTTCAAGCACTTCACGGGCAACGGCAAGCTGGCGTCGTACCTGCACGGCACGCGCATCGGCGTGATGGTCGAGTTCGAAGGTGACGACACCTCGGCCAAGGACGTCGCGATGCACATCGCCGCCATGAAGCCGGTCGCCATCCAGGCCTCCGACGTGCCTGCCGAGCTGATCGAAAAAGAGCGCGCCGTGGCCGCTGGCAAGGCTGAAGAAGACCGCAAGACGGCCGAAGCCGAAGGCAAGAAGCCGCAGCCGGCCGACATCGTTGCCAAGCGCATCGAAGGCGGCGTGCAGAAGTACCTCAAGGAAGTCTCGCTGCACAACCAGCCGTTCGTGAAGAACGACAAGCAGACCGTCGAGCAGATGCTCAAGGCCGCCGACACCACGATCAAGGGCTTCACCCTGTACGTGGTCGGCGAAGGCATCGAGAAGAAGGTCGACGACTTCGCTGCCGAAGTCGCTGCCCAGGTCGCTGCTGCCAAGGCTGCCGCCTGATCCGGCAGGCCTCCAAGCGGCGGTGCGCGACAGCGTGCCGCCGCTTTTTCACCGCCACGTTTTACACTCGCCCCCGCCAACCTTCTAAGGAAAATGCCCATGTCTGATGCCCGCCCAGCCCACAAGCGAATCTTGTTGAAGCTGTCGGGCGAGGCGTTGATGGGCGATGACGCCTTCGGCATCAACCGCGCCACCATCGTGCGCATGGTCGAAGAGGTGGCCGAGGTCGTGAACATGGGCGTCCAGGTGGCGGTCGTGATCGGTGGCGGCAACATCTTCCGCGGCGTCGCGGGAGGCTCCGTCGGCATGGACCGCGCCACGGCCGACTACATGGGCATGCTGGCTACCGTCATGAACTCGCTGGCCCTGGCCGACGCGATGAACAAGCAGGGCCTCGTGGCCCGCGTGATGTCCGCCATCGCCATCGAGCAGGTGGTCGAGCCCTATGTGCGCCCCAAGGCCCTGCAGTACCTCGAAGAGGGCAAGGTCGTGGTGTTCGCTGCCGGTACCGGCAACCCCTTCTTCACGACCGACACGGCCGCCGCGCTGCGCGGTGCCGAAATCGGCGCCGAGCTGGTGCTCAAGGCGACCAAGGTGGACGGCGTCTACACCGCCGATCCCAAGACCCACCCCGAAGCCACGCGCTACGCCTCGCTCACCTTCGACGAGGCGATTGCGCAGAATCTCGGCATCATGGACGCCACGGCCTTCGCGCTGTGCCGCGACCAGAAGCTGCCGATCAAGGTGTTCTCGATCTTCAAGAACGGCGCCCTCAAGCGCGTCGTGATGGGCGAGGACGAGGGCACGCTGGTGCATGCCTAGGAGTAAATGAGATGACCATTGCAGACATTCGCAGTGCGACCGACGCGAAGATGAACCAGTCGCTCGCCGCCTTCCAGAACAACCTCACCAAGATCCGCACGGGCCGCGCCAACTCGGCGCTGCTCGACTCGATCCATGTCGAGTACTACGGCTCGCAGGTGCCGCTGAGCCAGGTGGCGAACGTGTCGGTGCTCGACTCGCGCACCATCAGCGTCCAGCCCTGGGAAAAGGGCATGGGCGCCAAGATCGAGAAGGCCATCCGCGAAAGTGACCTGGGCCTGAACCCGGCGTCGATGGGCGACCTGATCCGCGTGCCGCTGCCCGCCATGAGCGAAGAGCGCCGCAAGGAAATGACCAAGCTGGTCCGCAACGAAGGCGAAAGCGCCAAGATCGCCACGCGCAACCTGCGCCGTGACGCGAACGAGGCGGTCAAGAAGCTCGTGAAGGACAAGCTGGCCTCGGAAGATGACCAGAAGCGCGCCGAAGGCGACATTCAGAAGGTCACCGACAAGCACATCGCGGAAATCGACCGTCTGGTCGCCGCGAAAGAAGCGGAGATCATGGCCGTTTGAGGCTCCGCATGGCCTCCTCGCCGCAGACGACGCCCCCTCCGCACCACGTTGCCATCGTCATGGATGGCAACGGCCGGTGGGCCACCAAGCGCTTCCTGCCTCGCGTGGCGGGGCACAAGCAGGGCGTGGAGTCGTTGCGGCGCTGCGTCAAGGCCTGCGCTGACCGTGGCGTGGGCGTGCTCACCGTGTTCGCGTTCTCCTCGGAGAACTGGAACCGCCCCCCTGAAGAAGTTTCCGGGCTGATGCAGCTGATGGTCGCGGCACTCGCACGCGAAGTGCCGCGCCTCAATGCCGACGGCGTGCGGCTGCATTTCGTGGGCGAACGCGCCGGCCTGTCCGACAAGATGGTGGCCGGCCTGGTGTCGGCCGAGCAGACCACGGCGCACAACACGCGTCTGATTCTCAACATCTGCTTCAACTACGGCGGGCGCTGGGACATCGCGCGCGCCGCGGCCAAGCTTGCCGAGCAGGGCCTGCCCATGACCGAGATGAACCTCGATCGCGCCATGGCGCTGGCCCACGTGCCCGACCCCGACCTGTTCATCCGCACGGGTGGCGAGCAGCGGCTGTCGAATTTCCTGCTTTGGCAGAGTGCCTACGCCGAGCTGTTCTTCAGCGACAAGCTGTGGCCCGAATTCGACGAGGCTGCACTGGACGAGGCCATCGCCGCGTTCCAGGGCCGCGAGCGTCGCTTCGGCCAGACCTCGGCGCAGGTCTCGGCTTCCGCGGCCTGACAACGGCCCGACACCACCTTCCGCATGCTCAAACAACGCATCCTCACGGCGATCGTGCTGCTCGCGATCCTGCTGCCGGCGCTGTTCTACCGAAACCACATTCCCTTTGCCTGCGTGATGCTGGTGCTGATCGGCGCCGCCGCGTGGGAGTGGGGGCGCCTGAACGGCTACGGGCAGGGCATGTCGCTGTTCCTGGGGGCCGAGATGGTGGCGTTGTGTGGGCTGTCGTGGTGGCTGGGGCTGCTGGAGCAGCGCCTGTTTCTCATGTGGTCCCTGGCCAGCGCGGCCTGGGTGCTCGGCGGCGCGGCGCTGCTGCGCGTCGCGGTGGGCGGCTGGCCCCGCATTCCGCGCGGGCTGCGGCTGGTGGGCGGCCTGCTGGCGCTGTGGGTCGCATGGCTCGCGGCGGTGCAGGCGCGCATGGTCGGCATCAACTTCCTGCTGTCGATCCTGGTGCTGGTCTGGGTGGCGGACGTGTTCGCCTATTTCGCCGGCCGCGCCTTCGGCCTGAAGTTCACGCGCGCCAAGCTGGCGCCCGCCATCAGTCCCGGCAAGAGCTGGGAAGGTGTCTGGGGCGGCATGGCCGGCGTCATCGTGCTGGCGTTCGCCTGGGTCTGGGCCGACAAGAGCCTGGGCGCCACGGTGCCCAGCCTCTACACCCGCCTGCATGAGCGCGGCTGGTGGCTGCTGTTGATCGGGGCGGTGTTCCTGGCGGCGATGAGCGTCGTCGGCGACCTCGTCGAATCGCTGATCAAGCGCAGCGCCGGCGCCAAGGACAGCAGCCGGCTGCTGCCCGGCCACGGCGGCGTGCTCGACCGCGTGGATGCCCTCTTGCCGGCACTTCCCATTGCCATGATGCTGGCTTTCCTGTGAACACTCCCAAACAACGTGTCACGGTGCTTGGCTCGACCGGTTCGGTCGGTGTCAGCACGCTCGACGTCATTGCCCGCCACCCCGAACGTTTCGAGGTGTTTGCGCTCTCGGCGGCCACCAAGGTCGACGAGCTGCTGGCCCAATGCGCGCGCTTCTCGCCGCGCTTCGCAGTCATGGCGAGCGCGCCGCATGCCGCGCTGCTGGCCGAAAAGCTCAAGCAGAACAACCTGCCGACCCGCGTCCTGATGGGCGACGATGCTCTCGAAAGAATAGCGTCGGACGACGAAGTCGACGCCGTGATGGCCGCCATCGTCGGTGCCGCCGGTCTGGCGCCGTGCCTGGCTGCCGCGCGCGCCGGCAAGCGCCTGCTGCTGGCCAACAAGGAAGCCCTGGTCGTCGGCGGTGAGCTGTTCATGCGCACGGTGCAGGAGGGCGGCGCCACGCTGCTGCCCATCGACAGCGAGCATTCGGCCATTTTCCAGTCGCTGCCCGAAGACCCGTCCACCTGGGCGCGGCGCATCGACAAGATCATCCTGACCGCCTCGGGCGGCCCGTTCCGCACCCGAGCACCCGACACGCTGGGCGCCGTGACGCCCGAGCAGGCCTGTGCGCACCCGAACTGGGTCATGGGCCGCAAGATCTCGGTCGACTCGGCAACGATGATGAACAAGGCGCTCGAGGTGATCGAGGCGCGACACCTGTTCGGCGTGTCGCCGGAGCAGATCGAGGTCGTCATCCACCCGCAGAGCGTGGTCCATTCGATGGTGCAGTTCACCGACGCCTCGGTCATCGCCCAGCTCGGCACGCCCGACATGCGGGTGCCGATCGCGGTCGGGCTGGCCTGGCCGGAGCGCGTCGAGAGCGGGGCGGCACGGCTCGATTTCCGTCAGATGGGCTCGCTGACCTTCGACGCGCCCGATCCTGCGCTGTTCCCCGGCCTGGGCCTGGCGTGGCAAGCCTTGCGCGCCGCTTCAGGCACCACGGCGGTGCTGAACGCGGCCAACGAGGTGGCTGTGGCCGCCTTTCTTGACCGGCGCCTGCGTTTCGATCGCATTCATGCGGTCAATCTGGAAACTTTGGAGGCGGTCATGCCCTCCAAGCCGGCATCGCTGGCTGACCTGCTGGCGCTCGACGCCAGCGCCCGCGAGGCGGCCAATGCCGCCGCGGCACGTTTCGCGGCCTGATTCCCTACAGCGCAGAGGACCCCGATGCTCACCGTCATAGCTTTTGTGGTCGCTCTCGGCGTCCTCATCGCGGTCCACGAATACGGCCACTACCGCGTGGCCGTGGCCTGCGGCGTCAAGGTGGAGCGCTTCTCGGTCGGCTTCGGCAAGGCCCTCCTGCGCTGGCAGCCCAAGCGCCAGCATCCGGGGCAGCAGACCGAGTTCGTGATCGGTGCTTTTCCTTTCGGCGGCTACGTCAAGATGCTCGACGAGCGCGAAGGCCCCGTGGCGCCCGAGGAGCGGCATCGCGCCTTCAACACCCAGCCACTGCGCTCGCGCGCAGCCATCGTGGCCGCCGGTCCGATCGCCAACCTGCTGCTGGCGGTCGTTCTGTACACGGCGGTCAACTGGATCGGCGTCGACGAGCCCGTGGCCAAGCTGGCCCGGCCGGTGGCGACGTCGCTGGCCGAGGCGGCTGGCCTGCGCGGCGGCGAACACATCACCCAGGCCGGTTTCGACGGCGACCTGTCGCCGGTCCAGTCCTTCGAAGACCTGCGCTGGCGCATGACGCGCGGCGCGCTCGACGGCCGCGATCTCACGCTCGAAGTGGCAGGTGAGGGCGGTCGCCCCGGCCGCCAACTGGTCCTGCCGCTGAGCCGCATGGAGGCCAAGGACGCCGATCCGCAGATGTTCCGCAAGATCGGCGTGGTCGCGCCGCTGACCCGCCCCGAGATCGGCGAGGTCATGGCCGGCAGCGCGGCGGAGCGGTCGGGCCTTCGCAACGGCGACCTGGTCCTGACCATCGGCGACACCCCCATCCTCGACGGACAGCAGCTGCGCGAAGTCATTCGTGCCTCGATCAATGCCTCCGGGCAGGCGCGCACGCAGACCTGGCAGCTCCAGCGTGGCGGCCAGCCGCTCTCGCTCGAAGTCAAGCCGGAAGTGCGCGAAGAGGGCGCTACCAAGGTCGCGCGCATCGGCGCCTACGTCGGCGCGCCGCCCGAGATGGTCACGGTGCGCCAGGGCGTCATCGACGGCGTCTGGCGTGGCGTGGTGCGCACCTGGGAGGTGTCCGCGCTCACGGTTCGCATGATGGGCAAGATGCTGATCGGCGAGGCCTCGATCAAGAACCTGAGCGGTCCCTTAACAATTGCTGATTACGCCGGCAAGTCCGCCAGCCTCGGTCTGACGCAGTACCTGGTCTTTCTCGCTCTCATCAGCGTGAGCCTCGGGGTGCTCAACCTGATGCCGCTGCCGGTCCTCGATGGGGGGCACCTGATGTATTATCTTTGGGAGGGCCTGACCGGGAAAAGCGTCTCCGACGCCTGGATGGAACGGCTGCAGCGTGGCGGTGTCGCCTTGCTGCTGGTGATGATGTCGGTCGCACTCTTCAACGACGTCACGCGGCTCTTTGGTTAACTTTCTGCCGGCCCTTTCCGTGCCGGCCCAATTCACAGATGAACACAAACTTCAGTCGCTTTCGCCTGCGTAGCGTTGCCGCGGTGGTGGCCAGCACGCTGGCGGCCACGGCCGCTTGGGCCGTCGAGCCTTTCACGGTGCGCGATATCCGCGTCGAAGGCTTGCAACGCGTCGAGGCCGGCACGATCTTCGGGTCGTTGCCCCTGCGTGTGGGCGACACCTACAGCGACGAACGCGGCTCGGCCGCGATCCGCGCGCTGTTCGACCTGGGGTTGTTCAAGGACGTGCGTATCGACGTCAACGGCAACGTGCTGGTGGTGATTGTCGAAGAGCGGCCCACCATCGCCGACGTCGACTTCGTCGGAGCCAAGGAATTCGACAAGGCGGCGCTGCAGAAGGCGCTGCGTGAAATCGGACTGGCGGACGGCCGCCCGTACGACAAGGCGCTGGCCGACCGCGCCGAGCAGGAGCTCAAGCGCCAGTACGTGAGCCGCAGCCTGTACAACGCGAACGTCGTGACCACCGTCACGCCCATCGAGCGCAACCGCGTGAACCTGACGTTCACCGTGACCGAAGGCGAGTCCGCCCGCATCCGCGAAGTGCACGTGGTCGGCAACAAGGCCTTCAGCGAATCGACGCTGCTGAGCCTGTTCGACCAGGACAGCGGCGGCTTCATGAGCTGGTACACCAAGTCGAACCAGTACTCGCGCGCCAAGCTCAACGCCGACCTCGAGACGCTGAAGAGCTACTACATCACCCGCGGCTACCTCGAGTTCCGCATCGATTCGACCCAGGTCGCCATTTCGCCGGACCGCAAGGACCTGAGCGTCACGGTGAACATCACCGAAGGCGAGAAGTTCGTGGTGGCGGGCATCAAGCTCGACGGCAACTACCTGGGCCGCGACGACGAGTTCAAGTCGCTCATCACGATCAAGCCCGGCGAGCCCTACAACGGCGAGCAGGTCACCGAGACCACCAAGGCCTTCAGCGACTACTTCGGCACCTTCGGCTACGCCTTCGCCCGCGTGCAGGCGCGTCCGGACATCGACCGCGTGAACAACCGCGTCACGCTCACGCTGCAGGCCGAGCCCTCGCGCCGCGTGTACGTGCGCCGCGTGTCGGTCGGCGGCAACAACAAGACGCGCGACGAAGTGATCCGCCGCGAGTTCCGCCAGTTCGAAGCCTCGTGGTACGACGGCGACAAGATCAAGGTCTCGCGCGACCGCGTGGACCGCCTGGGCTTCTTCACCGAAGTGAACGTCGAGACCCAGGAAGTGCCCGGCTCGCCCGACCAGGTCGACCTGACCGTCAACGTGGCCGAAAAGCCCACCGGCACGCTGCAGCTGGGCGCCGGCTACTCGAGCGCGGAAAAGGTCGCGCTGACCTTCGGCATCTCGCAGGAGAACGTGTTCGGCTCGGGCAACTTCCTGGGCGTGCAGGTCAACACCAGCAAGTACAACCGCACGCTGTCGCTGACCACCACCGACCCGTACTTCACGAAGGACGGCATCTCGCGCACGATCAGCGTCTACCACACGACGACGCGCCCGTACTCCACGAACGAAGACGGCGACTACAAGCTGGTGAACCAGGGCGCCTCGATCCGTTTCGGCGTGCCGTTCAGCGAACTCGACACCGTCTTCTTCGGCGTCGGCCTGGAGCGCTACGCGTTCGACCCGAACCGCTCGGCGCTCGCCGGCCTCACCACGCCGCAGTCGTACCTGAACTACTTCCACTGCGGCAAGGACGCGACAGGCTGGTTCGTCACCAGCTGCAGCCAGAAGAGTGTCTGGGGTATCCCGCTGACCGTGGGCTGGGGCCGCGACAGCCGCGACAGCGCGCTGGTCCCGACCACCGGCCGCCTGCAGCGCGCCAACCTCGAGTTGGGCGTGGGCGGGGACATGAAGTACCTGAAGACCAGCTACCAATACCAGCAGTTCTTCGCGATCAACAAGCAGTACACCTTCGCCATCAACGGCGAAGTGGGTTATGCCAAGGCCTTCGGTGGCAAGGTCTACCCGATCTTCAAGAACTTCTACGCCGGTGGCCTGGGTTCGATCCGCGGTTTCGAGCAGAACTCGCTGGGCCCGCGCGACCAGCCGCTGCTCGGCCAGACCGAAGGCGCGGCACTGGGCGGTACCAAGAAGGCCATCTTCAACGCCGAGCTGAGCACGCCGTTCCCCGGTGCCGGCAACGACCGCACGCTGCGCCTGTACGGCTTCTTCGACGTCGGTAACGTGTTCGGTTCCCGTGCACCCAACGTGACGGACGAGCAGTGGAAGGCCCAGAAGAAGCTGCGCGCCTCGGTCGGCCTGGGCATCAGCTGGATCTCGCCGCTGGGCCCGCTGCGCCTGGCCTACGCCTTCCCCGTCAAGTCCCAGAAGGAAGTGACGGATCCGAGCACCGGGTTCGTCGTGATCCCGAAGGATAGAATTCAGCGCCTCCAATTCCAGATCGGAACGTCTTTCTAAATGAAGCATTTGATTCGCGCCGCCGCCGGCGCGTTCCTGATTCCCGCTTTTGCCCTCATGGCTGCGCCCGCGCAGGCCCAGGAAAGCTTTCGCATCGGTTTCGTGAACCCCGACCGTGTGCTGCGCGAAGCGCAGCCGGCCAAGACCGCGCAAGCCAAGCTCGAGGCTGAATTCCTCAAGCGCGAAAAGGACCTGACCGTGCAGGGCGATGCGCTGAAGACGGCCTCGGAGAAGTTCGAGCGCGAGGCACCGACCCTGTCGGAAAGCCAGCGCGTCTCGCGCCAGCGTTCGCTGGTCGACCAGGACCGCGACTTCCAGCGCAAGCGCCGCGAGTTCCAGGAAGACCTGAACGCGCGCAAGAACGAAGAGCTCCAGCAGGTCTACGAGCGCGCCAACCGCGTGGTCAAGCAGGTCGCCGAAGCTGAAAAGTACGACGCCATCCTCCAGGAAGCGATCTACATCAACCCGAAGCACGACATCACCGACAAGGTGATCAAGGCGCTCAACGCGTCGGTCGGCTCCTCTGCGCCTGCGGCCGGCAAGTAACGCCGCGAACCGGCGTGTCGCTGCAGCTCGGAGCCATCGTTGACGCCCTCGGGGGCGAGCTTCATGGAGATGCCACGCTGTCCATCGAGCGGCTCGCGCCGCTTCAGAATGCACAGCCCGATGCGCTCAGCTTCCTGAGCCATCCCAAATACCAGCAGGAACTGGCCGCCTCCAAGGCGGCCTGTGTCATCGTGTCGCCCGCCATGCGCGAGGCCGCTGCGGCGCGTGGCGCCTACATCGTCACGCCCGATCCGTATTACTACTTTGCGCGCCTGACGCAGCTGTGGAAAGCGCACCATGCGCGCCCGGAAGCCGATCGCATCCATCCTTCCGCCGTGATCCATCCCGAAGCCCATGTCGACGCCACCGCGCGCATCGGCGCGCTGTGCGTGGTGGAGCGGGGCGCGCGCATCGGCGCGGGCACCGTGCTGAAGTCGCGCGTCACGGTCAGCGAAGACTGCACCATCGGCGAGCGCTGCCTGCTGCACCCGGGCGTGGTGATCGGGGCCGACGGCTTCGGCCTCGCGCCGCACCAGGGCGCCTGGGTCAAGATCGAGCAGCTGGGCGCGGTGCGCATCGGCAACGACGTCGAGATCGGTGCCAACACCTGCATCGACCGCGGCGCGCTCGACGACACCGTCATCGAAGACGGTGTGAAGCTCGACAACCTGATCCAGATCGGCCACAACGTGCGCGTCGGCAAGCACACTGCCATGGCGGGCTGCGTCGGCGTGGCCGGCAGCGCCACCATCGGTGCCCACTGCACCTTCGGCGGCGGCGCCATCGTGCTGGGCCACCTCACGGTGGCCGACGGCGTGCACGTGTCGGCGGCGACCGTGGTGACACGCTCCATCCGCAAGGCCGGCCAGTACACCGGCATGTTTCCGATCGATGACAATGCGAACTGGGAAAAGAATGCGGCAACACTCAAGCAGTTGCACAGCCTGCGCGAACGACTGAAGGCGCTGGAAAAAGCCCCCTCGAAACAATGACGACGATGCAGGAACAGAACACCATGACGGACACGACGCTCGATATCCACCAAATTCTCAAGTTGCTGCCGCATCGCTACCCGTTTCTCCTGGTGGACCGGGTGTTGAGCATGGAAAAGGGCAAGCGCATCACGGCCCTCAAGAACGTGACGATGAACGAGCCCTTCTTCAACGGCCACTTCCCGCACCGTCCGGTGATGCCGGGCGTGCTGATGCTCGAAGCCATGGCGCAGGCTGCGGCGCTGCTGTCGTTCCGCTCGTTGGACATCGTGCCCGACGACAACACGGTCTACTACTTTGCAGCCATCGACGGCGCGCGCTTCAAGCGCCCCGTGGAGCCTGGCGACCAGCTCACGCTCGAAGTCGAGATCGAGCGCATGAAGGCCGGCATCTCGAAGTTCAAGGGCCGTGCGCTCGTGGGCAGCGAACTGGCGTGCGAAGCCTCGCTGATGTGCGCCATGCGTCAGATCAACAGCTGATCCGGCTCATCGTCTCTTGCAAGGCATGACCCAGGTTCATTCGACCGCGATCGTCGACCCGAAGGCCCAGCTCGACGCCTCGGTGTCGGTCGGTCCCTACACCGTGATCGGCCCGCACGTGCGGATCGGCGCGGGCACCACCATCGGCGCGCATTGCGTGATCGAAGGGCGCACGACCATCGGGCGCGACAACCGGATCTTCCAGTTCTCGTCGCTCGGCGCGATCCCCCAGGACAAGAAATACGCGGGTGAGCCCACCGAGCTCACCATCGGCGACCGCAACGTGATCCGCGAGTTCTGCACCTTCAACCTTGGCGTGCCCGGGGCAGGGGGCATCACGCGTGTCGGCAACGACAACTGGATCATGGCGTACACGCACATCGCGCACGACTGCCGGGTCGACAACCACACGACGCTGTCCAACAACACCACGCTGGCCGGGCACGTGCATCTGGCCGACTGGGTCACGATCGGCGGCTTGACTGGCATCCACCAATTCGTTTCGGTGGGTGCGCACGCCATGGTCGGTTTCGCGAGCGCGATCTCGCAAGACGTGCCACCGTTCATGCTGGTCGACGGCAATCCGCTGGCGGTTCGCGGCTTCAACATCGTGGGTCTGCGCCGGCGCGATTTCTCGGCGCAGCGGCTCGCGGCGGTCAAGCAGATGCACCGCCTGCTGTACCGCCAGGGCAAGACACTCGAAGAGGCGCGCGCCGCCATCGCTGAGCTCGCGGCGGAAATGCCCGAGGCCGCCGGCGATGTCGCGCTGATGGAGGCCTTCCTCGCTCATTCAACGCGCGGCATCGCGCGCTGACATGGGTGCGATGAGCACGAACGAACAGCGCCGCTTCGCGCTGGTCGCGGGCGAAGCGTCCGGCGATCTGCTCGCGGGCTTGCTGCTCGATGGCCTCGAGGCCCGCTGGCCTGCCCTGCAGGCCGTGGGCATCGGCGGCCCACGCATGCTGGCCCACGGCTTCCAGAGCTGGTGGCCGCAGGAAAAGCTGGCCGTGCGCGGCTACATCGAGGTGCTTCGGCACTACGCCGAGATCGCCGGTATCCGCCGCCAGCTCAAGGCCCGACTGCTGCGCGAGCGCCCCGAGCTGTTCATCGGTGTCGACGCGCCCGATTTCAATCTCGACCTCGAAGCCGGCCTGCGCAGCGAGGGCATCAAGACGGTTCATTTCGTCTGTCCCTCGATCTGGGCCTGGCGCGCCGACCGCATCGACAAGATCCGCGCCGCCGCCGACCACGTGCTGTGCATCTTCCCGTTCGAGCCCGAACTGCTCGAAAAGCAGGGCGTGGCCGCGAGCTATGTGGGCCATCCGATTGCCAACGTGATCCCGATGACGCCCGACCGCGCCGCCGCCCGCGCTGCGCTGGGGCTGGACCCCGAGGCGCAGGTCGTCGCGCTGCTGCCCGGCAGCCGCCGCTCCGAGATCCGCTACCTCGCGGCCCGCTTCTTCGCGGCCGCGGCGCTGATGCAGAAGGCCAAGCCGAAGCTGCAGTTCATCGCGCCGATCCTGCCGGGGTTGTGCACCGAGGTCGAAAGCCTGCTGCAGGCCGCCGGCATGGCAGGGCGGGTGAAACTGCTCGACGGCCAGTCGCATGCCGCGCTCGCCGCCTGCGACGTCACGCTGATCGCCAGCGGCACGGCCACGCTCGAGGCGGCGCTGTTCAAGCGGCCGATGGTCATCGCGTACAACATGAACGGGCTCTCGTGGCGCCTCATGCAGCGCAAGCAGCTGCAGCCCTGGGTCGGGCTGCCGAACATCCTGTGCCGCGAGTTCGTGGTGCCTGAGCTGCTGCAGGAAGCCGCCTCGCCCGAGGCCCTGGCCAACGCCACGCTCGAGTGGCTCGACGTGCCCGCGAAGACGCAGGCGCTGCAACAAAGATTTTCAGCGCTGCATGTGCAATTGCAGCGCGACACGCCCACACTGTGCGCCGATGCGATCCAGAAAGTTCTTGAAGGCTGAGCAGGCCCCACTGGTGTGGGACGCGCCCGGCCTGATGGCGGGCGTCGACGAGGCAGGGCGCGGACCGCTGGCCGGCCCCGTCGTGGCCGCGGCCGTGATCCTCGACGACCTGCGCCCGATCCGCGGCCTGGCCGACTCCAAGACGCTCACGGCCCTGCAGCGCGAACGCCTGCACGACCAGATCCTGGCCAAGGCGCTGTGCTGCTCGATCGCCCAGGCCTCGGTCGAGGAGATCGACGGCCTCAACATCCTGCAGGCCACCATGCTCGCGATGCGCCGCGCGGTCGAAGGCCTGCGCCTCAAGCCGGTCAAGGTGCTGGTGGACGGCAACCGGCTGCCCCGGCTCGACGTGCTGGCCGAGGCCATCGTCAAGGGCGACGCGCGGGTCAAGGCGATCTCGGCCGCGTCCATCCTTGCCAAGGTGCACCGCGACCGGCTTTGCACGCAACTGCACGACGAATTTCCCCACTACGGCTTTGCCGGCCACAAGGGCTACGGCACGCGCGAGCACCTCGAGGCGCTCCAGCGCCACGGAGCCTGCGTGCATCACCGCCGGTCGTTCAGCCCGGTGGCGGCGGCGCTGGCGCGCACGGCTGCTGCAACGTCAGGCGTCAATGTCATGGCCGGCGAGGTTTCGGTCGCCCACGTGATCGGCGCCGCCGAAAACCACAGCGCACGCCTCGATCCGCGCGCAGCCCCCTGAGCCCGCAATGACCACCGACACCGGCCCGAGCCACATCAGCTCGCGCGACAACCCCTTGCTCAAAGACCTGCGCAAGCTCGCGCAAGACCCGGGCGCCTATCGCAAGCTCGGCCGGCTCTGGCTCGAAGGCGATCACCTGTGCCGCGCGGTGCTGGCCCGCGGCGTCCGGCCGGCGGTGGCGGTGTTTTCGGAGGCGTTCTGGCCCTCGGCACCCGCCGAATGGGTGCGCAGTGCTATCAAAACGGTAGTGGTCGCCGACGACCTGCTGCGCGCAGTGAGCGGCCTGGAGTCGCCCGCGCCGATGGGCTTCGTGCTCGACCTGCCACCGCGACCCGAAATCCTGCCCGACGCCCCGAGCGTGGTGCTCGACCGCCTGCAGGATGCCGGCAATGCCGGCTCCATCCTGCGCAGCGCGGCGGCTTTCGGTTTCACCCAGGTGATCGCGCTCAAGGGCACGGCCGCCCTGTGGGCGCCGAAGGTGCTGCGCGCCGGCATGGGGGCCCACTTCGGCCTGCGGCTGGTCGAAGGCGTGGACATCGACGCGCTCGACGCGCTGCGGGTGCCGCTGGTGGCCACCAGTTCGCACCGGGGCGAATGGCTGCACAAGGCCAATTTGCCGCACCCCTGTGCCTGGCTGATGGGCCACGAAGGGCAGGGCGTTTCGGCCGCGCTGGAAGCCCGGGCCGCTCACCACATTCGCATCGCGCAACCGGGCGGCGAAGAGTCGCTCAACGTGGCGGCGGCGGCCGCCATCTGCCTGCACGCAAGCGGAGCAGCCCTGCAGGCCAAATAACACACCCAGTCCGGGCTACAATCGGGGGCTTACTCGCAAATCAGCGTCGCCCGGCCGCCTTCAACGCCAAAATCCCCTTAAGCAGCAGTCCGCAGGCAACGCGCCTGGGGCTCCGGGCGACCGTAACCATCCGGAGAACCCAGTGCTTTTGTCTCTCAAGGGAAGTTTCCCGCCCGCCATCCTGGCGCTCGCAGACGGCACGGTCTTTCTCGGCAACTCGATCGGAGCCGCCGGCTCCACGACCGGTGAAGTGGTGTTCAACACCGCGATGACCGGTTACCAGGAAATCCTCACCGACCCCAGCTACTGCCAGCAGATCGTCACCCTGACGTATCCGCACATCGGCAACTATGGTGTCAACGGCGAGGACATCGAAGCCGACAAGATCCATGCCGCGGGCCTGATCATCAAGGACCTGCCCCTCGTCGCGTCCAACTTCCGCAAGACCGCCACGCTGACCGAGTACCTCGTGTCCGGCAACACGGTGGCCATTGCGAATATCGACACCCGCAAGCTCACGCGCCACCTGCGCACCCACGGCGCGCAGAACGGCTGCATCCTGGGCCTGGCCGCGGGCGAGACCGTGACGCAGGCGCTGATCGACAAGGCCATCGCCGCCGCCAAGGCCGCGCCGAGCATGGCTGGCCTCGACCTGGCCAAGGTGGTGTCGGTCAAGCAGACCTATGAATGGACCGAGACCGAGTGGAAGCTTGGCGCGGGCTACGGCGTGCAGATCACGCCGCAGTTCCACGTGGTCGCGTTCGACTACGGCGTCAAGAAGAACATCCTGCGCATGATCGCGCAGCGTGGCGCGCGCATCACCGTGGTGCCGGCGCAGACGCCCGCGGCCGACGTGCTCAAGCTCAAGCCCGATGGCATCTTCCTGGCCAACGGCCCCGGCGACCCGGAACCTTGCGACTACGCCATCAGCGCGGTCAAGGAACTGATCGAGACCGGCATTCCCACCTTCGGCATTTGCCTCGGCCACCAGATCATGGCGCTCGCTTCGGGCGCCAAGACCTTCAAGATGAAGTTCGGCCACCATGGCGCGAACCACCCGGTGAAGGACCTGGACAACGGCCGCGTGAGCATCACCAGCCAGAACCACGGCTTCGCGGTCGACGAGAAGTCGCTGCCGGCCAATCTGCGTCCCACCCACATCAGCCTGTTCGACAACACGCTGCAGGGCTTGGCGCGCACCGACAAGCCCGCGTTCTGCTTCCAGGGCCACCCCGAAGCCTCGCCGGGCCCGCACGACATCGGCTACCTGTTCGATCGCTTCACGGCACTCATGGAAAAGCACAAGACGGAGCACAAGAATGCCTAAGCGCACCGACCTCAAATCGATCCTCATCATCGGCGCCGGCCCGATCATCATCGGCCAGGCCTGCGAGTTCGACTACTCCGGCGTGCAAGCCTGCAAGGCGCTGCGCGAAGAGGGCTACAAGGTCATCCTGATCAACAGCAACCCCGCGACGATCATGACCGACCCGGCCACGGCCGACGTCACCTACATCGAGCCCATCACATGGCAGACGGTTGAAAAAATCATCGCCAAGGAACGCCCCGACGCGATCCTGCCGACCATGGGCGGCCAGACCGCGCTGAACTGCGCGCTCGACCTGTGGCGCAACGGCGTGCTCGACAAGTACACCGGCACGGCCACCAACCGCCCGATCGAGCTGATCGGCGCCACGCCCGAAGCCATCGACAAGGCCGAGGACCGCCTGAAGTTCAAGGACGCGATGACCAAGATCGGCCTGGGCTCGGCGCGTTCGGGCATCGCCCACACGCTCGACGAGGCGTGGGCCGTGCAGAAGACGGTCGGCTTTCCGGTCGTCATCCGCCCCAGCTTCACGCTGGGCGGCACCGGCGGCGGCATCGCCTACAACCCGGAAGAGTTCGAGACCATCTGCAAGCGCGGCATCGAAGCCTCGCCGACCAACGAGCTGCTGATCGAAGAGTCGCTGCTCGGCTGGAAAGAGTACGAGATGGAAGTCGTGCGCGACAAGGCCGACAACTGCATCATCGTCTGCTCGATCGAAAACCTCGATCCGATGGGCGTGCACACCGGCGACTCGATCACCGTGGCCCCCGCGCAGACGCTGTCCGACAAGGAATACCAGATCCTGCGGAACGCCTCGCTGGCCGTGCTGCGTGAGATCGGCGTCGACACCGGCGGCTCGAACGTGCAGTTCTCCATCAACCCGAAGGACGGCCGCATGGTCGTCATCGAGATGAACCCGCGCGTGTCGCGTTCCTCGGCGCTGGCCTCCAAGGCCACGGGCTTCCCGATCGCCAAGGTCGCCGCCAAGCTGGCTGTGGGCTACACGCTCGACGAGCTGCGCAACGAAATCACCGGCGGCGCCACGCCCGCGTCGTTCGAGCCGTCGATCGACTACGTGGTCACCAAGATTCCGCGTTTCGCCTTCGAGAAGTTCCCGCAGGCCGACTCGCGCCTCACGACGCAGATGAAGTCGGTGGGCGAGGTGATGGCCATGGGCCGCACTTTCCAGGAGTCGTTCCAGAAGGCCCTGCGCGGCCTCGAAGTGGGCGTCGACGGCCTGAACGAGAAGACGCAGGACCGCGAAGTGCTCGAGAAGGAACTGGGCGAGCCCGGTCCCGAGCGCATCTGGTACGTGGGCGATGCCTTCGCCATGGGCCTGAGCGTGGACGAAGTGTTCGCGCTGACCAAGATCGACCCGTGGTTCCTGGTGCAGATCGAAGAGATCGTGAAGATCGAACTCGAACTGGAAACCAAGTCGCTGGACGACATCGACAAGGACACGCTGCTCGCGCTCAAGAAGAAGGGCTTCTCCGACCGGCGCCTGGCCAAGCAACTCAAGACCACCGACACAGCCATTCGCGAGAAGCGCCGCGCCCTGGGCGTGCGCCCGGTCTACAAGCGGGTGGACACCTGCGCGGCCGAGTTCGCGACCAACACGGCCTACATGTACTCGACCTACGAGGATGAGTGCGAGGCCGACCCGACCGACAAGAAGAAGATCATGGTGCTCGGCGGCGGTCCCAACCGCATCGGCCAAGGCATCGAGTTCGACTACTGCTGCGTGCACGCCGCGCTCGCCATGCGCGAAGACGGCTACGAGACCATCATGGTCAACTGCAATCCCGAGACCGTGTCGACCGACTACGACACCTCGGACCGCCTGTACTTCGAGCCGCTCACGCTCGAAGACGTGCTCGAGATCGTCGACAAGGAAAAGCCGCTCGGCGTGATCGTGCAGTACGGCGGCCAGACGCCGTTGAAGCTCGCGCTCGACCTCGAAGCCAACGGCGTGCCGATCATCGGCACCTCGCCCGACATGATCGATGCGGCCGAAGACCGTGAGCGCTTCCAGAAGCTGCTGCACGAGCTGGGCCTGCGCCAGCCGCCGAACGCCACCGCGCGCACCGAACCCGAAGCGCTCGAAAAGGCTGCGGCCCTGGGCTACCCGCTGGTGGTGCGCCCGAGCTACGTGCTCGGCGGCCGCGCGATGGAAATCGTGCACGAGCAGCGCGACCTCGAGCGCTACATGCGCGAGGCCGTGAAGGTCAGCAATGACTCGCCGGTGCTGCTCGACCGCTTCCTGAACGACGCCGTCGAGTGCGACGTCGACTGCATCCGCGACGCCGAAGGCGGCACGCTGATCGGCGGCGTGATGGAGCACATCGAACAGGCCGGCGTGCACTCGGGCGACTCCGCCTGCTCGCTGCCGCCCTACAGCCTGAACGCCGACACGGTGGCCGAGCTGAAGCGCCAGAGCGCTGCCATGGCCGCTGCGCTGAACGTGGTCGGCCTGATGAACGTGCAGTTCGCCATCCAGCAGAAGGACGGCAAGGACGTCATCTACGTGCTCGAAGTGAACCCGCGTGCGTCGCGCACCGTGCCTTACGTGAGCAAGGCCACGGGCATCCAGCTGGCCAAGGTGGCCGCACGCTGCATGGCCGGCCAGTCGCTCGCGTCGCAGGGCGTGACCAAGGAAGTGACGCCGCCGTACTTCAGCGTGAAGGAAGCCGTGTTCCCGTTCGTCAAGTTCCCGGGCGTGGACACCATCCTCGGCCCCGAGATGAAGTCGACCGGCGAAGTGATGGGCGTGGGCAAGACCTTCGGCGAAGCCTTCGTGAAGTCGCAGCTGGGCGCGGGCACGCTGCTGCCCAAGTCGGGCAAGGCCTTCATCTCGGTGAAGAACAACGACAAGGCACGCGCCGTCGAAGTGGCGCGCGGCCTGGCCAAGCTGGGCTTCGAGCTGGTCGCCACCAAGGGCACCGCCGCGGCCATCAGCGCTGCCGGCATCGCCTGCGAGACGGTCAACAAGGTGACCGAAGGCCGCCCGCACATCGTGGACATGATCAAGAACAACGAGATTGCCTTGGTCATCAACACGGTGGAAGAGCGCCGCAACGCGATCACCGACTCGCGCCAGATCCGCACCTCGGCGCTGCTGGCGCGCGTGACCACCTTCACCACGATCTTCGGCGCCGAAGCCGCGGTCGAAGGCATGGGCTTCATGGACGAGCTGGGCGTGATCTCGGTGCAGGAGATGCACGCGCAGCTGGCCGCGGCCTGACCGGGCACCGCCATGGAAACGCAGCTGGTCGAACTGGACCTCGCGGACTGGAACGCGGCCACGCCCAACGAGGCGTGGATCGCGGAACTGGAAGCCGGCAAGGTGCTGTACTTCCCGCGGCTGGGCTTCGAGCTGCTGCCTGAAGAGCGCAGCCTGCTGACGCCCAGCCTGCTGTCGCCCGACGTGCGCAACATCAGCCTCGATGCCCACGGCAAGCTCAAGGGCGCCGTAGGCGACGAGGCGGTGCAGCGCGCCGCGGCGGCGATGGTGAAGCGTTTTCGCACGCAGGCGCAGCAGCTCATTCATGGCTTGCTGCCGCATTACACGCCGGCCCTGCGCCTGGCGCCGACCAGCTACCGGCCGGCCCAGGTCGAGACGCGCGTGCAGTCGTGGCGCGCCGACGACCGGCGCCTGCACGTCGATGCATTCCCGTCGCGCCCCAACTACGGCGAGCGCATCCTGCGCGTGTTCACCAACGTCAATCCTGACGGCGCATCGCGCGTGTGGCGCGTGGGCGAGCCTTTCGAGGACATCGCCAAACGCTTCCTGCCGCGGGCCAAGCCCTATGCGCGCTGGCAGGCCAAGCTGTTGCAGGCGCTGCACGTCACCAAGTCGTTCCGCAGCGAGTACGACCACCTGATGCTGCAGCTGCACGACGGCATGAAGTCGGACATGGCGTACCAGGAAAACTCGCCGCAGGAAACGGCGAAATTCCCGCCGGGTTCGGTGTGGGTGTGCTTCTCGGACCAGACCTCGCACGCCGTGATGGCAGGCCAGTACATGCTCGAGCAGACCCTTCATCTGGCCGCATCGAAGCAATACAATCCCGAATCGAGCCCGCTCGCCATCCTGAGCCGGCTGACCGGACGCACACTCGTCTGATCAATTCCCTCAATCGACCGCCGAACGGCAGCGTTCGGCGGTTTCGCTTTATGGAGAACCAACAACATGGCCACCATTCCGATCACCAAGCGCGGCGCTGAAAAACTGCGCGCCGAACTGCATCAGCTCAAGACGGTCGACCGTCCCTGGGTCATCAACGCCATTTCCGAGGCACGCGCCCAGGGCGACCTGAGCGAAAACGCCGAGTACGAAGTCGCCAAGGACCGCCAGGGCTTCATCGAGGGCCGCATCCAGGAAGTCGAAGGCAAGCTTTCGGCCGCGCAGATCATCGACCCGAGCGAGCTCGATGCCGGCGGCAAGGTGGTGTTCGGTTCGACCGTCGAACTCGAAGAAGAAGAGTCGGGCGATGCCGTCAAGTACCAGATCGTGGGCGAAGACGAAGCCGACCTGAAGCTCGGCCTGATCAACATCTCCAGCCCGATCGCACGCGCGCTGATCGGCAAGGAAGAGGGCGACACGGCCGAAGTGCAGGCGCCGGGCGGCCTCAAGCGCTACGAGATCGTGGCGGTCCGCTACCTCTGAGTCGGATGAAAGACCGCGTCGCGCTGATGCTGGCGGCCCTCTGGTGGGGCAGCCTCAGCACCATCGGTTTCCTGGTGGTGCCGATGCTGTTCGCCCGGCTTGGCAACCCGGCGGTGGCGGGCAATTTCGCGGCCCAGCTGTTCGAGGCGCAAAGCTGGATCGCCATCGGCTGCGGGCTGATCCTGCTGATCCATTTCCGCCAGAAGGCCGACGACGGCATGACCGGGCCGGTGTTGACGGCGATTTTCCTGGTGCTGGCGGCGTTGCTGCTGGCGCTGTTGCAGCAGTACGCCGTGGCGCCGCGCATCGTGGCGCGTGACAACCTCAAGCTGTGGCATGCCGTGGGCACGGGCATGTACTTTGTTCAGTGGGCGTGCGCCGGCACGTTGCTGTGGCGCATGGGCGCCGCCGCTCGGGCGCCACGCTGAACCGGGGCGGCGGCGCATCGCCGCCTCCCTCCGGCTTTACTCTTTCCAGTGCTTGGCGACCCAGCTCGCCGGCCGGATGTAGCGGAAGGCGCGGTTGCGCCGTCCCGCCAGCGCGTCGGGCGGGTTGCACTCGCCGTGGAATACCATCACACGGGCGCCTTCGGGCACGAAGGGCTCTTCCCAGTAGTTGGTCGGCCAGGTCGGGATGCCGTGGTACTTGAAGCTCGGGCACCAGGCCGCGGGCCAGTAGGCCAGCTTGCCTTGCTTGTGCAGCACGTCCGACAGGTAGGCCTGCTCGTTGCGGTACTCGGCCTGCACCTTGTCCATGTTGGCGCGAAAGTACGCCAGCACGTCGGCATGGGCGCCCAGCTCGAAGCGATAGACCGATGAATTGCCCGTGATCCGCTCGCGCCGCCAGGGGCGGGCGTAGTCGTGAATGATCAGGAATTCGCCGGGCTGCTCGAAGAAGGCGTCCAGGCTGCCGACGATCACCACGTCGACGTCCAGGAAGAGGGCGGTGCCGCGCAGGCCGTGCAGGTCCTGCTCGAAAGTCGTGAGCTTCTTCCAGGCGCCGTCGCGCTGGCCCGGGGCCAGCTGGAGGTTGAGCGGCGGAATGGGCAGGCACGTCACTTCGGGGCGAATGCCGTTGCCGTCGTCGGTCAGGCAGACGAACTTGAAGTCGCCGCTGAGGTGGCGGCGCACCATGGCGTAGAGCCGGTTGACGTACTCGGGGCCGTACTTGGTGCCCCACTTCATGCAGAGGATATGGCGCTGGGCGCCTTGCGCTGCCACCAAGTTCAGTCCGCCTGGTTGCGTTTCTTGGCCGACAGCGGGCGCTTGGCCTTGGCGCGCTTGATGGTGCCGCCAGGGGTCAGGCGCTGGTTGCCGAGCACGCGCAGGGTCTTGATTTCAGGGCGTTGGCCGCCGCGCTTGCTGTACTTGACGATCTTCACGTCGCGCGGGCCGGGCATGCGGTCTTCGTCGATGACACGCTCTTTTTCGGGCTTCGGGCGCCACAGCACGAGCAGCTTGCCGATGTGCTGGATCGGGGCGGCGTCGAGCTCGTCGGCGAGCTCCTGGAGCATGGCGTCGCGGGCGAGGCGGTCGTCGGAGAAGACGCGCACCTTGATCAGGCCATGGGCCTTCAGGGCCGCGTCGGCCTCCTTTTTCACGGCAGGGGTGAGCCCGTCTCCACCGACCATGACGATCGGATCCAGGTGGTGAGCTTCGGCGCGGTGCACCTTGCGCTCGGCAGGGGTAAGTTGAATGGCGGGCATCCCCGTATTATCGACGCGTACACGAACACCCTCATGAGCACCAAAGCCAAAAGCAAAAAAGTCAACAAGGCGTGGCTTCACGACCACATCAACGACCCCTACGTGAAGCTCGCGACCAGAGAGGGCTACCGCGCCCGCGCGGCTTACAAGCTCAAGGAAATCGACGAGTCGCTCGGGCTGGTCAAGCCCGGCCAGCTGGTGGTCGACCTCGGCTCGACCCCCGGTGCCTGGAGCCAGTACCTGCGGCGGCGCATGTCGCCGGGCGGGGCGGCGGTCGGCGACCTCAACGGCACCATCATTTCGCTCGACCTGCTGCCGATGGAGCCCATCGAGGGCGTGACCTTCCTGCAGGGCGACTTCCGCGAAGACGCGCTGCTGGCGCAGCTCCTGGCGGTGCTGGACGGCCGCAAGGCCGACCTGGTGGTGTCCGACATGGCACCCAACCTGTCGGGCATCCATTCGGCCGATGCGGCCCGCGTGGCGCACCTGATCGAGCTGGCCATCGACTTCGCCCAGCACCACATGAAGCCCGAAGGGGCATTGGTGGCGAAGGTATTCCACGGCAGCGGGTACGACGAATTGGTCAAGATGTTCAAGGCCAATTTCCGCGTCGTGAAGCCGCTCAAGCCCAAGGCATCGCGCGACAAATCGGCCGAGACCTTCCTCATCGGCAGGGGATTGAAGGCATCCGATACGCATTGATACCTTGCCGTGGAGTGCCCTCCAGGGGCGCAAACCCTTGTCAGCCTATGGCTGCTATAGGGAAATGTCCGCTTTTCGCAGCTTGAAAAGCCTAAAATGGGGCGCAATTGCGTACCCTCAGCGCGTATTTCATATTCCCGTCACGCGCTTTCGACTGGAGCTTCGTTTGAACAATCAGTGGTTTTCCAAAGTTGCCGTATGGCTCGTCATTGCCATGGTGTTGTTCACTGTGTTCAAGCAGTTCGACACCCGCGGTGGCGTCGGCTCGGGAACGGTGAGCTATTCCGAGTTCCTGGACCAGGTCCGCAACAACCAGATCAAGAGCGCCATCATTCCTGAAGGCGCCGGCGGCGGCGAGATCGTCGCCGTCACCAACGACGATCGCAAGATCCGCACGACCGCCACGGTCCTCGACCGCGGCCTCGTGGGCGACCTGATCGACCACAACGTCAAGTTCGACGTCAAGCCGCGCGAAGAGGGCTCGCTCCTCATGACCCTGCTGGTCAGCTGGGGCCCGATGCTGCTGCTGATCGGCGTGTGGATCTACTTCATGCGCCAGATGCAGGGCGGCGGCAAGGGCGGGGCGTTCAGCTTCGGCAAGAGCAAGGCCCGCATGATGGACGAGAACAACAACACGGTGACCTTCGCCGACGTCGCAGGCTGCGACGAGGCAAAAGAAGAAGTCCGTGAAGTCGTCGACTTCCTGAAAGACCCGCAGCGCTTCCAGAAACTCGGCGGTCGCATTCCGCGCGGCCTGCTGCTGGTCGGCCCTCCGGGCACCGGCAAGACGCTGCTGGCCAAGTCGATCGCCGGCGAAGCCAAGGTGCCGTTCTTCTCGATCTCGGGTTCCGACTTCGTTGAAATGTTCGTCGGCGTGGGCGCGGCCCGCGTGCGCGACATGTTCGAGAACGCCAAGAAGAACGCGCCTTGCATCATCTTCATCGACGAAATCGATGCGGTGGGTCGTCAGCGTGGCGCCGGTCTCGGCGGCGGCAACGACGAGCGCGAGCAGACCCTCAACCAGATGCTGGTCGAGATGGACGGCTTCGAAACCAACCTCGGCGTGATCGTGGTGGCTGCCACCAACCGCCCGGACATCCTGGACGCTGCTCTGCTGCGCCCGGGCCGTTTCGACCGTCAGGTGTACGTCACGCTGCCCGACATCCGCGGCCGCGAGCAGATCCTGGCCGTCCACATGCGTAAGGTCCCGCTGGGCCAGGACGTGAACCCGAGCGTCATCGCCCGCGGCACGCCCGGCATGTCGGGTGCCGACCTGGCCAACCTGTGCAACGAAGCCGCCCTGATGGCCGCGCGCCGCAATGCGCGCGTGGTCGAGATGCAGGACTTCGAGAAGGCCAAGGACAAGATCTTCATGGGCCCCGAGCGCAAGAGCATGGTCATGCCCGAGGAAGAGCGCCGCAACACGGCCTACCACGAGTCCGGCCACGCCCTCATCGGCAAGCTGCTGCCCAAGTGCGACCCGGTCCACAAGGTCACGATCATTCCGCGTGGCCGCGCCCTCGGCGTGACCATGAGCCTGCCGTCGCAGGACCGCTACAGCTACGACCGCGAGTACATGCTGAACCAGATCAGCATGCTGTTCGGCGGCCGCATCGCCGAAGAAGTGTTCATGCACCAGATGACCACCGGCGCAAGCAACGACTTCGAGCGCGCGACCTCCATCGCCCGTGACATGGTCACGCGCTACGGCATGACCGACGCGCTGGGCCCGATGGTCTACGCCGAGAACGAAGGCGAAGTGTTCCTGGGCCGCTCGGTCACCAAGACGACCAACATGAGCGAACAGACCATGGAAAAGGTCGATGGCGAGGTGCGCCGCATCATCGACGAGCAGTACGCCCTGGCGCGCCGCCTGATCGAAGAGAACAGCGACAAGATGCACGCCATGGCCAAGGCGCTGCTCGAATGGGAAACCATCGACAGCGAACAGCTCGACGACATCATGGCCGGCCGCGCACCGCGTCCGCCCAAGGACTGGACGCCGCGCATCCCGCCTTCGGGCAGCGGCGGCAGTGGTGGCACGCCGGCCGTCAATCCTGACCCGGCGCCGACCGCCGCTTGAGGTGAGCTTGAAATCAAGCAACAACGGGGCCCCTGGCCCCGTTTTCCATGGTGAGCCAGATGGTGCGGTTTGGCAGACCTCGCGTTTCAGGATTGACCTCGCGCAGCCGCGCGTGATGGGCATCGTCAACGTCACGCCCGATTCCTTCTCCGACGGCGGCGCGCATGCGTCGACCGAGACTGCGCTGAAACACTGCGAGCAGTTGCTGAAGGAGGGGGCCGACATCCTCGACATCGGCGGCGAATCGACCCGCCCCGGCAGCCCCGCCGTGCCGCTCGACGCCGAGCTGGCGCGCGTGCTGCCCGTGGTGCGCGAGGCGGTGAAGCTGAACGTGCCGCTGTCCATCGACACTTACAAGCCCGAGGTGATGCGTGCCGTGCTCGACCTGGGCGCGGACATCGTCAACGACATCTGGGCCCTTCGCCAACCCGGCGCGCGCGAGGCCGTGGCGGCGCACCCGACCTGCGGCATCTGCCTGATGCACATGCACCGCGACCCGCAGACCATGCAGGCACTGCCGATGCAGGGCGACGTGATTCCCGAGGTGCTGGCTTTCTGGGACGCACAACTGGCGCCCCTGACGGCGCTGGGCATCGACCCCGCGCGCATCACGCTCGATCCGGGCGTCGGTTTCGGCAAGAGCGTGGCGCAGAACTTCGCGCTCCTCGGTCGACAGCGGGAATTGTTGGCAACCGGTTACCCCTTGTTGCTAGGTTGGTCCCGCAAGTCCTCCATCGGGGCCGTCACCGGCATCGACAATGCATCCGGGCGTACCGTGCCCAGCGTGGCAGCCGCCGTGCTGGCCGTGGACCGGGGTGCGGCGGTCGTGCGGGTGCACGACGTGCGCGACACCGTCGCCGCCCTCGCCGTATGGCGTGCTATGGGCGCGGAAGCACCGCAAGAACACCTTCAAAGAGCAACAACATGACCCGTAAGTATTTCGGCACCGACGGCATCCGCGGCACGGTCGGCCAATCGCCCATCACCCCCGATTTCGTGCTGCGCCTCGCACACGCCGTCGGCCGCGTCCTCAAGAAGACCCAGGCCCGTCCCACGGTGCTGATCGGCAAGGACACCCGCATCTCGGGCTACATGCTCGAGTCGGCGCTCGAGTCGGGCTTCAACTCCGCCGGCGTCGACGTGGTGCTGCTCGGCCCGCTGCCCACGCCGGGCGTGGCCTACCTCACGCGCGCCCAGCGCGCCAGCCTGGGCGTGGTGATCAGCGCCAGCCACAACGCCTTTCCCGACAACGGCATCAAGTTCTTCAGCGCGCAGGGCACCAAGCTCGACGACGCCTGGGAGCTGGCTGTCGAGGCCGCGCTCGAAGAGGAACCCGTCTGGGTCGACTCGGCCAACCTGGGCAAGGCCCGCCGCCTCAACGATGCGGACGGCCGCTACATCGAGTTCTGCAAGAGCACCTTCGCCAACGACCTGTCGCTGCGCGGCATGAAGCTGGTGGTCGATGCCGCCCACGGCGCGGCCTACCAGGTGGCGCCCAACGTGTTCCACGAACTGGGCGCGGACGTCACCAGCATCGGTTGCGCGCCCGATGGGCTCAACATCAACAAGGGTTTCGGCGCCACGCATCCCGAGGCGCTGGTCGCCACCGTGACGGCGCAGAAGGCCGACTACGGCATCGCGCTGGACGGCGACGCCGACCGGCTGCAGCTGGTCGATGCCACCGGCCGCCTGTTCAACGGCGACGAGCTGCTGTACCTGATGGTGGCCGAGCGCATCGCGCGCGGCGAGAAGCCGGCGGGCGTGGTCGGCACGCTCATGACCAACAAGGCCGTCGAGATGGCCCTGCGCGCACAGGACATCGAGTTCGTGCGCGCCAAGGTCGGCGACCGCTACGTGCTCGAAGAACTCGACAAGCGCGGCTGGCTGCTCGGCGGCGAGGGCTCCGGCCACCTGCTGGCACTTGACCGCCACACCACGGGCGACGGCATCGTCAGTGCGCTGCAGGTGCTGCAGGCCTGCGTGCGCAGCGGCAAGACGGTGGCGCAGCTGCTCGAAGGCGTGACGCTGTTCCCGCAGACGCTGATCAACGTGCGCCTCGCGCCCGACCAGGACTGGAAGAGCAACCAGGCGCTCGCCAGCGAAACGAAGCGCATCGAAGCCGAGCTGGGCGATGCGGGCCGCGTGCTGATCCGTGCGAGTGGCACCGAGCCGCTGGTGCGCGTGATGGTCGAGGCGCGCGATCCGAAGCAGTCGCAGTCTTGCGCCGAGCGCCTCGCGGCCACGCTCAAGCCCGCCGCATGACGACGGCGGGCCGCATCGAAACCCGCCTGGCCGACTACCGCGATCCGCTGCAGGCGGCGGCGGTGGTCGAGCTGCTCGACAGCTACGCGCGCGACCCGGCCGGCGGCGGCACGCCGTTGCCCGCGTCGGTGCGCGAAGGCCTGCCCGCCGCGCTGGCGGCGCGTCCGCAGGCGTTCAGCGTGCTGGCCTTCGACGGCGACACGCCCGTGGGCCTCATCAACTGCATCGAAGGTTTTTCGACCTTCGCCTGCCAGCCGCTGGTCAACGTGCACGACGTGGTCGTGCGCGCCAGCCACCGTGGCCAGCGCGTGGCGCAGCAGATGTTTGCGCAGGTCGAGCAGGAAGCCCGCCGGCGCGGCGCCTGCAAGCTCACGCTCGAGGTGCTGTCGGGCAATGCGCCCGCGCTGCGCAGCTACGAGCGCGAGGGTTTCGTCAGCTACCAGCTCGACCCGGAATTCGGCCACGCCGTCTTCCTGCAGAAGAAGCTCTGACCGCATCAGGCCAATGAAAATGCCGCCGACGCGCAAGGCGTGGGCGGCATGAACAGAAAAGAGAAGGGCGCGGGGAACGCGCCCTTTCTTTTTTTCGGGATCAGAAGCGCGTGACAGGCGCGTCGGCGGTGGCACCCGACTTGTCGGCGGCGTACTTGCCCAGCTCCCACTTGGCGATCGCGTTGCGGTGCACTTCGTCCGGACCGTCGGCAAAGCGCAGCGTGCGCGCCTGCGCATAGGCCGAGGCCAGCGGGAAGTCGTCGCACATGCCGCCGCCGCCGTGGACCTGCATGGCCCAGTCGATGACCTGGCAGGCCATGGTGGGCGCCACCACCTTGATCATGGCGATCTCGGTGCGCGCGACCTTGTTGCCGGCCACGTCCATCAGCCAGGCGGCCTTGAGCGTGAGCAGGCGGGCCATGTCGATCTTGCAGCGCGCTTCGGCGATGCGTTCCTGCGTGACGGTCTGCGAGGCGACGGTCTTGCCGAAGGCCACGCGCGACGAGGCGCGCTTGCACATCAGCTCGAGCGCACGCTCGGCCAGGCCGATCAGGCGCATGCAGTGGTGGATGCGTCCGGGGCCAAGGCGGCCCTGGGCGATCTCGAAGCCGCGGCCTTCGCCCAGCAGGATGTTGCCGACGGGCACGCGCACGTTCTCGAAGTACATCTCGACGTGGCCGTGCGGCGCGTCGTCGTAGCCCATCACGTTCAGCGGGCGCACGATGCGGATGCCCTTGGCATCGGCCGGCACGATGACCATGCTCTGCTGCGAGTGCTTGGGCGCCTCGGGGTCGGTCTTGCCCATGGTGACGAACACGGCGCAGCGCGGGTCGGCGGCGCCGGAGATCCACCACTTGTGGCCGTTGATGACGTACTCGTCGCCCTGGCGCTCGATGCGGGTGGCGATGTTGGTGGCGTCGCTGGAGGCGACGTCGGGTTCGGTCATCGCGAAGGCCGAGCGGATCTGGCCTTCGAGCAGCGGCTTGAGCCAGCGCGCCTTGATCTCTTCCGAGCCGTAGCGGGCGATGGTTTCCATGTTGCCGGTGTCAGGCGCCGAGCAGTTGAAGGCTTCGGAGGCCCATGGCACCCGGCCCATGATCTCGGCCAGCGGGGCGTATTCCTGATTGGTCAGGCCCGCACCCTCATAGCCCGAGGCCGAGGCGCTGTCGACCGGCAGGAACAAGTTCCACAGGCCTTGCGCCTTGGCCTTGGCCTTGAGCTTCTCGACGGTCTGCAGGGCGCTCCAGCGCTTGCCGGCGACCGTGTTGGCGGCCAGTTCGGCGCTGTACTCGGCTTCGGCCGGGTAGATGTGGTCTTCCATGAAGGCGAGAACGCGCTTCTGAAGCTCCTTGGTTTTGGCCGAATATTCGAAATCCATGCTGTCTCCTGGTGGGGTTAAGGGGGAGGGCTGGCTATGCCTTTTGGGCAAATTGCCAGGCCATCTCGGCCATCGGCCGTGCGCCACGGGCGGACGCCACGGCTTGCTCGCTCGATGCGGTACCGGCTTCGACGCGTTTCGCAATGCCCTGCAGGATGGCGGCCATGCGAAACAGGTTGTAGGCCTGGTAGAAATTCCAGTCGGGCGCCAGCGCCTCGGGCGTGCTGATGCGCGTGCGCTCGCAATAGCGGGCGATGTATTCGCTCTCGGTGGGAATGCCCAGCGCCGCCACGTCCACGCCGCCGATGCCGCGGCCGGTGGTGGGGGGCATGTGCCACGACATGCAGTGGTAGCTGAAGTCGGCCAGTGGGTGGCCCAGCGTGGAGAGTTCCCAGTCGAGCACCGCGATGATGCGCGGCTCGGTGGCATGGAACATCACGTTGTCCAGGCGGTAGTCGCCATGCACGATCGAGACCTTGCTTTCGTCGCGTGCGCTCGCCGGCATGTGGGCGGGCAGCCAGTCGATCAGGCGCTCCATGGCCTCGATGGGCTGCGACAGTTCGCCGGCGCTGTCGGCCGAGGCCTTGTACTGCTTGCTCCAGCGGCCGATCTGGCGCTCGAAGTAGTTGCCGGGCTTGCCGTAGTCGCCCAGGCCGCGGGCGGCGAAGTCGACCGTGTGCAGCGCCGCGATGACGCGGTTCATCTCGTCGTAGTAGGCCGCGCGTTCGGCGTTGCTGAAGCCGGGCAGCGACTGGTCCCACAGCACGCGGCCCTGCATGAACTCCATGATGTAGAAGGCGCGCCCGATGATGGACTCGTCTTCGCACAGGCAGTACATGCGCGGCACGGGCACGTCGGTGCCCTGCAGGCCGCGCATGACCTTGTATTCGCGCTCGACCGCATGGGCCGAAGGCAGCAGCTTGGCGACCGGGCCGGGCTTGGCGCGCATCACGTAGCTCTGCGTGGGCGTGACGAGCTTGTAGGTCGGGTTCGACTGGCCGCCCTTGAACATCTCGACCGTCAGCGGACCCTGGAAGCCCTCAAGATTCTTTTCGAGCCAGGCCGCGAGCGCGTCCACGTCGAAGGTGTGCTGTTGGGACACCGCGCGGGTGCCGATGAAACTGGAGAAGTCCTGGCTCATGTCGAATCTTTTTTAGTTGTCTGCTTCAGAGATGTGCATCAGCGCCGAGCGGTCCAGCACGACCAGTCCGGCCGGCTCGATCCGGATGGTGCCCTCGCGCTCCATCGTCTTGAGTTCCTGGTTGACCCGCTGGCGCGAGGCGCCGAGCAGCTGCGCGAGTTCTTCCTGCGCCAGTTGCAGGCCGATGCGCGTCTGGCTGCCGTCGTCCAGGTTGGGCACGCCATAGCTGCGCACCAGGTGGATGAGCTGCTTGGCCAGGCGTGCACGCAAGGGCAGGGTGTTGAGGTCTTCCACCAGCCCGAACAGCGTGCGGATGCGGCGCGCCTGCAGCCGCATCAGCGCTTCGTACAGCTCGACGTGCGTGGCCAGGATCTTCTGGAAGTCGGCGCGCGCCACGCACAGCACGGTGGTGTCGCCGTGCGAGTACGTGTCGTGCGTGCGCCGCTCTCCGTCGAACATCGCCACGTCGCCGAACCAGATGCCCGGCTCGACGTAGGTCAGCGTCACCTGCTTGCCCGACACCGCGGTCGAGCTCACGCGCAACGCCCCCTTGGCACAGGCGATCCAGTGCTCGGGCGGGTCGCCGCGCGCGGCGAGCAGGTCGCCGTCCTTGTAGCGTTTGACAAAGGCGCATCGGAGGATGTCGTGCCGTAGCGATGGAGATAGGGAAGAAAACCAGCGACCACTGTTGATCGCTTCACGTTCTTCGATGGTAAGAATGGGGTCGTCCATGGTCTGTCCTCTCGGCGACTGAAAAGCTGTGGGGTGTCTCGGGAGCGACGCCGTCAGGCGTCACTCGTAGCGTGGCGGTGTCTTGTCGAGGAACGCGGCGATGCCGATGCCCGCGTTCGCGTGGTGCAGGTTGCGCACGAAATGATCGCGCTCCTGCGATAGCTGCGACGCCAGTGTGGCGCCGCGCGCGTCGCTCAGCAGCTCCTTGATGCTGGCCAGCGAGTTCGGCGCGCGCGCGTTCAGGCGGGTGGCCAGGGCCAGCGCGCCGGCCAGCGCCTGTCCGCTGTCGGTGAGCTCGTTGACGAGGCCGAAGGCATGCAGGCGCGCGGCCTCGATGCGCTCGCCGTTCATCAGCCATTCGCTCGCCAGCTGGCGCGGCAGCGCCTGCCCGAGGTGCCAGCTGAGACCGCCGTCGGGCGACAGCGCCACGTTGCTGTACGAGGCCGCGAACACGGCGTCGCGCGCGGCCACGACGAAGTCGCAGGCCAGCGCGAGCGAGAAGCCGGCGCCGGCCGCCGCGCCCTCGACGGCCGCGATCACCGGCTTGGGGAAGGTGCGGATCGAGTCGATCCAGTTGTGCAGGCCCTCGATGCTCTCGGCCTGCACCGAGCGGTCGAGCTGGCGGTTGGCCAGCAGCCGCTGCAGCGAGCCGCCGGCGCAGAACCACGCGCCTTCGCCCACGATGACGACGCTGCGGATCTCGTCGCTGCTCTCGGCGCCGTTCAGCGCCTCGATGCCGGCGGCATAGATCTCGGGGCCCAGTGCATTGCGCTGGGTCGGGTTGACGATGGTCAGCACCATGGTGCTGCCTTCGCTGGTGCTCTTGAGTTCGGCGGTCATGGTGTGCGTGCTTATTCTTCTTCGTGCAGCAGGCTCAGGCCCAGCGCGCCGCGGCGGCGCAGCCACGGGCTCGGGCGATAGCGCGGATCGCCATACACGGTCTGCAGGTTGAACAGCACTTCGAGCATGTTGGTCGGCCCGTAGAGGTTGCCCATGGCGAGCGGGCCGCGCGGATAGCCCAGGCCCAGCTGCACGGCGGTCTCGAGGTCGGCCGGCGTGCACACGCGCTGCTGGCACATGTCGGCGGCGATGTTGACGATGGCGCCGATCACGCGCTGCGTGACGAAGCCACCGCTGTCGCGGATCACGCTCACGGCCTTGCCGTCGCGCGCGAAGAGGGCGTGCGCGGCGTCGCGCACGTCGCGGCGCGTGGCCGGGTTGGTGGCGAGCACGCGGCGCTTGGTGGCGGCGTCGTCGATCAGCATGTCGATGCCGACGGTGCGCGTGGCATCCAGCCGCTCGACCGCCGCGACCGTCGTCACGTCGAAGCCCAGCGGCGCGACCAGGATGATCGACTGCGGTGCGGGGGCGCTGCCGCTGTCGATCTGCGCACCCAGCGTGTTCACCAGGCGCAGCAGCTCGGCGCGGCGCGCGGCACGCGGCGACACCCAGACCGCGGGCGTGCCTTCGATCACCGGCGCCGGCGCCTCGGGCGTCTGCTGCATCACGCCGTTGTCGTAGCGGTAGAAGCCTTCGCCGGTCTTGCGGCCGAGTGCGCCAGCGGCCAGGCGCTGCGCGGTGATCACGCTCGGGCGGAAGCGCGGCTCTTCGAAGTACTGGTGGTAGATCGACTCCATCACCGGGTGAGACACGTCGAGCGCCGTCAGGTCGAGCAGCTCGAACGGGCCGAGGCGAAAACCCGCCTGGTCCTTCAGGATGCGGTCGATGGTGGCGAAGTCGGCCACGCCTTCGCCGACGATGCGCAGCGCCTCGGTGCCGTAGCCGCGGCCCGCGTGGTTGACGATGAAGCCGGGCGTGTCCTGCGCCTGCACGGCGCTGTGGCCCATCTGCGTGGCGTAGCCGGCCAGCTTCTGGCAGACCTCGGGCGAGGTCTTGAAGCCCGCCACCACCTCGACCACCTTCATCAGCGGCACGGGGTTGAAGAAGTGGAAGCCCGCGAAGCGCGCGGGGTGCTGCAGGCCGGCCGCGATGGCCGTGACCGACAGCGACGAGGTGTTGGTGACCAGCGTGGCGGTGGGCGCGACCACGTCCTCGAGCTCGCGAAACAGCGTGCGCTTGACCTCGAGGTTCTCGACCACGGCCTCGACCACGAGGTCGCAGCCGGCGAGCGCCTGCATGCCGTCGACCGCCTTCACGCGCGCCACGTAGGCGTCGCGCGTGGGGGCGTCGATCTTGCCCTTCTCGTGCAGCTTGTTCCATTGGGCGGCGAGGGCTTCGCGGCCACGCTCGGCGGCGCCTGCGAAGCTGTCGAGCAGCAGCACTTCGCTGCCGGCCTGGGCGGCGATCTGCGCGATGCCGCGCCCCATGGCGCCGGCGCCGATCACGCCGATTCGGGGGTAGTTCACTGTCATGGGATCAAGGTTCTCATGGGTTGGTGGGTGTCCGGGGCGGCCGCGCCGGCGCGGGTGCGCGACGCGGACGAAAGCTCCGATTTTGCAATCTCGCGGGAGGCCCGCGCCCCGGGTGTTACGCGGGGCATCGGAATCAGGCCGGGCGGCGGCTGCGATCGATGGCGATGCTCAGGCCCATGGCCAGCAGCATCAGTGCAAAACCGACCCGGCTCATCCACTCGGTGGCGTCGTTCGCCAGCAGCCAGCCGCCCAGTGCCGCACCCAGGGCCTGGCCGATGTAGATGCCCGAACTGTTGAGCGCCACCGAACCCGGCGCCAGGGCGGGCGCCAGCCCCACCAGGCGCGCCTGCTGCGAGGAGTTGGTGGCAAAGCAGCCCAGGCCCCAAGGCACGAGCACCACCGCGAGCCATGCCAGCGTGCTGGCCAGCGGCCACAGCAGCAGGCTCAGCGCGATCAGCCCGGTCGTCAGCAGCACCATGCGCCCGGCGCCGACGCGGTCGATGTAGCGGCTCACCACCATGTTGCCCAGCAGGCCGAAGGCGCCGAACAGCGCCCACATCAGGCTCAGCGTGTTGGCGTCGGCGCCGAAGCCCTGCTTGAGCAGCGGGCCGAAATAGCTGAACAGCACGAACTGGCCGACGCCCTGCAGCGCCGTGACCGACACGATGCCCATCAGCACCGGGCTGCGCAGCACGCGCGACCAGGCGGCAGCCGTGAGCGCGGCGGGCCGGATGCCGCTGGGCAGCGTGAGCCAGACCGAGGCGGCGCTCACGACGCTGAGCGCCGCGATGGCCATGAAGGCCATGCGCCAGCCCAGGTGGCCGCCGATCAGCGCGCCGATCGGCAGGCCCAGCACCGAGGCCACCGACCAGCCGAGAAAGACGAAGGTGACGGCGCGCCCGCGCTGCTCGGGCGGCACCAGCATGCCGGCGCAGGCCGCGGCCTGGGGCGTGAAGATGGCGGGCGCGATCACCGTCAGCATGCGCACCGGCAGCAGCGCGCCGAAGCTGGGCACGAGCGCCGCGGCGACGTGCCCCGCGGCGTACCAGAGCAGGGTGAGGGCCAGCAGCTTGCGGCGGTCCCAGCCAGCGACCGCGGCGGCCAGCAGCGGGGCGCCCAGGCACATCACGAAGGCGGCCGCGCTGATCAGCTGGCCTGCCGTGGCGACCTTGATGGCCAGCGAGGCGCTGATTTCATTGAGGGTGCCCGGCACGACCATCACGCCCGTGCCGATCACGAAATTGCCGGCCAGCAGCGCCCAGAGCGCGCCTCGCTGCGGCGCGGGCCGGCTCATGCGTTCACCGCCGGACCTGCAGCGCGCCGGGATTCACGATGTTCGTGGGGTTGCCCTTGATGAAGCTCACGACGTTGTCGAACGCCTGGCCGAAGTAGCTTTCGTAGCTTTCCTGCTCGACGTAGCCGATGTGCGGCGTGCAGATGCAGTTTTCGAGGCGCAGCAGCGCATGGCCCTGCAGCGGCGGCTCGCTCTCGAACACGTCGATGGCCGCCAGTCCGGGGCGCCCGCGGTTGAGCGCAGCCAGCAGGGCGTCGGCCTCGACCAGCTCGGCGCGCGAGGTGTTGACGAACAGCGCCGTCGGCTTCATGCGCGAGAGGTCTTCGAGCTTGACGAGGCCCTGGGTGTCCTCGTTGAGTCGCAGGTGCACCGACAGCACGTCGGCGGCGGCAAAGAATTCGTGGCGGTTCTGTGCGACCTGGAAGCCGTCGGAGCGCGCCTTGGCGCAGCTGGCCTCGCGGCCCCAGATCACGACCTGCATGCCGAAGGCCTGCCCGTAGCGCGCCACCAGCTGGCCGATGCGGCCGTAGCCCCAGATGCACAGCGTCTTGCCCTTGAGCACCGAGCCCACGCCGAAATTCGGCGGCATCGACGCCGACTTGAGGCCCGACTGCTGCCAGGCCCCGTGCTTGAGGTTGCTGATGTACTGCGGCAGGCGGCGCATGGCCGCCATGATCAGCGCCCAGGTGAGTTCGGCGGGCGCCTGCGGCGAGCCCGAACCTTCGGCCACCGCCACACCGCGTTCGGTGCAGGCCGTGACGTCGATGTGGCCGCCGACGCGACCGGTCTGGGAAATCAGCTTGAGCTTGGGCAGCTTCTCGATCAGCTGGCGGGAGATCTGGCTGCGCTCGCGGATGAGCACGATGACGTCCGCATCCTTGAGGCGAACCGACAGCTGACTGATGCCTTTGACCGTGTTGGTGTAGACCTTGGCGGCGTAAGCGTCCAGCTTGGCAGCGCACTGCAGCTTGCGCACGGCGTCCTGGTAGTCGTCGAGGATCACAATGTTCATGGCATGCCATTGTGCCTCGCAGCATCGGCGCGTCGCACGTGTGAACGTTTGGATACCCGGTGCCGGATGGCGGCCGGAAGGCCTGTTTCAGGCCGATTCCAGTGAATCCGCCGTGCGCATGAGGGGCGCACAGAGTGCGCAGGCACGGCGGGTTCGTTGGCACTTTCTCAGTGCAGGTGGCTGGGGCGGGGCGTGCCGCTGCCTGTTTCCGCGGCTTCCAATGCGGCGAGCCGGTCGAGCTCGGCGCACACGTCGGCCATGCGGCCGGAAATCACGACCCGGTTGGCGCAGCCGCGCTGCGAGCCTTGGCGGTCGACCACGCGGACCACGCGCAGCGGGCGGGCGGGCGTGGCGGCGGACGGTGACGTGGCCGGCGCCGGGCTGCCTGCGGTGCGTGCCGTGCAGGCCGGGCGAATGGCCACGTAGCGCAGACCGGCAGCAGCGTCGCTGCTGTCACCGCGTGACGGACGGCGGACAGGCATCCAGCGGGTGGCCAGCGATTGCAGGGGCGACCAGAGGTCGGCGATGGCGAGGAGGGCGATTCCCATGTGAACTCCAAAAAAGTATGAGGTTGAACACAGGCAGGATTTCTTGAGTCGGCCGCGACAGGGTGATGGCGACTTCGCGCCATACGCCCGCCACCTGTCGCGGCCGGATGAGGTGCTGCTGCGTGTGGGCAGCAGGCCCGGGGCTACATCAGCATCGTGTTGCGGATGAGGCCGACCGCGAGGCCTTCGATCTCGAAGGGCTCGCCGGGCTGGACGATGATGGTCGGGTAGTCGGGGTTCTCGGCGTGCAGCTCGATCACCTGCTTGTTGCGCTTCAGGCGCTTCACGGTGACTTCTTCACCCAGGCGGGCCACCACGATCTGGCCGTTGCGCGCTTCCTTGGTGGCCTGCACGGCGAGCAGGTCGCCGTCCATGATGCCGGCGTCGCGCATCGACATGCCGCGCACCTTGAGCAGGTAGTCGGGCTGGCGCTGGAACAGCGTGTTCTCGACGTAGTAGGTCTGGTCGACGTGCTCTTGCGCGAGGATGGGCGAACCCGCCGCGACACGGCCGATGAGCGGCAGCGCGAGCTGGGCCATGCCGGGCAGCGAGAGCGAGAACTGGTTGCCTTCGCGGTGGCGCGTTTCGTGGAGCGAGCGCAGCGCATCGCCCTTGAGGCGGATGCCACGCGAAGTGCCGCTGACGAGTTCGATCACACCCTTGCGGGCCAGGGCCTGCAGGTGCTCCTCGGCGGCGTTGGCCGACTTGAAGCCCAGCTCGTTGGCGATTTCGGCGCGCGTGGGCGGCGCACCGGTGCGTGCGATGGCGCCCTGGATCAGGTCCAGGATCTGCTGCTGGCGGGCGGTAAGCTTCACTGCGAACTGCATAGTGGTTTCCTTGCGGCACTGGCTAGATATCCAGTACCTGTATTTTTAACCAGTTTTCAAAAGTTGACAAGCCATGACTCATTCCTCTTCGTCCGAGACGCGCCGCGTGGTGGTGCTGGGCACCGGCGGCACCATTGCCGGCAAGGCCGCCAGCAGCGGCGACAACATCGGCTACACCGCCGGACAGGTGGGCGTGGCGGACCTGCTGGGCGGCATCGAGGCGCCGGCCGGCGTGGCGCTGGTGGCGGAGCAGGTCGCGCAGCTCGACAGCAAGGACATGGACGCCGACACCTGGCGCCAGCTGGCCGCGCGCTGCGCACACTGGCTGGCGCAGCCGGACGTGGCCGGCATCGTGGTCACGCACGGCACCGACACGCTGGAAGAGACCGCCTTCTTCCTGCACGCCGTGCTCTCGCCGGCCAAGCCGGTGGTGCTGACCTGCGCGATGCGCCCGGCGACGGCCCTGTCGCCCGATGGTCCGCAGAACGTGCGCGACGCGCTCGCGGTGGCCTCGACGCCGGGCGCGCAGGGCGTGACGGTGGTGTGTGCGGGCGCGATCCACAGCGGCCTCGATGTGCAGAAGGTGCACACCTACCGTCTCGATGCCTTCGCGTCGGGCGATGCGGGGCCGGTCGGCTATGTGGAGGAGGGCGAAGTGCGGCGCGTGCGTGCGTGGCCGCAGGGAGCGCCGTTCGATGCGGCGCGGCTGACGGCCGTGTCGAAGCCGTGGCCCCGCGTCGAGATTGTCATGAGCCACGCGGGCGCGAGCGGTGCGATCGTGGAGGCCTTGCTGCTCCCGTCGGCGGAACCCTTGCGCGGCCTGGTCGTGGCCACGACCGGCAACGGCACCGTGCACCACGCGCTGGAAGCCGCGGCGCTGAAGGCGCAGGGCGGTGGCTTGGTGGTGTTGCGCGCCACACGCTGCGCGAACGGACGCATCCTGCCGAAACCCGGTGACGGGCTGCGGGACGCGGGCGCACTCACGCCGGTGAAGGCGCGGGTTGCGCTGGTGCTGGAACTCTTGGGAGTGGCCGCCCTGCCGGAGGCGGAGGGCGGCTAGGAGAAAGAGGCTGACGAATCAGCCGCTGAATCAGCTGTTCAGTGCGGCAAGCGCGCGCTGCGTGATCTCGTCGACCGTGCCCACGCCCTGGATGGCGCGGTACTTCGGCGCGGCGGCCGGGTCGGTCTTGGCCCAGGCCGAGTAGTAGTCGACCAGCGGACGGGTCTGCTGGCTGTAGACGTCGAGCCGCTTGCGCACGGTCTCTTCCTTGTCGTCTTCGCGCTGGATCAGCTCTTCGCCCGTCACGTCGTCCTTGCCTTCCACCTTCGGCGGATTGAACTTGACGTGGTAGGTGCGGCCCGATGCCGGGTGCGAGCGACGACCGCTCATGCGTTCGATGATGTCGCCGAAGGGCACGTCGATCTCGAGCACGTAGTCGAGCTTCACGCCGGCCGCCTTCATGGCGTCGGCCTGCGGAATGGTGCGCGGGAAGCCGTCGAACAGGAAACCGCCGTTGCAGTCGGGCTGCGCGATGCGTTCCTTCACGAGGTTGATGATCAGGTCGTCGCTGACCAGTGCACCCGAATCCATGATCGTCTTGGCCTGCAGCCCGAGGGGGGTGCCTGCCTTGACCGCGGCGCGCAACATGTCGCCGGTCGAGATTTGGGGAATGCCGTATTTCTGGCAGATGAAGGTCGCTTGCGTGCCTTTGCCTGCTCCGGGCGCGCCCAGCAAAATAAGTCTCATGGTGTCCTCGGAAGGTTCTTAGATTTTGTGTCGCGCCCCATGCGCGCCCTCAGGCGCGCCGAGGCGGAATTGCATCGAGGATAGCATGCGTCCCCGTGACAAATTGCCGCCGTCTCCCTCGGGGCGGCCGGCAGCTCACGCAGGCGAGCCGGCCGCGAAGACGGCGCGCACGCGTGCCAGGTCTTCGGGCGTGTCGATCCCGGGGCCCGGTGCCACATCGCTCACATGCACTGCGATGCGGTGTCCGTGCCACAGCGCGCGCAACTGTTCGAGCGCCTCGGTGGCTTCGACAGGGGCGGGCGACAGCAACGGGAATTGCCGCACGAAGCCTGCGCGATAGCCGTAGATGCCGATGTGGCGCAGCGGTGCGGGGCTGGGCAGCACCGACGGCGCCGCACCGCCCGACGAGCCGTCGCGCCACCAGGGGATCGGCGCGCGGCTGAAATAGAGCGCATGGCCTTGCGCATCGAGCACGGCCTTCACCACGTTCGGGTTCATGAAGTCGGCCAGCGAGTCGATCGCGTGGACGGCGGTGCTCATCGCGGCCTGCGGGCGAGCGGCCAGCGTGGCGGCAACGGCGTCGATCAGCGCGGGGTCGATCAGCGGCTCGTCGCCCTGCACATTGACGATCGGTCGCCGTCGAGCCCGAGCTGTTCGCAGGCTTCGGCCAGCCGGTCGGTGCCGCTGGGGTGGTCCTGGCGGGTGAGCAGGGCTTCGACGCCGTGTGCCTTGCAGGCCTCGATGATGGAAGCGTCGTCGCCGGCCACCACCACGCGAAGGGCGCTAGATTGGCGGGCGCGATGCGCGACGCGCACGACCATGGGCAGGCCGGCGATATCGGCCAGCGGTTTGTTGGGAAGTCGCGTCGAAGCCAGTCGGGCCGGCACCAGAACGGTGAAGCTCACAGGCCCAACTCTTCGTCGGACAGCGTGCGGGCCTCGTTCTCGAGCAGCACCGGGATGCCGTCGCGTACCGGATAGGCGAGGCGTGCGCTGCGCGAGCAGAGTTCCTGCTTCTCGGCGTTCCAGGTCAGCGGGCCCTTGGTGACGGGGCAGACGAGCAGTTCAAGCAGCTTGGTATCCATCGAGCGATGATAGCTTCGCGTCGAGGGCGGCGAAGAACGCCGGCGAGGGTTCGAAGTGCAGCGGCACGGCGAGCGCGTCGGGTGCCCGCTGCCAGAGCTTGACGGCGTCTTTTTCCGTGCAGACGAGGGGCAGGGCGGGACCGGCCGGGCGTTGCCAGCCGCTGAAATCGTGGTGGTCAGGCAGCGCGAGGGTGTCTGCGAGCGTCAGGCTGCGAGCACGCAGCATCGTGAAGAAGGCCTCCGGCCGCGCGATGGCGGCGAGCGCGATCACGGGTTGGCCGGCCAGCGTGTCGAGCGGGATGCGTCGACCGTCCTTCGCAAGGGCGTACGGCGCCAGTTCGCGGGTTGCGGTGTAGCCACCGGCGAAGGCAGGCCGCTCGCCGCTGTGCAGCAGCAGGTCGCAGCGGCGTGGCCACGGCTCGCGCAAGGGGCCGGCTGGTAGCAACCAGCCGTTGCCGACACCGCGGTCGTCGAACACACAGATCTCGATATCGCGGGCCAGCGCCAGATGCTGAAGTCCATCGTCGCTGACGATGACCTGGATGTCCGGATGTCGCTCGAGCAGGGCGCGCGCGGCGTCAATGCGTTCCCGGGCCACGAAGACCGGCGCGCCGGTGGCATGGTGGATCAGCGCGGGTTCGTCGCCGACGTCCTGCGGATCGCTGTCGGCCTGGACTTCACGGCAGTCGTCGGTGCGGCGGCCGTAACCGCGCGACACCACGCCCACCCGCAGGCCACGCGCCTGAAGGTGGCGCACGACGGCCATCACGACCGGTGTCTTGCCGGCTCCACCCGCGATCACATTGCCGACCACGATCACGGGTACCGGCACGCGTCCGGTTTTCTGCCAGCCCCATCGGTAGAAGGCGCGCCGCAACGCGAAGAGGGCGCCGTAGACCTGCGACAGCGGCCACAGCAGGCAGGCCAGCGCACCGCGGCGCAGCCAGGCATCCTGCAGCCGCGCGCCGGTCGACACTCAGTGACCGGCCTGGGCCGTCGACTGGGCGGCGAAGGTGATCTGCATCAGGCCGGCGCGGCGCGCGGCCTCCATCACCGTCACCACGGCCTGGTGCGGGCTGGCGGCGTCGGCGCTGATGATCACGACGCTGTCCTTGCCACCGGTGGCGGCAGCGCCGAGCGCGGCGGCCACGGTGTCGACGCTGCGGTCCGCCAGCGGCGACTTGTTGATCACGTAGCGGCCGTCAGCCGACACCGCCACGATCACCTCTTTCGGGTAGTCGCGCTGGGCGTCGACGTCCGCTGTCGGCAGCCGCAGCTGCATCTCGGTGAACTTGCTGTAGGTGGTCGACAGCATCAGGAAGATCAGCACGACCAGCAGCACGTCGATGAACGGGATCAGATTGATCTCCGGCTCGTCGCGCGCGCCGTGGCGAAACTGCATGCGGCCCCGAGTCATAGGCTCACCCCCAGGCTGCGCGCACTTCGTGTCGCTACGCCAACCCCCTTCCGGGAGCGACACCTGCGGCCCGGCGAAGCCGGTTCCGCGGTGTCCCTGGTGTGACGGCCGTCGGTTGCTGCGATGGCCGTCATTTGCGAAGTGCGTTCAAGTGGCGCGCGAAGCGCTCGCCCGAGAGTTCGAGGTTCAGCAGGTACTCGTCGACGCGGCTGCGGAAGTAGCGCCAGAAGATCAGCGTCGGAATGGCCACGATCAGGCCGAAGGCCGTGTTGTACAGCGCGATCGAGATGCCGTGCGCCAGCTGCGCCGGGTTGCCCGAACCGACCGCACCGCTGCCGGGCGACTGCGAGCCGAAGATCTCGATCATGCCGATCACCGTGCCCAGCAGGCCGAGCAGCGGCGCGGCCGAAGCGATGGTGGCCAGCGCCGGCAGGTAACGTTCGAGCTTGTGCGCCACGGTGCGGCCCGAGGCCTCCATGGCGGCGCGCAGGTCGTCTTCGGTGCAGCGCGGGTTGGCGTTCAGCGCGCGCAGGCCGGCGGCCAGCACCTGGCCGAGCATCGAGTTGCTTTCCAGTTTGGTCACGACATCCGGGCCGGGAACCGCACCGCGCGACACGGTGATGGTCTCGTCCAGCAGCTTCGGCGGCAGGACCTTGACGGTCTTCAGGCTGGTGAAACGTTCAATGACCAGCGCGAGTGCGATGACCGAACAGGCGAGCAATGGCCAGATTGGCCAGCCCGCGGCAACAATGATGGAAAACAAGAAAATCCTCCGGCCCGTAGACTGCAAATGCGCGGCGATTATCCACCGAGCCACCATCGGCTCGCGGCTTGTTTGCGTGTCGGCAAGGACGCACAGATTCTGTGGATAACTTTGTGATTAACCCATCGCGCAATGTCTCCGAACCCGCATGGGACGGGCTTTCCGTTAGATCGATTGAATTTTGAGCAGCACTTTTTTAAATGAAATCAACAGCTTGCACGAGAACTCGTGCATCTGTTCCACCATACCCCTCCAAAGTGGGGGGCGCGACGCCCGTTGTGGAAGAGTGGCGCTCGGCGGCGGAGGGGCGCGATGAGCTTCAGGGAGCCGAATGCCGCGCCCGGGCCGCGCGTGTGGGCCGTGGGCGCGCTGTGCCGCGCGGTGGCCGATGCGCTCGATGCGCGCTTCAACCCGGTCTCGGTGCGCGGGGAAATTTCGGGTTTCTCGCGCGCATCGAGCGGTCATTGCTATTTCTCGCTCAAGGACGAATCCGGCCAGCTGCGCTGCGCGATGTTCCGTCGCGCGGCGAGTCTGCTCGACTTCACGCCGCGCGACGGCGACCAGGTCGAAGTGCGCGGCCGGCTGGCGGTGTACGAACCGCGCGGCGATCTGCAACTGGTGGTCGAAAGCCTGCGGCGCGCGGGGCAGGGCGCGCTGTTCGAGCAGTTCCTGCAGCGCAAGGCACGCCTCGAGGCCGAAGGCCTGTTCGACCCGGCGCGCAAACGGGCGCTGCCCTCCATGCCGCGTGCCGTGGGCGTTGTCACCTCGCTGGGGGCTGCGGCGCTGCATGACGTCGTGACCGCGCTGCGGCGGCGTGTGCCACATATTCCCGTGGTGCTGGCGCCGTCGGCGGTGCAGGGGGCCAGTGCGCCGGCCGAACTGGTGCGCGCCTTGCAGTCGCTGTACACGCTGGAGCCGGCCGTCGACGTGATCCTGCTGGTGCGCGGGGGGGGCTCGATCGAGGACCTCTGGGCCTTCAACGACGAAACGCTGGCGCGCACCATCGTGCAGAGTCCCGTGCCGGTGATCAGCGGCGTGGGGCACGAAACCGATTTCACCATCGCCGACTTCTGCGCCGACCTGCGCGCACCGACGCCGACGGCCGCCGCGGAACTCGTCAGCGCGCCGCGCGACCTGTGGCTCGGCGCGCTCGACCTGCTCGATGAACGGCTCGGCGATGCGCTGGGCGGGCGGCTCGACGTGCTCGGCCAACGGCTGGACCAGGCGGCCGCGCGGCTGGGGCGCCCGTCGGGCCTGGTCGCGCGCCAGCAGTTGCGGTTGGCGCACCGCGCGCAGCGGTTGCTCTACGCGGTGCTGTCGCGCCGGGAGCGCCTGGCGCAGGTGCCGCAGGCCATCGCCACCGATTTCTCCGCGAAGTTCGCGCGCTCGCTGACGCAGCGGCGCGAGCGCCTCGAACGCGTGGCCCTGCGCCTGCGGCTGCTCGACCCGGCCCTGGTGCTGCAGCGCGGCTATGCCTTGCTGACCGACGGCGAAGGCCGCGCGGTCGTCAGCGCAGGCAGCCTGCAGGCCGGCGATGCCGTGGTCGCACGCCTTTCGGATGGCTCGGTCGACCTGACCGTGACGCCCGGCGGCGCGACGGGAACGCGTCTGACGCCTGCCCCCTGATTACTTCCTAGAATCCTTCATTCCCCACAACCAACCCACGAGAAAAAACCATGGAACATGTGCTCCCACCCCTGCCGTACGCCATCGACGCACTGGCCCCCGAGTATTCGAAGGAAACGCTCGAATACCACCACGGCAAGCACCACAACGCCTACGTGGTGAACCTGAACAACCTGCAAAAGGGCACCGAGTTCGAAGCGATGACGCTCGAAGAGATCGTCAAGAAGTCCAGCGGCGGCATCTACAACAACGCCGCCCAGATCTGGAACCACACCTTCTTCTGGAACTGCATGAAGCCCCAGGGCGGCGGCGCACCCACCGGCGCGCTGGCCAAGGCCATCGACGCCAAGTGGGGCAGCTACGACGCCTTCAAGGAAGCCTTCGTGAAGTCGGCCGTGGGCAACTTCGGTTCGGGCTGGACGTGGCTGGTGAAGAAGGCCGACGGTTCGGTGGACATCGTGAACACCGGCGCCGCCGGCACGCCGCTGACCACCGCCGACACCGCGCTGCTGACGGTGGACGTGTGGGAACACGCGTACTACATCGACTACCGCAACCTGCGCCCGAAGTTCGTCGAGACCTTCCTGGCCAAGCTGGCCAACTGGGACTTCGCGGCGAAGAACTTCGGCTGAAGCCGGACCTGGCGCTTGCCATGAAAAAAGCCGACCTGCGGGTCGGCTTTTTTACGCGCGCCGAGTTGCTCAGCGCTTGGCGGCCGAGAAGAGCTCTCCGCCGAGCTTGGCGCCCTTCTTGATGTTCTTCTTGGCGAACCAGCCTTGGTTCATTTCGAGCACGTAGCGCACCGGCTCCTCGGAGCAATGCGAGTTCTCGGTCATCGGTTGCATGTCGACCAGGTTGACGATACGGCCATCGTCGGCCACGAAGGCAGCGGTCAGCGGCAGCAGCGTGTTGCGCATCCAGAAGCACTGCGTGGCTGGCTGTTCGAACACGAAGATCATGCCTTCGGTCTGCGGCATCGTCTTGCGGAACATCAGGCCGATCTCGCGTTCGCGCGGCGATTGCGCCACTTGCGCATCGATCTTGTAGAGGCCGACCGACAACTGCGTGCGTGCCAGATCGGTTTGGGGTTGCGGTTGGATTTGCTGCTGCGCGTGGGCCGGCGCCAGGAAGGACGCGGACACCAGAAGCAGCGCGGCGAGACGCTGAAACATCGGATGACTCTTTCGGGGCCGGGACACAAGAAGGGCGGCCCGTGACCAATAAAAATGCCCGCTGAAGCGGGCATTGCCGGGAGCTTGAAAGCTTACACCTTCTTGGCGGCGGCCGCGTGGGCCTTGGAGACGTGGCGCACCTTGTGCTTCTTGACCGTGTGCTTGGCCTTGGCCTTGTGGACGGCGGGAGCGGCCGGCGCTGCGGGCGCGGGCTCGGCGGCTTGGGCGAATGCACCGGCTGCGAAGAGGCCGGCGACCAGGGCTGCGATCAGCTTGTTCATGAGAAATCCTTTGAGATTGTTGATATGGATCACCTCCCTGCGGAAGGCCTCCATTCAACGGACCTCAAGAACCCCGGTTGACAGTGGTTGAACAAAACTGCAAACGAAAAAAAGCGCTCCGGAGAGCGCTTTTCTTAGGGGGACAGACCAGCTTACTTGGCGCCGGGCATGTCAGGCGTGCCGCCTTGGGTGGCCTTGCGCTTCACGCTGCCGTCCTTGTTGCGGCGACGATCGTCGCGGGTCTTGGCGCGCTTTTCGCCAGCAACGCCAGCCTTGTCGGCACCGAAGGCGCCGCCTTCAGGCGTCTTGGCGATGTCGCCAGCAGCGGGAGCCACTTGACCAGCGGGCTTGGCTTCCTTCTTGGCTTCAGCGCGAGCTTGCGGCTTGCTGTTGGTCGCGTTGCCTTGTTCGGGCGTGGTACCGGCCGGGTTCTGGGCGTACGCGCCAGCGGCGAACAGGCCAGCGATCATGACTGCGAGAAGTTTGCTCATTGATGATTCCTCTATCGAGAATTGGTTGGAAACGCCTCCCGGCGAGCAGAAGGTCAGCCAGTAACGGGCTCTATCGCCCTACGGTTGACAATTGTCCGCTGATGGGTTGCGTCTAAAATGTACAGCGATTTGTTAGCGCGCTGTACAGCGATTCTCCCTCGCTGTCTGAATTCGCAGACAGTCGTTCGAATTACGTCACTCCCGGAGTCAAGCCCCCTCATGTCCAGCTATCAGCACATCAAAGTCCCGACCGAAGGCCAGAAGATCACGGTCAACGCTGACAATTCGCTCAATGTGCCCGATCAGCCGATCATTCCGTTCATCGAAGGCGACGGCACCGGGCTGGACATCACGCCGGTGATGCTCAAGGTGGTGGACGCCGCGGTGGCCAAGGCCTACGGCGGCAAGAAGAAGATCCACTGGATGGAGGTCTACGCCGGCGAGAAGTCGACCAAGGTCTACGGCCCCGACGTCTGGCTCCCCGAGGAAACCCTGCATGCCGTGCGCGACTACGTGGTGTCCATCAAGGGTCCGCTGACCACGCCCGTCGGCGGCGGCATCCGCTCGCTGAACGTGGCGCTGCGTCAGGAACTCGACCTGTACGTCTGCCTGCGGCCCATCCAGTACTTCGAGGGCGTGCCCAGCCCGGTGCGAGAGCCGCACAAGACCAACATGGTCATCTTCCGCGAGAACTCGGAAGACATTTACGCCGGCATCGAGTTCGAAGCCGAAAGCGACAAGGCCAAGAAACTCATCAAGTTCCTGCAGGACGAGATGGGCGTCAAGAAGATCCGTTTCCCCAACACCTCGGGCATCGGCGTCAAGCCCGTGTCGCGCGAAGGCACCGAGCGCCTCGTGCGCAAGGCCTTCCAGTACGCCATCGACAACGACAAGCCGAGCGTGACCCTGGTCCACAAGGGCAACATCATGAAGTTCACCGAAGGTGGCTTCCGTGACTGGGGCTACAACCTGGCCGCCAAGGAATTCGGTGCCGAGCTGATCGACGGCGGCCCTTGGATGAAGTTCAAGAACCCCAAGACGGGCAAGGAAATCACCGTCAAGGACAGCATCGCCGACGCGTTCCTGCAGCAGATCCTGCTGCGTCCCGCCGAATACAGCGTGATCGCCACGCTGAACCTCAACGGCGACTACGTGTCCGACGCACTGGCCGCACAGGTCGGCGGCATCGGCATCGCACCGGGCGCGAACCTGAGCGACACCGTCGCCATGTTCGAAGCCACCCACGGCACGGCCCCCAAGTACGCCGGCAAGGACTATGTGAACCCGGGTTCCGAGATCCTGTCCGCCGAAATGATGCTGCGCCACATGGGCTGGACCGAAGCGGCCGACCTGATCATCAGCTCGATGGAAAAATCGATCGCCAGCAAGAAGGTCACCTACGACTTCGCGCGCCTGATGGACGGTGCGACGCAAGTGAGCTGCTCTGGCTTCGGTCAGGTCATGATCGACAACATGTAATTGCGATCGCTGACGTCGAGAAACGTCAGACCCTTATCAAGCCCTCGAGCTTCCGAAAGGACTCGAGGGTTTTTTCTTGCCTGTCGCCCTCGCGATATCGTTAGCGAATTACCTCCTTTGTGCCCTGAACGTAAGGAGAGGCGGGCAAACATCACAGATCAATAGGCTCCGTCCTTCGTTTAACTATTGGTAGAAACTGTGCTGTGTTTGCCTCGCGGCGAGCCGCCAGAATCGCGCCCATTCCAAGAAGCATAGGGGGCGCGAAGTGGGGAAAAAGAACGCAGGAATCTGCCCGGCAACAGGGGGCCTCGCAGACGACTCGATCGAACAGGGCGTGCACGCTGCACGGCAGATCGCGCAATGACGATCTCTCGGCGAGCGCTGTTCGGCAAGCTCAACCTCACCTTGTTTCGCGGCATCGAATCCGCCACTGCATTTGCCAAGCTGCGTGGCAATCCCTATGTCGAACTGACGCACTGGATTCACCAGCTCTGGCAGCTCAACGACAGCGATCTGCACCGCATCTGCCGGCACTACAAGATCGACGCGCAAGCCATCGAGAAAGACTTCGCATCGGCCTTGTCCAGCTTGCCATCCGGTGCCACCTCGCTGACCGATTTTTCCAGTCACATCGAAGCTGCCATCGAGCGCGCGTGGGTACTCTCGAGCCTCGAGTTCGGCGCGCATTGCGTACGTGGTGCGTGGCTGCTTGCTGCGCTGCTTCAGACGCCGGACCTGCGGCGCGTGCTTCTTGGCATCTCGTCTGCATTCCAGAGAATCCCAGCAGACCAACTGACGGAGGCCATCGGTGCCATCGTGGCCGGCTCCCCCGAAGGGCAGGAAGGACCGCACGATGGCTCCGGGCTGCCATCAGCGCTGCCTGGCGAAGCCAGCGCCGCGCTCGCGGATGCGGCGTCGGATGGAAAGTCCGCGTTGCGGCGCTACTGCACGGATCTGACCGAGCGCGCATCTCAAGGGCAGATCGATCCGGTCATCGGGCGCGGACACGAGATCCGCACGATGGTCGACATCCTGCTGCGTCGCCGCCAGAACAATCCCTTGCTCACAGGAGACGCGGGCGTCGGCAAGACAGCGGTGGTCGAGGGGCTCGCGTTGGCCATCGCGCAAGGCGAGGTTCCGCCTGATTTGAAGAACTGCCGCCTGTGGAGCCTCGATGTCGGAGCGCTGTTGGCCGGCGCAAGCATGCGCGGGGAATTCGAGTCCCGCCTCAAGGCCTTGCTGGAAGAGGCGGGCAAGTCGGTGCAGCCCGTCATCCTCTTCATCGACGAGGTGCACACCTTGGTTGGTGCGGGTGTCCCCGCGTGGCGATGCGCAGTACGGGCAGTTCGTCGGAGCACCCGACGCGCCGAACTGGGCCGAGATCGAACGGGACTGCCGCCGGCTGCTGCTGCGAACGCGGGACATCAATCTCTTTGTCTGGCTGTGCCGCGCACGCACCCGTCTGGCGCAGGCTGCAGGGCTTGCGCAGTCGTTGGTGCTGCTGGTCGAGGCGCTGCGGACCTGGCCCGAAGCGGTGCACCCCCAGTTGGTGATCGAAGGCGAGCGCGACCCGGCCGTGCGTGCCAATGCGCTCGCTGCGCTGGCCGATCCGGAGGGCCTGTTGAGCGACGTGCGAGAAGTCGTCATTGCAGCCAATGCCGCGCGGCACCTGACGGTGCGTGAAGTCGAGCGCGCCTTTGCGACGCCCCGGGCGCCGGATGCAGCCAGTCCCGAGGCCATGGCGCAGCAGTTGGCAGACCTCGCGGCCGCCGCGTCGGGCGACGACCAGGCGCCGCTGCGCCTGTTGGCGCAAGCGGCCGAGGCGGCGGCGCAGATCGTCGCCTGGGCCGGCCAGCACCTGGGGCCGGACGCACCCCCACTGCATGCGCTGGTACGGTTGCTGGCCCCGTTCCAGCGAACCGGGTCATCGGCACCGCCTGCCGCGGCCGCAGCAAGGCCTGACCCGCTTCCGTCGTGGCCGGCAAGCACGCCGGCCGGTGAGGGCCTGGCCACACGCGACGACATCCTGCGTGACATCCGCAAGGCCCGCCGATGGTTCGAGAACCACGAACCGAGCAGTCCTGTCGCCGTGTTGCTCAAGCAGGCCGAACGCATGACCGGCTTGCGGTTTTCCCAGGTGGCCGACGCCATTCCGCTCGATCTGCTGCGCAAGTGGGATGCCGACGAGGAGGCTTCGCTGTGACGCTGATCCAGGCCAACTTTCTTGTCGTCTGCTTCGCGGTCGGCGCCGCCGGCGCCTTGCTGGGCCTCTGGGCGTTCTCGCACAGGCTCGGCAGGCAACTCGACGCGCAGCGCCGTGCCTGGGATTCGGAGCGCGAACAGGTGCGGCAGGCAATCCGCGCCGAATTGGCGCTGCTCGGACAGCAACAGACCGCGCACCAGGAAGCGCAACGCTCAGCGCTGGCGCACTGGCAGGCTGAGCAGGACGCGCGGCGGCTGGCTGAATGGCGGGCGTTGTCGCCCGCGCTCCCCACCTTGGCGGGCAGAAGAGGAGGGCCGGTTGCGCCGCCCGTTGCACCGTCACCCACGCAGCGGCGGAGAGCATCGCCACCAGTACCGGCCTTGCACGAGGATTCCGAACCGCAAAACTCACCGGTGCCGCTCGCGCTGTCCACCGCCGTTCACCGGGAAGCAGAGTCGGCCCCCGAACGCGAACTCACCGACGAAGAAATCGACGCGTTGCCGCCCGATCTGCCGGTGCCGACCCGGGTGCCGGGCCGGAAATTGCCGGCGCCCAAAGGTCCCGTCCTGCGCAATCTGTAAAAAAGACCGGCAATCTGCCGGTTTTTTTACGTCTGTCTTCGTGCTGTCGTACACGACGCATGCCTCTTGATTTGTCGAATAGGCGTCACCAAGTCTGTTGGCGTCGGCACGGTGCTTGCACGCTCTATAGAATCTTTTTCATGGCAACGAGAATTCCCAAAACTCCCAGCACCCCACCGGCGCAGAAACCGGCGGGCGACGACGGAGATTCGGTCGTTCTGGAGCGCCGCCCGCAAAAAACGGCGCCGCCCCAGATGTACCAGGTCGTCATGCTGAACGACGACTACACGCCGATGGAGTTCGTGATCGTCATCCTGCAGGAATACTTCAGCAAGGACCGAGAAACGGCGACCCAGATCATGCTCAAGATCCACCTCGATGGCCGGGGTGTCTGTGGGGTTTATTCCCGCGACATGGCGGCCACCAAGGTCAATCAGGTGATGGAGGCCGCGCAGCAGGCAGGGCACCCGCTGCAATGTGTCAGCGAACCGGTCGCGTGAACCAGTTGAATTGCACGCGCTCCAACCCATCTGAGAACTTATTTACAGCAAGGCAAAAGGAAATCACATGATTGCCCAGGAACTGGAAGTCAGCTTGCACATGGCCTTCGTCGAGGCCCGGCAGCAACGCCACGAGTTCATCACCGTGGAACATCTGCTGCTCGCTTTGCTGGACAACCCGAGCGCCGCGGAAGTTCTGCGCGCCTGCTCGGCGAACGTCGACGACCTGCGGGCGTCGCTCACCAACTTCATCAAGGACAACACGCCGCAAGTGGCGGGTACCGACGATGTCGACACCCAGCCCACCCTGGGTTTCCAGCGCGTGATCCAGCGCGCCATCATGCATGTGCAGTCCACCGGCAACGGGAAGAAGGAAGTCACCGGCGCCAACGTGCTGGTCGCGATCTTCGGCGAGAAGGATTCGCACGCCGTGTACTACCTGCACCAGCAGGGCGTCACCCGCCTGGACGTGGTCAATTTCATTGCCCACGGCATCAAGAAGAGCGATCCGCCGGAAGCCGTCAAGGGCAGCGGCGAAGCGCCTCAGGGCGAGGGCGAAGAGGGCGGCGGCGAACGCAACGAGAAGGCATCGCCGCTCGAGCAGTTCACGCAAAACCTCAACCAGCTCGCCAAGGACGGCAAGATCGATCCGCTGATCGGCCGCGAATACGAGGTCGAGCGCGTCATCCAGATCCTGTGCCGCCGGCGCAAGAACAACCCGCTGCTCGTGGGCGAGGCCGGCGTGGGCAAGACTGCAATCGCGGAAGGCCTGGCATGGCGCATCACCCAGGGCGACGTGCCCGAGATCCTCGCCGAGGCGCAGGTCTACTCGCTCGACATGGGCGCGCTGCTGGCCGGCACCAAGTACCGCGGTGACTTCGAACAGCGCCTGAAGGGCGTGCTCAAGTCGCTCAAGGACAAGCCGAACGCCATCCTGTTCATCGACGAAATCCACACCCTGATCGGTGCGGGCGCAGCCTCGGGCGGCACGCTCGATGCGTCGAACCTGCTCAAGCCGGCGCTCTCCAGCGGCCAGCTCAAGTGCATCGGCGCCACCACCTTCACGGAATACCGTGGCATCTTCGAGAAGGATGCGGCCCTGTCGCGTCGTTTCCAGAAGGTCGACGTGGTCGAGCCGTCGGTGCAGGAAACCGTCGACATCCTCAAGGGCCTGAAGTCGCGTTTCGAGGAACACCATGGCGTGAAGTACGCCGTGGCGGCCCTGCAGGCCGCGGCCGAGCTCAGCGCCAAGTACATCAATGACCGTCACCTGCCTGACAAGGCGATCGACGTCATCGACGAAGCCGGCGCCGCTCAGCGCATCCTGCCGCCGAGCAAGCGCAAGAAGACCATCAGCAAGACCGAGGTCGAGGAAATCGTCGCGAAGATCGCGCGCATTCCCCCGGCCAACGTCAGCAACGACGACCGCAGCAAGCTGCAGACGATCGAGCGCGACCTCAAGAGCGTGGTGTTCGGCCAGGACAAGGCACTCGAAGTGCTGGCCTCCGCGGTCAAGATGGCGCGTTCGGGCCTGGGCAAGGGCGACAAGCCGATCGGCTCGTTCCTGTTCTCCGGCCCCACGGGCGTCGGCAAGACCGAAGCGGCCAAGCAGCTGGCCTACATCATGGGCATCGAGCTGATCCGCTTCGACATGTCGGAGTACATGGAGCGTCACGCGGTGAGCCGCCTGATCGGCGCGCCTCCAGGCTACGTCGGTTTCGACCAGGGTGGCCTGCTGACCGAGGCTGTCACGAAGAAGCCGCACGCGGTGCTGCTGCTCGATGAAATCGAGAAGGCGCACCCGGACATCTTCAACGTGCTGCTGCAGGTCATGGACCACGGCACGCTGACGGACAACAACGGGCGCAAGGCCGACTTCCGCAACGTCATCATCATCATGACGACGAACGCGGGTGCCGAGACCATGAACAAGGCGACCATCGGCTTCACGAACGCGCGGCAGGCCGGCGACGAAATGGGCGACATCAAGCGCCTGTTCACGCCCGAATTCCGCAACCGTCTGGACGCCATCGTTAACTTCAAGGCGCTCGACGAACAGGTCATCCTGCGCGTGGTCGACAAGTTCCTGCTGCAACTGGAAACCCAGCTCAGCGAGAAGAAGGTCGAGGTCACCTTCACCGACAAGCTGCGCAAGCACCTGGCGAAGAAGGGCTTCGATCCGCTGATGGGCGCACGCCCGATGCAGCGCCTGATCCAGGACACGATCCGTCGTGCGCTGGCCGACGAGCTGCTGTTCGGTCGCCTGACCGACGGCGGTCGCCTCGAAGTCGACCTCGACGAGAAGGACGAAGTGCTGCTCGACATCCAGCCGATCCCGAAGAAGGAAGGCAAGTCGAAGCCTGAAGCCGAGGAAGCCGCCACGGGCTGATCCCGCCTCTCTGAGGAACGAAGTCAAAGGCCGGTAGCATTCGCTGCTGGCCTTTTTCTTTGGGCCGGCCGAAAACACTCCGCCTTCACCCGCTTTTGCCTTGATCCTCCCCGAACTCAGCCACGAATGGAAAACCGGCCTCTCCCTGGCGTGGAGCGGCTACATCGCCGTGCTGTCGATCTGGATCGTGATGCAAAAGCGCGCGCCGGTATCCACCATGAGCTGGATCCTGTCGCTGGCGCTGCTGCCGTTCGCGGGCTTCATCGTCTACTACTTCCTGGGGCCGCAGCGGCTGCGCAAGCAGCGGCTCAAGCGCCTGCGCAACCGCGCGAACGCCCATGCGCAGGCCGACTTGGCGCGGCTGCGTGACGCCTCGCAGCATGCGCCGCCGGCACTGCAGCAGATGGCCCGGCTGGGCACCGCCGCCTGCGGCCTGCCGGTGTCGAGCGCCACGGGCGTCGAGCTGCTCTCGGGCGGCGCGCGCACCTTCGACGCCATCTTCGAGGCCGTGCGCGCGGCGCGCGACCACATCCACCTCGAGTACTACATCTTCGAGCCCGACCGCATCGGCACCGCGCTGCGCGACCTGCTGGTCGAGCGTGCGCAGGCCGGCGTGCGGGTGCGCCTGCTGCTCGACGCGCTCGGCTCCAAGCGCATCGGCCGCAAGTTCATGGCGCCGATGCACGCGGCGGGTGTGGAGGTGGCGCTGTTCCACGACACCAAGATCGGCCGGCGCCTGCGCCCCGTGACCAACTACCGCACCCACCGCAAGATCGTGGTGTGCGACGGCCGCGTGGGCTTCACGGGCGGCGTGAACATCACCGACGAGGAAGACAAGCGCACCAACCCCAAGGACGCGTACCACGACGTGCATGTGCGCATCGAAGGCAGCGCGGTGCGCTGGCTGCAGACCACCTTCCTGGAGGACTGGAGCTACGCCACCGGCGAAAAGCAGCACCGCTCCGACGCCGTCCTGGACGCGCTGCTGCCCCAGGTGGAGGCGGGCGACATCCCGGTGCAGATCGTCACCAGCGGCCCCGACAACGCCTTCGAGGCCATCCACCGCATGCACGTCGAGGCCATCCATTCGGCCACGCGCCGGGCCTGGCTCACCACGCCGTACTTCGTGCCGGGCGAGCCCGCACTGATGGCGCTGACCAGCGCGGCGCTGCGCGGTGTCGACGTGCGGCTGCTCGTGCCGCGCCGCAGCGACTCGGCCATCGTGAGCGCCGCCGCGCGCTCCTACTTCGACGAGCTGATCGCCGCGGGCGTCAAGATCTGGGAGTACAAGGAGCGCATGCTGCATTCCAAGACGCTGGTGGTCGACGACCATTGCGCGATGATCGGCACCGCCAATTTCGACAACCGCAGCTTCCGGCTCAACTTCGAGGTCTGCGCCGTGGTCTACGGGCCCGCGCTGACCCAGCCGCTGGCGGCGCAGTTCGAAACCGACCTGCACAGCTCCGGCGCGGTGCGCGCCCACCGCCCGCAGACTTTCTGGCGCCGCCTCGGCGATGCCATTGCGCGACTGTTTTCTCCCTTGCTCTGAATGAACCACACCTTTCTCTGGCACGACTACGAAACCTTCGGCGCCGTGCCGCGCCGCGACCGTCCCTCGCAGTTCGCCGCCATCCGCACCGATGCCGAACTCAACGAAGTCGGCGAGCCGCTGATGATCTATTGCAAGCCCGCGCCGGACTACCTGCCCAGCCCCGAGGCCTGCCTGATCACCGGCATCACGCCGCAGGTCTGCCTGGAGCGCGGCATTCCCGAGCACGAGTTCGCGGCCCACATCGAGCAGGCCTTCTCGCAGCCCGGCACCATCGGCGTGGGCTACAACACCATCCGCTTCGACGACGAGGTCACGCGCTTCCTGTTCTGGCGCAACCTCATCGACCCGTATGCGCGCGAATGGCAGAACGACTGCGGCCGCTGGGACCTGCTCGACGTGGTGCGCCTCACCTATGCGCTGCGCCCCGACGGCATCGAGTGGCCGAAGAAGGAAGACGGCAAGCCCAGCTTCAAGCTCGAAGACCTGGCGCGCGCCAACGGCCTGCTGCACGAGTCGGCGCACGATGCGCTGTCCGACGTGCGCGCCACCATCGCGCTGGCGCGGCTCATCCGCGACAAGCAGCCCAAGCTCTTCGACTTCGCCTTCGGCCTGCACAAGAAGGACCGCGTGGCGATGGAGCTCGGCCTGCCCGCGATGCGCGAGACCGCCAAGCCCTTCTTGCATGTGTCGGGCATGTTCCCGGTCGAGCGCGGCTGCCTGGCCGTGATGTGGCCGTTGGCCAGCCACCCGACCAACAAGAACGAACTGCTGGCCTGGGACCTGTCGCAAGACCCGAGCGAGCTGCGCGACCTCGACGCCGAGACGCTGCGCCTGCGCCTGTTCACGCGCACCGCCGACCTGCCCGAAGGCATGACGCGGCTGCCGATGAAGAGCGTGCACCTGAACAAGTCGCCGATGGTGGTCGGCAACCTGCGCACGCTGGCACCGGCCATGGCCGAGCGCTGGGGTGTCGACATGGACACCGCCATGCGCCACGCCGCCATCGCGCGCGACCTGCCCGACATGAGCGCGATCTGGTCGCAGGTTTTTTCCCGGCCGAAGGAGGCGACGCCCGATGTCGATGAGGACCTTTACGGCGGCTTTGTCGGCAACGGCGATCGCCGGCGCCTGAACCAGCTGCGCGGGCTGTCGCCCGAGGGGCTCGCCAAGGAGTGCGTGGCCTTCGACGACGGACGGCTCGACGAAATCCTCTTCCGCTACCGCGCGCGCAACTGGCCCGAGTCGCTGAACGAGGAAGAAACCGAGCGCTGGGAAGCGCTGCGCGTGGCGCGCCTGTTCAAGGGCGAGGGCGGGGCGCGCACCATCGAGGCGCTGTTCAGCGAGGTCGATGCGCTGTCCGAGAACGCCGACGAGCGCGGCGAGGAAATCCTGGGCGCGCTGTACGAGTACGCCGAGTCGATCGCGCCCGAGGCCTGAAAGACCGAACGGCCGGCATGAGCAACGTTGCACGCCACCGGCTGTTTCGCGCAGGCATGGCGGGCGCGCTGGCCACCGCGGTGCTTGCAGGTTGCGCCGCAGGGCCGTCCGGCCACTGCGCCACGGGCTTCGAGGCCTTCGAGCGCGACACCCTCTATTTCGGCCGCGCCATCCCCACGGGTGGTCAGGTGTCCGACGCCGACTGGGCCGACTTTCTCGACACCCGCGTCACACCGGCCTTTCCGCAAGGCTTCACCGTGCTCGACGCCGCCGGCCAGTGGCGCGGTGCGTCGGGGCAGGTGGTGCGCGAGCCTTCGAAGCTGGTCGTGCTGCTGCACCCGCGCGACGCGAAGGCCGACGCGGCCATCGCCACCTTGATCGACACCTACCGCCAGCGCTTCGCGCAAGAGGCGGTGTTGCAGGAAAGGCAGTCCGTTTGTGCCCGTTTCTGAAGCGGCTCCTACCGTTCGCCGGCTGATTCCCGCCGACGGGCCGGCCTACCGCGCGCTGATGCTCGACGCCTACGCGCGGCATCCCGAGGCGTTCACGTCCACGGTCGAGGAGCGCGCCAGCTTGCCGCCCGCCTGGTGGGAGACGCGCCTGCGCACGGACGCCGATGCCGCCGAGGTGGTGTACGGCGCCTTCGATGCCACCGGCGTACTGGTTGGCGCGGCGGGGCTGGGCCGCGAATCGCGGCAGCGCACGCGCCACAAGGCGACCTTGTTCGGCATGGTGGTGGCGGAATCGGCACGGCGCGCGGGCGCCGGTTGGCAGCTGGTGGAGGCCTTGCTCGCGCATGCACGCGCGCTCGGCGGCGTGCGCGTGGTGCAGCTGACCGTGACCGAAGGCAATCGCCCGGCGCAGGCGCTGTACGAACGCTGCGGTTTCCAGGTCTTCGGCGTCGAGCCGATGGCCACCGTGCTCGATGGCGCGTTCTCGTCGAAGGTCCACATGTGGTGCGACCTCGACACGACACCGTCTTCGACTTAGTCGCCGCGCTCGCGCACCATCAGCAGCGCGGGCCCGTCGGGCGTGGTCACTTCGCCGAGCGCGTGGAAGCCGGCCTTGGCATAGCTGCGGATCGCGCGGGCGTTGCGCGGCGACGGATCGGTCTGGATGCGCGTCACGGCCGGGTCGGCGAACAGCTGGTCCGTGAAGGCGCGCACCATCGCACTGCCGAGCCCGCGATTCAACTGATCGGCCTGCGCCAGGAACTGGTCGATGCCGCGCGCACCCGGATCGCGCTCGTCTTCCCACCAGCCGTCGCCCGAGCCCATCACGACGTACGACTGGATGAATCCCAAAGGCTGCCCGTCGCGCAATGCGATGTAGCCGCGGTCGGGCGAGTCAGGCGCCAGCATCGGCGTGAAGTCGGCCTCGACCTCGGCGAGCGTCGGCACCGGCGTCCACCATTCGGCCACGTGCGGGCGGCGCAGCCAGTCGTGGAGCATCGCGAAATCCGTGGATTGCAGCGGGCGGAACGAGATCGAATGCATGGCGTGCGTCCTAGCGGGAGATCCGGTCGACGATGTCCTGCGCCAGCGACGCGATGGTCAGCGGCGCGCAGCCTTCGGCGTTGTTGCTCACGGTGACGAAGGCGTTCTGTCCGGCGCCCGTGGTGCCGGCGATCACCTTGGCCAGCGCGGCGCGGGTTTCGGGGTCGGGGTCGAGCACCTTGTCGAAGGGGCCGTAGAGTTTTTCGGCATCTTCGTAGCCGAAGCGGCCGTGGCGGCGGTGCAGGTTCCATCGGCACACCAGCGGCCCGGGCCACAAGGCGCGCAGCATCGGCAGCTGGTCCTCGATGGGCGGCATCTTCGCGTGCAGGCCCATGCAGAAGGTCGCGCCCACGCTGCGCAGCATGTCGGCGAAGGCGGGGCACAACAGTTGCGGGTCGCGCACCTCGACGGCGAGCACGGCGTCGGGCGCGGTCGGCTTCAGGTCGGGCATCGCGGCCAGCATCGCGCCGATGCGTGCGATCAGCGCGGGCTGGTCGGCCAGCAGGTGAGTCGGGATCGGGCTCAGCTGGAACACCAGCGCGCCGATGCGGTGGCCCAGCCCGTCGAGCGCCGGCTGCACGAACTCCTGCAGCGCGATCTCGTGGCTCAGGAACACCGGGTTGGCCTGCGTGCCGCGGCCGCTTTCGTCGCGCACGGTGGCGTCGGTCACCAGGCTCGGGGCCTTCACGACGAAGCGGAAGTCGTCCGGCACCATGGCCGCGTAGCGCGCGTACTGGCTGGCGGTGAGGGCGCGGTAGAAGTTGCGGTCCAGGCTCACGGTGCGCAGCAGCGGGTGCTGCGCAAGCGCCGACAGGCCGTTCTTCGAGAGCACGGTTTCGGCGTAGTCGCCGTCCCAGACCAGGCCAGCCCAGCCCGGGTAGCTCCACGACGAGGTGCCCAGGCGCAGTTGCTGCGGCAACTCGGCGGCGAGGGCGACCAGCGCCGCGTCGGGTGCCACGGGCTTCACGGTGGCGCCGCGCGGCTTCTTCGGCGAAGGCGCCGGCGCGTCGGCCGCTTCGGCCGGGCGCGGAAGTTCGGGGAGGTCGGAAAAGAGGGAGTCCTGCACGTCAGCCATGTCTGGGTCGGCATTTTCGGCCAAGCGGGGAGGCCCGTCGGCGCCGGGCACAATCCGCGCCATGACACAGTGGTTGCGTACGCGGGGTGGTTGGTGGCTGGCTTGGTTGGTGCTCACGGCCGCCGGCGCCGTGTGGTTCGCGCGCGCCGAGCTGACCCGGCTCCAGCAGGATTTCGAGACCGACGCGCGCATCGCGCACCGGCTCATGAGCCAGCAGGTGGTGCAGTACGACGCCGTGCTGGCCACGCTCGCGCTGCTGGAGCCCAACGCCGGCGCCGACTACCCCGAGCGGCGGCTGCCGTCGGTGTACTCGTCGATCCTGCGCGTGCAGCGGCGTGCGGCCGACGAGCCCTGGCCCGATGCCGAACACGCGGACGCGCTGGCCGCCGCCGAGGCCCGCTCGCGCGCCGAACGCCGCGCCGACCTGGCCGTGCTCGACCTGGCGCATGGCCGCTACCAGCTCGTGATCGGCTCGGAGCCGTTGAGCTACGCGCTCGAGATCGATCTCGTCGGCTCGGTGCCCTGGCGCGACTGGCCGATGAACCCGCAGCGCAGTCCCGTGCGACTGGTCCTGCAGCGCGACGGCCAGCAGCTGGTGCTGCAACACGGCCAGTCGGCCGAACATGGCTGGCGCTACAGCCTGAGCAAGGAACTGGCGTCGCCGAGCCAGCCTTTCGAGCTGGTGGCCGAGCGCCAGGTCGGTTGGGCCGAGCTGCCGTGGCGCACCATCGGCGGCTGGGCGGTGGCGATGGCGCTGCTGCTGGCGGGCCTGTGGGCCGCGCAGCGCCAGCGCATCGCGCGGCGCCGCGCCGAAGAGCTGCTGCGGCTGGGGCAGGTGGCGCGCCTCAATGCGCTGGGCGAGCTGTCGGCCGGGCTGGCGCACGAGCTCAACCAGCCGCTCACGGCCGTGCTGGCCAACGCCCAGGCCGCGCGCCGCCTGCTCGACGACGACCCGCCCGACCTCGCCACCGCGCGCGACGCGATGGGGCAGGCCGTCGAGCAGGCCCGCCGTGCCTCCGGCGTGGTCGGCCGCCTGCGCCGCGTGATCGAACGGCCCGAGGCCGGCGGCGACGTGAAACCGCTGGTGCTGCAGGAGGTGGTGCGCAGCGCCATGCACCTGCTGGCGCCCGAGTTCGCGCGCCACGGCGTGGCGGCCCAGTTCGACGCCAGCGCGCAGGCGCCCGTGCGCGTGCAGGCCGAAGCCGTGGCGCTGGAGCAGATCGTGCACAACCTGCTCATGAACGCGACGCAGGCGCTGGACCTCGTGCCCGCCGCCGAGCGGCGCCTCGTGGTCTCGGTCGGCCGCAACGGCGAGGAGGGCGTGCTGACCGTCACCGACAACGGCCGCGGCATCGCGCCCGAGGCGCTGCCGCGCCTGTTCGAACCCTTCTTCAGCACGCGCGAAGGCGGCCTGGGCCTCGGCCTGAGCCTGAGCGAAACGCTGGCCAGCGGCATGGGCGGCAGCCTGAGCGCCGCGAATGCCTCGCCGCGCGGTGCGCGCTTCACCTTGCTGCTGCCGCTGGTGGCACCTTCGACATGACGATGCCAACCACCGCCGACCAGCCGCAATCGCCCCTGATCCACCTGATCGACGATGACCAGGCCGTGCGCGACAGCCTGTCGCTGCTGATCGGCACCGTCGGCCTGCGCGTGCAGGGCTGGGCCGATCCGCAGGCCTTCATCGACGGCTTCGATCGCGCGAGCGTCGGCGCCATCGTGCTGGATGTGCGCATGCCCGGCATCAGCGGCCTCACGGTGCTTGACCGGCTGGTGGCGCAGGGCGTCGACCAGCCTGTGATCATGCTGACCGGTCATGGCACGGTCGAGATGTGCCGCCGCGCCTTCAAGGCCGGCGCGGCCGAGTTCCTGGAGAAGCCGGTGGACGACGAGCAGCTGCTCGAAGCCCTGCAGCAGGCCGTGCGCCAGCATGTGCGCACGCGCGAGCGATCGCAGGCCGACAACGCCGCGCGCGAGCGGGTGGCGCAGCTGTCGGAGCGCGAGCGCGAGGTGCTGGCCTTCATCGTGCAGGGGCTCACCAACAAAGAGATCGCGCGCGTGCTGGCGCTGTCGCCGCGCACCGTCGAAACGCACCGCGCCAACCTGTTCGCCAAGCTCGACTGCGACTCGCTGGCGCAACTGATCCGGCGCTATGCCGTGCTGGCGTCGGATGCGGGAGAAGAGGGCGCTCCGTAGTTCTACGGAGTGCCGGGCGTAGCCGTACGAATGGTTGCAGCGGACCGTATTTTTTACAGTGACACCGTGGTCGGCACAGGCCGGCACGAACCCTCTCATCACTGGAGAAACAACACATGCAATCGATCATCCGCGTTGGCGGTCTCGCCGTTCTGCTCGCTGCTTCCGTCGCCCAGGCCCAGACGCCGCCCCCCGCTGTTCGCACCGAGAAGAACATCTCGCTCGCGCTGGCCAACCAGATCGCCGCAGAAACCGTGGCCGCCTGCGCCGCCAACGGCTACAACGTGGCCGCCACCGTGGTCGACCGCGCCGGCACCGTGCGCGCCGTGCAGCGCGCCGACAACGCCGGCCCGCACACGCTGTCGTCGAGCGAACGCAAGGCCTGGACCTCGGCTTCGGCCAAGAGCCCCACGCAAGCCATGATGGAAGGCGCCCAGAAGAACCCCGGCGCCGCCAACCTCGTGTACCTGCCGGGCTTCCTGCTGCTGGGCGGCGGCGTGCCGATCAAGTCGGGCAACGAAGTGATCGGTGCCGTGGGCGTGGGCGGTGCGCCCGGCGGCCACCTCGACGAGCAGTGCGCCAACGCCGCGCTCGAGAAGGTCAAGGGCCAGCTCTGATGACGGCGCGCGGTCTCTGGTCGGCGGTGCTCGCCGCCGCGATCGGCTGGAGCGCCGCGCCCGGCGCGGCGGCCCAGGTGCCGCCGCTGGCTGCCGAAGTGCTGGCCTACGAAGGCCTGCACCGCGCCGCCTGGCACGGCGACCTGCCCAAGCTCAAGAGCCTGATCGCCTCCGGCGCCAGCCTCGATGTGCGCGACGCGCGCGGCCGCACGCCGCTGCAGGTCGCCACCTACGCGCGACAGCGCGACGCCGTGACGCTGCTCGCCAAGGCGGGCGCGAACATCGACCTGCTCGAAGACGACCGCTACGACGCCGTGACCATCGCGTCGGTGGCCGACGACGTGACCACGCTCACGCTGCTGCTGCAACTGGGCGCCAAGCCCGGGCAGGTCACCAGCCGCTACGACGGCACCGCCTTGATCGCTGCCGCGCACCTGGGGCACGACGAGGTCGTGCGCCGGCTGGTCGCAGCGGGTGCGCCGCTGGACCACGTGAACAACCTGCACTGGACGGCGGTGATCGAATCGATCGTGCTCGGCGACGGTGGCGCACGCCACCAGCGCACGCTGGCCGCGCTGATCGCCGGCGGCGCCAACCTGCAACTGGCCGACCGCCAGGGCCTCACGCCGCTGCAGCTCGCCAAGGCGCGCGGCTACACGGCGATGGTGAAGCAGCTCGAAGCGGCACGCGCCAAGTAGCCTGCCGCACCGCAAGCCGGGGGCGACTCGGGGACAATCGGACCTCCCCACGAGGAACCCGCCCCATGTACATGCCTCCGCAGTTCAACGCCAAGGACCCGGCCGTCGCGCTGGGCTTGATGCGCGACCACCCCTTTGCCAACCTGATCTCGAACGACGACGAGGGCCTGCCTTTCGTCACGCACCTGCCCATCGTGGCCGAGCAGCGCGAGGGCGATGCGCTGGTGCTGCTGGGCCACTGCGCCAAGCCCAACCCGCACTGGCGCTACCTGCAGGCGCGGCCGCGCGCGGTGGTGGTGTTCCAGGGGCCGCACGCTTACCTGTCGCCCTCGGTCTATCCCGACCTGGCGCGGGTGCCGACATGGAACTACCTCGCGGTCCATTGCACCGTCGAAGCCCGGCTCGTCGAGACGCCCGAGGCCAAGGACGCGCTGCTCAAGAAACTCATCGGCGACCATGAGCCCGCCTACGCCCAGCAATGGAAGGACCTCGGCGAGGAGTTCCAGCACAAGATGCTGGCCGGCATCATGGGCTTCGAGCTGCACGTGACGGCGCTGCAATGCAAGATCAAGCTCAACCAGCACCGGCCCGAATCGCATGCGGCGATGCGCGAGGTCTACAGCGCCGGCTCGGCCGACGAACAGGCGCTGGCCGTGTGGATGGACCGGCTCGGCATGGCCGTCGCAGCGGAGGCACGCTGAGATGCGGATGTTCGGTTTGATCGGCCTCGTGCTCGCGCTGGTCGTCGTCGGGCTGCTGGCGAAGCAGCAGCTGTCGCGCACCGCCATCGCCAAACAACCGGCCGCACCTGGTGCATCTGCGCCGGCGGCTGTCGATGCGCGCACGCAGGCGCAGCAGGTCCAGCAACAGGTCAAGGACGCCCTCGACGCCGCGGCCCAGGCCCGCAAGATGCCCGATGACAACTGAGCCGGCCGCATCGACATCGGACGCGCACTGGATGGCGCTCGCGCTGCAGGAAGCGCAGCGCGCGGCCGACGCGGGCGAGGTGCCCGTGGGCGCGGTGCTGGTGAAGGACGGACAGGTCATCGCGACCGGCCGCAACACGCCCGTGGCGCAGCACGACCCGAGCGCACATGCCGAGATCAACGCACTGCGCGCCGGTGCCGCCGCGCTCGGCAACTACCGGCTCGACGGCTGCGAGCTCTTCGTCACGCTCGAGCCCTGCGCGATGTGCGCGGGCGCGATGCTGCATTCGCGGCTGGCGCGCGTGGTGTTCGGCGCCGCCGACCCCAAGACCGGTGCCGCGGGCTCGGTGCTCGATCTCTTCGCCGAGCCGAAGCTGAACCACCACACGCGCGTGCAAGGCGGCGTGCTGGCCGACGACTGCAGCGCCTTGCTGCAGCGCTTCTTCCAGCAGCGCCGCAGCGTCGCGCGCGCGCAGGCCGAGCCGCTGCGCGACGATGCCTTGCGCACGCCCGCCGAACGCTTTGCCGTGCTCACCGATTTCGAATTCGCGCCGCATCACGCCCAGGACCTGCCAATCTTGCAGGGCTGGCGCCTGCACTGGGTCGACGAGACCGGCCCGGCCGGCAGCGACGGCCGCGTGGCCGATTGCCTGTGCCTGCATGGCCCGGGCGAGTGGGGCTACTTCTTCCGCCACCTCGTCGGCACGCCCGGCCTGCGCACGCTGGTGCCCGACCTGATCGGCTTCGGCAGGAGCGACAAGCCCAAGCGCGAGGCGACGCACCAGCTCGAATGGCACCGCGACGTGCTGCTGGCGTGGCTCGACCAGGTGCATCCCGAACCGCTCGCGCTAGTGCACAGCGAGGCGGGCGATGAACTGGCAACGCTGCTGCAAACGGCGGCACCAGGCCGCTTCACCGCGACACTCGCCGCACCCGACAGCGGCGTGCGCGCCAAGGACGCCTGGCGCGCGCCGTTCCCCGACCGGGGCTACGAGGCCGCGCTGCGCGCGCTCGGTCCGCGTGGCGCATCGGGCGGGCCGACCACCGCGCAGGCCGCCACCCTGGCCCGGCAGATCCGGGACGCAATGGGATACTCGACGACGTGACGTCCAAACATATCTACATCTATTCCCCCTCCAGTGCCATTCGCGACAAGGCCGCCTTCCGGCGCGGCGTGGCGCGGCTGAAGGCCCTGGGCCATGAAGTCGAAGTCGATGAAGCCGCGCTCTTGGCGCACCAGCGTTTCGCGGGCGACGACGCCACCCGGCTTGCCGCCATCTCGCGCGCAGCCGCCAGCGGCGCCGACGTGGCGCTGATCGCGCGCGGCGGCTACGGCCTCACGCGCATCCTCGACGCGCTGCCGTACAAGACGCTGGCCAAGGCGATCGACAAGGGCACCGAGTTCGTCGGCTGCAGCGACTTCACGGCCCTGCAGAACGCACTGCTGGCCAAGAACGGTGCCGTCACCTGGTCGGGCCCCGCGGTCGGCGAAGACTTCGGCGCCGAAGGTGGTGCCGACGACATCATGGAAGCCTGCTTCGACGACCTGTTGAGCGGGCAGGGCGAAGGCACCGGCTGGCGCATGCCGGCGCGCGATGCCGAGCTCAAGGTCAAGCCGATCGAAGACGCCGTGCTCTGGGGCGGCAACCTCTGCGTGCTGACCAGCCTGCTGGGCACGCCGTACTTCCCGGTGGTCGACAAGGGCGTGCTGTTCATCGAGGACACCAACGAGCACCCGTACCGCATCGAACGCATGCTCGACCAGCTGAAGCTCGCGGGCGTGCTGGCGCGCCAGAAGGCCGTCGTGTTCGGCCAGTTCACGGGCGTGCGCAACATCGCCGGCTATGACCGCGGCTTCGGCATGAACACGGTGATCGACCGGCTGCGCGCGAGCCTGAAGAAGGTGCAGGTCATTGCCGGCCTGCCGTTCGGGCACGTGCAGACCAAGGTGCTGCTGCCGGTGGGTGCGAAGGTGGCGCTGGCCGCCGAGGGGCGCGACGTGTTCCTGGTGTGGGGCCATCGGCATGGGCACCATGACCATGATCACCACGGTCACGACCATCACGGCCACGATCATTGAGCCAGCACGCAGGCGGCCACCGGTGCCGCTGCGATGCCGGCCGATCAGGACATCACTGGTTGGTGAAACGCTGATGGACGCGCGGGCCCATCGAGCCGGGCAGGCCGCCCTTGAACATGCTGTTGATTTCTTTCATCTGGCGCCGCGCGGCCGATTCGCCGTCGATGGCGCTCAGCGCGACCATCACGTCCTGGCGCAGGTACCAGAGGGTCTCGACATCGACCGCAAAGCGCACGCGTTGGCTGACACGCTGGATCGATTGGCCGCCGCGGCCCTGGAGCACCGACAGCATCGCCGTGCGGATGCGCCCGAGCTGACTTTCCGCAACCTGCCGCGAGCCCAGGCCGGGTACGTTCAGGAGCTGAAAAAGGCGGCGAAAGAGCAGCATGTCACGAAAAGCGTATTGCCGGGAGCTGAGACGGTCGCTACCTTAAGCCTCAGTTCGCCGGGACACAAGATGTGAAACACCGTTTCTTGTTTGCAAACAACAAGCTTTAGCGGTCTCTTTTGTTGTCATTTGAATTTTGAGCGCAAAAGTATTAAAAAACTTTGGCATTCATCTGCACGATGCGCCAAGCTGGCCCTGTCGCTGCAGCGTCAACAAGAAGCTTCTGCGGATCGTTCCTTGCATGTGAAGGCGCATGTCGGGGAAACTTCTCGCAGGAGCGGCGAAAGGTCCAGAGCAACATAACCAGCGCTTGCCGCCAAGAAAAAACAGTATGGGTGTCAATTCCACAGTCGTTTTCGCGGACTTGACCGGAAGTACCAGGGTCTTCGAGGCCATGGGGAATGCACGTGCCACCGAGACCGTGACGCGGCTGACCCAATGGATCGGGCGTGTGTGCGAGGCCCACGGCGGCCGGGTCGTGAAATCGCTCGGCGACGGCGTGTTCGCCATCTTCACCAGCGGCGCTGCCGCCACGCACGCGGTCATCGAGTTGCAGCGCTACCACCAGAAGCGCCTGGCCGGCTGGCCCGTGCCGCTGCGCATGGCGCTGCAGATCGGCGTGGCCAGCGGCGACGTGGTCGAGGTGGAGGGCGACTGCTTCGGCGACGCCGTCAACCTGGCCTCGCGACTGAGCGACCTGGCCGGGCCGGGCCAGATCTGGGTCACCGAGGCGGTGATCCAGCAACTGCACGAAGGCGCCGTGCAGCACCGCGACCTCGGGCCCATCAGCATCCGCGGGCGCACCGAGATGTCGATCGTCCATCGCATCGACTGGCAGGAAGACCTGACCAGCTTCCTCACCGTGCCGGCCGCGCTGCTGCCGGCGCGGCTGCCCGATTCCACCTTCGGCCGCATCGAACTCGCGTGGCTCGACGTGCGCTCCATGTTCCGCATCGACCAGCTGCCCATTCACCTGGGCCGCGTGGGCGACGCGCAATTCGTGGTCAACGACCCGCGCGTGTCGCGGCTGCATGCGCGCATCGAGGAGCGGCAGGGCAGTTGCGTGCTGATCGACGTCAGCACCTACGGCACCTGGGTGCGCTTCCACGGCAACGGCGGACCGAGCCACGAGATCGCGTTGCGGCGCGACGAGTGCGTGCTGCATGGCCGCGGCGAGATTGGCCTGGGCGCGCCGCTGAGCGACTTCAGCGCGCCGACCATCGCCTTCAACACCACGGGCGACGACGTGATGCTGTCACGCCGGGCCATCGTGAACTGAAGGCCGACTGGGAATCCCGTTCACGTTTGGCAACCAGCTGGTGCGCTGCGAGGTGCACCACGCAGGGACATGTGGCGTTGCAGGACCACGCCGGCGTCGTTTGCGCCAGGCCTGGAGCCACCATGCATTCCCCAAGTGATTCTTCTGTATTCAGATGGGCTGCCATCGCCGCGATCGCGGCCGGCGCGCTGCTCGCCACGGGCGCTGCCAGCGCGCGCACGAACTGGTCGGTGCAGATCGGCACGCCCGGCGCGGTCTATGCGCCGCCGTACTACGTGCCGCCGCCCGTCTATGCGTACCCGGCCCCGATCTACTACGAGCCGCCACCGCCGCGGGTCTACTACCGCCCGCCGCCACCCGTGTACTACCGGCCGGCCCCGATCTACGTCCCGCCGCGCGGGCGCCTGTACTACGGTCCCGGCTATCCCTACCGTGCGCCGAACGATGACGACGACGATGACGACCGCGATTGACCCGCCGTCCGCAAGCTTGCAGGCATGCCAATTCTTGGCGTGAACTCTGACGAAAACGTCACATTCAGTCACATTTGTAAGATCAAAGAATTCATTTCATGCCTGCGGGAGGGTTCGGGCCCGGGGCATGACACTTGCCTTGGATCGTTCAACAGGCGCGCAGAGTGCCGAAGGAGCGACAAAAAATGCAGACCAGCGTTCGGCCTTTCACCGATGTCGAGGCCGCCATTGCGGCGGTGGAGGCCCTGGACGGCGAACTCCGTAAGTTCGAGCTGGCCGTGGGGGACAACCTCCAGGACAGCATCGGCCTGCAGATGGCGCAGATCACCGACCGTGCGCTCGCACGCGGCTGGGAGCCCAGTGGCTTCATCCAGAAGGAAGGCTTTCGCCTCTACCGCTACCGCGCGATGCGCTGAAGGGCGATAGAAGGCCGGGTCAGCTGGGCGCGAGGATGCGCTCGAGCGCCCCGATGTCGATGGGCTTTTGCAGGTGGTGGTCGAACAGCACCTCGCCCGGCGCCGCATTCGCCGCGTCCCGTTCCGAAAAACCGGAAATCGCCACCAGCAGCCGCGGCGTGCCTTCGGCGGCCGTGGCACGCAGCCGGCGCGCCACCTCGGTGCCCGGGAAGTCGGGCAGGGTGAGGTCGATCAGCGCCGCATCGAAGCGCTCGCCGGCCGCCGCATCCAGCGCCTGTTGCGCCGTGTAGGTGCAGCGGGCCGTGTGATCCTGCAGCGTCAGCAGCTCCCGCAGCAGGTCGGCCGCGGCCTCGTTGTCGTCGACGATCAGCACATTCACAGTTGTTTTCTCTCGGCATCCATTGATTGCGATCCCGCAGTATCGACGCTGTGCCTACCGGAATCCGTAACAGAGGCCTTGTTTGTTACTTCCCGCTGTCGGCCGAGGCGGGCGGCGGCTGCAGCGGCAGCTCGACGAAAAAGCGCGCGCCGTGGCCCGGCGTGCTCTCCACGCCGATGCGGCCCGCATGCAGGCTCACGATCTTGTGCGTGATGTACAGCCCCAGGCCCAGCCCGGCCGCGTGCTTGCGGCTGACGTCGGTGCGCTCGAACTGCTCGAAGATGCGCTGGTGGTCCTCGGGCGAGATGCCGATGCCCTGGTCGCGCACGCTCACGACCGCGTGGTCGCCGTCCTGGTGCACCGTCATCTCGACCGGCTTGCCGCCGCCGTAGCGCAGCGCGTTGGTCAGGAGGTTGGTCAGCACCTGTTCGATGCGGAACTCGTCCCACACGCCGCGCAGCGCGGGGGGCGCGTCCAGGCTGATGGTGCAGCCCGCGGCCTCGGCCTGGTGCCGCAGGTTGTCGACCACGGCGCGGGCCAGCTCGGCCAGGTCGACCGGCTTGGTCTGGATCGACAGCGCGTCGCGCCGCAGCCGCGTCACGTCGAGCATGTCGTCGATGAGCCGCACCATGTTGCGGATCTGGCGCTGGTCGCGCTCGATCATGGTGGGCAGCTTCTCGGGCGAGAAGCTGTCGAGCTTGCCCTTGGACAGGTGCAGTTGCCGCAGCTGCGCCTCCAGGTAGAGCGTGTTCAGCGGCGTGCGCAGCTCGTGCGACACCATCGACATGAAGTCGTCGCGCATGCGCACCGCGCGCTCCAGCTCGCGCTGCGTGTGCTGCAGCTGCTGCACCAGCTCTTCCTGCTTGCGGTGCGCGGCGGCCAGCGATTCCATTTCGTGGCGCAGCGCCTTGCGGTGCTGGTGCAGGTCGACGAACACGCTGACCTTGCTGACCACCGCATGTGGGTCGAGCGGCTTGTGCAGGAAGTCGACCGCGCCGCTTTCGTAGCCTTGGAAGGCGTAGTTCATCTCGCGCCCGGCGGCACTCACGAAGATGATCGGGATGTGCCGCGTGCGCTCGGTGCCGCGCATCAGCTCGGCCAGCTCGAAGCCGTTCATGCCGGGCATCTGCACGTCGACGATGGCGAGCGCGAATTCGTGTTCCAGCAGCAGCGCCAGCGCGGCCTCGGCCGAACCGGCGCGGTACACCAGCCGCCCGGGCGCGCGAATCAGCGCCTCGAGCGCCAGCAGGTTCTCGGGCAGGTCGTCGACGATCAGCAGCTTGCTTTCGACCTCAATGGGCATGGGCGGGCTCCAGTAGCTGCAGCAGGATGCGCAGGTCGCGCAGCCGAAGCACGTGGTCGGGGGCATGGCGCGCAATGGCGGCGAGGGGCATGGTGGGAACCAGGGCTTCTTTCGGGTCTTGCACGGCGGTGAGTCCGCCGGCGCGGTGGATGCGCAGCAGGCCTTCGGCGCCGTCCTCGTTGGCGCCGGTCATGAGAAAACCGGCCACCGAGGGCCCGTAGGCGTCGGCGGCCGAGGCCATGAGCACGTCGATGGACGGGCGCGAGAACAACACGGGCGGCTCGCAGCTCAACGAAAAGCGGCGCCCGCGCTCGATCGACAGGTGGTAGCCCGGCGGCGCGAAGTACAGGCAGCCGTCCACCAGCGGCATCTTGTCGAGCGCCTCGTGCACGGGAATCGGCAGGCGCTGCGCGAAGATCTCGGCCAGGTGGCTCTCGTGCGATTCGGGCAGGTGCAGCACCACCGCCATCGGAATGCGCCAGTTGGCCGGCAGCCCATCGAGCACCGCACTGAGCGCGTCGATGCCGCCGGCCGAGGCGCCGAGCACCACGGCCTCGACGCGGCGAACCGGAAACGGACGGTGCTGCGTGCCGGCGCGCTTCATGCGACCTTGCGGTAGATGCGCTCGGCGCGCGCGTGGGCGTCGAAGCGGTCGGCGTAGCCCGAGAAGTCGATGCTTTCCTTCGAGCCCAGGCCGAGAAAACCGCGGTGCGACAGCGACTCGTGGAACAGCCCGAGCGCGCGGTCCTGCAGCTGGCGGTTGAAGTAGATCAGCACGTTGCGGCACGACACCAGCTGCGTCTCGGCGAACACGCTGTCGGTGGCCAGGCTGTGGTCGGCAAAGATCACGTCGGCGCACAGCGAGGGGTCGAAGCGCGCGGCCTCGTAGGCGGCGGTGTAGTAGTCGGAGAACGCGCTCAGGCCGCCCGCGCGCTGGTAGTTGGCCGTGTAGCCGCGGATCGCCTCGAGCGGAAAGATGCCCTGGCGCGCCTTCTCGAGCGAGGCCGGGTTGATGTCGGTGGCGTAGATCTGCGTGCGCTCCAGCAGGCCTTCCTCGCGCAGCAGGATGGCCAGCGAGAACACCTCTTCGCCCGTGCTGCAGCCCGCCACCCACACCTTGACCGAGGGGTAGGTGTGCAGGATCGGCACCACGTGCCGGCGCAGCGCCAGGAAGTACGCCGGGTCGCGGAACATCTCGCTCACGGGAATGGTCAGGAACTGCAGCAGCTGGCCGAACAGCGCCGCGTCGCGCAGCACGCGGTCCTGCAACGCCGAGATGCTGGGCAGCTCGAGCTGCTCCAGCGCATACAGCACGCGGCGCTTCTGCGAGGCCGTGGTGTAGTTGCGGAAGTCGTAGCTGTACTTGAGGTAGATGGCCTCCATCAGCAGGCGCAGCTCGATCTCGGTGTCGCTCAGCGGCTGGGGCTGCATGGGGGCGGTGGCCGGGTCCTGCAGCGCGGCGGGAAGGGGCTTGCGGGTCACAGGCGCTCCATCTTCGGCATCCACACGCGCAGCAGCGAGAACAGGCGCTCCAGGTCGACCGGCTTGGCCAGGTAGTCGCTGGCGCCGGCGGCCAGGCACTGGTCGCGGTCGTCCTTCATGGCCTTGGCGGTGATGGCGATCACCGGCATCTTCGCGAAGCGCGGGTCGGCGCGCAGGTGGCGCGTGGCTTCCAGGCCGTCCATCTCCGGCATCATCACGTCCATCAGCACGAGGTCGATCTCGCTGACCTGGTCCAGGCGCTCCAGCGCCTCGCGGCCGTTGCGGCCGATCTCGACCGTGGCGCCGCGCTGCTCCAGCGCGCTGGTGAGCGCGAAGATGTTGCGCACGTCGTCGTCCACCAGGAGGATGGTGCGGCCCTCGAAGATGCGGTCGCGCCCGCGCGCCGTCTTCAGCATGCCCTGGCGTTCGCTGGACAGCGAGGCCTCCACCTTGTGCAGGAACAGCGTCACCTCGTCGAGCAGCCGCTCGGGCGAGCGCGCGCCCTTGATGATGATCGAGCGCGAGTAGCGCTGCAGCTCGGTTTCTTCGTCGCGCGTGAGGTTGCGCCCGGTGTAGACGATGACCGGCGGGAACGACACGATCTCTTCCGCCGCCATGGCCTTGAGCAGCTCGCTGCCCTGCATGTCGGGCAGCCGCAGGTCGGTGATCATGCAGTCGAACACGCGCGTGCGCAGCAGCGCCAGCGCCTCCTCGCCGGAGCCGACCGCGACGATCTCGATGTCGTCGTCGCCGATCAGCCGGATCACGCTCTCGCGCTGCAAGGCGTCGTCTTCCACCAGCAGCACGACCTTGACCTTCTGCGTGAGCTTTTCTTCCAGCCGGCCGAACACCTTGGTCAGCTCCTCGCGCGTGGCCGGCTTCAGCGCGAAGCCGATGGCGCCCATGTGCAGCGCGGCGGCCTGCGCGTTGTCGGCGGCCGAGACCACGTGGATCGGGATGTGGCGCGTGTGCGGCGAGTCCTTGAGCTTTTGCAGCACGTCCAGGCCGGTGCTGTCGGGCAGGCGCATGTCCAGCAGGATCGCGTCGGGCACGAACTGCGTGGCCAGCTCGAAGCCGTCGGCCGCGCCGTGCGCCACCAGGCAGCGGTAGCCCAGCTCGTGCGCCAGGTCGTACAGGATGTGGGCGAACTGCGGCTCGTCCTCGATGACCAGCACGCGGCGCACCTGGTCGCGCGGAATCGAGCGGTCGTCCGCGAAGCGCGGGGCCGGCACCACCGGCGCCGGGGCAGGGGGCGCGAGCGGCGGCGGCGACAGCACGGCGGGTGCATGCGAGGGCGAGGCGCTCGACACCGAACGCAGCGTGCCCACCGGCATGGCCGGCGCCGGCATCGTCTGCGGCGCGCGCGGCGGCAGTTGCAGCGTGAAGGTGCTGCCCTGGCCGGCTTCGCTCTTCACCGTCAGCGAGCCGCCCAGCAGCTGCGTGAGGTCGCGCGAGATCGACAGGCCCAGGCCCGTGCCGCCGTAGCGCCGGCTGGTGGTGCCGTCGGCCTGGCGGAAGGCCTCGAAGATCAGCTCGTGCTGCTGCGGGTCGATGCCGATGCCCGAGTCGTGCACCGCAAAGGCCGCGCCGCCGTCGGCCGTGGCCGACACCGTGAGCGCCACTTCGCCGCGCTCGGTGAACTTGATCGCATTCGACAGCAGGTTCTTCAGGATCTGCTCCACGCGCTGCCGGTCGGTGACCAGCAGGGCCGGCGCGTCAGGCCGCAGCTCCAGTCGGAACTCCAGGTTCTTGTCGGTCGCGAGCGGGCGGAAGGTGCTTTCCAGGCTCTGGGCCAGCTTGTCGAGCGGCACCTCTTCGGGCACCAGTTCGAGCTTGCCGGCCTCGACCTTGGCGATGTCCAGGATGTCGTTGATCAGCACCAGCAGGTCGTTGCCCGAAGCGTAGATCGATTCCGCGAACTTCACCTGCTCCAGCGACAGGTTGCCCTGCGGGTTGTCGCCCAGCAGCTTGGCCAGGATGAGCGCGCTGTTCAGCGGCGTGCGCAGTTCGTGCGACATGTTCGCGAGAAACTCCGACTTGTAGCGGCTGGCGCGCTGCAGCTCGTCGGCGCGGTCTTCCAGGTCGCGCTGCACGCGTCGCAGCGCGGTGTTGCGCTGGTCGAGTGCTTCGGTGCGCTCCGACAGCTGGCTGTTGGTCTGTTCCAGCTCGGCCTGCTGGTTCTCCAGCATGGCCTGCGAGGCGCGCAGGGCACGCGACTGTTCTTCGAGCTCTTCGTTGGCGGTGCGCAGTTCTTCCTGCTGCACCTGCAGTTCCTCGTTGAGCTGCTGCGTTTCGGCCAGCACGTCCTGCAATTGCTCGCGGTAGCGCGCCGCCGCGAGCGAGGTGCCGATGTCGTCGGCCACGAGGTCGAACAGCTGCTCGCTGCGCGCGTCCGGCGTGCCCGGCAGGCCGAGTTCGAGCACGCCGTTGACGGCGCCGTCGGCCGCCACCGGCAGCAGCAGCACGGCCTTGGGCGCCATCTCGCCGAGGCCGGAGTTGACCTTCAGGTAGTCGGCCTGCACCGGGTCGATCAGCATGCGGCGCTGCTCGGCCGCCGCCTGGCCGACCAGGCTTTCGGTGGGGGAGAACACCTGCGGCGAGGCTTCGGCCTCGCTGGAGAAACCGTAGCTCGCGGCGCGACGCAGCGGGCCGTGGCGCTCGCGCACATAGAGCGCGCCGACCGAGCTGCCGAGGTGGCGCGAGAAGAACGCGAGGATCTTGCGGCCCATGTCCGGCGCGCTGAGTTCGCCGACCAGCTCGCCCACCAGCTCGGTCTGCGCATTGCGCAGCCAGGCTTCCTGCGACAGGCGCTCGGCATGCGCCGCCTGTTCGCCCAGCACCACGTCGTAGCTGTCGGACAGCCGCATCAGCTGCCGGCGCCCGAAGAACGCCACCAGGCCGGAGTACACCAGCGTGAACAGAAGGAACAGCCCGACCACCCACCAGCTGGTGCGGTTGGCCTCGGTGTTGCGCTGGAAGCGCAGCGTCTGCTCAGTGTCCATGAAGGCCGTGAACTCGGCGCGCAGGTCGTCGGTCAGGCGCTTGCCGCGGCCCAGCCGGACGGTGGCCTGCGGATCGATGCCGTTGCGCCGCGCCTCGATCATTTCCCGTGCGAAGGTCAGCCACGACTCCTGCAGGCCGACGATGCGGTCGACGCGCTCCACCTGCTGGCGGTTGTCCGACACCTGGCGGCGCAGCGCGTCGGTGTCGGCCTTCAGGCGCGGCAGGGCGGACTGGTAGGGCTCGAGAAAACTCTCCTCGCCGGTGATCAGGAAGCCGCGCATGCCCGTTTCCATGTCGATGGAGCGGCGTTGCAGTTCGCTGGCGGCGCGCGTGACCTGGTCGGTGTGCTCGACCCAGCTCAGGCTCGTCAGCAGATACAGGATCAGCGCGACGAACGCCACGGCGCCGATCAGTCCGCCCAGCAGCGGCAGCTTGAGGTTGCGGCTGAGCAGGCGGTCGAATTCGACGGGGTCGATCGCGGAGGGAGTTTTCATGAATGCATTTGTAAGCAAAACTTGTCAAGTCTTGCCGAAAAAGATCATTTGACCTGTCGGAGAAGGCCTCGATACCGATTTGTGTGACGTATTGCCGCATTCGGCGCTCGCTATACTGTGATTTCATCCAGTATCGGCAGCATGCCTTCCGACCTCCATTCCGCTCCGTCAGCCGCCGTTTCGGCGGCGCACGTCGTGTCCGTCAAGGCCTTGTGCGCCTTCGGCGCGAAGGCGGGCGATCTCGACCTGCGCTTCGTGCCCGCGCCCAGCGCGCTCGAAGGCATGGCCGGCCACGCGCTGGTGCAGGCCCGGCGCGGCGGCGACTATCAGAGCGAGGTGCCGCTGGCCAGCACCTGCGGCACGCTGCGCGTGCGCGGCCGGGCCGACGGCTACGACCCGGCGCAAGCGCGGGTGGAAGAAATCAAGACCTTCCGCGGCGACTTCGACGCCATCCGCTCCAACCACCGCGCGCTGCACTGGGCGCAGGTGCGCTGCTACGGCTGGATGCTCTGCGAGCAGGAAGGTCTCGAGCAGCTGACCGTCGCGCTGGTCTACCTCGACCTGACCAGCGGTGACGAAACCGTGCTCGAAGAGCAGCACACGCGCGACACCCTGCGCACGCACTTCGAGACCCTGTGCGCCTGCTACAGCGACTGGGCGCGGCGCGAGGCCGCGCACCGCGGCGCGCTCGACGACGCGCTGGCGCGGCTCGAATTTCCCCATGCCGACTTCCGCACCGGCCAGCGCGAACTGGCCGAGGCGGTCTACCGCGCCGCCGTGGGCGGGCGCTGCCTGCTGGCGCAGGCGCCCACGGGCATCGGCAAGACGCTGGCCACGCTCTTTCCGCTGCTCAAGGCGCGCGCGGCGCACAAGCTCGACAAGGTGTTCTTCCTCACCGCCAAGACCTCCGGCCGGCCCGTGGCGCTCGACGCCTTGCGCGTGCTGGGGCAGGGCGGCGCCCACCGGCCGCGCGTGCTCGAACTCGCGGCCCGCGAGAAGGTCTGCGAGTACCCCGACCGCGCCTGCCACGGCGAGGCCTGCCCGCTGGCGCGCGGCTTCTACGACCGCCTGCCGGCCGCGCGCGCCGAGGCCGCACAGGTCGGCTGGCTCGACCGCGAGGCGCTGCGGCGGGTCGCGCTCGCGCACGAGGTGTGCCCCTATTTCCTGGCGCAGGAAATGACGCACTGGAGCGACGTCGTCGTGGGCGACTACAACTACTACTTCGACGGCAGCGCCTTCCTGTTCGCCAGCATGAAGGACGCCAACTGGCGCGTCGCCGTGCTGGTCGACGAGGCCCACAACCTGCTGGAGCGCGCACGCGGCATGTACACCGCGAAGCTCGAAGGTGCCGCATTGGAAGAAGCTCACCGCGCCGCACCCGCCGCCGTGCGCGGCCCGCTCGCACGGCTGTTCCGCGAATGGGACACGCTGCAGCAGGCGCAGACCGCCGGCTACGACACCGCCGACGAGATTCCCGAGCGCTTTTTGCGCACCCTGCAGGCCGCCAACACCGCGATGGCCGAGCACTTCGCCGCCACGCCCGATGCGGCGCAGGGCCCGCTGCAGCACTTCTTCTTCGATGCGCTGCACTTCGCGCGGCTGGCCGAGGTCTTCGACGACCACTCGGTGTTCGAGCGCACCTTGGGCGCCACCCAGGAACAGCGCGGCCTGGCCATCCGCAACCTCGTGCCCGGGCCGTTCCTCGAAGGCCGTTTCGCGGACGCGGTGTCGGTCACCTGCTTCTCGGGCACGCTCGCGCCGTTCGCGTTCTACCGCGACGCGCTCGGCCTGCCCGAAGACACGGCGCTGCTCGACGTCGAATCGCCGTTTCGCGGCCAGCAGCTGCGCGTCGAGGTGGCGACCGGCGTTTCCACGCGCTTTCGCGACCGCGCCGGCTCGCTGCGCCATGTGACGGACATCATCGGTGCGCAGTTCGAACGCCTGCCCGGCAACTACCTGGCCTTCTTCAGCAGCTTCGACTACCTGGACAAGGCCTGCGCCGCGTTCTCGCTGCGTCACCCCGGCGTGCCCGTGTGGACGCAGACGCGCGGCATGCGCGAAACCGACCGCCACGATTTCGTCGCACGCTTCGAAGAGGGCGGGCAGGGCATCGGCTTCGCCGTGCTCGGCGGCGCCTTCGGCGAAGGCATCGACCTGCCGGGCAGCCGGCTCATCGGCGCCTTTGTCGCCAGCCTGGGGCTGCCCCAGTACAACGAACTCAACGAGATCACGCGCGAGCGCATGCAGTCGCGCTTCGGCAAGGGCTACGAGTACACCTACCTCTACCCGGGCCTGCAGAAGGTGGTGCAGGCCGCCGGCCGCGTGATCCGCACCGAGGCCGACACGGGCGTGCTGCACCTGCTCGACGACCGCTTTGCGCGCGCCGAGATCCGCGAATTGCTGCCGCGCTGGTGGCATGTGCAACTGGCCGGGGAGGCCGGAGAAGACGATGCGCGCCACCCGACGCCTTGAGCACGCCGGCCAGCCCGACCTGTTCGGCGAGGCGCCCGTGGCGGCCATCGAGGGCCTGCGCTACGAAGCCGGGTTCCTGTCGCGCGACGAGGAGGCCGGCCTGCTGCGCATCGTGCAGCGCCTGCCGCTCAAGGAGATGCGCTACAAGGAATACACCGCTCGCCGGCGCGGCACCAGCTTCGGCGGCAGCTACGACTTCGACACCAACCGCCTCAAGCCCGGCGCGCCGCTGCCCGAGGCGCTGCACCCGCTGCGCGCGAAGGCCGCCGCCTGGGCCGGCCTGGCGCCCGAAGACCTCACCCACGTGCTGATCGCCGAGTACCGCCCCGGCACGCCGCTGGGCTGGCACCGCGACGTGCCCGACTTCGAGGACATCGTCGGCGTCTCGCTGTGCGGCGACGCGGTGATGCAGTTCCGGCCCTACGTGCCCGGCGCGCCCGCGTCGGGGCCGGCCGCGCTCGAATTCCTCATCGAGCCGCGCTCCGTGTACCTGCTGCGCGGACCGGCGCGCTGGGCATGGCAACATGCCATCGCCCCGACCGAGGGCCTGCGTTATTCGATCACCTTGCGTACCCGCAGACCCCGCGCGCCATGAACCGCACCACCTTCCTCAAGCTGCTCACGCACCACCTCTTTCCCGTGCTCAAGGCCGAAGGCTTCCAGGGTTCGGGCCAGACGCTGCGGCGCATCGACGGGCCGGTGATCCACGTGTTCAACGTGCAGGGCGCGAGCGGCGGCAAGGCCTGCTACCTGAACCTCGGCGCGCACCTGGACTTCCTGCCGCCCGAGGGCGGAACGCCGGTGGCGCCCGAGGCGCTCGAAGAATCGCACTGCGTGTTCCGCGACCGCCTGGACCCACCGCCCGGCGCCGCGTTCGGATGGACCTATGGCGCGACGAAAGAAGAGGCCGAGGAAAACGTCGAATTCATCGTGAGCGAGTGGGAAGGGCCGGGGCGTACTTTCTTCGCACGGCATGGCAGCTATCCGCAGAGCTTCGAACAGATGCTGCGCGAGACCGACCCGCACCAGATCCATGCGCGCACCGCCTTGCACTTCGCACGGATCGCGATGCACCTGGGCGACCGCGCACGGGCACAGGCGCTGGTCGAGGCGGGGCTCGCGCGGGCGCCGGAACGGGCCACGGCCCTGAAGGCCGACCTCGCGAACGTGTTGTCGGCCTGAGCGCGCACGACAGACTGCGCTGACGCGCAGCGCCTGCCTCTTCCGACCCATGGCGGCTCACAGGCGGCCAGCATGAAGGCTTCTTTCATCCCATTTGATTGAAGGAGCGCAGACATACCACGAGGCGACAAGTCGTCCTACACGGACAAGCAGAAGCGCAAGGCCGAGCACATCGAGGCAGGCTACGAGCACCGCGGCGTGGCCAAGGGCGAGGCCGAGCGTCGTGCCTGGGCCACGGTGAATGCCGAGACCGGCGGTGGCAAGAAGAGCGGTGCGGGCCGCGGCCGGCCTGAGAACCATGCACCGTCTCGCAAGGGTGGTCGCCTCGGCGGCGCCGCAGCGGCACACCGCACGGCCGCCGAACGTTCGGCGTCCGCGAAGAAGGGCGCCGCCACACGCAAGCGCAACGCCGAGAAGCGCGGCTGAAGCCGGTTGCGAATACCAGCCATATCTTCTGTCCGAAAAGCGGAGTCCACCCACCGCACACCCTGAAAAGCGGACATTCCTTCGCCATCTGTGACGGCAGCCGGACAACTTGCGTCGGCCCCGCGCCGGCGCGGCCCCGCACGAAGTCGCCAGCTTGCGCGACGTTGGCCTGAACGCACGCGCTACACCGCCCAACCTCGGTCATTCCGCCTTCTTTTTGCACGCGTTCCGGGCGTTTGCCGGGGCGCGTTCGCGTCGATACGATCCGCCGCCTTGCCCTCCAGAAAGGAACGCGCGGGTGCCTCCCTCGAACGTTTTCTCCCCCACGACCGCGCCAGCCGCCGCAGGTGCCGATGCCGCCAATGCCAACGTCGACTGGCAACAGCGCAGCCGCCGCCATGTCTGGCACCCCTGCACCCAGAGCATCCGCCTCGACGTGGCGCCGCCGCTGCCCATCGCGCGCGGCGAGGGCGTCTGGCTGACCGACCACGAAGGCCGACGCTACCTCGACGCCACCAGCTCGTGGTGGGTCAACCTGTTCGGCCACGCGCACCCGGCGATCAACGCCGCGCTCAAGGCGCAGCTGGACACGCTGCCGCACGTGATGCTCGCCGGCTGCACGCACGCGCCGGCGGTCGAGCTGGCCGAGCGGCTTTCGGCGCTCACGGGCCATGCGCTGGGCCATTGCTTCTATGCCTCCGACGGCGCCTCGGCCGTGGAGATCGCGCTCAAGATGAGCTTCCATGCCTGGCGCAACGCGGGCCGCGCCGGCAAGCGCCGCTTCGTGGCGCTGCGCGGCGGCTATCACGGCGAGACGCTGGGCGCGCTGCACGTCACCGACGTGCCCGTGTTCCGCGACGCCTACGCGCCGCTGCTCGCCAGCGCGCACCTCGTGGCCTCGCCCGACGCGCGCGCCGCCCGGCCCGGTGAAGACGCCGCCGCCGTGGCGAACCGCGCGGCCGACGAGCTAGAGGCGCTCTTGGCCGCGCAGCACGACAGCATCGCCGCCGTGATCGTCGAGCCGCTGGTGCAGTGCGCCACCGGCATGGCGATGCACGACCCGGCCTACCTGCGCCGCGTGCGCGCGCTGTGCGACTGCTTCGGCGTGCACCTGATCGCCGACGAGATCGCGGTCGGTTGCGGGCGCACCGGCACCTTCTTCGCCTGCGAGCAGGCCGGCATCTGGCCCGACTTCCTGTGCCTGTCGAAGGGCATCAGCGGCGGCTACCTGCCGCTGGCGCTGGTGATGACGCGCGAGGCCATCTACCAGGGCTTCGTCGACGACGATGCCGCGCGCAGCTTTCTGCATTCGCATTCCTACACCGGCAACGCGCTGGCCTGCCGCGCGGCGCTCGCCACGCTCGATCTGTTCGAGCAGGAAGACGCGCTGAACCGCAACCTCTCGCGGTCCGCGCGCCTGCTGGCGCGGCTGCGCGAAGGGCTGGCCGGCCAAGCGGTCGACCACCTGCGCCAGCGCGGAATGATCACGGCCTTCGACGTGCGCGAGCCCGGTGCGCGCTTCGCCGAGCGCTTCCACCTCGCGGCGCGCGACCATGGCCTGCTGATGCGGCCCATCGGCGCCACCGTGTACCTGATGCCGCCGTACGCCATTGCGGACGATGAGATCGACCAGCTCGTGGACGGCACGCTCGCCACGCTCCAGGCCGTCACCCACGCCCCCGGCGCCACCGCCGACGAAGGAGCCCGCGATGCTGCGCTTGCTTGAACGCCTGCAGGACGAAATCACCGCGCTCGACGCGCGCTCGCTGCGCCGCCGCCGGCAGATCGCCGAGACCGCCTGCGCGCCCGAGCAGATCCTCACGCTGGCCGGCGCCACCGCGCCGCGCACCATGCTTGGCTTCAGCAGCAACGACTACCTGGGCCTGGCCGCGCACCCCGCGCTGGCCGAGGCGCTGGCCGAAGGCGCGGCGCGCTACGGCACGGGCAGCGGCGGCTCGCACCTCATCCTGGGCCACTCGCGCGCCCATGCGCAGCTGGAGGAGCGGCTGGGCGAATGGATGGCGCCGCACATTCCCGATGCGCGCAGCCTGTTCTTCTGCACCGGCTACATGGCCAACCTGGCGGTGCTGTCGGCGCTGGGCGACGGCGAGGCGGTGATCTTCTCGGAGACGCTGAACCACGCCTCGCTGATCGACGGCGCGCGGCTGGCCCGCGCCCGCGTGGAGCGCTACCCGCACTGTGACCTGCAGGCGCTCGACGCGCAACTGGCGGCCTGCGACGCGCCGGTCAAGATCATCGTGAGCGACGCCGTCTTCAGCATGGACGGCCACATCGCCCCGGTGGCGGGCCTGCTGGCGCTGGCCGAGCAGCACGACGCCTGGCTGGTGATCGACGACGCGCACGGTTTCGGCGTGCTCGGCGCCACCGGGCGCGGCGCGCTGCAGGCGCTGGCGCTGCGCTCCGAGCGGCTGGTGCTGATCGGCACGCTGGGCAAGGCGGCCGGCGTG